>NZ_RAQO01000004.1:562821-1179837 GCF_003610775.1 Alginatibacterium sediminis | reverse complement strand
TCTGGAAAAAGCGAGTGCTTAAGCCGCAAATTAAGCCCCACTATATTCATTAATAGTGCGGAGCTAACCCTTCACAAAGTTAGGTCTATCAGCCAAGTGTTCTTCATAAGAGCACTTGGCTTTGTAGTCGCATGAGTAATGTAAGTTTTACAAGCCAGAAGCAACGAGTAGAAAGTACATCAGGACAACTTAAACAAGGTTGTTTTTAATTGCAAAGGGTACAAGTTCACTCGCATTTTTCAAGTTTAATATTTCGACCATCTTGTACTTGTGAAACTCTACGGTACGGCTAGAAATATTAAGAATGTTAGCGATTTCTTTTGCTGAATTGCTTTCCACTAAAAGTTGTAATACTTCTCGTTGTCGTGTGGTTAGCTGTTCAAGTGGGTCAGCAACACCACCATCACTGTTTTTGTAAGCATCCATTATATCTGCGGCTAATGCAGGGGTAATATAGGTTCTGCCTTTAAGAACCGTTTTGATAGCAATAATTAGCTCTTCTGGGGCTGAGTGTTTTAGCAAATATCCATGGACCCCTGTATCTAAGGCCTTTAAGGCGTATTTAACTTCTGGATGCATGGTCAATAAAATAATTTTTACCCCAATGTCAGCAGCTATAATCTTCTCCGCTGCGTTTAAGCCATTCATTATTGGCATTGATATGTCGGACACGATGATGTCAGGGCGTTGTTTTTTAGCTTGGGTAACTAATGCATTGCCATCTTCGACAATACCGATGATGTCGTAGTCTTCTGAAAGCAGATTTTTGATTCCCTCCGCTACTAAGACATGATCATCTGCAAGAAGAATCCTTTTCTTTTCCATTTGCTGAATTTCCTTAAACTGCTTACGGTTAGCCAACATTACCATGGTAACCGGTAATATGAGAGCAAAACATATTTGGTATTTACTTAGTTATTTTGCGTTCATTACTAATTCGTAGACGATGTTTTACCGACCATTCGATAGAAAACATCTTAGCTAGACGAGGCTACTAAAATAGTTTTAGTTTAAGGGTTAAAACTTATTAAAAGCTTCTCGATATGGTTTCGTTCGAACCCTACACTTTGTCACCCAGTAGGCCTATATCCGTGTTAGAAGTACCTTACTATAAAGCAAGCTTACCCTTGAATTTTCATAGGCTGGGCGTAGACAACATTTTGAGGCGTTGTTACACAGTCTTACTGACTCAAATAAGTTTAGTTGCCCATCTTCAATCATACACATAATTTCTCTTCAAGGGGTTCTTTGGATGAACTGAGATCTAAGATTAGGCTACGGGCTTAAGACTTTTATTGTATAAACATTCACAAGACTTTTTAACATATCTATGAGGAGGACAAATTGGAGATACAGGTGCTAAAAGAGCTTTTTGAGCTAGGCTATGGATGAAAAAGAAAACTGTAGTCGGAGTAATAAAACATTGAGTCAAAATTTCTTGTTACCAAGCTAGCATCTATAATATGATATTAATCAATGCATTATCGATCTTTTGGTCTGTAGTGATAACACACATTGTAGCTTAGCCGCTCAACCAAGTATGTAATCCCCAAAGAAGGACTGGTAATTTTTCGAGTGTTGTTATTATTCACATTTTGCAATCATCACATCATGTTTTATCAGAGATAATGTTGTGAAATTACTCTATGTTGGAGATGAATCAATTTTCTTGGCAATTAATAGGTTTCTTCAGGAAAAGGATATCGTTTCGGAAAAACTTGACAATTGTTTAGATTTAGAACGCTACGTTACATTAAACTATGACATCGTTGTTTTGCACTGTCGTTTCTATAGGCAGTTTATTGAAAACGGTTACAGTAGTATTGTTAACAAAGTTATTGTAATCGGACCATATACTGATTCCTATGCTAAGCAACGATTTAGTTGCGGTGAAAAATACAACTATATCTCTTTTAGTGATTTGGAGAGTCAATTTATCGAAAGCATAACTCCTCATGAATTCAAAACTGTGGCTTAAATTTAACGGCCAAAAGTTCTGACTTAAATCTATTTTTTACTTGTAGAGTAAATATTACTAACTTCACACAGTGGTAAGCCGCTAATTTCTTGGACGCTTAACTAGTTTCTTCTTTAGCAAAGAAATAACTATGGGCAGTCTTACCATGGGAGTTTTCGCGCCGACTCAAACTAACGTTGAAAGTTTTGTTCTTATAAACAACATCGCCAATCTGACCAGGTATTTGGCCCCCATATTTTAATGAAATAATACCTGCTCTCAAGTGAACGCCATCAAATAGCCTTCAATAACTCGTAGATAATCAAACCTGCTTTAGGGGTATCCTTCATTGTCAAACTCACAACCTGTCGGGAAAAAACATCTATATCAATCCTTGATATAAGCAGCCTTCATTTGTTAGAAAGTAATTTAAAGTCAGTCACTTATATTTATTCGGATTCGCTATATTAAAGCTTAGGGTCAGCGAGATATCCGCAGTATTAATAACATGTCCCCCTGCAAAACGAGGATGAAGCTTATAACTGCGAGTAGCCTTTAATCGAGCTTGTTTCATTCTAAGGTAGACTTTGCTTTTCCTAAGCTCTTCGCCATTATCTTTTAAATCTATGGATTATTTTTACAAGGAATAGAGCTGTCAAATTCGCAGTTTATACGGAAAACATCACCAATTAGTGCTGTGTAGGCGGCCATTGTTAATGGCGTTGTAGTGCAGTTGATTAGTAATTTTTCGGATACCACCTAAGTCCCGCTACTGTCAAAATATGCCTAATGATTGAATAACACTAAGATTATAGGCGAACAAATGATGAGTTTTAGCAAGCGACTGAGCAAATCACTAATAATTTTGAATACGCTTTTCATCCCATCGGTGCTGGCATCTCAAGAAGATACAAAGAACGTACAAGATATGTCAGACCCATTGGCGGTTTATCGCCAAGTAGGCGGTGGTCTCACTGACAAAGGAATTAATCTTAAACTTGGTGAAGTTTTCGACACTGGAAATGAAGCAACTATGGGGATGAATATTATAGAAATTAAAGGTATTGGAGGAGCCTCACTAGGATTTAGAGACAACAACGAATCGCTTTATACAAATGTAGACGATTCAATTGATACTATGCGTTTTCGTCGTTTTAATGTTGATTTGACTTCAGGCAGAGGTTCACAGCTTGATGTAAATCTAAACTTTGATCGAGATAGTGCAGATGGCAGCTATAGCATTATACAAGCCCTACCTAAGTGGAAGTCTGTGCAACTCTACCCCCTTGGCGGTTTAGGCTTTTCAATTCAAAATGATAGTAAAGAGGGTATTACCGTTCCTGGTACATTCGCAGTATTGGGTTTCTACGGTAAACTTGCGCTAACAGATAAAATTTGGATAAATTACAATCCGGTATGGTTAACAACACTTGTCGGTAGTCGTGAATATAAAGAGACTTATTTTGCGAAAGACAATAATCTAATCACCCATGAAGCGGCTATTTCATATCAGATTACACCTCGGGCCAACGTGCGCTATTTTGCTAACTGGAATCAAAAAGTGGATGTATTAGATGGAGATCATCGAATCGAGTTCAATTATCAACTTTAACTTTGAAAAATGGCATATCAAGACTATTTATCGATAAAAACCGTGGCTTCAACGGGCACTCGTCCAACTATATAGTCAAAACCCTGGGCTTGATAATCTTTTGCCAACTCGGGTGGCACATCAATTAGCCCAATCTGTACCTCCGCTTTACTACAAGCCTCGGTAAAACTACGCCATAGATCCTGTCGAATGACTTCGGTTTGTAACTGTTGCCATAGGCCGATAGGGACGAAAGCTTGTTCGAAAACACCTAGCCAGTATGGCTCTATAAGCAAGTTTCGGATCTGGGTTGCCAATAAAACTAAGGTGAGTCCATTTTGTAACAAATGAAGTAGCTCAGAGTTATAATACTGCTTTAATTGTTCATAACTACAAACCAAGCGTAGCTTGGTGATATCCAAGTTCCCCTCTCGATAAAGCTCCACAATTTGTTCAAAAGGATTATTTTCAAATTCCTGATCGAGAAAGCATAGGCAATAAAAGTCTTCCGTTTTTTCCGTGCGCAAATCCGCTAGGTTTACGCCGGCCCAACTCGCGACATCCTGTTGAACATCGGTTCTGAACACCCGCTGAGGAGCTGAGTCTTTTATGGGCGTGTACTGACGTAAGTAGCGCTGAGTAGCTTGGAATGCGGTCATAGCTAAGGGTTCTAAATACTCGATTAGCTCATCAACCGTAACAGTAAGGGCTAAACGTAAATTTAGATGCTGGATCAATGCAATGCTTTGCTTGAAAAAACGATCAGCTTGTTGATAGACGACAATAACAGGTGGGCAGTGTTTTAGTTCTGATAAGCCATCGAGTAAAATTTTAAAGTCGTCGTCAACTTGGGATAAATCGATTACAACGACATTACTTTTATCCAACTGGGTTGCGCCTGCGGCATAACGACTACAACTGACGCCAATATCAGAAATCCGTTGGTGTAAGCGGCTATCCATTTGGGCCTGATAAAGACTAACTTTAAGGGCTTGTTTCCATGTCATAAATTGAATTTTGGAATCAACGTTATGTTGTTCTAAATTCTGCAGCAATTGTTGCTCATCTGCGCAAAATGAAAAATCCCCTAATGAGAATTCCATTGAAGGCAGGCTTTGGCATATATAAATAGTTATATGTGGATACTGGGCCAATACTAAAGCCAGGTGATGTAACTCTTCATCGCTTAGACCCTGGCAATCAGCGACCAAGATGGCTGTCTCAGGGTAAGTGATTAGAAATTGTGACAGACTCTCAAGATCTGCAAAATTGTTAACTTGGGAGACATGTTGGCTAATATCCCAATCGAGCCGAAAACTAGCAGCGGCATTTTGTTCAAACTCATCGGACTTAACACTTGGAGCCAGCAGCATGCCAAGCTCCAATTCACTGATATAGCCGGTGTACATAGCGGTCCTAGTTAATAACTAATGTTAACGGCATCAGCCGCTTGCTTAGCGTTATCGACTGCAAGTTCGATTGAGTCGGCACGATTAAGTGCCACACCTAGTCGGCGTTGCCCATCAATATCGGGCTTACCAAATAAACGTAGTTGTAGGTTAGGGCAATGATAGGCATTTTCTAAATTTGAAAAGCCAATATTTGAGGATGTACCTTTGCCAAGAATAACAGCCGATGCACTTGGCCCATGTTGATGTATATTCCCTATTGGCAAACCTAAAATTGCACGTACATGCAATGCAAACTCGCTTAAATCTTGTGATATGAGCGTGACCATACCGGTGTCGTGCGGGCGAGGAGAGACCTCTGAAAACAATACGTCTTCGCCACAAATAAATAGCTCAACCCCAAACAAACCATAGCCACCAAGTTCGTTGACAACCTTTTCAGCCATGGCTTGAGCTTTCAATAATACCGTTTCAACCATGGCTTGTGGCTGCCAAGACTCTCGATAGTCGCCGTCTTCTTGGCGATGGCCAATCGGCGCACAAAAGTGTACTCCGTCAACGGCACGTACTGTTAGCAAGGTGATTTCATAATCAAAAGGTACAAAACCTTCTACGATAACCCGTCCTTCACCACTGCGGCCTCCAGCTTGCGAATAATCCCATGCTTTTTGAAGTTGCTCTGGGTTACGAACTAAAGATTGGCCCTTTCCTGATGAACTCATCACTGGTTTGGTCACAAATGGAAATCCAATTTGTTCCGCAGCCAGTGAGAACTGTTCAAAGTTATCGGCAAAGCGATAAGCAGAGGTAGGAATGCCTAAGTCTTGAGCTGCAAGATTACGGATCCCTTCACGATCCATAGTCAGTATGGTTGCCCGTGCATTGGGCACTACATTCAGGCCCTGCTGTTCAAGCTCCAATAGGGTGGCGGTAGCAATAGCTTCAATCTCAGGCACTACAAAGTCTGGTTGTTCAAGCGCAATTACAGCTTTTAGGGCTTGAGAGTCAAGCATGTCAATCACATGTGAGCGATGAGCAACTTGCATCGCTGGCGCATTCGGGTAGCGGTCAACGGCAATCACTTCGACGCCTAGTCGTTGGAACTCAAGAGCAACTTCTTTGCCTAGTTCACCACTGCCAAGTAGCATTGCTCGGCTAGCATTCGGACTTAAAGCGGTACCTAACATGGTTTACTCCACTAATAGATTTACTGAGATATTAAGGTTTGGATAATGGTTTAAGAATAACTGAAGTTCGGGGGCAAACGAAAAATCAGCATTGGTGTTCTCATGAACCTCAATGGTATCAACGTTCTCCATGCTTAGCCCTTGCAGCTTTATTTGAGACAGCAATAGCAAGAATGGGGAGACAGAGGGACTAAATGCTGCATTTTCAAGATAAGCACTCCAAACAAGATCTTGGCCTTTCGCTTTAGCCACTAATATGGATGGTGAACTAGAATAGGGTGCATAGCTGGCCGATAGTTGATGTTGCCGCGATGTAAGCTCGGAGAAGCGCTCGACATTGATCCCTTGCTCTTGTCCCAAGTCTTTTGGGCCAAATGAGTAGGGCAGTAGTTGCTCAAAACTAAATTGTTGGTGGTTCACGCGAACTTGTAAATGGGCAGCATCGCTAAACTCATTGATAAATTGGCGGCAATAACCACAAGGTGCGGCGTTAACCACGAGAGACTTAAGGCTTGAACATTGATGACGAAGTGCATTAAACAATGCTGCTTGTTCAGCGTGTAAAGCGTTAGTCAGAGGGCCATATTCAAGTTCCAAATTGGCTCCAAAATAGAGCGCACCATTGTCATCAATAACAATCGCTCCCACATAGAAGTCAGAGCGAGGTACTACCGCATGCGCAGCAGCTAAAGGTAATAGTTTCTGCGCTAGAGCTTCAGGCTCTAACTGTAGCTCTTTACATAAGGCTGCGGACTTGGCGGCAGGGATATACTCTGGCAGTTTATCGCTGCCAAGCATCGTTAATAGGCTTATTTGTTCAGCGGTAAGTGGCTTGCTTGAGTTAGTGAACAAAAGGTGCTCCAACACTAGAAATCTGGCGCATATTGTAGCGAAACCGCAGCTTTAACGCCAACCTATCACGCACCTGGCGTGACTTGAGCCCACTAAATCGGATCGATTGCTGTTTTAGTGGACAATTTCGTTCTAACCGAGTTGATCCAGATAATTAGCGAATATTTGAAGTTGTTTTAACTTGGACTCATCGTGTTGATGTTGCTGATACAAAGCCTGCAGTCGCGCTATCGCTTCGAGTTTTGGTTGCTCAATACGATCATGGCAATAGGCTTGCCATTTCAGCGCTTCATGTTCGTCTAATAGGTGTGGGAAGTTACGAGCCTTATAGCGCGGCAGCAAGCGTTGTAAACGTTGATCTTTAAACGCAAATTGCTGAGCATTAATGGTCAGTGGGTCTGCGAACTGAAGGCTTTCCATAAGCGCTTTATCAGGGCCTGAAACAAAGCCATCGTAGAGTGATGCTTCAGGATCTCGGCCTTGTTCAAATTCCCGCTCTATGGAGAAAAGCTGTTCTATCTTGCTACGGATTAATTGCTGCTGGCTTTGGATTAAATTAAGGTTTTGGCGGCACAAACTGCGATCAATACCAAAACTCTGGGCTCGCTCGGGGCTTAAGGCGGCCGCTTTGGCAACAAAGGGACTTTTGTTGATGTGAATGCTTTTGATTGGCACAGGACTTTGATCTGGTGCCAGTTCGCTGCGGCGGGTATAGAGCCTTGTTGCTAGCTGTTCTATATCTAAATCAAGCAAAACTTGCGCATCTTGATTTAAGTCGATGCAAATAACGGTATTGGGATTTGTTGGATGTTTGAGTATTGGCAGAACCCAAGACACACAACCTTGCTGTGCTCCGAACATGCCCGATACGTGCACTACTGGATTTAGGTCAGATAAAGAAAGCAACTCTGCAACGTTTTGCTTTCTTCGTAATTGATAAGCGTAGTCAAATAACTTGGGCTGCTTAAGCTTAAGTAGCTTTGCAAAATCAATAGTTGCTTGTACATCGCTTAGTGCATCATGGGCATTAGTATGCCCAATACCGTTGGCTGCGGTGAGTAGTTCAAGACGAAAACTGGGAAGACCATCTTCGGACTCGGGCCACTGAATGCCTTCAGGGCGTAGTGCATAACAGGCGCGTGCCAAATCAATAAGGTCCCAGCGCGAATTTCCATTTTGCCATTCACGAGCATAGGGGTCCATGAAGTTACGAAACAGGGTATTGCGCGTCACTTCATCGTCAAATCGAATACTGTTATAACCCAGAGAGCAAGTACCAGCTTGTGAAAATTCAGCATTAATCTTCCGAATAAACTCAAGTTCACTTACACCTCGTTGATTTGCCATCTGTGGCAAAATACCAGTAATCAAACAGGCTTCTGGATTAGGTACATAATCTGGACTTTGTTGACAGAAAATATTGATGGGCTCACCGATCGGCTCTAAGTTCAAATCGGTTCGGATAGCGGCAAATTGTGACGGACGGTCTAAAGCCGGATTAACGCCAAAGGTTTCATAATCATGGAATAAAAAAGTTTCTGCCATCGGTCTTCCGTTTATTGATGTTCATGTCAGTTAAAGGCCGTACTAGTATAGCAAGTCTTTAAAAGCTGTGCGCAAGACTGTACTTTAGTCTGCTTCGACTTGTAGAGCGAAGCCGCACAGTGTAAATTCTCCGCTGTAATTAAGAGCCTTGGCTTTTTCCCTCAGTCGTATGAGCCAAGGTGAGATAATAATTAAACCAAAGGATCCGCGAATTATGCGAATTATTCTGCTAGGCGCACCTGGTGCCGGTAAAGGCACACAAGCTCAATTTATAATGGAACGTTTTGGCATTCCTCAAATTTCTACTGGTGATATGCTGCGTGCGGCTATTAAAGCTGGTACCGAGCTCGGTAAGCAAGCAAAAGAAGTGATGGACGCAGGTCAATTGGTCAGCGACGAACTTATTATTGGACTTGTTAAAGAACGCGTAACTCAGGCTGATTGCAAAGAAGGCTTTTTACTAGATGGCTTCCCACGTACCATTCCTCAAGCGGATGCCATGAAAGATGCAGGTATCCAAATTGATACCGTACTTGAATTTGATGTCCCTGATGAAGAAATCGTTAAGCGTATGAGTGGTCGCCGTGTTCATTCTGGTTCTGGCCGTGTATATCACTTGGTATACAATCCGCCTAAAGTCGAAGGTAAAGATGATGTTACTGGCGACGACTTGTCTATTCGTCCAGATGACGAAGAAAGCACCGTTCGCAAACGTCTGGGTATCTATCATGACCAAACGAAACCCCTTGTTGACTATTACCAAGCTGAAAAAGCTGCAGGAAACAGTCAATACCACCGTATTGATGGCACACAAAGTGTAGAAACTGTCAGCGAAGAATTGTTAGAATTGCTAGAAGCATAAACGGTTTGTTTTGTTAAACAAAAGCGGCTACGGCCGCTTTTTTAGTCTTTGTAGAACAAGGAAGCATCGAATGTCGCATCAGCAAACAGAACCTTTAGCTATCGCGGAACTGAAAGTTGCCGTGGTTATGGTAAACCTCGGGACTCCTGAAAAAGCGACGCCTTCGGCAGTTAGACAGTTTTTACGTCGTTTTTTATCAGATCAACGAGTGGTTAGTATTCCAAAAATAGTATGGCAACCCTTGCTTAATCTAGTTATTTTGCCGCTGCGTGCAAAACGAGTCGCTAAACTTTACGGACAAATTTGGATGGACAAAGGCTCCCCACTCAAAGTTATCAGTGAGCAATTACGCGATAAAGTTGCCAGTAAAGTAACGCCACAATGTGAAGTCTATTTGGCAATGAACTACAGCCAGCCAGACTTAGAGCATGTATTAGATAGGGTGCTAAAAGAAGGGCATCAGCGAGTACTATTATTACCGATGTACCCGCAGTTTTCGTCTACCACCACAGCTGCAGTTTACGATGGCTACCAAAAAGCCTTGGCAAAACAGTTCTATTTGCCGGAGCTACGTACTATTAATGATTACTATCATGAACCTTTGTACATTACAGCTTTGTGTAATTCTATAGAGCAACATTGGCAACTACATGGACGCAGTGAGAAGCTAGTGTTTTCATTTCATGGTATTCCTGAGCGTGTGGCTCATAAGGGTGATCCTTATCCGCAGCATTGTGAAGCAACGGCGCATCAAGTGGCTAAACAATTGGGACTTGGCATTGACCAATGGTGCATGAGTTATCAAAGTCGTTTTGGTAAAGAGAAATGGTTACAGCCATATTGCGATGCGCTTTTGACCGAATTAGCTGAAAAAGGCATTGAGAGCGTGGACGTTATTTCACCGGCATTTGCAACTGAATGCCTAGAGACCATTGAAGAAGTCGCCGACGAATTACGCGAAGTGTTTTTGGAAGCTGGCGGTAAGCAATACAGTTATATTCCAGCTCTCAATGATAATCAGGATCATGTTGAGCTTTATGCACATTTAATTCGCAAGCATAGCCAAGATTGGTAAGTTCTTGGTAACTAAGTTAAAGCGCTAGTAATCGTGCTTTAACTTAGTCTTATTTGCGCACCAACATAGGGTATTAATTGGCATTGCCGTTTGTTAGTTTGCCCAGCAATGGTACACTGCGCTTTTTTTAGCACAGCTAGTCGATATGAAGTTTCCAGGCAAACGTAAATCTAAGCATTTTTTCCCTGTTGCACAGCGACAAGGACATCGTATTATCGCCGGGCAAAGTCCCGAAATCCCGATGCCTTATATCGTTGGAATCGACCAAACCCTAGTTGATATCGAAGCTAAGGTGAGCGAAGCGGATCTCCAACGATTCGGCTTACCAAAAGGGCAATCGAGCCTAGTTAGTGACGAACAAGCTGAAGCACTCTATCAGTTCATCACGCAGAATAGCTCACCAGTTAAGCAACATGCTGGTGGAAGCATTGCAAATACCCTCCATAATTACTCAGTTCTAGCCAATGGACGTTCCGTACAACTTGGAGTGATGAGTGAAAATATTGGAATTGGTAGTTATGCATATCGCTATCTTTGCGATACCTCCAGTAAAGTTGATTTGGACCAACTCCAAGGAGTCGATGGGCCCATTGGACGCTGCTTCACTTTGATTTCTGAAGACGGGCAACGTACGTTCGCCATTAGTGGCGGCAAAATGAATTACTTGCGCGAAGACAGTATTTCACAAGGTGTGGTTGCTAGTAGCGCCGCCCTAGTTCTTACAGCCTATTTAGTGCGCTCACAAGGTGATGAAACCATCACCGATGCCACATTCAAAGCCATTGAGTATGCAAAGGCTGCCTCTGTGCCAGTAGTTCTGACTTTAGGCACCCGCTTTCTAATTGAACAAGATCCTGATTTTTGGAAGCGCTTTGTTCAAGACCATGTGACTGTTTTGGCCATGAACGAAGAAGAAGCCTTAGCACTTACTGGAGAAAGTGAGCCCTTGTTGGCAATCAAGACAGCTTTACAGTGGTGCGATTTGGTTTTATGTACAGCCGGTAGTGAAGGTCTGTTTATTGGCTCACATTGCGAACACGAAGCTCTGCGTAAAACTAAATATGAGCTTCAGGATTCGAGCTTAAGTCAATTCAATCAATATGAGTTTAGCCGAGCGATGCGCTACAGTGATTGTAGTGAGGCCGTGCAGGTTTATTCCCATATTGCGCCGTATTTGGGGGGCCCTGAAAAAATTGCCAATACCAATGGCGCAGGTGATGGTGCATTGTCAGCATTGCTTCATGATATGAGTGCTAACACCTACCACCGACAACTTATGCCAAACTCTGCTAAACAAGACCGCGCATACTTGAGCTATTCATCAATTGCTCAAATTTGTAAATATGCTAACCGGGTTAGTTATCAGGTACTTAATCAACATTCACCGCGTTTAAATGCAGCCTTGCCAGAGCGAGAAGATAGCTTAGAAGAAAGCTATTGGGACCGATAGCGAGCTGAAGCATGATCGCTTGGTCGCAGCCGTGACCAAGCTACAAACTAAATTCTAAAGTGACGCTTGTCGATGAGTTCAATTAAGTCATCGGCTTGTTGTTCAAAGCCGCTGCGTTGCTCAGCACTAAGATCCATGATTTGCTGAAGATAACTTAAGTCCGTACTGGCTGCGTCTTGAGCGTAGTTCTGATAAACCAGTGCCCACACGTAAGCTTTTTCATATTGTTTTAAGCGCATTAAGCGATTAGTTATCATCGCAAAATGATCGTTGTCTATTGTTTCCTCTACGGTGTAGAGAGTGAGAGCATAAAACAATATATCGAGGGATTTTTGCGGATCAATCTCTGCGTAGTACCGAGCTAGGCTCAATTGGAAGAAGGTATTGCGCAGAACTTCTTGGCCCTCTAATGCTAAAAATTGGGCTTTAGCGTTTTCATCACGCTTAACTGACCAATGATAAAATAACAAGTAGGCGTTATCTGACTCGGTGGTTGATAGTTCAAGCTTGGCTAATTCGTCTTTGGCAAATATAAGGCCTTCAACGCGAGCATCGGTTTTAGCTCGGTTAGCTTTATGGATGATAGTGCTCGCCACTTCCATACAGGCAATATACGATTGATAGTTTTGAAGAAGATTATAGCGTTCTTTGTCATCCCCTAGTTTAGCCACCAAAAAGTCACTAGAGATCACGGTTTCACGTTCGGCTTTACACCAGCCATCGGGGCTGAGGGCTGCGCAAGTGGTAGGATCTTCGTCGCATATTTTTGCTACTGAATAACGAAAATAGGCTTTACTGTCTTCACATGCACTAAGCAAAAAAACGCCAAGAACGGCAGATAGGCAAAACACAACTTTAGACAAAAATAAATCCTAATAACCCAAGACGACTAGTTGCGTAACTATAGGATATGCTGCGTACAAACTCAATTTTTACCCTAGTGATTATAGTAAAAATTATCTATTTTTTTTACTGTCGGCTATAGGGAATCGATGTTCTCAAGGCTTTGTATCACAATTTTAAAAGCGGCAAAATTGCAGGTGACTACGTGGTAATTACCCCGCGGTTTTGATAGTCTCGCCCATAATTACGTTTAAGGAACTAAGCACATGGATGTCGAAAAACTTCTCGCCGCAATGACGCCTGAAATTTACCACAATATTTGTCAAGCTGTTGAAACTGGTCGTTGGCCAGACGGGCGTGTTGTCAGCGATAAACAGCGTGAGGATAGTCTGCAGCTTATGATGCTTTATCAATCTAAACACAACGTTGATGCACAGCATATGAGTGTAGGAACCGACGGAGAGATTGTCATGAAATCCAAGCAAGCCCTTAAGCAGCAATTTAAAGACGATCACATTGACATTCAAATGAAGCATTAGCCCTTGAATTCACAAGTGCTAATGCTGGATTAATGATTTAGCTTAATTCACCACGTAGATTCTGACTGAGTAAGTCGCGTACCCGCTGTGGTTTTAATTTCTTACTCAGTAAGTAATGCAACTTTGCCAAAGCTGCTTCAGTGGTCATATCCTGCCCACTCACAACTCCACATTGGCTTAAAGCATCGCCACTTGCATAACCTTTCATGTTTACGCGCCCGGTTAAACACTGACTCAGATTGACAATGACTACACCGCGCTCACTGGCTTCACGAAGTGTTTGCAACAAGTTGGGATCTTGAGGTGCGTTACCGACACCATAAGAAAGTACTATCAACGCCTTTACCGGTGCTTGCAGAAGGTTTGCTATCACTTCCCTAGAAATACCAGGATAGATGGTGACTACGGATATCGGCTGCGGGTCTATTTGGCTGACCTGTAATGACGATATCCCGGTGGCTTCAACTTTGCCCGCGACCAACTCAATGTTAATTCCGGCACGCAATAATACTGGAAAATTTGGCGAACAAAACGCATCAAAACCATCAGCATGCGCTTTGGTAGTGCGATTGCCACGAAACAATTGATTATTAAAAAACAAACAAACTTCATGAATGGGGTAGTAGGCTGCTAGGTACAAAGCATTGAGTAAATTGGTTTGACCGTCAGAACGCATCTCACTCAAGGGGATCTGTGAACCGGTCACAATGACTGGCTTAGAAAGATTTTCTAACATAAATGAAAGCGCAGAAGCCGTATAAGCCATGGTGTCGGTTCCATGCAGGACTACAAAGCCATCAAAATCGTCATAATTGCTTTGGATATCATTAGCGATACGTTGCCAATCCGCAGGGCTCATGTCGGCGGAGTCGATAATGGGCTCATATTCGTGAATGGTATAGTCCGGCATTTCTTCGCGATGGAATTCAGGCATGGCTGCTAAGCAACTTTGCATAAAACCTTGTTGCGGGACATAACCGCGAGATGAACGCTGCATCCCAATTGTTCCACCGGTATACGCGATATAAATCGATTTTTTAGGCATTAATAGCTCTCACACATGGCACAAAAAGCATAGCGACCCATAGGGTCTTTAAACTGAAGTGGAGAAAGTACCACTTGATTGTGATGAATCCATTGCGCAAAATCAGGAAGATAGCTGTTGAGCCATGCTTGGCCTTGTTGACCAAACATCTGTTGCAGAATTTCATCACGACGGCTTAAATTTGGACGAATTTGTTCAAGTTTTAGCTCGTCATTTCCGAGTAAACTGCGGGTATAAGCAACAGCATCGTCTAAATCACCTAATTGATCGACAAGCCCATTTTGCTGGGCATCTTTACCAGTCCAGATCCTACCTTGAGCTAAGCTATCGGCTTGCTCTAAACTCAAATCTCGACCGTTGGCCACTAAGCCGATAAACTTTTGGTAACCGCTCTCAATGTTCAGTTGAATAACCTGAGCGACTTCTTCAGACAGTTTTTGCGTAATCCCAATCGAAGCATAGCTGCTAGTCGCATAGCCATCGCTGTATACACCAAAGTCAGATAACACATCTTCAAAGGTGGCGAACATTGCAAAAATACCTATAGAACCGGTGATGGTGGTTGGGCTGGCAAAAATTTGGTCTGCATCAGCTGCAATCCAATAACCGCCGCTTGCAGCAACATTACCCATAGAAATGACGACCGGCTTATCATAAAGCTGAATTTCTTGAAGCTTGTTACGGATTAGCTCTGCAGCAAACGCGCTTCCACCTGGGCTGTCGACTCGAAGCACCAAGCCCTTGATGTTGTCGTCTAGTAAAACCTGGTCGAGCATCTCTAGCATGCTCTCACTTTCGATAACTTGTCCATTACCATTAGCTTTGCCAACAATGGGACCACTGGCATGGATTAACGCAATGCGATCTTCGCCATAAACGGAAGGATAAACTGGATCCAAACGCTGTCTGTATTCAGCAAAACTTACATGGTGATAATCCCCAGCAAGACCATTATCAACCGCTCCAAAAGTATCCATTAAGTAGCTTCGCTCGTCATCGCGAGTCATTAGCACATCAACCAGCCCGGCATTCATGGCGTAGTTTGCAGCATCGCCATTGGCTTCTTTTAGTTTAGTAATTAGAGCTTGGCCATCTGGGAACATTTGTTGTTCTGATTGCTCTCGATTTTTGATGATATCGGATTTAAACTCAGTCCAAAGTTGATCCATCCAATGCTTTAAATCTGCCCGCGCTTCGTCAGACATGTTATTGCGGATGTAGGGTTCAACAAAGCTTTTATGGGTACCGACTCTGAACACATGAGTATTGACGTTGAATTTTTCGAAGGCTTCTTTAAAGTAAAGGTTTTGGCTAGCAAATCCGCGTAACCAAACGCCGCCAGCTGGGTTTAGCAAAATAGTATCTGCGTAGCTGGCCAAGTAGTACTGATGTTGGTCGTAATTATCACCAATTGCCACCACCGGTTTACCAGAGGTTTTGAAATCCTCTATACTTTGACCTAACAAACGAAGCTTGGTCATGTCAGTTCCTGACAAACTACTCAGTTGCAAGACTAAACCACTGATATCATCATCGTCTTTGGCACTATTAATGGCATGCTGGACTTGATAAAGATCGATCTCGCCAACGCGTTGTGAGCCCAGTATCTCGTCGCTTAACTGACTAAGGGCGTCGACGGTTGAACCTTGTTCTACGAGTTTTCCTGAAAGATCTAATAACAGCGCTGAGGTGTCGTATTCAGGGACACTTGGTGAGCTACTTTGTTGTTGATAGGCGATAAATAGACCGGCAACAATGATTAGAAAAATAAAGTTAAAAAATAGTTCACGGGCAAAATTTAATCCGCGCCAAATAAACACAAAACAAGCTTTAAAAAAGCGAAATAACATCGACATAGATAAGTTTCATATGCAAAGACTCAATTAGAGCTAACCCTAGCATAGCGTTATCGTCTGTGCCAATGTTTGCAGGTGTTTGCTATCCAGCCAGCGAGGCTAAATACTTAGCACTAAAAGTTAGTATTATTCAGACTTTTAGAGCTAAGTTGAAATTGTTAATGATGCTGCGTTGGCGGCCAAGGCCGGTGTTGTTCTGAGGCAATCCATTCTGTAACCCATGCCGGTAACGGAGTATTTTGTGGCTCAAGTCCTAAATCTTTTTCGACACGAGCTGGTGGAATAATCCCTTGTTTAGACGTCACACCGGCACGGACTAAAACCGAAGAACAAGGTTGACCTTTCACCCACATGGATTGCTCGATGTACAGCCACTTATCATCGTAGCCCACACATTGGCTATGCATGGTGATTTTATCGAACATTTTAACGCGCTTTCGATAACGCACCGAACTACCAGCTACCACCAAGGCCCATTTGTTTTTACTAAGTAGTGTCATCAAGTCACAGCGCAAACCTAAGTCAGTTCGTCCCAAGTCGTAGAGGGTTAATATTCGTCCGTTGTTCATTTCGCCAAATAAATCGATATCCCATGGGTGGCAAATGAAATTTATTTGACTGGGTTCTGTGTAGCAAATTTTGCTCTTTTTATTGGCTAAGAACATAGTCTTGGCGAGTCTTAAAAAAGGGTACATAGTTAGTCCTAGTGAAGCCTTCAATTGGCGTAAATTGGCAATCTAAAGCGGTGTTAAGTTTCAATCGAAACAGCTAAATTGCGTCGATTGTTATATTGCTATTCAATTAGTTTCATTCACTCAACGCCTTTAAATTAACAGCTATTTGGTTGATCCTAGCTGGGCTAATTGCATCGTAAAGTGACGATATTGTTGGTCTAAAGTTACCAAACTTAAATGGCATAATTAGAGCAAGCTCAAAAATAAACAATCTTTTTAAACATTCGTTTGAAACTGTACCTTAGATTTTATACTCTAGTAACAACTTAATAACAAAAATTTTTCCAATGACAGAGAATTCTTCTATGAGTGCATATCCACATTTAACATCTCCACTCGATTTAGGTTTTACCAGTTTACCTAGTCGCGTCTTAATGGGCTCCATGCATACAGGATTAGAAGAAGAAAAAAATGGTTTTAAAAAGCTTGCTGCCTTCTATGCTGAGCGAGCAAAAGGCGGAGTAGGCCTGATTGTTACTGGCGGCATATCACCAAACTTACGTGGAAGACTCGCTCCTAATGGCTGCCAGCTGAGCTTTAGCTGGCAATTAAATAAACACCGTTTAATCACTGAGGCTGTTCACGCTCAAGGTGGAAAAATTGCTATGCAGCTGCTGCATGCGGGTCGGTACGCTTATCATCCTTTCAGCGTGGCGCCAAGCAAGCTAAAAGCACCAATCAACCCGTTCACACCTAAAGCCATGAGTGTTCGTCAAATTAAGTCCACAATTGCTGACTTTGCTAAAAGTGCGGCGCTTGCTAAGCGTGCTGGCTACGATGGGGTTGAGGTTATGGGCTCTGAAGGCTACTTAATCAACCAGTTTATTTGCCAACGAACCAATAAACGCAGCGACCAGTGGGGCGGCAGTTATCCGAATCGTATTCGCTTCCCACTAGAAATCGTACGTCAGATCCGGGCCAAAGTAGGTAATGACTTCATCCTTATTTTCCGTTTGTCGATGTTGGATTTGGTCGAAGGTGGCAGTGATTGGCCTCAGGTTGTCGAATTGGCTAAACAATTAGAAAAGGCCGGGGTTACGATTATTAACACTGGTATTGGTTGGCACGAAGCCCGGGTTCCCACTATTGCAACCTCGGTTCCTCGCGGCGGATTCAGTTGGGTAACAGAAAAACTTAAGCCTGAAATTAGCATCCCTGTGGTTGCGGTTAATCGAATCAACACTCCAGAAATCGCTGAGGATATCCTTAGTAGTGGTCAGGCCGACATGGTGTCAATGGCAAGACCATTATTAGCCGACCCAGACTTTGTCAATAAAGCCAAAGCCGGTAAAGCTGAACTGATCAACACTTGTATAGCCTGTAACCAAGCATGTTTAGACCACGTATTTAAACAAAAACGCGCCAGCTGTTTGGTTAATCCACAAGCCTGCTACGAAACTGAATTAACATTTGAAACAACAAACAAAGTAAAAAATGTTGTGGTGGTTGGAGCCGGACCTGCTGGATTGGCCGCAA
Organism: Alginatibacterium sediminis; assembly: GCF_003610775.1. GTDB lineage: Bacteria > Pseudomonadota > Gammaproteobacteria > Enterobacterales > Celerinatantimonadaceae > Alginatibacterium > Alginatibacterium sediminis. The sequence continues at coordinate 1,161,416 of NZ_RAQO01000004.1, read as the reverse complement.
GTTGTTACGCAGCTCAACGTGGACATAGTGTGAAATTGTTTGATGCCGCTAGCGAAATTGGCGGACAGTTTAATTACGCCAAGCAAATTCCAGGTAAAGAAGAATTTTATGAAACCTTGCGTTACTACCAACATCGTTTACAGGAAACCGGTGTAGAACTGCATCTAAATACTCGCTTAGAGGCCTCGCAAATTTTGGCTATGGATGCCGATGAGGTCATTATCGCGACTGGCATTACACCACGAACACCTCCAATTGAAGGGATAGAGCATGAAAAAGTATACAGCTATCTCGATGTACTTAGAGACCATAAAGAGGTCGGTCACAAAGTAGCCATTATTGGAGCTGGTGGTATTGGTTTTGACGTTGCCGAATACTTAGTTGCTGAGCGTCCGTCTTCAACATTAGATAAGCAGCGTTGGCTCAACGAATGGTCGATAGACACACAATTAAAGCAGCCTGGTGGCTTAAGCGAAACTTCGCAAGCCATGCATGCTCAACGTGATGTTGTACTTTGCCAGCGTAAGACCACCCGTGTCGGTAAAGACTTGGGTAAAACAACCGGTTGGATCCATCGTGAAACGCTGAAAAAGCATCAAGTTCAAATGCTCGCTGGGGTAAGCTATAAACGCATTGACGATCAAGGTTTACATATAGAAATTGAGGGAGAAGCTCAGCTATTGGATGTTGATCATGTCATTCTATGTGCCGGTCAAGATCCCGCTAAAGAGCTTAGTGTTCAGCTTGATGCCTTAGGTATACAAGCTCATGTTATTGGCGGTGCTGATTATGCCGCAGAGCTGGACGCGAAGCGTGCTATTCGTCAAGGGGCAGAGCTGGCAGCGCGTTTATAAGCAGCATTGTGAACTAGGCACACCTTTATCGCGTATAGGGCTTTGAATTTCTAATGAATTACAGCACACTACGAGCATATTGTAGGCCAAGATAAACTTGGAATTGGATGAAACCATGGATGCATTAGAATTACTTTTAAATCGACAGTCCTGCGCGCGACTAGCTGGCCCTTCACCAGAAGGCACTGAACTTGAAACCATTTGGCAGGCTGGCCTGCGGGTGCCAGATCATGGCGGTCTTCACCCTTGGCGTTTTATCCATGTCAGTGGAGAAGGACTTGATCGCTTGTCAGAAATTTTTTCAGCGGCGGCCTTAAATGATGGAAGCGATGTTGAAAAAGCGAAGCTCATGCCTTATCGGGCTCCGGTAATCACGATTGTAGTTTCCTCGCCTCGTGACCACGACAAAGTCCCACAAATTGAGCAGCTGTTATCGGCTGGATGCTGTGTTCAAGCCATGCAAATGTGCGCTCAAGCTCTGGGATACAATGGAATTTGGCGAACCGGTGCCATGGCCTATTCGAAAATCGTGAATGAAGAGCTAGGTTTGTTGGACCATGAAAGCGTGGTGGGATTTTTATATTTAGGTGCGGCAATGAGTAAAGCTAAAAAGCCGCGTCAGCATAGCATCAGCGACTTCGTATCTAGTATCTAAGATATCAGATTATATCCCTAACTCATCAAGTAGGTCTTGCTCTTTAGCGCTGCTTGATGGCTTGCTTTGTTTTGCTTGCTCAGCTTGTTTCGCCTTGGTTTGTGCAATAATTTCATCTGGGTCCAAATTTTCTCTCGCTTCAAATTCTGTGATTTGAATAAACTCTGTTTTATCCATTGCGAATTCAAGGTAGAAAATATTGTTGCCTTCAGTTGAGAAAGTGACACGGCGTGCTTGAGGGCGGTCTAAGTTAGTATCGACCGACAACATTACCTGCTTGTTTATCGTCAGCATTTTCGGTTGGTTTTGACTGATCGAGGTGTGTAACTCCTCGCCAACTGTTCCGGTAAAGTCTCCAACGATCTGGTTCATCAACTCACCGAGTACGTTTCCAACTTCGTCTGCCGTATGTTGTCCGGCGAGTTCTGCCTCAGGGATACCCATGTGTAGCATGTAATCACGATAGACTTCCATGGCTGCAGCGGATGAGAAGTTAATAATAACTAAACCAGAAAATCCACCATCGAATAACACAAAGCAACCAATATCTGGCTTTAAACAGGTTTTTGATATTTTTTGTACCATTGCCGAATAATTGATTTTCTTAGTCGTTGCAGTGGTTAGTACATTGCTTACCGAATTACATAAGGTAAGTAAGATGTCATCAGTAGCGATTGTTTTAGTTTTTCTCATGGCATTTACTTCTATATCAAGGTCCAGAAACAATAGTAGACCTGGGTGTATTTGGCGAGTAAAAAATAAGCTCCCAGTCAGGGAGCTTATTTAAGGTCAGTTAATAGTCAGCTTGTTTTGGAGCTCGTGGGAATGGGATCACATCTCGAATATTGCTCATACCAGTGACGTAGGAAACTAGGCGTTCAAAACCAAGACCGAAACCCGAGTGTGGGACGCTGCCATAGCGGCGTAAATCGCGGTACCAGCTATAGTCTTCTTTATTGAGTCCCATTTCTTCTAGGCGTGCATCAAATACTTCAAGTCGCTCTTCACGTTGACTACCACCGATGATTTCACCGATGCCTGGGGCAAGCACATCCATAGCGGCTACTGTTTTACCATCGTCATTTTGACGCATGTAAAATGCTTTTATATCACGAGGGTAATTTTTAACGACAACCGGTGCTTTAAAGTGTTCTTCAGCAAGGTAGCGCTCATGCTCGGAACTCATATCGATGCCCCAACTGACGTCCATTTCGAATTTTCGGCCAGATTGCAACAAAATTTCAATTGCGTCGGTGTAATCAACCTGAGCAAAGTCTTTAGAAATGAAGCTCTCCAAACGACTAATGGCTTGCTTCTCAATACGCTGAGCAAAAAACGCCATATCATCGCCACGTTCTTCAAGTACGGCTTTGAATACGTATTTAAGCATGTCTTCGGCTAGCGCTGCTACATCATCAAGATCAGCAAAAGCAACTTCTGGCTCCATCATCCAAAACTCAGCCAGGTGTCGGCTGGTGTTACTGTTTTCGGCACGGAAGGTCGGCCCAAAAGTGTAAACCTTTGATAGCGCGCAAGCATAGGTCTCAGCGTTAAGCTGACCTGATACAGTCAAAAATGACTCTTTACCAAAGAAGTCTTGAGAAAAATCAACAGCGTCTTGGTCATTGCGTGGCAGGTTTTCCAGATCCAGAGTACTCACTCGGAACATCTCACCAGCGCCTTCGGTATCACTTGCTGTAATAATCGGTGTGCTAACCCAAATATAGCCACGTTCATGATAAAAACGATGAATGGCTTGCGCTAAAGAATTACGAACTCTTGCTACCGCGCCTATCAAGTTGGTACGCGGACGCAAGTGAGCATGCTCACGTAAAAACTCAACTGTATGTCGCTTAGCAGCCATAGGGTAGGTATCTGGATCTTCAACCCATCCGATAACTTCAACACCTGTGGCTTGAATTTCGAAAGCTTGGCCTTGGCCTGGGGATTCAACTACTTCACCAGTAATCATAACTGAACAACCGGTGGTTAATCGTAGTACTTCTTCATAATTTGAAAGCGAATTAGGAACCACAGCTTGTATGGCATCAAAGCAAGAGCCATCATAGACAGCGACGAATGAAATACCGGCTTTAGAATCACGGCGGGTACGTACCCAACCTTTTACTTTGACAACTTGACCAACTGAGAATTTCCCAGAAAGCAAGTCAACCACTGAACAATCTGTCATACGTTCAATAACTCCTCGATGAGTTTGCTTTATTAAAAACAGATAATGTTACTCGTAGCAATTGAAGACACAAGCAAAATATCGTATAGATTGGGGATAAATTGGTATTCCAGTGAGAATTAAGCACCAAAGGCTAATAATTATTAGCAAAGGGACTAAAATTAAAGCTATGAACTCAAATACGCAACATGACGAATTACAGCTTGAGCGCCGCAAAGGGCCCGATCAAATTCAGCGCTCATTTAATTATGTGGCGCTGATCGTATGGGCCTTATTTGTGGTGTCAATGCTGGCTTTTCATTTTGCACGTCCGGAGCAGCCCTACGCCTGGACCTATAGTGAAGGGATATCTCAGGCTAGAACCTCTTGGGACGAAAACTATCAGTTTTGGTTCTTATTGTTCTTATGGAGTTGTTGCGGTTTAACCTTGTTAACCATAGCCCTGAATTGGCTGCGTTCGCGGCGGCGCAACGACTACATGAGGGTAAATTTATTGCTTTTAGCCCTCATCGTCATTGCAAGTTTGCTGGCCTATTATTTAGGCGTATTTAACGCAGCATAAATGACAGCGCATAATGTTGCGATATCAGCATCGTTCATAACATAGGCCGGCATGAGATAAACCAGCTTACCAAAAGGTCGGATCCAAACCCCATGTTCGACGAAAAAGGCTTGGATCTGCTGCATATCAACTGCTTCATGGCATTCAACGACACCAATTGCTCCAAGTAGACGTGTTTCTTTAACTTGCTCAAGTTGTCCAATTGGGGCGAGACCTAATTGTAATTGATGGGCTATGTTTTCAACCCGCTGTTGCCAAGGGCTGGCGAGCAGTAAATCAATTGATGCGACGGCAACTGCGCAAGCCAACGGATTGCCCATAAAGGTGGGGCCATGCATTAAAACACCAGCGCTACCTTGGCTTATTCCTTGGGCTACTTTGTCGCTGCACAAAGTAGCAGCCAAACTCATATAACCACCAGTAAGACCTTTTCCTAAGCATAAAATGTCCGGAACAATGTTAGCGTGCTCGCACGCAAACATTTTCCCAGTACGGCCAAAGCCGGTCGCAATTTCATCGGCTATTAGCAACACATCGAAACGCTCACATAGCTGTTTTGCTTGGCGCAGATACTCCGGATGATAGAAACGCATGCCACCCGCACCTTGCACTATAGGTTCCAAAATTAATGCAGCGATGTGTTGATGGTGCTGTTCTAAGAGTTCTTCTAAAGGTGCTATATCTTGGGCTTGCCAGGGTTGGTCAAAAGCAAGCTGTGGTTCAGTCACAAAATACTGTTTGGCTAGAAAACCTTCGTAGAGAGAGTGCATTCCGCCATCCGGGTCACAAACCGACATCGCGCCAAAGGTATCCCCGTGATAACCACGGCGTAAACTGACGAAGTGCTTTTTATCTTTGCCTTGGCTTTGCCAGTACTGAATGGCCATTTTTAAGGCCACTTCGACCGCGACCGAACCTGAATCACTAAGAAAAACCTTATCTAAGCCCTGGGGAGTTATGTCGACAAGACGACGAGAAAGATCGACAGCAGGTTTATGGGTGAGGCCACCAAACATGACGTGTGACATTTGCTGTAGTTGTTGATGTGCCGCTTGGTTTAATGCCTTGACGTTATAGCCATGAATACAAGCCCACCAAGACGACATGCCATCAATCAACTCGCGGCCATTTTCAAGCTTTAATCGCACGCCACTTGCCGAAGCCACTGGATAGCAAGGAAGTGGCTCTGACATAGAAGTATAGGGATGCCAAACATGTTGGCGATCGTAATCGAGATCAATAATATCGGTCATTTATTGTCCATTGGTAAAGTTTTGCTCATGGCTTATCTTGACAGCCTTTCGTTGTTGGCTAGACTAGCTCAATCTCTGGACGAAGGAAAGAATCGCAGATGTCTTACGCACCACGCCATGATTGGACAATTGAAGAAGTTAACACCTTGTTTGCTTTGCCGTTTAACGACTTATTATTTAATGCGCAAACGGTTCATCGCCAACATTTCGATCCCAATCAAGTGCAGGTATCGACCTTGCTTTCAATTAAGACAGGTGCTTGCCCCGAAGACTGTAAGTACTGCCCGCAAAGCGCGCACCATAATACCGGACTAGAAACTCAACGTTTGATGGAAGTTGAGCATGTATTGAAAGAAGCGCAAAAAGCTAAAAGCAATGGGTCAACGCGATTCTGTATGGGAGCGGCGTGGAAAAACCCTAAAGAGCGTGACATGCCTTATCTGTTGAAAATGGTTGAAGGGGTCAAAGAACTTGGTATGGAGTCTTGCATGACTTTGGGCATGCTAAAGGCTGAACAAGCGCAACGTTTATCTGTGGCAGGTCTGGACTATTACAACCACAACTTAGATACATCTCCTGAATACTATGAACAAATCATCACAACGCGCACCTATGATGAGCGTTTAGATACCTTGGCCCATGTTCGTGACGCGGGAATGAAGGTTTGTTCAGGAGGCATTATGGGCATGGGTGAGCAAGCGACCGATCGATCTGCATTGCTACAACAACTGGCTAATTTACCTCGCCACCCAGAAAGTGTGCCGATTAATATGTTGGTGAAAGTGAAAGGTACTAAGCTTGAGCATGTGGATGAACTTGATCACTTTGATTTCATTCGTTGCATTGCCGTGGCTAGAATTATGATGCCTAAATCGCATGTGCGTTTGTCTGCTGGACGTGAGGACATGAACGAGCAAGTACAGGCTTTATGTTTTATGGCTGGCGCAAATTCGATCTTTTATGGCTGTAAGTTACTTACCACGCCAAATCCTGACGAAAACCAAGACATGAAGTTATTTAAAAAGCTTGGGATACGCCCTGAAGCTGCGCACGTTGATCGCGGAGCTAATGAAGATCAAGAAGCTCTAGAGTTGCAAATGCGTCGTAAACGCGAAGCGGCGGATAGTAACTGGTTCTATGAAGCGTGATTACTAAGCTATGAATGGTTTAGATCAGCAAAGCAACAATCCGCGCTTTGCTTTTGTTGCTCAACAATTACAGCAGCGCCAGCAGCAATTTAGTCTTCGCCAACGACAAACCATAGAACAGATTGGTGACTTTGGAAGTTGCCAAATAGCCATTGATGGTAAATCTTACATCAACTTCGCCAGTAACGATTACCTTGGGCTAAGTAAGCACCCCAAAGTACTAGAAGCCTGGCAAGCAAGCGCTATCAAATATGGCTGTGGTAGTGGTGGTTCTGCGTTGGTCTCTGGCTATCAAGCTCCTCACTACCAACTCGAGCAAACCATCTGCGAGTGGCTAAAAGTACCAGCAGTACTGCTTTACAATTGTGGTTTTTCAGCCAATCAAGCCTTTATCAAAGCCATGATGCATAAAGATGCTTTATTACTCCAAGACAAATTGAATCATGCCTCATTAATGGAAGCGGGGATCTTAAGCGCTGCTAAAATGCAAAGATTTGCTCACAATGACATGAAAGCGCTAGAGCTGCGTTTGAATAAGCAAAATCAAGATACGCTGGTGGTCAGCGAAGGGGTGTTTAGCATGGATGGCGATCTAGCTCCTCTGGCCGAAATAAACCGCTTATGTCAACAATCGCAAGCAATGCTTCTGGTTGACGATGCACATGGTATCGGAGTTTTAGGACCTCAAGGACAAGGTAGTGTTGCGCATGCAGGTATAGGGTACAGCGATCAAATAGCACAAATGCTAACTTTTGGAAAAGCGCTTGGGGTGAATGGTGCCTGTATTGCCGCAAGTGAGCAATTGATAGACTATTTAGTTAATTTTTCAAAAGCGTACGTATATTCAACCACCATGCCAGCGGCGCAAGCAGCTGCAATTGACGCCAGTATCGAGCTAGTCCAACAGCAGCCACAACTTCGACAAACACTAAACCGCAATATTGAATTGTTTCGTGCGCTTTGCTGCGATTTTAAAATTGAAGTTCAAAACTCATCAACAGCGATTCAACCTTTGATTTTAGGTTCGAGCCAATTGGCCCTAGACGCCAGTCATTACCTAAAAACGCAAGGTCACTGGGTCGTTGCTATCCGGCCTCCTACAGTTGCGCTAAACAGTGCGCGATTGCGGATTACCTTGAGTGCCAGCCATAGTAAAGTGCAGATTGAAGCATTGGTTCGTGACCTAGCCAAATTTTTGGACCAAAAACGGGCAAGCTTTGCTGGTGAAGATCATGCTGGTTGAATTAGATAAAGACCAAGTTGCGCAACATTTTGGTCGCGCGGCACAACACTATGACCAACACGCTTTTATTCAACGTGATATTGGCGAGCAGCTGAGCAGTTTAATACCCGTTCGATATTACGAAAGCTGCTTGGATATTGGCTGCGGCACAGGAGCTAGTTTACCTGAACTGGCCGGGCATTCAGCACTAGTTACGGCCTTTGATTTAAGCCATCAAATGCTAGAAACCGCTCGTAATCAAATCAGTAGCGAACGAGATTCAACAACACAACAGCAACCAGACTTTCAATGGGTACAAGGCGATTTAGATGCAATGCCTTTTGGCACCAATAGCTTCGACTTAGTGCATTCCAACTTAGCGCTGCAATGGGCTAGCAATTTGGGTACGGTTATCGAGCAAATTGGCAAACTGCTAAAACCCGATGGTGTGTTTGTGTTTAGTTGCATCGTTGAGGGCACGCTATTTGAATTGGAGCAGTCCTGGGCAGCAATCGATCAACAAAGACACATTAATCGTTTTGTGAAAAGTAGTGATTTACAGCAGTCTTTGGCATCAGCAGGTTTTACTTGTGGTGAGGTGTTTGAAAAGCAGCAGCGTTGGTACTATCCAAGTTTGGGTTTAATGCTCAAAGATATGAAAGCAATCGGTGCGAACTATGTGCCAGAGCGTCAAACTAGCGGTTTAATGACGCCATCACAGTGGCGTGCATTACAATGTCATTATCAACAGAAGTTTGGGTGTGAAGCTGGTTTGCCGGTGACTTATCAAGTCTTATATGGAGCTTTAAAACGTGGCTAGATGCATATTTATAACCGGTACTGATACTGAAGTCGGTAAAACGTATGTCACTCAATCTCTTCTCAAACAGTTAAACCAACATTGCAAAGCCAATGGATATAAACCCGTAGCAGCAGATGCTAAAGATTTCGGTGAAGGTTTACGCAACCAAGACGCATTGTCACTATTAAATAATAGTGCGTTGGCTAATCCGTATGAACTCGTTAATCCCTACTGTTTTGAACCACCGATAGCCCCGCATATTGCCGCCGCCGATATTGGAGTCACCATAGAAACGGAGAAACTGAATGACTGTTTGCAGCAGGTTCAACGTGATGTAGATATAGTATTGATTGAAGGTGCAGGTGGTTGGTTATTGCCTTTGTCAGAAACTGAACTTATGAGCGACTGGGTCACAGTCCATAATTTCGAGGTGATATTAATTGTAGGGGTTAAACTTGGTTGCCTTAATCATAGTTTGTTAACGGTACAATCCATTTTGTCTCAAGGGCTCAAGTTAAATGCCTGGGTGGCAAATTGTTTAAGCCCACGAGATGAGGTAATGAACCGTAATATTACTTACTTAGAGCAGCAAATAGCAGCGCCATGTTTAGCCCAAATTGAGTTTAACTCTAACCATACCGGGGAAGCTGAACTCTTACTAAATGAAACTCAACTCAAACGATTATTAAAATCAAATTAAGAGTTCGTATTTGCGGGTGTTTTTTGTTGAAAAAAAGAGTGCTAGGCCGCATATTTTAAGCGTGACCCATTTCAATTAATTTGAGGCCTAGTATGAAACGCGTATTGTTATATCTCATGACTAATCTAGCGGTCATTGTTGTGCTAGGTATCGTGTTGAATATAGTTTTTTCTTTACTCGGGATCGACCCGCGCGGTATCAGTGGTTTGTTGGTGTTTGCGGCGGTGTTCGGATTTGGCGGTTCGTTTATTTCTCTGTTGATGTCGAAGTGGTCGGCCAAACGAGCAACCGGTGCTCATGTTATTACTACTCCGCAAAACCCTACCGAAGCGTGGCTATTTGATACGGTACAACGCCAAGCTAAAGCCGCCCAAATTGGAATGCCTGAAGTTGCTATCTATCATGCTGCTGATATGAATGCTTTTGCTACAGGTGCAAGCCGAAATAATGCGCTGGTTGCCGTCAGTACTGGCTTACTTGAGAACATGCCTCGCGATGAAATTGAAGCGGTACTTGCTCATGAAATCAGTCATGTTAAAAATGGCGACATGGTAACTCTGACCTTAATTCAAGGGGTGGTGAACACCTTTGTGATTTTTATGGCGCGACTGATTGCCAATCTAATCTCGAATGCGTTGTCTAATAATGAACGCGGTGGCTTGGGAATGTTTGCCTATATGGCGGTGGTATTTGTGCTTGAAATGGTGTTTGGTATTCTCGCAAGCATTATTGTGATGTGGTTTTCTCGGAAACGTGAATTTCGAGCCGACGAAGGCAGTGCCGAGCTGGTTGGTAAACAAAAAATGATAGCAGCCTTGCAACGTTTAGGTGGGAGTAGCGAACCAGAAATGAGCGGAGAGTTGCTTGCTTTTGGCATAAACGGCAAAAAATCTATTAGCGAGTTGTTTTTGAGCCATCCACCACTCGAAAAACGCATAGCGGCATTGCGTGAGCGCTAATATCGGGTACAGTAAGCTAGTTGAAAGTAAGCCTTTTTGCAGGCATAACTTAAGTTGTTAAGCTTAAAACGCAAATCGGGTGCTTAAAGCGATATTTTTTATCTTTTTGTATTAAGTATTTATGTCGGCTGCCGATAACAGTCGATGGAGTTGTTTTTTTAATGGATATGTCTTTTTAGTGAGTACTACCTTCGATTCTCTGATACGTCGTCCCGCGAGGGCTTGCACTGTATTGTTATCAATCTTATTGCTTGGTGCTTGCCAAGAGCAAACTCAACTCAGAGTCGCTGTCAGTCCTTGGTTAGGTTTTGAGCCGGTGCACCTTGCCCATCGCTTAGATGCTAATCAACAGAGCCCATATCAATTGATCGAGCTAACGACTCCGAGTCACGTTGTTCACTCTTTAGAAACAAATCAAGTCGGTGCCGCCTTTCTCAGTCTCGACCAAGCCATACGGGTTGTTGACCGCGGCTTGGATCTTCAGCTCTTAGCTATCACCGACCAAAGCTATGGTGCGGATGCCTTAGTGAGTCAATCGCATATTAATACTAGCGCTGAGTTGCAAGAACAAACTATTGGATATGAGTCGAACTCATTAGGAGCGTTATTGGCTGCTGATTGGTTAGAGTATGACGGCTTTAGTGCTGAGCAGTTTGTTTTTGTTGAAGCAAAACTTGACGAGCAGTTACGACTGTTCAGAGATGGTGATGTATCTGCATTACTATCGGCGGGTCCAGTTAAAAGTCGATTAATTGATAATCTTAATGGCAACTTACTTTTTGATAGCAGTGAATCACCACGGATCTATTACCGAGCTTTAGTGGTACGAAAGGATTTAAGCGAAAGCGAAAAACTACAAGTGAAGCGCTTAGTTTCGGATCATTTTGCTGGCCAACAGTGGATGTTTCAAAATCTAGTTGAAGCAAGCAAACTAATAGCAAGACGAACTCAGCTTTATAGTCGAGAGGTCGACTCTGAGATTGCACGTATTCAGTACTATAATCAAGAACAAAGCGAGTCTTTGATCAACAGTATAGATTTTGAGAACTACATACAGAATCTTAGTCAACGCATGCACAGTCTAGGTTTGATTAACAATAATTTTGCCGCAGAGGATTTCTCATTTTTTGAGCTTGAAGCGCTCGACAGTATTAAAGTGAAAGCGGAGGATGGTGGTGTCTAGCTTACGTTCGATTTCGCTTAAACTTTTAGTTCCGGCAATGGCTACTTTGCTGCTAGTTATTGTGGCAGTCACAATGCTGCAAATGGACCTGAAAAGTAATCAAGTAGAGTTAATTTCCCAAGCTAAAGTCGGGATCCGTAGTCAAGGTTATATTCTGCAGCAATCGTTATCTGACAGTTTGTCTCGTAATCAAGTTGATATAGCAGAACGAAGTATTATGCTGGCAGCGCTAGATGAACAAGTACGTGACATCGTAGTTTTAGACCCGCAAGCATCAGTATTATTGTCAAACCGACTCATTGATAAACATTTATTTGCCAGCGAAACTGTTACTGATTTTGATCGGCAAGCCTTTGAAGCTACGAGCATCCAAGGCCAAGAACAATCTAGCTTTGATGCTGAAAATAAACGATTAAGCCTATACTTACCGCTCGATATGGGCCCGCGTTCCGATAGCTTAAGCCCCTCTGCGAAAGGTGCTATTTACATAAGCTATGATCTATCACGACAGTGGTCAGCAATCGAACAAGGCTTTATCCAACGGATGGGTAAGTATATTGCATTGGTTTTTGCAAGCTTACTGGTTGTGGTTTTCTTTGTTTATTGGGTTTTGCTTCGACCACTATCACATTTACTTAAGCATAGTCAGAATAAGCAAGCACCGGTAAAACTTAAAGGACAAGGTGAAATTGGCAAATTGCAACGTGTAATGAACAACATGAACAGCAATATGCTAGATAGTTTCACCCAACTTCAAAATAGTGAAAAACGTTGGCAATTTGCGCTAACAGGCTCTGGCGATGGCGTGTTTGATTGGGACTTTGCCAAAAAAAGCGTTTTCTTTTCGCCGCAGTGGGCCAAAATGCTTGGCTTCGACGAAGGCGAATTAACCAACCAAAGCAAAGAGTGGGAGTCTCGAATCCATAGCGACGACTTACACAAAACCTTGGCCTCGCTACGGGCTCATTTTAAAGGTGAAACCGAAAGCTTCGAATGTATGCATCGTATGCAAACCAAAGATGGTCGCTATATTTGGGTGATGGTCCGAGCAATGGTTATTGAGCGTGACGTTAACAAACGTCCGCTGCGAATGATTGGTACTCAAACTAACATTAGTGACATACGAGCAGCCCAGGAAACCATTGAGTTTCAATCGTCACATGATGACATAACGCGGCTTGCTAACCGCCGCAAGTTGATTGAAAACTTAGAGCAGGAAATCGAAAACGCAGGTCGACGTAAGACCATTGGCGTACTTATTTACCTGGATTTAGACCACTTTAAAAACGTAAATGATTTACTAGGGCACGCTGCAGGGGACTTACTACTGCGATTAGTCGCTCATCGTTTACGAGAAAACTATCGTCAGCATGAAACCATCGCGCGTTTAGGCGGTGATGAATATGCCATTCTTATACCTGACTTAGGTGCTGACCATCGCCGCGCATCATTAAGAGCCCGTAAAATTGCTGAGAACATCCGTAATCTGATCCGTAGGCCATTTGCAATTAAAGGCAACGATATCAGCTTAAATGCAACCATCGGCCTGGCGATGTATCCAAACCAAGATAGCAACGCCACAGAGATCTTACGCCAAGCTGATATGGCTTTATATCACGGAAAAGATGCGGGTCGTGGTTCGGTTTGCTTATTCTCAAGCAAAATGGCGGAAGATATTCAACAGCGGCACAAGCTGCAACAAATGATGCGAGTCGCAATTACTCAAGAAGATATGGTGGCCTATTTTCAGCCACGCTATAACTCTCAGTACGAAATGGTTGGTGCTGAAACATTGGTACGCTGGTATGACAACGAATTAGGCTGGATCTCTCCAGGGCGCTTTATTCCACTGGCAGAAGAATCGGGTTTAATCATACTACTCGGAAAGTTCATCATGCGAAGTGCCTTTAGCGCACTCAAGCGCTGGCAAGATAGAGGGTTACCGAAAAACTTTACCACCTTGTCGGTCAACGTTAGTCCAAATCAATTCCACCGAGAAGACTTTGTAGATAGTACCATTGATGTAATTCGCTCAGCTGGTTGTGATCCTCGTTTGATAGAGCTAGAAATAACGGAAGGGGTTTTGGTCGATAACGTTAAAGAAACGGTAGAAAAGATTTCTCGCTTACGTGCTTTAGGGATTCGATTCTCAGTAGATGATTTTGGTACTGGTTATTCATCGTTAGCATACTTAAATCAGCTGCCAATCAATTGTTTAAAAATTGATAAGTCCTTTGTTAGTGAAGTCGAAAAGGGTGGTAGTGAGTGCTCGATCATTACAACAATTATTTCAATGGCAGAAAACTTGGACTTAGAAGTAATCGCCGAAGGGGTGGAAACTGAATATCAATTAGAATTTTTGAAATTCCGAGGTTGCACTGTTTACCAGGGTTTCTATTTCTCTGAAGCCTTAGAACCCGACATTTTTGAAGACCGGCTGTTTGCACGTCATGACCAAGCAGTTAGTTTCTAGTCTTTGTTACTTCCCTTCAATTCAAAAAAATGGCGCCATAGGCGCCATTTTTAATATTGTCATGCGAACTTCATAAAGGACTAACGACGCCGAATCAACTTCCATTGCGAAGCAAAGAACAGCAAGCTAGATACCAAAGAGATAGCAAATATTAGTATCAACCACTGTGGCATTGACCAGCCTAAGAACATCCAAGAAACCTGATCGCAATAACCGGTAGGGTTAAACATCCACGGTGCCCAAGTATCTAGTTTGAACCAGCTAGGATAGCTTGCGAAAAAATCACAGGTTGAAAATGGATTGGGATTGATTTGGAATTGGGTATGTTGCCATGCAAGTTGTAAACCCCAGGCTGAACTAACTATCCATAAGCCAAAACTCATAATCCGCAGTATCAATAGTTGTGGAGCAATTGCGCCAAGTAGACCTGCAAACATCATCCCCATCATAGCAGTGCGCTCATAAACGCACATAACACATGGATCTAGTTTCATACCATATTGAAAAAACAAAGCCGTTAGTTCTAGCAAAAAGCTGATGACTGCCAGTAGTAACCAAGCTTTACGGGTTTGGGAGAAAGAAGAAAAAAATTGGAACATCGAGTTATCCTTATACGTCGTTCGATGAGTTGTTATGCGCCTGCAAAATAGTGGCTTGTTCTTGTACCAGTTCTTGATAAACGTGCTGGGCGAAACCGCTACCGGCTTCATTGTAGAGATTAAATACGGCGTCTGCACCTAAGCGCGTCAAGCTGTCCGCATCATCACTATATTGAGCAATGGCTGCAATTTTGGTATTTAAGTCGTTGCGGCGCAATTGGCTAAGGGCATACTCGTTACCGTGGTGACTTGGCATTGCGAGTAAGACCAATTTTATATTGCTACTTGGGCTTAGTTTTGCCCAAAAATCCGAATCAGTGGCGTCCGCCACAATCACGCTACGTCCTGCCTGGCGATGGGCATTCACTTTATCAGTATCGGTGTCGATCCCTAGCACCTGTCCTGGATAGTGCTGTTCCAATTGATTGTAGGCACCACTTCCAATACGGCCCATCCCAAACACAATGACTTGATGTTCTCCAAAATCAACTGCTTGGTCCTCACTCAATAAGCGACTTCGCTGGAAACGTCTCAAGGTTGGGCTTATCGATTGATAAATACGATCGGCGTTGGCGTGCAATGGGGCAACAAACACGAAGCTGAAACTTAAAGCAATCGCGATGGTGGCGAGCCAAGAGCCGTCTATCCATTGATTAGTAGCCGCAACTGCCACCACAATTAAGCCAAACTCACTGTAGTTACTAAGGCTTATCGTTCCAAGTAATGCGGTGCGCGAGCGCAATCGATTGCGCATTAATACGGCTAAGAATAGAAGTGCCTTTATAAATAGAATGACGAGTAAGATAGCAGCAACAATAATCGCTTCAAGATCGGGGAGGTGACTAAGTCCTATAGATAAGAAGAAAGCGATTAAAAATAATTCTTTAAAGCTAAACAGTGACTTGGCCATACCACTAGCGGCAGGGTGTCCAGCCAGCATAATACCTATACAAAGAGCACCAAGGTCACCTTTGAGTCCAACGGCTTCAAACCAACTTGTACCGACAACAAAGGTGAGAAAAAAACCGAATAGTAATTGTAATTCTCCGTGGCCAACTCGATTGAGCAAATGGAACAAAAGTGGGCGCAATGGAATTAATGCTAGCAAACTCAAGGCCCATAATGAAGGAACTTTGCCGGTACTAAAGGCCAAAAATACAACGGCAAAAATATCCTGCATAATCAGAATGCCAACGGCAATCCGGCCGTAAAGAGCATTGAGTTCACTTTTTTCCTCAAGCAGTTTAATTGCAA
Source organism: Alginatibacterium sediminis (assembly GCF_003610775.1). GTDB lineage: Bacteria > Pseudomonadota > Gammaproteobacteria > Enterobacterales > Celerinatantimonadaceae > Alginatibacterium > Alginatibacterium sediminis. Next base: position 1,145,561 of record NZ_RAQO01000004.1, on the reverse strand, counting down.
ATACGGTACTTGAAAAACTAAGCGCAAATGCCAATACCCATATCGCCTGAGTATCTAAACCATCAATGGTGCTAAAACCCCAGCCTTTTAGAGCCACCAGTACCAGACTAAATACCAGCACACTTAAGCCCATATGTAGGCCAGCACTGCCCCATACTTCCCGGCGAAGTAGTACCCTTACGTCTAGTTTTAGACCTACGGTGAACAGTAGTAGGGTTACGCCTAAATCAGCTAGCCCGGCGATGGTGTCGTTCATCTCAAAGCCAATTGCGTTGAGAATAAAACCTGCAGCTAAAAAACCGACCAAAGGTGGAAGCCTAATAAAGCTAGCTGCCAATCCGCAAAAAAATGTAACCGCTAATAGTAAACTGGTATCCATAGTTACTCGCTATAGCACGTCAATATCTTTAACACTGCCGAACACATAGTTGGGACGAAATGGTACATCATCGATATCTTTTTCACTACTGACGCCGCTAAGAACAAAAATAGTTTCCAAGCCAGCTTGGAATCCAGCCAAAATGTCGGTGCGTAAGTTATCCCCAATAATGACGGTATTTTCAGCATGAGCGCCCATTTTATTTAAGGCTGCTCGAATTATCCACGCGCTAGGTTTGCCGACATAAAATGGTTTTCTGCCGGTGATTCGCTCAATCGGGGCACACAAAGCGCCGCAAGCTGGGCTCATGTTCGGGCCATGAGTATCGGGGTTGGTTGCAATAAACTGCGCGCCGGCGGCAACGAACTGAGCGGCTTGATGGATCATGGTCCAATTATAAGTTTTGGTTTCACCGATAATCACGAAGTCGGGATTGATGTCGGTAATTGTGAATCCAGCACTATAGAGCTCATGGATTAGTGCGCCTTCGCCAATCACAAATGCCTTGTTGCCCTCTTGGCGAGTTAAAAAGTCAGCAGTTGCCATTGCGGAGGTATAGAAACAGCTTTCTGGGATATCAACTCCAGCGGTTAAAAAGCGGTTTTTAAGGTCTTGAGGCGTTTGAGCAGGGTAATTGGTTAAAATTACGAGTTTTCGTTGCTCATTGAGCATCGACAAAAGAAATTTGTCCGCGCCATCAATCAGTTGGTTGTTGTGTAAGAGTACGCCGTCAATGTCACAAATTACTGATTTCATTTCATTCCATGCTTAGTTTAGTTTCTAAAACAAAGAGTAACTAATAAATCGGTTTTTCACCACGAAATAGTCGTAGGAAAAAGCCGGTTTTAACGCAAATGTTCTGTGAAAGCTAACCAATTGGTCATATTTATGTCATTTTTGCAAAAGGAATGTTGCTCGGTTAGAGCTTTCTGCTAATATCCTGCAAATAAATATGACCGCAAAATATTTGTTTCAAAAATGTTTTAAAAATGTTCGAAATGGATTGTGTGTACTGCTAAAGATTTTTGTAATTTAGTCGATACATTAATAACGACTAAATTATTGATTATAGAGGTTTGTAAATGGACTTAACGCGTTTGAAAATTCGCCATAAAGTTGAGCTTATTGCTGCTATCGCAGTCATTGGCTTTGTAGTATTTTTGGTTGATTCGATTAGTGTGCAGCGCTTAACACAGAGTAGTGTTATCGAAATCCGTGATAACTTCTTCCCGGCGTTAGATGCGTCAATTCAAGCTCGAAACTCTCTCGAGAATCTCGACCAATCATTGCAAACAGCGGTGACCACAGGCGACGAAGAATCTTTCGAAATTGCACAGCAACATATCGATAGCTTGGAACTTAGCATTGATAAATTACAAGCTGCAGCGCCAGACCTTAACAAAGAAATTTCAAAAATAAGAACAGACCTTCGTCAATACGAATCGGAAGCCGTTTCAATTGCGAAAAGCATTGTCGATGGAAGCGCCGATTTTGCAACATTACCTGCACGGGCTAAACGTTCAGCGGATATACTTGAAGGTTTGCTCAAAGGACTTGATGATGTGATCAACGTTAGCGAGTCTGATTTCAATAGCACCATCGATACCATGATCACGACTTCAAAGGATTCTATCCGCAATGGAATTATTTTGGGTGTAGGGACCATCCTTGTCCTGATAGTCGTAGGTATCATTGTGGTTCGAAGTATTGTTAAGTCAATTAATCAAGTGACTTACTCATTGCGAGAAATTGCAGAGGGTGAGGGCGACTTAACGGTGCGAGTCGATTATGCCGGACGCGATGAAATAGCAGATTTGGTGCATTGGTTTAATCAATTTATTAGCAAGATGCAAATTAGCATTGCAACTACCAGTGAAACGGTTGCTTCGCTTGAGGATGTTTCCAACCGCCTAATGGATTCTAGTCAGCAAACATCGCAAAGCATTCAAGCACAAAATGCCTTAGTGGAGTCTGTTAGCTCAGCGATTCATGTCATGACTGACAGTGTGCATATGATTGCTGGCAATGCGGCTCAAGCCTCTACTGAAGCAAGCTCTGCCAACGAGACTGCGCAGCGCGGTAATCAAGTGGTTGAGAACACCATGACAGCTATTAGTAGTCTTGCTGATGAGGTAAATAATACTGCGCAAGTGATTAATCAACTTGAGTCATACACTAGTAATGCTGGCGCTATTTTGGATTCTATCCGAGGTATTGCAGAACAAACCAATCTACTTGCATTAAACGCAGCGATTGAAGCTGCCCGCGCCGGAGAACAAGGACGCGGTTTTGCAGTGGTAGCCGATGAAGTTCGAACCTTGGCTTCACGCACTCAAGACTCAACCCAAGAGATTCAGCAAGTGCTTGAAGAGCTACAAAAAGGTACCGGTTCTGCGGTAGAAGCAATGAATCGAGGCACCGAAAGTGCACAAGCTAGTGTGGCGCAATCCGCAGAAGCAGGACAGTCGCTCACCGCAATTACTATGAAAGTTGAGAGCATCTTTGCCGTCAATGAGCAAATTGCCCAAGCAACTGAGCAACAAACTGAGACCTCGGACTTAATTCGAACCAATGTTTCTGAAATTGAACAAATATCACAAACTGTTGCTCAAAGTAGTACTGAACTCGATACGGTTAGTGAAGATATTAGACGCGTTACAGCTGCTTTGAGTGATGTGATTCGACAATACAAAGTTTAGTAGTACCAAGAACATTATAAAGAATCTAGGCGCAGTTTGCGCACATTGATGACTGCATTTGCAGTGTCATAGATGGACTGAGGTCGGTTTGACCTCAAAATACGGAACGACGAAAGGCGTTTGTCTTTACGTCATAGTTAAAAATAGATAGCCGCAGAGCTATTCTAATTACAGGAAAACGGAAAATGGCTAAATGGAAACTTGCCGCATTGCCTTTGGCAATCATGGCTGCAACTTCAGTTGCTCACGCTGACGAAGCATCGGATGCACGCATCGAAAAACTCGAACAAGAAATTCAAATCTTGAAAGACAACGATAGTAAATCAATGAGCGATCGCTTTAAGTTCAATGGTTTTTATAGCGTAGGTGTAACTCGCGCTAGCAATGACCTTGGTTATGCTGGTGCTCAAGAGAGCTACGATCTTAACAACTTGACTAAAGTTGGCCTTCAAGCTGAATTTGCTATGGCTGATAGCACTGGCGTCACCGTACAATTAGTATCTAAGGGTGAAGACGACTTTGAACCTGCTATTGAATGGGCTTACATCAAGCATTCCTTCGATAACGACGTCGTCGTTCGTGCTGGTAAACTTCGTGTGCCACTATTTATGTATTCAGATTACCTCGATGTTGGTTATGCGCAACCTTGGGCTCGTCCGCCAACAGAAGTGTATGACTTTGTACCATTTACAGCCTATGTTGGTGGTGACATTGCTTATGACTACGAACTCGACAATTCAACCTTAGGCCTTCAGGCTTTCGGTGGTCAGTACGAAGAAAACGGCGTTAAATATGACTACATGGTGGGTGCAAACTTAACCTATACCTGGGAAGACTTAACCCTTCGTGCTGTCTATGGTCAAAATAAAATCAACGCAACGATAGATGCTGATCCAAGTGTTATTGGCGTGTTAGGTTTAAATGACAATACCAAAGGTCAATTTGTTGGTGCTGGATTCCAATATGACAACGGTCAGATATTGGCAGTTGGTGAGTATACAGAAGTTAAAGTTGATGCACTTTATCCGAGTGTTAAAAACGGCTACTTAACATTAGGCTATCGAATTGACGCATGGATGCCGTATGCAAGCTATGCATTTGCAGAATCGACAGATGATGACGTTAGAGAAGGTAGCGCCGCAGCATTGTTGAGCGGTGAACGCACCACCTATTCGTTGGGTGTTCGTTATGACTTGATGTCTAATCTAGCCGTTAAATTTGACGCGACCTTTACTGGCGACTTCGACGGAAGTGGCGGACTTATTGATGGGAACTTGCCCGTTTATCCAACATACGAAGAAGACCAGACCGTATATAGCATCGTTTTCCAAGGCGTATTTTAAGGAGCTAGACCATGAAAAAATTAGTATTAGCTCTATCATTAGTGCTTAGTTCGTCATTCGCGTTTGCCGGTCCTGTTGTGATTGGTAATCCTGGCGGCGCAGACGCACTGAGTGCTGCCGAGGCAAAAAAATTGTTCTTAGGTAAGCTTAAAAAACTACCTAACGGCGCTTCACCTGAAGTGATTGAATACGAAGATGGTAACCCACTGCGTGCAGCATTTCATGATGCAGTAACCGGTAAGTCAGAGTCTCAGCTTCAAGCCTATTGGGCAAAACTTGTATTTACTGGCAAGGCTAACCCACCGAATACAGTGGGTAGTGCAGCGGCAGCAATTTCGCAAGTGAGCTCAAACCCAGCAGCCGTTGCTTATGTTGACGAAGCTGATGTTACTGGTGACGTTAAAGTGCTGTTTAAGCCTTAATTGGCAATCGTCATAGGGTAGGTGATACATATAGCTTACAACAAGAAAAGCCGTGGCCTTGTCCACGGCTTTGTTGTTTGTTTCTGGCGAAACTAATCTGGGCATGGTAGCGTTATAGGTACGTACTGCTTATTTTTTAACTAGGTCTGTATGGCTATTTTCTTCTATTTCAATTGTTGTCGCGAGGGACGCTGATGTTCGTTGTATTGTTTCGCTGGAAACTTGATGAGTCACATGTACAAAGCTTTAAGGAAGGCTGGAGTGAAGTCATTCATTTCAATGTAGAAAAATACTCTGCTCTTGGGTCTCGTTTGCATAAGGCTAGCGATGGAACCTGGATTAGTTATTCGCAGTGGCCAAGCAAAGAGCACTGGCTTCGCTCCAAAGAAGCTGAACATTTAGTAAGTGAAGCGCGCAGCAAAATGCGTAAGGCAATAATGTGGCAAGACGAGCCGCTATTGATGTCTCCTCAACTTGACCACTTTGTTACCGGAAAACCCAAATAGCCGGGTGATTTAGTTCCTTATCGAAGCTCGATTTAGCTAGGGTTGACGACTTTAGCTAGGTCGCACCTTACTCAGCAATAAGCTAAACTAGGCCTTCATTCTAGATACGAAAGTTGTTATGTCTCAGTTTAATGCTTACAAAGTCCAATTCTCTTGGTCATTTCTTCATCCTCGCTACTGGTTGCAGTGGTTGGGAGCTTTATTGATGGTACTGTTGTGCTTAATCCCAGTGAAAGTACGTGACTGGTTAGCTGTGCGCTTTGCACGCTTTATGTTTAAGCGTAAAGTTTTAAAAAAGCGTCTGAATATTGCAGATATCAATTTGCAGTTATGCTTTCCGCAATGGGATTCCGAAAAACGTCAACAAGTTCTCTTAGAAAACCTTGAAGCTTTTGCTCAGGTGATGTTTGCCTACGGCGAATTGTCAGTACGCAGCCGTAAGTACATACAAGAGCGCATCATTGTTGATGGTCAAGAACATATCGACGCAATATTGGAAAGCGGTGATAACTTTATTGTTTTACTTCCACACACCTATCCAGTCGACTATGCGGGTCTATACTTCTCAGCCCAAGGGCGGCCAATGTCAACCATGTTTAAGGAGATGCGCGCTCCGCTAATAGATTATTTGATGGCTCGGCACCGCACGCGTTTTGGTGGGGCTCTATTAGAGCGTAAAGCCGGCCTTAAAGCGCTTATGAAAACTATACGAGCGGGTATGGGGTGTATTTACTTACCAGATGAAGATCTAGGCCCCAAGCACAGTGTATTTGTACCTTTCTTTGGTAATAACAAAGCTACGATTCCAGTACTTGGAAAAATGGCTAAAATCTGTGATGCGCGAGTACTTCCTATATTCGCAACCTATGATAGTGAGCAACACAAAATTAAACTAATTGCACATCCACCCTTAACGGGCTATCCGAGTGGTGATGCTATTGTGGATAGCACTCTAATGAACAAAGAAGTTGAAAAATTGGTGCGGCGTGCTCCTGAGCAGTATATGTGGACGCTAAGTTTAATGAAGAGTATTGAAGGTCAAAAAGAGCTGCGTTACTAAATCGGATTTAGTTTTTGGTCTGCCTCGGTGCTTGCTGCCAGTAAGTTCGACTGAGCTTTAATAGTTCAGTTGAGGGTAGGGCTATGTTGCTAAGATCAATCCACAAGTGAAAGCCGGTCAATTTCTGTAGGGTTAGCATGCGGTGGGCAAACATCGCCTGCAATCCGGTGATAATTCGGCCGTCTTCGCAGCGGTAATAATCACTTTCAAATAGTTTATCCTGAATATCTAAATCATGGCGCTCTGTCGCCAAAGCCAAACGCAAAATAGGGCGCTGCTCGGTTAATATCTGGGAGATGAATCGCGGATTTAATTGTTCTATAAAGCTGTCTAAATGCTGCAGGCGCAAACCTATATAATGACTATCCTGATAGTCGCCATGCTGAATTAGTCTTGGAATCGCAATTGACTGTAATTGTTGCCATGGTAGGCTCCAGCCCCCGTAACAATGGTGATATTGAATGTGATCTTCACATAACACCACGGCAAAACGCGGCAACTTGGCTTGGTTGTACGCAAGTTTGAAATTTAAAAAAGAAATGAATAGCATCACTGATGCTAAAACATTACTCAGCATCAACTGTGAAATCAGTAAGATCCACGCAAATCCTAAGCAAATGCAGCCTAAATAGACCAAAGTCTTGGGACGAGAATGATGTTGATAATAGGGGATATATTGAGAAGTCATCCAAGCTACCCTTAAACGTGCTCAATAGCACTTTAATATAAGTGTAGCCTAGATTTTATCAACTAAGGTAAAACCACTTTAAGAGGTTTTACTGTGACGCTTTGATATACCCCAGCTTCTAAGTAAGGGTCTTGATCTGCCCAGGCTTGGGCGTCAATTAAGCTGTTAAACTCGGCAATCACGGTGGAGCCGCTAAAACCTGCTTCGCCTGGGTCTTGGGCATCAATATTTGGATTGGGGCCGGCAACCAGTAATCGACCTTCGTCACTTAACTCTTGTAGTCGTTGTAAATGTGCAGGGCGAGCAGCCATGCGTGCCGGAAGGCTACCTTCTTTATCTTCTGAATAGATCAAATACCACATAATTATTAATCCTTATTTTGTTCATTTTTGGCTGAGACTATGGTCTCTTGTTTGTCCTTGGGCATGTGCTTAAACAAATAAACCACAGTCAAAACAGTGAACACAATCGTGAATCCGAACAACCAGAACACTTTAAAATTAACCCAAAACTCGAGGCTGAAATTGTAAGCAATATAGATATTGAGTCCAGCCAAGATAGCGAAGAATGCTGTCCATGCTAAATTCACTTGTGCCCATATCGCAGCAGGAACTTCAATTTCTTTCCCTAGCATTTTCTGCAACAAAGGCGTTTTGTACACATATTGGCTTATAAATAAGGCCACTGCAAAAATGGCATAAACAACCGTCACTTTCCATTTAATGAAGGCATCATCGCGAAATATCATGGTTAAAGTACCGAACACCAATACCATCACAAAACTGACGAGGTGCATCTTTTCCACTTTTTTGTGTTTAAACCAGTTGTATGCGAGCAATAAGCCGGTGGTGATAATTAATGAGCCGGTAGCAAGGTAGATATCTTGCATTTTATACACAGCAAAGAACACGATGAGAGGAATGAACTCAAAAAATTGCTTCATAGCAGGCGTAAGTACTCTATTCAATAAATTGGCTTGCAGGATAACAAGAGCGAGGATGAGAGGCAATCAAGCTGAATTGCCTCTCAAAGCACCTTGTTAACGTTTAGAGCTGAGTAGCGGCTTTCATCGCTTGGGTGAATGCTTTTAGCTCGCTGAGCATTTGTTCCGGCAGCTCTAGGTTCGACTCAATAATTTTAACCACGGCCGAGCCAGAGATCGCACCTGCAGCACCGGCGCTAATGGCTTGTGCTACTTGTTCGGGGCTTGATATACCGAAGCCTAACAGCGCTGGCGCAGCTTGATGGCGATTCAAATTGTCCAGTAATTGCGATATAGGTTTTCCGGCTTTGGTTTCAGTACCTGTGACGCCTGCTCGACTTAAGAGGTAGGTGTAGCCTTGCGTATATTGTGCAACTTGGGCTAAGCAGTCTTCGTCAGCGTTAGGTGGTGCAATGAATATACAGTCAATGTTATTGCGTTTGGCTGCTTCACGAAACGGCAACGATTCACTTAACGGCACATCAGCTACCAATACGGAGTCAACACCAGCAGCAGCTAAGCGCTGATAGAATGCGTCAATGCCGTTACTAAACACTAGATTGGCATAGAGAAGTAAGCCAATTGGAATATCTGGATACTTAGCCCTAATACTAGTGAGCATCTCTATGCACGTGTCTGGACTCACGTTTGAGTCAAGAGCCCGAATATTTGCCCCTTGAATCGTTGGACCATCAGCAACTGGATCTGAGAATGGAAATCCTAGTTCCAAGGCATCGGCGCCGCCTTCTATTAGCGAATCGATGACAGCAAGGCTTTGGCCTGGATTAGGGTCACCTAAAGTCACGAATGGCACGAACGCACCTTGGTTTTTAGCTTTAAGTGATGCAAAAAGTGTTTCATAACGCTGAGCCATTAGAGAGTTCCTCGCTGTTCAAATATTTCCGCAACGGTGAAGATGTCTTTATCACCACGGCCACTCAAGTTAACAATGAAAATCTGTTCTTTTTCAGGTTCCGCTTTTGCTAATTTAATTGCATAAGCGAGAGCGTGCGCTGATTCAAGTGCCGGCAGAATACCTTCGTTACGGGTAAGGTCGCTAAAGGCTTCTAGTGCTTCATCATCAGTAACCGAGACGTATTCTGCTCGGCCTGTAGCATTTAGGTGCGCATGCTGTGGCCCAACTGATGGAAAATCTAAGCCTGCAGACACACTGTATGACTCTTCAATTTGCCCGTGTTGGTCTTGCATAATCATAGAGCGCATGCCGAAAAACATACCTTCGCGACCATGCTTTAACGGCGCGCCATGTTGTGGAGTATCAATACCTTTGCCTGCGGGTTCTACGCCGATTAAACGTACCCCTTCTTCAGGAATAAAATCATTGAACATGCCAATGGCGTTCGAACCGCCACCGACGCATGCAATTACGGCATCAGGTAATTTTCCTTCGCTTTTCAGAATCTGTTGTTTGGCTTCTTCACCAATCATTTTTTGAAATTCGCGAACAATGGTTGGGAAAGGATGAGGCCCAGCTGCTGTACCAAGTAAGTAGTGGCTAGTGTCATAGCTGGCAGCCCAATCGCGCAGTGCTTCATTACAGGCATCTTTGAGCGTTGAGCTACCCGAATGTACTGGAATAACTTCTGCGCCCATTAACTGCATGCGAAATAGATTTGGTTTTTGGCGTTCGCAATCTTTAGCACCCATATACACCCGGCATTTAAGCCCCAGTAGTGCACATGCTAGCGCTGTGGCTACGCCATGTTGACCAGCTCCAGTTTCGGCTATGATTTCTTTCTTGCCCATGCGTTTAGCAAGCAAGGCTTGGCCTAATACTTGGTTGGTTTTGTGCGCGCCACCATGCAGTAAATCTTCACGCTTGAGGTAAATTTTGGTTTTGGTGCCCGTCGTGATATTGCGACATAAAGTTAATGGTGTTGGGCGGCCCGCATACTCCTCTAACAAACCGGAAAATTCGCTTTGGAATTCAGGGTCGTCTAGGGCTTCAATGAACGCCTCTTCAAGTTCGTCCAATGCAGGGATCAATATTTGCGGAACAAAGCGGCCGCCAAATTGACCAAAATAAGGGTTTAGTTTGGACATAGTATTAACTCTCTTTTTTCAATTCTGAATAAGGGTAAGCGCGGAGTGTGGTGAAAGCCTGCTTGATTAAGTCGGTGTCTTTGATTCCAGGGCTGGTTTCCAATCCAGAATTCAAGTCCAATCCGTAACAGGCTTGGGCTAGGGCCAGCTCAATGTTACTAGGGTTTAGTCCACCGGCTAGCATGGCCTCGGGATATTTGTGATTGATAAGTTGCCAATCAAAGACTTGGCCCGTACCACCGCTTTGCGAGCCTACTTTTGCATCAAGTAATATGCGGTCAATACCTTTTGGTGCCGTTGGAACACTATCGTTAACACCTAGTGCCTTCCAAATTTCGATGGATGTGGAAGCCGGTAGAGCGGTACGTAAGCTTTCAATATATGTTGCGTCTTCACTGCCATGCAATTGAACAGCACTCAACCCTAGTTCAATAGCATAGCTAGCTACTTGGTCAACTGGTGCGTTAACAAACACCCCAACAAATTTAAGAGCAGCTTCGCTGACCAAAAGCTTAGCCTGCTCGAAGCTAACACATCGGGGGGATTTTTCTGCGAAAATAAGCCCGCCGTACACACTCCCGGCAGCATATACAGCGTGAACATCTTCGGCCCGGGTTAAACCGCAAACTTTATTGTTACCTAGAATGAGCTGACGACAGGCCATGTCTATATCGGCTTGTGCCATAATCGAACTACCCACCAAAAAGCCGTTGGCAAACTGACTAATGTCCATCACTTGCTGATGGGTATGAATGCCTGACTCCGAAATCACAATTCTATCGCTCGGGATCATACTTGAGAGCTGTTCGGTTCGTTCTAGGCTAATACTTAGGTCACGAAGGTTGCGGTTGTTTATCCCAATAACCTTCGCGTTTAGAGCAATAGCGCGTTCGCATTCTAGCGGGTTACTAACCTCGGTTAACACACCAAGATTAAGTTCTGCTGCAAGCTTGGATAATTCTTGATATTGCTTATCGTCGAGAACAGACAACATCAGTAATATAGCGTCAGCATTGGAATAGCGGGCCAAATAAACCTGATAAGGGTCTATCATGAAATCTTTACAAAGTATCGGTTGGCTTACTTGCTGGCGAACCTGATTGATGTAAGCAAAATCACCTTGGAAATACTTACTTTCGGTTAGCACTGATATTGCGCTCGCCCAGTTTTTGTAGGCTGATGAAATGATATCAAGATCAAATTCATCGCGTATTAGGCCTTTTGAAGGGGATGCTTTCTTACACTCCAAAATGAAATGGGTTTTATCGCCTGATAAAGCCGCGTAAAAATCCCGGTCGCTAGGCTCTATCTTTGAGATAAAACTGTCTAATGGTTGCTTTTGTTGTTGGGCTTCTAGCCAAATACGTCTATCTGCAACAATTTGGTCAAGTATAGTGCCGGTACTACTAGACATTACTAAGCTCCGCTAATTTTTGGGCTAATTGATAAGGGCGAGTTGAGCGCATCTCTTGCATGGCTAATTCAGCACCTTGTTTTAAAGAATCTGCTTTACCACTGAGCCACAACAAGGACGCAACATTGGCGGCGACGGCGCTCATTTGCGCATCGGTGGCTTCACCTTTTAACAGTTGGTCGGTGATAACGCGGTTTTCTTGAGGGCTACCACCTTTAATATCGCTTAAACTGTATTGCTCAAAACCAAAATCTGAGGGTTCAAGGTCTAAAGACTCTAGCTGGCCATTTTCGATCTTAATCATTTGAGTTTTGCCATGCAGGCAAACTTCGTCTAAGCCAGACCCATGCACGATTAAGGCCTTTTGCATACCAAGTTCTATCAGTGTTTCGGCTATTGGGCGCAGTAAGTTAGCACTGTAAACGCCCATAACCATCATGCTTGGATGAGCAGGATTGATTAGCGGTCCAAGCACATTAAAAATAGTGCGTGTTTTTAAGGTGGTACGAACGGGCATCGCATGGCGAATACCACTGTGGTATTGGGGAGCGAATAGAAAACACAAGCCTATTTCGTCTAAACAACGGCGAGCTGTTTGAGGGCTCATTTCAATATTTATACCCATTTGAGCGAGTAAGTCTGATGAGCCACTAGCACTAGATACGCTTCTATTACCGTGTTTAGCTACTTTAATCCCTAGACTGGCAGCAACAAAAGCCGAGGTCGTTGAAATATTGATGGTGTTATGGCCATCGCCCCCGGTGCCAACAATATCGGCAAATTCATAGTCTGGACTAGGAAACGCAAGCGCATTCTCAAGTAGTGCTTTTGCCGCACCAGCTATTTCACTCGGCTTTTCGCCATTAATTTTTAGTGCTGTGAGCACAGAAGATAAGATTAAGGGGTCAACTTCTCCGTTGACTACCTTGGCAAAAAACTCGCGGCTTTGCTCCATATCCATAGCTTCGCCACGATAGAGTTGTTCCAATAGAGTTTGCATCGTTTAGCTTCCTTGTAATCGGTTATTTGGCAGCGAAATTGCCGGTTTGACTGGCCCATTCTAAACTTTGAGCCAAGAGTTTAGCGCCTTGCGTACTTAAAATCGATTCCGGATGAAATTGTAAGCCCAATACCCGGTCCGATTCATTAATCACAGCCATCGGCATACCTTGATAATGGGCATTGACTCGCAGCTGACTCGGAACTTGCGTGGCGACTAAGGAATGATAACGGGCAATTGGCAGCGGATGGCTTAACCCATTAAACATAAGTTCTTGATCATGTTCGATGGCGCTGGCTTTGCCGTGTACGATCTCAGAAGCGCGACCAACATGACCGCCGTAACTTTGTACTAAGGCCTGATGCCCTAAGCAAATGCCTAAAATGGGAAATTTTCCACGGCACATCTCAATTAGTGCTAATAAACAGCCGGCTTGTTCTGGATTGCCTGGCCCCGGGCTCAATACCAATACCGTATTTGAACCCGCTTGTTGTAGATGAGTGTAAATTTCTTGCGCTGCAATGCTATTTCGATAGATGGCAACAGAAGCCCCTAAGCAGCGGAACTGATCAACTAAGTTATAGGTGAACGAATCAAAGTTATCGAGCAATACAATATTTAGATTAGACACGTGTAATTTCCTTCAACGAACTGCCATGGGCTAGGGCAACGGCATTTAGTACAGCAGCGGCTTTGCTGCGGGTTTCATCGGCTTCAGCTTGTGCAATCGAGTCATAAACAACACCGGCACCTGCTTGCACGTGGGCCACCCCATTTTGTACAAAGGCACTTCGAATAACGATGCAGGTATCCATATCCCCATGGCCATTTAGGTAGCCAACAGCGCCGCCATAACTGCCGCGCCGTTTTCCTTCGATCTCTCTAATCAACTCTGTGGCGCGAATTTTTGGAGCGCCGGTTAAAGTACCCATGTTCATACACGCTTGATACGCATGCAGCGCATCTAAGTCTGCACGCAAGGTTCCAACAACGCGGCTAACGAGGTGCATTACGTGAGAATAGCGATCTACTTGGAGTAAGTCAGCCACGTGTCGACTTCCTGGCTCACTGATTTTAGCCACATCATTACGCGCTAAATCAACCAACATGATATGTTCTGCAGTTTCTTTTTTGTCTAAACGCAACTCTAATTCAAGCCGCCCGTCCAAGTCTTTATTGATGCTACCATCGGCATTAAAACCGCGAGGGCGTGTCCCTGCAATTGGGTAAATTTCGACGTCTTTAGTATCTTGCGTGAACTTAATTGAACTCTCGGGACTTGCGCCAAACAATACGAAATCTGGGTCACGTAGGAAAAACATATAAGGACTAGGATTGGTTATTCGTAAATGATGGTAGGCAATTATCGGGTCACTGCAATCAATAGAGAAACTGCGTGAAGGAACGACTTGGAATATGTCGCCGCGTCGAATGGCATCTTTCAACGTTTCTACTTGCTGGCAGAACTTTTCATCGCTGATATCTACATTAAGTCGAGGAGGCTGCTGGCTGTCAATTTGAGTGACCAGTGGACTTGGGTTTTCGCATAACAAGGCCAGTTCATCGAGGCGCGTTTGCATTGTTGATAAGGCCTCATTGCTGCCGCCAAAACAGCAACCGATAAGTTCACTTTGCTGTTGTTGATGATCAATGAGTAGCAAACTTTCGCAAACGTAGTATTGGTAATCAGGACAACTATTGGTGCTGTCACTAACCTGTTCTAAGTGCTCGAAGCTGGCGATGAAGTCATAGGCAAAAACGCCGCCGAGGAACAAACCATTAGGATGTTGGCTATGCGGACCAAAGACCTCAATAACCCGTCGAAGAGCATTAATTGGAGAGCTATCTTTTAAACGGCTATCTTCATCAATACTGGGGTCTGGATGCGGATAACTTAAACAAAGCGTTTGCTTCGTTGATTGGCTGATCAGCGGCGCTGGAAAATATGGAGCGATCTGCTCAATAAATGCCAATCCATTGTCACTTAAGGCACTAAACTCAACCTCGCGGCCGCTACAGCTGATTTTCACAGCAGCATCAATCAGCATTAAGCTTTTAAGGTTTTCTTTACTATTGATTTCAGCAGACTCAAGCAAAATGCTGTGCTGAGTATGTGAGTGAAGTTGCTGATATAACGCTAGTGGGTCGCTTAAGTAGGGGGCGGACCGTACGGCATTATTAATAATCAATTTCTGCTGCATATTCATCTCGTATTGGTATTTACAAATTAAACTAAAAAAAAAGCCCGCTGCTGCGGGCTTTTTTCAAGGTATCTAGATAGACACGACAAAACACTCCCACTGAATTATGTAGAGTGCCACCACCAAATGTTGTTAAAGCGCGTTGCGCTTTGCTGTGTGATAAAAGTCATGTGCTCACCTTCAAATTTTGTTAAAGTAAATTAACTCTAAAATGTTGCTTGATGCAAGCATTATCTGAAGAAATAAATTAAGAAATAAATTGCGAATAGACCTCCATAGCCATACCAAAGCCAGCGATGGCGCATTAACACCGCAAGAACTCATCATTCGGGCGCATAATATGCAGCTGGATATTTTTGCTATCACCGATCACGATACCACTGCCGGTCTCGGGCTTGCACATGCGCAAAACTCGGGTCACGCAATGCGACTAATCAACGGGGTAGAGATTTCTTGTGCCTGGCATGCCTTTGATATTCACGTTGTAGGACTAAATGTTGATATTGAACAGGCCGAGTTTCAAGCTCAGCTTAGCGAACAGCGAGAGAAACGCGATATTCGCGCTCAAGAAATGGGTAAACGTTTAGCCAAAGCTGGCATTGAGGGTATATACGAAGCGGCTAAAGCGCGAGCAGGAGAGGGGTCGCTAACACGTGCTCATTTTGCTCAAGAGCTAGTGCATCGAGGACATGCGGATAACTTTCAGAAAGTTTTTGATAAGTTTTTAAGCCGTGGCAATACTGGCTACGTTCCCAACCAGTGGATGACGATCCCAGAAGCTATTACATGCATTCAAGCAGCGGGCGGCGTGGCGGTATTGGCGCATCCCAACCATTATCAACTGTCAAACAAATGGTTACGAAAACTGGTCGCTGAGTTTGCTAGTGCTGGAGGCAACGCCGTTGAAATCGGCTTGCCGCAATTTCCCCGTGATAAACAACACTGGATGGCTGATTTAGTTAATGAACATGGCCTATATGCGTCCTTGGGGAGTGACTTTCACCAAGTGTCACGTTGGCGCGAGCTCGGCAGAGGCTATGCATTGCCTGAACAAAGTAAAAGCGTGATGGAACTATTAGCCAACTAAGCTAAACAGCCAGAGCTTTTTCCTAATACATTGATAAGCTACACTTAAATTATTCCAATTCCGCGTTGTGAACGCTGAGAGAAACGATCATGAGTCAGTTTTTTTATATTCACCCCGATACACCTCAGCAACGTCTTTTAAAACAGTCGGTTGCTATCATCGAAAAAGGTGGCGTTATTGTTTATCCCACCGATTCAGGCTACGCCTTAGGTTGTGCCATTGGTAATAAGTCTGCAATGGATAAAATCATCCAAATCAGGCAGTTAGGGAAAGACCATAATTTTACCCTGATGTGTAAGGACTTAACTGAGCTTTCGGTATTTGCACGAGTGGAGAACAATGCCTTTCGTCTGATCAGAAATCACAGCCCTGGGCCATATACGTTTATCCTGAAAGGAACGAAAGAAGTACCGAAACGTCTACTTAACCCGAAACGTAAAACGATAGGCCTGCGGGTACCTGATAACCGTATTGCTTTAGCCTTGCTCGAAGAACTTGGAGCACCGCTGATGTCGGTTAGTCTTATTTTCCCTGATGACGATACTGCCGAGTCTGATCCTGAACTTATTCGTGATCGCTTAGAGCGCCAAGTTGATTTAATTATTAATGGTGGCATTTTACCGGAGCAATTAACCTCAATTATTGATTTCTCGGAAGGCGACGTGAATATATTGCGTCATGGCATCGGTAACACCGAAGCCTTTGAATAGTGAAACCTACTTCGAACGCCAAACCAAAGCCAAGCTTCGCTAAGGTTGATGGAGAGTCTTGGAGCGATACGCCCAAAGACCTGTTCATCCCACCGGAAGCTCTGCTGGTTTATTTAAAGCGTTTTGAGGGGCCTTTAGACCTGCTGCTCTATCTTATTAGAAAGCGAAAACTAACCATAGACGTATTGGCGATTTCTCAAATAACTGCCCAGTACTTAAATTACATCCATGCCATGCAAGAGATGGATATGGACTTAGCCGCTGAATACCTGTTGATGGCAGCCCTACTGACCCAAATTAAGTCTAATTCACTGCTGCCTAAGTTGGCTGAAATTGAACAAGATCCCGAAGAAATCCAACTTAACTTGATACGTCAACTTCAAGCATATGAGTTGTATAAAAAGGCCGCTGAAGATTTAGACGGTGTTGCACGTGTTGAACGCGACTGGTTTACCGCAAGTCTAGAGTTTGTGCAAAATGATGTGGATGAACAGCAAAGCCAAGTATTAGACATACAACGTTTAAGTCAGTGCATGCAATCGATACTGCAACGCCTAGATCACCAACAGCACCATCAAATTAAAGCCGAAACTTTTTCTATTCGACGTAAAATGGATTACGTCTTATCACGCTTAGACCAAGAACCGAGTCTTAGTTTTGAACAACTATTGTTGCTAGATGAAGGTCGAATGGGAGTTATCGTCACTTTTATTTCGATATTAGAGCTTCTTAAACTGCGCAAAGTGAGCTGTTGCCATGCGAGCAACCCGAGTACCGGTTCGCAATTACTTCTACAGTTGCTAGGAGCGCCGCATGCCCAACAACGTGCTTAATCTGGTTGAGGCTGCATTATTTGTTGCACAAAAGCCGTTGACGATTAAGACCCTGCAACAAACCATCCTTGCTGAAAAAAACTTCAGCAGTTTGGAAGTAAAGGCAATTTTGGACCAACTAGCTGTTCGTTATCATGACAGCGGCGTAGAGTTATGCGAGATCAAACGTGGTTTTGAATTTCGAGCCCGTCAACAGTATTCCAATGATTTAGCGAAATTGTGGCCTCAGCGTAAAACCAAGTTGAGTAAGGCGGTGCTTGAAACCTTGACCATCATTGCCTATCGCGGTCCGATTACTCGCGCTGAAATTGAAGCCATACGCGGGGTCGCAGTGGCATCAAGTGTGATTCAAGCGCTGCTCGACAAACAATGGTTAGTCAAAGCGGGTGAGAAAGAAATCCCAGGTAAACCGACACTTTGGAAGACGAGCAGCGTATTTTTAGATGATTTTGGATTGAAGTCTTTGCAAGAGCTTCCTACTTTGGATGCAGATTTACTTGCTAAATTGGATAAAGACTTTCAGACTTAGCCCGCGTTTGATTTGGCAGCGCGAAATAGAGAAAGCGAAATGAGTGAAAAACTGCAAAAAGTTTTGGCTCGCAGCGGCAAAGGCTCGCGGCGAGAAATGGAAACTTACATCGATTCCGGTCGAGTGTTAGTTAATGGCAAAGTTGCAAAACTTGGCGATCGCGTAGAAGAATCAGATGTTATTCGACTTGATGGGCACTCGGTTGATACCAGTGCACAGGCATTTTGTCGGGTTCTTATCTATAACAAAGACGAGGGTGAAATCTGTACTCGTCAAGATCCTGAAGGGCGTCCTACTGTATTTGATAGGTTACCTCCGCTTAAAGTTGGACGTTGGGTTGCTGTAGGCCGCCTCGATATCAACACTTCAGGCTTGATGTTATTCACAACCGACGGCGAGCTGGCTAACCGCTTAATGCACCCGCGTTTTGAAATTGAACGTGAGTACGCGGTTCGAGTATTTGGTGAAGTGAGCGACAAAAACATTCAAAATCTTCGCCAAGGTGTTGAGCTTGAAGATGGTAAAGCAAATTTTACTAAAATCATGAAACAACCGGGTGAAGGGATTAACCACTGGTATCACGTCACCTTGAACGAAGGCCGTAATCGAGAGGTTAGACGTCTATGGGAGTCTCAAGACTGCCAAGTTTCGCGCTTGATCCGTGTCCGATATGGAAAAATGGCGCTGCCTAAAGCCCTACCGCGCAGTGGCTGGCAAGACCTAGGCCTTGAAGACGTCAATTACTTACTGAATTTAGTTCAGCTTCCCGAAGAAACCCAGTCGATTGTTAAAGTTGGCGAGAAAACGCGTGTCAATCGGGCCCGGATCCGCAAGTCGGTACGTAAACACCGAATGCACCAACAAAAAGCTGCAACGACTCGTCGTCGTCGCTAAAGAGTAAGACAGAGTCGACAAAAACGGGTTCAAGCGCAGGTTTTTTGCAATTACCTACCTTGATTGACTCGAAATATGATGGTGGCAAGGCTATACTGTCGCGCTTTGACAGGCCGCCGCCTTCATTTATTTATAGTTAGGGCCTTGAATTTGATTTAAACGCCCTTATTTAACTTTTTATTGTTATTGAATCAGCTGCGGCTGAAATAGTTCCGAGGTTTAAAAAAATGCAAGTTTCATTAGAAACAACTCAGGGTTTAGAGCGCCGTATGGCGATTGCGATAGACGCAGCAAAAATTGATAGCGAAGTTAAAAGCCGCTTGACTCAAATGGCTAAAACACAGCGCATGGACGGTTTTCGTCCAGGTAAAGTGCCAGTAACTGTTATTCAAAAGCGTTTTGGCGCAGCTGTTGCTCAAGATGTTATGGGCGAACTTATGCAACGTAACTTTTACGAAGCATTGGTACAAGAAAAGCTAAACCCAGCTGGTGCTCCAAGCTTTGAAGCTGGCGAGACTAGCGAAGGTTCTTTTAACTTCACCGCTACTTTTGAAGTATTCCCAGAAGTTGAAATCCAAAACCTCGAGAAAATCGAAGTTGAAGAAAAAGTTGCAACAGTTGGCGATGCTGACGTTGACACCATGATTGAAACCTTGCGTAAGCAACAAGCGAACTGGGTAGAAACTGACGCTGTTATCGCTGATGAGCACAAAGTAAACATGGACTTTTTAGGTAAAGTTGATGGCGAAGAATTCGAAGGCGGTAAAGCTGAAGGATTTGATCTTCAAATTGGTGCTGGTCGTATGATCCCAGGCTTCGAAGATGGTGTGATTGGTAAAAAAGCTGGTGATGAATTCACAATTGAAGTGAACTTCCCAGAAGATTACCATGCTGAAAACCTTAAAGGTAAAGCTGCATCTTTCGACATCAAAGTGAATAAAGTAGAAGCGCCAGAGCTTCCAGAAATCACAGCCGACTTCGTTAAGAAATTTGGTGTTGAAACAGGCGAGCTTGACGGTCTTAAAGCTGAAATCCGTAAGAACATGGAACGCGAGCTTGCGCAAAACCTGAAAAATGCTTTGAAAGAGCAAGTACTTGCAGGCCTTCTTGAGCAAAACGAAATTGAAGTGCCAAAAGCACTAGTTTCTCAAGAAACTGAGCAACTACGTCAACAAGCTCTACAACGTTTTGGTGGCGATGCCGCTAACGCACCAACTCTTCCTGATGAGTTGTTCACTGACCAAGCAGAGCGCCGTGTTAAAATCGGATTACTACTTGGTGAAGTGATTAAAACTAGCGAACTAAACGTAGATGACGAAAAAGTTAAAGCTCACATCTCTAGCATGGCTTCAGCATACGAAGATCCAACTGAAGTTGTTGAGTACTACGCGAAAAACGAAGAAATGATGAACAATGTTCGAAATGTTGTTCTTGAAGAACAAGCGATTGAATTTATCGCAGAAAAAGCACAAGTCACTAAAGTTGACGTTGCTTTTGATGAGATCATGAACAATCAAGGCGCATAATACTAACTTCGTTTGACTTAAACGAAGCGTTAGCGCATATAATGGCTCGTGTGACTTCGATTCATACGAGCCATTTTTTTTAAGGAAAATTGAACTGATGTTAAAAGATGTATCGCCAATTATTACCGATCCTCTAGCAGCGTTAGTCCCAATGGTAGTCGAACAGACTGCAAAGGGAGAGCGTTCTTACGATATCTACTCTCGACTACTCAAGGAACATGTCATCTTTTTAACCGGTCAGGTTGAAGATCACATGGCGAACTTGATTGTCGCGCAGCTGCTTTTCTTAGAGTCAGAAAATCCAGAAAAAGACATCTTCTTATATATTAATTCTCCAGGCGGATCGATCAGCGCTGGGATGGCAATCTATGACACGATGCAATTTATCAAGCCTAATGTAAGCACGGTTTGCATGGGTATGGCTGCAAGTATGGGAGCCTTCTTACTGGCCGCCGGCGAGAAAGGTAAACGTTATTGCTTACCTAACTCAAAAGTTATGATTCACCAGCCTTTAGGCGGATTTCAGGGACAAGCGTCTGATATTGAAATCCATGCTAATGAGATTATTAAAACGAAACGTCGCATGAACGAAATGTTAGCGATGCATACGGGTCAAGAATACGACAAAATCGCACTTGATACCGATCGTGATAATTATATGAGTGCTGACGAAGCTGTAGCTTATGGCATCGTTGACGATGTACTAGCGCAACGACCATAGACTGTAGCATGCATATAAAAATTGGGTTTTCTACGCGAGCTGTCTTACAATTGAGGGATAGCTGCTAAACCGCAGAAGATCCGAAGAACAAAAGAGGTAAACGAATGACTGATAAGCGCAAGGGCGAAGGCGACAGCGGCAAACTGTTGTACTGTTCGTTTTGCGGCAAAAGCCAACATGAGGTTCGTAAACTCATTGCTGGGCCGTCGGTTTATATCTGCGATGAATGTGTTGAGCTTTGTAACGACATCATTCGTGAAGAAATAAAAGAAATTTCGCCGAAAAAAGGCGGGGATGCTTTACCTGTTCCTCGTGAAATACGTAGTCATCTCGATGAGTACGTTATCGGACAAGACCATGCCAAGAAAGTGCTAGCGGTAGCGGTTTATAACCATTACAAGCGTCTACGCAATGGCGACAAAGTTGAAGGCATTGAGCTAGGTAAAAGTAACATCCTATTAATCGGTCCTACAGGTTCAGGTAAAACTTTACTAGCTGAAACCTTAGCGCGTTTGCTGGATGTTCCTTTCACGATGGCCGATGCAACGACCTTAACTGAAGCCGGTTATGTGGGTGAGGATGTTGAAAACATCATCCAGAAACTACTTCAGAAATGTGATTACGACGTAGAGAAAGCCCAACGAGGTATTGTCTACATCGATGAAATTGACAAAATTTCTCGCAAGTCTGATAACCCAAGTATTACTCGAGACGTTAGTGGTGAAGGTGTTCAACAAGCACTTCTAAAACTAATTGAAGGCACGGTTGCTTCAGTACCACCGCAAGGTGGGCGTAAGCACCCTCAGCAAGAGTTTTTGCAAGTTGATACCTCTAAAATCTTATTTATCTGTGGTGGAGCATTTGCGGGACTCGATAAAGTGATTGAGCAACGCGCCGCGACTGGCACAGGTATTGGTTTCAATGCTGATGTGAAAAGTGAGAAAGACAAAACCTCATTGTCCGCGACTTTTGCAAAGGTTGAGCCCGAAGATTTGGTAAAATATGGCTTAATCCCCGAGTTTATTGGCCGTTTGCCAGTAGTAGCGACATTGACTGAACTTGACGACAAAGCGCTTATTCAAATATTGAGTGAGCCTAAGAACGCCTTAACCAAACAGTATGGTGCTTTGTTTAAACTTGAAGATGTAGAACTTGAGTTTAGAGAAGATGCTTTACGTGCGATTGCAACTAAAGCAATGGAACGTAAAACAGGTGCTCGTGGTCTTCGTTCAATTGTTGAAGCGGTACTACTTGATACCATGTATGATCTGCCATCAATGGAAAATGTAAGCAAAGTTGTAATTGATGACACGGTTATTGTTGGCGAAAGCGATCCGATTTTGATTTATAGCAGCGAGAATCAAGCCGCATCCTCCGAGTAGGGTGAGCTAAGATCTTAAAACCACGTTTGGCTTTGCGGCGAAACGTGGTTTTTTTGTTTAAATAACCAGCACTCGCGGTTTTATTTTGGGTTTTCACTCAAAAACGAATTGAATCTGCCGCTTTAATCCCAATATATTTTTGATAGATAAAAAAGCCAAATTCGGGTGAAGGGAAGTTTATGAGCCAGCAGCAAACCGAAAGTATTGAGATTCCAGTATTACCGTTACGTGATGTAGTGGTATATCCGCATATGGTTATTCCATTGTTTGTCGGACGTGAAAAGTCGATTCGCTGTCTAGAAGCAGCAATGGAGCAAGAAAAACAAGTGCTATTAGTTGCCCAAAAAGACGCTGGCAACGATGATCCGACCATAGAAGATGTATATGAAGTAGGTACGGTTGCCAACATCCTACAGTTGCTAAAGCTTCCTGATGGAACCGTTAAAGTATTGGTTGAAGGTAGCCAGCGCGCCAAAATTGAGTCGATGCATGATGAGCGAGAGTTTTTTGTCGCTAAAGCACAGTTAATCGAAAGCAATGATGTCGAAGACAAAGAGCTAGAAGTACTGGTACGTACTGCTATCTCTCAGTTCGAAGGCTACATTAAGCTTAACAAAAAAATCCCACCGGAAGTTTTAACCTCGTTGTCTGGGATTGAAGATGCGTCTCGCCTCGCTGATACCATGGCTGCACATATGCCAATCAAGCTTGATGACAAACAAGAAGTGCTTGAACTAGCAGGAACAGTCGAGCGTCTTGAATACCTCATGGCAATGATGGAGTCTGAGATAGACATCTTGCACGTGGAGAAGAAAATCCGCGGGCGAGTCAAAAAGCAGATGGAAAAAAGCCAGCGCGAGTACTATTTGAATGAGCAAATGAAAGCTATTCAAAAAGAACTCGGTGAAATGGAAGATGGACAAGACGAGTTTGAAGTCTTAGCTCAAAAAATTATCGACGCTAAGATGCCTGAAGAAGCTCGAATCAAAACTGAGGCAGAGTTAAATAAGCTCAAAATGATGTCACCGATGTCAGCTGAAGCCACCGTCGTACGAGGATATGTGGATTGGATGCTTGGTGTACCTTGGGTTAAGCGCTCGAAGGTCAAACGGGATTTAGCCAAAGCTGAGGAAGTCCTTAATCAAGACCACTATGGCTTGGATAAAGTAAAAGAACGCATTCTTGAGTATTTAGCCGTACAAAGCCGTGTCAATAAGTTGAAAGGACCCATCTTGTGTTTGGTAGGGCCTCCTGGTGTGGGTAAAACCTCGTTGGGTCAATCGATTGCAAAATCTACTGGACGCAAATACGTTCGTATGGCGCTTGGCGGCGTGCGTGACGAAGCTGAAATTCGTGGACACCGTCGAACCTATATTGGTTCCATGCCGGGTAAATTGATTCAGAAAATGTCTAAAGTTGGGGTAAAAAACCCGCTATTCCTACTCGATGAAATAGACAAAATGTCTTCGGATATGCGCGGCGACCCAGCATCTGCATTATTGGAAGTCTTAGATCCAGAACAAAACAATAGCTTTAATGACCATTATTTAGAAGTTGATTATGACCTCAGTGATGTCATGTTTGTCGCTACCTCTAATTCAATGGACATACCCGGTCCACTATTAGACCGGATGGAAGTCATACGTCTTTCTGGTTATACCGAAGACGAGAAGCTAAACATTGCAAAACAGCATTTGCTAGCCAAGCAAATTAAGCGAAATGGTCTTAAAGCGCATGAAATCGAAATTGACGATAGTGCTCTTTTAGGTATTATCCGTCATTACACCCGAGAAGCGGGGGTTCGGAGTCTAGAGCGTGATATTTCGAAATTGTGCCGTAAAGCGGTAAAAGAAATTTTACTCAACAAAGACACCAAACATGTAGCAATTAATCTTGCTAACCTCAAAGATTATCTTGGGGTTCAACGCTTTGATTACGGTAAAGCTGACGAAAACAACCGTATTGGCATGGTTACCGGTTTGGCTTGGACTTCGGTTGGCGGAGAGTTGCTCACCATTGAAACTGCATCGGTTGCCGGTAAAGGTAAATTCAATTTTACCGGTTCGCTAGGTGATGTCATGAAAGAGTCCATTCAAGCGGCGATGACAGTGGTTCGCTCACGTACTGACAAACTTCGTATTGCAGAAGACTTTTACGAAAAACGTGATATTCATGTTCACGTACCTGAAGGGGCAACACCAAAAGATGGTCCAAGTGCCGGTATTGGTATGTGTACTGCGTTGGTTTCAAGTTTGACTGGAAATCCGGTTAAGGCTGAAGTTGCGATGACGGGCGAAATAACTTTGCGTGGTGAAGTACTTCCAATAGGTGGTTTAAAAGAGAAATTACTTGCAGCGCATCGTGGTGGCATCAAAACCGTGATTATCCCTAAAGATAATGAGCGAGATTTGGAGGAGATTCCTGCAAATGTGATTGGTGATTTAAGCATCAAACCAGTGCAGTGGATCGACGAAGTGCTTGAAATTGCACTTGAACATCCACCAGAAGCCTTCAGCATTGATGCAAAAGTTTGAAACAACCCTAAATGTGAACAATAGTGCCAAATAGTACTTGCCAGCTCTGCCCGCTAACTATAGCCTAGGGGCTGGTATAATACCGCTTACTGGTAGTTAATACGCCTTACCTTATAATGGATGTGAAAGGTGAGTATCAGTAAAAGATAATAAAGAAGCACTTTAAGTGTCGTTACAATTTTCGAGGCACATTAAGTAGCTTCGACAAAAGGACAAGAGGATATAATTGTGAATAAAGCGCAACTCGTTGATAAAATTGCGGAGCAAGCAGACATTTCAAAAGCAGCAGCGACTCGTGCCCTTGATGGGTTCATCGATGCAATTTCAGACACACTCAAAGCGGGTGATACTGTTTCATTGGTTGGCTTCGGCTCTTTCTTGGTTCGTGAGCGTTCAGCACGTACTGGCCGCAACCCGCAAACTGGCGCAGAAATCCAAATCGCCGCAGCGAAAGTACCTGCATTTAAAGCCGGTAAAGCACTTAAAGATGCTGTTAACGACTAAGTCGTTGTGTACCGAAGTTTATTAGGTACCAGAAAGCGCATCTTTGATGCGCTTTTTTACTGTTAGAGTATTTGTAGTTTTTAGGATTATAGGTTAACAAACATGTTGGAAAAGCTCCGCGAAGGCAGTCAAGGCCCTCTCGCCAAAATCATATTGGCATTGATTATTTTGTCGTTCGCTCTAGCCGGGATAGGTAGCTACATCGCAGCGCCTACAGCGCAAATTGCGGCAACAGTTAATGGTGAAGACATTAGCCAAGCTGAGTTTGATCAAGCCTATCAAAATCAGCGCTCTCAAATGGAAGAGCAATACGGCGATCGTTTTGCCCAGTTAGCCGCTACCCCAGGGTATATCGAAGAATTACGTCGCAATGTTCTAGACCAACTGATTGATCGACGATTGATCGACCAAAAAGTAGAGAGCCTAGGTTTAAGAGTCAGCGATGATCAGGTGCGCTTTGAAATCAGAAATATGCCTGAATTTAGTGTTGATGGTCAGTTTGATAATGACCGCTACCTCGCTTTGCTTTATCGCGCAAATATGAGTGTTGATCAATTCCGCGAATCTGTCCGTGCTGATCTTACGCGAGCTCAACTTCAAATTGCGTTATTCAGCAGTGACTTTGCTTTGCCTATTGAAACGAAGCTTCTCACCGACATTCAACAGCAAAAGCGTGACTTTGATTTTGTTCGGGTTAGTGCTGCCGATTTTACTAGCACCGCTGAGCCTAGTGATGAGCAATTACAAAGCTATTACAACGATAACCTTAACTTTTTCCAGACCGATGAAAGTGTTGATATCGAATACATCAACCTAGCCCTTAATGATGTTCTAGCTGATATAGAAGTTAACGAAGCAGACATCGAAAATTATTACCGCGAAAATCAAAATCAATTTGCGCGTAGTGCTGAAATCAAAGTTGCGCATATTCTAGTTGCTGAAGAAGACACGGCACTGGCACTTGAAACACGTTTACAAGCTGGTGAAGATTTTGCTGAACTCGCTAAAACCGAAAGTGATGACAGCTTTAGTGGAGAAAATGGTGGTGAGTTAGATTGGTTCGAGCCTGGTGTTATGGACGAACAGTTTGAAACCGCAGCCTTTGCATTGAACGATGCTGGACAAATTTCTGGCGTTGTTAAAAGTGAATTTGGTTACCACTTGATAAAGCTTATCGAAAAACGTGAAAGTACTGTCGCTGATCTTGAGACCGTTCGTGAGCAAATTCAGTTAAGCTTAGCGCAAGAGCTTGCCTTGAATAAATTTTATGAAGTGAGCCAACGCTTAGGCGAAGTATCGTTTGAACTACCAGATGGTTTAGCAGACGTAGCCACTGAGTTAGGTCTTGAAGTGAAAACCATTGAAGGCTTAAGTCGTAACAATGCTCCGGAGCATTTAGCTCATAACGCAGTTTTAAGCGTGGCCTTTGACATTGATGTTATTGAAGAGCAGTTAAACTCAGACCTGATTCAAGTTGGGGATGATCAAAGTGTGGTATTGCGTGTCACTGCTCATCAGCGAGCAGGGGCAAAAGACTTTGATGAAGTTAAGGACTTAGTACAACAAGCGGTTATTTCACAAATCGCTGCTGAAAAAGCTGCCGAATTGGCTGCTAGCCTAGAGCAGTCTTGGAAAGCTGGCGATGATATTAGCGACCTTCTTGCTGAAAATGTCTTGAGTATTGAGTTTGCGACTGAACTTGAACGTCAAAACGATCGCATTGAACCAAGCTTAACCCAAGCTGCGTTTACCATGCCTAAGCCAAGTGATGGTAAACCAAGCTTTAGTACCACTGAACTATTCAATGGCGACAGCGTGGTTATTCAACTTAAAAATGTTAGTACCGACGGTGAAGTTGACGAATTGCTACAACGTAGTTTTGCCGGTCGTTTAACGCAAATACAAAACGAAGGTAGTTATGCAGCCTTGTTGCAAAGTCTTCGTGCGAAAAGCGAAATTGAGTACACCACTAGAGGCAATACTGAGAGTTAATAGTGCTTTGCCTTTAATGTAAAAAACGCTCCTTTTAGGGGCGTTTTTTTTACTTATACCATTCCTACTAATTAGTTGGTCGTCATTCGTCGTATATAGAATTGCTTAGATCAAGGAAAAAAGCGCAGTTACTAGTTGACCTAATGACAAGATTTTTGACGCTGATATAAGTGATTATAATCGACTAGGCTGATTAAAAAATTAGTGGGACTGGTATTAAAATTTCACAAATCTACCAGCTGCAGTACTCGCCGCAACGAAAGGCAAGGGCTGGGGCTGATTGGATAAACCGTGTAGGATTAAGTCTCATTAAAGTAGTTTGGTGAAAGGACTTTGTTTTGAAAATTGCAATACTCGATGATTATCAGGATGTCGTAAGAGATTTGGCGTGTTTTAGTTTGTTAAGCGAACATAATACCACCGTTCTAAGCCAAACGTACACCGAGCAAGCGTTGATAGCCCAACTTAAAGATGTAGAGGCCTTAGTGTTGATACGTGAACGTACCACGATTAGTGAATCCATGCTGGCTGCGCTTCCTCGTCTAAAGCTTATAAGTCAAACCGGAAAAATCAGTCAGCACATCGATCCTAAACTCTGTCAAAAGTACGGTGTAGATGTAGCCGAAGGTATAGGCTCGCCGGTCGCACCAGCGGAACTATGCTGGGCCTTGATCATGGCGGCCTCTCGCAACCTTGTTAGTTACGCCTCAAAGCTTCAGAGTGGGCTTTGGCAGCAAACTCATGACCTTGGTTTAGGTAGGAGCTTAAATGGGCTTACAATGGGAATATGGGGCTATGGCAAAATCGGTCAGCGGATTGCTAACTACGCTAAAGCCTTTGGCATGCAGGTCATGGTTTGGGGAAGTGAGCGTTCTCGACAGCAAGCAGTTACGGATGGTTTTAAAGCAGCTCAATCCAAGACCGAGTTTTTTTGCCAATCTGATGTGCTAAGTATGCACCTACGTTTAAACGAGGTGACCGAATTTTGTGTACAACGCACGGACTTAGCTATGATGAAAGCTGACGCCTTATTTGTGAATACCAGTCGTGCAGAGTTAGTTGAGCCAGGAGCTTTATTTGAGGTTTTGTCTGACAGCCCAAGTAAACGTGCCGCGCTGGATGTCTACCAAAATGAGCCTGCTATGCTAAGTAATGAGCCCTTGCTTGGCTTACCTAACGTACTGGCCTTGCCACACCTTGGTTATGTGGAAACCAACAGCTACGAGTTGTATTTCAAAAAAGCCTTCGAAAATGTACTTGCCTATGCACAGGGAAAGCCACAGAACCTGATTGAGAGTCTATAAATTAGTTTTTGCCGCTGGTTTGGATACGACAAATACTACAAAGGGACAAGTTATCACGACATTTTGCTTTGGCTGAACTGATCGATTCCCCAACGGCTGAGCGTTTAGGTATTGATAACCATCCCAGTGCCGATTTGATCCCCAAGCTTAGACGTTTGTGTACAGAGGTGCTTGAACCAGTAAGACAACATTACGGACAGGCTTTCAAACCCAATAGCGGCTATCGCTCACTAGAGCTCAATAATACCAATCCCATTATATTTTTGGTCTGTTACTTGTTGTACTAAAACGCTTAGCTTTAGGAAGAAGTCGCGGTTATTAGCGGTCTAATGACAAGAGTTATGACGACAAGATTGGTGTTTTAGTCAAATAATAGTGATCAATAAATTACTGTGATTGGTATAAACACATTGGAGGTTCAACTAACTCAAAGCACTGTTTGGGAAGAGCTGTCGACATTGAAGTCCCAGGTATTAGTAATATAGAGTTAGCGACATGGATACGTGACAACTTAGACTACGACAAATTAATCTTAGAGTGTTACCGGCAAGGGGAACCGCGCTCTGGTTGGGTGCATGTGGGATTAGCGCAATCTCATAAAGACAATCGCAACATCGCCCTTACCTATAGTAATCGAGTCTATAGTCAGGGCTTAGTTGCTTAGTTTTACTATCGCTTAATCGCTTAATCGCTTGGACTATCTTTTTGTTGCTTAGCGTTTTCAAAAAGTTCGTCGTTAATGCTGCCTTTGCGTTGTTTGACTTGAATATGTAGCGCAGATTTGGCCAACATATGCGCCGCTACCGGAGCTGTGATAAACAAAAACAGTGTGATGATCAGCTCTTTTAAAGAGATGCCGCCATTGATAGCTGAGAATATAATCGCAGCTAAAATGATAGAACCAACACCTAAAGTTGAGGCTTTGGTTGGTCCGTGCAAACGGGTGTAAAAGTCTGGCAACTTGACCATGCTGTATGAGCCCAGAAAGATAAACAAACCGCCAATAATAAGTAATACACTACAAATAATTTCTAGCATGAAAATAACCTATTCAATGATGTCGCCGCGCAGCAAAAACTTACAAAATGCCGCAGTGCTAATAAAGCCGAGCAGGGCGATTAGAGCCGCTGCTTCAAAGTAAACATCACTTTGAGTATGGATCCCAAACATGATAATCAAGGCCACGCAATTTACGTACATGGTGTCAACTGCCAGTATTCGGTCGGTCGTTTCTGGACCAATGATTAAGCGCCAAGCATTTAATAGCAATGAGATAAACACACAGGCTATTGCGAATTGAAGACTTAAAGCTAACATTTGAAAATCTCCTTTAGTGGCATTTCGTATCGGTTTCTAATGTTGTCGATAATGGCTTGCTCATCTTCAAGATGCAGTACATGCACGTACAAAATACTTTTTTCTCGAGAAAAATCAGCGCTAAGTGTCCCCGGAGTTAATGAGATCGTACTACTAAGAATTGTCAAGGGTAAGTCGCCTTTGAGCTCCAAGTGGTACGCAATCATTCCTGGTTTAAGGGTTTTGTTGTTCTGTAAAACGCGAACAGCTACATCTATATTACTTTTAACGATGTCCAGTAGTAGGCGCAAAAAGTACAGAATTACTTTTATTGGTTGATTGGTAACCGGTTCCTTGGGGCAAAGGGGTGCAACCAAAACAGGTATACCAATTGCAAAGAAAGCACCTAATAATAGATCCGCAGCTGCGAAACCGTTAAGTAGTAGCCAAACTGTAAACAGCATTAGGCTGTGATAGGGCGTTGGAAATAATCGAGTCATTACTGCGCTCCTTTAAGGCCAATCATTTCAGGCATTGGATAAGCATGCATTTGTTGAGCTGCGCTTTGGGTAAAGCCATCAACATCATTAGCAAACACGACTAACGCTAATAAAAGCATTGAAATAACAAACAATGGAATGAGCTCAAGTTTATGTACTACATCGCCCTCGGCAGGCTCGCCACTGGCTTTCCAAAATAAGTAACTTGCCGCGCGAGACATTGCAATAAGGCTTACAAATGAGCTAATTAGAATGAGAGCCCAACTCCATACCATCCAATTGCTACTCATGGTGGCTTTGAGCAGAAGTGCTTTGCCTATAAAGCCTGATAACGGCGGTAGTCCTATCATCGCAATAGCTATCACCAAAAATAGAAAACTTAATAAACCCGACGATGGCATAGCACGTGTACTCACAAAGCGATCTTGCGCTTTGGCCCGCAGACGCACCACAATGCCGGCGAGTAAGAATATTGCGCATCCAGCCAATGTGCTATGAATCAAATAATAGAAACCTGCTGCGCTTGCTTGCGGATTATGTTGAGCAATAACCAGCAGTAAACTACCGACAGATGCAATAATTAGATAGCTGGCCAATTGGCGCAGTGTTTTACTACCCAATATACCAACAGCAGCCAATGCTAAGGTTAGAAGTGCTAGAGGCGTTAACCATTGCAAAACGGGGGCTGAAAGCGGATCAACACCACTACCAAAGACCACGCCATGGATACGCCAAATACAATACAGACCTACCTTGGTGAGTATCGCGAATAAGGCAGCAACCGGCGCGCTAGTTGAGCTATAGGTTTTGGCCAACCACAAGTGCAGGGGAAGCATCGCTGATTTAAGTGCAAAGACTACAAACAGCAAGAATATTCCCGCTTGAGCTAGCAGCAGTTGAGTGCCTTCAATATTTTGCGCTTTTAGTGATAAATCTGCGTAGCTTAAGGTGCCAAAGGCTGCATAAATGGTTCCAAGAGCAATCAAAAATATTGAAGAACCCAAGAGATTCAAAAATACATAGTGAGAGTTAGCCAGAACCTTATTTTTGCCCCCGCCGTGTATCATTAGTGAATACGACGCCATCAGTAGTATTTCGAAGAATACGAACAGGTTAAAAATGTCGGCAGTTAAAAATGCACCGCTAATACCCGCAACCTGGAACATCATTAAGGGGTGAAAGAAGGCGCCATTTTTATCTTCACCAGCGCAGCTATAAGCTTGCGCACAAAATGCGACTAAGCTGGTTAGCAGTACTAACAAAGCACTTAGTTGGTCAACGTATAAGGCAATACCATAGGGTTGCTGCCAATTACCCAATTGATAAACAATCGGCCCATCGAGCAGTACACTACGCAGCAAGACAATTGAAATTAGTAAGCCTATGGCCTGACCACAAATGGCGATGACGCGTTGGTCATTGATGTTTTCACGCAGGCGCGCAAACAACAATATGATGCCCATAAGCATGGGCGTGATAATCGGTAATATTGCTAAATGATCTTGAAGCATGAACTACGATGCCTCCGTTTTAGTTGAACTTTCTTGTTGTTCTTTACCGTCAACATGGTCATTTCCGCTATCAGAACGAGCGCGCATGGCTTGAATACATGCAAATGCTGTCATGGCAAAACCAATTACAATTGCGGTGAGCACCAAGGCCTGTGGCAGCGGGTCACTAGTAATTGTATTCTCTCCCAAAATGGCAGCACTATCGGTGGTGAGTCCGCCACTGGCGAACAAAAATAAGTTTACCGCGTAAGACAGTAGTGTAAGTCCTATAACCAAAGTAAAGGTATGTGCACGCAACATTAGAAACACACCACAAGCTGTTGCAACGCCAACGGCGGCTGAAAACCAGATTTCCATTATTGTTGCTCCACTTTTAAGCGTTGATTGGTTGTAAGTTTGCCCAAATTCGAAAGAATCAACATGGTTGAACCTACGACAGTAAGGAAAACACCTAAATCGAATACCAAGGCTGAGGTCAGTTCAAATTTACCTATTACTGGTAACGTGAAGTAGTCAAACCAAGAAGTTAGGAACGGATAACCCCATATTAGTGGCGCTAGCCCCGTTAGCACAGCTATCATCAAGCCACTGACGATCAAGCTTTGATATACTATTTTATGACGGGCGCTCACCCAACTGACACCATGAGCAAAGTATTGCAAAATCATTGCAACAGCGGTGATTAAGCCTGCGATAAAACCGCCACCAGGTAAGTTGTGACCGCGTAGGAAGATATAAGCAGAAATCAGCAACGCTAGTGGTAACAAGCTTTGAGAAACAACCGACAAAATCATTGGATGTTTGTCTTCACTCCATAAGCGGCCTTGCGCATCACGAGTTCGTATAGACAAACGCATACGCGCAATCAATTTGTATATTCCTAGCGCAGCAATGCCGAGAACTAGTATCTCTCCCATCGTGTCGAAACCACGGAAATCAACCAAAATAACGTTAACCACGTTGGTGCCGCCACCGCCAGTTTTTGCATTGTCGATGTAAA
The DNA here is from genome assembly GCF_003610775.1 of Alginatibacterium sediminis. Taxonomy (GTDB): domain Bacteria; phylum Pseudomonadota; class Gammaproteobacteria; order Enterobacterales; family Celerinatantimonadaceae; genus Alginatibacterium; species Alginatibacterium sediminis. The sequence goes on along the minus strand of NZ_RAQO01000004.1, from coordinate 1,112,480 downwards.
ACTGCGAAACAGATTCCGCGTTATAGGTCAACATGAGTAAGCAAACCGTACCGACTACTGCACCAATGGTCGATGCGAGCAAAATATCTCTGGCGAAGCCTGCCGGACCAGTCGCACTGCGAGGTGTGGTCTGCGGGAAAAAGTATAGGGTTAGTAGTAGCAAGATGATTGCAACTACTTCGACCAACACTTGAGTTAAGGCTAAATCAGGTGCCGAGAAGAAGTTAAAGGCGATAGAAACAACTAATCCAACTAACGAGAGCATTGCTAAGGCTATGATTCGTTTATGACTGACAAGAACGGTTGCTAAAGAGCCTAATATCAACAAAATACTGCCAACAATGACAGGCATTTGTGCCTCAGTATGGGCTAAACGGTCTAACGGTTCGCTTATATGAGAAATTGGAATGGCCAACATCACCAAAGCAAATGCCGATAATATAAAGGCGCTACGTTGATAGCTGCCATTGTCTATCCAATCGATAGTTGCATGCGCCGCACGTTGAACTTGGTATATGACCTTGTCAAAAATCTCGCTGGCGTTAATTTCCTTAAAGCTAGCTTGGAATCGAAATAGCTGTTTACGACTCATATAAATAAGTACGCCGCCAATAATAGCCATGGCACTCATCAGCAGTGGTATGTTGAAGCCATGCCAAATCGCTAAGCTATATTCAGGTACAGGGGTGTTGAGAGTCGCTTCGCTGGCTGCATTGAGCAGCGAACCAATGGTAAATGCTGGGAAAGCACCAACCAAAAGACACATCGCTACTAAAACTTCCACCGGAACCCGCATATAGCGTGGGGGCTCATGCGGGGTTTTGGGTAAGTCCCGTGGCTCGCCATTAAAGAATACATCGTGAATAAAACGCAGTGAATATGCTACTGAAAGCGCTGCACCAACGGTGGCCAACACCGGTATTAACCAGGAAATTGCTCCTAAGGTGCGTTGTCCTAGCACTTCAGTGAAGAACATCTCTTTGGATAGAAATCCGTTCAGTAAGGGGACACCAGCCATAGCTGCCGCTGCCACCATCGCGAGGGTGGCGGTTATTGGCATAAATCGGAACAAGCCATTGAGTTTTCTCATGTCTCGCGAGCCTGACTCATGGTCAATAATACCGGCAGCCATAAATAACGAAGCTTTAAAGGTGGCATGGTTAATAATATGAAAAATAGCAGCCACTGCTGCCATATCGCGATTAAGCCCAAATAGCAGGGTTATAAGTCCCAAATGACTAATAGTTGAGTAGGCAAGCAGTCCTTTTAGATCGTGTTGGAAGACCGCGGTATACGCGCCATACAATAGGGTCATTAATCCAGTTGCGCTGACTAAAACAAACCACATGTCAGTACCAGAAAGCACTGGATACATGCGTGCGAGCAGGAATACACCGGCTTTTACCATGGTAGCAGAGTGCAAGTAGGCGCTTACTGGGGTTGGAGCTGCCATTGCATGAGGAAGCCAAAAGTGGAAAGGAAATTGCGCAGACTTAGTAAAGGCGCCGAGTAGGACAAGTACCAATATTGCTGGATATAGGCTGCTAGCTCGGATGAGATCGCCTGCGTTAAGTACCACGTCAAGTTCGTAGCTACCCACAGTTTCGCCAATAAGGATAACCCCAGCCAATAAACACAGACCGCCTAAACCGGTCACGGTTAAGGCCAAGCGCGCGCCTTTACGTGCCTCGCTCTTATGGGTCCAGAAGCTGATCAGCAAGAAGCTGGCAATACTGGTCATTTCCCAGAAGAACCACATCTGGATTAAGTTTCCGCTGAGCACTACGCCCAACATGGCTGCCATAAAGAGGATAAGATAACTATAAAAACGCGACATGTTATCGCGTTCGCTTAAATAGTAGCGAGCATATAAAATGACAAGCAAACCAATACCGAGGATTAGCGCCGCAAACAAAAAGGCTAAGCCGTCTAAACGTAAGCTTAAATTTAAGCCTAGAGAACTTACCCAGGCGATTTGATGGGATATAACTGCACCATCAAAGACGGCAAACATCTCGCTCAATAGAAGTGCAAGACTAGCAGCTGGTAATAATGCGGTAAAAAAGGCTATTTGGCTTCGGCCTAACCCTTTAACTAAGCTTGGTATGATTACCCCAATAATTGGGAGAAAACACAGCAGAAACAATTTCATGTGATTATCGTTCGATTACTAAACAATCGTATAATCTTAGTTATTTGTAATACATAAAGCCAGAATTATCGGTTTTTATCGTGCTATTAGGACATTTTTCAGGCGATCCAGATCACAAGTGCTGATTAAGCGAATTAGTTCTGATAATATCCGACAGCAATTTTCTAAAGCAACGAGGGATGTTTGAAGATGAGTCTTGCCGATAAGGTTTTAGCGGTTAATGATGACCTGCCAATTCGTACTGATGGTGCAGTTCATAGTGGTAAAGTTCGTTCTGTTTATTGGTTGAATGCTGAAGATAGTAAACGCTTGATACAAGAGCGCGGCTATGATGTGGCAGCAGATGCACCACTGGCAATAATGGTAATTAGCGACCGAATTTCTGCCTTCGATTGTATTTGGCAAGGAGAGGGTGGCATGCGGGGCGTACCTGGTAAAGGTGCAGCACTCAATGCGATTTCAAACCATTGGTTTGAATGCTTCAAACAACAAGGTTTGGCTGATAGTCATATTCTTGATATTCCTCATCCTCTGGTTTGGATTGTACAAAAAGCTAAACCAGTCATGATTGAAGCGATATGTCGTCAATATATCACCGGTTCTATGTGGCGCTCGTACAGTAAAGGCGAACGTAACTTCTGCGGTATTGAGCTAAGCGAAGGTCTGCAAAAAGATCAAAAACTACCTGAGCTACTCATGACACCTTCAACTAAAGGTATCTTAGAGGGTATTCCTGGCGTTCCTGCTGTTGACGATGTAAACATCAGTCGTGACGACATTGCTAATAATTTTGCCGCGTTTAACTTTAGAAGCACTGAAGACATCGCCGTGTATGAGCGTTTGTTAACAGAAGGCTTTAATGTCATTCACAACGAGTTAGCGAAAATTGACCAGGTGTTCGTTGATACCAAATTCGAATTTGGTTACGTAGAAGACGCTAAGGGCCAAGAGAAACTCATTTATATGGATGAAGTGGGTACGCCTGATTCATCACGTATTTGGGATGGCGAACAATACCGTAACGGTAAAGTGGTTGAAAACTCGAAAGAGAGTTTCCGCCAGTTGCTGCTAAACCATTTCCCAGATCCAGATATTTTGTTGAATAAAGACCGTATGCAAGAGCGTCAAGCACTTGCCGCTGACAATCTATTACCAGAATCGGTACTGATGGAAGTATCACGGGTATACACTGGTATTGCTGAAAAAATTACCGGTCGCAAAATTGAGATCAGCGACACTCCTCGTCAAGATGTTATCGATATCCTCGATAAAGAGTATGGTTTGATTGTAAAGTAGTTCGTAGTGTTAGTGGCTGCGGCTTAGATACAAAAAAACGCGCTTAATAGCGCGTTTTTTTATGGTGATTAAACCTTTACAACCCAGCAATGTAATTGGGTAGGGTAAGTGAAACCGCAGGCCAAAATGTGGTTAGCATTAGCGCAACTAAGATAGCAGCGTAGAATGGCCATATAGTCTTAACTGCTTTTTCCATGGGCACATTACCTACGGCGCAACCCACAAATAAACAAGCCCCAACCGGAGGTGTACACAAACCTAGGCCTAAGTTCATCATTAAGATCATGCCAAACTGTAGCGGGTCAATCCCAATACTTTGAGCAACCGGTAGGAATATCGGCGTACAGATAAGAATTAATGCTGCCATATCCATAACCATACCCAGAGTTAGCAACATGAGATTGATCAACAAAATAATAACGATAGGATTATCTGAAATCCCGGTTAAAAATTCGATCATCAAACTTGGTACTTGATAATAGGTGAGCATGTAGGCAAAGGCTGCCGCACAGGCTATCAATACCATGACCATTGCCGTGGTTTTCACCGAGTTGAGTACCGCAAGTTTAAACTTTTCCCAAGTTAAAGCGCGATAGACAAACACTGTGACTACAATGGCGTAAATAGTACCAAAGGCTCCAGACTCTGTGACAGTGAAAACACCAGAGAGTACGCCACCAACAATAATCACCGCTGTCATTAATCCAGGCAAAGCAACTATGAAGTGAACAAACAACGCGTAAAACCCAGGGAATTTTTCGGCGGTGTAACCACGTTTAACGGCTACCAAGTAGGCGGTGAGCGCTAAAATTAAGCACATCATTACGCCGGGAACAACACCTGCCATAAATAGCTGGGTTATCGATATACCCCCACCTGCTGCAACTGCATACAGAATCATGTTATGACTTGGCGGGATCATGATCCCTGCAATAGAAGAGGTAACCGTTACGTTTACCGCGTAATCTTCGTCGTAACCTTTCTTTTTCATTACTGGGATCAAAATTGAACCTAGCGCTGAAATATCAGCCACTGCTGAGCCTGAGATACCACCAAACAGCATCGAAGACATGACATTCACAATGCCTAAGCCGCCGCGAACAGCGCCAACAGCAGAAGATGCGAAGCGCACGAGGCGCACCGCGATCCCACCGTGAAACATTAACTCACCAGCAAAAATAAAGAATGGGATAGCAAGCAGTGAAAAAACACTAATTCCCGCAATAATCCGTTGGAAGGCAATTAGAAGTGGTAAACCCTCATAGGCGAACGCGGATACTGCTGCAATGCCCAAGGCAAACGCAACTGGGGTACCAATAACAACGCCGATGGCAAATACTGCCATAAGTAAAAACAAACCCATGAAACTATCCCTTTACGTCTGTTTTGTTTGAAGAAACAATGAATTGAAGAAGATGGATAAGATGCCCAATTGAATAAAGCATGGTTAAGCCACCGCAAAGCATAATTGGAATGGCGCGCACGCCTTCAGGAATGCCAAGTAAAGGAATATCAGACCCCCATTTAAACAACATCAACTCGTAGGAATTGACCATCATCACGTAGCCAAAAATACCAAGTGAGAGTTGTGAAATAAGATCAAAAATATGTTGTAGCCAAACTGGGCTTCGGTCTCTAAAAAACGAAACACCAAGGTGAGTCTGGCGATGAATACCAACGCTGGCACCCAAAAATCCGATCAATACGACTAGCAGTAAAGCGGACTGCTCAACCCAGGTCGGGGTTGAATTTAGTATATAACGGCCAAATACCAACCAACCAAAAGTAGCGGTTAATACCACCAGTGCGGAGCCGGCAATCGCCATGCTAAAACTGGCTAAACCGTCTAAAAAGGTATCATATTTGGAGCGTTGTGGTATGTGTTGCTGAGACATCGAAAACCATCCATAGCAAATCATTTACAGCGTAGCCATAAGTTCAAACAATCATCTTAAATAGTTCATTTACCTAAGCTGCAAACTACGCGGCTACAGTCTTACAAACGGTATGTGGATTGCCCGAAACAAAAACAAAATGTAAATGCTGATTGTAATGCTTAAACTAAAAGGCCGCTGCGAGGGCAGCGGCGTGTTACTTTATATGTTTCTAGTTCGTGCTTTGAATTAACTCAACCAAAGGCTTAAGTTCTGGGTTATCACCAAGGTACTTAGTGTATACCGGCTGCATTGCTGCTTGGAACTCGGCTTTGTTTGGAATTTCGTTGATTTTATTACCGGCTTTCTCAACAATTGCGCGGCTAGATAGTTCGCGTGCTTTCCAAAGGTCACGTTGTACTGCTGCGGACTCCACGGCTGCTTCTTTAAGCATCGCTTGGTCTTCTTCTGAAAGCGCTCGGTACATTTTTGCATTCACACATAAACACTGTGGAATGATCAAATGCTGAGATAATGAATAATATCCAGCGACTTCAAAGTGACCCATTGACTCATATTCAGGCCAACCGTTTTCAGCACCATCAACAACGCCGGTTTTTAGAGCTTGGAATACTTCTGCATAAGCAATAGGTGATGGGTTTCCGCCTAAAGAGCTAATCATTCCAGAATAAAGCTCGTTGTTCATTACGCGAACTTTCATGCCTTCAAGGTCGCTTGGCTGCATGATTGGCTTTTTAGAGTTATAAAAAGAACGTGCACCAGCATCGTACCAAGCTAAGCTGATTAAACCTTTTTTCTCCATGCCTGCATTAATAGTATCGCCAACAGCTCCGTCCATAGCACGGTGCATGTGGTCTACATCTTTGAATACGAATGGAAGCGAAAGCACGTTTGCTTCAGGTACGATAGGGCCGATAGGTCCTAGGCTGAAGTTGGCAATTTCTAAACCACCGATACGAACTTGCTCAATGGCATCAGGTTGGCTACCTAGTACACCAGCATGGAACATTTTAATCGTGAAGTCGCCACCAGATTTTTCAGCAACTAGCTCGGCAAATTTATCCATACCAACGGTATTTGGGTAGCCAGCTTTATGAATGTTCCAACCTTTCCACTCGGTTGCATTTACTGATGCGGCACTTGCCATTGCAAGGGCGACCGCGCTTAGTGTTAACAATGATTTTTTAAACGATTTCATTTTCAATCCTTTGAGTATCTATAGCAATAACGACGTTTCTCTTAGCCCGTCAATCTTAAACACAACATCAGTACCATGTGTATTTACAATACAATATGGTAATTGCGCGTGGCTAGGTCAAGCAAAGGTGAAAAATTCATCAAAGAAATGAGATCCGCGCTACATAGTGCTTACAAAGATGTAGCATTCAGCAACGAGCCTTTAAAAACTTGAACCAGTTCTCAGTATTGTATGATTAAATAAATTATGAATTAGTAAATGCACATATAAATATCAGCATTCTGGCACAACAAAAAAAGGGCTAAATGGAGGAGGGGAGTTTATCGAAGACATGACTCCCAATCATGGGAGCCTAAGATTACTAGTGCTAGTATAGTGCTTTGATTTTGCTAATGTAGTCGTCGCTGCGACGCGTCATATAGTGGCCAACGTTAACCGTTAAAGTGTTGCCTTCGAGGCTAAGATCTGACCATGTATCGGTGAAGTCGGCTTTGGAAACAAAGATTACTTGGCTGAGATTTGCTATCTCTTCTTTGTAATCCGCATCATCAGCACAAACCTTAGCTAAAGCTTCAAGTACAGCTGCGTTACGTTCGCCAGCTTGGCTATAGATCCACTGGGTTTGATATTTTTTATCTGCGAGAACGTCGGCGTTTGATTCTATCATCGCTTCAAAAGAAGCCCAGTCACTGGTTGTTTCTAAAACAGCGTTACCACAGGCAGCTTGGGTTTTGGCTACATTTTCAATGAGCACTTCATCAGCGCCACGTATCGCTTTTTTGTCTTTAACACCAGCATATGCGTAGCTTGCTGTAAGCTGAAGCACGACTAAAGCAATTACTTTGAGTTTCATTCAAATGTCCTTATTTGGAGTTCTATAGTAAATCTAGAATATGGTGGAAGCTTGCTAGTTGCACGTTGGCGGCATTAGCCACTAGCTTAAAGGTAAGTTGATTTGCGTTAAGCTCAATGCTTTGTGCTTGGCCTTGAGTTTGAGCTAGCACACTGATTTTACTGATATCTTGGATTGCCTCTTTATAGTCGGCGTCAATAGCGCAAATCTGCTGCAACGCTAACAAAGATTTAGCAAATTGTCCTGGCAATGCCTTTTGGCCGGCGTCAGCAAATTGTTTCCAGTTGAGATTAATTTCAACACTGTGTTGGCATTGTTCTTCAAAAGCGAGTTGTGCTTTGGCCACTTCGCGCTTGGCTGCTATTTTACTTTCAAACTGTCCTTGCTCTAAAGCATAGGACGCTCGAATATTACGCGCTTTAACTATGTCTGCTTCGCCAGCGTAGACCACGTCAAACTTTAGGCCATCAGGAAGATAGACACGATAAGTGTCGATCCAGTTGCTATCGATGAGGGTTCCACCTTGATTGCTTCGAAGATGTGTAAGCGGCGTATCGATTAACTGGTATTGGTATTCTTGGCTATTATCGATTCGTTGTTTCTCATATAAGCCAGTTTGCATGGGTAAGTATTTTTCAAGACCATCGAAACTAATGATGTAGTGATTATTGTCGGTTTCTTCACTAAAAGGTACCACGATAAGACGAGCATCGTAATCGAGCGATACACTATGGAATACTTTACTTGATTCAGCAGCAATGCTCGTTGTTGGTAGGCATAATAATAAAATTGTTAGGCATATTTTTCTGCTAACATAAGCTAGCCGATTGGTAATCATATGATACTTATCCTTAAGTAATTAAAGCCTTAATTTACGTAAATCTATTAAAGCAAGCCATGTCAAAACACTATATTTTTAAACCAAAAAAATAGCGTTCCAAATGGGCACGCTACTTATATTTCTGAATTTTATTATTAGATACAACTAATATTTAATCTACAACCAGCGGATTTTTTTGAATAAGCCTATTAAACCTAACGCGAGTATAGACATAAAGCCAAGCAGGTAGAAATAACCATGTGTAAGCTTTAACTCAGGTATATATTCGAAATTCATGCCATAAAGACCGGCTAAAAATCCTAATGGAATAAAAATGGCCGTGATCACTGTTAGTACCCGCATAGTGGCATTAAGCTGATGCGAAGTCACTGAAAGATAACCATTTACTAAATCGCTGCAAATATCATAATGCATTTGCGAAAGACTGAGAAGGCGTTCTATCCTTTCATGAACATCAATAACAGTATGAAGTTCCGCTTGATTTATGATAGATGTTTCATCTTCAACTAGTGTTTTAAGTTAAGCCCCTATATTGCTGTGGTAATTAAAGGTACGTTTCAACTTAGTAAGCCGCGAACGATACAAAGTAATTTCTTGCATCATTTTGTCGTTGCCGCCACTTTGGAAGGTATCTTCTAAATTTTCTAGTTTGTCTTCAAATTCGAATACATTTTGTAAATATATACCGCAGCTATAATGAAAAATGCGTAATGCGAGTGTCATTGGACTCTTTAGTAAGTGTTTTTTACCTTCGTTAGTAAATAAGGCATCGATAGACATTGAGTTTTGTGCATGGCGCGTTATTAATATATTGGTTCCTACAAACATCGCTATTTGAAGTAAACAAAATTGTCGTGGCGTACCCGCAACGTGACACCCATGTTGATGGCTCATTAGCCATTATCAATAGTCCCGAATCTGCATAAAATAAGCAGCGCTATGGTTTGATGCCGTAGCGCTGCTCAAAGGCTAAGCACAGCGATGTCATGAGCTGTGTAAATACTTACGCCATATGGGATCGCTTAGCATCTGTCAACTTATAACCTATCAAACAATCGAATAGAACAAGCCCATAATTATTTGCTCAAAAGCGGGCTTACGCTTACTTTGTACGCAATATTAATCTTGCGAATAAAGGCGACACACCGTGCAAACATCCATCCGTACCACATTCATAACTGGCGCTATTGTGCTTGGCCTCAGCGGCTGCGCTGCAACCGGCGAACAGCATCGTGCTGACTCCTACAACGTTGATGCAATCAATACCCAGGTTGAAGCTAAAACCATTGAAATTGTAGCCATTTTGCCGGCCAAGGTTGCGGTTGATAACAGTGCCAACAAAGAAAATGCACAAATGGCTGGCGCCATCATTGGTGCGCTAGTTGGGGCTGCTGCCGGTAGTGAGTCTAATTCACGTTATGGCACGGCAGCCGGTGGAGTTGCCGGTGCAGGGGTTGGCTCTGCGATTGGCTCAACGGTAGAAGACACCACCATGGTCGATGGGGTGCAGCTTACCTACCGCCAAGAAGTTATCGAAGACATTGAAACCGTTGTGGATGGCAAACGCGCAGTTGAAACCGTAAAACACAAAAAGACCTTCATTTCTGCGCAAGTAGGCGCCATGTGTGAGTTTAAAAATGGGGTTGCGCTGTTGGTTACAACGGTACGTAACGAAACCCGTATTCAGCCTAACAACGCTTGTTTAGCTAGCGATAGCGCATCGTAAGCAGACTTTATCTTGGGATTAAATTAGAAATAGGAGTCGCGTAGATGACAAATAAACTAGGGCTTGCAGCCATTGCCTATATGCTTTCGTTTAACGCAGCTGCCAACTTAGAATCACAACTGGGTGCCATTCACCAGCAAGAGAAAGCTGAAGTGCTTCGATTAAGCAACGCCGCCGAGGCCAAACGCCAACGCGCACTTGAAGCCGAAAACAACAAGCTGGCGCAGCAGCGCAAGCAAGCTAAGGCTGCCGCAGAAAAAGAAGCGCGTCGTAAACTGGCAGCGCAACAACAACAGCAAATGCAACAACAAAAGCTCGACGCAGAGGCCTTATCGGATAAAAATCGCAAGCTAACAATGGAAGACCGCTTGTTCGAACTTGAGCTTGAAGAACGCCGCATGGCCTTGGACGAGAAGAAAGCCATGAGCAGCGCCCGGGTTAATCGAGCTGACGACTTCATCGACACCGATGTTCAATTGGCGGAAACAGCAGTTAGTGCCAAACAAGCCGAGATTGATATTCGCAAAGCCAACGCAGCCGGAGACAATCAACTGAAAAGCAAAGTAGGGGACGCCTTAATTGAAGAGGCCAAAAACCCAACCGAGATTAATATTCAGGTTGATAATAAAGTGAAAGAAAACTGGTAGTGGTAGAGCCATGGATGGCGGTTGGTGGGTAACTCATTTTTGCCCCAAAATGCTTTAGTTAGATCTATCAGAAAGATTCATCAATTGAGATTTAGAGTTACATTTTCTCATTATTAAGCTGTCTAGTGAAAGCTGGAAAGTCCAAAATCTGAGAAGTCCACTAGTTAGTTTTAATCGTAGAGTCATTTGTAAGCTATCCTTGATTAATAATATACAGAACTGGCAAGAGTAATTTCAACGTTCGAGGATATTCTGCAATGGAAAATACACGCTCCATCATTACTAACATGCTAATAGCTGTCACTCTATCTTGCACTGCAATCTATTCTGCGAGAGCAACTATAGAATCCGCAACTCAAATAATGCGCGCCCAATACCTAAACAGTGCTGTAGGACTTTTCATTAAAAACAAACCGGATGACTACAGACAACTACGTTTGTTTCTTAATCGCCAAAACGACGAAGTAGTAAAACATATGAGCGGTATTCAAAACCATCTAGCCAAAAACCTCGACCATCCACAGTACAACAAAATGTACAACGACCTAGAAAGAGCTTATATTTCGCTGGCTTTTTGCCAAGAAGCTCACCGTCGTTTCAATGAAGTTACCCATCAACATCGCGTAAATGTCGAAGCTTCGATTAGCTATTCGTTATCCGCAAAAAATTGTGAAAACCCTATTTTGCGTGATTTTGTGATGCAAAGTGGCATGTACAAGACTTGGCAAAGCTTCAATAAGGCCGTAATTGAAAGCACTCCTAAGAATAGTGGCTATAACTTTGAATCCACCAAACAAAAAGTAGCAACACCTATTATCGAAGGCGCTCAAAAAGTATTGGCACAATACAAACCAATGGGCACAAAAAGATCGCTACAGCCCTCGACTGGATCTGCTTCGGTAGATCCAAGCAACAAAGGTTCTCAAAGCCTTAATATCAACCTACCGAAAGCGCCATTTAGACACAACCAACAAGAAATGAGTCAAATCGCGAACTACATGCAATCGCTAGAAAAACGAATAGAACTTGGTTCAGCCCAGCAACTATTAATCCCTTGCAGAACAATTACCAGTACTTCGCCTATTAACTCTAGCTTACTACATGGATGTTCCCAGTTGTTTTTGGTGTACATTAATCAAGCACCTAAAGAGCTGACATCAGAAATCCTAGAATTAGAAGCGTTCATGAGTGTTTATATGAACTCTGAATACCAAAAGCAGGTCCAGGATAGTCAGCGCAACTAAAGTCGATGGATGCTGCAAGGCCCTCAAAGATAGGAACTCGACAATAAAGACTAGAACAATGACAATAAATTTTGAAACTTTTCAATGCTTTTTGTCGTCGTTTGTCGTCGCTTGTCTTTCGCTCTGAGAAGGTTTTGCCCTAAAACGAAAAATACCAAGCCCCCCATAATAGTAGCACTCGTTGGAAGATGATCTAAGCTTAAATGATTACTTCATCAATAATAGTTCTGAGATGCCAAGAATTAACAAGACACCCATAATAGGAAGAAGAATTAACAAGACATCCATAATAGTGGCACTCGTGGGATGATGGTCTAGGATTAAGTGACTATTCCATCAATAAGAGTTCTATGATGCCAAGGCCACGTAAGGAGCAAGTTAGTTTATCGGATACGCCCTATTACCACTGTATCTCGCGCTGTGTGCGTCGTGCTTTCTTGTGTGGTGAAGACGAAGTAAGTGGGCGCAGCTTTGAGCACCGACGGCAATGGGTTGAGGATTACCTACTTAAACTCGCTGACATATTTTCTATAGATGTTTGTGCTTATGCGGTGATGAGCAACCACACCCATTTGGTGTTGCATGTGGATCAACAGAAAGCTCAGCAATGGTCGATGGACGAAGTTCTGCAGCGTTGGCATCGCTTACACAAAGGCACCCTGTTAACTCAGCGCTACCTTAATCCAACTTTACAATCAGAGCTTGATGCTGTGCAACTGCAGGCCGTGAGTGATACTGCCGAAATCTATCGCCAACGACTGTTCGATTTAAGTTGGTTTATGCGCCATTTGAACGAATATATCGCTCGCGAAGCCAACCAAGAAGACCAATGTACCGGGCGATTTTGGGAAGGTCGGTTCAAATCCCAAGCCTTACTTGATGAAGCCGCGCTTACGGCCTGTATGGCTTACGTCGATTTAAACCCGGTACGCGCGAAAATAGCTGACAAACCAGAAAGCTCTGACCACACCAGTGTAAAACAGCGAATCAAACAGGCCAAACAAGCTAAGCAGCCTAAAGCCTAAAGCTTTATATCCGTTCGTGGGTAACCCTCGTAATAACATGCCCAAAGGCCTGCCATTTGAGCTTAAAGACTATCTAACCCTCGTTGATTTAACCGGCAGAGCTATCCGTCAGGATAAGCGCGGGTATATTAGTGCTAACCTTAGCCCAATCTTAGCCCGTTTAAACATCGACCAAAACAGTTGGCTTACGCTTACGACAGGCTTAGAGCAGCAGTTCGGCGGGGTGGTTGGTAATTGCGCGAGTATGTTGCTCTACAAAAGAGAGCATAAACACCAACGCCTGCATGGCATGGGCGCAGCCAAACGGCTACTTAACAGCGCTTAACTTCCTCTATATTGGATGTTCATCTTGCACCTACTCACATAGGTTGGCTTGGTGCTGTCTGTGATTTAGCAAAAGCGACTAAATTCACTAGAACTAACAATTTTGTTGTAAAGAGCGTGGGTAACCGGAGTCGAAAAGGATGATTATGTTTGAGGTAGTGATGTATCAAATTATTATGGCTGTTTAGATAATGCTTGTTAATAATAATAATGCGTTTAACTTATTATGGCTGTCTTAATAATAAATCTAGGTCGACAGTCAAAATTAAATAGGGATTTTTATGCTATGGAAGAAAAATTGTGGTTAAGGTTTATTTTTTTATTTGCATTAGGTGGCGTTGGTGTTTGGTTTTTGAGTAAAGATGGCACTAAAGAAGTTAAGCTTACTATGCGAGGAAAATATTCAGTCTATCTTTTGATGTCACTAGTGATGTTTATTGCTTCCATTTATTCAGATTTATACTTTTTGATTTGCCTGTTTATTTGCCTAGTTGGTTTAATTGAAATACTTGCATTAGATTTGACAAATAGTATGAAAATTTCTTCGATCTCTTTCTTCATGATATTGTCGTGTTTTTTCGTATATTTTGGTTATATAAGCGCTACTTATGATGCAACAATAGTATTGTGTTTAGTGCTCGCTCTAGATGGTTTTAGTGAATTATTTGGTAAAGCTTTTGGTAAAAATGCTATCGCGGAAAATATTAGCCCAAACAAATCGTGGGAGGGGTTTTTAGGCGGGTATTTTAGTGTAATGATAGGGTATTTATTTCTTAGGCAGATGGATGTGAACATCCTTGGGGTTTTGATGATCACAACAATAGCAATTGCTGCTCTAGCTGGGGATTTATTAGCGTCATATTTAAAACGGAAATCTTCCGTGAAGGATTTTAGTGAGTTTATACCATTCCATGGTGGTTTTTTAGATCGGTTTGATAGTCTAATTGTAGCTTCCGCCATCGCTGCTCCTTTTTACATGATGGGGGTTAAAATATGACAACTAAGGATTTTCCAAATATAGTTTCTAGCTTCCGTTTTTTTATGATGCCTGCCGGAATCTATCTCGCATTAAATGGAAAAAATGAACTTTTCTTTATTACTCTCATTTCGATGCAATTGACAGACTTTCTAGATGGATTTCTTGCGCGAAAACTAGATGCCCAGTCTGAATTGGGTTCTAAGTTAGATATCCTGGGCGATTCCTGTAGCTACCTTACTGGCGCTGTGGGCCTATTTGTTTTCTTACCTGACAGTTTAAACGGGTTTTCCCTGTTACTCATTTCATTATTTTCTTTGAGTTACTTACTTCGATTTCTTGTTAGCAAATCTATTCTAAACATTTGGGTTTATTCGGTAAATCATGTAACAGGTAAAATAACATTCTATTGTCAAAGCGTTTTGATTTTATCGATGTATTTATCATGGGATATAACGCATTGGATTCTATATGTGGCATTAATTTCTGGTTTAACGGAGTCATTTTATTACATTATAAGCGTGTTAGATGAAAAGCAACGTAGAGGGGGGATAGAGTCAGGTCACAGTTGTTTATAATGTAACTGTTAAGAGTGGATACATCCAAATTCCATAGCAATAGGAAATAACAAAACCCCAATAATAGTGGCACTCACGGGATGATGGTCTAGGCTTAAATGCCTACTTCATCAATAATGGTTCTGTGATGCCAAGGCCACGTACGGAGCAAGTTAGTTTATCGGATACGCCTTACTACCATTGTATTTTCCGCTGTCTACGTCGTGCTTTCTTGTGTGGATAATATGCGGTAAGTGGGCGTAGTTTTGACCAAGCTCGCGAATGGGTTGGGGACTACGGCTCAAATTCACAGGCATTTTTCCGATAGATGCTAGCTATAGCGCATTAAGCATTTGAGTTTCGATACGCTTTGCGGCTTCAACTAACTCAGTTCTAAACCAACGATGGCTAGGGTCATGATTTAACTGCTTTAACCAGATCAGGTAGTTAGATACCTTTTTGTAGTTAAAGGGCGGCTTAAAGACTTGAAGTTGTAATTGCTTTTCAAACTGTAAGGCCATGGACAAAGGCACAACGGTGATAAAATCAGACTGACTACACATCAGTAGATTGTTGAACAATGATTTACCATGATAAGCAACTTTCCGCTTGCTGGTGTCAATGTCGGTATAGTGCGCCAGAGAGCGCATTTTGTCTCTGGTGCGCTCTAGTACCGCGTGCGTCTCACTCATATATTGAGCTTCGCTTAATGCGCCTTTTATACGTGGATGACCTTGCCGACACGCGATAACAAATTCGCCGTCGAACAAGTGGATAGATTCAATATTTGGATGATTGGGCGGCAATATATCCACCATGACATCAAACTTTTGGGTGAGAAGGCCGTGGTAGAGTGTTTCGTCGTCATCGGCTTGATCAAAAACCTCTAGGCTAATGTTTTTGTTGCCCTTGTTTTCAAAGTGGTTCAGTAATAGCCATTGCAGGTGCTCGGGTGCTGTCATTACAAATTTGCGGGTAGATCTGCCTGGGTCAAAATCCTTTAGTGAATGAAACACTTGGCTAAGTTGCTGAACAGAAGGTTGAATTTGGGTAAAAAGGTTGGAAGCATAGGCCGTTGGAACCACGCCGCGACCACTTCGAACAAACAGCTCTTTACCGGTCTCTTTTTTTAGTCGAGATAAGGCAGTACTGATCGTCGACTGATTGGTCGCTAAGTGTTCAGCGGCTTTACTTAAACTACCTTGCTCCATAACCGCTGCAAATACTGCCAACAGGTTCAAGTTTGGGATCTCGTTGCTCATAGGACTTGGCACTCGTATTTGGCTCAGCAGTTGCGATTAAGGCATCGGATATACGATGTGTTTTTTAGTTTACTATATTCGGATGGTTTTTCTAAAGACTTGATCTTGAATTTAAATGCCCACCTAATCTTCCTTACCCCTTTCTTGTACTTATGTTAGGTAACGAGTGCGCTAGTTAACATTAAATTTTCAATCTTCTAAAGTATCGTAATTACGATGAATCGAAATCGTTTTAGCCTATGGATTGCTAGGCTTAAGATACCTACTATCGACCTTAAGATAATTCTCAATTGTTTCATACAACACCTAAGGTCGTCATCATGACTAATTTGTTTAAAAAAATGACATTGCCGCTCGCGGTTACGAGTGCTTTGTTGGCATCTGGATTTACTTCAGCAAGTACAGCGCACACACATGCTACGTCAAGGATTGGCCAAGAACTTCAAACCAGCTCTGCTGCTCAATATCAAAATATCGATCTTGATGCCCGCTACCAAGGCGATGTTCTCTTTGAACATGAATCGAACCTATTTTGGGGTAAAGGCGAGCGGATAAAGGTGTTGTCTAAAACGGGCGAGTCTTTGGCCTACACGCAAGCATCGGATCATGTTCATCCAACCTTGACTAAGCACGGTCGCAAGATGGACCAGGCTATTATTCAGATCGATGACAATGTCTACCTAGGTTATGGCTTCGGTCTTGATACGCCAGTGATGATTGAAGGTGATGACGGTATTATCATCGTTGATCCCGGTGAGTCGGTGCAAATGGCCGAGTCAGTGAAAGCGCAATTCCGTCAGATTACCGATAAGCCGGTAAAAGCCATTATTTATTCGCACAACCATATTGATCATATCTCTGGGGTTCGAGCTTGGGTAAGCGATGAAGAGGTAGAGTCTGGTGCGGTTAAGATTATTGCGCAAGAAGGTTTAACTGCAGCGGTTGCCAATTGGTCTTCAAACTTAGGCACGCTATTTGGTCATAGAACCTCATATACCGGTGCCAAACATGTTGACGAAGGCGAGCACGGTACGGTAAATGACGGACTAGGCCCACGCTTTATGCAAGGTGATATCTCGTTCATAGAACCAAATGTGGTACTAAAAGATCGCTTAGACATCACAATCGCAGGCGTAGATTTGGAAATTGTAAATGTCCCTTCAGAAACCAAAGACGAAGTGGTTGTTTACTTGCCAAAGCAAAAAATCCTGCACGCAGCAGAAGTGCTTCAAGGCGAAAACTTTCCTAATCTTCACTCAATCCGAGGAACAAAGTTCCGCGATCCTGCAATGTGGTTTAAAGGGATTGATACCATGCGTCAGTTTGATACTGAAGTCATGATTAACTCCCATGGTCGCCCGGTTGAAGGCAAAGAAGCGGTTGCCAACGTATTAACGGCTTACCGCGACGCAATTCAATATACCCATGACCAAACCATTCGTTATATGAACAAAGGCTTGACGCCAGATGAGTTGGTTGAAGTAGTGAAACTACCTAGCCATTTAGCACAACACCCGTGGCTAGGCGAGCATTACGGTACTGTCGCGCATGCGGTTCGTCAGATTTACGTAGGCTACAATGGCTTTTTTGAAGCCGATCCATGGCAACTAGAGCCAATGGCATATGAGCAACGTGCAAAAGCATTTGTTGAAATCATGGGCGGACGTAGCAACATTATGTCTACGGCAAAAGCGGCAATTAAAGCTGAGAACTATACATTTGCAGCAGAAATATTGTCTTATCCAATAACCATTGATAAAGACGACATGGAAGCACGCCAACTTAAAGCAACTGCTTATAAAGCTTGGGCAGCTGATCAAGTAAACATTAACTGGCGTAACTGGGGCTTAAATGCTGCGGCTGAACTTGAGGGAACTCGTGACTTTTCTCAGTTGATTAGTTTTGCATCGGTTGATGTACTGACCGCACTACCGAGTCATCAAATCTTAGACATGATGACCGCTACGTTAATTGCAGAACAGACCCTTGATGTTGAAATGGCACTTAGTTACAGCTTTGTGGATACCCAGGAGTCGTTCACCATTGAAATTCGAAACGGTATTGCACAGTTGCATGAAACAGCGCTAACTGAAGCTGATGTTCAAATTAAGACCTCGCGAGCAGTGCTAAATCAAATCCTGATTGCGGGTCCGAATGCGCAGCAAGTGATCGCTAGCAATCTACAATCCGGTGACTTTGCTTTCGCAAAAGGCGGTATTCAAGAATTTGGTAAGTTTATGAGCTTCTTTGACAAGCCAATGTCGCCAGAAGAAATAATGCTAATCGTACGTTAATCGAAGTACGCAGACCCTAAATAGAGCGTCACACATATAGTGATGATGGCGCTCTTTTATTGATGCGTTTTAAGTCCATTAACCCGCTCAAATCATTTAACGTCAGTCTAAGCTGCGAACGACTATGAAATCATTACCGCTATTACTGCTCACTATTATCGTCTCATTCAACAGTTTTGCATGTGCTCTGCACGATGTGGCTGGCTTTCATTTCGTTACTGAACCTGGTTCATTGGTAGTGTTTGAAAATGTCATCGCTGTTCGACAATCAAATGCATTAGGCAATGCCGATAAACTCGACACGATAAAACTAACTTCATTTGCCAAAGCGGTTAGTCAAACTTACCCAGATAAAACCCGATTTATTATATTTGAACCCATCAAAGGCCACTATAACCAACTTCAATTGGGTCGAAATCGTATGGTTTCAGAGGCTTACTATTCGTCGAGCGTCAATACCGTGTTGTTGATTACCGAGTTCGATGTACTTGAAGCATTAGCAAACAATGTATTGTCTTGGCAACAAGCTAAAGCCCAAGGTTTAGTCACGGTAAATGGTGCCGTGAATGATACTGAGGCTTTCGATACCTGGTTTACCGATATTTTTTCAGTTTCATCCGTCTGAGAAATTGGCGGTAAGCGCCTAGGGTTGCCTTATAGCTCTTGTTACGCATGCTTGTCTTTGCGCCGTAGTTCCCCTAAAGCCGCTCTATCACTGCACAAAAGTCTTATCAGACCTTGTTATGAGCCTTACTGAAACATTACTAATCAACTGCCTACGCAAAAGCATTTATTGGAATAGTTATAGCGGTAAAACCTATAGTAAATAGAACGCTGCTTTGTAATCGAATATACAAGTAATGGCTAGCCAAAGTGATTTGCAGCTATTAGATATTTTAAGCTTAGTTGTATACAAATAGTTTGACAGTTAACCCCGCTTAGATAAAAGTGATTAAATGAAAATGAATGTAGCGCAAAATCCAGTTCGAATTATCATCATTCCATAGTTATGGTGGGATGTTGATGTGCGCTTTATTTATCAAACCCACCACCTAAGGTGGGTTTTTTGTATCTGCCTGACGGGATCCACTTAAACGAAGGCAAACACATGAATAAAATAGCAGTTTTTGGCAAACCGGGTAGCGGAAAGTCAACAATGAGTAAAGCTTTAGCGTTGGCAACTGGCATACAACTGCATCAGCTAGACTCTATCGTTTACCAAAACAATGGTGACCTTGTCGATCGCGATATCTTTGACGCGGCCCATGAACAAATATTAGAAAGTGAAAGCTGGATCATTGATGGCTTTGGCCCCTTAGCTGCATTTGATAAACGCTTACGGGCAGCTGATACTCTAATTTATATCGATCTACCGTATTTTGTTAGCTATTGGTTTGTCACTAAACGCCTGCTTAAAGGGTTGTTGGTAAAACCAGAGGGCTGGCCTGATGGCAGTTCAGTCTTTAAAGGCAGCTTACAGAGTTACAAAGTACTTCGCTTATGTCCACGATTCTGGAACGACGACTTTAGGTCTCGGTTAAACGAATTTTCAGCATCTAAGAATGTTTATGTCATTAAAACTGTGGATGAGCTAAATCAATTTGTTGTGAAGTCTGTACAGTGAAGATCTTGGGTAGCGCATGCGCAGGGTCAGTCTTGGATGAAAGAGGTTTATGAGAGCGAATTCAGACTGTTAAACTGCGATGCACTTGGACTTTGATCGGGTTCAGAAGTTCAGACAAAATATAGTTTAGCGGCTAGCTAAAGGGACTTGCTACTCGTGAATAGGCTGCGGAGTAATAACAATCGTCTTAGTTCACCTTAGATGTAAACCTTATGTCTTTTAAGCTTTGTTATCAGTGAAACTACGTGCTTTTAGCCAGCGGTTAGTTCTACTTAGCTAAACTGCCAGCTATTTTAATTGCTTTAAGCATCAAAGCATTAGCTAAGTTTTGGGGCTAAAAACGAAAACTTTAAGGCCTTAGCGAATTTTATCCCAAAGTGAACGAAGCAATGATCTTTTAACACTATGAGACGAAGCTTTTTGATATCGGATTTGTTGCAAGCTTAGGGCCTTTTCTTTAAAAAGGTCATCTTGCGATGGATCCAATAGAGTTAGACGATTATGTTTTAGCATCATTTTGCGATAAATAAGGCTTTCAGCTTGTCCCTTTTGGTTTTGTTTAAGTGCAACTCTAAACTGATACCATAACGGTAAGGTACCGGTTGCTTTTCTATGCTTAAACTCAAGCCACAAGCGGTAGCTAATATACGCTAGCGTGATAATGGCTAAGAGCAACGCAAGTAGCCAATGCCAGTACATGGTAACGAAGCTGACAAAGGTATGCTTAACCTGCCAACGTTGAGCCTCAAGTTGTAAGCGCTCTTCGCGTTCTTTTTTTATATCCCACCATATAAGTTCCACAGTGGGAAGAACGATCTCACCAGGTTTATCCGCTATTAGAGTCACTTTTTCGATGTGATTGGAGGTGCGAACTCCGCGCGATTCTTTATCGTTATACTCGCTTGGGGAAATATAAACACGGGCACCAGAGCTTTGATAATCCCCAGTTTCTATCAATGATGGAAACAACATAGCTAGAGATCCATTAGCACTTAAGGTTATTTCACGTTCTATCGAGTCGCCAACATGCAATTGTTTAGAGCTTAGTTGTGGCTCTGATTGCTGATCTTTCACATCACTACTGTCAGTTTGATTAACGATGGTTGTCACCACTTTTTCAGACAGTTTGGCATTTTCGGCAACCAACCAGTGGTTTTCGTCTGTCATATAAGGGGAGGGGACAAAAGCGGAAAAATTGATTGTCTCACTAAGCAACTTACCACTGATAACTTCATCGCCGTGTTTGACACCCACTTCTATGACGATTGGAGGAATAACATAATCCCCGCCTTGTTGAGGATAAATAGGAATTTGCCACAGCTGATTGACATACTGTTTACCGTTTTTGTGCAGCACCGAGTTGATCGCGAATGGTCCTTGCTTAAGCACGATTGCGTTGGGGAGATCAAAATGTTTAATTAGAGTTCCCTGTGCAAATTGAGTATCGGTAGATATATCAATAGTTAAGGTGACTTCCCCTCCAATAGAAATGGGATCTTTAATATCGACATAACTGCTTGCAATGATGCTTTCATTGTTGACTAAGTCGGAAATTGTCAGCGCTGAAGCACTTAGAAAAGGCAGCGACATAATCAGCAGTAAGATAAATTTATTCACTAAGAGCTTTATCATCTGAGCTGTACTCCATGGTCGCGTTGCCGTCTTCGAGTTGATAATAGAATTTAGATCCAAGGAATGTTTCTAGGTTACTCTCAACCCGTTTCATCCACTTTTCGCTGAGCTCTTCATTATTCATGATGTCCTCTGAAGACAGTGTTTCTTCAATCAACTGCTCTTGGCTTACTTGGGTCTCGCTGCCCTCGCTGGTTTGGGGTTCATCTCCCAGCTCTTTACTTGATAGGTCTTCGTTGTTGTTGGATTGACTCTCTGAAAACTGATCGATTTGGTCAATAATGCTTTGCATAAGCTCAGCATTTTGCTGCGCCCCTGGAAACTCAGGGTCAGCACTAACGATCTCTTGGTACATAGCCCGTGCTGCAACATACTCTCTTTGATGTGCCAACGCCGCGGCTGCCCCAAATTTCGCGCTCAATGAGTCTTCTCGTAAAAAGTAGTTCTGTGCTAGATCGTATTCACCGGCTAAATAATAACTGGCGGCCTTCCAGCTGGTGGTTTCGAAGGTATTGGCAGCTTCACTGTACTGCTGTTTTTCGAACAAAAGTTGTCCTTGTTGGTCGGCTGTAAGCCAAAGGTCCATGAAATTCCATTGCGCTGCTTGAACGGGGGCTGGTGCCATTGATATCGATGTGAATCCAATGATGAGGCACCATTTCACTAAAAAGCCTTTTCTAAACCAAGATAAGAATACCAATGCAACTAAAAAAGTGAGCGGGTAACCAGAGTCCACCCAAGGCATGGTGTTGTCAGCGCTAATCAACATGTTGTATTCAGCTTTTTTCACCACCCATTCTACGTCGTCGTTATCGGCACTAATACTACGAAACGCCCCTCCGGTATCCGAAGCTAGTTTCTTAAGTGTCTGATATTCATAGGGGATATCAGCTTGTACTTTTTCATTGCCAATACCTAAAATTAGTAATTGATTGGGTGAGTTTGATAGATAGTTACTAAATGCCATCGAACTGGCTTCGTTTACTCCATCAGTTAATAGCAAAATGGTGCTGGGAGAAGTGATTTCTTTGAGCATGTTTTCAATTAAAGGGACTGTATATTGCGCAAACTTCCCTTCTCGCGGCATCACTTTAGGCGATATTGATTCAAGTAAAGGTGAGAATACTTGTTGGTCTTTGGTCAGTGGCATTGCTATATGTGCGCTACCTGAGAAAACAATGAGTCCGGTTTGCCCAGTTTTACGTAAATCTAGTATATCTAGGATTTTTTGTTTTGCTCGTAGCAAGCGATTGGGTGCTACATCTTTTTGCAACATGGACTCGGAAACGTCAACAACAATAATCATATTTGCTGCATCTTCACCAAAGGGGGATGCTTGTTTGTGCCAAGCAGGACCAGCAATAATAAAGATGAAAATAAAACAGGCGAGTAAACCAAGTTTTAGGGGGAGCTGTTTAGACCAACCACTTTCGCCTACACGTAGCACTGAGACTAAATGCGCCGGTAGCACATTCATCCAGTCTTGCTGCTTCTCAGTGCTTCGCCAGTTTATATAAATAAAAACAAGCACAGGGACTAATAACCAGAGGAAAAGTGGTCGAAGAAAATGAAACTGCTTAATGATCTCAAATTCCATGCTTTGCCTCCTCTGTCGTTTTATTTTTTTCCTTTAATACATATCGTTTCAAGGTATAAAAACACATCATAATTAGATAGTTGAGCATCAAAATCAAAATTGGAATATGGTGTATTGATACTTTAGCTTGATAGGTAAAGCTTTCGAAAAGCGCCGGCTCTAATTCTGAAATGGTTTGATAAATCTCAGTAAGTTCTGATGGTGATAAGGCAACAAACGCTTTACCTTGAGTAAGTGTTGCTACTTGCTCAATGACGTCCATATCCATGGCATTTTCGCCAACGGTGACTGGATCGCCAATCGCAACCATATAAATACGAATAGCGTCTTGGGCCGCAATTTTTGCCGCTTCAATAGGGGGCACCAGGCTGTTGGTGTCGTTGCCATCAGTAAGTACGATCAGCACCTTTTGCTTTTCAGTCTGCTCGTCGCTGATGATCGCAGTATCGGCAGTATCGTTTTCTTTTCTAAAGGTTTTGATTCCTAGTCCAATGGCATCGCCTAGATGCGTACCAGCGCCTGCCATTGCGACGCGGGTTTCCATTAGCAAATCGGTCCATGCCTTGTGATCTGCTGTAAATGGAGATTGTAAGAATGCAGAATCTCCAAATAAAATTAAACCTAAACGGTCACCTTTTCGTTGTTGGCTAAAGTCGCTGAGTACATTTTTAGCGGCGTCTAGCCGTGATATTTTGTTGCCTTGAGAGTCGCTGAAGTCTTCGGTAGCCATAGAACCCGAAAGATCAACCACCACCATTAAGTCTCTGCCTACTACATCGCGTGTTTGTGGTTCATCTAACCAAACAGGTTTTGCCATTGCTACAACTAACAACAACCAACCAAAGCCCAAAGAAGCGCGTTGCCAAAGTGTGGGTTGTAATTGTGTTGCTCCCTTACTTGGCTTAAGGCCTAGTACATTAACCAAGACATCAAAAAAGGGAACTTGCACCGCCGACTGTTTGGTCTGATAAGGGGGGGCAAATCGGTATACAGCATAAGGGAGTATGCACAAGATGAACGCCCAAGGATGTGCAAATTCAATCATGATTTACCTCATGTTGTTTTAGCCAACAGCGGGCTAATTCTGCTAGTTGTTGTCGCTCATTGGCACTGATTGTTTTACAGGCTCGGGGATCGTATAACGCAGCTTGCCATTGTTGAGTGACTGGTGTTACAAATTCATTGGGCGATGTTTGGTTTAGAAAATCGAGCCAGGGTGCATGATGTAAAGATGCGACTTTTTCAGCACTGAAAGCAATGCAGGCGGCGTGCTTAAGGGTATGATTCATTAATCCCAGAGCTTGTAAGGTCGGTAGAGAGTCCAAATTAGTTAGTGCTTTAAGCGCGTCTCTTCGATATTGATTGCTCCTCCACAACAGTATTTTTTTTACCAATAAATAAGCCGCAACTAAAATGCCCAGTAACAGTAAAACCTTCCAACCTAGGGTTACTGGCCACATCGATATGGTTTCGGGTAATACCGGGTCGATAAGTGATGCAAGCAAGGAGTTGTTAGAGGACATTCTATTTCCCCCCCATTGCCAATTGAAATTCACTTACGTGTAAGCCGTCGGTGCCTATTTCAATATAGGGAGTGGATTTAGTGGTAAATAGTTTCTTTAATTGTTCTCTTTGCAAGCTAGCATACTGTTTATAGCGCGTAGCGAGCTCAGATGAATCTTTGGATACCGCAACTTGATGATCGCCATCAGTAGCATAGAACTCAAGTGAGTCTTTAAACTTATGCTCAAGAGGGTCGGAGATTCTTATTCCGAGTACATCATTGGCACTTTGAATGGCTTGGAGTTGGGCTTTTGCTTTTTCGTCAAGCCCTTTAAAGTCGCTGAACATGAGAACTAAGGCCCCTTTGAGTTTCATTTCATTTAATCGCTTTAAGGCATGATTCAGCGACTCTGATGGGGATACTTGGTTTGGTACTAGTGCTCCTAGCTTACGATTATATTGCTCAATTTCTCGGATGATTTGTAAGGTGTTTTGCTGACTACGCTGTGGTGCTATCCATGAGTGTTGGTTATCAGCAAAGGTCATGCAACCCACGCGGTCGGTGTCTTTGAGAACTTGCCATGCACATACCGAAGCCAGCTCCGCTGCGATCACTGACTTCATGGTATCTTGAGATGAAAAGAACATACTTTTACGTTGATCAACCAGCAATACTACTGGCAGGTCTTTTTCTTCGCTATAGACGCGAACGTAAGGTTGCCTTGTTCGCATGGTGACGCGCCAGTCCATAGAACGAATGTCGTCACCTTCTTGATAATGACGAAACTCTTCAAAATTTAAGCCCCGGCCTCTAAATTTGGATACATGCCGGCCTGACATTAAGCCCGCAGATTTATCATAAGGCGTTAAGGTGAAATTGTTCTTCATATACTTAAACTTAATTAAGCGTTGAAAGTCTGCGTAAATACGAGGGTCGTCTTCGCCTGGTATTAGTTGACTTTTTTTGGCCATTGGAAATCCTTATGCCAATACAACCAGGTCAAGAATTTCGTTGATGACCTCTTTGCTAGAAATACTGTCTGCCGCAGCATCAAAGGTTAAGGTAATTCGGTGACCTAAAACGGCATGGATCACAGCTCGAACGTCATCCGGACTAACAAAGTCACGTCCTTCTATCCAAGCGCTGGCTCGGGCACAGCGGTCTAAAGCTATAGAAGCTCGAGGACTCGCACCAACGGAAATCCAGCGACTGAGTGAACCATTTGGATACAGTTCAGGTTTGCGAGTTGCCATCACCAGATCAACGATGTACTTCTCAACGGTTTCAGATATATGGATTGTTTTTATCGCTTCTTTGCCTTCGAGTACAGTATTGATATCGAAGTGAGGCTGCGCTTGGTTTGAATCATTATCAGACTTGGCGTCTTGTTCTTCAGATCTCACCAATCGAATGATATCCAGCTCTGAATCAGCATCCGGGTAAAAGACTTCAACTTTCATAAGAAATCTATCCATCTGCGCTTCGGGCAGGGGATAGGTACCTTCTTGTTCAATGGGGTTTTGCGTGGCAAGCACCATAAACGGGTTGGGTAAGTTGTTGGTAACGCCAGCGGCGGTCACTGTCTTTTCTTCCATCGCTTCTAAGAGCGCAGCTTGTACTTTTGCTGGGGCGCGATTAATTTCATCGGCAAGTACAATCGAGTTGAATATTGGGCCAGGTTTAAACGAGAGATCGGGTTTGCCGTTTACTTCACGATATACCTCCGATCCGGTGACGTCTGAGGGCAGTAGGTCTGGGGTAAATTGTATTCGTCCAAACGCTATATTTAGATTTTCAGCGAGTAGCTTTACTGAGCGAGTTTTGGCCGTTCCTGGCAATCCTTCTAGCAAGACATGACCACCACTGATTAGCGATAGTATTAAGGCGCGCACGACGTTTTCTTGACCTATGACCGACTTATTTAGCTGTTCTTCGAGTGCAATGATGCTTTGGTACGCAAGGCTCATGTTCGATATCCCTCATGTTGTAAAATCAAAACGTGTCGCAAAATTTATTTAAATTAATTATCTTTAGTTCGCATCGTCATTCATTGCAAGCCTAAAACCAATATCAGGCATGCGAACATTGCTGGTTGCCCCATCGCGCTTGAACACTTCAGACTCGGCCGCAGAAAACTCATAACCTCCACCGCGTATTACCTTCATGGTCGTTTTACTTGAATCATCGGTGATGCTATAGACTGGGTTTTTAAGCTCACTATGCTGGTAGGCAACTCGGCTCATATCGTCCAATACAAATTCCCACAAATTCCCAGTCATATCATATAAGCCTAGTTCATTTGGTTTGAGTGAAGCGACAGCGCGGCTGCGTTTTTGCGCATTATTGGCATTCCACGCTACCTCATCAATGTTATCTGAACCGCTGAAGGTATAGCCTTTTGATTGGTTTCCACCTTTTGCGGCAAATTCCCATTGAGCTTCGCTTGGAAAGTTGAGCTTTAATCCAGTAATGGTGTTTAGCTTTAAAATGAAGGATTGTGCATTTTTCCAGCTCAAATTGTTTACAGCGCAAAACTCACAGGCAAAATAGCTATAATTCCAGCCCATTATATGTTCGAAAAGCTGCTGACTTAGCTCGGTTTTAGCAATATAGAACGTATCTAGTTCTACTTCGTGGACAGGTTTTTCTCTCTTTCTTGCGCTGGGTAGATCCGAACCCATGTTAAACGTTCCACCTTCAACACGCACAAGGTCGGCCAAAATTAATGCTTTTAGATTCGCAGCGTAAGTTGGGCTAGTTTTATCTAATGACGAAAAACCCGGAAAAATATACTGAGCAGATCCAGCAAACGAAGGATGGATTTGTAAGGTAAATAGGACTAATACGGTTAGCCTGGATTTAAAAATAGTCTGTAAGAACTTCAAAAGCTCTCCTTAAACAAAAACGTTCAAACTGCCTATCGTCACTAAAAAAGGCCGTTCAATTGGTGAAACAGCCTTGTGAGATTGTTATTTAAAATCGTCAATTGCTCTAAGGAACAAAACTACCGGGTTTTTGACGTTGTGGGAACTCTTCAAAGGTAGCTTTAAATTGTCCAACTTTAACCATAGCTGGAGCCATAAGGAACATATGTTCAGCCCACCACTTACCATAACCTTCTGACTCATGATCCATGCGCTCATAAGGGTCCATGCGCAAATTAAATATTTTGGGTGCGCGGAGTTCTACATAAGGGTCTTGCCAAGTCGCTAGTGCATGTGCACGTTGTTCTTTAAATACCATTTTGTAATCACCATCACGAATAGCTACAATATCACCTGTATCCGATGCATATATAAAGTCTTTACGTGGCCCAGGTATAGATGTATCCATAAAGTGTGGTAAGAAATTATGTCCATCCAAATGCACTTTATACTCAGTACCACCGATAGTTGTGCCCTTCTTTAACTTCTCGGTAATTTGGTCATCACCAGCAGCGGCTAACAGTGTTGGCATCCAATCTTGTAATGAAATTATTTCATTTGATATTTGATTTGGTTTTATTTTATTTGGCCATTTTACCAGCATAGGTATACGGTAACCGCCTTCCCAGTTAGAATTTTTCTCTCCTCTAAACGGCGTATATCCTCCATCTGGCCACAATAGTAGTTCAGCACCATTATCGGTTGAATACATAACGATTGTGTTTTCAGCGATGCCCAACTCTTCCAGTTTGTCTAACAGCTGACCAACGTGTCCATCATGCTCCGTCATGCCATCTGCGTAGATTCCTTGGCCAGTCACACCTTCTGATTCTGCTTTTAGGCGCGTCCAGATATGCATACGAGTCGAATTAAACCATACAAAGAAAGGTTTCTTTTGAGTATGAGCCTTATCGATAAAGCTTAATGCAGCACCTAAGAACTCTTCATCGATGGTTTCCATACGTTTTTTGGTTACAGGGCCGGTGTCTTCAATTTTGCCATCTGCAAAAGAGTGAATTGCGCCTCGCGGACCAAAACGTTTTTTAAACTCTGGGTCTTTAGGGTAATCGGCGTGTTCTGGCTCATCCTCTGCATTCAGGTGATAAAGATTACCAAAAAACTCATCGAAGCCATGGTTGGTTGGCAAATGTTCATCTTGGTCACCTAAGTGATTTTTACCAAATTGTCCTGTCATATAACCCATCGGCTTTAATAGCTCAGCAATTGTAGGGTCTGCTTTATTAATCCCTTCTTTTGCGCCTGGTAAGCCGACTTTAGTTAAGCCTGTACGAATAGGATGCTGACCTAGAATAAAACCAGCACGACCCGCTGTGCAACTTTGATCGCCATATGAATCAGTAAAGAGGATCCCTTCGTTTGCGATGCGATCAATATTTGGGGTTTGGTAGCCCATGACACCGCGATTGTAGGCGCTGATATTAAATGGACCAATATCATCCCCCCATATTGCCAAAATATTA
Source organism: Alginatibacterium sediminis (assembly GCF_003610775.1). Taxonomy (GTDB): domain Bacteria; phylum Pseudomonadota; class Gammaproteobacteria; order Enterobacterales; family Celerinatantimonadaceae; genus Alginatibacterium; species Alginatibacterium sediminis. Next base: position 1,083,428 of record NZ_RAQO01000004.1, on the reverse strand, counting down.
GGCTTATTGGTGTCAGTTGTTGCGAAGGCGGATTGGGAAAAAATCACCCCCAACGCAAGAGCACTCATCTTCAACTTATTCATAGTTAACCATCCATTGTTATTCTATTGTAACTAAGTTTAGATACTTAGTTGCGTATAGGTGATTTTTTATTGTAGGTAACTTATTGTTAAATTCATAGGTTCTTTTTTTTTTGATGAAAGTTTGTTTTCCTATACTTGCAAAGTATATCGACTATTGGTTTCACAAAGCACTACTTTGGAAATGTGAATGACATTGATAGGTCAAGATGTAATGGTCTTTCCCGATTCTATGAATAATGCATCCAGACCTTGATGAGAAAAGCGTCGGCTACTTTATTCGTGATGAACACGGAGACATAGTCGGCGGACTCATTGCTAAATTGATGTTTACTACCCTGCATGTCAAATACCTTTGGATATCAGAATCGATTCGTAGGCTTGGGTTTGGTAAAAAGCTGATTGAGCTTGCACAGCGAGATGCAAATCAGCAGGGTGTTATTAATGTATTCCTTGATACCTACAGTTTTCAAGCACCTTTGTTTTACGAGTCGCTAGGCTTCAAAGAGGCTGGCCGCTACAATGATTACCCTATGCGTGGTGTTGATAAGATTTTTTATCAAAAGACCTTGATTGTTAAATCGTAGCTGGTCAACCGGAGTCTAAAATCCGAATCGATGTGCTGATACCAATCACAGTAATTTATTGATAACCATTGTTTGACTAAAACACCAACCTTGTCGTCATAACTTTTTCATTAGACCGCTAATAGCCGCGACTTCTTCCTAAAGCTAAGCGTTTTAGTACAACAAGTAAAAGACTAAAAATATAATGGGATTGGTATGAGCTTGGCATTCAAGTGCCTGTATTAAGTCGCTTTCGTCCGCTCATTGGAATGCGATACACAAAAGTCTTCGTTAAACCTAAACTGACCAAGCAGCCGCACTCCGCAATTACGCTTCTAATCGTGATTACATTAGGGATGTAAAACTGAATAAACTTAGGCGTTTAAGCTGCTTTAATAATGATTCAGCGCTAGAATAGTGCTTGTTTAAGGCCCCAGGCCACCATCTCGTTTGTTCAAATCATAGGGCTACCTAAGCCAAGGAATGAAATTTATATGTCGGCTACAGATTATCTCAATCAACTCAACCAGGATTACCTGCGCATTCACCGAACCAAAGAAGATTTCTTTTGGCAAACCTACATGGGTGTTAGTGATGACCACCAAGGTTCAACAGCGGCGCAAACCCAATGGACTGCTTTTGTAAGCGATGCGAGCAAAATCCCCCAGCTTGAGCAGCAAATAACATTGGCTCAATCTATTGTTGATACACAAGAGCAACAGCAGACCGTACAAGGACTTAATGGCTGGCTAAATATGTTTAGAGTAAACGCCATTGAAGGAGAGTCAGCGCAAACACTTAAGCGTCAGCTGATTGAATTTGAAGCGGATTTATTTGAGAAAAAACAAGCTCATCAACAGTTTTATACCAACGAGAATGGCGAGTCAGTTGCTGCCTCACTGCCGGTATTAGCTTCGACCATACGTGCTAGTAGTTCTGAAGCGGTGCGCCAAAGCGCTCACAATGCACTTGTTGAACTTGAACAATGGTTATTGAACAACGGCTTTTTAGACTTGGTTAAACTTCGAAATCGTTTTGCTCGCTCGCTAGGCTATAACAACTTTTTTGATTACTCGATTGAAAAAACGGAAAACATGTCGAGCTCGGCACTGTTTACTATATTGGATGACTTTGAAGAGCGCACCCGCGCTGCACACCAACATAGTTTGAAGCATTTAGCCGCAGAAAAAGGGCTGGCCGCTCTTAAAGGCTATAACTTTAACTACAGCTTTGCAGGTGATGTGATGCGAGAGTTGGATCCATATGTTCCATTCTCAAAATCATTGCGCCGCTGGGTGGAGTCATTTGGTCGACTCAATATCGACTATTCCGGAGCCGAACTTTGCCTAGACTTACTCGATAGAGAAGGCAAGTACCCAAATGGTTTTTGCCACGGCCCTGTGCCCTCGTTTTTTGACCAAGGGCAATGGATTGCAGCACAAGTAAACTTCACCAGTAACGCAAAGCCTGATCAAGTTGGCAGTGGCTTTGATGGTATCAATACCTTGTTCCATGAAGGCGGACATGCGGCGCACTTTGCTAATGTAAAACTAAATGCACCGTGTTTTTCACAAGAGTTTGCACCTACGTCTATGGCTTACGCCGAAACCCAGTCCATGTTTTGTGACTCCCTACTTAACGATGCTGATTGGTTGAAGCAATATGCACGAAATGAACAAGGCGAGGTTATTCCAGACAGTATTATCAAAGCTATGATCGCAAGTAGACAGCCCTTTGCTGCTTATCAAGAGCGTAGTATTTTGGTGGTGCCATATTTTGAGCGCGCATTATATGAACTCAGCGACCAAGAGCTAAGCGCTGAACGTGCAACGGCATTAGCGCGAGAATGTGAATTCAACATTTTAGGTTTGGAATGCAGCCCGCGGCCATTGATGGCGATTCCGCATTTACTCTCTGATGATGCAGCGTGTTCCTACCAAGGTTATTTGTTGGCGCACATGGCTGTATATCAAACGCGCGCTTACTTTACCGAGCGCTTTGGTTATCTAAGTGACAACCCAAAGATTGGACCATTGTTAGCCGAGCATTATTGGAAACCGGGTAACAGCTTATCCCACACTCAAACCATTGAAAGCTTAACGGGTGAAGGCTTTAGTGCTAAGTATTTAGCCGAGGCTTGTACCCAGAGTGTTGAGCAAGCTTGGGAAAAAGAGTTAGTTAAAATTGCTAACTTGGCTAAGCGCCCGCCTGTAGAAGCTGCGTCACTAAATGCTAGCATCAGGGTAGTTGATGGTGCGCGCGAGCTCGCAAGCAATGCGAGTTCCGATAGTGAGATGTGCGATCAGTTTGAGCAGTATATTGTTGCCCAATACGGCCGCTGATTGTAGCCGGCTAATAGCAACGGCGTACTCTGCTTAGAGTTACGTCGTTTTTTAAGTTTGAAATCCATTTTGTTACACCTTTAGTTGGCTAAACTAAGTGGATAGTTATTATCAAGCTAGCTGTTAAGTAAGATAGCCGCAACACTGACGTTATTGTTCACGATCTCACTATTTTTATTCGGGTGGTTATCTGCCAAGGTGATACTGCCAATCGAGTAACTAAACAGTCGATAGTCTACTCGGCCATCGCCACTGGCCTGCCAATATAAGTCGAGTTCCTGATTCGGTTCTAAGCGCTGCGACTGCCCACTATTTCTTAATATACTTCCGCCGGCACCGGTGTATGAGTCGTGGTCCATTGGGTCAAGTAGCATATTTAAAGACGCGTAAAATTGAACGCTAACTTGATTCTGGACACCCATTTCAATGGCTGCATTTCCAATATTGCGAATGGTAAATGCGTGGTGAATTTCGCCATTGTTGGTAGCCCACGCTTGAAACGCCGCAAACACTAAGTCCGGTTTTGCTATTTTTGCTGGTTTTCTTGGAGGTAGGCGCACCGGAGTGCTTAATATTGGACAGTCTCAAGCTATCCGCAAATAATCTGGATCTCTTGGATCTAGGTTTATACAAGGATTGTTCTCTAGGCTTGGTTTAACGTCTTCTGTAGGCAAGTTAAGATAACGATCAAAGAAAGGTGGCTTAGCTTGGTCGCGGCTTGGCGGTTTTATAACTGTTCCAATAATAGGTCGAAATGATTTGTTGGCTTTCATGCATATTCCCTTTTTGGTAATGGATGCCGAGTATTAAAACTGGAGCTGGATACCTAAGCTTAGTTAGCTCAATCAATATGTTCCTAGATAAGGCGTGCTTTACGATTGATAGCCGCAAATTAATCGCTACAGGCGGGTAACAGTTTGCTGATGTGGTGATTGTAGGAGAGAATCTACTGACCTCAACGATGCTTTTTGATAACAACGGATACCATGCGTTTAGATAAATATATTTGTAAAAGTAGCGAGTACAGCTTGTCACAAGCATGCGATTTGATAGAAAGCCAGCGCGTTTTGGTCAATGGCGAACTTGCCACAAAGGCGAGTCTGCAAGTACATAAAACTAATCAAGTTACCCTTGACGATTTAGTGCTACAACCCAGACCCTTTCGCTACTATTTGTTAAACAAACCCGCAGGGATGATCTGCTCAAATGTAGACGAGAATTATCCTTCAGTATTGAAACTGCTCGATGTAGAACGTGTCGACGAGCTACATATCGCAGGGCGCTTAGATGCCGATACGACAGGCCTTGTGCTCGTAACCGACGATGGTCATTGGTCATTCAATTTGACCTCGCCGAAGAATGGTTGTGAAAAAACCTATCAAGTGGGCTTATCACGTGACCTATGCAAAAACGCAGCAAAACGTTTTCAAGAGGGACTCATGCTACAAGGGGAGACCAAGCTAACACTACCAGCAAAACTAGTAGTGTTGGGGCCGCGCAAGGTTGAATTAACCCTCACTGAAGGTCGTTTTCATCAGGTTAAACGCATGTTCGCTGCAATCGGAAACCGGGTTCAAACCTTACATCGTCAACAAATAGGTAATTTGCAGTGTGATGTTGGCGAACGCGCTTCTCGTAGCCTAAGCAGTAGCGAGGTTAGGGCATTAGCGAATCAAATCTAACCCTAGCCAGTTTTTGTATGTTCGTTTAAATCCCCGTTTTATTCCATAACACCTGCCGCAGCTTAACATTGAAACAAGTTTGCGCTTTAACGACAGTCACTCCACCAAATATCTCAAACATCTAAACAACAACTGACCCCAAACATTAAAAATAGTTTTATCAACGTGGCTAGCACTTGGAGATCTGTTGGCCTAAAGAATTTAATTTATGTTGACTGTGCAACATAAGTGGTATATATTTATTTCATATTGTTGATTGTGCAACATGATGCGTAGCTTGTTATATTGTTTTTATCTTGATTTTAAGTGCAATTCAAAGTCCACAACATCTATTTGTTCAAATCAAACATGGCTTTCGCAGCAAGGTAAATGCGGAACCAAGTTGACCGAAATTCAAATAATAGTCTTTTTTCAGGCGACTCTGATTAAGACAAACAACTAAACAAGGTGTTTATAATGAAAAAAATTATATTCAATGTCTACGCAGCTACTCTTGCGGCTACGGCAATTTTTTGTGCTGTGCTGATGACCGAGCCAGGGCAATCTCTCAATGTTCCACGAGACATGGTGTTGGGGTATTACCAAAACGCAGGTCTATACATGGTCTTACAATTGATGGCTTTAGGTGGTTTGTGGCTGCTTAGCGAAAAATGGGGAATGTGGAATCGTAAGTTGATGTCCTTAGCATCAGTTGGGGTTCTTATAACCTTTTGGGCATCATCCTATGCAATGCCAACAGCTTTCCCTACTGAACAGTTTACAGCTGAATTTTTTAACGTGGATGAGGCCGACCAACATATTCCTGATTCAGACCAGCGCGTTTATGTGGTTGAACTTAACGATGAAGTGCGTATTTTCCCACGCTACCATGTACAGATCCCTCATGTTGCAGGTTGGGAGTCTGAGAACACTGAATATGCGATAACTTTTTGTGGGCTTTCTAATTTGCCTATGGTTGTGGAAACCGATTACGGGCTTGGACAACCTAATTTACAGGTCTTAGGACAAGCACATAACAACTTAATCTTTAAAGATGTTAATAATGATACCGCTATCCAGCAAATCACTATGCAATCAGAGTTTACTGACCACGCTACAACGGTACATCCCAATACATTAATGGAATGGGATACCGCAAAGTCGATGTATCCCGATGCAAAGGTGTTTGTATATGGCATGCCTCGCATGATTGACAAGCTGCTTCTCGATTTGTTTGAAGAACCCTTAAAGATGCAACGTACCCAAGGTGAAAAGTTTATATTTCCTACACTCGACCTAACCGATACGCGAATGGACGTTAAAACAGAAATTTTTGGATACGATAATGGCAGAGCTCAAATAGCAATTGATCCAGAATTTGCACGCGCTAATGATGGTTACCAATTTACCCTTGCTGGCGAGTCATTAGTGATTGAAAGCGATGGCGATATTGTTCGTTTATTGAATGCTGATACGGGGCTACAGGTGCCTACACATAACGGTGTTCACTATGGGATCTGGACTCAGTTTTTTGCTACAACCCACGTTTTATTGTAGTCGCATTGAGTTTAAGACCCTGGTTTGTTCGCAATACTCAAAGATTGTTAGTTGCGAACAAACCGGTGGACTTAAACTCTATTAATGATAGCTATCGTACTCATTATCATTTAATCCGATAGCTGTTACATACTGCTTTGATGAGCATGTATTTATGCAGTTTTGTTTCTAATTACCCATCACAATTGTTGCCCTAACTACACACCACCATATTGGTTCCGATTCACATTCACAGCAATTTGCATTCATTTATATAAGGGTATTCCATGGACGCCTTGGAGGCTGGTGGATTTTTTTCTTTCACACTAGCAATTTTATTATTGTTTATGGGTAAAACGGCTCTGGCAAAGTACGACCTTTTACGCAACTACAGTATTCCTGAGCCGGTCATCGGCGGCTTCATCTGCGCCACTGTCGTGGCACTCATTTATTTCGTTCTTGATGTCAAAATTACGTTTGATCTGCAAGTTCGGGACGTTCTTTTGTTGTATTTTTTTGCGGCAATGGGATTGAATGCCGACATTAAGTCATTAGTACGCGGTGGCAAACCATTGCTGATCTTAGTTGGTTTAGCTGCGTTCTACATCGTATTACAAAATAGCATTGGCATGTTGGTCGCAGGCGCCTTTGGTATGGATCCTAAAGCTGGATTAATGTCAGGTTCAATATCTCTTATAGGTGGAGTAGGGACTACACTCGCTTGGGCACCTACCTTCGTTGAAAAATTGGGGATAGAGAATGCGATGGAACTAGGGATCGCGAGTAATACCATTGGTCTTATATTCGCATGCGTAGTTGGTGGTCCGATTGCGAAGTATTTAATGCGTAAATACCAATTGAACGGGAACCAAAGTAAACCCCTAGACGTTGGCCAGTCCTACTCAAAGCCTCATGAAATGATTGATAGCTACAGCTTACTATACGCTTGGCTGCGCCTAAACTTGGCACTAATGCTTGGTTACGGATTGAATCAAGGTCTAGACTTGATTGGCATAGAGTTACCTTTGTTTGTGTCGTGTTTAATGGCTGGTATTGTCCTAGGTAACCGCATCAACAAGCTACTTCCCAAACAAGATGTTGAGGGGGCTGATAGAGGTTTATCACTCATATCAGATATATGCTTGGGCATGTTTATCGTAATGGCATTAATGGACCTAAAAGTTTGGGAACTATCAGGCTTAGTCGTTTATCTTTCAGTGGTTATGAGTATTCAAATTCTAATTTCTGTGATGTTTGCGATTTTGATCGTGTTTCGTTTGATGGGTAAAGATTATGACGCAACGGTTATCTGTTCGGGCTTTGGCGGAATCACCTTAGGTTCCACGGCGACTGCAATTGCCAATATGACCGCGGTTAGTAAACAGCATGGCGCGTCTCACAAAGCTTTTATTGTAGTTCCCTTAGTTTGTGGGTTCTTTGTGGACATCATAAATGTAGTTGCAATTAACTTTTTTATAGCACTATAAGCCTTGTGATCTAAAAACACAGACAAGCAGCATTAGACTGTGAAGTGGCTTTTTTTTGAGACAAAATACAGTATTACTTTGTATTCCAACCTAGTTGCCAAAAATCAATGTTTTTGGTGATTAGCTTTGTGTGTTTTACCAGTCTTGGACGCGAAACAAACAATAGCATACACTTTTAGGTCGCAAGTAAGCTATTGATTACTTGTAACTTATGTGTCTATAGTATTGGTGTTTAATACCAAGCTTGCGGAGATTTCCGCTAGCTAAAGGCACAATGGACTCTTAAAAAATAACCAAGGAAGCGGATCCAATGAACATTGCTATTCTCACCTTTGACGGCTTCAATGAACTCGATTCATTTATCGCTGCTGGTATTCTAAATCGAATGCGTAGTGAGGCTTGGAATGTACAAATTTGCTGTCCCTCTGAGTTCGTCACATCAATGAATGGTGTAAAAATATTTGCGCAACAAGCGCTCGAATTTGCTAACACAGCCGATGCAGTTTTGTTTGGAAGCGGTATGCTCACTCGTGATATTGCTAAGAACCAAGCGATTCTTTCTCGAATAAAACTGAACCCTACAAAGCAATTGATCGCGGGGCAATGCTCGGGAGCATTGCTGATGTCTGCATTAGGATTACTTCATGGGTTGCCTGCGTGTACAGATTTGACTACAAAACCTTGGCTTGTTGAATCAGGCGTTGAGGTCATTAACCAGGCATTTTATGCTAAAAACCAACTCGCCACAGCAGGGGGATGCTTGTCTTCTCAATATTTAGCTGCCTGGGTTATTGCTAAATTGGCAGGACAAAGTGCCTGCGAAGCCGCGATTAACTATGTTGCACCTGTGGGAGAAAAAGAACAAACGTTTGAACATTGTTGGTCGGTCATCTCCCCATATATTTAGGTTTGCATTTTACCGTTTCAATCACTATTAAAACCCAGAACACTAGTTGTGGTTTATTAACATTTATATAAGGAAATCGTTTGGACCTACATTTAAGGCATCTGGAAGCCACTGATATTCCAGCGTTATTCGACATTTATAGCTTTCCGAGTGTCAGTGAGAATACCTCCCAGTTACCCTATTTAAGCAGTGATAAAGTCAGTAGTTTATTTCTAAATTCTGATGACTACACTCTGGTTGCGGTGAATGACACCAAAGTTGTAGGGCATGTCAGCTTGTTTCTAAGTCCAAAAATTAGAGACAGACATGTCGCAGGTATAGGTATAGCCGTGCATCCTGAATCGCATGGGAAAGGAATTGGTAGAACCTTGCTATTGGAAGCGATTAACCAAGCGGACAATTGGTTGAACTTGATTCGACTTGAGCTAGAAGTGCATTGCGACAATCATGGAGCTGTGGCGCTATATACAAGTCTTGGTTTTGAGATTGAAGCGGAAAAACAACTGAGTACATTTAAAGCGGGTCAATATAGCAACATGTATTTAATGTCACGGATCCGACCTGACTTCGCCGCTAAAGCCTAAACCTAAAGCCTAACGTGTAAGGTCGGAGATTTTTGTTTTCTTGTTATTATAGAATGACCTCAAAGAAGGATCAGTATGAAAACGCGAATGGTCATTTTTTTGCTGCTTAACCTAGGCTTATCTGCCCAGGCAGATGAGCGACCAACTGATGTTGCTGCAACCGTAATAACGGAAGCTGTAGGCGACCTAGATAATGACGGGATAGCTGAAAAGGTAGTGGTTCTCGATACTGGCCTTGCTAGCGATTTTGGCACTCAACGTGCCGTTTTGATTTATCAAAACGTGGGTGAGCAATGGCGGCTTTGGTTCTACAGTGAGGAGGGCGTATTATCCAGCGCACATGGCGGGATGTTTGGCGACCCATTTCTAGGAATCGAGATTGAGCGTGGGGCATTGGTGATAAACCATTTTGGTGGCAGCATGCAGAAATGGAGTTATGTGCATCGATTTCGCTTTAACGATGGCAACTGGGATCTCATTGGCGCAACTATTGAGTATGGTTTACTCGAGTGCGAATACGTTAACTTTGATTTTAATATAGTGACTGGAAAGGCCATTTATACAGACGTTAATGAAGCCTGTCGAGAGGGTGAAATTCCTAATATCGAAAGCCATGAACTCACCATCGAACTAGATGATATTCCCCGTTTAGATAGTTTTTATCCCGGTAACACCGAGTTGTACTTAAGCGATATTGATAAGATGATTTACTATTAAGTTTGAAATTATGTTGAGTTAAAAGTGTCTTTAAACCGAGAACATAAGTTTGATGACTGTCTGTTCAAGGTTGAAGCCTAAAGGCGGATATCGTGCCGCCTTTTAATGATTAAGACTGAAGACTGCGTTCTTGATTGAGTTGACTAATAGACTCATCCAAGGTTTTGGCAAAGTCTGCGATCATTTGGTTTTTTTGCTCATCTTTTGTGGCTTCAGAAATGTTTTCAAATTGTTCGCAGTGTTGAGCTATTTGGGCAAGTCCATAATGCTGAGCAATACCAGCAATTGCGCGGGCTTGAATATGAACCGCGGTGAAATCCTGATTCTGCAGCTGTCGTTCGATTAAACGAAAGGATTGTCGCATTTCGTGTGAATGCAAACTAATCAGGCTTGATTGTAAAGGTTTCTCTAAACCTTGTAGGGCTTTTTTCAATGCGCCTTCATCCAATAAGGGTTGAGGCATATGGCTGCTATGAGCTCGATCTATGGAAGCCGGACGATGAGTTGAAGGCACATTAGTTGCGTTTTCCAGATGAGCAGAGACTTCGATATCGATAGCCTCTTGTTCAGAATGTTTGTCATCATCTTTAACCAGCGCGTAGCTGCGGTGTGGAGAATTTAGTTTATCAATTGCTTCAAGAATGGCACGGTTTGATTGCATGTGACGTTGCTCATCACTATTAAGTGGTTTCACATACACGAGTTTCTCGCTTTCACTACTACTTTGCTCAGATTTGTCTGTTGTTGGTGCGTTACTTATGCCTTCGGCACCGGCAGGATTTAACCCAGCCACCGATTTTGAAGCCACATTTTGCTGAGGATCAGCGATGCTTTTTGGTGGTTTGGTCACACAAGAAGTCCACAGCAATAAATCTTGGTTTTGTAAGCTAATTTTCTGTAATTGATAACTGACACCCGGTTGTTGAGCTTTTGCAAAGCCGATCGGAGACAAAGGTAACAAAAAGTGTTCAGGACTTTCTAATACGGTTTTGCATTGTTCTTTCAAGTTTTCAATTTTTGAAGCGTCAAGCAAGCGCGATAAATTCAAACTGCTATGTTTTTTCTTGAGACCAAATTGACGTAAGCAACATTGATTGATGTCCAAAACTTGAAGCTGTTCATCAATAATCATCATTGCCGAAGGTGTTGCTTCAAAAATTTGGCTGTTGCTCAGCAGTAGTTGCCGGTTTAGTTCGTCGCTCAGGTGGGTTTTATGTTTAGCTTGTTCGGCTAAATCTTGCTCTTGTAAAACTTGCGCAATTAAAGCATCACGAAGCTCAAGCAAAGGAAGGCAAGATTTGTTGGCAGCAAAGGCGTCACGGTGCGCGGCAAAGAATTTGGGATCGCTTAAATCCGAAACGCTTATGTGCGCCAGTTTACTATCTCGCGAGTTACGAAGTACAAGGATGCCAAGTAATATTACAATCAGGACCACGAGGCCTATTATAATAGGCAAATTGTAATATTCTAAGAGCGCCAGCATGGCTTTTCCCTGCTCAATTTTTTATATGCCGTTGATAATAAACTAATCGTCCTTGCAATATCAAACCGTTAACTCGCTTATTTTGAGCTCTGTATTAGATTCTTGACATGATTACTAATCGACAGGTTTGCGCTATGTTGAAAGTGGCTTGCAAAGCTAGTCATAACCGCCTAAATAACTAGTCTTCTCTCAAACATAAGTCGATTATAGCGTCTAAGCCTTAAGTTACTCTTCTAGGTATTGGCTGCTTATAACTAAATGTTGGTCGACGAAGGTGCGTAGCTCGGATACGCAACTACCACAGCCGGTACCCGCTTGTGTCCGAAGTTGCAAACCATCGAAGTCATTAATCTCATCGCCTTGTAATAGCTCAATGATTTGATTTTCTCCAACCTGTTTACACGAACAAATAATCCGACCTTTGGCAAGGTTTCCTGCAACCTCGTCAGTGAGTAACGAGCGAATTTCCTTCGCTTGTAACTGTCCATGGGCGTTTGCTAACCATTGACGTTTACTAATTGGAATTTGGGGAGCACAGGTTAAGCACATGTTGAGTCGCATATCGCTATAGGCTACCCAGTGATGTTTGTGTTGCTCTAGATCCTCATGTTGCAGCGATAGCCCCTTACTGTTGAGTAATGCTAATGGTTTTAAACGTTCAAAAAGCTGTTGCGGACTAGATAGATCGCTAATGTGATATGCAAAGCCATTCGCGAGTACTTGTTCGCTCCAATACCCAACCTTAAGTGATTTAAGTTGCTTAAGTATGGATGATTTTACTAGCAACACGGCTTCGCTTTGATACCGACTTTGGCTGATGGAAACGGGTGTGTATTTAAACTCTGGCTGTCCAGAGATAGGGTCTGTTGCGTTGTTGACAACTGCGGAAATTCGGCTTTGACTTGAGTTACTATCACTCCAATGGATGGGACAAAATACTTCACCTACGCGTTGTTTCGGGTCAGATATTAAACGAGCTTGAGCTTGTCCCCAGTGGCTTTTAATGGTGACTATCGATTCGTTTTTTAAACCCAACTGATTGATATCGTTAGGGTGTAAACTAAGATAGGCTTCACTTTGGTGATTGTTTAGCTGTGCGCTAAGACGACTACGGGTTTGAGTGTGCCATTGGTCTCGTATTCGCCCTGTGTTGAGAATAAAAGGATAGTTTTCATCGCATAGGTGTTTAGCTTGTTTATGTTGCACCGCAATTAACTGAGCTTTGCGACTCGCGGTATAAAAACGGCCGTCACTAAACAGACGGCTGCGCGAAGATTTATCCGTCGTGGTAAGTGGCCATTGTGTAGGGTTTAGATTTTCATACTGTTGAGCATTCAAATCAGCCATTGCGCTAATATCGAAAGCACGGCTACCGTTATTTGAAATGCCTGATAAAGCCGCGTGTTCGATAAAAATCTGGTGAGCATTTTGGTAGTCAAATTGCTCGCTAAAGCCCATTTTAGCAGCCAGTTCACAGATGATCTGCCAATCTGCTTTTACATTATCTAATGGTTGTACGATTTGACGTTGGCGGCTAATACAGCGTTCGGAGTTCGTGACCGTGCCATCTTTTTCGCTCCAGCCCATAGCGGGAAGCAAAATGTTTGCGTAGCGCGTGGTATCGGTGTTTTCAATGCAGTCGCTAACAATGACAGTCGGACATAGCTCAAGAGCTTGTTTGACCAAATCAGAATTACCTAAACTAACGACTGGATTGGTCGCCATTATCCAAATGACTTTCACTTGCCCGGCCTTAACGTGTTCGAAAAGTTGTTGTGCTTTTAAACCCGGTGTTTGACTCAGTGCGTCACATTGCCAAAAATTTTCCACAATCTGACGGTGCTCCGAATTTTGGTAATCCATGTGCGCAGCAAGTGTGTTGGCTAAGCCACCGACCTCACGTCCACCCATCGCATTTGGCTGACCGGTAATCGAAAATGGTGCTGCACCTACCTTTCCGATGCGACCGGTAAGTAGATGGCAGTTAATTATACTATTAACCTTATCCACACCCTGACTGCTTTGATTTACACCCTGTGAAAAGGCGGTGACCGTACGCGGAGTTTTCAAAAACCAATCGACAAACAAGCTTAAGTTCTCGCCGCTTATATCACAGGTTTTTGCGGTGCTACTTAGGCTTAGGTTTTGTGAGTTTAAATCATGGGAAAGCGCATTTAAGCCTTCACAATGCTCTTTGGCAAAGTGCTGATCTAAGGGTTCATTGTTAAGAATCGCTGTTGCTAGGTAGTTGAACAAGGCAACATCGCTACCGGGCTTGATGGCCAAGTGCAAGTCAGCAATTTCGCAACTTGCAGTTTCTCGCGGATCAATCACAACGACTCGCATTTCGGGATTGTTGAGTTTGGCTGCTTTGACGCGTTGAAACAAGATAGGGTGGCACCATGCCAAGTTAGACCCGCATAACACTAATAGGTCGCAATGTTCTAAGTCTTCATAGCAGGCGGGGACAAGATCGGCACCAAAAGCGCGTTTGTGTCCTGCAACGGCTGACGCCATACAAAGGCGAGAATTAGTATCGATGTTATTACTACCAATAAAGCCTTTCATTAGCTTATTAGCGACGTAATAATCTTCGGTCAACAATTGACCCGATACGTAAAATGCGACTGAGTCGGGCCCATATTTTTTAATACTATCTTGTATCGCTGCCGCGCTACTATCCAAAGCGTGGTCCCAACTACTAACTTGGCCATTTACTTGGGGGGTTATGAGTCTCCCGCTTGTACTTATGGTTTGTGCCAAAGTCGAACCTTTCGAGCAAAGTTTACCAAAGTTTGCGGGATGATTAGGATCGCCTGCTATGCTCACTTTACCTGCGCTGTTGTTAGCGATGATACCGCAGCCTACGCCGCAATAGGCACAGGTACTGGCTTTGATTTGATGCTGGAATACAGGATTTGGGCTTGGCATGTGAGAAACTCCTTTTGCTATACCGCTTAAGTAGCAAAAGTAGAACCAAGTTTACTATAGTGTTGAATTGCAGCTAACGTGTTGTTATATATATATTTTAATTGATTCGAATTGCTTTCGAACTATATCTCTTTAGGAATAGCTTGTTAAACAGCGGTGCATTTAAGCTGATTGTTTGCCCCAGCGTTGTGCACGACAAGCAGCGTGACAAGACCTGCCACTTCTTGGGATTATCTAGTTATCGATATTGGTATCGGCTGCAAGTCATGCTAGATTGCGCTCAGTTGAACCGACTTTTGAGACCTATGAAATACTCTCCGCATATAGACGCCCTTATCGAACAATTACAAATACTGCCTGGTGTTGGTCCGCGTAGTGCTCAGCGTATGGCATTTAGCCTACTGCAGGCTGAGCGAGCCTCCGGACAAAAGCTAGCAACTCGAATTGAGTCTGCGATGACACATGTTGGACACTGTAGCGTTTGCCGTAATTATGCCGAAGGTGAATTGTGTGGGATCTGTAGTAATCCTAAGCGCCAAGTTAGCGAGCAAATATGCGTGGTTGAGAGTCCGGCTGATGTTGCAGCGATAGAAAGTACCGCGCAGTTTAAAGGTCGTTACTTTGTACTTATGGGGCACTTGTCACCGTTAGATGGCTTAGGCCCAAAAGAAATAGGTTTAGATAAGCTCGAAACCATGCTGAAAAGCCAAGCCGTATCCGAGCTAATCCTCGCAACGAATCCAACCGTAGAGGGTGAAGCAACAGCCTTTTATATCGCTGATATTGCCAAAGACTTAGCGATTAAAGTATCTCGAATTGCCCATGGCGTGCCACTCGGTGGAGAGCTGGACAGTGTCGACGGTACAACCCTATCTCATTCGTTTATTGGTCGCCAAAGCGTCGATTAGACGCTTTTTACAAATATTTACCTACAGAAGTCGATTTTTTTGTTGGCTTCGCTTGAAAATACTCTGTCTCGACCCTATCTCATTGCTACGTTAGTTATGATTCAAGTATAAGCTTGAGTCTTCTGTTTGCTATTGAGAGATGATAGCAACGGTCACAAATCGGTCTAAGATGAGGAATATCAGTCAATGACGCAAGAGCAACATACAGAGAAGCACGGTTTTACTGCCGAAGTATCACAACTACTAAAGTTGATGATTCACAGCCTTTACTCCAACAAAGAAATCTTTCTTCGTGAACTCGTATCTAACGCAGCCGATGCGGCTGACAAGCTACGATTTAAAGCCTTAGAAGATTCAAGCTTGTTTGAAGACGATGGCGATCTTCGAGTCCGTGTTAGTTTCGATAAAGATAAGCGTCAGGTTATTTTGTCTGACAACGGTATCGGTATGACCCGCGACCAAGTTATCGAGCATTTGGGTACGATTGCTAAATCAGGTACTAAAGAATTCTTTGGTAAGCTCAGTGGTGACGAAGCCAAAGATTCTCAGCTTATCGGTCAATTTGGTGTTGGTTTTTACTCAGCATTCATTGTTGCTGACAAAGTAACCGTTGAAACGCGTGCTGCTGGTACTGAAGTAAGTCAAGGTGTTCGCTGGGTTTCAGCTGGCGAAGGTGACTACGAAGTTTCAGATATTGAGAAAACTGGCCGCGGTACAGACGTAATTCTGCATCTTCGTGACGAAGAAGACGAGTTTCTAGACAACTGGAAATTACGTTCAATTATTACTAAGTATTCTGACCATATTTCAATTCCGGTTGAAATGTACAAAGAAGAACAGCCTGAGCGTGACGGTCCTGATGGCCCAGAGGGTGAAAAAATTCCTGCAGTGCCAGGCGAGTGGGAAGCAATCAACAAAGCCACTGCACTTTGGACACGCACCAAAAATGATATTTCTGACGAAGAATATAACGAGTTCTATAAGCACATATCGCATGACTTTGCCGATCCCCTTCAGTGGTCTCATAACAAAGTTGAAGGTAAACAAGACTACACCAGCTTGCTATATATCCCGGCTAAAGCACCGTGGGATATGTGGAACCGTGAACGTCAACATGGCTTAAAATTGTATGTTCAACGCGTATTCATCATGGATGACGCGGATCAATTTATGCCAAGCTACCTTCGATTCGTTAAAGGTGTTCTTGATTCAAACGATTTGCCTTTGAATGTATCGCGTGAAATTCTACAAGATACTAAAGTGACGTCAAACTTGCGCAGTGCATGTACCAAACGTGTATTGACTATGCTTGAGCGTATGGCGAAAAATAATGCCGAGAAATACCAAGGTTTTTGGGAAGAGTTTGGCCAAGTATTGAAAGAAGGCCCTGCTGAAGATGCTGCTAACAAAGACCAAATTGCGAAGTTGTTACGCTTTGCCAGCACGCATACTGACAGCAAAGACCAAACCGTTGGTTTCGCTGATTATGTTGAGCGCATGGGTGAGTCACAAGACAAAATTTACTATGTAAGTGCTGACAGCTATGCAGCCGCTGCAAATAACCCGCATCTTGAAATCTTCAAGAAGAAGGGCATCGAAGTGGTATTGATGTACGATCGCATCGATGAGTGGTTGATTTCGCATTTGTCAGAATTTGATGGCAAACAGCTTGTATCAGTATCTAAAGGGAGCCTAGATCTAGGTGAGCTTGATGATGAAGAAACAAAAGCTGAGCAAGAAAAAGCAGAAACTGAATTCGCAAGCTTTGTTGAGCGCGCTAAAACAGCGATGGGCGACAAAGTTAAAGATGTACGTTTAACGCATCGTTTAATCGACACGCCATCTTGTATTGTTTCTGATGACAATGATATGAGTACGCAAATGCAAAAATTGATGGAAGCTGCCGGTCAAGCTGTACCAGAGCAAAAGTATATCTTTGAGCTCAACCCACAGCACCCAATGGTTGCCAAACTTTCAGACGAGCAAGACGAAGCTGTGTTTGCCGATTGGATTGAGTTATTACATCAACAAGCGGAGCTTTCGGAGCGTGGTAGTTTAGAAGACCCATCTGACTTCATCCGTCGTGTAAACCGTTTGCTAGTATAGTTTAAACCAGTAAATGATAAGCCAGGCATCGCAAATGTCTGGCTTTTTTTGTGCCTGTAATAAATGTTGGTATACGCACCTTTAGTTTTAGGACGGTATTTGCGTTTGGTCAGCTGATTTCCTAGTCTAAAGTATCCCACTATGTTTGATAATTATTATGCCTGCGCTCCCTAAGTTGAAAAATGGCCAAATCTATTTGTGTGAAGGCGGTCCTGAAACCGAACTGATGTACAAGCATGGGGTCGATTTGCCTGAGTTTGCGTTGTTTAGCGTATTGGATAAGCCCAAAGCGATGGACTGTCTATTGGGGATGTATCGCCGTTATTTAGATGTTGTTGCCAAACACCAACAATGCGCATTGGTTAGCGGGCTAGACTACCGAGCTAGCAACGCATGGGGAGCTAAAATAGGCTACTCAACAGCCGCTATAAAGCAGGCAAACCTTGCAAGTATTGAGTTCTTGCGCCAGCTGCAAACTGAATACAGCCGTGAAATTCCAGACTTGGTTATCCAAGGGCTACTTGGACCCAAAGAAGACGCCTATGCAAGCAACAGTCATATTACAGCTCTAGAAGCCGAGCGTTACCATACGGTTCAACTCGCAGTGCATAAGCAGGCGGGTTTGACCCTGGTAACAGGCATGACCGTGCATCACGTAGCAGAAGCCATCGGTATGGTGCGCGCAGCAACTAAACTCTCACTTCCAATTGCGATATCGCTGAGAATAAATGAGCAAGGGCGATTGGCTGGTGGTCTCAGCTTAGAGCAAGCGATCACCATGATTGACGCTCAAACGAATCGCAGTGCAGAGTTTTTCATGCTTAATTGCTCACATCCGCAAGAGTATCAACCTTGGCTGGAAAGCGCTCAATGGATTCAACGAGTTCGCGGCATTCGGCCTAATGCCGTAGCTTTAGACAAAATAAGCTTACTTTGCAGCAATCAATTACATGCCGGTGATCCGCAAGCCCTGGGCAAGCAGGTTGCAATATTTGCAAAGCGCTTTGGACACATGGACATCTGGGGCGGCTGCTGCGGTACGTGGTCTGAACACTTGGATGCTATTGCCTGTCACTTAATCGATTAAACCATTGGAAAAACAAGCAAGAGCATAGGCTCGGTTTAGCTCTTCAACTGAGGCATTTGAGCCACTAAACTGCAGCACCACATTTTTACCGGCAAGTTGTTTTCTGAGTTTCCATGCCGCCATTATGGTTGAGCTTCCGGCACCTTCAACTACATTACGGGTGTAATATGCGGCGAGGGCAATTCCTTGTAAAATCTCATGTTCAGAAAGCAATACAAAATCGGAGAGCGACTGCTTATAAATATCGAAGGTTGTCTGATAGGCCATGCCAGTGGCAAATCCACCAGCAAAGGTTTGGTTAGGGCGATGTAAAATTTCAGCTTGCTTCCAACTGTGATAAGCCGCGCAGGAAAGCTCGGCTTGAACAGCATAGATGTCAATCTCAGGATTGATCGGTTTTAAGCTAGTAACAGCCGCGGCTACTTCGCTACCACCACCTAAGGGAAGGATTACTGCATCCATATCCGGCAGTTGATCCATCAAATCTACAAACTGCGTACCAACCCCATTAATGATATGCGGTTCATTGGCTGGGTGAGCATAGTAGTACCCTTTGATTTGACTTATTTCCGAGACGACTAAGGACGACTCATCGAAATTGCTGCCGGCTTCAACCACTTCAGCACCGGCAGCTTGGATTAGCTTCATTTTTAGAGGATTTGCACCCAATGGCACAACCACAATGGCCGGAAGATCAAATAATTTTGCTGCCGTGGCAATCGATAAACCATGATTACCGGTGGAAAAGGTAACAACGCCATTTACCCCTAAGCTTTTTAAATGTGACATAAGGTTAATTCCGCCACGAATTTTGAAGCTTCCGGTACGGTTCTGGTTCTCATGTTTAATATAAACATTGAACCCAAGCAATTTCGATAAGTCGTCATATTTGATCAAAGCTGATGGTGCTATGTACCTGCTTACCACCTGTTTTGCTTTATACATTTCCAATAAGGATATCGGATGTTGCTGTAGGTTATCCATGCGCTGAAATTCTCCTTATAAGCATTAAGTGTTAACTCTGACTCGCGTCGATTTGTTACAAGTTAACAATGAGTACAAGCAAGTTTTAGTTGTGTTTCTTAGTATATGCAAGTGCAAAGTATAGTTGCTTGCATAAACTATCGGTCAACTACTATGTATGGTTAAGGGGCTCTCAGATTCATGAATCAATCGGAGAATTTCAGCAGTTTATTGTTTAATTTGCTAAGGCGGTTGTGGGTGTAGGAAACATCCGTTTAAAGACACTTCGTGCGAGCGGACCTGCGACCAAAACCTGTAAGGGGAGCGCAACCATAATGTTCAACATAAATGTGTGGGCAAAAGCAGTGGCCAATGAGCCTTGATAGCCCTCTAATAAAGTTGCGATAAATGACATCGCTGTACACATAAACAAAACCATCAAAACTGACATCATCATGATCATTTGGATAAACGATAGCTTGTCAGAGCTTAGTTTTTTGACGATCGCTTTGGCTAAGGGGGCCACAATAAACCAGTCAATGGTGAGGGCGATAATAAAAATCATCGCAAATGTGCCAAGTTCCAAAGCGCTTAAGGACTTTGCGACTCCCACTTGTAGAACGGAGTTGTAGACCGTCATACCAAGTACCATCAAGAAGCAGATGATTAGTGAAAAAATGAAATTTTCGTATCTATTTTTACCCATAGTTTCCTCTGTTAAAAAGTGAGTAACGAAAGGGTTGCTATATCGTCAACCCGGTTGACGATAAGAATAAAGATGTTTAAGTTATTGTCAACTTAATTGACAATAAGAAGCTTTGAATTTAGTTTAGTGCTAAAGCTCAGAGGAATAGCTATGGATCATTTGGAGTTTACCAATTCACTGGGATTAATTGATCTTGTCAGTGAGCAGCACAAGCGCTTGCGCCAGGCAGTAATGCAAAAAATTGAAGCTATATTTGCAGATAGCTTTTCACAAATGGATGTTTACCTTATTTCATTAGTAAACCATCGCCCCATGAGTGTGAGCGAAGCCGCGAGATATATGAATGTCAGTCGCCAAGCGGCGCACAAACAAGTTAAGCGTTTATCCGAGCTCGGTTATATTGAACTTGGTAGCTCGGAGAAGAATAGACGAGACAAGATCATCGTTCTCACTCAAACGGGTAGAAAGGCGAGTGCAAAAATAAATCAGGTTAAGCAAGACATGGAAAGTCAGCTTATAGCTTCGATCGGCGAAACCGATTATGAACGAGCCAAAGCCCTTTTCCAAAAGCCTTGGGAGTTGTAGTGGGAGAGCAAACTCACTCGATAAATAATCTAAGCATACCGATATAAAGAGTGAATTTGATCTTCTCGGGTCAGACGAGCATCTTGCCCAAAGATGAGAAACAAGGTGAGTGACCCGAAATAGTTAGCAGCTTAGCCTTGTTGGTTTTCGCAAGCGCTAAAACTAAGGGTATTTTTACCTTGCGCTGCTTGTTCAACGGTATCTGCACACATAGTTTGGGTGAAGGCTAGCGTATCGTTGAAGTTATAGCCTATCTGCTCACGCGTATCATAGTTGGTAAACAAAAAGTCACCATTATCGTGGTTATAAACAAATTGTGTCCATGACGCATAAGTTTCACCATTCACTGGATCAATTAAGTCTTGAGGCACTAGATTACCAGCGTTAAACGTACTGAGTAGTTTTCCACGAGTTTGAGCCCAAGTTTTATCTTGCTGGAACGTTACATGGGAGGTATGGAATAAACCTCGTAAGTTACGGTCAAGAGAGCTAATTGAAGTCGGTACTTCTTTTGCGCTCAGATCGCTTAAGTTAACCTTAGAAACATAATATCGGTGATCTTGCTGTAGCGGTGCGTTTGCCATGACCCGTAGATCTGACGTAACATCGCCACGGTGAATCCGCATTTCCCCACCTTCGTTTAGTTGCAACAAGGCGATGTCACCAGACTTATCGTGTATTGAAATATGCAGGCCATGTTGCTGGCCATGTAAGCCATCTTTCCAAGCAATCTGCCATTCATTATTGTTAAATGCTGTTACTGCTTCTTCAGTTGTTGCATACGTTTCTGTGATATAAGAGATTACGTCTAAGAAGCTTAGACTAGGGGCGCCTGTATCTTGGTAGTCTTTGATAAATTCGGCGCTGTCAGCTAAATACAAAAGCGATGCAGCGAGACCCTCTGAATTGATAGCATCTGAACTTACTCCGTCAAATACTTCATACTCCACTTGGGCCACGCTGTGATACTTGGTGGTCCATTGCATCGCATTTTGATAGCTTGGTGTTTCGCTGCTACGTTTTATACCTATTGGATTAACCTGTGTAACATTTCCTAATTGATCGCCCCAATCTAAAGAACGTACTGTTGAGATGCCATGTGGCGTATCTAGAGTAATTCGTGAGCAGGCGTTTGCGGTTTGTAAGACGCCAAGCGTTGATACTGCCGCGATAGCAACGATTGCCAATTTGTTTAGTTTAAAGTTTGTCATCTTTAGCCTCATAGGGTTTAGATTCTGATTCAATAGTTGATGTTTCTGCTTGATGGATTCATTATCTATATTTTTACCTATCCTCAAAGTGTCTGAGCATAGGTATTTCCCCACAACACTTGAGCGAATGAAAAGGAACAGCAATGACGGTGTCACTTGATCAGCTACATGCTTTTGTTGCAACGGTAGAAAATGGTGGTCTTGCTCAGGCGGCGCGGCGAGTTGGGAAGCATGTATCAACGCTCAGAGAGCAGGTTAACAATTTAGAAATAGATACCGGTCTATGTTTATTCGTGCGTCATCCTCGTTCTCTCGAACTCACTGCCAATGGCGAACAGCTCTATAGTTTTGCCAAGTCGATGTTGTCCGAGGCCAATCATTTCGATGCTAAAGTTGAGAGTCTCTTGCAAGGCATTCCAGATAAGCTAACGATTGCGATTGATACCAGTTTAATTGATCCGGCTTTAGACCAACTAATTTCACAGCTACTAAAAGACTACCCCTATCTGAGTTTAAAAGTTTTGAATGGCGATACCTTGCAAATCAGAGGCTGGGTTTTAGCTGGTAAAGCTGATATCGGATTGATGTTATCCACGATCCATATGCCCACAGAAATCATGCTTAGCAATGCTTATAGCTTTGAAGTGGTGAGAGTTGTCCCTGCAAGCTGGCAATTGTCTAGTCCGGCGCAGCCGCGAGAACTACGCGAGAGACTGCAACTTAGTTATTCATTTCTACAGGACATAGGAATGCGTGATGCTGATGTTATGGGACACCGCTATATGCTGTGCAATAACGCAATGCAATTGCTTAATCTGGTTAAAGCTGGTGTGGGGTGGGCACACTTACCTCGCTTTATTTGCGATGAAGCACTAGCAAGCGGGGATGTGTTAGTAAACCAACAAACAGACGAACAGTTTTCAAATTGGAATGCAGAATTAGTCTGGCAAAAAGAAAGGGCTGTTAACCCAGCAATGCAATCCTTGATACAGGCAGTGCAATTACTGCCGAATCGATGACAGTGAGTCAGTTAGATATTAATCTGAGGGACTAGCGTTTTATTGTCACCATATGACATGCAATTTTACGCCTAAACAACAACATCAAGGCACCAGCGAGCAAAAACAGCGTCGTGGGTTCGCTAACCTGTGGTGTTGCTTGCGATACAATTAAAATAGGATTTATATCAATCCAGCGGTAGTCGTTTTGCTGTTGGACTAATGGGCTATTTAGAATTTGGGCAACTTGATTGTTTGAAAGTGAGGTGTTGCCATTCAAATTTGAAGTCATTAGGTTGCCGCCACCCGTATGGTCTAATCCTAAATTATGCCCCAACTCATGGGCCAGAAGCTCAGTACCTCGCCATCCAGCTGCTTCAATAGACTCAACCACATAATCATTACCGAATCTTTCTCCACACCCCACAAAGCGATAATTGGTATAACCACACCAATTAACGGTATCGACAAAGAATAAACTAACGGCATTGGCAGGCCCCAAATGTTGGGCAAATAATTGATCTATTTTGTTAAAGCTATCGATGTTTAGTAAATCAGGAAAGACCATCTCACTAGCTTTGCCAATACGGATGTCTACAGGATTAGTCCCAAAGCTGTTTTGAGAGAAAACCGCATCAAAGGCAGCTTCATCAATGGTTATAAAAGCAGAATTGGCGTTTAAACTGAAGAACAGTAGACTGCTCGTTAGTGTATTTCTAATGAGGTTAAACATGATTTATCCTTAAGTCGCTATTGAACAAGATCGCGATTTAGCACCATCGTATAGTAGAAGTAATTCTGCATCATTTACGCTTAATTCCATACACATTTAACAAATGGATTACATTTGTTGCGCAACGATAGATTTACATACTTGCGACCCATGGAAACCATACGCAAACCTTATGTCGCGCATGGTTTAGCTACTCACAACTGATGGGCTTAAGTTCTTAAACTGCTGGTATTACAGCACTTCCAAAATTTAAGCAATTTTAAAGGATCAGCTATGGTTTTTGGATAAAACTGTCTCGCAGGCTTATGAGTTCAAAGTCAGTCGTTTCTAAATGTCGGCCTTGCTGTTGGCTTTTAGGAATATGTATTTCATGCTTGATATTAGGAAGAAGATGAAAAAACTGATCAGAAACTGAGTCGACAACATTTTGCTCAATTCGAACCCATAATGCGGGTTTATCGGCACGCAGTGTGAGAACGCTATGCTCGGTCTGATGACTTAATTCCAACGTTATTTGTGGTGCTTCGAGTTTCAAGTGTTTGGGGCGACCAAATAATGAAAGATTCTTACTTTTTAGCTCTGAGCCCACATACAATTCATAATAGAGAATCAAATCACGATGGTTTAGTTTACCTTCGTAGCCCGTATTTAAAACCAATTGCGTACCAAAGCTTTTTATTTCAACGTGTTGATTGCTTGAGTTGATTAGTTTGCCAGCACAGGAATACCAGTAAAGTCGAACTTCTCCCGAACAAGCGTGGTGGCTGTCATTACTAATATAGATGTCAGCACTAAGGGTTTCTTTATTTTCAAGCGCAGATATAAGCAGCGGTGCATTAAAATCTCTGGCCATATAGTGCAGGGCTTTCCAACGTCCTAAGTAGTCAATAGACGACCAGCTAGGGCCTCCCCAGCAATCGTTAAGTTGCCAATACAATGTGCCCATGCCGCGAGGCATAGAACGCCGCCAATGTTCAACTGCGTATTTTATTGCCATACCTTGAACGATTTGCGAGACCCATAAGGTCTGTTCTTCGCTGTTGGGGAGTTGGAACCACGACAACATGTAGTCAATTATGGTGCTATTGCCAATAGGGCTTCGTTGGTGGTACTCCATTTCGTAGCTGCTTATGTTGTGTTCGCCTGCTGTCGTATAAGTGTTAACGGTAGC
Organism: Alginatibacterium sediminis; assembly: GCF_003610775.1. Lineage (GTDB taxonomy): Bacteria > Pseudomonadota > Gammaproteobacteria > Enterobacterales > Celerinatantimonadaceae > Alginatibacterium > Alginatibacterium sediminis. The sequence continues at coordinate 1,058,666 of NZ_RAQO01000004.1, read as the reverse complement.
TGGCTCTGGGAACGATTGAAAACCAAATTCACTGTTAAAGCGATGCTCGCAATCACGGTAGTACTCAAAGGGCTGTCGCCCGTGCCAGACCTCCCACAAGTGGGCGTCCCCTGAACGCTCGCTATTGTGGTTTAGCCGGTCGCCACGAGGCGTATGAGGACTTGAAGGCCAGTAATCGGTCTGGGGGTTGTGTGTTTGTACCTGTTCTCGTAATACATCGTCATAGAGGTAACAATATTCTTCCCAAGTCATTTTGCCGTCGTTAGCATCACCAATTAGCAATTTGGAGTTATCTTTTTTCTCACCTAAGTCGGAGATATGTTCTATTTCATTGTTACCACACCAGAGTGCTAAGCAAGCATGATGTCGAATGCGTTTGATATTCTCGGCCGCTTCAATTTTGACATTGCTAATAAATGAAGGGTCAAAGGCTGGATAAGCGGTGCATGCAAACATGAAATCTTGCCACACCATGATGCCGTGCTTATCACATAAATCGTAAAAAAGATCGGGTTCGTAAATTCCACCACCCCATACCCGCAACATGTTCATATTTGCCGCTGCAGTATCACGTATCAATGTCTCGTATAGCTCAGGTTCAATGCGACTTGGAAAAACATCCGCGGGGATCCAGTTTGCACCTTTTGAAAAGACAGGGAGCCCGTTGACATGAAACTGAAAACTCTCGCCCCATTGATCGGGTTTTCGATTAAGCTCGATCTTCCGAAGACCGATATTTCTTTGCCATTGGTCAATCTCTTGGTTGTCACTATATAATGTCAAACCTAGATGATATAGGGCTTGTTCACCAATCCCATTTGGCCACCATAGACGGGGGTTTTGGATTTCAATCGCTAGTTGTTGGCTTGATTTAGGGGTGACATGGGTGGAGCTTTCAAATACTTCACCGTCAGGGCTGGTTAAGCGCACCTGAATTGTCATATTGGGACTGATGCTTGAAAAATCCATTTCAGGACTAAGTACTAGTCTTACACCGGCGTTTGGTAAATGGTCTTGATGGATATGAGCGGTCGCAATGCTTGTTGTCGATATGCTTTCTAAGTAGATATTTCCTGGAATGCCACAAGTAACACAGCGAGGTCCCCAGTCCCAGCCAAAATTGCAGGGGCTTTTGCGCAGCCAACCACCTCCGTTGAGGCGATGCAATCCTATGCCGGTTTGATTTAGCACTCTGCCATGTGTGTTCTCTTGTTGGGCTGCGTAAGTAAATGGAGAGCGAAACTCGATGCGAATATGATTATCACCGACGATAAGAACTTGGGATACGTGAGTTGTCCATCGGCGAAATTGATTATTGGCTGACAAGATGAGTTGCCCGTTAATAAAAATATCGCATAGGGTGTCTAATCCCTCACAAACAAGGGTGGTTCGTAGGTCGAGCTGGGCTTCAGTTAATTGAAAGTGACGCTCATAACTCCAGTCAGATTCGCCAATCCAGTATTGCTTAGCTTCATTGTCACCGTAAAGTGGGTCGTCAATGAGTTCGGCGGCTAAGAGGTCTGTATATAAGGTTCCTGGTACCTGAGCTGCTATTTGTTGAAAGTCGCTACGTTGGGAATGGTTTAAAGTCCAAGCTCCGCCTAAATCTATTCGCATATGGGGTCCTATATTAGAAATACCAAAACTTGATCAGTTTTAATTTCAGGATGGATGGCAACTTAATCTGCATAAAAAGTAACGTTACGAAATTTCTAAGGCAAGGTGTTTTTTAAGAGTTTTTCTATTTTTGTGGCATCGAATACAGCGTCATTGTTGTTACACTTAAATCAGTATTAGTTATTTGAACGATCAATAAAATTGTTATCGTTATTATTGTGGCTTTGAACTAGGTTAGATAACGGTACCTAAGCTGGAAGTGCATAAATGAGATTGGCTGTCATAGTAATGCGATGGTAGTCTTTAAGATTAAAAAAATAAGTCAAAGCTATATATTCGATAAGAGCTATTCGAGTTTAATCTGCAAAAAAGCCAGCGTAAATGCTGGCTTGTTTAATCTGATATTGGGCAGAATATTAGAGCAGTTTCATCTCTTGGATGATGTCAGAAGCAATCTCTGGCTTAGTGCTCGTTGGTTTTTGGTGTAGATCTGCTTTCAATTGTCCTTTGCGATGACTAAGGCCTGCTTCTAGTTTTTTCAATGCGGCTGCAATGGCAGGATACATCACAGCATTGTTTGACTTAGCTGAAACTCGGACACCTTCATAGTTGGTGAAAACTTCTATTTCATGTTCTCCGTGTTCTTTGGTAATAATGATGTCGCAGCTGATCAGTTGTGGAAAGTGGGCGGAGACCTTCTCAAATTTGCTTTCGATATCTTTGCGTGAGTCTTCGTTGATTGATACGTGATGTGTTTGAACATTTACTTTCATATAATTTACCTTTCCAATCACTGTGTCTCTAAACGTAGCAAACAACGACTACGAAGACAAAGTGTATCTTTGCACATGTGTGATTGAGTTCTGTGTTATCAAATATATTTTTTAAATACCTTGAAAACAGCCATCTCAGAGACAATGTTTAGGGCCAGCTAATGTGTGTTTTATTGCCATTGGCTATGAAGTAATCAAGCCTTACCAATTCAGTCTTTTATAAGCTGTCAGAACAATTGTTTTAATCAGCTTAGCAATACAGAGAATTGATTCATTTAGCTTATGCTAAATTTGCGTAACTGCGAACCATTAGTTTCAAGCTAAGCTAAATTAGTGTCGGCCTTAGCCAATTTACCCAGCCACTAAACAAAGCAAAAAGTGCTTGTTTATTGTTCGGTATAACCTGAAGGAATTTCTAGCAAGGGTTCGCCCGCATACTTTTTCTCCATAAACGTGCCACCATATATATCTACAAATTGCACGGCCTTACTGCTAACCGACAGAACAAAATAATAGTAATCAGTATCTTCATCTAAAATAGCACCATCGATTATTGCATAGGGTATTTGCATGTCGTCTTGCGTCGAAACGTAGTAAGAGCGATTAGTATGATCAAGTTCTACAGTGTCGTAGTCATAGTCGTTTGCTCTGCGAGTGATCTTAGTAGAAATCTCGTCACTGTTAGTCTTTAAATATTCAAACCAGACACCTTCAAGCTGAGCGCTGGTTAAATCGGTTTCTATAGCGAAACTAGTGGTTTTCTTTGGCCCACTTAAGGTAAGCACGCCGTCTTCAATGACAAAACGGTCGTAATCAAGGTCTTCGTCGGAACTGATATGGTAAATGCCGTGTTTATCTTTGGATAGATATGGCGTTAACTGTTTCATATTCGTGAGGGCTGCATTGGCAGAAAACGATAGGCTAGCCCAAATAAAAAGAACTAGCGCGAGAGGCGACCTGATAGAAAACATTAATGTACATCCTTAAGTGTTATTTGAATCTGTTCGAACGCTCTCAATAAATGAGCTGCGCAGATAGTGCCGTATTTGAGACAAGAATTCAGCTAGAAAACGTGGGTTTATTGCAGATGGAAGCGCGCCTATTTAGGCGTGGCTGTGAAAAAGCAGGTAAAACCTGGTGTTTGTAAACGTAGTGCTATTAGCCGTTTTGGCTTCGACTCTCGTTACTTATAGCTCAAAAACTGTGATAATGCCGCCAGTTGCAGTACTGCAACAGCATTGTTTATCTAGACAGGAAACCTACCATGCGCACCTTTGTGCTTAGAGCCCGAGCTGCTTCAACCGACAGCCAACAATTACTTGCTGCCATTGGTCAATCGGCACACGCTGAGATTTTAGCGCATACGATTATGAATTGTGTTTTTGTTGCGCAATCACACCGAGAGGATGTTGTCGTTTATCTGGTCCTTGAAAGTACTGCTGACTACTCGCGAACCATTTGCATTAATGCCAATGAAGTTCGCGATTTTTCTGGCTTTCATGAGATGGCTTTATTAAAGAAAGTCGCTAATGCTTTAGATGTATCTAAAGGCATGGGTAAAGAGCAGCAACGGCAGGTTGAGCAAGGTATTAGTGTTCGAACCCTTAGCTTTGAGAAATTAGTTCAAGAGCTAGCGCAAGACTATCAGCTGTATATGATGGACAAAAAAGGAACCAATATTCGCGAGCAAGACTTTGATGAGAATCCTTGTTTTTTGTTAACCGATCACATACCTATGCCTAAAAAGAGCTTCAATAGTTTAAAGCGTTTGGGTACGCAGAATATAAGCTTAGGTCCAAAAATGCTGTTTGCGTCTCAGTGCGTGGTGTTGATCCATAATGAGCTGGACTATAGACAGTAATGGTAAATCTCAGGATTTGAAGATTTGGTTATTATCAAATTTAATTTGATAAATATTCTTGTTTTAGGCTGTTTTTGGAGTGGGTTAGATAGGCTAGTATTTATCCCGTAGACACAATTCAACGAATGAGAGAGACACACCATGACTAAATTGACCATAGTAGCCAACATTATCGCTAAAGATGACAGCATTGACTTAGTAAAAGGAGAGCTGCTAAAACTTATCGACATTACACGCGCTGAAGAAGGCTGCATCAACTATGACCTTCATCAAGATAACGAAAACCCAGCGCATTTTATGTTCTACGAGAATTGGCAGTCTCGCGAGCTTTGGCAAACTCACATGGGCAACGAGCATCTCGCGCAGTACATGAAGGCCACTGATGGATGTGTTGACCAGTTCATCCTTAACGAAATGACGCAGATAGCTTAAATCAAGCGGCCTTAATCGTGACTATTTGTTGCTGTAAAGCCAACATCTTTTGATGTTGGCTTTTTACTTATGGCACACCGTTAAGGACTAATCCTTCAATAAGCGGGTGATTTCAGCCATTTGTTCCGCACTAAGCGGCCCATATTCCATTGCTGCCGCTGTTTCAGTGATTTGCTTGGTGTTTCTGAAACCTGGTATGGGGATTAGTCGGGGGCTGGTGGCCCAAATCCATGCTAATGCTCCCTGTACCGAGCTTCGTCCTTCGCTACGCAGTATTTCACCAATCGCATCAATTTTCTTAACCAGTATGGGTTTTGCCAAGCCATTGTCGAAGTACTTCATCCAATCGGGGCTTACGCTGCGTATATCCTTGGGGGATAGAACTTGAGCGTTTTGATATTTGCCGCTTAATAATCCCATGCCCAATGGGCCGCGAATCACGCCGGCAAAATCATGTTGATCACAATAGGCTGGCATTGGGCTTGGGGTCACCACATTAAACTCAAATTGAAAGCCAACGCAGTTCTTATGTTTTGCGAAAACCGCCGCCCGTTCCGGATAGTCGGTACTCCATCCAAACTTGCGAATTTTGCCACTTGCAACCATGGCTTCGAGTGAAAGCGCAACCTCTTGTGCTTCATCAGCTGCGAAATCATTGATGTGGAACCAAAGCAAGTCAATGTAATCCGTTTCTAGGCGACGCAAGCTGGCATCAACAGCGCTTTGAATATAGTCTCGATCCCAAGCTTGGCCGGTGATCTGCTTGCTAGACTCGTCAAAGGTATTTCCAAATTTAGTTGCAAGGATTACTTGATCGCGCTTGCCTTGCAAAGCTTTAGCAATGACCCGCTCACTATGGCCTGCTCCGTAAAGATCGGCGGTGTCCATAAAATTGATACCGGCGTCTAAACCAGCATGAATAGCTTGGATTGAAACACTATCGTCGACTTCCCCCCATCCTAAAGGGTTTTCACCATCCCAAAACGGACCTGCGATTGCCCAACACCCCATTCCAAGGGGACTTACTTGCCAAGGGCCAATTTGTCTAGTTTGCATACCTTATCCTTAATCGAGTTAAACTTGACTCACAAGTAGTGTAGTCGCAAACTTATTGTTCATATATACCGCAATTATGGAAAGATTGTTTCCAAATGAAAACAATGAACCTCAAGGGAATTCAAGCCTTAGTGGCTATCGCTCAATACGGTAATTTTACAGCGGCTGCAGCAGCTCTTGGTTGTTCAAAAGCATTCTTAAGTAAGCAAATCCAACTACTAGAAACCCAAAATCGGGCCCAGTTGCTGATAAGAACCACTCGTAATGTGCAATTAACTCAGATTGGCGAAAGTTTTGTCGCGCAGTGTAAACCTGCGCTGTTGGCCATTGCTAACGCGCAGGAGCAGCTTCAAGATGAGCAACAAAGCCTAAGCGGTAAGATCAGACTCGCCTGTGTTGGTGGGATCTTCGGCGAGCAATTTATCGCGCCGTTGGTAAATCAGTTTTTGCAACTACACCCACAGGTTAAGCTTGAGCTGGACTTTAGTTCAAGTGTCGTTGATTTAGTTGAGGGGCACTATGATATGGCGATTCGCTTTGGCGAGTTATCGGATTCAAGCTTGATAGCAAGAGAGCTTATCGACTATCGCCCAGTATTACTTGCTAGCCCTGATTTTATTGAGAAGTATGGCTCACCGAAACAACCCCACGACTTAAATGATTTTCGCTTGATCACCGGTTCGGTAAGGCAGTGGGCTTTTAGTAAGGGTGGTGAGCACTATCAACATACACCACAAGCGAGCTTAAAGTGTGGGAATGGACAAGTAATGCTGCAAGGGTGTTTACAAGGTTTAGGGATTGCCCACTTACCATCTATTTATGTAGAAGAGCAACTCGCTTCCAAGGCATTGATAGAGTTACTGCCACAATGGTCAACGGTGTATAGACCGGTCCATATTTTGTATCCACCGAGTCGCTACCGACTAAAACGGGTACAGGTCTTGGTTGAATTTTTATTGACGCAGATGGAACAGCAAAAATCGAAGCCACAAGATCAGGCGAACCCTTCTTAAGTCATTGTTTTATTGAGCATCGTCGTCTATTGTTGTTCAGTATTCATCTTTAAGAGTATTGCCGTGAAATATCCCAAACCACTCAAGGCGGGCAGTACCATTGCTATCACCGCTTTTTCACAAGGCATAGGCCCTGAACACGAGCCCAGATTTGCGCTGGTTTGTGCAAACCTTAAGGCTATGGGTTTTAATATTGTTGTCGGCAAATGTTTGCGCGGGCAAGCAAAACAGGTAAGCGCCCCTGCAGCCGAGCGAGCAAATGAGCTTATGGCTTTTCTTCTGGATGATTCAATTGATGCCATTTACCCCCCGTGGGGTGGGGAGCTAGCTATTGAGTTGTTGCCTCGCTTAGATTTCGAAAAACTTAAACAAGCCAAACCCAAATGGATTTTGGGATTCTCTGATGTCAGCACTGTTGCTGTGGCTCTGTGCTGCAAGTTGGGGTGGGCAAGTGTGCATTGCTCCAACCTTATGGATTTAGTGGACGCTTCAGATGATCCTCTAACGCGAAATACCCTTAAACATCTAAGCTGCGAAACGGGGGCAGAGTTCACGCAAAGCCAATCAAAAATGCACACCCATGCTTGGCCCGATTTCGTGAGTAAGCCTGAAGCGGGCTATGTTTATACCTCGCCCAGTAAATGGAGGTGGTTAACGCAGCCTAAAACGGGAGGGACCATCGATGGGCGTTTAATCGGAGGCTGCTGGGATGTATTAAAGCACCTTTTTGGCACGCAATACTTAGACTTAGAGAGCTTAGCAAGCCGTTATCCCGAAGGCATTATCTTGTACTTGGAAAATGCAGAGATGTCGCCAGCTGAACTTGCGAGAACCATTGTTAGCATGAAAATGCGCTCGGTGTTTGACAGCATTAATGCCTTAGTACTTGGTCGAAGTGCTGTTAGTGATTCGGATCTTGAAGATGACTTACGTTATTTAGACGTTTTACAAGGCCATCTAAGCGAACTAAAAATCCCCATTCTAATTGATGTTGATATCGGTCACGTCCCTCCCAACTTAACCCTGATCAATGGGGCATTTGCACGATTTGAACTCGCAAGTGAAGCCTTGGTGGCGCAGCACCTGATTTAACCCAAAGCTGCTCGATTCACTGACATGATGCGAGACAAAGCAATAGACTATTATCGCGAGAACTTTTGATGAAACTTGTTGTATCCGATATTTTTGGACGAACACCAGAACTTGAATCCCTTGTCGGGGCGTTAAAAGGTCCAGTTACTATTTTCGACCCCTATGATTCAATGTTTATGGGCTTTACCAGCCAGAATCAAGCCTATGAGCACTTTAACCAGCATGTCGGGTTAAATAACTACGCTCAACAGCTTCTAGCTTTTATTAAGTCGTTTTCTGTACCGCTAACCATTATTGGATTCAGTGTCGGTGCTTCAGCTATTTGGAAGATATCGGACAATAGTGGACTAAAACATGTGTCCCATGCGCAGTGCTTTTATGGCTCTCAAATTCGATATGATGTTGATATTATTCCAGCCTTTGCGATTGAACTCATTTTTCCTGTTTTTGAGCATCATTTCGAGATAAACATGCTTATTGAAGCGCTGGTAACCAAACCCAACGTTAAGATACAGCAAGTGAACTATTTGCATGGCTTTATGAATGCATTGTCAGCTAACTTTGATAAAGAGGCATACGCGCAATACATTGAAAAAATAGCTTAAGTTTTGCGATAAGGTAGAAAAAGCTCGACATAGACCATGCACAAAATCTATCGTAGTTAAGCTTGGTCAACCATGTTGCTCAACGCTGCTATTTCAGCTTGTGAGGTATGTTACTTCTAACGCTATTTATATTTTACTTTGAGGGCGTCTAGTGAAAACGGATACAAACAATGATTTTAGCTATTCTTCGCTAGGCGTTTGGCGCAAAATATTTATCGCCCTGATCTGGATTAGCACCAGCATATTCACATCTGGCGCCCTAGTTTGGTTGCTCTATCCTGAGATTATGCAAACCGAGTTGGGGTTTTCGCCTCAGCTATTACTCGGTTTAACAATTTGGTTTTTGTTTACCGCAATTTGGGCAACTTGGGCTATATGTAAACGAAAGAGCAAACACTTAGTTGTGCTGGCTGTGCTGCAGTTATTTCCTTGGTTTAATCTGTTATCTGCGGCGTTCTTTTTCCAAAGCTACAAAACCAGCAAATTTGAACGACAGCAACTAGATTTAGAAAAAAACGACGAGTGATAATACCATTCCTATTAATTTGTTGGTCTTTATTAGTCGTATCTAAAATTGCTTAGATCAAGGAAAAAATCGCAGTTACTAGTTGACCTAATGACAAGACTTTTGACGCTGATATAAGTGATTGTAGTCGGCTAGACTGACTAAATAATTATCAGGACTGGTATAAACTCTGGGCTAACAATTTAAGCTCAGCACTGGATTTTAGTATCTATCAATTTGCTGCGTATAGATTGCAGACTCAAAGGTTAATTATGAATATAGATAAAGCGAAAAAACGCATCGCGAAACACGTCAAAAAGGGTTTTCATGGCTACCCGCAGATCGAAATTATTTATGAAGGACAATCCGATGACTGTGCAAGCGCGGTTTTGCTTCAGTTTACGTTGCAAGAAGGCGATGTTGCTCAAGAACAACGCTTTGCCTGTCAAGGCGATGCTAGACATGATGAGCAAATCCAAACCACCTTATTGAAGGTGATAGAACGCGCTGGTGCAGTAAGCGTATTAGAAGCTGAAGCGATAAAAATTGTTTAAGGCAAAAAGCACCAACTAATAGGCTAAACAGACAAGGATGAAATCAATCGCAATGAGCGTGTACACCAAACAAATTTCAACGGACGAAATAGATGATTTGCTTACTGTTTTCGATCAGTACATGGTGTTTTATCAGCAGCGCTCAGATCCGGCCAAATATAAACGCTATTTAAGTGAGCGTCTAAGCAATCAAGAGGCCACTGTATTTATTGCGTATAACCCAAAACATGAGCCCGTGGGCTTTGTCTTAAACTATCATTGCTTCTCGTCGGTATCGTTGGGTAAAGTGATCGTCTTAAATGATTTGTTTGTTATTGAGTCACATCGCCAGCAAGGCATCGCCAATCGATTAATTGATTGCGCTATCGATTTAGCGAAATCCACAGGGTCTATTCGTGTCGATCTGTCGACAGCAAAAACGAACTCAACTGCCCAGGCGCTCTATGAAAAGCTCGGTTTTGTTAAAGACCAAGATTATTTGAACTATAGCCTAGCGACGATAGATTAGGCTGCATCGATAAAAGAACAAGGACAGCCAATGGGGCGCGGAACCCAACAGCGTATAGCCAGTGTTGCGTTGGTTGTAGACAACTATGACGACGCCATAGAATTCTATACCAACAAGCTTAAATTTGAGCTGCTTGAAGACACCGACTTAGGCGCTGGAAAACGATGGGTTTTGATTGCCCCCCAAAACAGCAGCGGTAGTAGTATTTTACTTGCGCAAGCCAAAAATGAAGTCGAATCCCAAGCTGTTGGCAATCAGACCGGTGGCCGAGTATTTTTGTTTTTAGAAACTGACGACTTTTGGACTGACTACGAGTCGATGTGCGAGAGGGGAGTCGCGTTTAACGAAGCCCCTCGTGTTGAAAGCTATGGCACTGTCGTTGTCTTTCAGGATTTATATGGCAACAAGTGGGATCTACTACAATTCAATCCTCCCTCTTAACGCTCGACTAGTCCGGCTGTTGTTTTAGATCTTTAGCGCAGCTTAACTGTAGTTCAAGCTGTATTTTACTTGGACAAAGTCATTTGCAAACGCTGTAGCTTGCGCGTGCTCAAGCTTGATATCTTGGTTCGTCTTTGCGAAAAGTGGAATACCTTCACCGATTAATATCGGTAGTTGAGTAATCGTCATCTCATCGATAAGTTGTAGGTTTATAAAGGCCTGTATAGTATTTCCACCATCGACATAGGCATGTTTATGACCGTCTTTATCAAGTTGGGTGATTAAGTCCTTTAGGTCACCAGAATACATTTCTACTTTGTCTTTAAGGCTGTCAGGTGCAGATGTAAGTGTGTTACTAAGCACTATAATTCGGGTATCCCCATAAGGCCACTGCTCCGCTGTCAGCTCCATGGCGGCAATGCTTTGCATACATTTACGGCCCATAATCATGCAATCAATTGACGCCATGTAGTCGCCAAAGCCCATATCTGCGTGTTCGCCTAAGTCAGCTTCTGGTTTACCAGTAGTATGCAGCCAGTCAACGCTGCCGTCGGTTTTAGCAATAAAGCCATCTAAACTAGCGGCGATGTATACAGAACATTTCATGTCAGCTCTCTTCAGTGAAAAATGTAGTGGGAACCCACCGGATTATTGTGCCGGCAGCAAAATATAAATACCTAGCTAAGATACTAGTTCTGATAATGATGAAATCCAATCGTTAGTTGTTTTAGTTTTGATTCGCCTGCCGTTTGCCCAAAATGCGTATCAAAGCAAAAAACCAGCTTATCTGTTTCTGACTACCACCAAGGTACGATTGAAGCTATCACGAATCTAGGACAAGCTAATGCGATAGTATTTGCGCACTGGCCAAACAAGCCAAGATTTTTAGTGTTTTAAGTATGAGACACTAAGGTTTTGGTTTTAGGAGATTTTATCAGCTGCAGGCATAATACCTAAGTATTTAGAAAACGAAGCTAGATTGTGAATTGGGCGCGCAGGGAAGGGTTGCCAGTCTATATTCTTCTGAGGACAAAGGAGTGTTGAACATTGAGCCAGCAAGAAGTCCAAGCCAAACTTGAACGTTGGGCGTCAGCATTTGCAGATCTAACAACCGCTAATATATGTGCTTTGTACGATGATAATGCCTCGTTATGGGGCACTGTATCGTCGAGAAAACGCGATAGTCCTGAATTGATCAAGGACTACTTTAGCCAGATCTTCACCTTTGAGGATCGACAAGTTCAGATTAACAGTAGCGACATCCGTATTTTTGGTAATGTGGCCATTTGTAATGGTTTATACACCTTGCATTGGAACAAGGATGGAAAAACACTCACAACCTCAGCTAGGTTTAGCATCGTTTATCGTAAACAAAACCGTGGTTGGCTGATTGTTGAACATCACTCCTCGGCTGTGCCCACGGAGCTTTAATCCCTAAGGTCACATTTGCAGTTAGAGCTTTACATTTTTGTGAGCGAATAAGAGATAACTTTTGACAGATTCAAAGCCAGACATCGACCCAAACCTGTGCCCGCTATGCAACAAAGATAATCGCTGTGCAAGTCAACTGTCTCAAGCGCAAGCGCTAGATTGCTGGTGTCAATCGCCACAAATCGAATTTACCCAAGCCATGCTTAGCCAAGTGCCTCAAGATGCAAAAAACAAAGCCTGTATTTGTCAGGCTTGCGCTATATCACTAAGCCAACTCACCAGTCTCTAGTCTTCGTCAGCTTGCTCTATTCGGCAAGCCAACAATTGTTGGGTGTTTAACATCAGTGATTGCGTGTTCTCAACTAAGAATTCAATTTTGCTCTCACTTTGAGGCTCTGACGCTGACCTTGGTGTCATCATTGGATGTACGTTCTGCGATAGTTCATCGTTAATGCGGTTAAGGCTTAGCAAGCCTGTTTGAGTGATAATCACTGCCTTTAGACGCAAACTTGCTGTTTTTGTTAGAAGTTCAGTGATCTGTTGACTATCAAAAACATATCGTTTGTCAAAACGCCATGAGTTGGACTTTACCCCATCATGCTGACTTTCTTGCTCCATATAGCCAACTGAATTTATGGGGCTAGCTTTGGGGACACTCGCCTCAGCTTGCTTGCTAGCTAAGCCGAGGGCTAGTGGGTTCGATTGGGTTTGAATGGCACTAAACTCTGGCTTTGCTATGCTTTTGCTAGCAGTTGTTACCGCAAATTGTTCATACCTTAATGCGGCGTTTCGAGTGACAAGTAGTTCTACGGTTCCCAATTTACTATTGCTCTCACGTAAGCGCTTCAGGTTTTCAAAATCTGTGTCGCTGTAAAGCTCAGATTTGTTCGCTAGCAATAGGTCTGCGACCTGTAATTGCTGCTGATAAATGTCATTTTCTAAATAGCGGGGATCGCTGAGCTGGCGCGCATCGAGAACAGTTATAACAGCTTTTAGGTCTAACACGCCTTGGTAGTGACCACTGGTAAGTGCCTTTACCACTTGCTTGGGATGACCAATGCCACTGGGTTCAATGATCAGTCGGTCAGGCTTTGATCGCTTGAGCAATTGATTGAGAGCAACCGGTAGCATGAGGGCTGCACTGCAACACATGCAGCCACCGGCAATTTCTTGAATAAACACACCGTGCTCTTCACTGCAATTGGCGGCAAATAAGCTGCCATCGATTCCTAATTCGCCAAATTCATTGACCAGAATAGCCCAAGTTTCATGTTCGGGTTTTTGCTTTAACAGCTCGATAATCACTGAAGTTTTACCGACTCCAAGAAATCCGGTCAGCATATGTGTTGGAATTGAAGATAGAATTTTCAAGGCCTTGTTTCTTTGGTCTTCGAAGTTAGCTCGAGTCTAACAAACCGTGGTTGTTTTCGGCAAAAAAAGACGCTTCATTTCTGAAGCGCCAAAACGTGATTGGAAGGTGGGAGGTTTATCCTTTCACTGCGCCAGCGGTAAGACCGGCTATAAGTTGTCGAGAGGTTATAATGAATAGAATGAGCAAAGGTAATACTGCAATTGCAGCGCCAGCACTAATCGCACCCCAAGGAACCTGACCGGTACCTTGCAACGCACGCAGCGCGAGCGGAATAGTGAACATTTTCATATCGTTCATCACAACCAACGGCTGCATAAAGTTGTTCCACGAACCAATAAACGTGATCAGACCAAGTGTTCCAACTGCGGGTGTAATTAAGGGCACGATCACGCGCCAATAAATACCAAATTCGCTGCAACCGTCCATTCGCGCCGCTTCCACTAATTCGCGTGGTATCGCGCTTGAGATGTATTGACGCATCAAAAATATACCCATAGCCCCACAAGCCGCTGGAATGATGAGCGCTTTAGGGTCATTCATCCAACCAATAGCCGACATGATCATGGTGGTTGGGATCATACCTAGAAATGGCGGTAGCATTAGGGTGGCCATGACCATCGCAAATAACACTTCTTTAAAACGGAACTCGAAAATTGCAAATGCATAGCCAGCCATGGAGCAAAGAAGCAAGTTGGCAATAGTGACAGCAATAGCCACAAAAAAGCTCAAACCTAAGTTATGCCAAAAATAGGGCAGCCGTTCGATAAGAATAGCAAAATTCTCTGCCAGTGCATCGCCGAAGAACATAGGTGGCGGCACCGACAATATTGACGAGTTGTCATGTGTTGCATAAACAAACATGAAGTAGAAGGGGGCTAGCATAATAACCGCACCAAATGCGATGCAAATGTAGGCTGTGATATGCGATTTGCTTAGTTTATTGTGCATGGCAGCTTAGTCCTTTGATCCAAGAAGTTTGGTATTAATCCAAGTAAGACCTGCGATAACCATAAATAGAATCCATGATATTGCTGAGGCAGTACCAAAATCGCTTTCAGTGAAGGCTGTAATGTACATGTGCATCGCAGCTGTTTTGCCTGCTTGCTCAAGGCCACCCGTGCCGCCAGTGATGATGAATGGTTCTTCAAACAACTGCAGATTTCCGATGATGGTTAAGGTGACGGCTAAAAACATCATCGGTTTTAGCATGGGTAAGGTGATGTACCAAAACTGTTGCAGGCGTCTTGCACCGTCAATGGTAGCCGCTTCGTACAAGTCTTTAGGTATGGTTTGCATGGCAGCCAAATAAAGCACTGTATTCCAGCCGACATAGCGCCAGAACACCACAAAAGAAATCATCGGTTTGGTGTATTCCGGGCGCTGCCAATCGACATTTTCGGTTGGGAATAACCAAGCTAATGGTTGAAACTCGCCAATACTAAAGTTTCCAATACTCGTCAGTACTAAGTTGATCACCCCAAAGTCTCTGGAAAACAAACTGGTGAACACCAATGCAATTGCTACCGAAGAGGTGATATAAGGTACAAAGTACACGCCAACAACGCTGTTGCGCATCTTTGTTAGTGAGCTATGGATAAAATATGCCAGTGGAATGGCTAAAACGTGTTGGGGGATGCCAGAGGCAAATGCTATCCAAAAAGTGTTGTAGATACTGGTATGAAACCATTCGTCGGTTAAGGCAAAAGTGTAGTTTTCCCAACCAATCCATTCCATTGCACCCAAGCCGTCAACTGGATCCCAAGCATGAAAGGATAAGTAAATAGAGAACAGCATGGGAAATAAGCCGAAAATAAAAAACAAGATGAAAAACGGGCTAATGAACATATACGGCGCCGCTTTATAGGCTTTAGCTCCGAAAAGCTTACGTAAAAGTCCCTGCCGGTACTTCATTTCGAGTGGTTTGGGTTGGTTGGCAACTACGCTTGGCATCTAAAGCTCCAGATCGTATAGGGTCGAACAAAGAGGGTCAGTAGGTAGGCCCAAAAGACCTACCATTTACTTATACTTCTACTTGCGACGAGCACGGCGTTTAAGCAATTTGGCGGCATCCGCCAACGCTTTATCCACAGCAACATCACGTTCAAGTACTGATTCGAGCGCATCTGCAATCACTTGCTTGGCCACGGGGTCAAGTTTATTCACGGATATTGCTGGAATTTGAGCGGCAGCTTCTTTGTATTGAAGACGTGCTTTTTGCCCTCCTAAGTAAGGCAAAGGTTGGTCAAAGAAAGGCCCATCTTGCGCTTCAATCAACGCTGGAAAAGCATCAATTTCTTCAAATGCAAGTAACTGCATTTCTTTATTGGTCGTCATAAAGGTAATGAACTCCCAAGCCTCTGCTTGGTGTTCGGTCGACTTTGGAATAGCGTAGTAAGAACCACCCCAGCTGGCCCAAGAATCGTTGGGTAGATTTGCTGTTGCCCAATCACCTGCGCTATCAGGAGCAATCCAGTTGGCTAAATGGCCACCTAGCCATGCGCCCATAAACTCAACTGCTATATCGCCACGGCGAAGCCCTTCAGACCATTCGTTGCTCCATGCTGCAATTTTTCCATCAAGTCCTGCTTCTCGAGCTTTTTTTGCTAGGCGGAAGGCTTCTTGAAAACGCTCGCTTTCAACTAAAATTTCGCCCTCAGCGTCAAAGTAGACGCCACCGCCGTCTTCAATGCCGGAACGAATAACAATGTCTACAATATTTTGAACATTAGACATCATGTACTGGCCGGTCACTTCGCGAACCTTTACCCCTGCTTCAATAAAGGAGTCCCAGTCTTTGGTTAAGTCTTCTACACTTACACCGGCTTTTTCCATGATGTCGCTGCGGTAAAACATGGCTCCTGGACCGATATCAGCGGGCATACCTGACAGTTGTCCTTTTTCACCAGCAGCAAGCGGTACCGCAAATGGAGAAAATTTGGCTTCTATCTCACCTGAGTTAAATGGTGCCTGGCGCAAGTCATAGAGCCCTGAAGAGTTTGCAAAGCGACCCATGTAGTCGGCCTCAACACCCATCACATCGGGAAGGTTGGAGTTGGTTGCAAGTGCCGTCGTCATCGCGTTGTGATGGTCATTGTAAGCCAATGAAACCAACTTGATTTCGACGTCTGGATTAATCTTTTTGTACAGGGGAATTGCCGCTGTTACAGCCGCATCAAAGCTTGGAAATGACGCGACGGTAAGGGTTATCTTCTCAGCCCAAGCGGTGTTTGCTGATAGCGCCATCATGGTGGCACCAGCTATCAATGTAAGTTTACGAGTTTGCATTCAATTGCTCCTAGTAGGTGTACTTTCTATCGGGTTAATCCCTGACTAATCATTATTTTGGTACTTATGCCTGCGCGAGAATGACCTTGTCTTGATGGTCAAAAAGGTGCATGCGGTCTTCATCAAAGTAGAGACGAAGGGTTTCGCCTTCCTTGGTGTTTAAATGCTCAGAAGTAGCAACTTCGGCGACAAAGCGATCGTCCCCTATGGTGCAATGTAAATGGTAGGTTGAACCGAGCAGCTCTTGGCTATTGAGCAGAGCTTCAAGAGAATGGACCGTCGGTGCATCGACACTGCTTTCTTGAAGATGAAGGTCACTGGGCCGAATACCAAAGTTGCAATGTGTTTCACTGCAGCTGAATTGAGCTTTGGTAGAAATAGACTGGTTGCCAAGTGCAATTTGCTGACTAGAAGTAAGCTCAGCACTAAGCTGGTTCATCTCAGGACTGCCAATAAAGCTGGCTACAAAACGATTGTTGGGTTTTTCGAAAATTTGCTTAGGCGTACCTATTTGCTCAATGATCCCACCGTTAAGGATGACAATTCGGTCCGCTAGTGTCATTGCTTCAACTTGGTCGTGGGTGACGTAAATAGTGGTGGTCCCCAGCTTTTGATGCAGGGCTTTTATTTCAGCGCGCATTTGACCGCGTAACTTAGCGTCAAGATTGGATAGAGGTTCATCAAATAGAAAGACTTCAGGCGTACGAACCATGGCTCTGCCCATCGCTACGCGTTGACGTTGCCCACCAGAGAGGGCTTTAGGCTTACGATCAAGTAGCGGTGTTAGTTCTAACATATCGGATGCGTATTTAACGCGTTCTTCAATAAGAGCCTTATCAACCCGGCCAATTTTCAGACTAAAAGCAATGTTTTCACGTACGGTCATATGGGGGTACAAAGCATAGCTTTGGAATACCATAGCGATGTTACGTTCGATGGGGTGAAGGTCATTTACGAGCGTGTCACCAATGTATATTTCGCCACCTGATATCTCTTCAAGGCCGGCGAGCATTCGCAATGTGGTTGACTTCCCACAACCAGATGGCCCTAAGAGAACAACGAATTCCCCATCTTTAATTTCTAGATCAAACGATTTAACTACTTCTGTTTGACCATAGCGTTTTTGTAGGTTCTTAAACGTGACTTGCGCCATGCAGTCCTCCGCGAGTTACTTGGGTGTGGTTACCGTTAACATTTGCCGTTACGCTATGCTTTATTTTTTGTTCTCACAAATGTTTAGACGTAAAGATATGATAGGGATCTCAAAAAATTACACTTAAAACAGCATTGTTAAAAGGGTTGTTATAAAACGTAAAAGCTAGCAAGCAATTTCAAGGATAGTATTTAACCACAATAGATACGGTTAGGTGTGAACGAAAAACACCATGCAAATGTTATCGTTAACAGCGCGTTTTAACCCGTTTTGAGAAAGGAATTGTGATGGTTATTTATAGGAAACTTATTGGCGTTTTTTTTGCGATTGGCTTTAGTGGATCAATCTCAGCTCAAGAGCTACCACACTTGCGACAATATGAAGCCGACACTCGGGTCTTGCTTGGAGCTGCGTTGGAATCAAAGCATTTGGAAGATGCTCAATTTGCTAGCAGCTTGCAGCAACACTTTGGACAATTGAGTTTTGAAAACGAATTGAAATGGGAAAGCGTGCACCCTGAACCTGATCGTTTCGATTTTTCGGGCCCGGATAAAATAGTTGAATTTGCCCAAGCTAATCAAATGGAACTGCGAGGCCATACATTGGTTTGGCATATCCAGAACCCTGAATGGTTATTGGATGCGCAGTGGACTCGGGATTCACTTTTGTTAGCTTTAGAGCAACATATTCACTCGGTAGTGGGACGATACAAGGGAAAGATTAAGTATTGGGATGTTGTGAATGAAGCTTTTGATGACCAAGGCGGCTATAGAGATACGATTTGGTATCAAGTCATTGGGCCTGATTATATAAGTAAAGCTTTCCAATACGCTCACGCTGCTGATCCTGAGGCATTATTGTTCTACAACGATTATTCAACAGAGGGGATGAGCCCGAAAGCGAACGCTGTATATCGGCTTGTTAATGAACTATTAGACCAAGGTGTTCCTATTCATGGTGTCGGTACTCAAGCTCACTTTGATGGTCGTTACCCGCTTAGTCGTGGGCCGATGGCTAAAAACATTGAGCGTTTTAGAGAGCTAGGATTAACGTTTCACTTTACCGAAGTTGATGTGCGAATCGCTGATTCAGCCGGGGTAAGCGCCTTAGACAAACAGGCTGAGATTTATCAAGAATTGATCGAGTTCGCACTGCACTATGACAATATAGACGTCATGACAATGTGGGGTGTGAGCGACAAGTACTCATGGATCCCAAGTTGGTTTAAGGGACAGGGGCGAGCGTTAATTTTAGATGAAAACTTTCAATCCAAGCCGGCTTTCGATGCTATTGCAGAGCAGTTAGACTCTTTTGTGAATGGTCAATTCAGCTTTCGTGAAACTCAGACCGATGCAAATGCTCCTCGATATTTTCATCCTTTTGTTGCTAATCGTTTAAGCAGTGAAATGCAGCTTGATGGCAAGTTGGAAAAGTGGGGCAATGCCCGTTTTTATCCTTTTGCCTACAATCAACTAGGGGGAGTGAAACAGGTCCCAGGCTTGGATGACGACCTGTCCGGTCGCTGGGCGATTAGTTACTTTGGTAACCGTATTTATGGGCGGGTAGAACGCCGTGATGATTTAGATTTCAGCCGAGCACGCAGTGATATGCATGAAAATGACCAGATAGAAGTATTTGTGCAACTGAAGCAGCAGTTTTATCAATTGCGTGCCTTGCTCGAACAAGACTTCGCTAAACATGCGTTTCCTGGACGCGCTCATGGACAATGGTTTGATGACAATCGTGTGTTTGAATTTGAAATTGTGGTTCAAGATCTTGAAGAACTTGCCGGCGAAAATATTGGCTTTAGTATCGCATTATCTGATTTAGACCAAGCTGGTGGTTCGCGGCACTTGCAGTTGTATCCAGTACCTGGGAAAAACATGGGCTGGCAAGGCGAAGGTTTTGCTGAGTTGTATTTTCCTGCGCAAAACCGTGAATTGTCATCAACGATAAATGCTAGACCGATGACTTTTATCGCATCAGAACTGACACAGAGCCCCTCTATCGACAAACATAAACGCAGTTTGTGGCGCGAAGCTAATTTATATCCCTTAGGATTTAACCTTAGTCATCGATACGATCAAAGCTTAAACGCGGTTGACCTCAGGGCTAGATGGCAGCTAGCTCACAAAGACAATCGACTGTTCCTAAGCGTACTTCAAGAAAAGCTCGACCCATCACTGTACTTAAAAGACAGCACCATTGTTTTAGCATGGTCTGACGGCAATCAGGTTCAGAGTCGGGAGCTCGCCTTTTCAGATCAGGTTTTGGAAATAGAGTTAGGGCACGGGCGTTGGTTAAAAGGGCAATGGAGCGACGACGCGAGTCGCTTGGAAGCTCAACTAGTACTGGCTGACAACGAGACACTGCCTTCACAAATCCCATGGAATATTGAATTACGGCATAAGAATTGGCGTTTATCGCCGGTAACAGGAGAAGCACAAAGCTTGATTACCGATAACTTGAGTTTATTAAGTCTCATGTAAAGCTGTTTGAAGAACACATGTGCCTTGAGCTGCATCTACTGTTCGTTGTTATAGGGTGGTTCAAGGTCATAGCCTGCTTAGTTAAAGCAGTACAGAATTTCAAACGGGTCATGAGATGAGAAATTCATTTAAATGATCAATCGTAAAATAACTCCATTAACGTTAATCAAGTCATCAATCTAGATTGAGATAATCAAGTTTCAATCTCTTGAGCTTCACAAGTTAACGTTAGCTTGTATCCAAAATGCTAGCCCCGAGCCCACGTCAGCCAATTATGCCCTCCATGGGCTAAAGCTTACTAGCGTCGTTGTCGACCGAAAAAATCCCCTTATAGGTACTTCTACAACAGCCCAAAGGATTCTTTGGTAAAGCCATTTATCAACAAACTTGAGTTTAAGATTAAGAAAATTTCCGAACAGGATTTATGAAGCGTAAAAGAAATTTATGCCTTGTTCTTACTCACAGTATTTAGGTGGAAGTTAACAAATACGCAATAAATTCGTCGTTTACATCACAAAAATATATAGCGAAAAGCAAAGTGTGTTGACAGTGACTTGTCGAAGTTTAATGTAGGAAACCGGTCGCGCAACCGGTTTTCTGAGTAAGATGTCGTCAGAAAGCATGAACTTTAAAATAAACGTACCCTGATAACGCTAAAATGAAATGGATATTTATTATGACAATGTTAAAAAATATAGGCTCGTTAATGTTAATAGCATCGCTGTGTTCTGGTGTTGCATATGCGGAAGAAAAACCAGTTGTAGGCTTGATAATGAAGTCTCTGGCGAATGAGTTTTTTAGGGATATGCTCGAAGGGACTAAAGAGCATGAGAAAAGCAGAGGCGACTACGTTCTGAAAGCTGTCGGCATGCAAAATGAAACCGACTTTCAATCTCAAATAAACGCGGTAGAAAACTTTATCACGCAAGAGGTCGATATTATTGTAGTTGCACCTGCTGATTCTCGCGCGATGATTCGTCCTCTTAAAAAAGCAATCGAAGCCGGTATCGTTGTTATTAACTTTGATGTGTCTTTAGATGCAGACGCAAAGAAAAAGCAAAACTTAGAATTGGCGTTTGTGGGACCCGACAATCGCAGTGGAGCAAAATTGGCAGGGGTAGCTTTAGCTAACAAACTGGGAGCAGGTGGCAAAGTAGTCATTATTGAAGGTAACCCAGGTGCTGACAATGCGATTGAGCGTAAAAAAGGGTTTATGGATGCAATTGAAGAACATGACCTAGAGCTTCTCGCTAGCAGCACAGCACATTGGGAAACAGAAGAAGCAAACTCTGTATTTTCTAATATGTTGACTGCAAATCCTGATATTCAAGGTGTTATGGCAGCCAATGATTCAATGGCAATTGGCGTTATTAAAGCCTTAGAAGCCGCTGGTCGAGCGAAGGATATTCAAGTTGTGGCTTTTGATAACATTCCCGCGGTTGGCCCAATGCTTGCCGACGGACGCCTACTTGCAACCGTTGACCAGTTTGGTAGAGATATGGCAGCAAATGCTATTGAGAAAGGACTAGCCGTTCACCGTGGCGGGCCCGAGCTTAGCGGTTGGATTAAAACTGATATAAAACTTGTTGAAGCAAGTAAATAGCAGAACATTAGCGACTTGCATGGGATCGATTGAGCTGTGTAAGTCGCAAGGACAGAATGTAAGCAATTAAGATGTTTTAAGGGTTAGTTATGTTGGCAGCATCTATAGAAACATTAGCTACAAGCAAAGAAAATAATGACTCAAGAATTCTTAGTGTTAAAAACCTTTGTAAAAACTTTGGTGGGGTAAAAGCCCTTCAGGGTGTCAATTTCGATCTTGTTAAAGGGGAGACCCATGCCTTGGTCGGAGAAAATGGAGCTGGAAAATCAACGCTTACCAAAATTCTCACTGGTGTTTACCATTACGATGATGGTGACATTATCTTGAAAGACAACATTTACAAGCCAAACTCACCTAAATCGGCTAAACAATCTGGCATTCAAGTTGTCCATCAAGAGTTTAATTTACTGACCTATCTAAGTATTGCAGAGAATATTTGTTTTGAGTCCCTTCCAAAAACCAAACTGGGGACCTTGGACAAAAAAAAGATGCATCAACGTGCCCGTCTGGCAATGGATACCGTAGGTCTTGGCGATATTGAGGTGACCACAAAAATTAGTGAACTAGGCATTGCACATCGCCAACTTGTTGAGATAGCCAGAGCTTTAGAATTCAAAAGCGACATTTTAATTCTCGACGAACCGACCGCAACATTGACACAGCGAGAAGTTGAGAAACTCTTCACCATTCTAGAAAAAATTAAGCACAGTGGGGTCACTGTTGTCTTTATTTCACACCATCTTAATGAAGTTTTTAATATATGTGACCGCGTTACTATTTTTAGAAATGGAAAAACAATCACCACTAAAGAGATTAAGGACACCAATCCCCAAGATGTCGTGAGTTTGATGGTAGGTAAAGCCCTAGAGCAAGTAATGGCCCAACAATCCAATCAAAAGCATTTTGGGTCAATTGCCCTCGAAGTAAAAAATCTAGTCATTCCTCAATCCCCAAATGCCGAAGGCATTAACTTCTGTGTGCGCAAAGGTGAGATCGTAGGAATCGCTGGACTAGTCGGGGCGGGGCGTACGGAGATTTTACGCACCATTTTTGCTCTTCAAGAGAAAATCAGTGGACAGGTACTTATTGATGGCCTTCCGGTTGAGTTCAAAAACCCCCGCGATGCGGTCAATGCAAGGCTCGCCTTCGTAACCGAAGACCGCAAAGACGAAGGTTTGATTTTGGATATGTCAATAGCGACTAATAGCTCATTGGCAAGTATTTCTCAGGTTTCTAATGCGGGTCTAATGGATTTTGAAAAAGAAAATCAGTTGGCCGCTGATTTTGCCAAAAAACTTGGATTGAGATTTGGAAAACTTAAAGACAATGTTGCAAGTTTGTCGGGGGGAAACCAACAAAAGGTAGTCCTAGCAAAATGGCTCTCGACAAACCCCAAGTTGCTCATGTTAGACGAGCCTACACGAGGTGTTGACGTCGGTGCAAAGGCCGAAATTTATTCGATTTTACGTAGTTTAGCTCTTGATGGTATGGCGCTAATTGTTGTGTCCTCAGAACTTCCGGAATTAATGACACTTTGCGACCGCATCCTTGTTTTATCTAACCATCAAGTGACTGGTGAGCTTGAGCAGCAAAGCTTTAGCCAAGAAGAAATACTCCAATTAGCATACAAGAATATGTGATAAGGCGACAACAAATGCAAAGTGAAATGAAAATTGATATGCCAGCCCAACACAAGAAAATGTCATTGAAAGCGATAGTTCGTGATGCAGGGATTGGAATAGCGCTGTTAGTGTTAATTTTAATCTTTTCGATAACGACCGAACACTTTTTAGCGCCCAATAATATAACCAACATTCTTACTCAAATTACAATCAATCTAATCTTAGCTGTAGGTCTTACCTTTGTGATTCTTATTGCCGGAATCGACCTTTCTGTCGGGTCGGTTTTAGCATTTGCATGCGTAGTTGCAGGAAAAGTTATAACCATCGAAGGGCTAGATGCTAATACTGCAATTTTTCTGGCAGTTATTGCGTCCTTGCTTGCAGGAACCTTGTGTGGCCTTTTAAATGGTTTGATCAGTGCTTATTGGGGCTTGCCTTCATTTATAATCACGCTTGGTATGCTGAATATTGCTCGAGGAGGAGCCCTACATATTTCTGAAGCCCAGACTATTTATTCATTCCCTGAACAATTCAATGATTTTGGTTCCGCCTCACTATTTGGTATTCCAGTGGTGTTCTTGGTGGCTCTGCTACTGGTCGGTATTGCTGGGTTTGTTCTCCACAAAACAGTTTTTGGCAGAATGATATATGGAATTGGAAACAATGAGGAAGCTGTTCGCTTAGCGGGTCATCCGGTATTTTGGTACAAAGTTATGGCGTATACCATTTGTGGTTTAATGGCTGGTATTGCGGGCATTGTATATATGGCAAGGCTTAACATTTCAAGCCCAATTGCGGGTATTGGTTTCGAACTTAATGCAATCGCTGCAGTTATAATCGGGGGTACTAGCCTTATGGGCGGACGGGGCAGTGTTTATGGAACCTTACTGGGCGCATTTATCATTGGTGTCCTAGCCAATGGTCTAATTTTATTAGGCCTAAATGACTTCATGCGACAGATGATAACAGGGGTGGTCATCATTGTTGCCGTCGTCTTAGATCACTATCGAGAGAAGATGACGACGGGGTCTTAGTTTTTGTATAACGTTAATGCGGCAAGTTGAAGCAGCTTGCCTTATAATTTTGCTTCGTTTCAAACACCACCCTAGTTCGTGTTAGCATTAACTGAATTTTACGCTTTAAGTCATGGTGTAGAGTTGGGGTCAATGAATCAGAATCGGGCTGACTTTGTTCTGATTGATATAGCTAAATACAAGCTGATAATGCTTTATTGGTTTGAAAGTTAACGATAACAAAGGGAATTAGAGTGGCAGCAATCCTTGACGTAGCAAAACTAGCTGGAGTATCAAAATCTACGGTTTCGCATGTTCTCAATAATACGCGTTTTGTTTCCAGTGAAACTCAGCGTAAAGTCAAAGAAGCTGCGGAAGCTCTTCACTACCAACCAAGTGTTGTTGCCAGAAGCTTAAAGGTCAAAACGACCAAAAGTTTAGGCATGATAGTAACCTCAACAGACAATCCCTTTTACGCCGAAATAATAAGTGCAGCACAAAAATATTGCCATGAAATAGGCTATGACTTAATTCTCTGTAACACCGAAAAAAATCCAATAAAAACTAAATCATACATTCAGGTTCTCAGTCAGAGGCAAGTAGACGGAATACTTGTTCTGTGCACCACTTATGACGATGTCACATTTTCAACAATTGCAGGACAGAAAAAGTTACCAATGGTGGTTCTCGATTCAGGCCCTACGGTTAAGTACATTGATAAAATTCAAGACCATTCTTACCGAGGTGGACTCATTGCCACTGAGCATCTAATTAACTTAGGTCATACTCGAATTGCCCACATTGGAGGACCTGAAAACAAACTACCGGCAAAGCAACGTTTCGATGGCTATTGTCAGGCTTTACGCGATGCAAGCTTACCCATAAATCGCGATTTGGTTATCGAATCCGACCTTGAATGTGAAGGCGGGGCCGCGGCGATTAAAAAACTGTTGAGCCTTCGTGAACCTCCGTCAGCTGTATTTGTGGCTAATGATGTCATGGCGATGGCAGCAATTAGTGTTGCGTCTCAAATGGGGTTACGTATCCCTGAAGATTTATCGATAGTGGGTTACGATAATATTTCGCTTTCAGAGTATTTCAATCCCCCGTTAACTACAGTGAATCAACATATTTCTGAGTTGGCTGAGCTGGCGGTCAAAACACTTATCAAGAGAATCTTGGGTTCATCTGAAACCGAAACAGTGGTTATGATCGAGCCTAACTTAGTGGTTCGGCAGTCGACATGCGAATTCAAAGCCTAAGCATAATTTCCAGTTGTGAATTGCGATTTTGTAATTACAGTTTCTTATTGATTTGACCAAAACCTGAAACTGAGCTCTGAACTGTAAACCTTGGTTAGTAGTGTTTGTCTATTGATTGAGCCTTAGCCTTTTGTCAATGGCAGACCTTATCGATTCTAAGTAAACAACACTTAGTTTAAGCTTAGCATCAGCAATTTCTCCTCTGTAACATCAAAGCGCGCTAAAAATCACTCTCTTAATTTGAGAACCGTGTCCACTATGGTGCGTGTTAGCACTGTTCAGGAGCAGTTCAACACATTGATAGCGTAAATTCTGCACCCTTTTGTAGAAAAAAATGGTTAATAACACCGCAAAATAGACTATTTAAACAATAATTGTTAAAAAAACACACCTCTTTGTAGGTAAATGTGAAATTTATGGAACGCCAGTTGCAAAGTGTGATGTAGGTCTACTTTTTCAGCGCATATAAAGCGTTGAGTTTTAAACATAAGGAAGTGTTGCTATGTCATATTTAGCCCCCGCAGAGTTTGTTACAAAGATGGTTGACGCCGGTGAATCCAAAATATTTATGTCCACTCGAGACACCTTAATTCGTGCATTTATGGCTGGCGCTATCTTAGCCTTAGCTGCAGTATTTGCGATTACCGTTTCTGTGCAAACGGGGTCGTTTTTAGCCGGTTCAATTTTATTCCCGGTTGGTTTTTGCATGTTGTACCTGATGGGATTTGATTTGCTAACTGGGGTTTTTGTATTGGCACCTTTAGCCTTACTAGATAAACGCCCTGGGGTAACGGTTAATGGCGTATTGCGTAATTGGGGATTAGTATTTGTAGGTAACTTTGCCGGCGCACTAACGGTTGCGTTTATTATGGCCTTTGTATTTACCTACGGCTTCTCGATTGAACCGGGTGCTGTTGGCCAGAAAATAGCAGGGGTAGGTGAAGCGCGTACCTTGGGCTATGCGGAGTATGGATTTGCAGGTTGGATGACAATCTTTTTCCGTGGCGTGTTGTGTAACTGGATGGTTTCCATGGGTGTTGTTGGAGCAATGATTTCAACCAATGTAAGTGGCAAAGTTATCGCAATGTGGATGCCTATTATGTTGTTCTTCTATATGGCATTTGAGCACTCTGTTGTAAACATGTTCTTGTTCCCATCAGGCATGATCATGGGTGGTGACTTTTCAGTTATGGATTACCTCGTTTGGAACGAAATTCCAACCGTATTAGGTAACTTAGTGGGTGGTTTGGCATTTACTGGCTTAACGCTTTATACCACGCATGTACGCACTGCGCCGAAGCGCGTTGCTAAAACTTCGGCCCCAATTAACGCTAAAACGGCCTAAGGTTGATAGCCCACGTGTAGCGTGGGCTTTGTCATTATGCCGATAGAAACGCAACTTAAAGTTGTTTCAGGTCACTATAGCGTGGCCGGTCGTAAAGCAAGTAATCAAGATTATGTTGATTGTTATCGGCCTAAACCCTTGGCTGCCAGTATTAAGGGGTTAAGCTGGGCTATTGCAGATGGCGTGAGTAGTAGTGAGTATTCCGCTATTGCAAGCCAATGTTGTGTCGAGGATTTTTTCGACGACTATTACGCCACTTCTCCAAGCTCAAGTATTCAAAGTTCTGCTAAAAGTGCCTTACAAGCGGTTAATGCTCGCCTATACGCTCGCTCTCAAGAAGGGCCGGGTCGTTATCAAAGTGATCGGGGTTACGTTTGTACTTTTAGTGGCTTGGTACTTCATGAACGCTCTGCCTATTGGTTCCACGTTGGTGATTCGCGCATTTATCGGATTCGCGCTGGCGCCATTGAACAATTAACCCATGATCACCGAGTATGGGAGTCTTCCGAACAAAGCTATCTTAGCCGTGCAATGGGTTGTGACTTACAGCTCACGATAGACAGCGATAGTTGTGCAATTGAAGTCGGTGATACCTTTGTTCTTGCCACCGACGGCGTATATGAGTTTCTGGATCTAGCGCAACATATCCAAACCTTAGAAAACACAACTAAAGACATCGAGCAACTTGCCCAAACTTTGGTTAATTTGGCCGTTGATAACGGTAGCGATGACAATTTGAGCTTGCAGATCATCAAAGTTAAGTCTGTTCCTGCTAGTGCTGCACGTCGGTTTATAGACGATCTTAATCAGCTAGAAATTCCCCCGGTGCTAGAAACACCTTGCGAATTTGACGGCTATAAAATTATCAAGAAACTGTATAGCAGTGCTCGAAGTCATGTTTACTTGACACAGTTAGCCGACGATGAGAAAAGTCCCCTTTTGGTGCTAAAAGCACCATCTATAGAGCAAGAAAATGACCCTGAACATCTAGAGCGTTTGGTACTTGAAGAGTGGCTTGCGCGCAAAGTCAGTAATAAATATGTGCAGAGTGCTCCTAGTTTAAATCACCAACGTAACTATCTTTACGTGGTGTTGGAATATGTAACGGGTC
The DNA here is from genome assembly GCF_003610775.1 of Alginatibacterium sediminis. Classification (GTDB taxonomy): domain Bacteria; phylum Pseudomonadota; class Gammaproteobacteria; order Enterobacterales; family Celerinatantimonadaceae; genus Alginatibacterium; species Alginatibacterium sediminis. The sequence continues at coordinate 1,030,523 of NZ_RAQO01000004.1, read as the reverse complement.
AGAGTTTAGCGCAGTGGATGCGCGATCACCCTGAGCCTAAGCTTGAGCAAGTTCGTGACATTATTGAGCAAGTTGCTTGGGGGCTGCAGTCCTTGCACAGATCTCAAATACTGCATCAAGATCTTCGGCCTGAGAACATTATTATTGATAAAGACGGGCGAGTAAAAATAATCGATCTGGGCGCTGCATATGTATCAGGCGTCAGTGATGCTATGAATTCTACATGCGCAAATCAAATAAACGGCAGTGTTCAGTATACGGCGCCTGAGTATTTTCTCGGGGAACCCGGTGGAGTAAATGCGGATCTATTCTCCTTGGCAGTTATTTGCTATCAAATGTTGAGTGCGCGTCTGCCATATGGTGCACAAGTCCCAAAAAGCCGTACCCGTGCAGCGCAAAACAAACTGGCGTATGTATCGGTACTTGATGACGAACGAGAAATTCCTATCTGGGTTGACGAAACCCTGCGCAAAGCCTTGCATCCGAAACCTAACCATCGTTATCAAGAGATATCAGAGTTTCTGCTTGAACTTCGCCAACCCAGCGAAGACTTTCTGAAACGTAAACATTTGCCGATTATGGAGCGCAATCCGCTGTTGTTCTGGAAATGTACCAGCTTAGGTTTAGCCCTAGCGCTTGTGTATTTACTGACTAATTAAACTAATTTTTTTTTAAACTTAGATAAGGATATCGGAATGACCATCAATGAAATTAGCCAAAAGCTACTAGATGCGAAATATCGCAGCAAACTCAGTTTCGCTCAAATTGGAGAAGCTATTGGGCGAGATGAGATTTGGATAGCTGCGCTTTGCTACGGCCAGGCCAGTGCCAATGAAACCGAAGCTAAGCATGTCTTGGGCGTATTGGGGTTGAGCTTGGACTTGTTCCCGTCATTGTGCCAAAGCCAATCTAAGGGTCTTGGCCCAAGTGTACCTACCGATCCCTTGATTTATCGCTTTTACGAAATTATGCAGGTTTATGGCTATCCCATGAAAGCCATCATCCATGAAAAGTTTGGCGATGGCATCATGAGCGCAATTGATTTCACAATGGCAATCGACAAAGTTGAAGACCCAAAAGGAGATAGGGTAAAAGTTACCTTTGACGGCAAGTTTTTACCGTATAAAAAATGGTAATCACTGACGCTCGTCTAGTTGAGACCGCTAAATTTGGAATCCATTGGGTTTGCTCACCATCCAATGGTATCCCCGCGCCAATCGATAAAACTGAGCTCACCATTGGCTGGACTTAGTTTCACGATTAACAACAATTGTTTTGCAAGATCACTGGCCAAGCGTAATTGACCCTTCTTTAGTCGGCTTTGATAAGGACGACTCAGAGGAGAGTCGATAGTTCCGGGATGAAAACTAATTAAGCTTAGATGTTTATGGGTTCTAGCAAATTCAATCGCTGCAGTTTTTAAGGCCATGTTCAGCGCCGCCTTGGCTGCTCGATAGCTATACCAGCCACCTAAGTTATTATCGGAAATACTGCCCACTCTAGCGTTGAACACCACGATTGTGGTCCTTTGTTGGGGAGAAATTTGTAGAATGACCTGTTGTAGCGCAAGTAGAGGAATAGCACAATTAATTGTCATGCTTTGCAAAAAACTATCACAATTAAACTCGCTTAATGATTTTTCGGCACGCTTGGTTGTCGATTGCAACTGACCATTACAAATGAATACGCCGACGATGTTTTGGTCGCGGTAATCCTTTATCCACTGGCTAAGAGATTGTTCATCGTATTGGGATTGGGTCCAGTGAACTTGAGCTATGTTTAATTTATCGGGACAACTTGAGCGCGATATTACGATGACTTTTATCGAAGAGTCTTGCTCAATTAATTCACTGATAATTGCTTGGGCTATGGTGCTGCTGCCCCCAACAACTACATAATGTTTTACGTGTTGTTGACGATGAAATGCTTGTACAGATCGCAAGGTTAGCCTTGTTGTTATCGGATTGCTTTCGATTACTAACGGCGTAACAAGCCATAAAGATCATAGCGCGCAGCCGACAAACGCTGTTGCTATCAATTTAGGTTTATACCAAACGATTTAACGTTGTAAGGCCAAATTAAGCTGACGCATTAAGCTTTCGATCAACTGTTTGTTACCATTTTCTTCACCCAAGGCTTTGGTGGAGCCTCGAACCACAATACTGTTGGCAAGCTTTTGATGTTGATCTAAGCTTGGTTCGCTGATTTGATTAAGCAATAAGCGAACGCTTTGCCGACCCAGTTCACCAGAATCTTGAGTAATCGTTGTTAAAGGAGGGTGGTAAAAAGCACAGTCATCTTGATTATCAAAACCGACTACCGAGATATCGTGCGGTACTTGCAGCCCTCGGTCTGATATAGCACGCAGTACACCAAGACTCATTTGGTCGTTGCCAACCAATATTGCGCTTAGTGAGTTCCCTTGAGATAACAAACGTGACGCGCAGTCATACCCGCTTTGAGCATCCCAAGCACCGTTGAGAACCATTGTTGGTTCAATATTCGCTTCGGTTAGCGCTTGTCTCCAACCATGTAAACGAAGCTCACAAACACGGATTTGATCAGGCCCATTTATAATTGCGATATCTCTATGACCCAAATCTAATAGGTGCTTTGCAGCTAAGTACGCGCCTTGGCTTTGATCATGATTAATCTGACTGGCATTAAGGTTGGGATCTGCATCTAAGAATACACACGGGATTGACAAGTTTAGCTGTTTAAATTCCTCTGTGCTCATGTGGGTAGCTAAAGAATTGATGATAATACCGTCTACCCGCTGTTCGACCAACTCGTTAACAGCGCGCACGCAGCTTTGGTGATCGGTTCCGTCCATTACCGATACGGCTAGACTATAGCCATGCTGCTGTGCTTGGTCTTTAATGCCGGCCATGATCGCCGATATAGTATGTAAGGAAATATCAATGGAAGCAAAGCCAATACTTAGTATCTTTTTACCCGCTAGCTGTTGTGCTAAACGATTGGGTACATAGTTAAGCTCAGCGATCGCTTTTTCTACTTTAACTCGAGTTTCAGCGGCTACTTTCCCTGCATTGTTAACAACGCGAGCTACGGTTTGGTGTGAAACTCCCGCCCGAGTAGCAACATCTTTCAAAGTAACGCTATGACCTGAATTCAAGTAAATTCCCTCATCTGTTGAATGCTAAAAAGAGCCGCGAATTTAGACCTTAAATCCGCAGCTCACTGATTCTACCGAAGAGTTATTCCTGCATCCACAAGATGTTACTAACGCAGCGCGGATAATAGAGGCTGCCTATAGGCTTACCCGAGCTAAACTGGTCACAACAAGCGCTGGCAGCTGCACCAATTTGCTGCCACCTTACGTGTGCGTTATCAGCCAGTTGACTGTTGTTGCTTAGATCTAGCCCTAATATTTGACGGGCAACATACTGATTCAAAAATATCTTACTAGCCCAAGAATTATCAGCGGTTGAGCTGAGCTTCCAAGCACCATCTGGATATAAACAAATACCTGAATCGAGTACAGACTGCAGATGACGTTTTAGGGTGCTGACATACGCACCATATGGACCTTTTTCATCTACGGCGTCGAATAAGCCCATTTCATAAGGATACACAAGGGCTTCAACGGCCGGAATAATTGCGCTTTGATTTCCATTTTCTAAAACTGCAGGGATAAAACCTAAGGTTTCATCAAAACTGTTACTTAGTAGCTCACTAGACATTAGAGCTGCGTTCTTAGCTTGAACCGAACTTATATTATCGCCAAGTTTGGTAAAAATTTGCTCTAAGGCCAAGTAAGAGGCCCAGGCTTTGCCAGCCAAATAGATGTTCGCGCGGGCTTGTCCGAGGCTATGATCTAGTGAATCGTAGGTGGTTATCTCGCCACCACCTTGGGTTCTAGACGATTCAAAACTCATGATCCCGTTACGCTTATCTGCTACTGGATGATCGCGATTCAAAAGAGATTGCAGGCAATCTTTGAGTACTCCCTGATGACGTTTTAAAAAATTGTAATCTTGAGTTTTGTGACCATATACACCACAGCAAAGGACCCAATTTGTGAGTTGCTCATAGGTCATGTGGCTAAAACAAATGCGATCTAATCCAGAAATTTCATATGAACTTACGCCGTTTGAACTCCAATTATTGCTAACCCCCATGTCGTGGGTGAAGCTTACGCCTCCTTCAAGTAATTGCTCAGGTTCTTCTGGAGAAAATATTTTGTCGTAGTAGCGATAATGATTTACAAAGTGCTCTAAGGTGTTTTTAACTGTCCAGGGGTTTAGCTTAAGCTCAAAAAATAACATGTCGACAGTTAAATCCAAGGTGTTCATCATCAGGTATTCACCTTCATTGACCACCCATACCGACTTACCAGCTTCAACTAACCATTGAGTCGAACCGTAATAACTATGCGTTGCGTGGGCAACCAAAAACTGTTGGTCAGGACTTAAATTGCTTTGCTCAAGCTCGAGATCTTTGCTGCGAGTGACTGCCAGTGCAGTGTCAAAATTTTCTATGGCATCAATCAAGACTGAATTTAGATTGGCGAAGTGAGTGGTATAGTAATACTGCATTTTACGATTGAAGGTTGCATTTCCCTCTTTATAAACGCCTAAAACAATATCTATTGTTTTACTTTGGCCGGCAGGAATTGTGAATTTGAGACCAGCGCAGGGACCAAGACCAAAATTCTCAGTATCACCTAGGCCGGATAAAGAACTTGCGATTGAGAAGTGACTAAAACTACTCACATTGTTACTGTTACTTGCAAGTCCTAGTTCATCTTTAGCGCTAACCCCAACCATTTGTCCTGGTTGTTGAATTGCATTCCAGCGTAAGTCCTCTCCCTGAAGAGCAAAAAAACCGACCCATTCATGGTCGCTGGGGTTATTTACAGTGAGTTGCGCGTATACAGCAGGGCGGCATGCGTTTTTTAATTCACCATCATTGGCTATTTCGGGCTCTGGAATACTAAAGAATGGTGATAGTATTTTAAGCTCTAGATTTTGAGCCACAAACCGATCACTTGACCATTTAAGTTCACGCTGACTCAGCTCTAGAATATGTTCTTGGCTGCTATTAGCTCCAGCATCTTGAACATAGCGTTCGCTTTGACTACAAGCGCCTTTAAAGAAAGGCAGCTGATGAATCGTACCATGATCATCTTGATAACCAATGTGAACGTTACCAGGATAGGGAGTGCCTAATTCTAGACCTAAGCCGCCTTGTTCACCTTGGGCTCCCAAAGTAAAACTTGCAAGAGCCCCCATAGGGGAGTGGTGGGCATGGAAGTAGTTTGAATGCTGTGACATGATTTCTCCATATTAGCGGTAACATTAATTGGTCTAATTACCATTAGTAGTTAATTTAAACGCCTATTTAGTAATTGAATCACTAAGTGTTAGCGTTAACATTGAGCTTCTTCACGTTTTTAAGAATTAGCTTAGAATTAAAACAAGTCTTGCACCCAAGGTCTATGCTTTCTAAAGTAGTCGTAGCCTTTAAAACGAGTGATTAACTATGATCCGAATTCGCGCATATCAAAATGGGGACGAGCAAGAGCTTTGGAGTTTATTTTTTGAAACCATGGATACAAATTCAGGAAAAAGTAAACAACCGCTGCAAGTAGAACCATGGAATGTCGAACTGTTTCATCCAGAACGTTGGCAACAAACCTTAGCTCAAGTAAAACCTTATGTTGCTACTTTAGACGGGCAAATTGTTGGTTTTGCTGATTTAAATCCTGACGGAAGCATAGAACACTTTTTCTGCCTACAAATTGGTGACAATGGCATAGCTAAACGGCTACTTAGACGACTACTTGGGGTTGCTCAGCATCGTAAAATTAATTGTCTGCATATGCGCGTAAGTCAGCATGCTAAAGCGTTTTTTGAAGGACAAGGCTTTTATTTAGTTCAAACCAGCAGTGTTTGTTTTGATAAAGACCTCGAAGATAGTTTTGCGATGGAGCGTAAACTATAGTGCCAATTGACTCCAAAATTCTTCATGACTTTAATCTTAATTTACTGATTGTTTTTGAAACGGTCATGCGCAAAAGCAGTTATTCGAAAGCAGCAGAAACGCTAGATGTTTCGGTTGCTAGTGTCAGTAAAAATATGGACCGCTTGCGCAGCGCATTTGACGATCCCCTATTTATTCGAGTCGGTCGAGGCATTGAACCAACGGTATATGCGCTTGAACTATCGGATGTTGTGCGTCCAATGTTGGAGCGACTTAGCGGCGAACTCATGGCAAAGACTGATTTTGACTGTCGTCAATCAGAGCAGCAGTTTGTCATTTGTGCACCTAAAATGGTTGAATCTGTGTTAGCGCCGCAGTTAATTGTTCAAAGTCAGCGAGAAGCCCCAAAAGTTAGTTTCGAGTGGCAAGAAAGTAAATTGATGAATCAAGAGCTTTCACAGCATCTTCGCCAGCATAAAGCGAATGTAATGTTTGATATTGAGGCCAGTAGCGATCCATCGATACGCAGCGAACTCGTCTGCCTTTCTGAATACAAATTGGTCTGTGCTCAAAGCCATCCTCGAATGAAGCGGCCGGTTTCGCTGGAACAGTTCAATGCGGAGCGTCATGTAGCGTTTAATAACAAAGGATTTGAGCCCTACGCGCGAATGCTGTTTAGAGGTTTTGGTATTGAACGAAATATTAGCTATCGCACCGGTTCACTATTTAGTTTAGTGCAAACTTTAAGTCATTCGGAGTTGGTAGGTTTGCTACCTGAATGGTCAATCCGAAACTACAAAACCACAAGCCCACTAAAAGTGTTGGACTTGGATTTTAACCTACCTCAAGTTCATCTTTACATGCAATGGCACGCTCAAGGTGAGCGAAATGGATCTCAGATGTGGTTACTCGAGCAACTTCGAAATGCATCTAGGCAGGCCTTTAACATTAGCGAAGCTTAACCTAAGGTTAAAGATGAATTAACCTCAGGGATCTTAACCAAAACTGCTCATTTCGTATACTACACACCATCGCAATTAAGTTTTGGGGCTGGTGTTGGAATCAAACAAACTATCTAAACTGTTGATTATATTTGTCGTCGTTTGCGTCAGCTACATTGCAGGTGCACACTGGTTACAGCAACAAAAATCATTAGAAAGTCTCACCAGTCAGCAATCGATGATGGAGCTTGATCTCGGCGATTTTGAATCCTCCTTACATGAAAAAATGCGCTCCTTACGCATCATCACGCGACTGCTAAGTGTCAGTGATATGTTAGAGGGTTTTATCTTGCAACCGAGCGCAGAATCACGAAAAAAAGCCGAAGCAGGTATTGCACGTACGATGCAACTAAAGCAATCATTAACCAAAATTCGCTACTATAGTTTGACTGGAGGTAGTCATCTCCAAATAAATTACGATGTGCAGAATCAATCAACCACTGCCATTGCAGCAGGGCAAAATCAAAATCCAATCCGAGCTGAATACTTGGAACTTGCCCATAAGCTGACTGAAGGTCAAGTTGGTTTTTATAGTTTTACCGATGAGCAAGCTAAGGCTCACGACTTACCGCTTTCACAACAAGCGATGCGACTAATCTCACCCGTTTTCATTGATGGTAGTAAACGAGGGTATCTTGTTGTCAGCTTAGACACTGACGCTTTGTACGCGACGATAAAAAGCATTGTCATTGATGGGGCGATGACCCAAGTTGAAGTGATAAATCCACAGGGTGATTATGTTTATAGCGAATTGAATCATCGCTTGTTTAGCAGTGCTAAGGGCCAAATGTCTGCTGATAATGTTCGCGAGCAATCTCCGGCGTTGTGGCAGCATATTCAAAACAACGAGGCGTTCTCTCGGCAGAGCGATAACTTGCTAGAAAGCTATCGACACATACAACTGAATTTTGACCAGTCCAATCCAAGCGAGATTTGGCTAAAAACTAGCTTTGCTATTCCGACTGAATTAGCGACCCCAACTGTGTTCAGTAGTATTGATAGCGTAAGTGCACCTCATTTCTTACTGATAATGCTGGTTAGTTTATTAATTTGGTCTATATATTTGATTCGATATAACGCTGCGCGAGACCAAAGTTTTTTTAAGGCATCATTAGCTAATCTTTCGTCAACCGCAATTTTAGATGTGAATGGCAAGCTGATTTTCAAAAACGCAGCCTTAACCCAACTTCTAGTCGAACTAGATGCTTTGAGTCCTCAACCCAAGACCCTACAAGAGCTATCGAAAGCAATTGGTCACCCGCAACTAGCGAATAATTATGCGGGTGCATGCAGAGATTGGCAAAATGTAGTAAAAGATATTGAGTTAACAAGCGAAGGAGATACGGCACATTGGGTTCAACTTAAAATTAATCGGGTCAGTAAAAACAACGGGTCAGTGATGGGATTAGTGTTTTCGATGGAAGATATTAGTCAGCGCAAGCTACTCGAAACTAAACTAACGCAAATGAGTTACCGTGACGAGTTAACGGGACTATCAAACTATCGCGCCTATCAAGATGAACTGAGTCGAGCGATGGCTAAAGCTCAGCGCCACCCCAACATGTACTTTAGCCTATTACTCATTGACCTTGATTTCTTTAAACAAGTTAACGATAAATATGGTCACGATGTCGGAGATGAGGTGTTGCGTCATTTCTCCGCTTGTCTGCAAGACAATAAACGCGATAGTGATTTTGTCGCTCGCTACGGAGGAGAGGAGTTTGTGCTCATTCTACCGCAAACAACTGCTGAGCAAGCGGAAATACTTATTCAACGCTTGTATCGTGATATATCGAAAACCAACCATTTACCACTAAGTTATAGTTTTAGCGCTGGCTTATCGACCTTCTATTCGCCAACGACTAATGCCGATGCTTTCCAACGTGTTGATAGCTTGTTGTATCAGGCTAAACACCAAGGTCGCAATCAAGTCTGTCGTGACGACTGCGATGGTATTGTTACCCTAAATCCGATGGTTGCTAACACCGCGTCGACAGAACAACCCTATCGACTGGTGATTTAGTGCAATGTAAGTCTTGGGTTTATGGAAGTGCTTGGCCACGGGCACTGACCAAGAGTTGATACCAGTGTTCGCGACTTAGTTTTACCTGAGTTGCTTGAGCGCACGCTTTAATACGATCCGGGTTGGCGGTACCGATAATTGCTTGGATATTTGCACTGTGACGCAGAAGCCAAGCAAGGACGATGGCTTCTTTAGTCACTTGATATTCACCAGCGAGTGTTGCCACGAGTTGCGAAGTTTCGCGTATATTGGCGTGTTCGCTATTGTCTCCGCGCCCACAATACAATCCCTGGGCTAAGCTCCCCCAGCTTTGTAGTTGTATGCCCTTAGTTTGACAGTGTTGCAGCGTACCCGCAAAGCTTGCATCAATTTGCGGGTCAATACATGGTGCAACCCCAAATTCGAAGTGCTCCCGCCGCACCAAACTGAGCTCTACTTGATTGACAATCAGAGGCATGTCTAGTGCTGATTGCAAATACTGTATTTGATGCGCGTTCATATTTGACACACCTAAATGATTGTACTTACCAGCAGCTTTGAGCGCCCTAAGAGTCGTGGCAAGCTCATCGAGTTCCATCAATGGATCAGGGCGGTGCAGTGCCAGCACGTCCAAATACTCAATCCCAAGACGCTGCAATATGCCATCTACACTTGTTTCCAGCCATTGCGCAGAAAAATCATAGCGGCCAGGCGCGGTCGCATCTTCGAAACGGATCCCACACTTTGACTGAATGTAGATATTTGAGCGTAATTGCGGCTGCCGCTTTAGTACTTCACCAAAGCACAACTCAGCTTTACCCATGGTATAAATATCGGCGTGGTCAAAAAAGTTAATACCATTTTCTACCGCGCTATGCACTGCCGCTTCCGCGTGATTAATGAGGCCATTATCTATCGGGCTATTATCCCACGAGCCTCCCAAACCCATGCAACCAAAAGCAATTTGAGATGCTTTTGGAAGGCTACTGTGAATGGGTAAAACTGTTGTTGATGTTGGCATGCGTATTCCTAAATAATACTGATAATGAATTCTATCAGTTTCCCTAGTCAATAATATTGGGGTTTGATGAAAACATTGTTTACTATACTGAACAATGAAAACTATATTCGGCATGTAGTGAACAATGTTATCGCATAAAAAAATGGAAAGTTTACTGCTCTTTATTGCAGTCGCTGAGCACTTAAGTTTCACCAAAGCTGCTGCAGAGTTAGGGGTGAGTAAAGCATATTTGTCCGAACAAGTACGTCGCTTAGAACTAGAGTTTAATTGTCCACTTTTGATCCGCAGTACTAGAAGTGTGCGTTTAACCGAGCAAGGCCGAAAAGCGCTCAGCCAAGGTCTTGAAATCAGGGCTTCTTTACTAAGCTTAGAGCGTAACTTAGGCGATCAGCAAGACACTATTAGTGGTCCTATACGCATCACTGCGCCGCGGATGTTTTGTCAGCACTATTTAATGCCATTGTGCTGCGAATTTAGAACTCAATATCCGCTGATTTCGTTTAGTATTGATAGCAGTGAAACGAGTTACAATCTAAATCAAAACGAATTGGATTTGGCGTTTAGGGCAACGATTAATCCACCCGAAACATTAATCGCTACACGTTTGTTTGATTACGACCATTGTTTCGTGGCTAGCCCTGAATATCTAGAACGCTGTGGCGTACCGAAATCTGCAGCGGACCTCAAACAACATCAATGCATTAGCAATTTGCAGCAAAGCAGCTGGCCGATGTTAAGTGGTCATGTTGAGTTCAAGCCTTGGATGATGGTCAATGATAACGCACAATTGAAAATGCTAACCTTAGACGGACAAGGGGTGTTGCGTATTGCGCGTTACTTTGTAGGCAACGAACTCCAACAAGGCCGCTTACAAGAAGTTCTTAATCATGAAGTGTTGCCTGGCCCAAGCGTTTATATGTTGCAGCCGCAGTTAATATACCCGTCGGCAAAAATTAAAGTGTTTACTGGGTTTGTTAAAGAGTTTTTTGCGAGCAAAATCGAAGAGAACAGAATACTTAACTAATTTCTATAGGTGTTTAGCATGATAGATTTGTTTAGCGCAGCGACTCCAAATGGCTACAAGGTGTCTATTGCTCTTGAAGAAATGGGCCTCAATTATCAACTCAAAGCTATCGATTTGACCAGCAATGAGCAAAAGCAAGAATGGTTTTTAACCATCAATCCAAATGGCCGAATACCAGCGATTATCGATCGCAGCAACGATGATTTTTGCGTATTTGAGTCCGGCGCAATACTTATTTATCTTGCTGAAAAGTCCGGCTTGTTTTTGCCAACAGAGCCAAAGCAGCGCTCGCAAGTGTTGCAGTGGCTTATGTTTCAAATGGGCGGGGTTGGGCCAATGGTTGGACAGGCACATGTTTTCTATCGCTATTTCCCAGAAAAAATTCCAGCTGCTATCCAACGCTATCAAAGCGAGGGGCGTCGTTTGTATGAAGTACTAAACACCCAACTTGGTAAACACCCATACATCGCTGGTGATTTTTCGATAGCTGATATTGCAACCTGGCCCTGGGTAAGTAAGTACGAATGGAGTGGTATCTCACTTGAAGGACTTGACCATTTACAGCGCTGGATCGAAGAGTTAGCTAAGCGGCCAGCTTTTATTCAAGGATTGTTGAAGCCTGAGTCTGGTTTTAAAAATGATGCTGAGAAAGCTCAAAAGAATCAAAACATGGTAACGCGTTGAGTTACCTTGTATAAGGTGGCTATTGTTTTGTTGGAAGGAGTCAAACTCTATGTCTGCATGGAAATTATTGTACGCGTTTAAAAACTCAGAATTGATGATTGTTGAACTTGAACACCTTGGCTTACCTGAAGCCTCGGATAAGTCGCAACGATTTCAGTGGTTACGCATTGACACGATTGCTCAGGCAATCACGCCCTTAAGTTTTATTGCAATGCAAGATGGGGAAGCCCAGCAGTATCGTAAATTTGACCTGGGTGAGTTGTACTTCACAGACACCGAAGCTAAGTTTTCTCCGGCTCCAACTATAGAGCAGCATCTAAAAGCGGTAGAGCTAGAGCTTGCGTTACAGCAGGTCCAAACCTTAGTCGATAGCTGGTTAGCTGTCTAACAGTTGAAGTAGCAAAGAGCCATCATGCAAGGCACGCTTGACTAGCGCTAGGCCGCCCATGGTTGGGTTTTGCTGAAATTGAGCTGCTTGTATGGTGGTATCGCGCTCAAAAGCTGCCAGAGCTTGGTGGGACACCGATTGTTGTACGCCGCTTATGACGATATCGTTGGCTTGCATAATTTCCCCAGAAATTAAAACTTTCTCTGGGTTAAACAAGTTAATGACGATCGCGATCGCGCGTCCGAGAGTTTGTCCACAATGCTGCAAAACTTGTTTGCAAACTTGATCGCCCATGTTGGCTGCGTGGCATATCGCATTAATATTTACTTGTGCAGCGCTAAGGCTACATGGGCTACCTTGTTCAATAATTTTGCGAACTCGGTTTTCAATCGCCTTATTGCTGACGACGGTTTCTAAGCATCCTAAATTGCCGCATTGACAAAGCTCACCCAAGGGGTCAATTTGAATATGGCCGATTTCCCCAACATCACGATGTTGACGCATAAAGACTTCGCCACCAATTATAATCCCAGCGGAAGTCCCGTTTCGAACCGAAATCAGGGCTGAATCAAGGCAGTCTTGACTAGCACCAAAATAGTGCTCACTGAGCGCCATAGCTCGCGTATCGTTACCTAAAAATATAGGCAATTTGTAGTGCTCTTCAAGTTTAGAGCCCAAAGCAAAATCTCTAAACTCATAGTGCGGGGTGTAGACGACCGTACCACTGGCTGTTGCAACTAAACCCGACAAGGTTAAGGTCACTGCAATTAAGGGCTGATTATCGTGGTATTGTTCAATAAAGGCATCTATATCTTCAATGATCTGTTCTGTGACTTCATTGGGGTCTTTTGATTGAACCGATAATTGTTGATGTGCTTGTTGAGAGCCGCTTAAATCGTATAAAGAGATATCCAGAACACCGCGCCCTAAGCGCGCTGAAATAAACTGATAAGGCCGTTGCAGAGTCATTAAGGAAATTGCGCGTCGTCCACCAGTTGAAGCTTGTTGTGCAACCTCTTGGATTAATCCAGAAGCCAAGAGCTGGCGCGTAATTTTTGTCACCGAGGCAGGTGCAAGCTGGCTTTGCTCGGATAACTGAATACGTGATATTGGTCCCTGTAGGTCAATCAGCCGATAAATTGCGGCTGTATTGACTTGCTTAACTCGATCAACGTTAACTATCTGCTTATGATACATCGTGGTCTACTAACTTCCCGTCAGAAATAGATTGAAGTACGCGGTGTTGCGCATCAATAATGTTCAAATTGGCTCTATAGCCGGCTTTAACTTCACCTAGTTGTTTTTGTTTAATGGCGCGCGCTGGGTACAAACTAGCCATGCGTAAGCTCTCTTCAAGCGTAAACCCTACTTTTTGCACACAATGCTTAATGCTTCCCATCATGGTTATAGCCGATCCGCCAAGCGTTCCATCGGCACCGAAGCAGATTCCATCTTTAACTTGTATCGTTTTGCCAACAAAATCAAAGCTACTAATATCAGAACCGGCTGCTGCAGTCGCGTCGGTTACCAGGCACAATCGTTCACCGAGCATCTTTTTGCTGATACGCATGTTGGCCGCATTAACATGGTGTCCATCGGCGATAATACCAGCATGGATAGTTTCGCTGTCAAAAATCGCTCCAAGTACACCAGGTTCACGGCCAGACATCATGCTCATGGCATTAAATAGGTGCGTGGCAAAACCGGCACCTGCTTTGATTGCGGTGCTTGCCACATCAAAACCAGCATTCGTATGTCCAAGAGACACCAAAATTCCTGCTTCCGAAAGTTGCTTTATCATTGTTGGATTAACGTTCTCGGGTGCGAGCGTTACTTTACAGATATGAGTATGATTTTCCAGCAAAAATTCTAGTCGTTGTTGTTTAAGCTCGCGAATGTATTTGTCACTATGAATTCCTTTTTTCTCAAGGCTTAAATAGGGACCTTCGAGGTGCAGTCCAAGTGTGCGGGTATGATCGCTGGACTGGTAATCTTTAATGACAGCCACAGCTTGTTCCATTTCTTGGTCGCTGGTGGTGATTAAAGTTGGAAGAAAGCTGGTGGTACCGCTTTTAAGATTCGTTGCATGCATATGATCAAGTGTTTGATGACTGAAATCACCGTTGAGCATGACGCCGCCACAGCCGTTGAGCTGTAAATCAATGAAACCTGGCACGATGTATTTACGTTGAACGTCGATGCGCTCCATACCCGGATCAATCTTTTGTCGTTTATCGACTCTCTCGATGTGTTGTCCTCGAACAACGACAGCTAGATCGGTATGAAAGGCCTTTTCGTCAAATACAAGTCCATTTACTAAGGCATAGGGTCTCATCAGTCTCTCCTGTTTGAGCTAGCAACCTGTGTTGCGCTCACTTGCTTGTTTTCAGCTCATCGTCCTTGCGTTGAATCTGACTACAAAAATTGATACTAGCATGTTTTCACTGTCCATAAGTGCTTCATTTGCGACCTGAATTATGATTTGCGTAGAGAGCAATAAGCTGGGAGCCCTACCTGGCGGGTAAGTAACCCAAGTTGCTAACAACAATTCACTTCAGTTGCTTTGACTATAACAAGTTTATTTTCTTTGTAAAATAAGTAGCGACATTTAGTATTGAATAGTGTCTATATATGGGGATTGTTGTGATGTTTAGCACGTTTTTGGCTATCTAAGTTTGCGAAGTGAAAAAAGTTAAGTAGACTGAAAAATAAGAATTGAGGGATATGGACTTAGCCATACAACTCATATCTCGATTTTGTACAACTATAAGTTTAGTAACGTTTTAGTATCTTGGTTCGTCATAGACATCTGTGCCACCGAGATAGACAGAACCTTCACATAGGAAGATAGAGGTTATTATGATTGGTTATTTACAGAAGATCGGCAGGGCGCTAATGGTTCCAGTCGCAGTATTACCCGCTGCGGCCATTTTAATGGGTATTGGTTATTGGATTGATCCAACCGGCTGGGGCGGTAACAATGCACTAGCAGCGTTTATGATTAAATCCGGTGCTGCAATTATCGACAATATGTCGGTTCTGTTCGCCATTGGTGTTGCATATGGTATGTCTCGCGATAAAGACGGCGCAGCTGCTTTAGCTGGTTTTCTTGCTTACACAGTTATCACCACTTTACTATCTCCTGGCGCGGTTGAACAAATAGGTTTAGTCACGCTTGATGAAATCAGTACGCTTGCATTTGCTAAAATCGGTAACCAGTTTGTTGGTATTCTAAGCGGTATATTAGCAGCAGAGCTTTATAATCGCTTCTATCAAGTAGAGCTGCATAAAGCGCTTGCATTCTTTAGTGGTAAGCGCCTAGTCCCTATTGTGACTTCAGCGGCTGCTATCGTTGTTTCATTTGTATTAATGATGGTTTGGCCAACAATCTTCGCCGGTCTGATCCACTTTGGTGAAAGCATCACTGAAATGGGCTCCGTTGGCGCAGGTATCTACGGCTTCTTTAACCGACTACTAATTCCTGTAGGGCTACATCATGCACTAAACTCAGTATTTTGGTTCGATATGGTTGGTATCAATGACCTTGGTAACTTCTGGTTAGGTCAAGGTGGTATTGATTCGGGTGCAGCAGTTGTAGGTGAGACGGGTCGTTATATGGCTGGCTTCTTCCCAATTATGATGTTTGGACTACCTGGTGCTGCACTAGCGTTTTATCACACGGCTCGTCCAGAAAACAAAGCTAAAGTTGCTTCGATTATGGGCGCCGCTGCCGTTGCGTCATTCTTTACCGGTGTAACTGAGCCTCTTGAGTTTGCCTTTATGTTCGTAGCACCGCTGCTTTATGTAGTTCACGCGCTATTGACCGGTATTTCAGTGTTCATTGCAGCGTCTATGCAGTGGATGGCTGGTTTTGGATTCTCTGCTGGTTTAGTTGATATGGTGTTGTCTTCTAGCAACCCAGTAGCAACACAGTGGTATATGTTGATACCGCTAGGTTTGGTAATGTTCGCTGTTTACTACTTTGTATTCCGCACGCTTATTCTAACGCTTAACCTTAAAACTCCAGGGCGTGAAGATGCTGACGAGGATGAAGCTGAGTTTAAGTCAAACGCTACCCATGCCGAAACAGCTGCATTAGTTTTAGAGCTAATTGGTGGTAAAGACAACCTAAGCTACGTCGACAACTGTGCAACGCGTCTTCGTCTAGAAGTTGTAGATAGTGATAAAGTTGATAGTGCTAATCTGAAGAAACATGTACCGGGGGTGATTATCCCAAGTAAAACGGCGGTACAAGTTGTGATTGGTCCACATGTTGAGTTTGTAGCAAGTGAACTTAAGGCGCTGAATAAGTAGCCAAAACAAACAGAAAGTAATCAAATTATAGGCTGAGTGAGAACTCAGCCTATTTTATCGTTTTGTTTGCTTGTAACTACCCAGTCGATGCGAGATTATAGCCGGTCTAGTGACGTAGTAATGGCAAAGGTAAATCGCATGACTCAGGCGGACAATCGTCCCAGCAATTTTATTCGCAACATCATAGATGGCGATCTTGCATCAGCAAAAAATACAGAAGTTCACACTCGCTTTCCACCGGAGCCTAATGGCTATCTACATATTGGTCACGCGAAGTCTATTTGCTTAAACTTTGGTATCGCCAACGATTACCAAGGGCAGTGTAATCTTCGTTTTGATGATACCAACCCCGAGAAAGAAGACATTGATTACGTCCATTCAATTCAGAATGATGTGAAATGGCTTGGTTTTGAATGGGCTGGCGATGTTTGTTACTCGTCTAACTATTTTGATCAACTATTTCAATATGCTATGGAGCTTATCGATAAAGGCTTGGCTTTCGTTTGTTTCTTAAGTCCAGACGAAGCGCGTGAATATCGTGGCAGCTTAAATGAGCCGGGTAAAAACAGCCCTTATCGTGACACCAGCCCAGAAGAAAACCGAGCATTATTTGAAAAAATGCGAGCGGGAGAGTTTAAAGAGGGGGAGTGCTCGCTGCGCGCCAAAATAGACATGAGTTCTTCGTTTATGTGTATGCGCGATCCCATTATTTATCGGGTCAAGTTTGCACACCACCATCAAACGGGTGACAAATGGTGCATTTATCCAATGTACGACTTTACCCACTGTATTTCTGATGCGATCGAAGGAATAACTCACTCACTTTGTACCTTAGAATTCCAAGATAACCGACGCTTGTACGACTGGGTTTTAGATAATATTTCGATAGAATCGCGCCCTTATCAGTATGAGTTTTCGCGACTGAACTTAGAATATACAGTGATGTCAAAACGAAAATTAAATCAACTAGTGGTCGAAAATCACGTTGAGGGTTGGGATGACCCGCGTATGCCTACGATCGCAGGTTTGCGCCGTCGTGGTTATACCCCGGGGTCCATAGTTGAGTTTTGTAAACGCATTGGCGTGACCAAAATGAACAACATGGTTGAATTCCCGATGCTTGAAGCGTGTATTCGAGAAGATCTAAATACCAATGCACCGCGTGCAATGGCGGTTCTTGATCCACTAAAAATTGTGATTGAGAACTACCCAGAAGAACAGCTTCAAATGATTGACGCACCTTTGCATCCAAGTGAAGACATGGGGACGCGTCAATTGCCATTCTCGCGTGAAATTTACATCGAACGTGAAGATTTCCGAGAAGAAGCTAATAAAAAATACAAACGTTTAGTGATCGGTAAAACGGTTCGATTACGTAATGCTTACATAATCGAGGCGACTCGTGTTGATAAAGACGAGCAGGGCAATATCAGCTGTGTATATTGTAATTATGCGCACGATAGTTTAGGGCAAAACTCAGAGCTTGTGGCGAAGCCAAAAGGCGTTATTCATTGGGTTAGTGTTGCTCAAGCTTTACCCGCAACGTTTAGACTTTATGACCGTTTATTTAGCGTTGCCAATCCACTTGCCCAGGACGACTTCCTCTCAACCATAAATCCGGACTCGTTAACTAGTCTTCAAGGTTTTGTTGAACCTGCACTGCTAGAGGCACCAGCAGGTCTTGCTTACCAATTTGAGCGCCAAGGTTATTTTTGTGCGGACAATAAAGATTCAACATCCGACGCTTTAGTGTTTAACCGTACTGTTGGATTGAGAGACAGTTGGGCGAAAGTCGTCGAGTAAATTAGTATTGGATATCGGTAGCTTGTGATGATTGAATTTTGCTGCTGTTTTTAAGGATAGAAAATGTCGGATAAACAAAATATGGTCGCTAGCGAACAAGCATTAGTAGGTCGAGAGCAGCCTCTTAAGTTAACCCAAGCTAACCCTATCTCAGGCTTAGCCGTTAATGTCCAAGCCCAAACCGGGCAGAGCATTGCGTACTTTGGCATGGGCTGCTTTTGGGGAGCGGAACGTTTGTTCTGGCAACAGGCTGGCGTGGTTCACACTGCGGTAGGCTATGCCGGTGGTTTTACTCCAAACCCAAGTTATACCGAAGTTTGTAGTGCGCAAACCGGGCACGCGGAAGTTGTAAAAGTTATTTTTGATCCCCTTGTCATCAGCTATGAAAAACTAGTTGAGTTGTTTTTTGAAAATCACGATCCAACCCAAGGCATGCGCCAAGGTGGCGATGTGGGGACGCAATACCGCTCGATGATATTGTTTGTCGATGCACAGCAACAACAACAAGCTCAGGCACTTGCTGGCGCTTTCCAAAGTGCACTTAGTGAGGCTGACAAAGGTGCAATGACGACTGAAATTGAGGCCTTTACCGGTTTCAATTTTGCTGAGTTAGAGCATCAACAGTATTTACACAAAAACCCTGAAGGCTACTGTGGTCTTGGGGGAACGGGTATTTGTATGCCCCCATCTTTAAACCGTTAATAGGTAATTTAATGATCCACAACGATATACTTCGCCGACTACGCTATGCCTTAAATCTTAATGATGCTCAGATGATCGAGATATTCGCATTGTCGGATTATGAGATTGAGAAAAGCTATATGTTGTCGATCATGCTTAAAGAGGGAGAAGAGGGCTTTCTTCCTTGTCGTGACGCCGTACTGGAGCTTTTCCTTGATGGTTTAATTATCAAGATGCGAGGCAAACAAGAAGGTAAAGAACGTCAAGGTTTGAAGCCTGGTGAACGCCTTAGTAATAATGACATATTGCGCAAACTCCGCATTGCTTTGAACATGCGAGAAGACGATCTAATCGCAACTCTAAAGTTGGCTGATTTTAATGTAGGGCGTTCAGAGCTTAGCGCTTTGTTCCGAAAATCAACACATCGTAACTATGTTGAGTGCGGGGACCAATTACTGCGCAACTTTTTAAATGGGCTGTCTAAACGTCCTTAATTAGGGCTGTATGCATCAGTTGGTATTTATTGCGCGAACGAAAACCTGCTTTAATGTAAGTGTTTTTGGCGCGCATATTGTTTTTATCAACTTCTAACATCAAGCGCTTAAGTGGTGCAAGCTTAACCTGTTGACGTATCATGGTAAGTACACTACTGCCTAAGCCCTTACCTCTGGCTTTTTCGTTAATATAAAACTCGTCTATAAATCCGCACTTTCCGCCAAATTCTATTGAATAACTATAGCAAACAGCCATATAGCCAACAAACTGCTGTTCGTATTCAACTAACCATACGTCACCGTGCTCTTGCGTGTTATCTAACAGCTGCTGTAACACCTTCTCTAATATATCGTCAGAGATAACAATTGACTCAAAATGGTGGAAGGCCTGAACTAAGGGTTTAAGCTCAGGTAAATGCTCTAGAGAGGCGTGTATCAAGCGCATGGTTAGTGTCCCTTTATCGAAACGCAATGGCAAATGCAGCTACTTAAGCCGTTTACAAATGTACTTAAGAATTGCATCGCAGTGTTCAAATTATAGGACTTTAGTCAAACAAGTTCAAAGACTAGGCATCAGCGCGTTTCGATTAGATCAGCATTGTTCTTCACTTTTCCCCAAGCTCATAGCCTAGCATCGATTAAGTATTTCTATAATCGACTTTATTCAACCTGGGCAGTGCTTGCCCTAAATTGCGAATCTATATCACGCATGCGCTGCACTTTTGGCTCAGAGCGTCCAACAACATACTCAACAGCGAGCCAGCTATCCACAATCTTTTTAGCCAATTCACTACCAATAACGCGCTCTCCCATGCATAGGATTTGAGCATTGTTACTTAAAATAGCGCGCTCAGCAGAGAAGCAATCGTGGCACTGAGCTGCCCGAATACCTGGGAATTTGTTGGCGGTAATAGACATACCTATTCCTGTGCCACATACCAAAATCCCGCGGGTAGCTGTTTTATCCGTGACCGCTTGAGCTACTCGCGCGGCAATATCAGGGTAGAACGTACTTTCACCGGCATTTACACCAACATCAATAAAGGCCACGCCCTTTTGTCGTAGGTGATCAATTAGGATGTCCTTAAGCGCTAGTGCTGCATCATCGCAACCAATTGCAATGGTCATGTAGAAATCCTTTAAGCAATAATCTAAGTCTTGTTTAGTGTATCGCTGAGTGAGAAAATGTTCAACTTGGTTTCTTTTGTTCAGTGTGATCTGGCGCAAGATTACACAATCATTTATAAAATCTAGCTATGAATTGTCAGGTTACGGGTTTTGTAGGTGTTGTTGCCAAAGAGAATGATTACTGATGGATGGTACGGGCGTGAGTATTTGTAATGCTTGTGAGCGCAAGGAGAGGTTGTTGCAACTAAGCTGCAGTGAGTTTGGAACCAACTGCCGCTTTACTAAATCGAAACAAACCGTCGGTAATATTGAGGTCTAGATTACAATTACCGACGATAAAACTATTGGCAAAGCCTTATGATTTGAGTGTAGCCTTCAACTTGCCATGCGCTTCGGCCAATGAATAAGCCATCAACAAACTCGCAGTCAATAAGGTCTCGCGCATTACTAGGATTTACACTACCGCCATAAAGCAATGGAACATCGTCTACTAAACCATGGTCTAGTGATTTTAAGTAAGCTTTGATTGCGCAATGAACCAGTTCTACATCTTTTATGCTTGCTGCTTGTCCGTGCTCCCCAATGGCCCATACAGGTTCGTATGCAAGTATGACGTTAGAGACTTCTATTAGACTAAGCCCTACTAGGCTTTGTTTAACTTGACACAATACGGCTTCGACAGAGCAGCCACTATGTTTTTGCTCTAAAGTATCGCCGACACAAATCAAGGGCTTAAGCTTATGCTTAAGTGCAGTCTTTACTTTTGCATTAACACGCTCATCTGTTTCGGCGAAGTATTCTCGACGTTCACTATGACCAAGTTCAACAATAGTTGCACCGCAATCAGTTAACATCTCAGCTGAGATCTCGCCAGTAAATGCCCCGTTTTCGGCCCAAGCCATATTTTGCGCGCCAACTTTTACGTCGCTGCTTTCCAGTTGGCTAGCAACGAAATCAAGATAAGTAAAAGGTGGAATAACAAAACATTGGATGTCGTTAACTTGATTGTCAGACAGCCAAGACTTTAAGCCATCACAAAACAATTGTGCTTGAGCTTTGGTTTTATTCATTTTCCAGCTTGTACCAATCCACTTTCGATTCATACGGCTACACCTTGCTTTACAAAATCGGCCATTGATTTAAAAATGATAGCAGTAGTTATTGCACCTGGATCCGGGTGCCCTAAAGAGCGCTCACCCAAAGTTTTTGCTTTGCCAGTTGTCGCTATCATTGATTTTGTTGCTTCAACACCTTGTTTTGCTGCTTCGGCGACTTTACTCAAAGCTGACTCGAGTGACTCATTGCTTGTTGTTTTTGACATTTGTAAAGCCATATCTGCAGCGTCAATCATGGTTTTGTCACCGGGGCTTGCACCGCCGCGATCCATAACACTCTGTAAACCGGCTTCAATTAAAACTGGTAAAGACTTCGCATCAAAGTCGCTAGTCCCTTTCAGTGCTTTACCTCCAGCTCGGAAGAAACTGCCGAATATAGCCCCCGATGCACCACCCATAGACGCCATCATCGTACTACCAACCTTAATAAACACCTTATCGACGCTGGCAAGTTGCTCTTTTTCGAGCATTTCAATTACAGCCAAAAAGCCGCGTTCCATGCCTATGCCGTGATCACCATCTCCGATAACTAAATCGGCTTCAGTCAGCAAAGGCTCACTAGCTACGACTTGTTTGGCGACATACAGCATTAAGGCTTGAGTTTGAGCTGTGTTAATCATAATTTTATTTCCTTAAAGCGAATGAATGACACGGTGCGTCGTATAAAGGAGTAAGCGTGTCGTCAAGTTTGAGCAAACTTATTGAATACCCGGCCATTTCCTGAGAAGTGCAATAACTACCGATTAAGGTGTCGTGAACTTCAATATTTTTTGATTCTAAATAGCTATGTACTTTGCGGTTAGCGATTAAAAGCTCCATCACGGTTGAGCTACCCAAATTATTTATGAGTAAGCAAACCTTGTCGCCTGCAACAAACGGTAGGTCTTCTATTATTCTATCAAGCAGCTGTTCTACAACGGTATCTGCACTTGCCATTTTTTCTCGTGAAACACCGGGCTCTCCGTGAAGACCCATTCCATACTCAAGTTCATCATCGGGTAGTTCAAAATTGTACTTGCCTGTTTGAGGAATAGAGCCAGCACTTAACGCCACGCCAACGCTTCGCGTACAATCGCGTGCATGAGCTGTTATCTCTGTGACCTGGCCCAAACTCTTGCCTTGTGCGGCTGCAGCGCCGGCAATTTTCAGAACAAATAGATCGCCGGCAACCCCTCGACGCTCTTTAATTTTACTTAAGGGAGCGGAAGCAACGTCATCCCAAATTCGAATGGTTTGAGTTTCGATATCTTCATCGTCTGCAAGCTCAGCAGCAATATCAAAGTTCATATTGTCGCCGGCGTAATTACCATAAACAAAAAGAACTCCCTTGCCTTGATCTGCAGCTTGGGCTGCGTCAAGAATTACTCCCGGAGGGGGTGCAGCAAAAATATCACCACAAGCAGCCGCCGTAGCTAAACCTGGTCCCAAGTAGCCAGCAAACATGGGTTCGTGACCACTACCACCTCCGGTTACAATTGCGACTTGTGGGCTAGGCAAGGGATTGACGCAAACAGCGCCTTTGTCGCCTATAGCTTGGATACGGCCATGATTGGCTGCTATGAGTCCCTCTAATTGTTCTTTGGCAACTTTACTTGGATCATTAATCAGTTTTTTTGGAATACGCATCTACGAATGCCTTATATGCGAAAGCTTAAATTGATTTTGATGCCAGCCTTATCAAAAGACAACACTAAAAACATATGTAATGGCCAAAATGCGAGCAAGATCACCCGTATTTTGTGAAATACTTAATTTAATAAATCAATACCAAAATGCAGTAAAAGTCCTTTCTAGTGGGTTTTTGTAAGTTGTCTCAGATAGTTCATATCTTTGGCGCGCAAGTGCTAGAAGCGTTGGTTAATAATTTTATTGGCCACCAAATTGTGAACATATGATCAATGTCTGAGTTTTTGTAATGGCAATTGTTATGATATTTCTGAACAAACTTAAGGCAAAGGAGCCGCTATGCAATCTCAACTTGAACAATTAAAGGCAATGAGTGTAGTCGTTGCTGATTCAGGTGATATGAACGCAGTTGCTAAGTATCAACCTATCGACGCGACAACAAATCCTTCACTTGTATATAAAGCGGCGCAACTTCCGCTTTATCAAGACCTAATAGACCAATGCATAACGCAGACCCTTGAGCAAGTGCATGGCATAAAACAACAGGCAACGGCTTGTGCACAATTGCTCGCAGTACGAATGGGATTTGAAATTCTACAGATTGTTCCTGGGCGTATATCTACAGAAGTCGACGCGCGATTATCCTATGACGAAGATGCTTGCGTACTCAAAGCTCGTGACCTTATAGCCCAATATGCGCAACTTGGTATCGAGAAAGATCGAGTACTGATTAAGTTAGCGGCGACGTGGCCGGGAATTTGCGCAGCAGAACGATTGGAACGCGAGGGGATCAACTGCAATCTTACTCTTATATTTAGTTTTGCACAGGCGAGAGCTTGCGCCGAAGCAGGTGTGTTTTTGATTTCACCTTTTGTGGGCCGGATACTGGATTGGCATAAAGCTAAAGGCGAGACTGACTTACTCGGCGATAAGGATCCAGGAGTTAAGTCGGTAAAAACCATATACCATTATTTTAAAAAGCATGATTATCAAACCGTGGTTATGGCTGCGAGCTTTAGAAATATCACAGAAATCCAAGCGCTTGCTGGCTGTGACCGATTAACTATTGCTCCCAATCTGCTAGACGAACTTTCGCAGCAAAATCAGATGCTAGAGCAGAGCTTAAAAGCTGAGTCAGTGGTCTATCCAAAACCTCCGGCACTATCTCAAGCGCAGTTTCAATGGCAACACAATGAAGATGCCATGGCTGTTGAGAAGCTTGCAGAAGGGATTCGCATGTTTGCGCTTGACCAAATTAAGCTTGAGAACATGCTAAAAGTTCGAATTGAACAAAGTATTAAGAGTTTAAGCGCAGCGCACTGAGCCTATGTGTAGAGCATTGTCCATAGCTCTTCGGGCTGTGTTCTACTCCTACCAATCCTACCAATCATTTAATCACCTTAGTCGACTACAAGCACTTGTCTCAGCGTCAAAAAAGGCGTCATTAGGTCAACTAGTAACTGCGGTTTTTTCCTAGATCTAAGCGATTAATAAACAGCATGTTATCCAGCGTTCATTAATCTATCACCTTGTGTTATTACGTTTTATTTCTCCTGACCCTACCTGTTTACGCGCGAAGTCGTGCTTAAACTCAGGGTGTGAGCTAGTGTTAGAGATAGATGGATAAATGTAATCATTTTAAAAATGGAGTCGACAATGAAACCCATAGTTGCAAATAATAAACCTGCGAAAGTCAGCTTAACTAAATCGGAAGAATACTATTTTTGCACCTGTGGTCGCTCTCAAAATCAACCGTTTTGTGATGGGTCACATGCTGGGACAGGTTTCAAACCAAAGTCGTTCACGGCCGATCAAGATGGTGATGCTTACTTGTGTCAATGCAAGCAATCTTCTAACGCGCCATTTTGCGATGGTACACACAAGCAAATAGATGACGAGAACATTGGAAAAGAAGCCGATGGTCTGATTATTAAATCAAATTCGCACTCAATAGCTAGCGCAACCAAAGAAGAGCCAACGGTAGCGTTTATTCATCAGTTGGCAAGAGAGGGCTTATCAAAGATGGGCCACCATGGCCCCATGACTTCAATGGGCGTCCCCCGTCATTTGTTACCGCACTGGGACGACCTTCAAGTGATGACTGCACAAATGGCAACACAGCCACTGATGGAGTCCATTGAAGTAAAGACCGAGTTAGTCATCGGACCGAGGGCCAAAAAACCACTAAAACTGAAGATCCCATTATTCGTTTCCGATATGAGTTTTGGTGCGCTATCGCAAGAAGCTAAACTGGCCTTGTCAAAAGGCGCCCAAATGGCAGGTACAGGTATCTGTTCGGGTGAAGGAGGGATGCTATTGGAAGAACAACAAGCCAATTCGCGTTACTTCTACGAATTGGCAAGTGCTCAATTTGGTTATGATGAATCAAAATTGGAAAATGTGCAGGCCTTTCACTTTAAAGGTGGTCAAGGTGCTAAAACCGGCACGGGAGGTCACCTTCCAGGAAACAAAAATATAGGAAAGATATCAGAGGTTCGAGGCATTCCAGAAGGAGAAGCGGCCATCTCTCCACCAACATTTGAACATTTACATACAGCGCAGGATTTTAAACGATTTGCCGACAGAGTCCGCGAAGTAACCGGCGGTATTCCAATAGGGTTCAAACTTAGTGCGAACCACATTGAACAAGATATTCAGTTTGCTTTGGACGCTAGTGCTGATTACATTATTTTGGATGGCCGTGGCGGAGGAACAGGTGCTGCACCTGAAATGTTTCGCGATCATATTAGTGTTCCGACTATTCCTGCGCTTGCCAGAGCACGGCGTTACTTAGACGATCAAGGTCAACGTGGCCAAGTCAGCCTGATTATTACTGGTGGCCTACGCACGCCGATCGATTTTGTAAAAGCAATGGCTCTAGGCGCTGATGGTGTGGCTATTTCAAATAGCGCAATGCAAGCAATTGGCTGCGTAGCGGCAAGAATGTGTAATACCAATAATTGTCCTGCCGGTATTGCTACTCAGCGTGCCGACTTACGCCAGAAACTAAATGTTGAAAAGTCGGCGCTGCAATTGAAAAACTTTTTTGAGGCCAGTGTCGAGTTAATGCAGGTGATGGCACGGGCTTGTGGCCATGATGACTTGGGCTTATTCTGTCAAAATGACTTAGCTACTTGGCATAGAGAAATGGCGCTACTCTCAGGTGTAAGGTTTTCAGGGTATTGTGAGCCTAATACCTAGTTCGATTGTCAGCGATAGTATCTAGTTATGACTTACTTTCGAGAGTGGTTTTCGCCAATTTACTAAAGCAGCTCGCTCGCTTTTGGACTTTTGACTTGATTAGCAAGGTGTAGCAATCTAAGGTATTGATATTCGATGCTTTTATGGTGTATTACTGCAAAGGACTGATCGCGCAATATGTTTGAACTGCAAACGGAACAATTGATTATTAGGGACATGACTCTAGACGATGAAACGGCCTTTGTTGATCTTTCGCAAGACCAAAAGTATCAACGTTTTTATAGTGAGCCAGACTGCGAAGCTGATAAATATCGGCAGTTATGTAAGCTCTTTGTCGAACAATCCAAAGAGCAGCCGCGCCAGTCGTATCAACTTGCGATTGAGCATAAATTTAGTGGCGATTTTATCGGTACTGTTTGCTTACGGCTCGAGCCAGACCGACAAGCCTCGATTGGTTGTGGTTTAGCACGAGCGTACCAAGGCAATGGCTTAATTCACGAAGCTGCAAAGGCGCTCATTTGCTTCGGCTTCGATAAGCTTGGTGTTCACCGTGTTTACGCTGAAACCATTAGCGAAAACAAAGCTGCACTTCGACTTTGCAAATCTTTGGGACTGCAACAAGAAGCTCATTTTCGAGAACATCGATACTTTAAAGGCCAGTGGTGGGACACGATTGTTTTGGCATTACGCCAAAGTGAATGGTCACAGTTTCAAGTCGACCAAAACTGCACTAATCCATCGCTTAAAACACCAGTGTAGCTGTTGAGGCTCAGATCTATTTTGTCTACAATAGAGCACTTTAAAATTTCAGGCCACCTTTATGACCGAGTCTAACCCGCTACCCGCTTTACCAGATCGCCTTTCGAGTAACCCGCGTAGCCCGCATCATGTTGCAGAAGTTTTTGAGCATGACATTGGTATATTGTTAAATGGAAAAGAACGCACCAATGTTGAAGAATACTGCATTAGTGAAGGCTGGGTTAAAGTTCCTTCGCCTAAAGCTTTAGACCGTCGAGGGCAACCGCTTTTGATTACCCTAAAAGGCACTGTCGAAGCCTTTTATAGTTAAGTCGTTCGCTTAAAAAAAGCTAGGTTACTAGGCTAAAGCCTTAGTCAGCATTTTACGTGTTCGATGTGATGTTTCGATTCGAACACGTGAGCGCTTTCTTTAGACGATCTTATGGCCTGCGACAAATATATAGCAATACCCACACTCCTGCGAAATGTAATCTTATTTATTAGTTTTGATTGTACTATCGTTTTCAATTATTCTTTGCTCATCGTTTATTGGTTATTCAAGGAGGATATTCATGAACATTTGCAAATATAACTTTGCATCCATTTTTTGGTTTAAGCATCTCTCAAGTTCTATTGATATCGCGCTGCGATAACCAAGGCTTGAGACAGGTATTGTCACCTATTTAGAATAACCTTTTGAATACTTGCTTGGTTGTTGTCAGCAATTGACGACGGCGTTTTTTTGCGCCCAAAAAACTTGAGTAAGACATGAACACATTATTATCTGCACAATCCATTTCTTATGGCATCACTTCAGGCTCTTTATTTGAAGAACTTTCATTTACCTTAACTAAGGGTGACCGAATAGCGTTGGTCGGTCCGAATGGCTGTGGGAAAAGCACCTTACTAAAACTATTGAATGGTGAAATTCCCAATTTCAGTGGGGAGCTATCCGTAGCCCAACAATGCCAATTAGGTAGGGTAGAGCAGCAGCTACCATTCGAAACCATTGGTTTAACATTGCTTGAGGCCGTTTTAGCTCAAATCCCCATCGAATTTAGAAAATCAGAGCAGTGGCGGGCTGAAGTGCTGCTAGCTGAGCTCGGTTTTCAACAGGCAACGTGGGATATAGCCCTAAGCACGCTAAGCGGAGGGCAGCATGCGCGCTTATTGATTGCGCGCGCCCTTATATTAGATCCCGACACGCTGTTACTGGATGAACCAAGTAATCATCTCGACTTGCCCAGTTTACTTTGGCTGGAACGCTTTTTAAAACAGTGGAAAGGAAGCTTTGTATTAGTGTCTCACGATCAACGTTTACTCGACCAACTATGCAGTAGCACTTGGATTTTACGCGATAAAAAATTGTACTACTTCCAACTCCCATGTGGCGACGCTCGTAAGGCATTGGTAGAAATGGATGCCTCAAATGCGCTTCGTCACAGTGCTCAAGAAAAAGAGATCCAACGTATCGAAAAAAGCGCAGAGCGTCTTGCACTATGGGGTAAAAACTATGACAACGAAAGCTTTTCTCGCAAGGCAAAAAGCATGGAGAAACGGGTTGGGCATTTGAAGGATGCTCAGACTCAACTTAGCGATATAGAGCCTTGGAAACTGCGTCTCAATGGCGAAACCATGTCAGCAGATAGGCTGTTGTGTCTTGAAACCCTAGATGTATACCCAGAACAAAACGCTAAAGCCTTGTTCCAAGTTTTGGCTCAACAAATCAAGAGCGGTGATAGAGTCGCAATCCTGGGTAAAAATGGCAGCGGGAAATCGTCATTGATCCGTTTGCTTTGGGAAAATTATCTGAGTGTACAAAATGGTCAAGATGTCGATCCGAACTGTAAGTTTCACCCTTTGGCTCGGGTTGGCTATTACGACCAGAGCCTGCACCAACTGCGTAGCACTGATACGCTGGTGGACGCAATCTATGGGTTTTGTCCTAACTCTCAAGAACACCGTAAAATGGCGCTTATCAGTGCTGGCTTTGCTTACCAACGTCATCATCAATTGGTTTCGGACTTAAGTGGTGGTGAACGTGCACGACTGTTATTTGTAGGGCTGTCATTAGCAAACTTTCATGTATTAATGCTTGATGAACCAACCAATCATTTGGATATGGATGGAAAAGACGAGTTAGCCCAAGCATTGCACGCTTTTAACGGTGCGTTGCTTTTGGTGAGTCATGATCGCGATTTAATTCAAAGTGTTTGTAACCGATTTTGGTATATCGATGACGTGGGCCTTCAGGAAATGTATACCTTAGAGAGTGTCTTTGAGCAGATGTCGCAAGTCACAGCAGCGCAAGACTCAATTAGGGATAGCGAGTCAAAATCAAATCGGCAAAATGAACTGGATTTGCCAACCTTGGATACGTCGAATCAAGAGCCGATGTTAGAACGCCTCATTGAATTAGAAAGCTTGCTTGAAGATGATCTATCTCGAAAAGTTAAGCACCAAAAGCCAAGTTTACAAAAGCAGTGGCAAATAGAAATACAAGCAATAGAAATAAAGTTGGCTATTGAATAATATGTTTTTATATCATTTGATTGCGTTTTTAGCGCTAGACATATCAGGAATTAATTCTATGTCTAGCAACGCTGTGTTTACCAATAAATATTTGTAGAGGATAACAAGGACTAACTATGTACTACGGTAAATGTTTGTGTGGCGATGTGACAATAGAAGTGAGTGGTGAAATCACTGAGATCATACATTGTCATTGCTCACTATGTAGAAAAAACAGTGGGACGGCTTTTGCTACAAATGGATTTATAAATACGTCTGATCTAAAGATTACTTCCGGTAAAAGTAAGCTCGGGGTATTTTCGTTTAAAGCCGGAAGGTACCGACACTTTTGCCGCAAGTGTGCCTGCCCAGTTTATAGTTCAAATGATAATGACCCCAAACGACTACGTTTACGCTTAGGCATTCTTGATTCACAAATTACTGAACGGCCAAGCGCTCACATATTTGTGGCTTCAAAAGCCAACTGGGAGCTACCAACGGCAGATTTGCCAAGCTATAGTGAATTCGAGCCGAATCGAAAATAGTGTGGCTCGAACGATACTCGCAGGTAAGGATGAAGCCATTTAGTTAGCTGCTGATTATCTACAAACAAGAATGACGGAGCTCAAATGTCTAAAAATACTACAAACTATAGGAACGTATTATCAGCAGAACACAATGGGCAATGGGCAATGGGAGAACATCGAAGGCAGCGAAGGGATGTTGGAGCAGCTGACGCTAGCCATTGATCCCATTAGTGGCGATTATACGCGTTTAACGCGATTCAAAGCTGGAGCTGATACCAAAGCATTTGGTGCAAAGTCCCACGATTATCCGGAAGAGATCTATATTATTTCAGGGCGGCTTTATGATATGGCTTTTGATCAATGGCTGGAAGCAGGGCATTATGCGAGCCGGCCACCAGGCGAAGTCCATGGGCCTTTTATATGCGAGCTAGAGTGTTTGGTGTTGGAAGTATCATTCCCTAGTCAAAGTGCTTGCGACAGCGCAGGAGTATAGCTCATCGAACGCGTAAACGAGGTGAACAGTAGATGCTAAGGGTGCAAGTATACGATGTATTTTGTGACGAAAAAGCTCAAGGTAACCCTTGCGCTGTGGTGTTGCTTGAGACGTGGCTAAGCAACACGGCGTTACAAGGTATTTGCCTTGAACTTGCTCAGCCTGTTTGCTGCTTTATAGTGTTGACCGATAAGACGTATTTTATTCGATGGTTTTCATCACTTGGAGAAATTAACCTGTGTGGTCATGGGAGCTTAGCTGCGGGAGCTGCAATCATCGACAGTCTCAATGTCGATGAAGTTGCGCTTAAAAGTAACTATGGAGACATCGCTGTTTTAAAGCAAGATGGTTTTTATCAAATGAGCTTACCTAGCTGGCAAGCAAGACCATACCCAGTCGATTCACTAGACCCGCAGTTGTCTCGTTCTGCTATAGCGGCTTTTACGACGAGAGACCTAATACTGGTATTGCCTAGCGAAGAAAAGCTTAGAGCCTATGAGCCAGATTTTGAGCTTATAGGGCAGATTGAAGACTATCATGCCCTTATTGTTACCGCTCAAAGTGGTGACAACGAATATGTACTGCGATATTTTGCGCCAAAAATAGGCATAGCGGAGGATATCGCTACCGGTTCTGCGCAATGTTCCTTAGCACCGTATTGGTTCGATAAGCTTGATGCCAATGAGCTAAACGTGCGGCAACTATCAAAGCTTGGGGGTTACTTTAGAGTAGAGAAAGAAACACCAAAATCAGTATTGATATCCGCGTATGTCAAAGCTTGTAATGACAAATCTAGACTGATGGCAACACATACCAATGTCACGTCATCGCTAATAAAAAGACACTTATGAAAAAATCTGATAAGAAAATTGAAAACACGCTCAGGGAAACGCTGACTCAAGTATGCGACATGACACTCGGCCAGCTCGAAGGTTTTAGTTGGTTAACCCACCGTGTGAATTATAGTCATTTCCCAAAGTCTTTGAGGGTAACCTGCGTGTTCGATACCTCACTAGAGCTGGAAAGCGCAATCGCAAAAGGTCAAGATATCAGCTTGTCTGAATTGATCCAATCTAAGCTAGAAGCTGCTGGTATTGAGCTTAAGAACATAAAAACTCATGTGTTCTTCGATTCGCAACAAGCGTGTGATGAAGAACATGCCGGCAAGTGGGAGCAACGTATTGCCTTGCAAACACGGGGAAAACCAGCAGCCTAGACTATCATCCAAGCTGCTGTGTTTTTGGTTAGCGCTTTAGTGGACCATCTTGTTCGGCTAGGTTTAGAATCGTGAGTGCGTTGCTCACGCTAGTTGCAAGTACGTCAATGGCTCCGGTTCTTAGTGCACCAAGTACCGCAAGTGCTTTACTACTCTCGGATGCAACAGCAATTACATTTGGAATACGCTTTAAGTCGTTCAAATTAAGCCCAATAACGCGCCCACTCATAACCGTTTCAGAATTATTGCCATGTATATCAAAAAAGTCGTAGCCCATGATATCGCCAATAATTCCTTGCTGGAGACGGGCTTCTACGATTTCTTTTGGGGAGAACCAACCTAGTTTAACCATATTACTGTTCTCATTCATGTCGCCCACACCTACCAGCGCAAACTCAGATTTACGGGCTAGATCCAAGGTGTCTTTAACGGTTGAGTTTTGACATAAAAGACGGTTAATTTCTTCGTTTTCGACATAGGCCGGTGCATAAAGAGTCTCATTACGACCATTGTACCTTTTGGCGAGTTGCCTACAGATATGGTCTGCATTCATTGCATCCCCGGAGCGATGGGTACCGCCAATAGCGCAGACAAACCGGCAATTACGTTGCATCTCAACGCCAACATGGTCAGCGACCGCCGCAATGTTGCGCCCTTGGCCTACAGCAACTACCATTTCATCGCGCAGATTGGTATTTAAATAGTTGCTAACTTGCATAGCCACAAGACGTCGCTGTTCATTCTCGTCAGTTTGATCTAATGCGATCAGAGCTCTTTTTAGGCCGAAGCGCTCAGTTAATTGTTGCTCTAGTTTGGCACTGAACACGGGATGATACTTTACCGTGATTTCGACAATACCTTCATCACGAGCTTTGCGTAGCAATCTGCCAACTTTTGCCCTTGATATCCCGAATTTCTTAGCTATATCTTCTTGGGTTTCACCATCTTGATAGTAGGCGATCGAGATCTCTGTGAGTTGCTCTGTTTCCATATCAAATCCGTCTTATTGTCGCTGGGCTTTGGTTGACAAAGTATGTCCGCCAATATAATTCCGCCATTTCTAGCGTTAATTGTCACGACAGCGCTCACATTGGTCAAGTAACAACTGAGCATTAGTTCGATAAATGAGAGCGTGGATCACTTTCATATCAAAAAACAATGATCTTATGAGCATTCACTGAGCGTATGAGCGATTGGTCTAGCAAGCAATTAGAACGTTTAAATGTTGTTAAATAGCATAAACGAGACTAATAACATTTCATAATAAACCCTTGTGGATAAACGCTGCCTTAAACTGATGGTTGTTGAAACGGTATTGATAATAAAGGATTTATTCTATATTTGCGAAATATACAACCTCTATTAAACGGTGCTTTACTATAAGCGAAGCCTTGTTCTTGTAGATCTTTCGCATAGTAAATCGATTAAAATTTGTTACAAAATCGTGATCAACCTCCGGAAAAACATTTGTATCTATGTTTATCATATGTTCATTGGATGATTTGTTGAGCTTTCGTCACTTAAGCTTGATCGATTTAATGTTTAGAGGCACTTATGCCGCGGTTAATTAAGGGAGATGCTGTACGTGGTTGATATTGCTGTAAGCACAGTTGCCTATGATGGATACGACTATGAACAAATAGCTCGCTCCTTACAGAAGCTAAATGTTAAAGCGGTAGAAGTAGCACTCATAGACGGTTGTGTTGAACCTTTTACCGAGTTGCAACTTAAAGAAGCGTGGGCCAAGGAAATCCGAGCGTGTTTTGAAAGCTTTGGTATTCGGTGCAGCTCTTTTGCTGCACATGTAGCGTTAGTTGGTGATGATGCTGCACAAAAGCTAATCCGTAGGATACGTTTTGCAGCTGCGTTAGGTGCGCCACATGTGGTGACCTACGCATGCCCAAGTGCTCACTGGCCTGCGTTATATCAACAGTTGCAACAAGCGCTGATATTGGCAAAGCAGCTTAATGTGCGAGTTTTAATTGAGAATCCAGGTGATGGCAAAGAACACATCATTGATAACAGTTCAGATATGCAAGCCTTCAAGGAGTTGTATAGCAAGGATGGTTTAGGGACCAATTATGATCCTGGTAATTTTGTCTCGCATTGCCCCCAAGACAAGCCTTTAACCGATGCACTTAGTTCCTTTAACTGCGCTGATCATTTTCATCTTAAAGATGTACTCAAAACCGAGCAAGGTTATCAGTTTCGCAGCTTGGGTCTTGGTTGTATTGACTATGCTGCGCTTTTACAAGCCATGGCAATACAACGCCCAAATATGAATATGAGTATCGAGTTGCCGCTACGTTTGTCGCGCGCTTTGAACGGTCAAGCGATTCGGGCTTCACAAAAAATTCCACTTGAACAAATTGAACTTCAACTTTCCCATGCGCTGGAGATGGTACAGCGTAATTTTCTAAATCAAAGGACGCCAGCATGAAATACGCACTGATCTCAATGTTTTTGGGCCCAACTAAGGACCGCTTTTCGACTTATAACGAGCCAAAGACGCTAGATGAGAAAATGGAAATGATCGAATCGATGCGAGGCGTCAGTGGGGTTGAGCTGGTTTATCCCTACGAAGTAAGCGATGTCGAAGATACGAAGGCTTTACTGTCACGACATAACGTAGAAGTTGCCGCAATTAACGTCAATATTAAAGGTGAACCAGAATTTAAGAGCGGAGGTATCTCTAACCCTGATCCTGAGGTGCGGGCAAAAGCCGTGCGCTATATAAAACAAGCCAAAGATTTTGCACAGGCAATCGGTGCGGACAAAGTAACCTGCTGTCCATTAAGTGATGGATATGAATTCTGCTTTCAACATGACTACGTTCAAGTTTGGGAATGGATGAAAGAAGGCTTTGCCGAGGCGGGAGCCTATAAGCCTGAAATTCCTTTGTTCATCGAATACAAACCCAATGAAGTTCGTGGTCGTTGTGTTCTGGAAGATGCTTCAAAAACACTACTCATGATTAAAGAAATTGGTAATCCAGACATAGGAGTCACATTGGACTATGGGCATTCACTTTACGGTGGTAATAATCCTGCTGAAGAGTTGGCTCTGATCCACAACTCCAAAGTTAAGTATTACATTCATATTAATGACAATGATGGACGCTGGGACTGGGACTATTTTTGCGGCAGTCAAAGCTTAGTTAATTACATAGAGTTTATCTATTACCTTAAAAAATATGGCTACGATGATTTTCTCACCTCAGATACCTCGCCTACGCGTTGGGATATTAAGAAAATGTTCGAAACCAATGCTCGGATCAGCGAAAAAATTTCTAACCGATTCGATGAAATTGGAATGGATAATCTAAGCGTCAAACTAAGTAACGAAGAATACCTAGATACTTGGCAATTTATAGAAGAACAAATATTAAGACTCTAAACAAAGAGCAGCTGTACATAAGCCAGTTGGACTGGCGACACACACTACACGGAGTGACCTACACATGAAAAAACTCATTACACTCGCTAGCGCAGCGTTAATAAGTATGGCCGCACAGGCTGGAGATTTCCCTGAGCGTAACATTACAACTGTTGTTACGTGGGGAGCCGGTGGCGGAACAGACACCATGAACCGTTTAATTATGGGAGAGATGGCACCAAAACTGGGCGTTAATATCAATGTTGTCAACGTAACTGGCGGCGTTAGCGGATCTGCTGGTTTGGTTGATGGCTATGGTCGAGCAGCTGATGGCTATTCGTTGGTTGGTCTTTCTGAGTCCAATGTAGCCGCAGGGGTTATGGGCGGCTGGAGCAATCGCATGGATGTTTTCGACTACTTTATTGTAGCCGGATCGCCAGATCTTATTTCTGTTTCAACTAAAACGGACTATAAGAGCATTGAAGATCTCGTAACCGCAGCTAAAGCAAATCCAGGGTCGATAAAAGCAGGTGCTGCAGGTGCAGGCTCTATTCACCATCTAAACTTGTTAGCCTTTATGAAGGGCACACAAACTGAATTTAACTTTATTCCTTACGATGGTTCAGCGCCGTCTCAAAATGCGGTTCTTACTGGAGAAGTTGAGTTGGTCATTACTTCTTTAGCTGAGCAATCACAATTGATTCAGTCTGGCGACTTTAGACCTTTAGCGATGTTGGTTAAAGATCCAGTAACGGTTAAGGGCAATGAAATCCCTTCCGCCTTAGCTAAGTATGACGATCTTAATCAGTACCTGCCAATCAGCCAGTCAATTGGTTTTGCAATTCGTAAAGATGCACCAAAAGACGCCAAAGTTGCTATTGCTAAAGCCTTTACTGAAGCTATGGAAACCGAAAAGGTGAAAACCTTCTTGGACCAAAACTACTATGTGGCTAGTGGTCAGTTTGGTAAAGAAGCGAATGCAACGTTCAGTAAACTTGAAGCGTTGTTCGCGTGGACATTGGCTGACTTAGGTGCTGCAAAAGTGTCGCCTGATAGTTTAGGCATAGCTAAACCTAACTAAGACATTTTGTATATTGGCGCATCATTGATGCGCCATCTTGGAGGTGATATGGGCGAGCAAGCAAAAGTAGTTGCGCGACATCGTGAGCTTTATCAGTTGCGTTGGATGGACGCTATCAGTGGCGTGTTGTTATTGGCTTTTTGTGTCTGGGAAATTTATAGCGCTACCCAAATGCCGATGACTGAAAGCTACGCCGGCGTTGCGAATGTTTGGTATGTTTCGCCTGCATTGCTCCCTTTAGCCATTGGGGTTTTATTGATTCCATTGGCAATCATGCTTATTACGAGGGCTATGCGTGATCTTGGCGCAATGAAAAGTATTTACCCTTTTATTAAGTATCAACGAATGCATATAGGCGAACAACTTGGCTTTATGAGCTGTGTATTTGCACTTATATGTTATGTATTTTTACTCATCCCGAACTTTGATTTTATTTTAGTGTCGGTGTTGTTTTTGTTGTATCTGATCGGTGGATTTTACTATTGCACCGATGTTCAACATTGGAGTTGGTTTAAACGTACCCTTATTTTAGCCGTCGCTTTGACTATATTAGCGCTTATATTCCCAAGCCTGCTAAGTCAAAGCCCGCATAATGATTACAGCGATATTCTAGTACTAGTTATTATAATTGCCGGGCTTATAAATCTACCGAAAGCAGAAGATCCAGCACAAAGTAGACGAAAAAAACGTGGGCTTTGGGTGGTGTTTTTGGTACCGGTATTAGTTGGAACAATTTTCAAGTATATGCTGTTGGTACCATTGCCAATAGAAGGGCTTTGGGTCCATAAGGTGAGTGATACAGTGTTTTATACCCTGTTTAGCTCGAAGCACGGAAATATTATGGACGGGGTTTCTGAAGAAGACGCCGCCGCTTTGAACGATGCATTTTAAGGACTGATTATGCAAGACTTAGCTCACTTCTTCATCAGCATAGCTCAGCTTTTATCACAACCTGTGATTATTTTAGTTTTGTTTTGTTCAACCTTTATGGGCATTATTTTTGGCGCAATGCCGGGTTTAACCGCGACCCTTGGTGTTGCTCTGTTAACGACATTAACCTATAGCTTCAATGAATCAATTGCTTTAGTCTCTTTGTTAGCGATGTATGTGGGTGCGGTCTACGGAGGCAGTTACACGGCTATTTTGCTTAATATTCCTGGCACTGCGGCCTCAGCCGCGACGGCAATGGATGGCTATCCAATGGCACAGCGCGACGGGGCAGGCCGGGTACTTGGCTTAACGACCACCGCCTCAGCTATTGGCACTATTATAGGTATGTTGTTTGTAGTTTTGTTATCGCCATTGATTACCAAAATGGCGCTACAATTCACTTCATTTGAGTATTTTTTACTCGCTCTTTTTGGAATCATCATTAGTGGCACCTTAACCAGTTCCGACTTGGTTATTAAAGGCTGGATCGCGGGCCTAATAGGCCTATGGATGTCTACTATCGGCCGTGATCAGTTACTAATGTACCCACGATTTACCTTTGGCAATCCAAACCTGGATAGTGGCTTGGAAGTGGTTGCAGTATTGATCGGAGCTTTCGGTATACCACAAATTATTACCGCACTCCGAGCACGTGTTAAATTGGCTAAACCGGTTCGTATCAAACGAGTACTCCCAGAATTTGGTACGATGCTTCGAAATTTGCCTACAATTATTCGCTCCTCACTTATTGGGGTAGGAATTGGAGCTGTACCTGGGATCGGCGAGGACATCGCTGGTTGGGTGTCTTATGGAACTGCTAAAAAGTTCTCGAAAACGCCTGATGAGTTTGGAACGGGTCTGCCAGAAGCAGTAATTTCAACTGAAACTAGCAACAATGCGTGTATCGGTGGCGCGATGATTCCACTGTTAACTTTAGGTATTCCTGGTTCGCCTCCGGCAATGATGTTGCTCGGCGCCCTGATGCTACATAATATTACGCCAGGCCCTATGTTGTTAATTGAGAACCCGAACTTCATTATTGAGGTTGCCGCTATTTTACTGTTGGCTTCCGTTTCAATGTGGATCTGCGGTATAACTTTAGCGCGCTACGTCACTCGAATTTTAGAAGTACCTCAAACTTTATTTATGCCAGTTATTGGCTTGCTTTGTGTAATTGGCTCATATGCATTGGGTCTCAAAATATTTAACCTATTTTTGATGTTACCAATAGGTTTATTAAGCTACTTTTTGATTCAAATGAAATATCCGATAGCACCTTTAGTAATTGGTGTCATTCTTGGACCTATGGCTGATACTAGCCTGCGCCGAGCCTTAATGGTATCGCAAGGTAGTATAGCTCCGATATTCGAACGACCTGTTTCCTTGGCCTTGTTTAGTATTATTGTTTTATTGATACTAAGTCAGATCCCTTGGTTTAAATCATTATTTGGGCGAGTTCAACGGGAGATTAGTTCTAAGTTCCATCATTCGCACTAATGATTAACTCAACCCACACCCTTAGATAAACAATGCATTATCCGCTAATTTATTAGTTAGCGGATAATGATTATGTTTGGTCGCATAAAATAGTACTTGCTCAGCGCAGCCCATATAAGGTTTTAGTTCCTGATTGGGAAACTAAACCGAGTGTTTACTTGAGTTCCCAGCGGCGTCTAATCGTTTTCGCTATAAGCTCGATTATTGTTCTAATCTTGAGTTTAAGCCCATTAATATAGCTTACGAAGCTTCTATCTGACTCGCCATTTTTAAGGGTCTTAGTTGCAAACTAATCACTATAGCAAGTAGGGCGCTCATGCATAGGAAGCTTAAAGCAAGGGCGCTTACCGAAGGATCTACCCATTGATTCAAACTAGAGGTGATAATTGCTGTTAGTAACATTTGGCTTGCCCCTGCAAGCGCCGAAGCTGTGCCTGCTTGGTGCCTGAAGCGGTTTAGCAAACCTTTTAGACCTAACGGGAACAAGACTCCAATTGCAAAGCTGGTTAAGCTTAGAGCGAGTAATAGTATTGCGAGACTATCATTCGTTTTCAGCATAATTGCAGCAATGGCAGGCGCAGAACCGGCAATGTAACTACGTTGACGGTCACTGAGTCGAGTACCTATGCGGTTGAAGTTGCTGCCAAAAGCAAGTCCAAATGCTGGCAGCATCATTGTGAGCCCATAATCACTAGCGCTGAGATGATAGTGATGCTGGAGTATAAATGGCGCACTAGTCATCATGTAAATAATGCCAACTCCGGCAATCCAGAATATCGAAGAATGGAGTAAAAATTCTCGATTTCTAATTAGATCAAGGTAGTCAACGAACACATCTTTTAGACTACGAGGTTTACGGGTCTCACTAAGCTGACGCCAGTAACGATTTGAAAACAAACAGAGGCTTAAGCTGGCAGCCGCCATTGCAAACATTAACCATGACCAATGACCGTGCTCGGTTACAAATCCCCCTAATAGCGGCGCCATTATTGGAATACAAGATGCTGCCATTCCTAGCCAAGCCAGACTATTATCTAAGGCCGGACCCCGATAATTGTCGCTAAGAAGACAGCGCGCCAAAATTTGATTGCTACCCGCACCTAAGCCCTGGACGAAGGCGCCAATAATCAACATCTGAATTGATCCACTACCGCTGATCATTATAGAAGTACCAAGCAAAAATACGAACTGGCCTAACCAAAAAGCATAGCGACGCCCTAAGCTATCGGCTAGTGGCCCGTAGATTAATTGTGACAAACCTAAGCCGAGCAGAAACTGTACAATTATCTGCTGAGGAAGGCTTTGGCTGACAGCAAACTGCTCTGCAATTTGAGGCAGCGCAGGAGACAACAAGCCATTGGTTAGCTGTGAGCTTGAAATTAAAAGTATAGAAAATAGCAAGGGTAGACGATTGTTCATAAAGCCAGATCTCCTTAATCTTATTCCATGATATATTGATTCCTTTTGATTGATAATGTGGTCATTTGGACAAACATATTTTCCTGTTGGGAAAATATAGGGGTGATAGGAAACTAGCTTATGGAATGGTACAGCGCTATTCAAACCTTTGTAACTGTGGTTGAACAGCACAGTTTTGCTAAGGCTGCGATTGCATTACATATTAGTAATTCTGCGGTTAGCAAGCGTATTACTTGGCTCGAAGAGCAATTAGGAACGCAATTATTGATACGCTCAACGAGGCAGCTTAATTTGAGTGAAGTTGGATTACGATTCTATGAGCAAAGTAAGCATTGGTTAGAACAATTTGAAATGATGCGCGCTCAAACCACAGAAACAGCCTTAAGTTTTCGAGGTACTTATCGAGTCGGCGTCCCAGCCCCTGCTGGTGGCAATTTGATGACTCCGTTATTGGTAGAGATGCTCAATGCTTACCCTAAGCTAAATGTACGACTAATCAATACTGTTGGCATCCAACTACCCGATCCAAGCTTAGATGTGTTCATTAGTCGTGAGCTGATTGGCTTTGATAGCAATAGCTATAAAGCATTACCATTGTTTGATTATGCAACCAAGTTGTATGCTAGCCCCAGTTATATTGCGAAACATGGGCTCGGTGACAATAAACAAAACCTCGACAACTTAGAGCTGTTGTTAACTGAGACACAGCTGCAAATGGGAGGCATAAAGCTAAATAGCGGGCGCGTACTAAATAAAGCATCTCGTTTGGTGTGTGATACACCAGAGTCATCAATCCAAGCTGCTATTTTAGGTTTTGGGATTGTAGTGGTATCGCAAGACATGGTGATCGATGCACTACAACGTAAGCAGTTGCAGTTGGTATTTCCGCATTTGGAGTCGGAACGACGCCGTGTTTATGCCTATTACCCAAATTTAAAATACGTCAACCCTGTTACCCAAGACTTTTTGTTGCGAATTAGGCAGCTTAGTTTTCCTCAATTTGGCAAAACCGCGCAGTCAACTATCGATTAATGAGCTCAAATAGCCATTTCGAGTTCAGCTTGATTAACAAACTCGGTAATCGTTTGCAAATTTGTGGTGTAGATTAGCCTGACTATTTCTTCGACTTCAGCGCTGGTGATATCTATGAGCACGCTATAGTGTTTTCGTCTAAAAAATGGACCACAAAAAGCTCTACGTTTTACCACCGTCATTGAACATATCCAGAGTTCGGTTTGCGGCTTCGATATTGACAAAAGCACGTTGTCGGTACTTCCAAATTGAAACATCAGCGCTTTCATTGCGGACTCAGAATTGGCCTTGCTCCAATTAAAACTATGCAGCAAGTTTAAAGCTTCATCTAATGTGGGTTGCGAAGGAACATCTTGATCTATTTCTTCATCAAAGTAAGCACAATATATATCATCCATAATAGTAAAAACCTTATATTGTTTGGAATTTTGTTGTTGATATACCAACGCATATCAACAGAGCTTATTTTTATACTATTGAATCAAATATCTATAAGATTTGAAAAGCATTTAACTGTTTTATGCGACTTCAGTTATATTAAATATGAACGGGCAAGAATGCCTTGTCCCCTTAACTAGAAAAATGGAGTGTTTATGCGTTTGTTAGCGGTTTTAGCTTTATCGATGGTATTGGCTGCATGTAGTGCGAGCCAATATATTATGTCTACTAATGAAGGTCAGATGATTACTTCATATGGTAAACCAAAACTTGATGATGATACTGGCATGTACCAGTACAAAGATGAAAAAGGCAAGAAAATGAGTATTGCCAAAGATCAAGTTGTTCAGATTATAGAGCGTTAGAACCCTAGCTATTACCGAGGTTCTAAACTAGAAAGCCCCAGCAAATTGCTTTGGGGCTTTTTTATAACTAAAAATTGGAGCTAGGCTAGTTCGCGTTGCGGCTGAGTTTTACCGTGGGTCACGTAAAGGCTCATGCCCGTTACCAGCAGGCCACCAACTAAGTTACCAAGTATCACTGGGATAAGGTTCCAAGATAACCAGTCACCAATAGTGAATTCAGCACCAAGCATCATTCCTAGTGGGAAAAGGTACATATTGACCACCGCGTGCTCAAACACAAGCCCGAAGAAAATAAAGATTGGAAACCACATTGCCAACACTTTTCCGCCAACAGTCTTAGAGGTCATGGCACCAACGACGCCTAAGCAAACCATCCAGTTACACAAAATACCTTTTACAAAAACGGTAATCCAACCATTTAGACCGTGCTCTGCAAAGCCTAGGGTTCTAGCGGTTGAAGCTTTGATGAACGCTTGACCTACTGCACCCGGCTCGACAGTAAAATTCATTGTAAAGGTAACTGCTACCAAAAATGCAACAGCGACAGATCCAATTAAGTTACCAAGACCAACTAAACCCCAATTACGAAGTACACTCGCCTTGGTAACGCCTGGGCGTTTTTCAAGAAGTGGTAGTGGTGATAGCGCAAATACACCGGTAAGCAAATCAAAACCCATGAGGTTCAAAATGCAAAATCCCACAGGGAACACTAGTGCACCTACGATAGGCACGCCAGTTTGTACCGCAGCTGTAATCGCTACTGCAACTGCAATCGCCAATATAGCTCCAGCCATTATTCCGCGAATAATGGTATCGCGTGTCGACATTAACACTTTACTGTGGCCGGCATCGATCATGGTCTGAACAAATTCAGCAGGTTTAATATAAGACATGGTAATCCTTAGTTTCTAATTAATAATGCGTTATAAACTGACCGCAACCGTGCCGTCAGTGATCTTAACTGGGTAACTCTTAATGCTGACACTTTGGTCTTCAAGACAGTCACCGGTTTCCAAGTTAAAACGTTGTTTTTTTAGTGGGCTTGCGATCCACAGCTGTTTATTATGCTCACAGATTAATCCGCGTGAGAGCACGTTTGATTTTGCAAAAGGGTCCATATTGTCTAAGGCAAACACTTCGGCATTGTCTGAGGGTCTAAATAAAGCAACTTGCTTTCCCTTAATCAAAGCGCATACGCCAGTGCCAGGAAAAATTTTATCAATGTGACAAACACTTACGAAACTCATGCCTCATACTCCAATTCAACGTGCAGGATATCGCCTTTAGGGCTAGGAAACTTTTCATCAAAGCGGGCGGGGCGATGTTGTTCTCGCTCACTAACAAATTGAACATTGTCATCGCGTTGGTCACTGTTGATAAAGTGTGCGAATCGGTCTAATGAAGCAGGGGTGGAGATCGTGGTTGTCCATTCGCAGTGGTAGTTCGCGATCAACTCTTCAATCGTGCTAAGCAACTGTTGATTAATGCCGAGTTGGTCATCAACAATAACTTTGCGCAGATAGTCAACGCCGCCATCTAGATTTTCTAACCAAACTGAGGTGCGTTGTAATTTGTCGGCGGTGCGGATATAAAACATCATGAAGCAATCGATATAGCGGATCAGCGTGGCTTCATCAAGATCACTAGCGAGAAGATCGCCGTGGCGTGGTTTCATTCCACCGTTGCCACCAACAAATAAATTCCAGCCTGCGTCGGTTGCAATAATACCGATATCTTTGCCTTGCGCTTCGGCACATTCTCGAGTGCAGCCAGACACACCAAATTTCATTTTGTGAGGTGTACGGATCCCCTTGTAGCGATTCTCTAGGCGAGAACCTAAGCCAACACTATCTTGCACTCCGAAACGACACCAAGTACTACCAACACAGGTTTTCGCCATACGCAAAGCTTTCGCATAGGCGTGACCGGTTTCAAAACCGGCGTCGGTTAGACGGCCCCAAATCGTAGGCAAATCGTCTTTTTGTGCGCCAAATAGACCGACTCGTTGCGCGCCAGTTATTTTGGTGTAAAGCTTATAATCCTCGGCGACTTGAGCGAGAACCCCAAGCGCTTTTGCTGTGACTTCTCCGCCGGCCATTCGAGGAATAACCGAGTAGGTTCCGTCCTTCTGCATATTACCTAGGAAGTTGTCATTGGTATCTTGCAAGCTTACGTGTTGTGGAGCCAATACGTGCTCGCCCCAACAAGACGCGAGAATAGAACCGATCGCTGGTTTACAGACTTCACAGCCATAGCCTCGGCCATGACGTTTGATCATCTGCTCAAAGGTAGTGATTTCACCGACGCGTACT
The DNA here is from genome assembly GCF_003610775.1 of Alginatibacterium sediminis. Lineage (GTDB taxonomy): Bacteria > Pseudomonadota > Gammaproteobacteria > Enterobacterales > Celerinatantimonadaceae > Alginatibacterium > Alginatibacterium sediminis. The sequence continues at coordinate 986,161 of NZ_RAQO01000004.1, read as the reverse complement.
AGGTGGAACAATTCTTGGCGTGAATAATCAAAGTGTTCGCAAATATGATTATTGACAGTTATTCCTGATTTTTCTAATTCGGCATTAAGCACTTGCCCAATTAGCGGTAAACAACCACCGCATCCGGTACCCGCCTTGGTATGAGACTTGATCTGAGCTACGGAGGTAAATCCGTCGGCAACAGCTTGAGATATATCGCCTTTGGTGACATCAAAGCATGAACATATAACTGCTGTATCTGGTAGCGCATCAGCGCCCATTTGTGGTTTTTCACCACCAGCATGACTTGGTAAAATGAGACTGTCAGGGTGTTCTGGAAGTGCTATTTTGTTCAGGTAAAGCTGTAGCAAGTTACCATAATCCGAAGTGTCGCCAACCAGGACTGCGCCAAGTAATTCGCGTCCATCTTTTGAAACGATAAGACGTTTGTAAACTTCCTCGTCGTCATTTTGATAGACATAGCTTTTACAGTCTTCACTTTTTCCATTGGCATCGCCAATACTACCGACATTTACCCCAAGCAGTTTTAACTTAGCGCTCATATCAGCACCTTCAAAACGCTGATTTTTACCGAGGAGGTGCGCGCAAGCCACTTGCGCCATTTTGTAGCCAGGTGCAACTAAACCATAAAAACGCTCGTTCCAAGACGCACACTCACCTATTGCGTAAATGTCTGGGTCATTGGTTTGGCAATTGTCATTGATCGCAATACCACCGCGAGAAGCAATGTCCAATTCAGCTTCTTTGGCTATTTTGTCCTGAGGTCTAATTCCGGTTGAATAAACAACAAAATCAACTTCTAGCTTGCTTCCATCGGCAAATACCATGGTATTACGCGCAGTGTCACCCTCGGTGAGAACTTCAAGAGTATTCTTACTGGTATGAACCTTAACGCCTATCTTTTCAATTTTACGGCGTAGTTGTAAGCCACCTTGCTGGTCAAGTTGTTCAGCCATAAGCACTGGGGCAAATTCAATTACGTGGGTTTCGACACCCAAAGCTTTGAGTGCGCCAGCGGCTTCAAGTCCGAGAAGACCACCACCGACTACAGCGCCGCTTTTACTGCGTTTGGCGCAGTTCTCTATTTCCTTAAGATCTTCGATAGTTCGGTATACGAAACTGTCTTTGCTCTGGTTGCCTTTGATAGGCGGTACCCACGGGTAGGAGCCTGTTGCTAGTACTAATTTTTCGTAGTCTAGCTCACGGCCAGCGTCAGAGTAGAGTCGCTTGGCTTTACGGTTGATATGGGTGATACGCTCGCCAATATAAACTTGGATGCCGTTTGCTTCGTAGTAGCCATCTTTGACTAAAGACAACTCGCTTGCAGTGTGATGAGAAAAATATGAGGACAAATGAACTCGGTCGTAAGCGACACGCGGCTCTTCGCAAAAAACAATAATTTGGTAGTTTTTAGACAAACCGCTATCAACAAGTTCTTCGATATAGCGATGTCCAACCATGCCGTTGCCAACAACAACGAGTTTCAGTTTTTCCATCAGTGTTTCCTTGGATTCTATAATTGCCGACATCTTGCGCCACTATCCGCGCGCGGAAAATGATGTAAATCAAACAAAATGTTAAACTTCTCCAAGGAGGTATTAGTATTACAATAAATTAAATATGGCTGATACCTTGTTGTAAAACAATGACTTGTGAGGGTTCTGACATTGAAATGGCTAAAATTGGAACTAAAAACAATTTGTTAAATGTATGTAATTTTACTACAAAAGGATGCGTTTCTTCCTTCTCCTATCAATCATTTTTAACTTAGAAGAACCACATATATTTCGACACTCGGTTATAGATACGAAACGCAGTTACTGTGCGTAGGCCTAAGTATTATGTCTGAAAGATGCATCATCAATGTCTAGCTATATTTTTATGCACTATACGATGGTGGCAAGGTTTGCTCTAAAACCTTGAACGTGAGTAAGATTTGTTCGGCGTACCTAGAACAACACAAGCTTGGGATCTTAGTGTTACCAATATTAGAAATGGCGACCAAATCACTGCATCCAAGTTTGGGCAAGCGGTCGGTGACTACTCGCAGGATAATGGCCAATCGATGCGTACAACAAATTTGGTAGGGGCAGGGGAGCACAGACATGAAAGTTCCCAGATGTGGGTTGTGATTTGGTCATTAAATGAGTAGATGTAGAATTAGTGTTGAAACCAGCGTTGTTTATTAGCCAAAACAAAGCGCGGGCCGTTTGTTATGTTGTGGGAAATACAGTTGTTTCTGAGTTATATCGGACAAAAAAATCGAATCGACAGATGCTAATTTCTCGGGGATTAGCGGCTCATGGAGGCGAGCGAGGACTACCGTCAAACTAAAAACAGTAGTCCTCGTTATTCCTATCGCTAGGATCTGTAATAAAAGAAACTAAGCCTGCTATGCTTTTATCTCAAATCTAATATTACCGATTCGAATTTGCCATGGCCCATTGCTTTGGAAAACTAAAGGCGTGCTTAGATTGGCTACATCTACACCTAGACTCTCTAAGCGTCCCAGATTAAAACGCATCGTTTGCCAGGTATTGGGTTCGAATTGACGCAGTGTGGCGCTAATATCCAAACCTAAAGACTTAACGGCCTGGGGCGATTTAACGCAACCCACTTGTAAAAACTGTGGTGCAAGCTGTTCAACCAAAATATCAAATACAAGATCTGCTTCGGCTTTTATGTAAGGGCTAAAGTCCTCGGGTATACCTGCTTGTGTCTCTACATACAGGCTCGCTAATTGATCGCCAAATGTCACCAATACACCGTCTTGCTGATGCTGATAATTGACTGGGGTTGCACTGATATGTGTGAGAGCGATTTGGTTGTTACGCGAGACCTCACTTCCGTCCCAGTTTTCAACATCGGCAATGCGTAAATGATAATCACCAACAATGGCTTCGCGGCCGAACATGCAAAGATTATGGCTAGCAATTTGATGCTGATTTTCATCTTTCGTAAGATCTAAAGGCAAGTTATTCAGATCAAATCGGTGTTTACCTGAACCCTCGTTATAGCTGAGGCCATAACCATAATCAAATAGTGGTGCGTGTTCCCCTCTCGGGTCTTGCTCGTGCTCTGGAACTTCGTAATTAGGGATATGGCTTAAGATCTGACTAACATGGGTGGAGTCTTTTCGATTTGGCCAACTAAACGATAGTTTGGCTTGGAAGTCGAATTGAATGTTCCCACTACCGTCCCGCAGAAACACATCTGTCATTCCTGCACCTTCGCTGCCAGGTAACCAAGCAGCAACAAAAGCATCTGCTGCTGATATTTCTGCATTTAAGTACAGTGGGCGTCCTGAGAAAAACACACAAATCACTTTTTTACCCAGCGCTTTTAAGCGGTGGATCTTATCTAAATCAAGCCTGTAGCTGCGCTTTAAAGCGCCAAAGTCTAGTGATTGCCAATCTTTTATATCGCCCATCATCTCTGCATACGGGTCTTCTCCGAATACAACCACAGCTGTGTCAATTTCAGAATGGTCATGTTCCAAAAGCGGGTCGTAGCTGACTCGCTCACATCCTAACTCGGCTTCTAAGGCCATTTTTAGGGTTGTAGCACCTGGAAAATCTGACAATTGGTTTTCATCACCTTGCCAAGTTAGATTCCAACCACCAGCTTGCTTTTGTAAGTCGTCAGCAGCGCTTCCGGTGAGCAAAATATTGGTATTGCGATCCAAGGGAAGGATGTCATTGTTGTTTTTGAGCAGAACTAGCGACTTACGCACCGCCTGTCGAGCCAATTCGCGATGTTTTGTAGCCCCGAGCAGCGATTGATTCGCAGCGCAACTACGTTGATTGGGCGCTGATTTCTTCCATAGCCCAGCTCGCATTTTGACGCGCAGAATACGCAGTACAGCGTCGTCGATTCGGCTCATTAATATGTGACCATTTTTTACGTCCGCTATGGTCTTATGATAAACGGCTTGCCAATCCTCTTGTCCCGGGATCATGAGGATGTCATTGCCTGCGTTAATCGCATAGCAGGCATCTTGGTCGCTACAGCGAGTTACCTCTGCGTGACCATTCCAGTCGGTAACAACCAGACCGTCAAAGCCCATTTGTTGTTTGAGTACATCGTTTAATAAGTAGCGGCTTCCATGAATTTTATAATTGTATTCACCGTCTAATTGAGGGCTGTGGTCATAGTTAGTATTGTTGTTCCAACTATTGAAGCTAGACATCACCACTTGTGCTCCAGCACTTAAACCAGAAAAATAACCAGCGGCATGGATGTTACGCAACATATCCTCTGAATAATTATTGATCCCACGGTCAACACCTTGCAGCGTGCCGCCATCGCCAAGCCAATGTTTAACATTCGAAATGACTTTCTGATCAGTTTTCAAAGACGAAGCATCACCTTGCAACCCCTTTACCATTTGTTCCGCATAAGCATATGTAATCTCAGGGTTCTCGGAATACCCTTCGTAAACTCTGCCCCAACGCAGGTCTCGCGGTATTGCAACGGTAGGTGCAAAGGTCCAGTCGAGGCCGGTCGCTACGATTTCACGCGCCGTTGCTTCACCAATTTCAAATATTAACTGCGGATCCCTAGCAGCTCCCAGGCCAATATTGTGCGGGAAGACGGTCGCCCCAAAGACATTGTTGTGACCATGAACGGCGTCGGTCGCCCACATAAATGGAATTCGAAAGCTGCGGTCGCTAAATGCGTCTTCTATGGCATTCCAATATTGGGTTGCAGCATCAACCCAATCTTGAGCAGTGGCATATTTATCATCGTTTGGCCAAGCACCACCGCCATTTAGTATCGAACCGAGTTTGTATTCATGGGCTAGTTTTGGAGTTACCGCGCGTAGATTGGGCTGAATCATTTGACCCACTTTTTCTTCAAGGGTCATGCAATCCAAAATGTTAGTTATTTTGGTTTCTATTTCGGGATCTTTGGGGATACTAGATTGAATTTCTGGCCACTGAGGAAAGTAGGGTAAGTGGAATTTCTGCGACATATTTGAGTCTCTCAATACTGGAAGTGGTCATGGAAATTGATGTGAATTGCGAAAGATAGACGAATTGAAGCCTAAGATAAATGAAAATCGTAACGTTACGATTGGAAATGAGATCACTGTCAAACTTACAACTTTAGATGAAATTAGGATTTACATGCGGGTTCAACAGCTGAGCAGCAGCTCTACATCGTGGATTATTAGCACATAGGAACCAACCTTGTCTTATGTGCTAAGAAATTATTCGCTACAAACGAGTATGTGGATTACTTGTTTTTTCAACCCCAATTGTAGATATGGGACCATGACCAGGAATGAATTCGAAATCGTCATCAAGGGTATACAACTGAGTGTGTATAGAATTGATAAGTGTGGCGTGGTCGCCTTTAGGAAAGTCGGTACGCCCGATTGATCCATGGAATAAAACGTCTCCAACTATGGCTAGTTTATCCGCATAGTCTACAAATACCACGTGCCCAGGAGTGTGACCTGGAGTATGACGTACCTCTAGCTGGCGCTCTCCGACGCTAATTGTTTGTCCGTGTTCAAGCCAGTGGGTTGGACTAAACTCTTTGACCATAGGAAAACCGAACATTTGACATTGCATGGCTAACTGATCGATCCAAAAATGGTCTTCGCGTTCAGGTCCAATAATGGAGACTTGATAATGGGCTGCTACGTCGGCGGTGGCACCGACGTGGTCAAGGTGGCCATGGGTCAGTAATATTTTCTCAACGATTAGCCTTCGGCTTTGTACTGCGTCATAGATAACTTCAGCATCACCACCGGGATCTATAATTGCTGCCTTTTTGCTTTTTTCGCACCAAAACAAACTGCAATTTTGTACAAACGGGGTGACCGGGATAATTTGATAGGCCAAGGACAAACTCCTAATTGGTTGTTTAATAGAGGGCTTAATCAATCCAGCCGCGTTCGCGATAATAACGAAGCGCACCTGGATGTAAAGGTGCACTTAATCCATCTTCTAACATTTTTGTTGCTGATAGCTGACCCAATGCTGGGTGCAGTGACTTTAAGTACTCCAATTGCTCGAATATCGCAGCTACAAATGCATAAGCTTGTTCTTCAGGCAACTGTGCGGTTGTTACCATCGTTGCTGCGACACCGAAGGTGTTTACTGCATTTGCATTGTTTGCATAAATTAGCTCTGGGATACTGGCTCGAGTAAAAAAAGGAAAGCGATCAATAATGGTGTTAACTTGCTGGTCATATAATGATATCAAGCGTGTTTCACACATTGTGGTCGCTTCACGCAACGAGGTATTCGGGTGGCCTACGACATATACAATGCCATCCACCCGTTCATTACAAAGGGCGCGTGCTTGTTCGTCAGGCTTATATTGTTTGAGGCTTGCGAAACGTTCGCTACTAATGTTGAGTGCATCTAGCATTAGTAAACTGGTCGCATGTTGTCCGCTGCCTTCTGGCCCGATATTCAGTGAACGACCATAAAGATCGGCAAGGCTTTCAATACCACTGTCGCTTCGAACTAAAAGACTAAATGTCTCAGGATACAGCGAAAATAAGGAGCGCAGTTCTACATTGGGTCCTTGATTCGTAAATTCAGCCTGACCGAAGAAACTCCGCCATTGTATATCTGATTGAACAATTGCTAAATCGAGTTCTTTACGACCAAGTGCATCAATGTTGTCAATACTTCCCCCTGAGCTTTCTGCGCTACAGGTTAGTTGGCGGCCGTAGTCGCTTTGTTCCAAAATACGGCACAGTGCATTGCCGGTAGGATAGTAAATACCAGTGACGCTACCAGTACCCATAAACAAGAATTGACTTTGTGCATAAGCTGACTGAGTGATGAGCAAAGCGCTTAATATACCGCCAAGTAGTCGCAACATTAACTTCCCTTATTTCGTAATTGCGTGATTTGTCTAAAGCGATGTTATGATAACCGTTCATGTTGATAAAACAACGCTCTTTGACTGGGATATTTGCATTAGTGATTGTTAAGTTTTTGCGCCGAGCGCGACACATTGCTAGTTTTATGTTGCATCGCTTACGCAGCTCGGGTTTACAAATGTTTGCCTGTTTCCTCATCATCAACATCAGTCTAGCTGCGGTGTTTGTACCTTTCGATTTATGGCTTACAACCACTTTAATGCGCTGGCAAGGGGTTGATGCCTTTGCCAACCAAGAAATATTTGGCTTTATACTCTCCCCATTAGGCTTTTTGTTGTCGGTCTGGCTGTTAACACAGATTAGTTTTAGCTTTTTTGTTGAGCACAGTGTGATTACCATTTTATTGGCCAAACATGATGTTGGCAAAAAATCGGTTATTGAAACACTGCAGTTGATCTTAGCGCGAAGCTGGAGAGTGGCTAAAATTGTATTATTCCAGTCTATAGGCGTAGGGGTGCTACTCGTATCCTTGGTGTGGGCTGGGCGTTGGGTCTATGGCCTTATGCTGGCTGATTGGGATATAAACTACTACCTCAGTCAAGACATCAATACTGTGTGGATGGCCTTTGCTCTTCTGATCCTGGTAACACTCCCCATTACTGTGTTTGTATTGCGGTATTGGGCGAGTTGGTGGTTGGCCCTACCAATGAGCCTGCTCCAAGACTGCAGTCAATGGCAATTGTTTCAGCAGGCTAGGCGTATTAGTCGCGATATCTACTCCTATATATTTTGGGGACACATTGTTTGGCTAACGAGTAGAACAGCCATTTTTGCGTTGCTGGCAGCGACTTTGTTTGTTGTTTTCCGTCCTGTGCTTGAATGGAGTTTGAACTCTGAAGATTTACAGTATTGGTGGTTAGTGTTAGCAGCATCGATCGTCGGCGTTATTGGTGTGCTGCTCACCTTTGCTGATCGGTTTATTTATGCGGCGTGCCAATACTATCTACTGCGTTTGCAGGTCAAGCGTCACCGGTTTGTGAGCACCGAGCAACGATTAGTCGCAGTCCAAGAAAGACAAACTAGACGTCGACCTTTGATATGGGCTTTCATCTGCGCCATTGTAGTTGTTGGCTTCTATAATGCCTTTCATTCAGTTAACGCTTTAGTCGAGCATTTACAACAAGGTAGCCATGGTCAAATCACCGCGCATCGAGCCGGTGGTTTTTTAGCGGTTGAGAACAGCGAAGCTGGTTTGAAAAAATCTATTGAACTTGGCATAGGGGCCGCGGAAATTGATGTGCAAATCACCAGCGATGCACAGGTTATTCTATTTCATGATAGAGATTTACGTCGGCTTGCACTTGACCCCATCATCGTGGAAGAGAGCACTTATTCCGAAATAACCGCGGTGTATCAACAACAGGGGCTAGCTTCGCCACCACTGTTGAGTGACATGCTTGAACTCTACTCTGACTCAATAGAATTTAACATTGAGCTAAAACGATATAATACTAGTCTTGCGTTGTCTGGTGCTGTCGCTGAAATCGTGAAGACCATAGATTCTGCGGTTATTATATCCAGCCTAGATACAGTGTTATTGCAAGCAGTAATGGATGAATTTAAAGAGCAAAGGCCAACAAATTTGCGCTTTGCGCTTATCTATGCGGCAAGTGTTGGAAGTGCCAGTATCGAACGTGATGTTGATATACTAATGGTGAGCCAGCAATGGTTAAGTGCATGGAAACTTCTAGAAGTTCAACAACGCGAACAAGAAGTTCATGTGTGGACGATAAATAATGCCAGCGAAATGGAACGACTATTGCTATTAGGTGTTGATGGGATTATTACCGATGAACCTATAACAGGATTAGCCGTGAAGCAAAGTATCAAAGACCTCGATTTGAGTGAGCGCTTAACTCGAAGTTTACGTCATTGGTTGTCGTTTTAGATGTGATCACCAACAGTGCGGCTAGCCTGCTTCATCAAGATCAAGACGAGCTAGTCGCATGGCTTTCTAGCAGCTGATCAAACAACAAACGTGTGGCTGGACCAGCCTGTTCAGCATCAGGTAGTACTAGATATGATTCCATGCGTTTTATGCTGCCACCTAATACTTTTAACTGAATTAGTTCTTCGCTGCGCAGTTCAGCACTGATCAAATGCCGTGGTAACCAAGCGAATGCTAGACCTTCCTTAACCAGATCGATAGCCTCATAAAAACTTCCAACCGTCCAACGCTGCTCTGCGCGTAACCAACCTTGGTTTTCTTTAGGTTGACTAGCTGTATCGCGAATTACAATCTGTAAGTGTGGAGCAATGTCGCTAACATTTAGAGAGTTTCTGCGTTTCGCCAATGAGTGCGATGCACCAATGACAAGAATCATTTCGATGTTAATAAGCGGTTCACCAAGATAGCCTTTAGGCAGTACAGGCATGATGGCGAGTTGGCAATTACCATTGGTTAGCATTTCTTCACTGCCACTCATCACCGTGTCGATAATTTTGACACGGGTTCCTTTACTTAGGGGCAGAAAACTTTTTAGAGCTTGATGAACAGGAGCTGTCGGGTGAATAATTTCTCTAGCCAAGGTGATTTCTGGTTCCCAGCCTTGCTGTAGATTAAGTGCGAGCCCTTCTAGCTCCTCGATTCCTTGCGTAAGACTTAAACTTCGGCGCAGCATGACTTGACCAATTTCGGTTAATTCTGCTTTTCTACCAGTAACTTGGAGTAACTGAACGCCAAGCATATTTTGCAGCTTACCTACAGCGTGATTTAAAGAGGATTGACTTTTATTTAGGTAAAAAGCCGCTTGGGCATAACCGCCTTGCTCAACAACGGCTTGAAAAATACGCCATTGTTCTAGAGTGGATTTTGCGCGATAAGAACGATTCATACTCAAAAAGTCATCCTGCTTAGTATTTACGATTTTGGCGGTTGTGCATCTAAGCTTTGACCGTTTACACCGATACTGTCATCGGCCATTAGATACAAGTAACTCGGCATAATGTCTAGTGCTGTTCTCAATGACTGGGGGTCTTCCGCTGGATAGGCACCGGCACGCATTTTGGTACGCGTTGCACCTGGATTAATACAATTACAGCGCAATGTACTTTGCTCATACTCGTCTGAAATGAGCTGACTTATACCTTCAACAGCAAATTTTGAAATGCTGTAAGCACCCCAATAGGCTCGAGCTGTTCGACCAACACTTGAGCTAGTAAATATGAGGGAGCTATGTTCAGACTTACTCATCAAAGGTAATAGTGCTTGTGCTAGTAAAAATTGCGACTTCACATTGACTTGCATCATTTCGTCGAATAAAGATTCTTCGATCTGAGCAAAAGGACTCAACACGCCAAGCATTGCTGCATTTAACAGGGCGCCATCTAGTGCTCCAAACTGATTTTCGATTGTAGCTGCCATGTCATGATAGTTTTGGGCACTGGCGCCTTTTAAATCTAGTGGAACGATGGCGGGTTCGCTATATTCTAAAGCGACAATTTCATCATAAACTGATTCGAGTTTAGCTACAGTGCGACCCAATAAAATAACGGTTGCTCCGTACTGAGCGTAGCTTAGAGCTGCTTGACGGCCTATTCCGTCACCCGCTCCAGTTACTAATATCGTTTTACCTTGCAGGCAGTTATCGGTGGCTTGATAGTTCTGAGCTGTGGTCAAGTGAAATCCTTTCTAAAAAATCTAATGCAGAGCACTTTTTCACACAGTTAACGGGGGTTTATCAGCAAAGGTACCTTGCGTTGCTGCACCATCACTTTGTTATAAAAAGTTGCTTATGCGGTCTATTGATAAAACTATAGCATGGTCATTTATCCGGTGCAGCGCATAAAGTTTAGTTTTAGGCACTTGTTCACGCTCGAGCGCTAAATATGGTATAAATCCCATAAATTATGCCTCTGTTTGAGGCGCAACTCGGTAAGCATATACATTACCGACCTAGGAGAAAGCATTGGATTTTTTAGTTGAACTCGGGATGTTCGTGGCGAAGTCACTAACGATTGTAATTTCAATCGCTGCGATTGCCTTAATTTTGATTGGCTTAGGGATGAAGCAGAAACACCGTAATGGCGAGTTGGAACTCACAGATTTGTCAGAGCTTCATGAAGAAATGGGCGAAACCCTTACTGCCAGCTTATTAAGTAAAGAAGAGCTCAAAAAGCATAAAAAAGAGTTGAAGAAGCAGCATAAACAAGAAAAGAAAAAAGCTAAAAAAGAACCTGAAACGAGTAAACCGCGCCTATTCGTTTTGGATTTTAAAGGCAGTATCGATGCTAAAGAAGTCCAAGAGATGCGTGAAGAGGTTAGCGCCGTGATTATCGCCGCTAACGAAGAGGACCAAGTGCTTATTCGTCTGGAAAGTGGCGGTGGTATGGTTCACGCATATGGTTTGGCTTCATCTCAAATTGAGCGTCTGCGCGCTGCTAATATTCATATTACTATTTCGGTTGATAAAGTTGCTGCCAGTGGTGGATATATGATGGCCTGTTTAGGCAACGATCTAATCGCTGCCCCGTTTGCCATTATTGGGTCGATTGGTGTAATCGCACAGATCCCTAACTTTAATAAGATATTGAAAAAGAATGATGTTGAGTTTGAACAGCTAACCGCTGGTGAGTACAAACGCACATTAACGATGTTTGGTGAAAACACTGATGCTGCAAGAGAAAAATTCAAACAAGAGCTCGAAGAGACACACGTGTTGTTCAAAGAATTTGTGAGTGAGCGTCGTCCTCAACTTGATATTGTAAAAGTAGCAACCGGTGAACATTGGTATGGTAGTCAAGCATTGGACCTACAGTTGATCGATAAAATTCAAACCAGTGACGATTTTGTGATGCAAGCGCATGATAAATTCAAAGTGGTGTTACTCAAATATCATGGTAAGAAAAAGCTTAGCGAACGAATTGCACAAGCGGCTTCGATGACGATTGAAAGCCTGGCGCTGAAAGTATTAGCGGCGCGTTCTTGGGATTGGACGAAGTAACAAAGTTTGAAGACTCGTATCAAGCAAGGCCTTGATACGAGTTGTATTTGAGTATATTAAAACTTTTTAGCTGCGTAACCTGTGACTTCTTTAAGCCCCATCTCTCGACCAGCCGCAGTCATGGGGTGCACGACAACTAAGCCCTTAACTGACTTTTTCAACTTCCCCATATCAGCTTGTTCTGCTTTAGTAATGACACGACTAAAGGCATAGCTTTTTAACGCTTTATTCTTATCACCAATTTCTTTACTTAGCTGGTGTTTAAGCGATGCTACTTTTTTTGTTGCGACAGCTATTTCGCGGTCAAACTGCGCGATAACTTTAGGGTCTTCACGAGTTACAGCAGCGCTGCGTTTACGTTTGAAGCGCTCTATTTGTTCATTCAGTTTTTGTAACTCAGCTTTTAAATCCATAACTAACCTTCAAGGGTTTGCTGCGCAAAAATGCGGCGGCTCTTTAATTAATGGGCGCTAGTGTAGCAGCAAAGCTGAAAATGCCAATGATTGGCGACAAATATTCATCGTATAGCTAGGCTAAGCTTTTAGCCTACAGCAGATCTGATGGGCCGATGTTATGGTGATCGTTGGCGCGCCGAATGAGGACTTGGGCACTTAAGGGCGCGACCGATACAACTTTGCAATAGTTACCAAAATTTTGTTGGACATGATCAACTAAGATTTCAAAATCACCGTCGCCTGAGAGTAAAACGATTTGTTCTACCGAAGCTGCCCAGCTTAGAACATCGATAGTTATACCTACATCCCAATCGCCTTTTGCGCTGCCATCGGCACGTTGAATGAAGGGTTTAAGCTTCAACTCAAAGCCAATATGTTTAAGTGCGCTTTGAAATTTTTGCTGCCCTTGATCGCCGCGATCTATGGCATAGGCATAGGCGGCTACGATTTCATGCTCTTGACTGAGGTTTTCCCAAAAACGACGATAGTTGAACGGGCGGCCGTAGGTTTCCCTCGTTGTGTAATAAATATTTTGTACATCAACAAAAACTGCTGTTTTCATGGGATAGCCCTATCAGAAAGGGTATACATTGGACAATATATACCCGGATTTAGTACCCAAATCAAAAGATGGATCAGGATTAGATTTGCTGGAAAGGGTAAACACTGCCGATGTGAAGTATTTGACTCAGTTCATCGAGTCCTTGTTGAATTTCTTGTATGAGCACTATATCTCTCATGTCGTCGAAAGCGAGTTGATCACGGTAGTTTTTGTTCACCCAGGCCACTAATTTTTCATACAAACTGTCACTCATTAAACAATTCTGATTTACCGCGTGAAGTTCTTGTTCACTTAAAGCGACTCGAAGACGAAGACACGCAGGACCTCCGCCATTTTGCATGCTTTGTTTTACATCAAAATATTGAACTTTAGTAATCGGTGTACCGCGTTGGGCAATACTATCTAAGTAAGCATATACACGTGGGTTGTTTTGGCATTCTAAAGGCGCAACGATCATCATTTCGCCGTTTGGACGGCTTAGGATCTGAGTATTAAATAGATAGCTCTCAACAGCGTCTTGAATGGATACTTCGCTGGTGGGAACTTCAAGGAAATGCAGATCTAGCCCTTCTAAACGTTGATGTAAATCTTGTTTGAGTTTGTCACTATCTAAAAATGCTTGTTGGTGATAAAACAACACGTTTCGATTACCAACGGCAATAACATCATTGTGAAAAACCCCTTGGTCAATCACATCCGGATTTTGTTGAGCAAATACCGTCGTACTATCGTCCAAACCATGCAAACGTGCTACAGCTTGACTCGCCTCTAAGGTTTGCCTTGCAGGGAACTTTAAAGGGGCAGGGGTGTTTAGATTACTAGCTTGCTTGCCATAGACAAACAACTCAACGCCTGCACTACCATAATCTGCGCAAAGACGGGTGTGGTTAGCAGCCCCTTCATCACCAAAAAAATCGTTGCTGGGAAGCGCATGGTGATGAGCAAAGAATTTTTCATCTTTGAATACGGCTTGCAGAATATTACCTGTTGTTTTGGGCTCTATTGCACGGTGCAACTTACTGGTTAGATTGGCTGGTGTGAAGTGAACTTTACCATCAGTTGTGTCCGCACTTGGCGAAACCGTGGCAGCATTTGCTGTCCACATACTTGAAGCAGAGTAGGCAGCTAATAAGATTGCCGGTGCTTGCTTAGACGCTTTTTCAAGTACTTGCTGGTCATTGCCTGAAAAGCCTACTTGGCGTAACAAATTTAAGTCTGGACGTTGCTGGGGCGCAAGTACGCCTTGAGAAAAGCCCATATCGTGTAAAGCTTTCATTTTAGCTAAGCCCTGCAACGCAGCTTGCTTAGGGTTTGAAACACCTTGAGCGTTATTCAGTGAGGCAACGTTTCCGAATGATAGGCCTGCGTAGTTATGGCTTGGGCCGACCAAACCATCAAAATTTACTTCATAGTGTTTCATGCCGCTCCCTTGCGTGAAAAAGAAAAAATATACCAATGATTCGAAAGACTGGAATCGGAATCGGCGCAGTATAGCCTTATTTGAAGTTAGTTGTGAAGAAATGCAAACAAGATGTAAGAAAGTTTCGATCAAAGTAGCAAATCAGCTGTTTTTTCACCCGGATAGCAGCAGAACAGAAGTTTTTTGTTGACCTGAGTAGCTTTGTAAGCAATATAAATATAAGCAAAATAATTCGCCAAACCTTTCAGCCGTGCTAGTTTTGTCTGCATGAGCTTAGCAATTCTCTTTGGAAGCTAGATATAAATGGGTAGATCTCTCGTAATTGTCGAATCACCGGCAAAGGCAAAAACAATTAATAAGTACCTCGGACGTCAGTACGTGGTGAAGTCGAGTGTGGGTCATATACGTGATTTACCTAAAAGTGGCTCAACAACCCGTAAAAAGGCGACTCCGGCGGTTACTAAAGGTCTTAGTGCTGAAGAAAAAGCCAAGTTAAAAGCCAAGCGCGATAAAAAGGCCTTAGTCTCGCGTATGGGTATCGACCCTGAACATGATTGGAAAGCTAGTTATCAAGTGGTTCCCGGCAAGGAGAAAGTTGTTGCGGAACTTCAAAAACTTGCCGAAGACGCTGACATAATCTATCTCGCAACGGATATGGATAGGGAAGGAGAGGCAATTGCGTGGCATCTACGTGAAGTGATTGGTGGTGATGACAGCCGCTTCAAACGCGTGGTGTTTAACGAAATTACCAAGAGTGCTATTCAAGAGGCTTTCTCCCAACCTGGCGAACTAAATATTGACCGTGTTAATGCGCAGCAAGCAAGGCGTTTTCTGGACCGTGTTGTTGGTTACATGGTTTCTCCGTTGCTATGGAAAAAAATTGCTCGGGGCCTCTCTGCTGGGCGAGTACAGTCGGTTGCAGTACGATTAGTGGTTGAAAAAGAACGTGAGATCAAAGCGTTTGTACCTGAAGAATTTTGGGATATTCATGCGGATTTAAATACGGCCAAAAAAGCCAATTTACGTATGGAAGTTGCCAAATTCCAAGGTCAGAGTTTTAAACCGGTAAATCAGCAACAAGCTGACAAAGCAGTAGCTGATTTAAATCAAGCCAAATATCTGGTTAGTTCTCGCGAAGATAAACCAACACGCTCTAAGCCAAAAGCTCCTTTTATTACCTCTACACTACAACAAGCCGCAAGTACCCGTTTGGGCTATGGTGTTAAACGCACCATGATGCTGGCTCAGCGCTTATATGAAGCTGGTTACATTACTTATATGCGTACTGATTCAACCAACTTAAGCCAAGATGCAGTTGCTGGTGCACGCGATTATATTGGCGACAATTTTGGGGCTAAATATCTTCCAAAAGACCCACTTCGTTATTCAAGCAAAGAGGGGGCGCAAGAGGCTCACGAAGCCATTCGACCTTCTGATGTTAACGTTGTAGCGGTTGACCTGAGTGTCGAAGCTGATGCTAAAAAACTCTATGAATTAATTTGGAGCCAATTTTTAGCTTGTCAAATGACCGATGCCTTGTATGACTCAAGCACCATTAGCGTTAAAGCCGGAGATTACGAGTTAAAAGCACGCGGAAAAACCCTGCGCTTTGATGGTTGGACGCGCGTGATCAGCGCTATACGCGGCAAAAAAGATGAAGACAAAATTCTGCCCGATGTTACGACTGGTGAGTCAATGGACTTGCTGGCCTTGGACCCAAAACAACACTTCACTAAACCGCCAGCGCGATTCAATGAAGCATCGTTGGTTCGGGAGCTAGAAAAACGAGGCATTGGCCGTCCTTCAACGTATGCGTCAATTATCTCGACCATTCAAGACCGTGGTTATGTGCATACCGAAAACCGTCGTTTTTACGCCGAGAAAATGGGCGAAATTGTCGCTGAACGATTAGTCGAAAGCTTTGATGATTTGATGAGTTACGACTTTACTGCCGGCATGGAAGAACAGCTTGATGACGTTGCTGAAGGTAAACTTGGTTGGAAAGATACCTTAGATAAGTTCTATGCCAACTTTACTAAGCAGTTAAGCAAAGCCGATGCTGATGATGGTATGCGCGCTAACGAGCCGGTACTAACAGATATTCAATGCCCAGATTGCGGTCGTCCGATGGGAATTAGAACTGCAAGTACAGGTGTGTTTTTAGGCTGCTCTGGTTATGCCTTACCGCCAAAAGAGCGCTGTAAGTGTACGATTAACTTAACACCTGGTGAAGAAGCCGTCGCTAGCAATGAAGACGATCAAGAAACCCAAGCTCTAATGGCTAAACGTCGATGCCCAATTTGTGCAACGGCGATGGACTCCTACTTGATTGATAGTGAGCGTAAGTTGCATGTTTGTGGTAACAATCCTGATTGCCATGGATACGAAATCGAGAAAGGTGAGTTTAAGATCAAGGGCTATGATGGCCCAATCGTTGAGTGCGAGAAATGTAGTAGTGATATGCAGCTTCGTACCGGTCGTTTTGGTAAGTATATGGCTTGTACTAACGAAGAATGTACCAATACTCGTAAGATTTTACGCAATGGTGAAGTGGCTCCACCGCGAGAAGATCCGGTGCATTTACCAGAATTGGAATGCAGCAATAGCGATGCCTATTTTGTCTTAAGGGATGGTGCTTCTGGATTGTTCATGGCTGCAAGTAACTTCCCGAAATCTCGGGAAACTCGCGCGCCTTTGGTTGAAGAACTACATCGCTTTAGAGAGCGTTTGTCTCCAAAGTTTCATTACCTTGCCGATGGACCTCAAAAAGACAGTGTGGGTAACAAAGCATTAGTACGATACAGTCGAAAAACCAAAGAACAATACCTCTCTACAGAAGTCGAGAAAAAACCGACAGGTTGGCGTGCGTATTATCAAAACAGTGCTTGGGTTGTAGAAGACAAATCTAAGAAAAAATAAATAGCTTTGTGTACAAAAAAGGCCTTCAATTTGAAGGCCTTTTTAATACGTCGAATTCACAGCTAGAGTGCGTGAATATGTTTACGGCGGATATTCGCGTGTTTGTCTTGGCAGCTACGACAGCGTTGAACACAGGGGTCAAGCTCCAACGCTTTGCTTTCGATTGGCTCTTCGCAGTCGCTACATAAACCATACATGCCTATATCTAGTTGGCAAAGTGCTGCATCTATTCGCTGTAATTGTTTAAGATTAGCATGTAAACGCTGGTCATCTATTTTTTCAGCCAATTCAATAAGTTCGGAATGCGACATCTGATGCAAACGCTCAGCACTTAGCTGCAAGCTGGGTCGGCTTGAATGCGAAAACTCAACAATGATCTCGGCTTTTTGGCTTGCGAGTAAGCCTAGTAAACGACTTCTTACTTCAGTGTGACTCACACTGTTTCCTCACTAGATTTGACAATGGTTTAGTATAGCCAGCGAACTGTGAGCAACTTCATGATTTGTGTCAAAAATTACCGTGTTTATTGAAATTTCTTGATAATTAGCATTCGGTTTAAAGCATTAACTCATATCTTGGGTTTGATACTAAAGCGTGTACAATAGCGCTCTTTTCAAGTATTGAGCTTTATTAATGCAGCTTAGCCTAGCCCCGATGGACGGTGTATTAGATCCTCTTATGCGCGACTTACTCACCCAGATTAATGACTACGATCTGTGCGTGACAGAATTTGTGCGAGTGGTCGACTCGCTATTGCCGCAGCGTACGTTCTACCGTTTAGCTCCTGAATTACACAATGACGGAAAGACTCTAGCGGGATGCCCGGTGCGTGTGCAACTGCTTGGACAGCATCCACAATGGTTAGCTGAAAATGCCGCCCGAGCAATAGAACTAGGTTCTCCGGGGGTCGACTTAAATTGTGGCTGTCCAGCTAAGCAGGTTAATAAAAGTGAGGGCGGCGCAGTCTTGCTTAAAAAGCCAGAACTGATTTATCAAATTGTTTCGCAAATGCGCAAAGCGGTTCCAATCGGTCAAACTTTAAGCGTCAAAATCCGCTTAGGTTGGGATGATCCAAACCAGTGCTTTGAAGTAGCGCAAGCAGTTGAAGCCGGTGGCGCAGACGAGTTAGCGATTCATGCGCGTACCAAAGAAGATGGTTATCGTGCAAACACAATTACTTGGCCTAAAATCGACGAAGTTAGACAACAGTTAAGCATTCCGGTGATTGCTAATGGTGAGATTGTTAGCGCAGATGCAGCTACTCGCTGTATGCAACAGACGCAAACCCAACGCCTAATGTTGGGGCGTGGTGCATTGCAACTGCCTAATTTAGCCAATGTAATTCGAGGGCATCAGCAGCCCTATACCTGGTCTCAAGTTATTGAGTTGATCATGGTATATACCGCTATGGAAACTAGTGGTGACAAAGCCAAGTACTTTGCTAACCGAATAAAACAATGGTTTGCATACTTAAGAGTTCAGTATCCGCAAGCTAGAGAACTGTTTGCTGAATTACGTCTACTTAAGCAAACCCAAGCGATTAAAGATTTACTGCAGCGCTCAACAGAAATAGCTTAATTTGCTATTGTCTGACACACAGTTTTAGTAAACGTTCTTTGCAAGCTGCCTTGCAACTTGCGATACTTCTCGACACTGACAGCCGACTTAAACAAGTCTGGCACACACCACCATTTAACTGGATTTATTATGGACCCGAAAACTCTCGAATATATTAAACAAAGCATTAAATCAGTTGCTGATTACCCAAAACCAGGAATTGTATTTCGAGATGTAACCAGTCTTCTAGAAGACCCCAAAGCCTTTCACGCTGTGATCCAAACTTGGATTGAAGCCTTCAAAGATCATGGATTTACAAAAGTCGTGGGAACCGAATCTAGAGGATTTATTTTTGGAACGCCTTTAGCTTATGAATTAGGTTTGGGTTTTGTACCCGTGCGTAAACCGGGTAAGTTGCCACGCGAGACCATCAGTCAAGATTACGAACTTGAATATGGTGTTGATACTATTGAAATCCATACCGATGCCATTGTACCCGGCGATAAAGTACTTTTAATTGATGATTTGATCGCAACTGGCGGTACGGCTGAGGCTAGTATAAAATTGATCCGCAAACTTGGTGGTGAAGTTAATCATGCCGCATTTGTCATCAATTTAGTGGACCTTCCGGGATACCAACGCATTGTTGATATGGGTGTTGAGATCAATGCCTTGGTTGAGTTTGAAGGCGAATAAACAATATGGCGTTTAAAGCCTTAGCGCGAACCTGGCGTCCGCAAACCTTTGCTGATGTAGTCGGGCAAGAACATGTCTTGACTGCGTTAGTTAACTCGCTTGAACAAAATAGCGTGCATCACGCTTACTTGTTTACCGGCACTCGAGGCGTGGGGAAAACGAGTATCGCGCGTCTGTTTGCAAAAAGCTTAAACTGTGAGCAAGGTGTTTCATCATCACCCTGTGGCGAATGTTCTAGTTGTAAAGCGGTTGAGCAAGGGAACTACGTTGATTTATTAGAAATTGACGCCGCATCGAGAACCAAGGTCGAGGATACTCGGGAATTACTCGAGAATGTTCAATACCGACCTTCGATTGGTCGCTATAAAATTTATCTAATCGATGAAGTGCATATGCTGTCTCGTCACAGTTTTAATGCCTTACTAAAGACCCTTGAAGAGCCGCCTGAACACGTCAAGTTTTTACTGGCTACCACTGATCCTCAAAAATTACCAATCACAGTGATAAGCCGCTGTTTACAATTTCAGCTGAAAGCTTTTAGTCAAAACACTATTGCCAACCAACTGGTTAAAATACTAAGCCAAGAGCAACGAAGCTATGATAGAGCCGCGTTAGACGCAATTAGCGAAGCTGCAAATGGAAGTATGCGAGATGCATTGAGTTTAAGTGACCAAGCCTTAGCTTTAGGGGGCGGTCAAATTACTCACGCTCAAGTTTTGGCTATGCTTGGTAATATCGACCCTCACCAGTTGACCCAACTATTGTGTTATGTCGTTAGCGGCGATGCTGACCAAGCTTTTAGAAAACTTGAAGAGTTATCGCAATTTGCACCTGACTATCAACAATTACATCATCAATTGGCAAAACTGTTACACCAAATAGCAATGTCACAAGTGCTTCCTGGTCGTGAGAAAAACGAAACCATGTTAAGCCTAGCTGCGCAACTCGATCCTCAGCAATTACAGCTGTATTACCAAATCGTGGTAAATGCGAGCCAAGACCTGCAATTTGCACCAAGTCCTAAGCTTGCTTTCGAAATGACACTACTGCGTTTAATCGCTTTTGTGCCAGAAAACGAGAGCAATGCAGTGTTCGCACCTTCCGCACTTAATGATGGCGATAGAAGTAAAGGGCAGGTTGAAGTAGAGCGGGCACCAGCAATCGCTGGCCAGAATAACCCTTCTTCACTGGATCAAAGCCAAGCTTTAATTCAAGAGCAAGATGAATTACTAGCGCAGGCGCAGCAGCAAGGTTACAGCGCAGAGCCATCGCCGAGCAAGGTGCATACTCCAGATCCCAACCGTTCGAGCCAAGAACAGAGTTATATAGCGCATGCGGCGGTCGATTCTGAGCCCGTCCCAAAGCATGATGAAAGTGTTTTACAATCACCAGTAGCAGCAGTTGAGATTGCGAGTGCCGTTCAGACGGAGCAACTAGCGCAAAACCGGCAAGACGCTGCTTCGCAAGCGATCCCTGAAGCAAGAGCTTCTGCATCAGAGCACCCGGTATCTAGCAGCACCCAGGACTTAGTCGCGCTTCGTGATCGTATGCGGCAACGAGGACAGGGCCCAAAAAAGACTGAGCAGGTTGATCCTGCCCCGATAACCGCTTCAACTAAGCCTAGTCGTCCAAGTCATGATTTAAATACAGAGCTAGTTGAAAATACACATAAAGCTCCCAATGTAGATCCTAAGCTAATTGATTACTCACCAGAACGATTGGACGAGTGGTGGGAGTTGCAAACAGATCAGCTTAATTTGGGACCTATCGCGCGCCAAATGTGCCGTGCTGCTGTCCTGAGTTTTGATGGTCAATGGCACTTGTGGGTAGCGCCTGAAGCTGCTGCGCTTGCCAAGCAAAACTCTTTAATTGAGATTCAAAATGAACTCACAGCTTTATTGGGTCTTAATCACAATGTAGATCTGCAGTATGCGCATATCGATGGACGTAGAAATCCAGCTCTGATTACGCAGCAGCGTCATATCGATAATCTAGATGCAGCCGCTCAACGTTTAAGCGTTGACACCAATGTTAGCTTTATCGTTCACAACTTAGGCGGGGTGATGCAAGAGCAAAGCCTTCGTTACTTAGATTAATTGAGTACAGATTAAAGTTCCGTATAATCTGCTTAACGACAAACACAGGAAATAAATATGTTTAAAGGTGGAATGGGCAATATGATGAAGCAAGCGCAGCAAATGCAAGAGCGCATGCAAAAAGCCCAAGAAGAAATCGCAACCATGGAAGTTATTGGCGAATCAGGTGCTGGCTTGGTTAAAGTTACCATGCTTGGAAATCACAATGTTAGAGCCATCAATATCGATGAAAGCTTGATGGAAGATGATAAAGACATGATTGAAGATTTGGTAGCCGCTGCAATTAACGATGCTGTGCGCCGAGTTGAAGAACAATCTCAAGCCCGTATGGCAGATGTTACAGGTGGCATGCAATTACCACCGGGCATGAAAATGCCTTTCTAGGGTGTTTGGATTAAAAAAAAGCGAGCTTAGGCTCGCTTTTTTATTGTCTTGCTAATGGACCATCTTGGCCAGCAGCAATCGCGTTGCGGTGTTAATACCAATCACAGTAATTTATTGATCATTATTGTTTTGACTAAAACACCAATCTTGTCGTCATAACTCTTGTCATTAGACCGCTAATAACCGCGACTTCTTCCTAAAGCTAAGCGTTTTAGTACAAGAAGTAAAAGACCAAAATTATAATGGAATTGGTATAAGTACTCGCAATACTAGTAGCCTTGAAGACTCGAGTTCTAAGACTCCAGCTGCGCAACCTTGATATTATCGTGCTCCATTTCAAGGTGTGGGTAGTGCGCGTGACGATGTTGAAAAGACAAGATGGCTTGGCTTTTAATTGTACCAGCATCGATGTTAATGGCTTTTCTAATCGTTTCACATTGTTGCCAACTTTCTCGTCCTGCTAGAACATTTGGTAAATAGACAATTAGTGCAGCAGAGATAGAACGAGTAGCAGCCTCCCAGAGGTAACTAGGGGTGTGGTCAACGGCATAGTAATCGACACTTTTATACTTAAACATGGGGTGTTTAAAGCTGGTTGGTTTCGCAAAAAAGAACCCCATCCCTTCGTCGCAGCTAACATCAATAATCAAGCTGTTAGGTTTTAAACACTCAGCTTCCGATTCAAGTACGAAGTCAGTGGGGCATTCGGTGTTTTGAAAAGTACCATTAACGATAATGTCTGCTTCAGCAATAAGTGTCGTCAATGGGCGTGCACTACCGTCATGTTCAACCATTACCATCCGCGCTTCTCCTTCTTCCCCTGCTCTAACCCTTACGTAGCGGCAGTCGAGAACTTCTTCGCGAACATGATCTTCAGGCCGTTGGATACAGATGGTAATATCTCTAAAACCATGGGCTTTTAACGCATAGATTGCGCCACGACTGACCGCGCCAAATCCAAAAATGATGGTTTTACGTCGATTACCATAGTGACCGTCAATACCTTTAAGCTGCAACGCGTGCAATACAGCGCAGTATCCAGCCATTTCATTATTTTTGTAAAAAGTATGTCGGCCCATCATGCCATTTTCAGACCAGATAAACATGTCCTCGAAAGCAATCAGGGTTTGTTTTCGTTCTATCGCAGCTTGGGTAATATCTCGCTGCTGAACGCAATGGACATAACCCCATAAGGTGCCGCCTTCGCGTAGCTCTTGTAAGTCAGCTAAAACAGGTTTGGCAATAATGACAGTGCCAATTTCTGCTAGTAGCTGGTGACGGCTAGCAATACCACCGCTTAAGGTGGCAATTTCATCGTCACTAATGCCAAAGGGTTCGCCATAACCACGTTCAAATACAAGTTGTTGCCGCACAGATTCTGGAATGCGGTGCAAATGTTTGGGGTGTATTGGAAAACGTCGCTCATCTTCCTTTCTAGACGTGCCAATTACGCCAACTTTTAGAACTTGCATAGCTTTGTGTCCTTGTTGTGTGCATCAAATACAGGGACGCCAACAGCGCGCAATTGAGATCGCTAATGGGCCAAGGTTTTGAGCCTCAATGAGTTATAGAAATAAATTTGAAATTGACCTAGGCAGCAAAGCTTTTGCATAGCAAGCACGACTACCTAGCTGTTCAATGCAGAGGTTTGCTTGAAAATTCTGGCAAAAAGTAATGCCAGCAACTTGCAGGTTGATACTGAACTTTGAATGAGATGCCTAATCGATTGGACTCAAATAATGAATCATGAAATGAATTTAAATCGGGAGGACTTAAACCATAAAATCGATAGTTAAGATTGTCTACTTATCAAGAAAAGGAGAGACGCGATAAGCAAGTCACTATAGCATAACTAATCTAATAAATAGTGGCATGTTAGCAAGTCGTGTCGGTTTATCTGTCTAATTACAATCAAAAATTGCGCGCGAAACGCTTTATCGGATTCATCAGACTTGTGTATCAAAGTGCTTACTAGTGATCTGGAGTTTGTTTAGTCGAAACGGACAAAATAGCTAATTGATTAATGTGACGCGTGTTTAGATTGTAAGCGTCCATTGGGTGCGTTTGATCGAAAAACAAACTTTACTTAAGTTACGAGTCTAGCCTTAGATTATTAGCGAAAATATTACCAAGATTGACCGGACATCCACCGACATTAACTAATTTGCGAAATCACACCAATAAATTCCTTGTGCCAAACCATATCAACGATGCGTTACTTGAGCGGGATATCGCTGACATGGCTAGCCTGTGTTTTCGACTATCTTGATGAAAAATAAAGGACACAATCGAGTTTCGTTTGTTGGTATCGATTTAAAGCACGGCAATTCATTTGAGGATCCTCACGTGTCTCAGGGTGGACACATGTCAATGCGTCTATTTTGTTGACTATGCAACATGAGTGGCTATAATACACAACCTTGAAACACATTAGAGGTAGCAGTTTATCGAATTGCTACCTAGTCTAAGTGATATACACATAACTAATTTAGGAATACTTATGACATTTCGAGTTTGCCGTAGTCTTTGTGTGCTGCTGTTTAGTGCAATTGTACTCACGGGGTGTGGGAAAGAGCCTGAAACACCTCAGGCCGAATTTCCACGACCGGTTGTTGTGCAGCAAATCGAGATCGGTGGTGGTACTCGTGTACGAACCTTACCGGGTGAAACCTTTGCATCAGATACGGCTGTTTTATCTTTTCAAGTTGCGGGTCGACTAAATGAAATACTGGTAAAACCAGGAGAGTTTGTAAAAGCTGGCCAAACCTTAGCTGTTTTGGACCCCGCTATGTATAACCAGGAGCTTGAGGTGGCGCAAGCCAATTTCTATCTTGCAGAGGTCTTGTTTGAACGCTCAAAACTGTTGGTCGAGAAAGGCGTTATTTCTAGAAGTGATTTCGACCGCTCAAAAAGCCAGTATTCAATTAGTCAAGCTGCGTTGGATAAGGCTAAGGTCAATCTTGGTTACACCAAATTGCTTGCACCTTATGACGGTGTTATTGCCAGCCAATACGTCGAGACGTATGAGTACGTCTATGAGAAACAACAGTTAATGAGCTTACAAACAGAATCGACGATTGATGTAAATTTCCAGTTACCGGAACAACTTATTGGTTCTTTTCAAACTTCGCGACGTGATGGTAACTCAAACCCAGTCTTAGCTGTTCAGTTTCAAGGTCGAGAACAATGGTATAGCGCATCGTTGAAGGAATTGAGCACGGTAGCAGATCCATCCACGGGCAGTTACACCTTAGTATTGACACTGCCTATTCCGGATGAACTCAATGTATTTCCAGGCATGACAAGTTTAGTTCAAATTGAGACCAGCACTCAAAGTGCGAGCAAAGATAATCGAGCACCGGTTGGAAGCATATTAGAAGAATCTGGACAAAGCTTTGTTTTCGTTTGGAACCCAGAGAGTAAAGCGGTAAGCAAAACTGAAGTGAGCATTGAAAACGGTGCATTCTCTAGTGGTCTTAATGATGGTGATTGGATTGTTGTTGCTGGTGTTAAAGATCTAATTGATGGCCAAGCTGCAGTGCAGTGGGTAAAAGAGAGGGGGCTTTAATATGTTGAACAAAACTGTAGTTGCCAGTTTACTGACGATCATGCTATCGGCTTGTAGCGACGTAGAAACCATTGAACTACCTATCCAAACTGTTGAAGTTTATGAATTACCTGAAACGATCAATAACGTCGAACGCGATTTTAACGGTATCGTAAGAGCCCATGATCTTGTTAATCTTTCGTTTCGAGTCGATGGTGAAATTAAATCCATAGCGGTAAACAAAGGGCAGAAAGTTAATAAGGGTGATTTGTTAGCGGTGTTAGACACGCGCGACTATCAAATAGTCGTAGATGATAGACAAGCGCGCTTAACTCTCACCGATCAGCAGGTTAAGCGGGCGAAAACCCTGTTGGATAAAGAGCTTTTGTCACAAACTGAGTATGACAAAATGCAAGCCGAATATTTGGTCGCGCTCGCGGAATTTAAAAAAGCCCAACTTATGCTTGAATATACCGAACTAAAAGCGCCGTTTGATGGCGTAATTGGTGATGTGTTTACCGACCCCTTCGTTAATACCAAGCCAGGTTTGGAAGTCTTAAGCCTGCACAAAATTGATTTCGTAGAAATAGATGTCCAGTTACCTGATATCATTTTGTCGGTCGCCAAATTAGGCCGCGATAGAATTTCAAAGCTAGACGTTGAAGTTAACTACGAAGCCTTTCCTGGTCAGTCATTTACAGCTAAACCTTACGAATTGAATTTAGAGAAAAGCCCAAGTAGTCGAAGCTATATAGCGACCTTTTTGGTCCCTGTGGAGAGCCGGTATGCGGTATTAGAGGGGATGCCAGCTACCGTATCAATTGACCTATCTGATTTGACGCATACTCATAACCGTGAGTTTTTGGTGCCTGTTGCTTCAGTCGTTATGCCTGATGATTCACCGATCAGTCAGCAACTTGCGACGGTTTGGCGTTATAAAGACGATCAAACGGTAGAAAAACAAGAGGTCGTATTAGGCACACTTTCTGGCGATATGGTGGAAATCAAACAAGGCCTCAATGACGGCGATGTCATTGTTTCCCTTGGTGCAAATCGTTTAATTGACGGGCAAGTTGTAGCTATAAAGAAGGGTAACCAATGAATATTGCAGGCTATTTCGTAAAAAATACCATTATTAGTTGGATGTTTACGCTAATTCTGCTAATTGGCGGAGCCATATCATTTATGGGCTTGGGCCAACTTGAAGATCCACCGTTTACGATTAAAGATGCTGTCGTAGTAACAATGTATCAAGGGGCAACATCTACTGAAGTCGAAGAAGAGGTGACCTATCCGATCGAAAAGGCAATTCAGGCGCTACCTTATGTAGACTACATCACTTCCTTAAGTACCCCTGGGATGTCACAAATCACTGTCACCATGAAGAACATCTACGGGCCCGATCAACTACCGCAGATATGGGACGAATTGCGTCGTAAAGTAGGGGACATGAAGTCGCAGTTACCTCCGGGCGTGTCAACTCCTTTAGTCAATGATGACTTTGGCGATGTTTACGGGATTATGTACATGGTCTCCGGTGAGAACTATGCGTACAAAAATTTACAGGACTATGTTGATTACGTTAAACGCGAAATAGAACTGGTGCCTGGAGTCGGCAAAGTTACTTTAGCGGGAGAACAAAGCGAACAAGTTTTTATAGAAATATCACTTCAGAAATTAGCGACCTTTAATTTAGACCCAGCGTTGATAACCAGTTTGCTTAATTCACAAAACATGGTGACTTCGGCAGGTAATATCCAAATTGCAGGGGACCAGTTAACCATAAGGCCTACGGGAGCGTTTAGGTCAGTTGAGCAATTAGGTGAATTGATTATTCCTGGAACTGGCGGAGATAAACTTATTTATCTTAAAGATGTTGCAACAATTTCGCGAGGCTACCAAGAAATACCAACTAATCTCGTTAGTTATAACCAAAATCAAGCGATCAACATCGGGGTTTCCTTTACCAGTGGGGTTAACGTTGTCGAAGTAGGCAAGTTGATTGAAACCAAACTTAACGAAATTGACTATGCGCGTCCGGCTGGAATGACCATTGAGTCTATGTATAACCAGCCACAGGAAGTTGATAAATCGGTCAGTTCTTTTGTTTGGAACTTGGTGCTAGCCGTAGCTATTGTCATTGTAGTATTGCTGATATTTATGGGGCTAAAAAGCGGTATTTTAATTGGTTTGATTTTGTTCTTAACCTGTTTAGGAACATTCATTTTAATGAAACAAGCTGAAATTGAATTACAACGCATTTCATTAGGCGCTTTAATTATTGCGCTTGGAATGTTGGTAGATAATGCGATTGTGGTTGTTGAAGGCATTTTAATGGGTCGTAAAAAGGGCCTAAGTACCTTAGAGGCCGCCAAAGAAATTGTTGGACAAACCATGTGGCCATTACTTGCAGCCACTATAATTGCGATTACCGCATTCGCTCCTATTGGCCTCTCGCCAGATTCAACGGGTGAGTTTGCAGGGTCTTTGTTTTGGGTTCTCTTGTTCTCATTATTTTTATCATGGGTGACTGCAATTACAATCACTCCGTTTTTTGCACAATTGTTTTTTGGCAAAGAAGGGGATGCTCAAACTGAAGGAGACGATAACGACCCCTATAAAGGTGCCTTTTTCAACGCTTACAAAACACTACTAGATTTTTGTTTGCGCTTTAAATGGCCCACTCTTATTATCGTCGTCAGTTTGTTTGTCGTTTCAGTCTATGGATTTGGCTCTGTTAAGCAGTCTTTCTTTCCGCCATCATCAACGCCAATTTTCTTAGTTGATGTATGGATGCCTGAAGGAACTGATATTCGTGAAACCAATGAGTCAGTAGGGAAGATAGAACAAATGGCGATAGCAACTGATGCTGTTGAGTTTGTATCGTCTTCTGTGGGTAAAGGATTTCAGCGCTTTATGCTGACCTATGCGCCAGAAAAAAGCTATGGCTCTTACGCTCAAATGGCTGTCAGAACAACGAACCCAGAGACTGCCGCCGCTGCGATGTCTTCACTTCGTAAACAAGTAGAGATGGAGTTTCCTCAGGCCCAGTTCAAATTTAAGAACCTGGAAATTGGACCGTCAACAGATGCGAAAATAGAGGCGCGAATATCGGGCTCTGATCCAGATGTATTGCGCTCAATCGCCGCTGAGGTCACCCACATATTTAACCAAACCCCTGGAACGGTAAACGTGCGTCATGATTGGCGTGACCGCGTCAAATATATTGAACCCAATTTTAATGAAACCCAAGCCCGACGTTTAGGTATTAATAAATCAGATGTCGATCAAACTTTAGAGTTCGCATTTGCAGGTACTAATATTGGTCTTTACCGCGAGGGCACCACATTATTACCTATTGTTGGTCGCTTACCGCAAGCGGAACGGATTGATATTGATTCCTTAGAAAGTCTACGAATTTGGAGTCCGAGCCTTGAAACCTTTATCCCGATTCAACAAGTAATTAACGACTTCAGTGTGAAATTTGAAGATCCAATTATTCAACGCCGCGATAAAAAACGCACTCTCACTATATTCGCAGATGCCGATTTTGAACATGACATCTTGCCAGCAGAACTATTTAGTGTGCTTAAACCGCAGATAGATGCCTTGGATATGCCATCGGGTTATGAATTGCAGTGGGGAGGGGAGTACGAATCATCGGGTGATGCGCAAGCTGCGCTATTTGCATCGTTGCCAATGGGCTACTTAATTATGTTCTTGATTACCGTATTTTTATTTAACTCGGTCAAAAAACCTTTGGTTATTTGGTGTTGCGTTCCGCTGGCTATGATAGGCATAACATCTGGATTGTTGTTTCTGGGAAAACCTTTTGGTTTTATGGCCTTACTAGGAATGCTCAGTTTGTCAGGAATGCTACTCAAAAACGGTATCGTATTACTTGATCAAATCAATACTGAAATCGAAGCAGGAAAAGAGATCTATCAAGCGGTGTTTGATTCAGCGGTTAGTCGGGTTCGCCCGGTATGTATGGCAGCAGTGACGACGATTTTGGGTGTAGCGCCATTGATTTCAGATGTGTTCTTTGAATCCATGGCAGCTGTAGTCATGTTCGGCTTAGGTGTCGCAACTGTACTTACCTTAATCATTGTTCCGGTTTTATACGTGATTTTCTTTAAGGTCAGTTATCGCGATTATAAACAGTTTTAGATAGGGAGTGGCAAAGGCCGAGTTTGTTCCTCGGCCTTTGCTGTTATACGCAAACCATTTCCCTCCATACGAAGTCAATGGCTGCATCTTTCCTGCTCAAACCTAGATTTATACAACTGTGTATGCGTAACACGTAATTCGCATGGCTATTAGCAAGCTTGGTTAAGTTCATTCTAATGCACAGCGTAAATGTAGCATTTGATAATACAGGTTAGTCATTATAATTAATCCAATTTGGGTTTGAACTGGCCTTGTTAACTGAGCTCAATCATCTACAGACAGTCAGTATGTATGAACTGTTTAATTATCTAACACGGGTAACTAAACAGCGAAAGAATAGGAGCATAAACAACCGTCAAGGTGCTGAAAATAGGTTTTTTTGACGGAATAGACTGCAAGTTTGCAGCTTATAACGTAAAATAACGATACTAATTCGAATTGAATTCGTTCTTAACGAGGATAAATGTCTAAAAATACGGATAAATATAGTATCGATAATACCGATTACACTGTCGGACAAGATAATATTCAAAAATGGGGATTTGATGTACACAACCCTGTCTTTGGAATTAGCGCATCCCTAATTGGACTCTTCTTACTGGCCATTCTCGTGGTCGACCCGGAAACATCAAAAGCAGCATTAGACGGCGTCAAATGGAAAATCATTGGTGCGTTTGATGGTTTGTTTATGTGGTCCGCCAATATTTTTGTCATCTTTTGTTTGGCGATCGTCGTCTCTCCTTATGGCAAAATTAGATTAGGTGGCGATGAAGCGAAAGCAGACTATTCAGTTCTGTCGTGGATAGCCATGTTGTTTGCCGCTGGTATGGGTATAGGCTTGATGTTTTGGGGCGTAGCAGAACCGGTAGCTTATTTTACTGGTTGGTATGAAACTCCGCTCAACGTCGATGCGAATACTCCAGAAGCTGCCAAGTTGGCGCTTGGGGCGACAATGTTCCACTGGGGACTTCATCCGTGGGCCATCTACGGCGTGGTGTCGTTGTCCTTAGCCTTTTTTGCCTTCAATAAAGGCTTACCGCTTTCTATGCGTTCAGTCTTCTATCCAATATTAGGCGACCGCACTTGGGGATGGCCAGGACATATTGTTGATATCTTGGCAGTACTTGCGACCTTATTTGGTCTTGCAACCTCGCTTGGACTTGGAGCACAACAAGCGGCGAGTGGTTTTGCGCATGTGTTTGGAATGGATAGCGGTTTACTGCTGCAAATCGGTATTATATTTTTTGTGACCTTGATAGCAATTGTGTCGGTGGTTCGTGGCATAGATGGCGGTGTGAAAGTCATCAGTAATGTCAATATGCTTTTAGCGCTTGCGTTAGTGGTGTTTGTAGCTCTGGTTAGTTTTGCGGTTTCTATGGGTTCTATACCAACGACGGTCATGGGATACCTTGAAAACATTATTCCACTAAGTAATCCACATGGTCGCGACGATGAAGCTTGGATGCATGGCTGGACTGTCTTCTATTGGGCTTGGTGGATTTCGTGGTCCCCATTTGTTGGTATGTTTATCGCGCGCATTTCTCGTGGTCGTACGATTCGTGAGTTTATCTCTGCGGTATTGATTGTTCCAACCGTGGTCACCACACTGTGGATGTCAGTATTTGGTGGCGTTGCCATTGATCAGATCGTGAATAAAGTGGGCACCTTAGGCGAAAAAGGACTAACCGAAGTACCGCTGGCAATGTTCCAAATGTTTGATGCCTTGCCTATGGGCAGCATTTTGTCATTGCTCGCAATTGTATTGGTTCTGGTTTTCTTTGTAACCTCGTCAGACTCGGGTTCGCTAGTTATTGATAGCATTACCTCTGGCGGTAAGGTCGACGCACCGGTACCACAACGCATTTTCTGGGCATTTGTTGAAGGTGCAATTGCAGCTGCGTTAGTCTGGGTTGGTGGCACTCAAGCGATTGAAGCTTTGCAGGCAGGGGCTATTTCAACGGCATTGCCGTTTACCTTTGTGTTGTTAGTGATGTGCGTCAGCTTGCTGATGGGACTTAGAACTGAAAAACGCCTTGGCTGATAAGGCTTTGTCGTTATGAAAAAAACCGAGTGATTTTACTCGGTTTTTTTATAGCTGTTGATTTACAACCACAGTTGTTTGATTGGCGTATTCGCGGTGAAATGGTGACTAATTTGCGCCTGCAACAGCTCCGCGGTGGCTATTGCGTCGGTCAGTGCGTCGTGCGGCGGGTAGGTTGGTAGATTGTAGCGAGTACGAGTATTAGCGAGTCGAATTGAAGGCGGTTTTTGAGTCTTGAACCAGCTAATGAGTTTTTTAGGCTTGGCTTGCAGTATATCGGCTTCAATTTGCATGGTATCCACAACAGGGAAGACAATGCCTTCGTTGATTAGGCTTCGAAGCGCTGCATCAAAAAAATCGCGTTCTATTCGTCGATAATGGACGACAACAATTTTGCCGGCCAACTCATCTAATAGTTGCTCCAGGATTCGGCGTAAGTCGGGGGCTCCTTTAAGATCAGAATGAGTAATGCCATGAATGATAATAGAATCTTCTTGTAGCTTATCTTCTGGAGTGACGAACCAATGTTTGGCCTTTCTACATGCAATCCGTTTTAGGGTGAAAGGGACTAAGCCGATGCTAATAATACTATTTTGCTGGGCATCTAAACCGGTTGTTTCAAAGTCCAATGCCACAAACTCAATATCCTTTAATTTTGTTTCCGCATGGTAGGTACTTGCCTCATAAAAGCTATTAAGCCGTTTATCTTTGCTTTGTAAGGCTTTGAGCCGCAAAAACTCTTTCCAGTTTAAAATTTCTTTATTGGTAAAGTTATGCATCACTTGGCCTGCATACTATTGGCAGTGTAGCGAAACTTCAGAAAGTTTTGCGCGCTACTGAGTACCAAAAACGCATCTTTTAGATTACGCCTTTCAAAATCTGACATATTCTCAGGTTCGATATTGTTATCAGGTTCTTGTTGCGCATCGATATCTAGGGCTTGGTGGCGAATGCGAACCAACGAAATAAGCTCCATCGCATGTTGTAGATCTTTACCCTTGGAATTGGGCAAAATACCGGCTTCAATGATGTCTTCTAAACGGTCAAACGAGTTTTGTGACTGCGAACCAATGGCTAAAGCGTGCACCCTAATTAAATCCGCTAAGGGCGCTGTGCCTCGGCGCTTCAAATTAATTGAGTTCTTATGTTGGCCATCCTTTTCCATGACAAAATCTTTGAAAAAGCCAAGTGGAGGAGTGCGGTTTAACGCGTTTCTGGCAAGACAGGCTAAAAATCGATTGTTCTTTTTTGCTTTCCTAAGAATAAACGCGTTGAGTTGTTCGGCCCACTTAGGTCTGCCGTAAACACCATTTAGGTCAAAGAAAATGGAACAATTTAGTAAGGCTTGCGGGTTGGGGTTATCAATCCAATCTGAAAAACATGCTTCCCATTGTGACTGGGTTTTTCTATATTCTGGATTCGTTGCCATGATATCGCCAGTACAATACTTGTAGCCACAAGCAGCTAAACCGTCGCAAACGAAGCTTGCCAATTGTTTGAAATAGTCGCCGTGCAAATTCTCTTGATACTCGTTATCTAAAATAATTGCATTGTCTTGATCGGTGACAATGAGCTGCTCATCGCGTGCCATTGAGCCCAGTGCTAAAAAGCAGTATGGAATAGGTGGTGGGCCAAGCTTCTCTTCTGCTAATTCGAGAAGTCGCTGCTTAAAACTGCGTCCAATTTCCGACATTGCTCGGCCAACCATATGCGAATTGGCGTCTTCATTAACCATGCGTACAAAGCAGTCTTTTAGCTGGCTGGAGAGTAGGATTAAATCGTCGATGCTGTTTTGTTGGAAAATACTGCTGACAAACAATAGGCTGTTTTGCGACTCGTAACGAATAATATCCGAGACTTCGATCAGCCCTATCGGTTGTTTGTTTTTAAGGATAGGTAAATGGTGAACGTTGTAACGAAGCATCAACAACATGGCTTCGAATATATAGGCATTGTGATCAAGCGATATAAGCTCGGTCGACATGACTTCGACAACTTGGGTTTCAACATCTAAACCTTGTGCAATGACCTTGGCACATAAATCTCGCTGGGTAATGATGCCGACGAAACTGTTTCCACCCTCGTCAACTTGGTTTGGGTCGCTAATCAGTGCCGCTGAGACATTTTCTTCGGACATGATCTTGGCGACATTTTGAATACTCGTGGTGCACGCTAGCATGACAGGGTCGCCACTGAGTAAGGTTTTTACCTTGGAGGTTGTGAGTGAGTTAGCATCATCGCTGTTGTCTTCGACCGCTTGTTGCAGACGAATACTACCTTCGACTTCCACGAAGTCTGCAAAGGCTTCGTAACGCTCGCAAAAGGCCTCAAAGACGGTTTCAGGAATACAATAGAGCAAGGTATCGTTTACGGATTTAACTGGGAAGCGAACCTTGTTATTGGTCAGCAAGCCCATTTGTCCAAACAGGCCACCTTGGTCGAGACGATTATAAAGTTCCCCTGTGCGGCGATAGATTTCAACGACGCCACTTCGTATCATAAACAAGTCATGGATTTTATCACCGGCTTCAATAATCATGCTGTCAGCACGGTAATAAGAAATTTCTACGTTTTTAGCAACTTCGATCAAGGCTTCTTCAGGTAACTGATCAAAGGGGGGATATTGGAAGATGAAATTTCGAATTTCTAGTAGTTCTACTTCCACAGAGCGCTCGATATTAAGAAGAGTTGAATAGAGACTCAATAGTATAGGATATTCGGCTTAGATAAACAGTGGGTGGTTGCATGAGGGTTGCAATAGTTTCACATTGGCTTTAGCTTAAAAGTTCACAAATGCCTAAGAGCGAATTGCTAAGCGCTCTTAGGCTTTTTGATTACGAGCAGCTTGTCGGTAAATCGTGTTCTGCGCGAACACCTTTAAGCTTGTCTAAGCCTTTGGATAGTTCAGATTGAACTTCAAGAATGTTACTAACCTGCTTATCTAACTTGATAATGTCAGCGTAACTTGCATTTAGTTTATCCACATCGCCAGTTTCAGCAAAGGTTAGGGCTTGCACCCAAATTCCTGCTTCTTGATGCTCGCTGTTCGCCGAGTCTCTTGCTAATTGGGCATTGTTTAAGGCGCCATTATAATCGCACTGTGCCAAGGCAACGATCCCATCCACAGCGGGTTTACCGATATTGGCGATGAGCTGTTCTTCGCTTAGCGTTCGTTCAGGCATCTGCGATGATTGTTCTTGCTCTGGAGCACTGGTACTGCTTGGTGTTGAGCTTGTATTTGAATCCTGCATAGCGCCAATGACTGCGCCCGAAGCAGCACCGACCGCTGCGCCACGTGCGGCGCCTTCAAGTGCATCTCCTCCCCAAATTAAACTTGATACCAAACCGCCTGCAGCCCCTGCCAGAGCTCCTTGACCTGCACCTTTCGCTGTGTTCTCGCAAGCCGTAAGAGCAACACTAATGAAGCTTGATAAGACGACGAGTTTCGCTTTTGTCATCCATGTTGTCGTTTGAGATGTATGGTCAGAAAGTATCATAAAAATCCATTTATTAAGCAGCGGAGCACACTCGTGTGTAGCTCATAGGTAAAAGTACTAAAGGCGTGAATGTTGATAGCGTTAGTATGCACCAAGTTATACGCGCTGCAAAACATAAGACCCGTTGCCAGCGCCTGTTGCAGCAAATACGAGCTTATAAGGTAGGCTTTGTAATACGCGTTAAGCTCAGTCGACCTTTGTTTTGCTGTATAGCGCTGAACAAGATTTCGCTTGTCCATGTTTAGTATCAGCTAAGCTGAAACATACAATGTAGCTTGGCTGGCTGCTTGCGCCATTTCTAGGCTCACATTAGGTGCCAGTTCTAGAACTTCAAAGCCGCGTGTATTGGGTTTAAAAACGCCGAATTCAGTGACGACTAGGTTGACCTGACCCGTTGCAGTTAAGGGAAGACTGCAGCGTTTTAGTAATTTAGGCTTGCCTTTATTGGTGTGTTCCATTGCAATAATAACCGTGCGAGCACCTACAACGAGATCCATGGCACCAC
This sequence comes from Alginatibacterium sediminis, assembly GCF_003610775.1. Classification (GTDB taxonomy): domain Bacteria; phylum Pseudomonadota; class Gammaproteobacteria; order Enterobacterales; family Celerinatantimonadaceae; genus Alginatibacterium; species Alginatibacterium sediminis. The sequence goes on along the minus strand of NZ_RAQO01000004.1, from coordinate 950,462 downwards.
CCATGCCTGGAGCCAATTTCCCCGGCACTAACCAATTAGCGAGGTTTGCATCTTGGTCAACTTCTAAAGCACCAAGAATACTCACGTCGACATGACCACCGCGAATGATGGTAAAACTCATAGCACTATCGAAATAACATGCGCCTTCAACGGCTGTAATTGCTTGCCCGCCAGCGTTGACTAAGTCTGGGTCAGCTTGGTCTTCGTTTGCCATACCATCGAGACCCAATAATCCGTTTTCAGACTGAATGATCAGTTCAACATTTGAAGCGACATAGTTTCCAACTAAAGAGGGTAAACCGATGCCGAGGTTCACAACGTCGCCGTTTTTTAGTTCTTTAGCAACTCGCTGGGCTATCCAATGACGTTTATCCACGCTTATTCCTTTTGGTTTTGATGCGCCGGGCAATAGAGGTAGTCAACGAATATTCCCGGTGTAGCAATACTCTCGGCTTCTAGTTGACCTTTAGCAACAATTTCATCTACTTGTGCGATTACTAGCGTCGCTGCGGTTGCCATTAATGGATTAAAGTTTCGTGTCGTTTTAGCATAGAACAGATTGCCGCGTTCATCGGCTTTGCTGGCCTTTATGAGTGCAATGTCCGCGCGCAGAGGCAGCTCTAGCAAAAACTGCTGCCCTTCAACTTCGATAACGCGTTTATTCTCGGCGGCTAAGGTGCCTAGTCCAGTTGGGGTAAGAACCCCGCCAAGACCTGCGCCACCGCAGCGGATCCGTTCGGCTAAGGATCCTTGAGGTACGAGTTCAACATCGAGCTCTTCGGCAAACATTTGTTTTCCGGTATTGGGGTTGAGGCCGATATGAGAAGCGGTAAGACGTTTTATCCGTTTGGCGGTAATGAGTCGTCCGCTACCTTTATCTGGCATCGCAGTGTCGGTGGAAATAAGATGTAAATCTCGCAGTTTTGAATCCAGCAAAATATCAATTAACAACTCAGGAGCACCATTGGCCATAAATCCACCAACCATGACACTATGTTGGTCAATGAATAAATCAGCCACCTGTTGCTTATCTAGTATACCTTTCATACTTAACTAAACTCCGCTGTTACAGGGGCATCAATCTGGTTCTCTGGAGCGGCATCGATGAACGCGGGTAAACGACTGCAGTGTGTAAAAATTTGCGCAAGCCTAGGGTAGTCGTTTAAGTCAATTCCAAAACGCTGAGCGGCGAAGAGTTGAGGGATTAGCACGCAATCTGCAATACTGACTTGCTCTGCAATACAAAATCGAAATTTTGATTGCTCTGGAGACCATTCCTCTAACCAGGACTCGACACTATGCAGAGCCGGGCGCATCCAATGCTGAATCCAATCTTGTTTTTGAGCCGCATCAAATTGCTGATGATGCTCTAAATATTGCAATACCCGTAGATTTTGCAAAGGTTGTGCTTCCATGGCTAAGCAGTGAGCAATTTGTAAGGCCCTTGCTCGAAGTTTTATGTCAGCTGGTAATAAGCGTAGCTGTGGGTAAGCGTGCTCAAGGTAGTCGATGATAACAAGTGACTGACTGATCACGGTGCCATCGTCTAAGACTAAGCTGGGAAGCAACTGTTGAGGGTTGAGCTTGGTATAGCTCTGTTGACGGTGTTCGCCGCTATTATTGAGTAAGTGCACCGCTTCAATGTGGTAGTCGACTGCTTTAAGGTTTAAAGCAATCCGAACTCGATGCGAGGCGCCACTTCTAAAATAACTGAACAGGGTAAGCATGTTGAATCCTTACTCGACCGGGTGTAAGTTTTGATTAATTTGGCCGAAAATACTGTTTTGCTGATGATCGAACATTTCGATACGAATATTGTCACCATAGCGCATAAATGAACTAATTGGTTTGCCGTGTTCGATAGTTTCTAACATTCGTTGCTCGGCGATGCAGCATGAACCAACGCTTCTATCTTTATTTGAAACTGTGCCTGAACCAATAATTGTACCTGCTGCAAGCGGGCGTGACTTCGCGGCATGGCTTAGCAACTGACTAAAGTCAAAGGTCATATCGACACCAGCATTAGGTTGGCCATAAAGCTCATTATTAAAATGCACGCTCAAGGGTAAATGAACCTTACTGTCTTGCCAATGAGTATGGAGTTCATCAGGAGTGACAGCCACAGGAGAAAATGCGCTCGAAGGCTTGGATTGATAAAAACCAAACCCTTTGGCTAATTCACCTGGGATCAGGTTTCTCAGCGATACATCATTAACCAAACATATTAGCTTGATATGTTGGCCGGCGTCTTTAGTACTGCATCCAAGCATCACGTCGTCAACGATGATCGCAATTTCTGCCTCAAAATCAACACCCCAGTCTAATTCTGGTATTTGTATATCTTGGGTGGGTGCTAAAAAGGTGTCCGAGCCACCTTGGTAGATTAAGGGATCATGCCAAAATGAATCTGGCATTTGCGCTCCGCGTGCTTTGCGAACCAACTCGACATGATTGACGTAAGCACTGCCATCAGCCCAGTGATAGGCGCGCGGGAGCGGAGAATGGCAGGCTTGTTGGTCGAACTCAAACCCAAGGCTTTGCTGCTCATTTAATTGCTGGTAGATATTTTGTAGTCGAGGTTCTGTTTGTTGCCAGTTATCAAGAGCTTGCTGCATGGTGTGGGCAATATTGCTGACTTCAACCGCCCGGCTTAAATCTCGGCTAACCACTATTAAACGGCCATCTCGGCCTGATTTTAAAGATGCTAATTTCATGTTGTGTCCTAATTTACGCTTCTTGCCAAGAGTTTACGTAGCCAGTCCATTCAAAGGATTCAGCCGTTTCTTCTACATTTAGTGCTTGACGAGTATCGACCATCACTGCGACTTCATCAGTGGCTTTACGTTGGTTCGTTTGCCCTGTCGCAAAGGCTTTCGGATGGGGTCCATGCGCAAAACCGGCAGGGTGTAAGGTACTCATCCCTGGATGTATGTTGTCGCGACTAAAAAACTGACCACGGTGATAGAATAAAAACTCGTCATAATCGTCATTGGAGTGGAAAAAGGGGACTTTTAGTGCGCCTGGATCGCTCTCAATCGGCCGAGGTGTAAACGTGCAAACGACAAATCCTGGGGCGACGAAACTGGTATGCGCCGATGGTGCCAAATGATAGCGGTCGCTCATTACCGCGCGTATATCGCGCCAGTTAAGCTTAAACACGCTAAGCTGACCTTTCCAGCCGATTGCGTCCAGGGGATTAAAGCCAAAGCGCATAGTACTTATGGCTTGGCGTGCTTTAATCCGTACTTTCCAGCTTTGCTCCCCTTGTTGGTCGATAAACGCCTGATTGAGTTGAGGGTACTCAAGAATCGCCGGATCAAACTGCGCGTGTTGCCCCAATATTCCACGATCAGGGAGTTTAAAAGCTGAACCCGTAGCTTCTATTAGTAGAAACGCACTGGCTTGTTTGGGCTCTATACGCCACAGTGTGCCGCGTGGTATTAGCAGGTAATCTCCGTCGCGATAGGTCATATGCCCGTAATCACAAAACAACTCCCCACAACCTTGATGAACAAACATCAACTGATCACCGTCGGCGTTGCGATAAAGATCAGGCATAGCTGTGTCCAAGTTCCAGTAGCCAATTTTACAATCGGCGTTGCATAGAATTGGACAGGCAGAGCTTGGGCAAGGTGTTTGTTGCTCATGTTTGGATAAATCAAACGCCCGTGGTCGGATCGGTCCATCAAACTCTAGCCAAGAAGTAGGGCGGTGCGCATGGTAAATATGCGTAGCCGGACCAAAAAAACCTTCTCTGCCAATTTCTCGCTCAAAGCTGCCTTGTGGTAAATCAGCGTGCGCTTGTTTGCTGCACTGACCTTGTTTGAGCGGTATGTTAATCCAGTTGTTCATGCTGACTCCAAGTTGCGTTGGCAAGAATGCTTAAATTACACCGCGTCTAATTTGGTCTAGCTCGATACTTTCGAACAAGGCTTGGAAATTACCTTCGCCAAACCCTTCGTTGCCCTTACGTTGAATAATTTCATAGAAAATCGGGCCAATAACGGTTTGAGTGAAAATTTGAAGTAGCAAACCTTGCCCTTCAGTTGGTGCTCCGTCTAAAAGGATATTCCGAGATTGCAGTTCGTTTAAAGACTCACCGTGGTCAGGTACTCGGGTATCGAGCAGTTCATAGTAGGTGTCAGGCGTGACTTGGAATTGAACTTGACGAGAAGCTAACTTATCAACACTCTCGAATATATCTTTAGTACCAAGAGCTATGTGTTGTATGCCTTCACCATTGTACTCTTCAATGTACTCGGCAATTTGTGACTTATCATCGCTGGACTCGTTAATCGGAATTCTAATTTTCCCACAAGGACTTGTCATAGCTCGGCTTCTAAGCCCGGTTAACTTTCCTTCAATATCAAAGTAGCGGATCTCTCTGAAGTTGAATAAATCGGTATAGAAGTTTGCCCACTTGTCCATATTACCTGTGGCAACATTGTGAGTGAGGTGATCAATATAAGTTAGGCCAGCATGGTTACTAGCAGTCTTGCCGGTGGGTATAAAGTCGACATCATAAATGTTGTTGTCGCCGTAGCGGTCAACTAAATATAAGCGAGAGCCTCCAATGCCTTCTATGCACGGAATGTTAAGTTCCATAGGCCCCACCTGCTGTTCGATAACGGTGTAACCGGAAGCCTTGGCCTTAGCTATTGTTTTAGCGATGTCTTTAACTCGAAACGCCATCGCGCATGCGCAAGGACCATGTTCGCGGGCAAAGCCTTGGGCAAAGCTATCTTCTTCAGCATTTATAATAAAGTTAATGTCGCCCTGACGATGAAGGCTAACATCCTTGCTGCGATGATTTGCAATATGGGTAAATCCCAGTTGTTCGAATAAAGCGCGCAAAAGTTCAGGTTCTGGCGCAGCATACTCGACAAACTCGAAGCCATCTGTTCCCATTGGGTTATCAAAAAGGTTAGCCATTGTAGTCTCCAGTTATTTAAGTTGACGTGCTTTTACACTGCTCGCACAATCGTAGTTCGTTAACATCGACTTACAGTATGTAAGCGAGTTGTAGATTTATTGTTACATATGAAACTAAAATGGTTGCAATTGAAACTAAATTCCTAAGGTAGCGTCAAAATGCTTGAAGAAGATCACATTTTAATCTTAGAAGATTTCCTGCCATATCGACTGTCGGTACTCTCCAATACAGTGAGTAATGCTATTGCTGAAAGTTATGGCAGGGAGTTCGGACTTAGCATTGCAAGTTGGCGTGTGATGGCTGTAGTGGGGCGGTTTCCAAATTCTTCAGCTGCTCAATTGACCTCAAAAACAGCCATGGACAAAGTTGCGATTAGCCGAGCGACAGCCAAGCTAGAGCAGCAAGGGTACTTGCAGCGTCAAGCTGACAACGACGACAAACGTCGTTTTAGTCTAAGCCTTAGTCAAGAAGGGCAAGCGATATATCAAAAAATTATACCGATTGCGAAGCACTACGAAAGTCGTTTATTGCAAGATTTTGCCCCTGAAGAACAAGTCTTACTCAAAAGTCTAATGCAGCGTTTGGAATCGACGGTCGTCGATTGGTAAGTTGATTGTTAGAACACAAGTTCTAGAGCAAAAATCTGTTATTGAATGGAATCTTGGCTGATTAATCTGCTTAAGTTTGAGTTGTGAAGTCCATCGCACTTTAGGTAAGTTTCACTTGTAACTAGTTTGTGTCATGGTTGTAATGATGTTGTTATCTACAACAGAGTGACAACATGGCTGCTAGCACACCTAGCGCTTATTTGGCCATGCAGCCAAATAGCCAAGGAAGAATCGACTATAGTAACGACGAAAATCGAGTTTGGCGCGACCTTATGGCTCGCCAGCGAGATTTGTTTGCCGGTCGCGCATGTGATGAATACATGCATGGCCTTGCGAGCTTAGACTTACCCACTGATCATGTGCCGCAATTAAGCGACATTGATCAAGTACTAAACCAAGCAACCGGATGGAAAACAGCAGCGGTACCCGCGTTGATTCCGTTTCAAAGGTTTTTCGAATTATTAGCGAGCAAGCAATTTCCAGTGGCAACGTTTATTCGTCGCCGAGAGGATTTTGACTACTTACAAGAGCCAGACATTTTTCATGAAATAGTCGGCCATTGTCCATTATTGACTCACCCAGACTTTGCATATTTTACTGAGCAATATGGAAAGCTAGGCTTGGCTGCTAGTGCTAAACAGCGTGTTTATCTCGCGCGTTTGTATTGGTTTACGGTTGAGTTTGGTTTGCTAAAATCAGCAAAAAAGACGCAGATTTATGGAGGCGGCATTCTCAGTTCGCCGGGTGAGACATTATACTGCTTGGGCGAGCAAGCGAAGCGTTTAAGCTTCGATTTGGACAGGGTTCTTCGTACCCCCTACCGAATTGATATCATGCAACCGCTATACTTTGAGATTGAAAGCTTTGCACAGTTATTCGAAATAGCGAATATGGATATTATGCAAGCAGTTAGAGACGCAATGCAAAAGCCTTTGTTTGACGCCTTATACCCTACAAAAAATACAATAGAGAACTAACATGGAAAACTTAAGCCAATTAAAATGTGAAGCGTGCCAAGCGGGCGCACCGCAAGTCACAGACGTAGAGCTCAAAGAATTTATGACGCAATTGCCAAGTTGGTCGGCGCCTGTAATCGATGGTGTGATGATGCTTGAACGCGAATATCGTTTTAAGAATTTTAAACTCGCCCTTGATTTTGCCAATGAGATTGCACACCTTGCCGAAGAAGAGGGGCACCACCCGGCTATTTTACTCGAGTGGGGGAAAGTAAAAATTAGTTGGTGGACGCATGCTATCCGCGGTTTACACAAGAACGATTTTATCATGGCGGTTAAAACCGACTCGTTCTATAAAAGTTAAACCGTTAAAATCCTGCCCAAAAACTGCGAACGAGCACTGCTAAGTCAGCTGCTCGTTTTTTTATCCAAAAAGCTTGCAAAATAAATGACTGGTGGTAATTTATATAAATGACTGGTGGTTAATTATGGAAGAGTGATGAAAGAAACAGTTTTTGTAACCGGGGCAAATGGACACATAGGATATCAAGTCTGTAAGCAACTAATAGAGAAAGGCTATCAAGTTATAGCTTTAGTTCGTGATCTCGAACATCGAGATTATTCGGACCTTAAAGCGCTAAACGTGCAGTTGCGTGATGGTGACTGTTTAAACCTTGAAAGCTTGGCCCAAGGCATGCAAGGCTGCGATTATGTCATTCATCTTGCAGCGATATTTGATAACTCGATAAACGAAATAGATGCCATCGTGAAGCCTAACTTAGCTATGACTGAAAATGTTATGCGAGTGGCAAAGCGCAAGTCGGTTAAGCGGGTTGTGTGTACCTCTTCTATAGTTGCGATTGGTGGCGCTGATATTGGCAGCGCCCCCTTAAGTAATGAGGTGTACAACACGCACAGTTCACAACTGTATTCGCGGTCTAAAGCGATAGCCGAACAAGCAGCATGGAAGCTTGCACAAGAGCTAGATGTAAATCTAGCAACCGTATTACCGGCGTCTGTTATTGGCCCCTATCATGGTGAAAAAACTGACTCAATCGAAGTGATTGATCAACTGTTAAAAGGCAAGATCCCCTTTGCCTTACCGATGCACTTTTCTTACGTGGATGTTAGAGATGTAGCCGCGGCACACATTTTGGTTATGGAGAGTGATCTCAAACAGCGATTTGTCGCCGCAAGTTTTGATTTTGATGCAAAGTCGTTGATTGCTCAAATCAAACAGCATCGCAAGATTAAGGTTAGTGAGAAGGAGCTGCCAATTTGGCTATGCCAATGCCTACCCGTTATTGATTGGTTGAGTGCTAAGCTTACAGGTAGTAAAAGGCTAATGACACGCAGCACTGTAGAAGAATATATTGGTAAGCAACAACGTTACAGCGATAGAGCGCTTTATGAAAACCTTAACTGGAAAACCATAAGCACAGAGCAAACGATTGTTGATACAATTGAAGCATTGGAAAGCTCTTGATCGACTAAATGTACGAGATGGTATGAACGAAAACAAAAAACGAGCCCGTAGTGTTGATGAAAAAGCACTACGAAAACAGTCCATTATTGATGCGCTATCATCGTTGCTCAATACATCGCATGAATTACCCAGCGCCAACCAAATTGCCAAACAAGCCGGTGTGACTAAGGGAGTGATCTATCGCTACTTTTCGACGCGAGAAGAGATTTTTTTAAGTCTACTGCTACAGCTCAGTGAGCCTTTAGAGCAAGTGTTCGCTCAAGATCTAGACGATATTGAGCAGTTAAAGACATTGATGATTAATTTCTATCTCAACAACCCGCAATTCATGCTGTTAGGACTTGCTGCTCCAATAGTGCTCGAACAAAATATATCGGCAGCGGTGGTGAAAAACTTTAAGCTAAAAGCAGCTAGTATTATGGATGCATTGGCACAATCAATTGCGCCATTTTGTAGTAACAGTTTGGCGCAAAGGCGGCAGTTTATTAACAGTTTCTATCAGTTATCATTGATGAAGTGGCAACATTGCAATGCCCCTCAACATGTTTTAGATGTGTTTGAACCGCAAGAGTGCTGGATTGTCGGGCGGCCGCTAGAGCAAGAGTTAAGCGATAGCTTTGATTGGTTATGGGCAGGACTTGTTGCACAAGCCATCTAGCCTTTTATCAAACTCAGAGCAATAGCGAACATCAATACTGCGACTATCACTTCAAAAACTTTCCAAGCTTTAGGCGTACTAAACACCGGAATCAAAAACTTTGCACCATAACCTAGACTAAAAAAGAAAACGAATGATGATATAACCGCGCCAAGACCAAAATAAAATTCAAGCCCAGGGTATTGAGTCGAAATCGATCCTAGTAACACCACGGTATCTAGGTACACATGTGGGTTTAACCAAGTTAAGGCGAGACAAGTTGCAATTATCGGCAGCAGTTTGTACTGAGTGTCTTGGTTTAGCTCTAAGCTGTGTTTTTTGGTAAAAGCAGTCTTTAAACTTAATAGCGCATAGATGATTAAAAATGTAGCCCCGCAATAGCGAGCGATGATTTCTAAACTAGGAAACTGTTGTACGATAGTGCCAAAACCGGCCACTCCGGCTGTTATTAGTATTGCATCGCTTAACGCGCAACATAAACATACAGCGAAAACATGTTGGCGTTTTAAGCCTTGTTTCAACACAAAGGCATTTTGAGCCCCGATCGCCAAAATTAGTGAAAACCCAAGGGCAAACCCAGAGCTTAGTGCGTGTAACATCCATTTTTCTCGTCGGCAAAAAGGCAATAGAGACTAGCAGAGAAATAACCGTCTGTTTAGTCCTTCTTCAGTATTTTAGAAGCTTCAAGATGAGTTGCTTTTTCGATTGTTAAAGCAAAATCTTTACATCGCTTAGATGCCGATTACAATTGCCATTGGGTAACAAAGTCTTGTGGACAATCAGTGATTAATACATCCACTTGCCAGTCACGAAGATGAGTAACTTGTTGCGGGTTGTTGGGGGTAAAACATGCAACAATGTAGCCGTTTTGCTTCAGGTGCTTGACTTGCAATCGTGAAATTTCTTGAAAGTGACAGTGGACACTGTAAGCCTGACAACGCTTTAGTTGTTCTAAGTAGTCAGGAGGCAGTCGCCGGCAAAGTAACCCGCGGCGCACATTAGGTAAACGCTCAAGCATAATTTGCAGGGCTTGTTGTGAAAAACTAGAAAACAATAATTGTGAAGCTGGAAAACCGTGCTGCTCTATGCATTGGGCGATCCGCTCGCATAGAAGAATAAGGTCGCGGCCTTGATAGTGCTTTATCTCGAGATTCAAACTTAGGTCTAAAGAAGCGCAGAGCTCCAAGCATTGACTTAAGCTTGGGAGTGACTCATGCACAAATTCTGACCTAAACCAAGAACCTACATCCATATATTTGAGTTGATCCCAACTTAACTGCGAAACTTGTTTATTTACGCCGCAACAGCGCAGTAGGTTAGCGTCGTGGAAAACGACAGGCACGTTGTCAAAACTGAGTTGAACATCGATCTCTACCCAATCAATACCCAGTTGTTTACTTTTGCTGATTGAGGCAAGCGTGTTCTCTGGTGCCAAACTACTCAGTCCGCGATGCGCTGTCAGTAACATGGTAACAATCCTGTCAAATTTCCGTTTATCTTGGATATGCTAGGCACGCTTGATGACGAAATTGTTACAGATATATTGTGATCACAATATGAAGGCAGTCCTTCAAGAGACTGATTTAATTGGATTTGAAACAAAAAATCTGCATGGCTGTAGTCATTAAACTGTCACCTTACGGTCATATGAAAGTCAAACATCTTGTTTAGAGTGAGCAGCGATTAAAAACGCTAAGCCCGATATCTGACTAAACAAGGGAATACCTAATGTCTAAACAAGTGATGCTAGCTGCAAGCGCAGTAGCTGTGTTGATGAGCTGTACCGTAAATGCGGCAACTGAAATTCAATGGTGGCATGCCATGGGTGGAAGTCTCGGCGACAAAGTAAATGAAATTGCCGAGGGATATAACGCTACACAAGACCAATTCGTAGTAAAACCAGTATTTAAAGGTAGTTATCCAGAAACAATGACTGGTGCAATCGCTGCATTTAGGGCCAAGCAACAGCCTCATATCGTTCAAGTTTATGAAGTTGGCACGGCGACCATGATGTCAGCTGATAAAGCTATTTATCCTGTCCATCAGTTAATGAATGATAGTAAAGAAAAGTTTGACCCCACTGCATTCTTACCGTCGGTTACCGGGTATTACACGGCTAATAGTGGTGAGATGTTATCAATGCCCTTTAATAGTTCTACGCCCGTGCTCTACTACAATAAGTCTATGTTTGAAAAAGCGGGTCTAAGTGATGCTGATGCACCCAAAACCTGGAATGACTTGGAGTTGGTGGCGACTAAATTGCTGGCCTCTGGTGCTCAGTGCGGTTTTACCACCGGTTATCAATCGTGGGTTCAATTGGAGAACTTTGCTGCTCGCCATAACGTAGCGTTTGCAAGCAATGATAATGGTTTTGGTGGTTTAGACACCGAGTTGTTAGTCAATAACAAAGCATTTGTTGACCATATTTCCAAATTGGAACAATGGTCGAAAACAGGCGCCTTCAAGTATGGCGGACGAGCGTCTGATGCTGCGTCTCTGTTTTATAGCGGCGAATGCGCAATGTATATGAATTCCTCTGCTAGTTACGCAGGCATTAAAGAAAATATGCCAAATACTGAGTTTGGGGTAAGTGAACTTCCTTATTGGCCTTCAGTGATTGAACAACCGCAAAACTCCATTATCGGAGGAGCGTCACTTTGGGTTCTTCAAGGTCACCCTAAGCAAGACTATGAAGGTGTTGCAGAGTTCTTTAGCTACCTATCAAGCGCCAAAGTTCAAGCTGATTGGCATCAATTTACTGGCTATCTGCCAATCACGCAGGATGCATTTGAGCTAACCGAATCGCAAAATTTTTATCAAGAAAACCCAGGTACTCGAATCGCAATTGAGCAAATGACGGCAGTGACACCGACGAAAAACTCTAAAGGACTTCGTTTGGGTAACTTTGTTCAGATTAGAGACGTCGTTGATGAAGAATTGGAGCAAGTTTGGTCCGGTAAACAAAGCGCACAACAAGCATTAGACGCGGTAACTGCTCGCAGTAACGAACTACTTAAAAACTTTGAGCGTGTGAATTCGAAATCTTAGTTAAAGCCTTTTCCTAACAAGGGGAGACATCTCCCCTTACGAGTTATCAACATGAATAATGCATCCTTTGGTCATAAGTGGTTACCGATAGGACTACTGGCACCTCAACTGGTGATTACGCTGGTTTTTTTCATATGGCCTGCAGCGCAGGCCCTTTTTCAATCCCTACAAATGGAAGATGCCTTTGGATTAAGTACAGAGTTTGTCGGTATGGAAAACTTTGTAAGCCTATTTATGGACCGTTTGTATTTTGAATCTATGTTCAGCACCCTAGTGTTTAGTTTCTCTGTTGCCATTATTGCGATGGCTAGTGCTTTGTTTTTAGCGGTGCTGGCCCAGCGGGTAATTCGCGGTGGCGGTATTTACAAAACTTTTTTAATTTGGCCTTACGCGGTTGCGCCAGTAATTGCGGGAGTATTGTGGTTATTTCTGCTAAACCCTAGCATCGGTGTGTTAGCGCATTTGCTTGCAGCGTTGGGGATCAATTGGAATCCATTACTTAATGCAAGTGATGCGATGTGGATGGTTGTTTTAGCAGCCACCTGGAAACAAATCTCCTACAACTTTTTGTTCTTTCTCGCTGGTATGCAAGCAGTTAACAAATCTCTGATAGAAGCTGCTGCTATTGATGGTGCTGGCCCATGGCGACGGTTTTGGACGATAGTATTTCCTTTGCTATCTCCAACAAGCTTTTTCCTGCTGGTGGTAAACCTTGTGTACGCATTCTTCGATACGTTCGGGGTGATTCATGCCATGACGCAAGGTGGGCCTGGAACTTCAACTTCTATCTTGGTCTACAAGGTCTATTCTGATGGGTTTATCGGTCTAAATCTTGGTGCTTCAGCGGCTCAATCAGTGGTTTTGATGGCTTTAGTTGGTGTGCTCACTGTTATTCAATTTAAGTACGTAGAAAAAAGGGTGGCTTACTAATGGTTGAACAACGTCCTTGGTTGACTGCTTTTTCCCACATTATGCTAGTGCTTGGGATTGCAGCAGTGGCATTGCCGGTTTGGGTAGCATTAGTGGCAACTACGCACCCAAATTATGTATTCGTATCGGGTAGGGTGCCGCTTTGGTTTGGCGATCTAGGTTTTACTGTGTTTGCTGATGTACTTTGTCAAACCGCATCTCGAGAGTCGGATGTTAGTGTGGCGAGTATGATGCTCAACTCAACCATCATGGCTTTTGGTATCACTTTAGGAAAACTCAGCATTTCGATTTTGTCGGCATATGCAGTGGTATTCTTTAGATTCCCGGGTCGGATGCTGGCGTTTTGGTTAGTGTTTATGACCTTAATGCTGCCAGTTGAAGTAAGAATTATGCCAACGTTTCAGGTGATCGCTAGCCTAGACATGCTTAATAGTTTTAGTGGGTTAACCATTCCCTTAATTGCTAGCGCAACTGCAACCTTCTTATTTAGACAGTTTTTCATGACCGTACCTCCTGAACTTTTAGAAGCTGCTCGTATTGATGGCGCCGGGCCAATTAAGTTTTTTTTCGACATTTTGTTACCGCTGTCGCGGACTAACATCGCTGCGCTATTTGTGATCACATTTATCTATGGTTGGAATCAATATCTTTGGCCCTTGTTGATTACTACCGACTCTAACTACTACACCATTGTGATGGGGATCAAGCATATGTTGTCCGTACCCGATGGGGAAGTGGCATGGAATCGTATTATGGCGACAACAGTATTAGCGATGCTGCCACCGGTAGTCGTAGTTGTAGGAATGCAAAAGTTTTTTGTGAAAGGTTTAGTGGAGACTGAAAAATAATATGGCGACTTTAGAACTTGATCAGGTTGGCAAAACCTACCCTAATGGTTACTGCGCAATTGAAGCACTAAGCTTAGATATAAATGACGGCGAGATGTTAGTGTTGGTGGGCCCAAGTGGTTGCGGGAAATCGACATTACTACGAATGATGGCCGGCTTAGAGACAGTGAGCAGTGGTAAATTGAAGATTAACGGACGCTGTGTTAACAAAGTGGAACCTGGTGATCGCGACATTGCGATGGTGTTTCAAAACTACGCACTATACCCGCATATGAGTGTCTACAAGAATATGGCTTATGGCCTAAAAAATAGAAAGTATCCCAAGGCTGAAATTGATCTCAAAGTCCGAGAGGCTGCAACTATGTTAGAGCTGACCCATTTACTTGAGCGCACGCCAAGGCAGCTTTCAGGAGGGCAACGGCAACGCGTCGCAATGGGTCGAGCGATAGTCAGACACCCCAAGGTATTCCTGTTTGACGAACCTTTGTCCAACCTCGATGCAAAGCTTCGGGTACAAATGCGCTTAGAAATAAAAAAACTACAACGCCGTTTAGATACCACGTCGGTCTATGTAACTCATGATCAGGTGGAAGCGATGACCCTAGCTGACAGGCTCGTTGTGCTAAACGCGGGTAAAGTAGAGCAGATAGGTACGCCAATACAGGTTTACGACAAACCTGCGAGTGAGTTTGTGGCCACTTTTATTGGTTCACCCGCGATGAACTTATGCGATGCCTCAATTGACCATGCAGGTCAGGTGCGAGTTGGAGAACAAGTCATAGCGAATAACTGTCATGAAATGAGTTGCCAAGATTATCGTTTGGGCATCCGGCCCGAGCAGATCACAGTTGTAAACGCAGCCCAAGAGCAAAGCTTTGTGGTGAAAGTTGAAATGATTGAAGCCTTAGGGGCTGATCTTCTGGCTTATTGTAATCTTGACGGAAGTACTAAGCCCTTGGTTGTGCGGCTAACTGGACAAACCAAGCTTAGCGAAGGACAGCTGCTAAACTTGGTTGTTTGTAAGTCTGACTTGCACTTCTTTGATGGTAAAACCGGAAGCCGTATTGAACCCAATCTGGCTTCCAATGCGGCTTAAAGCATCGCAGTACCGGCTTCAGTCATAATCCATAAACTGGCGGCTTGTTGTTGGTTACTTGGAAACACTTTGATTTGAGCTTTCACAAAATGCTGCGGCAATAGCTTTAATAAGCTATTGCTTGCAGCGTCACTGACGATAGCAACAGCTTTCAATTTCTTGTGATGATTGTGGATAAACTTAAGGTGAGCGCTAAGCGCGGCCAATGAATCCCAGTGCGGTAACTCCTGGCTTTCTATTAATAGCCCATTGACTTCATCTTCACTACCCACTCGGCTATCAACTTCGTGTTGTAAGCGTGCAAAATCGTCTTTACTTAGGTTTTTTGTAACGTGCACCCGAGCGATACCTTCGCTTACTGAAATGTCTATCATTTTGCTTCCTTTTCTCTACAACCTACAAACTCATAAGACCAGTTTAGTACAAATACTCTGCAAGCCCAACTGCATTTATTAAGCAATATTTACATTTTCTAATATCTAATTGGTTAACTTTTAACCGAACGGTATTTTATTCTACGAAAACACTTGATACACAGTTCGAAATTGTGAAGTATGTCACTCGCTAAATGGATGTCACTGCTGGAAACACCTAGGTGCAAGATGCACCAGTCAAGGATGAGACTAATAGATCTCTAATTAAAAGGCAGAACAATGAAAAAAACTATTCTAGCACTCGCAATTCCAAGCCTGATGATGGCACAAGCATCAGCAATCGAAATTTACGACGATGGCCAAAACAAAGTAACAATTGGCGGTCGTGCAGAAATGATTCTTAATGACGGTACTAACCGTGACCTAGATGCTCATAGTGGTTCTTCTCGCATCAACTTTGGTTTTGAGCGTCAAATCAACGATGACCTATCTATTGATGCATTCGCAGAATGGAAAGTAGACTACCTTGCTAACGGCAAGGATGATGTAGTAACTAACCGTTTAGGTTATATGACTTTTAACTCAGATGTTGCGGGTGCTTTCCGCGCTGGTAAACAATGGGGTGCTGTATACCCTGTATTTGGCGCAACTGATGTGATTTTTGTTTCTGACCACGATGCGGGTGGTATCTATCAAGTCGACGACGGTGGCACTTCAGGTGCGGGTCGTGCTGACAAAACTCTAGCTTGGTCTCATACCTTCAACAACGTGTATATCGGTGCTCAATATGGTTTGCAAAATGAGCTTGAATCTACAAGTACAACTTCTCTAGACCGCGATCGTAACGCAGGTGCCGCGGCAGTTTATAGCTTAGACATGGGTCTTGACCTAGGTGTGGCTTATACTGAATCGCGTTTGAAAGGTAACGGCGGTGATACTTGGAACGGTCTTAAAGATGGCGACAAGATCAAAGCAACAGCTTTATCTGCTATCTATAAGCAAAACGGTGTACACATAGCTGCAACTTATGTTGATGGTAAAAACTACCACGCAACAGGCTTCCAAGCTAATAGTATCTCAACTTCTAACCCAGGTTCAGACAATAGCGCGCGTATGGGCGATGCTAAAGCATTCGATTTATACGGTGCTTATAAGTTTGACAATGGTTTCGAACCATATGCTTATCTTTCTGTTGTAGATTTTGATAAGAATGAACTACAAGGCATTGATGGTAAACGTTCTACCTACTTAGCTGGTGTGGTTTACCACATTGATGAAAAAGTACAAGTTGGTGGTGAATACCGCCGCGTTGAGTCAAAAGAAGATACACGTCGTGGTGACTTCTCTGATAACCACGTTGGCTTGAAAGTTCGTTACTTCTTCTAAGCTAAGGCTTATATCTTAGGTCCACGATTGTTGGGCTTAAACCAAGTTTAAACCACTGATTGATAATCCCGTCAGTGGTTTTTTTGTACCCGCTGTATGGATAATGGCTTGACCTTCTTGATGTGTATAGCTGTCTAACTAGATGTCATAAGCTAAAAAACGGACAATGCCGAAGGGCTAACGATCAACGCCGTGCCTGAGCAGGTTGGTTAAGCTAAAAGCAGCTGTGTTTTTCGTCTGAGGGAAGGGGTAACAGTTATCTCGATTAGATGCGTAAAGGTTTGATGCGCCGAGTCCGCAGTGTTAACTCGGCTTTAACGAAACTATTGCGTCTAATCCATATCTCGTAGCGCGCGTTGGGCTATGCTCATTTCAAGCTGCGATTTTAACAAGCGATATAACAAAATCGAGGCGTCAATTTCGGCTTTGCGATTGGTTAGACTTTCAATATTTAAACCCAGCGGTATGCCTAAGTCGCCACAGCTATCCAGAATTAACTGTAAATTGCGTTGGCACAATTTTAACGAGGCTTGCAGTGGGTGCTCGGCATCCAAAATCGCAATCTGACTCGCTTCGGGTACGTTAATGCCTAACCATTGAATAAATTCCAAAGTTTTGGCACTGCCGCAAGGCGAAAAGGTAAGAATGATACGCTTGGGCGCAAGGTTTTGCTGACGACAGCTTTGAGCGTAGCGGCTTAGCATATCGATGCTAGCTTGGGCATCGTAAACCGCTTGGGTAATAAAATAATCACAGCCTTGCTCGGTTTTATGCAATATGCGTTGGTGCTCATCGCCTTTGCTGCGATGCCGCTCTGCGATGCTTACCCCTCCCAAATGGAAGGACTCTGAATGAGCGCCTAATAGTTCGTATGCTTGTGCCAGTGGAAGATTGCTTTTGTCCAAATTTGAAGGACTGCCGACTAAGACTAAGTTTTCTAACTGATACTGATGTTTGGCTTCACTTAAACTTTGAATAAACAATTCTGGACTTGCTTGACTGACACTTTGATAGCAGATCACCGCATGTTGAGACAAATTCATCAATAATTGGGAATACCAACGAGCGTCATGGGTAGCGCTAAACGGAAATGGGCGCTGTTGCGCGGTTCGAGAGCTTTCATCTTGTATGTCATACACTATGATTCCGTCAAACTCGAGGTCGCTAAGGCGCTCTAACAGGCGTTGAGCAATGTCTCGAACTTGGGCCAGCGGGGTATCATGTTTAGGTGGGGTTGTACCAATAAAATAAACGCCTTGCTCAACTTGAGTAAAGCGCTGTTGTAGACTTGTTTTTGTTATCACCGGGTTACCACTTTTTCTTGGGTGCGAATAATACGTCCAATTCATCGACGTCTTTCTCCGCCGCTTCCTCTGTTTTTTTGCTGCCTTCGCGTTTTAAGTTTTCATCCATTTCACTATTTAAAGCCATTAGCTCCTGTAGTTTACGCTCTAGGTATGCATCGCGGTCGGTCAAATTTTGTAGTACACCAATACTCTTATTAAGCAACTGCCGTGCGGTTCCCCATTGACGTAATATTTGAGCTTCAATGGCACGTTTGAATGCATTCTCAATGTTGATTTTAAGCTGCATTAATTCCAGTCGGCGGTCTTCCAAGACAAACACTTGAGTGTTTAGTCGACCGCGAGAGTGTTCCGCGCGCAGCACTTGCCGCATCTTTTTAACTACTTGCAGCATTTGTAAGGCATCTTTATCATTATCTGGTGCACGAAATGCATCATCGCCTGGCGGGGTAAAATTCTGCTCAATTTGTTTGATTTGCGCCTGACTCGCTCGCATACGATTATGCAGGCCTTTGACATTTGGGTTAGCGTCTTTGATGGCTTTCAATGCGTTTAAAGAGCGATTATGGATCATCAACATAAATTCTTTGGAGCATGGTAAGCGTGAAGAATTTAGTAATATCTCTTCGTTTTCTGTAACGATAGCTTTCTGCTTAGCCACAATACGTCGCATTTCAGCTTCGCGTTGTTGCTTATATTGTTGAGTTACATTGTAAGCGATCACTAAAAACAATAGCGCACCTACTGAAACCAGAACAATAGTAATCATCATCGTGTTGTGCTTTCCTTCGGTCGCGAAACTGTTTTAATCAAGGCAAATATACTCGAAATACACTGCCACCTAATGCGCCATCGTTGCTGAGTTCAATATCACCTTCAATAAGCTTGTTCGTATGTGCTTTAGCGATGACTCTAGCCAAATACATACCAAGCCCACTTCTAAATTTTACGAAATCGGCGGTCGCAGGTTGTGCGCCATTGCTAAAGTCTAAAATATTCTGCGGATAGCCTTGACCATCATCTTCAACCTGTAGACATAATTTGTTATCGACCAAGTGTGCAGAAATCTTAATTTTTGAATGGGTATAACGAATTGCGTTCACGATAATATCATTGAGCATGAAGCTCACTAAAGACTCATCAAAATACCAAGCTAGATCAGGGTCTGCTTCAAGAGTGAGTTCAACTTCTGTTTGCTGGGTATAGGTGACATTTTTGTCGATGAGATCTTCGAGAAACTCTGCTACAAAGACCTCTTCAATCATTATAGGCATGTTGGCGTGTTTCATTCTATACATCGCCAAAACCTGCATCAGACTACCATTTAGTCGAGATACTTCGTAATGCAAACGGCCAATTTGCTCACTATCGTCACGTTGTTCAAGTTTAGCCTGACTAGCTAAGGTTTCGGTGCTCTGAGTGAGCATGAACAATGAATTTTTCATGTCATGAATTGCACTAACTAAAACGGTAGAAAAATCCAAATCTGAATCGGCCAAAACAAGTCCCTATTTATGTCTATGTTAGGCAGTGTACCTGAAGCCGCAGGGGCAGGCAAAACTATGAATTATAAACTCTTTGTATTTTCGTTCAGGCGCTCTTGATTGCTAGTATCGAGCCAAAGTTAAAACACTGATACCAGGTCTGATAATGCGAAAAACCTGCGCTACGCAGACGCGAATAATGGGCTTCCTTAGTTTCCGCTATGAGCACGTTTTCGAGTGAACTTCGCTTCTGGCTAATTTCAAGCTCGCTATAGCCATTTGCGCGCTTATAGTCGAGATGAAGCGCATTGATGTTTTCTTGCATCAGTTCATCTTCAAATTGAAACTTTTCACTGATGATGACAATACCGCCAGGTAGTAAGGATTGGTATATTTTGTCTAACAAGGCTTGGCGTGCTGCCAAGGGGATAAACTGCAAAGTAAAATTTAGAACAATGACGCTAGCGTGATTTATGTCAGTGCTACAAATATCTTCACATCGAAGCTCTACAGGCATTTGCGAACGAAATGCATCCAGATGGCTCTGGCATCGTTCAAGCATGGCCTGCGAGTTATCCACTCCAATTATTTTACCTTCCTGAGTTACGGCGCGGCGCATGCTTAGGGTACACGCACCAAGTGAGCAGCCCAGGTCATATATGTTGCTGCCTTTGATGTGATGGCGAGCAGCAAGTCTAGCAATTGTATTGACGATATCTTGATAACCAGGAACAGAGCGTTTAATCATATCTGGAAACACGGATGCCACCTGTTCATCAAAGCAAAACTCACCTAACTGAGGTAGTGGTTTAGAAAACAAGGTATCGGTAGAAGGCATGCAGGTTATCCAGAAGCATAAAAAAGCAATTTTAACAAAGATGCGGTCGTAATGGTATGCAGGCTTATGCTCACAAAATACAAACGCAATTTTAACAAATATTTGACAGCTTAGATTTTTAAACGTAGATTTCAAACATGTGTTTTAAATGCTGTGGCGCAAGCAGATGCTTAGCTCAGTTTACCTTATAGGAAACTAACTTGAGAATAGCGACGAAGGACAAGATCCTAAATACCGCAGAGAGGCTGTTTGCCGAAAGAGGCTTTACGGATACATCGCTGCGTTTGATTACCTCGCATGCTGATGTGAATTTGGCATCGGTAAATTATCATTTTGGCAGCAAGAAAGAGCTAATCCAAGCGGTGTTACGCCGCTATTTGGATGCTTTTATGCCATTGGTTGACGAGGCGATGCAAGTTCACCTAGACAGTGCCGAGGCGCCAAATCTAAACCAGGTATTTGCATCCTTTGCTAAACCTTTATTGGAAATGAATCGTATACAACAACATGGCACAGCGATGTTTTTACTGTTGCTCGGACGCGGCTACACTGATGAGCAAGGCCACTTACGTCGTTACATTACCCAGAATTTTGGGCAGACCATTGATAAATTCCGTCAAGTGGTTAGTAGAGCCTACCCTGAACTGAGTCCCGTTGACATGTTTTGGCGTCTACACTTTACCTTAGGCACCGTAATTTTCACCATGGCTTCAAGTGCTGCTTTACGTGATATTGCTGCATCTGACTATGGTGAAAAGGTAAATATTGAATCACTTATTTATAAAGTTTTACCCTATTTATGTGCCGGCGTTGGCGCACCGATAGGCCCTTTGACCCTCGATTAAAATAACAAAAAACAATGTATACCCAAGGATAGATTATGGAAATTTTACTCTTACTACTGATTGCAATCGGGGTGCTTATGGCAATCCCGGAGACGCGCAAACGATTCTTCACTAAACCAATTTTTGGGATTTTTAAGAAGATACTACCGCCTTTGTCACAGACCGAACAAGAAGCGATGGAAGCTGGCTCAGTTTGGTGGGACGGCGAACTCTTCGCTGGCAAGCCTAACTGGGAAACCCTTCATAACTACCCAAAGCCAACTTTGCGCGAAGACGAACAAGCCTTCTTAGATGAGCAAGTTACGACCTTACTTAAGATGATTGATGACTTCGACATTGTGCAAAACCAGCGCGATTTACCTGAAGAGGTATGGAATTATCTTAAAACTCAAGGCTTCTTCGCACTTATTATTCCAAAGAGCTTTGGTGGACGCGAATTCTCCGCCATTGCCAATTCAACGATTGTAACTACAATCGCAACTCGCAGTTTGTCAGTTGCGGTAACGGTAATGGTTCCTAACTCTTTAGGTCCTGGTGAGCTATTGATGCACTATGGTACCGATGAGCAAAAACAACGTTGGTTACCTAATCTAGCCAATGGTACCGATGTGCCTTGCTTTGCCTTAACTGGCCCCGAAGCGGGAAGCGACGCTGGTGCAATTCCAGACAAAGGCATAGTCTGCATGGGTGATTATCAAGGCGAACAAGTACTTGGTATTCGTTTAAATTGGAACAAGCGCTACATCACCTTAGCACCAGCATCAACAGTGCTAGGTCTTGCTTTTAAATTGTTTGATCCAGATTCTTTACTTGGGGAAACCAAAGACATAGGTATTACCTGCGCCCTAATTCCTTGTGACCATCCGGGTGTCAGGGTAGGGGATAGGCACTTTCCACTTGGTTTAGCCTTTATGAACGGCCCGACCTTTGGTAAAGATGTGTTTATTCCAATTGATTGGATTATCGGTGGTCCTGAGTTCGCCGGTAAAGGTTGGCGCATGCTAGTTGAATGCCTGTCTGCTGGTCGCGGAATTTCGCTACCTGCACTGGGCACCGCAGTTGGACACATGAGCTCACGTGCTACCAGTGCATATGCTTATGTACGCAAACAGTTTGGTTTGTCGATTGGTAAATTCGAAGGTGTTGAAGAAGCATTAGGTCGTATTGGTGGTATGACTTATCAGTTAGAGGCCACGCGTCGTATGACCGCTGGCGCTATTGATTTGGACCAAAGTCCAGCAATTGTGACAGCTATTTCTAAATACCACATGACTGAAATGGCACGTACTGTACTAAATGACGCAATGGATATTCACGCTGGCCGCGCAATACAACTCGGCGAACTTAACTATTTAGGTCATGCTTATAATGGTGTTCCGGTTGCGATTACTGTTGAAGGCGCAAATATCTTGACGCGTAACTTGATGATCTTCGGTCAAGGCGCGACTCGTTGTCACCCGTATGTACTTAAAGAGTTACAAGCGGCGTCAAATCCAGACGAAGAAGCAGGTTTGAATCAGTTTGACCAAGTGCTGCTTAAACATATAGCCTTTGGTACCGGAAACTTCTTTGCCAGCTTATGGCAAGGTCTAAGTGGCGCCCGTTTTAATTCCAGCCCTGTCAACGGCGAAACAGCTGTTTACTATCGTCAATTGAGCCGTATGAGTAGAGGTCTTGCCTTGTGTGCTGATTTCTCTATGTTAATCATGGGCGGTGACCTCAAACGTAAAGAGCGAATATCTGCACGTTTAGGCGATGTACTCAGTCATCTCTACCTAGCGTCAGCTACCCTGAAGTATTTCCAAGATGAAGGCAGTCGTAGCGCAGATTTACCGTTTGTAAAATGGGCTATTGAGCGTAACTTGTTTGAAATTGGTCAGGCTTTTGATGGCTATTTTAAGAACTTCCCGAATCGCGTGGTCGCAAATATTCTTAAACGCGTAGTATTCCCGTTTGGAAATCGTTTTGAAATGCCTAACGATGAACATTGTCATGATATTTGTGTAACTATGATGACACCAGGTGAAGACCGCGAACGTTTGACTTCGCTTTGCCAAATTGCTGGTGGTAAAGGCGATGCTGTTGGAGTAATAGAAGAAGCATTTTTAGCAATGGCGAAAGTTCAGCCGCTAGAAAAAATTATTACCAAAGCGCAACGTGAGAAAAAACTACCGCGTAAAATCCCAATGGATGAGCTTGCTCAGTTAGCACTTGATGCTGGAATCATTGACGATGGCCAAGCCGCTCAGCTGGTTGAAGCTGACCGTTTACGTTTCCAAGCCATTCAGGTTGATCACTTCGAACCCGGTGTATTGGAAGGTAATAACGCCAGTTTGAAAGCTAAGCAGGCGCTAGAGGTATAGTTTCATTCGCACGTAAGACATAACTCGTACCAAAACCACTGAGCTCATTCAGTGGTTTTTTCGTTTTGGACTGGGTAATGGACAACTCGTTGTTAGTTGAGAACCTTGGTGCTATCACTAAAAGAGTCTCATGGAGGAACTCTTTTACATAAATTATACGGTCTAGATAATAGACGAATGATGGCGTATTGATACGTGATGCTTAATTTAAATTCAAAGAGCTAGCCTGAACCCAGCTTCTTTTGTAGAGGTGTTTATTCAGTTAGCATCTCTTTTATAGTACTTGCCAAACACCGCAAAGTTAGTTGTTAAGCCACAAGTAACCAGATGGCGACAGCCATCATTAGTGAGCCAGCTATCCTATTCATCAATCGTACGTTTTCTGCCTGACCTAGTAGCTTTTTAAGTCCTTTGCCGCCACTGGCGTATAAGCTCATGCACACAAACTCAGATACCAGAATAATTCCAACTAATACAGCAAGTTGCGGGGCTAGAGCTAATTCTGCGTTGATAAATGGCGGTAGTAGTGAAATCATAAACGCCCATCCTTTAGGATTCGCGATTGCAGTCACAAATCCTTGAGCAACTAAATCCCAGTCTTTATCGACTGCTACAGTTTGCTGTTCAGCACTCATGGCTAATTTGCCACGCGAACGCCACATTTGAATACCCAAGTAGCCAAGGTAACTAGCGCCGATAATCTTAAAGGCTGTAAATGCCCACGGGTATTGCAACATGACACTTGCAACCCCCAGAACGGCAGCCACTGCAACTACAGCAACACCAACTAATTCTCCTGCCATCATCCATAAAGTACGCTTGTAACCAATACTCATACCGAGGCTTAAAGCCAAGGTCATACACATACCTGGTGTGATAGAAACAAAGAAGAAAGTTGGGATAAAAATCAAAAGAATAGAACTGTCCATGAATGCTCGACGATTGTAGTTAAATGCTTAAACAAGCTAAAGAAATGAAGCTAACAGCAATTTCGATCCATGTCATCCCTATAAGCTGTAATGACAAGTGCGTTGTTTTGTTGGGTAAGTGTTGTTTTGGAGTATGCTTGCGACTTTCATCTATCATTTGTTTTTGTCACAAACCAACAATAACATACACTGTTAATTCGGCTAACGATGAACCATAAAGGAAGCGATTATCGAAAACTTGCCGCGAAATGAACAAGATGTGTCACTGTTTATTCAAAATGACATCAATCAACGCAATGCGTCGCGCACGGTTAAAGTTGTCGCTGTCGCATTGTTCTTTTTCAACTTATTGGTTATTACTAGCGAATTAGAACTTTCGAATGGGCAAGATGCTCGTTTGATGTATTTAACTTTGCATCATTTTAGTTTCAAGCTTATCAATGCAGTGTTTATTATGCTTCTAGCGGCACATCCGGCTGCTTTAGGTCATAGGCTTGGTATTTCCCATTCTGCTTATGTGGATCTTTCGTATGTAATTATTACAGCCGTTTGCGCTGTTGGTACGGCTGTTACTATAAGTGTATATGGACGGATTAACTTGGCGGTGGTTATCCTCCATGGCTTGTTAGGCGGCATGGTCTTTGTTCCACTAAGACGACTTTGTATTATTTTGGGGTTTGGTTCACTACTTTATTGCCTGAGCTCTTTTTACTTTATTGCGATTGGGGATATACACGCGAGCATTGATTTCTTAAGGTATTTTATTGTTATCGGTTTCGCCTTGGTATTGGAAGTATTGCTTGATAATGAAAATCAGCGATATTTTGAAATGCGCGAAAGAGTATTAAAGCAAAACATTAAATTGCAACACAAAGAAGAGCAGCTTCAAATTTTAAACGCGCGCTTGGAGCAACAAATGTTAACGGACTCGTTAACAGGGCTTAGTAATCGCAGAGCATTTGATGAAAGATATCATCAGGAATGGCGACGCGCTCAGCGCAGCGGTTCTAGCTTAGCGCTCTTGATGATAGATGTTGATCACTTTAAACAACTTAATGACACTCAGGGTCATTTAAAGGGTGATGAAGCTCTGGTTTCACTTGGTATGATGTTTAGGCATCAAGTCAAACGAAGCTCAGATATGGCTGCTCGCATTGGAGGTGAAGAATTTGCTGTTTTACTACCAGAGACTAACTTGGACGAAGCAAAGCTTGTCGGAGAAAGAATAAAAGCTGCCGTTGCAATGTTGGCCTTTAAACATAAGAGTTCGACGGGGCAGTTTTTAACGCTTAGCATTGGCTGCCATGCTGTTAAAGTGGACAAAGATACTGACAAGAAAATATTGCTAAATACGGCTGATAAAGCAATGTATCAGGCTAAAAATAGTGGAAGAAATAAGGTTTTAGCTATTTAAACAATTAAAGTCGGATCAATTTTTTGAGACAAGTTAAAGAACAAGGTAGAATCCACGCCACACTCAAGATGTATAAAAGGCAAACACTTTGATAAAACAACATTCAGTCGTTACATTAAACTATAAGGTTCAGACTGCTGGCGAGCTTATCGACCAAAGCCCTGAAAACGAGCCATTAGTAGTTATTATAGGTCTCGGTCAGTTAATTCCTGGCCTTGAGTCAGAGCTTATGGGTAAACAAACAAGCGATAAGTTTGAAGTTGAGATTGAAGCTGTAAATGCTTATGGCGAGCGTTCAGAAGATTTACTGCAAGCGGTGCCTGTGAGCATGTTTGGTGAACATACCCCCGAACCCGGAATGCAATTTAGAGCTACGACCGATCAAGGCGAACAATCAGTAATGATTTTAGCCATCGAAGGTGAAGAAGTGATCATCGACGGTAACCATCCGCTATCGGGCTTAGACCTCAAGTTCAATGTTGAAATCATTGATGTACGAGAGGCCACTGCAGAAGAGATTGAGCACGGCCATGTACATAGTGAAGGTGGTTGTGGTCACCAACACTAAGTGTTAATGCAAAGGGGTAGGGTTAAAGCTGCCCTTCTATAGGTAAGATCCGCGACACAAACGCCTGAAATCTGCGCGAGAAACCGGCTTCTGGCTCGGTTCTATATATGTTAACCGCGCCACTTTCTTCGCGCTCCTCCCACTGAATATTCCCTTTACCATCTAAGCTTACTAAGTAACTTAGGTATGGGACTTTAGTCTCTAGGCCCTGAGATGCATTTTGATTGAGTTGAGGGCATTGCATCACAATCCCCATTTCGGTATTTATTTCAATTGAACGGGGATCCCAGTTGAAGCTACCAACAAAGAGATGGCTATCGTCAACGACAAAGAATTTACTATGCAAAGAAGACTTGGATTCACCTTTACCAATAAACGAGATATTTGTGCTGTCGCTAAATGGTTTAATTTCCCAAATCTTTATGCCTGCTTCTAACAATCGCTTGCGATACCGAGCATAGCCACCGTGTACAACAGCGACATCAGTTGCAGCTAGGCTGTTGGTTATTATATCAATTTTTATCCCGGATTGCGCCGCTGCTACTAGCGCTTCAGTTCCGCTTTTTCCAGGCACAAAATAAGGTGAACTGACAATTATTCGTCGCTTAGCTTGACCAAGCACGCCCGCAAGTTGAGCTGCGAGTTGACTTTCATCGTGCTCTTGATTCACGAATTTCCCCGGCGTATCAACTAAAAGGCTCGCCTCGCATTCATAGCTGGCCGCGAGGAATTGATCATTCGCTAGTGCTACTCGATACTTAGAAAACTGTTGCAAGTAAGGGGCGATGTCTCTATTTGCCAGACTGTTCTCTAAGCCTAATAATTGCGCTTTTACGTCAATTTCACTGTCTACAAACAGCTCAATGGGGTAGCTTCGTTCAGAGTTCCAATAATGGTCAAATGAAGCGGATACCTCGTGGACTATCGGGCCAAATCCTACGACATCTGCATCATAAAATTGCAGGTCTCGTTTGGCTTTAAAATAGACATCACTGATATTACGTCCCCCGACAATGGTGACCTGATTATCTGCAGTTAACGATTTGTTATGCATGCGGCCGTTAAGACGTTTAAAGTCGAATAGCATTGAACTTATTTTGGAACTACGTTTGTAAAAAGCATTAAACAAGCGGACCTCCATATTAGGATGGCTCGATAGTGCGGCTAACAAATCATCCATGTCATCGCTACCAAGATCGTCTAACAACAGGCGGACTCGTTTCCCATTCTGAGCAGCCATGTAAAGTTTGCTTAAGAATAGTTCACCAGTGAGGTCACGCTTTAGAATATAGTATTGAGCGTCAATTCCTTTTTCAGCATGGTCTATTAAGGCGATGCGCGCAGCGTAGGCGTCCAGTCCGTCAGTAATCGGAATGATTGCACTGTTGTTTGTTTGCAAAGCTAAAGAGTCAACGCGCATAGCAACTAAGGAGTTGGGGTCAGACTCGAACAAGTAACTGGGCGTTTTATATTGTTGAATTTTAGTCTCGCTTGGGCGCTGACTACAAGCGCTTACAAGCAACACTAGGCTATAACAAACAACGAGTCTTTTGATGTATACAAGGTTCATGTATGTTTCCTAGTTGTCGATTTTTTTTAAGAATTGCGCCGGTGTTTTTAATACTTTCCAGTCTGATTCTGAATAAGCATCAAGGCCAAGTGGAGCCACTCGTAAAAATAAATTTTTCGACGTTTCTAAACTTAACTCACACAAAATGCTTTGGTCAGATACGCCTCGAAAAATATCACCTTGATCAAAGCCAAGGTGTCGCAAAGGACTGTTTTTGGCAAGCTTAGAAATATACAAATACTGACGCTCTTGGCCAAGGTCAATAATATCGACTAGCGCAAACTCTGCCTGCAATACCGCCTGTTGTTTAGGACACAAGGCTTGGGCTACTTCCAAGCTTTTATGTACTGAATATATGTAAAAAAAGATACCAATTAGAATGACAATAAATGCCGCGATTACACCTCTAAATCTCATAGGCTGCTCTGTTCAATATGATGGAAAGTGTTTCGCCCTTTGCCTTTTGCTTGATACAAGGCTTCATCCGAAATCTGAGTCAATTGTTGTGGGCTTATATTCTGGCATTGTTCGCAAAAGCTGATACCAACACTAATTGTTATCAAGTCATAGCTAGATTTTTTGTGTTCGATTGCCAATTCTTGAATACATTTGAGAATCGCCTTTGCTTTCGAGATACCGCCATCTAGGTTGGTATTGGGCAAAATCATTGCAAACTCTTCACCACCGTAACGACAGGCTAAATCACCGGGCCTTAAACTTAGACGATCTAAAGCTTGGGCAACCTTACCTAAACAGTGATCGCCAGCAATATGGCCGTAATAATCGTTATAGTTTTTAAACCAATCTATATCGCAAAGCAATAAGACTAGCGGTTGTTTATCGCGTTGGGAACGCTTGAGCTCACGTGAAAGGTGAAGGTCAAATTCTCTACGATTTGCAATACCCGTGAGTCCATCTAAGCTAACTTGTTTTTCCAAAATCAAGTTAGCCTGCGATAATTGGTCTTGAGTTTGTATGAGTTGCTTCCGCATTCTAGAGATGCGTTCCATGGCCTGCATTTTAGCATCTAGAATAATTTTATTAATTGGCTTAACTAAATAGTCGTCCGCACCACATTCGATCCCATACAAAATGTCTTGAGGTTCAGCTTTGCCGCTTAAGAAGATAACCGGTACCCAATTTTGTGATTGCTCGCGTAATTGACGAACGACTTCATAGCCGTCCATTTCCGGCATCACGATATCGAGTAGTACCAAATCCGGCTGGTGCTGCTGAAATAGTTGTAAGGCTTGAGCTCCGCTGCCGGCGATCACAACCTCATGGCCTAGCGCCTTAAGAAAGGTGCTAGTGACGAGTTGTTCGGTACGCGTATCATCTACCAATAAGGTTTTCATCTAAAGACCCATCCTTGGCCCTATAAACTATTGGCTGTAATTAGCAAGCTACAGCAAATTAGTTTAAGTGTTCCAAATACATCACGGTCATTTCTACCCGAGACTTGGCTTTTAGCTTGCGCAATAGGGATTTAACATGAACTTTGACGGTACCTTCAGTTATGTTTAATGCATCTGCGACTTCACGATTACTCAGACCTCGCGCAATATGCTGCAGGGTTTGTAGTTCGCGACGGGTTAAGTCTTCGAGACGATGGTGGAAGTCATCAATATCGTCTAAGCAATCCAAATACGGAATGAGTTGTTCACTGATGGCTTGCTGTCCACCAATGGCTTGACGAAGTGTGCTGACTAAAGCATCTGGATCCATATCTTTTAGTAGATAGCCGTCAGCTCCTGCGTTGATCAAGCGGATGACATCATTCTTTGAGTCCGATACGGTTAGAATGATGATGCGGCAATTAACGTCTTTCTCACGCAGCATTTTAAGGGTGTCGAAACCTGACAAGCCCTTCATATTTAGGTCTAGCAAAATCAGATCAAAATCGTGTTCTTGGGCTAGGTCTATAGCAGCTGCGCCGTCACTAGCTTCAGCGACGACTTCAAAGTCATCCTCTGCTTGTAAAAATTGCACGACGCCTTTGCGCATTAATGGGTGGTCGTCAACGACCAAAGTACGAATAATGTCAGACATAAGGTATTGGTGACTCCTTCCTGGGTCTAAACCGAAAACTTCAACTCAACGCATAAACCGCCGAGATGACTTTGTGTAAATAGTAGTTGCCCATTTAGGCGTTCGCTTCGTTCGCGCATTATCTGCAGACCGAAGTGATCTGCCTTTGCAATCAAATTGGCGTCGCTGGCGCCGTTATCTTCGACACGGATAGTTATTTCGCGCTTATTTTGACTACAATTAATTTGAATATTATCACACTGTGCATGCTTTATGGCATTGATTGTTGCTTCCCTAACTAACTGAATTACGTGGATCTGTAGGTCGGCGGGGAGATTGTCATTTGATAACTGACTGTATAATTGAATCCGATGCTGGGATTGCTCATCGAGTTGCTTGACGATCGCTTTTAATGACTCGCTTAACAAGGCTTCTTTTACACTCAGTCGGAAAGTCGTTAACAACTGCCGTAGTTGCAAGTAAGACTGAGATATCACCATTTGTAACTCATCTATATAAGATTGGGTTTTATCATTTACCGGATTATTATCTAGTTCTCGTTTTAATAGAGATATCTGGATCTTCATATAAGAAAGACTTTGGGCTAAAGAATCGTGAAGCTCCCGTGCAATGGTTGCGCGCTCATCCAAAATGAGTAGCTTTTGTTGCTGAACGATATGCCTTTCAAAATGAAGTGCACGGCTTATTGCCAAGCCATATGCTTGGATTAAAGGGGCATAACCATCGACATGTTGGGGGAGACCAAGTTGTCCAAATTCTAGTTGGTTAAAACTAAGACCAACCCAGTTCCAGGTTTGATCTTGACCCCGCAGCAATGTTTGTTTTCGGGCATTAAGCTGTAAGCAAGCACCACTAATATCGAGTTGCTCAATTAAGATATCCAACGAATGCAATAAATGCAGGTCACTTAACTCAAGTTGTTGCAAAATTCCTTGTACAGCATATAGAGAACTAAGTTCTCGATTCGTAGTTTGAAGCTGATTGGTTTTGTCGCTAACTTGTTGCTCTAACGTGCTATACATGCTTTCGAGCTGTTTCGTCATCGTTGACATGGTATCGCTAAGCTTATGGATTTCTAAACAAGAGGTTGTTGGGGACTCGACATTGAATTGACCCGCCTCTATTCGTTTGGCCATAGAAGCCAGGCCTTGTAAAGGTTCAACTAAATAACGTTTGAGGTAGTTTTGTAAACTTGCAAATAGCAACGCCATGATAACAAATGCAAATAATTGCACTCCCACCAAGGTTAAGATTTTATTTTCGGAGAGATATTGCAGGCCTTCAACAAACTTATCGATTTCGCTCACAAAGGTGACAACTTCGTCTAAAAAAAGTTGCGGATTATCACTTAATAGAAATGGTTTTAAACGAGCCCAATGTTGTTGTAACGCAAAGTAATCGCCAGCCTGATCTTTGTATATCCAATCGTTGCTATAGCGGCTTAAACTCGGCGCATGTAATGATTGCTCAAAGGCCGCAATTTTATCGTTAAGATTAGGTTGCCCACTTGAGATGCCATACGCTAAACGATAGCTTTGCATCCGCAGAGAGCCAGCAACGTTAACGGCTTCGGCATCTTTTAAGCTAGTTGCTAAACTGATCATGGAACTTAGAGCGATAACAGCAAATAAGCCTAAACTAGCAACAAAAATACGTCGGGTGGTTTGCACCAACGATGGCGAAAACAACAAATTCCTTTGCACAACCTTTCCTCTATGGACTAAATAAAGTGCGATAAGCGAGTTAAACTTATCACTTAATAGGCATAGAGCGAAGAATTTAGCGTGTTATGGCGCGTTTTACGCCCATAAGACTTAACTTCGTATCTAATATCACCTATTCTAATTTTCAATTAGAACCGAAGCCTGCGCTTTGATTCTCAAAACCAACTAAGTTCGATCTTCGAATATGTTGCGCAGGCCTTTAGTCAATTTGGCTAAACAGGGTAGGTATAGAAATGTACTTATCTCCCATACTTGGAAAGGTTTATGCTAGAAGATGCTTATGCGCGCAAATTTTATTATTTGCGCCTTTCGATTACAGATGTATGCAACTTTAGTTGCAACTATTGCTTACCGGATGGCTATCATGCTCAACATGACGAGTCATTTCTAAACCTCAGCGAAATTAAAACAGTCACGAGTGCGTTTGCGCGTTTGGGGACAAATAAAATTCGCATTACAGGTGGTGAGCCGAGCCTACGAAAAGACCTACCCGACATTATTGCCCATTGTGCCCAAACTCCGGGTATTAAAAAAGTTGCCATGACGACCAATGGCTTTCGCATGGAAAAAGACATTGAACGTTGGTTAGATGCGGGCTTAAATGCGATTAACGTTAGTGTCGATAGTCTTTTCTCTGAACAATTCAATCAAATTACTGGGACACAATCCTTCAAAAAAGTGATGGCTGGTATCGATAAAGCCGTCGATCTAGGTTTTACCAACCTTAAACTCAATAGTGTTTTGATGCGTCAAGGTCAGCAAGCTAACCTTAAGCGATTTTTGGAATGGATTAAAGATAGACCGGTTGAAGTACGTTTTATCGAATTGATGGAAATGGCTGAAAACAAAGACTACTTTGATAAGCACCACAGCAGTGGTAGTAGTTTGAAAGACCAATTGCTAGCAATGGGTTGGCAGCAGCAGATAGTCAGTAAAAATGCAGGCCCTGCCCAAGTTTTTGGCCATCGTGACTATAAAGGCAAAATTGGTTTAATTATGCCCTATAGCAAAGACTTTTGCGCAAGCTGTAACCGACTAAGAATTTCAGCAAGAGGTCACTTACACCTTTGTTTATTTAGTGATGCTGGTATTGACCTTCGTCAGTACTTACAACTAGACGATGGGGGGCTCGCATTGAGTGAGCAACTTATCATGCATATTCAAGGTAAAAAGGTTAGTCATTTCCTACATCAGCACGATTCCGGTGCAACACAAAATCTTGCGTCAATTGGTGGTTAACTTGCGAGCACTTTTTTGACTTAAATCATTGATTTAGGTCAAAGTGCATTCGCTTTATCTCTTCAGAGGTATGTTAACATCCGGTTACATTGCATACGCTTCTATATAACACCTAGATTTGGTATGTGAATTAATGCAGGAAGCGGATCAATCAAAACGGCGCTTATTTAATCGCAAATTGAAACAGCGCGCGCCATTTCAATCTCAGCTTCCTTGGCTAAAGACAGAAAAATTCGAAAGCGATTGCACCCGGTGCGGTAAATGTGTGGAAGCCTGCCCAACTAAAGTAATTGTTAACGGTGATGGCGGCTATCCGGTTTTGGATTTTCGCAAAGCCGAATGCGAACTGTGTTATGCCTGTTCAGAAACTTGCCCCGAATCACTGTTCCACCCAAACTCACATGAACCTTGGCAACAAGAGGCGAGCATTGATAGCTCACGTTGCTTAAATACTCAAGGGGTATATTGTCGCTCTTGCGCTGATAGCTGTGAACCTGAAGCCTTAAGTATTGCAGCTCAAATTGGAGGAACTGCGAGCTTAGAAGTAGATTCAGAACTTTGCTCATCATGTGGCGCATGCATCACTGTTTGCCCCGCTCAAGCCATTTCAATCAAGGTTATAGAATGACTGAAGATTACCATGTAAGTAGTGCCGTAATTTACTGTGCTGTGGACAAAATAAAGCAAACAATTTCAGCCATCTCAGAATACGAAGGGGCGGAAGTCCATGGCTTTAACCCCGAAGGAAAAATTGTGATTTCAATTGAAGGTCATGGCCGAAGAGGGGTCGTAGAAACCCTTGAGCACATTGCCAAGATTGACACTGTTATAAGCTGTAATTTGGTATATCACCAGTACGACAACGAAACAGAAAATCAAGAAAACGCTGAGACTTAAGTTAAAAGTTAAACCTGGGTAGCAATGCGACCGGGAACACATATAGAGGATCGACCATGAATTGGACTCGCCGAAAGTTTATGAAGGCCAACGCTGTTGCAGCGGCTGCTTCGGTGGCAGGAATCACCCTTCCAGCCAGTGCAACCAACCTGATCACAAGTAGTGAGCAGAACAAAGTAAATTGGGATAAAGCAGCTTGCCGCTTCTGCGGGACCGGTTGTAGCATTTTAGTAGGGACTCAAAAAGGTAAAGTTGTTGCCACCCAAGGTGACCCCGAGTCGCCGGTTAACAAAGGCCTAAACTGTATTAAAGGTTATTTCCTATCTAAAATTATGTACGGTAAAGACCGTCTAACCATGCCTTTGCTTCGTATGACCGATGGTCAATATGATAAAAATGGTGAGTTCGCCGAAGTGTCGTGGGATCAAGCTTTTGATGTCATGGCTGAAAAGTTTAAAGACGCATTAAAGGATAAAGGACCAACGTCTGTAGGTATGTTTGGTTCGGGGCAATGGACAGTTTGGGAAGGTTATGCTGCTGCAAAACTGTTAAAAGCTGGATTCCGTAGCAACAACCTTGATCCAAATGCCCGTCACTGTATGGCGTCAGCTGTTGGTGGATTCATGCGTACCTTTGGTATTGATGAGCCTATGGGCTGCTATGATGACTTAGAAGCCGCTGATGCGTTTGTACTTTGGGGCTCAAACATGGCCGAGATGCACCCTGTGCTATGGTCTCGCCTCACTGATCGCCGCCTAAGTGCTCCTAATGTAAAAGTGCATGTGCTTTCTACGTTTAAACATCGTAGTTTTGAGCTGGCTGATAACGGTATGGTATTTACCCCACAAACCGATTTAGCCATTCTTAATTATATTGCCCATTACATTATCGAAAACGACATGGTCAATGAAGACTTTGTCAGCAAGCATACTCACTTCAAACGCGCTACAACCGATATTGGCTATGGTCTGCGTGACGAACACCCAACACAAGCTAAAGCAGCAAATCCAAATAGCGGTAAAATGACCGATATGACCTTCGAAGAGTATCGTGAGTTTTTAGCGGACTATTCTTTGGATAAAGTTGCGGAGCTGTCAGGTGTTGAACCTGAAAAACTTGAAGCTTTGGCACAAACCTATGCCGATCCAAACATCAAAGTAACCTCGTTTTGGACCATGGGCTTTAACCAACATACTCGTGGTGTTTGGGCTAATAATTCGGTTTATAACATCCACCTACTTACCGGTAAAATTTCAGAGCCGGGCAATAGTCCTTTCTCGCTTACAGGACAACCTTCAGCTTGCGGTACTGCGCGTGAAGTGGGGACGTTCTCACACCGTTTGCCTGCAGACATGGTTGTTGCTAATCCAAAACACCGTGCCTTTGCTGAAGACAAATGGAACATTCCTGAAGGGACCATTCCACCAAAACCTGGCTTCCATGCTGTATTGCAAAACCGTAAGTTAAAAGACGGTGAGCTAAACGCGTATTGGGTTATGTGTAACAACAACATGCAAGCTGCGCCAAACATGAACGAAGAAGGTTTACCTGGTTACCGCAACCCTAAAAACTTCATCGTGGTTTCAGACCCTTATCCAACAGTTACAGCGCAAGCTGCTGACTTGATATTGCCAACAGCAATGTGGGTTGAGAAAGAGGGTGCTTATGGTAATGCAGAACGTCGTACACAGTTTTGGCATCAACAAGTTAAAGCCCCTGGCGAAGCAAAATCTGACCTTTGGCAGTTAGTTGAGTTTTCGAAACGCTTTGCCATTGAAGAAGTGTGGCCTGAAGACTTACTCGCTAAAATGCCAGAGCATCGCGGAAAAACGTTATTTGATGTCTTGTTCGCAAACGGCAAGGTCGACAGCTACAGCAATGACCAAATTAAACATGACCTCAATGATGAAGCGAAAGACTTTGGCTTCTACATTCAAAAAGGTTTGTTTGAAGAGTACGCCGAGTTTGGTCGTGGCAAAGCGCACGATTTGGCAGACTTTGACGTTTATCACGAAGTTCGCGGTTTACGTTGGCCGGTAGTTGACGGCAAAGAAACGAAATGGCGTTTTAAAGAAGGCTCAGATCCCTATGCTAAACCAGGCAGTGACTTTGACTTCTACGGTAAACCTGATGGTAAAGCCTTTATTATTGCGTCACCTTATGAGCCAGCTGCAGAAGAGCCAGATGAAGAGTACGACTTGTGGTTAAGCACTGGTCGCGTGCTTGAGCATTGGCATACTGGAACCATGACTAGACGTGTACCTGAACTGTATCGCGCATTTCCAGATGCGGTTGTGTTTATTCACCCCGATGACGCGAAATCACGTGGTCTGCGCCGCGGAGACGAAGTTCTTCTGAGCTCGCGCCGTGGTGAAATAAAAACACGGGTTGAGACTCGCGGTCGAAATCGACCACCAAAGGGATTGGTCTTTATGCCGTTCTTTGATGCTAAACAACTGGTTAACCGTCTAACACTTGATGCAACGGATCCGCTTTCAAAAGAAACGGATTATAAAAAGTGTGCTGTCAAAATGGTTAAGGTATAGGAGCATTGCCATGAAAAATATAATAAAGTCCTGCATTTTCATTTTGGCGACTGCTTTGGTAAGCCAAACCTACGCTGATGACGAAATGACTGGCTATAGCAACGGGGGAGTAGAGTCCCTTCGCGGAAGTACCGAGCTCTATGAAGTTTCCGACCCTGCAATGATGAAAAATCACCAAGCAGATCGAAAGCCTTATGAACCTCAGTTTGTATTTCAGCCACCATTGATTCCACATCAGGTGCGCAATTATGAAGTCGATAGCAAGGTTAATAAGTGCTTGTCTTGCCATAGCTTCAAAAATGCTCGTGATAGCGGCGCGCCACGAATCAGTGTGACACACTTCGAATCACGCGAAGGCTTAGCCTTAGCTGATGTATCACCGCGTCGTTATTTTTGCCTACAGTGCCATGTTCCGCAAGTAGATGCTGATCCCTTAGTTGAGAATGACTTCGAGAAAGTTGAGTCTTTGCAGTAATCGCGCCGAGCTAGGAGAGGTATATGTTTAATTTTCTAAAACGCTTTTGGCAACGCCTAAGTACGCCCAGTAAAGCCGGTGTAGGTTTTGTCTTGGCGCTTGGCTTTGTCGGCGGGATTATGTTCTGGGGTGCTTTCAACATGGGTATGGAGGCGACCAATACAGAAGAGTTCTGTTCCGGTTGTCATGCCCCTATTGTTGAAGAAATTCAGTCTACGATTCACTACAGCAACCGTTCTGGTGTTCGCGCAATCTGTTCTGATTGCCACGTGCCCCATGATTGGACAGATAAGCTAATTCGTAAAGTACAAGCAAGTAAAGAAGTCTTTGCCCATCTAATCGGTACTATTGATACGCCTGCTAAATTTGAAGCTAGGCGTGGTCATTTAGCTGCTCGGGAATGGGACAGACTCAAAAACAATAACTCTCAGGAGTGTCGAAATTGTCACGAGTTTGAGTATATGGACTTCACGGTACAACGGAGCCGCAGTCAGGCACAGCACTCAACTGCGTTGGCAGATGGTGAAAAAACTTGTGTTGATTGTCATAAAGGGATTGCTCACCAGCTTCCTGATATGAGTGGCATCGAAGGCTGGCAATAGCAGAGGGCAATGTATGAGCAGTTTAGAATCAATAATTTGGCATGTGCTTGGATATGCCGCCATGCCAGCAATCTTAGTGTTCGGATATTTAGGTGTTACCGTAGTTTCACTGTGGATTTTGAGCATGGGTAAAGATAAAAAAACCGGTTAAAAACCGTTCAATTTTGTGGCTTAGTGGACACGTGAGCTAGGTCACAGAATTGATTTCAAAGTAAATGCGCCAGATCACAAAATTTTAAGAGACTTTTGATATTAAAAGTCGTATAGTGCGCACCCTTTTTGACTAAATAGCGAACAATTAATGAGCAAACCAGATAGCCTACGGTTCGAAGATTTCTCTCTCCCTTCGGAGATACTTAAAGCAATTCAAGATATTGGATTTGAAACTCCGTCTCCAATCCAAGAGAAGACGATCCCATTGCTACTGGACGGCGATGATGTACTTGGAATCGCGCAAACAGGTACCGGCAAAACTGCCGCATTCGGCCTGCCATTAATTGCACGTATTGACCCAAAACTCAATCATCCGCAGATGTTGGTTTTAGCGCCAACACGCGAGTTAGCAAACCAAGTTGCCGAAGCCCTTCAGTCTTTTAGTCGCAATATTGCTGGACTAAAAGTTTTGCCAATTTATGGCGGACAAGATTACGGACAACAGCTGCGTGCTTTAAAACGTGGCGCCCACGTGATCGTTGGTACTCCTGGTCGAGTTATTGACCACCTAGATCGCGGAACGCTTAAGATTGAGAACTTAAAATCTTTAGTATTAGATGAAGCCGATGAAATGTTACGTATGGGCTTTATTGATGATGTAGAACGCATCATGAAAGACACGCCTGCGAGTCGTCAAACTGCTTTGTTCTCGGCAACTATGCCAGCGCAAATTCAGAAACTGACCAAGCGTTACATGAACTCGCCGAAAGAAGTAAAAATTGAGTCTAAGACTCAAACCGTAAGCAATATTTCACAACATTTTTGGCAAGTGACACGCCTTGGAAAAATGGAAGCTCTTGCTCGCTTGCTTGAAATGCAAGAAGGTAGCGCTACTATCGTGTTCGCGCGTACCAAAACAGCGACGACTGAAGTTGCAGAACGCCTAGAAGCACGTGGATTTAAAGTCGCAGCATTGAATGGTGATATGAACCAAACCATGCGTGAACGTACTATTGAGCGTTTGAAGTCGGGTAGTGTTGATGTCGTTATCGCCACTGACGTAGCTGCTCGAGGCTTAGATGTTGAGCGTATAGGCCTCGTTGTAAACTTTGATATTCCTTACGATAGTGAAGCCTATGTTCACCGTATAGGACGTACTGGTCGTGCTGGTCGTTCTGGTAAGGCGGTATTGTTTGTTGGTGGTCGTGAGCAGCGCTTGCTGTATACCATTGAGCGAGCAACTAAACAAAAAATTGAAAAGCTTGAGTTGCCAACTACTGAGCAAATTGAAGCCATGCGCCTTCAACGTTTTGAAGAAGAACTTAAAACATTGGCGCAAGGTGATGACTTAGCAGTTTACCGCACTATTAGCGAGAAACTAGCTGCCGATCTTGAAATGGACGCGTTTCAACTTGCGAGTTTGTTGTTGATGAAAGGCCAAAGCAAACGTCCTTTAATCATGCCAAATGATCCGCCAGAGCGTTTAGGTTCAGGTAATTCATCTAGCCAAGGCGATCGTCCAAGCCGTGATCGTCAAAGTCGAGGCCGTGATGGTGGTCGAGACGGTGGTCGTTTCGAAGGTGGACGTCAGCGCCGTGAAAGCGGTGGTCGTGATGGTGGTGAGCGTCGTCCTCGTCGTGAAAATAGCGGTGAAGCTCGTGCTCCTCGTCGTGATCCAAACATGGAAATGGAAGTTTACCGCATTGATGCTGGCCGCGAGCATGGTATTCAAGCGCGACATATTGTTGGTGCGATTGCTAATGAAGCAAAGATTTCCAGCCAGAATATTGGACATGTAAAACTGTTTGATGACTATTCAACTGTTGAATTGCCAGTGGGTATGCCTGAAGGTGTACAGAAGCATTTGAACCGCAGCTTTATTTGTTCGCGCCCAATGCGAATGACTAAATTCGATAGCTAAACCTTGTCTCAATATTTATTACTTTAAAGGGTCGCATTGCGGCCCTTTTTCATATCGTTAATTTCCTTTCCGGTTTATGCTAGTGCGATAATTATCTTTTCTGGGATCCCAATGCGCGCTTTGCTGTTAGTAATTTTTCTGTTTTCCTTTTTTACAAGTTCTTCTTCTCTAGCCGCTGGTGTACCCAACTCGCAATTGGCTTTTCGCAGTCCA
Organism: Alginatibacterium sediminis; assembly: GCF_003610775.1. Taxonomy (GTDB): domain Bacteria; phylum Pseudomonadota; class Gammaproteobacteria; order Enterobacterales; family Celerinatantimonadaceae; genus Alginatibacterium; species Alginatibacterium sediminis. Next base: position 911,005 of record NZ_RAQO01000004.1, on the reverse strand, counting down.
TTTGTACAAATAAATGATGACATCATGATGATGCCTGCGAGTGTTCAAAAGTTAATTACCGCCACTGCTGCTGCACATGTATTGGGTCCAAACTTTAGATTTGTCACTCGCTTAGATGTATACAAAAATGACAAGGGCGGTCTAAACGCACGCTTAGCACTTAACGGCGACCCAACGCTTAAAATGTCAGATGTACTACAGATGTTTGAAAGCGCTCGCGATCAAGGTTTAAGCGACTTTGATGTGTTGGAGTTAGATGTGAGTAGCTTTAATGGGCATCAGCGCGGAGGAGGTCAAGTTTGGAACGATCTAGGTAAATGTTTTGCTTCGCCTATTTCTGCTTTCAATTTAAGCGAACATTGCATTCGCGGTAATATTAAACCTGGGGCGATAGGGCAGCCGGCAATCAGTTCAGTGTCAGACCCCGAGTTGCTTAAACTTGATAGTAATGTAGTGACGGTTAAAAGTACGGCGCTATGCAGTTTGGATTTGAGCGTGGTCGGTTCAAACCACTTTCGTCTTGACGGTTGCCTCAAAAACACGGTTGAACAAATACCCCTGAGTTTTTCTACTAATGACCCTCAGTCTTGGTTTATGTCAAAATTGGTTCGCGGATTTAAGCACTCGCAAATGAGCTGGCCAAAGAAGGTTGATATTCTAAATTGGCCAAACAAAACCCAGATGGGCAAAGCACAATGGCGATTTAAACATCAAAGTTCTAGCTTGAAAACTCTAATGCCATTGGTATTGCGTAATTCCGATAATCGAATAGCGGACTCATTGTTTGTGCAAGTTGGCTTGCACAAAAAAGGCGTTGCTAGCTTCAGTACTGGCACGCGTGCAGTGAACGGTATTATGGAAGACTTAGGTCTAAATGCGAGTCGACTGCAGTTACGTGATGGTTCCGGACTGTCTAGAGAGAACCTCGTGAGCGCTAATTTTGTATTTCAATTGCTGCAGACTATTCGCGACCGCAAGAATTTGCAGTGGTTAATACAAACCATGCCAGTATCGGGTGAAAGTGGCACGCTACGCAACCGAAGCAGCGTAAAGAGTGAGCCTTTAAAGGGATTGGTCGTTGCAAAAACAGGCTATATTAATGGTGTTCGTAACTTAGCTGGTTATCTCCATGTACAACGCCAGTGGGTGCCGTTTGTGAGTCTTAGCAATGGGGCGGTGTTAAGCGCCCAAGAGAGTCGAGCCGTGCGCAGTCGGAAAATAATGCATCCCCATTATCAATGGGAACAGCAGCAGCTTCTTGAATTGCTAGCTCAAATTGAGTTGCAGCAAGTTCAATAGCTCGATAGACGCGAATTCGTTAACTTTACAGTTATTATAGCTTATAGTTGACGCCGGATTAGCCGACTACTCTAATCAACGGATTCTTTACAGTAGAACTGAAATCCGAGTCGGCCGTTACTTTATTAGGGATTTATATGTCAGCTTTAGCAAAATTTCGTTTGGACTATCAAGCTCCGAGCCACACTATTAAAACCATCGAGTTAGATATCAGTCTGAACGAAACGGCCACCAAAGTCGTCGCAACTACTCAAATCAGCCGTCTTGATGATAGTTCCAAAAGTTTAGTTTTGAGTGGTGAGCAGATGACATTGCTGTCAGTTTTGATTGATGGCCGAGTTCACACCGATTATGTTTGCGATGAAACCAGTTTAACGCTAACTAATATCCCCGCTGATTTTGAACTCGAAGTTTCAACGCAAATTGATCCGCTTAACAACAAGACTTTGGAAGGCCTATACGTCTCTGATGGCGCTTATTGTACCCAGTGCGAGGCCGAAGGATTTCGTCGGATTACTTACTATCTAGACCGTCCAGACGTACTAGCTGTATTTACCACAACTGTTCGTGCGGACAAATCCCAGTTCCCTTATCTACTCAGTAACGGTAATAAAGTTGCCTCTGGAGACTTAGGTGATGGACAACATTGGGCCAAATGGCACGACCCTTTCCCGAAGCCAAGTTATCTGTTTGCATTAGTTGCAGGTGATTTTGATGTACGAGAAGACAGCTTCACTACGCGAAGTGGTCGTGAAGTAGCGCTCCAAATATTCGTCGATAAAGGTAATTTTGACCGCAGTGAACACGCAATGACGTCTTTAATTGAGTCTATGCGTTGGGATGAAGAACGCTTCGGACTTGAGTACGATCTAGATATTTACATGATTGTTGCAGTCGATTTTTTCAATATGGGAGCAATGGAAAATAAAGGACTTAATGTCTTTAATTCGAAGTATGTGTTGGCTAATAAAAACACTGCCGTTGATGAAGATTTCTTAGGCATTGAAGCCGTTATTGGGCATGAGTATTTTCATAATTGGACGGGAAATCGAATTACTTGTCGAGATTGGTTTCAGCTCTCTCTTAAAGAAGGCTTAACCGTATTTAGAGATCAAGAATTTAGTTCAGATTTGGGCTCGCGCAGCGTTAATCGGATTAAAAACGTACGTACGCTTCGTGGTCATCAATTTGCTGAAGATGCCGGTCCAATGGCCCATCCAATTCGTCCCGAGAAAGTGATTGAGATGAATAACTTTTATACACTAACAGTGTATGAAAAAGGTTCTGAAGTGATACGCATGCTACACACCTTACTGGGTGAGCAAGCGTTTCAGGCAGGGATGAAGTTATATGTAGAGCGCTTTGATGGTCAAGCGGTAACTTGCGATGACTTCGTACAAGCGATGCAAGACGCATCCGGTGTCGATTTAGTCTTGTTTAAACGTTGGTATAGCCAAAGTGGGACACCGGAGGTAAGTGTTCAAGAAAGCTACGACGCTAGTCTTGGGCAATACCAGTTAACCTTGAGTCAGCTTACGCCTGTTACTGCAGACCAAGATACAAAGCAGCCTTTGTATATTCCGGTTGGTTTTGAATTACTCGATTCTGCAGGCAAAACCATTGTGGCTAAAATAGATGGTAAAGCACTATCAAGACCAGTACTCGACTTTACCCAGGCACAACAAGCCTGGACTTTCACCGGTCTTAATGAAAAGCCTTGCGCGGTGTTGTTTACTGAGTTTTCAGCACCAGTAAAGGTTAAGCGAAACCTAAGCAGTGATGCTCTACAACTAATACTAGAAAACGCGAGCAATGAATTTTCGCGTTGGGACGCCGCCGCTCAAATGTTCAACTTGGCTTGCGTATCGATGGTTGCTGATATTCAACAAGGCAAGCGGGCGCAGGTGCCCGACTCTTTGCTAAATGGCTTGCTTAAAGTGCTAGAAAACCATGACCTTAATCCGGAATTTGTGGCCTTAGTGTTAAGTGTACCCTCGGAACAAGAATTCTATGAGTTATTCGAATTAGTGGACGTTGAAGCCGTTGCAAGTGTTCGCGATCAATTACTTTCAACGATAGCGACGCAATTACAGCCTCAACTCAAACAACGAGCGCTACAGATGCAGTCCCAAGACCAAGGTACCTTGTCGCACGCTGACATCGCGTGCCGCGCTTTAGTTGCTCGCTGCCAAGTTTATTTAGCGCATGTTGACCCAAGTTGGGTAATACAATGCTATAACGACGCGAGCAGCATGAATGACAAAATTGCAGCCATGGAATCTCTGGTCGCAGCCCAAGCGCCTGGAGTTGAGAAGATTCTAAGTGACTTTGAAAATAGCTGGTGTAACGAGCCATTGGTGATGGACAAGTGGCTAAGTATGCAAGCGCGCGTTAGTACAACTGGTGCAATTGCGCGGGTTGATAAATTGCGTGAGCATCCTATATTTAGTTTAGAAAATCCAAATCGAGTTCGTTCAGTGATAGGGGCCTTCATTATGGGGAATCAACGTAATTTCCATGCTAAGGATGGTAGTGGGTATGCTTACCTTTGTCAGGTGCTAATCGACCTTAACAGTCGCAATCCACAACTTGCTGCCCGCTTGATCACGCCTATGATTCAAGTTAAACACTTTGATGATAACCGTAAAGCATTGATCAAATCCCAGCTGCAACGTTTAGCTGCTCTTCCTGATTTAAGCAAAGATTTGTTTGAGAAGGTGAGCAATGGTTTAGAACAACTCATTAAATAGACCGATGGCGGCGCTCTTTTGAGCGCCGTATTATATGACTCAATATTATTTTTCTATTTTTGTAAGTTATCGAGAGTTTCTTAAGGTTTATCGTGGCCAAGTGAGCTCGATTGTTGTGTACGAAGAAGGCGGTTTAAGGGTTCAAATTCCGGCCATGAGGTTTTTGCCTTTTGTTACAGCTGCCGGTATAGAAGGGCGCTTTCGTTTAACATTGGACAACAATAAATTTGTCGAATTGATAAAAATATAGCAAAAATGCGCGTCAAGCCTCATTTTGAAAGAGCTTCTGAATTGCTAAGCCTTACTTCAGCTTTATAATGTATCTATAACATTTTGTTAATATTTAGAAGTTTAGCGTTATTATATGTTGTTCATCACATTCAACCGGTGGCGCTTTACTTCCGTTTATAACTTAACGCTGTTGTTGTTCATTTTACTTGGCTGGTTAATGCAGAGCCGTGAAATCATCAAAATGAGACACTGACAGTACTTATAGGTTTTACTTGAGTTAAGAGGCATTTATGACCAGTAGCCAGTTTTCATCTTCAGTTCTTCTCGAAAAAGTTTATAAAATTGTTCACCACAAACTCCCCGCCGATCAAGCTCTAACTGCTCAACAATTCATGTCAATTCTATTTGGGAACATGAGCCATTCAGATTTGTTAAATCGTAACGACAGTGATCTATATGGCGTTGGGATTGGTTTGTGGAACGCACTCAACTTAAGCCATGAGTCTGAAAGCCATATTCGGGTTTACAATCCAGAACTCAGTCGTCACGGATGGCAATCCACGCATACAATTTTGGAAATAGTAGTTAACGATTCCCCATTCTTAGTCGACTCAATGCGAATGCTGCTAAGTCGCAACGCAATAAACTGCCATTTGATGCTACATCAACCAATTAAAGTAGAGCGCAATGCTCAGCGCCATATTACCAAGGTTGCTAAGGCCTCTCAAAGTGATGAAAAATTACAAACCGTATTTATGGTTGAGATTGACCGTCAAAGCGACGAAGAAGCTTTACTTAAGATTCGAGCCGAGATCGAGCTGATGCTAAGCGAAGTTGATCTTGTAGTTAATGATTGGCAACCGATGCTTGATGAATTGCGAACCCACACCAAAACCTTGAGCCAGTATTTAGGCAAACAAAAGTCTGACCAATATCAGCATAGTATTGCCTTTCTCAATTGGGTTGGGGAACACAACTTCACCTTGATGGGGTATCGATACTACGCGTTAAAGGCGGTAAAGGGAGACTACATTCTTAGTGGGGCGCCTGAGTCTAGTCTAGGTCTATATAAGAATATAGCTGCTGGACAGCCAGTTAAGTTGTCGACTTACACACCAAGTGGTCGAGAGCTTGCGCTGGATGACAATCCATTAATCTTAAATAAAAGTAATTACTTGAGTCGGGTGCATCGACCCGCCTATATCGACCACGTCGGCATTAAAGATTATAACGCCAAAGGACAAGTTATCGGTGAACATCGCTTCATTGGTCTCTATGCAAGTTCCATCTACAATCGTTCGGCATTAGAGATACCGCTGATTAAGCAAAAGCTCATGCAAATTATGGATAGTTCGGGTTTGAAAACCGGCAGCCATGCGTTTAAAGCCTTACTTAATATCATGGAAACATACCCACGCGATGAACTCATCCAGGCTCGCGCGAACGAATTACTAGAGATCGGCTTAGGTGTAGAAAACATTCAGGAGCGCGATTTAGTTCGATTGTTTGTTCGAAAAGATGTCTATGGACGATTCTATTCTTGCGTAGTTTATACGACCAAAGATCGCTACAACACAGCACTTAGAATTAAGACTCAGGAAGTACTTAAACAGCATTTTGGATCCGATGAAGACGTCGAGTTCAGCACCTTTTTCACTGAAGGGAATTTAGCCAGGACCCACTATATAGTTAAAGTAGGTGATCCGCATCAGGAGTATGAATTGACTGAACTTGAAGCCAACCTTATTGAAGCTGCGCGTTCATGGGAGGACAAGCTCTCAGACTCGCTATCGTCTAACTTTGGCGAAGAGCGGGGTAACGAGCTGTTCAATAAGTACCAAGATGCTTTTCAGCGTTCTTACAAAGAGGATGTATTGCCAGGCTCTGCTGTTGCAGATATTACCCAACTAGAGCTACTTAATAGTCAAAACCAGCTCGGTATGTTGTTTTATCGACCTCAAGAAGAAAACGACAATTCGAATGTTGTTCGCCTCAAACTATTCCACCTAAGTGAGCCGCTACACCTTTCAGATATTCTACCAATTTTGGAAAATACTGGGCTTCGAGTGATTGGAGAGCGGCCATATCGCATGATCACGAGCGACGGCAGCGTTTACTGGATCTTAGACTTCTCAATGTTGTACGTGGGTACTTCAAAATTAGATATTGAGAAAAACCGCGATAACTTCCAATCTACGATAGCCAAGGTATGGAATGGTGCGCTCGAAAACGATGGCTTTAACAAGTTGGTGTTAGGAGCGCTTGCAAGTGGACGAGAAGTGGCACTGCTGCGCGCATATGCTAAGTATATGCGTCAGATCGGCAGTAATTTTAGCCAAACATATATTGAAGAAACGTTAGTTAACTATCCGCAAATATCGCAATTGTTAATTGCTTTATTTAAGCGCAGATTCCAACCGAGTTTAAAGCGTTCTGCTGAGTCTGAAGCCAATTTAGAAAGTAAAATTATCAAATGGTTAGATAGCGTAGAGAACTTGGATGACGACCGTATTATTCGGCGTTTCTTAGAAATGATCAAAGCGACGCTTCGAACCAATTACTATCAGCGTGACGCAAAAAAGAATGAAAAAGATTATATCAGCTTTAAATTTAACCCCTCTGTAATTAGTGAAATGCCGAAGCCACTGCCTCACTTCGAAATATTTGTTTACTCGCCACGGGTCGAAGGGGTGCATTTGCGTGGTGGTAAAGTTGCACGGGGAGGACTGCGTTGGTCGGACCGAAGAGAAGACTTCCGTACGGAAGTGCTCGGTTTAGTTAAAGCCCAGCAAGTTAAGAATACGGTAATCGTTCCTGTGGGAGCAAAAGGTGGCTTTGTTTGCAAACAATTGCCAGCTATTTCCGACCGAGACGCTTGGTTAGAAGAGGGCAAAGCTTGTTATCGTACCTTTATTCGCGGTTTGCTAGATATCACTGATAATAATTTACACGGTGAGATTGTGCCGCCGCGGGATGTAGTCCGCCACGATGAGGACGACCCGTACTTGGTGGTTGCAGCAGATAAAGGCACTGCAACATTTAGTGATATTGCCAATCAACTCAGCGATGAATATCAATTCTGGATGGGCGATGCTTTTGCCTCTGGAGGCAGCAATGGCTACGATCACAAAGGCATGGGAATTACGGCGAGAGGAGGATGGGAGTCGGTAAAACGTCATTTCCGAGAAATTGGCATTGATTGCCAAACCACAGACTTTAGCTGTGTTGCAATTGGGGATATGGCTGGCGATGTATTTGGGAACGGCATGTTGTTATCCAAACATACCTGTTTAGTTGCAGCGTTTAACCACCAACATATCATCATTGATCCTAAGCCCGACTCAGCAAGTTCTTATGCTGAACGCCGTCGTCTTTTTGAACTACCTCGCTCATCTTGGTCGGATTACAATCAAGAATTAATATCTGAAGGCGGTGGTATTTTCTTACGCAGTGCTAAATCAATTCCGCTTAGCAAAGCTATGCAATCGCTTTTGGATACCGACGCCAGCAGCCTGACACCGAACCAGCTAATAGGGCTTATACTTCGGGCCAAGGTCGACTTATTTTGGAATGGCGGGATCGGAACCTACATCAAGGCAAGCTCTGAGAACAATGCAGAGGTTGGTGATAGAGCGAATGATGTCTTGCGCATCAATGGCTCTGAACTAGGTGCAAAAATTGTAGGCGAGGGCGGAAATCTAGGTATAACGCAACTTGGACGGGTCGAAATAGCTCAGCATGGTGGCAAAATTAATACAGATTTTACCGACAATGTTGGTGGTGTTGATTGTTCCGACAATGAAGTAAATATAAAAATTCTACTCAATAGTTTGGTTACTGATGGTGAACTTACTCAAAAGCATCGTAACCAAGTATTGGTTGAGATGACAGACGATGTGGCTAAAATTGTGCTGCGTAACGCTTATCGTCAAAGTCAGTCTATTAGTATTTCTCAGCTACACCAGCCTTCTAACGCCAAAGAAATATCGCGTTTTATGCACCATCTAGAACAGCAAGATGAATTGGATCGAAGTTTGGAGTTTTTGCCTAACGATGAAGAGTTAAGTGAACGTAGTGTGAAGGGGCAATCACTTGAGCGACCAGAAATGGCTGTTTTAGTTGCTTATGCGAAAATGTCCCTCAAACAGCATCTTAATGTGCCTCAGGTTAGTGATAATCCTTTCTATACTCGGATTTTGGAACAATCATTTCCACGTCTTCTTCAAGACAAGTACGCAGAAAAAATGCAACATCATCCGCTTCGCAGTGAAATTATTGCTACCCGATTAGCTAATTTGATCGTGGATACGGTTGGCTTCAATTTTGTCACTCGCCTCAATGAAGAAACGGGAAGTACGCCGGCTGAAATTTGTGAGTGTTTTGTTGTGGCAAGTGAGGTATTTGAGGTTGAATTAACCCTACAAAAAATTGAAGCTCTAGATAATGTAATTGATGCCCAATTACAATTAGAGATGATGGATTCTTTACGTCGTTTAATGCGCCGAGCCACGCGCCGTTTCTTAACGCTACGAGATCGAAGCTTAAGCATTGAACAGCAGATCGAACGTTATCACCCCAGCTTTGCAGCTTTATCTGGTGGCTTGAAAAAACTATTGGTGAACAAAGATAATGAAGCTGTTAATAAACGAGCGGATTGTTTTGTAGGGCAGGGAGTGCCGCAGGGACTAGCGTGCCAAATGGCGCAATTAAATTCTATTTATTCGGTTCTAGACTTGGCTGAAATTAGTGCGGAGCAAAATCAGCCCTTAAGTGAAGTGGCTGTTATTTACTTTAAACTTGGCGCTGACATTGGTTTGCATTGGTTCCTACATCAAATAAACCAACAGTCAGTAGAAAATCATTGGCAGGCCTTGGCCCGTGCAAGTTTCAGAGAAGATCTAGATTGGCAACAACGCCAGCTGACGCAAACGGTGATCGCTTGGGATTCTAGCCTAAAAGAACAAGTGCTAGTCGATGCTTGGAAACAAGAACACGCGCAGTCGTTGACACGTTGGAGCAACATGCTTAACGACTTTAAGACCAGTGGCAGCCATGAATTTGCCAAATTCTCAGTTTTATTGCGTGAGTTAAACATTTTAAATTTAAATTGTAGTTCAAAATAGGTAGAATCTACGCCCCGAAGCCCCCTGTCATTCTACGCTCGGGGCACATCGGAGCCGAATATGTATTATCCCTTAGCAAAAAGCCTAATGTTCCAGCTCGATCCAGAGAAAGCTCATGATTTAATCATTGATAGCTTTAAGCGAACTGGAAACACACCTCTCAATTTACTCTATAAGCAAAATATAGCAGCAAAGCCTGTTTCATTGATGGGTCTAGAGTTCCCCAACCCGGTTGGTCTCGCAGCTGGCCTAGATAAAAATGGTGAGTGTATTGATGCGTTTGCAGCGATGGGATTTGGCTTTGTCGAGGTTGGTACGGTTACTCCTCGAGCTCAATCTGGTAATGACAAACCTCGAATCTTTAGACTTGTTGAAGCTGAGGGGCTTATTAATCGCATGGGGTTCAACAATAAAGGTATTGATTACCTTATTGAGCAAGTGAAGCAAAGTTCTTTCAATGGCATTCTTGGTATTAACATCGGCAAGAATTTTGATACTCCAGTTGAGCATGGTAAAGATGATTACCTGATAGGCATGGAAAAAGCCTTTGAACATGCTTCATATATTGCAGTTAATATCTCAAGTCCTAATACACCTGGTTTACGTAATTTACAGTATGGTGAGGCATTAGAAGATCTATTAAAAGATCTAACGCTTAAGAAAGATCAATTAAGTGAGCAATATAATAAACACGTTCCTTTATTGATCAAAATTGCGCCAGATCTAGAAGATAATGAAATTGAACAAATAAGTGATGCCTTAATTCGCTATAAACTCGATGGTGTTATAGCGACCAACACGACTTTAGATCGTCAGCTAGTCAAAGCCATGAAGCATGGACAAGAAGCTGGTGGTCTAAGCGGTAGGCCACTTCAAAACAAATCAACGGTAGTGATCAGCAAGCTTTATAAACATCTTGGCGATACGGTACCGATTATTGGTGTTGGTGGGATCGATTCAGCAATAGCAGCAAAAGAAAAAATTGAAGCAGGAGCAAAACTAGTTCAATTATATAGCGGCTTTATTTACAAAGGTCCTGGATTAATTAAAAAAGTAGCTAGAGTATTCTAAATTGTTTAACTACTATTCAGTTTGATAATAAAACATTTGAATTTGATTGTTTAGTAAGCTATAACTAGTTCATATTACAAATAAATAAAAAGCGACTTCCAATTAAAATAAAGGATCATTTATTATTAAAATGATCCTTTATATGATCAAAGTGTATAAGATCATTGTGGCGCTATAAATGTATAGTTTTACCCGTAAGCAATTGGAATGTTCGGGCCTGTTTACTGAGTAGGGAAATAAGCGTTGTCTAATTTTAGTCCTGATAGCACTTGGCGTTGGAGCTTTTGTGACAAACAACAATCACTAGTTTTAAATATTGGTGATAGTTTTCAGTTTGTGTCCGTTATTAATGACAAAAACTGCGCTAATCCACAAGATTGTGAGCAAAGTTTTTTACCAGAGCATCTGGCCTATTACAGCAGTCTTCTTGATCAAATGGACAACCTTGATTGGCCGTTCGAAACCAAATTACATATCGTTTTACAAGCCTTAGCTAACGGGTTTTTCCACAAACCAATCATGCCTCAAAGTTGGCATTTTCAAATAGCTGCCAGCAGTATTCGTTGGAATCAGAATACTGATTTTCAGTGTGGGGATATTGTAGTTTTGAGAAATTTGGACGACCAAGTAGGGCGTTTTCTCGTTATTGAAACCAGTTATCAAACGGCGTGTTGTATGTTGATCGATCCCGTATTGAAGTTAGATGATCGTAAACAGTTGCAACAGTTTCAAATGATCAAAGTTATGACGGATCGTTTACAAGACTTGTCGCAAGTGATGGGCAGCCAAAATGGTTATTCAAAAGTAGGCTAAAGTACCGGCTACATGTCCTGCTAAAAAGTAGCACAGTCCGAATAACTAGCAGAAGTTTAAAGCTGCTAAAGCGCATACGAAGACAAGCAATAACAGTTACTCATCTCAGATCTTATAACGCTAACCCAGACTGGGTTCAATCTAAGCTAGCATCATCCATTTGATAATTCTCTACCTGCTAAAGTGCAGCTAGAGCCTTATTTAGCTTTTCGATTTGTTGGGGGTTAAACCAGACTTTCCACAGTTCTGGGAACTCTTTAAGAAAGTACTCCATGGCATAATCGCCATCAGCCTGATTATCTTCCATCCAAGCGAGTAGTGCGTTCATTTGTTGATTCGTAAATGAGCGTTTTCCAAGATAGGCATTAGCTTCGGGCGCTTTGCTGGCAAAGCTATAAGTAGTAACGGTTTGAACCAAAGAAGGTGGGTACATAATCGGTCGCGGCTCATCACACTCAACTTGACTAATACAGTCATTGTAATGAGCTTGGTCGCTACCTTGTCCAAACTCAACCTTAACCATAGGGTACTTGCCCAACACTGGTGTCGGAGCCCAATAGTAGCCAAACCAAGGTTGTTTGCGCTCGTAGGCTTTGGCAATGGTTCCCGCAAGCCCTGCACCTGAGCCTGGATCTATTATAGTAAAACCAGCTTGTTCTAAGTTAAGAGCATCAAACAAGTGGCCTGCTGTAAGCTGGCAAGTCCAGCCTGCTGGGCAACCGTAGAATGCGAAACTGTCTTCCCCTTCGGGATGTTTAAACAAGGCTGCATGTTTTATTACACCTTCAATGTTTGCCATTTCAGGATATTGCTCAACTAAGTAGTCCGGAACCCAAAAACCTTCTTCGCCGCCGTCACTCAGAGAAACCCCAGCATAGCTAAGTCGTTGCTGTGCTACGCCGTTGTCCAAAGCTTCTCGCATTGAATTACTCCAAAACTCTGGAGCTATATCGGGTTCGTTCTTTTCGACCATAGAAGTACCTGTTGGCATGGTGTCGCCGGGGATAAGTTGAGCGTCGCAATCGAAAACATTTCTAAGGACGAATTGATCGAGATGAGCCATAAAGCTTGCTGAGTTCCAATTCATATCAGCAATAGTAACTTCGCCACATTGATTGGCTAGACCGGGTAGGGGAAGAATTAGTATAAAGGTTAGTGCTGCTAATCGTGTCTTCATGCTAGGTTCCTTATCAAAAGCAAGCGCTTGAAATGATGTACAAATGAAAGTTATACCTGCGAAGTTTAGTCAATAAAACGATGGATATAAAAAGGCGATTAAGATTAATTTAAAAATTATGAGTTGAGTCAAATTAGTAAAAAGCAGTAGTTACGTGATTAAATTGTTTTCTAGTTTGGACCGCACAAATAGTAGTTTTCGTTGTGGCTATCTGTGCTGTTCGTATCCAAATTAACTGACTGGTAATTACTCATCTAAGTATAGAAAAGAAGCTGAAGGGTCAACCAATACTCGATTAGCCATAGCTTCTCGGCCCAATAGCATTGAATAGCTCATGTCTAATCGATTACTTAAGGTTATTTCAATCGGCCAATCATGACGCCCCAATTTGAAGGTAGTTTTAATGACGCACCGTTGTTCCACTTCGCCATTGGACGACTTTATACGTCTGGAGTCGTGTAATGGTGAGGTACATCGAACAACGTTTTTTAGGTTATAGACGTCTGGATGCAGGTCGAAGCTAACAAAAGGCCGCCCATTTTTTTTAAAGCGCTCCAAATTATCAACATGCAATGACGACGTTTTTGCACCTGTATCAATCCTTACTTCTAGTTCGTTTATGCCAAGTTCGGGGAGGGAGCATAATTCCAAGTTCCCAATTATTATTTTATCCACCAACTTTTCTCCATTGGATCGACTATATAGGTTCTATTCGTTGCAGTGCGTCTTGCATCTGTTCTATTTGTTCTGCAACTAGGTCTTCATCATCACCGTAGTAAGCAATGTGATACATCGCTTCACCTTCTTGAACTAATGGAATGTTTTGTTTGCCAATGATGATTCCAGAACGAGTGGATTTAACTTGCATTATTAGTTCGCCCATTGGGCTATTAATATCAGCAAGAACAACGCCTTTTTCAACCAGAGCACCTAGTTTCGCGTACTCGCAAACGAATCCGCTGGCATTAGCTCGGACCCAATCGCTGCGGTTAGCTATATACTGACTTAGCGGTTTGGGTGCACGCCTTTTTCGTGTGATCCCCAAACTAGAAAGTACATTTAATACCCCTTTAACACCAGTTTGTATCGACAACTCATCAAATCGAAGCGCTTGTCCTGCTTCATAAAGTAGCACCCGGGTCCCATTTCTAACCGCTGACTCGCGGAGCGAGCCGTCTCTTAAATTAGCATTTAGAAGTACTGGTACATTAAACGATTTTGCTAAATCCAAGGTTTGTTTGTCGTCAAGGTCAGCGCGAATTTGGGGTAAGTTTGAGCGATGGATTGCTCCAGTGTGCAAATCAATCCCATAATCGCAAAGCTTCACTATTTCGTTCATAAAAGTATGCGCTAAACGCCCCGCTAAAGAACCTTTAGCGCTGCCAGGGAAGCAGCGATTTAAGTCACGGCGATCCGGCATGTAACGACTTTGATTAAGCACTCCGTAAACGTTAACCATAGGTACTAAGATAATAGTTCCACAAATAACTTTCAGCTTTGAGGCCATTAATCGCCGTATAATTTCGACACCATTGAGCTCATCGCCATGCACTGCAGCGCTTACAAATACTGTTGGCCCTACTTTCTTTGCTCTAATGACATGCACCGGAATCGACATTTGGGTATCGGTGTATAGCTTTGCTACCGGTAAATCAATTTGTTTTTCTTGTCCGGGATAGATATCTACCCCGGCAATAACGAAATCGCTCATCCTTTTCCTTTAGTACGGTTGGCATTTGGTTTTGCATTTTTTTCGATAAACTCATAGACCAATCCCGCTACATCTTTATTAGTGGCCTTTTCAATACCTTCGAGGCCAGGGGAGGAATTGACCTCCATGACAACTGGTCCATTATTTGACTGTAGTATATCTACGCCACAAAGGTTAAGTCCCATTGCTTTCGCTGCATTAACGGCGGTTGCGCGTTCTTCCTTAGACAAGCGAACTAGTTGTGCATTTCCCCCACGATGTAAATTGGATCGAAACTCTCCTTCTGCTGCCTGGCGCTTCATTGCTGCTACAACTTTATCTCCAACAACAAAACAGCGAATATCTGCGCCACCAGCCTCTTTGATAAACTCCTGCACTAAGATATTTGCCTTGAGCCCCATAAACGCCTCAATAACACTTTCTGCTGCTTTGTTGGTCTCTGCGAGCACCACACCAATACCTTGAGTACCCTCGAGCAATTTGATGACCAAAGGAGCGCCGCCAACGTTCTTAATTAAATCCTGAATTTTGTCAGGTTTACTTGCAAAGCCAGTGCGCGGTAGACCTATACCTTTACGAGAGAGTAACTGTAGTGAACGCAGTTTGTCGCGCGAGCGGCTTATTGCAACTGATTCGTTGACACAAAAAGTTCCCATCATTTCGAACTGACGAACCACTGCAGTCCCATAAAATGTGACTGATGAACCAATACGTGGGATGACAGCGTCGTATTGTGGTAATACTTGACCGTTGTAGCGTACGGTTGGGTTGCTACTAGTGATATCCATATAACAATGCAAGGTGTCAATGATATCAACTTGATGTCCACGCGCGATACCCGCTTCTTTTAGGCGTCGAGTAGAGTATAGATTTTCGTTACGCGATAAAATGGCGATGCGCATTTGCAATTCCTTTAATTTTTAGTGATGGATTAATGTGCGCTACGCAGGTTTGCTGTAGCGACTATTGATGGCGCGAAATTAGCTCCTTTAAGGGCATAAATAAAACGAATAATTTTTATCGTTTCAACAATTAAAGTTTGTTAGGCTGCCATTGCTCGCTAAAGGGAAAAATAATGGACGTTAAGGTTTTTAAGACATTTCTTGAAGTGGCTCAAGTTAAGCACTTTGGTAAAGCAGCAGAGAATTTATACATTACTCAGGCGGCGGTTAGCGCTCGAATAAAACAACTCGAGAATTTCTTTGATAGTCCATTGTTTGTGCGCCACCGCAATGCGATTAAGCTCACTTCATCCGGTGAACGCTTAGTACCTTATGCAGAAACAATGGTACGAACGCTTACCCAAGCAAAAACAGAGCTAGCTATCGAGCACGAGCAAAGCGTTCAGCTAACCCTAGCTGGTACACCAAATATATGGGATGCATTTTTACAATATTGGCTCAGCGTCGTCGTTGATGCGTTTCCGGGGTATTCATTTCTGGCCGAAACATCGGCGCGCGAGCACATCACTAGAGCCCTTATTGAACGTACACTTGATCTGGGTGTTACCTTAGACCCACTAAAATCAGATGAATTGTATTCCAATCGGGTAGAGGACTTGATACTGGTATTGGTTTCATCTAAAGCTCAGCTTAGTGAAACCGCCTTAACCGATAATTATGTCTATGTTGATTGGGGTACCCGTTTTGCATCAGAACATGTTGAGCGGCATAAGCGGATCCCACCTCCTATCTTGCGCACTTCAAATGGTCGAATTGCATTGGACTTCATACTAGAGAAAGGGGGATGTGCCTATTTACCGCAAACCATGGTCGAACCTTTTCTCATTTCGCAGCAATTGTTTGTGGTATCAGACAGCGACTCTTGGGCGCGACCTGTTTACATCAATTACAGAAAAGATGCGGCAAATGTTGAACAGATACAACGTGTTGAACGTTTAATTAATCGCACCGAAGCGGCTCCGGGTTACTTAATTCAGCAAGCTAGTGAGCAGTAGAACAATGACTGGAACTGTTGCTGCAATCCTGCACCGTATTATATTGCACAGGATTGATTCTCTTAGACTGGTGATGGCTAGATTGCTTCATCAACTATATAGTCATCTTCATCGTTTACCGCATCGTTAGCAGGCGACTTTTTATAGCTATTCAGGGTATGAAAATTTCGCCGTCCGCGAGCAAGTTTAGTATATTTAAGCCATAGATGTTCAATAGCAGAGCTTGCTTTTGAGGGGTTTTTTAAGACCTTTAGAAAATGCTTTTCGTCAGCATTTTCAGGGCTCAAGCTGCCATTTTCCAAGCTTAGCATGGTATCCCCATAAAGGCTGAGAAGCTCAGCCTCATTCAAAGTAAAACAGCCAGACTTTGAAAAACCTTTAGGGAACTTTCGGTCATCATAAAATCGTTTACTTCCGCTTCTAAATTCACTCATTAACGTAGCTCAAAAATTAGTTTCGAGATAAACATAATCGTGAAACAGTTTAAGTTAAAACGAAAAATATTTGTCGTTACGATAACAAAGACGTAAATATCCCTTTATTTAGCAATAGAAGCTTTCTCTCGTTGCTCATGTTCGATGCATAATCGCATAAAGTCGGAGGTGAGTTTTTGTTCAATATCTAATGCTGTTTCGGTTGGGCAAAAAATTGTAAATTCGAGTTTAATTAGACCAATATCTGTCGTCCCAACTTCTAACTGGGGTTTGGGGCCAACGATACTACCACCGATTTTACGTTCAATTGATTGGTTGTATCGCGCAGCTACATCTTCGAATTCTTCACAATACCCATTGGCATTAGTTTTTAGTTGTTCCGAAAAATCAAATGGATTTACACAAGTATCGCGAACTAACACAAAATTATGCACCGCATAGCGTTTTAGAAAGTTTAGGTTTTTAATGGTACTTGTAATCAGCTTGTTATTCGGAATGTACAGTGTTTTTCCCGTGTATTGATAGTTATGAATGTCAATTTCTAGGACTGTCGTTTTTACCCAATCTAACTGTGAAACTTCACCAACATATTGGTCAACTTGTATCCATTCTCCAGCTTTGAAAGGCCGGGTAGACATCAAATAGAAAAATCCTATCAAGCATTGAATGAATTCTTTGGTCGCAATAACGATAGCCACAGCAAATGCGGCCATTGAAAACGCAAATTTTTGTAGTTCACCAGCCCATACATTGAAGATCATCAGCGCCAGAATAAATATCAGGAAGTTTTTTAAATTACTGATGAGATCGCGATGGTCTTTACCGTGCGCTTGTTGTTTTCGGTCGATTAACTTTAGGGCTATATAGCGAACCGAAAAGGTCACGAAAATTAACGCAATAGTCAGTAAA
Source organism: Alginatibacterium sediminis (assembly GCF_003610775.1). Taxonomy (GTDB): domain Bacteria; phylum Pseudomonadota; class Gammaproteobacteria; order Enterobacterales; family Celerinatantimonadaceae; genus Alginatibacterium; species Alginatibacterium sediminis. The sequence continues at coordinate 893,530 of NZ_RAQO01000004.1, read as the reverse complement.
AACTTGTTGTCTAATAATGGGTATAAAGTGCTCATGGGCTGGCGCCTTGCCAAAAGAGGTCAATCGGTAGTTGCGGGCAATCTATCACTTCGCAGGATAAGTTTCGAGAGGATTTTTGAGATTATTTTGATGCACTAATTCGTACATAGGGACCAATTAAAAGGCCGCCGTTTGGCAGCCTTTGCGCTAGTAAATATATGTCGATATAGATTTAATCGTTATCGATGATATGCACAATAGAATGCGATATCTCGCCTATCTGCGCACCTTTACTCCAAAGCAGCATCACTTTGAAATGCTCATCACCCTCACTTCGTCGGTCATCATTTATCTTAATATTGATGTATTTAGTTTGCGTATCTCCACCAGTCCATTTTAGTCGTTGGAAGAATCGAGCCTTATAATCTCTCCAACTTGCGCTGCGTGGTAATACTAAAGCAAATACTGATGCTGACTTTGCGCTACCGTTAATAAGGTTTACAGGGATTGCGATTAAACCTTGGCTTTCATCAACGCGGTACTCCGCTTGCTCAAGGCTGAGGCTAGGCTCCATTACAACGTCGTGAATATTAATTTGTATCGAATCGATAGTTAGCTCTGGGCTACCCTCAACAACTTGGAAAACTATCTGGGCTTGCTCTAAACCTTCTATAATGTGATCGGCAAAGGTACTTATCGCTATCTGTTGTGAGCTGTTATCTCCGTTTTCCCAAACTAGAGTCCCAACGTCTAAGCGTATATCTTGTGCATCAGCACTTTGGCCTTCGATACTATAGGCGAGCTCAACACGTCCATAACTGCCTTGAGAACGATTCACCGTGATATGATTGGTTTCCCCTTCTTGAATGTCAAAGCTTGGTGAAAACTCAATACTGCCGGCAGACTCCATATTTAGATAAACCACAACGGCGTCATGATCTGAGGCTCGATAGGCGCTAGTATCGTAATAAATTTGTTGCTGTAGTTCACTTTTGAACTCGGTATTATAGTCGAAAGCACGCGGTTCATCGCTATTGCTATTCCATACATGGGCATTGACTACGCGGGCTTGTAAGTCACTAGACGCCAAAGCATGATCCAAACTACCGGCCAATTCGTCAAAGTAGTAGCTGTAGGACTGAGCATCCAATTGTTTCGCTAAAGAAAGGTAGCCTGCTTGAGCAAAACTCTGAATTGGGTCTTCACTGCTATACGCATTAAAATCACCAATAAATAGGACGTTTTCTTGTCCGGCATAGGCTTGGCTTAAGGTTTGAGCGGCCAATACGCGCTGCCCATTACAATTGCCTTGACCATCATTATTATTTGGGTCGCCGATGCTTTCACATGAGCTACCTTTAGATTTAAAGTGATTCACAACCACTGTTATAGTTTCGCCACTGCTACTGACAAAGCGCTGCCCGAGAGGGACTCGGTGTTTTGCTGTATCGGGATCAAATGGTGGTGTTGTGAGTAACTGAGCACTGCCATCCTTGCTAACCCGACTAGGGCGGTAGATCATTCCAACTGCAATAGCATCATCACCAATTAAGCCGAGATCATCTGGACCTATAAAAGTGTAATGCTGTTGAGCATCTAGTTGTGAATTTAGCGCATCCAACAAGCGTAAAATAGCTGAGTTCGGTCCAAAGCCATTATTCTGAATTTCCATTAAACCCACAATGTCAGCATTTAACTCAATCAGGGCACTGACGAGTTTGGCTTTTTGACGTTCAAGCTCAAGCTCACTGTCTGCACCTCTAAAGGACGTGCCGCCGGTATCTATATCGCTAAAGTAATTAAGGACATTGAAACTTGCGACACTCAGTGCCGAATCTAATTCAGAACTTGGTGCATCTGGGCGCTGATTGCCTTCAATTACGTTTAAGGCTTGCGTCACTTGGATCCGATACTCACCAAAGCTTAGTTGAAGCGGGCCTTCGACATTTGCGATAATTGCACCTGAGCGTAGTGGAATAGCCATTTCGAATTCAGGATAGAACGCGATTAACTCGGGGTTTTGAGCGGTACTACCATCATCGATACCAATGACATTAAGACTATTCTCTAGACCAAGATTTATCGCCTCAGCGCTATTGGGTGTATGCACTTCAGTAGGCGTATAACGCTTACCATTAGACAAACTTGCAGTTCCGTAACGATTGAAGTTGTAATCTAAGGTCAGATGTAAACTTTGAGGAAGGACCACATACATACCGTCCAAGTAACTGAGATCTGTACTTGAGAATGGCAAGGTGATCGCTTGCGCAGTAAAACTAGTGTTTTCACCACAAATACTTAAAGCGCTGACATCACTGAGCTGTGTGTTGCCATAGTATTCGGCTACTGTTCCTACGACTCGAACATGATCGCCAACCTCGACGCTGTATTGTGTATCGTAAACAAACAGACCTTCAGAGGTCATCGTGTCTGAATCTTGTTGCGCGTCATCTTCTTGAATAAAGAAACCAGACAGTTGAGAGTCCCCTTGTAAACTTGCGGTAACCACCGCCTCAACAATGTGTTGCTGACCAGTAAAAGGACTCTCACTACCGGAACCTTGGATATCATGAATGAGGGTCGCGGGCTCGTAACAAGCGCCGATTTCTAAGCCCGGATCAGGATCGATACCGCCTTCACAGATATCTATTCCACTGCAGCCAAGCCCTGCGAAACTATCTATGGCAAAGGCTTGCCACTTTAGGCTTGGGTCAAAGCTTAGGTTGTTATTTGAATCAACTGAGGTATCAAAGCGGCGTAAACTTTGATTTTGCGTCGTAACATCTCCGGTTTGCCATTTTGAGCCAGGGTCTAAGCCAATTTGTCCGATACGGTCGACCAAGGTTTCGCCCATAAATAGGCCTAATGCATCATCGCCGTTAAAAAAAGTGATGTTAGAACTGTCGCCCAACATACGTAGCTCTTCTACAGACGAGCTGTTAACAAAAACTATGGAGCTCCCCGACGCTAAAATACCGCTTAAATTTTGCGTATTTGTAGGGCCGTCTGCTAATGGTCTTCCATTTGCATATAGGCGTATTGAATACGATCCAGCACTTAGATCAATATCATCGTCGCTTAAATTGCTGACTTCGATAGCTTTGTTGTTTCCAGAGCCTTCGACGTACTCGGTAAATAGTAAGTTTGAATTAGCTTGCGCGCAAAAAAGCGCGACTAAGCTAACACAACTAAGGAGCTTCACGTCCATGTTTGTTCCTCAATCAGGTAGTGGTTAAATGTTGTTCCAAACTAAATAGTCCTTTACTTGCGTTACAACTATGGATTAGAAAATGCCGGAGCGACAATTTATGATTAAGAGCGTGTAAAGTTTGCGCGACAGTTTTTCTAAACTAGGAATATGCTACAGTCGATTATCTCCTAAGACGCAAATATTTTATTTTTCAGCAGCATAATCAACGGTTATGGTAGTGGTTTAGAGCAATTACTTACTAAATATGTCAAAATAGGCAGTTTTGTGTCTAAAGTAGGATTTTTAATGAGCGCTAATTCGAACACCCTTATAGCTACTTTCTGTATATATTTATTGCTCATGCTGGGTGTTGGTTGGTTGGCTTACCAACGCACTAAAAACTCGTCAGATTACTTTTTAGGTGGGCGTAGCCTTGGTCCATGGCCTACGGCATTATCGGCAGGTGCGTCTGACATGAGCGGTTGGTTGTTATTGGGATTGCCGGGCTTCGCATATGTGGCTGGAATAGAGTCGATCTGGTTAGCCATCGGTTTGCTGTTTGGCACTTGGGCCAATTGGTTCTTCCAAGCCAAGCGACTGCGTTCTTATAGTATTGTCCTGGATGATGCTTTAACTATACCCGAGTATCTGTCGCGTCGTTTTAATGATAATCAGCGTATTATTCAATTGATCTCTGCGATGTTCATTTTAGTATTTTTCCTTTTCTATACCAGCGCTGGGCTAGTTGCGGGCGGTAAACTTTTCGAAACGGTCTTCCAGATTGATTATCGCTGGGCTGTCAGTGTCGGTACGGTGTGTGTTGTTTCGTATACTCTGTTCGGTGGATTTTTAGCGGTGAGTTGGACAGATCTTATTCAAGGCTTATTAATGGCAGCAGCGTTGTTGCTGGTGCCAGTCATGGCAATAAAAGCGATCGACGGTTCAAGCTTAAATGCGATCACCGAGATCAATCCTGAACTTCTTAATCCGTTTACCCAAGTTAATGGAGAATCTATTGCTATTATTGGCTTGATTTCATCGCTAGCTTGGGGATTGGGCTATTTTGGTCAGCCGCATATACTAGCTCGATTTAAAGCATCGCGTAGTAATGCAGATCTATCTATTGCACGCAGAATTGCAGTGATTTGGACCGCTTTGTCGATGCTTGGCGCTCTCGCAGTAGGATTGGCGGGCTTAGTCTATGTTAGTAGCCATGGTATTGCGCTCGAAGATCCTGAACGGATCTTTATGATTTTAGTTGACGCATTGTTCAGTCCAGCGATTTCAGGGATTCTATTAGCGGCAATTTTAGCTGCAATTATGAGTACTGCGGACAGTCAGTTATTAGTGAGTTCTAGTGCATTTGCCGAAGACATCTATAAGCAGTGGGTTAGACCCGATGCGACATCCCAAGAGGTGATGTGGATAGGGCGGCTTGGCATTATCATTATTGCATTGTGCGCGCTGGTATTGGCCATGAATCCTGAAAGCAGTGTGCTGGGTCTAGTATCTTATGCGTGGGCAGGTTTTGGCGCCGCCTTTGGGCCGGTGATATTGATATCCCTATATTGGAAGTCAATGAGCAAAGTTGGCGCTATAGCGGGAATTGTTGTTGGCGGGGCTAGTGTGGTGATATTCAAACAACTGAGTGGCAATTGGTTTGACCTTTATGAGATTGTTCCGGGTATAGTTTTTGCGTGTTTGGCAGTTTACCTAGGCTCAAAATACTTTCCGATCCGAGATGCTAAAGTGGAAGCGGATTTTGAAGCTTGTCAAAAGTTTCTAAAAAGTAACCCATAAAGAGATGCGGAATAGTTTGACGATTAGCAAAGCAGCATAAAGCTGCTTTTTTTTGCGAAATCGCAGGGCTAAATTGATAGTCACATGGTATCTCTGCCATGTTTAACACTGAAGTCTAGAAAAGGTCCTTGAGGTACAACTTGACTTGGATTAATCATGGTATGACTAATGTAGTAGTGCTTTTTAATATGGTCCATATTAACTGTTTCGCTAACGTTTGCGTGTTGGTATAAGTCGCACAAGTAAGCTTGAAGATTTGGATAGTCAGCTATCCGTTTCAAATTACACTTGAAATGCCCCACATACACCGAATCAAAACGTACCAAGGTCGTAAATAAGCGCCAATCCGCCTCGGTTAATTGGTTGCCACACAAGTAGCGTTGTGAACTTAGTTTTTCTTCTAACCAATCGAGGCTTGTAAACAGCGCACTTAAAGACGCCTCATAGGCGTCTTGACTAGTTGCAAAGCCACATTTATAGACGCCGTTATTAATGTCTGAATAAACGCGTTCATTTATGGCATCAATTTGCTCGCGTAATCCAAGTGGGTAAAAGTCCAATGCATTAGCACCGGCTTTGTTAAAGGCACTATTAAACATGCGAATAATTTCAGATGATTCGTTACTAACAATGGTTTGCTGCTGCTTGTCCCACAAAATAGGAACCGTTACCCGACCCGTATATTGAGAGTCCGCCGCGGTATAAACTTGGTGAAGCAGTTCAGCATTGTTGATAGGGTCTGGGATCACGCCGTCACCGTCTTCAAAAGTCCAGCCTTGGTCTTGCATTCGCCAGTGAACGACTGAGTAATCAATAACTTGTTCAAGCCCCTTGAGCTGTCTGAAGATCATGGCACGGTTGGCCCATGGACATGCATGACTTACGTATAAATGATATCGACCAACTTCAGCTTTGAATCCTGCAATGCCACTAGGGCCTGCACTGCCATCTTCAGTTACCCAATTTCTAAATTGAGATTCGCTGCGTTTAAAGTGACCTTTGTTCTCTTCGGTGTTATACCACTGATCGTGCCACTTGCCCTGAATTAGTAAACCCACGTTGTACTCCAGATTTTAGTTTTTCATCGCCAGTCGGATTAGCAATAGTGCGTTTACAGACTGTGTAAAATATCGTTTTGTATACCATGCAGGTTATACGAGAGCGTTTACAAGATAGATCGTTCTCATAACTATTTAGCGAGATTTTTGATTGGATTAACCTGCATTATTATCGAACATGCTAGCGCAGATAATTTGTTGAATATATCGTAGTAAATGGGACTTAATGTTCGTTTTAAGTTGATGACTTGCTAAATTAAGGTGCGGTTAAATTTTTTGATACCCGTGTGTTTTGTTATCTAAATTAGCTCAATCGAGCAAATGGCCAGCAAAACTACGTATAATTAGACTGTTTTGCTAAGCAATCGCGTTATTATTGGTGTTTTGGGCTATACCTATAGGGGATCATTTGATATAAAACACTGCAACAATAAGTGATCCAAATCACATGCGAGCTACGAACTCGGGACGCCTATTGTAGGGACTCAAACACAACGCAAGGATTTTTATGAAAACAATGTTTAAAAGCTTAGTCGCTGCTTTAGCACTAAGTACGGCTTCTACTGCTGTTGTCGCACAAGATGAATACAAAGCGCTCCAAGACATTCAAAGCTCAGGTGAGCTAAAAGTTTGTTTCGACGCTGGGTATATGCCTTTTGAAATGAAAGCCAAGAATGGTGAGTTTATCGGATTCGACATCGATTTAGGCAAGCAAATGGCGCGTGCTATGGGCGTTAAGTATGTCCCTGTTAATACAGCTTGGGACGGCATTATTCCAACGCTTCTCACTGGCAAATGTCATGTGATTATGGGCGGGATGACAATTACGGCTCAACGTAACATGCAAGTACTTTTTGCTGACCCATACATTGAAATTGGTCAATCAATCTTACTTAACCCTAAAGTTGCTGGCGAAGTTAAAAGCTACCGTGATTTGAACGATGCCAAATATACCGTAGTCACCAAATTAGGTACTACAGGTGAAGGTGCAATTAAACGCTCTATGCCAAAAGCGACGGTTAATTTGTTTGAGACTCAAACTGACGCCGTATTAGAAGTGACTAATGGCAAAGCTGATGCGTTTGTGTATGACATGCCTTACAACGCGGTTTACGCAGCTCAAAACGAAGGCTTAGTAACACATTTAGGCGAAGCATTTACCTATGAACCTCTAGGTTGGGCTATTCGTCAAGGTGATACTGACTTCTTAAATTTTCTAAATAGTTATCTTCGTCAAATTAAAGGCGACGGCACTTACGAACGCATTTATAACAAATGGTTTGAAAGTAATAGCTGGTTACAACAAGTTCAATAAAGAACCTAAAGCGGCTTCGGCCGCTTTTTTGATTAGACACAAATAAAAGTAGAGGCTATGCAATCTCAACCTAGAACACTATTTTGGAATCTCGTCTTTGTTGCAATAATGGGTGCTATCATCAGCTCCATTTACTTCAGCTCTGACCGGATTGATTACAATTGGAATTGGAGTCGAGTGCTCCCTTATATTGTAAATACCGATCCTGCTCAGGTGTCTGCACCTCAAGACGGAACCGTCATTGAGAACGCAAGAGGTGAGTTAGTATTTGTAAACGATGCGGGTGACGAACTGATTCAACTTGCTGAGTATGATCAAGTATTGGTTTTTGTCGGCGACTTGTTGTTTGAAGGCGATCGCCTCGCATCAAGTGATGGGTGGAGAATTGGTCCGTTGACACATGGACTGATTGTTACGATTCAAATTTCCTTAATGTCACTGCTGTTTGCAATTGTTCTTGGTGTACTCTTCGGTTTAATGCGTATTTCGCATAATCCCGCTCTTAAAAACCTAGCAATCACTTATATCGAATTAATCCGTGGCACCCCTTTGCTCGTACAGATTTTTATTGTCTATTTCTTTATCGGTACTGTATTAGACTTAGAGCGCTTTACTGCTGGCGTTGTGGCGTTGTCGGTATTTACCGGAGCATACGTAGCTGAAATTGTCCGCGCTGGGATCCAGTCCATTGCTAAAGGGCAAATGGAAGCAGCTCGTTCACTAGGCATGAACTACTTTCAGGCCATGGTATATGTGGTTATGCCACAAGCCTTTAAGCGTGTGCTACCGCCATTAGCTGGGCAATTTATTAATCTAATTAAAGACTCATCATTGGTATCGGTTATCTCTATCACGGATCTAACGAAGGCTGGTCGAGAAGTCGTCAGTGGCAGTTTTGCACCCTTCGAAGTTTGGTTTACAGTTGCGCTTATGTATTTACTGCTAACAAGTAGTTTGTCTTGGGCGATACAACGATTAGAAAAAAGGTTGGCAGCAAGTGACTAGAGACTACCAAGGCAATGAAATGATCATTGCAACAAACATTAATAAGATTTACGGGAACCTTTGTCACGCGCTTAAAGACGTTTCAGCAGTGGTTTCACGCGGAGAAGTTGTTGTAATTGTAGGTCCTTCGGGTTCCGGTAAATCAACCTTTTTGCGTACCTTAAATCAACTTGAGACCATTAATAGTGGCAGTATCGAAATTGATGGCACCGACATGTATGACAGCAAAACGGATATTAATAAGCTGCGACAAGAAGTCGGAATGGTATTTCAGAGCTTCAATTTGTTTCCACATAAAAGTGCACTAGATAATGTGATGTTAGCTCCACTGAAGGTTTCTCGACGTGCGGCCAAAGAAGTTGAAGAACACGCAAAAGAGCTAATGCTTAAAGTTGGTTTAAGCGACAAAATGAACAATTTCCCAAGTCATCTATCTGGGGGTCAACAACAGCGGGTTGCAATTGCAAGGGCTTTGGCAATGCGGCCAAACATTATGTTGTTTGACGAGCCAACGTCTGCATTAGATCCTGAAATGGTCGGTGAAGTACTCGATGTTATGAAAGGACTAGCAGCAGAGGGGATGACTATGGTTGTAGTTACTCACGAAATGGGCTTTGCACGAGAAGTCGCAGACCGAGTTCTATTTATGGAAGATGGCGAACTGATTGTCAATGAGAGTCCAGAACGCTTCTTTGATAACCCTGAAAATCCGCGTTTACAGCAATTTCTTTCGATGATTCTTTAGAGCTCTTTGGGCGAGCCTAATGGTTTGCCCATGTTCAACATGACTATTAGCCTAATCTAATGCCTGCGGTATGATAGCGGCTTCAGCTTTGGCTATTATGCTTAGCATTTCACCGCTGGCAATGAGCTCTTGAATTTTGGCGTCGATTATAGGAACTAAATTTGCGTGACGCTGGTGTAAATAATGATAGAGGTCTAAGGTTGCTAAGGGCTCAGCCTGTGCACTTATTGTTTTTAGTTTTAAAGCCTTGATCGTCGCTAAACCATCAACAGTATTGGTAAGCGCAATGTCAGCGCGACCCGCAGCTAAGAAACGCATCATGGTCTGTGAGTTCGGTACGCTGTGAACGTTGGTTAAGCCAGCTGTGGCAATGTCAGTGTGTTTGACTCCTAATACCTTGACTACGCGATATTCTTCCATGTCCTTAATTGACACGATATCTAAATTAGCCTTACTAAGTGAAAATGCCCTTGTTTCTAGTTGATAGTAAGGCGTTGGTACGCGTATTACGTTTGAAATTTGTTCTCCATACTCAAAAATACGCAGGACCTCACCATCTTTATAGCCACTACTGACATCTTGTTGAGCTCGCCTGCCTGGCCTTGTTTCAATGCTTAGTTCAATATCTAGCTGTTGATATACTTCTGTAATAATCAAACTTCCAATTTGTTGTTCGATTAAACCTTCAATTGACACTAAGTGAATAGAATTAGCGAAAACGGATATGGGAAAACTTAGCATAAATATCAGTATTCTAATCACAATACGCAGTCCTTGCTGATAGGTATCTTTATATAGTTATGGAGATAGTAAGAAAAAGCAATTATTAGTGATTAATATCTAGCAATTCACTGAGGCACTTTATTTCAAAGCTAGGTTGAATGGTGGCCGGCTTATCTAAAGAGTCAGGATTAAACCATACTTGATCCATACCAATATCCTTGGCACCGCCGACATCGGCTACTAAGTTGTCGCCTACCATCAAACAGTCGTTTGCAGTGCAGTCGAGCGCTGCTAAGGCGAACTCAAATATTTTTGAGCTTGGCTTGTTAGCGCCGATCTCTTCGGAAATGAATATATGTTCGAAATAGTGGTCAATTTTTGCAGATTTCATTTTGCGATGTTGCGCCTCAACAAAGCCGTTTGTCATAATGTGTAATCGAGAGCTTTTTGCTAAGGCATCAAGAACACGGTGACAATGCGGAAATACGGCGTCCATTTCAACACTACGTTCGATGAAGTGATGTTCAAGTTTATGAATATCAAAGTCTAAGTCAGCAAGTTTTAGTCCTAGTTGAGTTAATGTGTCAGGAAAACGCCGCGCTTTTAGTTCGTGCTTAGTGATTTTATGCTCATGATATTGCTGCCAAAGATGATGATTGTTAGCTCTATAAATGTTCATGAAATCAGAACGTTCAATGTTTAACTCTTTTAAATATTCGTTATATAGCTGGTTTAGTACTTGCTCAGCGTTAGCTTCGAAATCCCAAAGGGTATGGTCTAGATCGAAAATAATGTGTGGGTAGGGCATTATATTTTAGTCTCAATAAGCGATCGAAAGCTGCGCAATGGCAAGTTAGACTCTATAGTAACAGACTCAATTAGTATTCTTATAGCGCTACCAGTGCTATACAGTATTAGTGCTCAGATTATCAAGGAGAAAGTATGGTGGGAATTCTAAGGTCCAGAATGAAAATTCTGGTTTTTTTATGCTTCTGGGTCTCATTCTTCACCAGCGCTACGCAAACGATTAATTCGGACAATCATCTCGAAATAGCTCAAGGGCTTTTACAAACTTATGAGCGCCAACACCAGCGTATTAATACCATTATCGGTGAAAGTACGGATTTGTCGGAGATTGAACAAAATGCTATTCACAAACGCTTGATTGAGCGTGAAATGAATGCGTTTGGAACGGTTAATCTTATTGTCGATGAAATAGTAAAGGCTGAGCAAGCAGGAAGCGATGTCGCTGAGTTTAAACAAAGCATTGTCGAGTTAATCCAAAAACGAATGTATGTCTTGGATAAAGAGATAAAAGAACAACAGCAAAGCTTTATCAAAGAACAGGCTGAACTTGAACCTAAATCAACCGCCGCTTTGTTGTCCTATATGCATTTTCTCAGTCAGCAAGATTTGGTCTACTCAACAAGCACTAATGCAGTCCTTGATTTGGAAACTCTTGGTGTAGCGCCAGAGACAGCAAAAGAAGGCTTGATCGATAAGCTGTATCAACGCAGTGAAGGATTTGCTGGACTGGTAATCTTGGTTGGCAATCAGCAAGACGAACTTAATCGCATGCTTAGAATCACACCTACAGATCAATCACTGAAAGATCAGTTAGCTGTCGTTACAGAGCAATTAAAAATCGCTGGTGAAAGCTTCAAATTGAGCGTAGAACTATTGACGAATCTTGGCTTTGATGCGGATTTTTACCAGTCCATCATCCTCAAGCTTGGTGGCCAGCTCACCACGGAAATACTTGACCCTGCGGTACTGTCAAATATGGCGCTGCGTGCGTGGAGCGTTATAGTTGACTATTTTTCAGAAAATGGGGGGGAGTGGGTATTTAAGCTGTTGATAATAACAGCGATATTTTATATTTCCCGGACCCTGTCACGGGTATTTCGTAGATTCCTTACCAAGAGCCTAGACCGTTCTAATCTGCGTTTGTCTAGCCTCATGAAAGAGATGATCATCTCAAGTGCAAGTCGTTTCATAATGGTCATTGGTTTGTTCATTGCTTTAGCCCAGATAGGGATTTCACTTGCTCCCATACTTGCTGGTTTAGGGGTGGCCGGTTTTATTGTTGGCTTCGCCTTACAAGATACACTTAGCAACTTTGCTGCTGGTATGATGATTTTGATTTATCGTCCATATGATGTCGGTGATGTGGTTGAAGTTGCAGGGGTATTTGGCAAGGTTAAGAGCATGAACTTGGTGTCTACTACAATTCTAACTTTCGATAATCAAACCTTAGTTATTCCTAATAGTAAGATCTGGGGTGATGTCATCAAAAATGTTACTGCGCAGCAGCTACGCCGTGTAGATCTGGTTTTTGGAATTGGTTACGGCGACGATATTGAAAAAGCTGAACGGGTGCTAGCAGAGCTTGTAAATGGTCACAAGTGTGTTTTGCAAAGCCCAGCACCTACGATCAAGGTGAATACCTTAAATGAATCTTCCGTCGATTTTATTGTACGTCCTTGGGTTCGTACTGAAGATTATTGGGATGTTTATTGGGATCTAACCAAGCAGGTGAAACTCAGATTTGATCTGGAACAGATCTCTATTCCTTTCCCACAGCGTGATCTGCATATTATTAAAGAATTGGACTAAAAGCTGCTCAATTTTGCTTGATCAAAAGCAGCCATCTGGTTGCCTTTGGTTAAGCTTACAACCTTTAATTCAGTTATATCTCAACTCATCCAAACCATCATCAGAGCTATGCACTATTAAGTGGATAGTCGATTTGCACATTATTTGTGCGGAAATGTGGTTTAGAGTACTGCCAGTGCTGCATAAGTTGAAATTACCTTGAGCCGACAGCGTGAATATGGGATATATATCACTCTAATCATTTATAGGTAAAAGGAATTCATGTGAATATTAGTCTTAGGCATAAGTATTCAGCAGCATTCATTCTGAATGCGTTGTTGTTGCTAGTAGTTGCTTTTGTCGGACAAGGGGCATCGACTAGAACCGAGGCACAATTGCAAAACGTGAGTAATACTTTACTCCCAGCTATTACAGCCGCTCTTTCTGCAGATAAGGTTTTGTACGAAGCACAAATGGCTAGTTTAGAACTACTCAACGATTTTCCAGGCAGCGACGAAGCTGAGCAAAAGAAACAACGTTTTGATAGCAATGCAGCTGCCGCAAAACAACTCATGTTGGATTACAAATCTTTGCTTAAGGACGAGCCTAAGGCTTTATCCGGACTTGATCAATTTGATACAAGTTTCGAGTTATGGGTGAGTGAAACCCAAGTTGCTTTTGAGATGTTCGAGCAATATGACCAAGCTGGGGCATTAGTACAAATACTAGGACCAGGCTATCAAGCATTTTCAGAACTTAAACAAGTTTATGTACTTGCTCATGGCAACGCCGAACGCTTCGTTAGTCAAATTGAACAGCGTTCAGCTGAAGAAATAGAACAATCAAATACTTTAATGCTAGTGATTAGCGTTGCAGCTGTGTTATTTGCCGTGCTTATCGCGTATTTTTGGCCGCGCAGTTTGGCTAACGCAATTACTGATATAAGTGCAAGAATCCGTGATATTTCTTCTGGGGATGGCGATCTTACTCAGCGCGTGAGCGTAAAAAATAAGGATGAGTTGGGTGAGCTGGCAACTGCTTTTAACCAATTCATTTCGCATCTACAGTCTATTATTGTCAATGTGCGTGATCACTCAGACAAGGTGAGTAGTGAGATTTTTCGTCTTGAGTCAAAAGCCAATGAAAGTACTGAAATAAGCATCGAGCAACATGCATCTGTCGAACAAATTGTGACTGCAGTTAATCAGATGGCCGTAACTCACCGAGAAGTTGCTGCTAATGCCGCTAATACAGCTGATGAAATATCAAATGTAAATAGTAAAACGCAGCAAGGCCAGGCGATTACTCAAGATTCAGTTGAGCAAATTAATGCGCTAGCCTCATCAGTAGCTAATGCAGCGCAAGCGGTTCAGGCCGTGGTTAAAGACAGTGATAATATTGCGCAAGTCCTAGGTGTTATTCGTGGCATTGCAGACCAGACAAACTTATTAGCACTTAATGCAGCTATAGAAGCTGCTAGAGCAGGAGAGCAAGGGCGCGGCTTTGCGGTGGTGGCTGATGAGGTTCGAAACTTAGCCAGTAAAACCCAAGACTCAACGCAAAGCATTGAAGCGATGATTGAAGCGCTTAAACTGGGCGTGTCAAATGCGGTTGAGTCAATTGAAAGCGGTGCAACCGTGGCCCAACGAACCATCGACTTGGCCGAGCAAACACAAGTTTCTTTGTCTGATATATTAAGTTCTACAGCAAAAGTTAGCGACGACTCTATGTCAATTGCGACCTCAACTGAGCAGCAGAGCCAAGTGACTCAGGACATAGACAAGAATTTGATAGAACTAAACGACAAAACTAGAATGAATCAAGAAATGGCAAACGAAACGCGTGATATCGCTAGTAGTGTTAAACAAACGGCTAGTTCTTTAAACCTAGAAATTCAAAAATTTAAGGTTATCTAAGATAATTACAGCTGCAATGCTTGTTCGATAAATGCCAACTCAAGGAAAGCTCGTCCTTGAGTTGGATGAGCTTTTTAATTTACTCCATCCCTCAGTGTATGCCGCTGAATAGTTAAGTAATTTCTTTATCTACAGCCGTATTTGCTTAGCTCATAGTTATAAGCCCTCATCACCACCATTAATAGTCCCTGTGACCTTGTAGAAGCGGTTGTTATTGCCTACAACTGAAAACGGACTCATTATATATGCCCTAATTGACGCTCCTTTAGAGCAATTCTGTTAGGACCTTGACGGGGTTATCCCAAGTGTGGCGAGTGATTAGCAAGCGGTGAGACATTAACTTAAGTCGTTGCTATACGTCTGTGACAGTTGTTTGGCTTTAAAACTTGCTTAAAAGAAAATCTATATACCAGTTCTAAGTCTTAGCCAATATTGGGTTAGGAACTAAATGCCTGTTTGCAATGAACTTCGGGGCTGTTATTGTGGATATTTAATACACAATGCTGGACGTTAGCAATGCGGATATTGGTTATCGGTGCCTTAGGTACAGTCGGAAGAAACTTAGTGCCGGCACTGGTTCAAGCTGGGCATGAAGTCAGTATAACTAGCCGTGACCCTGAAAAATCCTTGCCTTGGCGCGACCTATCTTTACGCCGTTTTACTCTCGATTTACTCGATGCCGACAGCTTGCCCGATGCGCTAGAAGGGCATGAGTTAGTTTACTACCTTATGCATGGCATGAGCGATGGCGAAGCTCATACCCAGCGGGAAGTTCGCGCGGCTAAAAACTTAAGTTTGGCCTTACCTAAATCAAGCGTAAAACGAGTCATTTATCTTGGCAGTTTAGTATCGCTTAATGCGAAAAGCGAGCACATGCGCGCGCGCGTTGCTACCGGAAAAGTGCTGGCTGCTAGTCAATTAAGCGTGATCGAAGTACGGGCGGGTATAGTGATTGCCCCTGGTAGTGCAGCGTTCGAAGTCATGCGCGACATTGTTGGACACGTGCCATTAATTTTAGGACCGGAAAGCTTAGATAACTGTAATTGCCCGATAGCCATCGACAATTTAGTGGTCTACCTTATTGGCGTTAGCAATTTGACGATAGAGGGCCACAAAGTCTTTGATGCTGTTGGTCCGCGCTGGGTCAGTTATCGTGAACTGATGTTAGCAATCGCCAAACAATTAACTAAGAAACGCAAGATCATTGCGGTAAAAGGCTTTCCAACAGCACTGTTCTCAAAATCCTTAGGCGTGATTACTTCAGTTCCTTCAGCCTTGGCTCAGTCCTTAGTGGCAGGTTTAAATGAACGATTAGTAGCAGAACCCAGCGAGTTAAGAGCGCTAATACCTCAAGACCTAATACCTTTGGATCAAGCCTTAAAGAATGTGGCGATACAAGAACAAGTTAAAAGCTATCCGCAGAAATGGCGTGATGGGGTGCCTACGTTTCGTAATTTTTCTGCTTTGCATGGTTTTTATGCCAAGTGCGCGAGTGAAAGCATTACCATTGACGCTAGTCGCGACGATATTTGGCAAGTGATAAATATGCTAGGCGGTCCCAAACGCTATTTTTATGGAGACTTGCTTTGGGCAATGCGTGAATGGATGGACTGGTGTGTTGGCGGAAATGGACGTCATCATGGTCGTGATGATAGCAACAAACTTGTCGTCGGCCAGCGGGTTGATTCGTGGACGATATTGAGCGTTGAAGAAAAGCAACTGTTAGTCATGCGCTTTGGAATGAAAGCACCAGGTGGAGGTGGCATGCAACTAGAAATTAAACCGACCAAGAGTAGTAATAAACAACAGCTTAAAGTGTCGTTGTTTTGGCATCCGGCCGGTTTTTCTGGATTGGTATACTGGTACTTTTTTGCGCCTTGGCACCAGCTACTATTGCGGGGTATGACGAAAGAAATGAGCCGCCTTGCTCAAATTAGCAATAGCGGCAGTCTCAACAACCTTAGCGATTAGTGTTTTTACTACGACTCGACGATTTAGGCTTTGGCTTGACGCCATATTTAGCTTTACTCGTTGAGTGAGGTTTCGTTTTACTCGTATTCGCTTTTGAGTCATTTGGATTACGAATATCTGGTTGTTTTGGATTTTTAGTCGCAAAACGGTTTTTTCCATGCCGACCGCTACGTCGATTCATATTCGCTTTCGCACCATTCTCTTGGCCTTTTGCCGGAACCAAACAGCTGTCTTTACTACCAATCAAATCGCAACGGCCAACAGATCGTAAAGTTTCACGGATTAGCGGCCAATTTTCTTCGTCGTGATAGCGCAGCAACGCTTTGTGCAGACGTCGTTGACGATCGCCGCGAGCAACGAAGAGTTTCTCTTTGCCCTTATATCGAACTTTACGCAGCGGGTTGGTTTGCGAATGATACATGGCCGTGGCGTTACACATCGGGGAAGGGTAAAAGTTTTGCACTTGGTCGCATTCAAAGTTATTACTTTTAAGCCACAGCGCAAGGTTAATCATGTCATCGTCAGTACACCCGGGATGAGCCGCAATGAAGTAGGGGATTAAATACTGTTTTTTACCGGCTTCTTTTGAGTACTTTTCAAAGAGCTCTTTGAAGCGATCATAGGTACCCATACCCGGTTTCATCATTAAATCGAGTGTATCTTTTTCGGTATGTTCGGGTGCTATCTTTAAATACCCACCGACGTGATGCGTGACCAACTCTTTAACATATTCAGGGGACTCTACGGCTAAGTCATAGCGCACGCCGGATGCAATCAGTACTTTTTTAATGCCTTTTACCTTACGAGCATCTTTGTACAAATCAATCGTATGTTTATGGTCTGTGTTGAGTTTTTCACAAATTTTTGGAAAAACGCAGCTGGGACGTCGACAGTTTGCTTCTGCTTTAGGGTCTTTACAGCCTAGGCGATACATATTGGCCGTTGGACCACCTAAATCTGAAATAGTACCTGTGAATCCTGGAACTTTGTCACGGATGTCTTCGAGCTCATTTAAAATCGACTCTTTAGAGCGATTTTGGATTATACGGCCTTCATGCTCTGTAATACTGCAAAAAGAGCAACCACCAAAACAGCCTCTCATAATATTTACCGAGGTTTTAATCATTTCATACGCGGGTATTTTCGCATTGCCATAAACAGGGTGTGGACGCCTTGCAAAGGGTAGGCCGAATACAAAATCCATTTCTTCTGTTGATAGTGGCACCGGTGGCGTATTAACCCAAAGGACTCGATCTGCATGTTGTTGAACCAGTACTCTTGCTGAATAAGGGTTGGTCTCAAGGTGCATCACCCGGGCTGAATGAGCATACAGAACTTTATCATTACGTAGTTTCTCGAAACTAGGTAACCTAACTACCGTAAATTTTAAATCTCGTTTAGCTGGGCGCACGACAATGGCTTGCGCTTCTGGCTTTGCTTCTTCGCTAGAGGTTTCACATTGCTCTTCGGTTTGATAAGGGTTTGGCATAGGTACAACCTTGCCAGGCTTATCAATCATCGATGAATCGACAACGGTATACTCCGTTGGAATTTCTTTGCGTATCACAGCAGTACCGCGAATATCGGTCATCTCTTTGATGTTTTCGCCCGCGGCTAAACGGTGGGCGACTTCTACGAGGGCTCTTTCGGCATTGCCAAACAAAAGTATATCGCCTTTGGCATCGAAAATTACCGAGCGTTTGACCGTATCAGACCAATAATCATAGTGTGCTAAGCGGCGTAGACTGGCTTCGATACCACCTAAGACTACCGGCACACCTTTAAACGCTTCTCTACAGCGTTGTGTATAGCCCAGAACTGCGCGGTCAGGGCGTTTTCCGCCTTCATTGTTTGGGGTATAGGCATCTTCATGACGTAACTTACGATCGGCTGTATAACGATTGATCATTGAGTCCATGTTACCCGCGGTTACACCAAAAAATAGATTTGGGCGGCCAAGTCTCATGAAATCGTCTTTAGTATGCCAGTTGGGCTGTGCAATGATTCCGACTCGAAAACCTTGCGCTTCTAACATTCGCCCTATAACGGCCATACCGAAGCTTGGGTGGTCTACATAGGCATCGCCAGTGACAAGGACTACATCACAACTGTCCCACCCTAAAGCATCCATTTCGTTGCGGCTTGTTGGTAAAAAAGGAGCACTACCAAAGCTATGTGCCCAATATTTAGGATACTTGTGGATAGGAGTAAGTTGTTTGTGGACTTGGTCTGGAGTTAATACTTGCATAGCGTGCCTCGAGTGTTCGTGGCGCGAATTATAGTCAATTTTGAAATAAATGTTAGCTTTTGTGTGACGCATTGCATTTTTGTTTTCTGAATGTTGACCGTCGAATACCTAGCACTTGTTGGCTTGAAAGCTTAAGTTATTGATTTAACGCACTTAAATTAGCACCAAAATTATCAATGCTCGCTTCATTTCTTGCAGCTAGGGTGATAGTCTATGCGCACATTTTAGGATTAGGGATAAAGCATGAATAAGGCGGCCATTGGGGTTTCAGTCGTAGCAATTACGGCGATTACTTGGGCAGGTGCAGTCCATTATACCGGTACCGAAGTTGACAATTACTCAGCGCAACTGATAACCAGTGCCAATCAAGCGATGCAAGGAGAGGCTCTTCTTGTTAATACCCTGAGTGATTCAAGTTTTGGGAAACGAAGCTACTTAATCGAGCTCCAAGACCAAAGCAAAAACGTGATCGCGCAGCTTGAGCACAATGTCATTATTGGTCCAGGTTTAAGTTCTGGTGAGTTTAAAGTTGTCGATTCACAAGAGCTGTACGGATTTCTAGCGGAAATTGGCTTAAAAAAACTACCTTTAAACCTAGATTGGAAAGCCAGCGTTTGGTCTCAAACTTGGGATGCAAATTTTGTGGTTACCGAACATGATCTAAGTGCTAACCCTAATTTTTCAGAATACAAAACTCAAGAATTGCGATTAGTGATGAATGGCGATCTCAATGGCAATCAAATAACCGGGAATCTTGTTTGGCCCGGTCTTACGATTAAAAGTGACCAGGGCGATGTCAATCTTAAAGCCTTGAGTATGAGCAGTGTGAGTAGTTTGGTTGATGGTGTTTATCTAAACGATGATTTTTCAATGAAAATCGAAAATTTGGATATATCTGGAAAAAACTTTGCGGGCGAAATGGCTGGGGGCTTCAGTAGCAAAAATCTAATCTTGGCCAGTCGCGGGAAAATGCTGGACCAGCAAATTAGTGGCGACCTTCAATTATCGAGTGAATCGTTCACCGCTTCCGATGTGTTCAACCAACTCGAGCTTTCAAATACCCAGCTAATGCTAACCTTTAAGGACTTTAGCTGGCAGGCATTTAAACTTGCACAACAAAATGTGGAAGACATTGCTAACCCAGACGAAATTACCAAATTAATCGTAGAGCATGGCTTTGAAGCGCGAATCGACAAACTTGAAAGCAACGTTAAGGCAACAATGCAGGGACAAGAGACACAAGGTCTAGTCTCAGCATCGGGTAAACTTGATCTAGCTGGAGGCCCTGCGACGGTGAGTGACGAGGAATTAATTCCACGTATAGCTGCTGTGGTAGAGCTAAAAGTAGACCAGAATTTGGTGAACCATTTTGCGGGTCCATATGCTCAGCAAATCCCTTTGTTGATTGGAATGGGCTATCTGGTTGAAGAAGCACCGTACCTAAAAACAAAGCTTGAATTTGTAGACGGCCAGCTGATTGCCAACGACGCCGCTCCAATCCCTCTTTAAATTAACAACCGCTCGTTTCTAGCTGATATCCTGGCTGGAAGCGGGCATCGTTGCTATCGCAAACACTTGGATTAGTGCTGCCATAGGATTGCTCGTATCGAAAATAACATTGGCTTGTTTTTATTTCACTTTGAGAAAAGCCAAAATATGTATAGTTAACCCCTTCATACTCATTCCCAATTTGATCATCGGAATAGTTAATTCGCTTAGCGACATCGGTGTTGTCCAAAAAACCGCATTTGAGACGGATATCAAAATTTCCATCGCCGTTGAGGTCAACATCGGTTAGATCGGGGCGTCCATCGACCGGCTGCACGCTGTAGCTAGTCATTTGCGCTTTCATCTGCATCTGTTGATTCACTTCGATAGCAGAAGCTTTAAACTGTTTTAGAACGGCAATCTTTGCATCGCTACTTAAATTAATGAAACGCGGGGCAGCTGTGACTGCCAACACGCCTAGAATGATAATTACAATCACTAGCTCAATTAAGCTAAATCCTTTGCTAATGCGCTTCATGATCCCTTCACGAATAAATTTGTAGCATAAAAATGCCCACTGGTGTGGGCACTAAACATAATCGTTGTTTGCCAAGCGGTGAATTAACGGTCGACGCGTGATTCTATCAAACTTTGTTTAACACGCTTGAGGTTTTCTCTGAATTTAAGCCCGCGTCGTAAGGTAAAGCCGGTCGCTAATACATCAATTAATGTCATTTGAGCGATTCGCGATGCCATAGGCATAAACACATCCGTATCTTCAGGAACTTCCATCGACAAGACTAAATTACATTCTTTGGCTAAAGGTGAGTCCTTAGCGGTTATGCCAATAACTGTTGAGTCATTTTGTTTGGCTAAGTGCGCAATATCTATCATCGATTTAGTACGACCGGTATGCGAGATTAGAACAATTACATCTTCTTCGGTAGCAACGATACAGCTCATTCGCATCATAACGACATCGTCGAAGTAACTAACAGGCAAATTAAAACGGAAAAACTTATTCATTGCATCTTGAGCAACGGACGCTGAAGCGCCTAGGCCGAAGAAGGAAATCTTATTGGCTTGAGTGAGTAAATCAACCGCACGATTGACCGCTGCAGTATCTAGGCTATTTTTGGCGCTTTCGAGAGATGCCATAGCCGTTTCAAAAATTTTGTTGGTATAGGCTTCTGGTCCATCGTCTTCATCAACATTGCGATTAACATAGGGCGTACCATTGGCTAAACTTTGAGCAAGATGTAGTTTAAAATCAGGAAAGCCTTTTGTGTCGAGACGACGACAAAAACGGTTAACAGTTGGCTCGCTGACATCGGCCAATTTGGCTAGCGCTGCAATGCTTGAATGAATTGCCGTTTGCGGAGAGGCAATGATGACTTCTGCTACCTTGCGTTCCGATTTACTAAACGAGTCAAGGTTGGTGGTAATTTTTTCCAGAGTATTCATAAACCAACTATCAATAAAGAAGCTCAATCGAGCGAATAACAAAAATGTAGTATTTTTTCAAAAAATTGCTAAGTCGTTGTATTAAGTAAACTGAATATGAAAAAACACCCAACTATTTGTTGATAATAGTGCTTTTACACCAACTTTAGTATGACTTAGCTCTAATTTTTAGTGGAAACTCGTAATTTTATAACGAAATAATTCTGTCTTAGGTCTACAATCTGTTTTTTTACAGCTTGAACCCGCTTTAGTGTATTAGCTGGTTTAACTACAAATTTAAATCACGGTCTTAGGCTCAGTAGTAGCATGCCTTGACCTTGGATAAAATTATATAGAGGGAAAGCAATGTCTAGTTTTGGACTTATCGCAGATGTTGGAGGTACGAATATTCGTTTAGCAACGATTGATCTTGCTTCTGGAACAATCAATAACATTCACAAATTTTTATGTGGCGACTATCCAAGTATTACCGACGTTATGCAGGAGTTTCAGAGTAAAGTAGGTGTTGAATCTAAATTTGCTTGCATCGCAATCGCCTGTCCAACTGACAATGACTGGATAGATATGACTAATAATAGTTGGGCTTTCTCTCAAAAAGAAGTTGCGGCAACGATGGGATTTGAAGAATTCCATGTTATTAACGACTTTACCGGTATTGCCATGTCGCTGCCAACCTTGAAAGCCGAACAACTCGTTCAAGTCGGCGGAACTCAAGCGCCTCAGTCGAATAAACCGATTGCCGTTTATGGCCCCGGCACCGGCTTAGGCGTGGCGCATCTTATGAATCATGGTGGCGAATACATCTGCTTGCCAGGCGAGGGGGGCCATGTTGAATTCGCTGCAAGTGATGATACCGAAGCATATATTTTGGCATTTTTGCAACAAGAGTTAGGCCATGTTTCTGCTGAGCGACTTATCTCTGGGCCTGGTTTAGTTAATATCTATCGCGGTCTTTGCCAATATCAAGATTTTGAAGCTGAAGATTTTCAACCTGCGGACATTACCGAACGAGGCTTATCGGGTGAGTGTATTGTTTGTCGTGAGACCTTAGAAATATTTTGCCGGATGTTAGGCAGCTTTGGAGGAAACTTAGCCCTCAATCTACTTACCTATGGTGGTGTTTATATTGCTGGAGGCATCGTAAGCCGCTTTATGGAATTCTTCCTAGAAAGTGACTTTAGGACTCGATTTGAAGATAAAGGTCGTTTTTCTGAACTTATGAAGAAAATACCGGTATTCGTAATCACCGAAGAACAACCGGGTTTACAAGGTGCTGGTGCCTATTTACGCCAAAGTAAAGGCTACAAAATCTAGTTAAAAGTGTTTAAGTTGTACAGGCTTTGGACAAACGCATGCGATGTTTGAAAAAACAGTTGACCCCATGCACCGCGATCCGTACTCTTTGCAGCAATTAAGGTGACGTGTCCGAGTGGCTGAAGGAGCACGCCTGGAAAGTGTGTAAAGGGCAACCTTTCGAGAGTTCGAATCTCTCCGTCACCGCCATATTTTAAAAGACGTCTTCGGGCGTCTTTTTTCTTATCTGAAGATTAACAAAATCAATCAGTTACGATCCCGTAGCGTTCCATTATGTTCCATAAAAGCGTTTGTTTTTTGTAATACCTAAAGTAATACCCAGGATTCCTATCTAGTGCTAATATTACTTTAGAGCATAAATTCAGGCATTACTTTGTTGTTACTTTTTCCACCAGCATTGGCATTAAGCGCGGCTTTAACCACCTCTCTTGGATAAACACTCGCAGCGTCGATAGTGCCAAAGAACAGCTCCTCAAATCGTATTAACTGATGTTGGTTATCAAGCAGCATCAGAGCAAACACTTCTCGGTCGTATGACCCTAGCTTGAGCTTCAAATACTCCTTTACGTTGTTTGGATTGGTAAACGTCCCTTCACGTTTGTACTTTTGCGCCAGGACCTCTGCTGCTGTCTCTAGCAGCTCATTTAAGCTCGATGGCTGGTGGGGTGGGTAGTGAGTAGTTCGCATGACATGCCTCCTAAAGTGAACACTGGTACCGATTCACTTTGATGACATATATCTGAAAGGCTTTTGAATGAAGGGATTGATGTGTTAGTAGAGACCGGGTGGGACGTTGTGAGCTTCAAGGGAACGTTCTGAGTAAAAAATTAGTGGCGGACTCCTGTTATGACGAATAACAAGGAGAACAACCCATGAGATTTTTAAAACTAAAAGAAGTGATGGAAAAGACAGCCTTAAGCCGCTCTGCGATTTACCGCAAAATGAATGAAGAGCAGTTCCCTAAGTCTATTAGCCTTGGGGATAGGGCCGTGGCCTGGGTAGAGTCTGAAATCGATGAGTGGATGGAGGAGTGCTTGCTGGTGCGATGAGTTGAAGTGAATGAGTTAAGCAAGAACGGAAAGCTACCGATATTGTTGACGAGTACATCTACATTCTAAAGGAATGATGAGGAACGAATGATGTTTTGTATACCGGTAGGCCAGAGGAGCAATAACAAACACTTAAATGTCGCTATAGAAACAGTTTGATTAATAAGCTATCGGTGCCTGGAAGGGTACCAATAGTTTATATTTGTCGATTATGATTTTGTTAGGTTGATAAACAATGGTCGCCTGAAAGAGAAGCTTGAAGTAAGAGCTGAGTTTTGGATGATGTTTTGCTAGCAGGAGCTACTGACCCGTTATGGATAGAAGCAGCTGTCGCGGGAGTTTGAATGTCGCGGACGAAACAGACAAAGTTTTATTGAGCAGTTTACGGGGCGCGTCGGAAATGAAGAAGCAGACTTTAGATCAGGAACTAGAGGTTATTTGGTTGACTATTATTACAGTTGTGAACAAGGTAAACACAAGTAGGCAGTTTGAGCATATATTAAGCGCCCAATCTCATAACCCTATCTAAAATATTGTGGATTCCTCAATTTTCTCATATCCTCTCATTTATGTACTTCCTTTAAACTCATATAAGGCTCACGCAATCAAATGACGGACCAAATATTGACCTTAAGAGAGGTAGCCGCTTATCTTAAGTTGGCTGAAAAAACAGCCTATAGGTTAGCAAGCGAAGGCAAGCTGCCAGGCTTTAAAGTCGGCGGTTCATGGCGCTTTAAGCGTGAAGATCTTGAAAAATGGATTGAAGACCAGAAGGAAGGATAATGCACTTACCCGAGCCTAAAAATTTACCTTATAAAACGTTGTTAGCTGACATTGAGAAAGGACTAATTAAGATCCCACAATTTCAACGTGATTACGTGTGGAGTAAAGAGCGTGCTGCTGGCCTAATTGATAGCATTTTAAAAGGCTATCCTATTGGTACCTTTATCACATGGAAAACTAAAGAAGCACTACGTGTGGTCAAAGACTTAGGTGGAGTTGAGTTACCTCCTGTACCTGAAGGTGATTTCGCTGAATATGTATTAGACGGACAACAGCGAATGACTAGTCTGTTTTGTGCCCTAAAAGGTGTTCAAATTCAAAGAGGTAAGAAAATTGATGATTTTGCAGATATCTTCGTTGATTTAAATGCTTCAGAGCATGACAAGATTGTAGTTATTGACCCAACAGAGTTAGAGCAAGGGACTTATATCTCATTAACTAACCTGATTAATGCAGGTCTAACTGTTTTAGCTAGTTTCGACACTAAATATCACGCTAAATTAGAAGAACACAAACAAACTCTGCAAGGCTATAACTTCTCTCTAATTGAAGTTAAAGAAGCCGCTTTAGATGTTGCCACTGAGATATTCACTCGAATTAACGTTGGAGGAAAACCATTATCCCTGTTTGAAATAATGGTCGCCAAAACATTTGATGCGAGTGAAGAATTTGATCTGTCTGAAAAGTTTGAAACCTTAGTTGATAGGCTTCGTGAAGTTGGTTACGACACCATATCTGATGCCACAGTACTTCAAACAGTAGCGCTTGTTATTGGTAAAGAATGTAAGCGTCAAAATATTTTGTCTTTAGATAAAAAACGCTTCATCGAAGAGTGGCCAAAAGTTGCTAGTGCTATTGAATCAGCGGTAGATTATTTCAGAGGTTATTACCGTATCCCTGTATCGAAGCTATTACCCTACAATTCACTATTAGCCCCATTTGCTTATTTCTTTTATCACCATAACGATAAACCATTAGAGAATAAACAGCTGTTCTTAGAGGATTTTTTGTGGCGAGTGAGCTTAGGCGGACGATACTCAAGCTCTGTTGAGGGGAAATTAGCGCAAGATATTAAGCGTATTGACCAAATTTTAGGTGATGAACAACCAAGCTATGATTGGGCTATAGATACGTCAGCACAATTTATACAAGACAACGGTTCGTTCAATGCAGGTCGAAGTTACGTCAAAGCATTACTTTGTATCATGGCTTATCAAGAGCCTAAGTCGTTTATTGATGGTTCGGTCGTACACATTAGTAATGATTGGTTAAAACAAGCGAATAGTCGAAATTACCATCATTATTTCCCTAGAGCGTTTTTACGCAAGCAAGGCTTAGGCGATGATCACAGTAACCATATCGGTAATATCACTATTGTTGATGACTTCTTAAATAAGCGCAAAATCGGCGCTCAGGCTCCATCGGTATATATGAGTAAGTTCGCTGAGCAGAACCCAGAATTAGAAACGCACATGAGCACCCATTTAATAGAACTACAGGAATGGGGTATTTGGGAAGATGACTACAACGCCTTCTTAACCAAGCGTTGTGAAAAACTATCAGAAGAAATTAGAAAACGTCTTGTATTACGCGAACAAGACAAGAACGCACATCAAAGTGTAAACGTTGAAGACTTGGATGAGTTAGCCCTAGAAGCTGATTTATAAACACAGATTATTGAGTAATAAAATGACAGACAACAAAGATAAAGAACAAAAAGTGTTAGCAATTGAAGATGGTATGTTGCTCGATTATTTAACCAATAATCCGATCAAGCAAACGCCTAAAGAATTGGTCCGCCAAAAAACCTTAAGAGCACTATTTCACGAATATGGTTTAAGTGCTGAAGATATGGCACTTGATGTGCCAATGAAGGTTGATGGTAAGCGTAAAAAAATTGATATTGCAATTTACGAGCATGGTGCAGAGCACTTACCTGAAAACATTCGTCGTATAGTTATTTGTGATAAAGCACCTAAGCAAGGTAAAAAATCTGCTGTAAAAATGCGAGATCATGACCAAGCACAGAAAGATCTTCAGCTTATGGAAGATATGATGCGTGAGCAAGTAAACGATGAATACGTATTAGCTAAATGTCATTGGGGTCTTTGGACCAATGGCATAGAATTTTTCTTTGTTGAAAAAGAAGAGTCACGTTTTGATACTAAGTTCAATGCGGTAGGTGATTGGCCGTTAGCTGATGAAACTATGGGTAGTCGAGATGTAGCCTCAAATGCTCAGCTAAGAACTGCAGATCGGGAAATGCTACTAACAGCCTTTCGCCGCTGTCATAACTTTATTCATGGTAACGAAGGCATGCCAAAGGATGCTGCATTCTGGCAGTTCTTATACCTTATTTTTTCAAAAATGTACGATGAGCGCATTGGGAATCAACAGCGAGAGTTTTGGGCGTCACCAACTGAGCAGTTTGACGATGAAGGCCGTAAAGAAATTCGTAAACGTATAGAGCCATTGTTTGAAAAGGTTAAAAAGCAATACCCTGAAATATTTAAAGGCAATGAAGAGATCACGCTTTCGGATCGTGCTTTATCTTTCATGGTTTCAGAATTAGCTAAATATGATTTTTCTCGTACCGAAATGGATGCAAAAGGTGCAGCTTATCAGGAAGTTGTAGGTGATAACTTACGCGGCGACAGAGGACAATACTTTACGCCCCGTGGGGCAATAAAACTAATTGTAGAAATGATGGCACCTCAACCACATGAAAAAGTATTGGACCCTTCGTGTGGTACGGGTGGTTTCTTAGAGCAGACTTTGAGTTTTATAAACCGTCAATTACATGCCGAAGAGAAGATAAAACTAGGAGCAGAAACTACTGAAGAGTTTGTTTCAATCCAACAGCAAATAAAAGAATTTGCACAAAACAATTTGTTTGGTTGTGATTTTGATCCTTTTCTTTGTCGTGCTTCACAAATGAATGCAGTGATGGCGAGTAACGCCATGGCAAATATCTTCCATATGAATTCGCTAGAATATCCTCATGGTCACCTAACCGGTGTTGAAGCTGCTAAATCAAAAATACCTGTAGGGGACTCTAGCGGTAAAGACGGAAGTGTCGATGTCATTTTAACTAACCCGCCATTTGGCTCAGATATTCCTGTTACTGATAAGCAAATTCTCGAGCAATATGATTTAGCTTACATCTGGGAGCGAACCGAAGACGGCGGCTTTAGAAAAACAGATCGCCGCAAAGATGCTGTTTCTCCTGAAATCTTGTTTATTGAACGCTGTGTTCAATGGTTAAAACAAGGTGGCCGAATGGGCATTGTTTTACCTGATGGTATTTTAGGTAACCCTGGCGATGAATATATTCGCTGGTGGTTAATGCAAGAATGTTGGGTATTAGGCTGTGTAGATTTACCTGTAGAGTCATTTATTGTTGAAGCTAACGTTAACATCTTAACGAGCTTATTGTTCCTTAAGAAGAAAACCGAAAGTGAAAAAGATGCAATTGCCCTAGATGAAGAACCAGAATATCCAGTATTTATGGCAGTGGCTGAAAAGGTAGGTTTTGATAGACGTGGTAATACACTTTATATGCGACACCCTGATGGAGAAGAGATCGTAGAGGAAAAAGAGGTCGAGGAGCGCATTCGTATCAATGGTCAAAATGTAGTCCGTAAATTAAAACGCAGAAGTAAAATTCTTGACGATGACTTACCTAAAATAGCTAAAGCGTTTAAAGAGTTTAGAGTCAAAAATCCGGAGCCTTCTGTATGATCACGAGAATAGAAGCATATAAATATCGTTGTTTTAATACTTTAGATTTAGCTCTTGAACAGCAACATGTCTTTGCAGGCTCTAATGGCTCTGGCAAAACGACCTTGCTAGATATCCCTGCTCTTTTTAGTGATTTACTAAATGTAACAGATATAAATGATGCTTTTTTTAAGGCTACAAATGGTAGAAAAAGAGCCCGAGCAGAAAATGCAATAGAGATTGTTCATCAATTACGTGGTGATTACTTTATGTTAGCCGTCGAAATTAAGTTACCCGAATCGATTGTAGATGAACTAATGCGGGATCCGTCACCAACTTGGTTAAAGAAATTTGAAATTAAAGAACTTCGTCCAGATACAGCAAGATATGAGCTATCCATCCGTATAAAGGGTGGCTCACTTGAAGTTAGTGAAGAGCACTTAACTTTATTCCCTGACAATTCATACCGAGTTGATCATGGCTCAGGGTTAATTGGTGTAAATGAATATCCTAGTAAATGGCCTTGGTTTAAAGTGATTTCTCGTAGCTGGGGAGAGAAAGTTCAATATTGCCAAGAATTTCAAACTAAAAAATCAACAATACTAGAGTTTGGCCTTCGTGATAACCAGTTAGCATTAGCTGCGCTACCAGCCGATCACGACTTATACCCAGCTGCATTATGGGTACAAGGGTTTTTATTGCAAGGAGCCCATTGCTACGAACCACAGTGGTCAGCCATGCGATTAGCCGCTTCTCCAAGAGATAAAGAGTGCTTTAAATCTGATGGTAGCAGCTTACCATGGCAAGTATATGACTTGCAGGAAAAAGATCCTGAAGGCCTTGAAGAGTGGCTAGAGATTGTTCAGATGGCTTTACCTTCAATTTCAAAAATTGAAGGTAAAAAGCGCAGCGATGACAGTTACTGCTATTTAGAGGTTACTTATAGTAACGGAATGAAAGTGCCTTCTAGTGGACTATCCCACGGTACTCTGCATATTTTAGCACTGACTATTATACCTTATTTACAAAGTGCCCCCCAAATAATCACATTGGAAGAACCCGAAAATGGTATTCATCCGAAAGCAATAGATGCGGTATTAGAAGCACTTAAGCTATCTTCAAATACCCAAATTTGGCTCTCCACTCACTCTCCTGTGGTATTAGCAAATACTGTGTTGGAGCAAATTATTAGCATGAGATTTAACAAGGACGGCGCGACAGAAGTTCTAAAAGGTAATGAACATCCTCGTTTGAAAGAATGGAAAGGGGAAGTTGATTTAGGCTCGTTGTTTGCGGCAGGTGTTTTGGAATAAGTATGAGAGATATTATTTTTTTAGTTGCTGATGGCGAAATGCAAGCAACAGTAGAGGGATTCTTTAGCAATAATGCATTTGACCAAAGACTCCAGTGTAATCGTTTTGAATTTGATACTAAGCAAGATTTAATTAAGCACCCGAGGAAAGACCCAGGTGTTTATCAAGATGGACATAACTATCTAAAAAGCTATTTAGGCTCGCACAAATATGCCGTAGTTATGGTTGACTTTGATTTCAATGATAATTTGGATGTAATGGACTACGAACGTTTTTGTGAGGACATAAAAACTAATATGCGTTCAGTTGGTTGGTCTGATGAACGCTTTTTTGTCATGGCTATCAACCCAGAATTGGAAGTATTAATGTGGCAAAGCGACACTCGAAGAATTGAACCGATATTTGATTTTCCAGGCGAAACAGGAGGCTTAAGGAGCTGGCTTCAAGAACGCAATTTATGGAATGAAACTCATGTGAAACCCGCCGACCCAAAAGCTGCGATAGACAAAGTACGAAGTCAAAGCTGGGGGCGTAAAAAAACACATTCACAAATTTTCAAACGCATCGCAAAGGATGTTTCTTTTAGAGGCTGTGAAGATGATTCCTTTAACGGGTTAATGCAACAGATACAAATTTGGTACCCGAGGGTTTGGGCATGAAAATAAAAACTATATTTAGCCATTGGATAAAAGATGAAAGCTATAGATTAGATTGTCCACCTTATGTAGCTGGCGCAATAGAATCAAAACAAAGAATTAAAGATTTAAAAGTGAAAAAAATTCCTCTTGGTAAACTTGTAATTGAGAATAAAGGTTTATACAAAGGGAAAATGATTAAAAGAACTTTTGTTGATTCAATTAAAGATGGAGTGCCATTTTTAACTACATCAGGGATGTTGAGATTTGATCTAAGGCCAATCCCAAATCTAGTAAAATCAACGGCACAAACTGATAAAGAATGTTTTATATCGGAAGGTACGACATTAATATCAGCTGCAGGAACAATAGGTAATATGACTTTTGTACGTAAAGATATGGAAAATATATTTGCGTGTGGAGATATACTTAAAGTTATTCCTAACAGTGAAAAAATTGCCCCTGGCTATCTGTATACATATTTATCATCTAAGTATGGACTTCCACAAGTCACTCAAGGTACATATGGTTCCATAGTTCAGCATTTAGATCCTAAACAAATAATTGACCTATCCATTCCAATATTTGATAAAGAAGATGAGAATGCTATTAGCAGATATATGCATAAGGCTTCAGACAGTAGAGCTAAGGCACAACAATTACTGCTAGAAAGCCGTAGAAAACTCTCAGGTATTATCGGATTTGATGTTATTAGTGCCAGTGATTCGCAGTCATTAACAACAGTAGCATCTTCTAAGAGTTTGATTAATAGATTGGACTCTCATTATTATTCAGATCGTTATTTAAAGTTAAGAAAATGTATTACTTCAAATACTAATGAGTTCTGCAAGCTAGAGGATGTTGCTGAAGTTTTTATTCCAAATATTTTTAAGCGCCAATACGCGATAGAAAAACAGTTTGGCATTCCATATATAACCGGTGCTGATGTTTTTAAAATATCTCCGTCTTCTGAACGATACCTGATGACCTCTGTTGTAGAAAAGAATCGCTTACAACTTGAAAAAGGAATGATATTAATTCAAGAAGCTGGACAGTTAGGAGGATTGATTGGTCGATCTGTGTTTGTAGGGGAAAATCTATCCAACTTTTCCTGTTCGAATAACATGATAAGAGTAAAAGGTAACGAACCTTTAGATTCTTATTATTTATTTGCGCTACTTTCTTTACCTGAATTCGAAGTACTTATAGCTGCTGAAGCTGCTGGCTCTAGTATACCTCATATTGAAGAAAAGAGAGTTAAGAACCTTAACGTTTATTGGCCTAATAAAGCTATTCGTGATGATATTGCAAGTAAAGTTAAAGAAGCTATCGATTTGATAGATAAAGGACATGAGAATGAGGATATGGCATACAAGTATTTAGATAAGTTAGTAATGGAGTATTAATAAATGGCACAGGTATTTGCAATAGGTGATGCGGTCAATGACGAAGAACGCAAAGCTATAGCTTGGTTAAAGGATAAGTTACCAGACGATTATTTTGTTATTCATAGTTTTGAAGTAGAACAATTTGATCAGCTTTTTGAAGTAGATATCTGTGTAGTTGCTCCTCATGCCATTTATTTAGTGGATGCAAAAGGCGTTCATGGCCAAGTAGAGGTTGATGGCACTACTTGGCATACCTCACATTCAAGTTACCGCTCTCCATTGCCAAAATTACGCGGCAATGCGAAATCTTTATCAGGCCTTATTTGTAAACAAAACCGTGCAAATAAGGCGTTAAAGAATATCTATGTCGATACAGCAGTTGTGCTTACTATTGATGGCTGCATGTTTAAAGACCCTGATGATAGAGAGCGTGGCCATGTTGTTTCTCTTAAAAATAGCACTCGGTTCTTTACTGATAGCGCTCGTATACCAGACCGCTTTGATCGCAATGTCACTAAATATATCCAAATTATTGCTGAAGCATTAGGTAAATCAGCTAAGAAACGCAGTCATGGTGAGCGGTATGGCAATTGGGAAGTTGCAGATACTTTAACTGATAATGAATACTTCACAGAGTACCGTGCTTTCAATGTTACCGCTGGCCGTAAAGGCGGGACTGTTATTGCAAAAGCGTACAAAGCTGATCCTTACCTTCCTGAAGTTGAGCGTATCAAACAAAAACGTTTATTAGAAAATGCTTACCGTGCCATCGCGAAAATGCCATCACACTCTGCAATAGTTGGTGTTAAAGATTTTTTTGTTACGGAAGCACAAGACAAATACATATTACTGACTGATGATATTCCTGGTGATACCCTTAGCGCTAAGTTAAAAGATAGCAGCTCACTTTTAACACTTGATCAGAAAAAACGTGTTGTAAAAGATATGTTATTGGCTCTAAGCCATATGTGCAAAAATGGTGTGGTTCACCGAAATATAACACCAGAACATATTTTAATTGGCTTAGATGGTCAGCCAAGATTAATCGATTTTGATTATGCTCGTATTGGTGCAGAAAACACCACAACTATTGCTGATGAAGTTCAAGAGCGCATTTCTAATAGATACAAAGCACCGGAGTTATGGGCAGATAATAAAGCTGCTAGCTGTGCTTCTGATATCTATAGTTTAGGTCTAGTGATTTATGAACTTTACAGTGGTGATGTTGCATTTGATACAGTAACTCAAGCGATTGAAAAATCTTGTGAGTTTGCTTCTAAGTTGAGTGCTAATAACAAGCAACTACCAAATGAATTAGATACGTGGTTACAAGCGCTTTGCCATAAAGAATCATCAGAACGCTTAACTGCAGAGCAAGCATTTGAGCGTTTTAATGAGTTGTGGCAACCTAAAACTGCTGTAAAAGAAGTTAAGGCTAAAACAAAAGAACAGCCCAAAAAGAAAGTTAATTTGATTGAAAAGCCAGAGGCTAATGTAAATTACAAACGCCTTAATAACGGTTACCAGTTATCCAATAAATACGTTGTACAGCAGCAATTAGGAAGTGGTGGTTTTGGTGTTGTTTATAAAGTAGCTGATACCTTTGGTGATGTTTCCCGTGCAATTAAGCTAATTCTTAATGATCGAGAATCGGTATTAGAACGCTTAAAGCAAGAATATAGAACTTTGCTCAAGTTGCCAGAACACCCTCATGTAGTTAAGGTTTTTGATGCCGACGTTCTACCTAATGATGGTCCTCCTTATATTGTATTTGAATACTTAGAAGGTTTAGATGTTAGCGAGTTAATTCAACAACGCTCTCTCACTACTCATGAAGTGTGGACCATGGCTAAGCAAGTGGCCGAGGGCCTGAAACACCTACATGACCACAGTATTTATCATTGTGATATCAAGCCGCAAAACTTGATATGGAAAGATGGAAAAGTTCGGATCATCGATTTTAACGTCTCTGTTGATGCAGAAGACTTAAGCCTTGGAGGTGGTTCTAGAAAATACTTACCACCAGATTTAAATATCACTGAAACACCACAAGCTTCAGATCTAGTGGATAGAGACTTATATGCGTTAGGTATCACTCTGTATCGAGCTATGACGGGGGAATATCCATGGGCTAACACCCAATGTCCACCACTTCTTGAGCCGGCGCGTCACCCGAGTGAGTTTACTCACAGCTTTAATCTAACTGACGAC
The DNA here is from genome assembly GCF_003610775.1 of Alginatibacterium sediminis. Lineage (GTDB taxonomy): Bacteria > Pseudomonadota > Gammaproteobacteria > Enterobacterales > Celerinatantimonadaceae > Alginatibacterium > Alginatibacterium sediminis. Next base: position 859,620 of record NZ_RAQO01000004.1, on the reverse strand, counting down.
GTGTCGTCGGTTCTATTAAAGCTTATTGCACCTAAACGAATTGACCGATTTGAAACAGCCGAACAACTACTTGAAGCACTAAATAAAGTACAGCAGCTTAAAAAAGCGCAAGCTCTTGCTGAAGAAAGTACTTCTCAGTTTCATTTACCACCATTAGCTGATGGCTCGAATCCGAGTAAATCAGCATTTCATGATTACTTGCTAACGCTTTATAGCCAAAGTAGACATTCCAACAGTGGTACCCGTGGTTTAGATGACTACGCTAAGTTGATATATGTTGATACTGCATTAGATACAGAGTTAGCCCCAGCAGTACTGGCAGGCCAACTTCGCTTGGTTTTAATTACCGGAAACGCTGGTGATGGCAAAACTGCATTTTTACAGCAACTAGAATCACTTGTTGAGTCACAAGGAACATCGATTACTTTAAATCCGCAAGGCAATGGCTGCTCTTTCGAAATTAATGGCCACCAATACTTAACTAATTACGATGGAAGCCAAGATGAAGGTGATAAGGACAATGAGGTAGTACTTGATGAGTTTTTTAATGCTTATCAAGGCGATGATATTAATAGTTGGCCCCACAATGAAACGAGGTTAATCGCAATTAATGAAGGTCGATTAGTCGACTTTCTAAGTCAACATGCCAGTGAGTTCCCTGCTTTAAAAACTTTAGTCGAAGCAAGTTTGAAAGATGGTTCAGTGCAAAATGAAGTAGCTGTAGTAAACCTTAATATGCGTGATGTATTAGCATCAACACAGACACAACCTGAGTCAATATTCGAACGTATTATTGGAAAAATGACCTCAGTCAAAGTGTGGCAAGGTTGTGATTATTGCGCATTAAAAGATAAGTGTTATGTAAAACACAATATTGCTACTTTTCAGGATGAGCAAACTGGTCCAAAAGTTATCGAGCGCTTAGGTTATTTGTACAAACTTACAAGCCTGAGAAACCAATTACACATTACTATGCGAGATTTACGTTCAGCGCTTAGTTACCTGCTAGTAGGTGAGTATTCCTGTGCTGAGATTAAAGATATTTATGCTAACGGCGAATCTGAAAAAATTCTAAGTGGTTATTATTTTAATTCTTGGTGTGGCTCTGAAAGTAGCCAAGATAGATTGCTTAAGTTATTACGAGAAACTGATATTGCACAGGGTTCTGACGTGCGATTGGATCGTGGATTAGATTTCTTAGGACTTAAGGCAGTTGATTGGCTTCAATTTGAACAACGAAGTGATCATGAAAATAACTTACTTGAAAATGCACATCAAGGTTTACCTAATGGTACCGCCTTAAGTGAAAGTAAAGAAAGGTATCTATCTCATCGCAATGTTGTAGGTATGTTGAGAAGAAAGACTTACTTTGAGCGAAGAGGTGAAAACTGGCAAGGGTTATTGCCATACCGTTCAGCCAAGTTATTAGTTGAATTTTTGGAAGGAAAAACGCCACTTGATGATGCTAAAACACTTGCGATAAATGCAATTAACCGTGGTGAAGGCTTACATAACCCTATGTATTTTAACGGTCAATTGGCTATGCAGGTACGCAGAGTTAATCAGGGAACAATTAAGAGTTATCGTTTATTCCCGTCAGATGTTTTTTCAATTGAAATTAAAGACTCTGCTATGAACTCTTTATTTATTGAACATAGCCCTCAATCCCTATTACTTAAATATCAAGATGAAACAGGCTTGAACGCTGAGCTGGATTTAGATTTAGATCTATTTGAAATGTTACAACGGTTGAATCAAGGTTATGTTCCATCGGCCCAAGCGGAGCAAAGCTTTTATTTAAGTTTAACTGTGTTTAAGAATGTCCTTGCGTCTGCTCCTTACCAAGAAGTGTTACTAACGACCAATGGTCAAAGGTATGAAAAAATAATTAGAGATGAAAGCGGTGTTTTACAGATGGAGCATTTAGCAGTGGAGGCTCAATTATGAAATTAGGGAAAAAAGATAAAGCTTTTCGTACGAATAAAGTGAGCTATTTAGATTACAAAATAGTGGAAATGGATCGTGTATTAACTCACTTATTTGCAAGACTTAAATACAATGGTGCATCTAGTAAACTAAGCGCTAAAGGCATGACTGTTGATTTATTTAAAGATGAATTTCTAGATTCTCGCAACGAAAAGCACTTCAAAGGTTTTTCACAAGCCCCAATTACCGTTGAAAAATGGATAGAGACTCATTTGGTTGATCTTATAAATCGAGGTAAAGCGAATGAGGCTGTTGCCGCTCCTAGGCCACTACACGGCAATACTTACTTATTTAGAAATCCGAAAAACTGTCGAGATTACGGTGCCTCCAAGCAAGTTTATGAACTACTACACTATGCTAAGAATAGTAAACATGCGATTGATAAATTAAAACAATTCTTTTTTGCTGGAGTTGATGCGACTACTAATAAATATGATTGCTCCTCTCAAGTAGATGTTGAAACTCAAGCGTTGTTGCGGTTATCCGATCAAGTTGGGGCTAAATCCGATATTCCAGACCATTTAGAGTTAAAAGAACGGTACGAACCTCTTATTCAGTCTTCAGCTGACATATTAGCTGAAGATGTTTCTAAATTAATGACATATCGTCAATATATTCCTCGCTCTGTAATGGTTGAATATATTAAGAATTTATTAGCGTTTCACTTAGCTTTATATCAACTCAAATTATTCAAGTTATTACCCGCTTTAGCGAAGAGCAAGGGAAGAAATCCAGAAGAAAGCGAAAAACTACAAACAGCAATTTATGTTGATATGACTAATGGGGCTAATAGCCTAAGTAATCAAATGGCAGAACAAAGTGCGACTTTACATTACAAGCGCATCCCTGCATTCATTAAAGCTTATTTTGGTGTTAAAAAGTTGGATGAGTTTGCAGAGTATTTATCTAAGAAAGGAAAGCTTTCAGGAGCTAAGTCAATTAAACAAATGCCTGTTACTGAACTTTTTAAACTGCTTGAGTCTCCGCTTGAGCAAGATAGAGAGCAGTTCTTTGGCCAACGAAATGCTGGAATACTAGACTCCTCTGTTTCATCAGCTAATGAGTCTGAAGAGATACCACCCGAGATACATGCAATAACCCAACTTGGTCTTCCTGAATATGAAACCTATATCGAGATTTTATTGTTTGTACAAGGTAATGCTATTCGATCAGGGCTAGTTAAAAATTTAGATAGCTTTATGCTGAAAAACAAACCTGGTGCTTTGTTAGAACAAAACAGTGGTAGTCATGGTGGTAGACGTTTTTGCCTAGATGGAAGGTTGCTAGAGGTAATGTTACAACTGGCAGTATTGTCTAAGGGCGGCGATTTAGGATTCCATACTCGAGAACTTAGGGTAGATGAATTATTAACCTTCCTAAAAACACGATATGGAATTCATATTGACACATTACCTGATACAGACTCTTTTTGTGAGCAATCAATTGATGTAAACAGTGCCCTAAGGGATAACTTAGTTGGTTTTAAACGTCGTTTAAGAGAAATTGGTTTTTACCGCGACCTTTCTGATGCATACGTTACTCAAACAGTAACTCCTAGGTACCAAATAGATAAAAACCAGAATGAAAAAGCACAAGGAAGTAGAGCATGATTAAGGGAATTCAAACGGTTGTAAGTTCAGATATCGATAAGAGCTTAATCAGCGTACTTTTACCTAAATTTAAAACATTATTAGAAACTCGTGGTGCAGGTCACTGTATGAAAGTTTCTGATTTAGAAACTGGTTTAATGTACAAGTTATGTGAAGAGTTAGCAAAGTCAGTTGATAACTGTCAGGTAGCAGTTTTAGCTGAACAGGCAGGGCCAAATTATTCAGTAACTAGTACAAAGTTAGTTGAGCTTAGAAACCCAGATGAACACGGAAACTTACGTGCTCCACTGTTAGTATTTATCCCCAATGAATTAAAAACTTCGTCTGAAGATTCATTTGGTGTAGCGACATTTGAGCATGTTGATGTCACAGATGTTTATGCACTAGCATTCAACCAAATTAAAACTCAATGCCCAGATGCCATTGCTCAATTAATTGATGAGGCTTTCTTTATACTTAATGAAAAAGCCTCCCTAAATTTAAGTGCTTATCAGTGGTTGAGGTATTTATTAACAGTTCAAGTGAACAGTTTTGATCCTAGTATTGTAGGAGCGGCGTTATACGAGTTGGGTCTAATCCCCGATTTAGAGATACACCAAGATCATGCGATGCTGTTGAGACGATTAGTTAAAAACCACGAGTCGATTCAGATTATTAAAAGATCAGATAAATCTGCAATTGCCACAGTTTATGATTTACAACTCGAAGGTGATGAATTTAATAAGAAGTTGGCTTTGTTTTTTAATGAACAGGAAAGCTTATTAGACAACAACTGGCGTAAACAGCTTATTGTTGATAGTAATAATTGGTCACTTACATTTGATAAATGGCGATTTCAATACGAAGAAGAAGTTAGCGATGCAGTTTGCTTAACTGTGACTGATGTTGTTTTGCCAGTAATCCCTGACAATGAAGCAGATCCAAACCTGCAACAACTGATAGGTCAACAAGTGCTGACTGTAGGACAAGGAGGATTGAAAAAGTTCTCAGTGTCTTTTTCAGTAGAGCCTAAACCGAGTGAAGTTAATGGACTTGCGAAATATAAAGCGCAGGTATTTACCCAGCAGGGTGATTTTGTTGGCTTGATTAAAGTAGGTAAAGCAACTGCAAAATCTACTGTGACTATTACTTTTAACAAACTCACTGGAATTGAGTGGGAAGAAGGTTGGCACTACATAAGAGTTCAAGCTTTTGATGAAAATGATGAATTATTACCTTTAGTTGATGAACAGCAAAACCCGATACCGTGGGGCACATCAAATGCAGATGAAGCTGGATCTCGTATTAATGAGAGTGAACTGTTTTATGTATTACCAGCTGTTGATGCTGAAGTAGAGCCTATTGCAGGAAGAAAGGTAAGAGAGCCTTCATTAGCTCACGCTAAAATTAAAGCTGAATTCGCCAATGTGATTGATACAGCTAAGTTTGCAAATACAGAAGTTGTTGAAACGAACTGGCAAGATAATAAGAGCAAATCTGAATCGATAGTTAATATTAAGTTTAAAAAGGGTGGCAGTATTCAAGTCCCTGTAACAACTTACTTAAAAGATTTCGAACAAAAAGTACTAGCAAACCCTATGTCGGCGATGACATGGCGAATTGAAATTCGAAATGAACAGGCACAAGAGCCAGGAAGTGACATAGTTGATTGGCCTGTCAAAGGTGTAGAGAGTCAGTTCAAAAAATTTAAAGAGGCTCGAGAAAGTTACTTTGAATTAATTTCACAAGGTGAAAAAGACTTAGTTTCTGTTGCCCATGACCATGTTTCAACTTCACATGAGGCTTATACATATTCAAATGCCTACTTAGAATATTTAGCGGCAGTTTTTCAAGAAGCTGAAAATGGACATGATTATTCTTCTGAGCTATCGGCATTACTCCGCTTAGACTCTATTTCAATAGTGATATGGAATTATGATGGCAGTTACAAACAAGCAATGCTTCTTGGCCCTACTCATCCTTTAAGGTGTTTGTGGTTAGGTGGTTGGTCATCGCTTGCTGAATCGTGGGCCAGACAAAGTGAAAAAGTAGCTAAGGAAATTGCTGTAGGTAGTAAGAATAGCCTTTTGGAAGAACTTTCATTAACTAACTTTCCATATGTATTACCTGATACGCAAGGTCAGTTAATGGTGGCACTTGATAGTATTCACCCTTTTTGGAGCGTATTAGCTTCAGCGCAGGAAAAGGAACCGCAAGCTCTTATCGATAAAATAAAAACTGCGCTTGGGATAAAGAATGATTATCAGCAAGTAGGTAAACAAAGCAGTACTTATTTAGCAACTAAGGTGGAGCGGTATTTAGTTCAACATCCTTATGTAAGCTGTTTATCAATTAATGTTTTCAATGCTGGTTCTGCAAGTGCAGTAGCCGGAATGTTATTGGCGCTTAGAAAGAAACAAGAATTAAAGCATGTTTGTTTTGATATTCGTTTGTTCGTTACAGATCCATATGCTCTAGAAGTTGGAGCTGATCTATTTAAACTGATAAATAATAATGATGAATCGAATAGTGATAATGAACTCTTTCAATCGTCAGACAACCACTTAGTACCGAGGTTAAGTATATCTTTACGGTCTACCTCTGAATTTGAGAAGTCACCGGAAGAATTCAGCTCTCATTTAAGTATGCTATTTGATGTTTTCCCAGCGGAAGAAATATCAGTTATAAAACCACAAGCTGATGAACAGGTAGCTCCAGTACATGGATTATATCAAGATTATTGTGTTGATTACTTGGATGAAAATGGAGTTGTGGCTTGGGATAGGCATACTCGCCACGGTGTAGCGAAAGCACTGTTTGGTGGCCAAGTTTCAGAGGCTATAGCAAAACTTCCTAAAATGATGTCAGCGATAACAGCATCTCTTGCGACGGGGAATTTCTCTTTAGATCAGGTTCCGGTTGTACGATTGGCTCTTGATACAACGGAAAGAGCTTTACTAAATCAGTTGCATGAAGTGAGTGACTGGGTCTTTACAGTAGATCGAAACTTAGGGATAGAATTTTTTGATCACGGTGGTAAAGATGGACGACCTGATTACCTTATTGATCATAGCCCTGAAATGGCATCTTCAAACTCACATAACTTTGTTATCACATCTCGTTCAACAACAGAGATAGAAGCCTTATTAAAAGGTACATTGGAGCAACACCAAATAGCACCTGATGTAGATAAAGCCACTAGGGTATTAGATTCGTTGAGAGCACTATCAGGCAGGTTAGCGCTTAAGCTTGCTTCTAATAGCGCTTCTAAGTCAGAAGCTTTAGGTTTAGCTTTATCTAAATTGTACTTGGAATACCAGGGAGTGTTTAACGATCAAGTTGTTGTGCCTTTAGACGCCCACCTTGAACTCTACTCTGAACTACAGAAAGCTGATGGTGAATTAGGCGCTGAAATCAGCTTTAAGCGAACAGACATGGCACTGTTCGATTTAGATGCCTCATCTAGAACAATCAGATGTAATTTAATTGAAGTGAAATGTTATTCTGAGGTTGGAGACTTAACTAAATACGAAAGCCTTAAAAAGAGCATTGCGGGTCAAATTTCAGAATCAGAGCGTGTTATACAACGCCATTTCGATTTAACAAGAACCTCTCCTGATAGACCAGACCGCTTGGTTAAAACGCAAAAGCTCTGTGTATTACTAGAACACTATTTAAAACGCTCTGAGCGCTTTGGTTTATTGAGCCCTGAAGTTGTTGAGGAAGCTAAGTTTCTACTTAGAACATTAGAACAAGGATACAAATTAGCTATTACTCGTAGTGCTGTAATTTTCGATTTTGGCCAGGATAACTCTGGTGTCGAAAATGAAGTAGGCATTGAATTTCATAGGGTTGGTAAGAATCATATTGATGAGTTACTTTCTACACCAATACCTGAAAACGATGACGAACTGTCTGAAGCCACACTAGAATTCTTAGATTTGTCTCTGCCTAAATTAACTACTGCAGAATTTCTACATAAAGAGAGAGATAGAACAGTATCTTGGGATGAGCTTGTATCCCAGGCCTCGATTCAGTTACCTGAAAAATCAAATGGAACGGAAGATAGTAGCCGAGTTACCGGAGGTGGCCCCATCAATCCTGAAGATGTAGGACCTGAGCTAGTAGATGAGCGTGAAATAAAAGAAAATAAATCTTCTGAATATTACACGAAGGAAGAAGATAATACTCCAGAGCCAGAGCCAGAGCCAGAGCCAGAGCCAGAGCCAGAGCCAGAGCCAGAGCCCCAGAGCCAGAGCCAGAGCCAGAGCCAGAGCCAGAGCCAGAGCCAGAGCCAGAGCCTGAAGTAGATATCAAACCTCAAGAGCCAATCAAAAATGGAGCTGTTGAAGTTGTTCCACATGATATTGTGTTAGGTGTAAATGGAGATTCTGCTCAGTTTGGATTGCTAGGAGAAGTTCATGGTCGTAAGGTAGCATTAGACTTAAACCATACGCACACTATGAGTTTATTTGGTGTTCAAGGTGGTGGTAAAAGTTATACCTTAGGTTCAGTTGTTGAAATGGCAACTAAATCAATACCAGCAATTAATACATTACATAAAGAGCTAGCTAGTGTGATCTTCCACTACAGCCAAACTCAGGATTATAAACCTGAATTCACATCGATGATTAGCCCGAATGATGATGAGTCTCAATTAGCTAAGCTTAAGTCTGTTTATGGCGCTGAAGCAACATCCTTAGATGATGTTGTGTTGCTGGCTCCAGAAGATAAGTTGGAAGAGCGAAGAGCAGAATACCCTGGAACAGATGTATATCCGCTCAAGTTTTGTTCTTCCGAATTACAAGCAGGGCACTGGAAGTTTTTGATGGGGGCTATTGGTAATCAGGCTGCTTATATTCGCCAATTAGGCAACATAATGCGCAAAAATCGCAAGAACTTGACTATTGAAGCGATAAGAAGTGGAATCCAGAATTCTAGCTTATCTGATGCATTAAAAGATTTAGCAGATATGCGACTAGATTTTGCCGAGCAATATGTTGATGACAAACTTAGCGTCGCGTCACTTATTCGTCCTGGCAGAATGATCGTTGTTGACGTTAGAGATGAGTTCATAGAGAAAGATGAGGCCTTAGGGCTATTTGTTGTTCTGCTTCAGATCTTCTCTGAAGCGAAGTATCTAGGGCAGACTTTTAATAAACTGATAGTTTTTGATGAATGTCATAAGTACATCGATAGTCCAGATTTAGTCAAAGGCCTGGTTGAAACTGTACGTGAAATGAGACATAAGGGTACAAGTGTGATGATTGCTAGCCAAGATCCACCTTCTGTACCTGTAGAGCTTATTCAGCTTTCGTCTCAGATTATATTACATAAGTTCAATGCACCCGATTGGCTGAAGCATATTCAAAAGGCTTGCATTGGTTTGAAATCACTGACACCTGAAAAATTAGGTGCTTTAAAACCTGGTGAAGCTTATATATGGTCTAGCAAGGCGAGTGACAATGCTTTTGTTAGTGATGCGATGAAGATTCAATGCCGACCTAGAGTTACTAAGCACGGTGGTGATACTGTTACTGCACTTTAGGAACGCCAGCCAAGAATTGATGATTGTCATTAAGTAATACCTATAGTAATACCTAATGACATTGGTTGTCATAAATTAATTTAAAATCAATTAGTTAATATATTAAGCGTGCTGTCTCACTCCCGCCATATTTAAAAAGACGTCCTAGGACGTCTTTTTTTATGCCTGCAACTCTTCCAAAACCAGCGTGTATTAAACTTTGTAGGTCGCAGCTTTGTCTTGGTAGTTTTCCGTGATTGCTTTCATCGCAATTGCACCTGCTGACAGTTTCTCGATCTGTTTAGAGAGCGTCGAGGCCGCTTCGGCATTAGCTAGAATATCAACCCCAATTTTTTCCAGCTTTATTCGTTGTTCTTGAGTCTCAGAGGCTACATTTTTGCTTAGTGTTGCAACTTGTTCAATTTGCGAGGAACGCTGTTCGAGTTCTTCAGCTATGCTACTTGTGTGTATGACATTGTCGCTAGTACGCTGACTACCTAAGTCCATCGATTCCACAGTTTTTACCATACTAGTATTCAAGCGGGTTAAAACTTTGGCTATTTCATCAGTTGATTGACTGGTACGTTGCGCGAGAGTTCTAACCTCATCTGCTACAACAGCAAATCCACGGCCAGTCTCTCCAGCTCGTGCCGCTTCAATCGCTGCGTTCAATGCCAACAGATTGGTTTGTTCTGAGATGCTTCTGATATCTTGCAGTAGTTTGGTGATCGCACCAACATCCTCTGTTAATAAGGTGAGAGACTCACTAACCTCAGCGGTGTTAGTTTGTAAAGATTGCATGTCAGTCATTACGTTAAGTGCGCTTTGACGATCTTTGATACTTGAACTGGCTGCGTTGTCTGCTTGCTCAGCAGATTGTTGGCTATTTTCAGTAACATGTTGGAAATAGCTAATGACTTCTTGTGTAGTGTCAGCGATACCTTGCGCACTGTCGTTTTGTATCTGCATTGCCGTTTGGCTATCGCTGCTCAGGTACATTAAATTGTCAGATGTACTCCCCATGTCCGTTGCGATGGAGCGGTAATCATTAAATAGTTGTGTTAGTTCATCAAGCATGACGTTAAACGCGATTTCGGCTTGAGTGTTGGCATCCTCTAGGCGAATTGACAAATCTTTTTCTTTGGATATATGTTCAATTGATGCTGCGATGCGTTGGTTTGCCGATGAATCTTGGCGCATAAACCCAGCGATACGGATTAAGATTACTGTTTCAGCAAGCGCAAATACGGCATGCACCAGCATTATGCTCCAGTTACATTCTCCGGCAAATATCATCACCGGCGTATCAAATAAGTTCACACCTTGTAACTGTATATACGTGAACAGTAAGTGATGGACAGCTACGGTGAGCAAACTTGCAAGTAACGGCTGCCAACGCTGATAAATTAATAACACTGCCATAGACGCAAAGATGTGAAAATGCATTTCAATCATGCCCATTTGGCTTTGAATAAGCAGAGCTGAAACGGTCATCATTATGACTGCTGCAACAATGGCAAACAGGTCGGTGCCTTTTAGAAGACTGTAGGCAGTTTGCACAACAACTAAAATCATAATCGCTGCTGTTATGCTAAACGTCATCATTTGGGCACCAAAAAAACCACTCAATACGAGTATGGGTGCTTGCAGCATTAAAATGCGATATACGTATGAATCATTCTTTTTACGTAATGCTATTTGATAGTCTTCATTCATAACTTTGCCTTAGGTGTTAGGAAATAGATAATGCTGTAATTCATTAAACATGGCCTGCGTAGATAACTGATTTGCTGTATAGATTCGTTCAACCTTGCCAGTTTTTGAGAGTAGGAATAATTTACCGACATGGTTTATGTCAGCTAGGTTCCTGTTTATTTTCTCGCCCAATTGTCGGTTCAAACGAGACAGATGCTCGCTATTTAAAACGGCGCTTGTAAAACGAGGGGAGCGCATATCGATTATCTGTCGTCTGAGATCCGGTGTATCGTTTTCGGGATCAATGCTTACAAACATAAACTTAATTTTTTGAGTTGATAGCTGCGGGTCTTTTGCGATTTTTTTTTCTAAAAGAGCCATTTGTTGAACGCGCACGGAGCAAACCTCGGAACACGACAAAAATCCTAAAAACATATAGGTTAACGAGTCGGAATCACCGGGAAAATGGTGTTCTTTAGAGGTGTAATCAAACCAATCAAACTGAACTACTTGAGAGTTATTGCTATAGATTCCATAACTGGTTTTGTTATCTAACGAGAAATTGTTAACTAGGCTTAAAATCGGAACGATGCTAAGGCATAAGATGATCAGCAAAACAGCAATAACTTTTTGTTTCCCAGTCTTAGTCATAGAGTTCCAGTTACAATAGCGAATGAGTTATTCCGATTATCCTTATTTATCGACCATAGCATAGATTTCTAAATAGCCAATTTATTTAACATTACAGCAACACATCTCTTGCATAGAAGTCAAAGTAACTTACTGAAACAAAGAAACCTTTATTATTTAGAGGGTTAGTTTAATTCCATTAGGGTTAGATTTATGAGTAAGGTTGCCTTTTTTCTAAGATATGACCCTAAAAATATTGATTTACAATGCGATTTTGTATTTAACAAACAAAGGATAAACCAAAGCCAGTTGGCCTTATTGTATCGACTCCAACCATGCACCAAGCTATAGCATGGCTTGGCATCTTAAATGCCTATAGGCACCACAACGATGGTGTAAACAGACTGAAGATCGTTGTGAACGCTGTATTCTATTTCAATGATTAATAACCTATAATACTACAATAGAAATCCAAATCGCTTATGGCTCAATAACATTTCTAATTATCAGTTCATTACCTTCTTGTTTGCATTTAAGGTTGTATTTTAATGTTCATTTCTAAACACAATTTCTCACAAAACATTAGCCTTGCCTGGCCAATGGCGCTCAATGCAATCTTGTTTCAGTCAATGGTGCTGGTGGATTTACTGCTAGTTGCACCGCTAGGTGAAGTGTCAATTGCTGCGTTAGGTATCGCTGGTGCAATTGTTGCTTTTTTTGCCGGCATTCAAACGGCTCTTGCTAATGGTTCTCAAATGATCATTGCACGGGCAACGGGAGCCAATGACTTTATTAAAATATCGCGAGACATGGCGGCGGCGTGGGTATTGAATGTTAGCTTCTCGTTGATTGTATGCCTGGCACTGTGGCTCAGTTTAGACTCATTGTTAGCCTTGGTTACCCAGCAGAATGAGGTGGCACAGCAAGCCAGTTTGTATATCAGTATTGGTATGATCAGTCTGTTGTTTTCATCGCTAACTCAAGTGTTAATTGCTTACTTTAATGCTAGTCGCCAAACCCGAATTCCTTTATATGGGTTCATGTTAGAAATTCCATTTAACTTTAGCATCAGCCTAGTTTTGATTCACGGACTATGGGGAGCTCCTGAACTGGGTTTGCAAGGGGCTGCACTTGGCTCGCTAGCGGCGACTTTAATTCGGGTCACTTATCTGATGGTCCAAGTATCTAGGCAGTCTCAACTACATATAGTTGATGGCTTTAAGTATCTAGGTCGCTCTCGCATCAAAAGTCATGTCAAAGAGGTTTGGCCCATAGCTGCAAACTTTATAACCTTGATGAGCGGAATGACCTTGTATCAAATGCTTTTTGCCCAAATGAGCGTTTATGCTTATGCAGCGATTACCCTTGTTTATCCGTGGATCAGAATTGGCAGCCAATTTGTAAGCTCATGGGCGCATGCAACAGCTATTAATGTCAGTCAGTTTATTGGGAAAAAAGAGCAACACAAAATCCCAGACTTTATATCGGACGCTGTGAAAATAATCATTGGTTTATCGATAGCCTTGTCACTGGTATTTGTTGTATTTAGCCTATCGGTGCAATGGGTCTATCCGCTTCTAGAGCCTGAAACATTGGCTATGTTGGCACTGATTGCACCCATTTATATCGTGTTGCCGATCGTCAGAACCTACAATACCATTTGCGGAAACACACTTAGAGCAATGGGAGATAGCTATTTAGTACTGCGGATTCATGCATTTAGTCAGTGGGCTATTGCCCTGCCACTGTGTGCCTTAAGTGTCTATTTAGGTGCGCCAATCTACATTGTGTTTGGCATTGTTTTGTTTGAAGAACTGATCAAGTATTTGCCGTTTAAACGTGCGCTTGGGAAACGAGTTGCTAGTTATCGTGAAAGTGCATAGACAGCGTAATCAATAATTGCTCGGGCCATAGTTGCCCGAGCGATTAGCTTGTTTTAGATCTGAGTGCCAGTGCCGTCGGCATGCCACTTGTAGACACCGAATTCAAAGCCGATCAAATCGCCTTTTTCATCCCAGTCAAGTTGTCCCATCGCAGTTTGAGCACTACCGCCACGCATTGCATCGGCAACTTTAGTTGGATCAACACCGTGTTGCTCAATAAAGTAAGCCATAGTTTGAACGGCTGCGACACTAGTCCATACAAAAGGTCCAGTTGGATCTTGTTGCTGAGACATCATATAAGCCACTATCTCTTGGTTTTGTTCTAAGAGGTCATAGCGAGCAGGCAGCGTAACGAGTAGGCCTTCAGAGGCATCCCCAGCGATACTAGATAGCTCTTTGTTACCAACTGCTTCAGGTCCCATAAACTGGGGTGCAAAACCTAGCTGTTTGCTTTGACGTAAGATTAAGCCTAATTCTGGATGATAACCGCCATAATAAACTAAATCGATATCTTGCTGTTTCAGCTTAGTGATAATACTAGAAAAGTCTTTGTCACCAGCAGTTACACCTTCAAAAATTGCAACTTCTATACCCAATTCTTTAAGTGAATCAAGTACCTGTTGTGCGATACCTTCACCATATTGTTGTTTGTCATGCAGTACCGCTACGCGCTTAGGCTTAATATTCTCTTGGATATATTTGGCCGCGGTTGCGCCTTGGTCGGTATCTAATCCAATGGTGCGGAATATATACTGATACCCACGTTCGGTGATCGCCGGGTTAGTAGAGCAAGTGACAGCTAGGATACCTTCATCTTCATACACATCGGTAGCAGGCTGAGTTGAACTTGAGCATAAATGACCAACGAGGAACTTAACCCCATCATTGACCAGTTTATTTGCCACAGCTACAGCCTGTTTAGGGTCACAAGCATCGTCATATTCTAGTGCTTCGATAAGTTGTCCGTTGATACCGCCGGCTTTGTTAATTGCTGCAATTGCTGCGTGGGTACCTTGGAACTGCATGTCACCATATTGAGCGACGCTGCCACTCATAGGGCCAGCAATGCCTATCTTGATAGTTTCGGCCGCAATTCCTTGGCTAAATAAACTGGCGCTTAATAGTAGCGAGCTAAGCAATACGCTATGTTTTTGCATCCTAAATCCTTTTTTTATAATTTTGTTCACAAAATAGCTTGTGACCTAAAACGATAGGTTAATTTTACCAAGAAGTAAATTCTGATTCTGGCAATGCGTTAGGGCTCACACAAATAGCTATAACATTGGCGTAGGCTACTGATTTGCATATTGGAATATCAGAAATATGAAGGTATTGTTTATCGGTGGAAGTGGGCAAATATCACTTGCTTGTGTGCACGAGGCGTTAAAAAACGGGCACCAGGTTAGTGTATTTAATCGTGGTTCTTACGATTGGGGTGACTTGCCCGTAGAGCAGATAGTCGGAGATTTAAACCAAGACCACGATTATTTACCCCTCGCAAATATGGGCTTCGATGTTGTATGCCAGTTTATGTTGTTTACCCCAGAGCAAATGCAGCGTGACATAAAGGTCTTTGAACAAGCTAAAAATTGCCACTATATTTTCATTTCTAGTGCGTCTGCTTACCATAAACCGCTTCCAGAGCTAGCTGTTACAGAGTCGTTAGAGCTTTATAATCCCCATTGGGAATACAGCCGTAATAAAGCTGCTGCTGAAGTGTTACTTCAACAATCGGAGTTACTGTTTACAATTGTTAGACCTAGCCATACTTTAAGAACTGGCTTACCGACTCAAATGGATGAAGGGTTTATCGTCGCAGATAGAATGCTACGCGGAGCGCCAGTTATAGTGGCAAATCAGGGCAAAACCGTGTGGACCATTACCCGCTCTGAAGATTTTGCCGTTCCGTTTGTGGGACTATTTGCAAATCCTAAAACGTATGGTGAAGACTTCCATATTACTTCAGATACGGCCTTTACTTGGGATGAAATCTACACGGTGATTGGCCAACTACTTGAGGCAAAAGTAAACATTGTTCACATTGACGTTGATAAACTTATTGCAGCTAACCCAGAGTTTGAAGGACCACTGCTTGGCGATAAAGTCTATAACGCAAGGTTTGATAATAGTAAGGTTAAATCCGTAGTTGGCGACTATGACTGTGTACAGCAACTTAGTCGTATCTTGGAGCAACCAGTCCAAAGCTATTTGGACAGTGGACTATGTGGTAAAAGCCAAGGTAGCGCTTCGGACCTGTTAATTGATCGCTTATGTGAAAAATACGGGAGTTAAGTTTAAACGAGATCAGAATTTAGTGTTATAGGGTGGGCTTTGGCTGCGGATTTTAACCTTGTCTAATATTTGCAATCGTTGGCTATCAGTTGAGGCCGCCCAATTCAGAATTTCGTTCATAGTACGATGACAGCCCAAGCAAATATCGCTTGGGTCCAAACAACAATCCCGAACGCAAGGCGAGGGTACGCTTGCAACGGCTCTTGTATTTTTATTTCCAGTCATTAATAGCTTAGTCCCGTAGTTGTCTTTGTAAAACGTTAACATAGGTATATACACAATCAAAATTGATCGAACTTACATAATGGTTAATTGCTTAATAAAGTATTAAAAGTGAGTGTTATGGTTGATAAAAAACTAAGTGATTTAGAGACACGAATCAATAACTGTCGGCATTGTGAGTCAGCTTTAGGTTTTAAACCAAATCCAATCATTCAGTTAAGCTCATTAGCAAAAATTGTGATTGTCGGTCAAGCACCTGGAGTAAAAGCCCATAATAGCGGTATTGCATTTAATGACGCTAGTGGTGATAAATTACGACTTTGGCTAGGCGTTGATAAAGTAAGGTTTTACGAGTCTTCAAACTTTGCGTTATTGCCTATGGGGTTTTGTTATCCGGGTCGTGGGAAGTCGGGAGATCTCCCACCACGAGCCGAATGCGCGCAAATTTGGCGGACAGAACTGGAGCCCTATGTCGCTCAATCTGGCTTAGTTTTACTTATTGGACAATACGCACAACGCTATTATTTGAGGGAAAAGTACATTAACGTTACCCAAAATGTTAAAGATAGTTTTGTTAATAAGCATAAGTACTTTTGTTTACCGCACCCCAGTCCTCGAAACAATCGCTGGTTCAGAGAAAATCCTTGGTTTGAGACAGATACAGTGCCGTCCCTTAAACATCAAGTAAATATTAATTTACAGTAATTTGTTAGCCTAAATTCCCATTCTGATAACTTTATACCCCCGTAATGTTGCAATTTTATACCCTTGTTTGCACTATGTCGCCTTCAAATAGAGTTGATGCTCTAAGTTGAGCTAGAAGTTATTTAAATTAGCTAATGTGAATATAAACAGCCATATCATGGAGGAAGGTAACAAATAGAAACGGAGTTGCATTTAGGTGCATCACTGCTATTTTTATTAGTAGTTAATTTTATGGTTGGTATTTAGCATTGCTACCAGAAAGTCTTTTAGCTGAGGTTTAGTTGCGTTTTACTCGACATCTGCTCGAACATAGATGTTTATAAATAACTCCAGTCAAAGGTTTTACTGTGAAAAGTTTTCGCCAAAAATTGTTACTTTTAATCCTGCCCATTTTAGTCATGCTTATTGTTATTTCTGCGATTCGTTTATTGGAGCTTAATAATAAAAGAATTGATTTGAGTCAAGCTAGTGTTCAACTTTCATTAATGTTAGAAAACAGTCTATTAGTTCATGAAATTCAAAAAGAACGAGGCACGACTGCCGGATACATTGGAGCACAGGGAAAGCAATTTTCAAGCGAACTGGCACAGCAATACCGTGCCACTGACCAAGCCTTAGAGAATGTTCAAAATTTTTGGCAACTTAACAAAGCCGAAATCGTTGACCAAGACATTGTTCGGATGCAGGAACAAGTATTTCGTTCGCTTTCGCAATTAAGCGCGATTCGGGCCAAGGCTCAAAGTCTTAATATGAAGCTAGGCGATGCTTTGTCTTATTATACAGGCAATAATACCTTGCTACTGACAACCCCGGTGATCATCAGTGATAATTCTAGCGACTCGCATTTAACTCAGCAGATTATTGCTTTCTACAATTTACTTCAGTCAAAAGAACGCGCTGGTATCGAACGAGCAGTACTAAGCAATAGCTTCGCCGCAGGTAAATTTGGCGATGGTGTCTATGTACGCTTTATTAAACTGATGACTGAACAAGAAAGCTATATTGCAACGTTTAAAGCGTTTGCAGAAGCTAGTATAGAGCAACAATATTTGGACCTAGAACGCGGTAAAAATTTTAGCGCTGTCAACGAGTATCGAGATCAAGCCTTAGCACAGAATTTGGAGGCCGATGCACCCAAATGGTTTAAAGCTGCAACTTTACGTATAAACGATCTCAAAACACTTGAAGATAGTTTTGCCCAATCTTTGACGCAATATTCGAGTTCACAAACAAAAATAGCATCGACTGGATTCTGGTTTTGGTCCATTTTAATTATTGTCATTCTAACTAGTACTATCTTTATGGCGAGTAAAATTCTTAAAGACCTCAATCGTCAGGTAAATAGCATTGTTAAAGTTATGCGTAAAGTTGCAGATGATCACAATTTGCAATCAAGCGCTGAGATCATTGGGAACGATGAACTTTCTCAAATTGCACGCTACTTAAACTCAATGATTGAAGGGCTACGAGCAACGATGACCACTTTAAGTGACGTTAGCCAGGAATTAAGCGCTGCGGCAATTCAAAGCACTGCGGTTAGTTCACAAAATGCGAGTTATTTGGATCAATTACACCAGCAGACAGAAATGATAACTACAGCAGTCGAAGAACTTAGCATTTCTATCGCAGAAGTATCCCAAAGTACAACCCAAACCGTAGCAGCGGTTGATTTAGTTAACCAGTCTTCTAAAGCAAGTGAAAGCGCCGTCGATGAAGCGCAAGACGTGATACAAGAAGTGGCTCAAGATGTCGATAACATTAGTTTATCAATTAATAAACTTCATGACAGTAGTCAAAGCATCAGCTCGGTACTTGAAGTAATAAAAAATATTGCTGACCAAACTAATCTTTTAGCGCTTAATGCAGCGATTGAGGCTGCCAGAGCAGGCGACCAAGGTCGTGGCTTTGCAGTTGTTGCTGATGAAGTTAGAACCTTGGCGCAGCGTACTCAAGAGTCAACCATTGAGATTGAAAAGATAGTAGAAGATTTTCAATCTAACTCGCGAAAAGCTTATGAAATGATGAATAGCAGTCAGGCTAAAGTTAGTCAAAGTGTAGAAAGCTCTGGCGTTGTAAGATCTGGTCTAGATTCTATCGTAAATGCTATCGACAAAGTGGTTTCAAGCTCCCATCAAGTTGCTAGTGCAACCGAAGAGCAGTCAGTTGTGAGCCGTGATATAGCTGAAAAAATTGTCGAGATTGATGAGCATGCACGCGAGACGGCTAAAGGTGGAGAAGAAATAAGCGCAGCTGCTACTCGTCTACAAGTATTGGCTGAGCGGGTGAAACAACAATCGTCTTTGTTTAAACTCTAGACATATATCTTTACTTATAATAACAACCGCTTTCAATGTGATGTACACCGTGCTGGTAAGTAACAAGGAATTTATTTTACCTTGTTACTTAACGGGGCAGTTTTTATCGTCTAGACTTCAACATGTAACTGTTTTCGACTTAAGACCTTGAGACAAAACAATTTTGTTTTAAGTAGAGCGACAAAAGGAACATTCGTTGAGAAGACTTATCCCGTATCTATGGCCCTTGTTCCTTCTTTTTCAGATATTCACATCCCCTGCTGCCAGTAGTGAACAATTAGAAGCTATTCCTAGCTTACGCGTCGGTGCTGATGTCAATTACTATCCTTATGGATTCACTAATGATGAAGGGCAGTTTGATGGCATGGTTCGTGACTTCTTAGATGAGATTGAAGCTCGGGGAAATATAAGCTTTGACTATAAAATCGGTATGGGTTGGCCTGCGATGATAACAGGTATGCAAAATAATGAGCTTGATTTGCTGCCGTATCTTACCTTTGATCAAAAAAAATCAGACTATCTAGTATTTAGCGATAGTTACTTCAACTACAGCAATGTTGTTTTTACAGATGAAAACAGCCCTGATATTGACAGCTTAAATGAATTAAAGGGTAAAACTATAGCTCTGGCGAAAGGTTTTGAATCTATACCTTGGTTGGAGCAAAACTACCCGGAGATTAAACTACTACTGGTCGATGAACTATCCTTTGCATTGCAGGCAGTTGCTTCTGGTGAAGCCTTTGCCACCATGGCTGAGTTTGGTGCTGCCAACCAATTGCTGCAACGATTAAGGTTAAACAAGCTCAAAGCAAATTACAGAGTGAATGAACGGCGCGATATTCCGGTCACCATGGCTTTAAGCAAACAAAATTCCCATCTGGTTGAGTTGGTCAACGCTGAACTTGCGCAAATACCGCCACAAATTAGAAATAATATAATAGGGAAGTGGCGTAACAATACGTCAACGCAGGAGCCGCTATTTGGCGGTTTTAGTTTAAATAGTCCTCCGTACGCGTTCCCAGATATCGCGAATTTGGGGCTTGAGTTCACTTTGTTAGGTAATACCTTGGCTGACATGGGCTATCAAATATTTGAACGGATTGATATATCCGAACTTAGTGCTCAAGAGGCTTTCTCAAAATTTCCCGATCTAGACTTTTGGGTTGGTATCGATCCTGAACCGAATTCAGGTGTTTATGTATCTGAAGTATTGGTGGATAGGGATGTCGTCGCCTTTAGCAAAGGCGAATTTGAAATAGATTACGATGATCTGCCTACACAGGCCTTGTTGGTAGAGCGTTTGAATGGCGCGCCAACAAAGTATGCTAGTTTTATCGCGACGAATCTTAATGAAGCTGAAAGCTATGTTTATGGGCAGCAGGCATTAGATTCGTTTGTCTCAGGTAATAGTGATTTGTTGTTTGTTGATAAACTTCAGCTAAATTGGCTTCTGCAATTTGACCCACGTTTTTCGGGATTTTCAGCGAGCAAGCAGCACAGCCAGGTTCTAAGTTCAATGCTAAACACGCATGTTGCGTTTCGCTCTCGTGAATTACGGGATTTATTCGATCGACAGCTGAAAGCTTATCAAGCTAATCAGGCATACCAAGATATTTTATTAGTATTTTCGGAAAATGATTTTACTCAGCAAATAGTTCGGGCAGAAGTGATAAGCAAGTCAATTTTGCCCTTTGCCGTGCAAGGTCAGCAAAAAAAGCTTCGTGAAATTCTGAAACTGTTCCAACAGGGATCAGGTATTCAAGCAATTGAAGTGATGCTACTCGGCCCCAATCGCAGTTTTCTTAAAATGCAGGTTAAAGACGGCGATTTTGTTCAAGTTCCGTTTATTGAGTCCAAAGGTTTGGTTCACATTGATAAATATGTAGTAGCAGACCCGAACTGGACTGGTGCTGATAGCGCTATTGTTAGCTTTTATGGACAACAAGACTGGGACCGTTTAAAAAGCTTCCCACATCTACCGGTTGCGACACAATTTTTGGACCTTGACCCTACAGTGTTTGCACATGTATCAAAGATTTATACGAGTAATTCAGTAGAAGGCGAGCGCTTTAAACTTACCACCGAAGAGCAGCAATGGTTGCTGCAAAACCCAGACATAAAGGTTGCTATTGACCCCGACGCTTTGCCTTTTGAGGCCATTGACAAGGATGGCAAGTTTATTGGGATAATTTCTGAATACCTGCAGTTACTGAGCGATCTAACTGGAAGCCAATTTATTCCTGTTCCCGTCGATGATTGGGAACAGTCATTAGACCTAATTCAGCATCGAAAAGTCATGGTTGTATCAGCCGCGTTCAACAACCCCTTAGTGTCGTTAGATTATCGTCCAAGCAAAGAGCTAGCTTCTCAACAACTATCGGTTGCATTTTCTGACAAGCAGTCAAATATTAACAAGCAAGAAGATTTACTTGGTAAACGCGTAGGTGTAGTAAACGGAGCCTCGTATTCAGACTCTTTAGTCGATTTATATCCAGGTGTGGAGTGGCAACTCATACCAAATACCGCTGAAGGTTTAGATAAACTAAGTAGCGGTAAGCTTGATTACGTTGTCGATAGCGACCTTGTTTTGCGCTACTTAATTCAAACGCGCGGCTATTCCAACCTTTCCATTGATAGTGTCACCGACAATAAAGTTCGTTCAACCCTATTTGCATTGAAAAGTGAGCCATTGTTACACAGCATCATTGGCAAAGTTTTAGGTTCAGTCAGTCAGCAGCAAAAAGATGCCATTATCCGAACTTGGGTTCCTAACGACAAGGTAAGCTCCATTGATTATACATTGGCGTTACAGATTGCTTCTGTTCTGGGTATATTGTTCTTAGTTGTTATTTGGTGGAATCGAAAGTTAAGCCGAGAGGTTGGGGCTCGCAAGCATGCTCAGGCCCAAGTTCTAGAACGCGAACAGGCTTTGTTTCAAATTCTAAATACTGCGCCCGTAGGCATGGCAATTATTCAAGATAGCTATGCGGTGTTTACCAATAGCACAATTTTGAAAATGTTCAGATTAGAAAACGTCGACTTGTCGCAATTTGCACCTGATCGTATATATGCGGATCCAGAAGAGCGTGCTGAGAGCTATCGCATTCTACTTGACCAAGGCTACGTAACTGACCGTGAAATAGACTTTGTTCGTCAAGACCAATCACAATTTAGGGGCTTAGCGAGCTATGCTTCAATAGATTTTAAAGGCAAACCCGGCGTGTTGTTTTGGTGCTATGACATCACCCCTTTAAAATTACTGACTGACGAGTTGGTCATAGCCAAAAATGTAGCGCTAGAAGCTAGCCAAGCGAAGTCAGATTTTTTAGCCAACATGAGTCATGAAATCCGAACTCCGATGAATGCCATCATTGGACTCTCTTACCTTGCTTTAGAAGGTGAGCTCGATAAAGATGCTAGAAACTATGTGGGTAAAGTTAATCAATCAGCGAATAATCTGCTTGGGATCATCAACGATATACTCGACTTCTCCAAAATTGAGGCTGGAAAAATTGACTTAGAGTGCATCCCGTTTAGCCTCCGTGATGTGCTTGATAATGCGTTAATGCTGGCTCAGGTCAGTGCTCAAGAGAAAGGCTTGTATCTCAAGGCAACTGTTGAACCGCAGATTATCCTTAATCGCTTAGGAGATCCGCTTCGTCTTGGGCAGATTTTAACTAATCTAATTAGCAATGCAGTTAAGTTTACGCAACATGGTGGCATCACAATTTCTATTCTAGCGACTGACACAACTGAAAAGTTGCGGTTTGTGGTTAGTGACACGGGTATCGGGCTAGACAAAGAGCAGCAACAAAAACTGTTCTCGGCTTTCTCGCAAGCTGATAGCTCTACCACTCGTAAATATGGTGGAACTGGACTAGGACTAAGTATATGTAAGAGCATGGTTAATGCCATGCAGGGCGACATCTGGATAGAAAGCGAAGTCAATAAGGGCAGTGACTTTATGTTTACAGCAACAATTGACATAGACGATGCGCACCGGCAGCTCTTAATCAATAGCTTTAAAAATGAACTATCAGAACTCGATTGTTTCTGGCTAGCTTTGGATAACATTGAAAGGCATCTTGAATTACGCAGCGAACTCAAAGCCCTTTGTTGCAATTACCAAGAAATTACTGAGGTTTCAGACCTTGAATTGCTAGCCGCAAATAAGACCAAACCTACACTACTGATGGTGGCCGGCGCAGGTTTGCCTGAACAAGCGCAATCGGCACTTACGCACTGTATTCAACACATGCAGGTACAGAGTGTTTGGCTGTGTTCTGAACAAGATGTTGATTGTAATACGCTTGGGTTTGACCATGTCATCCAAGGCAGTGTCGATCTGGCTTTGTTGAATCAGTTGCTTAATACAGACAAGCGTGATGATAACGCTGAGCAACGTTTGCATGAAAGGCAACAAACACTGTTAGATAGGCGTAAAGGCTTAGCTGGGGCTTACCTACTAGTGGTTGAAGACAACAACATCAATCAGGAGCTTAGTAGAGAACTACTTGAACGAAGTTCTATACGTGTTGATATCGCGGTTAACGGCTTAGTCGCTATTGAAATGGTGAAACAGAATAAATATGACGGCATCCTTATGGATCTGCAAATGCCAGTGATGGATGGTTTTGAGGCTGCGGCAGCGATTAAGGAAATGGACAGCAATATTGCCATTATTGCACTCACTGCCTCGGCATTTTCCGAAGATAAAGAACGTGTCATCGCAGCCGGTATGTGTGATTACATTGCCAAACCCATCGACGTTGAGCAAATGTTTCAAGTACTCAGTCACTGGATAAAACCGAGTAAGGTCTTGCCATTGAGCGAAGCTTTATTATCAGTACAAACGCAGAATAATCACTTTGACTTTAAAGCTGACCTAATCAACGAACGCGCAGGAATGCGGGTAAGTGATAATGACATTACGCTTTATAAAAAACTGCTTACCGGTTTTTCTAAAGAAATGAAAAGTTTCCCAACTGAATTAGAAGACCATCTAAACCAAGCGCAATGGCAAGATGCGCAGCGACTAATCCACACCCTTAAAGGAAACGCTTTAAATATTGGTGCCCATGCCTTGGCGGCTTTAGCACAAGAAATAGAAGAATTAGGGATTGCTAAAATCTATAAGCAAGAACCAAGTTTTTATACCAGCCTTGAAGACACAATTGAACTCACTGTGCTTGAGATAAACAAAGCTGTCGGACTAGACAGCAAAACAGAAGAATCCCAACCAGAAAGTTTAACGATTATACCAACGCAACTAGCGCTGCAAAAACTTGTTTCTCTTGTCTCGTTGGTTTCCAATTTTGATTATAACGCCAGTGAGCTAGCTCTAGAACTTAGCGGCTGTTTTGACGACGCAAACGACAATAATCGTATGCGCGAAGTCGTCACTCTTTTAGATGAATATGAGTTTGAGAAAGCACAAGTGATTGTTGAACAAATTATCGCTAATCTTGATGGTTAACTTCATGCATCATAGTTGGTTCGTGCTTTTCCAATATGGGTAAACACGAGGTCTAGCACCAATTTGTTCAAACTAGCTGCTTGTTGTTGCTGCAGTATTTGCAACTGTATGTCTCGCGTAAAAGGGATTAATTCTGCCCAGCGTTGGGCTAGCCAAGTTTGATCGCTAACATTTAGTAATTCAACTTCTGAGTACAAATTTAGTTCAGTTAATATTTCTAGCAAACTAACTGCAAGTAGCTGATATTCATCTTGAACTTCGATTGATGGTAAGTTTTCCAAAGCGTCTATTTTAGCGAACCATAAGCCATCATCTTCTTGTGTTGCTTCACTCAAAAGTACCCGTTGTTGTCCAATAATGGTGATTTCAAGTAAGCCGTCTTCCAATTGGTTGAAGTCCTCAATGTTAACTTGAGTTCCAACTAAAGGCAGTTGCCCATTGACAAGGGGCAAACACATGACAAAGCCTCCACGCTGACTAGCGACTGCGACTAGACGTTTGTAGCGGGGTTCGAAAATCCGCAGACGAGTTCTGCCATTAGGTAATATTAATATCCCTAAAGGGAAAAGTGGCAACATATATTCTCCAGTAAGTGGTCATTGCAAGATCCCAATACTCTATATCATAGATTTAGGAATCGTTGCTGATTGGCTTTAACTGCTAAAACATCCGCTATTTAAAAGCAGAAGTCGTACAATTTCTAATAACTGTCTATGAATACGTAAACAATGCTCGAATTGATCATCAGCCCTAGACGCAAGACCTTGGCACTGCTAGCATTTGCGCCTTACGAATCGGAGAAATAGTTTGAGTTTAACAAGTCGTGAGCTATTGCAGCTTATCCCACAAGCAATGATAAAAGACCGCCACCCTTTACAGCGTAAGTTACGTCAGCTCAAAGGTGAGGATCAACAACAACTGCAAAGCTTAGAAAATAGTTTATTGTCCTCGATTGAAGCGGTAAAAAATCGACAGTTAAATTTACCTGAGATTTCGTATCCAGAAGCCTTACCGGTTTCACAGGAGCGACTGGCAATAACTCAGGCTATACGAGATAACCAAGTTGTAATTATTGCTGGTGAGACGGGCTCGGGTAAAACGACTCAAATACCAAAAATGTGCCTAGAATTAGGCTTAGGTAACTACGCAACCATTGGCCACACGCAACCGCGGCGTCTTGCCGCAAGAAGTGTTGCTCAGCGAATTGCAGATGAATTGCAAACAGATCTAGGCAGTTTAGTCGGCTATAAAGTTAGATTTAATGATAAAATTCAGGCCGACAGTCAAGTCAAACTAATGACCGATGGTATTTTACTGGCTGAATTACAAAATGACCGCTATCTAAATCAATATTCGGTCATCATTATTGACGAAGCTCATGAACGCTCACTTAATATTGACTTTATTTTAGGATACTTGAAACAGCTTTTAGTCCGCCGAAAAGACTTAAAAGTTATTGTGACCTCTGCGACTATTGATCCGGAGCGATTTTCCCAGCATTTTGAAAATGCACCAATCCTAGAAGTTTCTGGCCGTACTTTCCCTGTTGAAACACGCTATCGTCCGTTAAAACAGGACCAACAAGACCGCGATTTATTTGAAGGTATCAAAAGCGCTGTCGATGAACTCGATAACGAGTTGGAAGGCGACATCTTAGTCTTCATGAATGGCGAGAGAGAAATTAGAGATTGCGCAGATTATCTGAATAAACAAAACTTTAGAAACACAGAAGTCCTGCCCTTGTTCTCAAGGCTGTCGAACGCTGAACAAAATAGGATATTTAATTCTCATAGTCAGCGACGGATAGTCTTAGCGACCAATGTTGCGGAAACCTCAGTCACAGTGCCGGGGATTCGTTATGTGATTGATCCAGGAACAGCTCGAATAAGCCGTTATAGCCACCGTTCTAAAGTGCAGCGTTTACCCATAGAAGCGATTTCACAAGCCAGTGCTAACCAAAGAATGGGTCGTTGTGGGCGTCTGTCTGATGGCATCTGTATTCGTTTATACGAACAAGAAGATTTTGATCTCAGACCTGAATTCACCGACCCTGAAATTCTACGTACAAACTTAGCCTCGGTCATTTTGCAAATGACCTCGCTTCGCTTAGGTAAAGTTGCAGACTTTCCATTTGTCCAAGCACCGGATCAACGCAATATTAAAGATGGCTATGATTTGCTTGAAGAACTGGCTGCTATCGATGAAAACGATCAACAAAAGCTTACCAACATTGGACGCGCTATTAGTCGTTTGCCCTTGGACCCGCGCTTGGCGCGCATGGTTGTAGCTGCAAGGGATTTTGATTGTGTGGACGAAGTTATCGTTATTGTTGCAGGTTTAACCATTCAAGATCCGCGCGAGCGACCACTTGATAAACAACAAGCAAGCGACGAAATGCATCGTCGTTTCTTTGACGAAAATTCAGATTTTGCAGCGTATTTGAATTTGTGGCGATATCTGCAAAAACTTAGAAAAGAAATTAGTGAAAGCGCGTTCCGCAAGCGCTGTAAAAAAGAATTTTTAGCCTATATGCGGGTACGTGAATGGCAGGACTTAGCGACTCAAATTAGACAGCAAGTCCGAGAACTAGGTTATCCCTTGCACCAACGCGAGCCTGACTTTGATGCCATTCATCAGGCTTTAACCACGGGCTTGCTAAGTCACATTGGTTTTAAAGACAAAGAGCGTGAGTTTCTCGGTGCTAGAAACCGTCGCTTTGTTGTGTTTCCAGGTTCGGGTTTAGCAAAAAAGCCTCCTAAATGGTTAGTGGCTGCAGAGTTAACTGAAACGTCGCGCTTATTTGCTCGAACAGTTGCTAAAATCCAACCTCAATGGTTGGAAGCTCTTGCCAGTCATAGGACTCACTCGCGATTTGATGAACCACATTGGTCCAAAAAACGTCTATCAGTCATGGCATATGAAACCGTGACATTGTATGGCCTAACCATCATCAGTAAACGTTTAGTGAACTACGCAACTATTGATCCAGCCATGGCTCGAACAATATTTATTCGTAGTGCTTTGGTTGAAGGCGAGTGGAATTGTAAGCATAGTTTTTACAAAGAAAACCAAGCCTTACTAGACGATGTAGAAGCACTAGAGCACAAAAGTCGCCGCCGAGATATTCGAATTGACGATCAACAGCTTTATGATTTTTATGATAAGCGTTTACCTGAATCCATTGTTTCTGCTCGTCACTTTGACAAGTGGTGGAAAAAACAAGGACAAAACGACAAGGATTTTTTGAGCTTTAGTCGACAAGAGTTAATGCGTCACGATGCAAAGCATGTGACCAATAAAGAGTACCCCAACACTTGGAGTAGCGATGGTATCGAGCTTAAGCTTAGTTATCAGTTTGAACCGGGTAAAATAGACGACGGTGTTAGCGTGAGTATTCCGTTACCCTTACTCAATCAAATTGATGCGAGTCAGTTTAAGTGGCAAATACCAGCGTTGCGTGAAGAACTTGCGATCGCCTTGATCAAATCTCTACCTAAATACTTACGCCGTAATTTTGTGCCCGCTCCCAATTTTGCACAAGCGGCGCTGGCCAATATGTCGCCATCCGATGGTGACTTTGTAGAGACGTTTAGCAAACACTTGCTTCGAATGACAGGGGTAAGAATAGACGCCGAACTTTGGGATTGGCAGCAAGTTCCCGCGCATCTACGCATTAACTTTAATATTATTGATGCCAAATATAAAACAATTACCCAAGGGCGTGATTACGCAAACTTGCAACAACAGCTCAGTGGCAAAGTCGAAGAAAGCATACAACAAGCAGCCCCGAATAAAGGTTTGGAGCGTCAAGGCCTTACCACTTGGGATTTTGAAAGTTTGCCGCAGCTTATTGAACAAAAGCGTCAAGGATATACCATAAAGGCTTACCCAGCCCTTAGTGACGACAAGAAGTCCGTATCAATCAAGTTATTCGATGACCAAGAAACCGCTGCCCAGAGTCAACATCAAGCTTTGATACGATTGTTAGAAATTGATTGTCCAGCGCCGCTGAAGTATTTACAACAGAAATTGCCCAATCGAGCAAAACTAGGACTGTATTACAATCCTTTCGGAAAAGTAGAGCAACTGATCCAAGACTGTATTCGCTGCGCCATATTGGAAATTGTCGGCGAGCAAGTTGTACAATCTCAATCTCAATATACACAAATAAAAGACGATGTGAATCAACAGCTCGCACAGCAAAGTTTGGACGTTGTAAATGCGATTGAGCCACTTCTTAGTCAACACTATGCGCTTAAAAAGAAACTTAAAGGCAAAGTTCCCTTGGAATGGATTTTAGGACACAAAGATATTAGTGCACAGCTAGAAGCTTTGGTGCATCCAGGGTTTGTTTCCCAAAGCGGTTTGTCATCGCTTAAGCATATCCAACGCTATCTACTAGCGATTGAAAAACGTCTTGAAAAGCTTCCTGTCGATCCGCAACGTGACCGACTTGCGCAACAACAGATTCAAAGCTGCGAGAACGACTATTTGGCCTTGAAAAACAAATTTCCAGAACCCAAATACGCTAAGCAAATTCAAGCGGTATTTTGGGCCATACAAGAATTACGAGTCTCGCTGTTTGCCCAACAACTAGGCACTCAATACCCCGTCTCAGCCAAGCGTGTTTCGAAACAGATTTCTGAGCTGGACAAGGCATTGGTGGGTTAAGTTATGCAGACCAAACCAAGAGTATCGATTCACTATTGTTGTTTATGTCGTTGGTTACTACGCGCGTCATGGCTTAGCCAGGAGTTACTTTCAAGTTTCAGTGATGAACTTGGAGAGGTGGCACTGGTTCCTGGTGACAAAGGTGAATTTCGTATTTACGTGAATCAAACCCTCATTTGGTGTCGGGTCCAAGATGATGGATTTCCAGAGGCTAAAGTGCTTAAGCAACGGGTGCGCGATGTTATCGCGCCTACTAAAGACCTAGGTCATTCTGATCGTTAACCTAGTTCTACACGTATTTTGTACAGTTATAGTCGGGAGAATGAACATGAATATTAGGAAATCTATCTACTTTGGCTTGATTCTTTTTTCAGCCACGCAAGTTCAGGCTGCAAAACTAAGTTTAGATCAGT
The DNA here is from genome assembly GCF_003610775.1 of Alginatibacterium sediminis. Lineage (GTDB taxonomy): Bacteria > Pseudomonadota > Gammaproteobacteria > Enterobacterales > Celerinatantimonadaceae > Alginatibacterium > Alginatibacterium sediminis. The sequence goes on along the minus strand of NZ_RAQO01000004.1, from coordinate 830,216 downwards.
TCGTACACCTAAGCTTTATCAATGGTGTCGCTGCCAATGAGCTTGCAAACTCTTCTCGGAAGTCAGCGGAATTATCGCCAGGAACTTATCAAATTGTTGTGAAGTATGGGAATGCGGATACGTTTAAGAAAAACGCTAGGCCATTTCATAGTAAACCCAACATACTTGTTATTGAAGTAGATGAAAGGGACATGAAATTAGCGCTTCCTATCGGGTATAGAAACGTTGCTACGGCGCGCTACAATTTTGACAGAACTCCTGAATGGAGTATCGAATATAGTGATGGTAGTAGGAAATCGTTAAAGGTCGAGCAAGTAAGCGGCACAGTCATGGAATATGACGCCAAAATAATGGCCGCTTACGAGCAGTTTAAAGCGTCAAACGAATAGAACTTGTTATTGTTGTAGTGCGCATTGTTTGGCTCGAATATAGTCACTTTGAGTCACATATAGTAGATCTGCGATTTGGCGTATCAACGCTTCTTCGTGAGGATCGATAACTGCATCTGCGTTAGCAACCAGCCATAAATCTTCGACTAATTGGTAGCGAAACTGATAATCGAGCTCTTTGAGATCTTTAGTAAATTCATAAACTGAGGTCGACGCCTCTGCCTTACGCAAGGCTTGCTCAAAAAGTTCATGTGATTCTTCAGCATTTAGCTCAAACAAGTGCACTATACGTTCGAGTGTTTTACGTTTTTCATCATCAGCTAGCTGATTGTCGCTAAGGGCAATTTGCAACAGTAGGCTGGTTGCTGAAAGTTGTTGTTTATTGCTGTTGTCGACCACTGCGGTAGGCTGTTCAAAAGCTGACTCGAGCAGTTTCTTAAAGTTTTTTAGCATTTTAGGATCCAGATGACGCGCTTAAGCAAAGCCTTTTGCGAAGAGCCGTTGTTCAAATTGCTGAAAAAGAAGCACCTACTTCTACTGAAACGCCATAGTAACAAGAAATAGCGTAAACAAAAAAGCCAGTCAAAATGACTGGCTCCAATTTCGTGCTAAAAATGAGGATTAGCCAGCAAAGTTTGCCGCTGCGAATTCCCAGTTAGCTAGTGCCCAGAAACCTTTTAGGTAATCTGGACGCACGTTTCTGTAATCAATGTAATATGCATGTTCCCAAAGGTCACAAGTAAGAAGAGGTGTAACGCCTTCGTCTGTGAGCGGGGTAGCAGCATTACTAGTATTTACGATCGCAAGACTACCATCTGCATTTTTTACAAGCCAAGTCCAGCTTGACCCGAAGTTGTTTACCGCACTATCGTTAAATTTCTCAACGAAGGCTTCAAACGAACCGAAACTTGCATCAATAGCCGCTGCTAAAGCACCGCTGGCTTGACCGCCGCCATTTGGAGACAAAGAGTTCCAATAGAAGGTGTGATTCCAGATTTGGGCTGCATTGTTAAATACGCCAGCTTCAGAAGTTTTTACAATCTCTTCTAAGCTTTTACCAGCAAACTCAGTACCGTCGATTAAACCGTTTAGCTTAACCACGTATGTGTTGTGGTGTTTGCCGTGGTGAAACGAAAGCGTTTCAGCAGAAATATGAGGTTCCAAAGCATCTTGAGCATATGGCAGTGCTGGAAGGGTAAAGGACATGTGTACTCTCCATTGTTAATAAACTTGAGTGTTAACTTATACTGCTAACTCACCAAGTTCGATCACACGACAGGTAGCAACGGTTGTTACTACCTACTAAATAACGTAAACAGACGCTTAATCTAACATTTGCCAAGTGAGGCGCAAAGCTATATTGAAAAATAAATTTGATCTGTATCAATATAGAACCCAAGCCTAATATTTGATAAAGTTCGGTTTCTTTTTGCGTGGCCAAGACTGGTTTAGACTGAAGTTTTTACCTAGCCAGCGATTTTATAGATAAGGTTTTAATGATGGAAACGATCGACAAAATTAAACAACAAATCGCAGATAACTCTATTCTGTTGTACATGAAAGGCTCGCCTCAATTTCCTAGTTGTGGCTTCTCTGCTCAAGCCGTAGACGCGCTTAAAAACTGTGGCGAAGCTTTTGCTTATGTTGATATTCTTCAAAACCCTGACATTCGTGCTGAGCTACCTATTTATGCACAGTGGCCAACCTTTCCACAATTGTGGGTAGACGGTGAATTAGTGGGTGGATGTGATATCATCATGGAAATGTTCCGCAGTGGTGAATTGTTGCCTTTAATCAAAGAGTCAGCAGCAAACACTGAAGCGGAATAAAATCCGTTTCATCGCCCTAGTGAGTCCCCTTACTAGGGTGAGTTACCCTTAGGAGTCACTATGGCGCATTTAGCGCAGGCTGAGTTTAAAAGCCTAGGAATCGCAGTTTTAACCATTTCAGATACCCGCATCGAAAGCAACGACACTTCTGGTCAATATTTAGCTGATGCACTTGGTGAAGCCGGACACCGTTTAATCGACAAAAATATCGTTATCGACGACATCTATCAAATCCGCGCTCAAATTAGTCAATGGGTAATCAATCCAGAAATTCAGGTAATTTTAACCACTGGCGGCACTGGTTTTACGGTTCGTGACAATACTCCAGAAGCAGTGAGTATTTTGTTTGATAAAGATATCGAAGGCTTTGGAGAGCTATTTAGACAAATTTCATACACTGAAATCGGTACTTCGACGGTTCAGAGTCGTGCATTAGCAGGATTTATCAATCGTACTGGTGTTTTTTGTGTTCCTGGTTCGACCAATGCATGTAAAACGGCGTGGCAAAAAATATTGCTAGAGCAATTAGACTCCCGTCAAAAACCTTGTAATTTTGCCCCCCATCTTAAAGCTTAGGAATAAGCCTTGACTGACTCAAATGAATTAAGCCATGTTGATGCCGCTGGTCGTGTCAATATGGTTGATGTTGCGGATAAGAACATCACACAACGCCAAGCTATAGCACAAGTCACAGTGTTGATGCGCAAGGATACACTTGCCATGATCATTGATGGGCAGCACCCAAAAGGTGATGTGCTAACTACCGCTCGAATTGCAGGTATTCAAGCCGCTAAAAAAACCAGTGACTTGATACCGCTGTGCCATCCACTGATGCTAAGTAAAGTTGCCATTGATATCGAAGCTAACCATCAGGACAATAGTCTGATTATCAGCTGCTTGTGCAAACTTAGTGGACAGACGGGTGTTGAGATGGAAGCTCTAACCGGTGCTAGCGTTGCTGCGTTAACGGTTTATGACATGTGTAAAGCTGTTCAAAAAGACATTACCATTGACGGTTTGCATTTGTTAGAGAAAGACGGCGGTAAATCTGGGACGTATCGCGCTAATTCTGCGCAGGAGTCACACCTATGATTCAAATACTTTTTTTTGCTCGTTTACGTGAGCAACTTGGACAGTCAAAGGTTCAGCTCTCTTCGGACGCGCTTGAGACACCTACAAGTATCCAGACCGTGTTGGATTACCTTCAGCATCAAAACCCGAGTTGGCGTGACGCTCTAAGCAGCCCTGACCTTTGTTTTGCTATTGACCAAGAGCAGGCACAAGTTACAGACCTCATCTCTCAGAATTGTGAAGTTGCAATTTTCCCACCAGTAACGGGTGGATAAATGACCTTTAGTCGCGTAAGTGTGCAAACCCAAGTGTTTGATGTTGCCGAGCGTTATGCATCGCTTGCCAGTAATTCAAGCGCTGGTGCTGTAGTGACTTTTGTTGGTCATGTGCGGGACATGAACCTTGGTCAAACCATTCAAAGCTTAGAACTTGAGCATTATCCAGGTATGACAGAAAAGGTGCTCGAACAAATTAACCTTGAAGCCATCGAGCGATTTGATATCAATGGACTGGACGTTGTACACCGAGTTGGTGTGCTTGACGTTAACGAAGCGATTGTATTTGTTGGCGTAAGTAGTGCGCATCGTGGCGATGCATTTCAAGCCTGCGAGTTTGTGATGGATGCGCTAAAAACCAGAGCACCATTTTGGAAAAAAGAGCAGGGTAGTGACAATACCGCTTGGGTATCTCATCGCGATAGCGATAGCCAAGCGGTGGAGCGTTGGGCAAAAAAATAGGCGCTTGCAGCGCCTGTTTTAGTTTTAACTGGCTTAACTAGTCTTCTAAAATGCCTTTAAATAACTCAACCTGAACCGTCTCTCCAGGGCTTACGCTAGCACGCTCGTTCTCTAACACAACAAAACAGTTTCCTGAACTTAAACTCGTTGGCAGAGCGCTACCTTGCGCACCAGTTGTTCGCACTCGTAGTTGACCGGTGTCATCGAGGTAAGCGACACCTCGTTGAAAATCCTGTCGTCCTGGACGTTTACTTAAGCTATCGTCGCAGATTGCTGGACTGGTGAGCGCTGACTGATAATTCCAACCACACAGGGCTGCGATACAAGGGACGCCAACTTTATATAAGGTGACTAAAGCGCTGACAGGATTACCTGGTAATCCAAGAAAAACACTATTGTCTAATTGACCAAACGCGAGCGGTTTACCAGGCTTTATGGCTAGTTTCCAAAAGTTAATTTCGCCTTGTTCATCAAGTACTTGTTTCGTGAAGTCAGCCTCACCAACGGATACGCCACCGCTACTGATCACCAAGTCAGCTTGTTGGTCCGCCAAACGAAATGCACTGCGTAATAGCTCTAAATCATCGGGGATAACGCCCATGTCAATTAGCTCGCATGGCAACGAAGTTAGCAACGCGGCAACCGCATAGCGATTACTGTCGTATATCTGACCTGAAGCGAGGGGTTTTCCCAGCGCTTGAAGTTCGTCACCAGTTGAGAAAAATGCAACTTTTAGCAAGCGTTTTACTTGCACTTCAGCAATACCAAGGTTTGCTAGTAAAGCGATTTGTGCTGGCTTTAGACGTACTCCTTTTCCGAGGGCGAAATCAGAAACCTTTAGTTCACTACCTTTGTAACGCACGTTTTGACCTAGCCTTGCGAGCTGGTTAAAAGTAATCGCATCATTGTCTGCGTTGGTTTCTTCTTGCATAACCACAGTGTCCGCACCATTAGGCATTGGAGCACCGGTCATAATCCGCATACATGTGCCCGGTATTAAGGCTTCGATGTCGCTATCACCGGCATATATGCGACCACTCAAGGGTAGTTGTTGCCCTGGGGTAGTTAAATCTTGATGACGAAGTGCGTAACCATCCATCGCTGAATTGTTAAAACTCGGAACATTTATGGGAGATGTAATGTCTTGTGCTAAGACCCGATCATAAGCCATAGCTAGCGGAATTGTTTCAATTTCCAGTACGTCTGACAATATCAGTTGCATTTGCTCCAATGCCTGAGCTAAGGGCAATAAACCTGGTTGATCACAACATCCCATGAAAAATCCTTGTTGATAAATAGGTGCCTAGTTTAGCAAAATTTTATTTAGAGCAATATCTCACTTTTAACTTTTATTTCTTGCATCATTTCTGTAACATCTTCGCTACCTTAAGGATGAGGGATTTAACATGATAGCTGCAGATACGCAGACGAGCGCCAAAATTAGTCTCGAAATACGACCAACACACAGCCTGGAATTGTATCAATTTTGTGAAGTTTTAATGAATGCCGCAGATCGTTTTGAAGGCAAGGATGACGTGCAGTGGGAATGTGATCAAATTACCCCACATCATTTGTTAGCCCGACATCGATTAGACGAACTTATTTTGGCCTTCTCGGGAAAAATAGCCGTTGCAGCGATGATACTTAAAGAGCAAAATCCAAGCCTTCCTTATAACTTCGATGATGGTGACAAAGCACTATATATTGAAAAGCTTTCGGTACATTCGGACTATGCCTCTACGGGTATTTCCCAGCAAATGGTCGACTACGCGATGTTAAAAGCACAACGAAGCGGTGCAAACTTGCTACATCTTGTATGTAATGGTCGCGGCAAAAGCCTTTGTAGCACCTTAAATCGTTTGGGTTTTGTCGCTGTAGAACACTTCAAAAGCAGTGAAGCGAGCCATCGTTATTTTAGATTAAGCCTATAGAACGTCATTTTAGAGTGCTTTCTTGGTGGCAGAGGTAAACCCTGAAGTCGAATTCTAACTGATGATAGTTGGGCAGCATATGCTCACAAAGCTGGTAAAATGCCTTGTTATGTTGGCGCTGTTTAAGGTGAGCAAGTTCATGAACGACAATCATTTCTAAAAACTCGATAGCCCCTTGCTTAAATAGACTGCTAATACGAATTTCATTTTTGGATTTTAGTTTACTACCTTGAACCCGACTCACCACACTATGTAAACCCAAAGCATGTTTGACTACATGGAGTTTAGGGTCAAATACTACTTTACTAAGGGGAGCGGATTGCCTTAAGAAGGTATTCTTGTAGTTAATAGTAAATTCCCTGAGTGCTTTGTCACTATTTACTTCATGACTATTAGGATATTTATCAGCGAGGTACATGCCTAAGCGTTGTTGCTCAGCGAGTTGTCGAATAGATTCTACAAGGTGTTCTGGGTAGTGTTCAATATAGCGAAGCTCGGTCATTAGTCTGGTACAAATATGGTAAAGTAAACTATTTCTACAGTGATAAACTAACAAATGCAAGGCAGTGCAGTGTGACAACAGTCCAGTCTGAAAACTTCGATTCTATATGGAAACGAGCGGTTCAACGCAAAGGATCGCAAGCAAATTTAGAATCCTTGCTACAACAGCCTTTGTCTAAAGAACAACTTTCGATGATCCCAGATGACCGATGGTTGTCTACATTCACCAGTAGCATATTTAAGTCAGGTTTTGTTTGGCGTGTTATCGACAACAAATGGCCCAATTTTGAACGTGCATTTTTTGGCTTTGAAATTGAGAAAATGCTACTACTCAATGAGCAGCATATTGAGCGCTTAGCCAGCGATGCTAGCATTGTCAGAAACCTGCAAAAAATTAGTACCGTGAGTCACAATGCCCAGTTGATACATCGCCTGGCAATCGAACATGGTAGTTTCGCAAAATTTATTGCCCAATGGCCTGATGACGACTTTGTAGGCTTATGTTTAATGCTAAAGAAACAAGGGGCACGTTTAGGTGGCAATACTGCAGCATATAGCATGCGCCGAATGGGGAAAGATGCTTTTGTGTTATCCAACGATGTTACCAGCCAGCTAATTGCCCAAGGCGTCGTTGAAAAAACGCCGAGTTCCCAGCGAGATATGCGCGCTGTGCAAGCTTACTTTAACCAACTTAGAATTCAAAGTGGACGCTCGCTTACAGAAATAAGTCAAACAATTGCCTATTCTGTAGGTGATAACTACGTTTAGACGGAGCTTGAAGCGTATGCACAGTTTTAGAGCTATTGTAAAAGGACATGTTCAAGGCGTTGGGTTTCGCTACTTTACAGCTGATCAAGCGCTTCGCTTGGGCTTATGCGGCTATGCTAAAAACTTAAACGACGGTAGTGTCGAAGTGTTAGCTGTAGGCGAGCAAGACGCTTTAGGCAAATTAGCGTTATGGCTCAAAACCGGCTCTCCAGCCGCTAGAGTTACGGCTTTAGCTTTGACGTATCAAGACTATGAGGGCTCAGTTAAGGGATTTTCTTGTGAATAAAAAAAACCGCCATTAATGGCGGTTTTAAAAACTACATAATGCGCATTCCTGGCTGAGCGCCTTCATCGGGGCTCAGTATCCAAAGTTCTTCACCACCTGGGCCAGCGGCTAATACCATGCCTTCAGACATGCCAAAACGCATTTTTCGTGGCGCTAGATTGGCAACCATAACGGTTAGCTTACCTTCAAGCTGTTCTGGAGAATACGCTGATTTGATGCCGGCAAACACTTGTCGAGTTTCACCGCCAATGTCTAGCTGAAGTTTCAATAGCTTGTCAGCTTCGGCAACATGTTCTGCTTTAACGATACGGGCTACGCGCATATCAACTTTAGCGAAATCATCAAAATTAATTTCTGCAGCTATCGTGTCGTCGCTCACCTTGTTAGCGCTTGCTTTCTTTGGTTTAGCAGCCTTTGGCTCAGCTTTGGCTTGACCGGCTTCAACCTCTTGTTTGGAGTCTTCAACCATAGCCGCAACCAACTTTGGATCGATGCGCTGTATCAAGGCTTTGAATGGATTAATTTGGTGCGAAAGCAGAGTTTGCTCTAAGTTATCCCAGCGAAGTTCAACTAACATAAATTCTTCAACTTGCTTTGCCAGTTGAGGAAGAATCGGTTTTAAGTAAGTCATGAGTACTTTAAATAGATTCAGTGAAAGACTACATACTTGGTGCGCTAGTTGTTGCTGTTCTGGATCTTTAACTAATTGCCATGGAGCTAGCTCCGCTATGTATTGGTTAGCTTTGTCAGCAAGCGCCATTATTTCGCGTATAGCTTTGCTAAACTCACGCTCTTCATAGTATTTGGCAACCGTGGCTTGTGCGCTAACAAACTCAGCCAGAAGTTGTGGATTAGAAAGCTCACTTGAAAGCTGTCCATCAAAGCGCTTGGTAATAAAGCCAGCTGTACGTGACGCTATATTTACAACCTTACCAACCAAGTCAGAGTTTACCCGCTGGGTGAAATCTTCGAGGTTTAAGTCGAGATCATCAATCCGACTGTTAAGTTTAGCTGCATAATAATAACGCAGATATTCTGGCTGCAAATGGTCTAGGTAAGTACGCGCTTTAATGAAGGTACCACGAGACTTAGACATTTTTGCGCCATTGACGGTTACATACCCATGGGCGTATACGCTAGTGGGTTTTCTAAAACCCGCACCTTCAAGCATTGCAGGCCAGAATAGGCTATGAAAGTAAATAATATCTTTGCCAATGAAGTGGTAAACCTCGGCTTTTGAGTCTTTGGCCCAAAAGTCGTCAAAATTAAGGCCTTCTGATTTATCACATAGGTTTTTTAAACTCCCCATGTAGCCGATTGGTGCATCTAGCCAAACATAGAAAAACTTGTTTTCAGTGCCTGGTATTTGGAATCCAAAGTAGGGAGCATCGCGGCTAATATCCCATTGCTGTAGTCCTTGCTCAAACCATTCAGCTAGTTTGTTTGACATCTCGGATTGTAGTGAGTCAGATTTTGTCCATTCACTTAGCATGTCAGAGAAAGCTGGTAAGTCGAAAAAGTAGTGCTCTGAATCTTTCAAAATAGGTGTTGCGCCAGAAACAACAGAGCGTGGGTTAACAAGATCCGTAGGGCTATATGTTTCACCACAATTGTCACAGTTATCACCATTTTGGTCTTCGCTACCACACTTTGGACAGCTACCTTTAACAAAGCGGTCAGGCAAAAACATTTGCTTTTCTGGGTCATACAATTGAGAAATTGTTCGGGTCTTTATGTGCCCGGCGTCATTAAGTCGATTGTAGATTAACTCTGACAGTTCACGGTTTTCGTCGCTATGTGTTGAATGGTAGTTATCGTACTCAATCAAAAAGTCTGAAAAATCGGCCATATGTTCGATACGAGTATCGTCAATCATTTGCTCTGGGCTTATACCCAATTCTTGTGCTTTAAGCATGATAGGCGTGCCATGTGCGTCATCGGCACAAACATAAATGCACTGGTTGCCGCGTAATTTTTGGAAACGAACCCAAATATCAGTTTGGATATGCTCTAGCATATGGCCCAAGTGAATTGAACCGTTGGCATAAGGTAGAGCAGAAGTTACTAAGATTTGACGATTTTCAAGAGTCATAAACAGGCCAAAATGTCGAGGAAATGGGAACAAAATCAAGCGACAAATAATAGCGGATATTCTAGTGCTTTCCTAGGCTTTTAAAGCCTCCAGATAGATACTAAGTCCGTGACCTGAATCGAGATTACACCTATACTTAGCACAAATTCCTAAAATGAGTTGTTATGAGTCTTTCACAAAGTAGATGTGTCGCTATTGGCATTGCAGGGGCGTCTGCCTCAGGTAAGAGTTTATTTGCTAGAACCATTGTAGATGAAATCCGGGCTGAGTACGGAAAAGGCGGGATCTGTGTCATTAATGAAGACAATTACTATAAGCCGCAAGATCATCTGTCAATGGAAGACCGCGTTAAAACCAACTATGACCATCCGTCGTCATTGGATCATGAATTACTTGTTAAACAAGTAGAGCAATTGAAAAATGGGGAAAGCATTGAACTGCCACAGTACTGTTATCAAACCCATACTCGTCTTAAAACTACCAAAACTGTAAAACCAACCCAAGTCATCATTGTTGAAGGGATTTTACTACTAAGTTCAAGTTCAATTCGCGAAAAACTCGATACTACTATCTTTATGGATACGCCCTTAGATATTTGTTTAGCGCGACGCATTCAAAGGGATATGAAAGAACGGGGCCGTTCATTAGACGGTGTACTCGCGCAGTACCACATGACTGTACGCCCAATGTTCTTACGTTTTATCGAACCGTCAAAGCAACACGCCGACGTCATCATTCCTCGCGGGGGTAAAAACCGTATTGCTATTGATATCATTAATACACGAATTCGCCACCTATTAGCAGAGAAGTAACTATGCGTTTATCAGATCAACATATCATCGATTATTTAGATAAAGGTGCAATCATTATTGAGCCTCGCCCAGAAGACTCCTCCATAACCGGTGTGAGTGTTGACGTACGTTTGGGTAAAGAGTTTCGTGTTTTCAACGACCACACCGCTCCGTTTATCGATCTCAGTGGGCCTCGTGAACAAGTGAGTGAACAACTCGAAAAAGTAATGAGCGACGAAATTGTGATTGAAGAGGGCGGTGCTTTCTTTTTACACCCAGGTGAACTCGCTTTAGCGGTTACCTTAGAGCATGTCACCTTGCCTGCAGATATAGTTGGATGGTTAGATGGGCGCTCATCACTAGCTCGTCTTGGTTTAATGGTACATGTCACGGCACATCGTATCGATCCAGGCTGGTCAGGACGTATTGTGCTTGAGTTTTATAATTCTGGAAAACTTCCATTAGCGCTGCGGCCCAACATGTGTATTGGAGCTTTAAACTTTGAAACGCTTTCAGCTCCAGCAACTAGGCCTTACAACAAGCGGAGTGATGCTAAATACAAAGGTCAGTCAGGTGCTGTTGCTAGCCGAATTAACCAAGACTAATTCCTACTCATTTTTGCTTAAAAGGATTTAACATGAAAAAACTTATTTACGTCCTAGTTGCAATCGTAGTTGCACTAGGATTGTGTGTTGTAGGCATTAACGCTTATCTAAACTCGGGAAAGATTAAACAATTAGCTATCGACCAAGTACAACAACATATCGGCCGTGAACTAATCATTGAAGGTGATTTGTCCTTAAGTATTTATCCAAGTTTAGGCCTTAAAATAGAGAAAGTTGCACTTAAAGATAACCCGAACTTCAGTAAGGAAGACACGCTTAGTGTTGATAGCCTAATCGTAGCTGTTCAACTGATGCCGCTTTTGTCCAATCAGCTGTTAATCGATCAAATAGCACTACAAAATCCGAGCATTCGTTATGTGACAAACGGACAAGGCATTACCAACTTTGATGATTTGAAAGCTAAACCAAATGCAGAAGAAGCAACAGCGACAAGTGAAGCACCAAGCGAATCCAATGCCCCTTCAGAACCATGGGAGTTAGTTCTTAGCAAATTACTTATCAATGATGGGCAGGTGCTCATTGATAATCAAGGCGAACAAACTCGTCTTGGACCTCTACAACTTACCATTAATGGCGAGGGCTTAGGTAAATCTAATCGATTAAGCCTCACAAGCCCTGTACAAGTACCAGGTGCAAGTATAGACCTAAGCCTCATGACAGAACTTGTTCCGGCTGAAGATCTAAGCCGTATAGACCTTAGCCAATTTGAATTAAGTCTTAAAGGTAAAGGCGATATGTTTGTCGGTGGCAAACTTGATACTGCGGTTGATGCCAAAGGTTATCTGGACACAAATGCTAGCCTGCTAAATTTAGAGGGATTAAATTTACGAGTCGACGCCAACAATAAACTTGATGGTAATGTTCAAATAAATTACGCCGCAAAACCAAGTATTGTGTTTGCCCTTGCCAGCAAGAAGCTCGATTTGCGCCCGTATATGGCCGCTAGCGATAGTCAGTCACCCACTGATAGTTCGACATCATCGACTGATCAGAGCGAGAAAGAACCAAAAGAAGGCGATAGCCAATCAGCAGCGACTAATCAAGAACCTGACCTTAGTGTTTTGCAAAGTTTTGATCTCAATGGCAGCCTTGAAGTGGATAGTCTTATGATAGAGCAAACAACTTTAAGCGTTGTTCTAGCAAAAGTCGTTGTAGAATCGGGTGTGCTTAAGGTTAATACACTAAAAGCTAAGATGTTTAATGGCAGTTTGTCAGCCGTAGCCAACCTAGATTCAAATCCAAAGCCGCATACTGCCGCGCTTACTCTGGATGTTAAAAAGGTCGCTGCACGACCAATGTTAAAAGCTTTTGCTGACTTCGATAAACTATCTGGAAACCTAGCGATAGCAATGGATGTTAAGGTCAAAGGCTTAAGTACTCCTAATGTGCGTAGCAGTCTAAGTGGACCATTCGCATTTACATTTGCTGATGGCGCGTATCATGGCGTTAATGTTGCTCAAATGATTCGCAACGCTAAAGCGGCCTTCTCGGGATCTAAGTCAACTGCAGCGGAACAAGAGCAAAAGACAGACTTTAGTGAGCTGTTATTGCAAGGAAACTTTGCTAAGCAACGTGCTAATGTCAGTAAAATGCAGATGAGCTCTCCTTTACTTCGTATTGATGGCAAAGGGAATACCCATTTAGTTAACGAATCTATTAATTTTAATTTGACCACTAAAGTTGTCGCCAGTCTCGAGGGACAAGGTGGTAAGAACGATTTGGAAGGCATTAGTATTCCCTTGCATATCAAGGGTAGTTGGAGTCAACCCAGTTATGAAGTTGATATGAAAAAACTTCTTGAAGGTAGTGCTAAGAAAGAAATACAAAATCGACTGGAGAAAGAACTCGGTCTTGACGCCGCAGACGATAGTGATCCTAAGAAGCAACTGCTTAAAGGTTTAGGTGGTTTACTTGGCGGATAATCAAAAACTAAAGATCCTGGTTGTGTGCATGGGGAATATTTGTCGTTCTCCAAGTGCACAAGCCGTGCTTGAGGCAAAGCTAGCCCAATATGGTATCCTCGCTGAAGTCGATTCGGCGGGTACTCATGCCTTAAAGGGTCAAAAGCCTGATCCAAGAGGACTCAGTTGCGCGCAGCAGCGTGGTTATTCTATGAAAGGATTTAAATCAAGACCAGTCATAGCAAAGGACTTTCAACGCTTTGATGTCATTTTGGCGTCGGATGAACGAAACTTCCGCGATTTGCTTGAACAGGCTCCAGCATCGGCTGAACAAAAAATTAAGCGGATAATGAGTTTTACTGAATCTAGTTTCGATGAAGTTCCCGATCCATACTATGGTGGTAAACGAGGCTTTGAACTTGTTTTGGACTTACTAGAAGACGCCTGTGAAGGCTTCGTTAAAACATTATGATCTACCGCAGAGCGAATCCTACGGGATTCGTTTTTGAATTAGTCACATCTTCGCTCCCCTCCACAGTTCTCGTTAGAAACAACAAAGCGACGTTTTGTTGTCCTTTTGCCTATCAATTAAGTTTTTGTTTTAACCGTATTTTGTACATTACGCCCGCTAAAGTATGCTACTACTAATACATAGGTAATAGCTAAGAACAAACGATGACCGTATATACAACACTATGCTTTTTAGGGGCGATGGCTATTTCTATCGCTTATCTCAATAGTAAAATAGGAAAAATGCAAAGCACGATTGCAATCACAGCTGGTGCATTAATTATATCCTTGTTGATTATTATATTAGGCCAATTTGGTTTTTCACCATTAAAGCAAGCAGCTTCTCACCTACTAGACAATGTAGACTTTAAGAGTTTTCTTTTAGATGGTGTTCTTGGTTTTCTACTTTTTGCCGGTGGTTTAGGCATTAAGCTGGACAACCTTAAAGACCAAAGGTGGGAGATTTGCATACTTGCTATCGTAGCAACTTTGATTTCAACCTGCGTTGTTGGCTTTGGTCTGTACTACATTTGCCAACTCTGGAATGTCGAATTTGGGCTCATTTATTGTTTACTCTTTGGTGCGCTAATATCTCCAACAGATCCCATCGCCGTATTAGCAATTGTCAAAAACTTAGAAGCTCCTAAGCGTATTTCAACGCAAATCGAGGGAGAATCGCTATTTAACGACGGCTTTGGCTTAGTCATTTTCGTAACACTGTATAGCATAGCTTTTCTGGGAACAGAGCCAACTGTGGCTAGTATTACCGAATTGTTTGTTCATGAAGCGATTGGTGGCATTGTTTATGGAGCACTCTTAGGTTTAGTTTTTCATTATCTTATAAGTTCAACCAATGACCACTCTATGGAACTACTTTTAACCATAGGGATCCCGAGCGCAGGTTATGTTTTTGCTAGCGTTATTGAAGTTTCTGGACCTTTAGCCATGGTGGTTTCGGGCATCATTATAGGTAATGTGACTCGAATCAAAGGTTTCTCGGAGGAGAGCAAACAACTATTAGACCATTTTTGGGAGCTAATAGATGAGTTCTTAAACGGAATACTATTCTTGTTGATTGGCTTAAGTATGCTTCAATTTACCTTTCATTCCGAAGATTGGATCCTCATGGTGATAGCCGTGCCACTAGTCTTAATTGCTCGTTATCTCAGTGTTAAGCTTTGTTATTTCAGCTTTAAACCTTTCCGACGTTACAATCCATATTCGATTTCTATTTTGAGTTGGGGAGGCCTTAGGGGAGGACTCGCCTTAGCCATGGCTATGTCAATACCTGCTGGTGTGATGGTCTTTCCAGAGAAACAAATTGATGTTAGAGAAATTTTGTTAGTCATGACCTACGCCGTTGTGTTCTTTTCTATTTTGGTACAAGGATCGAGTATCGTACCGTTGATTAATAAAGCCAAAGCTTGGCAGGAACAGCAATAATTTTGGTCGCGCATACAAGATCGGTATACATCTGAACTGATCTGAGATCAAAATTGGCCTTACAACGATAAGAAAGAATAAAGCTATGTTTAGCACTTAGCCAATGGAGTAAATATTTATACCAATCACAGTAATTTATTGCTCACTATTGTTTGACTAAAACACCAATCTTGTCGTCATAACTCTTGTCATTAGACCGCTAATAACTGTGAGTTCTTCCTAAAGCTAAGCGTTTTAGTACAACAAGTAAAAGACCAAAAATATAAAGGGATTGGTATTATTGGATGAAGTGCATTAAAGAGGGCTATTTGATAACCCAGTTTGAATCCACCAAAACTGAAGATATCAAAGCTCAGTATTCGTTTCTAAAGTATACCAGCAGCTCGCATAGGCTTATGACACAACGAATAACTACAAAAAAGCCCGCTAATGCGGGCTCTTTATTAGTAGCGCCTAAGTACTAAAACTTTGGTTTAGTCATACCTACAGAGGCGTTTTCTTTTGCGCCTTGTTTGCCGGCAGAGCGAGCATCCATAGTTTCAACACTACGTACATACTCTTTTACTTCAACCGGAGGTCTTTCTTTTACTTCCACGGTTGCCGGCTTAGTCATTTCAGCGCTCGAGCTACCTTGAAACTTGAGCGATTTAGCTTTTTTAGGAGCGTTGGTCTTGACCTTAGCTTTAGGCTGTTGGCTATCGGATACTATCGCTTCTGCAACTGGCTCAGCTTTAGTTGCTTCGACAGGGGCTTCAACAACTGGCTCAGCTTTAATTGCTTCGACAGGGGCTTCAACAACTGGCTCAGCTTTAATTGCTTCGACAGAGGCTTCAGCAACGGGCTCTGCTATAGCTGCTTCGACAGGGGTTTCAACTACTGGCGCTGGTTTAGCTGCTTCGACAGGGGCTTCAACTACTGGGGCTGCTTTAGCTGCTTCGACAGGGGCTTCAACTACTGGCGCTGCTTTAGCTGCTTCGACAGGGGTTTCAACAACTGGCGCTGGTTTAGCTGATTCGACAGTGGCTTCAACAACTGGCGCTGGTTGAGCTGCTTCGACAGGGGCTTCAACAACTGGCGCTGCTTTAGCTGCTTCGACAGGCGTTTCAACTACTGGTTCAGATTTTGTCGCTTTAGAAGGAGAATAAGGTGCGTGAGCAGTACGCGCTTTACTTACCACTGGCGTCGACTCCAACTTCACTTCAACTCTTTCTTGTTTCGGCGCATCACTGGTCTCGGCGCGCTTAGGCATTGCAGGCTTAGTTGCAACTGCACTAATACGTTGTTTTGCCTTAGCTGGTTTAGATGAGCTAGCTACAGAAACTTGTTTAGCTTCGGTTGTGGCTACTTTTTCAACCGGCTTAGCTGGTTCAACAATGGCTTGAGTCGAGGCAGATTCAGTAGCTTGTACTTGCTCCTGAGAAGCTACATCTGTCTTAGGACTTGCAACTTCATCTGGGTAGCGTGCTTCAACTTCTTGGTTTGCATCGACGGAACTTTGGTCCTCATTAAGCTCTGACTTAGGCATATCAGCAAAACGCTTACGAGACCCTGGAGCTCCACTACGAGTGCGTCGACGACGACTACGTGCCGGTTTTGCTTCGCCATCTTCGCTGCTTGCATCATTTACCGTTGAACTCGTTTGAGTTTCAGAAACCGGTACCGGGCTTTGTTGTACTGACTCGTCATTTGAGCTTGGAGTAACTGATTCAACAGCTTTGTTTGCTGCCTCAGCTACTTCAGCTTGATCACTAACGACTTTATCGTCGATTTCTTTTTGAGCAGCTACAGATAAAGGTTTTTCATTTACGCGAACTTTCTTACGTAAATTACGTCGAGCACGTCTAGCCTGTACTTGAGTCTTTTTCTGTTCAGACTTCTCTGTTGGAGCAGCTTTTACTTCAGTCGCTGTATCTTCAACTTTACTAGTTTCAGATTTGGCGTTGGTTTTATTACGTGCATTACGCGGATTACGCTGACGAGTTGGTTTTGGCGTTGAGTTAGTTGCTTCACCACTTTGTTCATCGTTTTGCTCGCGTTTATCGTCTTGCTCAACACGACTACGTGGCTTACGTTTGCGATTATTGCGGTTATTACGATTCTGACGAGGAGCTGGTTTTTCTTGTTTTTCGCGCTTCTCTTCTTCGACTTGCTTTTCTTCTGATTCAGGTTTTGAGAACAACCCACTAACAAACTTAAGCAGTTTGCTTAATCCTGACTCACTATGCACCACGGGAGTTTGAGTAGCGCTTGGAGCAGGCTTAGCAGCAGCTGCAGGTTTAGCCGGCGCAACTGGAGTTTCTTTAACTACAGGTGCCGCTGGAGCACTAAAGCCTTGTAATACAGGCTTCTCAGCAGGAGTTGTAGGCTCAGTTGAGCTCGGTTGGTATACCGGACTTGGTGAACCACTTGTTAGCTGGAAGCTAGCAAGTTCGTTTTCTTCACCACTGCGTACTCGCTGTACGTCGTAGTGTGGGGTTTCCATATGTTGATTAGGAATGATAATTAAACGAACATCTTGACGGCGCTCTAAGCCGGTAATGACTTCGCGTTTTTCATTTAGCAAATATGCAGCGACAGGTACCGGAACTTGAGCTTGGACTTCGCTGGTGTTTTCTTTTAACGCTTCTTCTTCAAGTAGGCGTAATATAGACAGAGCTAGGGATTCGTTATCACGAATGGTGCCTTGGCCGCTACAACGCGGGCATATGTGAGTACTTGATTCACCTAAAGACGGGCGCAAGCGCTGACGGCTGAGCTCTAGTAGACCAAAACGTGAGATACGGCCAATTTGAATGCGTGCGCGATCTTGACGGACTGCATCTCTAAAGCGGTTTTCAACTTCTCGTTGATTACGAACCGGGGTCATATCGATATAATCGATAACAATCAAGCCACCAAGGTCACGTAGTCTTAATTGACGAGCTATTTCGTCTGCCGCCTCAAGGTTGGTTTGAAGTGCAGTTTCTTCGATATCACCACCGCGGGTTGCTCGTGCAGAGTTAATATCAATAGAGGTTAGGGCTTCAGTTGGGTCGATAACGATCGAGCCACCAGATGGAAGACGGACTTCACGTTGGAAAGCTGATTCAATTTGAGACTCAATCTGATAATGATTGAACATCGGAACTTCGCCGTCGTAGCGTTTTACACGATTGACGAAATCAGGGCGAACTAGGCTTATATGAGTTTTCGCTTGCTCAAAAATATCAGCATTATCAATAAGAATTTCACCAACATCGCGACGTAAGTAATCGCGTATTGCGCGCACAATTACATTGCTTTCTTGGTGGATCAAGAAGGGAGCAGGGCGTGTTTCAGAGGCTTCTTTAATTGCACCCCAATGGTTTAGTAGAACGTTTAAGTCCCATTCTAGTTCTTCAGCGGATTTGCCAACACCAGCAGTACGAACAATTAGTCCCATGCCCTTAGGCACTTCTAATCCATTCATTGCAGTTTTTAATTCAGTGCGTTCGTCACCTTCGATTCGACGAGAGATACCGCCAGCACGAGGGTTGTTAGGCATCAATACAAGATAGCTGCCAGCAAGACTGATAAAAGTTGTTAACGCTGCACCTTTGTTGCCACGCTCTTCTTTATCAATTTGAACAATAACTTCTTGGCCTTCACGGATTACTTCTTTGATATTTGGACGGCCTTGATAAACGTAACCGTCGGGGAAGTACTCACGTGCGATTTCTTTCATTGGAAGGAAACCGTGACGTTCAGCGCCGTAATCTACAAATGCTGCTTCGAGGCTAGGTTCTACTCGAGTAATTTTACCTTTATAGATGTTTGCCTTTTTTTGTTCATGCCCTGGGCTTTCTATGTCCAGGTCATATAGTCGTTGTCCATCGACTAGTGCGACGCGCATCTCTTCGAGTTGCATCGCATTGATTAACATACGTTTCATTTTATTGCCTTGTTTTTAATGAAACAAAGCAGCTATTAACTGTCTCAAAAGGCCTGGCCTAGTGTTTTATGCAGAGATATAAAAGAATAAAACCTCTCGGTTTGGTTCGCTCTGTCTAAGGCGCTCGTGGCACGTCGTACTAAAAACATAACCTTATGGGCTATGTTGCTTAATGGATTCGTTTCGCTTTCAAGGCAGATATTCGCTGCCGTATCATTATATTTTTATAGTTAAATGACCGAGGAAGGCATGTTTAGGAGCCTCCGCACTTGCGGTCTAATTCTGAACAGCTAAGCCTAAATTGCTTAATTTGGCTGTTACAGCGCTGTAAATATAGCAAAGCAGCATTTTTACAGCAAATTATTTAAGCCTCGTGTTAAACTAAGCGTATGAAAATTGATACAAGCAAAGTTCAAAACCTCACTATTAGTGAAGATGAATCCGGTCAACGGGTAGATAACTTCCTTTTTCGTACTCTTAAAGGAGTACCTAAAAGTAAGGTGTATCGCATCATTCGAAAAGGTGAAGTACGAATTAATAAAAAACGGGTTAAACCCGAAACCAAACTCGCTCCCGGAGATATACTTCGGGTCCCACCTGTCCGCGTCGCAGAGGCAACTGAAGGCCCCTCCGCAAATTTGGCTCAAGTAAAGAACTTAGAGCATTGTGTCGTCTACGAAGATGACGGTGTATTAGTTTTAAACAAACCATCAGGCTTAGCTGTTCACGGAGGCAGCGGCCTAAAATTTGGCATGATTGAAGCGCTCAGAAGTCTTCGACCTGAACAACATTATTTTGAATTGGTCCATCGTTTGGATCGGGATACATCTGGCCTAATTATGGTGGCCAAAAAACGCAGCGTATTACGTGCATTACATGCACAATTACGTGAGAAAACTGTTCAAAAAGATTACTTGGCGCTAGTCCACGGGATATGGCCCAAAACTACCAGACAAGTCGAAGAGCCGCTGGCTAAAAACGTGCTGGCTTCGGGTGAGCGTATGGTAAAAGTTGACTATACCGAAGGTAAACCGTCGTTAACACGTTTCAAAATCGAACGTCAGTTTGGTGATATGACCTTGGTCAAGGCAAGTCCTGTGACTGGACGGACCCATCAAATCCGTGTTCATACTCTTTGCCAAGGACACGTTATTGCAGGCGATGACAAATATTGTCAACGTGAAGACTTAGAATTGAGTAAGCAATTTGGATTAAAGCGTTTGTTTCTACATGCATGGAAATTGCGCTTTGAAAATCCAGCAACCGGTGAAATGATGTTCTTAGAAGCCCCATTGGATGCAGAACTCAAATCAGTTATTGATACCTTGGCTAAATAAGTTTTGTTAATAAGGGTAGGGGATGCAACGTAAATTAGTGGTGTTTGATTGGGACGGCACCTTAATGGATTCGCTGCATAGCATCGTCAAAGCGATGCAGGCGTGTGCACGGGAGCTCAATCTACGTGAGCCTAGCGACGAGCAAGTAAAGTCCATCATTGGTTTAAGCTTAAGCAAAGCCAATACAGTTTTATTTGGTGCTTTATCAAAAGCTGCAGATGAGGCTTTAATTGAAAGCTATAAACGCCATTACTTATCAATTGAGACCTCAAACCCGAGTCAATTGTACCCTGGCATACGTGACTTGTTAGAAATGCTAGTAGAGCGGGGTTGTTTACTAGCCGTTGCAACCGGTAAAGGTCATAACGGTTTAGATAGAGTTATGCGCCAAAGCCAAACGCTGCATTTGTTTAACGCCCATCGCGGAGCCGATCAAGCACGTTCTAAACCCGATCCACTAATGTTAACGCAAATTCTTGATCAACTTGAATGCGATGTTGAGCAAGCGATAATGGTTGGTGATGCCAGCTTTGATTTAGAAATGGCTCGAAATAAAGGTATGCACGCTATTGGTGTATCTTACGGTGCACAGGATAAACAAAGCTTAGAAGGCTTTGCTTATCCTATTGTTGATTCTGTAGAAGAGCTTCGCCAAACCCTTACTGCATTTATAGAGTCTTAAACGAGTCTTTACTATTTGTTGGAAAATAAACGGACATTCTCGGCTTCAAAAAAGCTGATCAGCCTGATCAAGGGTAGTCCCATCAGGGTATTGGGATCATCGCCTACTAGTCGTTCAAATAATGCAATACCAGCTGCTTCACTTTTAAAGCTGCCTGCGCATTTATAGGGTTTTTCTAAATGTAAGTAGCCTTCGATAATCTGCTTGCTTAAGTTCCGGAAGCAAACATCAAAATATTCAACGCTGCTGTGTATGCTTTGGCTTTTGCTATTGAATAAACATAAACCAGTTGAAAACCGAACCGTCTTGCCACTTGCCATTTGTAGTTGTTTAACAGCATTCTCATGGGTATGTGGTTTGCCTAAGATTTGGCCATCAATTTCACAGACTTGATCGCTGCCAATGATTAGGTGTTCATCAAATTGTTGTGCAACAGCTTTGGCTTTTGCAATAGCTAAACGTTCGACTAGGTGATCGGCACTCTCACCTGCTAAAGGGCTTTCGTCGCAAGCGGGATCCACACACTTAAACTCTAGCGACAACTTGTCTAATATCTGTTTACGAAAAACAGAAGTAGACGCTAATATTATGGGCAAAGTCATACTTTTCTCGGCTTCAAATTAACTTGGTTTATTGAACCTGATTATTTACGTCAAAAACAGGCCTATTTTCGTTTTTTTCTTTTGACTATTCAGAGTGCTAACTATATGATGCGCGGCTTATGATAAAGGTTAAGCTACCAATAGAACTCGACCCAGTGCGAGCTGCGAAAAGAAACCTAGACTATGACGGTATCGTTGAGTCAAAGAATCTTAAGCGTTTGCAAGGTGCTTGTTTAAGTGTGAATCCAGTTGTTGACGTCAAGTTGCACTGTGCTATCGATCCGCAAGGATTGGCGACCATTCGTGGGGAAGCGCAAACTGATGTGCGAGTTGAGTGCCAGCGCTGTAACGGTGATCTAGAATTACCATTACAAGTGCAGTTTACTTATTCGCCTGTCTTCAATGATGAGCAAGCGGAAGCGTTACCGGAATCGTATGAACCCCTTGAGCTCAATGAAAACGGGGAAATCAATGTTCATAAGTTGCTTGAAGATGAATTAATAGTAGCAATGCCGTTAATTGCAAAACATCCCATGGCAGAATGTGCTGTTAAATCAGACATTCAAACGTTCGGAGAGATCCCGGCTTATGAGGAGCAGGCGAAACCAAATCCGTTTGCAGTTTTAGAATCACTAAAGAAAAAAGACTAGGAGACCGGTCAAATGGCAGTTCAAAAAAGTAAAGTAAGTCGTGCTCGTCGTGGTCAACGTCGTTCACACGATGCGCTAACTAACAACGTATCTCTTTCTGTTGATGCAACTTCTGGTGAAACGACTCGTCGTCACCATGTATCAGCTGACGGTTATTACCGCGGAAATAAAGTAATCAACAAATAAATTGACGAGTTTGTCTAAACTCACAATTGCCGTTGATGCTATGGGGGGCGATTTTGGGCCCTCCATTACAGTGCCTGCTTCTATGCAGGCACTGTCGTTACATCCCTCGCTAAACATCAAGTTATTTGGCGACGACTCTCAGATTAAAACCTTTCTTCCAAAGTCTTTTGACAATTCTCGTCTTGAGATTATTCATAGTCCAATACAAATTACTAACGATGATAGTCCGTTTGAAGTTTTGAGACAGCGCGATGGTTCGTCAATGCATCTAGCAATCAATGCTGTTGAAGTAAAACAAGCAGATGCTTGTCTTAGTGCCGGTAACACGGGGGCGCTAATGGCAATTGCAAGACGTAAACTCAAACTTATATCAGGGATCGAGCGTCCGGCTCTCATCAGTCAAATTCCAAATGGTAAACCTTCGCCGACGGTACTTTTAGATTTAGGTGCCAACACCAATTGCGATGCGGAACTACTAATTCAGTTTGCGCATATGGGCTCAGTTTTTTCAAAAAGTGTACTCGGTATCGACAATCCTAGAGTAGCCTTACTCAACATTGGAAAAGAATCCATCAAGGGTAATGATGTTGTTCGTCAATGTGCGCAAAAATTAAGGCTTGCGCCCCAACTCAACTATATTGGTTATATCGAAGGCAACCGCTTATTCGATGGGGACGCAGATGTAGTTGTTTGTGATGGCTTTGTTGGCAACGTTGCATTGAAGACAGCTGAAGGATTAGCGCGTTATATGCGTGCACAAGTGGTGGGTGTTCAATCACTTAATCCGGTGCAACGCTTGCTCAGCTCCTGGATTCGTCCTAAAGTTGAACACAATTTAAAAAAGCTGAACCCCGACCAGTATAACGGCGCAAGTTTGTTAGGATTGCGCGCCATTGTTGTAAAAAGCCATGGGCATGCGGATCAAGTTAGCTTTTTACAGGCATTAGAGCTTTGTATTACACAAAGCCAAGAACAAGTAGCGGTCAAAATTGCTCATCAGTTTTCTGATTATTTTGGTGAGCCTGACCATACATAGTTGAATTATCAATAGAGATATCTTTATTTCATGTATTCAAGAATAAGTGGCACCGGTAGTTATCTTCCTCGTGAAGTACGCACAAACGCTGATCTAGAGCTGATGGTTGAAACAAGTGACCAATGGATAACCGAGCGTACGGGAATAAAAGAGCGTCGAATAGCGAACGCTGACGAAACCATATCGGATATGGCATATATTGCAGCTCTCAAAGCCATTGAAGCTTCGGGTATCTCTGCAGGTGATATCGGAATTATTGTGTTGGCGACTACCTCCGCCGAGAATGCCTTTCCAGCAGCGGCCTGTGAAGTCCAAGCTAAGTTAGGTATTGCTGGTGTTCCAGCATTCG
Source organism: Alginatibacterium sediminis (assembly GCF_003610775.1). Classification (GTDB taxonomy): domain Bacteria; phylum Pseudomonadota; class Gammaproteobacteria; order Enterobacterales; family Celerinatantimonadaceae; genus Alginatibacterium; species Alginatibacterium sediminis. The sequence continues at coordinate 806,589 of NZ_RAQO01000004.1, read as the reverse complement.
ATGTTGCAGCCGCTTGTGCCGGGTTTTGCTATGCCTTAAGTATTGCCGATCAGTATGTCAAGAGTGGTGCGGTCAAACATGCATTAGTGATTGGGGTCGATAGACTCTCTCAGATGTGTGATCCTGCTGATCGGGGAACAATCATTCTATTTGGTGATGGTGCCGGAGCCGCAATCCTAAGTGCAAGTGAAACCAGTGGTATTATGTCGACACATATTCACGCTGATGGTCGTTACGGTGATTTGCTTAAACTACCTCAGCCAAAACGTGGTCTATCGGGCAACGAAATGGAAACTTATATGTCGATGAGTGGCAATGAAGTGTTTAAAGTTGCTGTTACTCGTTTAAGTGAGTTGGTGACGACAACGCTTGCGGCAAATAACGTCGATGCATCGCAGCTCGATTGGTTGGTTCCACACCAAGCAAATTTTAGAATCATAAAAGCAACAGCAAAAAAATTGAAAATGCCGTTAGATAAGGTAGTGTTGACATTAGAACGTCATGGCAATACATCTGCAGCATCAGTTCCAATTGCCCTTGATGAAGCCGTTCGAGATGGCCGAATCCAGTCTGGACACTTGGTTCTATTGGAAGCGTTTGGCGGTGGTTTTGCTTGGGGTAGCGCTTTAGTACGTTTTTAGTTTACTTTTATTATCAGGATTTTAGATGAGTAATTTAGCATTTCTTTTTCCCGGACAAGGCTCACAAACAGTGGGAATGTTGTCCGAATTAGCTCAAAAGCATGGTTCAGTACTTGAGACGCTAACAGAAGCATCTCAAACATTAGGTTACGACCTTAGTGATCTTATTTTCAATGGGCCAGTTGAAAAGCTCAACGAAACTCATCGTACTCAGCCAGCATTGCTTGCAACATCAGTCGCCCTATGGCGTTTATGGCTTGAATTAGGCGGCGAACTTCCAAAGGTATTGGCTGGTCATAGTTTGGGGGAATACTCAGCCTTGACCTGTGCAGGTGTCTTAGATTTTTCTACGGCTTTAAAACTAGTGGAATACCGCGGACATGTGATGCAAGAAGCTGTCCCAGCAGGCGTCGGCGCGATGTCGGCAATTATCGGACTTGGGGATAGTGATATTGCGCAATGCTGCCTAGAAGCTGCCCAGGGTGAAATTGTTGCACCAGTAAATTATAACTCGCCTGGACAGGTTGTAATAGCCGGAAATAAAAATGCAGTTGAGCGCGCAAACATAATGTGTAAAGAAGCGGGTGCCAAACGGGCCCTTCCTTTGCCTGTTAGTGTTCCTTCGCACTGCGCTCTGATGAAACCAGCGGCTGAAAAACTATCAGCTTACCTAGATAATATTCGTTTTAATGACGCCAATTTACCAGTCATACATAATGTGAATGTAGAAGTGTCGACTTCAGCTGAGCAAATTAAACTTGCATTGATCGCTCAGCTTTACAGCCCAGTTCGTTGGACTGAAACGATTACCAAGATAGCGAGTGCCGGTAATTCAACCCTCATTGAATGTGGGCCAGGTAAAGTTCTTTCCGGTCTAGGTAAACGCATTGATAAACAACTTACATCTATCGCCCTCAATGACAGTGCGTCATTGCAAACGGCTCTTGAATTATAAGGATCTATAATGTCTTTAACAGGTAAGGTTGCGCTGGTTACTGGCGCAAGCCGTGGCATTGGTCGCGCTATTTCTAATGAACTAATCGCTCGTGGTGCTAAAGTAATTGGCACTGCAACTAGTGAGTCTGGAGCAAAAGCTATTGACGATGCTTTTGCTGACAATGGATGTGGTCTAGTATTAGATGTCACTTCAAGTGATTCTATCGCAGCTCTATTTGCTGAAATAAAGCTACGCTATGGCGATGTAGATATCTTGGTTAATAACGCCGGAATTACACGCGATAACATCTTAATGCGCATGAAAGATGACGAATGGGATGATATTATTCAAACGAACTTAAGTTCAGTTTTTCGTTTAAGTAAAGCTGTACTTCGCGCCATGATGAAAAAACGCTCAGGTCGAATTATAAGTATTGGTTCTGTTGTTGGTACAATGGGCAATGCGGGGCAAGCAAATTATTCAGCAGCGAAGGCTGGAGTGCTAGGATTTACACGTTCTTTAGCGCGTGAGATTGCATCTCGTAATATAACCGTTAATGCAATTGCACCTGGTTTTATCGCAACAGATATGACTGAAGAGCTAGATGATAAGCAAAAACAAGCTATTATGGACCAAGTACCAATGGGGCGCTTAGGTTCAGTTGAAGAGATTGCTAAAACTGTTGCATTCTTAGCCAGCGACGACGCGGCATACATTACCGGCGAGACAATTCATGTTAATGGCGGGATGTATATGGTGTAATTTTTAACATTTTTGTTAAAAATTTGACTAAGCTCCGGTTTTTACTGGTTAAATTTTGAGTAAACGTGGTTAGACCACCAATATCGGGCTTGCAAAGCCAGCTCGAATGAATAGACTATCGGACAACGCATAAAGCGTAATTACATAGGAAAATTATTGTCATGAGTACAATTGAAGAACGCGTAAAAAAAATCATTGTTGAACAACTTGGTGTTAGTGAAGACGAAGTAAAAATTGAAGCTTCATTTGTTGACGACTTAGGCGCTGATTCGCTTGATACAGTTGAGTTGGTTATGGCTTTGGAAGAGGAATTTGATACTGAGATTCCTGATGAAGAAGCTGAAAAAATCACTACTGTCCAAGCTGCTATTGATTACGTTACAGCTAACCAATAAGACAGTATTGGAACAAGAGCGGCATTAGTCCGCTCTTTTTTTATGCTAAATATTAACCTAGCCCTCATAAATAAGTGCTTTGATTAATTAAGTCTGAGTTCGTAACTAAGTTAAACAATGTCGCCGCAAGCCCGAGCAAATCACATCAAATCTTAGTGCTACTCAATAGCTTCAATTAAAATAGAGCAACATTATTTATAATGACTAGTATGTACCTTATTATCCCCCTGGAGACATTTCTGTGGCTAAACGTAGAGTAGTCGTAACTGGTATGGGTATGTTGACACCTGTCGGCAATACCTTAGAGCAGTCTTGGCAAGCGCTTTTGAATGGTGAAAGTGGAGTCGGACCCATCGAACACTTTGACTGTAGTGCTTATAGCACCCGCTTTGCTGGTCTCATTAAAGACTTTGATGCAAGCCCTTATATTTCGAAAAAAGAACAACGTAAAATGGATGACTTCATTCAATACGGTGTTGTAGCTGGTATTATGGCTCTCGAAGATTCGGGCATTGAAGTTACCGATCAAAACGCAGAACGATTTGGTGTTGCAATCGGTTCAGGTATTGGTGGTCTGGGATTGATTGAAAGTAATCATGCTAACCTAGAAAAATCTGGCCCGCGTAAAATTAGTCCTTTCTTTGTACCGTCAACTATCATCAACATGGTTGCTGGTAATCTATCAATTATGAAAGGCCTTAAAGGTCCTAATATAGCGGTGACTACAGCCTGTACAACAGGCGCTCACGCTATTGGACTGGCTGCACGAATGATAGCCTATGGTGATGCAGACCAAATGCTTGCTGGTGGCTCTGAAAAAGCATCGACAGAGCTTGGTATGGGAGGATTTGCAGCCGCGAGAGCTCTATCTACCCGTAATGATGATCCTACAACTGCAAGTCGACCATGGGACAAAGACCGTGATGGCTTTGTTCTTGGTGATGGAGCAGGGGTTATCGTCCTTGAAGAGTATGAAATTGCAAAAGCTCGCGGTGCGAAAATTTATGCTGAGCTTGTCGGCTTTGGTATGAGTGGAGACGCCTATCATATGACCTCACCACCAGCAGATGGTGAAGGTGCAGCTCGTTCTATGGAAAACGCTATAAAAGATGCAGGCATTAGCGCAAACCAAATTGGCTATGTGAATGCTCATGGTACATCGACGCCAGCTGGAGATATTGCCGAAACTATGGCAGTTAAGCGCGTATGGGGCGATTCAGCAAAAGACATAATGGTTAGCTCCACAAAATCGATGACCGGTCATCTATTGGGTGCTGCTGGTTCAGTTGAAGCTATTATTTCAGTGTTGGCTTTGGTCAATCAAAAAGTTCCGCCAACCATCAATTTGGAAAACCCAAGTGAAGGTTGCGACTTGGACTATGTGGTAGGAAAATCACGCGATGCCAAGCTAGACTATGTGTTAAGTAACTCATTTGGTTTTGGCGGCACGAATGGCACCTTGATCTTTAAACGTATGGACGACTAAAATACCAACTATCGCGTTGTTAAAAGCCTGATTCATTCAGGCTTTTTTTTGTCCAGTATCAGCAGTGTTATTCAAGGATGTTAAACCATGTATAAGCCGGCTCAGATTGATTCAAGCGATAGAGCTTTCAATTATGGTGACGGTTTCTTCACAACAATGTTAGTTAAGCAGGGTCGCATCGAACACTTAGAACTTCACCAACAGCGCTTGCTTGATTGCCAAACTCAGTTAGGTTTTCCGCCATTGTCCCCTAAACTGTGGAATGAAATTTTATTTGAAGCCCAAAACTTAGTTCATAGTGTGTTAAAAGTAGTGATTAGTCGCGGGAGTGGTGGCCGGGGCTATAGCCCAACTCACTGTGCTGGAGCGCATTGGGTCATTTCTAGTCATGGCGTACCAGCGCACCAACCCCTTTGGCGCGATAAAGGAGTTGTTGCTGATTTTGCTACCGTAGCGCTTGCTAGTGGAGGGAGTTGCAGCAACCTTAAAACACTTAACCGAATAGAGCAGGTACAACTAAAGCAACAGGCCGAAGCCAAGCGTGTAGATGAACTTATTTGTCAGGACGTTTTTGGTAATGTGGTTGAAGGCGTTAGTGCAAATATTTTTTGGATGAAAAACCAAAAAGTTTATACACCAGGTCTTAAGTGGGCAGGAATACACGGTGTTAAACGGGCTTGGCTCTTGAAAGTATTAGCGCAAGCGGGAGTTGAAACAATTGTCGGAGAGTTTAGCCAAGACGAAGTTCAAGATGCGGATGAGCTTTGGTTTACGAATAGTGTATTTGGTATCGTGCCTGTAGCCCAACTTGGGTCACATTTTTATTCTCAATTTAGATTTTGTCGGTGGTTACAAACCCAATGATTCGTTTAATTAAAATTTTAGTCTCGCTATTTGTTGTTGCATCTATTGCGTTGGTAGCGGGTGGCTATTTGTTTGTTCAAAGTAGTAACGACCTCTGGCACAAGAGCCAATCTTTTGAGTCGCAGGTTTACAATGTTCAAAGTGGTTCAAACTTGAATCGCGTGCTTAATGACATGTTTATACTTGATGAAATTGATCGATTTCGTTTACGACTATGGTTTAAGCTTGATCCGAGCACTGCCAGTGTGCGCAAAGGTCATTTTGAACTAAATGATGGGATGAGCTTTGCGGATATATCAGAAACTTTGCAAACCGCCGCTGAGTATCAGTATCGCGTTACCATTATTGCTGGTGAAACCTTCAAAAACGTTTGGCAACAGCTTAACCAAAGCGAAGGTCTACTCGCTAGTGAATTCAATGAAAGCCAGATTATAGAGCAATTGTCTGTTGAGCATGCTTCTATGGAAGGACTATTGTTACCAGAAACCTATTTTTTTACATCGGGTACTAACGCCTTCGATATTGTGCAAAGAGCACATATTGCTTTAAAGCAAAAGCTAGCGCAGGAGTGGGACAATAGCGAACGTCCAGATACACCGCTTAAGAACGCTTACGATGCTTTGATACTAGCCTCGATTATTGAGAAAGAAAGTGGTCAAGCAGCTGAACGTCCCTTAATTGCTTCAGTATTTATCAATCGAATGCATGCCAACATGCGCTTGCAAACAGACCCTACAGTTATATATGGCATGGGTGATCGTTATGATGGTCGGATCCGCAAAAAAGACCTGCGTGAAGCAACACCCTATAATACCTACGTGATTTCTGGCCTACCACCAACACCCATCGCAATGGCGAGCAGTGAAGCAATCGAAGCGGCGCTTAACCCTGACGAAAGCAAGTTCTACTATTTTGTTGCAAAGGGAGCTGGTGAGCACTATTTTTCTAAGAATCTTGCCGAACATAATCGTGCGGTTCGTAAATATATATTGAAGAAGTAATATGACATTAGCTGGTAAGTTTATAGTAATTGAAGGTCTGGAAGGAGCGGGTAAAAGCAGTGCAATTGAAAGCATTGGCGAATGCCTACGCCGTAACGGTATTGGATTTGTAAACACCCGCGAGCCTGGTGGAACTGCTATGGCCGAACAACTGCGAGACATGATCAAGCATGGTTTTGAAGGTGAAATGCCAAGCACTGCGAGTGAAGTCTTAATGATGTACGCTGCACGCTGCCAACTCGTAGAACAAGTTATTCGACCTAGTCTAAAACAAGGTGATTGGGTTATTGGTGATAGGCATGATCTAAGTTCTAGGGCCTATCAAGGTGGAGGTCGTGGAATCGCATTACAAGAACTCGATACTATTCGCCAGTTCGCTATTGGAAACTTTGAGCCAGACTTAACTGTTTATCTAGATATTGATCCCAGTTTAGGCTTAAGCCGAGCCCGAAGTCGCGGTAGTTTGGATCGCATTGAACAGCAACAACTCGATTTTTTTGAACGTGCTCGTGTCGTCTACTTAGACGCAGTGGCTAGCAACCCTAAAGTTGTTAAAGTTGATGCAAGTTTAGACATGCGCGCGGTTCAGGAGCAAATCATTACTGAAGTTCAAACTTTTATCGACCAAAACTGATGATAGAACCTTGGCTTGAAAATTTGCAAAGCATCGCACATAGCAACATTAAGCAAGGGCGAATGCCGAATGCGTTGGCATTGCGTGGTGATAAGGGCTTGGGTAAACAAAAGCTACTGCTATCACTAGCACAATCATTGTTGTGTTTGTCGTCTAAAAACGGTTTGCCTTGTGGTCACTGCCATAGCTGTGAGCTATATATTGCGGGTAGCCATCCTGAATTTCGTAGGCTAGGGCAGAGTGATAAGGCGGCGAGTATTGATGATGTTAGAGACTTACAACAATGGTTATCGAGCAAACCAAGTATTTCAGTTGCCAAAGTTGTTTACCTTGGTGACCTGAGTACCTTTAGTATTGCGGTTGCAAATGCACTACTAAAATCAATTGAAGAGCCTAACACCAATAGTTACTTTTTGGCCTATGATCCTCGTACTCAACAGCTTATCGCAACCATACAAAGTCGCTTTCAGTTTTGGGTTGTTGAAGGGCCAAACCAGCAGCAGTGTATGCAATGGCTGAGCGACAACAAGCAAGGGCGGTCAAGTCAATTGCCTGGTTTTGATCTTTGCTATCGTTTGTGTAGAGGCGCTCCGTACGAGCTTTTAGAGTTCGTGCGTAGTGGGCAACAAAAACAATTACAATCGCTTATTGAGTTTTGGCAAGCCAACGCAACTAATGACATTATCAAAATGCTCAATGATAAGTCTATGCCTTGGGCTATTGATGCGCTTATTTTGCATGAACAATCCTCACTTAAATCGACCCTTGGTAACAATAATAAGGCAGCTCAAGACAAATCACAGATATTGATGCGTCGCTACCAACGGCTTATTGAGTTCAAACGTGAGTTTCGAATTAGCCTAGGTCTTAATACCGAAATTCAAGTTCTAAACCTATTACAAGACATGCAGGAATTAACGTGTTAGTCGACTCTCATTGCCATTTAGACCGTTTAAGTTACAACGACATTCATATTGACTTAGCCGACGTTGTAAACAAAGCTAAGCTTCGCAAAGTGGAACACTTTTTAAGTGTATGTATAAATCTAGAAAGCTTTGAGTCGATGCTTGAGTTGATTGCGCCATTTAAAGAAATTTTTGCAAGTTGTGGTGTTCATCCTTTGTATCTAAAAGATTCAGAGGCTGACCTTGATAGCTTGTACCACTTTTGCAGCAATCCTAAAGTTGTTGCTGTTGGTGAGACTGGTCTAGATTACTTCTATAGCCCGGATAACAAAGACCAGCAACTTGCAATGTTTGAGCAGCATATCGACGTTGCCGTTGCGACAAAAAAACCGCTGATTATTCATACTCGTGATGCTAAAGAAGACACCTTGCGTTTACTCAAACACGCAGGAGCTGAACGCGTTGGTGGGGTGCTACATTGTTTCACTGGTGATCTTGAATTAGCCGAGCAAGCTATGGAGATGGGTTTTTATATTTCAGCTTCAGGCATTGTTACCTTCAAAAATGCTAAAGCATTGCAAGAAGTGTTTACCCACATTCCAGTAGAACGAATTTTAGTAGAAACTGATTCCCCTTATTTGGCTCCGATCCCGCACCGTGGACAGGAGAACCAGCCAGCTTATACAGCGGATGTTGCTGACTTTATGGCGCGTTTAAAAGGGCTGAGTTACACCCAGCTTTGTCAGCAAACAAGTGATAACTTTTTCGAGCTGTTCAAGTTTGCGCAACGCTAAGCTTTGTTTGTTAGCAGGTCTAAGATATTGCTCTAAATGCCCAAGTAATTGGCATTAGTCTGCTAATATTAAAAAAGTGTCAAATCATGTTTTAGCCGACGAATAGTAGCTTTGCTAATCAGCAGATATGAACTTAATTGTTTTAATTTGCTGCTAGTACCTGACTATTGATTAGCTGCTCGTCATTATCGGTTTATAGAATTTCTTAGTTCAGGGAAAATCCCAGTTACTCACTAAGCTCATGACACTTTTTTTGAGGCTGGGATAAGTGATAGTAGAAGATAAACAAATAGAATAATGAGTAAGTTTGTTTGAGAGGATACCCATGAGAGCGGTTGTATATACCAACTATGGTTCTGCATCAGAGTTGAAGCTTAAAAACATAGAAAAACCACAGCCAAAAGCGGACGAAGTTTGTATCAAAGTATTTGCGGCTGAAGTTACTAAGGCTGATTGCGAGTTGCGTAGTTTTAAATTCCCAGTGAAGTGGTTTTGGGTGCCACTTAGATTAGGACTAGGTTTATTCAAGCCTAAGCGACAAGTTTTAGGCGGCTATTTTGCTGGTGAAATTGAGTCTATGGGTGACAAAGTCACTCGATTTAAAGTAGGCGATCAAGTTTTCGGGTCTACCCAATTGAAAATGGGTGCCTATGGCGAATATATCTGTTTGCCATCGGATTATACAATTGTAAAAAAACCTCACAATATTGATTTTATTCAATCTGCCGCTGTTCCCTTAGGTGGTTTAAATGCTCTTCATTTTATGCGGAAAGCTAAGATTAAAACTGGCGATACGGTGCTAATTAATGGAGCCGGTGGCAGTATTGGGACCTTCGCGGTGCAGATTGCCAAATCAATGGGTGCTGATGTGACAGCCGTTGATAGTTGTATTAAAGAAGCAATGCTTCGCAACATCGGTGCCGATCATTTCATCGATTACAATGACAAGGACTTTACTAAGGATAAAGAACGCTATGACGTCATTTTGGATATGGTTGCCCAAAGCTCTTATACAAGTTGTATTGGCGTGCTTAAGCCCTGTGGTCGCTATTTGTTAGGAAATCCAAGGATAAGCGACATGTTCAGGTCAGTGTTTAGCTCCTGGTTTGGCGATAAATTGGTCATATTTGCTTTCGCTGGTGAACGTGAGCAAGAGCTAGTGGAACTTAAGGACATGATTGAAGCTGGAACGATAATGCCAGCGCTAGACAACATCTATGGCATGGAACAAATTGTTGAAGCCCATCAACGCGTTGAAAGTGAACAGCGTCTAGGGATAGTTGTATTAAGCTTGGATAAGCAACAGGCAGGTATTAATTAATTAGTAGTGTTGATGTATATACAAATCCCGAATGATATAAATTATAGATAGCATCTCTAGTTTATAAACATAAACCCAGAGCTATCTTTCCTTAATCAAATTCTTGAAACTGTGTAGGCTTAGAACACTGAGTTTAACCTAGGTTCTTAGGCCTATGTAGCTTTTAGAGTTCAGTGTTTCTATCGCCTATATACAAAATGTTATTGGAAGAATAACTAGGTAATCGGAATGCTGAAGCCTAGCATTCTGGTTCCATTCGTATATGCTATTGATTCAGCGCGGAATGCTGATGAAAAACAAACCTGGAGTTTAAATGGAATTTTTACAAGGATTGTTGCTAATTACATCTATCCATATATTGGCAGCTGCTTCACCGGGGCCTGATTTCGTTCTGGTATCACAACAAACAATATCTAATGGCAAAAAGTCAGGTTTAATGTGTAGCATTGGAATTGCTCTTGGTCTTTCTATACATATTATCTATTCAGCCTTAGGCCTAGCGACTATTATTGCGAACTCCTCTAATACGCTTTGGGCAATTAAATTGTTAGGCGGCGCTTATCTTATCTATTTAGGTGTAAAAGGACTTCGTTCCAAACCGTCGTTAGACCAAGATTCTCAAACTAAAAGTGCTATAAAGTATTCTGCCAAGAAGAGTATTGGTGTCGGTTTTTTATGTAATGCGCTCAATCCTAAAGCTCCTATATACTTTGTATCACTATTTACCCTGGTTCTGTCTCCCGATATACCGATGCACCATATCGCACTTTACGGACTATGGATGATGCTCATTCAATTTGCGTGGTTTTCGTTAGTTGTTTCGCTGTTGTCCTATCCGAAGATAAACAATAAGTTTAAAAAAATGGGCTATATGATTGATCGTGTCTTAGGCGGAGCAATGATTGCATTGGGCTTAAAAGTGATTGTTACCCGTTCAAATTAAAGGTAAGCCTATAGCTAACGTAGAGCGGTGAGTTATGACATCGCTTTGTTTAATTCTTCGTTCTTAGGCTTTCGGCTTACTCTAATCGTGATTACAGCATTAATAAATCACTAGCATTTGGAACCAATATGAACATGTTAACTGGATCTTGTTTGTGTGGAAAAATTGAGATTGAAGTTCCAGATGACTTCGACTACATGGGAAACTGTCATTGCTCGCAATGCCGAAAATTTACCGGTTCCGATTACTCGTCAGTGGGTGGTTTAAGTAGTGACAAATTTAGATTTAAGTCAGGAGAGCAGTATGTGTCTATCTATGCCAAAAGCCCTGAAACAGAACTAGCGTTTTGCAAATGCTGTGGCTCAAGCTTGTTTTCTAGAAAACTTGCAGGTGGCAAACATAATATCCGACTAGGAATTTTAGACAGTACGCCTTCGCATCAGCCTAATTTTCACATTTTTGTCGCGTCAAAAGCACCATGGTTTGACATAAACGATGAACATAAGCAGTTTGAAAAGGGACCTGAAAAGTAAAATTGCCGAGCAAACGTCGTTGCTATAACACCACTAATTAAAGATTGTTGTGGCGACCAAGAGAACTTTGGCTTTTAACGCATCCAGACCTCGTATTGTAGAATAATTCGGCTAGCCTTGTGTTCTTTGATGAAAATCTTAAAAATAGTGAGCTATCCGAATACTACACATACGCAAAATAGTCGAAGTAAATTGCACGAGCTCTTGGTGCCAATTTCGCAAACTACAGAACCGGCGCTACTGGTTACCATTAAGATGCCTACTGCCATCCAAAAATATTGCACGCTTGTTCTTTGCCTTAGCAATAACGATAATCGCCTTCCATACCAAAAAGGTTCACCCATGAAAACTCATTCTGAAATTGAGCAGTCACTGCGCTTACCTTGCGGAGCCCTTATTCGCAACCGACTTATGAAGTCAGCCATGAGCGAACAATTAGGTGATAAAAATCACAATCCAAAACCAAGCCTTGAAACACTTTATCGCACATGGGGGGAAGGAGGATTAGGTATTTCGGTTACTGGAAATATTATGATTGATCGAACGGCGCTTGGTGAGCCGGCAAACGTTGTTCTTGATGAGAAAAGTGATTTAGCCGCTTTTAAACAATGGAGTAGTGCTGGTAAGGCCGGTGGCGGCGCGATTTGGGCACAGCTTAATCATCCCGGTAAACAAATACCAAGCTTTTTGGCAAAAACGCCAGTTGCACCTTCGGCAATATCATTGGGCGCAGGGCTTGCTAAAGGATTCAATCGACCACGTGCACTTGAAGATGGCGAGATTCATGCCATTGTACGACGGTTTGCTAATGCAGCTTTACTTGCCAAACAGTGCGGCTTTGATGGCGTTCAGATCCACGGTGCACATGGGTATTTAGTCAGCCAATTTTTGTCGCCTCGTCATAATCAGCGTGAAGACTTTTGGGGAGGTAACAGTGATCGTCGAATGAACTTTCTGCGAGAAATTTATACTCAAATCCGAATTGTGGTTGGTGACGATTACCCGATTGGCATCAAGCTTAATTCAGCAGACTTTATGAAGGATGGTTTTAGTGAAGATGAATCGTCTTTGGTGGTTAAAGAGCTGGAGCATCTAGGTATTGATTTAATCGAAGTGTCGGGCGGCACTTATGAGAGTCCTTCGATGATGGGGCATAAAGTTGCAGACAGAACCGCTAAACGAGAGGCGTATTTTCTAAGTTATGCGCAAAGCCTGCGCGAGCGTGTGAACACACCATTGGTGGTTACCGGAGGCTTTCGTAGTAGCGCAGCAATGCGAGACGCTATTAGCAGTGGCGCAACAGATATGGTTGGACTAGCTCGGCCCTTAGCAGTCGTTACAGACATGGCCAACAAAGTACTTAATGACCCCAATTATCGATTAAAACTAACCGAGCCAACAACGGGAAAGCCTAAGATTGATCGTATGGTTATGCTGGGTCTAACGTGGTATGAAACTCAGATTCATCGTATTGCTAAGGGCAAAGCACCTAATTTAAAACTCACTGCTTGGAAAACTGTTTTTGACACACTGTTTGCATCGGGGATGGCAGCGTTTAGACAAAGAAGAGCGTAGTCGTGAACTAATAGAGCCACGTGAATTTATTCAGCGCTATTTTAATGAAGCAAGTATAGTTTAAAGAAGGCACAAAAAAAGGCTTCACTCTAGTCCATAAGTGAAGCCCAGGGGAATGCTCATTGCTGAGCCTTGCGCTAACAAACGCAGGCTATAGAGGCCAACCAACGCTGCGTTATTACAGTTAAGTATAGTTTGGAATTGTGATTACGCAATTTTTGCTGCTTGTGCTTATCGTGTCTTAATAGATTTTAGCATCTTTGACTAAATCCCTAGGTAGGGCGTTTTTAAGCCGCGTTTGCAAGTTTTTGGCAAGACCAACACTAAGCCCTTGATAGCGTATCAAAATGTCACCGCTACTCAATTCTTCTAACCCATCAACTCCATGTAGATCTTTGCCCTGTAAGTATTCGATGCATTGGCTGCGGCTTAATTCAATACAGTTGTGTTTAAAGTCATTTCCTAATGCCATAGCCACTTCATGAGTCGCCCGCACCACTTTTTTATGTTGGTCAGCTAATTTTAAGCCTAGGCGAGAGAAGCGTAACTTAGTTTCTAGTGTTTGCATTGGTTTAGCGAATAACCAAAACTCATTGTCTCGGTTATACAAATTCGGAGAAGCATTAAAATGATATCCGAATTGGTTCTCAAAATAGTTACGTATCGTTTCTGCTTGTTTTGAACTAACCGGTTTGAAACCACTGTCACGAGCTTTTCGTTGCTTTGGTGTTTGTAAAGGGGCGTTAGGGGATTTACGCAGCGCAGCGATGTAGAAGCCTTCGCTGTCAAAAACTTGCGGCATTACCAATAAGCTGCCATTGTCGCTTCTACATTGGTGTGCTCCTTCGAAAAGCTCCGTCAATTCAATCGCTTCGAGTTGGTGTGGATAATCGTTAAGTAAGGATTGGACGACCTGCTGATTTTCAATTGGATTTAAGGTGCAGGTTGAGTAGACTAATACGCCACCAGGTTTCAAGGCTTGGTAGGCACTATTGATAAGGCTTTCTTGCAACTGGGCAATACTGTTAACGGACTCTAAACTCCAATTATTAAAGGCCTTACGATCTTTTCTATACGTACCTTCTCCGGAGCAAGGGGCATCTAATAGCACGGCGTCGAAACTATCTGGTAACCACGAACCGAAGACGTCAGCATTGTGATGACTTAGTGCGGTGTTACTAATACCGCAACGCAAGACATTGGCATATAAACCTTTCAAGCGCGAGGCACTATATTCGTTAGCCACTAGTAAACCTTGATTGTTCATACGAGCAGCCAACTGCGTGCTTTTAGAACCAGGTGCAGCAGCGGCGTCTAAGATACAAGTATTAATGTCTATGCTGTTTAGCTGGTGAAACAGGGCCTCTACTGGAAGCATTGAACTGGCTTCTTGAATGTAAAAACAACCTAATATGTGTTCTAACAGATTGCCAAGCTTCCCCTGATCTTGGTCGTTTAATCGCAACCAAAAACCAGTCTCGCACCAAGGGATAGCTTGTAGAGACCAGCCTTGACTAAGAGCTAAAGCCTGAAAGTCAGCGATACTCATTTTTAGCGGATTTACTCTCACGCTTAAACGAAGGGGCAATTCACTGATCGCTATAAACTCTTGAGTTACTTGTGCATCAAGCGGCATATTTAACATTTGCAGCAGTTGCAAGGGGATTTTGCTTTGCAAAAGTATTCCTTAGAAATCCAAAAAAAGCCTAGTTGGCGTCGCCATACCATTGTAGCCATTCATCATTAGCTTTAGCATGTAAATCAAAAACTTGATAACGACGAGCAGGAGTTGTTGAGGCCGGGGGAGTTGCAAATACAATCCCACCACTGACCAAGCTTTCAATCGACTCCATTTTGAGCCTGGCACCACCAAAACCGAGATTAAATTCAAACCCGGAAGCATGCCAAAATTTAGAGTTACGTTGAACTAAATGTGCATAACGCTTTTCGATTTCAATATCGATATAAACCGATTCCCCAGTATTAGCTAAACCGGTAGCGACGATGGTACCCACTTGCAACTGACGATAGTAAACAGGATTACCTTTACTTAAAGAGCCCATACTTTGGCTTTTTAAGCGCAGGGGTAAGGTTTTTCCGGCATACAAAGGTTGATCCTCATGAAGTGAGAATTGCTTTTGAAGCTTGCCTTTACCAGGACTGGCTGAAATATAATCGCCGGTGATTAGGTTTCCAATGTTTTTGCTACCACTTAGACTAATTTCACTGGTGCTTAGCCAGAACTTTGCTCCTGCTTTTGCGAAGTGTTTCTCGAAGGGATGATTAATCTTTGCTTCTAGATTTAACAGTTTAAGATCGTCACTAAAGTTGACACTTTCGACCTCACCGATTGTTTGGTCATTATGTCGGATATCCATACCAGCGCGTAAGCCGTAGCCTTTTTTGGCGTCAATATTAATCTTAGTAACGCGTGAAATAGCACTTTCTCGATCTGGGTAGAGCACTCTGTTATAGGATTGATCCAATTGGTTAAAGTGGTCAAAACTGATACCACCACGCAATAAGGATTCTATTGAAGCAGCATCGATATTAACACCTGCTAGAGAGGCTTCCACTTGAAATCCCGAGCTTTCCCAAAAGCGTGTGTGACTGTCTAAAAGATGACTAAAGGGTCCCCAAATCTCAAGCTCAACTAGGAACTCACCTTTGCTAAGCATACTAAAATCAACAATTTGACCAACTTGTAATTCTTGAAACAACAGCGGGCTGCCTTTAGCAACGGAACCTAAATGTTTAGCTTTAAGCCGAATCGATTTAGCGCCTTCAGAATGCTGTGCTAGGCGGGCAGCTTCTTCATTGACAAATATCGGGAACTTGTCTTCAAAACCAACTATGGGTTTAGCATCTGCACGAGTAATAAGACCCAAACCGCCTGACAACGCGGACTTTATCTCACCGGTTTGCACGGTTATTCCCTCAAGGCCAGCGTTAATATGCAGTAGCGAGTGCTTGTAAAAACGCGAATGTTGGTTAATCAATGGCCGATAGCTATCAAGGATGTCGGCACTAATAAATAGCTCGCCATTGTTGAGGTCTATACTACTTAAGTGACCAATTTTAACACCGCGGTAATCAATTGCAGAGCCAATCGCCAAACCGCGTGCCTCTTCTGCATTTAGTTCGATAGTGAAGCTAGTTTCGCTTGGTTTCGCACTTTGCCTAAGGTCAAACAAGCCATTATTTTCACCTTGAGCATAAATAAGTTCAAAATTTCGACTACCAATAAACGCTTGAGGATTTTCGATGCCGTCTAAGCTGAGTTTGGGGTCAATACTAAGCAACTGGGAATTTGTGGTAAATAATTGTTGGTAGCCTTCAATAATTTTGAAAATTGCTTCAAAGCTTTGGTCTTCTAAAAGTACCACTGCTTCCAAATATGCAATAGGTAAGCCTTGAAACGAAATCTGACTACTGTTCTCTTTAAAACCTTTGACCTCATCTACATACACACGGATGGTGTTACCGCGATTAGCCAATTGGTAATTATCATAAAGTTTAAACAGATGTTTATTGTCCGCCGGTTCAGAGTAACTGGGGCTATCAAAACTAACACCGCCGGCAATAATACTGGCTAAACTGCCGGTTTCAACTTTGATTCCGCTAGTGCTGATATCAATATCTATGCCGCTTACATTCCAAAATCGGCTGTCCATTCGGACCAAATTTTGATATTCGGCATCAATTGAAGCGCTGAATTTAACGCTTTGATCGTCTTGGCTAAGCTCAAAGCGCTGGATTTCCCCAACTTGTATTTGTTTGTAGTAAATCGCTGAACCAACATTTAGCGATCCAAGGTTGTCCGCACTAAGTTCAATGTTAAGTCCACTGCCATTGAGCAGTGCAGGTGGGGTTAGTGAACCAATAAACTCGTATTGAGCTTCGCCTTCGCCAGCGGCCAAAGCAATGTAGTTTCCGCCCACTAGAGCATCTAAGCCACTAATTTCGGTGATTGATGCCTTAGGAGCAACTAACCAAAATTGTGAATCACTTCGCAGTAGTTTTTCAGCGCTTCGTTTAATTTCTGCTTCGACGATAACGCCATTGCTGACTTGATTTAATGATATTTTTCGAACTGTGCCGACATCTAAACCTTGATAATAAATGAGGGTTTGACCGGCTTTAATACCGTTGGCATTTTCGAACTGAATCTCTATTAGTACGCCTGCGCTAGCCCACGAACGGTAGACGAGCCAAATCCCTATTCCAAGCGCAATAATAGGCAACAGCCAAATGGGTGAAACTACTGGCGGTTTTTTAGTTTGTGCTTGAGCCAACTCAGTCAAGGCATTTATCCCAAATCAATCTTGTATCAAAACTTTTGGCCGCAGCTATGGTCAAAAGTACAACAGCTGTGAATGCGGTTGCACCAAAACCAGCAACAACACCAACGAGGTCATTATACTGAAATACTGCAACCATGATCGAAAGAACAAATAGATCAATCATTGACCATTTGCCAATCACATCCACAAAGCGATAAATGAAGATCCGCTGTGAATTATTTAGATGAAGACGCAATTGTAACGAAATTAGGATAAGAGCTAAACCTATTATCTTAATTGCCGGCACCACGATACTTGCGACGAAGACAATAACTGCAATAATTTCCATGTCACTATCGATAAGGCTAAATACGCCGGAGATAATGGTTTCTGGTTGTGGGGCACCAATAGAACTCAAAATAGTGATGGGTAGTAAATTTGCTGGAAACATAAACACAAATGCGGTTAATAGAAATGCCCAACAGCGTTGCTCACTGTGTTTGATACGTACTTCAATTGTTAAGTGACAACGCTCGCAATTTGTTTTCGATATTGCTTGTACCCAATGGCAATGCTGACACTGAGCCAAACCCTGTGATCTAGCGCTTTGCATAGGTACTCCAATACAATTCACCACTGATTTTATGCACTAGATAACTGCTTAATAAGAAACTAGCAGCAAAGCACCATATTCCTACGCCCACATTAACTTGAGCAAGATCTAATAACTTAACCAGTGAAATGATGAACCCAAGTAAATAAACTTCTAGCATGCTCCATAGCGCTAAATGCTGTTGAAAATGTATGCTGGTGGCTAGCCAGAACGGACGACGTTTAGTCAGTAAACATAGTGAGTTGATAATAATTAGCGTAAGGAAGCAAAAAGGCGCGACAAAACTTGTAAGAATAACGCTACCACCAACAAAATAAAAACCTTGCTCGAGTAATAGCAGGGTACCTCGAAGGATACTTGCAGTGTTATATGCGCCTGCAAAGTCAAAGGTAAGCAAAGGGTTAGTATTTGCGTATATCAGCATTAGTAAGGCACTAAAGGCGATGCATGCTTGTTTAGTAAACCCCATATTGCCAGCGGCTTGTACTTGATGCTTGCAGCGCGGGCAGATAAGTTCATGCTTACTGTGGTCATGATTTGATCCAACCTGCATTAACAAATCGCAACACGGACACACAAGTTGAATTGCACGACTGGGCACTACTGACTGACTAACGGTTGCTTGTGGCATAGACAATGAGAACCATTTCCTTACTCTTTTATAGGCTTAAGTTTAAACAATGCAATCTTTGACTGGTAGTTTAATCTTTATCTCGTTATAGTACTGTCATTACATACAGTACTAAACTAGCGCGTGTAGGAGAACAATGTGGCGGTTATTGTTAAATATGTGGTTGAACGTCAAGGTGAAGAAAAAATGACATTTACTTCGCGTAAAGAGGCGGACGCCTACGACAAAATGTTAGATGTTGCAGAGCAACTAAGCAAAGCACTCAAACATGCTGAGCCTAAGCTTAATGAAAACCAACTCGAAACACTCGGTTTTTATTTGGCTAGTCATAAAGAACAAATTTTGAATCTATATAAAGGGGCGGAGTTTAGCCCAATAGCAGACGAATCTTAAGGACAACTGTGAATTATTCCCTGATAGCACGTCAGTGCGAAGGATTGCTTGATCCCGAAAATCACTATCTCTCCAATTTAGCGAATTTTAGTGCCATGCTGTGGAATGAGTTCCAAGACATTAATTGGCTGGGATTCTATCTATATGACAGTCAACGAGACCAACTGATTCTAGGTCCGTTTCAAGGTAATGTGGCTTGTACTAACATTGCACCGGGTAAAGGCGTATGTGGTGGAGCGTACAGCCAACAACAAATTTTACGAATTGCGGATGTTGATCAATTTCCGGGACATATTGCTTGCGATGCAGCGAGCCGTTCAGAAATTGTAGTCCCGATTTATCATGCTGATAAAGTAGTTGCGGTACTCGATATTGATAGCCCACTTTTGTCTCGATTTACCCAAGAAGATCAACAAGGCTTGCAAGATCTAGTCAATATTCTAGAAAAAAGCTTAGTGAAATTTGATTTTTAATGGCATTTCAGTCTCTCGTCACTATAATACCGGACTATAACGCCGCTGTTAACGGCGACTAGAGGTCAATAAGGTTGTTCATGGAACCCACAAACAAGTTAAAGAATAGTAAAGAAGTCATTGCATATCTCGCTGAGCAGTTCCCTGCATGTTTTTCAATTGAAGGTGATGCCAAGCCGCTTAAAGTAGGGATCTTTCATGAACTCGCTGAGCGTTTAAAAGAAGATGAAAAGGTCACTAAGACTTTACTTCGCTCTGCTTTACGTCAATACACATCGAGTTGGCGTTATCTACATAGCGTCAAAGTAGGTTCACACCGTGTAGATTTAGACGGTGAGCAAGGTCTAGCGATTGAGCAAGAACATATGGATCATGCGCAGCAAACGCTTAAAGAAAGTAAAGAGCGGGCGTTTGAACAACGTAAAAAAGCACAAGCTGAGGCTAAAGCTAAGCAAGATGCTAATAACGAAACTTCTAAGCCTGCTACCGCACGTAAAACCCGTGCGAATCCGCCAAAGCGCAGTAATAATCGCAAACCAAACCCAGTGCAAAAACCAGCAGCGGTACTTAAACAAGTTGCGGTAGATTCACTTAAAACGGGTAAAGAGATAAAAGTTTTAGTCGGCAAAACTCCAATGTCTGCTACGATTCAAGAAGTTACGAAAGATGGTGTTTCTGTACAATTGCAATCTGGTATGCAAGTTAAGGTTAAACCAGAGCACATTGTAGAGTAGCCAGTTCGTTTTTACATGGAAATTGGGCAAGCCCATCGCTAGAGGTTAGTGCGTATGAAGATACTTCGTTGGATAGCATTTAGTGCTGTTTGTTTTTTCTCTGCTAGCTTGCTTGCCCAAGATCATAATTTTGATGTTGGTGCGCTACCCACGCTTAAAGCAGAAACGCAGCACGCGACTTCGGCGAAGCGTATAAGTGCGTTATTTTCAAGGTCTCATTATCGCAATGTAGACTTTGATGATGAACTTTCATCACAAGTGTATGACCGCTATTTAAAACAACTCGACTACAACCGAAGCTTGTTTACCCAAAATGACATTCGCTCCTTTGAGCGCTATCGTTTTCAACTTGATCAGGACATCCCACAGGGTCGTCTTGATGCGATGTACACTATCTTTAGCAAGAATCTAGAGCGTCGTTATTCTCAACTACTATATTCGTTAGAGTTGCTCGATATTGAGATGGATTTTGGTAGTGATGATGAATACACCTTTGACCGTTCTGATCTAGCATGGCCTTCGGATGAAACAGAGCTTCAAAACCTTTGGCGTTCGAAAGTAGAATATGACGCACTTAACTTAAAGTTAACTGGCAAAGAGTGGCCAGAGATTTCTAAACTGCTGACAAAACGTTATAGCAATGCGCTTAAACGGTTAACCCAAACTGAAAGTGAAGACGTGTTCCAAAGTGCGATGCTTGCATACTCACGTACGATTGAGCCGCATACCAGTTATCTTTCGCCACGCACAGCTGATCGTTTTCAAACTGAGATGAATTTATCGCTAGAAGGCATTGGGGCGGTTTTGCAAGCTGAGGACGATTATACAGTTATTCGGAGCCTTGTACCCGGTGGTCCTGCAGCAATGAGTAAGTCGCTGGTTGCTGAAGACCGAATCGTAGGTGTTGCCCAAGACCAAGCCGAAATGGTGGACATTATTGGCTGGCGCCTTGATGACGTAGTAGAGCTAATTAAAGGCCCTAAAGGTACAGTTGTTCGTCTAGAAATTTTGTCGAAAAGTGGCAAAGCAGACGGCCAAACCAATATCGTCTCGATAGTACGCGATAAAGTTAGGCTCGAAGATCGCGCAGCCAAAAGCGAAGTGATGGAAATTAACGACCGTAAGATTGGTGTGATTGAAGTCCCCAGTTTTTATGTCAACTTAAGTGAAGATGTCAGTAAAGAACTTCAAAAGTTGGAGCAAGCCAAAGTTGATTCGATTATTGTTGATTTGCGCAGTAATGGCGGTGGTGCATTAACCGAAGCAACTGCAATGACTGGATTGTTTATACCACAAGGTCCTGTTGTACAAGTTCGTGACCAACTAGGGCGCGTAAGTGTCAATGCGTCTAGTAACGACGCGCCACAGTATAGTGGGCCGTTAATGGTACTGATCGATCGCTATAGTGCTTCAGCATCTGAGATTTTTGCAGCTGCTTTACAAGATTATGGCAGAGCGCTCATCGTAGGCGAACAGAGTTTCGGGAAAGGTACAGTACAACAACACCGCGGTTTAGGTCGTATATATGACCTGTATGACCAGCCTTTAGGGCATGTTCAATATACTATTGCCAAGTTCTATCGCATCGATGGCGGCAGTACCCAGCATAGAGGTGTTATTCCAGACTTAAGTTTCCCTACGGCGGTGTTACCTGAAGAAACGGGTGAAAGTCTAGAAGAAAACGCATTACCTTGGGATAGCATTAAAGCGGCGAACTATGAACCGCTTGGTAGCGCAGTTCAATCGATTGAAGAGTTAAAAGCAAGACATGAGTTGCGAATCCAAAACGATCCTGATTTTGCGTATATTCTCAGTGATATTGAAGAATACCGCAGCGAAAAAGATAAAAAAACAGTCAGTTTAAATGAAGCAAAACGTTTAGCTATTCGTGAAAGCAAAGAGCAAGCTCAATTAACTCAGCTTAATGAACAGTTGGTTCGTGCAGGCTTTGAAGCGATTGAAAAACTTGATGATATCCCTGAAGAATATGAGCCTGAAGACGTATTCTTAACCGAAGCTGCCTTAATCGCAGTTGATGACTTAAGTTTATAATTAGCAAGACCTAGTTTTAAGGTATAAAAAAACGCGCTATTAGCGCGTTTTTTTTGTTAATCGTCATTGTTAGTTTGGTGTATTGCTGTACGGTTTTTCCAGACGCACCGTGATGTTTTGGTTTTCGATGCGTACATCATGCAAAATAACCTCTATGGTCTCGCCTAAACATAGTTTGACACTCTCGCCTTGAACAATACACCCTGTATCCGTTTCGAAGACTAAAACATCTTTAGCATCGCTCATGAGTGATGCTGGAAGAAATCCTCGCGCACCAGTATCCATAAACTGAAGTTTAAGCCCAGCGCGATTAACGTCCATAATTTCTGCTTTTAGCTTAGAACCAACTTTTAGCATTGCATAATACTGGGTATAAAGGTAATCGGCCATTTCGCGTTCGGCAAACTTATGTTTGCGCCGCTGCTCACTCATGTGCTGTGACAATTCTTCCGTGAGAGGGGCCTCGTTACTTTGCTCAAGGATAGCGGCTTTTATAATCCGATGGTTTAGCATATCGCCATATTTTCGAATTGGTGATGTCCAACTGGCATAGGCAGCCTCGCCCAATCCAAAATGTGCTTGGCTATCATTAGCGAACTCACTCTGGTTGTAGAACCGACGCAGTAGCACTTCGTTGGCTACATCGCCACGAGCCTCAACCTGCCTGCGCAGTTCACAAAACCCTGAAAGGGTCTGAAGTTCTTGTGCGGAATAACAATAGCCATTCTTTTCCAAAAACTTTAATAGTGCGTCAATGCTCTCGGTTTTAAAACCACAGTGGACTGAATACACTGCCTGGCGTTGTTGTTGGCTCAGAAATTGACCTGCGGCAGCGTTAGCAGCCACCATGGCCTCTTCGACCATGCTATTGGCGATCCGACGCGGTTGGCAGTGAATATCGAGTAGTTCACCATATTCGCTTAGCTCAAAGCTGTAGTCAGGGCGAGACTTAAATACAGTAGAGTGTTGCTGACGCCATTCAATACGTTGTCTTGAAAACTCTGCAAGTTGTTGTAACTGAGCCTCAATACCCGGTACTAAGTCTAAATCAAGCTGATTCTCAATCAAATTACTGACGCTGGTATAATCCAAACGTTGATGAGAACGTATAGTAGCCAGTTCAAATTCGAAGTCTGGTTTAAGTAAACCAGTCTTCTCGATTTTCATGTGGCACACCAATGCTAACTTGTCCTCACCTGGCAATAAGGAACAGGTTTGGTTGGCTAGGTTTTCCGGTAGCATAGGCACCGTTTTACCAGGTAAATACAATGTGAAACAACGATCTTTAGCAACTTGGTTTAAAGGGTGACCTTCACTGACATAAGCAGATGGATCGGCAATTGCAACGCTTAATCGCCAGTGATCACTTTGATCGCTGATGTGAATTGCATCGTCCATGTCTTTGGTGTGAAGTCCATCAATCGTAAACCAAGGCATATGCCTTAAATCGACACGTGATGACACCTGTTCGACTTCAAGAGTGGTTTCGCTGGACTCTGGCTCATCCCATGCTAGATCATGTTTAGCGGTTACAATTTTCCACCGTGCTAATGGATCGTCTTGTTTAGCTACTAGGGACTCTACGATAACAGCGAATTGTTTATCGGTCAGCGCATGTGAGCTTAGCTTAGCTTTAACCCAATCACCTTGTTCAAGCTTTAGCGTTTTAGGATCAACACTGCGAGCCGGTAAATCGCGGTTAATTTGCCGATGTTCTGGAACAATACGACATTTCCCGTTTATAAACTGTACTTGACCAATAAACTGGCTAAGTGATGGCTGCAGCAGCTCTTGGGGTTCAGCTGAGGTTTTTTTGCCTTGTTCATGTAAGCTAGCTTTAATAAGGTCGCCATGGATTAAATTTTTCATGAATGGCGGGGCTATAAAATAGCTTTTATTGCCATCGCATTGTAAAAATCCGTAGCTCTTGTCGCTGGCTTTAACGCGGCCTTCAACCGTTGGCAAATTTTCAACGATTTGCGCTTTGAGTTGCGCAAGAAGTGGGTTGTCTTTAAACATCTGCTTTACCTGATCCTGTGATGTTGGCACTATACACAAGCCTTAGCGGATACGCTATATACAGCCTTTGACTTAAGCCATATTCCCCGGAGATTGGATGAACAACGAACTAAAAGACGGTGATCGACATCAACAACGCCAACAAAAGTTAAAAGAAAAAGTTGACCAAAAAATTGACAATGCTCAGATTGAAAGAGGATTAGTGCTGGTCATAACTGGCAACGGTAAAGGCAAATCTAGCTCTGCTTTTGGTGTTGTTGCACGGTCTGTCGGTCATGGATTCAAGGCAAAAGTTGTCCAGTTTATTAAAGGCACCTGGGCTTGTGGTGAACGTGAACTACTAGAAAAGAACGATGTAGAGTTTGCTGTTATGGCTACTGGTTTTACGTGGGAGACTCAAAACAAGGATAAAGACCGAGATGCAGCGTTAGCAGTATGGGAGCAAGCAAAAGCATTCTTACAAGACGAAAGTGTATATGTTGTGGTCTTAGATGAATTAACCTACATGCTTAGTTACGACTACATAGATGTAGACGAAGTGATCGCCTACATTCAAAACCGACCTAGGGAGCAAAGCGTAGTGGTTACGGGACGAGCTGCGCACCGAAAGCTTATTGAAGTAGCAGATACGGTGTCAGAAGTACGTAACGTAAAACATGGATTTGATTCAGGTTTAAAAGCCCGAATTGGGATCGATTGGTAGTGCTAGCTAGGCGTCTAAAAATTTGAAATATAACAGCCAACAAGTGTTAATGGTACAAGGCACAACATCTGATGCTGGAAAGTCGATGCTAGTGACGGGACTAGGTCGGGTTTTAGCACGACGCAATACCAAAGTTGCCCCTTTCAAAGCACAAAATATGGCGCTTAATAGTGCCGTGACGCCGGAGGGGGGCGAAATCGGCAGGGCGCAGGCTTTCCAGGCGCTTGCCTGCGGTGTGGCTCCTCACGTTGACATGAACCCAGTATTACTTAAACCAAATTCTGATACCGGTGCCCAAGTTATCGTACAAGGCGCTGTTTATAAGAATATGGATGCCAAGGTTTATCATAATCACAAACCCGAAATACTATCTAAAGTATTGCAATCATTTACACGATTAACGACACGCTTTGATACGATTCTGGTTGAAGGCGCTGGTAGCCCCGCTGAAATTAATCTTCGTGACCGCGACATTGTTAATATGGGTTTTGCAGAAGCGGCGGATGTACCAGTCATTATCATTGCCGATATTGATAAAGGTGGTGTTTTTGCTCACTTATACGGCACCTTAGCGTTGTTATCTCAATCGGAGCAAGATCGCGTCTTGGGTTTTGTGATAAATCGGTTCAGAGGGGATATTAGTTTATTGCAATCAGGCCTCGATTGGCTTGAACAAAAAACCCAGAAAAAAGTGTTTGGTGTTATTCCATACTTACATGGTTTAAAGCTTGACGCTGAAGATGCGATAGAAGACCAACAAGAACGAGTAGGCAAGTTCAAAGTTGTAGTGTTGTTACTTCAACGCACAAGTAACCATACAGATTTTGATGCGCTGCGCTTCAACCCGGACCTCGACTTTTGTTACGCTCGTTTCGGACAGACCTTTCCTAAAGCTGATCTAATTATTATCCCTGGTAGCAAAAGCGTACGTGCTGACTTGCAGTTCATTCGTGACAATGGGTGGGACAAGCAGATTGAAAGACACCTTCGTTATGGCGGCAAAGTGATTGGTATTTGTGGCGGTTATCAAATTCTAGGTCAAAGCATATCCGATCCTTTAGGAATTGAAGGGGAGTCGGGTTGTTCTCAAGGCCTTAGTTACTTACCCTGCCATACGCAACTAAAATCTGAAAAATCGCTAAAGAATAGAACCGCCACATTAAGCTTACCTAATCAAGAAACGGTTGCCGTAGAGGGTTACGAGATCCATGCTGGCAGTACAACCATAAGCGAAGCATACGAACCAGTGTTGTCCTTCGAAAACGGCGAAACGGACGGAGTGATTAGCCCCGATAACCAGATAATGGGTTGCTATCTACATGGCTTATTTGACAGCCCACAAGCCAGTTCCGTGATCCTAGAATGGGCCGGAGCAACATCTGGCGCACGGGTAGATCTAGCCCTTATACGAGAACAAAATATCAATCGCTTGGCTGATTGCTTAGAACAGCATATGGATTTTGACGCACTCGGATGGGAATCTGTTCACAGTGATTAATTCAAAGCCATTATTCGAACTCTTTAACTAATAACTATGATTCGCACTTGCGCTAATTTGGATGCATGCAGTGCTTTTCTAACGCAGTTGTGCGTTATTTGAGCGTGTAGCTAAGCTAATACCGACAAACGCTCACTGATTTCCAGCTTAATATTACATCCGACAGCCAACTAAGGTATAACGAGGCTATGAAAATACCCAAGAGAATACAGCCTCTAGTCGACGATGGTTTGGTTGACGAGGTTAAAAGCCAATTGATGAGTGGCAAAGAGGCCTCAGTATACGTTGTACGCTGTGGTGAAACGATCCGTTGTGCAAAGGTCTATAAAGAAGCTAGCCAACGAAGCTTCAAGCAAGCTGTAGCTTACCGAGAAGGACGTAAAGTTAGAAATTCTCGTCGTGCTCGAGCTATGGAAAAAGGCTCTGGATTTGGCCGGGAACAGCAAGAAAAGGTTTGGCAAAACGCTGAAGTTGATGCGCTATATAAACTAGCTGACGCTGGAGTTAGGGTCCCGGAACCTTTCGGTTGTTTTGATGGGGTTTTGCTCATGGAATTGGTAACCGACGATGAAGGCTACGTTGCTCCTAGGCTCAACGATGTCATGATGTCTGAAGAGCAAGCCGTCGAAGACCATCATGTGATGATGCAATATGTGTTGAAAATGCTTTGCGTCGGGATAATACATGGCGATTTGTCTGAGTTTAATGTACTCGTGGATGATTATGGACCCGTCATTATTGACTTACCCCAGGCCGTTGATGCTGCCGCTAACAATAACGCCGAGCGCATGTTAGCCCGCGATATTAATAATATTCGCGATTATTACGCGCAGTTTGCTCCTGAGTTAAGTGCTACCCAGTACGCTAAAGAGATGTGGGCTTTATACGTAAAAGGGGAACTCACCCCTGAAACACAACTTACAGGCGAATTTAATCAAGTTGATACTGAGGCAGACATTGCAGCTATATTAAAAGAGATTGATGATGCCCGAGCAGAAGAACTATCTCGCAGGGAGAGATTGAAAGAAGCAAAAGAAGGAATCGACGAAACGAAGTTTAATTGGGCTGACGCTGAATAAGTTGGAAGGCATCGCTATAATCAGGGTCTTATCGTATTAGTAAAAATGCAAATGGAGATGCACAACGATGATTGGTTATACCACAGTAGGAACGAACCAGTTTGAGAACGCTCTTGGTTTTTACGATGCACTAATGGCAGTATTTGGCGAACAACGACTTTGGCAAACCCAAACAATGGCTGCCTGGGGGGCCTCTCGTAACGACCCCGCTTTTTGTATCGTTACGCCGCATGATACCAACAATGCGAGCGTCGGTAATGGCGTTATGATCGCACTTAAAGCAAGCTCGCACTTGCAAGTTAACCTTGCATATAAAACAGCACTCTCCTTGGGAGGTAGTTGTGAAGGTAAACCAGGCCCACGCGGAACTAACGGTTTCTACGGAGCTTACTTTAGGGACTTAGACGGCAATAAACTGAATGCGTATTGTCCGGCAAGCAAAGCTTAATCCTCCCAGACCGCGACTTTCCCAATCGCTGCCTTTGCTAACTGACAGAGGTTTGTTGTTCACTAGTAATCAGCATGTCTCGCCAATGACTAGTGATCCTTATGCCTCTAAAATTTGGCTTCTTTAGCCCAGTCACTCGTCGTTTGTAACTCGACGTGCGACATCAAATGTTGATTTTCTTCATTAAAAAAATCTGCGCGATGTTGGTCAATACCGCGATATAGATTAGCGATCTCTTTGGCAACGAAATCACCTAGCACCGGTTTTAGGTTATTTTCAAATTCATCGAATGATGATGGCACGTAAGTGAACTTGCGCTTGCTGACGATTGATATAGCGTTGGCCAACTTGTTACCCGAAAGTTTATCGCGATTACTGATAACAATGCGCTTGCCGTGCAGTTTGTTATCGCTTAACGCCGCTAGACAAAACCGACCTAGATTTTCTTGGGATATCCAGGAGAACTCAAAATCCATTGCCAGAGGATAAGGAATTATTGAGTGTTCATCAATTATTGGACGTAAAAATGGAGAATTTAGGTTATCTAGGTAGATGGTTGGCATTAAAGTCACAATATTAAGGCCAGAGAGATCTAAAATCTCTAGTGCATCATGTTTAACATCTATTGCTGCAAAACCAGTTTTATTGTCACCAAGTGGGATCCCACTATTAAAAACTATAGTGCTTATGCTGTTGAGCTTGGCTGCTGAGACAATATTTTGGGTTATTGTTTTTACTAGCGTTGCATCGAATAATAATGGCAATGTAAGAATTACTGCATCACAGCCTTCCATAGCGCTGCTGACATCAACAAGCTTCTCAAGATCGCCTTGCTTGAGCTTTAGGTTTAAGTCATTGCTGGTCTCCGATCTAGACATTCCGGTGACCGTATAGCCCTCGCGGTTCAGTACCGTCGCAATTGCCTGACCTTGAGCACCACTTGTGCCGCTGACGAAGATGTTTTTCATTTTCTTATCCTTTGATAAATTAATTGGCTTTAGCGGTACTATAAGTATTAAACTTACCATTAGTAAGTAGGCACCCTAAAGTGCCCTAAGCACCAATAGGTAAGTAAAGTGAGGAATCAATGACTTATAAACAGTGTCCGCTTGAAAAAATGTTTGAGATGATAGGAGGTAAATGGAAGTTAATCATTATTTTTAATCTAAGAAATCAACAATCGATTCGATTTAATCAACTTAACAAGTCGATTCAGGGGATTTCTCAAAAGGTGTTAACCTCTCAGTTACGCGAGTTAGAAAAAGACGACTTTGTGGTAAGAAAGGTTTTTCCTGAGGTTCCACCGCGAGTGGAATATAGCCTTAGTAAACGAGCACACAGCCTTTATCCAGTATTAGATTCACTTTCGGAGTGGGCGGCGATCAACATACAGAACAAGGACTAACTTAGTCCCTGCATTTGTTAGCGATTGAAATTATTATAAAACTAGACGTTTACCTTGATTGAGATGGGTGGTGCATGCAACTCGTAACAAGGAACTAAAATTCCCCACAGAGCCGCGAGTTTGATTTACTTCATGATAGATTCGACTTAGAAAAGTAGCCAAACTTAGCTGGTCTTTAGCCGCAATTTCTTCTAATAAATGCCAAAAAATTGCTTCTAATCGTATACTGGTCACTGCGCCGTCAAGTCTTACGGATCGGGTTTTTAGCTCAAACAATTCAGGTTCAGTACCGGAGTATAATTCGCACATATATGCCCACAACTTGGTTATTAAAATTGAAAGTATGTAGGCAAATGAAATTCCAACACTTAGACTTTAGTCTTAAATAGTCTTTAGTAAAACTTCAAACTGCGCTAACCACTGTGGGTGCGCGGGCCAAGCTGGTGCACTTACGATATTGCCTTGGGTATGCGCTTGATCGACATTTATGTCTATATACGTTGCTCCGCAAGCTTTAAGTTCTGGCGCGCAAGCAGGGTATGCGCTGATTTCTCGACCCTCAACTAAGCCAGTGGCGCAAAGCAACTGTGCGCCGTGACATACAGCAGCAGTAGGTTTATTGTTGCTTAGGAAGTGAGAGACCATGTCGAGTACATCTGCGTCGAGCCGCAGATATTCAGGGGCGCGTCCTCCAGGGATAAGTAAGGCGTCGAACTCACTAGCCTTTATCGAAGCAAAGCTCGCATTGAGTACAAAATTATGCCCAGGTTTTTCGGTATAAGTCTGGTCGCCTTCAAAGTCGTGTATCGCTGTTTTAATAGTATCGCCACTATTTTTATTGGGGCAAACGACACTCACATCATGCCCAAAAGCCAATAAACATTGAAATGGAACCATGATCTCATAATCTTCTACAAAATCGCCTGCAATTACCAGTATTCTAGCCATGTTGAAACCTCATTATGTTAACGTTAAGAGATGCAAGTGTTACGCTAATTAGCTTAGCGTTAACACATGTGAGAACGGTAGTAGCCAAATACTACGGCTTAAAAATGTGAACTGTGACCAAAAAGTTAGCGCTAGATTTGGCAGACCTTCCCTTTTTGATGGGAGCTGTCACTTCACGAAAGGCGCTATTAAACGAGAAATCTTGGCACGCAAGGGTCACCTAATAATGAGCGCAATAAAACAAATGACGATAAAGATAGAAATCTGTGATGGTTTAAATCCAGATCTAGTCGCCACTGTGTGTGATTGGAATACTAAACAAAACCCGTTTATCAACCCGCAATTTTTAATGTCTTTAGAATTGAGTTCTTGCGTCACCAGTAATAGTGGATGGGTAGCTCAGCATGTGCTTTTTAAAAGCGGCTCTAAACTGCTTGGTTTCATGCCTATGTATCTAAAGTTTAATTCAAGCGGCGAGTTTGTTTTTGATTGGGATTGGGCAAGAGCATACCAAGAGCATGGCTTGGACTACTACCCAAAATTAATCACCGCTATTCCGTTTATCCCTTCGGTTGGACCGCGGTTGCTGCATCACTCATCAGTGACTAGTGCTCAACTGCTTGAACTGTGGCAACGGGCCTTACCTGCATTGCTGACCAACAATCAAATTTCCGGTTGGCATTGTTTATTTGCAGATCAAGAGACGCAACCTAAACAAATAGAAAACTCAGAATTTATTGTGCGAAATGACTGTCAATATCATTGGTTAAACCAAAATTATGCCAATTTCGAATCGTTTTTAGCTCGATTTAAGAGTAGAAAACGCAAACAGATTAAAAAGGAACGCAGTAAACTTAAGCAACAAGGTTTTAGATTTGAGCGTGTACAAGGGGACCAAATTTCCAACAGCATGGTCGAAGAATTTTATCAGTTCTATCAGTCTACCTATGACCGCTATGGCCACCAAGAACATCTAAATCTTAGTTTCTTTAAATTGCTGCGCGAACATCAATCAAGCCAGTTACTTCTTATTCGAGCGTTTAAAGATGATGTTTGGCAAGCTGCTGCCTTATGTCTATTCGACAATGAAACACTGTATGGGCGCTATTGGGGCAGCCATATCGAACAACAAGGGCTACATTTCGAGACTTGTTACTATCAGGGAATTGAGTTTTGTATAGAGAATAATTTGCTAAAATTCGATCCCGGAACTCAAGGTCAACACAAAGTGGTGCGTGGCTTTGAACCGACGTTAACCACATCGGTTCACGTGATTGAACATGCTCAGTTTCGACATGCCATAGATGAGTTTTGTAAAAAGGAGCGTGATTGGGTTGGGCAGTACATGATGGAGGCAAACCAAAAGCTCCCGTTTTCTATGACGGAAAACGAGAGCGTTAAAAACTGACTATAAGTAAGGCGCGATGTTAGCGGCTTCTAGTTCGTTGAAATAGCGTACTGTTTTTACTTTGAGTTCCATTGTCGACGGTTCATCGCAAACAATCATGCTTTTTGGATGCAGTTGTAATGCACTCACTGTCCATAAATGATTCACGCAGCCCTCAACGGCAGCTTCAACAGCAAGTGCTTTGTTGTGCCCAGCAGCTAAAATAAGGACTTGCTCAGCATCGAGAAGGGTACCAACTCCAACGGTTAGAGCTAAGCGTGGAACATCGTCCACGGAATCAAAAAAGCGCGAATTGGCCATACGTGTATCTTGCGTTAAGGTCTTTACGCGGGTACGAGAAGCCAATGAAGACGCTGGCTCATTGAATGCAATGTGCCCGTCGTTGCCAACTCCCCCCATAAATAAGTGAATTTTACCGTAAGACTTAATTTTTTCTTCATAGGCTGCGCATTCTTGTTCAAGATCGTCTGCATTGCCGTTAAGCAAATTGATGTTATTTTCTTGAATGTCGACGTGATTGAAAAAGTTTTCATACATAAATGTGCGATAGCTTTGTTCATGATTAGGGGCTATCCCTACATACTCATCCATGTTGAAAGTGACAACATGTTCAAAACTAACAATTCCCTGCTTATATAACTCTATAAGTGACTTATAGGTTTCAAGAGGTGAGCTACCGGTGGGGCAACCCAGTACAAAAGGCTTATCCGCGCTTGGTGAAAATTTATTGATTGTGTCGGCAATATATTGTGCAGACCATTGTCCAACTTGTGCTTTAGTTGTTAAAGGGATGAGTCTCATGACATTTCCTTGCGCTAAGTATTTAGGATATGACCTGACTATAGCATCTTATTAATCCTCGCGAAATAAGATCTTTAAAATTGTACGCGATAGGGGTGTTAACACGCAAAATTGGGAGGTAATTCACACTTATCTTAGATCTATATTTTCTTTGTGAATTAAGTGCTAACTTGGATGTGAATACAAGTGTACTCAAGGTTTGAGTTTAGCTTATATAGAGATAAAATTTGCTAATTAGCCTGTGTAAATTGCAGCTTGGTTGTATCTGATAGCGAATACTTATCTTTAATAGTAATAAAGAAAGGAGTTTAATATCTATAGCAATGTATGTCGGTGCTCAACAAATCTAAGTGGTAGAGCTGCCTAACATGTAGGTATTCCACAAGTTTATGCAGCGAAGTTCAGAAACGTTTAACGTTTGCCCGCTATAAGCAATAATTCCCCTTCAATAGTAGCAAGTGATAATTTTATCGATCTATCCAAAACGCATACGTTAACTTCCATTACTAATCCAATCGCTATTACACGTATTTAAGCTAGCATCAGCCAAAAAAGATCTAAATAGATGAGCAATTGAGCGATTGTAGTTAAGGGAATATGCACCGGTGAAAAACAGCTTTAATTTGTGTAATTAAATTACATTTATGTATTTAGGTTACAAAAATAAACTAGCAAGGGTCTTGTGATGACTTTTACGCTTAATATTGAAGCAAGATATTTGCAGTTATTTGCAAAAGTGTGATTTAAATCACGATCAATATGTTGCTTGTGGGGCTCGGTAGTGTGACTAGCGTCACGATCTCGTGTTTCATAATTGTTGCGATATTGCTGCTGAAATTTACATACGCAGTTTTGATGTGACGCGAGTCACGAAACTTATAGCTCAGGGATCTTTTTGGCGTGATCGGGATCACAAAAGGCCCTGAGTATCGACAATTTAGAATGTTGTGTTACCTTTTTTAGTGACTAAGGACTGCCAGACAACTGGCTCTACAATGGATAACGGGACGACGTTTATGCTATCACCAGATGCTAAAATCAAAGTACAAAATTTTGGTCGATTTCTCTCTAATATGGTAATGCCAAATATTGGCGCATTTATCGCTTGGGGATTTATCACCGCACTATTTATTCCTACCGGTTGGTTGCCAAACGAAACTTTGGCGGCAATGGTTGGCCCAATGATTACTTACTTACTACCGCTATTGATCGGTTATACCGGTGGTAAAATGGTTGCGGGCGATCGCGGCGCTGTTGTTGGTGCGATAACAACCATGGGTGTTATTGTTGGAACTGACATTCCAATGTTTATGGGAGCGATGATTGTTGGTCCACTTGGTGGCCTTGCAATTAAACGTTTTGATGAAGCCGTTCACGGTAAAGTGAAAAGCGGTTTTGAGATGTTGGTAAACAATTTCTCAGCCGGTATCATTGGTATGATATGCGCTATTATCGCATTTGTTGTGATTGGCCCTGCGGTTAAGATCCTTTCAACGGCACTTGCCTACGGTGTAAACGTAATGGTAGAAGCGGGTGCATTGCCACTTGCATCTATATTCGTAGAACCTGCTAAAATCTTGTTCCTTAATAACGCGATTAACCATGGTATCTTTACGCCATTGGGTGTTCAACAGGCAGAAGAATTTGGTAAGTCTATATTCTTCCTTATTGAAGCAAACCCAGGTCCGGGTCTTGGTTTACTACTCGCTTACATGGTCTTCGGCCGTGGTAATGCTAAACAATCAGCAGCCGGTGCAACCATTATTCATTTCTTCGGTGGTATCCATGAGATTTACTTCCCATATGTATTGATGAACCCTCGTTTAATTCTTGCTGTAATCGCAGGTGGTATGACAGGTGTATTCACGTTAACTATGTTTGATGCAGGCCTATTGTCACCAGCTTCACCTGGTTCAATTTTCGCTGTGTTGTTAATGACACCGTCTGGATCACTTGTTGGTGTGCTTTTATCAGTAGCTGCATCTGCTGCGGTATCATTTACCGTTGCTTCTCTACTAATGAAAACTCAAAAGCAATCTGCTGATGGCGATGACTCATTGGAAGCAGCAACTGCACAAATGAAAGATATGAAAGCAAGTTCGAAAGGGCAAGCTGGCGACATTGACTATGCAACAGTACGTAAGATTATTGTAGCGTGCGACGCTGGTATGGGTTCAAGTGCAATGGGCGCAAGTTTACTACGTAAGAAAGTAGAAGCTGCCAACTTAGATATTGAAGTCACTAACTTGGCGATTAACAGCCTGCCTAATGACGTTGATATTGTTGTTACTCATAAAGATCTTACCGACCGAGCCCGTACTCATGCGCAAGGTGCATTACACATTTCCTTGAGCAATTTCTTGGATGCAAACGTGTATGACAACTTAGTTAATGAGCTTAGCGGCGCTAAAAAAAAAAGTAATTCAGCCCTAGTAGCGCCAAAAGAAACTCAAAACGCTACGCTCAAACTTGATGACTCGAACATATTTTTAGGTTTAAAACCTACTGCTAAAGAAGAGGCCATCAAGTTTGCTGGGCAACAATTGTTCAAGTTGGGTTATGTAGAAGAGGCTTACATTGAAGGTATGCTGGAGCGAGAAAAACTAGTATCCACATACCTAGGTGAGTCGATTTCAGTTCCTCATGGCACTATAGAAGCTAAACAGTTTGTACTAAAAACTGGCATTGTTTTCTGTCAATACCCTGAAGGAATTCAGTGGGGAGAAGACGAAGACGATGTGGCTAAAATGGTGGTTGGTATTGCAGCGCAAGGTGATGAACATATCCAAGTAATAACTGCGTTAACCAATGCTCTAGATGATGAAGAAGCAATTGAATGTCTTAAATCAACAACTAATGTAGCAGACGTACTGCGCATACTTAATGGTAAGTAAGGCGTAATACAATTTAAACTTAAAGGCCAGTTAACAACTGGCCTTGTCGATCAAATAGATAAACAGGACACTGTTATGAAAGCATTACATTTTGGGGCAGGCAATATCGGTCGTGGTTTTATTGGCAAATTATTAAACGACGCTGGTTTTGAGGTCTGCTTTGCTGATGTAAATGAGATAGTGATTTCAGCGCTTATTGAGCGTGGCGAATATCCAGTGAAAGTAGTAGGGGAAGATATAGTTATTGAGCAAGTCAGCAATGTGACGGCTCTCAATTCTAACGATCCCGCAATAGTAGACCTAATTTGTGACCTAGATATTATTACCACGGCAGTTGGTCCAACGGTGTTAAAGATCATCGCTAGTACGCTCGCTAACGGTATTGCCAAGCGTATGGAATCTGGAAATACCAAAGCCCTCAATATAATCGCCTGTGAAAACATGATACGCGGTACTAGTCAGTTAAAAGCATCTGTTTACGAACTGTTAAACGACGATCAACAATCTTTTGCTGATTTAAACATTGGTTTTGTGGATTCAGCCGTCGATCGTATTGTCCCCCCAGCAGAAGCCGGTGAAACTGATCCACTAGCGGTGACAGTCGAAACATTCAGTGAATGGATAGTGGACCAAACTCAATTCAAGGGAGAGATCCCAAACATTCCAGGTATGGAATGCACTGATAACTTGATGGCATTTGTTGAACGTAAGTTGTTTACCTTAAATACTGGGCACTTGATTACCGCCTATTTGGGTGTGTTAGCTGGACATGAAACAATAAAAGATTCCATAGAAGATCCTGCAATACATGCTGATGTAAAAGCCGCCATGACAGAGAGTGGGGCAGTACTAATTAAGCGTTATGGATTTGACCCAAAAACTCACGCGGCATATATAGAAAAAATACTAGGTAGATTCGCTAATCCGTACTTACGCGATGAAGTCGACCGCGTTGGACGCCAACCGATACGCAAACTCAGTCCAAACGATCGCCTAATAAAGCCATTAAACGGCACCCTAGAATATGGCCTTCCGAATGCGCATTTAATTAAGGGTATTGCTGCGGCGTTCCTTTATGTCAACGACGACGACCCTCAAGCGGTAGAGCTACAGGCAATGTTTGCTGATAAAGGCTTTGAAGAAACGCTTGCTCACTATTCAGAGCTGAATAGCGATGCAGAAGTTGTTAAACTAGCTAAAACAGCTTATTTAGCTTTACGTTAGTATTAATTTAAGTGCTGCTTAGCAGCACTTTTTTATTGAGTCAGTATGCCAATACATCCAGATCATGAAGTTGAATTGTTAGAAGCCCTAGCCGAAACCAAAAGTGCAGCCGAATGCTTCATGGCCGCCTATGATGCACTAGACGATACCGTTGACGCAGTTCTAAAAAGCATTTTTCACAAGGATGATTATGCAGTTAAGTATGTTGTTGAACCGCTGCTAACTACGGACGGCCCTTTAGGAGACATACTCATAAGAACCAAGTTATTGTTAGGACTTGGCGTACTTAGTAAACAAGTCTACGACGATATTGATATATTTGTAACATTAAAAGAATGGACCAAGGTACAAGAAGGCAAGGTTAGCTTTACTGAGCCTGACGTCATTTTTGAACTCAATAAAGTTAGTGCGATTAAAACCTTAATGCCAATAGAGTTTGACAACGAATTTGCCGACAGCTTAAGCGGGTCATCCTTGAAAATGTATTTAGATCGCTATAATCAAAAAGTGAAGTCAACGATTGAATTAGCCATTACGGGCACTATTCATACCCTTTGCCGAGACAATTCGCTCACAAGTTAACTGCTAAATACTAACTGTTTTTATTCCGTTCAACTTTCTTCTAGACCAAATCTTTACTCTATCTTCCGTTTCGTAAGTTAATAGAAAGATATAGACTTAATAGTTACGATGTGAAACTATGCGTTTCATATTAGAAGGTGATCTAACTTATTTTTAAAAATGGAGAATACCAAATGTGCGGAATAGTTGGCGCGGTAGCGCAACGTGATGTTTCAGAAATATTGGTCGAAGGTCTTCGTCGTTTAGAGTATCGCGGCTACGATTCTGCCGGTATTGCTGTTGTTAATGAAGCCAACGAGTTAACACGAATTCGACGTTTAGGTAAGGTACAAGAGCTTGCCGATGCTGTCGCTGCACAACAATTTAGCGGTGGAACTGGGATTGCACATACTCGCTGGGCAACCCACGGCGAACCAAGTGAGATTAACGCGCACCCACACATGTCAGGCGATATTGCCATCGTACATAACGGTATTATTGAAAACCATGAAGAACTTCGCGAACTACTCAAGCAGCGTGGCTATGTATTTGAGTCGCAAACGGATACAGAAGTTATTGCGCATTTAATGCATTGGGAGATGAAGTCATCGAGTTCGCTGCGTGAAGCATTTCAACGCACTACAAAACAACTTGATGGTGCATATGGAACCGTCGTCCTAGATCGCAACGACCCGTCACGAATTATTGTTGCACGCTCTGGCAGTCCGATAGTTATTGGTTTAGGTATTGGTGAAAACTTCTTAGCCTCGGATCAGCTAGCACTATTAAGTGTTACCCGCCGCTTTATTTACTTAGAAGAAGGTGACGTTGCTGAAATTACTCGCCGCGACGTTGAAATATTTGATCTAAGTGGTCAAAAAGTTGAGCGAGAAGAACACGAGTCTAATGCTGAACACGATGCGGGTGACAAAGGCAAGTACCGTCACTTCATGCAAAAAGAAATCTTTGAACAACCCACAGCACTGATCAACACCATGGAAGGCCGTATCTCTGCCGATAGCGTGGTTACCAATGCAATAGGGGTTCACGCTCAGGAAATCCTAAACAAGGTTGAGCATGTTCAAATCATTGCCTGCGGTACCTCGTATAATTCGGGCATGGCGGCTCGTTATTGGTTCGAATCACTTGCTGGTGTCAGTTGTGACGTAGAGATTGCCTCAGAGTTTCGTTATCGTAAATTTGTAACCCGTCCCAATAGCTTGCTGATTACCTTGTCGCAGTCAGGTGAAACAGCCGACACATTAGCCGCCCTGCGTTTAGCCAAAGAAAAAGGCTACATGGCAGCCATGACAGTATGTAATGTCGCAGGATCTTCCCTGGTTCGGGAATCAGACTTTGCGTTTATGACACGCGCCGGAACCGAGATTGGTGTTGCATCAACGAAAGCATTTACAACCCAACTTGCCGCCTTGTTAATGCTAGTGACAGCACTGGGTAAAGAGAAGAAAGTCATCGATGCAGTTAAAGAAGCTGAGATTGTGCAAGCGCTACATCAATTGCCAGCTCAAATTGAAGCTGCTTTAGAATACGATAAAGAAATCGAACAGCTTGCAGCAGATTTTGCAGATAAAAACCATACCTTGTTCCTTGGCCGTGGTGAATACTACCCAATCGCAATGGAAGCCGCACTCAAGCTTAAAGAGATCTCGTATATCCACGCAGAAGCCTACGCAGCTGGCGAGTTGAAACACGGCCCACTAGCACTTATAGATGCAGATATGCCAGTGGTGGTGGTTGCACCTAATAATGAATTACTTGAAAAGCTAAAATCAAACGTTGAAGAAGTGCGAGCCCGTGGTGGCTTACTTTATGTATTCGCCGACGCCGACGCAGGTTTTGTCTCCGATGAAAATATGAAAATTATCACGCTCCCACATGTGCACGAAATAACAGCCCCAATCTTCTATACCGTACCAATGCAATTGTTGTCGTACCACGTAGCTTTGATTAAAGGTACAGATGTAGACCAACCGCGTAACTTAGCTAAAGCGGTAACGGTTGAATAACTCGTTGTTTTTCTTGTAGCGATTGTAAAAATAAAATAAGACGTATGAAATGACCATATTTATGGTCATTTTTTTTGAATAAAAAAATTAGATCTATAATAGCAAATCGGACTTATTGTTGGTTTAAGTTTGCGATTCAATTCTCCTGTAAATCAAGGCAGCGTTCGTTTGTAGCTAAACAAATTGCAAATAATAACTGCTAGTTTTCTGATACGCACATCAACTTTATGTTTAATTCTAAGTGTGAAATCTAGCTCTTGTATTTGGCTCGCGGACTTAAAGCAGGGTAAGGCAAAACAAGTCGCGAAAACTAGTGAGTAGCTCAAAGATTAGACCAAGAATCAAGTGTTGAAACCAAATGTAAAATTCCATGTTTGTGTTTTCCATTTGTTGATCCAACCCAACCCCTGCTAGTTAAGTCCAATGAATATCTAAGATGGTGAGGAAAGGGCGCTTACTTATATTTAGTAGCCTTTCCTAATTCGCGGAATTTCGTGTCTTAACTACCTCGATACAAGGAACTCGTCTTGCTTACAATGGCATTGATTAAAATAAAGCGAATATCCTGGCTCTAGGTACCTACGGGCTCAAAATGAGTTAATCGCACAGTAGCTTTGCGCACACCTATTTATGTCGCGGGCACATATTTTTGCCTACTAAGCTGGGCAACAAGATACAAGGCGGATAATTATGTTATTTACAGGATTTACACTTATCGCTATTACTGTATTTGTTGTTTATTTGCGGGATAAAGCAAGGCTTAAGAAAAGGTCAATTGATTGCAATGACAGCTTTGGTGACGAAAGTCTGTTCAGTTCACCCAATGGCTTGTGTATGCGCTGTGGTGATGACAACACTTGTCAAATTAACCCAAATTTATATTTTTATTGTTGGTTATGCGACGCTAGTGAGCCAACTTTATTTGACTGCCCGCATTGCGAAACTACAACTGCGTGTTCTCCCACTAGTCTTTCGTTTCGTCCAGAAACAAAAAATCTATAAATAACTAGTACCAAAAAAACTGACAGCTAAACAAATTGGGCAACAGAAAATGGATATTGATCAGGGTTTCAAATGTTTTACTCACTAGTTTAATAAGGCTAGTATTGGGACATGAACAAAAAACAGACAACTTTAAAGGTCTTTTTACTTATCCTTGGTATCTACTTTGTATTGTGGCTGCCAGTTCTGCTATGGCCCGAATACCTAGATACTACTCTTGGTTTTATTGTCGCTTCTCCAGTACTCAGCATCTATTTATTGAGTGCCCTAGGAATTCCAGGATTGATTCAAAATGCGGGCGCATGCGGTTGGAATTTTTGCGCACCTTCGCTGCTAGGCTGGGTGTTTATAGTCACACTCTGTCTGTTTATCTGCTACTTGCTTGCAACGTGTATATCCAGCCTTATTCGTCGTTTAATAGTTAATCTATAGTTGAATTTAGACGGTCGTAATTATTACTCTGGCTCTTGGTGCAGTTCATAGTATGCACCTGCATCTATGACTAATAGCTCAACGAAATAACTACCATAATTGGCTAATTACTTGTTCAAAATCCTTGCATACATTAAGATGTATACATAATGCATCTTTTAGAAGGCGTGCACATGCATATTACTCGATTTACAGATTACTCCTTACGAGTGCTGATCTACTTAGCGATTAATAAGCAATCGATGAGTACCATTAACGACATAGCTAAAAGTTATGATATCTCCAAAAATCATTTGATGAAGATTGTTCAGCAGCTTAACCGTAGAGGCTATATCAAAGCAATCAGAGGTAAGAATGGGGGGCTGCAACTTAATTGCGATCCCAACGACATCAATATCGGCAGCTTGGTTCGAGAATTTGAAGATAGCAGTAAACTCGTCGAATGCTTTGGTGACAATAATCGCTGTGTCATCACACCTAACTGTCAATTGAAAAATATTTTTGAAGAAGCGCAACAGTGTTTTTATGAAAGTTTAGATGGATACAGCCTTAGTGACTTACTAGGCAAAGAGCATCGTCCTAAGCTAGGGCAACTTTTGGCGTTCAAAGCTTTATAAGCACAAATCGACATTACGTTTTACAACCAAGGTTTTAAATGAGCATAAATATAAACACTAAAAATGATCAAAGCCCTAATTTTGAGGCACTTTTTGAGCTTGCATTTCGTCCATTTTTTCTAAGCGCGTCGTTGTTTAGCATCGTAGCATTGTTAGCCTGGGCTGCGTTCTGGAATGGAAGCGCCGCACTCAATGTCTATGGCGGGGTCATGTGGTGGCACATTCATGAGATGCTATTTGGATTCGCTGCAACGATTGTGGTGGGCTTTTTGTTAACCGCGGTTCAAAACTGGACGGGGGTAAGAAGCATTAATGGGCGGGGGCTTATGCTGTTGTTCGGCGTATGGCTGCTTGCGCGTATTGCGATGTTCTTTCCCAGTAGCTTAGCTCCTTGGTCTATAGCGCTACTTGATATGCTATTTTTACCAATAGCGATGGGTTGTCTAGCGCACAATATTATTAGTGCAAAGTTGTGGCGAAATGCAATGTTTATTGTGATTCTATTTTTGATGACTCTTGCTAATGCTGCGATGCATTACAGTGTACTCTTTGAGCAGGCTTTGCTTATGTCAAAGGCCGCAAATGGCATGGTATTATTGATTACGCTGGTTATGTGCATTATGGGAGGCCGCGTGTTCCCAATGTTTACCGCTAATGGTACTAGCACGCCTCGCACACCAGCACTGCCTTGGCTAGAAAAGCTATGTATTGTCAGTACTGTCTTGGCTGTCATTTTAAGCTTTCAATTTCAAAGTATTCCGCAACATCTTGTGGCCACCGTTTTCATCGTTAGTGGCTTTGCTAATGGTGTACGTGCGCTGCGTTGGAAAATCTGGGTAGCTCTAAAAACGCCTTTAGTATGGTCCTTGCACCTGAGTTATTGGGCTGTTGCGATTGGGCTTGTTATGTATGGTGTTGCACTGGTATCAGGTAGCGTATCCCAATCACAAGCGGTTCATATGTTGACGGTTGGCGGTATGGGCGCAATGATATTGTCGATGATCTCGCGCGTTTCTCTAGGGCATACAGGCCGTATAATAGTTGTTGGTAAAGTGATGACTACGGCTTTTTCGCTAATGCTTTTGGCCTTACTCGTTAGAGTTTTTGGAGCGCACTTCCCCATGAATACGATAGACATAATTACACTGTCTAGCCTGTTGTGGGTGTTTGCTTATAGCTGTTTTGTCGCGCTATATACACCGATCTTGATACGTGCACGTGTTGATTAGGGACTAATTAAATACTCGAGGGTTAATCTAGCATTGACGCAGATCATGCTAGTCACGCTTATCAGAAATTAAAGTAGTAAATAGTATGCATGTTTAATAATATGTATGAAATATCGATACACACTGGGTTCTAACACAAGTCCTAGAAGTCAGTTTTAACGAAGTAAAAGGTACTATTATGGGTTGTTGCGGTGGGTGTGGTGGTTCAAACCACGAAGAAAAGAAAGACGATGTAGAACAAGTTGAGCCGGTGCAAGCTGAGCAAAAACCAAGCGAGACTCCAAGCGAATCGTAATCTAAGCTTCGCGAAAGTCTTATAATCCAGAGTCAGTGATAAGCCTCTGGATTTTTTATGTCCTCAGTACCACAAGTTAGCCAATTGTACGCTTGTATACAGGCAACGCTATTGTTAGCCTTTAAATTAAGCGTTTTTTTAGAACAACTGCGGATGGACATTGAATACCAATGGCGAGAGTAAAACCTTGTTTGCACCTGGCCGCGTAGTTGCGTACGGCCAATCTATTGATGCGCAAGCACATAAGCATCCCCTTTGGCAGCTTTGCCTACCAAGTCAAGCAAGCCAGCTTAACCAAAAGCCGATAAATGGCGCCGTAGTTATTAAACCAAATCAAACGCATCAACTTAATATGCCTAAGGGCTGGATCATACTTGCTGAACCCCAGAGTGTTCTCGGGCAGGTGATAGCAGAAATTTCGATTGAAATCCCAAGGTTTAAACCCTGTGAGGATGATTCGGATCTCAACCAAGTCCTTAGTGCTTATCCCAGTCTTGTTTATGCGCTCAACAATAATGATTATCAGGCCCGTGATGACCGTTTGCGCGCGTTACTCGAAAACTTGGATCAATGTTTAGCCGGCGAATGCTTGAAACCAGATTCGTGGCGTGCAAAGCAAGTTGCTGAGGCGATGTTTCTATCGGAGAGTCGTTTTCTACATTTGTTTAGAGCGCAGTTAGGGATAGCGTGGCGACCCTATCTGCTATGGAAGCGGCTCATATGTGCACTATTAGCGATAAAGCGCGGTCAAAGTGCCACCCAAGCGGCTTATCAAGCTGGATTTAGTGATAGCGCCCATCTTAGTCATACCTTAAGCCGGAATTTGGGTATGACCAGCAAACAGTTACTGCTCAGCTTTAAGGATAGCTAGTTTATACAATTATCCTTAGT
Organism: Alginatibacterium sediminis; assembly: GCF_003610775.1. Classification (GTDB taxonomy): domain Bacteria; phylum Pseudomonadota; class Gammaproteobacteria; order Enterobacterales; family Celerinatantimonadaceae; genus Alginatibacterium; species Alginatibacterium sediminis. Next base: position 763,138 of record NZ_RAQO01000004.1, on the reverse strand, counting down.
AAGGCCTGTTTAAGCTAGTTCGTAACCAAGGAGCTAGCAATGACAACTAAATACTTACAAGTTACCCCGCTAATTGACTATCAAGAACAAAGCATAGAGCAATTAATTGAAATGCGTCAATGGCGCACTTTAAGCAGTGATGCCGCCATTAAGCAGGTGTATGACTATGTGCGTGATGAAATAAAGTTTGGCTACAATCGTGATGATGCAATCTCAGCAAGCGAGGTTCTTGGTGACGGCTACGGTCAATGTAATACTAAAGGTACCTTGTTAATGGCCTTACTAAGGGCATTGGGCATCGCTTGTCGTTTCCATGGGTTTACTATCTACAATGCCTTGCAACGCGGCGCGATCCCAAATTACCTCATGCCATTTGCCCCAAAACGTATACTTCATAGCTGGGTTGAAGTTCTGATCAGAGACGTATGGATAAACTTAGAAGGCTTTATAGTCGACCAGGTGTTTTTATCGCAAGTTCAAGCTGGCTATTCAAATTGCAAAAGCTTTAGCGGATATGCGATTGCTGTCCCTGATCTTCAAAACCCAAACAATAAGTTCATGGGGCAGAGCACCTATATTCAGGCTGACGGTATTGCGGATGACCTAGGCCTTTTTAACGCACCTGACGACTTTTTTGCTAAGCATGGCAGTAACATGCACGGTCTTAAAAAATTTGCTTATCAATATGTCCTGCGCAAGTTAATCAACCGAAATCTAAATAAGATCCGTAAGTTCGGGTTAAAAACCTAGTCGAGAGAGCAACAAGATATCCTAACAAACTTGGCTAGGTAAGCTGACTTTTCCATTGCGCTAGTGCTTGGATATGTGAAGGCCCTATGCCACAACAGCCACCGATGATCGTCGCTCCCGCTTCATACCATCTTTTGGCATAATTTAGGTAGTCTTGGGGACTAAGTTCGCGCATAAGTTGAAGATCTTGATTTGCTTCATGATCGGTGTCTATAGGCATAAAATTGTTAGCGTACACACCAACTTCAATCAAGCGGTTTTGCTGCTGACAGATTTGTTTTGCAACTTTAACGGCTTGGAGCATGACTTCAGGGACAGAACAATTAAATAAAATTCCTTGTGCTTGGCTTGAGCAGATGCGACGACAAACAAGCTCAACAGATTCACCAGAGCGCAGTAGGGGACGAGTGGGGCTGGTATCATCTAAGCTAAAAGCATAATAACTAGGTTTTTCATTCCCACCTAAGGCGGTACTAATCACATCATATTCTGCGACACTGGAAATCGTTTCAGCTATCCAAAGATCAACATAAGGTGCTTGGGCATTAATCAGCGTCAGACAAATTTTTGCGGCTTGCTGCGCATCAAACAAGTCAGGTCTATAGCTGCCAAAGGCCGGAGGGATAGCGCCTGCAACGCGTACATGAGTTGAGGTTAAACTAACTTGCCTAGCGATTTTAGCCGCTAGTGTTGCAAGCTTAGCTCCGTCGCGTTGATAACGCGCTTCACCTAAATGAAAGGGTACGCAGGCATAGCTATTGGCGATAATAATTTGGGCACCAGCGTTTACAAAGTTTTGGTGTGCCATGCTGACAAACTCTGGCGCTTCTATCAGTGCTTGTGCGCTCCACAGTGGTTGAGAGAAAGGGGCACCAATATCTTGTAACTCGCGGCCCATGCCGCCATCGATAATGCAAAGATTGTTGTTCATGTAAACATTGACTATATAGATTGTTGCGCAAGACTAGCAGAGCTTAAGATTTATGACTAACGATATAAAGCGTACATGCAAAAGCACTTTTTTAAAGCGCAAATGCTATACCATAATACGGTGTATATTAGCTCAATCTAGCAGCTAATTACGCGACCGCACTACCTGAGTAGCCATAAGAGTTGCCATATCTGAACCCTCAGACATAAGGCCCTGACAAACGCCGATGTTGTCATCTAAACTTTTGTTCTGGCTAGTTTTCCACGTCCCTTGAAGGCTAGTTATCTCTATCTCTATACCGGTTAAAGCCTTCAACTGCGATCGAATAAATTGAGGTGGTGCATCACTTACTTTCCAAGGTTTATCCCGACCCACCTCGTTGCGCGCCGTAAGCTCAACTAAGTGGTTATAAATCCAATCCGCGTCATCATGGAACTTAACCTTGCCGCGCGCGTGAACCATAATGTAGTTCCAAGTCGGTACTACTTTTTCATGCAATGCTTTAGAGGGGTACCAACTGGGACTGACATAATGTTGCGGGCCTTGAAATATGATAAGTATCTCTTGGTCGTTGTCTAGGAGCTTTGTCATTGGGTTGCTGCGCGCGATATGTCCACGCAGCGTACCGTGCGAGCCGATTTCAGGATGAATGTTCAAGGGCAGATGATCAGCAACAATAGAGCCCGTTTGCATTGTAATTACGCTGCCAAAACTGTTGTTTGCGATCATATCGTGCATGACATCACTTCGTTGTTCGCGAAATACTTGTGCTTGTAACATGGGGTTTTCCTTTAGACTTGATTTTGCTCGATTCGAGTTTGCAAGTTAATTGCAGTGCTTGCTTAGTCCGTAATGTTAATCGTTAAATCATTAATGCTCGTTGCTCAAACTAATTTTGCTATATGATTGGTATACTTATAAGATCCAGTTTGGACAATATTGAGCATACCAATTTGACTTTATTAGCGGGCTTAACCTTTAATATCGATCGACAATCTAAGATTTCTTTATCTAATCAAATCTCAAATTTGATACGAACGTTTGTGAACAACGGGCAATTGAAACAAGCCGTGCAACTGCCATCGACTCGAATCTTGTCTATAGAGTTATCTGTTTCACGCTCAACCGTGGTTAATGCGTACGAGCAGTTGGTCGCTGAGGGATACATACACGCTAGAACCGGTGCTGGCTATCGTGTTTGCTCTACACAGGGCTTGGAATTACCGGCGTCTGAACCTAGCGTTGCCATCAATCAACCTGCGCCGCCGGCTGCACACCTATTACGTGCCAGTCATCCTGATATGCGCCTGTTCGCCTATAAAAAATGGGCCAAACATGTTGCTCGCGTTTGTCGAACCCAAACACAAACGATGTTGGTTGAAACCAGTCCTTTTGGGAATGCCGCTTTGCGTCAATCTATTGCTGAATATGTTAAGCAATGGCGTGGGATTGAAGCGAGTGCGGAGCAAATAATTATAACTGCAGGTGCTGGTGAGGCTGTAAACATTTGTTTTGCTAGTCTTAGTCGACCAGGAGAAAGAATTGGACTGGAAGATCCGGGCTATCCACCAATTTTACGCTATGCTGATAGCCATAAATTGAAGGCCGAATTTTTAGATGTACAAGCCGAAGGGACAGCCTTACCAAGCCCTAAATATCGTTCAAAACTAGTTGTACTCACACCATCTCATCAATATCCGCTTGGCGGGGTCATGTCTCCGCAGCGGCGCCGCGATTTCATTGCGTGGGCAAAGACTAACAATAGTTGGATTATAGAAGATGATTACGACAGTGAGTTCCGCTACGCCGGACAACCTATCCCAGCGTTAGCAAGCTTTGATAAGCTGCAGCGCTGCCTCTATGTAGGAAGCTTCTCAAAGATATTTTCAAACACACTTCGTTTAGGCTACATCATAGCGCCCCTTAGCCTCGTTAATAGAATTGAATCAACAATGATGCGTTATGGGTTCAAAGCTGGCTTGATGCCCCAACAGGCCCTATCTCATTTTATGGACAGTGGCGATTACTATCGCCACTTAAGGCGAGTTCGTAAAACCTATAATGAGCGGCGAAAATACTTGGTAAGCGAACTACAAAGCAGCTTTAATAACTATGGCAGTGTACAAGAGCACCCAGCAGGTATGCAGTTGATTTTTAGCCTAAATTCGCCGTTAAATGATAGTCAAATAGCAAGTTTATTACGCCGGCAGGGTGTCGACATTCGCGCCCTCTCTGGTTTTTCACAACGTAAGTTGACACATAACGGTTTAGTGATGGGCTTTTGTGGCAATACTTTGGATGAGATAGCGCAAGCACTTGAGATTTTGCGGCAGGTATTACGCCAACAAGCCCTTACCTAAAATTGTTTGGTGAGAATAAGACAACAAACTGGCATCATGGCTCCATATATGCCTTGATAAAGTCGAAAACCTGGCACTTAAAAACAAGGTTGCGAAATCGATGATAGATTTTAGAGTAGAGCGATGAAACGATTGATGGCCTTAGTATCTGCTTACTTTTTCTTAGGACTTGCTTTGGTAGGCGTGATTTTACCAGGTTTGCCTACGGTACCATTTTTATTGTTGAGCGCATGGTTTGCAGCTAAGAGTTCACCGGCTTTACATCAGTGGTTATATAGTCACCCTAGGTTCGGTGCTTTACTCAGGGATTGGGAAAGGGAGGGCGCAATTTCACGTCGTAGCAAAGTGATTGCGGTATTGATGTTGAGTTTAAGTTGGTTAGTGCTTTGGCTGACAACTAATAGTAGTGGTGTGTTAATCGGACTGGCTTGTTTATTTGTTGTGATTGCTAGCTACTTGGTCACAAGGCCCGACCCAAGCCAATAATTAGATATATAAATCAACTCTATGTTGGTCTGCCTTACAGACATTTACGAAAACGCTATTACGCCTTGGGCACACGAAGGACTACTATCTAAAAATGCGGAATATTGTATTAAGCTTTCTCATCATCATAAATCTGTTTACCAGTCATACTTTTGCTGGTGAACCACCACGTGATTCTTTTGAATGCTTTTCTCACGCTATTAAGGCAAATTCAATACAAGCACACAGCAACACTAGCACTTTTGATGTGCGGGAAGATTACAACAGCGAAAGAACACCGACGACTAAGGTGTGTGCCCATGAGGAATGTGCTACTCAGTGCACAATGCATAACTGTAGCGCGCCAACGATGGCTGTATCTCTCTTTCTAACAATTGTTATATCTTGCGCTGATGAAGCTCAATGCACTTACAAAAATTTGAATGGTTACGAGCATTTAAACGCTCTACTACGTCCTCCTCAGACTTCCTAAATAACTGTCATGCGCTTGTCTTTGCAATGTTTTATTTGCTAAGGCTATTGTGTCTAGGCGCAGCTTTTTTTCCTAAGTATGGCTACACTAGTTGAAAGCTTATTAACGGCACTACGATTTTTTATCCAATTGTATGAAACCTTAAGGGATTATCATGTTAAAAACTAAAATGCTACTTATCCTCTGCCTATCTATATTTTCTAACCTTGCTTTCGCCCATAGCGAGCATTGTGGTGACACTAAATTATCAGAGCAAATGGACACCTTAAAGACAGAGCTTAGAGCCTACTCTAATGCGTTTAAAGACGGCGATAAAACTGCGATGTTAGCCCATGCTCAAATAATGCTAGATACAGCAGTTTTATCTAAACAAGAGACGCCTCTTAAACTCAAGCAAGAACCAAGTAACTCCGTAACTATTCAGGACTACCAAACTGGGATTGACGAACTTACAAGCTTACTTGATCAACTGCTTTTAGTTGACGACCAAGCATCAGTCAAACAGGCATTAGCCCAACTAAAAAAACATAGTAAACAAAGTCATAAAGCCTTTAGATTGGATTGTGATGATTAAGCAGGGTTTTAGTTTAGCAATGTTGTTGATTAGTCCGCTGTTATTAGCGAGTCAAACGGCAGAGCAGCTCTACAGTACTGCTGGTGGCTATGGTTGTAGCGCTTGCCACGGTAAATATGCCAATGGTGCAGGAAATGTTGGCGGAAATATTAGAGGTGCCAGCTTTGAACAGCTACAAATAGCCTTTGAGCAACAACCTACCATGCAACTGTTGGGTAAGTCCTTAAGTGACATCCAAAAAATGAAATTAATTGCTTACTTAGACGAGCTATCTAACAGTGAATTGCTTGAATGGACTATCGATTTAGAACCTGAATCTAACGAACTAGAACTTACTACATCGAAACCGGCGCAATTGGTTATTTTTAATGCCCTGTTAGAACCAGTTGTGGTCGATTTAAGCCCACTAGGGGGGCCTAACAGCTTAGAGATTGCTGCTTATTCAAGCCATGATTGGCAATGGCTACCTACACCGGGCAACTATTCCCTTACCGTCGGTACGCGTCGTTTAACATTAGTCGTGCCGCAGAACACTAATTAGGAAACACATATGAACCGTTTATTTCTATCTATTATCGCCATATTTGGCCTAGCTGGCAGTGCGTTTGCGCAAGTGACGAGCATTGAGCTTTATAAATCGCCTACTTGTGGTTGCTGTAAAGAATGGGCAAAAATAATGGAAGAGAAAGGCTATACCGTGAACATTCACCACCAACAAGATTGGACGCCTATCAAGCAAAAACACGGTATGCCACCGCAACTACAATCTTGCCACAGTGCCGTTATCGATGGATATTTAATTGAAGGTCATGTGCCTGAGAGCGACATCGCGCGTTTGCTCAAAGAACGTCCCGACAACATCAAAGGATTAGCGGCACCTGGAATGCCACAACACAGTCCTGGTATGGCCCGCCCCGGTGACAAATACAAAGACTTTAAAGTGATTGCCTTTGATGATCAGCAGCACTTAAGTTTGTATCAACAATACTAGGACACTAGGCATGCAAAAAGTGAAGGTTTGGGATGGCTTTGTAAGGTTCTATCATTGGTGTCAACTTGTATTGTTAGTTGCACTGTGGTGGTCAATCGAACAAGGTTTTAGTGATCTTCACATTGGTTTAGGCATGGTGCTGTCAGTATTACTTGTCACGCGTTTAGTGTGGGGTTTTGTTGGCAGCCATAGTGCCCGTTTTGCTAACTTTGTGGGTGGACCTCAGAGTGCATTTAAAGAAATTCGAGCTGAATTCAAACGTCAACCCAAAGCGCATTTAGGACATTCGATACTTGGTGGTTACATGGCCATCAGTTTAATGCTTTTGATTGGTGTGCAGCTCATCACTGGCTGGTTTAACAGCGATGATATTCTAAGCGATGGCCCTTTGTACTCACTTGTGAGCGAAGCAACAAGCGAGCAAATGTCGCGCATTCATGAGATTAATTTTGAGCTATTACTTGGGCTTAGCGCGCTGCATGTGTTCAGTATTTTGGTGTTCAGTATCCAAAAGCGTGGATACTTTAGCGCCATGCTTAGTGGCTACAAATTGTGTATGAGTTATCAGTCAGAACAAATGCAAGTAGCAGATACTAAACGGATATTTCTATTATTCGTGATTTTTCTTAGCACTGTAATCTTTTATTTTTGGCCCTACTTTGAACTCGCCTTAGATACATTTAGTTAATGTTGAAGCATCTCTGGAGATAAGGCCTTTTGGCAGTATTGATTAGGGTGCGCGAAAAATATTAGCCAATTCCTAAACACGGATTGCGAGAGTTACCGGACAAGGTGGTAACTCTCGATATGGTATTGAGTTCGTGCCGCTAAACCTTTAGCTCCCAATACCTAAAACTTTCTTCGAATTTTTTTTGTCTTGTTTGGCTGCTTTTTTTTCTTTAGCAGTCAAAAGGGGCTTTTTCTTGCTGTCTTTTTTTGATTCTTGACCTTTGCTCATGATATTTACCATTAATTAGTAATCATTAACCTAAAGTCTATTTTGCCAACTGAAGGGGCTGATACCAATCCTACCAATTATTCCTCGATCTAAGCAGTTCTATATACGACTAGTGAAGACCAACTAATGAATAGGAATGGTAATAGTGTTTGCTGCAAGTAGTAACAATAGCAGCCAAACACTGAAAGCGAGTATGGCAGCAATGCTATTTATGTAAAGGTAAATGAAGCAGCTGCCATTTATCGTAGAACTATCAAAAAAGCCATGACTGCGAAAATTAAGACTTCCTTGTTTTGATGGGTTGGATCCATCGTTTGAGAGTTAGGGAAAGCTAATTTGTCATTTAGCATAGCGACAAATCAAAAATCATTCTCAAACAGGTACTAACATTATGCTAAGTTTTAAACACATCGCGATTAACACCACATTGCTATCTCTCTTTTGTACGCCTGTATTTGCCGCAGACGATAGTCAAGAAATCGACGCATCCGATCTGACTCGAGCGAATAGTACGCTTATGTTCCAAGCCAGTAATGATGGTGACCTTAAAGCTTCCGGGTCATTGTCGTTAAACCATGCAAATGGACAATCTTCGATGGTGACGCTTGAGGGGACGATGGATAAAGAAGGCGATTACAAAGATAGTCGATTGCAATTGTTTCAGGTGTTTAACTTAGATAGCAAAGTTTCGCCGCGGATCGCAGCCTCCTTAGATTTTATTGATAACAAACAGTTTTCAACGGCTGCACTTGGAGCCATATCAATTTTCAAAACACCAATGGATTCACTTACGTTTTATGGTCGAGCAGCTGTAATGGGCGGAGAGTACTCAGATTCAACAACCAAAGCGTTTAATGTATCCGACAGCAGTATTGTTGGTGGAATGGGAGCTATTTATGGTGTGTGGCAAACCGGAGAAGACGGTACTTATTTAGCCCTATATCCAGAATATGATTATCTAGATGGTGACATTACCACCGAAACAGTAAAAACTACCTTTCAAATTGCAACGCCATTGTCGCAGGATAAAAGGCATTGGGGACAAATTAAAGTTGAAAATACGCACGGTAGCATGAGTAGTGCATCGATTAATCAGGATATTAACGATACCGTTGTATGGTTTGTATACAAAGCATTTCTATAAACAGCATCTGCATAAGCCGTACCCAAAGCATCTAACTCAGAGTAGATGCTTTCGATTATACAATCGTCACCAATTGATTTAGCGTCGCGTTGGTTTTGGACTCTATTGTTTCGACATGATATATTTATGTTTCATATCGAAATTTAGGTGTTAGATGACTCGTCGAAATACGCAACAGCGCCGCCAATCAATTGTAAGTCTTATCGTTGAAAAGCATGAGCTCAGTGTTGATGTACTGGCGAAGCAGTTTGAAACATCACAAGTAACCATCCGCAAAGATTTAGCGGCACTCGAAAAACTTGGGCTGTTGCTGCGTCGCTACGGTGGAGCGATTGCTTTGCCTCAGAAAGTTGATTCTGTGCCTATAGTGGTAGATAAAACTACGGTCGGCTCTATCACCAAATCTAAACTTCTATTAGCTAGTGCTGCAGCTGAGCTTATTCAAGACAATAGTCGAATCGTTATTGATAGTGGCAGCACTACAATGGCGTTAGTCGAGCAACTTGCAGATAAGAAAGACCTCGTTGTAATGACTAATACCTTAGAGCTTGCCAATGCTATTAGTAAACTTAAGAACGAGCCAACACTACTAATGACTGGCGGCACCTGGGATACTCATTCGGAGTCTTTTCAGGGGCAAGTTGCTGAATCGGTGCTGCGCTCATACGACTTTGACCAGTTATTTATTGGTGCAGATGGTATTGATTTAAATCGTGGTACTACTAGTTTTAACGAGTTATTAGGCTTAAGCAAAGTGATGGCTGAAGTAAGCAAGCAAGTTATTGTACTTATTGAGTCAGAAAAATTTGGCAAAAAAATACCTAATTTGGAACTCGCTTGGGACAGTATTGATATTTTGCTGAGCGATCGCGGTTTATCAGATCAAGCTGCTCAGCAAATACAGTCCCATGGGGTGGAAGTTATCCGTGTCTAGTTGCCTTACTTGCCTAGTCAACATTATGGTCTACTAGTGGGTGAATATGGACCTATCTACACTAGAAATTATTAGTATTAATCCGATTCAGCATTCTGTTTTGACAACACAACTACGCGAATTGTTTGAAGCGCAGTGGGCTGACTTTGCCGATTTTGATCAAGAGGATCAAGGTGTAAAGACACCTCTGGCCATGGCTGCGATGGTTGAAAATCAACTTATTGGCGGCTTAGCTTTTAGTTTGTGGCAAGACCCAGAAGCAAGCGACACAGTTATTTGGATCAACGGTGTGGTTATCGATGAGCGTTTTCGTCGGCTAGGCATTGCAAGCCAACTTATAAGCGCCGCAATGAAAGTTCAGACGCCTTTGTTTGTGCTGGCTGATATCAAAGCGATTTACGAAAAACTTGGTTGGACCTTAGTCAAGACCGACAATGATGGTTCGGTTCTAAAGTGGACACAACAATCAGCGTTTGAATGAGACCCCTAAAATGACTTCTGAACAAACCCAATTTTTAAACACCTACTTGGATTCTTTGAGCGAATCTGAACGGGAAGCGATTCCGCAACTAATAGCTGAACATTTCTGCAATGATGAATACAACGCCAATATCTGCGCTGAACTAATTTTGCTTGGTCAAAAACAAGCAACATGCAGTTTGAAAGCAGGTTTCGATATTGATAATGAAGCCCTTCCTCAAGTTGGTGGACTGACAGTTGTTCTCAATTGGGCACAACAGCCTATTTGCATCGTTAAGCTCGTTGATGTGACTTTATGTGCCTTTGACAATGTAAGCCCTGACTTTGCTTTTGCCGAAGGCGAGGGTGATAGAAGCTACGAATGGTGGCGCGAAGCTCATGAACGGTTTTTCCAAGCACATGCACAAGACCTTGGAATAGACTTTACCGGTCAAAGCGAGCTGGTATTGGAACGGTTCGTTAAAGTATTCCCTCTATAGTGTTTTATAAATACAGATTGACGTCGTTTATAAAAATCTACTCAACCAACATTGGTGACAAGCTATCGCAGCTGCTAACTGCGATAGGCAAACACAACTAGGCTAGTTGCAAGAATAGAGGAATAAGCAAAGCATTAGCCAGATCGATAAAGAAGGCACATACCAAGGGCACGATAATAAACGCTAAATGCGAGTTTCCGTAGCGTTGAGTGACCGAGGCCATGTTCGCCATTGCTGTGGGTGTCGACCCGAGCGAAATTCCACCAAAACCGGAACAAACTACAGCGGCGTCATAGCTTTTCCCCATCGCAGGAAAAACTACAAATAGGTTAACCACAATAGCCACCACAAACTGAGCTGCGAGGATTGCAAAGATAGGGCCGGCCATATCAACAAGTGTCCAAAGCTGCATGCTCATTAATGACATTGCTAAAAAAGTACCCAGTGCAATATTCGCGATAAGCGCGACTGCTGGCTGGCGGGCAGGCCATTTAGTGCCTGTGATTCGGTTCTTGGTAAATGGCATTAGCGCAGACAATACAATACCGGCAAATAAACAGCTCACAAACAAGGGCAATTGTAGGCCTGTTTGTAAAAGTAGTTCATTAAAAATAAAGCCAAAAAAGATACAAATATGAATCGCTAGAAGTGCATCTAGAAAGTCGTAGCTTCCAATTTGCGGTTCATGCTCTTTAGACTCCCCCACATCCATAGCTTCATCTTTATTGGCACTAAGATTATGGCGTTTGATTAAGAACTGCGCTATTGGACCACCCATTAAACTTGCGAGTATTAAGCCAAATGTAGCACTCGCGATACCAATTTCCATCGCATTGCTGATGCCAAAATCTTCCGCAATTCGTGGTGCCCAAGCGATAGCAGTACCATGCCCTCCAATAAGCGAAACCGAGCCACCAAGCAAACCAACAGCGACGGGCTGGTCAAACAAACGTGCAACACCTATCCCGGTGAAGTTTTGGAGGATCATATAGCCGATGGTAATGAGCAACAAAACAATGAGTGGCTTGCCACCTTGTAACAAATCTTTTATTGACGCATTAATACCAATTGTAGTGAAGAAATAGATGAGGAGCACATCACGAGTACCGAGATCAAAGTGTATCTCGACTGACGTAGTGTAGTAGATAATGGCAATGGCTATCGAAAGCAGTAAGCCACCAGTAACGGGTTCGGGTATACTAAATCGTTCTAAAAAAGCGACTTTTTGATTTATGCGCCGACCAATAAACAAGACCATAATCCCGAGGGTTACAGTCATAAAGTCTCCAATGTGAAGAGCGCCATCAATAATTTCTAGATCCATATCACACCATTTTCATTTGTTTATGCAGCAAGAAGCTAGCAAGATGGGCATGAGTATACAAACTTTAGTAAAACCTTGTACTGAAATTTGATTATTTTGACATATTTAAGCGCTGAAAATCTCGTTTTTACCGACGTTTATGGTGTTAATAGCACGATTTATACAACAAAATTAACACATTTATTACTTTAAGCTCGGTGGGCTTGTTGCCCTTTATTAGCATACATAAGCGACACTATTGGGTGCACAATACCTAGACCTTTGAACTCAACCTTCCAAACTTCGCCATTATGAGCAATATCGTGCGGGTAGTCAGGGGTACTATTTTCGAGCAAGGCTTTAATTAATCGCATCGTGACTGCGTGTGTGACAACCAATAACGCTTGCTCTGCGTTTGGGTCAAATTGCTTAAAAAAGGGTAGCAATCGCTGGGCTATCATTTCATATGATTCGCCTCCGCCATTGGGTTGCCAAAGCCAACGTTGACTGCGCTCATGGCAGTAGTCTTGCTCATTTTCCAGTTGCGCGTAGCTCATTCCGGCAAAACGGCCTAAATCCTGTTCTATAACTGCTGGCTCAATACTTAATTTGAGATCGGGTTTGAGAAAGGCTTGGGCTGTTTGTTGCGCTCGTAATAGGGGAGAACTAATGACGCGGTCTATATGATGTTGTACTAAAAACTGCTGCGCGATAGCTTTTGCGTCACTATGGCCCTTGCTGGTGAGTTCAAAATCCATTTGCGATGCAAGTATGTCTTGTTGATTAGCCTCACTTTCAGCGTGGCGCATAAAATAAAGTATCGTCATTATTTTTCCTAGGTAGTATAAAGGATTGTAGCTTACCGAATTGCTGTGAATTGGGCTTGACCTGTTTCATAGAAATTAAAAAAAAGGCCTCATTAGAGGCCGAAGGAAGGTAGTACGAAATTTAGGAAACTATTTCACCATCTAAATCCCATAGATCTTGCCAATCATTTGCCCCTTGCCATAAAAATACTTGCCCTTTAATCAGACGGCAATTTTTATCTATAGTTTTTAGCGCCGCTATTTCTGAACTACTAAGCGGGTCTTTAGTAATGGCTTCGAGGTTCCCACGATACTGTTCTGGATCCACCGAGAATGGAATAGGGACGTGTCCTCGATGATGTGCCCATTTAAGGCAAATTATGGCTGGGTGAACGCCTATTCTGTTGGCCGCCGCAATAATGATTGGGTCTTCTATATCTACCGTGTCATTTTCAGTGGTATCACGAGCTGGACGCTGTGGGGAACCTATGGGACAAAAACCAATTGGTTGAATCTGGTTCTCATTTAAGAAATCATAGAGTTCACTTTGTTGAAAATGTGGGTGCAACTCCATCTCATTGACTACTGGTTTAATTCGGGCATCGCGTAATAATGGTTTTAGTTTGGCAATCGTCATGTTTGATGTACCAATACTTCGGACGAGCCCCATGTCAACCAGCTGTTCCATTTGACGCCAAGTATTCATAAAGCGCTCGTGATCATAAGGTCGTGAATCAGGATTTCGCGCGTCACCGTCACATCCGGGAGCGTGGTAGTTAGCAAATGGCCAGTGCACCAAGTAAAGATCTAAGTAGTCGAGCTGTAAGTCTTTAAGGCTTTGTTTACATGATTCTATGACATGATCATGTTGATCGTTCCAAACCTTTGAGTCAATGTATAACTCTGAGCGCGGTATTACGCTTTGAATCGTTTGAAGCGCTTCACCTATATGATGTTCGTTGCCATAAACCGATGCACAATCAAAGAATCGATACCCCATAGATGCTGCTCCGAGTACCGCTTCACTGACTTGTTCGTGACCATAACGATCCGAGCCAAAAGTTCCCATCCCTATTGCGGGCATTTCAAAACCATTACTCAATGTTAGCGTTGGTATTAAGGTTTGCGCAATCGCATTGTCGGCAATCTTAAAGCTTGTCATTATCGTTTCCTTTGACATTAATTCGGGGACATATTAATTATTAGTTACTTTGCCAATCGGGAGTAACCCCTTTTTTCAAAATGATATTACCGTATTTCCGCGTAGTACCCGTGACAACAACACAGGTAGCATTTTTACTGCGTTCATAGAAAGCAAAACGTTCCGTAAAACTGATGGCTACGCCACCTGGTAGAGAGCGACTGTATTCTTCAACTAATCCTTCAGGTAAGTGATCTCCGCTAACGGCCTGCATCATGACCACTTTGTCATCAACGTATTGGTCAAGTTCAAATAAAGGGAGTATGGCATCCAATAAGTCTGCTACTTCGATACCGTCGGCGCGAAAAATTGTGTCGTTAACACTATCGGCAGGGAAGTGAGCGTCACTAAGTACAATCTCATCACCATGCCCCATTTTGCTTAGCTCACAAAGTAGTTCAGGAGAAATGAGCGGGTTGATCATCTTTAACATGTTGTGGCCTCTTTATAATTGATGGTTACCATTCAAGTAATATTTTCCCATTCGAAGGCTTACCATCTAGGGCAATCACTTCTTCAATATATTCATGTGGCGCTAAACTAGCTTGGGTAAGGCTTTCTATATCAATTTTATTCTCTGCAAATAGTTGCGCTGTAATTCGCCATTCTTCACCAGGATAGGGTTTTGAATAGTTCATCCAACTCCCAAATAGACTTAGCTCTTTACGTAAGATTTGTTCGAATTCGCTATGCGTCATTGAGATATCTTGATGCAAGGTACCGACCAGTCCAATCTGAGCTCGCGGTCCAGCCATTGCTATTGCCATTTTGACGGTAATGGGTGTACCGGCGGTCTCAAGGATTAACTGGTTAGCGTCAATTTGCTTTAGCTGTTGAAGCTGAGCGATAAAATCCGTGTCTAAGGAGTTGAACACAAAGTCGGCACCTAAAGTTTTAGCCTTATCTAGTTTGGTCTCGTCGATATCAATGGCTGTAACTGTTTTTGCGCCCATAGCTTTTGCGCTTTGAACTGCAAGCAGTCCAATGGTCCCTACGCCTAAAACCACAACGTTTTTGTCGGTGCAACCACCAGCCATGAGTATAGGGTGAATCCCTACGGTTACCGGTTCAAAAAAGGCGCCTTGTTTAAAACTAATTTTTTCGTTGAGTTTAAAACAACTATCTTGAGGTACGGCAACCATTTGAGCATTTCCGCCACGAACTCGACTGCCTACAAAACTGTAGTTTTTACAAAGCGAATAAAGTCCCTGATGGCAGACGTCGCAATTCTTACATGGCACCAATGGGGCGCAAGCAATACGATCGCCGATTTTGAGTTCAGTCACTTTTGGACCAAGTGCAATCACTGTACCCGAAAACTCGTGGCCTAAAGTTACTGGGTAATAGTGGGCTCCATTGTGAAATACTCTGGGGATATCAGAGCCACAAAGCCCTGAAAACGCTACTTGAATAAGAACCTCGTCATTTACTGCAATCGGCGTTACGCTTTCGATGACACGCAATTCGCGATTTTTAGCAACCACGACTTCAAGCATGCTAGCATTCATTTTTTGCTCTCCTGAGTTTTCCAAAACCGAATTCAGCTCGCGTTTTGGGTACAAAGCTTACGCTTTGTGAATAATATGATGATATATTCGGAACCATACGAATGCAAACGAAGTTATATCGACATTGCTCACGTTATGTAACGATAGTTTGGTGAATTCAGTTGCAATGACAGGAAAAGAAAAATGTATATTGGAATCGATTGTGGAACCCAAGGAACAAAAGCTATCGTATGGGATCCAAAACGCGGTGTGTTAGGTCGTTCATATCATAGCTACGGCATTATTCAAGATGGTAGCGGGAAACAAGAACAACACCCACATTGGTGGTTTGACGCGACAAGGGCTGCAATTAGCGCGGCATTGGCCGACTCAAAAGTTGATGGACTAGACATTAAAGCACTTAGTATTTCTGGGCAACAACATGGATTAGTTGTATTAGATAAACACTCCAAGGTCATACGCCCTGCTAAGTTGTGGTGTGATACTCAAACAACTGATGCTTTAACGAGATTCGAACAGCAGCTATTGCCGAATCGTTTCGTGGATTTGATTGGCATCCAAGTGCCAGTAGCATTTACGATTGCGAAACTTGCTTGGCTTAAAGAAAACGAGCCTACTAATTTTAATCAAATCTCAAAAATATTGTTGCCTCATGATTACCTCAATTACATGTTTACCGGTCAATACAAATGTGAAGCTGGTGATGCGTCGGGTACAGGATATTTCGATACGCGAAGCAAACACTGGAATACTGAGGTATTAAAGGTACTTGGTCTGCCTAGTAGTTGCGAATTGCCTGAACTTATTGAATCTCATCAAGCCCACGGACAAATAAAGCCTACTCTAGCGGCAAGCTTAGGTTTGAACCCGAAGCTAATCATTGGCAGTGGTGGTGGTGACAACATGATGGCTGCAATTGGGAGTGCGAATGTAGTTCCAGGTATGCTTACTCTAAGTCTAGGCACTTCTGGTACTGCATATACCTTTTCTAACGAGCAAGTATCAAGTGCAAACTTCCCGGATATTAACGCATTTTGTTCGTCAAATAATGCCTACCTACCTCTTATCTCAACAATGAATGTAACCAGTGCTACAAGCAAAATGAATCAGTTGCTCGATAGTTCGCTAACAACATTTGAAACCAATTTACGTACTACACCAATCGGCAGTAAGGGCCTGGTGGTGTTTCCTTACTTTATTGGCGCACGGTTGCCGAATCTACCCAAAGCAAATGGCAGCATTATGGGAATTAACGATCAAAACTTAAATTCTGCATGTTTACAGCGAGCAACAGTTGAAGCCATTTGTTTCAATTTGTGGCATGGGATTCAACTACTAATTAAAAGTGGACTTTGTATAAGCCGTGCAACAGTGATAGGAGGAGGTGCGAATAGCGCTGCTTGGAGACAGATGGTAGCCGATATTTGTAATTTAGAAGTAGTGTCTCCATTGGAGACTGAACTTGGAGCATTAGGTGCTGCAATACAAGCGTGCTGGTGTTCACGGCTTCTACAATCAGAGCAAGTAAGCTTGCAAGATCTGTGTGAACAAGCTGTTCAATTAGACCCAAGTAAAAATGCTAAACCGATTCATGAGAACGTTGAAATGTATAAAGGACTATACCAACAATACCAAGAGATGTTGCACAAGCATTATTTGGTTAACGAGGACTAACACATAGGACAATTTACTATTGCGGGCTGTAAAAAAAGAAATCTAAGATTAGCAGCTCCGCGAGCGACGTCAGTAAAACTATTATTTACGCTTAAACAACGATCACAGTAACCCCAAGTTTGCTGAAAGCTTGAATATCATTCTCGCTTACTTGGTTATCGGTAATCAGGTAATTTATGTCTGCCGTGTTTAGCACTTTATTAAAACCAATACGGCCAAACTTGCTGGAATCGACAACCGCCACAACAAGCTTTGCGCAGTTTGCCATTACCTGGCTAATTGAATAGCCATCGTTAAAGGTAGTAATGCCTTTGTCTGCATCAATACCATCTGCTCCTACAAATAACAGGTCTGCGGTGACATTCATTAAACTTTGCTCGGCCATCGGCCCGTGTAATGACTTAGTCTTTGAGCGGTACGTCCCACCACTGATAACAATCGATACATCTTTAGCATCTACAAACACATCAGCAACCGGTAAATTGTTTGTGATTGCAAAAATATTGCCACGCTTAGCGATTTCAGCTGCAACTAAGTGAGTTGTACTACCACTGTCAAATATCACTGAAGCGCCGGGGTCTGCAAATTGGGCAGCGCGTTCGGCTATCCTATGTTTTGCTGAGGTATTCAAGTCAAATCGGCTATCTAAATTAATTTCATCATCATTGCGTAAGGTGTTCGGTAAGGAATCTACCGATTGAGCTCCGCCATGATAGCGAATCAATTTGCCTTCTTTTTCCAGTTTTCTTAAATCACCGCGGATAGTTACTTCGGAATTATTAAAGGTAGTCACCAGGGTTTTGACTTCTACGCTTCCGTGCTGGGTTAATAGCGCCAGTATTTTTTCTCGTCTTCGTAAGGCGTTCATATCAATCCTGTTTATTATCTGCAGCGCGCTAACTGCGCTAGATGATTATTTCGTTCGATTATGCCGTTTATCTTCGCTTTATGCAAAATCTGGAATCGACAAAACAGGTATTAGTATTGTTCGTAACAGTAACTCGTTAATCGACTTGCAATAAAATACCAGTAAAGGAACGAAGGATCATTGTTGTTCATCAAGTCTATAGTGCTTAAGGGCTGATGAATTATAGCTAACCGGATATGAATTTAGCAAAAGAATCAAGCCTGTTTGGGAAGTTACAAAAATCAATATTTGAACCATTACTCAAATTTGTGAATCGTATCGCATTTATGTTTTGCTATCGTTTTTTAATTTCGTTTGTTTTCGTTTATAGTGGGTGTAAATAATTGGAGACCAAAATGAAATCAATAATAGCCAAGCATAAATCCGGGAAACCAATCGGAATCTATTCAGTTTGTTCCGCTCACCCACTAGTGATAGAAGCTACACTTCGCCACGAACTTCATACTAAAAACAAGGTACTCATCGAAGCTACATCGAATCAATGTAACCAATTTGGTGGATACACCGGTATGTTACCGGCCGATTATCGTCAGTTTATTGAGACAATTGCAACCGATGTTGGATTTCCAATCGAGCGGATTATATTAGGGGGGGACCACTTAGGACCAAATTGCTGGCAGGATGAAAGCGCAGAATCTGCAATGCTTAAATCTGAAGACCTAATTAAAGCTTATGTACAAGCTGGATTCACAAAGATTCATCTTGACGCTTCGATGTCTTGCGCTGATGACCCAATACCATTAGATCCAGAAGTTGTTGCTCAGCGGGCAGCACGTCTTTGTGTCGTAGCAGAAGAATGCGCAAGTGATGAACAACGTAAGGCTTTAAGTTATGTGATAGGAACTGAAGTTCCTATCCCTGGTGGGGAAAAAGAAGCAATTACTAGTGTACACGTTACACGTGTAGAAGACGCTAAGAACACCATAGATACGCATGTTGAGGCGTTTAAACGCAGTGGTATTGAACATGCAATCTCAAAGGTTGTTGGGATTGTTGTCCAACCTGGTGTTGAATTTGATCACAGTAGTGTCATTCGATATGACCGCGAAGCTGCTAAGGACTTAAGTAAGTATATAGAGTCAACTGATTTTGTTTACGAGGCTCACTCAACTGACTACCAGACAGCTGAAGCCTTCAAACAGTTAGTAGAAGACCATTATGCGATACTAAAAGTTGGTCCAGCGGTTACTTTTGCCCTTCGTGAAGCCATATTTTCTTTAGCAGAAATTGAATCCCAACTGGTATCACTAGAGCAACAAAGCCATATTAGCCAGATTATCGACGAAGTCATGCTTGATGAACCGAAATATTGGAAACGCTACTACGCACCTGAACACTCCAAAGCGATGATAGATCTGCATTATAGTCTGTCGGATCGGATCCGCTATTATTGGCCTGATCCACGAATTTCTGCAGCACTAGACAAACTACTACACAACTTAAACAAGGTTGAAATTCCACTTGGAATGCTAAGTCAATATTTCCCTGTTCAGTATCAATTAGTTGCACAGCAGAAACTAAAGGTGACTGCCAAAGCGTTAATCCTCAATAAGATCCAACAGGTACTATTAGAGTATAGCTTTGGTTGTGGCAAACACGATGCTTAGCTAACAATCCCGTAGCAAAACGAGCCAAAACAAAACCGACCAAGAGGTCGGTTTTGTTATATAAACGGTAGTGGGCAAGATTCACAACCATTCGGATAGCTTCGGTTTATCGGTTGGCAATGAACTTGTACCAATAGCCTTCAGCGCAATCACTAGCAATTTATCAACAATTTAGCTACGAAGCTTATGTTTAGTCACATAGCGTTTGTGGAGAGATTATTCACTATTCCCCGTTTTAATAGGTGCTTACAGTGTTTTTTTGGGTAGTTTTCTACCTCGCTGTTCAGTTGAGCAACTAAGCTACCACCAATAATCTCCGCACCTGAATTAACAAATAATCTAAATATAATGTGAAGTAGCTATCGTTTTCGCATGCGTTCGAATGCAATCGTTTTCTTTCGAGGTTACTATCTGTTCAACAGTGGATAGTTAGTATAAGAAACTAGACAAGGACGCAGTAAATGTCGAACCAAGTTTTAACAATGCAGGGCATATACAAATCGTTTACAGGTGTTCAAGCCTTAAGCGATGTGTCGATGACGCTGCGTAAAGGCGAAGTGCATGCCTTAATGGGTGAGAATGGCGCTGGCAAATCAACGCTGATGAAAGTGCTGATTGGTGTGCACCAAGCTGATAGCGGCACCATCATTTATAAAAATAAACCGATAAACTTTGATTCGGTATTAGATGCACAGCGTCAAGGTATCAGCATGATTTTTCAAGAGTTAAATCTAATACCTCATCTAAGCGTTGCCGAAAATATATTCTTTGCACGCGAGCCTTTAAAGCACGGAATCATTAATAGTAAAAAGATGGAACACGACGCTGCTCAATTGCTCTCAATTTTCGATATTGATGTTAAACCGAGTGACATCATAAACACCTTATCAGTTGCAAAGCAGCAAATGGTTGAAATCGCAAAAGCGCTATCGTTTGATGTTGAAGTATTGATCATGGATGAACCCACCTCTGCATTAACTGAGCGAGAGATTGAGAAGTTGTTTGCCTTAGTTGACAAGCTACGCGCCAAAGGTCTCGCCATTGTTTACATATCACACCGTATGGACGAACTAAAACGAATATGCGATCACATCACAATCTTTAGAGATGGAGCATATGTGTCTGACCATGTGTTTAGCGATATAAGCATGGACGAGATAATTTCTAAAATGGTAGGGCGTTCTCTAGATAATCACTTTCCTAAGCGTAGCTGTAAGCCAACAGAAGAGTTGGTGATGTCAGTCATGAATGCATACAGAAATGGGGTGTTTGCTCCGCTGAATTTTGATCTGCTAAAAGGTGAAATTCTAGCCGTTACCGGGCTTGTTGGCGCTAAAAGAACAGAGCTTGCACGTGCCTTGTTTGGTGCTGACAAGTTGGATGAGGGCGACATTTTTATTCATGGCAAGCAAATCCATATACGCAATCCTAAAGACGCAATTAAAGCTGGTTTAGCTTATCTGTCCGAAGATCGGAAGCTAAACGGAATTGCTGTAAAAATGTCAATTAAAGAAAACATGACGATGCCATCGATGGATAAAGTATCCAATCGATGGGGACTGATATCTGCGCCACAAGAACAAGTCGCATCAGAAACATTTATCAACAAAATGGATATCAAAACGCCGACTATCGAACAGTTGGTAAACAATTTGAGTGGCGGCAATCAACAAAAAGTAGTGATTGGTAAATGGTTGTTTCGTGACGCTAGAGTCATGATTTTTGATGAGCCGACAAGGGGAATCGACGTTGGTGCTAAGTATGCAATATACCAATTACTGGATGAACTAGCAGCGCAAGGAGTTGGAGTGATTATGATTTCCTCTGAGCTGCCAGAAGTACTAGGAATGTCCGATCGAGTCATTGTGATGAAAGAAGGGAAAATGACTGGAATGTTGGCCACCAAAGACACGAATCAAGAGGAAATTATGCAGTACGCGACTGGGGTAAAAGATATGTTTGAACATGATATGGAGCTGGCCTCATGAGTGAACGCCAAAAACAAATGATTCAAAAGTTAGCTGCATTAGCAGGGTTAATTTGTCTGTTTATTGCATTTACCTTAACCAATGAGTATTTCTTCACTGTAAATAACCTAATGACGATTGGTTTACAGACTTCAACTATTGCCTTTATTGGTATTGGGGTGACCTGCGTCATCTTGACTGGCGGTATTGACTTGAGCATTGGCTCTGTTGTTGCTTTAAGTGGTGTTGCTGCAGGTATGGCTGTTAAAGCGGGTGTACCTGTTCCCCTAGGCATGCTTATAGGTATTGCAACAGGTGCATTGTGTGGCGCTTTTAATGGAATATTTGTAACTAAACTGCGTTTACCACCGTTTATCGCAACCTTAGGCATGATGATGATAGCCCGCGGCATAGCGTTGTATGTAACGAATGCAGCGCCAGTAAGTGGCATGCCAGAGTCGTTTTCGTATCTTGGAAACGGTGCTCTATTTCGTATTGTAGAAAGCCATCCGGTAACCGGTATGCCTTTAGTTAAATTCCCCGGTATACCGTATCCAGTAATCCTGATGATACTACTGGCAATCCTGTTTACCTTTGCGCTTACCAAACTACGGGTCGGTCGCTACCTGTACGCGATTGGATCAAACGAAGAAGCTGCACGTTTATCGGGGATCGATACCGACAAAGTCAAAATTATTGCATACACCGCAAGTGGCATGTTAGCCGGCCTTGCAGGGGTAGTTTTAGCCTCGCGGCTGGTCACAGCGCAACCTAATGGCGGAGTCATGTATGAGTTAGATGCGATCGCAAGTGCGGTCGTCGGTGGTACCTCGCTTATGGGTGGGGTAGGCACCATACCAGGAACACTAATAGGTGCGTTCATTATGGGCGTACTTAGAAATGGTCTAAACATGAACGGTGTGTCGTTCTTTGTACAACAGATAATTATCGGTAGCGTAATTATTATGACTGTTGCGTTTGACCAGCTACGTCAGCATCAATCCAAAAAACCAACTAAAACAGCAAAAAAGAAACCCTACAAGGAAAATCAGAATATGAAAAAGTTAGCAACCTTTGCGATGATAGGACTCACAACGGCTATGTTTGCTGCCCCTTATGCAATGGCAAGTGAAATTGCTGTCATTGTAAAAACGTCAAATTCAAACTTTTGGCAAAACGTTCGTGGTGGAGCAGAGGACGCAGAAAAGGAACTGGGTAGTTATAAAATTACCTTCCAAGGTCCAGAAGCTGAAACCGCGATTGCCGAACAAGTAAACATGGTGGATAACGCGATTAACCGTGGCGTTGCCGGCATAGTACTAGCACCTTCTGATCCAGATGCTTTGGTTCCAAGTGTTAAAAAAGCATGGGAAAATGGTATTCCGGTTATCCTAATCGATTCAAACCTTAATAATGCTGATAAATACTATCAAAGCTTTTTAGCAACTGATAACCACACCGCTGGAGCACTAGCTGCCAACCAACTGATTGATAAGCTAGATGGTAAAAAAGGCAAAGTGGCCATGATGTCATTTACTCCGGGTGCTGGTAGCGCAATTGCACGTGACGGCGGTTTCCAAGAAACCATTGAAGCAGCTGGCTATGAAGTTGTTGGTCCATTTTACTCACAGGCAGACATGGTTACTGCACTAAACCAAACCATTGACGTTTTAGCATCCAATCAAGATTTAGTGGGTATCTTCGGTTCCAACGAACCAACAGCAGTTGGCATGGGACGTGCTCTTAAACAACAAGGTTTTGCAGGTAAGATCAAAGCCGTTGGTTTTGATGGAAACCAAGATTTACAAAGCTTCGTAAAAGACAATACCCTTGACGGAATTGTTGTCCAGTCGTCTTATGCAATGGGCTATGAAGGTGTAATGTCAGTTGATAAACTTCTTAAAGGTGTGAAGCTTGAGAAATTTATTGATACCGGTGTAGTATTTGTAACTGCTGAAAACATTGATACTAAAGAAGCAACTTCAGTACTTTACTAAGCTTCAATAGGTGTAATTGCCCAAGCTCATGCTTGGGTTTTTTTATGCGTCTAATCTAGAATTAGACGCTCTTGGGCTATGCTCGAACTGGCGTCGATATTCTCTACTGAACTGCGAAGCACTACTGTAACCCACTAATCTCGCTGCTTCATTAATACGCTTTCCCTGAAATTGGATCAATTCCTTTGCTTTGTTCAAGCGAATCTTTTTCAAATACTGTAGTGGAGACTCGAGAGTTACGCTACGAAAGGCGGTATGAAACGCTGAGATACTCATGTTGGCATCATTGGCTAGTCCTTGAACGCTCAAGCCTTGGGCATAATCAATATGTATTTTGTCTAACACCCTAGCTACGCGTGCATAATGACTATCATGATTTACAAGATTAATAAGTACGTCACGACTCGGGCCGCAAAGAACATGGTATATAATTTCACGCACAATCGTTGGCCCTAGAATTTGTGCTTCCACTTTATCGAGAAGGGCACTCACCAAACGTAAACTTGCATTTCTCATTTTTTGATCAAAAGGTGTCGACTGCAACGCAAATAAACTCGGGGTGTCCATTTTATTAACAGGCGTTTGAAACTCAAAGATTTGTTGCACTAAAGGCCCTAAGACTTTCGGATCGACATCCAGTAATAAGCCCATCAGACAATCTCCTACGGGTGCAACAGCCTCGCACTCCAAGGGCATAGGAACTCCCAAAACCAGATATTCATCAGCCCCGTATTGGAATTGCTGTTGCTGTAAGAATATATTTTTGTGTCCCTGCGCTAAGATCATAATCCCGGATTGATAAACCAAGGCTTGTCGTGCTGAACCGTGTTGACTGATATAAAACCTTAGACCTAGGATATCAGTATCATAGACGCCATCACATAAATCTAATTGTTGCTGTTGTGCATATTGTTTTAGTAATTGGGCTAGTTGCGTCATGGCTTACCTCCTAGAACAAAAAATAATAGCATCGCAGTAGGTTTAGGCAAGTTTATTCGACAAATTTGCCTTTAAACACATGTGTTCTAGGATTATTATGCAAACATCGTAATAAAAGTGACGCTAGTCATGACATTAATGGAAGAGGAACGTAAATGAACTTCACATACGCTAATTCAGCTCAAATATTTTTTGGTCAAGGTCAAATTGCGTCAGTTGCAACAGCGATTGATGCCGATGCAAAGGTACTGGTTATTTATGGTGGCGGTTCAATTAAGAAAAATGGCGTCTATGATCAAGTTAAAGAGGCGCTATCTGGACATAAATGGATTGAATTTTCAGGCGTTGAACCTAATCCAACCGTAGAAACCTTAGATAAGGCCGTCGCATTAGCAAAATCAGAAAATGTCGACTTCATATTGGCTGTTGGCGGTGGCTCAGTTATCGATGGTTCGAAATATGTTGCGGCCGCTGCGTTATATGCTGGCGAAGGCTGGGATATTCTAGAGCGTAAATACCAAGTTGAGAAAGCAATTCCTATTGGTGCAATCTTAACGCTCCCTGCTACTGGTTCTGAAACCAATATGGGTGCGGTGGTCACTAAATCAGCTACTCAAACTAAGCTTTCATTTTTATCCCCAGCGGTTCTGCCACGTTTTGCAGTACTAGACCCAGATGTAATGAAAACACTGCCAGAGCGACAGTTGGTTAACGGTTTAGTTGACGCATGGGTACATATTTGCGAGCAGTACTTAACCAGCCCGCAAGGAGCAATGGTTCAAGACGGATACGCTGAAGCGTTGCTGAAGAATTTACTAGTATTAGCGGCTGACTTTGACAATCGTGATAATGACAGTTGGCGCGCAAATCTAATGTGGACAGCTAACCAAGCTTTAAACGGGCTTATTGGTTCAGGTGTTTCACAAGATTGGTCTACTCACATGATAGGGCATGAATTAACCGCAATGTTTGGTGTTGATCACGCCCGTTCATTGGCTATCATCCAACCCTCATTAATGCGTAACCAAATTAAATACAAAAAAGCCAAACTTGAGCAAATGGCAGTAAACGTGTTTGGTTTAAGTGAAGGTGAAGATCTAAGCGAAGCATGTATTCAGGCCATTGAAGCCTTCTATAACGGACTAGATGTTCAAACATCATTTGCTGATTATGAAGGGACTAAAGATGAGGCTGTTGATGCGGTCATTGCTAAACTCCAGGGTAACGGTATGTTGGTGATTGGCGAAAACCAAAGCATTGATATTGCAACAAGTCGCGCTATCGTTGCACAAGCATTCGCCTAATCCTTAGGTATATCTGACGGGTTCGCAGTGTGTGAGCCCGTTTCTTCGTCATCAAATAGAACTAAGTTGATTTTCTATCAACTTTTTTGATCCAACGCTAGAAACCTACCTTAAATATCCGCACAATATCGCTGTCCCTTAGACTAACAGTGAACGTAAAAATGCCTGAGATTAAACACCCTTTTTTTCTAATGTCTAACCCTATCCAAGACTTCGCTTGGGGTAGTTATGATTCTATGCAAAACTTGTTCGGATTTAAAAATCCTGAACATAAGCCGCAAGCCGAGTTGTGGATGGGCGCTCATCCCAACGGGTGTTCTGGCATTGTTGTAAAAGGGATCCCAACCAAGCTTTCTGACTTTATCCACACCAAGCCACAATCTATTTTGGGTAAACGCACTGCCGATAATTTTGGCGAGTTACCTTATTTGTTTAAAGTGCTAGCAGCGCGAACGGCTTTGTCGATTCAGGTGCATCCAAGTAAGCAACAAGCAATTGATGGTTTTGCAAAAGAGAACCAAGCTGGGATAGCCTTGAATGCTTCTAATCGTAATTACAGAGACGATAATCATAAACCTGAGCTGGTATACGCTTTAACGCATTACCAGGCAATGAATGGATTTAAGCAAGCGCATCAAATTATTGATGTTTTTACTAGCTTAGATAGCAAGGTGACCAATGGCTTGCTCGCTGCATATGTAGCGAATCAAACCGAAGCTGGTTTACAGCAGTTTTTCGTTGCTATGCTTGCCTTAGAAGGGCAGCAGAAACAACTCGCGTTAAGCGATTTACTGACCTACGCCCAATCTCGTGCTGATAACGAGGTTTTTGAACTCGTAAGCAAACTAGCGCAAAGCTACCCGAATGATATTGGAGCATTTTCACCTTTATTTCTTAACGTGTTGACTTTGAAACCGGGTGAAGCAATGTACCTAGACGCTTGCACCCCTCACGCCTATGTTGAAGGCACCGGTTTAGAAATTATGGCCAATAGTGACAATGTATTGCGCGCTGGTTTAACGCCTAAACATATTGATATTAATGAGCTAAGTGATTGTACTCGCTTTGCTGCGATTAAAGACTCAGATTTACTCAGTACTGCTTTGGTGAGCGAAGAAGGGGATCTTTACCCAGTTCCGGTACCCGATTTTAAATTCAGTGTTGCCAACTTAAGTGAATGCTCAGTTAATGTTCAAAGTGATTGTGCTCAAATTGTCTTTTGTATCGATAGTGAATGTCAGTTAAGCACAGTAGATGATCAAACGCTGACTTTACAAGCGGGACAATCTGCTTTCATTCCCGCTTATGTTCGGAAATTTGCAATGACTGGTAAGGGACGGATTGCTAGAGCGTATAGCTAATACCAATCACAGTAATTTATTGATCATTATTGTTTGACTAAAACACCAATTTTGTCGTCATAACTCTTGTCATTAGACCAAAAATATAATGGGATTGGTATAATATGTGCTCAAGTGAGTATGAGTTCTAAACTTAGTACTGAGAATGGACATGCTTGTTGGCAAAGACCACAGCCATCGCATTTAGTTGAATCTATTTGCGGTAGCTGCTTAGGTATGATTGTTATTGCCTCTTTTGGACAAGGTGCGTTGCAAAGAGTGCAATCTCCAAATAGTTTGTTTTGGCAGCTGCTTGAGAACACCGGCCTTAATCCAATATCCTTATTTGATTCT
Organism: Alginatibacterium sediminis; assembly: GCF_003610775.1. Taxonomy (GTDB): domain Bacteria; phylum Pseudomonadota; class Gammaproteobacteria; order Enterobacterales; family Celerinatantimonadaceae; genus Alginatibacterium; species Alginatibacterium sediminis. The sequence continues at coordinate 735,651 of NZ_RAQO01000004.1, read as the reverse complement.
GATAAGGCATTGCTGGGGCAAACCTCGCTACACTTATTGCACTGACTGCAAGAGCCATAATTGAGATTAAGTTGAGCTAGGCCATCGCTTATCTCTATGACTTGCTCAGGGCAAATTGAAACACATAGAGCGCAGCCATTACAACTGGCCATAAAAACGGACTCTTTTACCGCACCTGGTGGACGAGGGCAGGTTCTCTTTACCAAATTTTGCTGACTATCTTTAATTGCTTGCTTAGGTACCGCGCCAAAAAGGCGCAGTAAGCCACGGCGGCTGATCTGCTTATGAGCTAGAAAAGCTTGGTCGTGTAAGTCAAACTTATCCGACATTAGCGATAAATCTTTTTGGTTTCAGGCTGGATTTCAAGGCCACTTTGAACGACTTCACACCACTGTTTTGCTAATTGCGCTAGCACTTTGTAACTATTAGAAAGGGCATTGGCTTCAACCAACTCCAAATAACGATAACACCAAACCAGTAAGTGCTCCGTTAACAGCTCTTTTATAATGCGAATATCACTATTGGTTTCGATTAGCTGACTCATGGCAAATAACATTAGACCAAATTGATCTTCTGGTTCACGCATACCGGTGTTGAGCTCTATGCCTTGCCGTTTTAGAAAGCTACGATAACTTAGCAGTGAGTCACCAAAGATGACCTGTTCCTTATCTAAGTATACCGATCCCCATGGTGGGGCATGCATGATTTCACCCCCTTCGAACAGCAAGAAAAAATCATTATTGAGCGTGTCATCACTGTCATACTCGAGTGCTTGAACCAGTTGTTCAAATCCATTAAGTTCTGCGTCGGGGTCAGCGGCAAACTGGCGCAGCATACTTCGGTTATTTGGCTCGGTTAGCGGGTAATAGAACAGAGAGCCAAATAGCTTAGCCATCGAACCAAGATCGTTGAGTGTTATTGTTTGTGCTTCAGCTTGTGGGTCTACCATTGTTTATTCAACCTCAGAAGGAGAGACAAGCTCTCCCGTAGATTTAAAGTAATATTGGTCGCACTACATACCGGCGGTCATGTGCAGGCCGAAAAAGACGCCACGACTCATAAGTTCTGAAATCAGAACCAATGCGAAGCCAAAGAATTGTAGGCCGACACCTTGTTTACAGCCAAATAACCATAGGCCTACTCCGACAATAAGTAACACTAATCGGATACTTACGAGCTGTGCCAATTGAGGAACTAAACTACTGGCTGAGTATAGCGAACTACTTATATCATTTAGGCTTATGATGTGGTTAACCGTGCTAAGTAGTATAAGCACTAAACCAGCACCGACGACGAGCTTTGAGAACTTAGTAATCGCAGATGTATTTAGTTTAGCAACGCTTAATAAGCTATGCCCATACATGACCCCGCTCACTACGATAGTAGCTACAAAAGCTAAAGGCGTATAAATGGTGTTCCATGTAGGTACAGTGTTAATCAAATACACATTGATCATCGCATACATGAAGAAGGCACCAAAAACGATGCTTAACACCAACAAAATTTTGTTGAGCATAGGGCTGGTTTTATTCAACATTGTTAGCAACCACAACACACCACCGCTAGCAAAGAACAAAACGCTGGACAAAATTTCATTTGATAACCAGCTGCTACCAACTTGATTGAATGCATTAATAGCCCGCAATGGGCTTCCCAAATGAGCCGTTGATGCTAATAAGCCTAGGCCCATAAACACCCATACGAAAAATTGTAGTTTTATGCCGGCTGTTTTGTTACTTGGCTCTTGATTAACGATCGCTAGGTTTATCAAAAGGTAGGCACCAAACGCTGTTTGGGCAAATACGGTAAAGACCACTAAGGGCCATTCATGCCAAGCCATTTTATACCTCCTTTGGATTTGCTAAGTGACCAGAAGTATCGCCAGTTGGTCGTGCGTGGCGATTCGCTTTGATCACAATGTTGGGTTTAGTTAGGGCTGATGACGGTAAAGGCGCGCAATCCGCATTAGTGCCGTATTTAGCGCGTAGTTCTGCTATAGGACCGAATTCTAAAGCTCTAAGTGGGCATGAACCGACACAAATAGGCTCTGATCCTTGTGCTACACGTTCAAAACAACCATCACATTTGGTCATGTGTCCTTTTTCTGCGTTGTATTGCGGCGCACCATAAGGACATGCATTCGCACAATGCTTACAGCCAATACATACGCTTTCATCAACAATGACAAAACCATTTTCACGTTTGTGCATTGCACCTGAAGGGCAAACTTTAGCGCAAGCTGGTTCGTCACAGTGATTACATGCTATTGAGGTGTAATAAGCGAATACATCTTGGCGGTACGTCCCGTTATCTTCTACCCAATTACCCCCGGCGTATTCGTATACGCGACGATAATTTCGGTCGACATCTAAGTTTTTAAAGTCTTTGCACGATAGCTGACAAGTTTTACAACCAGTGCACTTGCTTGAGTCAATATAAAAGCCATATTGTGTCATTGTTTAATCCTTAAGCCGTAGCCACGCGTTGAACTTCAACGAGGTTGGTATGTTGAGGGTTACCTTTAGCCAGAGGGCTAGGGCGCTGACTCGTCAAAACATTGATACTGCCGTTATGGTCGACTTTGTTTCCATCAGGTGCGTACCACGCTCCTTCACCTAGAGCGACAACCCCAGGCATGATCCGTGGGGTCACCTTTGCGTGGATCCTAACTTCACCGCGTTGATTGAATATGCGAATACGTTCACCATGTTCTATCCCTCGGTTTTTAGCGTCGATAGGGTTTATCCACATTTCTTGTTGCGCGGCTTGTTTTAGGACATCAACGTTGCCATAGGTTGAATGGCAACGGGCTTTGTAATGAAAACCAGTTAATTGCAGTGGATATTGGTTACGAAGCGGTGAATCCCAACCCTCAGAAGTACTCACATAAATAGGCAAAGGATGAATAACATCGCCCTCATCAAGCTCCCATGTATCCGCGATGTGGGCTAAATCTTCAGAATAGATTTCTACTTTGCCTGAAGGTGTTGTCAACGGGTTGTTGACTGGGTCACTTCGAAATGCCTGGTAGGCAACATAATGACCATTAGGATCGCTACGTTTTACGATGCCTTGTTTACGCACGGTTTCAAAGTCGGGAAGACTAGGATCGAGTTCAAGAGTTTGTGCGTAAAGATGACGAAGCCATTGCTCTTGCGTTCTGCCTTCTGTGAATTGCTGCTCTGTACCTAGGCGTTTAGCAATGTCGCTACAGATTTGATAAATACTACGCGACTCAAACTGCGGTTCAATGGCTTGATCGGCATAGATGAAATATGGCATGTTTGCCGCTTTACCATCCATACAGAAATCAGCTTGTTCTGAGGTGGTCAAATCGGGCAATACGATATCCGCATACTTAGCAGAGGACGTCATATGGTTATCGATGACCACAATCATTTCACAAGCATTTTCATCCTGCAGAATGTCGTGGGTTCGATTGATGTCGGAATGTTGATTGATTAAACAGTTGCCTGCATAGTTCCATATAAATTTAATAGGTACATCAAGTTTATCTTTGCCGCGGACTCCATCGCGAGTCGCTGTCATTTCAGGACCACGCACAATTGCATCAGTCCACAAGAACATAGAGATAGAGGTTTTAACTGGATTTTCAAGGGTCGGAAAACGTACAAATGGAATATTGTAATCAGACTCTCGCGCACCAGATCCGCCACCATGGATCCCTAGATTTCCGGTAAGGAGTGACAGCATAGCTATTGCACGCGAGGCAATTTCTCCATTTTGAGATCGCTGTAATCCCCAACCTTGATATATAGCGCAAGGTTTGGTTAAACCTATTTCACGTGCAAGTTTAATGATTAGGTCAGCAGGGATGCCTGTAATGGACGATGCCCATTCCGGTGTCTTCGGCGTTTTGTCGTCACCTTTACCAAGAATGTGCGACTTATAATCACTATTTGCGGGTGCTGATTTTGGTAGCGTGCTCTCATCATAGCCAACACAATAGGTATCAAGAAATTGTTGATCGACTAGATCTTCACTTATCATGACATGGGCTATTGCAGAAACTAATGCTGCATCAGTGCCTGGTTTAATAGGCACCCATTGGTCTTCGCGACCGGCAGCTGTGTCGGTATAACGCGGATCAATAACTATCATTTTGGCATTAGATTTTTCTTTGCTTTCAATCAAATGGTGAATAAGACCACCACCAGACATGCGCGTTTCAGCAGGGTTGTTACCAAATTGAACAATCAGTTTAGTATTTTCTGTGTCTGAAAAGGAATTGCCGTTAGCCCACCCGCCGTAAGTATAAGCAAGTCCTTTCGCAATTTGAGCAGTCGAGTAATCACCATAGTGATTAAGATAACCACCATTAAGGTTCATTAGGCGAGCCAATAAAGTTTTTCCTGGTGGCCAAGAACGTGTGACCGTGCCGCCGAGGGTGCCCGTGCCATAGTTTAGATAAAAGGCTTCATTGCCGTAATCTTTGCGGATGCTGGTAATGCTGTTGGCAATCTCATCGTAGGCTTCATCCCAGGAAATTCGTTTAAATTTTCCTTCCCCACGTTTCCCAACCCGTCTTAATGGGTATTTTAAGCGGTCTGGATTGTAAACTCTGCGGCGCATTGAGCGGCCCCGAAGGCAGGCCCGAACTTGTACATCTTTGTTTTCGTAGTCATCATTACCGGTATTATCTGTATCAACCCATTTAATTTCGCCATCTTGGACATGCATCCGCAACGGGCAACGACTACCACAGTTAACGGTACAAGCACTCCAAACGACTTTTTCTTCACTCGCGACTGAATCGTTGGCTTTAGATTTAAAGGATGTAAAAGGCAGGCTTACAGCACTGGTTACGGCTGCAACTCCACCGGCAATGGACGTGGATTTAATAAATCCACGTCTAGATACCGATTTATTAAGGATAGGCTTGAACACGTTCTTCATGACGCACGACTCTTAGCAAGGGACTATATTTGGTAACTAGACTACTTAGTTAGGAGTATAGAGGCTTGACCTGCATCAACTATTACAGTGGAATGAATATCTTTTATTTAGAGAGTGTTTGGAATGATATTCTTTATATTGCAAACATATAGTTGCTGGTGGTTTTATATATCGAAAAGCTATTAAAACCCATGACAAAATAGTCACGGGTTTTTGGTTCAATAACCAGCTAAGTTTTGAAGTAACGTCGAGCATTTTTAACGCAAATATCACTGACCAACTGACCCATCATATTTAAGTCATTCGGTGCCTCACCGTTTTCAACCCACGAGCCAATCATTTCACATAAAATACGGCGAAAATACTCATGACGGGTATAGGACAGTAAACTACGTGAGTCGGTTAACATACCTACAAATTGGCTAATTAAACCAAGCTGTGACAATTGTGTTAGTTGACGGATCATCCCGTCTTTTTGGTCATTAAACCACCAGCCCGACCCAAATTGAATCTTGCCAGCCATACCGCCACCCTGGAAGTTACCAACCATTGTAGCTAGAACTTCATTGTCATTAGGATTAAGACAATAAAGAATAGTTTTTGGCAGACTATTAGTGCTATCGATTGCATCAAGCAATAAGCCTAATGGTTGAGCGATATTGCGGTCACCAATGGAGTCGTAACCACTATCGGGCCCTAACAGTTTGAACATACGGCTTGAGTTATTGCGCTGCGCTCCAATGTGTAGCTGCATAACCCAATTACGGCGGTGGTATTCTGTGGCGAGCCAGACCTGAACAGCACTACCAAATTGGGCAATTTCTAGTTCACTTAGAGTAGTTTGTTTGGTTAAACCTTTTAATAAAATACCATCTAAGACCTGCTCGCTAGGGATATTGGCAAAACGTAAAATTTCGATGCCGTGGTCAGCCGCTAGGCAACCATGAGCATCGAAATGATCAAGCCGCTTCATTAAGGCATCTTGTAGCTGACTAAAACTTGAAATTGAAAGATCGCTGACTTGCTCTAAATTCGCGATGTAATCAACAAAACCTGGCAATTCAATTTTAAAGGCTTTATCTGGACGCCAGCTTGGGGCAACGCTTATGTCAAAACTGCTATCAAGAGCAATGCTTTTGTGGTGCTCAAGGCTATCAATTGGATCGTCAGTTGTTCCCACAAATTCAACATTCATTTGTTTCATGATCCCGCGAGCAGAAAACTCTGGGGTCGCGAGTAGGGCATTTCCTTGTTCCCAAATTTCAGTTGCGGTATCAGGATTAAACAGTTTGCCTTGTATCCCGAATGGACGGCGTAATTCTAAATGAGTCCAATGATAAAGAGGATTACCCAAACACATGGGGACCGTTTTAGACCAAGCTATATACTTGTCAAAGTCACTAGCGCTGCCGGTGATTAGTTGTTCTTCGATACCGGCACTTCTGAGCGCTCGCCATTTGTAGTGATCACCTTCGAGCCATATTTGGCTTAAGTTATCAAATCGACGATCCTTAGCTATGTCACTTGGATTCAAGTGACAATGATAGTCAAATATAGGTAATTGAGCTGCGTAGTCATGGTACAAGCGACGCGCTGTTTCAGTGCTTAAAAGAAAATCATCGCACATAAAGTTTTTCATTTTCAGCTCCTAAAACGATGCGTTAGTAGTATTGGTACTTGCGACACATTGCTTTGCCCCTTTTGCCTTTAACAACAAGTAGGCATTTTGAACTTCGCTAACAAAGTTTTTATCGTGTGAGAGGGTGTTGCCAAAGATACTTGGTAAACTTAGAACCCTTGCCACGATGTCATCTTCAGATGTGTTATAGATATCTTTAAACTGCGTAAGCATAGGGTCTTGAACATCAATAGCCTTACCTTGTTCATCTACACCACCTATGTAGCGGATCCATCCTGCAAGACCTAAAGTAAGTAGGGGGTGCGCTTGTTTACGTTCTCGATGATAAAGAATCGAATCAACAAAGCGTTGTGGCAGTTTTTGGCTACCATCCATTGCTATCTGCCAAGTTCGATGTTTCAAACTTGGATTAGTAAAGCGTTCAATTAATAGTCGAGCATACGCTTGTAGGTCAGTCCCCTCGGGCATGCTTAAAGTCGTTGCTTGTTCGTTGATCATTAGTTGATGGGCAGCATCTTTAAACTGTTGGTCTGCCATAGTGTCCGAAATATGCGGATAACCGGCTAGATAGCCTAAATAAGCTAAAAACGAATGGCTACCGTTTAGCATGCGTAATTTCATTTCCTCATACGGAATGACGTCATCAACCAACTGTGCCCCGCCCAATTCCCATTGTGGTCGTCCTGCTACAAAATTATCTTCAATTACCCACTGCAAGAACGGTTCGCACGCAATGGCAACTGGATCGGCGACATCTAGTGCTACTTCTATACTCGCTAGGGTTTCGGGTGTTGCAGCGGGTACGATTCGGTCAACCATAGTACTTGGGAAAGAAACATTGCTTTCAATCCAGCTGGCAAACTCGCCGTCTAGTTGTTTAGCAAAATCTAAAATTGCAGCTTTAGCCAAGTGACCGTTTTCTGGGATGTTGTCACATGACATCACACTAAAAGCGTTTAGTCCTAATTTACGACGCATAGCCAAAGCCGCAACAATGAAACCTAAGGCTGACTTAGGTTCGTCTGGGGTTGCTAAGTCCGATAAAACCAATGGGTTATTAAGGTCTAATCGACCTGAACCTGATTCTATGCAATAACCTTTCTCGGTTATAGTCATCGAAATAATAGCAACTTGAGGCTCAGCCATTTTGTTAATGATGGCTTGGGTACCGTCAAGCGAGACATGCAAAGACTCATTAACACTGCTAACCACTTTATAGTCGGTGCTCTGGGCGCCAAGTTCTGCTACACAAAACAGATGATCTTGGGCGCGTAAGTCTTTAATCAGTTGTTCGCCCCCAAAAAGATTGACTTCACAATAGCCCCAATCGCTGCTTTGTTGTTCTAGAACTCGGTCAAGGATTAGCGCTTGGTGGGCGCGGTGAAAGGCGCCGAAACCGATATGAACAATCTTTGACCTTAACTGGGCGCGATCATAACTTGGTACCTGAACGTGAGCAGGCAGATCTACCGTTGCAATAGTTTTCATATTAGTGGCTCCTACAGCGAGTCTAGTTGAATAGTATTGTTCATTAAGGCTGCCCCATTTACAAAAACGGGACGTGTTTCGTTAACTGGTAATATAATTTCAATGCTTGAGTAGGCGGGTTGCCATTGCCCCTGTTTAGATATATTTAGGTCGATACGTTCAAGTTTACATTGCATAACTATGTCTAGTTTAAGAAAGCTTTGTTCCTGATAAGCAAAGCTTTCGCCGTCATCATCAAATATGCTTCGTGAACTTTGTCCTCTGCCTTGTAGTGGAAATACGCGTAGCTGACGTTGTGTGTCTGATTGAGGGTTTACGTGCGCCAAGCGTGAGCTGGTGGCAATTATACTCCCGGCTTGAGCAAGCAGTGGTTGGCGCTCAAGTGGTGCGTCAAGCACCACGTTTTGAGCTGCCGCAAACCATTGCCCCGAATAATAGCAATACCAACCATGAACATTATCCGGTAAATAAACCTCACGTTGGCGTTGACCTTGTTCAACAACTGATGCAACTAATAAGTCGCGCCCTAATAGATAGTCGTCGCATTCTTCGAGTGTCTTAGGGTCATGTTCGTGGTCAAAGAAAGTAGGGCGAAGCATGGGCTCGTGATGCGCATGAGCCGCATACAAACTGTCATATAGATAAGGTAAAAGTTGATAGCGTAGGGCAATAGCATCGCGAATTATGGGAGTTACTTCTGGATACATCCAAGGCTCGTTTACGGTAGCATCATCATTCCATGAGTGGATAGTGAAGCGAGGGTGCATCACCCCATTTTGTACCCAACGAGCAAACAATTCTGGTTCGGGCCGTAAACCTGAGAAACCGCCTACATCGTGTCCAACATTGTATAGTCCCGACAAGCTCATGCCCACACCCATACGAATGTTATAACGTAAGCTATTCCAATTGGTCCGGTTGTCTCCGGTCCAAGTTTGCACATAGCGGTTCATACCTGGACAGCCCGAACGTGATATCAGAAAAGGACGAAGATTCGGCTGATGTTCGATTTGAGCGTCAAATGATGAGCGCATCATGAGTAGCGGTTGCAATGGACGAATGAGGCGTATTGGTATTTGTTTTCCAAAACCAAAACAACGTGCATCTCCATCCCATACTTCGTACTCGTTATTATCATTCCAGGTCGAGTTGATGCCTTTATCTAATAGCTGCTCTTTAACATTCTGTTTCCACCAACTGACGGTGTTTGGATTGGTAAAATCGAGGTGCGAGCCGCTATCGTCCCAAAACACAGAACTCTCTGGTTGGTCGAACTCAGAGTCTTTAATAAACAAACCTTGCTCTTTAACTTCATTAAAACGAGGATGATCTTGTAGCAGACATGGTTTGATGTTTGCGGCTAAATACATACCAGCATCATGGAAGCCTTTACTCATAGTTTCAGGGCTTGGTACTTTGTCGTAATTCCAATTAAATACGTATCGTTTAGCACCGATAGATGTATAACCCGAGGAGAGCTGGAAAGAATCACAAGGGATGTCATGCTCATTGCACAGGTTTACGAACTCTAATAGTTGCTCCTGAGCATTGGGCGCATCGGTGTAATGCATCGTGGAGCCACTGTAACCTAGGCTCCATTTTGGACCAAAGAAAGTACCGCCAGTCATTGCTGTGTAGCGTTTAGTCACATCGCTAACTTTTGGTCCCAAGATCATATAGTAATCTAAGTCCCCATCTTCAGCGCGATATGAACGATAAAATTCGTGGTAGTTATCAAGCTCATTGCCTAAATCGAACCAGCAACTAGCAAGGTTATCGTAGAACAATCCGAAGGCTGCATCTTGGGTACGGGTAATGTAAAAGGGGATATGTTTGTAAAGCGGATCTGTAGTTTCTGCGTTATAACCCATCGCATCTAGGTTACGCATTTCATAACGCTTACCTTTACGGTTTAAATCACCGGTTTTTTCGCCAAGTCCATAGTAGTTATCATCGTTACTGCGAGCCATGTAATGTTGGACTCGACCATCTTTTACTCCTAATGAATAGGCTCCTGTTTTCCGATCGCGAGCTAAGGCTTGCCATTGTCCTGCAATATTGTGTTCCCACTCGAGGGCTAAAAACAAACCTTGTACAACTCGTAAGCGTAGTTTGTCAGTCGTGATAGTTACGTTGTCGCCATTGTCGGTGCAGTCATAATCGGGCAGCGAAAATCCCTGTGTTGACATACGTTCGCGACCTTCAAAAGGTACGTCTTTGCCATCAGGCGCAATTGACCACGTTTTGTCGAGTCTGAATTGACCATTGTTTTTAAAAAGAACTCGGATAATGTCGTGCTCAAGTACGAAAATATGCATGCTATGACGTTCATCACATTCAAAGTCGATACGATTGTCGTGACTCTGGATAAAGCGCCAATTTTTAACTGTTTTCATTGTATACATCCTATAAAAGTGAAGCTCTCGCTTCACTTCTTTGAAATTGAATTGCTTAGTAACCTAAGAAATACTGCGGTAAGGCAAGGCTTAGTTTTGGAATGAACGTCACCAACATCAATGCAATGACTAACACGGCGTAGAAAGGCAGTAGGGGTTTTACCACTTTATCAATTTTGACTTTACCCACTGAACAACCAATAAAGAGTGCACTACCCACTGGTGGAGTGCAGATACCGATGCATAAGTTGAAGGTCATCATCACCCCAAAATGTACAGGGTCCATACCTAAGTCCATTGCGATGGGTAAAAAGATGGGTGTAAAAATAAGTAGTGCTGGTGTCATGTCCATGAAAATACCAACAATCAAAAGTATTAAGTTGATAATCAGTAGGATAATGATCGGATTTTCTGAAACGGCAAGCAGGGCATCACTAATCATATACGGAATGTCGGCGTTGGCCATAGCCCAGGACATACCCATTGATGCACCAATGAGTAGCAGCACGATTGAAGTGGTAACCACTGACTCCAAGATAATTTTTGGTAGCTGGCGTAAACTAACTTCGCGATAAAAAACGACTGCCAGTAATAAGGTATAAACAACAGCGATAGCAGAGGCTTCGGTTGCAGTAAAGATACCTCCTATGATCCCACCCATGATCACAGCGATCAACCCTAGACTCGGTAGTGCTCTCCAAGTAGTGGTAAGAACCTGAGACAGGCTAGAGCGTTGGTCAACGGGGTAGTTGCGGCGTTTCGCAATGATACCTGCGACTGTCATTAGTCCTAGTCCCATTAGCAGCCCAGGAATATAACCAGCCAAGAAAAGCGCGCCAATTGAAGTACCGCCGGAAATAAGTGAGTACACGATGAAGGTATTGCTAGGTGGAATAAGCAATCCAGTAGGGCACGAGGTAATGTTAACGGCAGCTGAATAAGCTGGGTCGTAACCTTCTTTCTTCTGTAGCGGTGCCATAGTGCCGCCAACTGCAGCTGCTGAAGCAACTGCTGAGCCGGATATTGCACCAAACATCATATTAGCAATGATGTTTACATGAGCAAGAGAGCCAGGAAGTCGACCCCCTAACACTTTAGCAAACATAATCAAACGCATGGCGATACCGCCCTGGTTCATGATGTTGCCCGCTAAAATGAAGAAAGGGATAGCGAGTAAAGCAAAGCTATCCAATCCTGATGCCATCTTTTGCGAAATGACCGCAATTGCAGGCTCAAATGGTAGCGACAATAAAACCGTAAATAGGGAAGAGATACCGATCGCAAATGAAATAGGTACACCAATTCCCAAGAAAATGAAAAAACTACCGAATAAGACAATTAGAACTTGCCATTCCATGTGTATTGCTCCTAACGCAAGTGCGTTTATAGTGAATTGGGTAAGGTTTTTAACTGAGCTAAATTTAATTTAAAATCATTGATTAGGTACAAGATCATGAAAATTCCTGACAGAGGAATTGCAGCGTAAACTAGGCCCATTTCGATTCCTAATGCTGGTGAAACCTGACCAGTAGACAAGGTTTTAAGCATTAGCCGACCTCCCCCATAGCTTAAAATGACAGAGGCAAAGCTAAAGCTAATAACGTTGATTAACATATGTAGTTTGCAACGCATACGGGGTTTTTGTTCAAGTTTAAAATCTAGTAAATCAATAGCGAGATGGCGTTTTTGACCGAGTGTGTAAGCGGCACCCATTAAGGCTACCCAAATAAACAGAAAACGAGCGACTTCGTCAGTCATGGTACTCGGTGCATTTAACACATAACGCGAAAACACTTGCCAAACCACGCAGACCACCAAAAAACTACTTAGTGAAATACAAAAGATTGATAACGCTCGGTCCATTATAGAAATGAGCTTGTTCATAAGATCTCCTGAGAGTTAAGTGCTATCGAACAACACCAACAATGATACTTAGATGATGAAAAATTTAGCGCAAGTATAGTTATGTAATTGGTAAGACCAAGTGATATTGATCACAAATAATTGGACTGACCAAAGTGAGGGATAAAAGTGTGACAAGGATCTTAAATGGCTGATAAAGGCATTGAAACTATTATTTTTAAGCGCAAAATCCCGTTTCGAGATTGGAACTGATTCTTTGGTCCTACCAAATATCAATAACAAGAAACTACCCTATAGAAATGGAGAATACCTATGTTTGGGAATAAGAAATTGCTTGCTACGTGCATCACAAGTGTTGTTGCGGCAAGTCTATCTTTTTCAGCAACAGCTGCGACTAACTTAAAGCTTAGCCATAACCAAGACCGAAACCATCCGGTGCATAAATCAATGCAGTTTATGGCTGACGAAGTTAAAGAGCTTACGAACGGTGAGTTAAAAATTCGGATTTACCCAAATGGACAATTGGGAACACAACGTGAATCTATGGAACTACTGCAAAATGGCGCGCTAGACATGGCGAAGTCAAATGCTAGTGAGATGGAATCATTTGAACCTGCGTATGGCGCATTTAACATCCCGTATATTTTCCGAGACCGCGAGCATTATTACCGTGCAATGTCCGGTGAGGTTGGCGAGCAAATATTAGATGCATCATATGATAAAGGCTTTGTAGGCCTAACTTATTATGATGCAGGCGCTCGTAGCTTTTACGCAAATAAAGAGATTCTTACTCCTGCAGACCTAAAAGGTCTAAAAATTCGCGTACAGCCAAGCCCAACAGCGGTGAACATGATTAAACTCATGGGTGGTTCTCCAACACCGTTAGCCTACGGTGAGCTATATACTGCATTACAACAAGGTGTTGTAGACGGTGCTGAAAACAACCCAACCGCACTAACTAACTCGCGTCATGGTGAAGTATCAAAGGTATTTAGCCAGGATGAGCACACGATGATCCCTGACGTACTCGTTATTAGTTCGACATCATGGGACAAATTAAGTAGCGAGCATCAAGTTGCGCTCAAAAAAGCCGCAAAAGATTCAATGATGTTCCATAAAGACTTGTGGTCAGAAATGACAGATGCAGCGATTAAGCAAGCTCAAGATGAAATGGGTGTGAAAGTTGTTCAAGTTGAAAAACAAGCATTTGTCGATGCGGTTAAACCTATGCATGACGAAGCCTTGAATAACCCAGCGATTGCAACATATGTAACAGCTATTGATGCCTTAGCACAATAGTATATTTACCTGATTGAATAGGGGGCTTTGCCCCCTTTTTAGGAGATCTAATGTTAGAACGATCCAATTTAGCTGACAACGCCATTAATAGTTTGCATGACGAACAGTACGATGTGCCTTTTAATCTTCAAAATCTAAATCACACCAACATGCTCTTTGTAGCTGGCCGAGACACTGAGTCTCTTAATGGACACTGGAATTTTGCCGTTGACTTGCTAGATACCGGATTACGGCAACGATGGTACGCAATGAAACCCAGTGCAGCAGAAGCTAGGTCAGAGCCTTGGGATTATGATCCTTACGTAGGTGAAACCGTCGCAGTGCCTTCGTGCTGGCAAATGCAAAAAGAGAAATGGTATTTTTTTGAGGGTAGTGCTTGGTACACCCGCGCTTGGGACTATGTTGAAAAAAATAGCAATGAACGAGTTTTCTTACGAATAGGTGCTGCGCAATATGATTGTAAAGTGTTTCTCAATGGTGAGTTTTTAGGCAATCACTACGGGGGATCAACTCCGTTCTTTGTCGAGTTTACGGGAAAACTAAATTCTGGTCGCAATTGGATTATGTGTTGTGTGAACAACACTAGAACCCTCGACAGAGTCCCGATGCGAAATACCGATTGGTTTAACTATGGTGGTATTTATCGAGACATCGAAATTATCCGCACCCCCTTCGCTACAATTACCGATGTGCATGTCTTTTTAAAGCCCGATAACAACTACAATTGCGTACATATCGAAATCGAAGTAGACGGTCCAAATGGCTATTTAGATTTTGAAATAAAAGAACTAGGTATAAAACAGCAAGTTGCCGTAGTTTCTGGTAAAGCCGCAGCAGACATCCTTTGTCAACCACAATTATGGTCGCCAGATTCGCCAAAGCTATATACTATTGATTGCCAATACTTGTCTGACAGTGTTCAAGATCAGGTTGGTTTTAGGCAAATAGAGGTCCGTGGTACGGAGATATTTTTGAATGGCAACAATATTTTTCTACGTGGTATTAGTGTCCATGAAGATGACATTCAAGATGGCAAAGTGGTTACTGTTGAAGACTTAAAACGACGCTTTGCGCATGCAAAAGAACTTAATTGCAACTTTATGCGATTCGCTCATTACACGCATCATGAAATGGCTACCAAGTTAGCTGACCAATATGGCATTTTAGTGTGGGCAGAGATTCCCGTCTACTGGGCAATTGATTTTGAAAACCCAGCAACATATAGGGATGCTCAAAACCAGTTACTTGAAATGATTAAACGTGACCGTAATCGGGCAAGTGTTGTTATTTGGTCTGTTGGAAATGAGAATGCTGATACTGACGCTCGTCTCAAATTCATGTCTGATCTTTGTCACAGCGCACGTGAGTTTGACCCTTGTCGTTTATTATCAGCGGCTTGTTTGGTCAACCATGCAAAAAACAAAATAGAAGACCGTTTAGCAGACGTATTAGATGTGATCGGAATTAACGAATACTACGGTTGGTACGAAGAAGTGTTCGATGAGCTTATTGCTATCGGGGAAAACTCCAACCCAGGAAAACCTGTTGTAATATCTGAAACAGGTGCTGACGGGTTCATTGGAAAAGGAGCGCCAAGTTCAGGTTTCTTTAGTGAAGCTTATATGTCGGAAGTGTACCGTGAGCAAATCGAATATCTAGAGCGATTGGATTACATCAAAGGCATTTCTCCCTGGATACTCTATGAATTTCGGGTTGAACGTCGTCAGAATATGTTTCAACAAGGCTGGAATCGCAAAGGTCTAATTTCTAATGACAAATTCACCAAAAAGGATGCTTTTAGTTTACTTGGTGATTTTTACAAGAAGCTGGAACTACAGCAATAATGGGCAATAAGCCCCTGTTTATCGAGGTTAAAAGAGTTGTAAATGAATTCACCTAAGCGTCTATATCAAGAGGTAGGGATAGCCCTAAAAGATAGAATTGAAGCTGGCGAATTTATCGTGGGAGATAAGCTACCTGCAGAGCGTGAAATTGCAGAGATGATGAATGTAAGCCGCTCGGTGGTTAGAGAAGCACTAATAATGCTGGAGCTACAAGAAATAGTAAATGTCCGCAAAGGCTCTGGTGTTTACGTCACTCACTTACCCAGTGATACGGTCAGTGATGAAGCACATAAGCACAAACAATTGGATCACTCTACCTCCGATGTTGGACCGTTTGAATTACTTCAAGCACGGCAATTTCTAGAAAGCCGTATTGCTGAGTTTGCAGCAACTCAAGTGACTAAGAATGACATATCAAGGCTTAAGCAGGCTTTAGAAATGGAACGTAGTCATCTAGAAAACGATAGTCAAGATTACGATGGCGACGAAATGTTTCACATCGCTATTGCCGAGGCGAGCCAAAATAGCGTACTTGCTGATATGGTCAAAGATTTATGGGTACGCCGCAATAACAGCTCTATGTGGCAACAATTACATGTACATATTAGTAATCAAGATTACCGTAAAAAATGGCTGCATGATCATGAAAAAATATTAGCCGCGTTGCAACGTAAAGACCCTGCAGCCGCTCGCGATGCAATGTGGCAGCATTTGGAAAACGTTAAGCAAACTCTGCTTGGATTTTCAGACGTTGACCACCCCGAATTTGATGGTTTTCTATTTAATGAAAACCCAATTATTAATTAATATTAGATGTAAGGAAAGACAATGGAACAAACATGGCGTTGGTATGGGCCGCAAGACCCTGTTTCTCTTGATGATATACGGCAAGCGGGCGCAACTGGCATAGTCTCAGCCTTGCACCATGTTCCAAATGGTCTAGTTTGGAGTGTTGAAGAGATCCAAAAGCGTAAACAAGAAATTGAAGCTAAGGGTATGAATTGGTCTGTTGTTGAAAGTGTCCCTGTCCATGAAGAAATAAAAACTCAAACGGGTGACTACAAGTTATGGATTGAGAACTACAAACAAACGCTAGTCAATTTAGCAAAGTGCGGCATTGACACCATTTGCTATAACTTTATGCCCGTCGTTGATTGGACCCGTACAGACTTAGCTTATGAAATGCCTGATGGTTCTAAAGCTCTTCGATTCGACCAAATAGCGTTTGCTGCATTTGAAATCTATATTCTAAAGCGTCCAAATGCTAAAGAGTCTTATACCGAGCACGAACAAGCTGAAGCTAAAATTTACTTCGACGACATGTCAGCAGAAGCAATAGCAAAGCTTACTAAAAATATTATAGCGGGATTACCTGGTGCCGAAGAAGGTTACACACTTTCAGAGTTCCAAACCCAGCTAGATCGGTATGCAAATATTGATCGTGACACCTTGCGTAAACATCTAGCCGATTTCTTAAAAGAAATTACACCAATTTGTGATTCCAATGGACTTCGTCTAGCTGTTCACCCAGACGATCCACCGCGTCCTATTTTAGGCTTACCTAGAGTTGTGTCGACGATTGAAGACATTGAGTGGCTAACCACGGAAGTTCCTAGCCCAAGCAATGGAATCACAATGTGTACCGGATCGTATGGCGTACGTGAAGACAATGACCTGGTTCGCATGACCGAAGCATTTGCGGATCGAGTTTACTTTACCCATTTACGTTCAACGCAACGTGAAGAGAATCCTATGAGTTTTCACGAAGCGTCACACATGGCTGGTAATGTTGACATGTATGGCATGGTTAAAGCTATTTTGAGTGAAGAACAACGTCGTCGTGCACATGGCGATGAACGCCTTATACCTATGCGCCCAGACCATGGTCATCAAATGCTAGATGACTTGCGAAAGCGCACAAATCCAGGGTATTCAGCCATTGGTCGACTTAAAGGTTTAGCCGAGGTTCGCGGGATGGAAGCAGCCTTAAAAATTGCGTTTTTCGACGCCAAATAACTAAATAAACCTCATGTAATTTCAAGGTCAATTTCTATTGGCCTTTTTTTTGTTTATCAAGCCCCAATAATACCAATCCCATTATATTTTTGGTCTTTTACTTGTTGTACTAAAGATTGGTGTTTTAGTCAAACTATAGTGATCAATAAATTACTGTGATTGGTATAACAATCTGGAAAATATGAACCTTTGCCCACCTATGCTCGTATTAGATATAAGCAATAAGAGGAGAGACTGCTATGTTTGGACTATTTAAGCGAGATCCGGTGAAATCAAAACGCAAAGAATATGATTATCTACTTGAAACCGCAATGCATGCCCAAAGACGAGGAGACATTATGACCTATTCGATGCTCAGTGCAGACGCAGACAAGTTATGGCGTGAAATTGAAGACCTTGAACTACAACAAAAGTAGTTCAAGGCAAATTGATGATGTTAATTAGGCTGTTGAGCTGCCCCGTATTGACTGCCTAAAATACTTTGGTTAACGATGTAACCCTCGTCGTCGATCATATAAATTACTTTACCGTCAACAAAAGTGGCTGAAAGAGTAGACGATTCGCTGGGTTTGACGAGCGCGGCGTCACTATTTGCTTGCCAACCTTGCTCTACAAAACTATCGAAACTTTGTTGATCTTCGAACAAAATAACCTGTTGATAGAACTTGATTGCCCCCCCTTGTGTAATGGGTAAGCCGGTCATTTTCAAATAGTAGGTTTGTTGACTTCCCTTAACTCGTGCAACACCGCTGCCTTGTTTAGCCAGTTGTTCTAAAGAAAACTGGCGCGAGTCGAAAACGGCGAAACCATAACTTTGGTCGAAAAGGTGCTTTGCGCTTGCTGTCGTGTTGAATAATCTGATCAAGGCGGTATCGGCCATGGTATCGATGGCTTTTTGTTCCTGCTTTGGGTCGTCTTCTGCAAGCATGTCTGAGACTGCTTGGTCGGCTTCCGCTAACCAAGACTTCCCGGTTTCTACTGATTCATTGGTCCAAGCTCCAGCTTTATTATAAGTGTCGCTGCTCCACTGCGAAAAGGATTGCCAGTATTCACTTGCTGAGCTACTCACCTCTTTCCAAGTTTTCTTACTGCTTTGGCTTATATCTTGGCCAAGTTTTTCAGCAGATTTTTTTATCGACTCCCAATCGGCGTAAGCATTTTGACTCAGTAACAGCCCTGTAAGCACGACAATGGCTTTAATTTTCATCTGAATCCTTTCCTCAATTTAGTTCAGTAGACCGTACCTTAGTACTATCAGGTTCTCAAGTATAATCCCGATGAGAATAATTAGTCTAATGCACAACTTAAGCCGGTATCGGAACTGCGCAACTGAGTATGTTCATCTGAACTTCACCAATCAACATGCTTAATGGAATGAGGGCGGTTAACGTGGTGTAGGCTAAGGCACGTTGCTCATCATCATTAACGTCATATTGTTTAAACTTCATTAGTTCAGGTTTCAATAGTTGAAATTTTGAATTGGTTTTTCCTAGGTTTTCCTGGCAACTAACACTATTGCTTGGCTCATTAGTAAGCGTAGTAAGAACATCACTAATTGACTGTTCTACCGAGCCTAATGATCGGTCAAGTTGATTCTTTTGTGTAGAATGAAAAATAATGAGTTTACCAAGATCGGCGAGCTCTTCATTAATCTTGGTTGAAGCCAACATGAGTTTATGTTGCTGGGCTTGCGTACCATTTTGTTCACTAATTTGCTGGGTTAAACCATTAATTGTGTCCAAATCGCGATGTAAGGTCTGCATTTGAGCATTACTTTGTTCCAAGCGAGCTGCCATTGCCATTAAAGAACTTGAGTCTAGTGTTGGTTTATCTTGGTTCTCGTTGGCAACTGCATTATTTTGCATACTTGCAATAGAGCATATACAAACAAGTTGCAACACGCGTAAAAGTTGTTTCAAACCATTCATCCCTGTAGAACTTATTCATTACAATCAATTGGTTAGAATCTCAGTATTAGACAACAATATAAAGCTTTTTGTCTGTAAATTGAGATTAAATTTTTTGGATTGGCTAAATCCTGATTTCCAAATTCACAATGACTTGGGTAGTGATACCGACTTTGCTAGGTTTTCTGAGATTTTAACAATCACAGATACTGCTTGCTGCATCGTATTAGTACTCGCAAATTCATGGATACCATGAAAATTGTAACCTCCGGTAAATAGGTTTGGACAAGGTAGACCCATGAACGAAAGGCGCGCTCCGTCTGTTCCACCTCTAATAGGTTTAATGTCAGGTTGGATATTTAGCTCGAGCATTGATTGTTTAGCTAATTCAATAATGTGCGGGTGGGGCTCGATCATAGATTTCATATTTGAGTAATTATCTGTGATTTTAAGCTCAACATGGCCTTTGTTAAGATTGGTATTTAGCTTATCTACTTGTTCACGCATGAATGTCTTGCGCTGCTTCATTGCAAGCTGATCAAAGTCACGCAAAATGTAATGCATTTCTGTCTTAGCGATACTGCATTTCATTGAGCCTAAGTGATAAAAGCCTTGATAGCCTTCTGTCGTTTCTGGGGTTTCGTTCACTGGCATAGCAAGCTGAAACTTAGCTGCTATTGTCATTGAGTTTACCAGTGAATCTTTAGCTGTACCTGGATGCACACTGACGCCGTGGCAAATTACTGTTGCGCTGCATGCGTTAAAATTTTCGTATTCCAATTCACCTATAGGGCCCCCATCAACCGTGTAAGCCCATTGAGCATCAAATTTTTTGACATTAAATAGATCTGCGCCGCGACCTATCTCTTCATCTGGTGTAAATGCGATACATAGTTTCCCGTGTTCGATCTCAGGATGGGAAACTAAATAATCTATAGCAGTCATGATTTCGGCAATACCTGCTTTGTTATCGGCACCAAGTAAGCTTGTACCATCGGTAGTAATTAAATCATGACCGATCAGTTGTAGTAACTTTGGATATTGTGTAGGGCATAGTGATTCGCCACTAGAGCCTAATGCAATTTTATTGCCTTGGTAATTTTTGATGACCTGTGGTTTGACATTTTTTCCTGAAGCATCGGGAGCGGTATCTAGGTGAGCTATAAAACCGATGCTTGGAACATCCTTGTTGGTATTGGACGGTAAATGCGCCATGAGGTAGCCATTGTTGTCTAAGCTTACTTCTGTTAGTCCCATAGCTAGCAATTCAGCTTCTAACATTTTGCCTAATGTGATTTGGCCTTCGGAACTTGGACTATGTTTTTGTTCTGCATTGGATTGCGTATCTATGGCTATGTAACGTAAAAAACGATCTACTACAGTCTTCATTGCGGACTCTATTTTAGTTGGCTAGTAAAATGAAAAAAATCAATGCGTTTAGCATGTGAACATCGAATTAAGGAGAGCTGATATTATTTGTTTAAACGCGTTGAATGGCAATGCGAGCAAGAGTAGTTTGCTAAAGCCTGCTTGTTTATTGCGCGACTGATTAAAACAATGTAAAGAAAGCGAACATTGTGCATGCTTATTGTTATATATACGCTAACGTTTATAAGTTAAGCGATTTCTAGCCGGTAATTGATTGCTATCTTGTGGCCGGTGAAGTCGTTTTAATTTGTTAGACTTCAGGAACTCCTAGTTTGGTCACTCGAACCCCAAGCTAGCGTCGGTTTTAGCTTATTTTGCTATCAACTAGTATCAAGAAGCGGTGTCTATGCTCGATCAGATTAAGAAATTTATAAACCCAAGTCAGAATTCAAGCTTAATTTTGGCCGGTAACTACCAAAGCAAACATCTACCAACACTTTGGTTGTTAGGTAAAACTGGAGCTGGAAAAACATCCCTGATAAAAAGCATTGCCGGTTTAGATGAGCTAATAATTGGTAACGGTTTTATGCCTTGCACCCCTACGTCAACAGCATATGAGTACCCTAGGGACAAGCCTATTATGCGCTTTCTTGATACGCGAGGATTAGCCGAAGCGAACTATGACCCAAGTGCTGACATAAGCGAGCTAGAAAAATCAGCACATGCATTAATTGTCATCATGAAGGCCGACGACCCTGAACAATCTGCAGTGCTAAGTGTTCTCACTAAGCTTAAGCATAAGCTAAAGCACTTAATTGTGATACATAGTGCAGTATTGCAGCTTTCTCCTGATGATCGCGAACGTCACCAACGTTTCAATGAAGCGCAATTGAGTAAAGTATGGGGATCTGAATTTATCTCTGTAGGTGTTGATTTTGATACAGGCAATGGCACTGTCTATAATTTTGATGAAATGATTTGCGCTATAAGTACAGAACTTCCGGTTGTCGGATTGATGTTACACGATCAAGAGCACCGTAGTATTGAAGCTCAAAACTTTCATCGCCTCAAGAAAGAGATACTTTGGTATTGCGGTTGTGCTTCAGCTAGTGATCTTGTTCCTCTTGTAGGCATAGTATCGGTACCTAGCATTCAAGCCAAGATGCTACAAAGTCTGGCCAATCAATATGGTGTTGTGTGGAATAAGAAAACATTTACTGAGTTTATAGCAAGCATAGGGGGCAGTTTCGCGCTGCAATATTCAAGTAAACACGGGCTTAGGCAGCTTATGAAAATAATACCTGGTTATGGACAAACCGTTGGTGCAGTTGCTGCCTCGACACTAAGTTTTGCAAGTTCATATGCATTAGCGAGAGCCGCCTGTTATTACTTTTATAATAAAAGTAAAAATCAACCAGTGTCTCAAAAAGCGCTTCAGGCTATGTTTTATGAAGGATTAAAGCAAAGTAAGCAGGTAGGCGGCGATGATAAGACTTAGGAAGTTTTTTCAACTACTGTATTTATTATCGGGTGGTCGCTGGGGAATACTCCTGATTTCTTCACTATTGCCAGCTTGTATTTTGATGGGCTACGGCTTAGTTCTATCGTTTAAACATGGCTATCTATTACAGTTGTCACTGGTAATCGCATTGAGCACTTTGATCATTACAATCCCCTTATATGTTTTAGGACGGAAAAGTGAAGCGACAAAGGTACACGTTTTAGGCTCTGGGATAAAAACTGAAGATTCATTAGTCAAAGCATCTGAAGATTGGTCCGATGCTGAACTGTCAGTTTGGAACGAATCCAAATTGCAGGTTAGACAGCTTGCTCAAACACAAGTTTTTTGGACCGAAATAGACCAATTGGCGTTAGAAGTATTACGACAAGTCGCACAGCATTTCGGTAAAAAGCCCCTTGAATTTACTCTTCCAGAGGGTTTAGCACTGTTTGAAGAGATAAGTGAACGTTATAGGCATGTTATAGAGCAGCATTTACCTGGAGCGGACTTAATAAAACTTAGTTATCTGAAAACCAGCTTTGATGTCTACGACAAGTATGGCGACCTTGGCCACAAATTGTTTAAAGTGGCACTGTGGGCAAATCATACGAAAAACCTTTTTTACAATCCGTTTAAAGTCGTTTCAGATCTAAGCAAGGAACAAGCTACTGCCGCAATGACAAAGGGGCTTGTTGACGAGATACAACGTAATGCAAAAACAGCGTTCTTGGATGAAGTCGCAGCTGTAGCCATTGATTTGTATAGTGGTCGATTTAATCTTCCAGAGACCATTCCACGTTCTGATATTTCCTTTAAAGATGAAAAACGAGGTGCTGCAGCGCTTGAACCCTTTAGGATAGTATTTGTGGGTCAAACGGGTGGGGGAAAATCATCGTTAGTCAACCTTATAACAGGGGAATGGCTTGCTGAGATCGATAGTTTGCCTACATCGAGGAATGCTTGCTCCTACCAGGTAAATATTGACGATAAACAGCTATGCTTGTTGGACTTAAAGGGCCTAGATGGTAGTAAAGGATCAGAAGACAATGCGCTGCTAGACATCATACATGCTGATTTAGTTGTTTGGGTTTTGAAAGCAGACCAAGCTGCAAGGGAACTTGACCAAAGTCTGCTAACGAAATTCAATGAGTATTTTAACTTATCAATAAACATTTCTCGCAAGAAACCAAAAATAATTGTTGTCGTAAATCAAGTTGACCGATTGCAACCGCAAGCAGTTTGGAACCCGCCATATGGGATTGAAGAGCCATGCAGCGACAAAGCCGAATCTATAACCCAAGCTGTTCAATACAACGCTCAGCTGTTTTGCCCAGATATTATTTTACCCCTATCCATTGCTCCTAATAAGGTGCACTTTGGCTATGATGAATTTAAGCAGGTATTGGTTGAGCAATTTCAGTCGGCAGCAAACATTCAAAGAAATCGTCAGCGCCACGATGCGCAAGCTAAAGCTGTAACTTTCAAGACGCAATTGAAAAAAGTAGGTAAAGCAAGCCGAAGGCTAGTATCACGCCTACGAAATGGTTAGTTTATAAATGTGTAATGGCTCAACTTGAGCATATACTTACGTTATATTACAGAAAAATTGCTTGGTTGCGGCCTTGTTGTTTTGCTAAATACATCGCATCGTCAGCTAAGCTGAGGCTATGATTAATGTCATTAGTTAGATTGCTAACCCCAATGCTAGCCGTATAGCTGACAAGAACCTCAGATTTCCCTTTAATTGGTACTTGTCGCGTTTCTATGCTCTTACACAGCGAAGTTGCTCTTGCGATAGCGCTTTGGCGAGGATTATTTATTAGTAATATGGCAAATTCTTCGCCTCCCAATCGTGCCACTATTTCCCCATCACTACAAAAATCCCTTAAGACGCGACTAGCGTCAATGAGTACATCGTCACCAACTATATGCCCGTAGTTGTCATTGATGAGTTTAAAATGGTCTAGGTCAATAAATAGCAGGCTATGTTGTTTGGACGAGCAGGAGACATTATCTAAAACGTTCATGAAATGACGTCTATTCGCAAGTTGTGTCAGCTCATCAATTTCACTTAGATGTTTAAGCATATTACTTTGTCGTTCAATATCATTAAAAAACAAGTAATAAAAACCGAATACCATAAAAGACACCGAGAAGGTAACCGACGCTTTTAAAATGTATTGGATGTTCTCGGCTATAGTATAAATAGGGGAGAAAAAGGTTTGGGTTTCAGCAAACACCAGACCGATAATACAGCATGAAATCACTCTCATTCGTTGTTTTGTGTAGTGTGGGTCTATAACAACATAAGCCGTTGGGATCATGCCAATGCTATAGAGGTGTAAACCCGGTCCTGTTCCAATAAAGAAGATTGTAATGATAAGAACTTGGCTTAATGAACTCAAAAGCATCAATTCGTTTATGATCCGAGAGTCACTTTTTAGAGAGCCATAGAGCAACCCCATGTACAGCAAAAAATAAACACAATCCATTTGAACGATGGCAGTAAAACCGAGTTGGTAAAAAATAAAGCCAAAGCTTAGGGTCGCAATTAGTAAACATAAACCTAACAGTCGAGTTTCTCTTACGCCATAATCAGTGTTGCCTACTGCCTTAAGATATTGGAGCATAGTTCGAATCTCCTCCACCGATATCAACTTGTTCATTGCTTTCTTGATCAGAAAACATGACCGCCATATTTCGTCCCTGAGTTTTGGCTTGATACAAAGCGATATCCGATTGTTTCATGGCAGATGATAGATCCTGGCACCGCTTTGAAACCCCGATACTTAAGCTACAGGCAATAGCTGTTGTCTCGTTGATTGTAATGTACTGCTCACTAACTTGCCGGCAAATCTGGCTTGCGAGAGCTAGTGCCGCTTGGTCACTACTCGAATCTTTGGCCTTATTTATAGGTAAATAGACTGAGAATTCTTCACCACCTAAACGAGCGAACACGGCATCGTTTGGTAAGCTTTGATGAATTGATTGTGCAACTGAAACTAAACACTTATCACCCACACTATGGCCATAAGTGTCGTTGACTCGTTTAAAGTAATCTAAATCGAGGGTCATTATATAACCAAGACTTTGAGTCTTATTTTTTATCAGTTCATCAACTCTGTTTATGAAAAAGCGGCGATTAGGAAGCTTAGTCAATTCATCTCGATGACTAAGCCAACTCAGTTGTGCTTGGTAACGAGCTACTGAACTTGAGCTGACGTGCATTGCTATGTGCATCATTAAAGCCACCGAACAACTAACAAATATCATTGCCGGTAGTTCAAAGCTTGTCGGAAGTCGGTGCAAGCTAAAACTAAAGAGACTTAACTCCGAAACTGTTAAAGCGATTGCCGCCGACGTCGCTATAAATAAATGGTGCCATCGAGAGACATGAGGTAACAAAATGAAACTAGCGGGTATAATGGTGATTAACAGTAATGAAAGTTTGCTTGTGGTATCAAGAACGAATATTGAAATATAACTGAATTGGAAAATCATTAGTGCTAGGCAATAATAAGCGGCAAATAAGACTTTTCGACAATGGACCAAGGGAAGTACAAGCAAATAGGCGACGCAAAAAATGATTGTGGTTAGCCACAAGGAAGGAACCTCAGCAAAGTCTAAAAGCAAGGTGTATGTTAAGGTTCCGCTAATGTATATACAAATGATGGTATTAAGACCACGTATGGTTTGATATAAAGCTGGTAGGTTTCGTTCTACCCCGCAATCCAGTAGTTTTTGTATTGCGTTGCCGAAATTCGTTACTGCTAACTTGTTAATATATGGCCCCTTACAAATGCAGTGGGAATTTACTGCAAATGAGCTTATATAAGTAAAATTATAGGTACAATTTAAGCGTTAAGCCAAGCAGCTTTTAGTGGCTATGTTTACTCTCGCATAATTGTTTATAAGACCAAAACTTTAACGTCTACTTTTGACTGTTGCCTTAACTTAGATCTAAAAAATGGCTCATTAATACTAGCAACTGGCGATAAATAAATAATTTTGAAAAGATCTAATAGTAAATCATGGTTATGTAAAATTTTCGGAGCCTTAGGTTAGCGTTTCGTGAAGGGTAGGACAGTTTTTTCTGTCGAATATGACGATGTATTAAATTGCAAAATCCACGAAAAGTTACAAAGGATACGCATATGACATATGTAGACAATAAATGAGACTAAATTGGAGACTTCGCGGTGGACAAGGCTCTATTTTTTAAAAATCAAAAAGCGTTTAATGATTACTTGGAAACGCACCTTGAGCAAAATGAAATTTGGCTTGGCTATTATAAGAAACATACAGGACTAGCAAGTATAAGCTGGTCAGAATCAGTTGATGTTGCCTTATGTTACGGATGGATTGATGGCATTCGTAAAACCATTGATGATCAACGCTATGCGATCCGCTTTACACCGCGCAAAATGAATAGTGTATGGAGTGCTGTAAATGTTAATAAGGTGGAAGAGCTAGATAAACTTGGAAAGATGACTGCTATTGGTATGCGTCTGTTTAACAATAGACGAGATGCTAAAGGTTATAGTTCGGAAGATAGAAACATAGCACTGACCAGCGAGTTTGAGGCGCTACTCCAGCTCAATAAACCTGCTTGGAAGTTCTTCATTAACTTGGCACCAAGCTATAAGCGAGATTCTATTTGGTGGGTAATGAGCGCTAAAAAGCATGAAACAAGAGCTAGACGACTGCAGGTTTTAATTGAATCATCGGAGCAATCGTTAAAAATCCCAAACTTACGCAAAAAATAATCTTTGAGAAGGTCAGCTATTGACTCGTAGCTATTAGCTACTTACGTTCTAAACAATAAACCCCGCCATAGGGCAGGGTTTAATGGGAATATGGTGGGTCTTACTGGACTCGAACCAGTGACATCTTGCATGTCATGCAAGCACTCTAACCAACTGAGCTAAAGACCCTAATTGTTTCAAAACAACTTTATAAATTGGTACGACCGAGTGGACTCGAACCACCGACCCCCACCATGTCAAGGTGGTGCTCTAACCAGCTGAGCTACGGTCGTACTGAATGCTTTGAAAGCGTGGCGAATAATAGCGAGTGAGCTTTAGGGGAGCAAGTGTTTTTTACAGGCTTATCGCTTAAACGCTGATTCTTTAGACATTCTGACTACTTTTTGCCATCACAAAGGCTTATCAAACGTTGCCATTGTTGAACATGAACTTTGAGAAAGCCATGAAGTTGATTTTTTTGACGGATAAGTTGAGTTATTTGTGCTTCGTGAGTGGTTTCGAAATATATGCGTTGAAGTGGACTAATTACTTGGTTCAAAGCGGTATCAAGCCTAGCTAATTCGAGTTGGGTGCCTTGAGTGAAATACCTCGATAGAATGCCATAAATTAGGTCTTGTTTGGAACTTGGGCAATTGGTGACCTGTTTGAGTTGATTATTTAATGTAGGCAACCAAATCAGTGCTAATTGTAGGTCACTTATCAAGGGACTGAGATAAGCTTTCCCATCGAGGGTATATAAGGTCTGCAATACAGAAGTCTCGTTATAAGCAATAGGTAGTTCTGCAGACAGAACATAGGTTTTTAACGCACTAAGAACAGCCAAACTATCGATAGGGAATTTTGAATAATACCGTTGTTTATCGTAGCGCAGACCACTGACTTGCCATTGATTGATGAGTGCTGGTTCGGTGACTAAAAAGTTATTCCAATAAATCGGAAGTTGCGAGCGTTTATGGCGAAGTAAATCACTAATCTTCAACTCCAATGCAGGGTCTAATTCACGACGTTGAAGACAATCAAACAAACCATTAATTAAATCTAGTTGGTATTGTAACTGTAACCAACCTGTTTGATTTTTGGCTTGGGTGGAATTGTTAGCAAAAACTAGCCCATCTAGACTACAGGCGCGCAGAGCGTAAGTGTCTTTTAGGTTCCATGTTGATGTTAATTCTCGTAACAGTAATTCTTTTATTGGTGGATATCGATAGGGTGATTTGGGAGTAGGGACTGGTTTGACTTGAGTGCTTTGCAGGCTAAAAATTGCTTGACTAAAGCGTTGATATCGTTGATTTAAATCGAAGGCTTGCCATACCCGATAAACAACAAAAATCGATAAAAACACAAGCCCAAGCTGCAGTATTAACTTTAGCTTGGGCAAGTACATTTCGATTTATCTTATTGTTGGTGTGCTGCTAAAGGATCTGTAAGGTTCGAGATCTTTCTAAGACGAACCACCAAACTCAAACAACAGCAAGTTAATGCAATAATCATTGCAACCCAAAATCCATATACACCCATGGGCTCGCTAGTAACCCAGTCGGTGAATGCCAAAATACTACCAATACCTAAACCGAGTGGCCAAAAACTGAGCATCGTGACCATCATTACATATTTTGTATCTTGGTAACCGCGCAGCGCACCTGCGGCTACAACTTGTAAGAAATCAGGTAACTGATAGCTAGCAGCCATTAGCATAAGGCTTGCTGCAACGACAGCTACATGGCTGTCATCGGTGTACCAATCGACAATGTGGTGACGAAACAGAACGGTCAAAATAGCACTACAAATAGCAAAACTTGCACACATACCAATCCCTGTCCAAGCGGCATGCTTAGCACCTTTATGATCTTGCTCGCCTAGTTTGTTGCCAACCAAAATGGTAACTGAAATACCAATGCTAAGCGGTAGCATGAATACCATAGAGGTAAAGTTTAAGGCGATTTGGTGACTCGCTACAACATCTGCACCAAGCGGAGCGAGTAGCAATGCAATCGTTGAAAACAAGGAGACTTCAAAGAATATACTCGCACCAATGGGTAAACCGATCCCAAGGATCTTTTTGAGTTTTGTAATTTGCGGTGGATTCCAATGACTAAGTAAGTTCAAGCTCTTAAACTTACTACTGCGCTGAACATAAACAAACAATGCTATGAACATAAACCAATAAACAAGGGCAGTCGCAATGCCGCAGCCCGCACCTCCAAGTTTTGGCGCGCCCATAAGGCCATTAATGAATATGTAATTCAATGGAATGTTTAGTAGTAGGGCAAAGACCCCAATTAACATGATGGCCTTCAAATTAGAATATGCTTCATTTAAACAGCGCAGCACGTGATATAGCGCAAATGCTGGAAGCCCATAACTATAGAAAACCAAATATTGACGGGCCATTGCTTCAAGCTCGGGCTCGATTTCCAAATAACTAAATAATTCAGGACTATAAGCTAGTGCTAACCACGACAATATGGTCATTGCGATCGCTAGATACACACCTTGGTGAACGGTGTTGGCAGTTCGATTGGTTAGTTTTGCACCTACCTGATAGGCTATTAACGGGGTGAGAGCCAATAAAATGCCCTGCATAAGCAGTGTTATTGGATTGACAAAACTGGCAGCGACTGCAACCGCGGCTAAATCGGTGAAGCCAACATTACCAGCCATGACTGTATCGACGAAACTCATGCCAACAACGGTAAGTTGTGCGATTAAAATTGGGCCAAGTAAGGCTAATATATCAAGTATTTGTTTACGATATCGATTATAGAAACGGTGCGAATGTGGCATTTAAAGGGACCAAATTGAGACAATGAGATAAATAGCTATCTGTGTAGCGAGCGCTACAGCTTAGCCGAAGATTTAAAACGGTTTAAAATCAGATATGACAGCTTACACTAAGGCGTGCATTAATACATTATCAAAGCTTAGTCTTAAGGTTAAAAATACTGCTCGTCGCTGGCGTCTACGCTAAGCTCGATTGCACCGCGTACTTCGTCAATATGCATGTTGCAATGAATCGGATTGCAACATGCGCTGCAGTCTTCGTAATACTCTTGATCACCATTGCTAGTATCGAGGTTAAATTGATTAGAATGGCCACAGACTGGGCAGTCAATTCGTGTCAGAGTCAAAGTATTCATAATTGCCTCCTAGGCGTACTTACACCTCGATTAAAACTAATTTCAGCTTTTGGTGTTGTGAAGCTTGTCAAAGTCTTTGGCTCTCCTTATTATTCGCAGTTCATGCAAAGTTTTAGACTTTGACAACATGTGATGCTTGGTATGCATCACCACTGTGAATCCACGAGGAACTCCCATGCCATTAATAACACTTCCTGACGGTAGCCAGCGCCAGTTCGACGCTGCTGTATCTATTTTAGACATCGCAATGGACATTGGTCCGGGCTTAGCTAAAGCTTGTATTGCAGGCCGTATCAACGGCGAGCGTGTCGATGCCGTAGAACTCGTCACCGAAGATTCAGACATTCAGATTATTACTGCAAAAGATGACGATGGAATAGAAATAATTCGTCACTCTTGTGCACACTTATTGGGCCATGCAATTAAACAGCTTTGGCCAGATACCAAAATGGCGATTGGGCCAACCATTGATAATGGCTTCTACTATGATGTAGATCTTGACCATTCCTTGACCCAAGAAGACTTAGACGCTTTAGAAAAACGAATGTTGCAACTTGCTAAAACTAACTATGACGTTGTAAAAACCAAAGTTAGCGTTGACGAAGCCTACAAAACATTTGAAGAACTTGGTGAAACGTATAAATTAGAAATTATCGACGGTATCGATAAAGATGCCCGACCAGGTTTATACCGCCATGAAGAATACGTCGATATGTGTCGTGGCCCACATGTTCCAAATATGCGTTTTTGTCATCATTTTAAAATAATGAAGATTGCTGGTGCATATTGGCGTGGCAATAGTGACAACAAAATGCTGCAGCGCATTTACGGCACTGCTTGGGCTGACAAAAAGCAACTTAAAGCCTACTTGAAGCGTTTAGAAGAAGCGTCAAAGCGTGATCACCGCCGGATTGGAAAGCAGCTTGATTTGTATCATATGCAAGAAGAAGCACCAGGTATGGTGTTTTGGCATGATGCGGGTTGGACGATATTCCGTGAACTTGAAACCTTCGTACGAAGTCAACTGCGTAAATATGACTACCAGGAAGTAAAAGCGCCACAGATCATGGATCGCTCAATGTGGGAGAAATCAGGACATTGGGATAAGTATGCTGATGGCATGTTTACTACGGCTTCTGAGAATCGTGAATACGCAATTAAACCGATGAACTGCCCAGGTCATGTGCAAATATTCAATCAGGGTTTGAAATCCTATCGTGATCTTCCCTTGCGCATGGCTGAATTTGGTAGTTGTCACCGTAATGAGCCTTCGGGTTCGCTGCATGGCTTAATGCGAGTTCGAGGGTTTACCCAAGATGATGCGCATATTTTTTGTACCGATGATCAAATACAAGCTGAAGTTGCTTCGTGTATAGAAATGGTTTATGAAACCTACGCAGCTTTTGGTTTTACCGAAGTTGAAGTCAAATTATCCACTCGACCTGAGCAACGCGTTGGTGATGACGAAACTTGGGACAAATCAGAAAAAGCACTCGCAGATGCATTAAACGCCGCTGGAATTGAATTTAGTTATCTACCAGGAGAAGGTGCGTTTTACGGTCCTAAAATTGAATTTACCTTACACGACTGTTTAGATCGTGCATGGCAATGTGGCACTATTCAGCTCGATTTCTCAATGCCAGGTCGTTTAAGCGCTAATTTTGTTGGCGAAGATAACGAACGGCATGTACCGGTGATGATACACCGTGCTATTCTAGGCTCAATTGAACGCTTTATCGGCATTTTGATTGAAGAGTATTCAGGCTTCTTCCCAACTTGGTTAGCACCAAAACAGGTTGTGGTTATGAATATTACCGACAAACAGGCCGATTTTGTGCAAGAAACCGTCGAAAAGTTAAATAAAGCGGGTATTAGGGCAATTGCGGACTTGAGAAATGAGAAGATAGGCTTTAAAATCCGCGAACATACTTTAAAGCGTATTCCGTACTTGCTCGTAGTCGGTGATAAAGAAGTCGAAGAGAAGCAAGTCGCAATACGAACTCGTAGGGGTGTTGATTTAGGCAAACTTGATGTAGATGCATTCATCTCGCAAGTTAGCGAAGAAATCAATAACCGAACATTATCCTTAGTGGAGGAATAAACTATAAAATCCGGAAGACGTAGTCAGCAACCAGCTGCAAGAGCGCATAAAATCAATGAAGAGATCCGGGCTACCGAAGTACGCCTAACTGGACTCGAAGGTGAAGCTATAGGGATTGTTACTTTAGCTGAAGCCCAAACAATTGCAGATGACTCTGGAGTCGACTTAGTCGAAATCAGTCCAAATGCAGAGCCACCAGTTTG
Source organism: Alginatibacterium sediminis (assembly GCF_003610775.1). Taxonomy (GTDB): domain Bacteria; phylum Pseudomonadota; class Gammaproteobacteria; order Enterobacterales; family Celerinatantimonadaceae; genus Alginatibacterium; species Alginatibacterium sediminis. The sequence goes on along the minus strand of NZ_RAQO01000004.1, from coordinate 703,206 downwards.
TAAGGTAATGGACTACGGTAAGTTTATTTACGAGAAAAGTAAGTCTGTTAAAGAACAGAAGAAGAAGCAAAAACAGATTCAGGTTAAGGAAATTAAATTCCGACCTGGAACTGATGAAGGTGATTATCAGGTAAAACTACGCAACCTGACACGCTTTCTAGAAGAAGGGAACAAGGCTAAAGTAACACTACGTTTTCGTGGTCGTGAAATGGCGCACCAAAGCCTCGGCTTTGATCTACTAAATCGCATTAAAGCTGATTTAGAAGAGATTGCTGTTGTTGAAGCTTTTCCAAAAATGGAAGGGCGTCAAGCAGTAATGGTACTTGCACCCCGTAAGAAATAGATAAGGCATACAAGTAATAAAGCAGCCTGCTTGTCGGGCTGTTTTTATTCGCCTTACTATTAGTTGATAAACCAATGCGAAGTGGTAACTATTAAAATGCCAAAGATTAAATCGAACAAAGGCGCTGCAAAGCGTTTTAAAAAGACAGCGAACGGCTTTAAGTGTAAACAAGCTGGTCTGCGTCACATCCTAACTAAGCGCCGTACTAAAGTTAAGCGCAACTTGCGCGCTAAGAAATTAATAGCAGCTTCAGATGTACGTGCCGTAAAACGCATGTTGCCGTACGCATAAGGTTAGGAGAAAACACAGATGGCTAGAGTAAAACGCGGTGTACAAGCACGTGCACGTCATAAAAAAGTATTAAAACAAGCTAAAGGTTATTACGGAGCACGTTCACGTGTTTACCGCGTAGCCTTCCAAGCAGTAACTAAAGCTGGTCAATATGCATACCGTGACCGTCGTCAGCGTAAGCGTCAATTCCGTCAACTTTGGATTGCACGTATCAATGCTGCTTCACGTCAAAATGGTTTGACATACAGCCGTTTCATTAACGGTTTGAAGAAAGCTTCTGTTGAAATCGATCGTAAGATTTTGGCTGATATCGCTGTATTCGATAAAGTAGCATTTGCTGCTTTGGTAGAAAAAGCGAAAGCTGCACTGTAAGTTTTAACTTATAGATTGGAAAGGGAGCTTATTGCTCCCTTTTTTTATGCCTTTGGCGTTGATACACCCTAGTATAAACCACTGCAATCTATTACTATTTCTGATCTTAAAATACATTACTTTATACCAACGCACATACTCTTATTCAGCTCTATTATCCTTGGCTAGGCCCTAGTTACAGGAAGGACTAAAAGTCTAAATGTGGATTGTTATAAGCAAGCCTTAGAGGGACAGCATGCAGGATCTTGATGCCTTAGTTGCACAGGCCAAAGCCAAACTAGAACAGGTTAGCGATTTAAGCTCACTTGATAATTTACGAGTCGAGTTTTTAGGTAAAAAAGGCTTGATGACCCAACAGCTTCAATCGCTAGGAAAACTTAGCGCGGAAGAACGCCCTAAAGCTGGTCAGCTAATCAACCAAGCCAAACAAAGCATCCAAGCATTCATTAACGACCAACGTGAACAGCTGGCAAATGCTGAGTTAAACAAAAAATTAGAGAGTGAAACCGTTGATGTTTCATTGCCAGGACGCGTAGACGAGCTTGGCGGGCTTCACCCTGTGACACGTACCATCGAGCGTATTGAGAACTACTTTGGTCAACTCGGTTTTGAAGTCAAGCAAGGGCCGGAAATTGAAGACGGTTTCCATAACTTTGACGCGCTTAATATCCCTGAGCATCATCCTGCTCGCGCCGATCATGATACGTTCTATTTTAACCCTGATTTGGTTCTGCGTACGCAAACCTCAGGGGTTCAAATCCGAACCATGGAAACAGAAAAACCACCGATCCGGATTATTTCACCTGGTCGTGTGTATCGTAACGATTATGACCAAACTCATACACCAATGTTTCATCAGGTTGAAGGGTTAATGGTCGATAAGAACGTCAACTTCACTGAACTTAAAGGTGTGTTATACGACTTCCTGCAACACTTCTTTGAAGACGACTTACAAGTACGTTTTCGTCCGTCATATTTTCCATTTACAGAAACGTCAGCTGAAGTCGATGTTCTTGGTCAAAATGGTTGGTTAGAGATATTAGGCTGCGGCATGGTTCATCCTAATGTGCTGCGCGCTGTGAATATCGACCCTGAGGAATACACAGGCTTTGCTTTTGGAATGGGAGTCGAACGTTTAGCGATGTTGCGCTATGGCGTCAACGACTTACGTTCATTCTTCGAAAACGATATTCGTTTCCTCAAACAGTTTAAGTAAGGGTTGCTGACAAATGAAATTTAGTGAATCGTGGTTACGTGAGTGGGTAAACCCAGCTGTTTCTAGTGAAGAATTACAAGAACAAATTACTATGGCTGGCCTAGAAGTAGATGATGTTGTGCCAGCTGCAGCAGAGTTTAGTGGTGTTATCATTGGTGAAGTTGTCGAGTGTGGTCAACACCCGGATGCAGATAAACTTCAAGTCACCAAAGTTAATGTGGGTTCTTCAGAGTTATTAGATATTGTCTGTGGAGCTCCAAACTGTCGCCTTGGCCTTAAAGTTGCCGTAGCTGTTGTTGGAGCAGTGCTCCCCGGCAATTTTAAAATCAAAAAAGCAAAATTACGTGGTCAGCCTTCGATGGGCATGCTGTGTTCTTATAGTGAACTTGGTATTTCTGATGACCATGACGGTATTATTGAGATAGCTACTGACGCAATAGTAGGTACAAATATACGCGAGTATATGAGCCTCGATGATAATTGTATCGAAATTGACTTAACCCCAAACCGTGCTGATTGTTTAAGTATTGCTGGTGTTGCGCGTGAAGTTGGCGTGATTAATAAAGTTGACGTCACCGAACCGGTTTGGGAAACAGCTGAAGTAACAATAGCCGATACTTACCCGGTTACAGTGAGTGCGCCAGAAGCGTGTCCTGTTTATCTGGGTCGCGTCATAAAAAATGTTAATGTGAACGCTGAAACGCCATTGTGGATGGTTGAAAAACTGCGTCGCTCTGGCACTCGCAGTATCGATCCCGTTGTAGATATAACCAACTATGTACTTTTAGAGTTGGGTCAGCCCTTACATGCCTTTGATTTAGAGAAGCTTGGTTCAAGCATCGATGTGCGCATGGCTAATTCACAAGAGTCCTTAACCTTGCTAGACGAAAGCGAAGTGAAGTTAAGCGATAATACTCTCGTTATTAGCGACTCGAGCGGGCCGATTGCACTTGCTGGGATATTTGGCGGTGCTTCAACGGGTGTTGGCCTTGAATCTAACCATATTTTCTTAGAATGCGCATTTTTCGCGCCGCTAGCGATTACCGGTCGAGCTCGTCAATATGGTTTACACACTGACGCATCTCACCGCTACGAGCGCGGCGTTGACTATCAACTGCAACATAAAGCAATTGAGCGCGCTACCCAGCTCATTAAAGAAATTTGTGGGGGCGAAGTTGGTCCAATATCTCAAGCTGGAGATGAAAGCCTAATACCAAAAGCAGCGACGATAGAACTGCGTCATGCGCGCCTTGAAAAAGTAGTAGGACAATCCTTCGAAGCATCTCTAGTTTTAGACATTTTACAACGATTGGGTCTAGAGGTTACGCCAACCTCGGACGGTTGGTCATGTGTGGCTCCAAGCTACCGTTTCGACTTTGCTATTGAAGAAGACCTCATAGAAGAAGTAGCGCGCGTCTATGGCTACAATAATATTCCAAATGTTTCACCGCTAGCGCGTCTTAAAATGTTTGCTAAGCCTGAAGCAAGCAATCCGCTAAGCAAGTTACGTCAGGTATTAAATACTCGTGGTTACCAAGAAGCTGTTACTTATAGCTTTGTTGATCCAAAGCGACAAATATTATTGCATCCTGAACAAGAAGCGATGATTTTGCCACATCCAATTTCGGTTGAAATGTCAGCTATGCGTTTAAGCTTGTGGACGGGGTTGTTGGATGCAGTAAGTAACAATCAAAAGCGTCAACAATCACGGATTCGTTTATTTGAAACGGGTTTACGTTTTGTGTCTGACGAAAATGCTGAGAATGGTGTGGCACAAACGCCAATGATAGCTGGTGTAATTTGTGGCAGTGTTAACCCAGAGAGCTGGAACCAAGAAGCTCGAAGTGTTGACTTCTTTGATGCAAAAGGTGACGTGGAAGCACTGCTCGATGCAGCAGGGCAGTTACAAGACTTTGAGTTTGTAGCCGCTTCAAACCCAGCACTTCATCCTGGTCAATCGGCTGCAATTTTAAAAAATGGTAAGGTAATTGGCTATCTTGGTGGTTTACACCCGAGTCACTACAAAGCCTTGTCTTTGCAGGGGCCGTGTTTTGTTTTTGAGCTTGAACAGTACAGCTTAATTGAGCGACATATCCCGTCAGCAAAGGCTGTATCGAAGTTCCCAGCGAATCGCCGCGATCTTGCTTTTATCGTTGATAAAACCCTTGCAAGTAAAGACATAATTAATTTGGCTGAAAAAGTTGGCGGAAATCAATTGGTTGGCGTAAACTTGTTTGATGTATACCAAGGTAAAGGTGTTCCAGCAGACAAGAAGAGCATTGCAATCGCCTTAACTCTGCAGGACGTAAGCCAAACCTTGGAAGAAAAAGAAATAGCAGCGTCGGTAGAAAAAGTTGTAACCGCGATCTGTTCTGAGTTTGACGCATCCTTGAGGGAGTGATTATGGCACTAACCAAAGCTGATCTTGCTGAAACATTGTTCGAACAAGTAGGCTTTAGCAAACGAGAGTCTAAGGAACTTGTAGAAGCGTTTTTCGAAGAAATCCGTGGGTCTCTTGAAGCTGGCGAACAAGTCAAGATTTCCGGATTTGGTAACTTTGACTTACGAGTTAAAAATGAACGTCCAGGACGTAACCCTAAAACCGGCGAAGATATTCCTATTTCGGCGCGCAGGGTGGTGACGTTTAGACCTGGACAAAAGCTTAAAAGTCGAGTCGAAAACGCCGATTTGAACCAGGATTAGTACTAAAAGCCGATGCTTGCATCGGCTTTTTAATACCTTTTTGGAGATATTGTGCGGCGTCTAATTATTACCAATGGCGATTGTGCTGTAGCCGTAATGCAAAGCGCTGGTTTTGAGGCCGAAATCCTTGCGTGGCGGGACGTCTTACACGAAGGGCAAATTGATAGTCGACTCGAGCTTGAATCACTGTCACACCTCCGTGCCAGTCATATTGCAAACCTAGGATGGGCAGAATTCGAGCAAGTCAGTCTCGATTTTAAGACCCGAGATTCGGTACTAAAAGATTGGCATGCTTTTGATCACATCGAACTGTGGTTCGAGCATGATATGTATGACCAACTTCAAGTGCTTCAAATTCTACATTTCTTCAGCCTAAGCAAAATTCTCAGAAGTTCTACAACTTTGTCGCTACTTGATAATGCAACCTACCTAGGACGCTGTACTGCTTCATCTATACGTGATTTGACACCAAAATTAAAGCCTGTGGATCAGATCCAACTTGAATTGGCGAACAGTGCATGGCTAGCTTTCGGTTTCGAAAATCCTGAGCTATGGAGTCTCTTAAAGCAGAGGGATCTATCAGCGTTACCTTTTCTCAGTTCATGCGTGACACGTGTTATGCAAGAATACCCATGCATACATACGGGATTGTCCCGCAGTGAATTTCAAGCCCTACAAGTGATTGGATCCGGAATAGTTAAACCTGGAAAAGTATTCGCAGCCTGCCAACAACTCGAAGAAGCTATTTACATGGGTGATTTGAGCTTTATGTTAGTGTTGAATGCGTTAATGGATAAGCCTGAACCTTTAATCAAATCCAGTTTGGAAGGACAACAAATTTGTGCCAGCAATTTTGCTTCACATAAGCTTAGCATTACAAGTAAAGGGCAGAGCTTGCTAGGTACTACTGGTAGTTTTACGACTAAAAGTCAAATTTGGGAACGCTGGCTTGGCGGGGTTTACCTTAATAAAAGTACGGTTTGGCGTTGGGATGACCAACGCAAGTTATTGATCGATATTACCGCTGCATGAGTTTGGCGCATCTTGTTTCGCTGTCTTCTAAGGTAGGTGTTCCGTGCTTAATTACGCAAGTTTATTATTAGATATCTGACAACACCATATTGCTTTGTGTAAAACTATCAATCTCCAAAATGATCACAACCACCCCCCAATTATTTGTAGATCAGTGACTCATTTCACAGCTGTATGAATTGTAATTTAGTAATACAAATGATATAAATTACTTACGTTTCAACTTGCATTAGCTAGTGCTAACTATTCGAGCTAAACTTCGTTAACAATGTTTGCCTCGTTTACTAAAAAGCGTGACCGTAAACATAAAGGCTAAGTTGAAAACATAAAATTTATTGTTTAGCCCCCATGTTCTTGGGAAGCTAAAACAAAGCTCAAATTTACAACTACTATTTTGGGGTATTAAATGGCTACAGATAAGTCTTTTGACGCGATTAAAGCGATTAAATTGGAAAACGATAAATCCGCAGGAAATCTTGTAGATTGCATGCCTATCAAGGTTCAGAAAACTGAAATTGATCTGTCTTTTCTAGATAACTTAAGCATTGAACATCCACGACTGTTAGTACAAAACAAAGATCTCGCCGCCTTTAGAACAAAGCTTAGTCAAGACAAAAGTTACTGTAAGTTCGACGCATTCATGGCAAATTCGACCAATAAGTTTCTTGATGTTGCACCCTATGCAGAGCCTCAGGCTTACCCTGAAGAAACTGTTGGAAAAGCCTCATTATGGCGCCCTTATTGGCGTCAAATGTATGTCAGTTGCCAAGAAGCTTTTAATGCAACGCGTAACTTATCCATCGCTGGTGTCATATTAGAAGATGAAACCATAATAGCAAAGGCTAAGGCTTGGACCTTAGAACTTGCGTCATATGATCCTGAAGGTGTCACTTCGCGTGGCTATAATGATGAAGCAGCATTTCGTGTTATTGCAGCTATGGCTTGGGGTTATGATTGGCTTCATGCTTACTTTACCGATGCCGAGCGCGAAACCGTAAAACAAGCGCTGATTGTTCGTTTAGAAGAAATCATGCATCACTTAAAGGTGACCGTTGATCTGTTGGCTAATCCGCTTAATAGCCATGGAGTCCGCAGTATTAGTTCCGCGGTTATACCAACGTGTATAGCCTTATACAACGAGTATCCAAAGGCTCGTGAATATATTGAGTATGGTATTGAATACTATGCTGTTCATTATCCTCCATGGGGTGGTAAAGACGGTGCATGGGCTGAAGGCCCAGACTATTGGAACACCCAAATGGCATTCTTGGGTGAGTCTTTTGATCTGCTTAAAAGCTACACCTCAATCAATATGTTCAATAAAGAATTCTACAAGAATACCGGTGACTTCATTATGTACTGTATGCCTGTACATTCGAAGCGCGCCAGCTTCTGTGACCAATCTAGTATTGGTGATTACCCTGGCTTAAAACTAGCTTACAATATCAAACATTTTGCAGGCGTTAACAACAAGCCAGAATATATTTGGTATTACAACCAGCTTAAAGCGCGCGATACTGAAGCGCATACCAAGTTTTACAACTTTGGTTGGTGGGATTTCGGCTATGATGACCTACGTTTTGACTATCTCTGGAACGATATGCCAGAAGTTGTCCCTTCTGACAAGCCACAGTTAAAAGTATTCCCAATAACCGGTTGGGCAGCTTTCCATAGCAATATGACAAAGCGTGAAGATCATGTACACATGGTATACAAATGCAGTCCATTTGGTTCAATTAGCCATTCGCATGGTGATCAAAATGCCTACACATTACATGCTTTTGGCGATACCTTAGCCGCAATTACTGGATATTATGGTGGTTTTGGCGTTGATATGCATATTAAGTGGCGCCGTAGAACCTTCTCTAAAAACTTGCCTTTGTTTAATGGAAAAGGTCAGTATGCGGAGAACACCACGACTAAGTTCGAAGGTGAGCACCAAGATCGCTATTGTATCGAAGCTGGCGGTAAAATTAGTGACTACGATACTGAGTCTGAAGTGCTTTTCGTTGAAGGTGACGCGTCAACGTCATATCAGTTCCATAATCCTGAGTTAGAGTCGTATAAACGTAAAATCTGGTTTGCCAAGGGAAAAGTCTTTGTAATGCGAGACACAGCAACCTTGAAAACAGAGCAAGATTTAACTTGGTTGCTTCACACAACGTTTAAAACCCAAACGGCTAACGATTCCTTCCAGATTATTGGAGACAATGGCTTGTTAGATGTGTCGTTTATCAATGACTGTAAAGCCGATTTACTCTCAATCGAAAATGTTGAAGGTTTTGGAGAGGTTGATCCAGCTGAGTTTAAAGACTTAGATATTCACCGCCATGTTGAAGCGAAGTTTAAAGCTAAAAAACAACACAACATTTTGACCCTATTGGTTCCAAGCAAAGTAGGTCAGCCGAAAACTGACGTGACTTATAAGCTTAGCGATAATGAACTAGAGCTAATGATTGATGGTGAACAGGTTATCATTGCTTTGTAAAACTAGAGATCGCTGTAAAAGTCGGTGCACTTTTTCCGACACTGCTTTTAGGTAGTGGCTAAGGGATACAGGTAACGACAATCAAGGTCTATAAGAACTGCGAGCCCAAATAAGGTTCGCAGTTTTTTTTGAGCGGTACTCAAAAGAAACAAAATCCTTTAATAGTCGTCCAAACACACAACCGCGCACACATTGTAAGACTCATTTTCTGAGGTGCTAAATGTTTTTAGCCAACCGCCATTAAGGGTTTCATGTATTTCAACTTGCTTGTTATTTTTAGCCCAACAACTAGCGCTTAAGATATCTTTGGTACAAACTTTGACGTTTTTACTCCACATATCAACACCGCTTAAAGGTAGTTCAACTTGCGTATATTTAAAGGTGTGTCGTCCTTGTTTGGTTTTTAAATCTTTTAGGTACAAGGCTAACTCTTGTTTTGCAGTTTTAGTTGCGCTAGTTAAAGATTGTAGACTAAGTGATGTACTTTCATTAATTTGCATTTCTGGACTATCGGCCTTTAGAGCAACCGCTTCCAAATCATTCTTAAGTTTCGAGATGCTATTTAAACTGTACCCTGCAAATGCGACGCCGATAACGCACAATACGGCGCCAGCATAATAGACATATTTCATCTGGGTTTTATGTCTTCTAGATTGTAAGTTAAGTTCGATCAGGTTTAGTTCTGTTTCGTTCAGAGAATCTTTTTGTTCAGTCATCAATACTAGTCTCTTTCAAGTTAAACGAATTAATACTATGGTTTAATTCTAGTCTCTTTTAAGGCTGATGACTTTGACATTGAGAGCATAGTGAGAATTAAACATTTATCGTTTGGCTAGCTTGCCAAGAACGAAGATTCACATGCTTCAGTGGAGAGGCTAGCTATAGCCATCACTTTAGACGAGTTAGGGTTTATCCAAGCATGAAAATTGTCTAAAGGTACATAAGGGCAGGGCAGTAACGGGGAAAGCGAACTAGCTCAATACAAACACAATTGCTTCGCGTGTAATCTGGCATCCAAAAAAAGGGCGCAAAGCGCCCTATATTGAAACTATTTTTGCCTAGTGATTCAAAATTTGGCTTAAGAACAACTTGGTTCGGTCTGACTGAGGATTATCGAAAAATTCTGTAGGTACATTTTCTTCGATTATTTCGCCGCGATCCATAAATATCACACGGTCAGCGACTTGCTTTGCGAAGCCCATTTCATGGGTTACGCATATCATCGTCATTCCTTCTTCAGCGAGTTCGACCATAACATCTAACACTTCACGTACCATTTCAGGATCAAGTGCAGATGTGGGTTCATCAAATAACATAATTTCTGGGTTCATACATAGGCTTCTAGCAATCGCTACGCGTTGCTGTTGACCACCAGAAAGCTGACCTGGATATTTGTCTGCTTGCTCAGGAATCTTAACCCGCTCCAAGAACTTCATCGCGATTTTTTCAGCTTCTGCTTGAGGTATTTTCTTAACCCAGATTGGCGCCAAGCAGCAGTTTTGTAAAACCGTTAAATGAGGAAACAAGTTAAAATGTTGGAAACACATCCCAACATGGCTTCGAACTTCATTTATCGCTTTTAAATCTTCGGTGAGTTCTGTGCCACTGACAATAATTTGGCCAGCTTGGTGCTCTTCCAATCTATTAATGCAACGAATCATGGTTGATTTACCAGAGCCCGATGGCCCACATACAACAATTTTTTCGCCTTTGGTAACCGTTAAGTTCAGTTCTTTAAGAACATGAAAGTCGCCATACCATTTGTTCATCTGCTTGAGTTCAATTACAACTTCAGGCTTGGTCTCGCTAGCAGCTGAGTTAGTCATAGTTTAATCCTTTAATCTTAATGTCCAGTATGGAGTTTGTTCTCAAGGTAGACCGAATAACGGGACATACCAAAACAAAATACCCAGAATACAAAAGCAACGAAAACGTACATCTCGGTTGAGAAACCTAACCATGCTGGGTCTGCTAACGCCGATTGTCCAATTGCAAGTAAGTCAAATAGCCCGATAATTAAAACCAGACTGGTATCCTTAAACAAGGCAATAAAGGTGTTAACAATCGATGGAATCGTAATTTTTAACGCTTGGGGTAAGATGATCAAACCCGTCGACTGCCAGTAATTCAGACCTAGTGCTTCACCGGCTTCGTACTGACCTTTTGGTATTGCCTGCAAACCACCACGGATAACTTCCGCCATATAAGCCGACTGGAACATAATAATACCAATCAGCGCTCGCATAAGTTTGTCAAAATCGACTTCAGAACCAACAAACAAAGGCAGCATTACCGACGCCATGAACAAGACCGTAATTAGCGGAACTGCTCGCCAGAATTCGATATAAATGGTTGAAAAACTGCGAATGATCGGCATATCTGAGCGTCGACCCAGTGCTAACAAGATACCGAATGGAAGTGCTGCCACAATACCGACAACCGCTAGGGTTAAGGTTAGCATCAGCCCGCCCCATTGGTGGGTGTCAACTTTAGCTAAACCAAACGAATCACCAATCAATAAGTAAAATACAATGATTGGATAAATGACCAAGGAAAATATCGCGAGTTTAGTTTTCTGCGGTGTTTTAGGCCAGATGAGACCGGCGATAATCAGCGCAAAACTAACAAAAACAATATTTACTCGCCAGCGTTCTTCAGATGGGTAAAAACCATAGATAAGCTGTTCGAAACGGCTTGAAATGAACACCCAACAAGCACCATCGCTGGTACATGCATCGCGTGAATCACCAATAAAATCAGCGTCAATAAAAATCCACTGGAAAGCACTAAGCAAAGGTGGAATGACCAAATAAATCAGTAACAGGGTAAATATTGAGTTTACTGGTCCATTAAATAGGTTGTACTTTAACCACCCAACAACGCCTCTAGCGCTCGTTGGTGGAGCTAAATCGGGTTTGAATTCATGAACAGTCATATTAGCGCTCCACCAAAGACATTTTACGGTTATAAATGTTCATCACGATCGATGTTGAAATACTGATCGTAAGATAAACCCCCATGGTCATTGCGATAACCTCGATTGCCTGCCCGGTTTGATTGAGTGTTGTTCCCATAAACACAGAAACCAAATCTGGATACCCAATCGCAGTTGCAAGCGATGAGTTTTTGGTTAGGTTTAGGTATTGACTGGTCAAAGGCGGAATAATTACGCGCATTGCCTGCGGAATTACCACTAACTTAAGCGTTTGGGTTTTGGACAGACCCAAGCTTATAGACGCTTCTGATTGACCTTTGTTTACAGCTACAATTCCAGAGCGAACAATTTCTGCAATAAATGAAGCGGTGTACACAGTTAACGCAATTAGCAAGGCTGCTAGCTCAGGAATTACTGTAAGCCCGCCTTTGAAATTGAAGCCTTTAAGTTCGGGATACTCTAAATGAACGGGTGACCCTGCTAATAGAAAGACGATACCTGGAACGGTTATCATCAACGCGGCATTAAACAGAAAAGTAGGGAACTGTTTACCGGTTAGCATTTGGCGGCGTTTAGACCAAAAGAAAATAAATACCGTTGCGATCAAACAAGCAAAAAACGCAAAAACTACAATACCTGAACCCGCTTCCAATATGGTTTTAGGCAAGTAAAGTCCACGGACATTCAGAAATGCTGCTTCACCTATTTGCAAACTTTGTTTAGGGCTTGGTAGCGTTCTAAGTACAGCAAAATACCAAAAAAAGATTTGAAGTAACAAGGGGATGTTACGAAATATTTCAATATAAAATGTCGCAATTTTTGCCACTAACCAGTTGTCAGATAAACGAGCAACCCCAACAATAAACCCTAGAATAGTCGCAAAAAACACGCCTAAGGCTGAAATCAAAATGGTATTTAGTAGACCGACGAAAAACGTCCTACCAAAGCTGTAGCTTTCATCGTATTCAATTAACGATTGAATAATACCAAAACCAGCGCTGTTATCTAAAAACGCAAATCCGGTGGTAATCCCGCGTTGTTCAAGATTAAACAGCGCGTTATTAATGATGTAATAGAAAAAACCGACGACGGCGAGAACTGCAATAAGTTGAAACACAAGTGAACGAACGTTCGGGTCGAACCAAAGTTTACGCAGTGACAAGCCACTGTTGGAACCGGGGGGGAGTGATGACATATAAGCTCCGACGATATAACAAAACCACAAAATAGAGCAGGCCGAAGCCTGCTCTAAAATCGTTGGATATTAATTAACGAATTGGTGGCGCGTACATGAAGCCGCCTTGGTTCCACAATGCATTGATACCACGATCAATTGCTAGTGGAGAACCTGTACCTACGTTGCGCTCGAAAGACTCAGCGTAGCTACCAACTTGCTTAACAATGTTATATGCCCAAGTTGGTTCTAAACCTAATGCTTCTTTTGGTCCTTCAAGACCAACTAGACGACGGATGTTAGGGTTAGTACCTTTAGCCATTTCATCTACGTTTGCAGAAGTAAGACCAAGTTCTTCAGCATTTAGCATAGCGTTAAGTGACCACTTAACGATATTAAACCAAGCATCATCACCTTGACGAACAACTGGACCTAGTGGTTCTTTAGAAATTACTTCTGGAAGAACCATTGCTGAACCTGGATCTGCAAGTTTTATGCGTAGTGCATAAAGTTGGCTCTGATCTGAGGTGAGTACATCACAACGACCCGCTTCAAAACCTTTAACTGTTTGGTCAGAGGTATCGAATACGATAGGCGTGTATTCCATGCCATTTTCGCGGAAGTAGTCAGCTAGGTTAAGTTCAGTAGTTGTACCCGATTGGATACATACTGCTGCACCATCAAGTTCTTTCGCACTTGAAACACCTAGCTCTTTGCTTACCATGAAACCTTGACCGTCATAGTAGTTAACACCAGCAAAGTTCAAACCTAGAGAAGCGTCACGCGTTAGCGTCCAAGTTGTGTTACGAGAGAGAACATCAATTTCACCTGATTGAAGTGCAGTGAAACGTTCTTTAGCTGTAAGCGGAGTATATTTTACTTTTGTTGCGTCGCCTAATACTGCGGCAGCTACAGCGCGACATACGTCAACGTCTAGTCCTTGCCAATTACCTTCTGCATCTGGGTTAGAGAAGCCAGGTAAACCAGTACTAACACCGCACTGTAAGAAACCTTTACTCTTTACTGAAGAAAGAGTATCACCTTCGGCTTGAGCTCCGAAAGTTGTTAACACCAATGAAACGGCGGCTATTGCTGCACTAAGGTGGGTCTTTTTCAACATTATTATCATCCCTGTTATTAGTCACGCTATGTTGTTTTATATTACTGAAGTCAAAACGATCACTTTTTGCTTCAGTTAAGTCCAAAATAAACATCATTCTTTGTGCTGTCAACATAAACGTAACAACAGCAATTGCTCTAACTGAGCTGAATTAATAGATTTTTTGTCCGATAAATAGACTATTTTAGGTCAAAGTGCGAGGTTGTTCACAAGTCATTAACAGTAGAGATAAACACAAAGATATTTAACTATTTGTAGGTAATGTGCGGTTGCTCACTATTTTGGTGCAATGTGTCACATAATAATAAATTAAAAAGCTCGATTAATAGACCACTTAAAACTTTTGTTTAAATACGCACCATTATGGTGCGCCATTGCTATAAATTTACACATCACATTCAAACTAAAGTAGTAGCTTACAAAGTGTTGTATCTTTGTTATTTTAAGACTTAATTTCTTTAGGGTTTTATTGGGCAGAGTTGTGCGATTATGGCGATAAAAAACGATAAAAAACGTGTTGTTATTTTGACTGGTGCTGGAATTTCAGCCGAATCTGGTATCGAAACATTTCGCGATAGTAATGGTTTATGGGAAAAACATAGCGTTGAAGACGTGGCTACTCCTGAAGGTTATTTACGCGATCCAGATTTAGTACAACGTTTTTACAGTTTGCGTCGGGCTCAAATACAAGAGCAAGATGTAAAGCCCAACGCAGCCCATATTGCAATTGCTCAGCTTGAACAAAACCCAAATGTTGAATTATTCTTGGTTACCCAGAACATTGATAACTTACATGAGCGCGCGGGTAGTAAACAAGTATTGCATATGCATGGAGAACTACTTCGTGCTCGCTGTCCCCAAAGCGGACAAACATTAGTATGGAAACAAGACTTAGCCAACCAACATTTGTGTACGTGTTGCCAAATCCCTAATCCATTAAGGCCACATGTGGTTTGGTTTGGCGAAATGCCTCTGGGCCTTGACCGAATTTATCACCAGTTGTTGCAAGCCGATATGTTCGTAGCCATCGGCACCTCTTGTCATGTTTATCCGGCAGGAGGTTTTGTTCATGAAGCCGCTAGCCAAGGAGCTAGAACGGTAGAGCTTAATTTAGAACCTAGCGAGCATCAACACGAGTTTAATGAGCATGCGTACGGCGCAGCAACACAGGTAGTGCCGGAATTTTTTGAAGCAGAATTTGGGGTTCAGTTAGAGACCAATTAATTACAAGCTTTATACTTTTAATTTAATTCGACGATCTGCACTCCTAGCCCTTGAGTTGTTTCCTTAACTAATGGTTGGCTGATCTCTGGGGCATCAAAACCTATGTCACCGCCGTCAATAACTTTATCGTTGGTGCTAAGATTTTTAAAATCGAAGAGCTGATGATCAAGCAAGTGAGAGGGAACTACGTTTTGAACCGCGCTAAACATCGTTTCTATACGACCAGGGAAGCGTGTATCCCAATCCAATAACATAGCCTTAACTGCTTGGCGCTGTAGATTTTCTTGTGATCCACAAAGGTTGCAAGGGATAATAGGGTAGTGTTGGTCTTCTCCAAATTGGATTAAATCCGCTTCTTTGCAATAAGCCAGTGGCCTAATTACCATGTGTTCGCCGTTGTCACTCATTAATTTTGGCGGCATAGATTTGAGTTTACCGCCAAAAAACATATTTAAGAATAAGGTTTCAAGCATGTCGTCGCGATGATGGCCCAGCGCAATTTTGCTAGCACCAAGCTCTTTTGCCACACGGTAAAGAATGCCTCGGCGTAAACGTGAACACAGCGAGCATGTAGTTTTACCTTCTGGAATTTTGTCGCGTACAATTGAATATGTATCTTCTTCAATTATTCTGTATTCAACCCCGATAGACTTTAAATATTCAGGTAAAATTTGTTCAGGAAAACCAGGTTGCTTTTGATCTAAGTTCACGGCAATAATGTCGAAGTTTATTGGAGCGCGTGCTTTTAGATTGAGCAAGATTGTAAGCATGGCATAACTATCTTTCCCGCCCGATAAGCAGACCATTATTTTGTCACCATCTTCAATCATATTGTAGTCAGCTATTGCTTGCCCTGTCAGGCGGTGCAAGCGTTTGGACAGCTTGTTTTGCTTATGTTTGATTTTGGCTTGCGCTGCTGAACTCATGATTTAATCTCTGGATAAAAACCGGCGGATTATACGACCTCGAAGCTAACAGCGCAAACGACTTTGAGCTTAACCAAATTCTCCGTTTACATAAGCTTTAGTGCGACGGTCTTGCGGGTTATTGAAAATCTCTTGTGTATCTGCGTGTTCAACCAACTCCCCCATCCAAAACACTGCTGTTTTGTCTGAAATACGCTTCGCTTGATTCATTGAATGAGTCACGATGACTATCGTGTACTCTTTTCTTAATTCTTCCATTAGTTGTTCAATGCGATGGGTTGCAATAGGGTCTAGCGCACTGGTCGGTTCATCCATAAGTATAACGTCAGGTTGTATGGCTATGGCTCGAGCAATACATAGGCGCTGTTGCTGGCCGCCACTTAGACCAAATGCATGGCTGTTTAGTCTATCTGACACTTCGTCCCATAATGCTGCACTGCGAAGCGCGTTTTCTACGGTGTCTTTAATTAGTTGCTTATCGTTTATACCTTGGGCTTTTAGGCCAAACGCAACATTTTCAAAAATGCTCATCGGAAATGGATTTGGTTTTTGAAAGACCATTCCAACCTTCATGCGTAAGTCTGATATGTCACGAGATTGATATATGTCTACACCCTCTAACTCAACATGACCGCTGATGTGTACATTCTCTATCAGATCGTTCATGCGATTTAGTGTTCTAAGCAAGGTTGATTTTCCGCAACCTGATGGGCCTATAAGCGCAGTAACTTTGCGTTCTGGAATCAACATGTTTATGTTTTTGAGCGCGTGGGTATCGCCGTAGTATAAATCTAGATCTCTTACATTAAATTTGTTCATAAACAATCTCTTAATAATTCGCTTTGTTTAGTTGCTTGCCAATGATCTTAGTGATCACATTAATGGCTAGGACTAGCATAATTAGAACAGTCGCTGTGGCGTAAGCTTGATTCCATTCATGAATTGTGAACAGCTCTTGAGTCAATTTGTACAGATGTACTGTTAACGTTCTGCCCGAATCAAAAACCGATTCAGGGATACGCGTAACCATGCCAGCAGTAAGAAACACTGGCGCGGATTCACCTATAATTCTGCCGGTGCTAAGAATAACAGCCGTGATTATTCCCGGCATCGCGCTAGGCAGGATCACTCTCCAAATGGTATAAATTTTGCTCGCGCCTAAGCCGTAAGCCGCTTCTCGATAGGCTTGGGGAACTGCTAATAAAGCTTCTTCTGTTGTGCGTATGATGACTGGTAAAATCAGAATAGAAAGCGTCAGGGCTCCTGACAGAATTGAAAAGCCAAGCCCTAGTGTGACAACAAAAAATGTCATCCCAAACAAACCATAGATAATAGATGGAATACCTGCTAAAGATTCGGTACAAAATCGGATTACTTTGACTGAATTGCTACTGGGTTTTGCATATTCAGTTAGGAATAATGCAGTCATAATTCCTAGTGGGGCAGCGATAGAAATTGACAGTACAACCATATAAATGGTCGATACAATCATTGACCATATACCTGAAGCTTTGCCGATTGCTGAGTATGAACTTGTCACAAATTCCCAACTCACATATGACAAACCATTGCTTAGAATATGCCAGAGCATCCATACCAAAAATAGTATGGTGATCAAGGCACAGGTCCAGATTGCCGTTAAGGCAAATTTGTCTTTGATAGCTTGGTTCATGAGTACGCTCGTTGGCGGTTAAGGTAAAGAAGACATGCGTTTAGCAACATAACGAATATTAGAAGTACGATACCAGTTGCATACAAAGAACTAGCGTGCATGCCGGTAGCGTAAGACATTTCTAAAGCAATATTTGCGGTTAATGAGCGAGCCGATTCCAATAAAGAATTTGGCATCGCTGGCGCATTACCCATTACCATAATTATTGCCATAGTTTCGCCAACGGCCCGAGCAACCCCTAAAACAATTCCTGCTAAAATACCAGAGCGTGCTGCTGGTAGAATAACTTTGAAAATGGTGTAAACCTGGGATGCTCCTAGGGCTAAAGCGCCTTCCTTATAGGTAGAAGGCACAGCGCGAATTGACGTTTCAGCAATGGTAATAACAGTCGGGAGTATCATTACGCTCAATACGATGATTGCCGCTAGTAATGTGGAGCCAGCTGGTATATTAAAGAGGGTTTGAATCGCTGGAACAATAATTACCAAGCCGAAGAAACCGTATACAACAGACGGTATACCCGCTAGCAGTTCGATAGCCGGACGAACCAGATTTGCCAACCACTTTGGTGCAATTTCCGCAAGGAAAACAGCGCAAAGTATTGCAATTGGCACACCGATTATTACAGCGCCTAAACTAGAAACAAGTGAGGCAACGATCATTGACGCGATGCCATAAAGTGCAGGTGGTAGCCACTCTCGACCACTCAAGAATTCTATTAAACCGGCGTGTTTAATAGCCGGAATACCTTCATAGAAAAGAAAGTAACCTATCGTAGCAACTGACAAAACCCCAATAAAAGCACTAAGAAAAAACAAGTACTTAAAAAAAGTCCCTAGATAATCAGTGCGCATAGCGCGACGTTTTAACTCTTGGCTTAATTCTTTTTTATTCGATAAATTAGCAAGTTGCGTGTCAATGATATCCGTCATAACTCAAACTTTGTTTTATAGAAATAGAGCGAACAACAAGCACTGTTGTTCGATTAGCATAATAGGGAAATAAATCTATTTAACTTCTATATAGCCGTGGTCTGCGATCACTTGTTGACCTTCGCTACTCATGATGTAGTCGATGAACTGTTGGGCTTCGGGTTCTGGTGAATTGGCTGCCATTAATACGAATGGTCTTGCGATGCCATAATCTCCGGTTTGAATATTAGCCTTGGTAGCGTCTACACCTTCGATTTGAAGCGCCGCTAGTGACTCGTCAACACTACCTAGGGATATAAACCCTATGGCAGCACTATTATTTGCAACTAAGGTTTTAATTGATCCGTTACCGCTTTGTACTTGAGCGCGTGCAGAAATTGCGGTTACTGTAATGTCATTAATTTTACGTGTTAAACCCATAATATCCTCAAAGGCGCCACGGGTGCCTGAGCCAACTTCTCGTGTGACAGCAACAATGGCTTGGTCATCACCGCCAACTTGGCTCCAATTATTAATATCGCCGGTATAGATCGCTTTGACTTGTTCGATACTAAGGTTTTTTATCGGGTTTTGATTATTAACTGCGACTGCAATTCCGTCTAAAGCCATAACGAACTGTTGAACGTCCTTACCCAGTTCATCTGTTGCAACAGGGCGTGAAGACATACCAATCATGCTAGTGCCTTCTTTAGCAGCTCGTATACCCGCTCCAGAGCCTGTTCCTTGGACTTCGATATAATCGTTCTGTTGTAACTGGTAGGTTTCTGCTAAAACTTCCATCAATCCAGTTACTGAAGTCGATCCCGATACGGTGACAGTATTGCCGGCAATGGCTGCGCTTGAAAGTAAGAGAGATAGGGCACTGATAGACGAAAATATTTTATTATTCACAATAGTTCACTCAATTAAATGTATAGGCTGAATTTGAATCCAGTGCATTTAAACAGTGGTTTGTGACAATAATATTACAGGCAGGATAAAGTGGTGTATATTAGAAATCTGGCAGATACATTACCTGCCAGTTTGATACTTTCATGATAATAGCAAGATTATCTGCTTAACTAAGTGAGTCATCTAATGGACTTATATAGTTAGACGGTTTTAGCGCAAGTAAATCACAATCTAAGCTATCAATAATGTGTTCAGCAGTATTCCCAATAAGCGCAGCGCTGAGCCCTGTTCTACCTGAAGTCCCTAAAATAACCAGTTCAGCGTTGATGTCATTTGCGACATCCGGTATCACGTCATCCGCCATTCCTTCTAACACATGGGTTCTACAACCTTGTAATTGATGTGTTTCAACGAACGTAGCAAGTTGCTTAAGGTGATGCTCGCGGACACTTGCATTATATTTATATGGGTCAAAATCAGGGAGTTCGATCGCTATGTTGATAGGCGCAGCCGGATAGGCATTCACCAAGTGAAGGGGGGCATCTAATAACTCAGCTAGTTGAGTTGCTTCAAGTATCACTCTTTCGTTTAAGCGAAGGTGTTCTTCATCTTCAGTGGTTGCATCTACTGCAGCCAGTATCTTACCGTTTTCCGGCCAGTCATGGTGTTTTACCAGTAACAGTGGTGATGGGCATTTTCGTAAAAGATGCCAATCTGTAGGGGTAAAGATTACTGACTTGAGTTTAGGGTGGTCATGGGTTGCTTTGACCACTAAATCGTGTCCAAAATCGAGTACTTCGTTGATGATGGCTTCAAATAGACGATTATGCCAAACCACTTTGCATTCAATTTTCGAGCTTTGTGAAGCTGCGCTTACCTGATCTTTCAACCAAATGTTACGTTCATTTATGACAGCCGAACGCATTGCTTCGCGCTCATCGATAGATAGCATCGACGTCATTTCATAAGAAAAATCATAAATAGTTAGAAAAGCTTTGATACGCACATCATCTTTACGTTGTGCTAAGGCCAATGCGCGAATTAAGGCTGGTTGCTCATCAAGAGTAGGGTCGATAACGACTAATATATTTCGATATTTGGTCATTTGGAACTCCAATATACAAACATGTCTCATATATACTGTAGTTCAATTATACAAAAAAAAAGCTGATCGACCTAACAATCAGCAATCTTTATAAGTTGTTGTTTATATATTTAAAACTTAAGCTGAGCGCTTGGTGCCAGCCATCATTGAAAGAGCTTCACGATCAACGATAGAAATATATTTGCCTTTAACATTAATCATTTCAGATTTTTGAAAGCGTCCAAGTAAACGACTAATGGTTTCAACAGTTAAGCCTAAATAATTACCAATATCACCGCGCGTCATTGTTAACCTAAACTCGCGAGGAGAAAAGCCTCGGCGAGCGAAGCGCTCGGATAATCCGAAGATAAATGCAGCTAAACGTTCTTCTGCATTTTTCTTACTTAAGAGTAAAATCATGTCTTGGTCTGCAATAATCTCACAACTCATTAAACGCATTATTTGGTGTCTGAGTTTAGGCATGGTTGCAGAAAGCTCATCAACTGTGTCGTAAGGAATTTCGCATATCATTGATGTTTCTAGGGCTTGAGCAAAACTGGTATGCATTTGCTCATTAATCGCGTCAAAACCTATCAAATCGCCGGCCAAATGAAAGCCAGTAATTTGTTCATCACCTTGTTCAGTAATGGTATATGACTTGATGGTACCGGAACGTATCGCGTACAGGCAACGCAACTTATCACCAGCGGCAAAGACTTCTTCGCCTTTCTGAAGCGGCTTTTTACGCTCAATAATACTATCGAGACGATCCAACTCAGTTTCGTTAAGCGAGTAGGGAATGCACAACTCAGCAATACTACAATCTTGGCAATGTATCTCACTACCACCGGCTTGAACGCGCTGTTTAGCTTTTAGGCTACTATTCATACGATTATTTCTTAATTTAATTGCTATCGATTTTACATTGATCTAGGTCATTTTCAAAGAACTATTAGTCGATCTCATCATTTTCTAAATTTTTGCTGAACCCAATGCTTTTTGCAATTAAATGCTATAAATAGAATCATTAGTAGCGATTAAAGCCTCATGTCGAACACTATGCGAGATAAAGCAATTGATAGACACCATATGAAATCATAGTAATTGCTGATATTCTTCGGAAGAATAAACTTTTGATTTTTTGATTGAAGCTAGCGGCTCCAATACTAGCGCTCAAAATAACCGCAAATGTGCCAAGCCCAAAAAAGACCATGATTAAGCCACCTGTGGCAACTGACGCTTGTGTAGCACTCCAAGTTAACATGGAATAGACCAATCCGCAGGGTAACCAACCCCAGACTATTCCTAGTAACAATGCAGATGGATTATCTTGCTTCGCTAATAATCGAGATGCTTTTGGTTGAAGCGTACGCCAAAGGCGGGCTCCAACTTTTTCGACGTATTTGATTCCTTGATGCCACTGGCCAATGGATAAACCTAGAAAGATCAGCAAAACTGCTGCAAAGATACGTAAAATCCACAGCATATGCTCAAGTTTGCCTAACTCAATCAATGTTGCTGCAGAGCCGCTAACGATGATGCCTGCTATCGCATAGCTGGTAATCCGCCCAATGTTAAACAAAAATAGTCTTAACAATGGGGCTTTGTTAGGGCCTCCAGCAGTCATGCCTACTGCGCATGCGATAGACCCACACATAGACAGGCAATGACCAGCACCTAACAGTCCTACCATAAACGCAGAGAAGAAAAGCGGAAAATCAAAGTTCATCGTCTGATTTTGTCGAATGCTTTTTGGTCAGAGGCGGTTGATCTTCGTCAAAGAGAATGTTCGAGCCTTGGCGGTCAAGATCGTCAAATTGTTCAGAGCGAACAGCCCAGATAAAAACAAAAATGGCTATAGCGACAAAGATGAGTGCAATCGGGATAAGAACGAAGATAATACTCAATGTTTATTTAACCTCAACGAATTGCTTAGCACGATTAGCGATGACAATGACATCCCCAAGGCGGCGATGTAGGGGGTAATATTTCCCGTTGCTGCCAAGGGGAGAATAAGTACATTGTAACCTATTGCCCAGGTCATATTTTGTCTGATAATTTTTTTACAAAATATACTCGTTTCAATTGCCTTCGCAATAGGCATTAATCGATCACCAAGTAATATGCTGTCAGCCGATGTTTTGGCTAAGTCGGTACCATGACTCATCGCCATTGATAAGTTTGCCGCGCTTAGCACTGGCCCGTCGTTTACGCCATCACCAAGCATCATTAGCTTGTGGTTCTTAAGCTGGAGTTCATTTACATACTCAAGTTTTTGTTTTGGCATAGCTCCAGCTTTGACGACTGAAATATCTAACAATTTAGCGTAACTGAATACCTGTGAACTGGTGTCTCCACTGAGCATTTGCAATTCAATATTGCGCTGTTTTAGATACTGGGAGAATTCGATAGCATCCTGTTTTAGCTGGTCTTTGAAATAATAACGACCCAATAGTGTCCCGTTACAACACAGTACAATTTCTATCATCGTATCTCGAGGCGAAGGCCTTACATGGCAAAAATGCGCCGAACCTAGGCGATACTCGTCGTTATCTAAATAAGCCTGCAGTCCTTGGCCGCTGTGTTCACTTATAGAATCAAATTTAATCGCGCTCAACTGGTACTGCTTCGAAGCTTTGGTAAACGCTAAGGCAATTGGGTGCAAGCTTCTAGCCTCCATCGAGCAAGCTATCGACAGATGTTTTAGATCTTGCGAACTTAAGCTGTGGTCACAACAAAGTTCTAGTTGGCCTAATGTTAAAGTACCTGTTTTGTCAGAAACAATGGTGTTTAACGCAGCTAGTGACTCGAGTACATGCGGCGTTTTAACCAATACGCCGTGTTTGGATAATCGTTGCGTTGCTATGGTAAGAGCGGCTGGCGTTGCAAGAGATAGCGCACAAGGACATGTTGCCACCAAGACTGCTAGTGTTATCCAAAAAGCATCATCAGGAGAATAGATTGACCAATAGCCATAACATAAGCTCGCTATCACTAACAGGCCAGCGACAAAATACCGAGATACGGTGTCTGCTAAACTGGCTACCGATGCTTTGTCGTTATGCGCTTGTTCTTGCAAGCGCAATATTTGAGCGATAAAGGTTTGTTGTTGGGCTGCGACTACTTGTATATCTATGGATTGACCGTGATTAATACTGCCGGCAAAAACTTGGTCTCCAACAGTTTTAGGTAGTGGGAGCGACTCACCGTTGAGCATTGACTCATCAATAGAGCAATGACCCTCTTTAATAATACCATCTGCGCTAACTGTTTCACCTAGACGTACGCGAACAATATCGCCGACCTTTAGAAGTTTACAGGCGATGACTTCGATATTTCCAGATGTATCTAGGCGGTTAGCAACCTTTGGGATTAGCTTTAAAAGATTTGTACTAGACTCGCTTGCTTTGCGACGCGCCCGCAGTTCGAGTAGACGTCCTAGCAATAACAAGAACGTAAACATCGATACCGATTCGAAATAGACTTCGCCGTGGCCTTGCACAGTTGCATACAAAGAAGCGCTATATGCCCCCAACAATGCAATCGATACCGGTAAATCCATATTTAGACTACCAGATCGCAAAGCTCTATAAGCACTTACGTAAAAAGGTTGCGCTGAGTAAAGTAGAACGGGCGTGGCCATGAGTAAACTTACCCAACGAAAATAACCAATGAATTGGGCATCCATTTCACCAAAGAAATCACCGTATAATGCAAATGCGAACATCATTACCTGCATTGTAGCTAATCCAGCAACCCCGAGCCTTGTGAGATGTTGGCGATAAGTTTTTTTGTAAAATGCTTCTTGTTGATCAGTTTGAAAGGGAAGGGCTTGATACCCTAAGTTTTGGAAGTCCTGCAAAATTTGACTTAGTTCAAGTTTAGTTGGATCCCAGTGTAGATTCGCACGTTGTGTTGTTGAATTCACATTTAGCCTCAAGACACCGTCTTGATTGCCGATTTGTTTTTCTATTAGCCACGCACAAGCTGCGCAAGCAATACCTTCAACACACAATAGAACTTCTTTGTACTCACCACTATCCGCTACAAACTCAGCTTGTATATCTAAGTTGTCATACTGTGTTAGTTTCTCAAGTTCTTCTGGGACAAGTTGCGCTCCAGAGGGCCCAATGGCAGTCCGGTGTTTATAATAGTCACTTAGACCTGATTCAATAATTGTATTTGCTACAGCAAAACAACCTTGGCAACACATAGGCCTTTTTTGGCCTAAAATTTGTACCTCAAGATTTAGATTTTTGGGTACATCCTCGCCACAATGATAACAACTGATTGAAGAGTTACTGGCCATCGATTGCTTCGGTTGCTGTTAGCGGAAGTACTAATTCTTCTTGCAGGCGCCAGCTGCCGTCAATAGGCTCTATTCGAATGAACCAACGACCGGCTTGGTCGAAGTTTTCACCAAAACGGTAGCGTCCGTTAGCATCAGCTGTGACCAAGAAGTCCAAATCTTTTTTTGCTTGAGTTTTGTGAGCCAACTTAACTTCTAAAGCTTGGTTTTGGTAAGACGAAGGGACCTGCATTGATAGTATTAACGCGCCGTCTTTGCTTTCTAAGTCAGCACTGATACCTAAAGTTTCTGCAGCCTTTAGCTTTGATAAATCTTGATTGATGGACTTTCCAACTTTGTAATACGAGTCCACAACCAAATCAGATTTATTGTTGTTGGCTATAAAGAAAGTACTAATACTCGCAATGACAGCTGCAGCGGGTAGAGCAATCAAAAACCAAGGCCAGAATTGTTTGTACCAAGGGAGAATTAACTGTTGCGTATCCATCGTGGATTTCCTTACTACGTCTGAATGTAGGCAATCATAGTGCCATTTGTGCTAATGATAGATTTTAAATCTATTAACAACAATGGAATTACGGCTATTATTTTACGAGCTAAATAAAAACGGCGCCTTAGCGCCGTTTTTATTTAGACTAGAAACTACTTTTCTTGTGACAAAGAATATACGTAGGCTGAGATAACATGGATTTTATCTTCTCCTAAAATATCCTTCCAAGCGGGCATTACACCTGCGCGACCATAGGTAAGTGTTTCTTCAACTGCTTTACGAGAACCACCATATAACCAAATGTTATTGGTTAAGTTAGGGGCGCCTAAAGCTTCGTTACCAGTACCGTCAGCAGCATGACACGCAGCGCAGACAGCAAATTTTGCGGCGCCAGCTTCAGCTTCAAGGGTGTTGACCTTACGACCAGACAAACGTAGAACGTGACTTGTCACCTCTTTAACACCGTCAGCGCCTAGTACATCTATCCAAGCAGGCATTTGGCCAGCACGACCATTCATAAGCGTGGTTTTGATCGCCTCTGGTGTTCCACCATATAACCAGTCGTTATCGGTTAGGTTGGGGAATCCTGTTGAGCCACGCGCGGTTGCACCATGACATTGTGAACAGTTTTGTAGGTAAAGACGTTGACCGATTTTTAGTGCATCTTCGTCTGTTGCTAGCTCTTCAATTGGACGGTAATTACCGTCACTTTGATAGGCGATGCTTCTAAATACTTCGCCAAAGCGTTCTTCTGCATGCGCAACTTCACTTAAGTATTGGTTTGCGACTGCTTTATCAGCATAGGCTTCTATTCGTTGATCTTTCTCAGCGATCGACTTAATCCCTTGCTCTGAACTTTTCCAGCCAGAAAGGCCAGGAAAATTACCAAGACCAGGGTAAAGCGCTAGGTAGCCCAAACCATAAACAATAGTGATATAGAACATATACGTCCACCACTTGGGCAGCGGATTGTTTAGTTCTTCGATACCATCGAAGGTATGCCCCATAGAGGCACCTTCGTCAACGCCGGTTTTGTTCTTGTTAGTTGCCCGTAGTAACAAAATACAGCCAACAATGCTGCCTAAGGTTATTACAGTAACCATAATGCTTAGAAATGAGCTCATCATTGTGGTTTAGCTCCTTGACTAGAAGTACCGTGTTTTTGATTTACCTCGTCGGCAAATACCAAATTGGCAGCTTCTTCAAAATCCTTTTTGCGACGTTTGCTATAAGCCCAAGCGAATATTCCAATAAAAATTAGAATAAGAAAGGCTGTATACAAACCACTGAATGTTCCAAAGTCCATATCGTCGCTCCTATTTTAAGGCTGTGCCTAACACTTGAAGATAAGCGATGACCGCATCCATTTCTGTTTTGCCTTCAACTGCTGCTTTAGCGCCGTCAATATCTGATTGCTCATAAGGCACGCCAAAGTGGTCGCGGAAAATCTCAAGCTTACGGCCGGTGAGCTTTCCATCAAGAATATTTTCGTTCAACCAAGGGAAGGACGGCATATTCGATGAAGGAACAACGGTACGAGGATTGGTTAGGTGAACACGATGCCATTCATCTGAGTATCGCTCGCCTACACGTGCTAAATCAGGACCGGTGCGCTTAGAACCCCAAAGAAACGGATGTTCCCAAACACTTTCCCCAGCGACGCTATAGTGACCATAGCGTTCTGTTTCTGCTCGAAACGGACGTATCATCTGACTATGACAGTTTGAACATCCTTCACGAATGTAGATGTCACGCCCTTCCATTTGTAAGGCCGTGTAGGGTTCTAAACCATCGACAGGCTCAGTTGTTTCTGCTTGGAACAACAGCGGTGTAATCTGTGTGATACCGCCGAAGCTGATCGCTATAACAATGAAAACCATTAGCACGCCAAGGTTCTTTTCAACAAATTCATGCTTCATTCTGAATACTCCTTATGCTTGCTCAGTAGCTTTGAGGCTACCATCAGTGGCTGAAATTGTTTTGAACACGTTATAGGCCATCAGTAGCATTCCGCCTAAGAAGAACAAACCACCAACTAAACGCACAAAGTAGAACGGATAAGACGCTTCTATTGATTCGATGAACGAGTACGTTAAAGTACCGTCTTCGTTAACCGCACGCCACATCAACCCTTGCATAACGCCAGAAATCCACATTGCAACGATATACAATACAACGCCAATAGTTGCTAGCCAGAAATGGGTGTTAATTAGTTTGGTACTGTACATACGCTCTTGATTGAAGAGCACCGGAATTAGATGATAGATACTTCCGATTGTAACCATTGCAACCCAACCTAAGGCGCCTGAGTGTACATGGCCAACAGTCCAGTCGGTATAGTGAGAGAGGGCGTTAACAGTTTTAATTGCCATCATCGGACCTTCGAAGGTCGACATTCCGTAAAAACTCAAGGAAACAATCAAAAAGCGCAAAATTGGGTCATAGCGTAGTTTATGCCATGCACCTGACAGCGTCATAATACCGTTAATCATGCCACCCCAAGATGGAGCAAACAGAATTAAAGACATAACCATACCTAAGGATTGAGCCCAATCAGGTAGTGCTGTGTAATGCAAATGGTGCGGGCCTGCCCAGATATATATCGATACTAGTGCCCAAAAATGAACAATCGATAAGCGGTAGCTATAAACAGGACGTCCAGCTTGCTTAGGAACAAAATAGTACATCATTCCCAAAAAGCCTGCTGTCAACAAGAAACCAACGGCATTATGTCCATACCACCACTGTACCATTGCATCCACTGCACCAGCATAAATTGAGTATGACTTGGTATAACTTAGCGGTATTGCGAGGTTATTAATGATATGCAGCATAGCAATGGTGATAATAAAAGCACCAAAGAACCAATTTGCAACATATATATGCGTGGTTTTCCGTTTGGCCAGAGTACCGAAAAAGACGATGGCGTAAATTACCCAAACGACCGCGATTAAGATACCAATCGGCCATTCAAGTTCTGCGTACTCTTTACTTGTCGTATAACCTAACGGCAGCGAAATAGCTGCAGAAACGATTATCAATTGCCAACCCCAAAACACGATGGAGGCGAGGGGGCCACCAAACAGTCTGGTTTGACAGGTTCGCTGTACAATGTAAAAAGAGCAGGCCATTAGGGCACTGGTACCAAATGCGAAAATTACGGCATTGGTGTGAAGGGGTCTTAGGCGACTATAAGTGAGCCAAGGTGTATCGAAATTAAGGGCTGGCCAAATCAGTTGAGCTGCGATTAGGACGCCAACGCTCATTCCAACGATACCCCAAATTACAGTCATCACAGTGAATTGACGCACTACTTTGTAGTTATAGTCATTCTCTGAATGTGTAGCTGCATGGTCCATAGTATGAATGCTTCCGTTGCTATATTGCTATTATTGTGGGAGTTATAACTAGTTTGCTTTCAAATCCAATAAAAAAACAAAGCTAGTTAATAGCCAGAATGATACTTGATCAAACTTACAATTAATAGTTTGTAATGTGCATTGGGCCGACATATTTGCGTAACATCAACGCAAAAAACTAACTCTTTTTTAACCCAGTTGATCTAGATCAATTTCGCACCAGTTAAAGACTGGCTTTTATTTGCTCTTGTGCTTACTTTACATTGAAAACCCTTACTAAAGAGGTAGTTCCAGTGATGTGCCAACACGCGATTTGATTAAAAGAAGCCAATCATTTAGTAAGTTCTAAGGGGTTTGTGCTACAGGTTGGCCATGATTAGCTACAACATACATATAGAAAAGTGGGCAATTCGGCTAAAAAATAGCCATAAGTGGGTCCAAGTTAAATTTTAGTTCAAAAGAATATGCTCGAAATTTGTTACAACTGAGTTCTCCAGTTTTGCAGAACAACAAGGTATTGAGCATTCGGCTTAGGCTGTCTCGTTCATCGTGCAAAATATCAACAGCTAAATGTGTCTAATAGGCGCCTTTGAAAGTGCTAAGGGGTACGCATCAATTAGTTCACTGAAACAGTTGAGTATTGCAGCGTGTTAAGCGTTAAGGCTGCGTCGCTATCATAAAGCATTTAGCAATACGTCCTCAGGGTGTCTTTCACAACTTTGTGTAAACCGACTTAAGAATTATTTGCAAACAAGGTTTTTCAGACATTTGCAGTACGAGCTTGCAGTTATGACTAACAGGCTCATGAAGGGCGGATTCAATGCTACTTTAGACACCAAAGTCAATTAAACCTTGCTATTGCCATTCTAAAACATTGAACTCGGTTTTCGTATCACTCGATTAGTAAACAGTTTCGGTGACCTCGGCTAGAAATTTCATTAATCAAAAACAAACCACAAAATGGAATTTGCTAGTCTTATAAAACGCTAGCGAGAATGAAAAATTGGCTGGTGATTGTGAAATCAACAAAAGTACAGTAACGCAAAGGTCGTTTCATTGATTAATGCCCCAATTCACTATTATCCGTTTCGACATACAAGACTTTTGTAAAACGAAGTTCGCTAGAGCAAATATTAGCCTGATTCAATATCGTAAGTTTATGTCTGTTAATCAGCACTGATGTTGGTTTCTAAAAGTTTAGGTGGCCAAGGCTGGTAGGTTAAAAAAGCGGAAACTATTTGGTTCTTGTCAATTGACTGTTCACTATTGTTGTATAGCAATTGCTATAACCGAGTCATGGCGCAGTAGGGCGGTGTGTCCTAGCGCATTTATCATTAGGCGCAGACTGCGTTAGCTTACAAACCTAATCGCCTTTGTGATGCAAGATTTGCAAATATTAAGCCTGCTATAATTGACATAAATATCATGAAAGTTTCAGATGCCATGTTGTTGTTCACTACAAAGCTATCTTGAATAAACGTATTACTTAAACTTATATATGCTTTGCTACCGGGCACGAGTAAAACGATGCCTTGTAGTAAGACCACCGACGCCGGTATTTTACGTACATGCGCAAATACGTTAGCGTAAACGCCGACTACAAAAGCACCGACAAAAGGGCCTAATCCAGCCCCAATATACACAGCGCCTATAACACTTGCCCCATAAGCAATAACCCCAGATAAAACCCCCCACACTAACTCTGCTTTACGAACTTTGAAAATGACAGTTAGCCCTAATGATAATAAAATTACACCTAACCAATTTAGCCACCATAAATGTTGTACATCGGATATTAGGAGCGGGATCCCAAGGGCTTGCTTGGCGATTTCCAATCCGAGGATAGCCCCAAAGTAGAGTTTGAATAGGGTCATAAACGAATCCATGATCCTAGCGGTACCAGAAATTAATTCGCGGGAGGCTAGCTCGTTAAGTCCTAAGGTTAGTGATAAGCCGGGTATAAAAATAATGATTGAGGACAAGACCGTTAAATTAATGTCGAGGCTGGGAAATATAAAAGCTAATGCATAAGCACCAATAGCGCTGAGCGCCGCGCTTAAAGGTTCGATTGCACTTGCGATACGAGGCCTTGTTCGGGCCTGCCACACTAAACTAAAACCTATAATGCTCAACAGGCCTGATATAGCGATGGTAATCCAATTCGCATTCATTAGCATAGCGAACGCTGCGCCAGTAACAACATAAGCAAGCAAAGTTAAGGGACCTGAGCTTAAATCAGGCTTTTGTTCATTCTCATCTAAGGTAGAAATGGCTTGGAAAAGGTCTAGTTCGCCCAGTACAACCCGATCAACGAGTTGTTGTGTACGCGTTAACATTCCTAAGTCTATTTCTCCTGGCCTTACTCTGAGTATATAGTTGAACTCTTGGTCAGACTCATCATCAAACAACACAAATGTGAGAGTTGTAGGGGTAACCAAAAATTGTCCTTTGACACCTAGCGTTGTAGACACATCACTCAGATGCTGTTCCATACCAGAAGCAGGAGTACCGTACTTATGCAAAGCTTTTCCAAGCTTTACCAAAAAGTTCTTTTTGGTTTTGAAGGTATTCGATTTCATTTCTATGTGTCTAGGGCTAAATCTGGCGCTAGTTTAGTTGAATACTAGGGAATTGCACTTAGTTTTAACACTGGTTATGGGATCAAGGAATTGGTAGGAAATCGTTAGTTTTAACACCTCGAATAGCAAAACTACTATCGATATGACTTACTAATGGCAATCGTTGCAGTGATCTAACCCACTGTTCGTAGTCAACCAAATCTTGGGAAACCACCTGCAATAGATAATCATAGGCTCCAGAAACTGTATGGCAATTGAGTACAGCACTCATTTCTCTAACACTTTGTTCAAATGCCAATACACTGGCTTCTTGATGGTCTTTGAGTCGCACATGTACAAAAGTTGTAATGTGTAAGCCAAGTTTGCGTTGGTTTAAGTGCGCTCTGTAGCCTTCAATGAGGCCGTCGTCTTCCAACTGTCGTAGTCGACGTGCAACAGGAGAGGCAGAAAGACCAACCAGATCAGCGAGTTCATGGGTACTTAAGCGGGCATCTTTCTGAATGAGCTCAAGCAAATGTCGATTAGTTTTGTCTAGTTTAGTCATTTAAACTCACATTGTTATTCATTTTAGTGTAACGAGCTAACGGTTGCTTATAATGGGGTAAAAGTTGCCACCTTACAATCCCATATTCGTCTTAAACTAATGTTTTCATACTTAGGTTATCGTTATGCTTACTCAGAAAATACAGCATGAGCCTGCAGCAAAAACAATCAACACAAACCGTGTTTTTGGGACTATTGCGGCCTTATTAACGGCGCTTATTTGGGCTTTATTTTTCACGGGCTTAAAAGTGGGTTTAAGTACAAACATGCAGTGGTATGACATTGCCTTTTTCCGTTATGTGCTCCCAAGTATACTGCTGACTCCTATACTCTTTTGGAATTGGAAACGCATTTCCCAAGCACCAGTGATTTACCTTTTTGGGATGTCGTTTGGTTCTGGGCTCCCTTTTTTGTTTTTAGGTGTAGGCGGAATGCAATCTAGTAGTATAACCGTAGCAAGTACGGTTATACCTGCCTTAGCTCCCATATTTTTAGCGCTGTTACACAGCTTTGACCCAAAAGTTCCTAAGTTGGGTTTAGTGCCACGACTATGTATGGTTTCAATTCTAGTTTGCGTTGCAGTGTTAGTCGCATCTAACATTGAAACCAGTTTAGCTTCACCGTCGTTAGCGGTCCTACTTTTACTTAGCGCTGCATGTTGTTGGGCGATTTTTACTTTTTGCTTCAAAAAAAGTGGGCTTGCACCGCTTAACGCCGCAACTTGGGTTTTGTGCAGCAATGCAATCGTTTGGTTTGCCTTGCTATTGGTTGTTGATTTTCCAGCATTAGAGCTGATGTCATGGACAGACATAGCATTGCAAACCCTCATTCAAGCTATCGCAGTTGCGATCGTTGCCTGCGTTTTATATGCTTATGCGATCAGACAAATTGGCCCCCAAATTGCTGCAGCAACAGGTGCTTTAGCGCCTGTAATTGCGAGTGTGTTGGGTTTCTATTTTCTCGCTGAACACCCCTCAACCACATCAGTAGCTGCAATGCTAATGGTTGTTATATCAGTCATTATTTTCAATTTAAGCCCGTTACACAATTCGAAAAGGTTAATAACAAAACGCGTTGTGGTCAAAGCGGTGTCTCGCTACACTTTGCCGTACAAAACTTAGTGTTCTGATAGGAGCAACGTGCGTTTAACCATCATAAGGGGCCTGCCAGGTTCGGGAAAGTCGACACTAGCAAAACAAATGTGCACGGACGATCAGCAGTTGGTTCACTTAGAAGCAGATCAATATTTTGTAAATGATAAACAAGAGTATCATTTTGATGCTGATCACCTCACAAATGCTCATGCGTGGTGCCAAAACAAATGTGAGCAAGCATTGCAACAATCAACATCAGTTGTTGTATCCAACACCTTTGTTTGTTTATGGGAAATGTTACCTTACATAAATATTGCAAAAAAATACCAAGCGCATCTTAAAGTCATCGAATGCCACGACGATTTCGGGTCTATCCACAACGTACCCGACACCACCATCGAGCAGATGAAAAAGAAGTGGCAAAAATTGACTAATATTGACCCTAACGATCTATCAATGTATTCCGTGCTGGGGAATCCGAATGAGTAAAACTGTTGTCGCTAATCAAGCATCGTCTGTAGTCATCCCGGAGACGACCGACAGACGCCTACTTGTAGTTGATTTTCTGGCGCAACGATTTAAACACGTCTCTCGTGAACAGTGGCAACAACGTATGCAGCAAGGACGAGTATATTGGCACGACCATAAATTGATTGGTTTAGATACCCTCGTTGAGCCTAAAGCTCGTGTTTACTATTATCGCGAACTCGAATCTGAACCAGAAGTTCCGCTTTACGAACACCTTGTATTTGAAAATGAGAATTTCGTAGTCGCCTTTAAACCCCACTTTTTGGCGTTAAACCCTAGTGGGAACGTTATTGAAAATTGTTTGGTAAATCGCTTGAGAAAATCCCTTGTTTGCGAGGAGCTAACGCCAGCTCACCGCTTAGATAGGGCAACGGCAGGCCTAGTGCTACTAGTCAAAAAAGTAGAACATCGTCACCGCTACCATGAGCTTTTCGCATCCAGACGCATCAAGAAGACATATCAAGCACTTTCAATGGGCGATGGCGTGGATGAAAATAGTCAATGGCATATCAATTCTAGAATAACTAAGGGGCAACCAAGTTTTCGCATGGTTTCACAGCCAACCGAAGACCCCAACTCATGGTCAAAAATAGTCAAAATAGATACACTTAAACATATAAGTTTGTTTGAACTAGAACCTATCACCGGCAAAACCCACCAACTTCGATTGCATATGAATGATATTGGTTATCCGATCTTAAATGATCGCTTGTATCCAGAGCTACTTTCCGAGGCCGCTCTAGATTATAGCAATCCACTAAAACTGCTGGCTCAAAAGTTAAGTTTTATAGATCCGCTTGATCAGCGTGCCTATGATTTTAGTGTTGCTGGCTT
Organism: Alginatibacterium sediminis; assembly: GCF_003610775.1. Classification (GTDB taxonomy): domain Bacteria; phylum Pseudomonadota; class Gammaproteobacteria; order Enterobacterales; family Celerinatantimonadaceae; genus Alginatibacterium; species Alginatibacterium sediminis. Next base: position 669,067 of record NZ_RAQO01000004.1, on the reverse strand, counting down.
TGACTTAAATACTGAACTACTCTAACACCTCAGGTAATCGTTAATTTTTCGAAAAGGTGGCTAATTTGAGTGAATTAATACCGTGGATAGTTTTAGGCTTTTATCTTACGGGTATTGCAATGGCTATACACAGCCTTATGAGCACCCGAAGTACTCAAGGAGCCATTGCTTGGCTAATTAGCTTGCTTAGTTTTCCTTTTTTAGCCGTGCCTTTATATTTTTTCCTGGGTCGAAATCGATTTGATGGTTATGTCAGTTCAAGACAAGCTTCTAGTGAGCAGTTTAAGCCATATATCGATGAAATGACTCGTGATATAGGCAACTATATAGTCACGCCAAGCGTTAACGAACCCCCCGTTTGGTTGTGCCGAGAGCTATGCCGTATTCCAGTTGTAAAAGGCAATGCTTTGCAGTTACTTGTTGATGGAGATGCAACGTTCGATCATATTATTGAAGGTCTACGCGGTGCAAACCACTACGTTTTGTTTCAATTCTTTATCATTAAAGATGATGGTCTAGGACGACGTATTCGAGATGCATTGATTGACTGTTCTCAGCGTGGAGTAAAGGTGTACCTCTTGTTTGATGAGGTTGGTAGCTACGCCTTAGACAGTTCCTACTTAAATACACTCAATAAAGCCGGTGTTAAGGTCGCGACTTTTAACAAGAAAGGTAATATCCGTAAGCGATTTCAGGTCAATTTTAGAAACCATCGTAAAAATGTTGTAATCGATGGCAATAAAGCATGGCTTGGAGGTCATAACGTCGGCGATGAGTATTTAGGAAAATACCCAAAATTTGGTCATTGGCGTGATACGCATATGTGCATTGAAGGTCCAGCTGTTAAAGCTTTACAGCTGTCGTTTCTAGAAGACTGGAATTGGGCAAAAGGTGAAATTCTTGACCTACAGTGGGAAATCACCAACTGCGCTAACCAAGATGCGCACATTTTAGTGTTACCCACTGGACCAGCAGATGAACTAGAGTCCGCTAAGCTTATGTTCGTCCAGTGTATTCGCAGTGCTAAGTCTCGGATATGGATAACCAGCCCATATTTTGTACCCGATGAAGCCGTTATAGCGGCACTACAGTTAGCAGCACTAAAAGGGATTGATATTCGTATATTGATCCCAGATAAACCCGATCATTATTTGGTTTATTTAACAGCATTTGCGTATATTCACGACGTGAGCCCGGTGGGCGTTAAGTTCTACCGATATAGCGACGGTTTTTTGCACCAAAAAGTAATGTTAATTGACGATGATTTAGCCGCAGTTGGTACTGCAAATCTAGACAATCGCTCTTTTCGTTTAAACTTTGAGTTAACCGCAATAGTACATGATGTTGTATTTGCCCAGCAGGTTAAACAAATGCTCGAAGATGATTTCTCCAAATCTCAGCTGGTAGCTAATGATGAATTCAGTAATAAACCTTGGTATTTTCAGTTGTTAGTCCGTATCGCACGACTTAGTGCGCCAGTGCTATAAAGTTCTTTATAAGTTGTTTTGCCCGATATTGTGAGCTTAGAACGTTTTAAACGCCGTACTCTAGCTATAATTTGTATGAGGGCACAAGATGCGTGTAGGAGCAAATTATGGACATTAATCTAAACGAACAAGAAATTGAGTACAATAAATTCGGTCCTTGGTTAATGGTAATTGAAGATGCCAGCCAAGTACCAGCACAGTTTTTAGATGTACTTGATACCATCGAAAATGCCGATTTTTCGTTTAAGGTTCCAGTCAAAGAAGAACGACGCAACATGGCCGCTGGAATGCTGCTTTATTGGCAGGTTGTAGCCGTTTCAAAAGATAGTGTTTCAATTTTTACTATAGAAAATGAACTACTTAGCCGAAAAGTTTTTTTATTTGAAGATATTTGCTATTTAGAACATGGTGGCGACTTACTCGGTAGCTTTATTTGTATTGCTTCAAGTCGTGAAATTGTTGATGTTCGCTACAATTTGGTTTCAATGGAGGTCGCCAGTCAAGCGATAGAATTGATCCGCTTGGGCTTACGACAAAATAAACGTTCTCATCCTAGCTTAGATAGCCCAATGGGAACTTTAAACGAAAAACAAATATACCGTTATTTTAGAGACAAAGAAAAAGGGGTCAGCAAACCCACAATATTAGGCTATCAAGAGAGTAGGGAGCTCGCGGAGCCTAGCCCTGCAAGTCTGCTAAATCTATATAGTTCGAATAAGAATTCTAAGCTTCTCGATTGTATGATCATGACCGATGGTACTGACCTTATTATCGCTAACCGTGGCAAATATATTCTTGGAATTAAGGACACCAACTACAAATTTGGCCATGTCTTTATACCTTTTTCAAAAATGACAGGCGTTAATGAGTTTGCACATGAGAAGTACCTACAACTCAAGGTTCTCGAAATTGAGATTGGGCGACAAAGCTATGAAATAATTGTTGATAATAATTTTTCTACCAGTGCTATTCGACATTTAGTTAAGCGCAGAATTAAAACCACTACCCACGATTTTGACATCTAGCCATGAGCCAGTGAGTTACCAATAGAACTCCAATCAAGAGTCGTTAATATGAAAGGTGTTAATTTGTACTCTTGGTTGCATCCGTTGCGATACTGCTACTTGTTGATTTCGTTTGTTCTTCAATTAACTCTGTGTTTAATCCTAGCTGCTCAACATTTTTGACCACTGCTTTTGCCTTCAGTTCTTGGCCTTGCTGCTCCAAATCTTCGATACTTCGGCGTTCACCAAGGTTAAAAACAGCGTAGCCTGCTGATACGAACTGATCTTGTGCGCGCCCAAGCACAACTGCGTTAAACGGTGCCACAATTGATTCTTCCTGATCGGTAATGGGATTACTAATTGTAGCCAGAAGTTGCCCTTTATTTACCTGTTGGCCTAGTTTGACTTTATTGATTAGTATACCGCCATCGCGTGAGCGGACCCATTGTGAGGCGTAGAAAACGGGTTGTGGTGAAGACCAAAAAAACGATCGAGGTAACATTTCGATTGCACTTAGATAGCTTCGTAGTGCTTTAACTGCCGTTTCAACTAGCGCTAAGTCGACCGTGTAAGGTCCTCCGACTTCCATAACTACTGTGGGGATACCAGCAGCGGTTGCAGCGCCACGAAGACTGCCGACTGGCGCTATGCTTTGTAAAACGGAAATTGCACCAAATTGCTTAGCAATGTCTGCAACATCCTCAATAGTAAGATCAGCTCGCAATTGAGGGCTGTTTTCTCTAAACATTGACCCGGAGTGTAAATCAACGAGGCTGTCACAATGTCTTATAATTTCTGTGAACAAGCTATAAGCTACGCGTGAGGCAGTTGTGCCGTCGATTTCTCCTGGGAATGCACGGTTTAAGTCGCGCCTATCTGCCATATAACGATCTTTGCGCCACAATCCGTCCATGTTTACCACGGGAACAGAAATGATTGTTCCTTTAATTTCTTCAGCATTCAGATTTTGTACGACTCGCCGCGCAATTTCTACGCCATTGATCTCGTCGCCGTGAATTGCAGCGGTTAAACAAACCGTTGGACCGGGTTGTTTACCGCGCAATACTACTACTGGTGTGGGCATTCTAAATCCGCCAGGCAAGTGTCCAGAGTACCATGGCAGGGTAGCAGACTCGCCTGCGCCTACATTAGCGTCCAGTAATGTTAGCGATCCCCACTGCGTAACTTCTGAGGTATCGTTAGTGTTACTTTGACTTTGAACCTTAGCAAAATCGATAGCCATATGTTGGCTAATCAAGGCATCATTTTCTTCGAATTGATCATCTTGTTCTGTTGCTATTGTAAATGTAGCAACGAACACACTCAGCGCAATAATGTTACGAGTAATCATTTGAATATGTTCCTATATTGGCCCATTAGGTCAAAAAAGCTGTTGCTTGCACAGATCGATAATCTGTTGGTAACGACTAGGCAAGGCGTGTAATCGTTTATGTACCAGGAAAAGTTCCTGCTGTACGACATTGCTATCTTCAACGATATGCAACTTGTCTTTTTGTTCAAAAACATCGACCGTATGCCGAGGTATAACTGTAAATCCTAAGCCCATACTCAATGGTAATAGGATTTGTTGGATCTGATTAACGTAGCTTTGTTTTGTAAGGCTCGCATGCTGCAGTTCGTTGACCCAAGGCAAAGCACTTGCGGCGCAATACAAGTCTAGGTAGTTATAAAAATCAGGATGCTCGATTGAACCAAGTTGCTGTAAGAGCTTTAAGTCTATCTTGTGAGTCGCATATGACCTTGGAATAACTAACACTAGCTGTTGGCAACCCAGCGCCGATACTTCGTAAGCAAGGTTTTCACTGAGTTGAGTGACGACACCTAATTGAATTTTCTTATCTTGAATTGACTGCAAAATGACTTGATTTGGTGCCGCTTCGTTTATGATGCTTAGATTTGGGTAAGCTCGCATTAAGTTAATAAAATGAGGGTAGAGAACTTGCGCGATTGAACCAGAGCAAGCAAAGCTTATTTCACCCGAATAAGGGTCATCTACGCTTAGTTTTTGATGAAGCTCTTGCTCATTGTCGAATAACTGGCAAGCATATTGATAAACGATAGCGCCATGCTCATTGATCTCAAAGCTTTTTCCGGAGCGAACGATGAGCGAGCCTCCACATGCTGCCTCTAAACGTTGTAGATGCTGCGTAACACCCGGTTGTGTCATATGCAACACTGACGCGGTTTTCGTGAAATGCTTGGTTTCGACCAAGCTTACGAAAGTTCTTAGCCATACCGGATTGAGCATCGTAGACATAACGGTCCGTTATCAAAATCTATAAGTGAGCGAGGTATTAATTATACATGAACCTAGATAATGTTGGCTCAATAATACTGGACTCTTTGCTCATAATACTGCTGCAAGGCTTGAGGAATGGTTAAGTCAGCGTTTTTATCAATATAGCGTTCTACAGCGTTTACAACTTGCATCCGTGACAATTTGTGTTGCTTTGCAAACCGAAGACATTGAGAGTTAAGCTCGCGTCTGTAGGCTTTCTGTTGTTGTTGATCTTGAATATCTAAAATTACGGCTTCTAAATTATTGTCGTGTTTAGCTAGGTCTTCGCTCAATTGAGCAGCATAAATATCATAACGTTGGCTACAAGCCGTTATTGCTGTTTTTAAGTCATTAAATTGTTGCCCAAAAACACTAACAACAGGGCTTACAAAATGGCTTTTTGAGTTTCGTTGCCCATCGAGCTCAAAGTCGTAGCCTATATACGAGCTACGAATAAAGCTCTCCTCGCCCAGCTTAACGCCAGCTGAGATGCTTAACAGTAAGTTGCCTTCCATCTCGGAAACTTCGTCTTCACTCCAACTTAAATACACATGTATAGCTTGTTTATATTTTTGTTTGAGCTTGTTTTGCACCAGTTGCCGACGTTGTTCGACTAAAGGTAATTGAGATCCTTTTAGAAAAACAGAACACTCTTTACAGGCTGGCACAATAAGAAAGTCAGCTGATAGGCTACGAGAAAGATAGCTATGTAGATGGTCGCGTGGTGGAGCATAGTCCTTTTGGCATGCAATGCACCCGCAGTAAAAACAAAGGTGATAGTCATTCGCATGTACGGCTCTAAGTTGCCGGTAAAATTGGTCAATATCAACTAACAATCGCAAGCCTGTATTTTTAACGAATAGATGGATTTGGACATCAAAGTAGTCAATCTAGAGTTTATCATTGAGATGTACAAACAATCGATAGATGCAGCCAATTAAATTAACAACATTTGGTGTTACCTGACACTTCAATCTTGCAATCTGAGCCACAGTCGCTAGTCTAGCAACGGTTCAAATGGCGCAAGCAATGAAGAAAATTTAAGGCCTGTTTTAATACGCGCGAAATGCTTGAGCTAAATCTGTCAATAAAGTTGAGCGTTAAGTGCTGTTAGTAGCTCATAATAAGGCTGACTCACTGCTGTGCAAACATGAGATAATTAGTACTGGGTTTAACACAGGTATACTAGGCAATTGCTTGGATTCACAATTTTAGGTAGCGAAGATGTATCGAGTGAGTATTCAACACTTTTTAATGCTTGCGGTCGCATTTCTTATGTGTTTTGGCGCGACAGCCAAGGATTCAGAACAGAACATTGAATCACAACACGCAAAAACACAAACCCTTGAACGCGCTCAGTTGTTAGACTTCAGCGCTACCTTAGAAAAGCAATTACAAACGATAGACCAGCAGCGTAAGTCATTACCTGTTACCCGCGACGCATTATTACTTATTAACCACCAGATCCTCGAGTTTCTAGAACGGTGGTTGATTATAGATAAACCCTTTTTGTTGCCAGAGCGTCGTCAGCGTTTGGAGAAACTGAGCCAAATGATGCGTCTACCTAACGTTTCTAATGCACAAAAAAACCGTAGTTTGCTCGAAGCATTGGTGATAGAGATAGACTATGGTAGTCGGCTAATGGTGTATAGTGAATCCCATCAAATTGAAGATAAACAACGCGTAGTCGAAATCTTAATGTTAGGGCGGGCAGTCCTCATCGCAAGAAGCTTAGATAAACAGGTGTATTGGACATGGGATATTAAACAGGGGGCTTGGATTGGGCTGCAAAGTGAGCATCATTCTCAACTAAAGCAAGCCTATAGTGCTGCTAGTGATAAGCTTACACACTTAACGTTTGAACTGCCCATTTCCCTAATCGCGATGGACTTCAAAGCTGTTGCTGCTAAGGCAAACGCACAAACTATCACGACTAAAACACCACTAGAAGAATCACTATCAATAGCTCAATTAGAACTAAAATTGGAAAGCCAAAAACAAGGTCTAAGCCAACAACAAAATCTGTTTAATGCTGAGGCTATTGACTTGCAAAGTGCATTTTCGGCCTTTAATTACACTGCTAATGCACTAATATCAGATAACAATCCCGAGCTAAGTAATATACGTAGTTCGAACAGTACTGAGTTTCTTAATCGATTTGCAACTCAAAATAGCACCCCAAGCAGTAACGACTTTGAAATCTTATACGAAATCCTTGTGCAGGAATTACAGCTTTCGGCAGCAATAAGCCAACACCAATTACGCCATAGCGATGTTGGCGGTTTACTCACGCAGCAGTCGTTTTACAGAATCGGTAATATTGGACTTAGTGATGGTAGCAATTTAGTGTCCTGGGACCCTCGTCAGGCCATCGCTTTTAGTTATGCTAATGAGCGTGCAATACCATCTCCAGATTTAGATAAACTTGGGCTGGGTTTTACTGAATTTATAAGTATTGCTTTGGATTTTAGCCCATCAGAGACTAAATCGAACTTACGAGAATTACTTATACAAAAATTCCAACATGCTGGCCTTATCGGCCAAACGATTTTGGCTTTATTTTGTCTTGGTGTTTTAGTTGGTATTTATCGAGCCATTTATCTTGGAGTCGCTAGTTATCAAATCAACCGGCAATTAAAGCAACCGAGTAAACCTTCTAATAACCCGCTTGGGCGTGTATTAAACGCCTACCAACGCGACAAAACACTAAATGTCGAAGCCTTAGAGTTACGCATCTTAGAAATTATTATTGTAGAGCAGCATCGTCTAGAGTCCGGTCTTGGGTTAATTAAGTTATTTGCTGCTTTAGCACCCATGTTGGGATTGCTAGGCACAGTGACGGGTATGATAGAGACCTTTCAAGTTATTACAGAACACGGAAACGCTGATCCCAAGTTAATGGCAGGTGGAATTTCGATGGCATTAGTTACAACGGTCTTGGGCTTAATTGCTGCAATTGGATTACTATTTGTGCATAGTTTGCTTAACACTAAAGCACAACATCTTCGCATGATTATTGACAAGCAGGGCCTTGGTTTGGTTGCTCAACGCGCCGAGATGTCTACTCTTAGTCCTGTTGATACCTTGGTATAGCGCAATGCAGCTGCAATACTTCGCGCAAACCCGAGAGCAACTGCAACACTTCTTAGGCGCTGGTGGACCAATCTTGTGGGTATTGTTAGCCCTTATGTTTCTGTTTTGGTTATTAGTTTTCGAACGCTGTTGGTTTGTAGTGTTCAGTTTCCCAAGATTAAAAAAAAATTTGGTATCGAGTTGGCTTTCTCGAGACGATAGAAACTCCTGGTTTGCTCGAAAACAACGCGAGGCAAGTTTGGCCCAGGCCCAGCATGCTTTAATGCGTAACATCGGTTTACTTAAACTCATTACAGTAGTTTTCCCAATGCTTGGCTTGTTAGGTACTGTCAGTGGCATGATGCAAATCTTTGATACGATGCAAGAGCAGGGCAATACTAATACTCAAGCGATGGCGGAAGGTATTTCATTGGCTACGCTACCAACAATGGCGGGTATGGTAAGTGCCTTAGTTGCTCTTTTCGTTGTTGCCCAGTTGGCTTTTATATTGTCTCGTAAACACTTGCATTTAGAACGTTTGTTGGCATTGAAATAAGGAGAAATAAGTGCGCATAGGTAGTCAGCGAAAAGCCAGTGACGAAGCGACGGTTGACCTAACATCTATGTTAGATATCGTTTTTATTCTTCTCATTTTTTTTATAGTAACCAGTAGCTTTGTTCGTGAAGCTGGGGTTGATATATCGCGACCGGAGGCGAGTCATTCTAATGCACAGCAAGACACGGATTTCATAGTTGCGATAGACGCTAGTAACGATTTATATATCGATGGAGTATCGTTTGATATCGCAAGTTTACATCGCATACTTGCAAATGAGATTGGTCAGGGTGATGCGATTACTTTGTTAGTGCAAGCGGATAAGAACAGCGCAACCGGTACCGTTATTAAAGTTATGGACATCGCTAAAGGACTCGGTATTGAGCATATAGCTATTGCTACTCAAACGGTTCAAGGTCAAGACTAGTCATGCTTCGTTTCTTGTTGATTAGTCCTTTGGCATTAATAGCAAGCTTATTAGTTTTTCTACTAATGAGTAAATTGGTAGATATTAATCCAAGTACAAAAACAATAGATTCAGTGAGTTACAACACGATTTCGATACATAAGAACGATGTTCAAGGCAGCGCAATAAAGCAAGCAACACTGTCAGATGCCAAGCAAGAAAAAGTTGTTACTCAGCCATTAACAAAATCCGACGCTATAGCCTTGGTTTCTGATGTTCAAGTTAAAGAAGACAGTGCTACTATTATCAACAAATCTGCGGATAGCGAGACCCTTGGTCATACACCCAGTCCTAATACAAGTGATGTGCCTCAGCAAACTACAGCCACAGTAGCCGTTGCGTTAATCAATCCCAGTAGTAATTCAACTGTAGAGACAGATAAAGCATTAAAACCCCAAGAAAGCTCTACTGCTAATTCAACAGCTAAGCCTAGTAACAACAAGAATCAAACGAGTAACAATGCAAGTATAAATGAGTCAAGTACTCATCTCAAAGGCAATCTGGCACGTAGTAACTCAACTCAAAACTCACAAGTTAAAGCAATTCCGGTATCGCGGGTTGAACCTAGTTACCCTAGAAATGCAAGGCGTAGAAAAATTGAAGGCTATGTTTTGCTTGAGTTTAACGTAAGCAATCACGGAATAACTCAAAACATACAAGTACTAGATTCATCCCCTAAAAACATCTTTGATAAAGCAGCTGTAGAAGCCGTCAGCAAATGGAAATATAAATCCAGTAGTAGTATTCAAAATTTTCCCGCCCAGCAAGTCAGGTTAGCTTTTAAATTACGTTAAACACTTGTGCCTTCGCACCTCAGCTATGGTTAGCAATTACTTTAAAAAATATTACGAATTTGCTGTATTTGAAGAAATAACCAACATCCAAGTGCTTCAAACTAATAATACATAAATCAAATTGAGGTCTCATCACAAGCTAAGGCTATTCTTCCCTAAGCTACTACTTCTTATAATTCTTAGCATAGAAAGTGAGTCAGGGAGTTACCCATTTTCTTTACTATCTAATTTGAAAATGAGGTAAGAAAGTTTATGAGAAAATTTGCCAAGCTATCCACGTTAACAACATCCATTTTTATTGCATGTTCTGCATTTGCTAGCGACGACCCAATGCTGCAATACAATAGTAAGCAAGTTGAAAGTAAGATTGAAAATCTAAACAAATACGAGTACCACGAAGGCTTCACCATGGAGGAGTACCGTGCCACACAGCCAAAAGGCAAACTTTACTCAACTGATCAAGAAATAATGGATGTTCTCATGGGGGGCGTTAATAACCATCCTCAGCGAGAAGCAGAAGGTAGTGCATGGAAAGAAGGTTTGCTATTCGACGGTATAGCTCCTTACGGCGACCATATGGTTTCCGGAGCAAATTGGTACCCACGCACTGAAGACGTACAACCTAATGAAATGCGCGTTACCTTCATGGGGACGTCACCAATGATACGACCTGGCCAGGTCAATACATCTATTTATGTTGAACTTGGAAATGGTTCAAATTTTGTGTTTGACCTTGGAGAAGGTTCAATTTCAAATTATGTTGCAGCTGGTGTTGCACTAAACGAACTCGACCATATTTTTATAACGCATTTACATGTTGACCACTATGGTTCGTTGCCATATTTATATCAATTCGGTGGTTGGAACGGGCGTTGGGAAAAACCCTTGAATATTTACGGACCATCAGGTGCTACGCCAGAGTACGGTACACGCCATATGGTTGAAGGCATGCAACAAATGCTTAATTGGCATACAGATGCATTTGATGTATTTCCCTCAGGTAACGATATCGTTGTTCACGAATTCGATTTCAGAGATGACGGCGGCGTCATCTATGACCAAGATAACGTTGAGGTTATTCACTGGCGTCGAAGCCATGCAAAAGATGGGGCTTCAGGCTATCGCTTAAACTGGACTCAAGAAGACGGCCGCGTGTTATCAATGGTTTGGACTGGCGATGGTCGCCCAACAGAACTTGACCTTAAGTACGCTGCAGGCGCTGACTTATTTATTACTGAACTACAAACAGAAGTCTTTGGTGTGTCGTCGATAATCCAAGGGGTTCCGCCTTTCTTAGCTCGTTATACCGTCGACACCCACCACACACCGGCGTATGCGGCGGGTTATGTTGCAAACGAAGTCCAACCACGTTTATTTATGACTACCCATATGTCATTTGACCCCTACTTGAACGAAGAAACAGTTGCAGAAGTGCGTGAACACTGGAAAGGACCTTACCACTTTGGTGCGCCTGACGGCATTGTAGTTAACATGACTAAAGACAATGCGTGGGTTCGCGAAGGCATTTTACCTGACTTCCCTAATGCTCGGGCTCCACAGTTTGATTTACAACCAGGTGGAGAGTTAAGAATTCCGCTTCCAAAGAAACAGCGTTCGGATATTCAAGAGCAAGCGATCCGAGATTTAGAAATCGATCCGGCTTTGTACTATCCCGAGGGTTATCACCCAACATTGATGACGGAATGGCCAACCGATAGAGATGTCGTGATTAAAGCGGAAGATGTGCCAGATTCAATGAAACGAGGCATGAACACTAAACAAGTGTTTATGGACGAAGCACGAGAGCATCATGGTCTAGAGCGTAAGTCAGTAACACGTCCAACTCAGCGTAGCGAAGGACACGGTAACGATTATGATTTTTATGAAGAGCATGAATTGTCTCCCACTCATCCTGAATCTAACTAATTAGAAGCAAAAACTAAGGGCACTTTGTGAGTGCCCTCGTTTATTCGATAACATATTTGGAGTTAATCATGAATCTATATAAATTATCCTTGGTTGTAATGTTTGTTTGTGCACCTAGTGTGGCAATAGCTAGTGGTCATGGGGCAACTCATAATCATAGTCATAACCACTACAATCCAGCACTTGAAGCCCTTGGCAACGACATAATTGGACTGACAGTTTGTTACAAAAATGGGTACCTAAGCAACGAGGATCAAGAGCCTGCGTTTTCAAATTTGGTCAACTATGCTGGTGTTGCTGGAGAGGAATTGGGTATGTTTTATATGGACAAGCTTGGTCCAAAAGCAGAATTGATTATGGCTGATGAAAGCGCGCGGGTTTTATGGCATGAAGATTTCTGCAATGAACTAACACAGACCTACTTAGATGATGAGCAACTTGAATCAGGACATCATCACTTCGATGGCCATGGCCATGACCATGGTCACGGAGTATTGAGTGCCGAGATTGTTGCCCAGGATGTAGAACGTGGACGGTTACTACGCGTCCAGTAACAATAATTTATAAGCTAATAGGTGATTGACGATAAAAGGGTATGTTGCTTTGTTGTCTTAGCATTGTTCTAAAGTAATACATTAGTTCAATTAACGAGCAAATGTAAGTAGCAGACGTAAGCAAATTATTCGGTAGAAATATTCGGAAAACACTTCTTACACACGCAACTCACCTCGTTAGTCGTTTGAATTATCAGGCACAGATGTAAATGTTTTAGTTTCCGAAATATTACCTGAAAGCTGTTGAGCCTTGTAAGCATAGGATAGTGCTGTGATCCAATGCTGCTTTAACAATCAAAGTTTGTTGTTATCGCCAGGTAATGCAATTGTTGTGATCGATGTGGAGTTATTGTACATAACTGACAAGAGTTTTATAAAACTGTGAGCTAGTCGCTGTCTTTTTTATTTGTCGTATAATAGCTTTATATAAGAGGAAGCAAATAAAGTACTGTTTACAAACATAGGCTGCAGCATTCGATCCGTCTATGCCTTTCACTCAAGGCTTAGACAGCAGTCGCAAAATGCGTAGATATAAGTCCTAAGGATAGGGAGCAATTTAAGTATGTCTGGTGTCGCGTTAAAAAGTATTGTTAAAAGCTACGGCGAAACGACTGTAGTTCATGGAATTGACTTAGAAGTAAAGTCACAAGAGTTTGTTGTGCTTGTTGGTCCTTCCGGGTGTGGTAAATCAACCACCTTAAGAATGGTGGCAGGATTAGAGGAGATCTCTGCTGGTGAGGTAACGATTGGAGATCGCCTCATCAATAATGTTGCTCCAAAAGATCGTGATGTGGCGATGGTATTCCAAAACTACGCTTTGTATCCTCACTTAAACGTAGCCGACAATATTGCGTTTGGCCTACGGATCCGAAAAACTCCCGAAATAGAAACTAAACGTCTCGTCGCAGAAGTTGCAAAAATACTTGGGCTTGAAGAGTATCTTGATCGTCAGCCAAAGGATTTGTCAGGCGGCCAGCGCCAACGGGTCGCTATGGGCAGAGCGATTGTTCGTCATCCGAAGGTTTTTCTATTTGATGAACCGCTTTCTAACCTAGACGCAAAACTTCGTACCCAGATGCGTGCCGAGATTAAGCGTTTGCATAAACGTTTAGGCGTTACCAGTATTTATGTTACCCACGACCAAGTTGAAGCAATGACGCTTGCTGATCGCATTGTGATTATGCGCGATGGTTATATCGAACAAGTGGGTACACCAATGGAAGTGTTCAACCATCCAATCAACACCTTTGTCGCAAGTTTTATGGGTTCTCCCGCAATGAACCAAGTTAACGCAACGCTTGTGAAAACAGAGCATGGATATTGCGCCCAAATTGGCGATCGATTAGTAAGCCTACCGCAATCTCAACAATTAGAAGACCGTGTCGGAAAAGAAATTGTAGTTGGGGTTAGACCCGAATATGTATCGATTGTGCCTCTCGAAGGCACTCAGGGCGTACCTATTGAAGTAGATTTACTTGAAACTTTGGGTTCTGAAGCCTTATTACACACCCATGTTGGCGATGCTGTTTTTGTTATTAAGGCTGAAACCATTGATGGCTTAGAACATTTACATGCGCTAAAAGAGATCTACTTTAACCCAAGTCGTATGACAGTTTTTGATGCCGAAACAGGCATAGCGTTAAATCATCCGACTATGAACTAAAGGGCCTAAACGATGCAGAGCTATAATGAAAAGCTGGCTTGGTTGGGCCGGCACTTAAAGCGCGAATGGCAAATTTACGTGTTACTTGCGCCAACTTTAATTTGGTTTATTGTCTTTCTCTACAAACCGATGTATGGATTACAAATTGCTTTTAAAGACTATAGTGTTTTTAAAGGTATTGTTGGTAGTCCTTGGGTGGGGTTCGAGCATTTCACCACGCTATTTGGAAACGACCATTTTATTCGAGCCATTAAGAATACGGTGATCATAAGCAGCTTGAGCTTAGTATTCGGTTTTCCTGTCCCGATACTGCTGGCGCTGATGTTTAATGAAATTTTGAATCCAAAATTTAAGAAAACCACGCAAACAATTGTCTATTTACCACATTTTATATCGACAGTTATCATCGCCGGTATTGTCATTACAGCGTTTTCACCTTCTTCGGGGGTAGTTAATCTGTTGCTGCAAAGTTTAGGCTTTGATCCTGTTTACTTCTTGGTGAAACCAGAATGGTTCAGACCTATTTTTATTGGCTCGGGAATTTGGCAAGAATCTGGCTTTAGCTCTATCGTATTTTTAGCAGCAATGGCAGGTGTTAACCCAGCCTTATACGAGTCAGCTGTTGTTGATGGCGCATCCCGCTGGCAAATGATGTGGAAGATAACAATACCTTGCATACTGCCAACCATCATTATCATGCTCATTATACGTATTGGTAATCTGCTTGAAGTCGGGTTCGAACTTATCATTTTGTTATATCAACCTGCGACGTACGATACTGCTGATGTCATTAGTACTTATATATATCGTCAAGGTCTTCAAGCGGGACAGTATGACTTGGCCGCTGCTGCAGGCTTATTTAATGCCGTGGTTGCATTCATCCTCGTAATGTCTGCTAACACCATTAGCAAACGTCTTTCAAACACCTCGTTGTGGTAAGGATACCGAGATGAATCTGAATATGAATTTGTACTCTAGAGGCGATAAAGCATTCGTTTACATGAACATGTTTTTGGTTGGCTTGTTCACCATTAGCACCTTGTATCCGTTTATTTATATTGCCGCATTATCATTTAGCTCGGGAGATGCAGCCACCTCAGGGCAGGTTGTACTAACGCCAGTTGATGTAACCATCGAAGCTTATAAGCGCGTTCTTTCTGAACCGATGTTTTGGACCAGTTACAAGAACACATTTATATATACCTTGTTTGGCACCATCACTAGTTTGCTTATTATTATTCCTGGTGCTTATGCCTTGTCGCGTCCACAGCTTATTGGTCGCCGATTCTGGAATTTGGTGGTTGCATTTACAATGTGGTTCAACGCCGGAATGATTCCATTTTTCTTGAACATGCGTGATCTGGGACTACTGGATAGCTATTTCGGAATTATCATTGGTTTTGCTTGTAACGCGTTTAACATCATTTTACTTAGAAACTTCTTTGAGGCGATACCAAGTTCGTTAGAAGAAGCCGCTCGAATGGATGGTGCGAACGAGTTCCAAGTTTTGTGGAAGGTTTTCATCCCCCTAGCTAAACCCGCTATAGCGACTATAACCCTGTTTTGTATCGTTGCGCGCTGGAACGGTTTCTTCTGGGCCATGGTATTGCTTCGAGATGAACAAAAAATTCCTTTACAAGTATTTTTGCGTCAGATGATTACGCAACTTTCTGATGACGATGAATTTGCTAGTACCTTAATTGAGTCTGTTTATTCATTCGAAACTGTAAGCGCAGCAATTATGGTGTGTTCAATCATACCTGTGCTGTTTATCTATCCATTCATTCAACGTTATTTCAATAAAGGGATACTGTTAGGGGGAGTGAAAGAGTAGTTCCGCATTTAAGTTGTAGCGGTGTTTTGTGGCCATTTTTATGGCCTATTACCTAAAGTTTTTTTGCTATAAATGGAGAATAATATGCAAAAGTTATCCATATCGACGTTGGCAGCATTGGTTGCTGCGTCTATGACATTGCCAGTAACGGCAAGTGCCGCAGATATGAATTACAAGGTTACGGACAAGCCTTTAGAACTCACCATTCACCTACATACAAAGAAGTATGTATACAACGATGATTGGCCTGTAGAAAAACGTGCTCAAGAACTTACCAACGTAAGTTTAAAGAACGTGGCTTCCATGGCAACTAACAAAAGTGAAGAAGCCTTTAATTTGTTAATTGCATCTGGGGATTTGCCAGATATTGTTGGTGGTTCAAGCCTTAAAGAAAATGTGAACCAATATGGACCGCAGGGCGCATTTTTGCCGCTCAATGATCTTATTGAAGAACATGCCCCTAACTTAAAGGCATTCTTTGATGCTAACAAAGACATTTTGAACGCAATTTCTGCTGCTGACGGTAATCTCTACTTTATTCCTTACGTGCCAGATGGGAAGTTTGCTCGAGCTTATTTTATTCGCCAAGATTGGTTAAAAGCAGTTGGAAAAGAAACACCTCAAAATATTGACGAATTGCACGATGTCTTAGTTGCGTTTCGTGACGGCGATCCAAATGGTAATGGCAAAAAAGATGAGATCCCACTTTTTGCTCGCCAGTGGGAAGAGCTAATCCGTCTAGTAACCTTGTGGGATGGACGTGTCAGTGGTTCAGATACCTATCATGATTTCTATGTACAAGACGGCGAAATCCGCCATGGCTATTCTGAAGAAGGCTATAAAGTTGGTATCAGCAATCTAGCTAAATGGTATGCAGAAGGACTGATTGATCCAGAAGTCTTTACTCGAGGTTCACGAGCACGCGAATACTTACTATCGAACGATTTAGGTGGTATGACCCATGATTGGTTCGCATCAACTTCAAGTTATAACGATTCTGTTTCAGAAAAAATTCCAGAGTTCAGCTTCAAAGCATTTATTCCGCCAGAAGGCATATCGGGTAAGCGCGTCGAAGCGAATAGACGTACTAAAGTAAAACCTGAAGGTTGGGCTATTTCGTACACTAACGAACATCCCGTTGAAACTATAAAATATTTTGATTTCTGGTTTACTGAAGAAGGTCGTAACCTGTCTAACTTTGGTATTGAAGGCGTTCACTATGATTTAGTTGATGGCAAGGCAACCTTTAAGCCCGAAATACTAAATGCAGGCACGCCTATTAATACTCAAATGTGGCAAGTTGGAGCTCAGGTTCAACGTGGTTTCTATCAAGACTACGAATACGAACGTCAGTGGTCTAACAAACACGCACTGGAAGGGATTGCTCTATATGAAGCTGGGGACTATCTCTTAGAACCTTACATGGGTGTTGCTTTTGTTGAAGACGAGAAAAAGGTTTATGACAAATACTGGCCCTCAATCAAAACTTATATGTTAGAAATGCAACAAGCTTGGATTTTGGGTACTAGCGATGTCAATGAAGATTGGGACAAATACCAATCTCAACTTGAGCGCTTAGGTTATTCTAAAGTTATGAAAGTCATGGAATCTGCTTACGAACGCCAATACGGATCGTAAGCTCCACGCTCAAAACATCGGCTAGCTTGTGTTAGCCGATGTTTTTATTTACAAATACCACCACACCATTCTAGGTAAATCAGTAGACCCGCGTTCATTGCTGCACGACGGCATCTTTGATAAGCATCTTCCTCTCGCTTAATTATATTTTAATGATACTGATTTGGATGTTATTTGTAATTTCAAACAAACCGCTATCATCAAGCAAGTCATACCAATCACAGTAATTTATTGATCACTATTGTTTGACTAAAACACCAATCTTGTCGTCATAACTCTTGTCATTAGACCGCTAATAACCGCGACTTCTTCCTAAAGCTAAGCGTTTTAGTACAACAAGTAAAAGACCAAAAATATAATGGGATTGGTATAAAGTTGAACAAAGCGCTTTTGGACAAAGTATTTAGGTAGCTTTAGCTAGAAACCATTGCACTTAATAGTGGGGCGTCGTTCGTCGCTTAGGTAGCTTTTGGCACGGGCCTACACAAAACATGCAATTGTTGCATTGTGTTTATACACAGATATACGCATTTGTCTTGATTACGACGGACCCCCCAAAAAAAGTGCCGACTAATGCAAGGCTACATCTGATCGTGCATGGATAGTAAGGGGAACAAGTACCACGATTTGTTGTTAATCGACGAATCTAGATTCTTACAATGAGGACGAATAGTTTAGCTTGTGTGGGAGTTAGTGTTTTTACGGTATTGTTGTACCTGGTTTTTGCCGAGATTTTTGGCCAACAATAAAGCTTGGTCTGCACGATTGACAAGCTGTTTGCTGTTTGTAATATCCCCATATTGATAGGTTGAATAGCCAATGCTGATCGTATACTGAATATTTGCTGAGCCAAATTGAACGCTGCTTGCATGAGTGTTATCTACTAAGCGTTCCAATACAGTTAGAATCGAATCGCCACTAGTGTGCGGTAGAACGATGGCAAATTCTTCGCCACCGATTCGACCAGAGATATCAACGCTGCGTATAGAAGCTCTCAATAAGTCCCCAAACTGTTTTAGGACTTCATCGCCACCGCTATGACCATACTCACTATTAATCGCTTTAAAATTATCAATATCGATGTAGGCAAAAGATACACAACTGTAATCATTGGCACATGCATCGAACTTTTCTTCAAACAACTCTAAAAATGTCCGTCGCGTATGAAGTTTAGTGAGCATATCGTAACTTGCTAGGTAACGTTGTTCTTGCTCCAGTTTTTGAACTTGCAACATAAGACCTACGATATACCATGTTAGAACTGGCGAAATTAGAAGTGGAACGATTATAGCGCTGGAAAAAGTGATTAACGAAAATCCATCTGCCAAAATTATGGTGATGATATAGGTGATTAATACCGACAATAAGATTGCGACCGATGTGATGAGAATGATCAGTCTTAAGCGGGTATATTTTAGTAGTGAACTGGGGATCATATGGCTGTGAATGCGTCCTTAAATCTATCGTCCTACAAACTTTCATTCAAACAGCTTTAGTGCTTACAAGCCAAAGAGAATGCAAACTTCGCATCTATTTGTATTAATATTAGCTTACTATGAAGTACTTTCGTAGGACTTTTTTGGCTATTGCTTAGTCAATTGAGATGTAAATCAATGATAAAGCAATGCAAGCAGGTTTCACGGAGTGATCTATACTCAAAATAGATAACTTTTGAAGGCACTGACATGGCTATCAAACACGGAGACATTGAGTTCTACGCAGGTCCACAGCGTGCTGGTGCTCTCGATAATCTTGAAAAAGTTATCGTGGATTTTATTAATTTAGCCCATAAAAGCCTAGATATCGCAGTCCAAGAACTAGAAAACAGAAACATTGCGCAAGCAGTCATAGAAGCTAAGCGACGAAAAGTTCGAGTTCGTTTAGTCATCGAGCAGCATTACCTGCGTTCTAGCGTCCAATCCAAGACTCCTTGGTCTGTTCCTAACCGGTCGTCAAACGAAGAGAACCGTTTGATCCATGACGCTTTATTGCGCGCCAATATAGATATTAAAAGTGACTATAATCCGCACATATTTCATCAAAAATTTATTGTGCGCGATAGCCAATCTGTGCTCACGGGCTCTACAAACTTTACGTTAACGGGTACCGATAAAAATCTTAACCACATTGTTATTGTTCACGATTCAGTTATCGCTAAAATTTATCGAAAGGAGTTTTCTGAAATACAAAAAGGTCGTTTTGGCAGTAACATGCTAAGCCATGACCCCATTCCAAAAAGGCGGTTAGTATCTGATATCTCGATAAAAGTTCTGTTTGCACCGGAACATAGCCCCGAAATGGAGATTATGAAGCAAATGTTAAAAGCAAAAAAACGTATCGACTTTGCAATCTTCACTTTCTCAAAATCATCCGGTATAGATGACACTATGTACGCATTATTAAACTTAGGGATAAGTATTAATGGGGTATTTGATGCTGCAGCAGGCGCGCAAAAATGGGCACCACTAAAGCGTTTAGAACAGCAAGGTGCTCATTTATATGCAGCTGGACATCACAAGGGCATAGGAAAACTACATCACAAACTAATGGTCATCGATGACAGCGTTGTGATTGCTGGTTCGTTTAATTACACCGGGCCTGCTAATCGTTTAAACGATGAAAACATCATCGTACTTGGCGATCTAGAAACAAAGAATCCACTGCAACAACGTGCTCAAGGAGCGTTAGCCAAGTATGTACGATGTGAGATTGATCGAATAAAAGCCGAGAACTCTCGCTAATTGTTATCTAGGTGGAAAATAGATTGTTTAGCTATGTTATTGCTGTAATCCGGGCTCGTTTTACATAGTTTTACATGTTCAGGGCTAGTTAATCACAACATGTTTGGGCAGTATTACGTCAATTAACATTAAGAGATAAAAAGAATGAGTACCAAGTTAAGTAAACCTACCATCGCTTTGCATTGGTTAACTGCATTGACCTTCTTGGCGGTGTTAGGAATGGGACTTTATATTAGTGATTTGCCAAGAACTCCGGAAAAATTTGAGCTTTTAGCCATCCATAAGTCACTTGGACTGTTAGTTTTGGTTGTCGCTGCAGTTCGAGTAGTCTGGCGTTTGAAAGAAGGCAAGCTTAGTGCACTGTCTGCTTTGCCTCGTTGGCAAGAAATAAGCGCCAGTGCAGTACATGGTCTGTTACTTGTTGCAACACTACTTATGCCTGTTTCTGGTTTAATCATGAATATCGCAGGGGGCAGGGCAACCGAGTTTTTTGGTCTTGTACTTTTATCGGGTGGTGAAAAGTCGGAAACACTGGCAAGTATAGGTAGTTGGATCCACCATTCATCTATCAATGTCATTATTGCCGTATTGGTGCTTCATGTTTTGGCTGCTTTAAAGCACCAATTCGTAGATAAAGACGGCATGATTAGTCGCATGCTGGGTCGTGTTCCGTAAGTTATTTATATATCCCACTCTGTACTTGATTCACTGAGCTAGGAGTGGGATCGATTTTTATTGTCCCGCATTATATATAAGTGGCATCTGAAACTTCCACTTCTGCCATAATTCAGGCTCATTAATTAAACGATACATAAAGTTTGCTACATTAATTCTGCTCGTTTTACCAGCGTCAAACAATGCGTCGCGAACCGGACTCTCATACAGCTCATATGGACTAACACTGTCTTCATCCGTTAGTGAATCCGGCCTTACAACAACCCACTGTATATAGTTATTCTGTATACCTAAATTGGCTTGCAAGTAGTTTGCGGCATTTTCATTGTCGGCATGCGGGGGGACCAATTTGCGGATCACAGCTATCATCAAGCGGTGCGCCAAACTCACAGTCTCCCCAGCAAGTTTATTACGGTTTCCGCTGGTGTTCATAAGCACAAATTTAACGCTTTTTTGTGGTTTCAATAGTTCTACGGCTTTTACCAAAGCCGCGCAGCTATCGGTCACTAGCTGACGAGGACCTCCGTACATACCTTTGAACGTCATATTGTGTCCAAGGCAACTAACAATTGCATCGCAACCGCGCACTAAGGACGTCATTTGTTGTTCGTTAAATCGTAAAACCTCTCCATAAACTACATCTACTAATGGATTATCTAGTATGTGTGTTTTAACAATACTACTTGGACGGATCACTATTCGTATTGCTTGTTGTTTGGTAAGCATGGCGTTAATTAAGCGACTGCCAGTTGCGCCACTAGCGCCGACAATTAAAGTTCTCATCTACAAATAACCTTTCATTAATAATTGTAAGCAGACTATACCTATACTTTAATGTTAGATTAAGAAGCTAATTGTGCATAAAGGTATACATATTCGTATGGAATGGGATGGATTAAGCCTTGATTGGAATAAAACAAAAGCGTTTCTGCAATGTGCCGAAACGGGTTCATTTTCAGCGGCAGCAAAAACCTTAAATAGTAGCCAAGCTACGCTTAGTCGTCAGGTTGCTTCCTTTGAAAAAGAACTGGGTATTAGCTTGTTTTCACGTAGCGTTCACGGACTTGAATTGACCTCCAGCGGTTTACAACTATATAAACATGCTCATCAGATGGGTGAGTCAGCATATGCATTCTCATTAGCTGCATCAGGACAATCTGAAAGTCTAGTTGGTACTGTAGTCATCTCTGTTTGCGAACTAGACGCCATTTACCGCATGCCGCCTATAATTTCAAAGCTGAGATTAGCAGAGCCGGGTATAACATTGGAAATCGTTGTATCAAACTTAACAAGCGATCTAAAACGTCGCGAAGCAGACATTGCTATTCGAAGTTTTAGGCCATCACAAGGTCAATTAGTAGCTCGTAAATTGGGAGAAGAGGAGATTGGTTTGTATGCGAGTACTCAATATGCTCTCGATTACAATTTGGAGCTCAATAACAAAGCCCCATTGGACGCTTTGCAAATTATTGCTTTTGATCAGAGTAAAATTATAGAAGAACAACTGCTAGTAAAAAACATAAAGGTCAATTCTGATAATTTCAAAACGATTACTGCTAATCAAGCGATGCAAATCCAATTATGCAAGCGAGGATTAGGTTTGGTTTACTTAGCGCAAGATATGGCTGCGCAAGAGCCCGAACTACAAGCTGTGTTTTGCGACTCTGGTAGCTTGATATGCCTACCAATATGGATAGTATGTCATGAAGATATGCAGCATAACGCAAAAATTAAACGAGTGTTCAATTTTATCGCTAACGAGTTAAGTCATTATTTTACTGGCCAAGAATAATCTTACATTAGCTGAAATGGTGTAAGCGAATTTAATTCAATTATCTTGTAATCGATTCGATCAAATAGCATATTTACGACTTAAAATTCTAGGACTATATGTAAATGAATAGAAAATCAGCCGCAATACTAAGTGTAAGTATTTTAATTCTACTGTGTGCTTTTGTGACCATAGTGCTAGCCCCCTCAATGTTCGAACAAGATGGTGAGCGGGCGGGATTCGCACTTTTATTATTTGGGATGGCTTCGATAGCCTTTGATTATTTCAGTTCAATACGGCTTTCTGGAGCGCGGAACAGCGATTTTGGACAACAGATACTTAGTAAGGAATATGGCGGAGACCGCTCTCAATGGCCAGAATCCCTTCAAGTGAGCAAAAAAGACTACTTTACCCTTTTCTTAATTAGCTTTATCGGTGTTGGATTTTGTACCTATTCGTTGTTACTCGTGAAAGACGAACAATATATCTTAACCGGTCGGTGACCATCCTAAAGTAAGGCTACTTTTTTGCAATAGGTAGATGCAGCTTCGGGATATCTGAAACTGCGCTTCGAAAATGATCCATACTAAAATCATAGAACAAGTTATAGATGCAGATGAGGATAGCTATGTTTATTGGTTTAGCAAACAGTAAAAGACTCGTACTACTGGGCGTGCTCTTGGTGTCTTTATGTATAACCGTGCTGGTTGATGCGAACGAGGATCTCCCTGCTGCGCCAATAGTTTGGCAAGAAAACAGCCAAGAATACCAACTGGTGCTTCGTGAATTAGAGCAGTTATCAGGCGTAATTTGGGCACAAAGCTGGTTAGATGAGACCAATTTGCTAGTGACACTGCGCAAGGGTCGTTTGTTATGTCTTACATTTGACACCAATCTTGAACATATTGTCCGAACCCAAACCATCGATCTCCCGATACAGGTTTGGTCTAAAGGCCAAGCAGGATTGCTCGACATCGTTAAAGGGCCCAAGCAATGGTTTTACTTAACATATGTTGAAGCGCTTAAGGGGCAGGGCGTTACTAGCTTAGCTAGAACTCAATTTGTAGTCGATGAGAGCGATAATATACATCAGAAAAATTGGGAAAAACTACTGACTAGTGACGCGTCTAGTGGCACAAACCGCCATTTTGGAAGTCGCGTAGCATTTGATACGCAAGGCCACTTATATATGAGTATTGGTGACCGTGGCGTTCGAAGTAACGGTCAAGATCTTAGTAACCAAGCCGCAGCTATTTTACGTTTAAGTCTTGATGGCGGCATACCGAGTAATAATCCATTTGTAGCTCAAACAAAGGTTAACTCGGCAATCTTTAGCTACGGACACCGAAATCCACAAGGCTTGGCTTTTGATTTGCGCTTTAAGCGATTGTGGGCAATTGAGCACGGTCCACGCGGAGGCGACGAGCTAAATTTAATTCAAGCGGGTAGCAACTACGGGTGGCCAACAACGTCTCACGGTAAAGAATACTGGGGACCCGTAGCGGTTGGAGAATCAGAGACAGCCGAAGGAATTGAAAGTCCTATAAAGATTTATACTCCCTCAATTGCACCCGGTTCGTTAATGGTCTATCAAAGTCATGTATTTGAACAATGGGCAGGTGATTTGTTTTCAGGAGCGCTAAAGCTTCAACACTTAAATCGTATTGTCATGGACGAACAAGGTTTCCCTATATCAGAAGAACGGTTACTCAATGGGTTTGGCCAGCGGATACGCTCAGTCTCGACCGGTCCGAAAGGGTTCATTTATATAGGAACTGACAGTGGGGGATTATATAAACTAAGTCCTCAAGGCCGCTTGTGATAATAAAGCCAAACAAACCTCGTTGAGCTAAGTGTTTTCTTAGAGAAAATTGCTAGCAACTAGTCGATACAGATAAGTTACTTAACGATCTGCTTATTGGTACATGTTTTGATAATCGGGTACATAGGATTGCCAATAAGGTGGAGCACCAATATGCGCAACTAACAGTTTTAGGAATACGCTCACTAAGGGAGTTTGAATACGATGAGGGTAAAGCGCATATATACCAGTATCCATCGTGGATAAAGTATGGTCCGTCAATAGCGCCACAAGGCCTAACTGGTCAATCGAAGACTCCAAATTTGACAGGTCAATTAATGAATAGCCTAATCCGTCTACTACCGCAGCTATCATAGCCCTAACATCTCCAACCCGATATCGACCTTGCATACGATACGACTTAATAACATTGCTACCTGCAGATTCACTCATTTTGAACTGATCAAGAATGACATCTGAATTGTTATAGATGATTGCCGGTAACTCAACCAAGTGTTTAGGAGAATTTGGCATGCCATTTTGTTTGATGAATTTTTCCGATGCGATTAACGCAAATTGAGTTGGGGCAATCTTCTTAGCGATTAAATTTGAGTCTTGGAGTTTGCCCAGTCTAAAAGCGATATCGAAGCGGTCAGCAATGATATCTTCTTTAATGTCGGTTAGCGATAATGTGACCCCAGCACCAGGATAAGTTTTCATAAAATCAGAAATTACGGCTTGTATATGTTGACCAAAAAAATGTGGACATGTTATTCGTAACATACCCTGTGGTTGTGCTTGGTAGTTTTCAGCGATATGGTGTATTTGCTCTAAGGAATACAACATCTTTTTGGTTTCTTGCAATATACTTTGACCCGGCTCTGTAAGCGAAAAGCTACGTGTTGAGCGATTTAATAACTGTACGCCTAAACTTTTCTCCAAGTTTTTAATTTGTTTTGACAAGGCTGAGTTATCTAGTCCATGCAGCGCCGCAGCCTTAGTAAATGAGCCTTGTTGGACAACATCTGCGAAAAGTTGAAGTTGTTTAGTTTTTGACATGAGGGCTCCAAAGATGGCAAAAAGACAGCTATTCTCGTCATGGTAGTGCACAAAACTAGTCGATGTTTGTTTGAGTTAGGATTGTTTTCACCGACTCAGCCTTAGATTAACTAAATTTAATCTTGGTGCAATGATCTAGCAATATGGATTGGTATAAGCTGAGTCTAATTAATCAGAGGATACACAGCCATGAGAAACATATTTTCTATAGTCGTAGCAACCAGTATTGCAGTTGCAAGCTTAATTCTAGGTTTTCTGATCACTGTTCCAGTCTTAGTACTAACATTTATATATGCGTTGGTTGTAAATAGACGCACCAGCGATTCCAGTGAAGGTGTTACAATCGAAGGGTGCTACCAAGAGGTGAAAACCCCTGCCGACTAACAACTTATTATGCGATTTTGACTCGGATTCTCAGAGTTAACCAGCATTAACGAAGGTGACCTATACAACCAACAACTGTTAATAAACTACATCTACTTGCAGTTAAGCTAAGCCCATTTAAGCTGGTTTTGCTATGTCTTAGCTGTTTTGCATTGCTTGTAGCTGCTTACGGTTTGTTCGGTATAGACAATCCAGTGACTCAACAACACGTACTAATCATTTCTGTACTGATTGTGTTGTGGTCATTACTGTTATTTGTCGCAGTAACTATTCTTGAGACACCTGCTCCAGCAAACATCCGCCATCAAAATGTATTTCTAAGGTTTAAAGCTAAACTAGCAGCCATTGGACAAAGAATGGTTTTACTATTAGTTTTAGCTTTGAGCGTTATAGTGATTATGGTGTCGATCCGCTTTGTATTTATTATACTTTAAGGCAATTGAATTGATGTATTTTTAAACATATCTGTTCGAATACATTTGTGGAATAGGTAAGAATACCTCGGCTAGATAGTTGTTAGTGAGAGCCTATGTAACGGATAATGTTAAAGTTTTTAATCACAATCCCTTGTGCCAACTCAAAGACCATTATAGTCTTAGTCAACTTGATTTTTAATCAACTGCGTCGCGGTCTATGATGATAACGATTAATTTGTTGAGCATAAGCTAAATTAACTCAATAATAGTTTGCTCAAAACATATAGCTACAATCACTCAAGGAATGAGAGTTTGATAAGCCTTTTAAAACGTTCAAATAGTTTAGAGATTCGCGAATGTCTGTTTGCGATTATAGGCATAGTTTTATTGGGTCTATCGTTTTCCTACTTTGAAGCCTTTGAGTATCTTTACAATTTTAGCCGAAGCCATGAAAACTGGGAGCTAGATGAGATTATTATTATCCTTCTAATGTCGCCTATATTTTTAGTATGGCTAGTCATCAAACGATGGACGCAATCAGTAAGAGAAATGAACCTTCGTTTAAAACGAGAACATCAATTAGCTCAACAATCGACACATGATGCCCTTACCGGTTTACCCAACAGAGTTCTGCTCGAAGACCGTTTGAATATTGCCCAATCCAGTACTAGTCGTGTGGATAGTCAAATCAGTTTAATGGTGATTGACTTAGATGATTTTAAGTTAATCAATGATGAGTTAGGTACTAGCATAGGTAATAGAATTCTATGCGTACTTGCCGATAGATTTAGAGCTGTCATCAAAACACAAGACACCATCGCTCGCTTAAGCGGTGATGAGTTTGCCGCAGTTTTATGGGATTCAAGTCTAGAAGATTCCAGTCTATCGATTGCTCAACGTTTATTGGACTGTTGTTCAGAACCTATCCTAATGGATGGGTTTCATATCAATGTAACTGCTAGTATCGGGATAACATTTTATCCCTTAGACCCAAAAAATGCCTTAGCCGCTGACCAGCTGATCCGCCAAGCGGATCAAGCTCTTTATCAAGCAAAAATCACCGGAAAAAATTGCTATTCGATCTATGACACAGAGAATGCTCGCCAGCTAAGCGAGTTGCATTCGTATCGAAAACGTATTGAGTTGGCTGTAGATCGCCATGAACTACACTTGCATTATCAACCGCAAATTAACATGACTACTGGTCTGTTGGTTGGCGCTGAGGCCTTAGTCCGTTGGCAGCACCCAGAGCGTGGTTTACTTGGACCTAATCAGTTTTTACATGTTGTAGAGGACCACAGCTTAAGTATTAAACTAGGTGAATGGGTTATCGAAAATGCTTTATCTCAAATTCATCATTGGTCAAAAGCTGGGCATCAAATTAAAGTTAGTGTAAATATTTCGGCACTACATATTCAACAAGGCAATTTTGTTGAAAGACTGCAATCTTTTTTAAACCAGTTCCCTGATGTAGCTGCTAACAAACTCCAGCTCGAAATAACAGAAACAGGATCTTTAGAGGATCTCAATGGCGTCGCAGCGACTATCGGCGAATGCTTAACACTGGGTGTTGGGTTTGCTTTAGACGACTTTGGGACAGGTTACTCATCCTTGACTTATTTACAAAGTTTACCATCACAACTCATTAAAATTGATCGCAGTTTTGTGCGTGACATGCTGGACGATCCAAACGATCTCCGTATGGTCAAAGGTATTATAAGCCTAGCCAGGACTTTCGATTTACCGGTTATCGCCGAAGGTGTGGAAAGCTATGCGCAGCAGGAAAAACTTCTTGAACTTGGTTGTGAATTAGCACAAGGGTTTATATATTCTAAAGCCTTAAGCGCTAATGATTTCGAATCTTGGCTTAGTACTTGGAATCATACTCCTAGAGTGCAACGTTTAGGTAAAAAGAAAGACAACAAGGGTGGCGCAAGTTTTACGCCATTGCTCTCAAGTCCTGAACGTTTGTGTTAGCCAGTTTAATACTCCACAACCTTATACTCACTCGTGCCTATACTGATAATTCTGATTCGTTTTACAGGATTATTTGTATCAATTCACAACGTTAGTCGCTTTTTTTGACGCGGATTTTACTTTCAGCTACCAGTGTAAGATTAAGACCAGCTAAGGCAGATTTTGCTTCTGTTTCATCTGGCATTTCTACAAAAGCAAACCCTTTGGAAAGGCCTGTTTCTTGGTCGAGGACTAAATTGCAGTCGGTTACGTCACCAAACTCAGAGAAAAGCACTCGGATTTCTTGCTCAGACGTTGTGCGGGCTAGGTTGCGTACTAATAATTTCATGGTAGGCCATTGATTAGGTAAATGAGCGGGGATTATCACAGGAATCTTTGCATTTACCAAGCCTAGTTTTTTTTTCGGTGTTCATATACAGCAAAAGGTATCGGGTAACCTTATTCTAAGAAGGATATGCCGTTTAGCACCTAATATGTGATGTTTCAAATAGAGCGATCTTTATCGTTACGTATCGCATAATATTGTCTTTATTACTTAGCTTATATAAAGATTATATTCACAGTTAAGTTTGCAGGAATTGACTAATAAATGGACTGTTTTGCGGCTGTTTAAGCAATTATATTTTGGCTTACTTACTTTCAGCATAGCTGCTTTTGCTCAGCACGGTATCGAACTATCAAAAAGAGACCAATGTATTTCTTAGTAAATCATTGGACAACACAAACTAAGCTTACAGTGGCTAGACAATTACAATTTAGTTAAGCATGGGGCGATTGTAATCACCAAAGTCGCTAAAAGACTTGTAGCAAGCGGCTATCAAGAAAAAGTAATCAGTGATGAGTTTAATTACATGCGCATTTTTGGAAGTGTTGATGTGCCAAATGACACAGAGTTGTTTGTAAGCGGTAGTATAGAAGCAAGGGTCAATCATATTCATTGCGGCCAAGCTTTCGTTCGCGATGGCTATTTTCATTTTAATGTACACGGGAAGCGAGAAGTTTGACCACTGCAAAACGATTGCACCCATGAAGTTACTGAATACAACGACATTCATTTTAAGTAGTCGTTGATGTCGGCAAGCTGTATAGGTTGCAGGTCTTTGTTTTACAGTTAAGGTATACACCGAATAAATTGTGACTATAAGCACACATTAAGGCGTAAACGCCTGTATATGTTGCGTTGACCAGTCTAAAGAACTATCTTCTATGCTCATTGTAGATTTTATCTTTTGACCGAATTGTCTGAATCCTATGTTTTTAAGGTTTCAGAAATTAATCCGTCGTCTGATTTTACTGAAGAAAACATACATGTCATCGCCAAATAAAATAGCAAGTCTTGAATTGGCACGAGTAGTCGCTATTGTTGCAATCGTCGTTATTCATTCTCAAGTTTTTCTCACATTCGGGCATATCGGAAATGAACCATGGTTAAGCTACATTGTGAATCAGCTTGCCCGGTTTGCAGTCCCGTTATTCTTTATTATATCTGGATATTTGATTGCACCTAAGCTTTTAGAAAATCCTTGGCAAACTGCCAAGCAGTATTGTTCGCCACTGATGATGTTTTGGCTTGTATGGAGTGTAATAGCATTATTGATGCCGTTTAACATGGCGAGTGTGGTCGAGCACGGCTACTTTGCTGAACGCAGCGGCTACTGGAACTTTCTATTATTAACGCCCCTAAATAGTTTATTAGAAGGCGGATTAGTGCACCTTTGGTTTATACCTTCACTCGTCATAGCCGTATTTTTATGTGCCTTTGCTATCGTTACTGGCTACTTGCGTCTATTGCTACCAATCGCGTTAGCGCTTTATATTTACGGGGTTCTTGCTGGCAGCTATCAGGTTATAACCGAAATAGAACCGCCATTCTTTACTCGAAACGGCCCATTTTTTAGTCTGTTAATGGTTGCCATCGGACTTGAACTTCGAGTAAAAAACGTTCGCATTCAATCTTACCAAGCAATTATACTTGCTGCGCTTGGTATGATTATTCATTTCAGTGAAGCCGCTTTTTTGCATGATTTTGGCCAGGTCTTTAACATGAATGACTATTTGTTCGGTACGGCGTTGTGGGCTAGCGGTATGTTTTTGTGGTTTTTAGCTAACCCGAAAATTGGGAATACTCGGTGGGTCCAACACCTTGCGAGTTGGTCGCTTGCAATATATCTCATACATTTACTGGTTGTCATACTAATGTTTAATCTTGCAGGTATTTTAGGCTGGCAGGGATTGTTAAAAGATGCCTTGGTATTTATTGGAGCGCTGAGCATTTCTTACGTTTTAGCTAGATTGCTTGAACGTTCTCCTTTGGCTTTTATTGTCGTACGTCGTAAATAACTAGTTTTTATTGATTCTATTAAGAATGTTAGATTTTAGGTCTATCCAAGCAATGAGGGGTAAAGATGAGTTATAAAACTAAGCTACATGGCCAAGGCATATACTTCCATAGTCCAGAAATAGAAGCGGCACAAACGCCTTGCCATGAGGTTCTGTATGACTTTAATGTAACTCGGCCTAGCGAATCGACTAAACGCCAAAACTTGCTGAACCAGATCTTTGCGACTGTTGGCGAAAATTGTTATATCGAGCCACCCTTGCATGCAAATTGGGGGATCCACACTCACTTGGGCAAAAACGTTTATGCTAATTTCAATTTAACTTTAGTTGACGATACACATATCTATATTGGTGATTTCGTTATGATTGGGCCAAACGTTACTCTGGCCACCGCGGGGCATCCTATTGATCCTCAAATGCGGGAACAAGTCGCTCAATTTAATTTACCAATTACTATAGCTAACAACGTTTGGATTGGTGCTAATTCGGTAGTGCTACCAGGAGTAAACATCGGCGAGAATACTGTAATTGGTGCGGGTAGTATTGTCACCAAAGATATTCCCGCAAATGTAGTTGCCTATGGCAACCCATGCAAAGTTCAACGAAACATTAACGAGCATGATAAAACTTACTATCATAAAAATAAACGCTTTTAGGAGCGGTGATTATTGCTCTGATAGCTTAAAATTTTAACCCTAGCCCAATCAGAAATCCGTGGGACTTTGTATCGTATGCAAAGTTATCTTTATTGTCATAATCTACCCAAGTAGATTTGTAGCTGAGATTAATGTCTGACCAATCGTTCATTTCATAACGGAAGCCCGTTTGTAGAGCATATGTGGAGTTGGTATCTTTGCCGAGTCCAGCATCTCCGTAGATATAAAAATTCCAGCTATCGCTAAGTGGACGTATCCAGCGTACGCCAATAACAAAATCAAGCCAGTCTTCTTTTATCTCTCTACTCAATCCTGCTCCTGCTGCAGGGCCGTTTAAGCTTGTTTCAATGTCGTTGTCCCACCAACGCAATCCGAGCATATAATCAATGCTTGCGTATCCATAGTCATAACGTTTAAATCCTTTTGCCTCGAGCACGCCTTGTCTTAATTTAAATCCACCTGTAACCAAGTTGCCTGGTCCCGATGTTTTAGCACTAAGGTCCATAAAGCTATAGTCAAAATAGTACCCCCACGTGTTGTTACGAATTCCTTCTAGTCGAAACATCAAACCTTTATCGAAATTATCCATAATAAAACGAGTATCTACATCGATTGTTGGTGATAGCGGACCCAAGGCACTGTCACCTTCGATGTTTAAGGCCAAAGCGTAAAGTTCAAAACTATGCTCCCAGTTGCTCATCGGAAGAGTTGAAGCAGAGACCAGACTAGGAGCGCCTGTAAGACCGGATACCAAAACTAGTGTCGCAAATGTACCTTTATGTGGCATGTCAAACTCCTAAGATCGAACAAAACGAAAACTTCTAATGTTAAGCGTAGTCAAGGATCTGCATAAATCCAGAGTCATAAGGCTCGTATGTAACGCAGGTTTAGTATTGGTTTGAATTAACGTAATCATAAGCTAGGCTAGACACTGTGCTTGCTAATTGCGCTGTTTCGTAAATAAATGGTCCTTTGAATTTACTAGTCTAGTTCTGATCACGCTACGTAACTGCACAGGGTGATTTAATTTGTACTCGATTAACATCGGCGCATTTTTACAAATTTTAAACACTAATTAACTACATCAAAGGATCTTTCTTTATTAGTTGTGCTTTCGATAAGCAGATGATCTCAATATAAATATATTTGTGTTATCGATGATGAGCACATAAACCGAGTTTTCGCACAACAGAGCTTTATTGTTGTCGATAGCTATTAATAGCTTGAAATACGTACTTCAAAATAGGAATGTTCGAATGAAAAGGATTTGTGTTCTTTGTTTGCTGACACTCGTTAGTTTTTGGTCGTCGGTATCGACAGCTAAAACCGAACAACCAAACATCTTTGTCATCTTCACTGACGACATAGGTATTTCAAATTTGAGTGCCTATCATAACGGGGTAATGAGTAGCCACACGCCAAATATCGATAGCATCGCAGAAAAAGGAATGCTGCTTACCGACTACTATGCTCAGCCTTCTTGCACTGCAGGTCGTAGTGCCTTTTTGACAGGGCAAATACCAGTACGAACTGGCATGCATACGGTAGGCTTACCTGGCGGCCCTGTTGGACTCCATCCTGACACGCCAACTTTACCCGAGCTGTTGAAAACTCAAGGATACGTCACCGGTCAATTCGGGAAAAATCACTTGGGGGATAGGGATGAGTTTTTACCTACCATGCATGGATTCGACGAGTATTGGGGTTGGCTTTATCATCTAAATGCAATGGAATATGCCGAGGATCCCGATTGGCCCAAAGGTGATTCAATAAAACCTTTTGCACCGAGAAATGTCATTCATGCTAAAGCCGACGGATCTGGCGGTCAAACGATTGCTGATGACGGTCCTTTAACTATTGAACGTATGCGAACTTTGGATGACGAAGTTAATAAACATGCGATTGATTTTATAGAGCGAGCAGTTGCTTCAAATACCCCGTTTTTTACTTGGTATTGTCCTTCACGAGGCCATGTTTGGACGCATTTGTCACCTAAGTATGAAGCAATGCTTGGTACTAATAGTTGGGGCTTACAAGAAGTTGTAATGAAAGATCTCGATGATCATGTGGGGGAAATGTTGGCTAAGTTGGAAGAATTGGGCGTTGCTGACAATACTATTGTGATGTTTACCGCTGATAATGGTCCCGAGATCATGACGTGGCCCGACGGTGGCATGACACCTTTCCACGGTGAGAAAGGTACCACGTGGGAAGGTGGGGTTCGAGCGCCAGCTTTAGTTAGTTGGCCGGGAACTATCCCAGCTGGAAGTGTTAACAACGGTATATTTGATGGAATGGACTGGTTGCCAACCTTGGTCGCTGCAGCAGGCGGCCCTAGTGACCTGAAACAAAAAATGTTAGATGGGCACGAAGGCTTTAAAGCGCATTTAGATGGATATAACCAAATGCAGATGCTTAGTCAAGATGGCGAGTCGGCGCGAAACGAAATCTTTTACTACGAACGCGATAAACTTCAAGCGGTAAGGGTTGGGGATTGGAAGGCGCATTTTGTTGTTCAAAACAATGGTTGGAGTGGCGCTAAAGAAGAGCTCAATGCACCACTACTGTTTAATTTGCGTCGCGATCCTTATGAAAGAGCAGCGGACGAATCCGGCATGTATATGAAATGGATGGGAGAAAAAATGTGGGCCTTTGGTCCTGCTCAAGCTGCTGTGCAACAGCATTTAGCAACTTTTGTTGAGTGGCCAGTACTTAGTTCAGCCCAAGCCGTTGATAATGTTGGTGGTGTCGGTAACTAACCAAAAGCTAAGTTCTAAAACGCCCATGATGGGCGTTTTTTTTTAATAATTCCAAATTCAGCTCAAATACGAGCAACTGTTTTATACAGCTATGAATTGTGTGCATAGTGACAATGCAAATAATGCACTTCGTACATCTATTAAGATGGTTTAGTATGCTTTCATTAAAACCAATTAGGACAAACATATGTTTAATGCGCTCGTTTTAACTCAAGAAAACAAACAAACCTTTGCATCAGTTACTCAACTACAAGAATCTGATTTACCACAGGGTGAAGTATTGGTCGAGGTGGAATGCTCGTCACTGAACTATAAAGATGGTCTTGCCGTTACCGGATTGGGTAAAATCATCCGAAATTTTCCTATGGTTCCAGGAATTGATTTTGCTGGCAGAGTTATTGAGTCTCAAGATGAGCGTTACCAAGCTGGTGATCAGGTTATTTTAACCGGTTGGGGTGTTGGCGAAAATCATTGGGGAGGTTTAGCTCAGAAAGCCCGTGTTAAAGCCGATTGGCTCGTGCCTATGCCTCAACATTGTGATGCAGCTAAAGCGATGCAAATTGGAACCGCTGGTTTAACTGCGATGTTATGTGTTCAAGCCCTACAAAATGCAAATGTACAACCTAGTGATGGTGATATCTTAGTCACTGGTGCTAGCGGCGGGGTAGGTTCAGTTGCCGTAACCCTGTTAAACAAATTGGGATATACGGTTGTAGCTAGTTCAGGTCGTGTCTCTCAAAATGGTGATTTACTTAAACGTTTGGGTGCAGCAGAAGTGATAGACCGAAGTGAACTCGACATTGATGCAAGACCTCTAGACAAACAACGCTGGGCAGGGATGGTAGATACGGTTGGGAATAAAGTATTAGCTACTGCATTGTCTCAAATGAAATATGGTGGAAGTGCTGCAATATGCGGTTTAGCTGGTGGTTTCGCATTGCCGACAACCGTGATGCCTTTTATCCTACGAAACGTAAGTTTATTAGGTATCGATTCTGTATCATGTCCTTTTGAAAAACGACGTGCGGCTTGGAATGACGTGATTAGCTTGTTGCCAGAAACCTACTATCAGCAAGCTTGCGAAACGATAAGCTTAGAGCAAGTTCCTGAATTTGCCCAGCGCATAATCAAAGGCGAAGTAACCGGTCGTGTATTAGTTAAACTATAACAAGGGTTTGCCCCCTAGGTAGTGGCTTGCGGGGCTTTCTCGTTATTTTTCAATCAAGCACAACTTTTGTGCCTAAAGCAGCAATGCTTGTGTTGTCTTACTGACTAAGTTTCTAAGCCAGCGGTGTGACTTATCGTGCTCGGTCCGCGTATGCCAAAACATATTGTAATCTAAGCTAGGCAGGGCAAAGGGTAGGGGTTTGCATAGTAGACCATGGCGTTTTGCTGCAATTTCAGCCATGCCCTCGGGCAAGGTGATGATCAACGGGTTAATTGATTGCAATGCAATAGCACTTTCTAATAGTGGTGTACGCAACAGTTCTGTCCGCGCTGGATATTGGCTAATTGCATCATCAAGCAATGCTTTTACCCCGTCACTAATTGCAATCGTTGCATGAGGATAGACTAAGTAGTCATCTAAGCTAATTGGTTTATCTGCAAGAGGGTGATTTGGAGACACCAAACAACCAACCCCAACTTTACCCAAAAAGCTATGTAGCAAATTGTCAGTTACCCCAATTGCACGACAAACTGCAATATCTGCCCCTTTCACACTCAGCTGCTCTTGCAATTCATTGTGTTGAACAGGGACTATCTCTAATCTTATATTCGGCGCTTGCTGATAAATGTGCGGCAAAATGTAAGGGACTAGTGCTTGCATTGCGTAGTCAGTAACCGCGATCGAAAACCGTTGTTTACAGTGGGCTGGTACAAATTCTTTTGGTGTGAGCAGGTCAATAATTTGACCTGTTGGTTGGCGCAGTTGTTGGTAGCACTCAAGTGCGAATTCTGTTGGAACTAACTGCTGTCCAACTCTAGAAAATAGTGGGTCATCTAGCATTTCGCGCAACCTAGAAAGGATACGACTGGTTGCTGATTGGCTAAGATGCAGACGTTTTGCAGCCTTGCTGACACTACTTTCTTCTATCAAAATCTGTAATGCAATTAGTAAACTCAAATCTTGACGATAGATCTCTTCTAGTTCCATTACAAATACTCTCTGTACCTAGGCTGACACCATTGATGTTGATTATACATCGAAAGCATAAGATGCAGTGCTGATAGCAACAATATTCTAAGCCTTTTAATTCTAAACATTGCTTATTACGAACTAGATCGTATTGAGGTTTTATCGATAGGCTAATATTGTTAATTGCTAAAACACCTATAAAGGAGTAAAGTCTTTTGAAAATATCGTAAACCTTATGGTTACGCCGATATCCCGCTAATAAGACCATATCGAACACAATAGCAGTGCCTATTATAATGCACTTCTTAGCCCGTTAGATATATACAAACCACGCTTCACACAACTTATATTAGGCATTTATTGCACATCAATGTGTACTGGACTGTTTTGTTCAGCGAATGATTGAAATTAGTGCAAACCATTAATATGCCAAACTAGTTAATAAACATATTTTATGCATGACTTCGCGAAATCAAGCTGTTGATTTTACGTCTGTATCATCATCCATGCCGTCCAAGGAAAATTGAATGACATTAAACACCCTAGCTAACTATGAACAGGAACTGAAATGGTTTGCATTGGCACTTGGGATATTAAGCACTATTGCTATCGTGCAAAACTGGTATCCATTTACGATGTTTGTCAGCCTGCCTTTTTGTTTAATATGGATTTACTGCGCGTGGCTTCGCACTGAGCGGCAGCTAAAGTACATCAATATCATTTTTTCTATACTGTATGTCTACGGCATAGCCCGCTATTTAATGGGCGCCTAAGAAACTTAGCTTTAATGGTTAGCGCTATGTCTTTGGTTTATACCACGGCATACAATGCTACAATTAGCATCACACTCGCCATAAAGCAGTTATGCTTTGTCCAACATCATATTTATAAATCATAGGTAAGTTACAAAATGAGTTCCGATTCCAATACTTTCCAAGCTGTTCAAGATCTTGCAAGTAAGCTTATGGACGCCGCCCAAGCTGAAAATCAAGTTGCGTTTGATGGCTTTTACCTAGAGTTAAAGGCGATATGTCTCGAAAACGAAAACACCAATAAAGACCACCCTGTACAATGGGAAACCCTTGCTGACTTCACAGAAGATTACGCAGAGGCAATAGCGGGCTATCAAAAGGCATTAAATAAGGCGATAGCGGTGAACTCAAAAGAGTATATGGCGTCAATTGCTTACTCTATGGCAACAATGCAAGTTGAATTGGGACAATCGAGTGCAGCAATGGAGAGCCTTAAAAAGGCAAAAGCGAGTGCGTCTAAGCTTAGTGATAAAGTTTTAAAGCGAGAAATAGACACACTTATTGAAACTCTGGCGACAAACTAGCGGCTACTTAACGCTAAACAGGCCTGTTGTAGTTGCACCAGACCTTTGACAAATAAATTTGTGAACGACTACCCGCCAGGAATCACTTCAGGCTCGGTCAATACAGCTAAAGAGTCATCTAAGGACTCAAGTCGTAGTGCATTGGCTTCTTTGGTAAATGTTACTGAACTTGTAGCTTGAGATCGCATTATTAGTGGCTGCGATAGAAAAAAACTTAACCAATGCGTTTATTTCTATCCGATTAGATTTTGGTTAATCAGATAATGAAATTGGTGGTGATGGAGATCTATTGCTTGGTGATTCAAGGGCAATTTGGTCTCTATACTAGTATCGTTGCTAATTAAGTTGTTTGGCAGCTAAACCTTGTAAGTCTGTACCTTGAGACCACTATGTCTTAAGGTACAAACCAGCTAGCTGTCTAGGTGTGACCGTTTACACTGTAGTTATTCAAGTTCTACTGAGGGTCTAAAGGTCATTTCGTGAACGATCACGTCTTGGGGCAGGCTGAGAAGCGTAGTTATAGTTGTTGCGACACTTGAGGGCTGCATGTAATCTGGACGTGTAGCTTCTCTAAAGTTTGTATCTGTCCCACCAGGGAAAAGGGTTGAAACTTTAATTCCATGCGTTTGCGCTTCTTTCATTAGAATACCACTAAACCCAGACAATCCTTGTTTCATTGCTGTGTACACGCTCATTGTTTCGTTAGCTCTTTTAGCAACCGTGCTCGATACATTAATGATATATCCGTAACCGCGCGGTTTCATAGCGTTTAACGCTTCTCTGCACAAGAGTGCTGGGGCGCGTAAATTAATAGCGTATTGTTGGTCAAACTCTTCTAAGGTGAATTCATCGATTCCACATTTTCTTGAATTCATACCAGCATTATTAATAAGCACGTCTACGCCATTTAATTCACGCTCAGCATAGTTGTAGAGGTCAATAACTTGCGTTGGGTCACTCAGATCGGCTTGAAACGTAAAACATGATGTTTCTAGTTGAAGTTTATTAAGTTGTGCAAGGTTTCTGCCAGACGCCAATACAGTGAAGCCTTTATTACATAACTCATGAGTTAGTGCCAAACCAATACCACTAGTGGCTCCGGTTACTAAAATAGTCTTATACATATTGAACCTTTAGGGTGAATAGTTTTTATTATATGAATCATGATGCTTAAGCAGCAGACATCTGTCCATCACATATCAATCAAATTGCTTAGTTAGCCGATACCAACGAAGTAAACTAAAAAACGAGTAGGGTCGCACTGATGCTCATCCTCCGTCAGTTGGATTATCGTCACAGTTAACAATAGAAGTACTTTGAAATTAGTGGCTGTAAGCACTGATTTCAGTTAACAGAATATTCCCATGATGCGCTAAGCTAAAATGGAGCAAGGCAAGTAGCATTCCTGTTTCAACCAAGGAGAATGATTTTGATATTCCAAATACCTAAGCAATCACACAAATTCTTGTTACAAGGCATAGTGTTATTCATAGCGCTATTGCTGAGCCTCGCGACCCAAGCGCAAACCATCAAAATTGGCGGCACCGGTAACGCCTTGGGTACCATGAAACTTATCGCAAGCGCATACAACAAAAGCTACGACACAAACAAGGTTCAGGTGCTTCCTAGCATTGGTAGTAGTGGCGCCATCAAAGCCATACCCAAAGGAGCAATTGAAATTGGCTTGAGTGCTCGCCCTTTGAAGGAAACCGAGTTAGGCAAAGGCATGATCGCCATAGAATACGCGCGAACACCCACTATTATTGCTGTATCTAATGCTAGTAATATTGATGGCATCACCACTAAGCAACTCGTTGACATCTACACTGGTACAACCCTTAACTGGGAAGATGGTTCGCTAGTTAGACCGATCATACGGCAAGCCGGTGACGATAACACTGTTCAGCTTAAAGCACTCTCACCTGCACTGAAACAAGCTGTTGAGCTTGCTGAAGAGCGAGAAGGGCTTTTGTTTGCATCTACCGATCAAGAAACGGTAAACAAAATTGAGAATACGCCAGGTAGCTTCGGGGTCACCAGTTTAGCCCTTCTCCTTTCTGAAAATAGAACGCTTAAAGCTTTAACATTAGATGGTGTTACGCCCAGTCCAGAAACAATTGATTCGGGTCTCTATCCTTTAGTAAAACGCTTCTATCTTATTCTTCCCGAAACTCTGAGCCCAAATGTACAACATGTCGTTGACTTCATTCGGTCTGAAAAAGGTGCAGCAATTCTGATACAAAACGGAAACTTGGTACTTTAACTATGTTGCTTACCTATGCCGCAAGAAAATAGCCAGCTTACGGATTTTATTAGTAAACTATCAATGATTCTTTCATTGATAGTCGGATTAAGCTTGCCTATCGGGTATGCGTTTGTGGCCTATAACGATCTTAGCGGTGAGTTAAATTTTAAGGTGAAAATTAAGTCCAATAGTCAATCCGAGTTGATTACAACTATGCCGGATACGTGGATGTACGCTGAAAACCGAATTCAAGGCATTTTGAAACGAGAACCTATCGTACTTGAGAATGAATTTCTACAGGTGTACGACTCTCAAGGAGATTTAATCACATCGTCTGGACACCCTGTTGACTCACTAAAAATGATCCGTAGTTATCCTCTTTATGATATCGACAGCATAGTCGGACGCATTGATATCAGTAAATCCCTTTCTCAATTAATAGCCAATACCTTAATGGTTGGTTTATTTGGTCTTATACTTGGCTTTATGGTTATGGTCGTCATGCGTCTATTACCTATACGTCAAGTACGAAAAATTTCTGATCAACTTTTCGAAGAAAAAGATCGGGCTGAAATTACTTTGCATTCGATCAGTGATGCCGTTATCCGCTGTGACCTTCAAACAAATATTTTATTCGCAAACGATGCAGCTGAGACACTACTAGAACGCCCCTTCGAACAAATGAAGGGGCTTCCGATAGCTGATGTATTGAATCTTAGAAACAAATCTGGAGATAGGCATCCGCTGGTTATTGACACGGTGCTTGCTACCAGAGCAGAGGCATCATGTGAGGGGCAAAGTTTTTTAGACGTAAACAATAAAGTCGTTGCGATAGAAGAACGCGCGGCACCCATTTTTAGCCATAACCAAGAAATGACAGGTGTGGTTTTGTGTATTCGCGATGTCACTATTGCGAGAAACTATTTGGAACAACGCTCATGGGAGGCATCCCACGATTCTCTTACTAGTTTATTAAATCGTCGCGCTTTTGAACAAAAAGTATCAAAGGCAATTGAAAGATCGAAACAAGGCAAGCACCGTTTTGTGCTGTGTTTTATGGATTTAGACCGTTTTAAAGTCGTTAACGATTCCTGCGGTCATGCCGCAGGCGATGAACTGCTTATGCAGATTACACAATTAATGGAATCTCAGGTCCGAGAAGGCGACGTCTTGGCTCGCCTAGGTGGGGACGAATTCGGATTGCTTATCGATGGCTGTGATACCACACAAGGAGAATTGATCTGTAACGAGATCGTGGATCAAATTAGTTCGTTTCAATTTTTTTGGATGAAACGCGTTTATACCGTAGGAATTAGTATTGGATTGACCAATATCACACGCGATACCCCAGACACTAGTGCCGTATTAAGTGAGGCCGACTCAGCCTGCTATTGGGCAAAAGAAAACGGTAGAAACCAAGTCTGTGTTTTTCTGCCCAGCGACACTGAACTTGCCGCAAATCGAAACCAATCACATTGGGTTGAACGTATTGAATCGGCATTGAAAGACAATCGCTTTGTACTCTATCAGCAATCATATCGTTCGCTTAACGGCGACCAAACAGAGCGATTACATATGGAAATTTTACTAAGAATGCTTGATGAAAGTCATGCGCTGATATTGCCGCAATTCTTTTTACCAGCTGCTGAGCGCTATGACCTGATTCAGCAAATTGATCGCTGGGTGATTGATAAGGTATTTGCAGATTTTCAACAGCTAACTGACGAATACCAAGATTGTTCGTTAATGGTTAGTATTAATTTATCTGGCGCGTCGATTAATACTGGAAATCTACTACCCTTTATAGAGTCAAAAGTAGCGCAATACGGTGTAGATCCATGTTCGATTTGTTTTGAAGTAACCGAGACAGTGGCGGTAAAAAATCTATTAGCCGCTACAGTTTTTATTAACGAATGTAAAACAATTGGTTTTAAGTTTGCACTTGATGATTTTGGAACTGGCGTGAGCTCTTTCGAATACCTAAAGAAGCTTCCAGTTGATTACCTCAAAATAGACGGTAGCTTTGTGCAAAATATCGATACCAACCAAATTGATCGCGAGATGGCCGCAACGATCAACCGAATAGCCCACCTTTTAGGTAAATTAACCGTCGCCGAATACGCAGAAAGCGAAGACATTGTCGATGTTCTCGATACATTAGGGGTCGATTACGCCCAGGGCTATGGCGTATGCCTTCCTAAACCTTTATTCAATGATAGCTACAAGATTTCCCTTTAAATGCAGCGCTACATTGAGTTTATTATAACGCTTCTACCGCACGCGTTAATCATCACTCTGAATTTGGTCTCGTCCGTTTTCTTTAGCCTTGTAAAGAAGTGAGTCAACCCGAGCTAGTAAGCTTTTCTCAGTATCATCACTGCGTAAACTACTTACGCCGGCGCTCATGGTAAGCTGCAAATCTTGTGCTTCAGATGATAATTTTACAGCTTTAAGCTGTGTCATTACACGTTCTATTGACGTTGTTGCTCCTTCTATACTGCCATTTGGAAAAATGACTAGAAATTCTTCACCGCCCCAACGGCCCCACAAATCCTGACTTCGCGCTAATTGCTTTATAATGCTAGCAAATGCTTTAAGGCTTTCATCGCCAACATGGTGACCATAGTTATCGTTTACGTGTTTGAAGTGGTCAAAGTCCAAAATAGCGACCACAAGCTCACGCTCTAAACGGTGGGCTACGTTAATTTGCTCATGTAAAAAACGATCAGTGCAACCTCGATTCGCTAAACCGGTAAGGGCATCAGTATTGGCTAATATTTCTAGCTGAGCGTGGGCATTCTCTAAAGCTTTTAAATCATGCTCTCTAGCAATTTCATGTCCGACCCATTCGGCAAATAGGCGCACTATTTCTATGTCTTGACGAATAAATGCTTTGGTAGGTGAAGGGCTAGAAAAATTTAAAGTACCGTAGCGTTCTCCATCAACGAATATAGGGGCACCAAGGTAGGCTTCTAGTCCGAAATTTAGAAAACAAGGGTGAGTTGCAATATGACTTTGAGAGGCATGGTGAAAACCTTCAACATCGTTCGCATTAAATACATGGCTACAATAGGTGTTACCTAGCTCAAAAGTCATCCCAATTTCTAGGGCGTTTTCCGGATGAATCGCTTCTTTAATCACATATTGGTTGCCAGTGATTTTACTAAAAATACCAATAGGTAAACCAAAGTGTTTCGCTCCAAGATCTAACATGGCTTGCACTCGCTGCTTAAACGTTAGCTGTCTTGAAGAGGTGATACTGTGTAATCGGTTCAGTGTTTCTTCAGCCGCTAAGCGGGCGGAGTCATCATTTATAATAACTACAAAATGGCTAGTACGACCCAAGCTGTCCTTGATTAAACCGCTGGAAGTCTGCCCTTTAAGTTGTAAACCCGATGCGGTTAGGTAATCAACTGAATAAGACTCTTCATTATAGTTGGCTTGTGAGTTAAACCGTTTTTT
This sequence comes from Alginatibacterium sediminis, assembly GCF_003610775.1. GTDB lineage: Bacteria > Pseudomonadota > Gammaproteobacteria > Enterobacterales > Celerinatantimonadaceae > Alginatibacterium > Alginatibacterium sediminis. Next base: position 626,015 of record NZ_RAQO01000004.1, on the reverse strand, counting down.
ACCTAGTTCTATAAAGTCAGCTTCGTTGGCGTATAGCAACTTGGTGCTTTTACCTTTTAGTTGCTGATTGTCGTAACCGAAAAGAAGTCTTGCGGCTTGATTCAAACTGACAATCTTTCGATCTAAACTTGCAACAATAACTGCACTTTCTATGTGTTCGAAAACTTGAGACAAAGTATACGCGTCTATTTCTAGACTGTTTTGATTCGTAGATAACATGTAAACAAGCTCCGTTTTAGTCTCTATTTTTCAATAGCGATGACAACTTACTTTTAAGTTTAACGTTAGTTTTAGTTCTGCGCACCTATGTTTTTCCAGTAAAAACAGAAGGTAAATAGCTAGCTTTCCGAAATCTTTAAGTGCATTTATGCCGTAACTCTGTACGCGTTCAGCCCTTGTTAGTTAGTAAAACGGCTAAAATAGCCTACGATTAGCGCACTAAAATCTAGTCATGTGCGTCCCAAAGTTTTGTTCTTATACAGATCTTTTACTTTAAGCTGCACAAATTATTACACATTTGGGCTATTCTTTTAGTAAGCAATTATTAAGGATAAATTATGACGTTTGGTTCTTCGGTTATTCGAAACTATTTATCTACATTTATAGCGTGTGCGGTACTAGGATTTTCAACGAATTCTTATGCTGATGAACTGAACACGGTTAAAGTAGCAATGGTTAATTTTGTCGGTGATGCAACCCTCTACTATGCCTATCGTGAAGGTTATTTTATTGATGAAGGATTAGATATTGAGTTAGTTCACAATTCGGCTGGCGTTGAATCGATGAAACAGGTTATTGCAGGAGAAGTACATATTGGAACCGTCGCACCAACTCCAATTGTCTATCTTGCACAGGGCAGAATCAGTCTTCCGAACGACATTCGGATAGTGGCGAATATTTACCGTTCTTCCAATCTCAATAGTCTAGTCATCCTTGATAGTGAACAAAACCCAGATCCGGCAAGTTTAGTCGGTAAAAAACTTGGTTTACAACAGCAAACAGCAGCTGAGTACTTTTGGTATCGGGTAACGGTTGCTAACAACATTAATCCAGATGATATCGAAATCGTAAATATTCCTACACGTAACTTAGCTCAAGCCAGCCAACAAGGCTTAATTGATGCTGCCATCGTATGGTCTCCGTTTCACTTAGATGTATACAAAGCTGTTAAAACAAAGCCTAAAGTTATTCGCGGCACTACCTACGCAACAGAAGGTTGGTATGTCGTAACGCATCCTGATTTTCTTGAACAACACCCACAGATTGTTGAAAAATATTTGTCCGCATTAAAGCGGGCAGAACAAGATATTCGCTCCAACCCTGATAAAGTTGCTTTGTATCATTCCGAGATCGTCGATTCTTCACCAGAGGAACTTAGTGAACTCTATGGTGACATTTCGTTTAGCCTTAATTTGGCTGAATCAGATCTATTCCATTTAGAGCAACAAGGCAAATGGGCTTATAGAGTAGGGTACGTTGACCAAGCGCCAATAGATTACCGTCAGTATGTTGAGACTGGGCCATTGTCTAAAGTAAGCCCGGATTCAATAAAATTACTTGAATGAATATATCTGCTCAAAAGTTAACACTAGCCATCTTTTTCATTACTTTAATAAGTGGTGCAATAACTGGTGTGATAACGATCAGACTATTTAATGAGTCTAACCTTAGACAAAATGTAAGTTTGGATATATCTACAGCAAATACTCTCATCAGTCGTGTAAGTACCGCAGTAGGTATGGTTGATCCCCGTTCAACCTTAGGTTCACCTCGTGCTCTTAACGGAAGTATAGTCGCGTTAGCCAATGTGAGAGGTATTGCTACACAAAACAATTGGACTGAATTAGTTAAAAATGTAGACGACTCAATCGACATACTTGACGCCTTTTTGGCGAGTTTTTCTGGTCCCAAAAACGAAGAGTTTTCCTTATTATTGCATCAACAGAGCTTGCTACAATTTAATTTGTTAATTGAGCAGCTAAGCATCATTTCTAAACAGTATAACCACGATAGTATTCAACATTCTCAAATCAACTTGCGTATCCTTGCTGGACTAGCGCTTTGGATAATCAGCTTGGTCGGTATTGCTGCGTTCTATTTTTATCAACGTATCATTAAACCGATAACCCTAGCTAAAAATGCTTTAATTGTTGACGATAACGAAACCTTAAACCAATTAGGCAAGCATTCAGCAATCGAACTTAAACGGCTATTTAATGCGTTAAACCAATCGCATGATAAGTTGGAACATCAAGCAAACCATGATTTTCTTACGGGTCTAACTAATCGATATCATTTAAACCAAACTATTGGTGTATCACTTAACAAGGCATATGAATCACTCCTCATTATACTTGATATTGATAACTTCAAAAATATTAACGACACCTTAGGCCATGAATCGGGCGACGTGTTACTAAAGCAAGTAGCAGAACGCTTTAAACTAGCAATTGGCCCCAACGATACAATTTGTAGATTAGGCGGTGATGAGTTTTGTATTTTTATTAGCAATTTAACACCTGGCTCAGCATCAAGACGTGCATTAAATATAGTTAACAAGGTTCAACAACAGTGTATTGAGCCCTATGAGATTCCCAGTAAGCGAATCAGTATATCAGCAAGTATGGGCATCGCTATCTACCCCCAAGACGGTAAAAATTATATTGAATTACTAAGAAATGCCGACGCTGCGATGTATCGCGCAAAGTCAGATGGTAAATCGACATTCTCATTTTATACCCTTGAACTCACGCAACGTGCTGAAGAACAAATGCAAATTGAAAGCGATATTATGTTGGCATTGCGTGAACGACAGTTTTACCTCGATTATCAAGTTCAGTGGAGGGTAAGTGACTTATCGGCAATAGGGGTAGAAGCGCTAATTAGATGGAAACACCCAACAAAAGGTTTGATAAGTCCCGACAAATTTATACCTATAGCAGAGTCATCTTGGTTAATTGAAGGTATTAATGACTGGGTTTTAACAGAATCTATCCGTCAGCTGGCTCAATGGCAAAAACAAGGCGTTGACTGTCCATCAATGTCAATTAATCTCTCAGCTATGCGTTTTAGAAATTCAGCGCTGATCGAACAAATAAGCAATTTGCTAAAACGTTACGAGGTTTCTGCTGAACGTCTATGTTTAGAGATAACTGAACACACGTTTTTGGACTCTGACCCTTCCCTTAACGAAAATTTGCAACAACTAAGGTCTATGGGTATACGGATTTCAATTGATGATTTTGGGACCGGTTATTCAAGCTTAAGTCGGCTCAGAAACCTACCGGTAGATGAGATTAAAATCGACCGAAGTTTTGTCAATGGAATTGAGAACGAAGGAGATGCTCTAAGTGTATTTGAATCAATGCTTAAACTGTGTACAAGTTTATCGTTTACGGTGGTCGCTGAAGGCGTTGAAACTCAGGAACAACTTAATGTTTTAAAGCATTTAAACTGCGATATGGTACAGGGCTTTTACCTTGCAAGGCCGAAATCACCTGAATTAGTAATCGCCCATTTTGAAACCAATAACACAAAGCGCTTATCTAAATAGATTCGCACTTATGAGTGAATGGCTGATAGTGTCTATAAACTTTATTTTTGGGATAGATTTTGGCTCAGTTTTTTCACTTCGTTAAACGGCAACTACACGGTTTAAATAAAAAGCTACACTCATTTTTTGTAGCCAAAATTAGACATTCTTATTGCTGTTTCAATTTAACCATCATCCAATGGCACATAGATGTCGTTAAATCTTGGAAGTTATCGAGGGTGTAATATACTGATTGGGTTACATACTATTGATTTAGAAGCTGTGTTTTGTATTTTTCAAAGGTGTGCATAAGTGAATTCAACCTTTAATCCCTTTATCGTTTTGTTGTCTATATTAGTTGCTGTCTACGTTTCATACATTGTCGTTGGTGTTTGTTTACGTATTGCAGTATCACGCAGTAAAGCTGCTTACATTTGGACCGTCTGTGGTTCCATTTCTATGGGGATGGGAATATGGTCCATGCATTTTATCGGCATGTTAGCTTTTAGATTACCCATCCCTGTTTATTACGATATTGCCTTAACTGCTTTCTCTATAGTTCCAGCAATTATCGCTTCTTTTATTGCTTTATTCGTTGTTCAACGACGTGGTGGTTGGCTACAGTTTTCTGTAGTTACGTTGTTCATAGGACTTGGCATCTCTGCAATGCATTATACCGGCATGGCTGCTATGCATATGACGCCTGACATTGAGTACAAGCCTCCAATCGTTATGTTGTCTATCCTTATTGCTATTGCTGCTTCCGGCGCGGCATTATTGTTGTTGTCCTTCCAAATTCGTCAAAACCGTGTAAATCCAAAATTCAAGTTGCTAAGTGCCTTGATTATGGGCTTAGCGGTAACAGGTATGCATTATGTGGGTATGTTTGCTGTTGTCATCCCCGCAGACTGTGTTTCAGATCCAACCGGCGGCATCAATCTAGATCGCGATGTGTTACTCGTCATTGTGACAATTATTGTTGTCACGGCTCTTTTCCTAACGCAAATGGCTACTATTCTTGATAAAGCGATATCCGAAAAATCGTTTTACCAGGCTGTTTTTGATGCACACGCCAATATGGGTGAAGGCTTACTTGTTGTTGAGCAAAATGAATTTGTAGACACAAACCAATTATTTCGTGACATGTTTACCATTCCCAATAGGCCACTAACAACATTAAAAGACTTCAGATATTGTTTCACAAGCGGTGATTTTGCGCGCTTTCTTTTATGGGTAAACAATTATAGAACTAAGTCTAGCCAAGTTGTAAAAGAACACTTTCAATTAAAGGACGATAACTTAAAGCGTACAATAGAAGTTGCTTTAACCTGTTTTGTCTATCTAGATAAAGTTCGCCATCTACTCGTTTTTACAGATATAACTGACAAAAAAAATGCTGAAGAATCTATTAAAACGCTTAATGAGTCCTTAGAGCTCCGCGTTGAGGAACGCACACTTGAGTTAAAACATGCCAATTTGGAACTCAACCAAAGCATGAAAAGTTTAAAGGAAGCACAGTCAGAGCTGGTTCATAGTCAAAAAATGGCATCGTTAGGTAGCTTAGTTGCAGGTATCTCCCATGAAATAAACACACCGATTGGTATAGGTGTAACAGCAGCATCTAACATGGATGAAGAGTTGACCGCGATTACTAACAAACTTGCCGATGGCACAATGAAAAAGTCAGACTTAGACGAGTTTTTTCACCATACTCAGGAGTCGACTACAATATTAATGAAAAATCTAAAACGCGCTTCAGATCTGATTGCTAGTTTTAAGCAAGTTGCCGTTGATCAGTCTAGCGATAGTTCTAGAACTATTAATCTACATAATTATATAAACGAAGCGATACTCAGCATTAAGCCTCAGCTTAGCAAAACTCAAATTGTTGTATCCAACACTATTGATACAACAATTGACATATATACCAATCCCGGAGCGCTTTACCAAGTATTCGTTAATCTCATTCAAAACTCACTTATACATGGGTTTAACGCTCAACAGCCAGGAAAAATCACAATCTCCGGAAACCGGGTTCGTAATCATATCCAACTCAATTATCGTGATACAGGGGTTGGAATAAGCGAAGAGATTCAAACCAAAATTTTTGACCCATTTTTTACGACCCGCATGGGCGAGGGTGGAAGCGGACTCGGTTTGAGTATCGTATACAATTTAGTCAAGACCACATTAAATGGAACAATAGAAGTTATTGATGAAGAATGGTCCGGAGCTCATTTTGAAATAACACTGCCAATTATCAGCGAGGAGACAAATAATGCCTGAAGACTTAGATTTAATCTTTGCACCCGAAGAGTCATTGCCAACGGTACAAAGAGCTCCAGCATGGAAAGTTCTAATTGTTGATGATGAGCAAGGTGTTCATGACGTCACCAAGCTTGCCTTACGAAAATTTGTGTTCGAGGCACGAGAGATTGAATTTATTCACGCCTTTAGTGCAAAGGAGGCTATGGAAATCCTCGAACATCACAGCGATATAGCGGTTGCTTTTGTTGATGTTGTAATGGAAAACGATAGCGCAGGTTTAGATCTAATTCGGCACATTCGTGATGAATTAAAAAACAGTTTGATTCGTTTGGTGCTAAGAACAGGTCAACCCGGAGAAGCACCAGAGCGCAAAGTTATTCTTGATTTTGATATCAACGATTACAAAGAAAAATCTGAGCTAACTTCTCAAAAACTATTTAGTACTATGCTGACCACTTTACGTTCCTACCGTGACCTCGAAAGCTTAGAGGCAAACCGTAAAGGCTTACGCCGTGTCATCGAGTCTTCGAGTGAAATGTTTAGACCCAAAATGTTGCAAGGTTTCATTCAGGCAGTGCTTGAACAATTAATTGCTGTTCTAAATGTTCAAGGTAATAGTCTTTATGGATTTTGTGACAGTATCGCAATTGAACGTAGGATGAGTAAAAACAAAATTGAAGTTGTCGCAGCAACTGGTAAATATGTTGATGCAATTGGAGAAGACTTAGATCATAAGCTTCCCGAAGACGTAAATTTAATTATTCGAGAAGCACTGGATTGCAAAAGTGTCGTGGTGCGTGATGAGGCATACGTTGGCTATTTCAAACCTAGCCCTGAGCGTGAAGATATCATTTACTTACGCAGCAATAAGCCCTTATCAGAGGATGACGCTGATCTAGTAAAACTATTTTTGCAAAATGTTGCGATAGCCTATGAGAACATCCTTTTAAGAGACGAAATTGAGGGCACGCAGCGCGATATGGTTTATATGCTTGGCGAAGCTATTGAAACTCGTTCTAAAGAGACCGGCAATCATGTTCGACGCGTTGCTGAATATAGCTATCTGATTGCTATCGGACTGGGCCTAAGCGAACGCGAAGCAGAAATTTTAAAAGTTGCATCACCATTACATGATTTCGGAAAAATTGGGATCCCCGACGCTATTTTACATAAGCCCGGTAGGCTTAAAGAAGATGAGTTCGAAATTATGAAAACTCACGCGATAATGGGCTACCAACTGTTACAACGTTCTGACCGAGAAATACTTAAATCTGCTGCTATCGTTGCAGGTGAGCACCATGAAAAATGGGATGGAAGTGGCTATCCTGAAGGCACAAGTGGCGAAGATATACATATTTATGGGCGTATAGTTTCGATAGCAGATGTATTTGACGCTTTAGGTAGTCGACGTTCATATAAAGAACCGTGGCCATTAAGTCGTATTCTAGCGCTGTTAGAGCGTGAGCGGGGTACGCATTTTGATCCTACAATTGTCGATTGGGTACTCAGCCATGTAGATGAGATGACAGAAATAACTGACAGGTATCCTGATCACCAGTAATCCTCTGTGGATCAACTAGTAAAAAAAGCTAGGCTAGGTAACATTAGCTGTTTTCCATATCGTTCTAACACTGGCCTGTAGGGCTTGTTGTTAGTACGATGTTGTAGGTTGGTGCCTCGGTCGAATTTGGTATAGTTTTCGCGGTATTAAATCCTAATTATAACTATCCTTGATTACAACTTTGGCTGTAGTATGCGTTCGAAGTCGTCACTCAGATCTTACGTTTATTATTTTTCTCAAAGCATCACCGGATGTTTAAACGTCACTCGCTTAACACCACCAGTACCTATTTAAGGATTCATTATGTCGTTTGGCAGCTTTAGCCTATGTAAAGAATTGCAACAATCTCTAATCGAACAGGGTTATACAAAAGCGACAGCCATACAGCAACAAGCAATTCCTTTGGTTCTAGAACAACGAGACCTTATAGCCATCGCTCAAACTGGAACCGGAAAAACAGCTAGTTTCAGCTTACCTATGCTACAGCTTTTGACAAAGGGGACCGCTGCTACTGACAATCATATTAGAGCGCTTGTCCTTACACCAACTCGGGAACTGGCAGCACAAGTGGGTCAAGCAATACTAAGTTATAGCAGTTTGACGAATCTTAGCACCACAGCTGTACATGGTGGGGTTAGGATAGAACCACAAATAGCGAAACTGCAGTCCGGCGTTGATGTACTGGTTGCTACGCCTGGTCGCTTACTCGATTTATACACTCAACAAGCCTTATCCTTCGACAAGCTTGAAATACTAGTTTTAGACGAAGCGGACCGAATGCTAGATTTAGGATTTGTAGACGATATACGTCACATTCAAAAGCTGTTGCCAATTAAAAGACAAAACTTAATGTTTTCCGCAACTTTTACCAATCCAATTCGCTTGCTGGCTGAAGACATGTTAAATAGTCCTGCGACCGTAGAAATTTCTCCCGAAACCTCTAATTTGGAAGCTATCTCACAACGTGTACATCCGGTAGACAAAAACCGCAAAACCGAACTGCTAATCCATCTGATCAAAAGTAATAGCTGGAACCAAGTACTCATCTTTTGCCGCACTAAACACGGTGCTGACAATTTGGTTACGAATTTGGAGCAAGTTGGAATACGTGGCGCGTCAATCCATGCCAATCGCACTCAACATGCTAGAACGCAAGTTTTAGGTGGATTTCGAGACGGCAGTATAAAAGTCTTAGTTGCTACAGATCTCGCCTCAAGAGGGATTGATTTAAGTCGACTGTCATGCGTGATTAATCTAGATCTACCTTTTGTTGCCGAAGACTATGTTCATCGAATTGGACGTACTGGCAGGGCTGGACATAAAGGTTTAGCTATTTCGCTGTTCAGTGACGATGAGTCGAAGCAGCTCAAGTCCATCGAGAAACTAATAGGGCGCACTTTTACGCAAACGCTAGTCCCGGGATTTGAGCTAGCAATAAAACCAATTGTTGATGAAAGCGACGACGATTTGTATGGCAATTTTGAGCCTGACCCGACGTATCTAAAACAAACACAAAAGCGTTCAAAGCATACCAAGAGTGGTTCTAATCGTAGTCGTAGCAAGCGTAGGTAGACGCATAAACATCCCCAATTTTAACAACGAGTTTAGCACTTTGATGTGTGGATAAATGTAAATATAATCGTAGCTTGATGGCTTATAATTTTTAGATAATAGTTCAAGTCAGTGTTGGTTAGAAGTTGGATTGATAGGTGCACAGCTTAAGAAAGTTCTGAAAATTTGGATGGAAGACCCGAGTATAAACTTATACTAAGGCCTTTTTTTCACTTTAATGCCAGGAATTGAAGTCTTCGACTAACTTCTGGGTTTCAGGCCTCAGATTAACTATTCCTGAGTACGGAGCATCTTTACCCAAGGGAAGATGTGGGTATTTTTGAATCGTCATCACATGGCGTTTGATCATGTCTTGAAATGAAGCCCCTGACCATAGTGCCATACCTATATGCGGGTTTTCTTCGCGAGGATCACGGTAAACATTAAACACAGGGGCGGCTGCACCTGGCATCCCAGCAGTTGGTGTATGCATTTTAAACTCATTTTTAACCACAGCAGCTAAGATTTCGTTCTGGTAAACATAAACATAATCGCGCCTGCCATTGTGTTCGCCTTCCAATAATAGGGCCGTTTGATCAATACCGTCTATCACTCTGTCTCTAGGTATATTATCGGTAGCCTGTCCAATTCGAGCAATCGTTGTGAACAAATCACTGACATGGATAATATCACTAGCTGCGGAATTTTCTTCGATTACACCCGGCCAACGTACATAGGCATCTGTTCGTATTCCGCCTTCCAAAAAGTCCGTCTTACCACCGCGGTAGATAAGTTGACTTAATCCAGATGGACCGCCGTAGTGGTACATCAAACCATTGTCCGCCATTAGAATGACAATGGTGTTATCTGAAATTCCTAAACTATCAAGTTTGGCGGTAAACTCTCCAAACCAAGTATCAAGCAACTGAAGTTTTTCGACCATGAACCCTCCATTCCTGGTTTTATTTGGAGTTTGGTCATGTACAAAGTTTAAAGGGTATAAAGGCCAATATTGCATATAGAACGGTTTGTCGGAATCTGCTAGCAACTCGAGTTGTTCAAGCGCTTGTTCTTGATACCTGACATTCATGGCATGGTAATCCGCTTGACTCCATTCGTGGCCGGCAGGCATATGAACTTCGGTAGCTAGCCCGCCTTTTTTTGCTTCTAGTCCGGTAACCATGCCATTTGGTCTAAAGGTTTGGTCTATAACAAAATCATTATTCTGCATCGACTCGTTCCAACCAAATAGGTTGTTGGCCAACGCTGCTTCTTTAGTCATTAACGACAATTGAACTTGTTGGTGGGCAGGAAAAGCGGCAAAGTCAAAGCCTTGATTGTGTGGGTATGATTCTTCTATGTCGCCTTGATGCCACTTACCAATGTGGGCAGTATTGTAGCCTGACGCAGATAGTACCTCCGCTATAGTTACTTCATCTTTTGATAAACCTTCACCGACTAGCGTAACTTTAACTTCACTGGAACCACTTCGGATTGGATGACGCCCTGTCATCATTGCGGCGCGAGTTGGTGTACACGAAGGCTCTGTATACATCCGCTCTAGAGATAAACTTTGGTTGGCAAAGTCATTGATGTTCTTAGTAGAGACTCCCATAACATGGTTCATCTTGCGATTTCCCATTTGCCCATAACTCAGATCATCAACCAAAAAATAAACGATATTGGGTCGTTTATCACCATTTGTTTTCCGTATTTCAGCAAGCTTTTTATCAACTTCTAGGTCTTGGCGTTGCCATTCTTGAGCATGTTGACGTTTAAGGATCCCAAACTCTGCATCATGTATAATGTCATTAGCTTGGGCGGGCAATAAGACTGCACACGACAATGCTGTTAACAAGGGTAGTTGCTTCATATTTTGTCCTTTAATAAGCTAAAAATCAGTCCGTTCCGATAAGCTGCTTGCTGACCATATTTTTCTAAACTAAGCTGTGACTACAATTGGCGCTTAGACCCACTAAATAGCTAAGCTATCACATAGTTTTATAACTCCATAAGGCCAAGCTATCGCAGCACTACTTACGTGCTTTGGCAAAGAAAAGATCACAGTGTGCAAATACAGAGCATCACAATACGGTTCTGTTTATAAAACGCAGAGGTCCTATCAGACTCAGCTTAATAATTCTCATAATCAATCTACATAAGCATGTCTAAGGCTGCTTGTTCGCATTATACGGAGGATTTAAATATGACCATCTTGTCATACTTGTTGATTGAACAAGTGTGCTGATGAGATACTCAAGAGCTCTGCCCTAGGACCTTAGCTATGAACATTCTGTTGGTTGAAGACGAACAAAAAATTGCCGACTTTATCTGCGATGGTTTGCGAGCAAAACAATTTGAAGTCACCCACTGCGATGACGGTGATAAAGGATATGCGCAAGCGAGCAGAAATATTCACGACGCCATCGTACTCGACATTATGCTGCCAGGTCGTGATGGTCTGGATATCCTTAAATCACTTCGTGAAGCGGGTAATAAGACGCCAATTATTCTACTCACTGCGCGAAATGAACTAGGTGATCGCGTTCAGGGTTTAGAGCTTGGAGCAGATGATTATTTAGCCAAACCTTTTTACGTTGAAGAGCTTAGCGCCCGTATTCATGCATTACTTAGACGCCAAGAAGGGACGAAACAACATCTGATTGAAGTTGGCTTGCTAACACTAGATTGCTTGAATCGCAAGATATCCAGCCAAGCTAAAACGATAGAGCTCACCAGTAGAGAGTTCAGTTTACTTGAACATCTTATGCGCTCACCCAATCAAGTATTCACTCGCGGTCAATTGTTGGAGCATGTTTGGGGATTCGACTTTGACCCTTGTACCAATGTTGTCGATGTTTGTATAAAACGGATACGCCGTAAGCTTTCTTCACTAGAAACAGAACAGCAACAGCTGCCAGCCATTGAATCAATCCGCGGGACAGGCTATCGCCTAAGTCCCCGCTAAGATATCAACATGTATTTTCGAAACCGAATATTCGCCATGTCTATTTTAACCGTAAGCGCTGTGTTAGCGCTGGTGACCAGCCTAAGTTGGTCGCGCATTATGACGGTGGAACTCGCTCATCTTGATAACCGTTTGTGTATGGAAGCCAAACGAATGCTTCCAAGGACCAAACCAAATGCTCCTCCATCTCGACTCTCTATGATGGATGACCCAAACTACTCAACAGACAAACTTGTCGATGATCTAGTTGATAAATTAAGGATTAACCAAGCTAGTGAATTAATGCTGTTGGTTAACTCAGACGAACAAGGGATCTTAGCTCAGTCAACAAACTTGAATGTTCAAAACATTGTCAGTTCGCTATCGCTATATACCAATACTAATGATGGAGTGGCAACTAAAAAGCCTTCTGAGCTTGAATGTCAGTTAGTTTCTTTCGACCATTTAGATAACCAATGGCGAAGCGGATTTGCTAGCGACGGACACTTTCACAGCTTTATTGCTGTTGAGGTATCCGCAACCACTAGCGATTTTATCAATACCCTGCGTACAGCGCTGATTGTGGTTATTCCTTTCTCCGTGTTGTTATGCATACTCGGTGCGTGGTTTATTGCTAGTAACACCATGCGACCTATCAATCGTCTAAATAGATCGATGGAAAAAGTTACCCAAAAAGACCTTAGCCATCGTTTACCTATGCGCAAAGAAGATAAAGAGTTTGAAGCTTTAATTAACACCTATAATGTCATGCTAAATCGACTTGAAGATAGTTTTCAGCAAACCTCTCGTTTTACATCGGATGCCGCCCACGAACTAAAAACGCCACTCACTGTATTGCGGGGTAAACTGGAACAAGCTGTCACACATGCCGATCCTTCTCAATTAGACCTAAATGCCATTTTGGACGAAGTAGGGCACTTGTCAGCCATAACACGTAAGCTACTACTGCTTTCACAAGCCGATTCAGGCTCAATGGCGCTGCATCTTGAACCGCTCAATATTACCGAACTGTTAGACGTAATGACTGCCGACTTCGAACTGTTTTCTGAAGACTTAGTTATACGTTGCTCAATCCAACGTGATCTTATTGCTAAGGCCGATAGTGTTCTTTTCAGGCAACTGTTAAACAACTTACTAGTGAACGCAGTACGTTACAGTGTGCATGAAAGGGGTATAAATATTCAGGCTAAACAAAATGGATCTGTGATAGAGATACAGATTAGCAACTATTGTTTACCTTTGTCAGTTGACCATAGACGTCAATTATTTGATCGCTTTTATCGTGGCGATCCTGCGCATACTCAGGGGATTTCAGGTAGCGGTTTAGGCTTAAGTTTATCGCGCGAAATTGCGCGCGCTCACGGTGGCGATCTAATCCTCGAATCAAGCAATCCGGATGTCGTAGCAATGCTATTGGTATTACCACTGGGTAAATGACAGCATTGTCATCCGAGAACAGCTATGGGTTGCTATGATGCAATCACCAACTAGGTGTTAATGGCCTTCGACTAACCGATAGTCACGGTTACGGCATCATACGAAGACAGGGATAAAAACCGATGAAATTTCCAATTGTAAGGTTCTGTGGTGCATGCTGGCTTGTTAGTACTGGGTTAAGTGGCACTGAAATAACCAGTTATGGGATTGATGTGTGGGCCGACAATTGGTTCACGGCATACATTGATGGGCAGCTGCTATTGGAGGACTCGGTTTCAATTGACACTGAGCGTTCATTTAATGCCGAAACTAAACAATTTCAAGCGTCATTGCCCTTTGTCTTAGCATTTGAAATTAAAGACTTTAAAGAGAACGACACCGGGCTTGAATATATTGGTTCAAATCGACAACAAATCGGAGATGGTGGGTTCATTACTCAAGTTACAAAATCAGGATCGGATAATGTTGTTGCTGTTTCTAACAGTGCCATGCGTTGTATGGTTATTCATAAAGCGCCCTTAAACAGTAGCTGTGTTGAAACGTCCACACCGATTGCTGGCGAAGGTTCATGTCTGTATCAAGTTGTTACCGCGCCGCAGTCTTGGACACTTCCAAGTTTTGATGACAGTTCTTGGCAACCAGCAACCCAGTACACCGCAGACCAAGTTCGGCCCAAAGGTGGCTTTGAGAAAATACAATGGGCTCCGAGTGCAAAACTTATCTGGACAGCTGATCTAGAAAAAGACAACACCATACTTTGTCGCTTAACTGTTAGTGACGGTAGCGAGTCTCCAGTTGGTCAAGGCCAAGACCCGCACGGTGATATCCATTCACACTTTAGCCACTTCGAAAATGTGACTAGCAGTGAAGATCAAAGCTTTGTCAGTATCGAATCGAATGGTTTGCCTGAACATAACATGATGGTTGGTATAAGCAGCTGGCAGCAACAAGTGCCACTCCCTCAAAACTATAGCGGTAGTAATAGTTGGAAGATCCCGCTCAATCCAGTTTTAGCAACATCACCATTGTTAACTAAAGACCATTTCCATAAAGGTGCAATTGCCATCGCTGTTAATGGCGTCCCAATTTTCAATGCCTTAAACAATCGTGGTGAATATGCCGCAGATATTGGGGAGCTTGATAACTGGGGGGGACATAGTGGGCGCGCAGATGATTACCATTACCACTTGGCACCAGAACACCTAGAGCAAATTGTAGGGGCTGGCAATCCGATAGCCTATGCACTAGATGGTTTTCCGGTTTATTCTCAGACCGACGAACATCTAGATGAATATTTAGGCCGGTTTAACCAAAGCGGCTCTTATCAGTATCATGCAACCGACTATCCACCTTACCTTATCGCAGGGTTTCGAGGAGAAGTTCAAGTTGATTCATTAGCAAATGCGCCGGAAGACCAGGTCACTCCTCAGCCGCGATCGACTCCGGTACGTACTGCTGATTACGGTCCTTTAAATAATGCTCGCATTAGTGGTTTTAGCAAAACAGGGCAATCTAGCTACAATTTAGAATACATCCTAAATGGAAAAACCCACCAGTTAAGCTATAGCTGGGATGAAAATGGCCAATACCAGTTTGTGCTAAGTGACGCTCAAGGCAAACAGACGGTTGAAAACTTTAGTCGTGCAAGTGCAAGCAGTTCAGGCGAAAGCAGAAAAAAACAAAAAGCAGTAGCACACGACAACCAAAATAGTGACAACAAGTCTCCAAAGAAATACTGCGGCGACGGTATTTGCGACGGTACTGAAAGCCAACAGCAGTGCGCTAAAGACTGCTCGTAGGTGTTGAAAAGCTCAGCCAAACGACATCAGGCCACTTCGTTAACAATGGGGTTACTTTAGAACGGGTTTTGAAGTAGCCCATTGTTGGCAAACGTGAACCCCATAGCCTGATTTCTTGTTTGGTTGCTGTTATCAAAACTCATGTTTCTAGTGTAAGTATCTAAGTTGGCAAGTTAATCGTTAGTGCGAATCTCATAAATAGTGTTCTCGCCTCAATCTAGTCACTTATAACGCTTAAATGACAGCATTGTCATCCATGCTAAAACGTTCTTCGATAGACTTAATTCAACTTATTTTGATGTGATTAGCCAGTTAAGCACGCTTTAACGTGTTTTATAAGGTTGCTAATTACCCTTTGTCACGAGAATAACCATGATTAAACACCTAAAGACAACTGTTGTATCGCTACTTGTTATTACCGGTATCGCCACTGGGCTCGGCTATCAATACAGTATGGCGAAGCCTGTTGAAACGCAATTTACCACCGACCAAGTTCGGCGCGGTGATTTAGAAACAGTGGTGCTTACCAACGGAGTTATCTACCCGTCAAAACTTGTTAGTGTTGGCGCACAAGTATCGGGAATGATCAGCAAGATTGACGTCCAGCTGGGCGACGAAATGAAGCAGGGTGACTTAATAGCCGAAATTGATAATTTGACCCAGCAAAATGCACTTAAAGAAGCTCAAGCTTCGCTTAAAAGTATTAATGCTCAATACACAGCCAAGCAAGCAGAAATAAAAGTAGCGATCGCAGAATACGTACGCAACCAAAAGATGTTGGCCACGGGTACAACATCTCAATCCTCTTTTGATACAGCAGAATCAACACTTGCGGTTTATAGAGCAGAGCTTGATCAACTTAATGCCGAGAAAGAAAAATCAATTATCAATGTCAATAACGCTGAACTTAATTTGGGGTACACCAGCATTGCATCGCCCATTGATGGCACCGTTATTTATGTATCAGTTGAAGAGGGGCAAACAGTAAATAACAATCAAGGCACACCGAGTATTATTGAATTAGCCCAACTTGATACAATGACAATTAAAGCGCAAGTATCTGAAGCGGATATCATTAATGTTAAGTCAGGACAAGAAGCCTATTTTTCCATTCTTGGTGCAAGCGGTAAATCCTTTCGTGGGGTTCTTCGTGCCATAGAGCCTGGCCCAACCCTACTTACCGGCGATGATAGCGATTTAAGGATTGGAGATGACGAAGCAATCTACTACAACGCTTTATTTGATGTAGAGAACCCAAATCAAGTACTACGCATAGGCATGACCGCACAGGTGTCCATTGTGTTAGAAAGTGTTAAGGATGCGTTACTCGTCCCATCTCAAGTATTAATCCTAAAACAAGGCACGCAAGACAGTTATCAAATCCCCGTGTTAAACAACCAACAACTTGAATATCGAAACGTTGAAGTAGGGATGAATAATAAGGTTTACGCTCAAATCCTATCAGGACTAAGTGAAGGCGACCAAGTTGTGATTGGCGAGTCGACAAAAAGTAATCAAACAGCCTCAAGTTTCTCATTGACTGGCAGTACGTCTATGCTCGGTCAAGGTGCTGGTGGACCCGGAGCCGGTGGCCCTGGTCAAGGAATGAGGTTATAACTGATGACTGATGCTTTGTTAAACATCAAAGGCGTAACGCGCAGCTTTGCAGCCGGTGATCAGCAATTAACGGTACTTAATGACATTAACTTGCAAATCATGCGTGGAGAAATGATTGCAATCATCGGTGCGTCGGGTTCAGGTAAGTCGACCTTAATGAACATACTGGGTTGCTTAGACAAACCAAGCCAAGGCAGTTATTTCATCAATGGTAAAGATACGTCCGCTATGGACGAAGACGATTTGGCCGCATTGCGTCGTGAGTATTTCGGATTCATTTTCCAGCGCTACCACTTATTAAGTGATTTAAGTGCCGTTGGTAACGTCGAAGTTCCAGCACTATATGCCAATGAAGCACAAAACACCCGTCAGGATAAAGCCAAAAAACTCTTAAGCCGTTTAGGATTAAGTGATCGCCTAGACCATAAACCTGCGCAGCTTAGCGGCGGGCAGCAGCAACGGGTTAGTGTAGCTAGAGCTTTAGTAAACGGTGGCGATGTCATTTTAGCCGATGAGCCAACGGGCGCTTTAGACAGTAGCAGTGGCGCCGAGATGATGAAACTTCTACGTGAACTTCACGCCGATGGACACACTATTATTATAGTGACTCACGATCCCGAAATTGCTGCCTTTGCTGACCGAATAATCGAAATCAAAGACGGTGAAATAATTGGCGATACATCAAATGCTTCTAGTCAAGAACCAAACTATCCAAAACTTGCGACTCAGCAAGGCTTGCATCAAAAAGCAGATGTAAACAAAGGGATGAATTGGTCTCGATATTTTGCAGCCCTAAAAATGTCGCTAATTGCTATGTCTAATCACCGATTACGAACTTTTTTAACCATGTTAGGCATTATTATTGGAATTGCATCGGTAGTATCGGTTGTGGCTTTGGGTGCGGGATCTCAACAACAGATTCTAGACAATATTTCATCTATGGGCACCAATACTATTGAAATCAAGCCGGGCACTGGACGCGGAGATCGGCGCTCTGCAAGAGTTCGCTCCCTTACCGCGGATGACGCTACAGCACTAAGCAATTTACCTTTTGTCGACAGCGCAACCCCTACCGTTAGGGCAAATGTTGCGATTCGTTATTCGAGTGAAACCGTAAGCGGTTCGATTCAAGGCGTTGGTACAGAGTACTTCCGAGTTCGGGGTTACAGCTTGGCGCAAGGTCAGTTCTTTGGCGAAGACAGTATCGAATCACTAGAGCAAGTAGCTGTTATTGACTCAAATACAGAGCAAGAACTGTTTGCAGATGGCGATGCACTAGGTAGTGTTATTTTCCTTGGTCGACTTCCGGTGCGAGTTATCGGCGTTACCCAAGCTCTGGATAGCGTGTCGAGCAGCAGCGATGAACTTAATATTTGGCTGCCTTATACCACGGTCTCTGGACGCATATTTAGGCAAAACTATGTCGATGATATAACAGTTAGGATCAGTGACAATGTTGATAGTGATGTCGCAGAGCAGGGGATAATAGATTTAATTGCCATGCGTCACGAAACCGTCGATTTTTTCACCATCAATACCGATACCATACGTCAAAATATTACCAAAACCTCTGAAACGATGACCTTATTGATATCCGCAATCGCTTTCATCTCTTTACTGGTAGGCGGCATTGGCGTCATGAACATTATGCTGGTTTCGGTAACCGAACGTACCCGTGAGATCGGAATAAGAATGGCTGTTGGCGCAAGGCAGACCGATATAATGCGCCAATTTTTAATCGAAGCAGTGCTGGTTTGTTTTTGTGGCGGTGCTCTTGGAATAGGCTTAGCGTATCTTGTTGGAGAAGTTTTCCAATATAGTAACAGTGAATTTGAAATGATTTACTCAAGCACATCCATCATTGCTGCCTTTGCTTGCTCAACGGTGATAGGCATTGTCTTTGGCTTTTTGCCTGCTAGAAATGCTGCGAGACTTAATCCTGTAGACGCCTTATCTAGAGATTAGTGAAAAGGAAAAGGTTTTTCGCGCGCAATTAATATACCGGAACATTTTTTAATGCATTCCGGTATATCGACTTGCAAAGCAATTCAAAACCACTACTCATAATGGGCCAGACCGCTTATCAATCCTCTAGAATGTTCCTGATCTTAATTCGCTGGTTTTACATCAATGATCTAAACTTTGTAGGTATCCATAATTATCCAATACATACCAACAACTTGTTGGTTTTAAATATATTAGAACCGCATTTATACACAGGCTTATATAAGGTGGTTAAAACCTTGTTTAACATTGACCTCATCTCGTTAGCTATCAACCAGAAATTGTTTGGCTTTAGAAATTTACTATTGCTGGTTCTTTATCTGGCCACCAGCGGAACTTCATTCGCTATGGATGAAATTCGTTTTGAATCCGGTCAGTCAGACGTTGATAGCCGTATGAGCTACAAGCGTGAAGTTCTTACTACTGCGATGGAAAAAACCGTCTCCAATTATGGCAGTTATCGTTTCTCAGACACTGCTCCTCGCATGAATACCTTGCGAGCGCTAAACGAAATGGTAGAAGGTAAACAGTTAAACGTGTTTATCGCATTAACAAATCAAAGTTGGGAAAACAAAACTATCCCTATACGTATCCCAGTTCGTCGAGGAATACTTAGTTATCGCCTGCTGCTTATAAACAAAGAGGATGTTGAGTTATTTCGAGGTGTAAAAACAGTAGCCGACTTAAAAAATATTCCCGTAGGATTACGCCAAAGTTGGACGATTACTAGAGTGATGGAAACATTGGGGTTTGATGTTGTTACGACCTCAGATTACGAATCTATTTTTAGTATGCTAAATCGAAAACGATTTGGGTTTAGTCCAAGAGGGGTACATGAAATATATGATGAGTTCGAAGAACGTATACAAACGCTACCAAATCTAGCCGTCGAATCGACCCTCGCATTATATATACCTGCACCAAGCTATGTCTTCGTATCACCTCAATATCCGCGCCTTGCTAAGCGCTTAGCGGATGGCTTAGAAAAGATGGTCAATGATGGCAGCCTACAAGCCATTTTTGAGGACCATTTTGGCGAGCACATAAAAAGAGCTGATTTGAAAAATAGAACCATCATAAAAATGGACAATCCTTTACTACCATTGGCAACCCCCATCCAACGTCAAGAATTATGGTGGTCTCCAGCCAATTAACTTGCAGCTTACAAGCAATAAAAGAGCAAAGGACTATTCACAACTAAACGCAAAGTATAGCTAAGCTTTCTATACAATTTCGCAAAGTTTAAACCAGCTCAAGTCTATCTTGTTCGGTAATGGCTCGAAGCACCTTACAAGGACTACCAACTGCAATAACTCCTGCTGGTATATCCTTAGTAACAACGCTGCCAGCGCCAATAATACTACCCTTACCAATAGTTACGCCTGCACACACAGTGGCGTTTGCGCCTATCCATACTTCATCTTCAATTGTGATAGGAGCAGATGTTGTTACACCTTCAACCCGTTGTTGAGGGTGGATAGCATGACCTACACAGCTTATGCATACGCCTGGTGCAATAAATACGCCTGCGCCAATATTAACTGGTGACGTATCAAGGATGACACAATTGTAATTAATTAGCGCCATGCCATGAAAGTGAATATTAAAGCCGTAATCACAGCGAAAAGTGGGTTCTACAAACACCATCCGGTGGTAGGTTCCAAACAACTTAGTTAACACTTCAACTTTTTTGTTGTTATCACTGGGAGCAATTTGGTTAAACTCCCAACACAACTGCTTAGCTGGCAGTTGCAGCTCAAGATCAGCTAGATCAAAGGTTGAAGTGTATGCCATGGGTTTGGTGAGTTTATCTATCAGTTTCACTGGAACTCCGCATGCTTAGTTTTTCGATAATGTCGTCAAATTACTATACGTGTATTCTGACTATGTTTGAAATCAAAACCGTAAACTTCAACCTTAGGATCTACCATCTCCCACTATTGCGCGTAAATCAGCCAAAGCGCCATCTGGTTTATATGATCTTCAATTTAGTGACGCTGAGTACTGCTGAGTTAAACTAAAGTTTTCCAGATTTAGTTACAGGCACGCTTCGCATGCCTGTAAACATATGTCGCATTACTGAGGTTTTACACCTGGCACCGTCCATTCCATATTAAGGATCTCTTTTCCTGGAATGTACAAACGAGTTAATAGATAAAAGTTACCGCTAGGTGTAGGTAACCAGTTGTCGTGCAACTGTAAATCGGTAGGTGCATCAGGTGAAAGCTGAACGGTGAACGAGCCGTCCGAGTTACGTTTAAGATCTGATAAGCTACCAATTGCATAGCGATCAATCGGATTCTCAACTAACATTTTACTTTGTGCGTCATAGACAGTGACTGACCAAAAGGCACCAACTGGTGGCTCTTTTTCAAAGGTCATTGTGTAATTACTTTTGCCACTTAGAGCTTGGCCATTGGTATCGATGGCAGCCATAGGATAGATTGCTTCTTTTGGACCTTGTCCGCCTAGATAAGGATGTGCAATCAATGAGCGCATGGCGTTGTCGTCACCAAAAGCATCTAAGGCAAAGGTGTAAACCCAACCGTCTTTCATTTCTAGGTTTGTTGGATTTGCCTGCGCTGATACAATTTCTTTGCCATCTTCAATGGCTCGTACAAGTTCGTTTCTGATTGAATCAGACAGATTATTATCATTAAAACCATTTTTTGTAAGTCCAATCTTTTTGAATTGCCCAAGCATGGCATGTTGACGTTCATCAAGTGGGTTTTCGGCTATAAAAGCACCTAATTCTGCATAGAACCGCAAGGGGTCATTGTCAGAAAAATGGTGCTCTTTTAGTTCAACATTATCGAGTAACGGTTCGCCGGTGATGTATTCATTCAACGGTGTTAATTTATATTGATCTTGAATTGAGTGCGCCTGTGCATAGTCTTGCTCCCCGGTAACTTGAGTGCGCCCCCAAAGCCAAACTTTAGTTGTAGGTGCTTCAATGATATTGAGTTCTCGGGGAATATCTTGTTTCGCTTCCCATCCAGGTGGAACAATCAAGAATTGTTTTGCCATGTCTCCAGTTTCTCGGGTGCCGACATATTTAAATAGGTTATGCCACATATCAAACATGTTAATCACATAATAGCGGTCGGTCACCGCTGGCACTTCAAGAACAATAGGCTCAGCGCTAACATCTAGTATGGCGCTCGAATAAAGGGTGTCACGGTTTGCACTTGGCATATCGGTATCTGATGGCGTACTTAGGCGCCTAGCATGACCAAACTCATTTAAAGGGGCACGGTAGCTAGTATCGGATTGTGGCATGGACACATCGGTGTACAGTCGGCTTATCTGTTCCATTCGCACTAGCGTAGAACCCCAAAGATAAGCACTAATACCTAAGTTGTAAGCTTCGTTGTGTAAGGCTTGTTGCGCAGGGTTAACTTCTTGGGTATGGCTAGCATCCGCCATTACCGTCGAGGAAAAAAACGACGTTATTAAAACAAAGGAAAGGACAAATGATTGTATAGGACTTGTTGGCATAAAAACCTCCGTTGGTTGAAGCTAATATACGAAAATTCCTACTTAGAGTGCTTAATATGAGTTATTACGATTAGTAATAGTGTGCAAGTTCAACAGCGACTCTAGTTGTTCCAAAGTTTGCTCCAATTAACTAATCCTTTTGCCGCATTTGTTGGTCAAGCTGAGTAAACAACCACTGAGTAAATGGAGCATGCCGATTTGAAGCATGATAGAAAAGCGATACTCCACGCTGGAATGTATCGTTCTTAAGCTCTTTAGGAAGGGGCATTGTCTCAAACTGTTTGGGTAGGGTTGAATCGATACGATGTGACATTACTCCGATCGTATTTGTGCTCTTAATCAGCTCTAGCATAAGTGCCGAATCGCTTGTTCGTACACTTATTGATTTGTCGAGTTTGTGTTTCTTAATTAACATCTCAGCTTTTGAAGCCTCAATATAACCAGGGATAACACTCAAGCAAATAGGGTGACGCAAAACTGACTGAAGGTCATTTGTTGTTAAAGGATGACCGGCGCGTTTTACCAATATAAACCGGTCGCTCGGTAGAGGACGTTGCATTACATTTTTATTGGTTTCCATTGGCAGGTAGCCAACGGCCCAAATATTGCCACCAGCTTCCAAATGATTGATGGTATCGCTTCCCCACGATATACAGTTTACGGTCAGATCGGGTGCTCGTTGGTTTAGTTCAGCGAGCAGTGATGGTGCCACTGGAGCCATTAGTGTTGTTGGAAATACAAGCGTGATTTCACCACGCATCTGCGACACATCCCAACTACCGCTTGTTTCATATAGACCGTCCATCATCTCGAGAAGTTGCGGGATTCGGTCCATTAATTCATTGCACTTTGGCGTTGGCTCCAACATGTTTTTATTACGTACAAACAATTCGTCAGCAAATTGTACACGTAGCTTCTTTAGCATGCTGCTTACTGAAGGCTGGCTAATCTGTAGCTTTCTAGCGGCCGCAACAGTTTGTTTTGTTTGAAACAAAACCACCAATACGTGTAGCAGGTTATAATCTTTTTCCATCGACGATACACAATCACAAGCTTGTATAATTTGTATGGAGTTTAACTCAAAATAGTTGGTGGCACATGGGAGAGTAGCCATTTTTCATTGCATCAACCATTTTTAGTAGCCTTGGTAGTGCATAGTGAAAAAACTGCTTATAGCCGATACACAATGAATTTAGTGGCTCATTATGTTGCGTGCTTAGTGTTCTGTTTTTTGGACACCCGCCGTTGCATAGCGGCAAAAAATCACAACTAAGGCACTGCTGAGCAAGCTGATTTCTTTTGTTTTCACCAAACTCTCGTTGATCGGAACTATTGACCATTTCTTTTAATGAAGAGTACTCCTTGTCGCTGGGATCAGTGCACTGGCCTAATGAATGACTTTGATAAGCAAAATGGTCGCAACTGAACACTTCACCATTTGCCTCAGCGATTAGTTGCTGCCCACACGTTGGCGCGTGGTGACACATTTGGCTAGGGTAGTCCATCAGTATCGCAAGACAATTTTCAAAGAATTGAACATATGTTGTTCCGATATCTTCGATACACCACTCGTCAAAAACATCGCACAAGAATGTACCCCATTGACTGCCACTTAAGGACCAATCATGATCTGAAATTCTGTCTAGCTCATGGTCTATACAGGGTTGGAACTGAAGATAAGTACACCCTTGCTCTTTTTTAGACCTATAGATTTCCTTTCCTCTATGAAAAGAACGGTTATTTATAACAGTAAGCGTGTTGAACTCAACGTTGTATTTGTTGAGCAAGGCCAAACCCTTTATTGTCTTCTCATAGCTTGAGTCTCCACGTTTATCTATGCGGCCAATATTATGAACCAGCTCAGGTCCATCAATACTAATCCCAATCATAAAATTATTGTCGGCGAAAAAGGTTGCCCATGCTTCAGTAATTAACGTCCCATTTGTTTGCAGTGTGTTTTTTATCTTCTTGTTTGTTTTTAATTTTTTTTGTTCGGACACGACGCTTTCATAAAAACTAAGCCCGCGCATCATAGGTTCGCCGCCATGCCAAATAAAATCCACATAACTTGTGTGCTCGGGCTGTGCTTGTATGTGTTGAGCAATCATTTCAGAGAGCACATCAATAGTCATTTTATGTTGTCTATCGTTGTTGATGTAGTAACAGTAACTACATCTAAGATTACATTGACTGCCTACAGGTTTAATTATCAAACTAAATGGAAGTTGGGTTGACATGCTGGCCTCTATTAAACGCTTTGGTTTGGGGTCTCCTTCCGTGAAGTATGAATTTTACTGTAGCTATTTTTCGTTAGCGCTTGAAATTGAAGGCGTTGTAAACGGGAACGCCATCCCAATTTACAACGCTTGCGTCGTTTAGTTAATCGTATTGTTACCCATTCCTACGCCGGTTCCTTTTTGCACTGGTGGGTAGTCGATAAGTGATTGTTGGTATTTTCCTATCGCCTGATAGAACTCTGGTAATACCCATGATTTTTGTTTCATCCAGTGATACCAGCCAGGGGTTTCTGGTGAGCGCTCATAGGGATCGGCTTTAATATTAATTAAAACGCCAAACGGCCAGTTTTTTGCCGGTTCAGTCCACGTCGTTTTGGTTCGCAAATGTACTTTCCACTGGTTTACTCTTATCGCATTAAGATCGGTTTCGTTATAGAAAAAGAACTCGTGACGTAAACTATCGGCATTGTTAGCAAGCATATCCATTTGGTTATAGCCATCTAGATGCGCAACGCGCTCAGTGCCTTCAATGGTTTTGCCTTGCAATAAATCGTGTTTAATATCACTATCGCCGGCAGCTGCCATTAGCGTTGGTAACCAGTCTTCAGCAGACATCATTCCGTCTACATAGCTTCCTTGTGGAAATTTTTCTGGCCAACTAACAAGCATAGGGACTCTGAAACCGCCGTCCCATGTTGTTCCTTTCTGACCTCTAAATGAAGCTGCGCCACCGTCTGGCCAATGGTCCATGTTTACTCCATTGTCGGAGCTAAACAGAATGATGGTATTATCTAGCTCTCCTTGCTCTTCCAATTTATTGATCAAAACACCAATTTGATCATCTAACTCTTTTACAGCGTCATAGTAGGTTGATGTTTGACTAACACCTTCATAGGATTCTTGGACATGGGTGATGGTGTGCATTCTCGATGGGTTGTACCACATAAAGTAGGGCTGACTATCGTTATTAGCGTCGTGCTTATCCAGCCAATCAGTAGCGAAATCTAAAAATTCTTCATCAATTGTTTTCATACGCTCTTTGCCCAAAGCGCCTTTATCGGTTATTTTTTGCTTACCAACGATTCCAAATCTAGGGTCTCGAGTTTCGTCAAAGGTTTCCGTGGCTACCGTATGAAGAACATTACGCGGAACGCCACTGAAATTAGGATCTTTCGGAAATTCGGGTTGCTCTGGCATTTCCATAACGTTTAGGTGATACAAAAAACCGTAATACTCATCAAACCCATGTGCAGTTGGTAAATGGCTGTTATTGTCACCCAAATGAGATTTACCCACGTGTACTGTTGCATAACCTTTTAGTTTTAACAGTTCAGCCAAGGTTGGACTTTCTTTCTTAATACCCAGTTTTGAGCCCGGTTGCCCTACGCCAGTTAAACCTGTTCGAATAGGGTACTGGCCAGTAATAAAAGCGCCACGACCTGCAGTTGAACTACTTTGGGCATAGTAATCACTGATCATCACACCACGTTTAGCGATACTGTCTATATTTGGTGTTTCTATAGCACCTAATCCACGGTGATATACCGAAAGATCCATTGGTGCAACATCGTCGACCATGATTGCGACAATGTTTGGTGCCTTATCTGTTGCGAAAGCACTTCCTATCGTGGCCGTAGCCATGATCGATGTCGCGAGCAGACTCTTTACAAATTGCTTGGGTTTAGTCATCAAAATTCTCCATTTGGGAATGGAGATAGCGTAAAGAAAAACATCCTAAATGGGGGTGATAGCGACTATTATGATTTCAAATAGATAGAATCAATAAAGCCGAGTTTAAGGCTTAACATTTAACCTTGGGAATATCCTGCCATGAGGTGGTGTACTGAGGGGTTAAATAATCTCGGCGCATAGACCATTTTTGCTCGCAGCCTTGCGAGGCAACAAACATAAAATCACGTCCATAACGTGCGTTCACTCGATCTAACACCTGCATTAATGCAGGATTGGTTTGTTTTTGTTCAAATAGTTCAAATTGGCTACTCTCTTGAGGTTCTAAGTTTATTAGACCCACGCCTATTCGATAAAAACGTACGCCTGTGACAAACAATTCATGCACTATGTTGCTCATTGCTTTCGTCAAGGTTACGGTACAATTCGTCGCGTAAGCGAACTGAAGGGTACGACGAAAACTTTTTGGTCTATCATCGTGGGGAGAACTGGCAGTAAACAGCATCATGGTTCGGCAATTACTGCCTTGCTTGCGTGCTTTCGCTGCTGCAATTGCAATATGTTGGCTTAACGCCTGCTTTAAAGAGTTTAATTCCGTAATACGTTCACCGACACTGCGGGTTGAGAAAATTTGTTGTTTATCTGCGCGCGCTTCATCCCACGACATACACGGTGCACCATTGAGCTCACGTACTGTGCGCTCAACATTCACATTAAAAAAACGACGTGCTTTTTTAGCTGGCATTTGTGACAGAGCATAGGCGGTCGAGATCCCTAACTCTTTTAAACGTTTTGATAGCTGACGACCAATTCCCCAAACCTCGCTTACATCCATAGCTTTTAAAATCTCTGTGCGTTGCTGAACCGATTCAATCACACAGACGCCATGGTAATTGGCATGCTTTTTGGCCGCATGGTTCGCAACTTTTGCGAGTGTTAAGGTGTTACCAATACCAACACATACCGCTAAACGTGTTTCTTTCCAGGCGGCCCTGCGAATACTCATTGCTTGCGCATGCAAATCCGGTATTGCAGCACAATGCTTAAACGACAAAAACGACTCGTCAATTGAATACACATGTTGCTCTGGTGCAAATCGCCCAATTACATCCATAAGCTTGTTTGAAAGCGAGCTATACAACTCATAATTTGAGCTTTTAACCACAACCTTATGTTTTTCACACAGCGCTTTGACTTCAAAAAACGGCTTAAATTTTGGAATGCCTAACACTTTAGCTTGCCGATTTGCGGCGACAATGCAGCCGTCATTATTTGATAGCACAACTACCGGCTTACCCCGTATGCTTGGGTCAAACACTTGCTCACAAGCGCAATACATACTATTAACGTCAACCAATGCAAACACTAGGATTTACTCGTAAACAACGGGCTAGGGCGGTGACAACGAACCGAACGCGAGACAACACCTTCGATAGTGAACTCGTCATGTTCTGAAATCGAAACCGCACGATGGTGAGGGCAGGCTGACAACAATTGTCGCCCGGTAAAATCAATAATCTTGCAGGTGAACTCACCATTCAAGTTAGCCACGATAACATCGGTATTACGAGCTGTTTCATGCCTATCAATAACAAGAATATCCCCGTCGAATATTCCAACCCCAGTCATCGAGGTACCTACAGCTAGAGCTATCCAACTGGAACTAGGGTGCTCTATCAGTAGTTCATCTAGACTGAGCTCTAAGTCAGTATATTCAGCAGCGGGTGACTCAAAGCCAACAATGCCAGCATGGGCGAGAAGAGGAATAATTTTCATAAACTACCACTGTATAAATAACCAGTTCATTCTAAGCTTAGAATCTCGTTTCGAAAAGTCTTTTATTTTGCACCGCACTTTAATCCATTAAGACATTCGGGGGACTTTGCTTGTCGTAAATCTGGTAAGAAATCGTGTTGATAAGCAACTATTACTCCCAGATGGGTGTTCAATTTTAAGTTCATAGACCAACTATATCCAAATTAGAGGCTTTAACCACAAAGACGTGTGAATAGATTAATCGTCGCTAAACTTTTAAGTCTATGATCTCACGGTAGCAAGTTAGTTGCGTTTATAAAATACGAAACAACCATTAGAAAATCTAATCCAAATGTTGACAAGCAAGCGACAAGCGATTATATTAGCACCATGAATTGTTAGTTCAGTTCATTGATGCCTCGATTCGCCTCTAGTAGGGAGTCAACGGTCATCATAACGAAGTGCATGCACTGGTGAGCCAGAACGCTGCTTTCATGTTTAACCAATGAACCATATGTCTAGTGGGTTAACTAAAACTCAGGAGTATGTGTTCTGTCTCTTCGCTTATGCGTTGAGAACTATTGCTTTTTTAAAGGATAGTATTATGCGTAATATAGATATTTCTCCCTTATACCGTCATGCCATTGGTTTTGATCGCCTGTTCAATCTTGTAGAGAACAGCCAGAAAAAGCCGTCTCAAAATGCATACCCCCCATATAACATCGAACAGATAGATGAGCACAACTACCGTATAACCATGGCAGTAGCTGGCTTCTCTGAAGATTCGATATCACTAACTCAAAATGAAAACATGCTTGTTGTTTCTGGTGACATAGCCTGCTCAGAGACTAAGCCTAATTACGTTTATCAAGGTATTGCCGAGCGCAACTTTGAACGTAAATTTCAACTTGCTGACTACGTAAACGTGTCATCCGCGAGTATGGAAAACGGCTTGCTACACATCGAACTCGTACGCCTAGTACCCGAAGCGATGAAAGCACGTAAGATTTTGATCAACAAATAGTCCCTCGCTTACTCACTTAAGCATTGGCACCAAAGCTAAGGTTCAGCAGCATCACATTCAAGGTGATTAAGCTTAAAACTTGGCTTACGTATTTGATTGATAAACGAGCAATTTAACGGCGAAGACCTTAAATCTGTTCTTGTGAATATACATTTATATAAATTGATTTTGCATTAGCCAAAATAATGCGAAGCGAAAGGGTAATTATTATGAGTAGAATCATTGGTATCGACTTAGGTACAACAAATTCATGTGTAGCTGTTTTAGATGGCGACACCCCACGTATATTAGAAAATGCAGAAGGCGAGCGCACGACTGCTTCGGTTGTTGCATATACCGATGGCGAAACCCTGGTCGGACAACCGGCAAAACGCCAAGCGATTACAAATCCGACCAACACACTATTTGCCATCAAACGTCTTATTGGTCGGCGCTTTGAAGACAAAGAAATCCAGCGTGATCTTGAAATCATGCCATATAAAATCCTTGAGGCCGATAATGGCGATGCATGGGTTGAAGCAAAAGGCCAGAAAATGGCAGCGCCGCAAGTTTCAGCTGAGATTCTAAAGAAAATGAAGAAAACCGCAGAAGATTATCTTGGCGAAAAAGTTACTGCCGCGGTAATTACGGTACCAGCGTATTTCAATGATGCGCAGCGCCAAGCCACGAAGGACGCAGGTAAAATCGCTGGACTTGAAGTAAAGCGCATTATTAATGAGCCTACCGCAGCTGCACTAGCTTACGGTCTTGATAAAAAAGATGGTGAACGCACTATTGCAGTCTATGACCTCGGCGGCGGTACTTTTGATATTTCGGTTATCGAGATAGACAATGTTGACGGTGAGCAAACCTTTGAAGTACTCGCTACAAATGGGGATACCCACCTTGGTGGAGAAGATTTCGATAACCGTTTGATTAATTTTTTAGTAGACGAATTCAAAAAAGAACAAGGCTTTGACTTAAAGTCCGATCCATTAGCAATGCAACGGGTTAAAGAAGCTGCCGAAAAAGCAAAGATTGAATTGTCTTCAGCCCAGCAAACAGACGTAAACTTGCCGTATGTGACAGCTGATGCAAGCGGGCCTAAGCACATGAACGTTAAAGTAACACGTGCAAAACTCGAATCCTTGGTCGAAGATCTTGTGACTAGAACGCTTGAGCCTTTAAAGGTAGCGCTTGCGGATGCTGAGCTAAGTGTAGGCGATATCTCGGATATTATACTCGTGGGTGGTCAAACCCGTATGCCGATGGTACAAGCTAAAGTTGCTGAGTTTTTTGGCAAAGAAGCGCGTCGAGACGTAAATCCTGATGAAGCCGTTGCTTTGGGAGCAGCTGTTCAGGCTGGTGTACTTGCTGGCGATGTTAAAGATGTTCTGTTATTGGATGTCACTCCCTTATCTTTTGGTATTGATACTATGGGAGGTGTGATGACCAAACTGATTGAAAAGAACACCACGATCCCAACTAAAGCGAGTCAAACGTTTTCGACAGCTGAGGACAACCAAAGTGCGGTGACTATCCATGTGCTTCAGGGTGAACGCAAGCAGTCGATACATAACAACTCTTTGGGTCAGTTCAACCTAGAAGGGATCCAAGCAGCTCCAAGGGGCATGGCTCAAATTGATGTTAGTTTTGATTTAGACGCTGATGGTATTCTTAAAGTTTCGGCTAAAGATAAGTCGAGTGGGAAAGAGCAGAATATCACCATCCAAGCGTCCGGAGGCCTAAGCGACGATCAGGTTAAAGCCATGGTACAAGAAGCGGAGGCCAACAAAGAAGCTGACAAACAGTTCGAAGCACTAGCAACAGCGCGTAACCAAGCTGACCATTCGATCCATGCGTCGAAAACGCAAATTGAAGGCTTAGGTGAAACGCTTAGCGCCGATGAGCAGCAACAAGTGACGCTACTCATTCAAGAACTAGAAGTGCTTAAAGCGGCTGATGACATAGATGCTATTGAAGCGAAGACACAAGCGCTTGTGCAACTGACGCAACAACTAGTACAAGCTTCGCAACAGCAAGCACAACAATCGGCACAACCCGATGAACAAGACGCGTCAGAAGAAGACGTTGTTGAAGCTGAATTTGAAGAAGTGAAATAAATCCTTGTTTTATTGATAGATACTATCGAGGATAGACGCGCTAGTTCATAATCAAATCAGCATTGATACTAGGACGTAAAAGGCAACTTCTACGTCCTTTTCAGTTTTTCTTAGGTATTTGGTAAGGGGCAACGATGTCCAAACAAGATTATTACACCATTCTTGGAGTTTCTAAAACAGCTTCAAGCAAAGAAATAAAAAAAGCCTATAAAAAATTGGCGATGAAACATCACCCGGATAAGAATCCAGGTAATACAGTAGCAGAAGAAAGCTTTAAGCAAGTTAAAACAGCTTACGAGATTTTAAGTGACACTGAAAAACGTCGGCAATATGACCAATTTGGGCACGCCGCTTTTGATGGTTCGGGCTCTCAATCTCGTTCGAGGCAATCACAGCATGGCCACGCTGGTTTTGAAGACATGTTTGGAGGTGCATTTCGACAGCAACGCCAACATGGTGGAGCTCATGATTTTGGTGGTTTTGAAGATCTGTTTTCTCAAGGTCGTGGTGGTCGCTCAAGAGCGCAAAAAGGGCAAGATCACGAGTTTACGCTACATGTAGCATTTGTAGACGCCGTTCAAGGGACAGAGAAAATAGTTGAACTACCAGTAAATGGCGAACAAAAGAAAATTAACGTCAAGATACCAGCAGGTATCAAAGATGGTGAGAAAATTCGTTTTTCTGGAAAAGGCAGCGCAGGAGTAAACGGCGGTGTGAATGGGGATTTGTTGTTAACTATTGCGGTTCGACCGCATCCGTTTCTAAAGCGCGATGGCAATGATCTTAGTATTACAACTCATATTGATATGTTTACCGCAGCGCTCGGTGGTGACGCGGAAGTAAACGTGTTGGACAGTCGATTCAAGCTAAAAATTCCTGCGGGTACACAAAATGGCCGCAAATTTAAAATGAGCGGTAAGGGCGTTACTAGTCGTAAAGGTGTCACCGGTGATTTATTGGTAACGATTCATGTAGATACGCCGCAAGATTTAAACGACCATCAGAAGAAACTTCTTGAGGAATTTAAAGCTTCGTTTTAGAGAATGGTCAGTTGGATTAAAGCTAACGACTAGCAAACAATAGTATTCTTTGCTTTTAACACGTACTTAATCTAACTTCGAAAAGCTCAAATCACCAAGACCAGAAATCCGTGATTTGAGCTTGCAATAAAACCATGATTATCGAAAACAACCTCAGTAAATCATGCGGGGGTCAAATCGCTATTAGTTTTGTATTTCTACGAGTAACTAAACCTATAACAGCGAGCGCAAAAATAACTAAGGTTGATGGTTCAGGAACCTGCGTTGTGACCGACCAAGCTTGCGGATTTAGACCAAAATCAACATCAAAAACATCTATGTCTCCAACGTTAGAACATAATATACAATTTTCACCATCATTATAGAGGGTAGCAACATCAGATAAGCCGTTGATACTCGTTAGATAATCATTACCTTCAATAAAGAATTCGTTAACCGAGCTTAACTCACCTAAATTGTTAAACTCGAACAAGTTTGGACCAAGTAAAGTCAAATCGGTAGCAGGGGCGGCTACACTCCAAGTAGCAAACTCACCACTAGCAGAGAAACGAATGCTGTAATCA
Source organism: Alginatibacterium sediminis (assembly GCF_003610775.1). GTDB lineage: Bacteria > Pseudomonadota > Gammaproteobacteria > Enterobacterales > Celerinatantimonadaceae > Alginatibacterium > Alginatibacterium sediminis. The sequence continues at coordinate 593,370 of NZ_RAQO01000004.1, read as the reverse complement.
ATGAAATTTGTTGCATCTACGACCAAATTGGCCAAATCATTGCTAAGAGCGTTGAATCGAACAACTAAACTGGCTGACTCGCCAACGGACACATCAGCGAAATCAGTGTCCTCAACAGTTGTATCCCATTGAATTGTTATGATGCCAGCCTGTGCGGTACCAAACCAAGATACACTAACTAACAATACTAAAATCCTTTTTATTTGTAGCAATCGCATTCTTTGTTCCTTGTATTTAGATTTAGGTTAGGCGCATAACACGTACGAATCTATATAAAAGTTCGTATAAAACTTACGACTGAATACTAGCAAGCAAATTATAAGCCAGATTATGAAATAACTATTATTCAGTGTGTTAGAAAGTGTATATATTGAATAAATAATTTATTGTAAAGGATATTGACATAATAACAGTGCTATTTAACAAGGCCAAGGTGTAGTCGTTTTTAGGGTATTACTATTAAATGTGAGGATAGTAACCAAGCTTTACTAAATGGTTAAAACAATAACTCTTGTACTTTGCGAAATAGCGACGTCGGTTTACATCAAGGCACTATTTAACAAAGCTGCACTTACGACGAGTTTAAAAAACTATTGCTGTGATTATGAAAGTAACGCGAATAAAGTGCATTGTAATAAATCAGATAAACAACAAAGTCTGCACTATGTTAGGCTTAACAAGGCGACTACTTCACTTAATATTCTGTAACAACAAACAATCAGAGAACCGCCTAGTTTAAGTTCGTGAAGTTCTTTTATTATCTAATTATCGGCGTCTTATTATTTTTAAACAACGATAAACTATCTCTAACGTTGATAATTACACTATCTATTGTTGTTAATAAAACGGAAGCGCGCACTCTAAAACCCATTGCTAAGATCGAAAGCAAAAATACTGCCATAGAACTTGGTTCCGGCACTGATACTGGGCTCTCATCGGGAGTTTTAGACAAGTATACTTGCGAACCTGAGGTAAATTGAAGATCAAAAGGAACCTTGATCCCTGTACTTGCAGTGTTTAGAGCGTTTATTTCTCCGGCAGAAGTACTGATATTGTGCATTCCATAGTTAAGAGAAAGGTAAACATCCTCACTGTATTCTCGTTCATGTTGTAAAATCACGTCAAACTCTTTGTATATATTCGTATTATCATAAACCGTTCTTGTGTCACTTACCTGACTATGAAAATAACCCGCACCTCCATAGATAGCTTTATATAAAGCATTGAAAGTTAACCATGAGTCTGAAGGGCTTGTTGGTGACAAAAATTCTGCGTGCAGATTAAAAAACGGATTTACTATAATTTCTAGGCCAGCAAGTTCTACTGGTATTTTGAAGTGTAGGGTTTCCTCTAGCCACGCTTCAGCAATCGCATAATTATTTACCGAAAAAACTCTGCCACTACCAGCAGCTATATCTCTGTCTGGTGAAGATTTAGTATATGTTTTTAAAACGCCAGTTTCGAGGTCAGCAAATGAGGTTGCAGTATTATTCGAGACTATCCTAGCTTGCGCATTCCAAGCCGAAGCTTCAATTGTGGCGCTATCCGTTGAGGTTAGTTTAAACTTTTCATGGTCAAAAGAATTTCCAGCATGACAGATATAATTTTGAGCGGTCGGTGCAAACCCCACGCTACATGATTGCCCAGCTGAGCTATGTGGATTACCGCTACCTTGTACATGTGCATTTACCGTCGCGCTGGTAAATGCACCGTAATCAATTGCAATGGGAGTCGCCCATGTAGCGTTTATTTGTATAGCGCTTAAAGACGCCAAAGCCAAAATATGTCCGAATAGTTTCATCATCTGCATTATCTCTACCAAATTTGTAGAACAGGCATTACAACATTGGTGCCACTATGAAGTTGCAGCTAATATTCAATGAGTTATACGGTTCTCATCAGCCATTGAATCTAAATTGTATTCTCCATAGACTGACCCATTTGGGGGTGTTTTAGTGTGACAAGTTAGTGCTCGCTTGATTGGTTCTTGTTTTACGGCATTTTGCTTGTCTAAATAGTGTAAATATAATCAACAGAACCTGACGATTTGGGCTGAAAACCTGAAAGTTTATAAAGACATCAATAGGGCACAAAGAGAAGGGGTTGCAGATAAGTACGTAGGCTGTCTATGTAGGTTATTGACAAAACACTTGTTCAAATCTACTGCAATGAATTGTTATTATCTTTATCAAAGCTCCTTGATTGTAGAACTTAGTACGCCGAAATAGGGTGCGATTTAATTCACTGATTCTCGTTTGGTTAAGATAGTTCCATTAAGCGAATGAATAATTCTGATTGAGAGCTTACTTGGGTTTTTCTAAACACCGATTTTAGATGGCTGCGTAAGGTGTTATAACTCACGCCATCTCGTTGTGATATAGCTTTTAGTTTCATCTTGGAATACAAGTTTTGAACCAGACTTAGCTCACTAGCTGTTAGCTTAAAGTTGAGTTTCACTAACTGCCAATTTGGAACATTCCCGCAAGATAATGTAACTAAGCAGCAAGCGAGTTTAATCTCAGAACGTGTTGATGTTTGGCTTAGTGCATTTACGGATATGGTTAGATGCTCAGATGTCGTATCAATTGTTTCCGAAAAACCGAAATTAATGCCTTGCCCACATTTTGATGCAACCTTAGCGCACTTACTTTTAAACCATGTACTTAAGCTTTGCTTAGTGATCTGCAAGGTATTGTCATGCATTTCAAGCCAAGGGCTTCTTTCAATTAGCTGCCGTGCGACAGGATTACAAAGATGAACAGCGGCGTCTTTATCACAGACTAACAAGGCTTCGCTATTTTGCTCAATGACGCGCTGACTGATGGACAAGTATTCGCGGTAGAGTTGAAGACTCATGAACATTTTTAGTGCTTGTTGAAAATGAGGAACTAACATTTCAATTAGCAAAATATCATCTTCTGAATACGGTAAGTCTAGCTCACCGCGATTAACGCTTACATATGCGTCAGCGATGGTATTACGAAGAAGTACAGCACCTAAGATTTGATGCGCATTAAGAGGGGACAATACTTCATTTTGATAGGTTTGGTGAGCTACAGTTTGAATAACGAGTTGTTTATCAAAGCAAATACAATCACCCTCAGAAAAGACCAAACTTTGTTGATAGTACGGGTCTTGAGCTGTGGTAGCGCTGTAACGTGCGAGTACGTCAGGTTCGTAATCAAAGTTGGTGTGGAACTCCATTATTAGTGGTTGATGTTGAGAGGGGATGCTAAGCACAAGCATCGCTTTATTCGAGCCACTTAAGTGCATAAGAAAAGATAAAGCCTCCGCCCAGTCGTTATTCCAAGCACTCGTATAGATCAATCCGATTAATCGCGAGAGCTCCTTTGGAGACACAAATTTATTTTTTTCAATCTTGTCTAACATAAGACTTAACGATAGTTCATTGCTTGAATGCAGCCACTTAGTTCTCATGATATAAAACGCTGATTGTTAAAGTATCTTTACAGTAAGCACCAAGCCACGCTACTAGTCATCCATTGTAGTGGCCATATCATTCCGTGTTAGCACCTAAGGCGGTATTTGAAAGTTCATCGCTAAAGAATAGCTGAGATAAAGATCTTCCTTTGCGCCATAACTAAATGAAGCTTAACGCCGTCACAAGTTGACTATTCATTATCCTTGCCATATGCAATTTAATCAGAGGGATAGCAACGTTTGTTACCAGTCAAGCTTTAGCCCATTAATCGAAGTTCTTAATTAGCTAGCTTAGGAAAGGGTGCCGCGTAAAGCATAGATAGTCAGCCCTATACATCGCATTTAGTTTTTAGAAAATCACACCGATTTGCAAGGACCATTGGTAACTGGCAATGTATCTGGATGTACACAAATTAAGCAGATGCTAAAGAGAAGGGAATACTATGACGACTGAACCGGAAAAAAACCTGTCCACATCCCTTTAATAAACGACAACAAAAGCCCCGAATACATAGTGGTCGCAACCTTTGGATTTAAAGTAAGATATGAAGGAGAACCATTATCAAAGAACCAGTTAAATAGAATTGCGTCGTCTTTACAAGGTAGGGAATTTGCCTTGCTAACCAGGAAATCTAAACGAGTAATCAGGCAAAGCATTGAGGTGAGAAATGTAGAAGTACAAAACGGAAGCATAGTTGTCATTGCTAGCATTGTCATACCGCTATTAGTCTCAGCAACGGCAGGCTTGTTCGTTGCTCTCTTAACTCAAAAAGATAACTCCCGAGTAAAAAAAACAACTACAAAAGCCGAGTATGACCTATTAATGATAAAGCTCTCGGATATAACAGAGATATACTGTAGCAAGGCTGCAGGTAGTATAAGGCATAGAGTAAGCGTTGATTCGCCTGATCGCGGGAGTAGTCCATTGGTAGACTTTTATTTTAGCCCAACAGATTATGAAGAAGCCAAAAGACTTGTTGATAAGGCAATCGATACCTACAACATGAAAAGATAATTGAACACCAATTTTACAGCATTTACTGCAACAGTTATCGCCATACAATTGTACATGAGCTGGTTCATTGTTAGCTCAACTACGCGGGGCAGATTGTTGACTTTAACGGTACCGTCGACTATTTCATAGTATCCAAAGGTGTGTTGACGACGAACCAGGCCGTCAGACGTTTCCCCACTAACAAGTTTTCACTTCAAAACTTTGAAGTCTTTGTTACTGACTAAAGTAAGGTTTCATTTTCGACTAACATTTCCCTAGTTTGTACAACGCCTCTAACCCTGCATTAGATATTTGTTTTGTGTGCTGACAAGCAGGCACTGCTCGACCACTACGCTATACCTTTTAAATGAACATAAATGTGAGTACTTTGAATCACCTAACAGTTTCGTAAGCATCCGTTCATTATAGTTTGATCAACACCGCCATTATTCAATTCAATAATCGGTTATTTTGATGACCGAGTTTTTATATCTCTCCATGGAGAACTCTATGCCTAACAAGTACGATCGACATATTAGTAACCTAACTAAAGATACATATGCATTAGTTTTAGCAGGCGGACGAGGGAGCCGCTTGTTTGAGCTAACAGATGTTCGCGCAAAACCTGCTGTCTATTTTGGTGGAAAGTTCCGTATTATCGACTTTCCTCTTTCCAATTGTATCAATTCAGGCATTAACCGAGTTGGTATCGCTACACAATATAAATCACATTCATTAATCCGCCATATCAGCCGCGGCTGGGGAAGCTTTAAAGCTAAAGAATTTGTTGAAATATTACCGGCTTCGCAACAAACAGGTGATGATTGGTATATGGGTACTGCTGATGCGGTATACCAAAATATGGAGATAATTCGTTCACATAATCCTAAGTACATTCTAATCTTATCTGGTGACCATGTTTATCGTATGGATTATGGCTCATTAATCGCTGAGCACGTTGCAAACAAAGCCGATATGACTGTTTGCTGCCTAGAGGTAGACACTGAAGAAGCAGCTGGTAGTTTTGGGGTAATGACTGTTGATCCTGAAAACAAAGTCGTAGCTTTTGATGAGAAACCTGACCAACCTAATGAAATGCCAGGTAAGCCGGGTCAATGTTTAGCCTCAATGGGAAATTACCTCTTTGATGCCGACTTTTTATTTAATCAGTTGCTAAAAGATGTTGTCACAGAAGGGTCTTCTCGTGACTTTGGCCATGACATCATTCCTTCAATCATCAAAGAGCACAATGTCTTTGCCTATTCTTTCAAAGACCCAGATAGTGACAACCAACCTTACTGGCGCGATGTTGGTACTTTAGATTCATTTTGGGAAGCTAATATGGAGCTGGTTACTCCTGATCCCCAGCTTGATTTATATGATACATCTTGGCCAATCTGGACTTATCAAGAACAACTTCCACCTGCGAAGTTCATTTTTGACAACGACGAACGTCGTGGTATGGCTGTAGACTCAACGGTATCTGGAGGCTGTATAATCTCTGGTTCAACCATTCGTAGGTCACTTTTATATTCCAGTGTTCATGCCCACTCTTACAGTGTTATTGAAGAGTCTGTATTACTGCATGGAAGCCACGTTGGAGAGCGAGCAAAATTAAAGCGGGTTATCCTTGACAGTAAATGTAATGTACCCGAAGGCCTAGTCATTGGTTATGATAGGGAACAGGATATAGCCAATGGTTTCCGTGTTACAGATAAAGGGATAACCTTGGTTACTAAAGACATGCTTGACTCTTATGTTCAAAAAAACAGTTGAGCTAAGTTTTCTGGCTAAAGTAACATTATTGCTACTAGCCCGTTAACCTGACTTTTGATTGTAAAAGGGTTCTGCTAAGTTAAGTTCTAGCTTGGCAGAACTGACCAAGAGCATTTATAAACTCTGGTAACCCCCTTAAACTCCAGCACCTTCAAATGTTCTCAATGAACTGCCCCGAATCTCGCACGCAAAAGCGAGCCTGGGTATTGTTTTTCTTTAGAACGGAGCGATCCTTGTTTTCACACATATTTATCAGCGTAAGTGATTTTGAGAAGTCTTATCAGTTTTATAGTTCTATGATGAAAGGCCTCGGACTAGAGGAGCGGTTTTGTGATCGAAATCGACCATGGGCTGGTTGGCACAGTGCTGGTGAATCCCGCCCATACTTTTTTATTTGCCATCCTTACGATGGAAAGCCTCATATCCCAGGAAACGGTCAAGTGCTGGCATTTATGGCTTCTGATAGAACAACAGTGAGAGCTATCTATGATTTGGCAATTGAGAAAGGGGGGCATTGTGAAGGTCCACCAGGATTGCGTCCTGAATATCATGACGACTTTTACGGTGCGTATTTTCGGGATTATGACGGCAATAAACTTTGCATCGTATGCCATGAACCGGAGATCTTTTCTTAAGTAACGCAGGTCTCACAAAACATTAAGTCGATCGTTGAACTTTCTAGGATGCTCCGCTCGGTCCTGACTGCGCACCCCTTATGTTGGTGTTAAATCTTAGCTGCATCTTGTGGGCTAAACCGAAGTATTTCTGCATAAGCCACTAACGTAACTCGCTCAGCCATTCAAACACCAGATTCAGAACCTGGTTGCTTCGCGCGAAATAGGCCCATAGAGAATCTAAACCTTTAAAACACATTCACCCAAATTTTAAGTTAAGGAAATACTAAGGTATTCGGTTTGGAAGCACTCAAGCATCGAACTAAACATTGCATTATTTAGTTTTTGGAAATACACATAGACGAAATCTAGAACTCAGATAATCTAAAAATTAGCTATAGCGCCGTATACAACCAATCCAGCTTTTGTATGTCAAAATGCATATAAGTATAAACTAAACAAACGCTTAGTAGGTATACGTTTATTGAGATGTATTTTTGACACAGTGTTAAAGTAAATTAGTACTGATACTACCTTAACGAAAAATCAGAGGGTTATCGAAACTTTGTTGAGATCACTTTCCTAGGAAAGTAAGTTAACAATGATATTCATCTGTTTATTGTAAGCTAGTAATAATATTCGCAATAAATCTTCATTTTATCGCCGACAAAAAATAGTAAATCATATTTGTAACGACAACCTTATATAAATTCGCGGTGGCTAGAAGAAAATAACAAGACATCCATATAATGGCACTCACGGGATGATGGTCTAGGCTTAAGTGACTATTTAGTCAATAATGGTTCTGGGATGCCAAGGCCCGTAAGGGGCAAGTCAGTTTATCCCACACCTCTAATTACAAATGTATTTCACGCTGCGTGCGTCGGGCTTTCTTGTGTGGCGAAGACGTTGTAAGTGGGTGCAGATTTGAGCTGGACTTCCCAGACTTTGCTAGACACTTTTAACAGTTACAATGTAACTGTTAAACATGACGTATTTATGAACAAAGCTTCTGTGACTTCTCTATCTATCAACGAGTAAGGTCAATCATTCTTAACTCACTTTTGCCCCAAAGCTTGTTAGGCCCTCTTAAGAACAACATAGACACACACAGCTTTTTCCATACCAAAACTAATGGTTTTATTAAGTGCTTCTGCATTGCTTTCTAGAGGAATACTTATTAACTTATCATGGGTGTCTTGTTATCCGTTTCTCTGGTTTTGTAGACTTTTCGCTTAATCCTGTCTTTTTTCAGTAATGAGAAAAAGCTTTCAGCAACTGCATTATCATGACAGTTTCCTCTTCGACTTATACTCACTTCCAGGTTTTGCTCTATAAGAAAGCTGGCCAAGCAGAACAGTTTATTGCACGCCTTGATCGGAATGGATAAGCACCTTTTCTGTTGGAGTGCGTCTCCATACCGCCATCAGTAGTGCATCAATAACTAGGTTAGCTCTAGCTTTACTTTTCATAGTCCAACCGACAACTTGTCGAGAGAATAGATCGATAACAACCGTGAGATATAGCCAACCTTCATGAGTCCGAATATAGTTAAAATCGGTCACCCAAACTTTTTTGGGCTCAACGACGTCAAATCCTCTATTTAACGTATTTGGCGCTGTATGACTAACATCGCCTCCGCCAAAACTTGGATTACGCTTATAGCCACGTACAGCCTTTATATCAGCTGTTCTCATGATCCGATATACACGATTTTTGCCAACAGCCTCACCATCATCTTTAAGGTCTAAAGTGATATTTTGGTAGCCATAGACACAACCGCTTTCCAGCCAATACTGTTTAATCTTACCTAATAGTCGCTTATCTTCAGTAGCTCTGCGACTCAGATGCTCCTTAAGCCAGGCATAGGAACCGCTGCGGTGAACGCCAAGTATTTCGCATAAGATTTTTACTGGATGGTGCTTGAACCTAGACTTTATGAACGTGTACTTTTCTTTGACTCGATTGCAAAGTACACGGCGGCCTCCTTTAGGATATTTCGTTCTTCGGTTACGCGACGCAGTTCAGCCTTGAGTTTACGTATTTCGTCTTGTTGATTATCAATGGTAATGTGTTGCTTTTCTGGCTTATCAAACTTATTAATCCAGTTGTGCAAACTTTCGGAAGTGACGCCTAATCTATCAGCAACATCTGCGATTTTATAACCACGCTCAGTGACTTGTTTAACAGCTTATATTTTGAACTCGTCGGGATATCGTTTTCCGCGCATGTAACACCTCATATTTTTTGGTTAATTATAATTCTATGAAGTTTCTACTGTTCTAGGGGCTTACCACCCATTTGGGTAAGACCAAATAACTTACAATAGCAATATAGGATTTACAATAACTGCATGTCACTATGAAGTTATCTTTCTATATTCTAGATAAACGCCTTACTTATCAATTGATTGTTAATTTCTTATTTCATTCGGTCTATATTTTGCTTAATTACTTATTCCATTTCATTAATGTGACGTTATCTATGAGAATTAAATATAAAACTATATTTTTATCGTTTGTTATTTTAAGCGGGAATGCAATAAGCGGGGAAAAGGAAGTCATCGCGTGTATCGAAAAAGAAAGGGATATTCTTTCGAATAAACATACTCGAGACGAAACTGTTACATTTGGACTACATGCCGCAAAGGGAAAACCTCCACAATGTAATACCTCGACCGCTTACGAATCTAAAGCTGGAGAAGGGCCAAGAGAGAATGAAATAGATAGTGGGCTTCCTACATGCAAAGTTGTCAGCGCTCGAATATGGAATAGAGCAAAAATAACTGGATGTTCGTTCTCAAACGGTAAACCCGTGTTATCGGCTTCAGTTGATGGCAAAGGATGTACCGACGAAAACTCCGCATCTTTTTCCTTAACACAAACATACGAATATAAACCAAGTACATCAGAGTTGTTAACGATAATGAACAGATGTCAGGACGAGTTCAAATAGCCTGTAACTCTTGTTACATATACAAAGGCTAGTAAGTCCTATGCTACACCGACTAACCTTCGGCATAAACTGATAGTCGGTTTAGCCTGGACTTCCCAGACTTTGCTAGACACTTTCAACTGCATAAATTTTGTAGTTTCTTCAATAATCGAGAACTAACGAACTTAAGTTTAGCGCGGTAGGTTAGGTTTCGCTTTGTGGAGCTTCCCGAAGTTTCTAAGTATATATATGACCGTCCTTGCCCGATTAGACTCTTTCACCTGTAAATACCTAAAAAGTGTAGTAAAAACCAACCGAGGAGTTGATTATTTTTTTATGTTATCTGAGAATAAGTAGATGGCGATTGACGGATAAAATCTAGTATTTCTATTTGTTCTATCACAAGGGTACCAGATTTAAAGGACGAAAATATGATTGGTAAAGCTTCTCAACTGATTTTTGCGGCTACATTATTTGGGATGACAAGCGTTGCAAATGCAAGCGCTATTTATATTTCAGACAGTGGATGGCAACTTTTTGATTGGGCCGGAGGGGTAGGTGCTTCGACTTCAATAGGTGGTTTTAACCTAGAGTTGTCTGATGAAGCTAGTCTTACTGTTGTTGATGCTTTTGCGTTTGGAGACGAGTTCGAGATTTGGATAAATGGAATATTCAATTCACTTACCTCTGATGTAATTACACATAGAGATATATACGCATTTTCAGGTGCTGAGGAAGCAATTGCATTGGGATTTAGTCATCGAACTGTTTCGTTGGACCCTGGTTCTTATCATTTAGACTTTAAGTTGTTTCAAGATGGGCAATATGCGAATGGAGACTATTATCTTGATGGTTCTGGTTATTTCAGAGTAGATAGTTTTCCTGTATCAGTTTCAGAACCTCCTATGTTCGGACTATTTTTTCTGTTGGTAGCCTATGTGTTGATTCGAAAATACAGCAAAGATGAGCAATCAAACTACGGTTATCAACCTTAATTTACATTCAGTCAAACAGATAATAATACATGTACGCAAACCTTGGTGACACAACGAAACAGATTCATCAGATAATACATTAAAAACAATACGATAGAGATTAAACATCAAGCGCGTTATGTCGACTAGGAATGTAAGCTAAGCTGATACTGGATACCATCCTTAATTTACATTAACACAACAGGAGTGGTACGCGCTTGTGTCTACAGATATGCAATTTAACATAATATATATTATGCGCACACCCAGGTCATAACTGCAGTGGTTTGGAAGTTTGCCTGTGATTACTCGAATAAGCGCACATAATCGTTAGGCTCAGTTTGTACTTGGCATTTAAAATGGCCTTAGTCTTCGTTACATACAAGTCTACGAGTTTCAGTTTACAGTTAATATAAATCAGCAATCCTTTATCTAACTCATCGGTGCATGATTTCTACTGTAGCCATGAAACTTGAGACCAGCAACACATAACAAGCAAGTTTAAAATTTACTTCCAACCATGAAAGCTTTTTATGATGCTTGTTGAGAGTTCGCTTTCTAACTTAACACCTGTGAGCGATGTTTAAACTAAATTAGGTTAAAGCTTAATTCGTAAAACTATTCCTAAGCACAAACTCAAGTACAGACAGTTCTTAGCGAGTTTTTTCCTCTAAATAAAATTGACCAAAGCTTTGCCGCATCTACGTGCTCCTATATATCAATTGTTTTACTTGTGTCTAATACTTGGTAAAAGACCTAAGTACAACTTGTAAATTCTGGTCTTCGTCTATATTAACGATTAGGACTTACTTCAGACTTTCGCTATGTCGTTTGTATCGCTACCAACCGCCACAACAGCTAGGTTTAAGGACGCTAACGCCGGCGGCTAAGGTTTAAATTTAACATTTGGGAGTATTCAAGCACTTGAACAATCAAAGTGCTAGTAACTGTGTTTATATACAGTTATCTTAAGCATATAATTCCCCTTATATGGATAAGCTACTCATTTGAACAACTCGCCTTCATATTTACCTTTGTTCCCACATGCCGAGCACTTGGAATTCGGCGTTGCTTATGTCAACACTACCGTTTCAAATCTTGATCGCAGCATTGTTGATGCAAGCTACAGCTATGAATTAGCGGTCGATTATCTATCTGAGAACCGCTTTAATGCTAATAATTTCAAATCTATCCGTAGTGAGTTAAACCTACTTTTCAATTGGTGTTGGTTTACTAAAGGATGCTCTATAGCTGACCTAGACCGTCGGTTACTGTCCCAATTTATAGAATTCTGTAACCAACCCCCTGCTCAGCTAGTCAGCCATTGCTCCTATGCTTTTTTCGTTGATAATAAATCGAACGGCGAAGTCCTAGCTAATCCCAAATGGCGCCCTTTCGTGAACCGCCAACCAGGTACTTACCTTCGCAAACTTAACACACTGAAAACTCAGCTTTCTATACTAAGCAGTTTCTTTGTATTCCTAGATGATCTCGAGTACATGGACAAAAACCCTGCGTCGGTATTGTTAAGACGCCTCAATGGAAACAATTCGCGAATCGCTATCGATGTTGAGGTAGAAAAATCTTTGAGTCCAGAGCAATGGAAAACACTTTGGGAATATGTTTGTCGAATGGAGCAATTAGACCCGCAGAAGCACGCGCGCACTCGATTTCTATTCGCCCTACTCTATTTAATCTACCCCCGCGTTTCGGAAATTTCCGCGCGCGCTGGGTATACGCCATTAATGAGCTCTTTTACTAAACACCGCGGTGGCGACTGGCTTTTCCAAGTTCCATTAAGTAAAGGCGGTAAAGCTAGGCGAATTGTTTGCCCTGATCAGCTCATCAAGGAGCTAAAACGTTATCGTTTGTCTCTCAATTTGACGGAACTCCCCGTTCCTGAGGAACAACATCCACTATTTATTCGTCATCAAATCGGTACCCATGGGCGCGATGCGGGGCTGATCCATTCGCAGCTTGGGATAACGTCGATTCAGAAAATAGTCACCACGACCTTAATCGATTGCGCCAATAGTATAGAAGGTTCTAATCCCTTTGATGCTCAAGAGCTACGCAGCTACAGTGTACATTCAATGCGGCATACTGGCATCTCGGCAGCTATTGAAAGTGGCGTCCCCTTATCTGTAGTTATGAAAAGCGCTGGTCATAGTGATTTATCAACTCTATCGATTTACACCCACACTAGTCTAGAGCAACAATCGTCTGCCAACAAAGTACAGCGTTTGGATTAAGACCAGAGAGCATCAATCCGTCGTTTTATTTCGGTGAAATATTATACTTGCAAATAGTTAGTAAGTTTTGCATGGTATTTAGCTATGTTCTCAATGGCTTAGCTAGATGAACGGTTTAAATTTCGATATCAAAATGCTTGAAGTTTTAGTAGCGACAGCGCAGTGCGGAAGTATGACCGCGGCCGGACAACAACTGGGCCTTTCGCAATCGGCGGTAAGTCAAACCTTAGCAAATCTTGAAACTAATGTGGGCGTCCCACTGCTCGACCGTAGCGTGCGTCCGGTTGCATTAACCGTTGCCGGTCGATATTTTTTTGATCGTTCAAAACACCTAATTGAACATGCCCAACAAACACAAACAGCACTTAGCCAGCGTAATTTTACCCGCTTGCATGCACTGCGATTAGCAATCGTAGACTCGTTTGCAGCAACCATGGGCAACCACCTGGTTGCTGCAATTAAAAGTCATAGTGACCAATGGATGATGACAAGTGGTCGGTCGCATATGCATCAACAAGCCTTATTAGGCCGACAAGTCGATATTGTTATTTCTGATGACCTACTGGTTAATCATGACAACTTACAGCGGATCCGACTTCTTAAAGAACCCTTTATTTTGGTGCTGCCTAAACAACTACATAAGCTACACAAAAGTAACGACTTAAAATTCCTAGCTAAAAACCATGATTTTGTACGCTATACCAGTAATGCTCTCATAGGCCAAACGATCGAGCGCTATCTTTATGAGTTGGGTGTTAATCCACCAGAACGGATCTTTTTGGATAACACTCACGCTGTTTTGGCCGCAGTGGCTAATGGTTTAGGATGGACAATAAGTACGCCGCTGTGTGTGCTGCAAGCCCAAGGGTTACAAGAAAACCTACACTACGAACCATTGGCTGTTGATGATAGTTTCTATCGAACACTTACCCTTATATCACGGCGTAACGAATTAGGCTCCCTACCCGAGCGTCTAGCTCAGCATAGCGCTAGTTGCTTAACTCAGTACTATCTACCTTTTATTCAACAAAACCTACCTTGGGCACTTAAACTTATCAAGGTCGCTCAACTTGGCTAATAAAGGTGTTCTAGGTCAACTTTCCTTGAGCCTTAGTATTTTTCAGTTATAAAGCAATTGATAGTCTCAAAGCTTTGTTCGTTCACACTATAAGTAATGCTTATGCTAGATAACTAGCTACACTAATTGTTGTTGGTGTTTTTTTAGCCACACACTAGCTTGGTTATTCTCAACTGATTTCATATGGCTATAAGTCACTGTTAACTTATCGAAATTTATGTAGCAATACCGAGCAATCAGCTACTGGATCGGTCTTAAATATTTAGTCCATAGTAGTAGTAACAGCAGTTATTCTAATTGTTTCACATATACACAAAGGAATTGTGTCAATGCAAGCCAGAGACGTTAAGACAATACAAGATGCTAAAACACTTATTGAAACTCGTCAGTTAACCCATATAAAAGTTGGGATCTTCGATAATGACGGTGTTATGCGTGGCAAATACATGTCCAAGTCTAAGTTCTTTTCTGCCTTGGATAAGGGCTTTGCTTTTTGTGATGTAATTCTCGGCTGGGACGTAAAAGACCAGCTTTACGATAATGTGGACTTCACGGGTTGGCATACCGGCTACCCCGATGCTAGCGTAAAAATTTTACCAGACACTTGCCGCGATGTGACGGGTGAAGACGGCATGCTTCTATTCATCGCTGAATTTGATGGTGATGCGCGCAAGGTTTGTCCCCGTTCAACCTTACACCGTGTGTTAGATAAAGCACGTGCTATGGGTTTTGAGGTAAATGCTGCATTTGAATATGAGTTTTTCCTTTTTAATGAAACACCCGACTCGATTAGAGAAAAAGGATACAGAGACTTAAAACCAATTACACCCGATTGGTTTGGTTATTCAATGATCCGAAATTCGGTTCATAGCGATTTGTACAAAGCGATCTTGGACCTCAGCGAAGAGATGGACTTCCCAATTGAAGGCATTCACTCTGAAACTGGACCCGGAGTGTTGGAGGCAGCTTTAACTTATGATCTTGCTGACCTAGCCGCAGATAAAGCAGCTTTATTTAAAACCTTTATGAAGGTTTTAGCGCAACGCCGAGACATGATGGCAACATTTATGGCTAAGTGGAGTAATGATTACCCAGGACAAAGTGGTCACATTCATATTTCGTTGACTAAAAATGGCCAGTCTGCATTTTTCGACGCCAATAACGATCTTGAGATGAGTGATATCCAACGTCACTTTCTAGCCGGACAACAAAAGTTCATGCCTGAAGTTTTATGCATGGTTGCACCAACAATTAATAGCTACTCGCGCATGGTTCCCGGCTTTTGGGCCCCTACACATGCCACTTGGGGTGCCGAAAACCGCACAACTGCCCTTCGCATCATTCATGGCAGCGAAAACTCACAGCGCATTGAATACCGTATTGGTGCCGCTGACGCAAATCCTTATTTGGCGTTAGCAGCCGCTTTGGCCAGTGGCTTGGCTGGGATAGAACAAAAATTAGAACCCTTAGCGCGAGTTACAGGCAACGCCTACGAAATAGATCACCCAAAAGCTATAGAACTACCCGCCTCACTAGGCGCCGCTGCCCTCAACTTGAAAAACTCAAGCATGGCTCGCGAAATGTTTGGTTCTGCTTTTGTAGATCACTTCTCTGCTAGTCGCGATTGGGAAGAACGTGAGTATCGTCGTCACATTAGTGATTGGGAACTAAACCGCTACTTTGAAATAATATAGGTCAGTTATGTCGACTTTAAATAATTCAGCAACAGACGAACTTTATTGTATTTCTCCTAGTACAGGGAAAATCTATGCACAGCGCTCTATTTCAACATCACTTCAAATTAATGACGCGCTAACAAAAGCTAAGGCTGCACAAAACAACTGGCGTAAACTAAGTTTGTCACAACGAAAAGCATTTTGTACCAAAGCCGTTAGCCATTTAGTTAGTCAATCGCAAGAGCTAGCCAATGAAATATCTGCGATGATGGGACGTCCAATTTCTCAATGTAAGGGGGAGATTGCGGGTTTAGAAGAGCGTGCAAGTTACATGATCGACATCTGCGAGCAAGCATTATGTCCATTAACAGTGGAAGAAAAACCAGGTTTTAAGCGCTACATCACACGTGAGGCCTTAGGATGTGTATTTGTAATCGCACCGTGGAATTATCCTTACCTTACCGCAATTAATAGTATTGTTCCGGCACTTTTAGCTGGCAATACGGTATTGCTAAAGCACGCACAACAAACCTTAGTTTGCGCTGAACGTTTTCAAGCAGCGTTTGACGCCATAGGCCTGCCAGAAGGTGTGTTTCAACACCTTCACCTAAGCCACCAACAAGCAGCTGATATCATTGGC
The DNA here is from genome assembly GCF_003610775.1 of Alginatibacterium sediminis. Lineage (GTDB taxonomy): Bacteria > Pseudomonadota > Gammaproteobacteria > Enterobacterales > Celerinatantimonadaceae > Alginatibacterium > Alginatibacterium sediminis. Next base: position 576,991 of record NZ_RAQO01000004.1, on the reverse strand, counting down.
TCAGGGCAAATTAATTACGTTGCCTTTACTGGTTCTGTTGCAGGTGGCAAAGCCATTGAGCAAGCAGCGGTTGGTCAATTTATTGGTGTCGGTTTAGAACTTGGCGGTAAAGACCCGGCATATATCCGCCAAGATGCTCAGCTTGATGATGCAGTTGCAACGGTTGTCGATGGCGGTATGTTCAATAGCGGTCAGTCTTGCTGTGGTATAGAGCGTGTTTATGTTCATCACAGCATTTATCAAGCGTTTATCGATAAAGCCGTCGCTCTTATTCAACAATACCAACTTGGTCCTTCTGAAGCTGCAAGCACTAACCTAGGTCCTATGGTGAGTGATAAAGCTGCAGCCTTCCTACGAAAACAAATACAACAAGCGATTAGCCAAGGTGCAGTAGCGCATATAAATAGCAATGACTTCCCGTATGCAAAAGAAAACACGCCATTTGTTGCACCTCAATTACTTAGTAACGTTGATCATAGTATGCGAGTAATGACCGAAGAGTCCTTTGGTCCTTTAATTGCGGTCCAAAGTGTTGCTAGTGACTCAGAAGCTATTGAGCTTATGAACGACAGCGAGTTTGGTTTAAGCGCTGCCATATTTAGCGAAGACCTTGTTGCCGCAGAGACAATTGGGGCCCAACTGGAAACAGGCACTGTGTATGTGAACCGTTGTGATTATCTTGACCCGGCTTTGGCTTGGACTGGGGTTAAGAACTCAGGCCGAGGTTGTAGTCTATCTAAACTTGGATTTGAACAGCTTACACGTCCAAAGTCATTTCATATCAAATCAAATACGCCATAACGTCGATAAGTGGAGAACGTTGTATGTTAAAAGGTACATGGAACTATCCCAGCCATATAGAAGCGGGCTCAAATAGCCTAGACAGTTGTGTTGAGCATTGTATGGCGCTTGGTATCAGGCGACCAATGGTCGTGTGCGACCCAGGCCTAAAAGATTTCGACTTTATAGAAACCCTAGTACAAAGTCTAAAAGGGAGCGAACTTGACGCTTGCCTATTTTCGCAAATCCAAGCAAATCCTAATGGAGACAATGTCAGTGCTGGCATTGCCCAAGTAAAACAAAATCGCTGCGATGGCGTTATAGGTATTGGTGGCGGTTCAAGCTTAGATGCAGCTAAAGCGATTGCCTTAGCTGCTTTTCAAAGTCGCGAACTTTGGGACTTTGAAGATGTAGGCAATAACTGGAAGCGGGTACAAGAAGATAAAGTTTTACCCTGTATTGCAATCCCAACTACTGCAGGTACCGGTTCTGAAGTGGGGCGCGCCTCCGTTATAACAAATCAAGAACGCCAAGTTAAAACCATTATTTTCCACCCCTTGATGCTGCCTAAAGTTGTCATACTCGATCCATTGCTCAGCGTGGGACTGCCACCCAAATTAACGGCCGCGACAGGTATGGACGCTTTGTCGCATTCATTAGAAGCACTATGTTCTCCAAGCTACCACCCGATGGCTGAAGCGATCGCGCTCGAAGGTATTCGTATGGTTGCTGATTATTTACCGCGTGCATTTAGTAATGGACAAGATATCGATGCACGTATGCAAATGTTGGTCGCATCGAGTATGGGCGCCACCGCGTTTCAAAAAGGACTCGGTGCCATGCATGCCCTCGCCCACAGTTTAGGCGCACTTCACAACGCTCATCACGGCATGTTAAACGCAATCTTAATGCCTTATGTTTTAGTTGCTAATAAATCCCAAATTCAAGAAAAAATGGCGAGACTAGCACGCCAACTTGATCTGAGTGATCAAAGCTTCGACGGCGTACTAACCTGGATCTTAGAACTTAGAAAATCCTTGTCAATTCCACATGCTCTGAGTGAAATAGGAATTGATGGAACAGATGCTGAACGTATCGCTCAAATGTCAGTTAACGATCCATCTGCCGGCGGAAACCCAATATTGTTTAGCGCTGAACAATACCAACAATTATATATGAACGCTGTTAATGGGGAACTAATCCCATGAGAGTAGCGCTACTGCTATGTGATGACATCAGGGCTGAATTACAAAACGAGTTTGGAAACTATCCTGAAAGTTTTGCCAATTTGTTTGAAGCTGCGGGCTGTGAGCTTGAGATCCACACTTTTAGAGTGTTGGATGGTAAATACCCAAGCAAGCTTGATCTTTACGATGCGTTCATAACAAGCGGGAGTAAATTTGGCGTAAACGACGAACTTGATTGGATCAGAGAGCTCGAAAAATTTGTATTCCGGCTACATCAAGAACAACGCGTGCTGATTGGTATTTGTTTCGGACATCAGTTAATCGCTAAAGTTTTAGGGGGGTTAGTAGAACAAGCTAATCAAGGTTGGGGCGTTGGCGTACATAGTTCTAAATTTTATTCCAAACCGGCTTGGATAGGTGATGCTAAGGACAGTTTTGATTTGCTAGTTAGTCATCAAGACCAAGTTACGCACTTACCCAATGGCGCATCAACTCTAGCAGGTAGTGACTTTTGTCCAAATAGCTTAGTTCAATTTAGCCCTAGATTTCTGGGCGTACAAGGTCATCCTGAATTTACAGCCGACTATAGTCGTGCACTAATCAAACTACGCAGCGAAAGCTATTCTCAAGACGTAATGGAACAAGGTTTAAAATCGACTTATCAACATATCGATTCGCTGTTACTAGCCCGAGCAATTATAAACTTCATTGCGATGCAAACGACGTAAACACGAATCAAATAAGGAACGCACATGGAAGCTCGTTCTAATCAGCCAACAATACCCAAAGCATTGGTTGGCTATATTAAAATTGTTGAGGCCGTAAACTACCGGGTCGGCCGTTTTGCAATGTACCTTATCATAGTGTTGATAGGCATATTGTTTTACTCCGCAGTGTCAAAGCTGGGTCACTTTCCGTCGCTTTGGACATTAGAGATGGCCCAATTTGTCATGGTTGCTTACTACATGCTTGGTGGTCCTTATTCAATGCAGCTTCAAAGCCACGTGCGCATGGACTTGGTATACGGCAATTGGTCAATTAAAACCAAATCTATGGTTGATGCATTCACAATCTGTATGCTCATTTTCTATCTCGGCGTTTTACTCTACGGTGGCATCTCCAGCACTAGCTATGCACTTGAATACGGCGAGCGCAGTTATTCGGCTTGGCGACCATATATGGCGCCCATAAAAATTGTAATGTGTTTTTCTATCGTATTGATGTTACTTCAGGCCTTTGCGGTCTTGATCAAAGACATTGCTTGTTGGCGTGGAGTTGAAATCAAATGAGTTACGAATTAATTGCAGTGTTGATGTTTTCATCGATGATGCTAATGCTGTTAACCGGTCAACGGGTGTTTGCAGCCATTGGTTTTGTTGCTGTTGTTGCGTCGCTTTCACTGTGGGGAACCGGTGGTGCTGAAATTCCGTTTAGCGCTGCTATGAAATTAATGAAGTGGTATCCCTTGCTAACCCTACCCTTATTTATTTTTATGGGGTACATGCTTTCAGAATCTGGCATCGCTGAAGATCTCTACAAGATGTTTCATGTTTGGATGGGCCCTCTAAATGGCGGTTTAGCGATAGGAACTATTGGCCTCATGGTTATGATTTCAGCCATGAATGGTCTAAGTGTTGCTGGTATGGCCATCGGTGCAAGTATAGCGTTACCAGAATTGCTACGCCGCGGCTACGATAAAATAATGGTAACCGGCGTGGTTCAAGCCGGTAGCTCCTTAGGTATTCTTGTACCGCCAAGTGTGGTGTTGGTACTTTATGGCATGATTGCACGCCAACCGGTTGGACAATTATGGCTAGCCGGGGTATTTCCGGGTTTACTTATGGCCGCTATGTTTATTATCTATATAGCTGTTCGATGCCATCTACAACCGCAACTTGGGCCTGCCTTAAGTGAGGAAGAACGTAATGTTCCACTTAAAGACAAGCTTAAACTACTGCGTGCCGGCGTTCTGCCACTAGTGATCTTTTTTGCGATGACTGGTCTATTTATCATGGGCGTCACTAGTTTAGTCGAAAGCTCAGCAGTCGGCGCTGTTAGTGCAACCTTAGCGGCTATCTATAAAAAGCGATTAAACCGTCAAGTTATCGAAAACACGCTTCGCAAAACCTTAGCCATTAGTTGCATGTTTATGTGGATTATTCTTGCGGCTTTATGCTTTGGAGCAGTATTCGATGGGGTTGGCGCAGTTAAAGCAATCGAATCTTTGTTTATTGACCAATGGCAACTAAGTCCTTGGGAAGTACTGATCTTGATGCAACTGTCATACATAGTCATGGGCACCTTTTTAGATGATACCGCTATGCTTGTGATTGTTGCCCCGCTTTATATCCCATTAGTTGGTGCGCTAGATTTCAACCTGATTTGGTATGGCGTGTTATACACCATTACCTGTCAAATTGCCTATATGACACCGCCATTTGGCTACAACTTATTCCTAATGCGCGCGATGGCACCGCCCGAAATTAGCCTAACCGATATTTACCGTTCAGTCATTCCATTTGCACTGATCATGGTATTTGCTTTAGCAATTGTAATGGCATTTCCACAGATCGCGCTTTGGTTGCCTGAACAAGTTTACCAACGTTAACATTTTTACTAAGGAGAAAATCTAGAGCATAGATAAGTTGCCAGAATGGTTGTCGGCAATTGGAAGTCAATTTTAAACCTAAACGTTAAGGAAAATGACACAATGACAAACAGACGAGAATTTATTAAAAAAGCCGGCATTATTACCGCCTCTGGAGCAGCCGCAATTGTGGGTGCACCTGCCATAGCAAAAACAGCAAAACCGATTAAATGGCGACTACAAACCTATGCAGGCCCTGCTCTTGCTGAGCACGTAATTAAACCCGCCATTGATGCTTTCAATGCAGCGGCCAACGGTGAAATGGTTATCGAGCTATATTTTGCCGATCAACTAGTTCCAACAGGCGAGTTATTCCGAGCAATGCAACGCGGTACCATTGATGCTGTGCAAAGTGATGATGACTCCATTGCAGCACCCGTAGACATTTCCGTTTTTGGCGGATATTTCCCCTTTGCTACGCGCTATAGTCTCGATGTCCCGGTTCTATTTAACGAATATGGGCTTAAAGAAATTTGGGAAGAAGCTTATGGTGAAGTCGAAGGCGTAACTTGGCTCAGTGCCGGTTCTTGGGATCCCTGCCATTTTGCAACGGTGGAACCCATTACTAAGTTAGAGGACCTTAAAGGAAAACGCATCTTTACCTTCCCAACTGCTGGCCGATTCTTATCTCGCTTTGGCGTCGTTCCGGTAACCTTGCCTTGGGAAGATGTGGAAGTTGCCATGCAAACTGGCGAGTTAGATGGAATTGCTTGGTCAGGAATTACTGAAGATTATACCGTTGGTTGGGCTGACGTAACTAACTACTTTCTTACCAACAATATATCAGGTGCCTGGTGTGGCTCATTTTTTGCCAACTCAGACCGCTGGAATGAATTGCCGGAACATCTAAAAACCTTGTTCAAACTATGTATGGATAGTTCGCATTACTACCGTCAACATTGGTATTGGGGCGGCGAAGCCAAACTACGGACCGAAGGTACCAAAATGGAACTTACATCTATTCCTGATGACGAGTGGATGAAGGTTGAACAAGAAGCCTACAAGTTCTGGGACGAAATTGCTGAAACGAGCGAACGCAACGCCCGTGTTGTTCAAATATTTAAAGATTATGCAGCAGTGATGGAAAAAGCCGGTAAACCTTACCGCTATTGATCATTAGCGGGGACCTTGTCCCCGCTTTTATTTAATTGTTAGCTATTATCACTTGGGAAAACAACACCGGTTTGGCGACGAATTTCCTCCAAAACTAAACCTAACTCAATAGAGTGCGTATACCGTCGGGTTTGGTCTTCATCGTCATTTTCTATAGCATCAGCAAAGGCAATTGCCTCATACATCATTGTTTCAGTATCTTGAGCTACGGTTACATTTTGAACTTCTTGTCCTTTTAGTATGAGTCGGACGGCTAAGCATTCACTGATAAACTCAATTTCTAAACGGCCCTTTTCACCTTGGATTTCACTGCTATTTGAACCATCACTTACTTTAGAATGTTCTACAACAGCGCTAAAATCGTCATACCCCATCAATACCGCGCCATGGGCATCAACACCAGACTTAAGCAAGCTAGCCTGTGCATTTATTGACTTAGGTTTACCAAACAATGCAACTGCGCTGGCTACGCAATAATAACCAATATCCATTATTGATCCGTTTGAAAATTTTGGATTAAAGGTATTGGGATTTTCGCCATTAAGGTATTTGTCATAGCGACTTGAGTACTGGCAATAACTAAAATGCGCTTTACGCAGCTTACCTAACTTTTCTATTTGCTGCTCTATCACTTTAAAATTAGGTAAGTGTGCAGTCTTGAAAGCTTCAAAAACAACTCGATTGTTTGCTTTAGCACAGGCTATCAATTGCTCTACTTGTTGCGCATTAGATGCCAGAGGCTTTTCGCAAATAACATGCTTGCCAGAATTGAGCATTTGCATGCTTTGTTCGAAATGCAGTGAATTAGGGCTCGCAATATAAATAGCGTCAATCTGAGAGTCGTTTGCTAGGGCTTCAAGATTGTCGAAGGCGCGCTCACCACCATTAGCCTGGGTGAAATTCTGAGCTTTTTCTAACTGTCGTGAATAAGCACCCACAAAAACAAAGCGTTGGCTTTTTTTAGCGGCACTGATAAAGGACTCCGTGATCCAACTACTGCCAATAACTGCAAATCTAATCATATTACTTGTTTTCCTATTTAACTCGGGCAATTTTGTGGGTACAGTTTTCTAGTTTGAAACTTAAGATGCGACTGATTTTCATCCGTTTTACTTGATCAATCATATCGTCGCTATAGCCTTGTTTGAACATCCATTCAAACGGGAAACTAAATTCGTCCTCATTAACGATAAGGCTTTGTGAAAGTTGTCCTTGCTTGGAAATACTGACTATCCAAACCTGTTGTTTGATGTCTAAAGCTGTCATCACAATGGCTTTAGATCGGGTAATCAATGAACTAAACACAGCGACCTCCTTTTTTGCATGATAACAATATTTATTAATTAAGGCATAGGCAGATTGGGTTGGACTAGGTAAACTAACTACAAAAGAACTTAATACGAAAAAATGTACTCAAAAATCCCCCATTATCATGTGTTTCCGTACCTAGTCATTTGCGTGCTTGCAGGTATAAGTGTCGCTCAATTTGACAATCTTCCCTTAAGTTTTCGACAAACATTGCCCTGGATGCCTTATGCTTTAGGCATCATTACAAGCTTACTTGCACTGCAGTTTAATCGTCGACGCTTGCTCGTTTTTGTGGGCTTAGTTGCGTCAGCTTATTGGGGTGTTTTTTCTTTTTTGCAGCAACCCATAGCGAATGCACAAGCATTTAGTGTCTTTACTATTTTAAGTTTGATATTGCCTAGTAACCTTCTGCTTAACTTGTTACTTAAAGATAACGGTATGCGGTCAAAAAGTGCTTATGTCAGTTACTTAGTTTTGGCGCTACAGGTGGCATTGATCTACATAGCCAGTTTAATCGCACACCCAGATGCACTGGGTTCTCTTCAAGAGCTATTCGCGACGCGACCGGTGCCAGGTATAGTGATGAGCGCCATGGCATTAGCTTGGTGTACACTTTTACTCGCTAGTTTATTTTTTAGCTGCATTTATAAACCTGACATCGTGCGACTAGGTTACTTTTTCGGTAGCCTACTTTGTATTCTGGCATTGGTCTTTCTTGACCGCGTCGGAATTACTGCTCTGTTTTTCAGCGCAGCGATGTTTTGCGTTCTAATTAGCAGTTTTAGCTCAACATATGATCTCGCCTATCGAGATGATCTTACAGGACTACAAGCTCGCCGTGCTCTTAACGAGCGTCTTGGAGGCTTGAGCAAAGGTTACGTATTAGCAATGGCTGACATTGACCACTTTAAAGGTTTTAACGATAAATATGGACATGATGTTGGAGATGACGTTCTAGCCATGGTGGCAGCGAAACTTGACCAAGTGAACGGTCGAGCAGAAGTTTTCCGTTATGGTGGTGAAGAGTTTACCTTGGTTTTTACCAATACAGACATGAACGAAGCAAAACAGCATTTGGATGAAGTAAGACAATTGATTAGCTCGAGCGCGTTTGCCATTCGAGACTCAAAAACTCGAGATCAAGGTAGTCAAAAACAGCGCACTGCAGACAAAAAACCGAAGAAGACCGTGCAAATCACCGTTAGTATTGGGTACGCTCAACATACAAGTGATGTGGAACACTACGACGAAGTTATTAAACTAGCTGACAATGCATTGTATAAAGCTAAGAAAAAAGGCCGGGACTGTGTCGTCGCGGCCTCTAGCTAAAACATGTTGGCGATGATGTTAAGCGTTTTCTACTGCAACAATGGCCTGACAAAGAGCAAGCATATTGTTTTTGGTCATGCCAGCGACGCTAATGCGACCAGAACCTACGATATAGACTGCAAAATCTGACTTAAGTGATGCAACTTGCTCTTTACTTAGGCCTGAGAATGAGAACATGCCGTTTTGACCTTGAATGAATGAGTAGTCTCCTTTAGCACCTTCATCCTTTAAGGTTTTAACAAACAAGTCACGCATCTCTTTAATACGAACACGCATATCAGCAACTTCTTGATGCCATTCTTGGGTCAAAGCTTCATCATTAAGAATAATGCTCACTACCGCCGCGCCATGTGAAGGAGGGTTAGAATAGTTTGCTCGGATCCCTGCTTTGACTTGGCTAAACGCCTGCTTAGCAACTTCAGGGGTTTTCGCAACTAAAGTAAACGCACCGACTCGTTCGTTATACAGCCCAAAGTTTTTAGAGAATGAACTCGCAATCATGAGTTCACTATGATTCTTAGCAAATTCTCGTAACCCTAGAGCATCTTCTTCAATTCCTGTGGCAAATCCTTGATATGCAAAGTCGAACAAAGGCAACCAACCTTTGTCTGCACTTATATTTGCAAGCTCTTTCCATTGTGCTGCGTCAGGATCAATACCCGTTGGGTTGTGGCAGCAACCATGCAGCAATACTAAATCACCCTTAGCAACTTGTTCTAATGAGCTAAGCATCGCAGGGTAATCAAGCGACTTAGTATTAGCGTTGTAATACTCGTATTGCTTTACTTCAAGACCCATGGCCTTAAACACGTTGCCATGATTAGCCCAGGTTGGATTGCTAACCCAGATGGTCTTTATACCCAGGTGATTCACGGCAAACTCTGCTGCATTGTGTAATGCACCAGTACCGCCTGGCGACTGGGCAGTAAGTGCGCGACCGCTACTAACGATATCGCTATCTGCTCCAAACAATAATTTTTGTACTGCTAATCCGTATTGAGCATTACCTTCAATGCTTAGGTACGATTTAGAGCTTTCACTTTCAAGAAGTTTAGCTTCAGCTTTTTTAACAACATTAAGAACTGGTGTCTGACCGTCTTCGTTTTTGTATATACCAACGCCTAAATTAATTTTTTGCGTTCGTGTATCTTCTTTAAACGCTTCTGTAAGGCCAAGAATGGGGTCAGCGGGTGCAGCAGAGACAAGTTCAAACATCATAATCCTCGTTAATGTTATTAGGGGTGACTTAAATAGATCAAAACTTCCAAGTTATGTCAGATTACCGCACTATTTCGTTTGCGTCTCGTACAAAATTGGTAAATTTACAACTTTAATCTGTTAGCAAGCCCACAACTCTATAACTAGACATTCGCTTTGGTTTAAAAACCAGTTAGCATGGCAAAGATTGTGGATTCTAAAGAAGCTAAAGATGGACCTAAGTTTTACGTTTTTATTAAAAAAATGGCTGGGAACGCTGCTCATGCCAATTAATGTATCGCTACTATTAATGCTGCTCGCACTACTATTGTGCATATGGAAACGCCCAAGACTTGGCGCAGTTGCCCTACTACCAGCAATCGTCATTTTAGGCCTGTGTAGCAATCCAATTTGGGTGAATCAACAAATGATTCGCTATGAGCGTCAAGTAGAGATCCCAAGTCAATTAAGTCAACGCTTCGATTACATTGTTGTTTTAGGTGGTGCGCATATATCTGACCCACGCTTATCAGCAACAGAACAGTTAAGTACATCGTCTTTTGCCCGCATCTCTAAGGGCATTGAGCTTGCAATGCTAAATCCAGGCTCGCGACTTATCGTGAGTGGCTATGGCGGTAGCGACCCCTATACCAACGCAGAGTTAATGGTTAAAGTTGCTCAACAAAGCAATATCGTGCCCGCGAGTATTATCTCTGTGCCTAAAGCTCGCAATACCTCTGAAGAAGCCGAATTAATTGCTAGTTATATTGGAAAGCGACCCACTGCGCTTGTCACAAGTGCCACACACATGCCCAGGGCGCTCAAGTATTTTGAACAGTACAGTGATGCAATAACTGCTGTCCCAACTGATTTTATGGGTAAAGAAATTCAAGGTGAACTTCGCTATCATGAGTATTTACCCGATGCCAAATTCTTGCATCGCTTTAACTACCTTTGGCACGAGAAACTGGGTATATGGTGGGAAGAAATTCGTAGTAAATTTTCATAAATCTCGATTTAGATCACCAAATGACGATTTTTGTAGTAATTTTACAGTTTTAGCGCTGCGTCTTTTTAGATTAAGGGCTATAATCATTTCAATTTTTATTTAAGGAGAAATTTCAATGAGACAAGCTCTCGTAATGGGTAACTGGAAACTAAACGGCACTAAAGCATCAGTAGAAGCACTAGCTACTGCACTGATTGCTCCTGCAAAAGCGGCATCAAACGTTGAAGTTGCAGTTTGCCCTCCGGTAATTTTCTTGGGTCAAGTTCAAAGCATTCTAGCTGATACTCCTATTAGCTATGGTTCACAAGATGCCAATGTTAATGTAGCGGGTGCGTATACTGGCGAGAACTCACCAGTAATGATCAAAGAATTTGGTGCTAAGTACAGCCTTGTTGGTCACAGTGAACGTCGTCAATATCACAACGAAACTGACGCAGTCGTTGCTGCTAAGTTCCAAGCAATTCAAGCCAACGACCTAGTGCCAGTACTTTGCATCGGCGAAACCTTGGAAGAAAACGAAGCGGGTAAGACTCAAGAAGTTGTTGAGCGTCAAATCCAAGCTGTAATCGACCTTTGCGGCGTTGCTTCACTATCAAATGCAGTTATCGCATATGAACCTGTTTGGGCGATTGGTACTGGTAAATCAGCTACAGCGCAACAAGCACAAGATGTTCATGCTAGCATCCGCGCATTTCTTGCAGCGCAAGACAGCAACGTTGCTCAAAAAATTCAAATCCTTTACGGCGGTTCAGTTAAAGGTGCTTCTGCAGCTGAATTGTTCGGTCAAGCTGACATCGATGGCGGCCTTGTAGGCGGCGCAGCACTTGATGCTGAAGATTTTGCTAAAATTATCGCTGCAGCTAACTAATTCTTATTAGCCACAGCGCCAAAAGCCCAGCAATGCTGGGCTTTTTTCTATTGATCGCACAGGGCATCTAAGACAATAGAGGTAATTGTTGATTTAAAACGGCTATTTCGTCTCGAATTCGCGCTGCTGATTCAAACTCTAACTCAGCCGCACATTTGAACATTTTTGCTTCCAACGCAGCAATTTCTTTGAGTACAGATTTTGCAGTACGTGCTGGTTCTTTTTCCTTCTTCGGACCCCATTTTGACTTACTTACGCCAGCGCCTAAATTCATTACATCATTTACTTTCTTGTTTAGATTCTGAGGTGTAATCCCTAGCTTAAGATTATGCTCTCGTTGAATCTCACGTCGCCGTTCCGTTTCACCGATCGCAGCCTTCATAGAATTGGTAATCCGATCAGCATACAAGATAGCACGCCCTTTTACGTTTCGCGCCGCTCGCCCCATGGTTTGTATCAGTGAGCGCTCAGAGCGCAAAAAGCCCTCTTTGTCTGCATCTAGGATTGCAACCAAAGAAACTTCTGGCATATCTAAGCCTTCACGTAGCAAGTTAATCCCTACTAATACATCAAACACGCCCAAGCGTAGATCGCGAATGATCTCCATGCGTTCCATGGTGTCGATATCGGAATGCAGATACCTGGTTTTAACGCCGTGATCAGTGAGATACTCTGTTAGGTCTTCAGCCATTTTCTTGGTCAAGGTTGTAACCAAGGTTCGTTCACCCATAGCTGCTAAACGTTTCGCCTCTGACATTAAATCATCGACTTGTGTTGTCACCGGCCTGACTTCGATTTCAGGGTCAATTAAACCTGTTGGGCGCACCAGTTGCTCTACAAACTCTCCGTTAGTTCGCTCGAGTTCGTATTTCCCGGGTGTTGCAGATACAAATATAGTTTGCGGTGCAAGTGATTCAAATTCTTCAAACTTAAGCGGGCGATTATCTAAGGCCGAAGGTAAACGAAAACCATATTCAACTAAGGTCTCTTTACGGGAACGGTCACCTTTATACATTGCTCCAATTTGCGGTACGGTCACGTGGCTCTCGTCGATGATAAGAAGACCATCAGGTGGTAGGTAATCAATCAAAGTCGGTGGTGGCTCTCCTGGAGCACGCGACGAGAGATATCGCGAGTAGTTCTCGATCCCAGAGCAATAACCTAACTCATTGATCATTTCAATATCAAACGCAACCCGCTGACTGATGCGTTGTTCTTCTAACAATTTATGGCTACTAAGTAACTGCTTTTTGCGATCGACTAATTCTACTTTTATATGTTCAACCGCCTCTAAAAGTTTTTCTCGAGGTGTTACATAGTGAGTCTTAGGATAAATGGTTACTCGGGCAAGATTTTCTTCGATGCTGCCAGTGAGCGGATCAAAATAACTAAGCCGCTCAATCTCGCCGTCAAAAAGCTCGATTCGTACCGCATATTTTTCAGATTCTGCTGGAAAAACGTCTATGACTTCGCCACGCACTCGAAAAGTAGCCCGCTGAAATGCGGCATCGTTGCGACTATATTGCAGTTCAGCTAAACGTCTGAGTATTTTACGTTGATCAAGCACCTCGCCTACTGTGAGGTGTAGCATCATTTGGAGATAGCTTTGTGGATCGCCTAAACCATAGATAGCTGAAACAGAAGCCACAAGCACAACATCTCTGCGCTCTAGTAAGGCTTTGGTGGCTGACAATCGCATTTGTTCAATGTGGGCATTAACAGATGAGTCTTTCTCGATAAATGTGTCAGTCGTTGGAACGTATGCTTCTGGCTGATAATAGTCGTAGTACGAAACAAAATACTCGACCGCGTTGTTTGGGAAAAATTCCTTCATTTCGCCATAAAGTTGCGCAGCCAAGGTCTTATTGGGCGCCATAATTATCGTGGGCCGTTGCTGCTGTTTAATAACGTTGGCGATAGTAAATGTTTTACCTGAACCGGTTACGCCTAGTAATGTCTGATGAGCAAGTCCGTCTTCTATTCCTTCATTAAGCTGCGCGATTGCTGTCGGTTGATCACCGGCAGGTTGGTAGTTTGAAATGAGCTCAAAAGCTTTTGCCATGTAGATTTCCTATCGCGCCTGTAATTCTAAAAATAGAGCTTAAACAATTCACACTTTAAGTTACAGATTTATTGCTATCCAAGGTCTAAGTAGCAAAAATCAGCAAAGCTTAACTAAAGATACGAAGTCCTTGTATTTATTAGGGATTATAGATCGTATAAAATTAGAACAATCACTTTAACTAAGCACTATGCTGCGGTATTTTCGATATTTTGCACTTTAACCCACACACTTATACACAGATTTAGTGGATAAGTCGGGCGAGCTCCTTTACAGGTTGCCCTAACAACTTTGTGTATAACTTTATATGCACTCGTAAGCTCTTATTTTAACCGTCTTAAGCATAAGTTGCATACTTATTGTTCTAAGCTGGTGGCAGTTTGAGCAAACGCGCTTTTTTGAAGAAATTACACACCGTTTGTGTTGACACTAACCTAGGTGTTCATTAACATGCGCCACGCGTTTAAGGAAAGTCCTTGAGCAAATCGGTTATTCCCCAGTAGCTCAGTTGGTTAGAGCGGTGGACTGTTAATCCATGTGTCGTTGGTTCAACTCCAACCTGGGGAGCCACACTGAATTGTTACTTTCTTTAGATTTAGACTTCGGATCCCCAGTAGCTCAGTTGGTTAGAGCGGTGGACTGTTAATCCATGTGTCGTTGGTTCAACTCG
>NZ_RAQO01000004.1:0-562757 GCF_003610775.1 Alginatibacterium sediminis | reverse complement strand
AGTTGGTTAGAGCGGTGGACTGTTAATCCATGTGTCGTTGGTTCAACTCCAACCTGGGGAGCCACTAAACAAAATGCCAAGCTTCAACTCTTAATTATACCAATCACAGTAATTTATTGATCACTATTGTTTGACTAAAACACCAATCTTGGCGTCATAACTCTTGTCATTAGACCGCTAATAACCGCAACTTCTTCCTAAAGCTAAGCGTTTTAGTACAACAAGGTAAAAGACCAAAAATATAATGGGATTGGTATTACCCTTCGTTCCTGCTTTCAATACACATCAATAAACTCCTAAAACTAAGATTGTGAACAATCTCGCTTTACTTCCCCATCAAACTGTTTGTTTTTACCTCAGTTTACTCAATTAGTATTATACGCAAAGGCTTATCTCCGCTAAACTAGTGATCACTAAATACAGCACCTCAGGAAATCTATTTGTAAATGCGTGAGCTAAAGATATTCATATCGATTAGTACACTTATCGTTACAGCACTTATTGTGGCCTTCTTTTTGGTGGTATTTAGTAATGCAAGTGAAGATGTCCAACGAGAAAAAGATAACACACTGGTACAAATAGCTGCGCATCTCAGGCATGCAGAAGCAAGCCAACAAATGACAGAGACTCTTTTAAAGCACTACAATCTAGAAGATATTGATATTAATGGATTTCAAGCTAACAGCGACACCTCAACTCATTGGCTTATTTCTATTTTTCCTCGTACTAATAGAAAATTCGTTATTTCGGAAAATAGCAATTACGTCGTTGGCCATCTAAATACGGCTCGAATTTTGGACGGGCCAATAAGTATTTTCACGAGCTTTTTAGCAGTAGTCCTGATTAGCTGGCTATTACTAATATTGGTTTACATCCGAATCTTACGTAGCACCCACGACAGTCTAGAGTCTTTAATTCAAAGTGGTTTAGTCCCTAAGCACCCTGTATTGGGGAACATTGGGGAGTTGTTAACTCAGCAACAACAAGAGGTTAAACAGACTCAACAATCGCTTGAAGAAGAAAAGCTCAACATTTATCAAAATAGCTTGCTACACCCCCTCACCCGTCTAAGAAATAAGTTGAGTTTTAACGACTACATTAACGAGCGACTAAACGACGGTGATATAAAAAACCATAGTGCTGTAGTGTTTATTCGTGGAACCCAGCTTGCAAAAATCAACGAAACGTTGGGTGGTGAACATGGCGACCGATACCTTGTTGATCTAAAACAAATAATTGATTCATCTTCATCAAGAGTTAGCAAACGCCTCATTTTTCATTTTAACGGTGCTGAGTTTGTATGTTTTGGTGAATTTAAAACCGAGCAGCAGTTATCGTTGTTTCTCAGCGAGTTGTGTTCAGCAATACAGCATTATAGCTCTAAACAAAATTACGATTCTACGGCAGTAGTCGCAGCGACTCATCTCGATAATAAAGGTAATTATGTTGATCTTATGCGTCGTTTGTATCTTGGAATCGCAAGCGCTCAACTAACTAATTTGGACGGATGGGTTATTCAAGAAGACGACCAAGTTAACGTCGACGATGACCAGCAATGGGGCCAAATTCTCAAGCAGGTTATCGATGCCGGCAACATAACCCTTGAAAGCCAAGCGATTCAAACCACAGCAACAATGTCTCAACGATACAGTGAAATTTATTGTCGCTTTAAAGACGCACAAGATAACTATCTGCCAACTCAAACTACCTTTGTGATGGCTCAACGACTTGGTTTTGCTGAAAATCTAGAAAAAACAGTAATTAGAAAAATACTAAAAACTATTCCGAAAACACAACATTCGGACCGTCATTTTGGTATTAATATCAGCGAAGATGCACTGCTAAGTAAAAGCTTTTTAATCTGGCTTGAACGCGAGTTGAATTTGGATTTGGGCTTATGCAAAAAACTAGTCTTTGAAATTCCAGAGCATGTGTTGCTCGCACATCAGAACGCTTGTTTGCGCTTCTGCATTGTATTACGCCGACTAGGCTGCAGGGTTGCAATTAGTCATTTTGGTGAAGGCTTCGATTCTTTCAAGCTACTTGAAGAAATTAAACCAAATTACGTTAAGCTACATCGAAAAATAATTGAAAACATAGCGACTGACGTAGCAAGTAAGCATATTTGCCGACTAGTGATTGACGTTGCTCATCAGCTCAATGTACTAGCCATTGCAGAAGGTGTTGAAGATAGGGAGCAACGCCAACTGTTAGAGCGTTACCATATTGATGGCATACAAGGATATCTAGTAGGTAAACCGCAATCGATGATTGCTTAATTGACGCGCTGTTGCAATGACAACTAAATTGCGAGTCGCTCGACTCGCAGATGATTGTCTTACGCTATTCTAAGTTCTTTGATTGATATCTTTTGCCGACGTAAAGCTTCGTCAACTTCAAATACACGTTGGTTACTGCTGCCGCGCCACAATAGTTTGGCATCTTTTAGCGACTGCTCAAACTTGCCGTCAATAAGTACGTCTATATAGTTCAGAATGTCCCGCTGTTTAGATGTAAATCGTTCAAGGGTATAACCAGTCCACAACCAAATGTCTTTATCAGGGCATTCCTGTTTTACCCGTTTAACTAAACGTAAGATTGCGTCAGCATTAGGCCCATAAAGTGGATCGCCACCACTAAGAGACAAGCCTTTACGGACAATTCGCGTGTCATTTAAGTCATCAATGATCCGTTGTTCCATGGCGTCGTCAAAAACAAAACCTGAATCACAACGCCATGTAGCTTGGTTATAGCACCCTCGGCATTGGTGCTCGCAACCAGAGACAAACAAGGTGCAGCGTGTGCCTTTGCCATTAATAACATCAACAGGGATATATTGATGGTAATTCATATCACTCACCTAGAAGGTTTGTTAAAGATGTTTAACTCGACGTTTAACTTCTTCTTGCTTGCCAAAGTTAAATGGTCTTGCATCTGGACTACCTAAGTAACCGCACACGCGTCGAGTGACAGAAACTTTACTAGGGTCACTGTTTCCACAGCTAGGACAGACAAATCCTTTGCTAGTACAATCAAATTCACCGGAGAAGTCGCAGGTATAGCACTCATCAATAGGGGTATTGGTACCGTAGTAAGGAACCCGTTCGTAGCTATAGTCCCAGACTTGCTCTAGCGCTTCGATGTTATGCTGCATATTAGGATATTCCCCATAGCAGATAAAACCACCATTGGTAATTGCTGGATAAGGCATCTCGAAATCAATTTTGTCGAATGGATTAACCTTTTTCTCGACATCTAAATGAAAGCTATTGGTGTAATAGCCTTTGTCAGTCACACCTTCGATTAAGCCGTACTCTTTTGCATCTATTGCACAAAAACGACTACACAAATTCTCACTCGGGGTACTATACAAGCTATATGCATACCCAGATTCTTCTTTCCATTGCTCAGTTGCAGCTTGCAACTTAGCTACAATGGCAAGCGCTTTTTGTCGTTTATTTTGACTATCAAAAACGTGTTCATCTACACCATAAAGAGCGTTAATGGTTTCATGCAAACCGATATATCCAAGAGATATTGATGCCCGGCCATCTTTAAATATTTGTAGAACTTCGTCATCAGCTTGCAAACGAACACCACAAGCACCTTCCATATATAGAATTGGCGCTACGCGTGCTTTTACACCTTCTAAGCGAGCGATTCGGGTTTGAAGCGCTTTTTGACTGAGCTGTAGACGTTTTTCAAGCAATTCAAAAAATTTCGCTTCATCACGGTTAGCTTCTATAGCAATTCGAGGAAGATTTAGACTGACAACGCCTAAATTATTGCGTCCGTCATGTTGCTGTACGCCATTTTCTTCATAGACGCCCAAAAACGAGCGACAACCCATAGGGGTTTTAAATGAACCAGTAACTTCAACAACTTTGTCATAGTTTAGAATGTCGGGGTACATACGCTTGGTCGAACATTCAAGTGCAAGTTGCTTAATATCGTAGTTTGGATCGCCTAATTGATGATTAAGACCCTTTTTAATCGCAAACACGAGTTTAGGGAAAACTGCCGTTTTAGCATTGATACCTAGACCTGCGATTCTGTTCTTTAAAATTGACTGCTGAATCAATCGGCTAGCCCAAGACTCACCCAGCCCAAACCCAAAGGTCACAAACGGCGTTTGTCCATTAGCGGTGTGTAAGGTATTTACTTCATACTCAAGCGATTGGAATGCATCGTAACAGTCTTTTTCTGTAAGCTCTGTTGCGTACTCTTCAGCCGCCGTTATGCCCCACTTGTTCGCTAGTTCTAGGTGTTTAGCATATGTAGATAACACATAAGGTTCTAATATTTCGTCAATTCTATTGATGGTTGTACCACCATAGATGTGGCTCGCTACTTGCGCAATAATCTGAGCAGTTACCGCTGTCGCAGTCATAATAGACTTAGGGGTATCTATCTCTGCGTTGCCCATTTTAAACCCTTTGGTCAACATGCCCTCTAAATCGATCAACATACAGTTGAACATTGGGAAGAACGGCGCATAGTCCAGATCGTGGTAGTGCAAAACCCCTTGTTCATGAGCATCAACGATATCTCGGTCAAGCAAATGCTGTTTTGCATAATGACGCGCAACAATCCCAGCTAATAAATCACGCTGGGTGGGGATCACTTTACTGTCTTTATTAGCGTTTTCGTTAAGTAAACTAGCGTTGCTTTGCTCGACCAGGCCTCTGATCTCGTGATTCAATACACTTTGTTTTTCTCGAGCAAGATCTCTATCGTGCCGGTACTCAATATAAGCCCGGGCAATTTCTTTATTAGGAGCAAGCATCAACCTGTCTTCTACCGCTTGTTGAATCAATTTTATTTCAACTTGTTCAAGATGAGCGAAGAGCTTCTCAACATCCTGGGCAGCATGCTTTGCAATCAGTTCGTCTTTGTAGTCAATAGCATCGGCTGCTTTTTGAACTGCATCTTGAATTCTTTTTGCACTAAATGCGACGCGATTGCCATCACGTTTGACTACGACTAACGCCATTTTCGATTGACTCCAATAAAAGTAAAGCACCCAAAAATCGCCGATAGCAGAAGATATTCAGCGAAGCGATGATTAAGACAAGGTAATGTGGGTGTATTCATAATCCCTTTGAACCACCATATGTAGTATGCGATAAGTGTAGTTACCCCAACATGTTGACGCCAGCGAGAAATAGAGCCATTTAAGCCTTCAATGATCCCGATCAAATTTTACGGTGATCAAGTCCTTTATTTTACTTTTGCCTTTTGAATAACGTTACTTTGTTTACGGTTGTTTCAAGTGCTGCAACAAGTGATAATACGGCTATCGTATTTAGCCTTGGTTTGCCATCGTGGATTATTTGCTGTTGTTGATCAGTACGGTACTGGTTAACAACTTTGTATTAGTTAAATTTTTGGGCTTATGTCCGTTCATGGGCGTATCGAGTAAAGTCGAAACGGCTATCGGTATGTCAATGGCTACTACATTTGTATTGACTATAGCTTCGTTAAGCTCCTATTTAGTTGAGCACTATATTCTTATCCCGTTAGGTATTTCTTACTTACGAACCATGAGCTTTATTTTGGTGATTGCTGTAGTTGTGCAATTTACAGAAATGTTTGTTCAAAAAATGAGCCCTACTTTACATCGTTTACTTGGCATTTATTTACCGCTAATCACGACAAACTGTGCAGTACTTGGCGTAGCCTTGCTCAACATTAACGAAGCTCATAGCTTTTTACAGTCAATCATCTACGGCTTAGGCGCAGCATTAGGTTTTAGTTTGGTATTGGTATTGTTTTCTGCGATGCGTGAAAGAATTGCTAGTGCTGATGTACCTTTACCTTTTAAGGGTGCCTCCATAGCTATGGTTACCGCAGGCCTAATGTCGCTTGCTTTTATGGGTTTTTCAGGCCTGCTTTAATTGATTTTGGAATAACTTGTGTCAGCACTTTTTGCTCTAACTGCACTCGCCCTCATTTTTGGTGCAATCCTTGGCTATGCCGCTATTCGATTTCGTGTTGAAGGTAATCCTTTGGCTGATGAAATCGAAGCCATACTACCGCAAACCCAATGTGCTCAATGCGGTCACCCAGGATGTAAACCTTATGCAAAAGCCATCGCCAATGGTGAAGCCTTCAATAAATGCGCGCCAGGTGGCGAAGAAACTATCATCGAGATTGCAAACCTCTTGGGCGTAGAGCCAATTGCCTTAGCTGAATCAGCTCATAAAGAAGAAGACGGTAAAATGGTTGCCTTTATTGTTGAGGATGCCTGTATTGGTTGTACAAAATGCATTCAAGCTTGCCCCGTCGACGCAATCTTAGGTTCAAACAAAAAAATGCATACTGTAATAGCTAAAGAGTGTACTGGCTGTGAGTTGTGTGTTGCCCCCTGCCCAACCGACTGCATTGAGATGCGACCCGTTGCCACGACTCCAAGTAATTGGGATTGGAAACTTCAGCAAATAGATGTACGCATTGTTGAAGAGGATCAACCATGAATAACTGGTTAGAAAATGCAAAAGTTGGCATATTGCACCGGTTTCGCGGTGGAGTTCATCCTCAGACCCACAAATCTAATATTGATACTAGCCAGGTTTACCAGCTTACTTGTAGTGATGAATGTGTAGTCGCGCTGCAGCAACACATTGGCAGTCCAGCAAAGGTCATTGTAGCTATTGGCGACACTGTACTGAAAGGACAAGCCTTATCTCAGTCACTATTATTTCAATCACCACCTGTGCATTCGCCATGTTCAGGCGTAATTACTGCAATCGAAAAACGCCCAAGTACCCATGCAAGCGGATTAGATGTCATGTCGGTTGTTATCACAAACGACCATCAATATAACAGTGTACAAGCGCAACCAGCGTTAAGCATATTGGATGAAAACGTAGAAACTATTATTCAACGTATCCATGACTGTGGCATCAGTGGCATGGGTGGCGCTGGGTTCCCCACAGCTATAAAAATAAATCAAAGCAAAGACATAGACCTGCTGCTTATCAATGGCGCTGAATGCGAGCCGTATATCACTGCCGATAGTAGTCTGATGCAAAATTACGCTAACGATATTGTTAGTGGCGTCCAAATTATCAAACACTGTTCAACTGCAAGTTTAGCCTTAATTGCAATTGAAGACGATAAACCAAAAGCAATTGCGGCGATTCGAAGTGCATTAGACGCCGTCAAAGACCCAAATATTGAACTACGCGTAGTGCCTACAAAATACCCATCAGGTGGTGAAAAGCAGTTAATCCAAATTGTAAGTGGTATAGAAATTAGTGCCGGAATGCCACCAATTGCCCAAGGTATTTTGGTACAAAATGTAGGAACCGCCTATTCAGTTTTTCAGGCGGTTGTCCATGGCAAACCACTTATAGAACGCGTAGTAACCTTAGCTGGCGACTACGTTGAACAAGCGCGAAACTTTTGGGTTCCTATCGGTACTAGCATTGAGAGTCTATTGCAACAAAATGGATGCCCTAGTCCTTCCCAAACGCTTAGTCGACCTATCGTAGGTGGCGCAATGATGGGTTTTATGCTTAATGATTGTCAGGCACCGGTTACTAAAACTAGCAATTGTATTCTCTACAATGAAGCTAAAGTAATAAAACCGGCTCAAGCTTGTATTCGTTGTGGTGAATGTGCTCAAGTTTGTCCAATTGGATTACTGCCACAACAATTGCATTGGTACAGTCAAAGCAAAGATCTAGAGAAGGCAAAACAATATCAAGTTATGGATTGTATCGAATGTGGTGCTTGTGCGTTCGTTTGTCCTAGTGAGATACCATTGGTTCAAGAGTACCGCGAGACCAAGGCTGCAATTCGACTACAAGTCCAAGCCAAACTCGATGCAGAACGCGCTAAAATGCGTCATGAAAATCGCCAGCAACGTTTAGAACAAGAAAAAGAGGCCCGTAAGAAACAACATCAGCTTGCCGCGAAACGCCGTCAGGAAGCTGCCGATAGCTCGGATGGAGATGCCGTAGCAGCTGCTTTAGCACGTGTTAAATCGCAACAACAAGCAAAAGCTAAAACATTGGATAACGGCGAGCTGGTGCCGGATAACCAAGCAGCAATTGAAGCACGTAAAGCAAAGAAAGCTGAGCGTTTAGCAGCTAAAAATACTCAACAAACAAGTGGTGATTCACAAGCGGACTTAGACCCAGTAGCCGGGGCAATTGCACGCGCTAAAGCCAAAAAGCAACAAGCCAACATAGAGTCTCATGTGGCCAAAGACCCAAGACCTAGCAAAAGCCAAAACCCTGCCGTAGCCGCTGCAATCGCCAGAGCAAAGGCAAAGAAACAGCAAGGTAATGAAGAGGTTCAAGAGCCTGAAACATCAGCACCTAGCACCAAACAGAACCCTGCCGTAGCCGCTGCAATCGCCAGAGCGAAGGCAAAGAAACAGCAAGGTAATGAAGAGGTTCAAGATCCTGAAACATCAGCGCCTAGCACCAAGCAGAACCCTGCTGTAGCCGCTGCAATAGCAAGAGCGAAGGCAAAGAAACAACAAGCCAGCGCAGAGGTTCAAGAGACTGAAGCATCAGCGCCTACCACCAAGCAGAACCCTGCTATAGCCGCCGCAATCGCCAGAGCGAAGGCAAAGAAACAACAAGCCAGCGCAGAGGTTCAAGAAACTGAAGCATCAGCGCCTAGCACCAAGCAGAACCCTGCCGTAGCCGCTGCAATAGCCCGAGCAAAGGCAAAGAAACAACAGACAAGTTCAGATGACCAAAAGCCTCAACCATCTAAGCCTAAACCAATCCAAAATCCAGCCGTAGCTGCTGCTATAGCCAGAGCAAAAGCTAAAAAGCAAGAAAAGGAAGCTCAAAATGATTAGTTCATCCCCGTATATGCGGGTACAGCGGAAAACCTCTGAACTAATGCTTATCGTGTGTTGCGCTCTTGTCCCCGGAATAATCGCGCAAATTTGGCAATTTGGTTATGGCGTAATAATTCAACTCGCGTTAGCAATCGTCTGCGCATATTTCTGTGAAGCTTTGATACAAATTTTACGTCGACGTAATCCTTTTATTTATCTAAAAGATAATAGTGCGCTGTTAACAGCTATGCTGTTAGCTGTATCTATTCCTCCCTACTCGCCCTGGTGGTTAACCATCATCGGGGTAAGCTTTTCGATTATAATTGTAAAACAGTTATATGGTGGACTAGGACATAATCTATTTAATCCAGCGATGGCTGGATATGTGTTGCTACTTATTTCGTTTCCAGTATTGATGACTTCTTGGTCACCCGCGGCAGAACTTCTACCAAATCAACTAAGTATTACACAAGCTTTTGATATAATTATCTATGGATTTACACAAGATGGATTTAGTTTAAGGCAAGTTCTTAGCATTGATGGATTTACACTTGCCACACCGCTTGATGCATTTAAAACTGGTCTAGATCAATCACTAACGTCTAGCGAAATAATTCAACAAGCTATGTTTGATAGTTGGGGACCAAAAGGTTGGAACATTGTTAACCTCGCATTTTTGCTCGGTGGTTTAGGGCTTATTTTGTCTAAAGCGATTCGTTGGCATATTCCTGTTTCTTTCTTATTAAGCTTAAGCACTCTTACCCTATTATCGCAAATCATAGCGCCCGACCAAAGTGTTAGCCTTTCGATTCAATTACTTTCAGGTGCGACTATGCTCGGTGCATTTTTTATCCTAACTGACCCCGTTTCGGCTGCCACTAGCAACAAAGGACGCTTGGTTTACGGCGCGCTTATCGGTTTACTGGTTTTTGTTATCAGAACTTGGGGAGGCTACCCAGATGGTGTGGCATTTGCGGTACTGTTAGCAAACATTTGTGTACCCATGATCGATTACTATATTCGCGACCGCGTATACGGATACCAAAAATGAAGAGTTCGTCAACATCCCCTCGCAGTATAATGAAGCTAGCATTGTCATTGGCTAGTTTTGGTTTTGTAGCAACCTCGCTTGTAGTTGCTACACATTGGGCCACTAAAGAGGCGATAGAACAACAACGCAAACAACAGCTTATTAAAGGCTTTAGCCAAGTGCTTCCGCAAAACATGCTCGACCAAAATTTACTCGAACGCTGTATTTTACTTGAACAAGATCCCTTGCTAGGCTCAGATCAGAAAAAATCTGTATGGCTAGCTAAAGAGCAAGATAAAGTTGTCGCTATGGTATTTCAAACCACCGCGCCAGATGGTTATAACGGTGACATAGATTTGCTACTAGCAAGTGATCTAACTCAGAAAGTACTGGATGTTCGAGTCATTTCACACAAAGAGACACCCGGACTTGGCGATCGCATCGACATCCGTAAAAGCGATTGGATAAAAAGTTTCTCGGAAAAAAGCTTACATGAGAGTAATGACTCACGCTGGGCTGTCACCAAAGATGGTGGTATGTTCGATGGGTTTACTGGTGCCACGATCACTCCTCGAGCGGTAGTAAAAGCCGTAAAAAACACGCTGGTTTATCAAGGTATGCACCAAAGTGAAATCTTAGAGCAAGCATATAATTGCGGGGATGACAGTATGCTTAAGGATGACCAAGATGACTAACTTTGCTGCCATAGCTAACAACGGTTTGTGGAAAAACAATCCAGGTATTGTGCAATTGTTAGGACTTTGCCCCTTACTTGCTGTGACCAATTCAACTGTTAACGCGATTGGTTTGGGCCTAGCAACCATGGTGGTTCTGTTAGCATCGAATATTACCGTGTCAATGATAAGAACTAAGGTAACGAAAGAAATTCGTATCCCTGTATTCGTGATGGTAATTGCAGCTTTTGTAACCTGCATTGAACTACTAATGAATGCATATACCTATGAGCTTTACTTAAATCTTGGAATTTTCATTCCTTTGATCGTAACCAACTGCATCATCATTGGACGTGCCGAAGCATTTGCGGCTAAAAATACCGTTAAAGCAGCTGCCTTTGATGGATTAATGATGGGTTTAGGATTCGGGCTCGTTTTGCTGATACTCGGAATGGTACGCGAAGTGCTTGGCGCTGGAACTCTATTTGCGTCTATGGATTTACTGCTTGGCGATTGGGCCAAACAACTTGAGATCGTCGTGTATCAAAGCGATCACAAGTTATTGTTAGCGGTTCTGCCACCCGGAGCTTTTTTAGTTATGGGTTTTCTAATTGCAGCTAAGAATGCAATTGATAAGGCATTGGAATCACGTTCAAAACCAGCTGTAATATTGGAGCCAATTAACCACAATGAACAAACATAAACGCCATGAAATCCTATCAAGATTGCAGGCACAAAATCCCAAGCCTGAAACTGAACTGCACTACAATTCACCATTTGAATTGCTTATTGCGGTTTTGCTTTCCGCTCAAGCAACTGATGTATCCGTAAACAAAGCGACGGCTAAATTGTATCCCGTTGCCAATACACCTGAAACGCTTTTGGAATTAGGTGTTGATGGCGTAAAGTCGTATATAAAAACCATTGGTTTGTTCAATTCAAAAGCTGAGAATGTCATAAAAACATGCCGGATACTTGTTGAGCAACACCAATCACAAGTTCCAGAAAACAGAGAAGCCTTGGAAGCACTTCCAGGTGTAGGTAGAAAAACCGCTAATGTTGTATTAAACACCGCTTTTGGCTGGCCAACAATTGCTGTAGATACGCACATTTTCCGTCTTTCTAACCGAAGTAAGTTTGCTACTGGAAAGAATGTTGACGAAGTTGAGAACAAACTGCTTAAAAATGTACCTAAAGAGTTCAAACTTGATGTACATCACTGGTTTATCCTCCATGGTCGCTACATTTGTACAGCTAGAAAGCCGCGCTGTGGAGCCTGTCTTATTGAAGATTTATGTGAGTTTAAAGACAAAACAAGCGACTAAGCCTTATTTTCTATTAACCTAGCATCTTCTATATGTTGTAATGCCGATACAATTGAGATTGAAGCAGCAAATAAGCGCGCCTAATTCGTATGTACTAGGTTTTTTGCAGCTTCAAAAGTGGTACAAGCTATAGGGAAATATATGCGCCGCACTATCGCGTTAATCTGTGATGATATTGCATCAATTGCAATTTTAGCTTTCTACCGAGAGCTAAAACAACAGGCGATCGTTCAAAATTGTCGTATTTTGACTTATATAGGACGAGAATCGAATTCTCCTTATGCAAGCGAAAGCTTTCATAATACTATTTTCGATCATATTGACGACAGTAATTTTGATGCTGCAATCGTCGTTGGTGCAGCGTTTACGAATTGGCATGATAAACAGCAAGCCGAAACCTACATCCGTAGTTTAAGCAAAAAGCCAATTGTCGTTACAAGTTATTCAATGAGCGATCTTAGCTGCATCACCATCGATAACTATCAGCCTATGTTCGACCTCACTTGCCACCTGCACCAAGTGCATGGTCATGAATCTATTGGGTTTGTTACTGGGCCTATACTTAACCAAGAATCGCAGCAACGGTTGCAAGCCTATAAGGACGCGCTTAAAGACCTAGGTTTACACTTTGATCCAAGCTACGTCTTTGAAGGAGACTACCGCCCAGAATCTGGAAAGCTGGCAATACAGTTCTTTCAAAAACTGGGCAAAAGTCCGAGCGCAATCATGTTTGCCAATGATGACATGGCAGTTGCTGCACTCGACTATATCCAATGCCACGTTCCGTGGATGCAAAATCGCTGGGCTATTACCGGCTTTGATGATCAAATACTTGCTCATTCAGCACAATTAACAACTGTTTCTCACCCATTTGCTAGCATCGCACGGACTGCTATCCAACAACTACTTAGCGAGCTCGAGCAGCCGAATGCTAAGCAAAATATCGTTATTCCAAGCGAGCTGGTATTCAGAAATAGCTGCGGCTGCGAGCCGCATATACAAACCAAGCTCCCTAACTTTTCAATCTACAACGCAACTCGGCAAATTCACGAGAATATACAAAGCTTTGATCTTGAAGTTTTTTATCAAAAACTAGCGATGTTTTTAAAGCATTATCACGTTAGGGGTTGTTATATCACGCAGTATGTTCAAGAATCACCAACCCAGCATTTGAAATATGCTCGGCTACTCTTTGCTTACCAAAATTACCAAATCATACCGGTCGATACACAGCAAATTTTTGAATGTAAACAATTGCTTCCAAATGAAATGCTCAAACAGCTAAATTACGATGTGCTTGCAATTCAAAGTTTGTTTTTTGATAAAACCCATTTTGGGTACTTGATTTTGGATATTTCGGATGGTGCTGAAGAAGCATTGGACATCTTACGTGGTCATATTTCACATAGCATTATGGGTGCACATTTAATAGCGCAGCGCGACAGTGCTCAGCAACGCTTAGAAAAGTTAACCCAACAACTTAAAGATCAAAGCCAATACTTGTTAGAACAATCAAGCAAAGATACCTTAACCGGGGTACTCAATCGTCGTGGTGCACATGCGCTATGGGCTGAACGTTTGGACCAACTAACAGAGCAAAGTTATGTCGATGTTTATTGTGCCGACTTAAATGGACTGAAGGCGATTAATGATAACCATGGACATAGCGCCGGTGATAAAGCCATTCAATGTATTGCGGAAATTTTGGAACAAATTGTCTCTGATACGGCTTTAGTGTCGCGCCAGGGAGGGGATGAATTCTTAATTGTTGAATTTGAAGCCTCTGAGAACGCCAGTCATTTGCTGATGAATAAATTCAGGCGACTAATACAGATGCGAAATTGTGAATTAACCATGCCTTTTTTTCTTGATGCCGAAATAGGACATCATCGAAGCAACAAGCTTGCTAGCTTTGATGAGTTGGTGGCCCTTGCGGACCAACAACTCTACTTACACAAGCGTTTAACCAAAGAACGCCTGCAAGGTGACTTTTAAAGCACCGCTTTCCCAAGAGATATGACGACCCGGCGGTTGGTTTGCCGCGAGGAAGCGGTATTGTTTTGCGCAATATGGCGCGTCTCTCCAAACCCATCAACTTCGATGACACCACTATCTAGACCGGCCTCTTCTAGAAACGTTTTGATAGAATCCGCTCGCTTTTTCGACAGCTCTAGGTTGGTCCATCGTCCGCCATAACTATCCGTGTGAGCTTGTATAACGACCACATCAATACGCGGGTCGTGCTTCACATACTCCCCTATCATACGCAGTCGTTGTTTAGAACGAACAGTTAGGGCATCACTGTTGCTTTGGTAATTCAATACGGTGAACGAGATATCATCGAAGCTGTAAGGAAGTAAGCGATTTAAGCAACTTAAAAACTCGCTATACGTGTTTCTAAAGTTTATCGAAGACAAACCTACTGACGTGCTTGTATTTTTAGCGTACCAATCTTTGAAGTAAAAGGTTGGCGAATAACCAGCTTCAAGTTCCGATAGCATTTGCCAAGCGCTTTGGTCATTCACGTAGCCATCAAATTGCTGATAAAATCGCAAATCATTAATTGGTTTTACCGGATTACCTGATTTCCAAGTTGGCGGCACACTTCTGAGTACTACTTCTTGGGTTTTCGCCACTTTCCGGTAAGAATCAAGTATGAAATCCACGTTAATATCTTTTGATGCTTTACTGGTAAAACTCGCAGTACCATATTGGGGTATAATATGATCAATACGGCATTGTATAGGGCTCGTTTCTGAAACAACCCAGACCGAATCATTTAAAGGTGCTTGGTAACTGCGGGTAAAGGTTTGCGCTTGCACGCCGATTGCGAAGCTGCTAATTGCAATACCAACACTAAGTCGTAGCTGTATCATCTTTTTTCCCAAAAGCTTTAGCCCAAGGACAAGGTATAGTCCATCTAATACCGGTATCGGCTCGATAAGTAAAAACTTTAGTAAAATCATATTACCAATGCCAAGCTGCTTTTGGCATAATAGCGCGTCGTTTTTATAGTTAAAAATTTTGAGGTATGTGTGAGCGCAGAAAGTCTAATGGCAGGTCGATTTCGTGGCTATTACCCAGTTGTTATCGACGTGGAAACCGCAGGCTTTAATGCACAAACAGATGCTTTGTTAGAAATAGCTGCCTGTTTGCTTGGATTTGACCCTTCTGGTGAGTTATATGTCATTGATGAAATTCAATTTAACGTTGAACCTTTTGAAGGTGCTAACCTAGAAAAAGCGGCATTAGAGTTTACTGGTATAGATCCAACTAATCCGCTACGTGGCGCAGTAAGCGAAGAACACGCCTTAAAAGAGATTTTTAAGCTGGTGCGTAAGCAACTAAAAGCACAGCAATGTAATCGTGCCGTCATGGTTGCCCACAATGCGAGTTTTGATCTTGGGTTTATGCATGCAGCGGCTTCGCGAGCAAGTATTAAACGTAACCCATTTCACCCCTTTGTCAGTTTAGACACCACCAGTCTTAGTGCGCTAAGTCTCGGGCAAACGGTATTGGCAAAAGCCTGTATAGAAGCCGGTATCGAGTTTGACAACAAACAGGCGCATAGTGCTTTGTATGATACTCAGAAAACAGCGCAGTTGTTTTGCCACATCGTTAATCGTTGGCAAACACTTGGCGGATGGCCTCTAGCCGAAAGTAAGTAATCCATTTTTTATTTTTAAGGTTTTTTTAATGCTAACCAATCCGGTCCTCATTTCCGTTGTAATGATGCTCGCGCTCAGTTTTATCCGTGTTAATGTTGTTCTTGCACTCATTGTGGCTGCTATAACTGGTGGACTGATTGCCGGAATAGACTTACAAACCACTATTGCAACCTTTGAACAAGGACTTGGCGATGGCGCACAGATAGCGCTTAGCTACGCCTTGTTAGGTGCCTTCGCTGTCGCTATTGCTCATTCTGGTCTCACCGATTACCTCGCTTCAATGATCATTAAAAAAGTCGTAGGTCATAACGACGAAGGAAAAGCAGGTGTATTACGCTGGATAATTCTTGCATCGGTTGTACTCATGGCGATTAGTTCGCAAAACATAGTTCCAGTACACATTGCGTTTATTCCTATATTAATTCCGCCATTGGTAGCTGTATTTGATCGTCTCGAGATTGATAGACGCGCGGTTGCCTGCTGTATTACTTTTGGTCTTGTTACAACATATATGTTTTTGCCTGTAGGCTTCGGCAGCATTTTTATTAATCAGCTACTCCACCGAAATCTAGTCGATAATGGACTTATCATTAATGCCACTGAACTGCCAACTGCAATGGCTATTCCGGCTTTAGGTATGGTTTTTGGCTTAATCATTGCGGTTTTTGTTAGCTATCGTAAGCCGCGTGTATACGCTAAAAAATCAAACACTGTTGCGACGCCAGAAAAATCAACGCTAGTGCCCAGTAATATCATTGTAAGTGCGCTCGCGGTAGCTGCTTCACTGGCGATTCAGTTGTACTCTAATTCAATCATTATGGGTGCGCTTTCAGGTTTTGTTATGTTAATGCTGGTTACCCGTGCTAACTCAAACACTGCGCAAGATTTGTTTGTACAAGGCGTTAAAATGATGGCAATGATCGGATTCATTATGATCTCTGCTGCAGGCTTTGCCAATGTAATGCGCGAAACGGGAGGCATTCCAGAGTTAGTAAATGCAGCAACTGCTATTTTGGGCAACAATTTATACTTAGCTGCCGCCATGATGTTGATAGTAGGATTATTAATAACGATGGGGATCGGGTCATCGTTTTCAACCATCCCGATTATTGCGGCGATTTATGTGCCGCTTTGTATTGAACTCGGGTTTTCACCCCTGGCAATTGCGGCACTAGTGGGTACCGCGGCTGCGCTCGGTGATGCAGGCTCTCCGGCTTCGGATTCAACTTTAGGTCCGACGGCAGGCCTTAATATAGATGGCCAACATGATCATATTAGCGGCACCGTGATCCCAACGTTCTTACACTTCAACATTCCTCTGCTGGTTGCCGGTTGGCTAGCAGCGGTTGTGTTATAGGATTTATACATGACAGATTCGACTGAGGGTTTAAGCCTCGTAAAAGAACTGCAATTATCTCAACTACAGTTTGATTACATGCTACCCGACTTTCCAATTTCAAACACAGCCAGTTGGGCGCAGATAAATCCTATAGCAAGTAGCGCTATGGAACGTTTCGTTGCAAGCGAAGGCCCCTCGATTATGCTACTTCAGAGCCCTTCGTTTCTTGATGTACGTAGCTTTTTAGTCGATCAGTTGCCCGAGCATTTTGAAACAAGCGCAATGGTATTTTTGCCAAGCCCTTGGTCTAGTCAGACACACTGCATATTTGAATTAGATGCACCGAACGACACGCGCCTAATCAATGACTTAAAGCAATTATTTGAAACGCAAGCAACACAACTCGAAACTATATTTAGTACCTTAAATACCGATAAAGTCTATTCGCAGCATGCCGCGCTTATAGATTACTTTAAGAGTTTATCAGATTATTTGTGGCAGCACCCTCAATCCAAGCAAACATGTATAAAAAGCTTACAGAGCTTAAGTCAAAGTTCTTCATCGCCAATCATAGACATCGCAAGCAGAACAGCACTTTTTGGCAGTTGTGAATATAATCGACAAAGTCAGCTTGTACGTCTGCGTAGCGGCGCATTACACGCGCAAAAACAACAAGTAATTGCGCTGCAACTTGAATCCTTGTTGAGTCACCCAGAGCTATGGTTAGAACTCAAGGCTGTAGTTCAATCTAAAAAAGTCCAGTGGCAAAGTGCAGCGCGATTCAACGAAAGTCCAATCCCAGATTTACCGGATTTAGATTGTAAAATAAAAATAGTCATTTATGCTGACGCTGAATTGATTCATGGCCTCCATGAAATGGACCCAAGTGCTGGCGCTATCTTTAACGATATATGCGAACTTAAGTCGCAGATGCCTCGCAATCAAGACAGCACAACTGCATATTTAAGCCAACTCAATTATTTGCTAACAACGCAGGATTTACCGGTACTCAATACTGAAGCGGCCAAATATGCAATTGAGCGCTCTACCCGATTAGCTGAACACCGTGACTACTTAAGCCTCTATTTTAGCTCTATGCTGCGAGTATTTCGATTACACCAACAACAGTTCAACAGTGCTTATAGCTTTGCTCAACTACATCAGTGCCAAAGCCTACTTCAAGCGCAGATAGGTGCCGCTCGTCACTATAGTAATCAGGGTTTTGTTGAGAAGTTTGTTCACCTTGAAGTCAAAGGTAAGTGTGTGGCTCAAATCAATGGGCTTTCAGTTCTAGAACATGAGGGTGTTGGTCTGAGTTTTGGTGAACCGATGCGCATAACAGCAAGTGTTCACAATGGCGACGGCGAAGTTATCGACATTGAACGTAAAGCTGAATTGGGTGGTAACATTCATGCTAAATCAATGATGATTATACAAAACTTCATTAACCAGCTACTCGCAAGTGACCATCAACTCCCATTCTCTTCGAGTATTGTTTTTGAGCAAAGCTATAGTGACATCGATGGCGACAGTGCGTCGCTTGCCGGCTTATTGGTTTTACTGTCTGCGCTTTCTCGAATCGAGATTCACCAAAGTTTGGCGGTAACCGGCGCTATTGACCAAAGTGGTTCAGTTCTAGCGGTTGGCGGTATTAATGAAAAAATCGAAGGTTACTATGATGTTTGTAAAAGCTTAGGCTCGCATACCAAACAGGGTGTTGTTATTCCCGCAACCAATGTACAGCAATTATGCCTTCGGCCCGACATAGTTGACGCTATTGGTCTAGGTGAATTTCATATCTATCCAGTAAACTACTTAAGCGAAGCTATTGCGTTATTTTTTGACTGTCCTTTAAGTAGTCCAGACCACGAAAATACAGTACTGGCGGCAATCGTTAAACGGATAGAGCAACTCAACAATGATGACAAAGACGACGATTTTGGTTGGTTAAGTCGCATAAAGGACTTGTTTAGTCAAAAAACAAACTAAAATTAGGATCTTATTCGAGATCGGAGTTGTCTAGCGTACACGTGTTCGCTAGAATACCGTCAAATTTATTAAGGGTGTATACAGATGTCGCAATTGTCACAAAAAGAACAAGGTAGACACAGCTACGAGCGCCAAGATCTGCTCGATTGTAGTCAAGGCTTGTTGTTTGGCGAAGGGAATAGCAAACTTCCAGCGCCAAATATGTTAATGATGGATCGTATCTCTACGATTAACGCTGACGGTGGTGAATTTGGTAAAGGCGAAATTGTCGCTGAGCTCGATATTACGCCTGACCTTTGGTTTTTTGATTGTCACTTTCCAGGGGATCCAGTTATGCCAGGTTGCCTAGGCTTAGACGCGATGTGGCAACTTGTCGGGTTTTTCTTAGGTTGGAGCGGTGGTCCAGGCAAAGGCCGAGCGCTAGGCGTAGGCGAGGTTAAATTTACCGGTCAAATTTTGCCTACCAACAAAAAAGTAACCTACCGTATCACCATGAAGCGCGTAATTATGCGCAAACTTGTTATGGGGATTGGCGATGGTGAAGTCTTAGTTGACGGTCGTGTTATCTATACCGCTAAAGATTTAAAAGTTGGGTTGTTTACAGACACCAGTACCTTTTAGCTTTCGACATCTTAGTCATTAAAAAAGGCCCTCTTGGGCCTTTTTGCTTACTTAAATTCATTGTGTTTCAATCAAAATCAAATAAAAAGCTAATGGGTTTCCAATCCCGTAACGCGTTCTTCAACTGCAGAGCGCCAACCTCCATACCACTGCCCTTTCGCATCAACCATTTCATATGGGCATGCATCTTTGGACTTTCCAATTAAACCAGCTTGATAGCCTTTGGCGTGTGCTCGTTCTAAACGATCGCGTTTTTGTCTTTTCATAGACGATTCCTCATCAAGATCAGAAGTAATTAAATATTGCGTGTTGCAACTTATTCACTATCCGCCAATAAATAAAAAACGTCAAAGATCAATTTTGACGTTTTTATTGCAAGACCTTGATTATTACTTAAGCAATCACATCCACTTTTATAATTGTGATATAGATCGTGTTACGTTTCGGAATCTAGTTTTATAGCTTCTAACTCTTCCCAGCGTTCGAGTTTTTGTTCTAGTTTATGCTCGGCATCTGCAAGCTTTTCTAAGTGTTCTTGAACAAAGTCTTGAGATTTGGAGTAGAAGTCACTAGCACCGGCTATCGATTGGAGTGAGTCGACTAAGGCTTCTGCTTTTTCTAAAGCCTTTGGCATTTCATCCAATTCATGTTTAAGTTTGAACGACATTTTGCTACGTTTTATTTTTTGCGCTACTGGGGCGGTTGTTGATTTCTTCGGTTCAGACTTAGCGCTTGGTTTAGCACTAGCTTCAGCAATCCGTTGTACGCGTTCAAGCTCTTGATAGCCACCATGGTGGATTGATATTTTACCGTGACCCGTGAAATTCCAAAGTGCCGTAGCCGTATTATCAATGAAGCTACGGTCGTGACTCACCAACAATACCGTTCCTTTATAATCAGAAATCAGTTCTTCAAGTAGTTCTAAAGTCTCAACATCTAAGTCATTGGTTGGTTCATCGAGTACAAGAATATTTGCTGGCTTTAAAAATAATTTAGCTAATAGTAGTCGGTTTTTCTCTCCGCCAGAAAGCGCTTTTACGGGTGTAAATGCTCGCTTTGGATGGAATAAAAAGTCTTGTAGATAGCCCATCACATGCTTGGTTTTTCCACCAACCTCAACCATCTGTCTGCCGCCAGCTATGTTTTCCAGCAAGGTCTTTTCTGGGTCAACCTCTTGACGATATTGGTCAAAATAAGCGACTTCAAGATTGGTACCTGTTTTAATCGTGCCGCCACTTGGTTCAAGTTGACCGAGAAGCATTTTAATAAGTGTGGATTTACCACATCCGTTTGGACCGACCAAAGCAATCTTGTCGCCGCGCATCACCAGTAGATCGATAGGTTCAACAATAGGTGTTTGGGCATCGTAACGAAAACTAATTTGCTCAGCTTCAAATACTACTTTTCCTGACTTAAGACCAGAGTCAACGCTCATCTGGCTTTGACCTTGGGCTTTAACCCGATCAGAACGTTCCACGCGTAGCGCTTTTAGAGCTCGTACGCGCCCTTCGTTACGCGTACGGCGCGCTTTGATTCCTTGACGGATCCATACTTCTTCTTCAGCCAGTTTTTTATCAAATTGAGCATTCTGCAATTCTTCAACTCGCAGCCATTCAATTTTACCTTCTAGGTATTGATCATAGTTACCAGGCCAAGACGTGAAAACACCTCGGTCAATATCTACAATACGCGTCGCAACATTACGGATGAACTGACGGTCGTGACTTACAAACACGATAGTGCCACCGAAGGTTTTTAGAAACTCTTCTAACCATTGAATCGTTTTTATATCGAGATGGTTTGTTGGTTCATCAAGTAGCAAAACGTCTGGTTGCATTACTAGTGCCTGGGCCAAAGCTACTTTACGCAACCAACCACCTGATAAGTCTGTAAGCGATGCATCTTTGTCTAAAGACAGCAATGAGATGACACGCTGAATTTGACTATCAAAATTCCAGCCATCTAGGGTTTCAATTTGCTCTTGAAGATGACCCATTTTTTCAAGTAGGTCATCTCTTGGATCAAGTGCGTACTCATCCATAATTAAATGGTAGTCACTGAGCACTTTGCCTACTTTAGGGCTGCCTTGAGCTACATATTGATAAACAGTCGCTTCACTTGCCGTTGGGGGATCTTGTTGTAGACGAGCAACAACGGTGTTATTTACAAGCTGAAGCTTACCCGAGTCTAATTGGATTTCTTGAGCCAATACCTTCATTAAACTACTTTTACCGGCACCATTTCGCCCGACCAGACATAATCGTTCTTTGGCATCGACCTGAAAGTCGGCATTTTTTAGTAGTGGCGTATCACCGTAAGCTAAAAACGCATCTTGAAGATTTATTAACACACTGTCCTCTGTATAAATTGTTGTAGCTGCTTGGCATCAAACGGCCAAGCTAGCTCGTCACCTTGATCTAGGTTTCGTATTACGGGAATGCTATAAGCGTAACGTTTACTAAGTTGCTCTTGCGTCACAATATCCAATAGCTGAATATCAAAATCAGAATTTATCTCAAGCCACAAGGCATGCGCTTGTTCGCACAAATGACATCCTTGCGTATGGTACAAAACGAATTTTGCTTCGCTCATGATTTTCTGATGAACCAACAGTTGTGGATATTTTGCTTGCGCTCAAAATCTGGAGAAAGAGATTTTGAGGATACATTCTCTATACTTAGACTAAGTTCGGCTAAGCCGTCTGTATCCATTTTAAATTGGCGTTTATTGTTGGAGAATATAAGCAATCCACCTGGACGAAGCCTTGCGACAGATTTGCGAATCAGATCCACATGATCATTTTGCACATCAAAGACTTGACTCATCTTCTTCGAGTTTGAAAAGGTAGGCGGATCTAAAAATATCAAGTCGTACTGTTGACTCACAGGCTGTGAAAGCCACTGTAAACAATCAGCACGCATAAAGGCATGTTTTGAGATATTAAGATCATTTAGTCTAAAATTGTCTTTAGCCCAATCTAGGTATGTATTCGACATATCGATGGTTGTCACTTGACTCGCTCCACCAATAGCTGCGTGGACACTTGCAGCGCCAGTGTAAGCAAACAAATTCAGCACCCGTTTATCTTTTGAATTTTGCTGTAGATAATGGCGCATATTACGATGATCAAGAAATAGCCCCGTATCTAAATAAGACACAAGATCGATATAGAATTTGGCACCAAACTCGCTTACGACCATGCGTTCTTCGTTTTCAGATTTACGCTGATACTGATCTTTACCTTTTTGCTGAGAACGCTGTTTGAATATCAGTTTGTCGCTGTCAACAAATTCAGACTGGATAAGACCCGTTAATAAATCCATAAGACGGCGACGGGCTTTATTTGGATCAATGATTGCTGGCGCCCGGTATTCTTGGACCACCATGTAATCATCATAGATATCAACGGCAACATTGTACTCAGGTAGGTCAGCGTCGTATAAACGATAACAAGTAATTTCTTCACGCTTTAGCCACTTAGCTAAACGTTTTTTATTTTTTCGAAGACGATTTACAAAATCTTCCGCGTATTGGTGTTGGTGTACGGTCTCTTGCTCACCCACTTCGTAGAGCTTGAACACACAATCTAAGGGGCCATTCATAAACTTGTATTGCTTATGACTACGCATACGCAAGTAGTCGAATAACTCCGGTGTACTACTTAATAGTGCTACGCGCCAACCTGAAAAATGGTTTTTGATAACTGCGCCTAGACCTAAGAACAAGCCGATTAAGCTGGTCACTTCCCCTAAGCGTTCTCCATAAGGAGGGTTACTGATAATCAAGCCTTTCTCTTTAGGCGCATTATCAATTAATACCGCATCTTGTCGATGTACCGAAATAAGTTTACTTAGGCCTGCTCGTTCGATGTTGGCGTTTGCAATAGTGATCATGCGTCTATCTATATCGTAGCCAATCAACTGACGGTCGCAGCTTTCTAAGCCCTTTTCGCGACGTTCAAGCGCTTGTTCTTGAACTGTACGCCAAATATCGGCATCAAAATTACCCAAGGCTTCGAGGTGAAAATAGCGATTTAGCCCAGGTGCAATATCGGCGGCCATCATAGCGGCTTCAATTAGGATTGTTCCAGAACCACACATCGGATCAACAAGCCGTTTCTCAGTCCAATTAGCGCGTTTAACCAGCGCTGCTGCAAGGTTTTCTTTAAGCGGCGCATCGCCTTGTTCAGTTCTATAGCCTCGTTTACTGAGAACTTCGCCACACAAATCTAGGGAAATCATTACTTTTTCTCTAGATATATGCACCATGATACGTACATCAGGGCTTTCTTTACTAACCGAAGGTCTATCCCCTTGAAGCCGGGCAAAACGGTCGACAATTGCGTCTTTAACGCGTAACGCAGCAAACTGACTATTGTTTATAATTCGATTGGTACCACTACAATAGACGGCAAAGGTTTGATTGATTTCGAAATAGTCTTCCCAAACAATATCATTTGCTACCGCGTACAGGCTGTCGCTGCTATCAAAGCGCGTATCCGCAAGTGTCATTAAGACCCGAGACGAATAACGTGACCACAAACACATTTGATAGGCGGTTTCTAAACTACCCTCAAAGCGTAGTCCGCCTACTCCCATTTTTATGGTTTGAGCATCTAATTGTTGTAGTTCTTCGTCGATAAGCTGTTCTAAGCCCATGGCGCAGCTGGCAAAAAATTGTTGCATGAGTATTCCAATTATAAAGTCGCGGCGGATTATAGCCTGTTTAGTGTATTTAACCCATTAAGTTTAGATCTTTTAGCTTAACTAGCGCTTGCCAATAAGGTGTGTGGAATCATTATCAACTGCTGTCGGTATCTGTATTGTCGCGCTTTTGATTGGCCGATACTATTTTGGCATCCTCATTTTGCTATTCTAAAAGAGCCAAAACTCTATAAACGAGCCTAATTAACTAGCGTCGGTACTATTTCAATAGCAATTAACTAGCTGTATCGCTTTATCTTTTTAATACAGCAGCGAATAGGAGGCTCATAAGGAGAGTTTTCGTTCAAAACTTGTCCTATCTCCGCAGATTTTAGCTTAGATTATCGACAAGAGAATATAAATTGAGCGAACGGACAGAAACTTTGGATTAGTTCTTGCTTTGCTTTGCAACTCGCCCTAGTATGCACCCCATCAAACGGACGCGGGATGGAGCAGTCTGGTAGCTCGTCGGGCTCATAACCCGAAGGTCGTAGGTTCAAATCCTGCTCCCGCAACCAATTGTTTGTTTGATAGTCGACGCGGGATGGAGCAGTCTGGTAGCTCGTCGGGCTCATAACCCGAAGGTCGTAG
Source organism: Alginatibacterium sediminis (assembly GCF_003610775.1). GTDB lineage: Bacteria > Pseudomonadota > Gammaproteobacteria > Enterobacterales > Celerinatantimonadaceae > Alginatibacterium > Alginatibacterium sediminis. The sequence continues at coordinate 538,014 of NZ_RAQO01000004.1, read as the reverse complement.
GTTCAAATCCTGCTCCCGCAACCATCGACACAGCAAAAAATATACACGGACGCGGGATGGAGCAGTCTGGTAGCTCGTCGGGCTCATAACCCGAAGGTCGTAGGTTCAAATCCTGCTCCCGCAACCAACGTGTATAGTACAAACCCCATAACTACTTAATTAAACTTTCTGATTACCTTCACTTTACCTCAGTTCAACAAGCTTAATATTAGTTTAAGTCTTTGTCTTTCCAATATTTTGTGCCTGAGGCGTTAGCGTTAACCAACCAACCCTGTTTACTTAATACGAAAAATGATCGCCCATCAACAAATTTAACGTCTGTACTATTGCGCTCATCGCCTTCCATAGTGCTAGCATCTGCAGAAGCATCGTAGCCATTTTCCACAAACTGACTAAAATCTGCTGTTGTCTCAAACATAATGACAAACTGAGATTCGAATCCACCAATACCAAATGCGGCTCCCACTCCGCCAGTCCCCATTTGCATGTAAGTTCTTGCGCTGTCGCTTGCTTGAATTGCTACGCCGCGGCCATAGCCTACCGATAGCGGGAAAATTGTGACGCGTCGCATATCAAAAGCGGCATAACCAGCGCTCTTTTTATAGGCGCCAGCAGCCTCGTTGTTTTCAGCTAATAAACGCTTTAAGATGTCGCTGGCCATCAGATCCAATTTATTTCGGGTAGCCTGTGGTGTTTCTTCATCGCTAACCAATTCGCTGGTCGATTCGATTGTGTTCCCTACCGCTTCAACCCCTTTTTTTGCGACTTCTCCGATTTTATCGGTTCCAGATTTTAGGCTGTCAGTAAATTCGTTAGCATGTGCGTTGGTGCAAATAATACTAAGTAGAACTAGTGCTAATTTTGATTTCATTTTTTCCCCGACTCGTTTGTTGTGCAATTAAAAGCTGACCGCTAAGCCAAACGAAAACCCTTCGACTCGATCTCCCTGAGTATACCGAAGCATTGCTCGAGCGGTGGTTACCCATGGGATCTTAGTTTTTGACACATCTATTTCGCCGCCCAAACCGACTTGAAATAACCACGGTTTACTAAAAATACGTTGTTGATCACCGTCATAGTATCCGGCAGAAAACTCAGCTACGGTTCTGATAGGACGCTGGAAGGCAGTAAATCCGGTAGGGACTCGAAGTCTTGACCAAAGTGAAGTCGTGTAGGCTTTTGCTTGTCCCGATATATCTTTGTCACCCGCAATGGGTTGCACATACAGCCTGGTATGGCGCAATATTACATCTGCTTCCCAATCATTAAGCCAGCGTTCGTTATAGACCAAAGCTAGAGAGCCACCTAGACCACCAGCACTTAACTGACCACTATCTAAGAAGCCGAGATCATCGTCAAATTGCCGCTGCAAGTAGTTTAGTCCGATGATGACATCACTGGTGACGATACCCAGGGCAACCAGACCCATTGGACGAAGAACGATATTGTCATAAATTTCAAAATCCCAGCCCACAGCCCCCGATAAGGCAAAGCTTGTCCACTTAGCTTCAGTTTTGCGCTGTTCGTCACCATTTGAAAAGAGAAAAACTGGGTCGTAACGATTCCAGCCAACAAATCCCTCTAGATAGAGAGGAAATTGTTCGCTCCAGGTAAATCCACCACCAATTTGACCGGCTTTAAAATCAGTTCCAGTTGTGTCTTCTTGGCCTGTATCTAGAAAAATAGCACTTGCCGTTTCACTAGGAACCGCCGCAAAACCAAATAGCGCTAGGGCGCCAACGAGCCGCTGATTTACGGCGTCATTGAGACGAGTATCTGATGCTGAAGCTTTGTCTGATGCTGAGGCTGAAGCTGATATAGCACTAATACAGAGACTAATAATGGCAACTAAAACCAGCCGCCAAACCAAGCGCATTCTTGCTACAAACGCGTCTTTATTACCGCTTAAAATAAGGTCTGCATTTGCAGTCCTGCTATAGCTTAGCGGATACAATTTCTACCCGCTTCTTTTGCTTCGTACAAACGGCTATCAGCTAAACTGAAACACGCTTCTAAGCTGTCCGCTTGACTCGAATCAGTACAACCAATACTAAAAGTTACATATACACCAGGGGCAATAGGGTGCGGTATACGTAGTTGCTCTAGGCGATCAGCAACTCTTTGCGCTAATTGTTTCGCGTCATTGACATCACTTCCATGTTGAATCAACACGAATTCTTCCCCACCGTAGCGAATAGCTAAATCCGTTTCTCGAATACTAGACGTAAGAACCTTAGACACTTGCCGGATAACTTCGTCACCGCGTGAATGCCCTAAGGTATCGTTGTAGATTTTAAAGTTATCAATATCCAGTACCAGTAACGAAAAACCTTGTTTTAATAAACCACTATGTTGATTTTGGCATTCCATATCGTAGCGTTTACGATTATACAATGAGCTTAAACTATCAATAAGCGCATCATGTTGCGCCTGGCTTAAATTATATTGGTAATTTTGAACTCTTAGCTGTTCTTCCGTAACGTCTTTTATCATTAAAAGCAGTGACGGCTTTTGTTCCCAATGCACTTCTATTGCGTTTATTTGGTACCAATGCTCACGTTGCTCGTCGTAGTAGACTTCGCCAAGTTGCTGCATTTGATCTCCAACACTTGAAAGGTCGTGTTGTATAAGCTGTTCCGACAGACCCGGAATATTTAGACTCGATTGTCCAATTTGTGCAGAAAACTCATTTTGAAAGACAAAGTTACAAGCTTGAATTACCTGACCATGAATAAGAACCACGGCTAAATCCACATGCTCCAAGATTTTTGCCAACAATTCGTTGCTGTGTTGCAACTCCAATTTTTGTTGTACTACTGTTTGCTGTGAACGGTAAATCGTTCTTGCCAAAAGACCTATCTCGTTACGTCGATCAAACTCGTTTATATTTTCCTCGCTCAAGCTTTGTTGCCCCAAATAACGACTAAGCTTACGACTTTGCAAAAACAAAGCACGATGTAAATAACGTAAGTTAAGCGCCATAAGCACAAACGAAATAGCGATCAACCAAAGCAACACCTTAACCGTGTACTGAGCGTTGTTAACCAACAAGTTTGTGTTCTGTGAGACTTTGTTTTCGAAGGCGTTGTAGTCTTTTCTAGAGTTAGAAGCCATTGCTGACAATAAAACTTTAAACTGTGTAGACAAGCCATTGAGTTGGCGGGACATTTGATTAACCGAATTGATTTTTTCAATAAGTTCAAATTCGATTAACTTCGATACGCTATAGAAACCTTGATGTAGCTCAGCAGGATATTGTTCAATTTCTTTGTTAAGCGCATCAGTTAAGCGGGTCAGACTAATTCTAGACTTTGTTCGCTCAAATGGCTTCTCTAGACTTCTAAGTTTTGTCAGTTCTATGTAGAGCGTAACGGGTGTTGTTTGACCGGATAACACCGCCGCTCTTGCTAAAGGAACAACTTGCAAGGCAATAGACTCAACACTATCTTTGAAGTCTCGGTTGTCATCTATCAATTGTTGTTTTATCGCAACCAACTGCCTTAAGGTATTTTCCATTTCTTGAACAAGTTCATTTAGCTCTAACAGATTTCGGCTCTGCTGCGAGCGGGCAAGTTCGTCGCTAAGCAAATCAAATATTTCGGCGCTTTGTTGTAAATATAGACGGGTTTGTGAAATGGTCGCGGAGGCAATAACCAGCCTCGCTTTTGACTCAAGCTCAGTAGCCATTAATTGTATGCTCGTAGAACTCTTTAGATTCGGTAGTTCGACTTGCTCACTATGTTTAGCTATTTGCAAAAAAGAGGATATTTGTTGAACACTGAAGATACTTAAAGCGATCAATAGAAAGCTTAACAAAGCATAGCTAAAAGTAACTCGCCAACCAATTTTATGATAAAAGCGTGTCTTGTTTGAGCTCAAGTCATTTCCTTATTCCACTATTGGCTTAAATCGATTAGCCGTTTTCCGATATCTGCTGACACTAGGTTTTCGTTGGCAAGTAAGTATTCGGATACTATCTCCCAAGTTAACCTTGAATAGTGTTGATTAGACATAGGTTTTTTGTTTGCTATCATCGCATAACCGTCGCCACCTTTTAATAGATACTCTGAAACTGCCAGTGAATAAGTATTTTGCGTTAACGCTTGCCCATTTCTTTTCAACGAAATTATTCGCTTTCCTGCAGGCAGCTGACTATCGTACTCTATGTTGATACCTGAGACTTGTAGGAACTGTCCCTTGGCCTGAGGTAACCCTGACAAACTATGTTCCAGAACTTTTTTCAGTTCCTGCGGGGTCAATTCGATAGCGTAAACAGCAGAACCAAATGGAAGTTCTTGTCGAATATCTAAACGAGAAATTTGGCTTCCTTTAGGGTAGATCCGTTCCCCACGTATTGACCCACTATTTACTATCGCGATATCAGCACTTAGATAAGCGCGTATTGCGTCTGCGACAAGATTACCAAAAACTGTTTCTTTGACCCTAGAGTCTTCGCGTTTAGTAGAGATCTCTTGAGTTGTGGTATAGAGGTATTGAGACAAAAACGAATCAATTCGATTAACGTACGCTTGAATAACAAGTTCCAGCTGAAGACTACTCTGGCTCGAAGCGTAGCTTTGAATAGTTGCCTCTATATTATGCTGCGTATCAATGCTAATAAGCGCAACTTCGCCATCCTGACCTCCACTTTTAACCCTAACCGGTTTAGCGTTAAGATCAACATAGTCCTCACCACTGTTGGCTAACAGCAGTAAATCAATTTCAGATAGATCAACACCCTCGAGTTTTACCAGTAAGTCCTCTTCACTCATCAAAACAATGAAATCAGCACCTTGTTCTTTTAGGCTTTCCGCAGAATCATCGATACTATTTTGTAAATCAAGAAGCGTTACATTCGGAATTACATAATTGGATGTTATCGAACTATCAACCAGGCTAAACACGCCAACATCAATGTTATTTGCTGACAAAATATACGAGGGCTGGATCCCTTCGATTGAATCCCAAGTTCGTGTATCAACAATGTTACTCAGTATCAAAGGAAAGCTAGCTTCGTATGCACGTAGGCTCAGATTATCAACACCTAAGGAAAATTCACTTTGGTTGGCAAACATAAGGCTTATGGGCAAATGATTGAGTACATCAATCATATGCGCACCCTGGTCGTAATTAGACAAAGCATTGGGAAATAAACTATCTCCGCCATGCAAAAACAACACGCCTTGCGGATTTCGTTTTTCCAAATTTTCGTAGAAGCCGGCAAGTTGTGTAATGCCTACTTTATCATCGTCATCAATGATGTTTGGAATGTTAGAGGTAAAGACAATTTGAAGCTTAGCTGCCACTGCGTTTAGCGAGGGCAATGTCATACAACAAGCAAACAACAAATACGTTAGTTTCATACCTCTGCCCTAGCGAATGTTTCCATAGACTTACGTTACTACTGAATCGAGTTTGTCGGAAGAGATTTATAATAGCCAGCGCTCTAGAAATCTAAAGCCAAACTTATTTATAGTACTACCAAATCGACCTCTAAAGCCTTACATTTGCACCTATAAACGACTAGTAACTCGCTCGGGATAAATAATGACTTCAACAATATCAGTAAACAGTAACTTCCACAGTGGCAACATTGAACTTATTGAAGCTTCGGATTTCAATAATATTCGTTTAAGGATTCCAAAAGACACCAATTCTGAGTTTTTCCAGTGGTTTCATTTCGCGCTCCAAGGGTGCCAGGACCAGCAATCTCGACTCGTTTTCGAAAATGCGGACGAAGCAGCTTATGTTGACGGCTGGGATAATTATCAGGCCGTAGCATCTTATGATAGAAAAAACTGGTTTCGAGTGCCGACTACCTATACCAACGGTCAACTAGTGGTCAGCTTTACGCCAACACACAACAATGTATACATTGCTTACTTCACTCCCTATAGCGAAGAGCGTCATTTAGATTTAATAGCTTCTACGGCGATTGATCCACGCGTACAACAACACAACTTAGGTACAACAGCGCAAGGCCGAGACATTTCCCTACTCAAAATTGGCTCTTTGGAAGCGAATGCACTAAAAATCTGGATCACCGCTCGCCAACATCCAGGAGAAACAATGGCCGAGTGGTTTATTGAAGGATTATTAGAACGATTGCTAGATAATGCACAGCCAATAGGACGGCAACTGCTAGCAAGTTGTTGTTTTTATGTCGTACCAAACATGAATCCTGATGGTTCTGCACTAGGTAATCTTCGAGTTAATTCTAAAGGTATAAACTTAAATCGTGAATGGTTAGACCCAAGTATTGAGTCTAGTCCTGAAGTTTTGCATGTACGTAAGCTTATGCTTGATAGTGGCGTAGATATGTATTTTGATGTTCACGGTGATGAAGCGCTTCCCGTCAACTTTGTTGATGGTTGCCAAGGCGTCCCCAAATTTACAGATCAAATGGCGCAACTGGAGCAACGCTTTAAAAACGCTTATTTAAAAGCTAGTCCTGATTTCCAAATTGAGAAAGGATATGCACCTTCTCAATTCGGAGAAGCCAACTTAACGGTCGCAACTAAATGGGTCGGAAACGAATTTGGTTGCCTCGCATTTACCATTGAAATGCCCTTTAAAGATAATGAAAACCTACCCGATGAACAAGTGGGATGGTCAGCTGAGCGCTCAAAAATACTTGGCGCCGACTTACTAACACCGATTTATGAAGCCTTACAAAAAAAGTTTGATATGTAGCGCGAGCTTACCGCCCTTGTAAATATGGACACCGCAAACGAAAGTCCGCTTGCGGCCTAATTATCTATAAGATGATGCAGCTTTAATTGGTGGTCGTTTTACCTTGAGATAAATATCCATAAAAACAATAGACTATGGCTTCAAGGTGGCTGATCAAAGAGATCAAAAAAGTTTGCTGGTAACAATAACTCTGCCCCAAAGCCATAGTAAGGTAATGTCTTACTAAGCGCATATAGTGATTAGGCTTGCTTACATAGCTTTACCTTGAAGAGCCTCCAAACCACAGTAGATTGAAACGCAAATCACTAATACAACAACTTATACAGCTGCCTATATTGATAATTTAGGAGTATAACTCTAAACTAAGCCGTTTTTACACCTAGAGACAACATGAAGAAACTAATTGCTTTAACAAGCTTACTTTTGAGCCATAGTGCCATCGGTGCAACACAAGTCGGTCTTATGTTTGGTAGTGACAATGGGATCAGCGCAAAAGTAGATGACATACGAGTTAATGTAGGTTTCAACGAGTTTTCCATCAGTGGCGACAAACTTTTTGATTTCGACCAAAGTGAATATTTCTACTACGGATTTGGCGCGAAACTAAGCGACCATAAAAATCACAAGCTTGGAGCACGGGCAGTTTTTGGTGCCCAGACCATGGTTGAACAATTTAACTTCCATATCGAAGCACAACCTGTTGTTTACCTGGTCGATAGTATTGATGTAAAACTAGAATTCAGCGCGGGTGTTCGATATCAGTTCTAGTTTGATCTGATTACAGAATAGATGGTTGCGCGCCCTTAGTGAGGCGCTTTTGTCGCGTGATCTATTTAAGATTATATGGGTTAGTCGACAGTTGCTCAGAAATATAATTCATCAACAAACGTATGCGCGGATTAGTATGGACATCGTGATGACAAACCAGCCAGTATTCTAAACTAAGCGTATCTTTAAACACCTCTAGCTCTTTTATTTGTCTATATTGTTGTGCCAAACCTTTGTGCGTTGCTAGTACCCCTGCTCCAGACAACAATAATTGGATAGAAACTAGCAAGTTGTCACATCGAATTGCGAAGTTTTCTGGTTTAATTTTCCAACCTAATCGAGCAGCAGCCTCTATAGACTCGGTACTTTGATCAAAACCAATTAGGCTATGTTGAAGTAGTTGTTCCGGCGTTTTGGGTTCGCCATTTAGAGCGATGTAGTCATGGCTTGCGTAGAAGCTGAGCGGCAAATCTGGAAGTTTCTTTGCTACAAAGTCTGGCTGAGTCGGTGCAAACATTCTGATCGCTAAATCAGCTTCGCGTTTACTTAAGCTGCTAACACTATTGCTTACAACAAGCTCAATTTGAATGCGCGGGTACAGCCTTCTAAATTCACTTATAAGCCGAGGCATAACATAAAAAGCAATAATTTCATTAACCGAAATGCGGATTGTCCCACTTATATCTTGCTGCGAGCCTTGCACTGTTCGCAAAATCTGATCGGCGCCCTTACTCATTTGGCGCGCTGCATCTAAAAGCTTAAGGCCATGCTCACTTATTTCGATCCCTTGATTACTTCGTTTAAATAAGCTTAATTCTAATTGGTGCTCTAAGGTTGCGAGATTACGACTTAAAGTCGGTTGCGAGACACCAAGGCTAGCCGCTGCTTTATTAATTGACCCGTGTTCACTTAAGGCAATAAACCAACGTATCCACTCCCAATTTAGCTTATCCATGCTCGGCCTCGTTATTCATATTCAGATAACTACCATAGCATATTGGTCATTCCTTATGCTCTAAATTAAATGCATTGTATCCGTAACTTAACTGTGGAGGATAGAAACATGAATAACTCGAAGGTTTTCGTTTTAGGTGCAAACGGCAATTTTGGCTTAAGTATGCGCAAATCATTGGCTCAGCACCATTACCAGACTATTGCAATTAGCCGCAGTCAAACTAAGGATTTGGGCTTGCCCGGTGAAAGCTTAGTTCAAGCTGACGCCACTGCGCCTGAACTGTGGCCCCTCTCCCCAAAAAAAGGAGATGTACTTGTTTATGCGATAAATCCAAAATATTCACAATGGGAAAAATATGCCTTTGAGTATCTTGACCGGATTTGTCGATTGGCAGAAAGCAAACAATTGACTATTTGTTTTCCAGGAAATGTATATCACCTGCCGACGCATAGTAACCACGCTATCGATGAAACATTTGAGCCCCATCCTCGTACCCTACTAGGAGAGATACGATTAAGAATGGAGCAACGACTTCAACAAGCAAGCGCCAATGGCGCACAAGTTATAATCTTGCGTGCAGGCGACTTTATTGCACAAGATGACGAAACTGGCTCTAGTTGGTTTAGCCATTTGATTAGTTCGGCAAAGCGAAAAACGATAGTAAGAGTTCCGGAGAGTCCGCAGACCTTGCATACTTGGGCCTACTTACCGGATCTTAGCGAAAACTTCGTCCACTTGATTTCAAAACGCAAGCAACTAGGATCCTTTAACTGTTTTCATTATCAAGGACTCGAGTTTAATTTTAATCAGCTACTGCAAAGCTTAGACCTGCAACTGAAAATTAATGTTGGCAAAGGTCTCTGGTCTTGGACATTGCTTAAAGCCTTAGCTTTGGTTGACAAAAACATGATCGGTGTACTGCAAATGCGATATCTTTGGCAGCAACGCCTGGCACTTGACGACAGTAAGCTGCGGGCCTTACTTGAACCAGAGCAACTGTATCGACAATCATCCTTAGAAGACGTGCTAAGCGCGGTATTAACTGTAGAAACTTAAACACACACATAGAAAGTGTAAAATAAGCGGCGTTAAAGGCAGGGATAGACTCACGTAGTTCTAGCGGTATAATGTGCGCCACGTTTCCCGCTATGACAAACTATGAATCAACTTGAGCAAGTAAAACAATTCTTAGAAACACAACCGGCAAATCATAGAGTTGTTGAAATGATTCTAGACGAAAAAAAGGTATGGGTTAAGCGCAAACAACCTTTAGAAAATTGGCGCGACTATTATAAGGTAATAGTCACACCTGGTTTAAAGCGAGAAATTAAAGCTCTACAACTTCTCAATCGACAACAGCTCCCAGTCCCAAAACTTATAGTGTATTGCGACGAATTTTTTGCCAGCGAAGATTCAGGCCAAGCCTTACCGCGATATTTAGACGAAAATAGCTTAGATTTAACTCAGCGTGAACGAGTTTTCTATCAGGCTGGTTACGCTTTAGCTCAAATGCACCAACAAGGCTTTGCTCATGGCCGACCAGCATTACGCGACATCTGTTGGGACGAACATAAAATAACCTTTATCGATTTTGAAATGCACAGCGGTAAACCATGCAGTGCTTGGGATCAAAGTATAGATCTTCTCATTTTTTTACACGGACTATATTATTCATTAGAAGATGGCGCCCCTGAAGCAAATGCTGCAATTCAGGGCTATATTGATAATCAAGGCTATACTCGCTTCACGAAACTGCAGAAAAAAGTTGCCCATTTCGCTTGGGTATTACCCTTGCTAGACAAGCTAAAAGGTATCGCAGGCCGGGACTTACGCCAAGCAACTCCAGCACTAAAACTTATGCTAAAAAACTGGTCTTAATGGCAAGACTTTGACTATTAACAAGATATGTCACAAAATAATCATCTAATGTAGTCCCCCCTTATTTAGCGTTCGTCTGGTCAGAGTTGTTAATTACTGGCAAGCCCCCTATTATCCAGCGCAATTACATTGCGCTGCGTTATAAAACACTATTCCTCTTATATTACGCGCAGCTCATCTAAAACAGGGATCTGTAATGAGTCTATCCAAACAAACCTTATGTTTAACTGCCCTCGCTATAGCTTGTGGTCAAGCCAGTGCTGCCGGATTTCAAGTTAACGCGCAATCAGCCGCTGGTCTTGGCCGTGCGATGGCCGGTGACGCCGTAATTGCTGATAATGCCTCGGTCTTATCACGCAACCCAGCCGCCATGGCTTTGTTTGACCAAAAAGAACTATCCGTTGGTGCAACCTATGCGGATATCAGTGTTGATGTACAAGATGTTGCTTACGCCGGTGGGCCAACAATTGGTTCTGAATCAAATGCAGCTGATAATAAAGTGATTCCTAACATTTACTATATTCAGCCTATCAACGAGAAATGGGCTTATGGTCTAGCTGCATTTACAAATTATGGAACAGGTACCGACGTATCATCATTGGCTAACAATAACCCTTTGGCTCCGGCAGATTTACTGGGTGTTACTAATATTACAACCATGAATTTGAATGCGAGTGTTTCTTATCGCATTACCGAACAATGGAGTCTTGGTTTTGGCATCGATGCGCTTTACGGTAGCGGTGAACTAACTCGAGAGTCCGCTATTCCTCAAGTAGGGAAATTGATTAATGTCGATGCTGATGGCTGGGATATTGGGGGTATTGTTGGTACAACTTTTGAGCTTAATCCAAACCACCGCTGGGGTATGAGCTATCGCGCTAGTCCCAAATTTAAAGCATCAGGGACAGTTGACTTTGGTGGAGTGTCTTTTGACGACATAAACATTCCCGTGCCAAGTATTTTCCAAATCGCTGGTTTTCATCAACTTAACGAGACATGGGCAGTACATTACACAGCTCAACATACCTCGTGGAGTGATTTTGACAAAATTACTGTCTCCGGCAACGGTATTGAACCAACTTTAAAAGAATATAACTGGAAAGATTCTTGGTTATATAGTGTCGGCGGAACATACACCCTTAGCCCACAATGGACACTACGTGCTGGCTATATGTTTGATAACGGAGTCGTCGGCGAAACCAGTTCAATTTCTATCCCCGACTCTGATCGCCAGTGGTATACCGGCGGCGCAACATATGCGTTTAATGCTAAGCAGAGTGTAGATTTAGGTATTGCTGTGGTACGCGGGAAAAACGTTACGGTTAATGAAGAATCTGCCTTCCCACCACCTGCGGGAAGCACAGTTACCGCCCAAACTCGCTCAGATGCGGTTTACTACTCGATGAGTTACAACCATAAGTTCTAAGCTTGAACAATAGAGTCCGAACTAATGTTTGGACTCTGCATTCTACTGATAAACCTTTCTTCTAAGCGCTAAAGCCACTATTATTCGCACAAATTTGTTTTAAAAACGTTTGTGAATCTTCCCATGTTATTAAAAACCATAGATAAAGAGCGTTATCGCCGTAATTCTCGTAACGTCTACTTTGCTATAGTTGCTTGGTTGATATTAGTAACCTTAGCGAGCTCTACTGCTTTCATCTACTTGTTTTCTGACCCACAAAATGACAATTTCATTTATAATTTAGCTGGTGTTGTGACAGCAGTGCTGGGTCTGTTAGTTATTTGGTCACAACTGAAAAGTCGCAGCTATCTCGCTGATATTGAATATATTCGACAATTAAAATCCTTACTCAACCGTATTAATCGTAAGCTTGCAAAACTTGAGAAGGCAGCTAAGACCGGTGATATAAACGCTTTTATAAGCCTTGATTATAGCTACAAAGCCAGTCGCTTGATTTGGGAATTAGATAACAATACCTTGCTGATGTCTGAGCTGCAGATCCGAGAACAAAAATTAAGCGACGGCTTAGCCAAATTCAATTTAAGCATCGACGATAAACAATTTAACCCGGAAATGCTCAGCGCGTACTAATCGCAATTTAGTCAAGGCCTTCTGCGGCATCTAGAGCATGTATGGCTTGTATTCGAGTGCACTGCCCATGCTGCATAACTTGACTCACACTTAGATTCGGTTGTTGCTTAAGCAATGCCTTTAAGCGCAGCATTATTGCTTGCTGCTGTGACATTTCTGTCTCGCTACTGTGATGGTGTTGGGCGAAGTATTCTCTAAGCGACTCTAAATGTGACTGCTCCACCTTGGTTAATTCAGCTAAAGCACTTCTAACCTGCTTTAACACCCAAACTATTTGCGCTTCATTACTACTCTCAAAAGCTGCTAACACGATGAGCAATTGCTCACGTTTCGCCGTTAACTTCCAATTACGGCTGCGGCGTATCCGGCTTAATCGACAGTCAAAATCCAAAAACTTGTCTTTTAAGTCTGCTACAGAACCAAATTTTCTAACCAAGGAAGGTAGACTTACCGATATCGGCTCAAGCCGTTGTGTATCAGTCACTTAAACAGCCCTTTTTTAAACGTTAATCTAGACAATCGTCATCTCGCACTATATTTGTGTGATATTGATCACATTTTTATTGTGATCTACATCACGTTTGGTATACTTCATTTAAGCAAGAATATATATCATTTATGAGGTCATTATGTTTAAAAATATAGGCGCATTCGCTCAAGCTGTTTTAGTATCTATTAATGAATTCCACGATGCTAACTTACCTGCAGACCAAAAAGACGACTCTCGTTTTCGTTAATTTTTTCTGGCTACAATTGTTTCTAAAAAGGTGCTTATAGCACCTTTTTTGTTTGCTTAAACTAGTACTTCTATACTTTGACTAACTGTCCTATTCCGCTAAGGCTTACGAGCTGCTCACGGCTGAGCAATCCGTAAGCTTCTTCACAACAAAATTCCACTGTAGTTCTAGCTTGTCCATATACCTCAAGTCCGGTTTCACTTAAAACCACCAAACTTTGGCGCGCGTCTCTTGGATTACTGGTCTTATCTATTAAATTATTTTTTTCCATTGGTGCTAATAAGCGGGTGATACCCGATGCGCTTAATGCGATTGATTGCGCTAGTAGAATTCGACTAGTGGCTTGTGGATGTACTTTCGCCAATTGATCCATTATTTGGAATTCAGTGAAGCTTATCCCGTGAACGCTAAGATTGTTGTCTAGTTTTCTACTAAACAAACTTGCCATTAGTTGTTGATCTAATGCCAGTTTCATCAAATTTGTTGGTGTCATGTCCTTTCCTTGCTATATGCTTGATAAGTCAAGTATATAGCAAGCACTTCCGTTTTCAACCGTTTAAACAGCTTCTTCACACAAAATTAATCGTCCACACTGCGCTGTTCAATAATTCCGCTGGCTACCAATTGAGAGAGTAATTCTTGGGTATGATGACGAAACTCGTCTCGTAATAGTCGAACACTCGACGTTATCGACTGGCGACTAGGACAAACTAACCACAATTCTGTTGGCTCTACCCAGTAATCAGTCATTATTGGAACGACTTCCCCGGAAAGAAGTTCGTGTGACATGTCAAGACAAGACTTTAACGCTACCCCCTTCCCTGCTACGCACCAACGGCGAACCAAATCGCCGTCATTGGATGAGCGGTTACCACTTAGCTTAACCTTATGCACAGCGCCATTTTTATGAAACTGCCATTCATCTTGGGTTAGGTCATATAACTTATACAACAAAGCATTGTGCTGTTTAAGTTCATTTGGTTGTGTTGGCGCCCCACAACTTTCAAGGTAACTTGGGCTTGCGCACAGCAGTCTAGGGACCTTACATATTTTAAAACCATAAACATTAGCTTCACTTGGAGAACCGTATCTTAAAGCCATGTCGACTGAATCCCTGTAGAAATCGATCCGACTGTCACTGATATTGGCACTGAGTTTCAACAGCGGATAGGACTGCATAAACTGATCGAGCCAAGGGATGACCAAATTACGTCCAAGATCCGACGACAAAGCAATTCGAAGCTCACCATCTAATATCCCTTGCTCATCTTTCATTGATTGTTTGGCTTGTTCAAGTACTTGAAGGGCTTGCGCGCATTGAGGTAAGTATCGCTCCCCTGCGGGTGACAAGCGCAAATGACGTGTCGTTCTAACAAACAGTTCACAAGCCAAGCTTTGCTCTACCCGTTTAACAGCAGCGCTTGCAGTTGCTGTACGCATATTTAGGTGTGTTGCAGCGCCGGTAATGCTTCGAAACTCAGCAACTTTTAGAATAACGACAAGGTCTTCGAGCAACATAATTAACAATCCAAATTTGATAATATGTAATTTATTATACATAAAACCCGTAGGTCTGTTGTGTTCAGACCTAAAACGATTGTGATTAAAACGTTTAGCTACAAATTGCTAGACACTTATAGGGTTACAAGTCGCTTCGCTGCTGTGATGCTAAGCCTACCTTCGAGTACATCAGATAGCTAGGCTGCGGTATACATGTAGGATTTTAACGAGAAAAACGACACTAAAATGAGGGAAATAATGGTAAGTACTTACAATTGGTTCAGCTCAACTTTATATGCTTAAGCTCTAACGCGCCCTTAAACATTGCCTTTCCGTTGAACTACTGTAACCTTGCCTAACATTCTCGTTTTGTCACTTATCCATGATGATTGGCTTAGCGCCCAAGTTTTGAGGCAAGCTAATGACCGATCTGCGTTTACGCTATCAAACTATTGAGTTTGGTAACGTCGATATCCATCTTTGTAGTCTTCGTAATAAAAATGAATTTTCTGACCCCGATGGTATCGCCGAAAAACTCGGTATTTGCGATGCAGCATGGCCTATTTTTGGTGTGGTTTGGCCCTCAAGTATGGTACTAGCGCACTACATCGTTGATTATGCGACTGACTCTAAGCGAATACTAGAAATTGGGTGCGGTATGGCACTCTCTAGCCTAGTTCTGAATAAACAAGATGCAGATATCACTGCTACCGATTACCATCCAGAAGTACAAAAATTCTTGCAACGAAATACCCTGCTAAACGGTGATGCTAACATCACCTTCGAACGGGTTGATTGGAACAACAGTGCGGACACTCTTGGAAAATTTGATTTGATTATCGGCAGTGATCTTTTGTACGAAGATGAGCACATCGATCTTTTAGCAAATTTTATTGAATCTCATGCAAATCCAGAATGCGAAGTCATAATTGTAGATCCCGGTCGCGGACGGAAAAATAAGTTAAGTAACAAAATGGCTGCTTTTGGTTTTTCATTCACTCAGAAGAAACCAATTCACACCAAATACCTAGAACAAGAATTCAAAGGTTTTATTTTGAAGTATCAACGATTAGAAGTAACCGTCTAAAAATGTACCTACTTATTAATACATATCTCGCGACAATAATCCTTTAGTGTCAAAATCTAGAAATGAAGCCCGATATCGCTAATAGCGAAGCTGCTACGTCATTTATAGTAATAGACTCATCCGGGTGGTGACTTATACCGCCTTTACAGCGTACAAATAGCATGGCTGTTGGCACTACATCGGCAAAAACCATCGCATCATGCCCTGCTCCTGAAGGCAATACTAAACCCTTGTGACCTAAACTCTCTAAGACCTCAACAATAATTTTTGTCAGTTTAGGATCACACGCTACCGCGGCTGCGTCATGGCTTTGCTCTATGCTAATAGTAATACCTAAGCTAAGTGCTTTTTCGCTGAGGTTTTGTAAAAGTTCTTGTGCCAAACTCAAACGACTAGGGTCCGATAGGCTGCGTATATCCAGACTTAACTCAACCTTTCCGGGTATAACATTTACTCCACCTGGACTTACCTTTAAACGACCAACGGTTGCAACAACCGGATGCTCTGTACCAACCGTTGCCAGTACTTTTTGGTTTAGCTCGGCAATCCAAGTACTTGCTAAAACTAAGGGGTCGCTACGCATTTGCATCGGAACTGTACCAGCATGACCAGCTTTACTTGTTAAGCTAATATTAAAACGACTTGCGCCGGCTATTCCACTCACTGCTGCCAAGGCTTGTTGTTTTGCTTCAAGTACCGGTCCCTGTTCAATATGAGTTTCCATATAAGCAAGGATACTTACTGGGTCAATAGTAGAACTAGCCACCGCTTTACTATCAAGGCCAAAGTCCTCAAGAGCATGCGCAAGGCATATTCCATTGTTATCCTTTAAGTCCAACCACGACTCTTTCCATTTTCCTGCAATCGCTGAGCTACCAAGCAAAGTCGCCCCAAAGCGCGTTCCTTCTTCATCCCCAAATGCTACAACATCAATATGAAAAGCAAAACTAGCCCCCTGCTCTTTCAAACTTTGTAATAGTACCAAGGGAGCAAGAATACCGAGCATTCCGTCATATTTCCCACCGTTAGGAACAGTATCGCTATGTGAACCCAGAATTAAACGCTTTGCATCCAAATTAGCACAGGGCAATCTAAGCCATTGATTGCCTGCTTGATCACTCCAATGCTCTAAACCAAATTTAAGCGCCCATTCTTGTAACTGTTGATTGGTTTGTTGATGCTCCGGGCTTAAATAACGGCGATCGACAATTCCTTTAGTTTGCGTAAAACTAGCAAGGGTTTCACAATAACCCATCACTCGTTTTGCAAGCAGTTCTGCTTGTGTATCATTCAAATGAAAAGCCATTTATGAACCCTCTAAGTAAAACGCACTTGCCACTTGATATGCCGCGCCCTTGTGAACCACAGCCCCAGCTTGTACCAACAGGGCTTCTAAAGCCACCAGCGTAAGCAGCACTGTATCAAGTCGAGCGTTGTAACCCATAGTGCCTATTCGCCAAATTTTGCCATGTAAAGGTCCAAAGGAAGTCCCGATTTCTATATTAAATTGGTTTAGCATCGCCATGCGAATAGCGTCACCGTTGACTTCAGAGGGAATCACCACACCAACAACATTGTTCATTTTGTGCGCTTGGTCACCAAAAAGATTCAAGCCCATGGCTCTTAGTCCCGCAGCCATTGCCCCACCTGCTAACTGATGGCGCTTAATAACCTCGTCAAGACCTTCTTCTAGATTCAATTGAGCGCATTCGCGAGCCGCATACAACATGCTGGTCGCTTCTGTGTGATGATTTAGTCGCTCTTCTCCCCAGTAATCAAGGATCATTCCCAAGTCAAAGTAATTTGATGAAATACGGCTTGCCGATCCACTTTGATGGGATTGGGTCCGAATCCCGGCTTCAACATGTTTTCGTTTACGGATTAATTCCACAGCGTTTGGGCTTAAGGTAATTGGTGCTGAGCCAGATGGCCCCCCTAAGCATTTTTGTAAGCCTACTGACACCGCGTCTAATTGCCATAAGTCGGTTTCAAAAGGGTTGCCTACAATCGAAGCTGTCGCATCACTGTAAAAAAGCACCCCATGTTTTTTACAAATTTCTCCTATCCCCTGCAAGGGTTGCAGCATTGTGGTTGAAGTGTCGCCTTGGACCAATGCAAGCAATTTTGGTTTATGCTTGATAATTGCTTGTTCAACCGCGGAATCAGAAACGACCGTACCCCACTCAACCTCAAAACTTATTACCTGAGCGCCAGCACGTTGAGCAATCTCGCTTAACAAATGCCCAAAACGGCCAAATATTGGTACCAATACGGTATCGCCTGGCTCAATTAAAGAAACGAGTACTGCTTCAATCCCAGCTCTAGATGTACCATCAACCAACACCGTTGCATCGTTTTTGGTTTTAAAGACCTGACGGTAAAGCTCCATGGTTTGATTCATGTAGTTCGTCATTGCTGGGTCATACTGACCAATAAGTTGATTACTTAAAGCGCGTAATACCCGTGGGTATGCACTGATAGGACCCGGTCCCATGAGCATCCGCGGTGGCGCGGACAAATGTTCAAAAGTTTGCATCGACACTTCCTTGGTCAAATTTAAAAAGCTTGTAACAACATGCGTATCCCAGTAAACGCTAACACCAAGGCGAATACCTTTTTTAGCTTGGCACTATCAAGCTGCTTTCCAATACGCGCTCCGATGGGAGAGAAATAAACAGTTAACGGAACAATACAGACAAATCCCAACCAGTTGACCAATCCATAGTTACCAATTGGCGCGTCAATGGGTACATTGCCTGCTAGCAACATGGTTGCGACACCTGGTAAAGCAATCAGAAGTCCAACAGCTGCAGCGGTGCCAACGGCGCGATGAGCCGGATAATTAAAAGCGGTTAAGGTCGGTACTGTAAGCGTCCCCCCACCTATACCAACCATGACACTTAAAAAGCCAATGCAGCTACCCATTATCCCTTGCCCAAACTTACCTGGTAGGGCATTTGCCACCGGCGCTGCATTAGAGCGCAACAGCATATTTAGTGCTGAAATGGTGGCTACAATGCCAAACAACCCGCTCAGCCACGCACCGCCAACTTTACTCACCAACAAGCTGCCAGCAACAACCCCTATGACTATAAAAGCGGATAACCACCTCAACAGCAGCCAATCAACATTGCCATTTGCATGATGAGCTTTTATTGAACTGATAGACGTGGGTACAATGGTAGCCAGTGAGGTCGTCGTGGCAATTACCATGGCTGAAGTAGCGCTTACGCCAAAATATTGAAATATGTAATACAACACTGGCACGATGACAATGCCCCCTCCCACACCGAGCAATCCAGCTAACAATCCTGCTATTATTCCGGTACTTACTAAGGCTAAAAATACCGGTAGTACACTTAAAATTTGGTCCATTACTTTTCATTATTCCTATAAAATCAGTGGGAAAGTCGTGGGTACTACTAATCAACAATTAGTACAGACTATCTTAAAGGCAATCTATTTGATTACGATTGCAGCACCATCGCTACGTGGGTCGGTCGCAGCGGTACTGTCATTATCTTTTATATGTATTGCTCCCGCATGCCCAAAAAATTCAGCAAAATCTGCTGCCGCCACAGCATCATGGCCCTGCTCTAGCAGTTTTGTGCCAAGCCTTTCATAAAGCGACTGCTCAAGTTTTAGGTTGTCTTGCGATTTACCCCAAGTTTTACCTAGCAACCAACGGGGTGCTGCGATTGCATTAGACAAGCTAAACTCTTGAAGTAAATATCGCCAAATTATTGCGGCTTGAGTTTGCGGCTGTCCTTCGCCACCCATGGTTCCGTATATCAGTCTGCTATTATCATCTAATATTGCTAAGGGAGGGTTCAAAGTGTGCATAGGCTGATGACCGGGCTTTATTGAATTTGGATGTTCAGGGTTGTTATTAAACCCTAAGCAGCGATTATTCCAGACGACCCCTGTTTCAGGGTTAACCAATCCCGAACCAAACTCCCAATAAATACTTTGTATATAACTTACGGCTAAACCATTTTTATCGACAGCTCCCATCCAGACCGTGTCACCAGTTGGTCCTGGATTTGGCCAAGCTTGAGCCTGTTCAGATATAGAAGTAAATTGTTCGTTTAACTGCGTTGCATTCAAGCGAAGCTTGATATCACCATCACAATCTGTTGAGTCACTCAGTTGTTCATTTCGCCAGTTGAACGCTATTTTTACAGCTTCTATCAGTGTATGTAACGCTAATTGCTCCCCCTGCTGCGTCAACCAAAAAGACTTAGGCTTTGTAGTTGTGGTCACTAGTTGATTTAATATACCGATAATATTTAATGAGCTACCACCTTGTGTAGGAGCTCCCATGTTATAAAACTTCCCCCAGATTGTTTCTAGTTCTAACGCTTCACACCAAAACGCTTTTGTTTTCTCCAAGTCTCGAATGGTTATTGGACTTCCTTGTTTATAAAGGTAATCAGCATTCTTTTTCGCGAGCTCTCCACTGGACCAATCACTAAAGCCCCGTTCACTTAGATCTCGAAAGGTATTTGCTATCGCTGGAAGCTTCATTATGTCACCCGTTTCATAGGGTTTTGAGCCATTAAAAAACACCTTCGAAAAATCTTTGCTTGGATAATCAACGGCAAGTTTAATTAAGGCATTGTGGAGCGACTCGCTAACAGGGAATCCATTTCTAGCTAAGTCAATTGCTGGTGACAGCAATTGACTTAGTGTTAATTGTCCGGGATAGCGTATTAAGGCTTCGTTCCAACCTGAAACAGCTCCGGCTGTTGTTAGGGCAACTTTTGGGCCCCTCAGGTGATCGCCGAACTCAACGCCATCTAGATTAGCGGCTGCGTGACCGGCTGCATTTAACCCCACAGGCATTTCACCAGGTTTGTGGATCAGCCAAAAGCCGTCCCCTCCAGGGTTGGTCATATGTGGGTAAACAACACTTAAAGTGCTTGCCATTGCGATACAAGCTTCAATGGCATTTCCCCCACTTTTTAGGATCTTCTCACCAGATTGTGCTGCTAGAAAGTGCGGCGCTGTAACAGCGGCTTGATAAGCCATCTTATTATCCTTATTTGTTACTATTTATATCGAATCAGATATGTCGTCAGTAAGTGTAAAAATGCGGTCTGCAAAACGTATTAAGTCACTATCACATCCATATCTGCCCAATAAACTGAGACCTAGTGGTAATCCTTTTATAGAAATTGCCGGACATTGAAGTTGTGGCCAAGCGCTTAAGCCAGCAATTGAAGTCAAGGAAAGCAATACATTACGCTGTTCTACTTGTGCTTTGCTGGTTAGATCAATGCGCGGTGCAATGCTTGGGACTGTCGGCATTAGTAATGAACAGCCATCGGGCAGCCAGCGATCTTGGTGATCTACCCATAAGTTAAACAAAGCTTCCGCGTCAGCAAGCTGCTGGTCAGTTATGCTCTGCCCCCATTGAAGCCTTTGTGCAGTATCTTCGCCGAAGCTATCTAGATTGTCAGCCAACCAATGGCCATGACATTGCCAAATAGAATGAGCCTGTAGAATTGAGAAACATTGACGACGCTGATCAGCATTTAAGATTGGTGACGGTATTTGGTGTTTAGGCCCATCGAAAGCCTCATAAACAGATTTTGCATGGTCCTTTAATTGTTGCTCCACCCCGTACCAAACTGATTCACACCACACCAAAGTATTGATTGGTGACTGCGATGGGATTAGTTTACTACCATCGAACAATGCTTGATAAGCTTTGTCTAGCGCAACAAGATCTCGGCACAAAACTCCAACCGTATCAAAACGAGGCGCTAAAGGCAGCATGCCTTGGGTTGATATACGTCCAAAACTCGGCCTCAAACCATACAGACCACAGTAACTAGCGGGAACACGAATTGAACCCCCAGTATCGGTGGCTAAGCCAATGTCCGATTCATCTAAGGACACCGATATTGCAGCACCTGAACTGGATCCACCGCTAAGCCGGTTTTTGTCTAAGGGGTGCAGGGAATAACCATAATGCTCGTTATATCCAGCCAATGAGTAGGCTAATTCGTCTAGCTGAGTTTTATGAGCTAGCTGTACCCCTTGAGCCACAAGCAAGTCAACAGCCTTGGCGTTACGAGTAGCAGTTTTGGCATGTGCCAACCAAAGTGGCGAACCAGCACCGGTTTTGTGCCCAACGACATCAAATAAATCTTTAACGCTAAGCCTATAGTCACAAAGTGTACCTTGGGTATTCGTTCTTATCTGGTCGCTTATATCACCTACGCTATAGTCTTGAAGCTTAATCATGCTTTATCCAACCAATGTTGCGCAATTTGTTCACGTTTGGCATACCAAACACCTTCAAATTGCTGGGTATATTGAATAAAACGCCTTAAGGCAGCCAAGCGGGCTGGACGACCAATTATGCGGCAGTGAAGCCCGATGCTAAGCATTTTGGCCTGCGTTTCACCTTCGGCATAGAGTTCATCAAATGCGTCTTTCAAGTAGCAGAAAAATTGGTCGCCACTATTAAAACCTTGCGCGGCTGCAAAACGCATATCGTTGGTATCAAGTGTGTAAGGCACCATTAGCAAGGGCTTGCTGTAATTCTTGTCCCAATAAGGTAAATCATCCGCATAGCTGTCAGCGCAATACATGATGTCGTCACGCTCTGCTATTAATTTCAATGTATGCGGGCTCGTACGCCCTGTATACCACCCTTTAGGTTTTTCACCCGTCAGTTGCTGGTGGATAGCAACAGCTTGCTCAATGTGTTCTCGCTCTTGCTGTTCGGTAAAGTCCTGATAGCTAATCCAACGTAAGCCATGGCAGGCAATTTCCCAGTTTGATTTCAACATAGCGCTTACAATTTCAGGGTTTTTTTCTAATGCAGTAGCAACACCAAATACGGTTACGGGGATTTTGTAGTGCTGAAATAGACGATGCAAACGCCAAAATCCAGCCCGGCTACCATATTCATAGATTGATTCCATACTCAAATGACGATCGGGGAAGGACTGTGCACCTATAATTTCAGACAAAAAGGCTTCAGATCCCTTATCTCCATGCAACACACTATTCTCTCCACCTTCCTCGTAATTAATAACAAATTGGAGCGCTATTTTGGCATTGTTTGGCCAGTTAGGCTTTGGGGGCGTTTGGCCATAGCCAATCAAGTCACGCGGATAGTTTGTCGTCATTACTCTTCCTTGATTGCTTGTTATACACCTTTGAACTGAGCTGTTATGCATCGTAATTTTGCGATGTTACTAGCTCTTCGTCAGTTTGTTATCGATAAGCTAAGCAATAATCTGACCAACCACACAAGTTTTAACAAACGTGATTAAAATTTTCTATATAAGTTCACTTAACTTTCTTGATTGGAGCCGCGTTAACAGCTTGTCTGCCCTGTTCTAGTCCCCCCTTGGCACGGCGTTGAGAGTAGCAACTAACAAACACAGAGCTACATATAACCCTATTCACTTCAACTGCTAGCTTACGAAGCACCGCTTTGCTCATTGACATCACTCTGCAATCGTCAGCACAAACTGCGAATGCACAAATAAGTTGCGCTAGTTTGGTGCTAACGCACCACACTAAGGCAAAGATAATCAGCGATAACATTTGTTAAGCGCATTAGCACTGCATTGTTGTTAACTTGTGTAGATGGTCAGGTATTTGCATTAAGTGTAGTTAACAACTCACAAAGGTGAGCAACATTTGTGGAACGTAAAGAAAGGACTCTGCCTTCAATGAAAAATACCACGCTATTGGAACTCTGGAATGTGAGTAAGTTTTTCCCCGGCGTTGTCGCGAATGACAATGTCAATTTGAAATTACATCATGGTGAAATACTGGCACTACTGGGGGAGAACGGTGCAGGAAAATCGACCCTCGTAAAAATGATATACGGCGTAAACAAACCGGACCAAGGTGCCATTCTTTGGAACCAACAAGAAGTAGACATACACTCACCAAACCAAGCTCGCGCTATGGGAATAGGAATGGTGTTTCAACACTTTAGCGTGTTTGAAACACTCACTGTATTGGAAAATATTGAGCTTGGCTTAGATAAACACTTTGTTAAAGGATTAACGGATCTGCGTCAAACAGTTGTAGATATCAGTGAAAAGTATGAACTCCATGTTGAACCAGAGCGTTATGTACATAGTCTAAGCATAGGAGAGCGCCAGCGTTTAGAGATACTTCGTTGCTTAATCCAAAACGTCAAACTTCTTATATTGGATGAGCCAACGTCAGTACTTACACCGCAAGAAGTTTCGGGCCTTTTTAGAGTGCTAAAACGCTTAGCAAGTGAAGGCTGTAGCATTTTGTTTATTAGCCATAAGCTAAAAGAAGTTACAGATTTATGTGACCGCGCGGTTATTCTTCGTGGTGGATCCGTTAGTGGTGAATGTATACCCAGTCAACAAACACCAAATTCGATTGCACGCATGATGGTTGGCCAAGATGCCCAACTGTCAGCATCCTACCCAAAATCCCTAAACTCAAATGTGAGACTTGAAACCATTGATTTGTCTTTGGCTCCCTCTCATCCCTTTGGTTGTGGACTTAAACAGGTGGACTTACAACTTAACGTTGGTGAAATCATAGGTATTGCCGGTGTCGCAGGTAACGGACAAGAAGATCTATTAGCCGCACTTAGCGGAGAAGATACGAGAGCACCAGACCACAGTATGCAGTTTAACGGCAAAGCAATAGGGAAATTGGATGCAGGTGAACGGCGAAGACTTGGTATGGCTTATGTACCAGCAGACCGATTGGGACAAGGTGCGGTACCTGAAATGAGCTTAAGCGAGAATACCCTGCTTACCAATACCGATAAATTAGTTAAGTATGGGTTTGTTTTATCAAACAAGTTAGAGCAACTCACTAACAAGATCATTAAAACCAATACCGTGAAATGCAGAAACCGTTTTTCACAAGCCAAAAGTTTGTCCGGAGGAAACCTACAGAAATTTATCATCGGGAGAGAAGTCGAGCAATCTCCCCAGGTTTTAATTTGTGCCCATCCGACCTGGGGCGTTGATATAGGCGCCGCGAGCGCCATCCATAGGCAACTCATAGAACTTCGTAATTCAGGCACCGCTATTGTTGTTATTTCAGAAGACATCGATGAGTTATTTATGATTTGTGACCGCATTGCTGCCCTATACGAAGGAAATCTAAGTAAAGCCGTCGCTACCGACTCCACAAACATTGAAGAAATTGGCAAATGGATTGCCGGTGGATTTATACATCACAAGGAGCAACAACATGCTTAGCGTACAACCAAGGATAGAAAGCTCTAAAAAAATGGCTTGGTTTTCTCCCATCATCGCAATTGTGTTAACCATGTTGGTCTCTAGTTTAATGTTCCTTGCGTTAGGTGTAAGCCCGACCAAAGCATTTGAGGTCTTTATCCTGCAACCGGTAAGCGACACTTACAATATTGGAGAATTGATGGTCAAAGCTGGACCATTATTACTTTGTGCTACCGGTCTTGCACTTTGTTACCGAGCAAACATATGGAATATTGGCGCTGAAGGACAATTACTTGTTGGCGCAGTTGCTAGCAGCGCAGTAGCAATCCAAGCGACTCAAAACAGTGGCTTTGGTGTTTTACTGTTAGCTTTAGCTGCAGGAATTGTTGCAGGTATGCTTTGGGCAGCAATACCTACTTTTCTATATCGATTGTTTCACACCAATATTATATTAAGCACCATTATGCTCAATTATATTGGCTTATATACCTTACTTTGGGCAGTCCATGGTCCGCTTGCTGACCCCGACGGATTTGGCTTTCCAGAGTCAATAATTTTTGCAGATTCTGTGTTACTACCCTTATTAAGCGACAACGGAAGAGCAACAATAAGCATCGTGGTTGCTGTGGGGTTAGCACTTTTATCTGGGCTTGCCTTATACAAAACACTACCCGGTTTTAAACTAAGAGTTTACGGAGAAGACCAAGCAGCGGCCCGCTACGCCGGGTT
The DNA here is from genome assembly GCF_003610775.1 of Alginatibacterium sediminis. GTDB lineage: Bacteria > Pseudomonadota > Gammaproteobacteria > Enterobacterales > Celerinatantimonadaceae > Alginatibacterium > Alginatibacterium sediminis. The sequence goes on along the minus strand of NZ_RAQO01000004.1, from coordinate 512,402 downwards.
TAACAGCGGTAAAATTGTATGGGGGGTGATGCTATTTGCTGGTGCACTAGCAGGCTTTGCCGGTGCTTCAGAAGTCATTGGGCCCATAGGTCAACTTATCCCATCAGTGTCCCCTGGATATGGCTACGCCGCTATCATTGTGGCCTACCTTGGACGACTAAATCCTATCGGTATTATTCTAAGTTCTTTGTTTATGGGTTCTTTGTATATGGGCAGTGATTTAGCCCAAATCGAACTAGGTTTACCAACAGCAATTACTGGGCTGTTTCAAGGAATTTTACTGTTCTTTCTACTTGCTTGCGATTACCTCATATTTTATCAAATTAAAGTCGTTCCTCGCGAAACCGAGAAACGGCGCCAAGAAACATTGTTGCAAATGAAACGCGACGCTAACGATATGAATGAAGTCACGAGTGAAGATACTAAAGCCCAACAAGGAGCACTATAGTGGATATCCTGCTATTGCAACAAATTATGATCGCCGCTTTAAAGACCGGTACCCCGCTTCTATTAATCGCCCTAGGTGAGCTTGTGTGTGAAAAGACCGGCGTATTGAATCTAGGACAAGAAGGCATGATGTTAATGGGAGCTATGGCCGGATTTGCAGGTGCCTTATATACCGGAAATTTATTTTTAGGCGTTACTCTGGCGATACTCGCTGGCATGGCGATGTCATTGCTCTTTGGTGCTCTATCGTTAAACCTAAATACCAACCAAGTTGCAACGGGCTTAGCATTAACAATCTTTGGTACAGGGCTTAGCTCGTTCTTAGGAGGCGATCTAGTAGGTTCGACGATTGACGGTTTTAAGCCAATTGCGATTCCCTTGTTAAGTGATATCCCGTTCATTGGCCCACTGCTCTTTAAACAAGACTTACTGGTATATTTAAGCTTTGTGTTAGTCGCAGCAAGCTGGTGGGTAATGCATAAAACCAGAGTTGGTTTAACCGTTCGTGCTGTTGGCGAAAATCCATATTCCGCCAACGCTTTAGGCATTAAAGTTATCCGAGTACGATTTCTTGCAACTTTGTTTGGTGGTGCGATGGCGGGCTTAGCTGGTTCTTATATGTCGCTCGCTTATACACCGATGTGGATGGAAAACATGACCGCAGGACGCGGCTGGATTGCGTTAGCACTGGTCGTATTTGCATCATGGCGTATCGCCTACTTAGCACTTGGGGCTTACCTGTTCGGCTTCGCTTCTATTTTGCATCTAGTCATGCAAGGACTTGGAGTTGATATATCTCCGAATCTATTGGCCATGACTCCGTATATTGCAACCATTGTGGTCATGGTAGCGATTAGCTCCAACGCTCTTGCCCAAAAGCTGTCGACGCCTATGAGTTTGGCTAAACCTTTTGATCCAAAAGTTCACTAGTTAACAACAAAAGTCCAAGCCTCGAACCTTCAAAATGTTCGAGGCTCGGAATTCCAATCTAGCGCATCATTCTAGTGCGTCGGTTTCGTTATAAGCACCAAAATCGTCCATTGCTACAAATCGATTCCCTGTTTCCAACACCGTTACACTAGCTAGCAACCGAGCTGCAACATACGTCACAGCTAGCTTACACCACGATATCCAATTTAATTATTAATAAACAAACCGTATGGTCAAGTTTTTGCAATAACAGCTTTGAGTCTAATTCAGTAACAATGAAAACGGAGTATTTCATGAAAATAAATAAATGGATGGCCGCCACCGCGTTCACAGTATCAAGCCTTTTCGCTGCAACCAGTTTTGCCGCAGATCCTTTAAAAGTTGGGTTTGTCTATGTTGGCCCTGTTGGCGACCACGGATGGAGCTATGAGCACGATCAAGGCCGCTTAGAAATGCAAGAACACTTTGGTGACAAAGTTGAGACCACCTTTGTCGAAAACGTTCCTGAAGGTGCTGATGCAGAACGCGTAATAACGCAATTAGCTAAATCTGGCCACGATCTTATATTTACCACATCGTTCGGTTTTATGAATCCAACTTTGAAAGCCGCAAAACGTTTCCCAAATGTGACATTTGAACATGCAACGGGATACAAGCGCTCTAAAAACGTGTCTACTTATGTGCTCAGAACTTATGAGGGGCGTTACGTTTCTGGTGTAGCCGCTGGTATGGCGACTAAAACCAATACCATTGGTTATATAGCATCATTCCCAATTCCAGAAGTTATCCGTGATATCAATTCGGTTTACCTAGGTGCAAAAAGTGTTAATCCTGATGTGAAAATAAAAATCGTCTGGGTAAATACTTGGTACGATCCAGGTAAAGAATCAGATGCAGCAAATGCTCTGATGGACCAAGGTGTCGATATCGTTATCCAACACACTGATAGCCCTGCTCCTCTGATTGCCGCAGAAAAACGCGGTATTATGGGCATTGGCCAAGCCTCTGACATGAGTCACTTTGCACCTAAATCGCATATGTTTTCTGTCCGTGATGTCTGGGCGCCGCACTATATTCGCACCGTTCAAGAAGTTATGGATAAAAGCTGGGCTCCAGAAGACTACTGGGGTGGTTTTGCTGACGATATTTTACAGATCGTCTCAATCAATCCAGATCTACCTGCCGACATACAAAGCGCCATTACCAGCACTCACTCCAAAATCAAATCGGGTGAGTTCCATCCTTTTACCGGCCCTATGCTAGACAACACCGGTAAAGAGGTCATCGCAGCAGGATATACCCTAACGGACGCCGAATTGGCTGCTGTTAATTGGTATGTCGAAGGCATCGACGCCTCGATTCCAAAATAACCCAATAAATAGCCCAACTTTGGTTGGGCTCTACACAAGGAAGATTCATGTCTGTCGTAAAACCATTTTCTTTACCAATCATAGATATATCTATGTTGGCAAACAACGATCCTAAGCAGTGGGAACCGGTTATAAGCGCGATCGATGAGGCATGCCGAAATAGCGGTTTCTTTTATGTCGTTGGTCATGGCATCCCAGTTGAACAGTTTACGGCTGTACAAGAAATGGCATCCCAATTTTTTGCTTTAGACGAATCCGAAAAACAACAAATAGACATCGAAAAATCGAGAAATCATCGCGGATGGGGAAAGGTCAGCGCTGAACAACTTGACCCTGATGGTCCCAAGGACTTTAAAGAAACTTTTGATATGGCCTTAGATCTGAGCTCACATCACCCCCAAGTAAAGCGTTGCCCGGCACTATACGGTCCTAACCAGTACCCAAAAATGGACGGATTCATTCAATTAATGCAACAGCAATATGAACTAAGCCAACAAGTAGCAATCAAAATACTTAAGGCAATGGCATTAGCTCTAGATTTAGAGTCTGATTTTTTTAGCAAAAACTTTGATTGCCCGATCAGTGTATTACGACTGATCCAATACCCGCCTCAGGACCACAATAATGGTGCAGGTGCACACACCGATTATGGCTGTATAACCCTATTATATCAGGATGCTACTGGCGGTTTGCAAGTTCAAAACAAAGAAGGCGATTGGCTAGACGCGGAGCCAGTGCCCAATAGCTTCGTCGTGAATATAGGTGATCTTATGCAACGTTGGACCAATGACCGCTATAAATCAACACCACATCGTGTAATGAGCCCTAAACAAAATACAACACGGTTCTCAATGCCGTTTTTTGTTGAACCTAATTTTGATACTCAAGTAAGCACTATCAGTTCCTGCTTAGACCTTGGCGAACATGTGCAGTACCCACCGACTACAGCTGGAGACTGGATCTTGTCTCGTTTTGAGCAAACTTACGCTTACCGTAGCGAATCTGAACTAAACTAAAAAATTTAGCTATAAAACTGACCAAATGGACAATTTAGTATGCAAGTCACAGCACATCAATTTAAGGAGGCCCAGCTATGTTAGAGATCATGATTAACGAAGAAGTCATTGAAATAGAATATGCGGCTCCCAGTACCATGCTGTTAAGTTACCTACGCGATCAGTTGGGTTTAACCGGCTCAAAAGAAGGATGCGCAAGTGGCGATTGCGGAGCCTGTACAGTGATTATGATAGATCTACACGCCCATTCAGGCTTGCGGTTCAGTCAGATCAACGCGTGTATAACGCCACTAAACGCGCTGCATGCTAAGCATATTGTGACGGTAGAACACCTCAACAAAAACGGTGCCTTACACCCGGTTCAACAACTTGTTGTAGACAAACATGGTAGCCAGTGTGGATTCTGCACACCTGGCATCATTATGTCATTGTATGCATTATCAAAACGCCAAGGTAACACCGACAAGCCAGAAGATTTCTTGGCAGGAAATTTATGCCGCTGTACTGGTTATGGTCCACTAATTGATGCCGCAAAAGAGATCGCTGGCGTCCAATATTATGACCCAACCTTGGCAGATGAAGCCGCGGTGACTGCCTGGTTAAGTAGTTGTAACGCTCAAACAACCCACAATTATTTAAAACCAACTAATCGAAAGCAGCTTGCCGAGGCTAGACGAGCGATGCCCAAAGCAAGTTTTATTGCTGGCGGAACAGACTTAGCCTTGGAGATTACTCAGCAGCTTTCTGATATTGAACAAATTATTGATATTTCCCAAGTTGATGATCTACTTAGCATTACCGAACTCGATCACGGATGGCGTATCGGCGCAGCGGTGCCGCTCAATCAAGTGCACACCTTTATGCGAGAACACTTTCCAAGTACTGATGAACTCATATCTCGTCTTGGAAGCCTTACAATCCGAAACCGTGCGACCTTAGGCGGGAGTCTTGGTCATGCGTCACCCATCGGCGACATAGCCCCGTTATTGATCAGCTTAAATGGCGAAATTGAAGTTGATGATGGCGAAACCAAGCGTCGCCATGCTCCACACGAATACATCACAGGTTATCGGCAAACCTTATTAGAAAAGCAGCAGTGGATAAGTGGTGTTTATATTCCTCGTCTTGGTAAAAATCAACGGCACGCTATTTATAAAGTTAGTAAACGTTTTGAAGACGATATTGCTACAGTCGTGATGGCCTTTAATTTCAGATTCGATACCCAATCACGTATCGAAAGTTGCAGTATCGCTGGTGGCGGCATCGCAGCCAAATCTACCCGTCTAAGCGAGTTGGAAGCCCACATGCTTGGCAAGCCTTTCACCCAAGCGCTCGTCAGAGAAGTCAAAGCCTTAGCCGCTTTACATATCCATCCCTTATCTGATGTCAGAGGCAGCGCAAACTACCGCGTATCGCTGGTTCAAAATCTAATCCAACGTTTTTATTTCGAATGCAATAATATCCCTACGAGGTTGTCTGATCATGCGTAGACTTACCCAAATCAATCATTTAGATGCGCAACCGAGCGATATAGAGTTTAGCGTTGTTGGAAAAAGTCATAAACATGAAAGCGCTGACAAGCAAGTCAGTGGTAAAGCGCTTTTTGTTGACGACTACCCCACCCCTAGTAACTGCTTACATGCGGCGGTTATTGTCAGCAACATTGCCAAAGGAAAAATTGAATCCACGGACTTTACCCAGGTTGAGTCGTCATCAGGCGTGATCAAACTGATCACAGTTGACGATATTCCTGGCCTCAATGATATCGGCCCAATTTTTAAAGGCGACCCCTTACTTAGTGACGGGACAATCAAATATCACCAGCAGCCAATTGCCTTGGTGTTGGCTCGCAGTCACCGCCAAGCATGGCAAGCAGCCAGCAAAGCCAAATTAACTTACCAAAGTGAGACTCCAAATCTAAGTTTTGAACAAGCCCAACAGCAGCCACACCTGTTACCAAAAAACCAATTTGGCGCTAGCGTTGATCTCGACAGTCTGATCGAAAGCGCTGTTGTCGTTAAAGGAGAGCTCGAAGTTGGTGGCCAAGAGCATTTTTATTTGGAAGGGCAAATAAGCTTGGCTCAAACTACCGAAGACGGCGGCATATTTATTCGCTGTTCTAGCCAACACCCAACAGAGGTGCAAACCCTAGTCGCTGAAGTACTTGATATCTCTTTTAACAAAGTAACTGTCGACATGAGACGAATGGGTGGAGGTTTTGGTGGTAAAGAGTCGCAAGCTGCGCAATGGGCTTGCCTCGCAAGTTTAGGCGCTCATCTGACTAAAGGGTCGGTTAAGTTACGTTTGCCTCGAAAAATTGACATGAGCGCCACTGGTAAACGCCATCCCTTCTTCAATAGTTATCATATTGGAGCGAACAAACATGGCGTAATCGAGAAAGCTCACATTGAAGTTAATGGATTATGTGGCCATTCAGCAGATCTCTCGGGCGCGATTGTAGATAGAGCAATGTTTCATAGTGACAACGCTTATAGCCTTGGAGACGCAAGTATAGTCGGCAACCGATTACGCACTGATACCGTTAGCCACACTGCCTTCCGCGGATTTGGTGGACCTCAAGGCATGATCACCATAGAGAGAGCGATACAAGACCTGAGCATCAAAACGGGACAAGATGCTTATAGTTTAAGACTAAAAAACTTATATCGTGAAGGGCGAAGCACCACGCCATACGGTATGGAGGTAGACCAATGCGATATGCTCTTGGAAGTCATGCAAAACTTAGAAAAAAGCAGTGACTATACAAATCGCAGAGCTGAGATTAAACAATGGAACAATAGCAATTTGGTGCTAAAAAAAGGACTGGCACTGAGCCCAGTGAAATTTGGAATCGCATTTACCGCAACCCACTTAAATCAAGCCGGTGCCTTGGTACACGTCTATACCGACGGCAGTGTACAAGTTAGCCATGGCGGAACCGAAATGGGTCAGGGTCTACATACCAAGGTAGCTCAAATTGTTGCACAAACATTCGGGATACCTCTCGATTTAGTGCATGTAAGCTCTACACGTACCGACAAAGTCCCTAACACTTCTCCAACTGCTGCATCATCTGGCACCGACCTTAATGGCATGGCTGCACATAATGCTGCAATAGCAATTAAAAACCGATTATTGGAATTCGCCAAAGAACACTACAACTTGGACGCAGAACCAATAATCGTTAATGGGCGATTTGAAACTAAGGACCAACCCGTAGATTGGACACACTTAGTACAGCAGGCCTACTTAAAAAGGATCTCTCTTTCTTCTAGTGGCTTCTACAAAACTCCAAAAATTTGGTTCGACATCGATAAATCTGTCGGACGACCATTCTTTTATTTTTCAATCGGAGCTTCGTGCTCAGAGGTCACTGTGGACACCCTTACCGGCGAAATGCAGGTTGACCGTGTCGATATCTTGCACGATGTGGGTAACAGCTTAAACCCAGCCATTGATATCGGACAAATAGAAGGTGCATTTATCCAAGGTATGGGCTGGGTTACCAACGAAGAATTAGTATGGAACAAAGACGGCGTGTTACTTAGCAACAGTCCAATGAACTACAAAATCCCAAGTATCGGAGACTATCCGAAACAAATGAATATAACGCTAATGGATAAAGCCAACCCTGAACATAGTATTTACCGTTCCAAAGCTGTTGGGGAACCACCTTTCATGCATGCTATTAGCCTATGGTGCGCAATCTATGATGCGGTAGCGTCAATTAGCCAGCATCGAGAAATTCCGAACTTACAAGTACCTGCAACTGGAGAAAACATACTTCAAGCTTGTTTGGCTCAATTTGACGCCATTGGCTATACCAGAGACGAAGCTGAGGTTGATAATGAAACCATTGGATAATGAAAATTATACGAACCTTAACCTAGATTGGTTAAGCGCATGCCAATGGTTGACTCAGCAAGGGGAAGCCTATTGCATTGCAACAGTCGTCGCTGATGTAGGCTCGGTTCCACGCAATAGTGGTTCCAAGATGGTTATTAGCAAGTCCCATCAGTACGACACTCTTGGCGGAGGCGCATTAGAATTTGAGGTGGTTAAAAAAGCCCGTGAAGGGCTAAACGTAGCAAATAAAAATGTTTCGATTGAGCGTTTTGCGCTTGCAGCAGATCTTGGACAATGCTGTGGGGGAGCAACCCAAATATTATTCGAATATATGCAAGTAGACATGCCAGAAGTGGTCGTGTTTGGCGCCGGTCATGTGACTCAAGCATTATGCCAAATCCTGACCCAGCTACCTTGTCAATTAAGGGTCATTGATAACCGGCAGCCATGGCTTGACGACCTTAAAAACCGCGGAATAAACACACATTATTCAACTAAACCTGAACAAGAAGTAACACACCTTACGCAAGCAAGTCATATCGTGGTCATGACTCAGGATCATCAGCTTGACTATGACATTGTACGTGCAGCCTTAGAGCAACAGCATTTTAGCTTTATAGGACTAATTGGCTCGCAGTCCAAGAAAAAACGATTCGAATTTAGGCTTAAAGAACAGTTGAGTTGTGAGCACCTTTTAACACAACTCACCTGCCCCGTCGGCTTGGCTCATATTAAAGGCAAATTACCCATGCAAGTAGCTGTTTCTATTGCAGCTCAGTTAATGCAGTACTTTGAAAACAAAGACGCGATATCTCAAACCACTAAATCAGATTGGGAAAATGCGAATAGCTTACGCAAAAGCATTGAGGAGACTAGAAAATGACCCTTAAATTGCAAGCGCTGCAACTTGATCAAATGCAGTTGCAACAACTGTGCACCAGCTCTACTTGGGTAAATAACATGCTCAAACGAAGCCCTTTTGTAAGTTATGCGCAACTATGTCAATGCGCAGAAATTAGCTTCAACAACCTAAACGAAGATGACTGGCTTGAGGCGTTTGCCGGACACCCGATGATTGGGGATCTAAAGACTTTGCAAGAAAAATACGCCCAAGGGAAATCCCTAAGCGAGATAGAGCAGTCATTGGTAAGTGATGCATTACCATCGGTGCTTAGCGAGTTATTAAAATTTAACCTGGACTATCAACATAAGTTTGGTTTCATTTTTATCGTTTGTGCTAGCCATAAAACCGCAGCCGAAATGCTTTCTTTGCTCAAAGCACGTTATGTAAACACGCGAGACGTCGAGTTAAAGAACGCTCAGATTGAACAACAAAAAATTAGTAGTATTAGAATGGAGGCTTACCGATGAGTAGTCTAAGTAGTCATATATTGGATACCAGCAATGGTATGCCAGCGTCATCAATCGAAATTGAATTGATGTCATTTGATTCAAAACAAACGCTAGCAGTTGCTACTAGCGACGACGACGGACGTGCTAGCTTCGATACAACGGATCTATGCAACGGCGACTATACCTTACGTTTTTACATCAAGCCTTATTGTATAAAAAACTTCGGAAGTTCCTTTTTCCCTCTCATAGAAATCCATTTTTGTGTTGACCAAAAGCGTCACTATCACGTGCCCTTACTACTATCCCCCTTTTCCTTTTCTAGTTACCGAGGAAGTTAGTATGGATATAAAAATCCATCGAGGTAGTTTGTTGCACTTTCCTCGAACCACCAATAACCCAGCTGCGAATTATCAATACTTTAATGATGGCGTACTCGTTACTAAAAATGGAGTAATTAGTCATATTGGAGATGCAAAAGATTTTTTTTCAATCACTGTAAACCAACAACTACTAAATAATGGCGGAGTTGTTCTACATAAAGGTTTGTTAATTCCTGGCATGATCGATAGTCACGCTCATTTTCCACAAATTGAAATGATGGCAAGTTATGGCAAACAACTGCTCGATTGGCTCAATCAGTATACCTTTCCAACTGAGAAAAAGTTTGCCAATAAAGACTATGCGACCGCGCAAGCTGAGTTTTTTATTCGTCAATTATTTGCACATGGAACCACAACCGCCAGTGTTTTTGCGACAGTACACCCCGAATCAGTAAACGCGTTTTTTGAAGTTGCGCAGTCACACGGGGCGCGCATGATTTGCGGTAAGGTACTTATGGATAGGTTTTGCCCAGAAGAGCTACGCGATACTGCTTTAAGTGGCTACTTTCAGAGTAAAGAACTTATCGAACGTTGGCACAACAATGGTCGCAATATGTATGCTATTACACCACGATTTGCGCCAACTAGTAGTGAACATCAGCTCGAAATGGCCGGTAAACTCGCTAAAGAGCACCCAGACACTTTTATTCAAACCCATCTTAGCGAAAACGTTGGAGAAGTTGCTTGGATCAAAGAACTATTCCCTGAACATCAAGATTATTTGGAAGTTTACGAGGCAAATGGACTCGTGAGAGAGCGAGCATTATTCGGACACGCTATCCATTTGTCTAAACGAGAATATCAATCGCTTGCAGCTAATGGGGCAAGTATAAGCTTCTGTCCATCCTCTAACCTTTTCTTAGGTAGTGGTCTATTTGATATAGATAGTGTTAAAGCACATAACATTGGGCTCTCAATAGCTAGTGATGTTGGCGCCGGCACAAGTTTAAGTCTGTTCTCAAATCAAGCGGACGCCTACAAAATATGTCAATTACAAAGCACCACCATTGACCCATTTGAATCTCTATATCTATGTACTCAAGGTGCCGCCAGTAGCATGGGGATTGAGCATTTGGTTGGTAATTTGAATCCCGGAACCGAAGCTGATTTTATAGAACTCGATTTTATGGCCAGCCCGATTATGGCGCAGAGGATGCTGCGCTGTACAAGCTTAGCCGAACAGCTTTTTGCAATGACTACACTAAGCGACGACCGCGTTGTTGAACGCACGTATTTGAATGGAAATCTCGTCTACAAAAAAGGAACAAACGTATGTGGCCACAGTTCTACGAATGGATTGCCCTATTCATTAAATGGTTTCATGTAATTTCAGCTATTGCATGGATTGGTGCTAGTTTCTATTTCACATGGCTGGACAATAGCCTCGAAGAGCCACCTAAGTGGAAAAAAGACAAAGGTATCAAAGGGGATCTTTGGGCTGTGCATGGCGGTGGATTTTATGAAGTAGCCAAGTATCAAGCAGGCCCGGAACAAATGCCTCAAACATTGCATTGGTTTAAGTGGGAAGCCTATACCACCTGGTTAACCGGAAGCGTGCTGTTAATATGGATGTATTACTTTAACGCCCAAGCCTATTTAATCGATCCTCGGGTAATGGCGCTTAGTGTGCCGGTAGCGGTAGCAATGGGGATAGCTTTGGTAGCACTAGGAGTAGTTTGCTACGAACTACTTCTGCGAACAAAGATTGCTACAACAAAATCGGTGTTTGTACTTGCACTAGTCATACTAGCTGCTGTTTTCTTTTATGCTTTTACCTCGGTGTTTAGCGGTCGTGGCGCATTTATACACATGGGCGTGCTAATCGGTACGATCATGGTAAACAATGTGTTCTATAAGATTATCCCTGGACAGCGAAAAATGGTGGCCCAGATAGCTAATGGCGAAAGTGTTGACCCTGCCCCGGGTTTGGAGGGAAAAAGACGTTCAATTCACAACAACTACTTTACCTTACCCATCATATTTTTAATGATCAGCAATCATTATCCAATGGTTTATCAGCACCCTCAAAATTGGCTTGTTGGGCTCTGTATTATGGTAATTAGCGCCTATATTCGACATTATTTTAATCTCAAGCATAGCGGCGTCTCTAAACCATCAGTGCTTATTGGTGGGGCCATTGCAATGCTATTACTTGCGCTGGGCTTAAGCTGGCCAACACAGAAAAAATTGTCTAACAATTTATCTGAGGATACAGCAATCTTAGAGTCTAGACGTTCAATTAATGATCTTAAAGATCACCAGCGACAAGCCCTACAAATAATTAGTCAGCGCTGTGGGACTTGTCATAGTAGCAATCCTACTGATGAGGTCTTCACAATAGCGCCAAGTGGCGCAATATTTGATAGCTGGGAAGATGTTGAGCGCTGGAAACCGAATATTATTGCGCGGGCTGTTGAAACGGCAGACATGCCATTTTTGAATAAAACCGAAATGAGCGATAACGAACGAACACAATTAAAGCAACTGCTTAGCCAATGATAGTACGTAGGCCAAAACAGAAAGCTGGTGAAATACAGATTACCGCTAGAGCTTACAACGAATTGTTATAAGGCAAAGAGCTATCAAATGATCTTGGGGCTGATAAGCTTATGAGATTTTCAATCAAAAGCAGTTGGCAGCTCTCGTGGCCAACTGCTTTTTGAATGTTGTTACTAACTAGATAGCAACAACTTTGTTTGCGCAAGGACCTTTTTGACCTTGGCCAACTTCAAACTCAACCGCTTGGCCATCGCTTAAAGTCGCATATCCACCGCCCGCTTGGATTTCTGAGTGATGAACAAACAAATCTTTGCTGCCATCTTCAGGAGTAATAAAACCGAAGCCTTTATCGGCGTTGAACCACTTAACTGTACCTTTACTCATTTTCTGTACTCTTTTTATGTGGTGAACTATACAAAATCATATTCGAATTCACCGTTTCGAACACAATGTAAAGTTGGTTAACTTATTAAGCGCTTGATAAATATAAAATCTAAGTTCATATAAAGCTGATATTGAGTTTGTCCTAGTTTGTCTAAAATACCTAGTAACTTAAACAATACAGGCTCATTTATTAGCCTTAGGCACCAAAAACCAACTTTTAAAGCCGATATTGCTAATAGATAGTCGATTTTACTATTAATAAAAGCTGGCTTCAGGCTATTTCCTATACGGTAATCTTGAGTATAGTACGCTGAACCAATTATCTGATTAGACCAGATACAGACATCCAGTTATGGCTTATACACGTGGATTAACAAATTGCTGGCATTTATCGTTCAGCACTTACCGACAACCACATTAAGTATAGCTCATCATCGTTTTCCAAATTTACATCGAGATAAGTTCAAGAACAATTTATGACCTGCTATGTTTACCCAAACAACAGCAGTTTCTGGTCTTTGCCAAGCATCGACCAGACTAGCTAACTAGTAGTTCCATACGGTTCCATCTTCTAAGCGCGCCACGGGATGATAACCACGTTTGAATTCGTAGCGACCCGCTTCTTGTTCATCGAAGTCCACACCTAAACCGGGTGCATCGCTGACATAAAAGAAACCTTTCTGCGCTTTATGTTCCGAGGGAAACAAGGCATCGCATTCTGTAGTTCCCAACACCAAGTATTCTTGGATTCCAAAATTGGGTGCCCAAGCATTAATATGCGCTTGTGCAGCCATTGATATTGGTGAGTGGCTCGGGGCACCATGAAACCCTGTTTGCACATTGTGTAGCCCCGCCAAATCAACTATTCGTTTAAGCGAGGTAATACCACCAGCATAAGTTGCTGAAACCCGTATGAAGTCAATCAGATTACTTTGAATCAATTTATTGCAGTCATAAATTGAATTAAATACTTCGCCAATTGCTAGTGGTGTGGTTGAATGCTGGCGAATAAACGCCAATGCATCTTGATCCTCGGCTGGGGTTGGATCTTCCAACCAATACAAACGGTGTTGTTCAACCTCTTTGGCAAATTGCGCAGCTTCTCGAGGTAACAGGCGATGGTGGACATCGTGCAGGAGTTTCATATCCCATCCGAACCGATCACGTATTTCTCCAAGTGCATCTGGCATATAGCGCATGTACTTGTCTGTATTCCAAGTCTCTATTTTAGGGCCATTACCGGTAAAATTAGTAATATAGTTTTGGGTGTCGCCCTTATCTGCAACAGCGTAACCTCCTCCCTTTGGCATTCCTGGAATACCACATTGAACCCGAACCGCCTGGTAACCTTGTTCACGATAGTAGGCAATTGAATCCATCAAATCTTCTAAGTCATTACCGGACGCGTGAGCATACAACATTGCACCGTCCCGACTCTTGCCGCCTAATAATTGATATACAGGTAAACCAGCAATTTTGCCTTTGATATCCCATAAGGCCATATCAATCGCGCCGAAAGCCGCCATTGCAATTGGGCCACGCCGAAAATAAGCTCCGCGATAAAAGTATTGCCAAATATCTTCACTATTACGCGGATCCATACCGACCAAGCATGGAATAAGGTACTCTTCGAGGTAGTGTGCAGGCAAGGTTTCACGATTATTTAAAGTCGCGTCACCGACGCCATAAATACCTTCACTTGTCATAATTTTTAAAGTGACATAGTTTTTATTTGGTCCACCAACAAACACCTTTGCGCTGGTTATTTTCATCGCCTACCCCTTTTTGTAATTATACTTGAAGCAGTGATCAGCTTATAAACGCAGCTATAGCTTCACATACAAGCTTAGAGAACTGTTTATTCAAACCAAGCACTTATGTCATTTAATAATACAAAAAATTTAGATGATGCATATGAATAATGTTTTAAAACTAGATCTACCCCAAAATTTTGGAAGTAACTAGATTTGGGTAGGTATATCGGTTAAACGCAAAAGCCGCCATCGGCGGCTTTATCAATACAAGAACTTGTTTGGGGAGTGATTAGGCTAATGACTAACTGTGATTAATCCTTAATCTAAGCAATTTTAAAATGTACCAATGACGGGCAATTAATGAAAAGAAAAATTATTAGCTCTGTGACACACAATGCTAACCCTTGCTTGTGGTTTTTATCATTAGGGTCAATTTTTTGTAAAGCGAAGTTATTGCGAGCGTCAGTCCCCCAGGGATTAAGATCATCAAGGTTACTTTTAGAAGCGAGACTAAGCCTAATGCTATTGCCGAAATATCGGGTTTATCGTGTGCTTGCGTAACAGCTGAGTTCATTTCAGCGGCCCATTCGCTTAACGATAATGTCCATAGAATTGCGCATACGACTAGGCTAACACTCATTATGATGACCGATCTTACTTTCCAATGCTTTGTCACGTACTTCATTAGCTTTCCTTTCGTTGGTTAGCTTTGGCCATCATTTTTTGGGTCATCGACTTGATCCATTGCCAATGCAACGCTAAGTGTATTCCTAAGATGGGTAATAAAATATTACCTATACTATGATGAATTTCTGACCAAAACGGCTTCACTTCTAGAGGAATTCCCAGCTGGGGAAACATCGCAACCGATACTAGAAAACCGCTTAGTATCACCATCATCATCGCAACAAAAAAGAAAACATCCCAAATGGCATTGAAACGCGATTTTGATGAAAAATTATGTATGAATTTATTTGGTAGAGTCTTCATCCAATCCCAATGCAACAGCATATGGATAATCAAAGGCACGATAAACACGAGGCTTAACCACTCATGTAATACGATGCCAGTTGTATTTGGCGCACATACTAAAATAAACCCAATTAGCAGCCATGCATCCATTACATAGCGGGTTTTTTCTAAACTATCTTTCCAAGTCTTTTTACTCATGATTATCCATTGCCATAGTGCCAAATGAAGCCCTTAAAATATTATGGTTATTCTAGCAATCTAATTGACTTCATCAACTAGGTTTACATAAGTTTACCAAGCTATTTTTTTATGACATTTGCTCAGACTGAAGATGACTTAAACGATGTTTACCACGGGCTTAAGCCCTTTGTTGCTGATCTTGCTGTTTAAGCGCTTTATGCCCGTCCTCAGTAACACCAGGTTTCCAATAACTACTAAAGTATGTCAATTCGCGATTAAAGTTAGACCATTTCGTTACGATAGAACGAATAGCCCGCATTTGATTAAAGTCGCATGCACACCAAATAGCGGGTATTTGATCCGATGTAGGAATGCTTTCTACAGCCTCTAACAACACTGATGACGATGGGTTTGCTATCAGCCAATGAATCTCGACAGCCAGTGGCTTTGCCAATTTCTGAATATCCGACTCGCTTTCGACTTGAATGAAGGCTTGCCCTACAGCGTTGGCTGACAATCTCTCTAGCATAACTGCAATAGCAGGCAAGGATGTCATATCGCCGAACAATAAGTAGTTCTGCGCACCAGTCGGTAATACTTGTCCATTACCTGGACCTGCAATAGTAATAGTGTCGCCAGCTTTCGCTCTTAAGGCCCAATCGCAAGCTAGACCTCGTACCGACCCGTCTCTATGAACTACAAAGTCAACGCTCATTAACAAGTTTGCTCTAT
This sequence comes from Alginatibacterium sediminis, assembly GCF_003610775.1. Taxonomy (GTDB): domain Bacteria; phylum Pseudomonadota; class Gammaproteobacteria; order Enterobacterales; family Celerinatantimonadaceae; genus Alginatibacterium; species Alginatibacterium sediminis. The sequence continues at coordinate 496,539 of NZ_RAQO01000004.1, read as the reverse complement.
CAAACGAGCGTATCGTGTATGTTCGCATTGAAGGTTTAGACCAGAGGGAAACCTTAGGCAACTCGGTACCTCCCTTTTGATTGAACAACAATTTTATATACTGTCCAGCGCAGTTTTCATCAAAACTATGTAATTCATCTGCTGAAAAAACGATTCTCTGGATATTTTTGCTTAACGCTTCAGTCGATACGACGGTTACTAGTTTTGGGGATTTTCTAGGTTTCATATTAATTCTCTTTAATTTTAAATAGTACGTAACCATTTATGACTTTCGATTAATCGATGGGGAATTCAGCAGCGTACCTGTTCTTTCACAAGCAACTTGATTTATTCGCCCTTATGGTTGATAATGTCAACTATAGATATATTGATTGACTAAGTCAACTATTATTTCGAGGTGAATTTTGTCCCAGATTAAGTCATTAGACGGTGTATTTCGTTTAGCACATGCCCTAAAGAGCCAATTACAATCGCAAATAGACTCACTAGATCTTGGTGTTTCAGCGATGCACATGCGGGTAATGAAAATTATTCACAAGCAAGCTCCCTGCACAGCGATGGATATAGTTAACTATCTACATCGCGATAAAGCACAGGTTACCCGCTTGATTAAGACACTGTTAGATTTAGGTTTTATTGATAAGTCAGCGAATCCAGATGATCAACGAAGCCAATTGTTGGTACTGACTAACAAAGGTAATGATGCTCTAGAACAATTAGCAAAAATTGACACCCAGGTTTTCGCCAAAATGACGACAGATATTAACGATGTAGACCTTGTGGACTTCATGGAGATTGCTGCTCGAATGAGCAACAATCTACGCTAAGAAAACACAAGTTATACCTTTAAAGGGTGGATTTCAGTTTGTCGAAGTAGGTTTGCCAATCGATATGAGCGCGACCGGCCGCTTGAAAATAATGACTCGGATTGTCAGCTTTGCCTTCGCGTATTCCTTGGTAAATTCCTCCTATAATAGCGCCGATAAAATCACCTAATTCATCGATACGTTGTTGTCGGTATTGAACGACGCTAATTGGCTTGTAACTCAGCTGAGTCCCAAATGCTTGATTCAGATAGTCTGCAAGTTGATATTGAGTGATTGCTTCGCCATTTAGGTTATAAATTTGGCTATTGTGTTTAGACTCGATTAACATTTTTGCATAGGCAAAGCCTAATTCTGTACGTGTTGTGTAGCCGCATTTACCATCATCTGCGCAGTTTACAATCCCACCTTCTTTGACGTAATTTTCTATGTATTCTATATCCGGTTCAATATAGATACCATTTCGTCCAATGACAAACGCTAGTCCACTTTCTTGCACGTCTTTTTCGGTTTGGCGATTACTCTTGATCACGGGTGAAAATGCCGTATCTTTTTCACTTCCTTGTACGCTGGTATAGACTATTTTTTTTACACCAGCAAATTGAGCAGCTTGAATCATATTTCGGTGTTGGATGATACGTTTATCAGGTGCATCCATACCCGAAACTAACAGCAATGAATCGACACCACGCAAAGACATTTTTAGTTGTTCTAGGTCGTTGTAGTCGCCGGGTCTAACTTCTATACCTTGTTGTAAAACACGTTTTGGTGTTCGCGCCAAAGCAACAATAGTTTGTTCCGGTGCAAGCGCAATGCAAGCATCAATTATCGCCGACCCGAGCTTTCCACTTGCCGCACTAATAGCAATTGTCATTTTCATTTTCCTTACACGTTTAGAACTGTAGCCGCTTAACTCAAAAATTGCCGCTCAACTAAAGCCGCTCTCACTAGTTGATGTTATCAACTTTATAGAATATGATTGATAATATCAACTTTATTGAGGCGCTTTATCAAAACAGGCACTGCAGCAGTACAAAATCAGCAACATCAATTATCGAAAACCTTAAATATTGGAGAAATACTATGGGAATAATCAAACCAAGCAATACCTCTGTTGAAAACTTTAAAGGCTTACACCTGTATCATGCTGGTTTTTCTAATTGCGCAATGCGTGTACGGTTAACGCTTGCCGAAAAACAACTGCACTGGACAAGCCATTTGTTAGATTTACTCAAAGGTGAAAATTACAGTAAAGATTACATTGGAGTAAATCCTAATGGCCTTGTACCAAGCTTAATTGACAACGGTACAGTTATCATCGAATCTGCGGACATCATTGACTATCTAGACATGAACTACAGCGCTTACTCATTGCGTCCCACTAATGAGCAAGATTTATTGGACATGTACTATTGGATGAACCTAGCTAGCGATAATCATTTTTCCATTAAAACCTTTATGTATACCAACGCCAAGGGAGGCAAACAACTAATGCGTTCGCCTGAACAAATGGCACAATACAGAGAAAACCAAACTTTTAACAAAGCATTGTTAGCCTTTCATGAACGCTACAACTCAAATGAGGGTTTTACACAAATTGATATCGATAAAGCAACGAACGTACTTAATGATTGTTTTACTCGTATCAATACTCGATTAAAACAACATAAGTTTTTAGCGGGAGAAGCTTTTTCACTAGCAGATATAGCTTGGATCCCGCAATTAGTAATCCTTAAAATTGCAGATTATCCATTTCACCAGTTTACACATTTAGAAAACTGGAAAAACGAGATTATAAATCGACCAAGCTTTAAAACAGCAATTTTGGACTGGTTACCACAGAAATAAACTCGTTCTATTTGCTCAAGGTCGAAAGCCATATATGCACGAACTCTCTCGGTACTAACAACACTAAATCGCTAGCAAAACGTTTAACTCTTAATCTAAGTTGCTATCTGTAGTAAGACGGGAGACCTCGGCTCACAGCTTTGGCACACTTAAGGTGTTTTTTTGTTTACTTTCAGCAAAGAGCTAGTTAACGTTTGACACAATTAGCTTAGCCTTAGCTTCAATGTATATGGCTCTGCAGGGTATTCTTTGGAGTGTATGTGACAAATTTCGCTAAACGCTTTCGTTCCTCAAAAACGTTGTCTAAAATTATTCGCAGTGCCACCCGCATAGCCTTAGCTCTGCTCATTTCATTGGTGCTCACGGTAGTCTGTGCCGTTTATATCCCTTCAATATTTAGCAACGTTTTAAGCACTGGCTTGGAGATCTTGCCTAAATACAAATTCACCCATTATCAAGTCAGCAGTAAAGCCGAACTGGCTCAACAATGGAACGTAACCCCCTCAGACGATGACAAACTTTTGTTTCAGCAATTAAAAGAACAGTTCCCCCCAAATCACGATAAAAGCACATTCTTTGCTCACATGTTCGTGGTTCAAGATTACCCGCAACGCTGCCAGTTTACGATCATCGCGAAACATCGGACGATCGATTTGGCATGGGAAGTTGTAGGAACTCGATGTGACGACAAAGAAAGCTGCAAAAAAGCCCGCGAACAGCAAATCTGTTCTGATAGAAAGCACGGCAATAGGCAATGAAATCACGAATTAAGCTCTTGATTTGGCTTTCAATAGTTGCAATCGCTATGTTAAGTATGAATTGGCTAAATTCTCGCTATAGCTTAGATGAAATGCGCGAAGCAATCGTCACTTATCAATGGTATTTTTTGAGTGCGTACGCCATCGTGATTGCCTTCAGAGGCCTGCTATTTATACCTACAATGCCACTCATTCTTGTCATGGCAAGCGCAGTAGAGCCTTGGTTACTGTTTATTATCAGCCTGACGATGTCTTGCTTATCGGCTTACTTTGTATGTTTGGCAATCGACCATCTAGATATGAAAAAGCGTCTTAGTTCCATACCAGGTAAATCTATAAAACGTGCACAAGCTTGGGTAAATTCAATGGGCGTTGCAGCCATTGCCGCATGGGCATTTTTTCCCTTAGTCTTTACCGAAATTATTGTCTACCTCGCTCGCCTGTCTGGGTTATCACGAAAACAAATCGTAATGTCGGTAGCTGTTGGTGAGGGTTTACTAATAAGTTTGCTTATTTACGTAAGTGACTGGATTTCTAAATTGGTGTTGTAACAAGCGACATTTAATTTTTATTGCAGTATTAACCATTAGTATGCAGCACCAGACGCTATTGTTGAAACTAAGCTTATGTTAAAAACTGAATCTAACACCTCTGCATTTATGCATGTTTGCGTTTCAACCACTGTTTTTGAGCAAACGGCCATAATAAGGATACTAAAATAAGCACAAAAAACGTCCAACAAATTCCAGTTGATAGAAAGGTTAAATAGTCGCCACGCGCCATTAGCAACGCTCTTCGAAAATTGCTTTCAGCCATCGGTCCAAGGATCAAACCCAATATCGCTGGAGATGCTGACACTTCCAATTTATGAAAAAAATATCCTATAACCCCAAACACTAGCATAACGATCACGTCAAATACGTTATTAGCTAGTGCATATGAGCCAACAAAGCATAAGAGGAAAATAATAGGAACTAAAATCTGCTTTGGTACTGAAAGCACCTTAGTAAATAAACGAACACTATTAAGTCCAAGCACTAGCATGCAAATATTCGCTAACAGTAAACCAATAAAAATTGCGTATACAACAGGTGCGTCATTTTGAAATAACAAGGGTCCGGGCTGCAGTCCTTGTACAGTGAGCGCACCAATCATGATGGCTGCCACAGCATCTCCAGGAACGCCTAAAGTAAGCATAGGTATAAGCGCACCTCCAGTTACACCATTGTTTGCAGCTTCTGGAGCTGAAATCGCTTCTGGTAGGCCAGTTCCAAATTTTTCGGGGTGTTTGGACATACTTTTTGCCTGCCCATAAGCAATAAAGGACGCTATATCGGCTCCGACGCCAGGTATACTCCCAACAAACGCTCCTAGTGAACCGAAACCGATACTATTCTTAACTATTAAGCCCCAGTCCTCGCGTTTTGGAAAAACGTGAGACAGTTTTTTAGTTGTTTGCGATTTTACGAAAATATCTTCGATGCCAACAAACGCCTGACTCATCGCAAATAGTCCAATCATGACCGGTATAAAACTAATACCGCTAAACAGATTCATATTATTAAACGTAAAGCGCATTGAACCAGTGATATCGTCAATACCTATTGTCGCAATCAAAATGCCAAAAGTACCACTTAGTAAACCGATTAACATTGATTTCCCCGAGATAGAGGAAATGATGCACAATCCAAACATAGCCAGCATAAAAAATTCTGGCGCACTAAATTTAAGAGCGAATTTTGCTAGCACAGGAGATATAAGGATTAAGAAGATACAGCTTATGACCCCGCCTAAAAACGAACTGGTAGTCGCTATGCCAAGGGCTCTACCTGCCTCTCCTCTTTTTGCCATTTGGTAGCCATCTAAGGCCGTTGCAGCTGAAGCTGGAGTGCCAGGCGTGTTAAGTAGAATAGCCGACATGGAGCCACCGTAAACAGCACCGACATATACCCCAATTAACAACAAAATACTCTGAGTTGCATCCATCCCAAATGTTAATGGTAAAACGAGAGCAACGCCCATTGTAGTTGTCAGACCAGGGAGACAGCCAATGCACATTCCACCAGCAACACCTAAAATGATAAATAGTAGTACGGAAGGTTGTAGTACCAAGTTTAAGGCTTCAACTAACATTGCAACTCCTAAAAAAGTATGCCAAATCTAAATGGCACCTTTAACACAAAATGGAAAACGCAATATACAATCGTAGTAATGACTAAAGCGCATATAACTCTAAAATGCCATTTATAATTCCCAAGCCATGTTATAAACCCATAAAGCATAATAAACGTCGATACTGAAAAACCAATTAACATCATTGATACTAAGTAAGCAAACAAAGCAGTCATGCTTATATAGACTCTGATTTGATCTTTTCCAATAATTTTTATTACGGTCTCGTTACTTTTAAAAAACTCTTTAACACCAAGCGATATGGCAGATATAAACATGACTATCGAGACTAATACTGGCCACGTCGCAGGTCCTGGAACTCCGTTTCTTGTAGGTGGTAGTTGAAGTGAAAGAATAAATACAAAAATAGACAAAACTAAGAAGCCCGCAGCTAATACTAACTTTCCACTTCTCATAATAATTCCATTTTTATTACTATTTAGAAGGCACCTTGCGTGATGCCTTTAACAAGTAAAATTATTGACTAAGCCCTAAACTAGATATTAATCCTTTATAAAACTCATCTTCTCTTTTAAGTTTATTTGCAAACTCTTCGGATTCTATAATCTCAATATCATTATTAGTATTCTTCATAAATTCGACAAACGTATCGGTTTCAACAGCTTTCAATATTGCATCCGTTAAATAAGTTACCGTGGCTGGTGGCGTGCCGACAGGCACCGTATACCCTCTCCATGTCCCTATTACAACATCGTATCCAAGTTCAGTCGCAGTCGGTACATTTGGTGCATCAACTAGTCTATTCGGCGCAAGCACAGCTAGGGTTCGTAAGGCACCCGCGTCGACCTGATTTGCAACTTCAGCGTAAGATACCGATACTGCATCCAAGTGACGTCCAAGCAATGCCGTAATTGCTGCAGATGAACCTTTATATGGTACATGCGTAAATTCAACGCTTGCTGCCTGCTGCATACCAGCGCCAGCTAGGTGCCAGATAGAGCCAGTACCGGAGTTACCGAATAACAAGTTGTTAGATTTTGCGTCAACGAGCAAATCTTCTAAGCTTTTATATGCCGAATCTGCTGGAACCGTTATTGCCGCATAACCCGAATTAACGATTGCTAAAGGGATGAACTGTTTATAATCAATATCTCCGCCATTTCCTGAGTGCGGTAACATGACCAACTCTGGAGCCACCATGGTTACGATACTTCCATTAGGTTCCGCACGCATTCCATAGGACATGCCAATGGAACCTGCGCCTCCAGTCCTGTTCTCTACTGCTATACCGTCAGGGAAATCAGTTTTTATCGCTTCCGCTAACGCACGACTCACACTGTCGGAACCACCACCGGCTGAGTAAGGCACAATAATTTTCACTGGGCCCTCTGGATATGAATTTGCGTTTACAAAAGTAGACATACCTGCAACTACTAATGGTACGAATATCAATTTGGATAATATATTTTTCATCTACAATCCTTTGCTTACTAAGTTCGCATTTATTGAAATTGACATAAAATACAGAAATCAACTATGTTCTTAATTGCTGAGTCTATATTTACGAGCAAAACACCTTGTTTTCTGACAGTAACGTAATCTCCCCCATTTCTTCAAACTAAAACGTTAGTTCCAATGCATAATGCCAGCATTTGGAACTATGTTAGTTTTGTGATCTGTGATTACTATCGAAATCTTAGTTGTGATATGCAGAAAGTATGAATGGAAAACACGCAACTTCGGCGTATGGATTACTGGTAAGCTCAAATGATAGGCTATATTCAATCTTTGGTGGTTTACTTTAGTAAGGCAGGGATTGGTAAATTTATATAGAGGAGAGTAACTCTAGCTAAAGATACTATATAGAACTGCCTTTAACTAGATTTGTATTTTATATATATACAGTTTTAATTATCCAAATAAAAAATAAAAAATGAAAATATTGACCTTAACAATCAGAATTAGCTATTTTAATAAATATTATCCAAATCATCCTCGATCCACTCGTAAAGGGATTCAGCTGGCATGGGGCGTGCAAAAAAGTAACCTTGCATCGCTGTAATATGTTTTTGTCTTAGGTAATCAAGTTGACCTTGGTGCTCTACCCCTTCAGCGACAACTTCGAAGTTCAAGTGCTCTGCAAGGGTTATAATTGTATCAATAATGCCAGTACCGATATTAGCTGAGTCCATCTTATCCAAAAAACTTTTATCAATTTTTAGTTCATCAATTGGAAAAGTCTGCAGGTAAGCGAGTGACGAATACCCCGTACCAAAATCATCGATTGAGAGTCGAAAACCCTTGGCTTTTAAAGCCTGCATCTGTTTTATTGCGCCGTCGATCTCTTCCACTAACATGCTTTCAGTGAGCTCCAGAGTAATAAAACTTGGTGCTACTCCTTCTTGCAAAAAAAGTTGAGTTAAATCTTCACTAAGATTTACATTCCGAAATTGAATGGCACTCATATTGATAGACACCCTAAAATTAGGTGTTAAGCGTCCTTGTGATTGCAATGTACGAAACAAAGCGCAGCAATCTTCCATTACTACGCGCTGCAAGCTATCGATAACTCCTATTTCTTCAGCAACAGCAACGAACTCAATGGGCGAAACTAATCGCTTATCAGGATGATTCCATCGAACTAGTGCTTCCACACCTTGTAGCTCACCATTAGCCGTGACTTGGGGCTGAAAATAAGTAACGATTTCCCGTTTGTTAATCGCATCTTTGAGCTGACTTTCAATTTCAAAACGCTTCTTAAGACTTTCATGCAATGCGGGATCAAAAAAACAATAGTTTTTTTGAGCGGTTCGTTTTGCAGAATACATAGCCGTATCAGCCCGCATTAATATTTCATCCGCGTGGGTTTCGTCTGATCCTATTAGAGTAATACCAATGCTAGCTTCAATAATCACATTGCGACCACAAACATCGAACGGTTTACTAAGTTGAGCCATTAGTATTTCAGACATGTTAGCGGCCATTGATGCAACTCGAGCTGATTCATAGCTAAACTCAGATAGTAAAATTACGAATTCGTCGCCACCAATTCTTGCAAAGGTATCATTTGGATTTAGCTTAATAGATAGGCGACTGCAAATATCTTTAAGCAGCGTATCTCCCGCAGAGTGGCCCATCGAATCGTTAACCCCTTTAAAATTGTCGAGGTCTAGATACAGTAAAGCGCCAATACTGTTTTCTAGCGCAGCCTTTTCCATCAGTTTTTGCAATTGATTCAGCAAATATCGGCGATTCGGTAAGTTGGTGAGCAAGTCGTGATATGCCAGTTCTTGGATCTTCTGTTCTGCTTCTTTGCGATCGGTAATGTCTCTTACAAGCCATAAGACATAAGACTTTTTACGAGAATCTATCAGGTACTCGTCAACCGGGGTTATGCGGCTTTCGAAATAGTAAGTTTTTCCGTTTCGCTGCTTTTGGTACTCAAAAATGTGCATATCACCGGTTTGTAGTGTTCTGGCGATAGCATCTTGACTTGTACAATGGTCAACGCCATTACTAAGCACTAATTGACCCATTAAGTTCTTGGAAGGAGTAAATCTCTTGCTAGCGTCACTTCCATAGAAGTCCACACAGCGCGCATCTTCGTCATATATATATAGTTGGTCTGGCAGTACGTGGGTGATTGCTAGAATTTTGGAATGGCTGTACTCGAGCTCAGTATTGAGCTCACGTTCGCGTGTGAATGATTTGTCTTTTTCAATCGCCAGACCCGTTAAATTAGTAAAACGATCGATTACTTTTAATTCGCTGGCGGTCGGTGCATTTGGATAGTCATAGTATACTGCAAAGGTACCCAACACTTTGTTATCTGTCGATATGATAGGTGTTGACCAACAAGCTGCTAGTTGGTAGGTCTGAGCCACGGATTTAAAGTTAACCCATTTGGGATCACTACTAATGTCTTGCGCAACATATCGACTTTTACTAAACGCTGCCGTCCCACACGAACCAACACTTGGCCCAATTGTAACACCGTCAATAATATCGCAATAAGCCTTGGGTAAACTGGGCGCAGCACCATGTAATAACTGGTTCCCGTTTAATAATAACACCGAACTTTTAGCGGCACTTTCTGAAAATATTTGCTCAATGCCACGGCAAATTAAATCTAGTGTTTCGTGAAGGTTTCCACTGAGCGCGATCTGGGCTACTACTCTCTGTTGGATCTCTAGCAATTCAGATAAATAGGATACCGATTCAAAATTTTCTTCTACAACGCTCATCACATCTCCAACTATCTTCGTTCATCGGACGATTTCACATACGTATATTTTTAACCTGCGTTCATTTGATACATGCTCCACTATGTATTTCAGCATAGTGCTATATTTCCAAGTATGTCAAACCTAAAGCGAGGGCTCTTAATCAGATTGGTATCTGTCAGCTTGCTAACTTGCCTTAAACAAGATCGTGAAACTAGCTAAGGTAAGTGCCTTGCAAGCCTATAAGCATTTCTAGAGATAGGGTTCTAAGTAAGGATGAGTGTAATCGATTCCCTCTTTTCGACAAAACGCACCACTATGCTTTTTATATTGGAAGATGTAGCACAGCAACCATCCTGACGAAGAAAATAAATATTGCGTGGATGGAAGTTATAATTAGCCATTTGTTGCTTGGCTAGTATGGCGTTCGTTGGTTTAGTTTCGAAAAAGAATCTGATGGCTTTGTTGCGAGAGCCGTATGCACCACATAAATAAGATCCATGGACCAACATATTAAAGGCGTAAAGTAGCGATGTTTGGTGCTTAAGAACTTCAATAACCTTATTCAAAAGCACCGCGTTTAACAACTATTGTTGTAAGGGTTCTGGCTGTTCGTCTACACAAGCGAACACTAACTCAACTCTTGGGTAGTTGCCTTCAGAAAGTAAACCTAAGGCAGAAGACTCACGAAGCAATGACACATACTGCGAAGTTTGCGCACAGTAGCTTGCGGCTTGTTTGAGGGCTGTTTTACGAACGGAATAGACCGAACCATAGCTTGTGTCTTCCTCTAGGTACAAACGATATGCCTCAGAATCTGGTACATCATCCTTTAACACTTTTGTTTTCACGTCGTATGATACGCCATCAAAAGCTGAAGGACCGGCATCAGCCTTGGGTACAGTATTCGCTGTTGTTGAACAAGCACTCAAGACTAACAAACACCCAGCCCCTAAACACATTCCCTTAGTTTTTATCATGCAAATTGCTTCCTTATAATGTAAACGCATGTTTTTTTGACAAAAATATTAGCAGCATCAAAGCCTGTTAGCCAGTAAGAGTCGATAAATCGGTAACGATAGCTAGCAGAAATACGGCCAACTAGTATCCTAAGGATGGCCGTTTATGGATAAGCCTTTAACAGCAACTCGTCAAAGGCAACATGAAATTTGATTAAAAAATACAGCTTAATTAGTGTATTGAACCGGTATTGGAATAAGGAGAACGCTAGTTACGCACACATTTTCTTTACCATTAAAATTGCGGACCAAGCTAGCACCAAAACTTGAGTTGTTAGGATAATCTAACTTCAAGACCGCTCTAAACCAAAGTCACTGAGACTCTTATCGGTAAGTCAATTTTTACGCCTAAACTCGTCACAATACATTTGTTTCTAGTGATAGGAATAACAGATCAGATGAGCAGACAGCGACACACAATTGTTAAAACTAAGCTATTAGTATAAATGAGCGCTTATCGTCAACCTGTGTATTGACTAACTAGCCTACAAGCTTAGGATGAGTACAGCATATAATATGAACAAGACAGGACATCACATGCTCATTTTACTCAATGCACTCATCACTATTGTTGTTCTACTTCGTGTCTTATTACGCCCGCATAGAGACCCATCTTCACGTGTTGCTTGGATAGTCGTGATTCTTGCGATACCGGTTGTTGGTATCATTGTTTATGTGTTACTTGGCGAGACCAACATTGGCAGGAAACGTAGCGAACGTTTACAAAAGGTCATGGCTGGTATTCCTGATGTTAAAAATATCCCCGGATGGGATGCTGATGAAAACAAGCCGACACTTAGCGCTCGCCATAAGCCACTGTTTAAAGTTGGTGAATCAATTAGTGGTTATCAAGCTGTTAGTGGTAACCAAGCTCATTTGATGGATGATTCCAACGCTGCTATCGATTCTATGGTTATTGACATTGATAATGCCGAAGACCATGTTCACCTTCTTTTTTACATCTGGATGCCTGACAACAATGGCTCAAAAGTAGCGAAGGCATTAATACGTGCCGTAAATCGTGGGGTTACATGCCGTGCAATGGTCGACGATATTGGGTCTCAACTCCTAATCAAGTCGCCATTATGGAAAGAATTGCAAACGGCGGGGGTAAAGCTATGTCGAGTTCTAAAAGTAGGTAATCCCATACTACGTATTCTAAATGGCCGTATCGATTTACGTAATCACCGCAAAATTCTCGTGATTGATAATCAGCTTACTTACTGTGGAAGTCAAAATTGCGCTGATCCAGAATTTCTTACTAAAGCAAAATATGCCCCATGGGTGGATGTAGTTGTACGTTTAACCGGGCCTATAGTTCGCGAAAACCAGCATCTTTTCGCTACAGATTGGATGACATACAACAATGAAGATATCAGTGATATTTTGCTACAACCTTTAGCCAAGATTGAAGCAGGCTTTGCCGCTCAAGTTATTGCTAGCGGACCAACAGCACGTTATTCAGCTGTCCCCGATACTTTTCAAACTGTAATTTATAGCGCTCGCAACGAACTATTTATTACAACACCCTACTATGTGCCAGTTGAATCGTTACAAGCCGCTATTTGTGCAGCCGGTAATCGTGGCGTTAAGACCTCTATTATTTTTCCAGCGCTTAACGACGACTTCGCAGTAGGTGCCACGTGTAGAAGCTACTATGAAGAACTGCTTGCATCAGGCGTCAATATCTACGAATACCAACCAGGTATATTGCACGCTAAAACCATGACCGTAGATGGAGAAATTACATTAATTGGTTCAGCAAATATGGACAGACGTAGTTTTGATCTTAACTACGAAAACAACATGCTAATTTGCGATGACGATCTAACGAAGCAAATGCGTGAACGTCAACAGGAGTTTTTGGCCAGTTGTCGACAAATTACGTCTCAGGAAGTTGCCGCGTGGAGTTGGCGTCGACGTCTTTGGAACAATACCCTCGCCATTGTCGGGCCTGTTCTTTAATCGACATATTGGTCTTAGTAGCAGTCTCTAGCCAGTTTACTGTTCCAAAAAGTACGCTTGATCGAACTTAGCTATACATAGCTCACCAATATGTGAATGGCTAGCAAGTACCTGTAACCATTTTTTTGGAAAGCCACACTACTGCGCAACCGTTTGAAACCTGCATCTTAAGCAGCCTTACCAACCGTAACATCAAACTTTAGAATCGCCTCACTTTGGCTATTGATTGGCATCCCATTAATACAGCTATTACCCCGAGAGCCCTTGGCGCTCCGATTCTTAGTGAATTCAATAGTCTAGGTAGGTGTCCTTTTTACAGCTTCGGTTTGTGACGTTTAAACTGTCGAGCAAAGTCTGGGAAGTCCACTATACTCAAAATTTGTTTCGGGGTTTTGCGATGCTAATTTTACTAGATGCAGGACATGGCGGCATTATTGATGGTGTATATCAAACTTCAGGTAAACGCTCGCCGGTATGGGACGATGGCTCTCAACTATTCGAAGGTGAATTCAATCGATGGATTGCGAATGCCCTCGCTGAGAGGCTCAGTGTACGCGGTATTCCTTATGTATTGATAAGCCCTGAGCAAAGAGATGTAACTCTTAAAACGCGGGTCAATCGCGCAAATAGCTACGCAGATCGCGAATGCATCTTTCTAAGCATACACTCCAATGCTGGAGGTGGTACCGGGTTTGAGGTCTTCACCACTGTTGGTGACACTCAAAGCGATCCAGTAGCTGAATGTTTGGCAAAAGCATTCAAAGCGGAATTTCCGGAACATCGTTTACGCGCTGATATGAGCGATGGTGATCGCGACAAAGAAAAAAACTATTACGTGCTTCGAAAAACAGCGATGCCTGCCGTTCTTACCGAAAGCTTCTTTATGGATACTGAGCGTGAATGTAGAGATATTCTTCTTAGCACTGAAGGTCGAACAAAAATTGTTAACTTTCATGAAGCAGGCATAGTCAATTACATCAATTGGAAAAAGCGTAACCCCTAACTTGCTTAGGTTTTTTTAGTAATAAATAGATTTCTTCGTGAAGTTGTTAGCTTTAATTTGTTTAGTTTTTCATAAGATTTTTGATAGTGCTCACCTGCTCTATCTGTTGCCCATTTATGCCACAGTTATTGTGCAAACTAATTGATACACCCTTGGTGTAAAACCATCCGCAAAACAAGGACAAATCTAGCACTAGCTTCTACTGTTATTTCATAATCTTAAGCAAGCTCAAGGATGACACATGAGTGATAAACCACTCGTGCTAGTAGTGCACGGAATGGGAAGACATAGCGCGGAATCAGTGAAACGAAGCGTTATTGAGGCATGTAATTATAGTTTGGCAAGTTACCCAAGCTGGAGAACAAAAACAGCCAAAAAAAAGATAGAAGATTACGTTGAAATTGTTGGCATTGGTTACGACCATATCTTTGAAAAAGAAAGAGCGAGCATCGCAAGCAATGCTGATGCGCTCAAGTCTTTGCTCGCCACTTTAGGCAGTTTTCCTGCTGAAATCATAAACACTTTATCCAAAACTGATGAAGACAACTTCCTAACTACACATCTGCTTGATGTAATATTTTATGCGGCAACGCATCATGAAATTGTACGTTTATATATTGCGAAAGAAATCACGAAGCATCTACAAGCAGCAGGTACGCGCAAGGTTCATATTGTAGGGCATTCTTTATCGACAATAGTTTTAAACGACACCTTAGGAAAATTGTTTGGCGGTGGAATTTTAGATACCGATGGTACTCGATATCGGCTCACTGGTTTACTTAATCAAATCCAAAGTTTATGGATGTTTGCAAACGCATCTGAAGCAATGTTTAAACTTAATCCCACTAAAACAACAATCAACCCACTGGAATCTTTAGCTAAACCTTCAATGAACCGTAGTACCGCAACCTGCAAGTACTATAACGTAATGCACGCCCTAGATCCGATGAGACTCGATGGATTCGAACCAAGAATTGGTGATAATTGGATACCCAATGAAACTTACTTACGCGCTTACAAATATATTCAAACTGAGCATCTTATTGAAACTCCAAATCCACATGATCTGTTTGGATATATAATTGACCCCGCGGTTCGCTACCGATTTCTTTGGGAGATTATGCCTGCTGATGCAATCTCAATTTCCAAACAAGAACGCGACCAAGTCGAAAATGAAGTCGTCGATCTTGTTGATCAACTACGTGAGCTTAGCGAATCTTTTTCTTCAATTAGCTCAGCGAGCAATTTTTCTGATTGGATTCAAAACTTAAGTCAGTTTGGTAAAACGCTCGAAGCGATGAGTGGGAAAACATTATGAAGCGAACCTTACTATATGCCCTGCCCTTAGTTATAAGCTTTAATACCGCTGCACAAGTATGTACAACTCAGTTAGTTAAAGCGCATTGGAAACCTCTTTTAAACGCCAGCCTAAATTACTCTGAGGAGCTAGATAAAGGCCCTGAAGCAGTCACTCAAAAGGTTTACCAAGCATGGCTAGCTTCTGCTGATAAAGCAGCTCTTGAAGTTGCAAGTGTGATCCAGGCAGATTCAATTGTTAGCTACAGTCGTACATATTCGCGTAAAGCTGCGCCCTTTGAGCTAAATGACGAAACCAGGCCAAAAGTAGAGCTTTCCAGCGATATGGATTTTAATTATTACCTAAAATTTTCACAAGGCACCGAAGCCCCCGTTTTGCTAACGCCGGCATTCAACATAGAGACATCCAAGCGAATAGCTACAGTTTTAGGATGTACATTCGATGAAAGTACACAGCAAATACAAGCCCAGTACTTAGGCACCTGGGCAACAGCTTGGTCTGCTTATACACTTGGCGCTAAAGAAGCAGAGGCAGCGGAACTTTCAAAGTATTTATTGGCCTATAGCAAAGAGTGGGACAAGTTTTATTACGAAGCGCGTTACCAGTACCCTTGGGAAAAGATGTTCACCTCATACATTTATAGGGATCAACTTAGCAGTACAACATTTGCCGCCCCCCCAAACAAACAACTATTTTTATTAAGACCGTGGGCCGTTCTAGAATATGTGGATGGTGCAGCCGATGGCAGCCAATTTAAAGCGGCATTATCACTTGAATGGTTTGGGATAAATTTGTGGCAAGGTTGCTTTGGTTCCAATGTAGCGTGCGGCGCATCGCTAATAAGTACCTACTCAGATCGCGCAGGTTTAGATGACTTTGGTCATGGCTTGATGCTGCACGTTAGCAACAAATACTCTTTTGGAGCAACTTTCCGTGATGGTGAGACTGGTATTTTCGTAACCGCAGATCTGCTTAAAGCAATCACTGATAAAAAGAGCGAAGTTAAAAGTTGGGAGAAACGTGTCGATGAAGTCTTTGCAAAAATAAAAGCACCGTAATCAACAAGGTGGAAAACGTTTCACAAGTTAAAGGGATGATTAAATACATTGCATGGGCAAGTTTAGTGGTCCTTGGACTAGAAGTTGATTACGATATATGAGCCTTGTTCCCCAATAGACTTCAATATAATAAGGCTTATCATTGTGAGGAATATCATACAGTTGAAAAACGCCATATTGATTGGTATAGCTTGGCTCACTTCTACCGAGTTGTGGGTGCACAAGCGAGACTAGCAAACCCGGTACAGGTGCTTGATTTTGAGCGCTACAAAAGCCTCCTTGAATTGAATAGGAACGGCTCGGTAGTGCATAAAGGTTTAGAGAAACTATCCCAAGAATTATTAGACACATTAGTTTTAACTTAGCATTCATTGTGCAGCTCCAAAATTAGGTTTGCTTGTAATGGGTTCTAATTCATCGGGAACATCAATTATGTTTTCTTCTTGTTCTGCAATAGCTTCAACTTTGTGCTCAAGATTAACCGTATCAAATTTTACTGTTCTATTCTTAAGCTCACTTAAACGGAATGTGATCTGTTCAGGCTTATATCCAGGTGCAGAAATTTCTAAGATAATATCTTCAACATGGGGGTGGATCCGTCCTTTCACTACTCCATTAGACCCGCCTTGCAAAGTCCAAATCGAAGAGCGGGCTCTGATGGTAACTTGCTCGCTTATTTGCTCAACTAAACCTTCAATTTTAATGGGTTCGATTGCCGAAGGTTTTGAAGCAAATACCGAGATAAATGAAAACGCTAAACCAATAATAAAAAACGCAATACCGGGCGCCTGAGTGCTTAATCGGAAATCTTTTTTCCACTCAATGTTTAACGCTTGGCTCGAATCTGTTGATGCTAGCACTAATGCGCCTTTATAAATAAGGACTAGGCCGCCAACAACCATTACTAAACCTGCGATAGCACTTATGAGTACGGCATAGTCAAACGTGTTCATACGAACAATCCTTTGTTGTGATGTTTAAGCCAAGCCCAAAAGTAATTCAAGCCCGATAATGCCTCCGAATACGCTATAAACTGTTAGGGCTTTAACGGCTCTTGTATTGCAGGTGCACGAGATAACTTGTAAAAACCGCGCAAGAATTAGCGAACTGCATTGGAAAAGTCCGCGCCGTCTTGAGTACTATTGTCTATGTTACTAAAGAAATTAAACCACTGGTTGCTTGGGGTATTGCCTAAGCTACCATCAGGATTCCAGGCCGATTTTAATGTGCTTGTACTTTCATCGCGCTTGGCAGGGAAAGCGTTCGCTTTTACTCTTCCTAATCCACCAATTTGATTAAGTTTAGCCAGTGCAAAAACCGTTTCAGCCATATCATTTGGAACTAAGTCTAGACTAAGATTCAAACGTTCAGCAAGTAACTGTCGCCGCAACAAAACAATCGAAGCACAGCGCCCTTGGACAAGAGATTCATCAAATAAAGTAGCCGCAATAGACGAATCAAAGGTTAAACCTCTGCGCCAAAGATGGGTGGTTCCGATCAGCGCAAATACATCGTCAACAATCACAGCGCTGGTACTTAAATGAAGATAACGTCCCGGGCCTGCTGTGGGTGTAATTAAAACAATGTTGCTCGTGCTCTTGCCCCTTAATGCAAACAAAGCATCTGAAATTGCGCTTTGTCGAATTCGTTCTAGCGCTTTGGGTTGGTTTGGTAGGTAGCGCTCAGGAACACACAAGACAACTTTCAAAGCCGGGCGCTGCTCGATTCGTTGCGTGAGCGCTAATACAATTGAGCTGAACGATGTATCATTAATTGTCTCATTATCGATACATGGTGTTTCGATATATATAAAATCTTCGGCTCGCCTTATTGCGCCTAGTAATGCGTTGAGACCTTCATGTGCACCGTGGCTGGTTTTGTGAGCGATTTTTTCAAACGCACGCTTGAGGCTATCGGTGTCAACTAATTGATTTAGCGCACTATCAAGATCAGCACCAGTCCCTGTTTGAATCTCTGATTTTAGTGAATCCCAAGTTTGCCCTAAAGCAATAGGCCCTGAGTTTTCAATGAAATCACGAAGAGCGGCATCGGCAGCAACACTATGGGTCATTGTGTCTAGAACCGAAGTCCATTTAGTAGGACCTGAAACGCTTTGAGGCTCCTCAATTTTTGTAGCTGCGGCTAGCGCAAGTTCAATTGTGTTAATACTAACGCGTTCACGTAAATGTTCAGCAACGGGGACTATTGCCGGCCCTTCAATTGCAAGTCCTAGAGCATGGACTTCTTTAGCTGCAGGGACACCGGGGTGCCCAAGTTGAGATGGCAAAGCCTCATGTACTTTTGCGCGAGCTTGAGCGCCGCCCACTACTGCATTTTGGGACTCTGTGTTTAGTGCTGCGACTTCGTTACGTTCCATACCAGGAACAGGTCGACCAGCGCTAAGTTCGGTATCTATAAACCCAGATCTATCCCGATAAACAAGCTTAGCGTTATTTGGCAATGTATCCGTGACACTACCTTCAGGGCTGGCGCCATAAGCGGGTTTAGTGAGAATTACCGTATCGTTTGCTGAGAGCAGATTCGCAATGACTTGTGGGCTTAAATCACTTATCTCAAGGCTTTGCTCATTTACTAATTGATAAATTTCGCTGCCGGCGCTTCCCGTTATTGCTAACAAGGTTTGCCCCGATCCTAAAGGCTCATTGCTTCGATCAAAGCTTCTACCCGTTTCACAGATATGCAGCTGGGCGTTAATTGGTGTATTGGATGGAGGTAAGTCAAAACGAGACCCGCTTATGAGTGCAGGCCTAGAAAATCGCTGTTCTTCAAAATATTGAGAATCGATATCACTAACCATAGCTATGTTACAGGCCATGGGCGCTAAGCTTTCAAAAGTTCCATCGGGCAAAGGCACCACTACCCATGCTTGTCCATTACTATTAACCCGCCCTGCTCCACCATCTAACAAGAAGTGCCGGCCAGTTTGCGAGTCAAGTCCCTTGGGCCAAACTCGGATCCAAGTATTTTCTGGAAGCTCAACATCATCAAAGATAAAGACCACGCTTTGGTTTATTACAGTATCGCCGTTTGCGCTGGTTTCCCCTTCTCCACTAATCGCCTTAACTTCAAAGTTAATGTTTTCAGATAAGCTTTGCGAGCCTAGATCAACTTGCGGCAAGGGTCCCCAGTCTAAATCTAGCGTTGGCGTTACAAAGGTACTTGGATTATCGTCAGAAAAATTAGTGATAATGGCTTGCGCGACTTCATCAGCAGTATGTAAAAAGGGCTCAGCTTTGGTATTCTGACGTACTTCAATGCGAGTGCTAGCTGATTCTTGTAAAGCATTGCTCCGGTCCAAACCTACAAGTTGTTGCTCAAGATCGACTAAAGCTAGCCTTACAAAATCACGGTCTAAAGGATCACTTAGGCTTGAATTGTGCCAAAGTGGTATTGGATTATGCCTTGTCGAGTTTAGTTCAACATAGTTTGCATTTGGTAATAGTGCTAATCGTGGTAGTGGAGCATTATCTGGGCTTGGCGCCGTCGTAATCGCAAGTTCTATTGGAGCGTTGGTACTATACAAGGCGTGGCTATCCGGAACTGTTGTCATGCCGTTTGTGTCTAGTCTAGATTTTAAGTCCTCTGCAATGGGTCCTTCATGGGCATTGACGATATGAATTGTTTTTTCTTGTTCACAAAGCACCGTCGCTTGGGTTGAAGGGTCTTCCCACAGGTTCTCCCAGTGCTCGTTTGCAAGATAGGTATACCAACTTGCTACAGCGCCCGGGTCAATCGGCCGACCGTTGTGGTCAAACGCCCAAAGAAAGGCATTAATTCCCGAGCTTGTATTGTTTTCTATGATTATCGAATTTTTACTAGGCCGAGCCAAGTGAGCCGCTCTCTTTTGACTTGAATTGACTAATGCATCGTCTTTGACTTGTAAGCCCAAATACTCTGCTTTGAGCGCATCATTGCTTAGATCATTAGGAAAGCCATTAGGGATGAGTTTTTCTATGTCCTCTAGTGAAGCAACATCACTGCTGTTAAATTCAAGCGCGAAGTAGCGAATTTTGGCTCGAGTAGCCAACGCATTGTTGCTTGAACCATCGGCTGAAGGGAGCTTGTTCATTAAAGAATGCAAGCGCTGCTCTACTTCGGGCAGTAAAGTTAACAGCACAACAAAGCTATTGAGGGAAAAAGCAAGGTTTCCGTTTTCTTGACGCAAATTCTCAAGTTGCTGGGGTCTCACCTCACTGGCAATATTAAAGCTAATTGTACCGCTAGCAGGTGCGAGCCACTTGCCTCCAATAATCAAAACGATCTCTACGCTCAAATTGGCTTCTGGTGGGGCTAGTGAAAAAGCGGCGTTGTTTTCAAACCATGGCCCCAAAGCGGGAGAAGAGAGTCCCAGCTCTTTTGGATCGGGTACGAGTATAGCCATTTTAAATCCCCTGTTTCACTACAATACTTGTGACATCGGCTGGTAAACCAACACGGCCTGCCGGATCAACGATAAAGACTCTAAAGGTGGTGTCGGCGGGTAAGCTTTCTTGTGGTGAGCTAAGATCTCTAAATGCAAAAGGGCCGCTGCCATTTACCACTTCTTCACGAACTAATTGCTGCGCTTGCCCTGGTCGTTTCATGTAAATCCTTGCAACATAACCGCCGCGTTCACTGCTATAAAAAGCATGTTCATAGCTAAATTTGAGTTTTACTTTTTTAAAACCAGAACTAGAAGGTTTGCCCTCGGCAATCAGTCCAATCGGCGCTGAAGGCTCTTTGGGTGGAACTAATATGGTACTAAATGCATCAGAAGCTTCACTCCACAACCCTTCAACAGCAGAACCGCTTTCGGGTAAACCTTGTACTTCGCCCACCCAGTAATAGCGGATCCATGGGCGCAAGCGCGCCTGACTTTCAATAACTAACTCTCCATTATCTTCTAGGCTTGCTATTTGCACCCCATCTACATCAGGAACAGGCAAGGTATCTCGTTCGTTCATGGGCAGTATAGGCATTCGTAAGGCGTTTTCTGCGCCCTGACTACTGCGACGTATTCGATACCTTGCACCTTGGGTTTGACCCGCAATCAACTTAAGCGTGATGTTGGCCAGGTATTCTCCACCATTCTCATTGGGTAAAACGGGTGTAACGCTTACGGTTGGTTTTGCTGGTGGCGCAGTATTGGGGACGCCGTAACTAAGCATAGGGACAAGTTCAAACTCAGGTCTTGAACCCGAACTGCTTTGCGCGACAACTTTATAGAAGCTAAGTACTTTAAGACTTCCTGAAACGCTATGTTTAAAACCATATTTGCTTTGTGAAATCTTAAAAGCAACATTCTCTAGGCGTTCAAAAAGATGCGAAGGAAATACCTGCGAATTTGCTCTTAGTAAGCTTGCTTTTGCAGCTACACTGGTCGCAAGCTTTAGGCTATCCAACAAGTCTCCGTGCTGGATTTCGTTGCTTTCTAAGTAACTTAGCAACCTATTTTCGTCAGAATAATAAACTGCAAAACTAGACTGACTGGCTTGAGTCGGCCACTCAAAGTGTATCCAAGCTTTTCCGGTTATATCTGGCCTAGCGGAGTAGTTTAAACTATCAACTGAAACTAGTTGTTGTGGTGGACGCGGATCTGTCATTGTTAAAACGATGGCTTCCGAATCAATAGATTCCTGCCCCTGACTATCAATCCAATTTGCAAGCAAGCGCCACTTGCGCTGCTCTGTTGCCTGTAAAATCGGGCCATCAACTAAAAACTCTAGGGTCTGAGCTGGGTTAGTTGGATTGTCTAATACTTCAACCACGCTTTGGGTTTGTCCAGTAGCAAGGTCACTCAAGCGCAACTCAAATTTGTGCAATAAATGACTAGCGAGCGGCATCGACTCAGGGGTTGGAACATGTACTTTTATTGAAATTTCGCCGCGGGTGGAGAGCTCGAGATCTTTGGGCATAATATAGACAGCCTGATAAACAGGTCGTGGGGGCTTAGGTCTAGGCCCAGGACTGTTAACTACTTTTGCCCAGCTACTCCAACGCCCAAAATAATCTTGCTGAGCAACAGCGTAACGGATGTCACTATCGATTGCCTCGCGGTCATATAAGTTCCCATCACCAGGCTTTGGACTTTGGCTCTTGCGTTCATGTTCGCCGGGTAAGGCCAGCGCTAAAGGAAGATGGTACTTGCCTTGGTTAGTCGCATTTAGTGCTTGCCTTGTATCCGTGTTAATCGTTAGTTTATTTCCAGCTAGCGTAGCGCCAATCCCTGTTTTGGTGATACCCAAACGCACCTCTCGTCGTGTTTGAGGAGGTGTTGCAGGTTGCCAGCGCACATGTTCATGGCTGTCAATTTTTACCGGCTCGAGATCAGATAGATCAGAACCTCTATCAGCGATAGCGATACAACTAAACGAAGTTAGGCGCGCCTTTGGGTCGAGGTTAAGGCCATTAGGACTCAGTTTAAAGCTTGGGCCCATTTTTTTACTAATTGCTTGTAGCTGCTGATGCACCTCAAGAGGACTAAAACTTTGGCTAGAGCGGACGTCATTGCTTGAGCCGGAATCATCATTGTTTAAGGTGCCTTCTTGTCCAAGGAACTTAGCCAGTATTTTGTCACTAGTACTAAATTTGTCTCTAGGCTTGCGAAGCGTTTCGATGTCCCAATATCCAGTGACATAATAAACCACTAATTGGGACGTTTTGTCCGTAAAATCAGAATCATAAGTTTTGTAACCTAACCAATTGGCAATACCGGGATCTAAGCATGACTGGAGTATTACCCCTAAGCGGTTTGATTCAATGGTCCCTAGTTTTCTTTGCTCATTAGTGCTTAAGTTTTCATCAACAACATTTTGCATAGAAATGTGCGCTGTTTCTGGCATTGATAGATCATTAATCAGCGCTTCTAAATCTATGTCCAGAGTATGAGCAAATGATGTCACTCGTTTTAGTTCCTCATCGCTGCTGGCTGGAGGCGCGTCAGCTGGACTAGGGGTGTTTAAGGTTTCTTGCAGGGGTTTTCGTTTAGGAGCACCATGAGAAACACGCTGCTGAGCATGGGCTCGCGCATTGTCCATTGATATATACCGCGACCCGCCAGTATGCGGCAAGCTAAGGAGTTGCCATGGTTTAAAATTAGCATCAAGTGTATCGTTTCTTTCAAACCATTCTAAATTCGTAACCGTTCCTGTGCCTGTGACTTTGAGCTCAATGATACCCGGTGCGCTAAAGGCATAACGCGGATGTTTACACTTTGCAATCGCAACTGGCCCTTGGTGACTAGGAACAAAGGCTTCAACAGTTAAGGATTTTTTTACCAAAAAACGCTCTGATAACACCGTATTTCTTGCTAGTGATAATGCCCTCGTTGAACGTGGCCGGACAAAAGGCCTTAAATGATTTATTCGGCGTGTTGCATTAAAACTAGGTCTAGTCGGTATTGATAATCGATCTGATGCCAAAATATCCAGCGCCGATTGTGCTGGTTTTGCGAAGACTTCTGCCCACATACACACTTCGCCCGCAGCCAAACTTAAATAAGCGGTAACTGGATTATTGGGATGAACATCAAAAGGTGTCGTTAATTGTTCTCCGTTTGAGTCAAACCAGCTTACCTGATTTCGGCGTTGTAGCGCTTTGGTATTGTCTAAAACAGCCCGCCAAACAACAAACGGAGTTTTAGGCAATCCAAGTAAAGGGTTATGGGACAAGCGTAAGTGATTACCTGATTGAACGTGAGCTTCGTTTTCTTGCGCAGGCAGAGCGTGGGCGCTAAAAAAATAAGGGAGTGATGCTTTGACCTTCATCTTAGAAAACCTCCTTGTCTATCGTTATCGGGCGAGTACTTAGATGCCGCTGTGCGCTCAATATTTCTGAGTCGCCGGTCTCGCACTCCAGTATCAGTCCACTCACTATGTTTTCAGGTACTTGTTGTGGGGTATCAAAAGTGAGGAGTACGCGTGTCCACGCTTGGTTTGCTCGGTAAACATTCATCGTTGGAGTAATGCCTACTACTTTGGCTTGTTTAAGTTTGAAACGAGTTTGGGACTTGCTTTCAATTACTTCCTCACCGTTTTCGTTTTGCTCAAGTACAAGCACTGAGTGTTGCCGTTTCAAGGATTCAAGACTGTCGACTAATAGGCCGCAAATCTCCCAGCTTTCATTAACTTGGCGCCAAAACAGCGTATTTACAGAGCGCTCTTGTGGTAAGGGTAAAGTGCTTGCGCCTACATCAGCCAACGCTTGATCTAACATGGCATCCCCTGCAACAAACCCACCAACCCAATGATTTACGTTCGTGTCCAAAATATAATCGTCAGGCTGATAAGCATGACTGTTGGCTATGGAGTAACCCAAAGAATCCAGTAAAGCTGAGGGATCTGCATAGCGAGAACTATGAAAATGGGATCTGAATATGTCCACAACATCGCTACCATCGGTCTTGCTAGAGCTGAGGATTAAGTCGTAACTGGCATTGGCTTCGAGCTCCAGTGACGCTTCCAGACTCAGCCCACCCAAAGGACCTTTAGAAGGCAAACATGGGGCTTCAATGATGGCTTGGTTAATTCGTTGATAGGCTTTTGCTTGGAATGATTGATTCAAAGACACATAGCGCGTATTAACTGGAAGCGGTTTTAATACTTGGCTTAAGTCTGCTCCGCTTTGAGGACTGGGGTCGGTGCGCTGCACCAAGAGTCTCAGCTTACGATCATACTGTTCTAATAATTGCTCAAGGTGTGCTACTTCAAAGTGGATCCATAAACTATCCTTGGTAAAATGGAAAAGCTCTTTATCAGCAGGCTCTACTGCCTCTATATAACGAGCAACATCACGTACATCGAATATATACTCATTAAGTCCATCTTGCTGTTGCTCCTCTCCATTGGCATCGGGAATTCCAGTAAGGTCGTCAGCGGTTTGGAACAAGTACACATCTTCTTTACCCGTTTCCCATACGCCATCTGTTGTTTCTGGAGGTTCTTTTTGTTGTTCTGATTTTTGCCATGATTGCCAACTCCACTGCACTTCAAGTTCATAGATACTATTGGGTTCGAGAATAATCTCTCTGAGTAGCTCTGGACTCGTTGCTGCAACTTGAGCAGCATCACTAATAGTCTGAGCCATGGTTTGGCGTACTTCACGATCTTGGCGCTGCGCTTGGATTGCTTCATAAGCAGTGCCGCAAGTGCTGATAATCGTGATTATGTTTTGGCGTAATGGGGTAATGTGAAAACCGGTCCAAGGCGATTTTTGGTCAGCTTTATATCGAATAATCGAACATTCCTTATTGCCTACACGTATTTGCTCGATTATCTCTCCAGCCCATGGGCTATGCGTATTGTCGTCACGATGCCCGGTAACGACAGGAATGTTTAAGGTACTTGCAAGCATCTGATTCGAAAGTGTTGGATGTGCAAACGGTGCGCTGCTGGCAATACTTTGGAAACAAATCTTTGCCAATATTGCTTCAGATGCGCCCCCTTCTAGTATGATGCGGCTAATAGCACTGCCTTCTACGGATAAACTGAGCAAGCTATTTTGTATGTTTGCTACTTGATCGCTATCAAGTTTACGTCCTTGCTCATCAATTGCTGAGACTGTTACCGCAGCTGCGTTAAACAACATAATACTGAGTTCTACGCGAGAGGCAGTTTCTGGCAGCACTATAATGATTCCAGAGCTTGGGAAGCGTACTTCCGCCCGACTATCGCGTCCTCTGCGAGCTGGACTGGTGTTTTGATCAATCAGATCTGTAAAGCTCATCGTTGTATTTGGGTCGATGCAAGTAAAGGTATAGCCTTCAGTTTTAAATTTTGGTCTTTTTGACAGACTAGGTTTGACCCGGTTGAAATGTAAACACTTGCCATTATTTTCGTTTTCGGGCTTGTCGGTATTCGGTTTAGATAAGTTGCAAACCAATAGGGTTAATGTTGGCTTAAACAAGGCCTTGCTATAGTTAGCCATGAAGGGCAAAGACTGCTCGATAAGCTGCTGTTTTTGTTGTAAACGAACATAAGGAAGTTGATAGCCTTTTGACAACACTAAACTTTGAGAATGCGAAAAAGCAAAGGGCAACTGCGTCACTTCTCCTGGAATGATGGTCGCGCCAAATAAGTTTACAAGATTGAGTAGCGCATTCCCCGTTACTGGGTTTGTTGCTTGCTCAAGGAAGGATTTTCCCTCTACATCGAAACGACGGCGATAAGGCCCGCATACAGGGTTTTGCATGTGTATTAATACTGCGTAAAGACCGGTATGCAGTGCATCTTGTCCAAATAGGCATTGAAATTTGGGCTTTTTAGTTTTGGGATTACAGAGATCATCTATGGTAGTTACGGGGTCTCCAGCTAAATCTTCTCCGCCATTATCAAGATTAAGTGTCCATGCAAACGCGTTCCAATCAAGTAGCTTAAGACTAGGTCCTTCGTGCTCAGAATGAACTGGATTAATAGTAGCGTTAGTGTCTTGGTCATCGGGTCCTGAGGAATCGCCTATACGACTACTGTGTTTACTATTCCACGTAGAATGCTGGACTTGCGTAAAGTTTGTTTTGCTTCCATCTGAGTGACGCTTACGCAATATAATATTGTCTAATCTATAGGTATATTTTAATTCACTTGAGCCAAACCATGTTGTTGAAACGGGCGTCGTTTCAGGCTGGAATATACAAGAGCTAGGCAAGGCGTTCTCTATATAATGTGTAAACTGAATCAGGGGAACGGTATCAGGCCAGACGGTATTGTTTTGAGCAGGGCTTGCGGTGTTGCCCGTTTGAGGATCGGGTGCGAGGATTATCGGATTTTTCTGAGGTGTACTCTTGGTCATTTCGCCCATAACTTGGTCTTTTCGATCAAGCAATGAAACAGCAGCCACTGGGCTAATAGGCGCTGGAGCATCTAAATCAAAGCTATCCCCAAGCGAGATTGCTACACAACCCTCAAGACTAAAGAAGAACATGTCTACTTTGCCGCAAAAGCTTCCGTCTAAACGCATTTTGTGTGTCTTGTTATTGTTAGCGTCAATAAACTCTCTAAACTCAATCTCAATTTTTCCGCGCGCAGATACGCTAACCACCACTAAGGACAACTCGCCATCAACAAATATACCGCCCCTTAGAATTAATGGATTGGTTCCTAAACCAACTAATAGCTCTATAGATGCGCGCAAAACAATGGGTCCGGCGCTCCACTTAACAGCGGCTCCAGCGCCAAAACCTACAGCGAAACCATCAAAACAAAACTCGGGATTTCCGCCAAGATCATCTAAGCCCTCTTGCTCAATCATTAGAAAAGCCCACGCTTTTATATCGAGCGTACCGGGTAGCAAGATCAGAGTAATGGGGTCTCCATAACGTTCATGTTGGTTATCCGCTCCAAGGCGAATATATACCTTTTTATTTGTACTTGGGTATGGGAAGTAGGCTCCAAAAGGTATATTCACATCCAGAATTTTTGGAATGTTGTACTGACCGGCGACCGCAACGGTTACGGCTGTATCATCAATAACAACAAGCCCGGTGATAGTGGCCGAGCTACTATCTCCTTTGTCTTTGGCCACTAAATTAGGAATTTCTAGAAGTTTTACCCGAACACCAAAAATAACTTCTGGATCAGGAAATCCTACTACCAGCATTCCTTCTGCGCTAAAGCAAAAACTTACATCTGGGGTGGTACCGATAACAACGCCAACCCCCAAGGCATATTGGCCTAGTTTGGGGTTATATTTTGATTCTGGATTCTTGTTATACCACTCGAGTTCACGCCTGACAGCATCGGGGCTGTCTGTTATGGCGCGTTCTCCATTCATGGTAAACAAACCCTTGAAACCGTATATAGCTGCACCAGATTGTCCTAAAGGCATCGGTGTCGCAAATTGAACGCCAAGTGAAAGATTGAAGAACATATAGGGATGAGGATCGCTTTGATTAGACATTGCTAAGGCAGCATTTGCTGCAAGTCCAACCGGAATAATGCTGCACTCTATACCGGCTCGAATGACCCCGCCATCCTCAATCCGTAACCTGCCCTCGCCTTTAATGGTATTTGGGATATCAAGTTTTAGAGCAAACCCCCTTAGCTCAAAACTTGGGAGCTCAGTGAGTTTCTCATCCTTGTACACCAGTCGCAGCGTTGCTTCTGTAATCTCGATAACACCGATTTCAATCCCTATTGCTAAGGTAGCTTCAACCCAGACAGAGCCGCGACCCATTGCAACTTCGGTAATTCGTAGCAATTCTCCAAGCACACCATCTATTTCCCACTTTCCGGGATCTAATATTTCCATGCTTGTGGAATCATAGATAAGAGCTACATTTTCGAGTCCCTGATTTCCCACATCGACAGCAAAACCTACCTTTTTGTAAAGTATTTTGACCGGTTTACCTTCGCTGGTTTTCAATCCAAGTACAGGGGCGTTAACATGCAGCTCGCTGATGTAATCAACAATGACTTTATACTGCGCCGCATCAACGAAAGCTGAAAATGTAAAAGACTTAATTGCGGTTTGCAGTGAAATTGCAGTAACAATAGTTCGTGATTCGGGAGCAAATAAGTGTTTGGCGAAGACCGTTAAGCCAGCAAGTGCAGCGATACGCGCTCCACCGCTATACATGTCATTTTCTAAGTCAACACCAGATAATAACATGGGGCCAAATGCCATTGCCGCGGTGAGCTCATCGTTTTTGATATCAAACAAACCATCGGGATCACCATCAGTAGCAAGCCCTATAGTTAATTGGGTATATCCTGTTCGAGCATCATGAAGCCATTGGCCCATGATGGTGAAGACTTCGCGACTAAACTCGACTTCTTTTCCGTTTAACATCATGTCGGGTTCTTGCTCACCGAGGACAAGCTCAAACTCAGCTAAGGTTGGGATTGCATCGGCAAAACTTGCTACGGACGGACTATCCCACACAAATTTTAATTTAACTCTATAGTCAATATCAGGGCTGGAGCTAGGCGTAGGCACAATATCTTTTGCGCTGTTAGGAACCAAAGACCTGCGCAGCTGTGGGTCTAAGGAAATGTCATCATCTGGAATCTCTGTGCTTTCAGGAACCGGCGTACCACCAACAGCGTAGATATCAACCCGGCGAAACCGAGCCCGTTCACGCTCAAGATTAATACTTCCGTTTTCTGCAGTGTTTATCGAAAAAGACTGCCCTGCAGCTCGAGTATTTGGCCAAACATTGTGTTGCTCATGAATGTTTTTTATTAACCAGCCATTGGCTGCACTAATCGGAACTTCATCGTCTGTTTCAATTGCTAAAACTAAGTTGTCTGCTTTTAGGCTTGCTTCAAGGGTGTTTGCATCACTATTAAGGTCAGTTGGTGAATCCCATGTGTTTTGCTCACCTCGCCAAAAAATTCTATTTTGAATATCGCTAGACTCCAGTGTTTGTAACATGTCTCTAGCTTTCTTTGCGCGTTCCTGCGCAAGCGATTCGTTTAAGCTTTGCCCTCCAAGGTCATCACAACGACCGACAATTAAAAAATCTGCATCGGGATACTTAGCTGCCCATGCGTGTAGTTCTTGTGTCAAAACTTGGGATGTTAAACGACGGCTAGCGACAATTTCTTTTGGTTTTTTTTCTCCCCAGGCATATTCATCGTCAGACTCAAACTCCATTAACAATTGTACATGTCGATCTGTGGGTAAAACTGGGATGACTTCGGGCGCGATAACAACTTTAGCGAGTACGTCTTTGGGAACGATGACAAACGGAGCGTTTTGACTAATATCTGCAAACGATAGACACGTATGAAATTTACCTTGAGCGTGAAAATCACTTAGATTATAGGAATTTTCTACTGACGTAAGGGCTAAAGCTGTACTTGCATCACTGGCTTTAAATACTCCGGTTTCGCAGCCAATGAATAATTGCTCGTGGGTGCTGATCTCTAATACAATTCGGGTATAGCGTTTATCTGGCTTTCCATCTGTTTCGGGTAAAACTTGCTCAAGTGTTAGGATTTGCTGCCCTTGTAAATCGTTTAGTACTGGGGTGTAATTCACACCAGAGACGGTATCGGGCTGACCTTCAATCGACCATGAAAATGTACTAGAACTATCAAGTGATGGCGGATTAGACACGGCGATAAGTGTTAAAGATTCTATATCTGATATTGAACCACTAATGTGCAGTGCGTTGGTGAAAATGGAACCGCCATGCTGCGCATTAATGTTTGGAGCACTGCCTGTGACTACAAACCTAAATTTCAATTCAGGCAAAGTCTTGCTGACCGTCACCCCATCTTTTTCTATGTGCTCATAAGGGATAACGGTTAAGGTTTCCCCATGTCTGATGTTACCGCGTGAGCTACTCGAATCCTCAACTTTCGATTCTGGCCATTTCCACTGTGCGCTCCAATCTTGGCTTGTTCCATCACTTAGAACTTTAGGAAGGCCGTTTGGATTTATCCCGGCAGCAATAGCAATGCTTTGGTTTTGTGCCCCTATCATCGTGACAATAAACGTTTTGTTCTCTTCATCTATCGTTAGTGTGTTTACGACACCATCGAGGGTTTGTTCAAACAAGAATTTATCGGGTTCAATATTTGTACGACCAAACTGAAGTTCAAACTCACCTTGAAAACCTAAGGGTTCCCCAATTATAAAATCGCGGACACCTGCGGATAAGTCTCCAATTATTGGGCAGCCGCGCGGTGCATAAAACGTGGCTTCGTTTATTAAGAAACCCATCCAGCTATTATTTTGTCCCCGTTCGACTATCTCTGCCGGAGTATGTTGCTCAGAACGATCGTAGAGTACATCGATAATGGTAAAACCAAACTCTGAACCTTTAATAAAGAAATGCGGCGGACTAAAGGCCACCCGAGCGACAAAACCTGTTTGGGCGAAGGGATCAAGTGGATCAGGTTTATCGACTAAACGAACAATTACGCCACTGTTCTGGCTAGGTTTTTCAATTCTAAGTACCACCGAGCCACTGATACTCACTCTTGAGCGATTAGGGTCCGGCTTTAAATGACGAGGATTAGTCCCTTCGTCTGGGACATAAATAGCTGGGTAAAGAAAGGGTAAAACCAGTTCAAAGGATTCTAAGACTAGATCTAAGCGCCAGTTAGTCGATGCAGGTTCTAAGTCATCAATGGTTTGTTCTCGACCGAACGAAAGCTGGAATGCAACTCCTGTATCAATCCCGGGTAGCTTTAATATGTTATCACCCAACTTTAAGTCATCTACCGATTGATTAATAACATCGCGCAATGGTTGGACTAAACCATGGTGAAATATGGCACTATTAGAACTTGTGCTTGTATGATTTATTACAGAGAAGCGATTAACAAACGCTTGTACGTTTGCTGGCAATGCTGAAGTTTGCTGAGCACTTGATTCAAATAGTTCGACAAGCGGAATACCAAGAGTGAACGCCATGCTAAATCCCTTTTCTTCTTCATCAATAAATCGGAACTAGAGGAAAAAATCTTAATAAGGCATGTGTACTACAAAAAAACTGACAGCAAATTAATCAAATTGTATACGGCTTCACAAACAGAGCGTTGAGAAAATTGCGTAACAAGGTTGATACGCAATTTAAATAGAAACTTTCTCAATTTTCTATACATTAAGATGAGAACTAGGTGTTAGTTCCCCTATAACTAAAAAACCTTAGTTAGCCCATGGATAATAAGCAAAGATTAACCCCCTACGCGCTACAGTTACCTTATAAATGGTGTTCACCATCATTTACACACACCAATAGCGTTATGTAAAAAGTAACTAAATATCAACCTTCTATAATAAATTTAGATTCAATTCATACGAGTTTGCGCACATAAGTCTAGTACTACTTTGTTTAGGCTAAATACGTTTTGGTTTTCAACTGTTTTACCGTCTTCACTTATCTATTCCGCTTTTAAACGCTCACCTTGCATGGCTTTGAATAATAGTTGTAGCATAGAATGCAAAAAAATTTACACGGTCAAAAGCGCTAACCGAAGCTTTGGAATCCTTCACCTTTGTTGAACGCGCTTCGTTTTACCATCAGATTACCTTCAGCAATGAAACAAGGAACTCACCGAGTTCCTAAGCGCTTAGCGACTTCTTCAATCCTAAAGCCGCGTTCGATGGACTGCTTTACCTTCGGTTATAAACTCGTGGATAGAAGGTTCTTCTTTGCCCATAAACAGCTGTAAGGGAAGTTATATTCTGCGGCTTACGGGTGTTGGCAAGATCTGGGAATTCCAGTCGCAATTTTTGGATGACGGGTAAACAGTGATAATCGAATTTCATTCGGATAACCAACGTTACGTAATGTGTACGGGGTAGATATACGTGTGTAGGACACGCTGTTGGGCAGACTCAAAAGATACATTTGTATCACCTTTTAGTATTGGGCGATTTTGAGCTCCAGAAACGAAAAAACCGCTGATAAATCAGCGGTTTAATTCTTAATATGGCGGAGAGATAGGGATTTGAACCCTAGATGGGCTATAAACCCATGCCGGTTTTCAAGACCGGTGCATTCGACCACTCTGCCATCTCTCCGAGCGAGACGAATAATAACGATGTGCCTGTCGCTTGTAAACCTTTGCCTGCTGGCATTTTAAGCAAACGCACACAAAACTGTTTAAGTGCTCGATATTTGCTCATTTCACACGATAACTAGCTTAGTTGTCGCAAACTGTTAACAGTAAAGATACCCAAAATAGTCATACTGATAGATCCAAAGGTGTGCATCGCCACCCCGCCCATTGCCCATGCGTAGCGGCCTTGCTGGATTAAAGCACTCATTTCAGCGGAGAAGGATGAGAATGTGGTTAAACCGCCCAAAAACCCTGTTATTACTAAAAGTCTAATTTCTGGAGCTAGGTTGGGAATATCGCTAAATATCGTCATGGCAACTCCAATCAGATAACCCCCAATCAAGTTAGCGATAAGGGTACCGGGTGGGATAGTAGGAAACATTGAGTTGAGTAAGTTGCCTAAACCCCAGCGCGTAGTTGCACCTAAAGAGGCTCCCACACTGATCGCCAATATCGATATCCACATCTATAATTTCCTATAAAACAAAGTTTTGAGACCAATGATTTGTAAAGATTCGCAAAATACACATTTATTGCATGCAAAACGCTTGTAATTGTAACTATGAAACCCTATATATATTCAAGCAGTGTAGTTTACAGCTAACTAACATATTTTGTAGTCTGTAATATTCGGATCACATTTAATCCGTTATACTGATTTTAGTTTCTACCACCTTTTGATGGAGCTTCAAATGAATCAACAACAGAGCCTCGACTATTCATCAGTCAACCAGCTCGCAACCAACAAGGTACTACGTAATACCTATTGGCTGCTATCACTTACCATTGCGTTCTCTGCGATTATTGCATCAGTTGCTGCAATGCTAGCGCTTCCACCACCAGGCTTAATCATAACGCTAGTCGGCTTCTATGGGCTATTGTTTGCGGTAGAAAAAACCAAAAATTCAAGCATGGGTTTGGTGTCGGTATTCGCGTTAACCGGATTTATGGGATACACCTTAGGGCCTATCATTAACCTTTTGGTAAGTACTGGCGGCAGTGACATTTTAATCACGGCACTTGGCGGAACAGCATTAACATTCTTTGCTTTGTCTGGCTACGTACTGACAACTAAGAAAGATATGTCTTTCCTAGGCGGCATGATGACAGCAGGTTTTGTAGTCATCGTAGTTGGCTTTATTGCTAACCTATTCTTACAAATGCCAGTGTTAAACTTGGCCATGAGTGGTTTGTTTATTCTGTTTTCAGCAGGCGCAATCCTGATGCAAACCAGCGCAATTATTCACGGCGGCGAAACCAACTATATTTCTGCCACAGTGTCTATTTTCGTGTCGCTTTATAATATTTTCTTGAGCCTAATCAACTTGTTGATGGCAGCAAGAGACTAGCATTTAGTCAACATGAATCAAAAAGCTCCTTTTTGGAGCTTTTTTTTTGGCAGAGGTTTAGGCATTGCTGAGTGTAACCAAAATAGATACCAGCCTAATGCAATGGGGCATCGCGGCTAAAGCTGCATTATTAGTTGCAGTTATACTGTTAGCAACGCAGTTGTTTGCAAATCAAGCAGGGGTAGACAATTTACATTTGGCCCTAAGCTCATGCTTAGGTGTGATAGCCGCTGGGCTATCTGAAAATAACGACTTTTATCAACGACGGTGGCAAACGCTGTTACTGCAAACCTTCTGTTTTGCCTTAGCAAGCCTAAGTGTTACCTTGCTGTTCCCCTATCCTACTTTATTCTATATTGGGCTTGTTGGCTCAAGTTACCTATTTGTTATGCTTGGCAATAAAGGGCTTAAATACGCAACGATAGGCTTTTGCTCATTGATCATTGCTGTGTATACAATGTTTGGTTACAGCGATTTTGAGAACCCTTGGCTACAACCACTGTACTTAATCCTAGGCTCATTTGCTTATCTCTTGCTGTCGTTTATATGGGATAGTCTTGTACCAGCTCAAAGCTTGAATCAAAGCCTGCGCAGCTTATATGGCACACTGGCCCGCTACCAACTTCGCAAAGCACGTTTATTCGACAAACAATGGCACGGTGCAAGCTTAAACCACGAGTTAGCTTTATTGGATAAAGCGATTGCCGAACAACTAGCCACCGTACGCCAGCTATTATATGTACAACAACGCCGCGGAAAACTCGCAAAACAGTCTGAGCAACAAAGCTCTTTTTTACGAGCACAATTACTGCATGAGCGTATGGGTTCTTCGCATTTTAGCTTTTTAGCGCCTGATCCAAATACTGATGTCCAACTCGATCAACAAGTGAAGCAGTTACTGGTAAACACAGCACGACATCTAAATCAGATCAGTTCGCAGCCGCTACAAGATAACGATCGAAAGGCACTTGAAGAACAGCTAACTGAAATTAACCAATATCTTGAGCATAAGAACTTAGAGTCATTACATGGTTATCAGTTTTTAAGCCAAAACATGTCCATACTTATCGAGTTAATGGCTGCTAAGCCTACATTTCCTGAACAACACACTGAATTTACGCCGCTCAATAAGCTTGGAACTAAACAATGGTTGCGCATGTTGGTTGATTTTAAAAAACCAGCAAGCCACCATTCTATGCGAATGGCAGCATTGATGGGCATTGGTTACGCTGCCGTGGCTTATTACCCTGGTCAGGAGAGTTTTTGGTTATTGCTAACCATTCTATTACTTCTTAAACCCGATTACAGTCAGACCAAACAGCGGCTTGCCGAACGTGTTATTGGTACACTCGTTGGCGCAGTATTGGCAAGTGTACTAGCAATATTTGACCCCCAGCATTGGTTCATTTTGTGTCTTTTCCCCATATTTGCTTGGCTATTTTTCTTGTTTTTCAAAGCCAGTTACGGCTTATCTGTAGTTTTCATCACATTGTTTGTGTCACTAAGCCTGCAACTTAATCCCATAGCATTTAGCGAAGGATTAGTCGTTCGTATTGTAGCAACGCTGATTGGTGCTTTTTTGGTCGCATTTACGGCGCGCTTCGTATTGAGTCATTGGCAAAAAGAAAAGAGTTTGGGCTTGAGTCAGAATGTTCTGATTAGTTACCGTGTTTATTTGTTTGAAACACTTAGTCACTACACCAGTGAGCACCAAAGTGAAGAACGCCGTTTTCGTTATGCACGCTTTAATGCCCGGCAATCCTTTGCAGTGTTTTTGGATCATATCGAGAAAATGAAACGCGAGCCAAGCACTAAGCAAGGTAACATTACTGGGCTTTACTTGTTATCGGGTCACTTTAATAGCTTGAACGCTCATGTATCGGCTCTGGCGGTACATCGCAGTGTCGTTGGTGACCAAAGCAGCATGGCCTTAATAAACGACATTTCTGAACAATTCTCGAACTGTTTTGTACAATTAGAAGATCAACTTTTGCTACAAGCTATCGACAGGCCCAAAGATCTTGCCGCCGCAGCGCTAATCAGAAAACAATTACGACAGCTGTTACCTAAACTGCATTTACAACAACAAGTACTCATTTACCAATTAGAATTAATTGTGACCGATTTGGAAGCCTTGAATCAGCATTTCTATAGGCATAGTCTGTAGAAATACCTTAATCCTTTGTCATTAGGTCATCTAGTTACTTCGATTTTATCTTGAACTAAGCAATTCTACATACGACCAAGGAAGACTAACTAATTAATAGGAATGGTATAATACCAATCCCATTATATTTTTGGTCTTTTACTTGTTGTACTAAAACGCTTAGCTTTAGGAAGAGGTCGCTGTTATTAGCGGTCTAATGACAAGAGTTATGACGACAAGATTGGAGTTTTAGTCAAACAATAGTGATCAATAAATTACTGTGATTGGTATAAGCAAGATTGCTATACTGCGCGCGTTCACCCCTCACTATAGGCAGCCAATGATCATTTTCAATCAACACAACTATGAAACCGATAAACACGGCTACCTTGCCAACATGGATGATTGGGATCCGCAGCTAGCTGGCCATATAGCCACTTTAGAAGATGTAGAGATGAGCGATGCACATTGGGAAGTGGTGTATTTTGTTAGAGATTTCTATATCGAGTACAACACCTCTCCGGCGATGCGAGCACTAGTCAAGGCCATGGGAAAGAGTTTAGGTGCGGATAAAGGAAACAGCCGGTATCTTTACAAACTGTTCCCATTAGGTCCGGCAAAGCAAGCCACGCGGATTGCAGGCTTACCTAAACCGGTTAAATGTATTTAAAGCGAAATTTGAGTGAGACCACCCATATAACTTTGCAATACACTTGGAATTTTAACGCTACCATCGGCTTGTTGGTAGTTCTCAACTACAGCCACTAAAGTACGACCTACCGCTAGTCCCGAACCATTAAGGGTATGCAGTAATTCTGGCTTTTTGCTGACCGTACTTCTAAAGCGCGCTTGCATGCGGCGAGATTGAAAGTCTTCGCAGTTAGAAACTGATGAAATCTCACGATAGGTGTCCTGCGCTGGCAGCCACACTTCTAAGTCATAGGTTTTCGCTGCTCCGAAGCCCATATCACCAGTACACAAGGTCACCACTCGATACGGTAGTTCAAGTTTTTGCAGAATATTTTCTGCATGTTGACGCATGTCTTCTAAAGCTTGGTAACTTTGTTCAGGATGAACGATTTGAACCATCTCAACTTTGTCGAACTGGTGCTGGCGGATCAAGCCGCGAGTATCGCGCCCGTAAGAGCCCGCTTCACTGCGAAAACTTGGCGTATGAGCAGTCATCTGAATCGGCAATTGTGCTTCATCTACGATTTCGTCGCGATACATGTTGGTTAGCGGCACTTCGGCGGTTGGGATCAAACTCATACCAACACCTTCTTCGGTGGCGGGTTGAGTATGAAACAGATCTTCACCAAATTTTGGCAATTGTCCGGTACCATATAACGACGCTTCGTTAACCAAGTACGGCACGTACATTTCGGTATAACCGTGCTCTAAAGTATGGGTATCAACCATGAATTGCGCGAGAGCACGATGCAATCGAGCTACTTGGCCTTTCATGACAATGAATCGTGAGCCACTAATTTTAACTGCAGATTTAAAATCTAGGCCATCCAAACCTTCGCCTATCGCAACATGATCTTTAACTTCAAAGTCAAAACTAGGAATGCTACCCCAGCGATGTAGCTCGACATTTTCTGACTCGTCTTTTCCAGCAGGTACACTTTCATGTGGCAAGTTAGGCGTGCTTAATGCAATTGCATCGATTTCAAGTAACAGCTGAGCGAGATCGGCTTTAGCTTGATCAAGATCGCTACCTAATTGACCCACCTCAGCGAGCAAAGGGGCAATATCTTCGCCACGGGCTTTGGCTTGTCCTATGGATTTGGATCGAGTGTTACGCTCACTTTGCAACTGTTGGGTGCGAACTTGTAGAGATTTGCGCTGCTCTTCTAGCTCTTTAAGTTTGTTCACATCGAGTTGGTAACCTCGGGCAAGTAAACGTTCAGCGGCTTGCTCAACTTCACTGCGCAGGTATTTAGCGTCTAACATCGAATAACCTTTTCCATTGGATAAATAAAAGAAGCTACCGAGACTCAGTAGCTACATAGACCGAACATTATAGATAAAGCGGGAATTCAAAGCCATAGCTTATCGAGTGTTGCTGGCCTCAAATTGCACAAGCCTTAGGCAACTAACTACCTTTGTCAAAATCTTGGTCTAATTTTCGTAGGTAGCTTAGCTTTTCAGCTATTTTAATCTCTAATCCACGGTCAACCGGATGGTAGAAAGTTTGGCCTAATAAGGGCTCGGGAAGATAAGTTTGTCCCTGTGCATATGCATTAGGCTCGTCGTGGGCATAACGATACGCTTGACCATAGCCAAGTTCTTTCATGAGCTCAGTTGGTGCATTACGAAGGTGTACCGGTACCCCGAGGTGCCCATATTCTTTAGCAGCAACTTTAGCGGCAGAAAAAGCGGTGTAAACAGCGTTGCTTTTAGGAGCGCAAGCCAAATAGCTAACCGCTTGAGCAATGGCACGTTCACCTTCAGCGGCACCAACTCGGGTATAGCAGTCCCATGCGCTAATAGCCACTTGCATAGCGCGCGGATCTGCATTGCCAACATCTTCTGACGCAATTGCTAAGCAACGCCTAGCTACAACTAATGGATCGCCACTGGCTTCTAGTATACGCGCATACCAAAACAAGGCCCCATCAGGGTTTGAACCCCGTATTGACTTATGTAACGCCGATAACAAATCAAAATATTGATCACCTTGCTTATCAATATGACTGTAACGCTCTCCGGCA
The DNA here is from genome assembly GCF_003610775.1 of Alginatibacterium sediminis. Classification (GTDB taxonomy): domain Bacteria; phylum Pseudomonadota; class Gammaproteobacteria; order Enterobacterales; family Celerinatantimonadaceae; genus Alginatibacterium; species Alginatibacterium sediminis. The sequence goes on along the minus strand of NZ_RAQO01000004.1, from coordinate 457,667 downwards.
ACATTTTTAAGCTGCTCAACGGTAAGTTGGTGCACTTCACCTGGAGTTTGTGGCATTAACTGAAGCATCATTTCAACAGTATTTAAGGCTCGGCGGGCATCACCTGTTGAAAAGCTAGCAACCTGCTCTAGCAGCTCATCACTGGCTTGAACCTTGAGTTCTTTCAACCATGTGTCGCGGTGTATGGCGTCTTTTAGTAAGCCCAGAATATCATTGTCGCTTAATGCTTGAAGCACATAAACTCTGGCTCGTGATAGCAAAGCGTTGTTGAGTTCAAATGAAGGGTTTTCTGTTGTTGCGCCAATAAAGATGATGGTGCCATCTTCAACATGAGGTAAAAACGCGTCTTGTTGACTTTTATTAAAACGATGCACTTCATCAACAAACAAAACCGTGCGTCGGCCCTGATCTTGATTGAGTTTAGCTTGCTCTATCGCCGCCCTAACCTCTTTAATTCCACCGGTAACTGCCGATACCTTTTCAACGGCAGCGTTACCATGCAATGCTGCAATTTCAGCTAAGGTTGTCTTACCAGTCCCTGGCGGTCCCCATAATATCATGGAGTGTAATTGACCGTTTTCAATGGCAAGTCTTAGTGGTAAGCCCGTTGCTAATAAGTGTTTTTGCCCCACATACTCACTTAGCTTAGTTGGCCTAAGCCGCGCCGCTAACGGTCGAAAGTCTTCAGCAAATTCAAAGCCCATTGTTTGCACTAGCGTTGGTCGTCCACACTAACACCGCTTGGAATTTCAAAACTGAACATAGCTGAGTCTATACCAGTATTGGACTCAAATTCACTAAGTTCGAAATTGTTCTGTTGACCACTTTGTTCTCTGATTGAAAACGCGTTAATTTTCCCATCAACGAGGTCTATCCAAAACTGAGCTTGATCGGGGTCACTCACTGAGCTCAACAAATACCCAGCTTCACTAGTCTCAACTTGGTATTGCTCCCATGCGCTATCTTGATCAGTACTCAACAAAATAAGTGGCGTGGTGCTAATAGCACTTTGCGCATCAAGGATAGAAACCTGCTCAATAAAAGGACTGAAATACCAAATCGTTTCCCCATCAGAGATGATTAGGTCGTCATCGGGACTTACTTGTTGCCAGAAAACCTTACCTGGTCTCAACAACTTAAGTTCCCCTTGTGCGAGTTGTAATTCGCTACCATCAACGTCCAATACTTGTTGTGTGTAGTTAGCCGTAAAATCTGTTATCCCTGAGAGCTGTTCGCGTAATTCTGACTTAGCATCAGCCAGCGCAGGTAAGGAAAATCCGCTAGATAAAGCCAAACTAAACACTAAAGGTTTTATTAATTTATACATATAGTTTCCTATCAATCGACTCTCACAGGTGGTGGCGCTATCACTTCTCGGTTTCCATTATGACCCGGTGCACTTACAATGCCATGAGCTTCCATTTGTTCTACGATGCGTGCAGCACGGTTATAACCAATCTTAAATTTACGTTGCACTCCACTGACCGAACCACGGCGGGTTTCGGTTACATGAGCAACTGCACTATCAAATAATTCGTCTGTTTCACTATCAGCTTCTGCCATTTCCCCAGGCAACATACCATCGGGACCTGCGTCACCGTTAAGAATTTCATCAATGTAATTAGGTGCGCCGCGTTCTTTCCAAGCAGCAACTACCGCGTGTACCTCATGGTCGTCAACAAATGCACCATGAACACGCGTAGGCACACCTGTCCCCGCTGGTAAGTAAAGCATGTCCCCCATTCCCAATAAAGTTTCTGCACCTTGCTGATCCAAAATAGTTCTGGAGTCAATTTTACTTGAAACTTGGAAAGCCATTCGTGTTGGAATATTTGCTTTAATTAAGCCGGTGATTACATCTACAGATGGACGTTGAGTGGCCAAAATAAGATGAATACCAGCGGCACGCGCTTTTTGCGCGATACGTGCGATCAGTTCTTCTACTTTTTTGCCGACAATCATCATCATGTCTGCAAATTCGTCGATGACGACTACGATATGTGGTAATTTTTCAAGCAATGGCGCTGTGGCATCCATGCTATCACCCGGTTTCCAGAGTGGATCAACATGGGGTTGACCGGCATTTTTTGCATCCACTATCTTAGCGTTATAACCTTTTAAGTTACGTACACCCATTGCCGACATTAGCTTGTAACGACGTTCCATTTCACCGACACACCAACGCAAAGAGTTTGCAGCCTCTTTCATATCGGTGACCACTTCAGCCAACAAATGAGGAATACCTTCGTAAACCGATAATTCCAACATCTTGGGGTCAATCATAATTAGACGTACATCTGCTGGAGTCGATTTATATAGTAGGCTCACAATCATGGTGTTTACGCCCACGGATTTACCCGAACCCGTGGTACCTGCAACCAGGAGATGCGGCATTTTAGCAAGGTCAACGACCACAGGATCTCCAGCAATATCTTTACCTAATACCATGGTCAGTGGTGATTTGGATTGATGGAATTGCTCACTGTCAATCACCTCACGCATATACACAATTTCACGGTAACGGTTAGGTAGCTCTAGTCCGATAACTGATTTCCCCGGAATCACCTCTACAACTCGCACACTAATCGCGGATAAAGCGCGAGCCAAATCTTTGGAAAGGCCTGAAATTTTGCTCACTTTAATACCAGGTGCAAGATCGAGCTCAAAGCGGGTAATCACAGGTCCTGGGTGTACGGCTACAACAGTAGCTTGCACGTTGAAATCAAGTAACTTAGCTTCGACTAAGCGAGAGGCTTGTTCTAGTTCGTGTTCGGATATGGGATTTTGTTGCTTATCGGGTCTATCTAACAAGTTCATATCCGGCAACGGCGGTAATTTAGGTTTTGGAGGCGGGTTTAGTATGGCCGCCTGATCAATTTCTGGTGCATTAGCTGGTCGCTCAAAGCTAGCTCGAGTTGCTGCCGCTGGCTCATCTCCTGGCAGTGCGCCCATGGATTCACTTTGCAACTCAGGTGGATTAACGATCACCGTTGGATTGAGCTCACTTGGTTGTTCTGAATCAACAGCAGTGGCTAAATTCAAAGTTGGTTCAAGCAATGATTCTGTTTTCGCTTGTTTATCATCGCTTGCGAAGAGATTAGAAATACTCGGCTCTTGATCACTTGGTTCGGGGCTTGCGTCCAATTCAGCATCCTGCTGAAGTTGTCGCTGTGACATTTTCTGTTTCAAGCTACTCAGCAATGACGGCTTTGGCGAAGCAGAAGGTAATTGGTCTTCTGGACCTTCATCATCAAAAGGCAAATCCTGCTTTAAAGCTTCTTCTTGAGCGTCATCATCGAGCTGTTCTTGAGCATCAGCCAGTTTTCCAGATTCATGCTTGCCTAGTAGTTTTAAACACCAGAACCAAAAGCTTGTCAGTTGTTCTCCGATCCATTCGACAATTGCAATCCAAGACAGACCCGTAAATAGAGTAACGCCTACCGCTATACCTGCTAACAGTACGATAATAGTGCCCAAAAGTCCGAAAACTGGAATTAGCGTTTGAGCTATCATATCGCCCATGAGCCCTCCTGATGAAAAATAGTAAAAGTCGTCTACATTGATACTAGCAAGCGTGACGAAGCTAAAAATACCGCAGCTTAAACCGACAAGCCGCAAGCTCAATGATAGAAAATCGATGTCGTAGAAACTTAAACTACTGAGTAAGAACTTGTAGCAAGCCAAAACTAGTAAGGCAGGAACGCCGTAAGCACAGATACCGAACATAAAAAACAAAATATCGGCCAGCCAAGCACCGCTGTTACCTGCAGCATTGCCGACATCAGAACGCCACGCCGTTTGCGACCAACTAGGGTCATCGGGGTGAAAACTGAGCAGCGCAATCAGAATAAACAAACTGAGTGCGACTCCAATGACGGCGAATGCTTCGATAAAACGAGCAGTGCCTTTAAGTCTGAAGATTGAACTTGTATTCAAGAAAGAAACCTATTGTGTTTTTATTGGCTTCACTGCCTTTCGTAATAGCAAGATAGTGCCACAAATACCGCGATATCTCAGCCTTTTGTGCTATAAAAAAAGCGGCTTTCGCCGCTTAATACTGTATGACAACCCCTAACTAGCTACGGATAACCAAACGATTGCTTTGTTTGACTTCTTCCATGACTACGTATGTACGGGTGTCATTTACACCAGGTAAACGTAACAGTGTTTCACCCAACAACTTTCGATAAGCAGACATATCAGCAACTCGAGTTTTCAATAGATAGTCGAAATCACCTGAAACTAGATGGCATTCTTGTATGTCTTCCAAATTTTGAACCGCATAATTAAATTGTTCAAATACGTCTGGAGCACCGCGGTTGAGCGTGATCTCGACAAACACAAGTAAAGAGGCATCAAGGTATTGAGGATTTAGAATAGCTGTATAACCGCTAATAAACCCTTGACGCTCTAAGCGTCGAACACGTTCTAAACAAGGCGTAGGGCTTAAGCCAACACGTTTAGATAGTTCTACATTTGAAATGCGGCCATCTTTTTGCAACTCGCCAAGAATGTTGCGGTCAATGCGATCTAGTTCCTTCATCTATAAACCTTCTACGTCCGTATATACTATTCACTAACTCTTTAGCTGGGTCCCCTGCTCAAGAGTGAAAAATTATGCATGCTTTCACCATAAAAAACCTTTTTCTGAAAGCTACTTTGACAACATGATACCTACCCATAATTGCTAGTTTTAGACTTTTACGCCGAAACGGATGCTAATATTGGAGAATAGTTTTATTGTCTAGGTGTATTTATTTCACAATTCCCGCACTCAAGCAAGCCGCAATTCGAATAAACCGTGATTTTTGACGATAAAGAAGCGTGCACTTAGAATTACAACTCATATCAAAGTGTAAACGCTTATTACCCATTGCTTGAATACCTGTTAAAGTGTGGCGAAACAAATTTATAACCTATATATACAAGAGATTAATCCCAATGAGCGATGTACAACACCATAAACTAATTATTTTAGGCAGTGGCCCCGCCGGATATACAGCAGCAGTTTATGCAGCTCGAGCAAATCTAAATCCGGTGTTGATTACAGGTATTCAACAAGGTGGACAGCTAACGACCACCACTGAAGTGGAAAACTGGCCAGGTGATGCAAAGGGTTTAACTGGCCCTGTACTAATGGACCGCATGCGTGACCACGCACTTGAATTCGATACCGAAATTATCATCGACCATATAACGTCGGTCGACTTTTCCCAAAAACCATATCGATTAAAAGGTGATTCAGTCGAATATAGCTGTGATGCTTTAATCATTTGCACCGGAGCATCGGCGCGTTATTTAGGCCTAGAATCAGAAGAAGCATTTAAAGGCCGTGGTGTATCTGCCTGTGCAACCTGCGATGGTTTCTTTTATCGAAACCAAAAAGTTGCAGTCGTCGGTGGTGGCAATACTGCCGTTGAAGAAGCTCTATATTTAAGCAATATCGCCAGCGAAGTGCACCTGATTCACCGCCGTGATAGTTTCCGCAGTGAAAAAATTCTAACCAAACGATTAATGGATAAAGTTGCGGCAGGTAACATTATATTGCACCTCGACCAAACACTTGATGAAGTGCTAGGCGATGAAATGGGTGTCACTGCAGTAAGAACCCAGCACGTTGCAACTGGCGAAACTAAAGATATTGAAGTCATGGGAGCCTTTATCGCAATTGGGCACTCTCCAAATACTGAAATATTTGCAGACCAACTGGATATGGAAAATGGTTATATTCAGATCCATAGCGGAATCACTGGTAATGCAACTGCAACGAGTAAGGAAGGCGTTTTTGCCGCAGGCGATGTAGCGGACCATATCTACCGTCAGGCGATTACGTCAGCGGGTTCAGGTTGTATGGCTGCTTTGGACGCTGAGCGCTATCTAGACAGCCTCTAAACTACCCTTGCCTCTTTACCAATTGGGCACAGAGCTTAGGTTTCCAAAGCCTAGCCTTGCCCTTGAAGACCCAAATGGCTTACTCGCTATCGGCGGCGACCTTTCTGCACAACGCCTTATTCTTGCTTACAACAATGGTATCTTTCCTTGGTATGAAGAAGGCCAAGAGATTCTGTGGTGGTCTCCAGAGCCGCGTTTTGGACAACAGTGCGCTAACATAATGCCAAGTCGCAGTATGGCTAAACTTATGCGTAAAACGCAGCTCCATGTAACCCTCAATATGGCTTTTTCAGATGTCGTACATCAATGTGCGGCCGAACGAGATGAAACCGGCACTTGGATCACTCAAGATATGCAGAAGGCTTATCAAGCCCTGCACAAGCTCGGACATGCGCACAGCGTAGAGGTTTGGCAAAATACCGAACTTGTCGGAGGGTTTTATGGAATTGCAGTTGGTCAAATGTTTTGCGGTGAATCGATGTTCCATCGCGTTAGCAACGCATCAAAGCTAGCTTATTTTGTGTTCTCAAAGCACTTTGAAAACCACAAAGGGCAATATATCGATGGGCAAATGGAAAACCCGCATTTACGCTCTTTAGGCATGCAAATTAAACCCCGGACTGAATATCTGAAGTTGCTAAAACAACTAAAAGCACAAGAAGTAGACAAAAGCACTTGGCAAGCACAAAGACTGCTTTAATATTTGCGTCGAAACTTTACACAGCCCCTTAAATCTGGCATTCTCGCTGCGATTTAATTTACTACTCCTTCGAGGACTCAATGGCAAAAGAAGACAATATTGAAATGCAAGGCACGGTACTTGATACTTTGCCCAACACGATGTTCCGTGTTGAACTAGAAAATGGTCATGTCGTTACTGCGCATATCTCTGGAAAAATGCGTAAGAACTATATCCGCATTTTAACTGGCGATACAGTAACCGTACAGTTGACCCCTTATGACCTTTCTAAAGGACGCATTGTCTTCCGAGCTCGCTAGTAGTTTTCGACGGATAATAAAAAAGCCAGCAATGCTGGCTTTTTGTGTTCTTGTATAATCAACGCTAATTAGGCTTCTGCTGTCTCGTCAGCGTAATGAAATTCCAAGGCATCATCAACAACAGTCACGTCAACATGCCCGCCTTTATTGAGTCGTCCAAATAATATTTCATTCGCCAAAGGTTTGCGTACTTGTTCACGAATAAGTCGCGACATTGGTCGAGCACCCATCGCTTTGTCGTAGCCTTTGTGGGCTAACCAAATACGTGCTTCTTCTGTTAATTCAAGAGAAACACCATTTGCGTCTAACTGCGCTTGAAGTTCAACGATAAACTTGTCCACTACCCGCTCAATCACATCTTCGTAGAGATGGTTAAACCAAATAATATTATCGAGACGGTTTCTAAACTCTGGAGAAAAGACTTTGTTAATTTCATCCATTGCATCGAAAGCTTGCTCTTGCTCTTTAAAACCAATGGTAGAACGTTGAATTTCTTTAACACCTGCATTACTGGTCATAACGACAATTACATTTCTGAAATCTGCTTGTCGACCATTGTTGTCGGTTAAAGTACCGTGATCCATAACTTGCAATAGCAAGTTAAAGACATCTTCATGTGCTTTTTCAATTTCATCGAGCAACAACACACAATGCGGATGCTTCAATACTTGGTCGGTTAGCAAGCCGCCTTGGTCAAAACCAACATAACCCGGTGGCGCACCAATTAATCGACTGACGGCATGACGCTCCATATATTCGGACATATCGAAACGAATCAGTTCAACACCCAAGCATTTTGCTAATTGGGCTGTGACTTCTGTTTTACCAACACCCGTTGGGCCTGCAAACAAGAAAGAACCCACCGGTTTATTCTCAATACCCAAACCGGAGCGATTTAAGCGAATCGCATCCACCAATACATCGATAGCGGGATCTTGTCCAAACACAACCATTTTTAAACTGTCATCTAGTTCGCGCAATGTTTCACGATCAGACGACGAAACTTTAGTTTCAGGAATGCGCGCAATTTTAGCTACGATTTCTTCAATTTCAGTAACACCGACTGTTTTCTTACGTTTGCTTGCTGGTAACAAGCGCATTCGTGCGCCGGCCTCATCAATGACGTCAATGGCTTTGTCAGGCAGGTGACGCTCATTAATGTACTTAGCCGATAACTCCGCAGCCGATTGCAATGCTTGTTTGGTATAGCGCACCTCATGGTGTGCTTCATAACGGCTTTTAAGTCCTAATAAGATTTTAGTGGTATCAGCAACACTTGGTTCCACTACATCCACTTTTTGGAATCGTCTTGCCAAGGCGCGATCTTTCTCAAAGATTTGGTTATATTCTTGATACGTGGTTGAGCCAATACAGCGTAATAAGCCATTACTTAGTAGTGGCTTAATTAAATTTGCCGCATCGAGTTGTCCACCAGAGGCTGCGCCTGCTCCTATGATGGTATGGATTTCATCAATAAACAAAATTGCATTTTCGGCATTTTCTAACTGCTTGAGTAGTGCCTTAAACCGCTTTTCAAAATCGCCACGGTATTTAGTACCAGCTAAGAGGGAACCTATATCTAGAGAATAGATGGTTGCATTTTTGATAACATCAGGCACATCTTCATGCACAATTCTGTATGCGAGGCCTTCGGCAATCGCAGTTTTACCCACACCTGCTTCACCAACCAATAAGGGGTTATTTTTACGACGACGACATAAAACTTGAACCGTTCGGCTAAGCTCTGCATCACGCCCAATCAGGGGATCAATTTTACCTTTAAGCACCAATTGATTTAGGTTAATCGCGAAGTTTTCAAGCTTTTTCATTTCTTCAGGGCTGGTATGAGCGGTCCCTGGTTCGCTACTCGATTCAGATTCGTCGCTCGCATCTTCTTTACGGATACCATGGGATATAAAGTTAACGACATCTAAACGACTAATATCAGTTTTCTTTAAAAAATAGACCGCTTGGCTTTCTTGCTCGCTGAAGATTGCGACCAAAACATTAGCCCCACTGACTTCGTGGTTACCGGAGGACTGCACATGAAACACTGCTCGTTGCAGAACCCGTTGAAAACCTAAGGTAGGCTGGGTTTCTCGTTCGGCGTCTGATTGGGGGATTGTGGGTGTGGTTTGTTCGATAAAAGATAATAGCTCTTTTCGCAGGTTTTCTATTCCTGCCCCACAAGCTAAAAGCGCTTCGTTGGCCGCTTGATTGTCTAACAAGGCGAGTAGCAAGTGCTCGACCGTCATGAATTCGTGTTGTTGGTGACGAGCGTCTTTAAACGCTTGATTAAGGGTGCTTTCCAATTCTTTGTTCAGCATATACTGCTCTCCCAAATACTACTCTGACTCTTCGGGCTCCATCGTGCACAACAATGGATGCTCGTTCTTCCTTGCAAATTGATTGACTTGCGCAACTTTTGTTTCCGCTACTTCTTGAGTGAAAACCCCGCAGGTCCCTCGGCCACGATAATGAATTTCTAACATCGTTTGTGTGGCTTTATCTTCATTCATTCCAAAAAACAATTGCAGTATTTTTACTACAAAATCCATTGGTGTGTAATCGTCATTATTTACATAAACCCGATACATTGGTGGCGGCGCTATTTTAGGGTCACTTTCCAAGGTAAGGCTTTCTAAATCAAGCCAATCCGATATCTTACTCATACGTTAATTAGATTAATAATGATCATCACTGTAAACCAACATAACCGCTTTGCATGATCAAGGCTAGCATAAAAATGGTCATAAGCTTGACACTGATAAATATTTTACTAAATTGTTAAATAACCATAGTTTAATTTCTATGCAAAAATATCAGCAAAAGTTCACAAACCTTTAAAATAGGCATGTTGAGCACTTGCAATACGTATCCTTAAGGATAATGTAATATTAAACGTTATTAATTTGTTAATGGATTTTCAAACCGTGGTAAACACGTAACAATAAATAGGAAAAAGTGGTATGCCTAGTGGAACAGTAAAATGGTTTAATAATGCAAAAGGATTTGGGTTCATTTGTCCAGAACAAGGCGGTGAAGATATCTTTGCCCACTACTCTACAATACAAATGGAAGGTTATCGCACGCTCAAAGCAGGACAACAAGTCGACTTTGAAACAGAAGACGGACCTAAAGGCAGCCATGCAGTAAGCATTGTTTTTGACGAAAGTCAGAAATAGCCAATTTTTAGCTTAAAAGTCCCTACTGTAGAACACATGAACAGCAACAATAGCGACTTTAAGTTACCAACCTGAAAATTGCGTTAAAAAAACCGAGATTAATAACCTCGGTTTTTTTTATAGAAACAAATTACAAGTTCTCGAGTGCCGTATTGAAGTGCTCACTTGGACGCATTGCTTTTGCAGCAAGTTCGGCATTTGGATGAAAATAACCACCAATGTCCATCTTAGAATCCTGAACTTGGATGAGCTCATGTAAAATAGTTGGTTCGCTAAACTCAAGCTGTTCGGCAAACTTGGCGAAAGTTTGCGCTAGTTCCCGATCGTCACTCTGTTTGGCTAATTCTTGTGCCCAATACTTGGTTAAGTAATAGTGGCTGCCGCGATTATCTATTTCATTAACTTTACGCGATGGTGACTTATTATCGAGCAAGAAGGTTGCGGTTGCCTTGTCTAAGCACTCAGCGAGAACCTTAGCTTTTGCATTGCTGGTTACATCAGATAGATGCTCTAAGGATACCCCTAAGGCTAAAAACTCACCCAATGAATCCCAACGTAAGTGATTTTCTTTTTCGAATTGTTGTACATGCTTTGGCGCTGAGCCACCCGCCCCTGTTTCGAATAGCCCACCGCCATTCATTAGCGGAACAATAGACAGCATTTTTGCACTCGTGCCCAGTTCCAAAATTGGGAACAAATCGGTCAGGTAGTCTCGCAAGACATTACCGGTTACTGAAATGGTATCAACACCTTGAAGTACGCGTCCCAAAGAAAATTGAGTTGCGTCAACGGGACTCAAAATTTGAATATCCAAACCAGAGGTATCATAAGTCGCGAGGTACTGCTTAACTTTAGTAATTAGCTGGGCATCGTGAGCTCGCGCTTGGTCTAACCAAAAAATTGCTGGTGTGTTAGTGGCTTGAGCACGTTTTACCGCAAGTTTAACCCAGTCTTGTATAGGTGCGTCTTTAACTTGACACATACGGAAGATGTCACCGGTTTCGACATTCTGGCTCATTAGAACCTGATCGTTGCCATCAAGTACAAGTACTTGTCCGTCAGTTTCAATTTGGAATGTTTTATCGTGAGAACCATATTCTTCAGCTTTTTGCGCCATTAAACCAACATTCGATACGCTACCCATCGTTGTAGGATCAAACGCACCATTTAACTTACAAAAATCAATGGTAGCTTGATAAATACCAGCGTAACAACGGTCAGGAATAATGGCATTGGTGTCTTGGAGCTCGCCAGCACTGTTATACATTTGTCCAGAGCTTCGGATCATAGCTGGCATTGATGCATCAATGATTACATCTGATGGTACATGTAAGTTGGTGATACCCTTATCGCTGTCGACCATAGCTAATGCCGGAAGTTTTTCTGACGCATCAACAAATGCAGCGGTTATTTGAGCTTGACGGTCTTTAGGTAGATTTTTAATTTTTCCAATTACATCCCCTAAGCCATTACGCGTATCAACACCAAGTGCTTCAAAGTCTTCAGCATAGGCTGCGAATACTTCACTATAAAAAGATTCAACGACTGCACCAAATATAATCGGATCAGAGACCTTCATCATAGTCGCTTTCATATGTAGCGAAAATAGAACGTCTTGCTGCTTCGTTTTTACGATTTGTTCGCCAATGAACGACTTCAAGCTAGAGATACTAAGTACTGAACTATCAATTATCTCACCTTCAAGTATCTCAAACGCGCTTTTAAGCTCAGTTTGTTTACCTTGTATATCTTGGTGAACAATTTTAACGCTACCGGCAGAATCAAAGGTCATTGACTGTTCACTTGCATAGAAGTCACCAGACTGCATGCTAGATACATGAGTCTTGCTGTCTTTAGACCATGCGCCCATACGGTGGGGGTTAGCCTTAGCAAAGTTTTTAACTGCATTAGGTGCCCTACGATCTGAATTCCCTTCACGTAATACCGGATTAACCGCAGACCCCAAGACTTTCGCATAGCGCGCTCGAGTTTCATTTTCTTTATCAGTCTTAGGTTCTTCAGGAAAATCAGGAATCGCAAAACCTTGTTGCTGTAATTCTGCAATACAAGCTTTTAGCTGGGGAATAGACGCAGAAATATTTGGCAACTTGATAATATTAGCTTCAGCTGTCTTGGCAAGTTCGCCAAGATAAGCTAAATCATCTGAGATTTGTTGCTCTGGACGCAAGCAGTCCGGGAAGCCAGAAAGAACGCGACCCGCTAGCGAGATATCGCGTGTTTCAATTTCAATGTTGGCTTGCGCAGTGAAGGCATTGACAATCGGTAATAATGATTGTGTGGCTAAGGCTGGCGCCTCATCAGTTATGGTGTAGACAATCTTAGACATTTCAACTTCCTAGTATTTGCATTACCAAAGGTGTGGACCAACGCGAGTTGTTAGCGCCACATTCCTTTTGGCTTATGGTGGGTACATCCAATTTGATGGGTAAACCAAATCAGAACTGTAGCCCTATAGTTATGTTTGTTTTAAACAAAGTGTTGCGATAATAAACTAAATCTAAAAACAATTACATATCACCTAAGTCCAATCCAAACTGACCCTACCAGTCAAACTGCTAGGGAAGTTTGCGCCGCATAACTCTGGCCTATAAACTAGTCGCGACTTTAATTTCAAGGAAAACAGTGTGACGCGTTTAATACGCGGCCGACGTAGCGGCCCTCAAAGCAGCAACTCAAGTACCCATCGTCGTAAGCCCATGGGAAAACGCCGCCCCGAACCCGCTAAAACGCAGTTGATACTGTTGAATAAACCGTTCGACGTATTAAGCCAGTTTACCGATGACAACCAACGAGCAACGCTTAAAAACTATGTAGATATTCCAAACGTATATGCTGCAGGACGCCTAGACCGTGATAGTGAAGGTTTGTTGATATTAACTAATAGCGGAAAAATGCAACATTTGTTGGCTCACCCAGATAACAAAACTGATAAATGTTATTGGGTCCAAGTTGAAGGACAAATTACAAACTTAGCTATCGATAAACTATCATCAGGTATTGAACTTAAAGACGGAATTACTGCACCAGCGCAGTGTGAACTGATGCAAAGCCCCGAAATCTGGCCTCGCGTCCCCCCTATTCGAGAACGAGCCGCTATTCCTACGAGTTGGATTTCACTGACTATCAGTGAAGGCAGAAACCGCCAGGTGCGACGCATGACAGCTGCGGTTGGTTTTCCAACACTACGCCTCATCCGTTACCGAATAGGCCAATGGACTATTGATGATATCGACAGTGGAAACTATACAATCGTAGAACCATAAACTGTCCTGTTTTGTGATTGGTATCACCTTGTGTTTCTGCTAGAATTGCGCCAAATTTTTAACACGCGAAAGCTATTACAGTCTATTGATGAACTATATCCCTGAGCCTACAAGCGATAACGCTAATAAAAAAGTCGTCGTCGGAATGTCCGGCGGTGTTGATTCTTCCGTTTCAGCCTACCTTTTAATTCAACAGGGTTATCAGGTTGAAGGTCTGTTTATGAAAAACTGGGAAGAAGACGACAACTCTGAATACTGCGCGGCAGCTGAAGATTTAGCCGACGCACAAAAGGTTTGTGACAAGCTAGGGATAAAGCTTCATACCATCAATTTTGCAGCTGAATATTGGGATAACGTCTTTGAACACTTCCTTGAAGAGTACAAAGCTGGACGTACGCCAAACCCAGATATCATGTGCAATAAAGAGATTAAGTTTAAAGCCTTTTTAGAGTTTGCTGCCGAAGAACTAGCAGCCGACTACATTGCGACCGGTCATTATGTCCAACGCCGTTTCCAAGACGGCCATTGGCAAATGTTACGTGGTCTCGATAGCAACAAAGACCAAAGCTACTTTTTATATACTCTTGAAGAAAAACACATCGCCCAAACGCTATTTCCTGTTGGAGATATCGAAAAGCCGCTAGTACGTCATATTGCTGAACAACAAGGTCTGGTGACACACGATAAAAAAGACAGTACTGGGATCTGCTTCATCGGAGAGCGTAAGTTTACTGATTTTCTGGCGCAATATTTACCCGCGCAACCGGGTCCAATCGAAAGTAGCGAAGGCGAACACATCGGCGAACACCAGGGCTTGATGTATCACACCCTTGGTCAACGCAAGGGCCTAGGTATTGGCGGCACCAAAGATGGCAGTGAAGATCCTTGGTATGTCGTTGATAAAGACATCGAACGTAATGTTTTGGTCGTCGGACAAGGTCATGATCACCCTCGCCTCAAAAGCGAAGCTCTATTAGCTAACCAACTTCATTGGGTTGATCGCAAAACTTTAGCAGAGGCCTTGCGTTGCAGTGTTAAAACTCGCTACCGCCAAACGGATATTCCATGTTGGGTATATCCATTGTCTGACGACAAAGTGTCCGTCATTTTTGACGACCCTCAAATTGCTGTCACACCGGGTCAGTCGGTGGTGTTCTATAAAGATGAAGTATGCCTTGGCGGCGGCATCATAGAACAGCGCATTGCAAACAAGGATTCGCTATGAGCCAAATGGATGACCGCATTATGGCACTAGCTGCGTTATGCCAGAGCATAAAACTTGTACAAGATGTCGCTCATAGCAATAGCTGCGATGCGCAAGGCTTAAAAACGTCTATCAACAGTGTGTTGGCGATTGATGCTGACAGCTGTAATGAAATCTATGGTGGTCCGGCTGCATTGAAGGACGGATACTCATCGCTAATTGCTCAACTCAATAGCGTGCGGGAACCAAAAACCGTCGAGCTAACTCGTTATATGGTTGGCATACTGGCGTTGGAACGCAAACTTGCAAAACGCCCTGACCTATTAGCCATGCTTGGTGAACGAATAACTCAAATCCAGCGTCAACTTCAGCATTTTGATCCTTTGGATGAGCAAGTGCTTGCCAATACCGCGAGTATCTATAGCGATATCATTTCACCAGCGGGTCCAAAAATTCAAGTACATGGTAACGTTGAATACTTGAAGATCCCTTTAGCGCAAAACAAAATTAGAACACTGCTGTTGTCAGCGATACGTGCCTGCGTATTGTGGCGACAACTCGGTGGCAAACGTCGACAGCTTCTATTTTCGCGTGGGCAATATGCCTCACGTGCAGATGAAATCTACCAAGCAATAGTCTAAACAACAGGAGTATGCTCATGGACTTGTCAGCATTGACAGCCATTTCCCCTATCGATGGTCGATATGGAGATAAAACAAGTACATTACGTTCAATCTTTAGCGAGTTCGGTCTAATTAAAGCCCGGGTGCAAGTCGAAGTTCGCTGGTTACAAAAACTAAGTACATGTGAGCAAATACCTGAAGTTGCGCTCTTCTCTGATGGCGCAAATGCTTTCCTAGAAACCTTGCTCAATGAATTTGGTGAAAGTGATGCGCAACGCATAAAAGATATCGAGCGCACCACCAACCACGATGTTAAAGCGGTCGAATATTTCCTTAAGGAAAAAGTCGCTGACAATGCGGAGCTCAATGCCGCATCTGAGTTTATTCACTTCGCTTGTACCTCAGAAGACATTAACAACCTTTCACACGCCTTAATGCTAACCGAAGCTCGTGATACGGTGTTACTACCAATGCTCAATAAACTGAGTGATTCAATTCGCGGGCTCGCTATTGAATACAAAGCAATTCCTTTGTTATCACGCACCCATGGTCAACCGGCTTCACCTTCAACTGTTGGTAAAGAGTTTGCCAATGTTGTTGCTCGTTTGGATCGTCAGATCACACAGATCACCAAGGTTGAAATTTTAGGTAAAATTAACGGCGCCGTGGGTAACTACAATGCCCACCTAAGTGCTTATCCAGATATCGATTGGCATGCATTTTCAGAAGAATTTGTAAGCTCTCTCGGGATCATATGGAATCCTTATACAACACAGATTGAGCCACATGATTACATCGCTGAGTTGTTTGATGCTATCGCTCGCTTCAACACCATCTTAATCGACTTCGACAGAGATATTTGGGGCTACATCGCGCTTGGCCACTTCAAGCAAAAAACCATCGCCGGTGAAATTGGCTCGTCCACCATGCCACATAAAGTGAACCCAATTGACTTCGAAAACTCCGAAGGTAACTTAGGATTAGCCAACGCTGTGTTTGGCCACCTTTCAGCCAAACTACCTGTCTCTCGCTGGCAACGTGATCTAACCGATTCTACAGTGTTACGTAACCTCGGTGTGGCAATGGGTTATTCGTTAATTGCATACCATGCAAGTCTAAAAGGCATTTCAAAGCTTGAAGTTAACGAAGCTAATCTACGCAAAGATCTAGACCAAAACTGGGAAGTACTAGCCGAACCTGTACAAACCGTTATGCGTCGCTATGGTATAGAAAAGCCATATGAAAAACTTAAAGAGTTAACCCGTGGTAAACGCGTTGACGCACAAGCAATGCAAGCCTTCATTGATAACTTGGATATGCCAGAAGAAGCTAAGCAAGAACTACGTAAGCTAACTCCAGCTAATTACATCGGACAAGCCGTTGAGTTAGTCGAAAAACTATAGTCAGTAATTGCGTAAAACAAAAGGCTGCTCAATGAGCAGCCTTTTTTGTATCTAACACTGGCAGTTATTTGTCGGCACGGCCCATAAATTTTGCATCGGCTGTGTTCACTTTAATTTTGTCGCCAGTTGCAATGTACTCAGGAACTTGAACGCTTAGACCGGTACTCATTATTGCAGGTTTAGTACGAGCGCTAGCTGAAGCACCTTTGATAGACGGGTCTGTTTCGGTAATGACTAACTCGACAGATGAGGGTAGCTCAATAGCAACAGGAGCTCCGTCAACCAATACAACTTGAATACCTTGAGTTTGCTCGTCGATGTAGCGAAGTTCGTCTGCTATAGGCTCTTGGTTGAAGTTATACGGGGTATAATCTTCGTTATCCATAAACACATATTCTTCTCCATCGATATAGGAAAACATAGCGTTTCGTCGACTTAAATCCGCCAGCGTGAGCATTTCATCAGCTTTAAAGCTCTCATCAACTTTAAGACCCGTTACGACATCATACAAACGCATGCGATAGAGGCTAGCTCCCGCACGACCACTAGGGGTCAGTTTGCTAATCTCTTTAACCATAAATACTTTGTCGTTATGAACCAGTGCTGCGTTCTTTTTGACTTCACTTGCCTTTGGCATCGCTTCCAATCCTCTAAAATGGTGTGGGCAGAAAATACCATTTACCCTAGTTTTCGCAAGTTTTTAGACAAATTTTACGACACTGGCTTGAGATTTTGGCCATAAAGTAGTCAAGTCGTTAAATTGCTTTCACAATTGAGTAATCCGTATCGTATATCGGCTATAAAAATCACGACAAGTTGATACACTACAACGCTATCGCGAAGAATGGATTTCTCATGGCTAGTTTTTCACAAGTCTTAGGCTTAAAAAAGGATATTAGTGTCGAGCTTGCGCGCAAGCGCTATAAAGCATTGGCCAATCGTTGTCACCCAGATAAAGGGGGTAGTGATGCACTAATGAATCTCGTCAAAATCAGCTATCAACAAGTAAAAAGTGGAAACGGCGACAAACTAGCATTTTTCAGCGATCCCAATCAGCTTGGCCAGATAGAAGAAAAACAACGTCAGCTACAGCGCGGTAAAGCCCAACTGATCCGTCAAAACCAATTACTAAAAAAACAAGCTACTCTGGAAATAATTGAAACAAAATCCAGCAATCAATCAAGTTCGCGTTTTTTAACTTTGTTGATTGCAGTGTTACTGTGTTGTATCACCTTCGTGGCAAGCTTCTATGCCTTGCGATTGCAAAATCAAAACCAACTAATTTTGGCTGATAAAAATGTGCTACAACAACAATTAGATAAACAACTAGCTGTAAACGTCCAACAAATTGCTATTGATGACTTACAGCAACAAAAAATAGCGCTTAGCGATCAACAAAGCGCCAGTCTTGAAGAACAAATATGGGCGCTTAAACAAAGTCTCCGCCTTTCACAAGCCCGCGAACAATATGCGCAAGCAGATCAAAGGCAACAAGCAGAATTGCTAACCCTACTCGCTTCCAAATCTGGAATCATTGATCAATTTCCGCAGTTAAGTAGCTATGCCCCAATTAGCGCTATCCCACTTGAGCCTGTAGTTCCTGTCGTTGAAAATGCTACAGTCGAAAAAGAAGAGACCAATGAATCAATTACAGAATAAACAGCGACTACTGTTATCAATGGCATTTTTAATGCCATTTAGCTTTTCCATTTGGATGGTATTGATAAACAATTTCACCATTGAGGTAGCACAGTTTAATGGGCAACAAATAGGTATTTTACAAAGCTTACGTGAAATACCAGGATTTCTAGCTTTTACTGCTGTGTATATTCTTTTAGTTCTTAACGAACAACGCTTTGCACTTATTAGTTTGTTTGTACTCGGCTTCGGTATTGCGATCACGGGATACTTCCCTAGTGCATATGGTCTTTATTTTACGACTGTAATAATGTCGATCGGGTTTCATTATTTTGAGACGTGCAATCAATCGCTAACTTTACAATGGATCCCTGCTAGTCAAACTGCAGGGTTTATGGGCAAAGCTTTAGCAGTTAAAGGCGGGGCTTCTGTTATCGCCTATGGCTTGCTGTGGTTGTTACTCGAGTTTTACCATATCGAATACAAGTACCTGTATCTCGTTTTTGGCTCGATTGCGATGTTTGCTGTGCTGTATTTTGCATGGCGCTATCCCCTGTTCACGACCGAACATGCTCAGCATAAGCACCTCGTATTAAGACCTCGCTATGCATTATTCTATTTATTAACATTTTTCAGTGGTGCTCGACGCCAAATTTTTGTAGTTTTTGCTGGCTTCTTAATGGTGGAACGATTTGACTATTCAGCATCAAATATCGCTTTATTATTTCTAGTTAACCAAGTTTTCAATATGCTGTTCGCTAGCGCGATTGGGCGCTGGGTTGGTCGTATCGGCGAACGCAAAGCTTTGTGTATCGAATACATAGGGCTGATCATCGTATTCTCAGGTTATGCAGTTGTAGACTCTGCTGTTGCTGCAGCGGTACTCTACGTTGTAGACCATTTGTTTTTCGCTCTGGCGATTGCGGTCAAAACTTACTTTCAAAAAATCGCAGATCCTAAGGACATTGCATCTACAGCTGGGGTAAGTTTTACTATCAACCATATTGCAGCGGTGGTATTACCCGGATTGCTGGGCATGCTTTGGTTGGTTCAGCCTAGTTTGGTCTTTTGGATAGGCGCTCTTATTGCGCTATGCTCATTACTGTGTAGCTTATTGATTCCGGCGATTCCGAAACCTGGAAAAGAATGGCTGTTATTTAAAACAGCATAAAAAAAGGCCTGTAACATATAGAGACAGGCCTTACTAACGCTGGTTCATTTTAGTCTCCTTTTCATTCGCATCTCAAAACGGCATGCGCGCTGATAAGGGTCATAATCGAACACTAAGCTAAGTCGACGGCAGCAAGTACCTTGCTGTTGCGACAAAGCCATTAACGATGCAAATCTTCAGTGGGTTCATCATTTGCGTTCTTCAAATAATACATCGTTGCCAAACTTCCAAAATAATCAAACATAGTGCGTCCTCATAAAATTCAATAACGTGACACAGGTCACATTTAGAATATTAGTGTGATGCAGATCACATTGCAAGTTGAATTAAGGTAATTCGCTACATAAAGCCAAATTCGCGTTATATTACTAAAGCCAGACGCTTATATAGCAGTATATAATTGCGAAACCCTTTTCAAAGCTCACAAAAAGTTGATTATTTGTTGCAGTTATATTTCAGTCTTAGTGGTGTTCATGTCCACCAGCGCCATGCGCGTGTCCGTGAGCAACTTCGTCGTCACTGGCCACGCGTACATCAGTAATTTCTACATCGAAGCGTACTGGTTCACCAGCTAATGGATGATTGGTATCAATATCTACCATTTTAAGTCCTGACTTGATAACCGTCACTTGGATTTGCCCTTCAGGTGAATCCCAAACAACATCTTGACCAGGACTGAGCTTCGTTTTTGGGAATATTTTATTGCGGGAAACCCGTTGTGCCGAGTCAGCCTTACGTTCTCCAAATCCTTCTTCAGCGCTTAAATCTAAGCTGTAGCTATCGCCCTTAGACTTTTCAAGAAACGATTTAGCTAAGCCTGGCAACATGCCGTGTTGACCGACAAGGTATAGTAAAGGCTGCTCACCACTCTCATCAACCAACTCTCCTGCTTGGTTAAAAAGTTTAAATCGGAAAGATACTACAGTTTTGTCTTGTACTTGCATAAACGTGTCCTTGAAATAAAATTAGAAGTTCAAATCAATAAAAGGCTTACAGCCAATAATTTGTGAAGTAGTCTAGCATTAAATTAGTTTTCAGAGGATGCGTATGATTCGTCTAACTTTAATTGGCGCCAGTGGTTTAACCGGAAAAGCTGTGCTCGCGTTGTTATTGGCAAATCCACAAGTAGAACAGGTTATTGCTCCTACGCGCAAAGCGCTGCCTGAGCACGCAAAGCTTCTACAAATTAGTTTCGATGAGTATTTGCACCAAGAGCCTAAGCAGGCAAACTCTAGCCATGTTATTTGCTGTTTCGGTACTACACTGAAACAAGCGGGTAGCAAAGCTAACTTTGTGAAAATTGAACGTGATTTATGTTTACAGTTATGTGCTCGAGCACTACATTTTGGTGCAAAGAAACTCAGCTATGTTTCGTCCATGGGGACAAGTCACAAGGCATTGAGTTTGTATTCTCGTACCAAAGCGGAAATAGAAACTAGCTTATCGCAACTAGAACTTGAGCAACTGGTGATCATTAGACCTTCACTTTTATCTGGTAGCCGGTCTGCAGACAAGCGCCCACTAGAGTACATAGCGATTAAGCTCAGCTCGATGTTGAAATTTATCATCCCTGCGTCTATGCGCCCCACTGAGATTGAAAACTTAGCAAAGGCTTTAGTTAACGCTACGCTAAGCTCTGACCAATCTAACCTACTAGTCCAAGGTAGCGATCAAATTAACCGTTTTGCTCGAAATTAGAACGCTCAACGTCGTCGTTTGCGAATGGCAAAGTGTGAGCAAACTTAAGCACCTCACTCTCAAACGCTAACAAACTGCTTACACATTAAGTAAGCCTAGGGCTTTGAAGTGAACAGACAGCGTCGCCCCAAACTAAGCTAATCCCCTTTTCTAACTAAGCGTTGACTTTACACGGTATCGTTATACACTTTACTAATTAGTATCGTGTAAAACGTTGCGCCCTACTCGTTACCATTAACTTAACTAACAGTGACTAAGGCAACATCATGAATCCATTTAGCTTTGACAAAGTATCTGACACCGACCAGTTTTGTGGTCGTAGCGAGGAATTGGCAAGGCTTGTAGACCTTATGAGCAATCAAGCCAATGTCATGCTTTATGGGGATCGACGTTACGGTAAAACAAGCCTAATCTTAAAAGCCTTCGCTGAAGCACCTAGTTCAATACTTCCAATATATGTGGACTTATATTCGATAGTTGATGAAATGGATTTTGCCAGAGAATTATATGTAGCCGTTGAAAAGGCAACGCCAAGCACCCTACGCTCTCAGACGTCAAAGTTATTGGATATTTTATCTCGAGTAAAAGGAGTTGAGTTTCAACCAACCCGTTCAGGAGACAGTTTTGCTTTTAAGCCTAGTATTGAGATCAAAGATTTTGACAAGTTACTCACCTCTGCGATTGGTCTTATAGAAGACTACTGTCAGCATAGCCACTGTAGTCATGCGGTTATTGCTTTTGATGAGTTTCAGCAGATCAAAGGTATAAAAAAGATAAAAATTGATGCCAAGTTACGCACCATTTCTCAATCAAACCGCAAGCTAAGTTTTATCTTTAGTGGCTCTAAAAAAAGTATTCTTCGCAATCTATTAAACAAGGAAAGCCAACCCTGGCACGGTATGACAACACCGATGTCGATCAAAGGTGTGGAGATCAGCGCTATTAAAGCTTTCTGCGAAGATAAACTAAGCACACATTTTCAAGAGCAAGCTTTTGAATCCTTGTATCACAGTGTTCGCGGTCAAACTCGACTTTTACTACAATGTTGTTATCGTTTTTACGCTGAGCAAACAGTCAAACCATCAAAGGAAGATTGTGAGCGAGTTCTAGCAAACTTAGTCACCGCTTACGATGACGAGTTTAGAGATAAGTTTATTAGTTATCCGCCTCGACTTAAAAAGGCGTTAAAGGCTATCGCCTACGCTAACGGAGAAAGCGTATTCTCTCAGCTTAATTTAGATCGTGTAAATTTGACTAAGCAAGCATTAAATCAATCAATCACTGCTTTGGAGCGATTAGATGATGTTTCAAAAGTAGATACAGGATCGTATCAAATCAACAATATTTTATTTAGCTTATGGCTTGAACGAACCCGTTAGTTAAAATCTAAGGTCTTTGCTGAACAAGGTTTAATCATGGACGGTTTCTATTATTTAGGCCAGTTAACGTTTAGAAACACCAATGCTTAAATCATCACACCACCGCAGATAAACCTGCGAGAGCGAGGCATCACAATGACAACTTCCAACTGCACAGCCCTCTGTTTTTTCAATATTTAGCTTCCCTCGTTTCACCCAACTGTTAAGCATTGCCATACTTGCATCTTCGCTCATTGCGAAATGGACACTTAAATCATGCAAGCTGCAGCCAGGGTTATTCTGAATGTACTGCTTAAGCGCTTGCAAGATCATAGCTACGTCTCGAATAAATTTTTAGAGCAATGATCACGCTAAGTGTCATACCAATGACCACAGCGCTGATCAAACTTGCTTGCAAAGGCTGAGTGTTAATTTGGCTAAGTTGATAAAATAAAACGGCACTCGCGTACGCCAATCCAGTGCTCCATAGTGCAATGAAGCTTGCCCATGGACGTCCATGCTCCTTGACTAAAGCCCCCATAGCTGCAGCGCATGGTAAATACATTAGAATAAAGAGCAGGTACGAGAAAGCTGAGGCTTGAGTAAATGAAGACTGTAATCGTGTTAAGGTGCTTTCTTCAACTTCGTTGATTGTTGCAGCTTCAGAACTTGTATCTGCAACATCTACAGCAATACCTAATGGATCTGAAAAGTCCATATCGAAGGTGTTTTCAACGATTGATTCAATGGCTTCTTGGGAACGCCCCAAATAGGTCCATTCTTCATGCTCATCAACACTAGGTGAATAAAGCGAATTTAGCGTTCCTACGACCGCTTCTTTAGCAAATATGCCTGTAACGATGCCAACCGTTGCTTGCCAGTTGTCGTTTTCTATACCCATCGGACTAAAAAGCGGAGTTACCAATTGACTAGCTTGACTAAGAATTGAATTACTATTGTCTGATTTGAGGCCCTCAGATTGAAAACTTATGTTGTTAAGAATACTAAGGATAGCGACGACTACCACAATAGTTTTACCCGCCCCAAAGATGAAACCTTTTACTTTTTGATAGGTCAATATCATTACGTTTTTGAGTCTTGGGATCTGCCAATCCGGGAGCTCGAGAATCGAATCCTGAGTTTTACCTGGCAGTAGCGTATGCTTTAACACCATCCCGGTGAATACCGCAGCTAAAATACCAACCACATATAAAATGAAGACTAAATTCTGGCCTGATTGCGGAAAGAAGGCGGCAGCAAACAGCGCATAGACGGGTAAGCGAGCACCACATGACATGAATGGGCTCATCGCCGACGTTAGCTTGCGTTCGCGTTGCTTGTCTAGCACTCGAGTCGCCATGATTGCTGGAACCGTGCAACCAAATCCCATCAACATAGGAACAAATGCTTTACCTGGCAACCCTAATTTTTGCATTAATCGGTCAACAACAAATGCCGCACGCGCTAAATAGCCGGAACTTTCCATCAACGCTAAATACAAATACAAAAACAAAATAACTGGAATAAATGTGGCTACCGTTTGTATCCCACTACCAAACCCATCACTTAGAACAACTTGAGTCCACTGCGGTAAACCTATGCTATCGCCTAGCTCACGCACGCCATCAACAAATATTGTCCCAGCAGCAATATCAAAGAAATCGATAAATATTGCACCTCCGTTGATCGCGAACATAAACATCGCGTACATCATTGCGAAAAACAGTGGAATTCCAAGCCATTTGTTAAGAAAAATCGTATCGAGACGTTCACTTAAATCGTGGGCTAATTGGCCTTTCTTGCGCACACATGCCTGAGTGATCGTATAAATAAAACTATAACGACAGTCTGCAATTTCTAGGTCAAATTGATCCTGTTTTTGCGGGCTTAAACTCGTTTGCAGTTGCTGGCGTTGCTGTGGGCTTAAATCTGCGAGCGCAGTGGACTCACCATCAATCAACGCCAAACATCGTGCTCGTATGTCTTGGACTTGCGCTATTGTTGACCATTGTTGAATAAACGCTTCGACATCTGCACTGTAATCAATATGTAAGCATTCAATATTGGCGCGAGATACATGGTCAACTAAGCCATGTTTAAAATCTGCAACTTGCAGTGGGTCTGTGGCACTAATGGCTGCAACCTCAACACCAAGCGGAACTCCAAGTTGTTTAAGTTTTATATCGAGTAAGCTAACTTTTGCAGAATCCATTTTGTTGAGAACCAATAACACCGGTAAACCTAACTCGCGTAGCTGTAGCGTTAAATAAAGACTACGTTCGATAGTCGCGGCATCTACAACATTTATCACTAGGTCAATGTTGCCTTGACGAAGGTAATCCGCCGCAACCTGCTCATCAACGGACCCTTCTTGCTCTTGCGGATGAAGATTGTAGATACCCGGTAAGTCAACGAGTTCACACTGGGTATGATTAACATTAATCGTGGCAGACTTTTTATCAACCGTAACGCCACTAAAGTTACCGACGCGCTGTCGACTTCCGCTGAGGGCATTAAATAGTGTGGTTTTGCCAGAATTTGGATTACCAACGGTAACAATACGCATCATAGAGTTTTTACCTCGATCATCGCCGCTAAACTTTTTTGAATAGCGATATTACTACCCTCACTTCGGATTTGCATTGGATCGCCAAGCGGTGCACTGCGAATGTATTGAATTTGGCTATCAGGTAATAATCCTATCGATAGTAATTTTTTTCTAACTCCCCTATCCACAGCCTGATAGGCGACGATTATTGCACGCTGTCCGGGTTGAAGTTGATCGAGGGTCACGCAGGGCTCTTAAAATTTAATGGTAATCATTGTCATTTAGAATATCCCTATACATAATTGCGATGTTGATTTGTATCAATCTTTTCTACGACAGAAGCCTTTTGCATGCGCTACAATGCTCCAAAATTGAACGGAGACTCACCGATGTCATTACGCGACCAACTATCCCAACTCGTTTATTCAACTGATCAGGGCCGTATCGAAACTGAAAAGCAACCAACTGCAACACCCAGTAGCGATGGATTCGTAAAAATGAGACGCGAGACAAAGGGCCGTAAGGGTAAAGGCGTAACTTGCCTCGAAGGATTTGGCCTCGATACCAAAGAACTGGCAACCCTAGCAAAAGCCATGAAAAAACGCTGCGGCGTTGGCGGCAGCGTTAAAGGCTTTGTCGTAGAGATTCAAGGCGACCAACGCGATACCTTGCAAGACTGGTTACAAGAACAAGGCTACAAGGTAAAGCGAGTCGGCGGTTAAACGCCGTTAATCAATAAGTGAGCCCCTATGGACGCAATGTACCCTAAGGCAATAACTGGCGTCCAACGCAAATGGCTCATAAAGGTATAGTGTCCATGCGCTTGTCCCATAAGCGCAACACCTGCAGCTGACCCAATCGACAATAACGAGCCACCAACTCCCGCGGTCAAAGTAACTAACAACCATTGGCCGTGAGACATAACAGGCTCCATTGTTAGCACTGCAAACATCACTGGGATGTTATCAACGATAGCGCTGAGTATTCCAACCGCAATGTTGGCATAGGTGACATCCCATTGGGTATACATAACGTTTGAAACGAGTTCTAAATATCCAATAAAGCCTAAACCACCAACGCACATCACAACCCCGTAGAAGAACAACAAGGTATCCCACTCCGCACGCGCCACACGGTTAAATACATCAAATGGTACAATACTACCTAGCGAGCGTAGTCTAGATTCATCATGCGCGGCCATTGCTTGTGCACGTTTCTTTGCGAGACTTGTTGGCAGGGTTTTACGCAAGAAAAATCCGAATACTTGTAGATAACCTAGGCCAGTCATCATGCCCATTACTGGTGGAAGATGGAAATAACTATGGGCAATAACGGCCGTAGCAACGGTGAGCAAGAACAGAGCTACAATGCGTCTCGCACCGCGCTTTAACTCTACTTTTTCATTGTTAGCATCCATCACCTCTGCCGAGACGAAACGACTCATAATTAAGGCTGGAATCACAAAATTCACAATCGATGGAATAAATAGAGCAAAGAACTCTTTGAATTCCACCATACCTTTTTGCCAAACCATCAAGGTTGTAATGTCACCGAAAGGACTAAACGCTCCCCCCGCGTTGGCGGCAATTACAATATTGATACAAGCTAAACTGATGAGCTTGCTGTTACCGTGTGCAACTTTCATAACCACTGCGCACATCAGTAATGCTGTGGTCAAGTTGTCCGCTATTGGCGAGATAAAAAAGGCTAAAATGCCTGTTAGCCAAAACAATTGACGATAGGTTAGCTGACGACTGACTAACCAAGAACGCAAGCCATCGAATAAGCGCCGCTCTTCCATCGCATTGATATATGTCATTGCTACTAATAAGAAAAGCATTAGCTCAGCAAATTCTAGCAGGTTGTGACGAAATGCATCAGTGACTAAAGGTGCTTGATCAGTACCATGATAATAGCCGGCAATCATAAACCAGATTATCCCTGCAGCAATCAGGACCGGTTTTGATTTACGCAGTTTGATAACTTCTTCGAGCATTACCAACATATACGCTAAAGTAAACACAACAATGCTAAGTGTACCGACCCAGGTATCGGTTAGGTCTTTGGCTGACTCCGATGCTAAAACAGGCAAGGCAACGACACTTAGTAAACACAGCAAGGCCAAACGCATTAATTACTCTCCTTGTAAAAATTTATCGCTATATGATAAATATTTGTTAAATTCTAATAAACATTAACAAATTGATATGAAATTTCTGTATTCATTATCAAGGCAAGACAAAATACATCCAAGCTACAAATGAATAAAATATTCGCCCATGACTTAAGACTTCTATTAAACATGAACAAGATCACATTTCCATTGCTATACGTTAAACGCTAAAATCGACACTGATTGAAAATTAGGATAAACAAGTGACTGATATTTTTGCTCAGCAAGTACAAGAACAATTCAGCCTGTTCCGTCACACCAAAGCTGCAGAGATCTACCTTGATAACGCGGCTTCTACTCAAGTACCCGATAGCGTACTTAATTGTGTACTGAACCATTATCAAAGTGGTCACGGAAACGTACATCGTGCCAGCCATAGTTTTGCTAGAAATTCGACATTGCGATTTGAGTCAGCGCGTGACGTTGTAGCAGATTGGATTAATGCCCAACAGCGCGAGAACATCATTTGGACTAGCGGTACAACCGATGCCATTAACCTTATCGCGGATGGCCTGGCTCACACCATCAATGCAGGCGACGAAATCCTAGTCTCCACCCTGGATCATCATTCGAACTTGGTTCCTTGGCAAATGCTAGCTAAACGCTGCAATGCCCACTTGCGCGAAATTCCAATCTTGGCTAACGGAGATTTAGACCTAGAGCATTTTAGCGCCATGCTAAACCCCAAGGTTAAAATTGTAGCGCTGCCCCATGTAGCCAATACTATCGGTTGTGTATTACCAATAGCTCAAATTACCCGTCTTTGCCACGACGTTAACGCACTATGCATCGTAGACGGTGCGCAAGCGATAGCGCACCAACCCATTGATGTGCAGCGCTTGGGCTGCGATTTTTATGTTTTTTCGGGGCACAAAATGTACGCACCTACAGGCATAGGTGTCTTATATGGCAAAACTACCGCACTTGAGCTGCTAAAACCAAGTCGTTTTGGTGGAGAAATGATAAGCAAGGTGAGTTTTGATAGCTCAAGTTGGAATGTTCTGCCCTACCGATTGGAAGCAGGCACGCCCAATATCGTTGGAGCAATAGCCATTGCAGCTGCCATACGGTTTATCGAACAATGGCCAGTCAAACAGCGTTTAGCTCACGAGCAAGATCTTTTACACTATGCAATTAAGCGGCTTACACAACATCCACTGGTTGAGATACTAGCGTCACCAACACTGCATAGCTCAGCTATCGCGTTTAATCTCAAGAATATTCACCCACAAGATGCGGCAGTCCTATTTGATCAGCAAGATCTCGCACTGAGAGCTGGAAGCCATTGCGCGTCGCCCTTAACCCAGCAACTTAGCCCACAAGGCATGCTTCGAATATCGTTTGCTTTGTACAATCAGCTTAGCGACATAGACACGTTAATGACTGCCATTGATATGATTGAGGATCTTTACGCTTAATGCTAAGTAACCAACTATCTCAAATACCAAATCTAGAATCTCGGATTAGCGATCTGCTCAGTCCAAACTTAGTTTGGAACGAACGCTATCGGCAACTACTCATGCTAGGTAAATCTTTACCTAGCATTGATATAAACCTTAAAACCGAAGACCAACGTGTTCAAGGTTGTGAAAGCGATCTTTGGTTAGTTACAACGAAGCAAACAATCGAAATAGATAGCAATGCGCGCATCATTCGTGGCCTTGCCGTTTTAGTGCTTCATGCAATTAACAACTGTTCAGATTTAGAACAAGCACAGCACTACTTTGAACAATCCGTTAGCCAAGCGGGTTTAAGCCAACATTTAGCCCAATCACGCAGTAACGGAATTACAAGCCTATGGAAGGCGATTCATAGCGCACATAATGCAAACCAAGGCGGATGATTGCTTACGTGCTACTGTTTTGCGCAAAACTAGCAAGAAATACCTCAGCAACACTTCGTATAATAACTAGCATCAAGTGTTGTTGCTGCTTTTGCTAGCTTCTATTACTATGAGAGCTTGATTTTGCGGTCGTCGACCACGGCAATAAGCTAATACGGCGCTTAATCAACAACAAGGACTATAAACAGAAACGCACACTGATGCGTCTAATAGGGTGTAAACACAAACATGAAAAAAACAATGTACGAGAAAATCTGGGATTCTCACTTGGTTCACGAGCCGCAAGCTAGCACCCCGATCCTGTACGTCGATCGTCACTTGATGCACGAAGTTACCAGCCCTCAGGCATTCGAAGGTCTGCGAATTGCCAATCGTAGCGTTCGCAATCCACATAGTATTCTCGCGACCATGGATCACTGCGTGCCGACCAAAGCCGCAGACCGTATTAACTTACCCGACCCTATTGGTAAGAAACAAATTGAAGTAATGGCAAGTAACTGTGAAGACAATGCCATCAACTTATACGATATGAAAAGCCCAAATAATGGTGTGATCCATATCGTCGTACCGGAGCATGGATTTGTTCATCCGGGCATGGTTGTCTGTTGTGGCGATAGCCATACGGCTACTCACGGTGCATTTGGTGCTCTAGCTTTCGGTATTGGTACTTCGGAAGTCGAACACATTATGGCGACCCAAACGATTCAACAGCAAAAGTCTAAAACGATGCTGGTTGAAGTCACCGGTTCTTTAAAACCTTTTGTTACCGCAAAAGATATCGTGCTAGCCATCATCGGTAAAATTGGAACTGCCGGCGGTACCGGACATGTCATTGAGTTTGCAGGACAAGCAATTCGCGAGTTAAGCATGGAAGGTCGAATGACCGTCTGTAATATGGCGATTGAAGGAGGCGCGCGTGCAGGCTTAATTGCACCGGATCAAAAGACAATCGATTTCCTTCGCGGCAAAGAATTTGCGCCTAAAGGTGAGTACTGGGATCAAGCAGTTGATTATTGGAATTCTCTTGCCAGTGATGAAGGTGCTCAATTTGATACCGTTGTGACGCTAGACGCTGCTGATATTGCGCCTCAAGTAACTTGGGGTACATCACCAGAACAAGTATTAGCGGTTAATCAAAGCTTACCAACCCCAAGCACTATGGAAGATTCAATTAAAGCCTTGGCTGCCAAAAGCGCACTTGACTATATGGGTCTTGAGGCGGGTACCAAGATGACGGATGTACCTGTCGATGTTGTGTTTGTAGGGTCTTGTACTAATGGACGCATAGAAGATTTTCGTGCACTTGCTCATGTTAGCAAAGGTAAAAAAGTTGCTAACGGTGTCCAAGCAATTGCGGTTCCTGGCAGTTATCCAGTCAAGCAAATGGCTGAACAAGAAGGCCTAGACAAAATACTTACCGACGCGGGTTGGGAATGGCGTGAGCCTGGTTGTTCTATGTGTTTAGCGATGAATGGCGATTACCTTAAGCCAGGTCAGCGCTGTGCTTCAACCTCTAATCGAAACTTTGAAGGACGCCAAGGCAAAGGCGGTCGTACTCATTTAGTATCTCCAGCAATGGCCGGTGCTGCAGCAATAGCTGGTAAATTCGTCGATTTACGCGACTGGGATTAATAGGGAAATTTTCATGCAAGCTTATACAAAACACAGTTCCATCGCCGCAGTAATGAACCGCGCCAATGTCGATACCGATCAAATTATCCCAAAACAATTTTTGAAGAAAGTTGAACGTACCGGTTTCGGCGCTCATCTTTTCCATGATTGGCGTTTTTTAGAAGATGGTAGCGATAATCCAGATTTTGAATTAAATCGTCCTGAATTTAAGGGTGCAAAAATTTTAATCGCTGGTGACAATTTTGGTTGTGGTAGCTCACGCGAACACGCTCCATGGTCTATCGCTGATTATGGTTTCAACACCATTATTTCTACCAGCTATGCCGATATCTTTTTTAGCAACTGTTTTAAAAACGGCATGCTTCCTATCCGTGTAGATGCGCCAACGCTAAAAGCGCTCATGGACGAAGTTGAAGCTAGTCCAGGTATTGAAATCACTATCGATCTAGAATCTCAAAAGATTACCACCCCTGCTGGCTTATCCATTGATTTTGAAGTTGATGCTTTTCGTAAAGAAACCCTTTTACAGGGTCTAGATGATATAGCGTGGACCTTGACTCATGAGCAAAAAATCACAGATTTTGAAACGCAAAACAAGAAGCAGCTACCTTGGCTGTGGCCTAGTGCGTAAGTAAAATAGTAGGTACAAGCAAAGCACCGCATGTCGGTGCTTTTATGTCCCTAGGCCCTTATAAACACAATCTGCTTTAATCTGCGAACCAACAAGGATTTACAAATGAGTACAGCGCCACGTATTCAAATCATGGACACTACTCTACGAGATGGAGAGCAAACCCATGGAGTTAGTTTCTCACCTTTAGAAAAAGTAAGCTTAGGCAAAGCCCTACTACAATCTTTGCGGGTTGACCGAATTGAGGTTGCATCTGCGCGTATCTCTAAAGGTGAACAAATAGCAGTGCAGCAACTTTGCAGCTGGGCTAAACGCGAAGGCCATTTGCACGCCATCGAAATCCTGGGCTTTGTCGACCAACACCGAAGCGTAGACTGGATTGTTGAATCCGGTGCTAAAGTGATTAACCTGCTTACCAAAGGTAGTGCTAAGCATTGTAAACAGCAACTTGGTAAAACCTTAGCTGAACACTTAAACGACATTCGCGAAACCATTTACTATGCGCATCAACAAGGCCTAAGCGTCAACGTATACCTAGAAGATTGGTCTAACGGATACCAAGACAGTCCAGAGTACGTTTACGAGTTACTAGAAGCCATGCGTAGCCTAAATATAGATCACTTTATGCTGCCTGATACCCTGGGGGTGATGGCGCCATGGGAAGTTCACGCAAGCCTTAGTGATATGATGTCTCGTTTTCCTGAGCTTTGTTTTGATTTTCATCCTCACAATGACTACGGCCTTGCGACTGCCAACAGCATATCAGCTGTTCAAGCTGGTATCACCAACTTGCATTGCACCATAAATTGCCTTGGTGAGCGTGCCGGAAATGCCTCTTTAGCCGAAGTGTCAGTTGTGCTCAAAGACAAGCTTAACTGTCAGCTCAATATCGACGAAAGCGAAATTCACAATGTGTCAAAGTTAGTTGAAAACTTTTCGGGTAAACGTATCAGCGCAAATACACCCATTGTTGGTGCCGACGTGTTTACTCAAACAGCCGGTATCCATGCCGATGGTGACCAAAAAGGTGGCTTGTACCACACGGTGTTAAGCCCTGAGCGCTTTGACAGGAAACGTAGCTACGCGCTGGGTAAGATGTCTGGCAAAGCCTCCGTTCTAAAAAATCTTGAAGCACTAGATATTGAACTGAGCGAAGAACATCAAAAACGTTTGTTAAAACACGTCGTTAAGCTTGGGGATATGAAACAAAACATCACCCCTGAAGACCTGCCATTTATCATCGCTGACTTGTTAGAAAGTAAAGAACACTCGCATATTGAGTTGTTGAATTGTTCAATTACCAGTGGTCTCGATTTGGAATCTTCAGCTAATTTGCGTCTGCGTATTGGTGACGATGTATTGAAGTCCTCGGGTTATGGTAATGGTGGCTTTGACGCCTTTATGCACGCGATTAGACGTCCTTTGTTAGAACGCGATATTGAACTACCGAAATTATCTGATTACGAAGTTAGGATCCCTCCGGGGGGACAAACCAGTGCTTTAACCGAATGTTTTATTACCTGGCAATTGGATGATCAGGCACCGTTTCGCAGTCGTGGGGTGAGCTCTAACCAAGTGTTTGCTGCCATTAATGCAACCATGCGTATGCTTAATGTTCAAATATCTCCCAACGCCTAAACACTATAAACCTAAAAAGAATGAGCCCGGCTCATTCTTTTTGTTAGCACTTACCCAATGCGAAACTAGCATTAACTTGCCTAAACGCTTGAAAAAAGCAATAAATTGTCGTGCAGTGACTATATAAAACAAAGTCCATTAATAAAAATGCATAAACTCAAGGACATATGAATGAGCGAGCAACAATTGCCTTTAAGTGATTTTATTGAGTATCCTCAAAGCGAAATGCTGGAGCGAGCGACACGCAATTACCTCAACCTGAAACGTCGGCATTCTATTCGTAACTTTAGCGACAGAGCCGTACCGAAAGAAATAATTGAGCAATGCATACTGGCAGCAGGTAGCGCCCCTAACGGAGCTAATCATCAGCCTTGGCATTTTGTGGCGATAAGTAGTCCTAAGATTAAATCCCAAATACGCGAGCAAGCTGAAGCGATAGAGCAAGCTTTTTATGCAGGTCGAGGCGGCGAAGAATGGTTGGAGAATTTGAAGCCATTGGGTACGGATGCAAATAAACCCTACCTTGATAAGGCGCCTTGGTTAATTGCAATTTTTACCAAAAAACGAAGTGAGGACAGCGAAGAAGCGAAGCAAAACTACTATGTCCATGAATCTGTTGGTATCGCGACCGGTTTCTTAATCCAAGCTTTACATAACTCCGGTCTCGCTACCCTAACCCACACGCCAAAGCCGATGTCTTTCTTAAGTAAGGTTTGTGGTAGAGACAACGATAACGAACGCCCATATATGTTAATAGTCGCCGGTTATCCGCATGAAGCCGCCACGGTTCCTGAGCATGCATTAAAAAAGAAGGCCTTGAACGAGATATGCGATTTTCTATAAAGCATCATGTGATCGTACTTTGACGTGGACTTGAGTATTTGCTGAAATTTATAGCCAGCCTCAAACTGGCTATATTTCTATCTTGCTAAACTAGTCACTTTAACCGTATCACCCTTCAATAAAACGCTGCAAGCCCAGCTCGAGATCGTCAATTAGATCTTGTGGATCTTCCAAACCGATATGCAAGCGAATCAGTATGTGCCCAGCGGGCCAGCTAGTTACGGTACGTAGACTCTGTAAGTTTTCTACACCTATGATCAAGCTTTCGTAGCCACCCCAAGAATAACCAATTTTAAAATGTGTCATGTGATCAATGAACGCCGCTAGCTTCTTGGCAGACCCTTCTTTGATTACAAATGAAAATAAACCATTGGCATCTTTGTGGTCGCGCTTAAAAATCTCATGCCCTGGACAGCTATCAAATTGCGGATGACGGATATGATCTACGATGGCTTGTTTATCTAACCAGTTTGCTATTAATCTCGCATTAATTGCTTGTTGAGCCATGCGCACCCCAACGGTACGTAAGCCTCTTAAAGCCAGATAAATGTCGTCAGGCGATGCACACTGCCCTAGAAGGTAGCTATTTTCACGTAATTGTGGCCAATGCTTTTCATTTGAGGACGCTGTACCTAACATGACATCAGAATGGCCCACAATGTACTTCGTGGCAGACTGAATTGAGATATCAACCCCGTGTTCAAACGCATCGAAGTTTAGAATCGAGGCGTAGGTGTTATCTAACATCAGAACGATGTCATGACGTTTACAGACCTTAGAAATAGCGGGAATGTCTTGGACCTCCATGCTCAAAGAGCCTGGTGATTCAGTAAAAATAACTTTGGTATTATCTTGGACAAGGGGCTCGATGTCACCGCCCAACATCGGATCATAATAGGTCGTTTTTATGCCGAAGTTGGCGAGTAAATTGTCGCACAAATCTCTGGTGGGTTCATAAACGTTATCCACCATTAAAAGATGGTCACCTGATTTTAGGAACGACAGCAAAGCACCAGCTATAGCAGCCGTACCACAGGGGTAAATAGCACAACCCGCTCCGCCATCAATCTCACTCATTGCTTCTTGAAACGAAAAGCTAGTTTGAGTGCCGCGGCGTCCATAGAATAGTGTTTTATCATGTCGTTTAGCCGCGGATTTTTTTAACTCTGCGACATTTTCAAATACCACGGTACTAGCGCGTTGAACGCTTGGATTGACCACGCCATTCACCCACTTTTTGGAGCGTCCAGCACTTACTATTTTACTTGCAATCTTATCTGACACTTGCGACCCCTTACCTCATGCAAAGCCAATGAAAAAGGCGCGAAACGCGCCTTATTTTTCAATCAATCGTTGTTACTGCGGACGCGGGGCTTTATTAAGCTCTGCTACCACTAGATCACCAAACTTATCAGTATCGATTAATTTAGCGTCATCACCTTTAGCTAAATCTGGCGTGCCGTAGCCTTGTGCAAATACCGACTTCATTGCGTTCCACAAATGCTTGGACTCACTTTCCATACCAAAACTCATC
Source organism: Alginatibacterium sediminis (assembly GCF_003610775.1). GTDB lineage: Bacteria > Pseudomonadota > Gammaproteobacteria > Enterobacterales > Celerinatantimonadaceae > Alginatibacterium > Alginatibacterium sediminis. Next base: position 422,370 of record NZ_RAQO01000004.1, on the reverse strand, counting down.
TCGAGCATTAGGGCGACTGAACCAATCATAGAATAAGGGTTGGCAATATTTTTTCCTGCGATATCTGGAGCGCTACCATGGGAAGGCTCATAGTAAGATTTTTCTGGTCCTACACACGCAGATGGCATTAGGCCTAGTGAGCCGAGTATCCCGCCGCCTTGATCACTAAGGATGTCGCCAAACATGTTCTCCATCACCATCACATCGAACTGACCAGGATTCAGACATAATAGGGTTGCAGCAGCGTCAACTAAAATGTGTTTCACCTCAACATCCGGATAACTTGGTGCTAGCTCATCGACGATGGTGTTCCATAGCACTGATGACTTAAGTACGTTGGATTTATGAATGTTATGCAGAACTTTCTTACGCTTTTGAGCCGTTTCAAAACCAACTTTTAGAATATTTCTAATTTGATCTTCATCGTATTCAAGTACTTCGCGTACAAAACGCCGTCCTTGCTCATCAACACCCGTTTCTTTGTGACCAAAATATAAGCCACCGACCAATTCGCGGATGATCATAATATCAATGCCATCGCCAATGATTTCAGCTTTTAATGGCGAGAAATGCGAAAGCTCTTTAGGTAAATAGACAGGACGGAAATTGGCGTAAGTATTATAGCGACGACGAAGCGGAAGTAATGCGCCGCGTTCAGGTTGCTCATCAACCGGGATTTTTTGAGAGTCTTCGTGATTTAAACCGATAGTGCCTTTAAGAATGGCGTCCGCTTGATCGCAGATATCCTTGGTTTCTTGTGGGAAAGACTTACCGGTTTCAAAGTAAGCAACAGCACCGAAAAGTGCAGGATTTAATTCAAAATTAACATCAGGATTTCGTGCTTCAACTGCTTTGAGCACTTTAACCGCCTGCTTCATAACTTCTGGGCCAATACCATCACCGGCTAACAAGGCGATTTTGTAGCTTTGCATATCGTTTCTCCAACCTTTTAAATATCCATAATTTAGCTGGAAACCACTATAAGAAAATCTATGCAATATTGCTAGCGCTTTGTTTTAAACGACAGTAATCACCAAAAGTTAACGATAAATTGGCTAATCTTTTCCGCGGATTTTATGTTCACGCAATTTATTCGCAATTGCTGTGTGGGATAGGCCTAGTCTTTTGGCCAGTTGCCTAGAACTAGGGTAGTTTGGGTAATGATAAGCCAGTAATAGTTTCTCAAACGCTTGCGTTGCACTGTGGTAGCTTTGCTGCAATAAGCTCTCCAAACTCACCGAATCAGCAGCACCATCATGGTGATAACGAATATCTTTCACGCTCCATCGGGCTTTACTCGAAGTATCTGCAGTTTCTTGGATAACATGGAACAATTGCGAAATATTTCCCGGCCAAGTTTGCGACGATAAATACCGTTTTACCTCTTTGCTTAATACCGGTATTGATGCATTTTGATTCAGGTAATATTTATCGAGGCAAAGTTGTGCCAGTGGGGCAATATCTTCTCGACGCTTCCGCAAAGGCTCAACCGCAAGACTTTGTTGAACGACATCGTAATAGCCGTCACTACCCCAAAGAGCACTGAGTTGCTCGGGGCTAAAATGAGAAATATAAAGTAGCTGACCGATTCCTTGAATTGGGTCATGAAAGACGCGATATGCCTCTCTGAGCTGTTCAATGCTGAGTACTTCAATATACTGCAAGGCTACAGTAAACGGACGCTGTGATACGATGTCAACAAGCTGTTCGACAAAGGTCTCGCTGCTATTACGGCAATCCACAATTAACAATTTGTCTTCTTGAGCAATTGACAACTGATTTAGTAATTGAGCTAAAAATCGTTTACCCACTCCGGCTTCACCAAAAAGTAGCGTCGCCTTCGGCTCCTCAACAAGTTGATGAAGCTTATGCAATATGTGGTTCATATTGCTGCTTTGAGAAACGATATGTCCTTGCTCTAGCTCGGAGTGCAGAACTTCAAGGTCGTAATTATCTTCGAGCCAAAACGTAGATTTAAACAGCATTATAGCGCCAGGTAGACGATCAGCGCTTTCTTCGCTTTCACTCAAAGGGATCACTTCAACCATATAACTGCGACCACTTAACTGGACTTCGGATATTTCACGCTTACCTAAACCTGAACCAAACCATCTTGACGGTGAAAATCCCTTTAAGTACTTAGAAATATCGTTTGCGTTACTGATAAGAAGCTCGTCGTTACTTGCATCTTCAAAAGCCTGATTATGCTGGCGTATCATTCCGTTTTTATCAATAAGAACGACGGGATATGGAACACTATCCAACAGGATTTGAACTTCTCTTTGTTCTATTTCAGAAGGTAGTGCGTGCACAATTCGAGCATCAGAAACACCAGCTATACGCCTTAACTCGCTAAGTAAAGCTTGCAGCGTTTCTAGAGCGACTTCTTCGGTGCTTAAAAATAGACGCCCGGGCGAACTACTTTCCATGGCTGACAACTCAATTTGATGTTTAACCAAAAGCGCGAGCACGGCTGAAAACAACTGCGTATTTTGTTCACAGACTAACTCGAGACGCATAAAGCTGTTCCTGAAGTAGCGGGCATTTTAATCCTTTATTCACTAGCCAAATTGGAGCCATCAACTAAATGCAAACATCTGCTAAACATTATATTGATAAAACCGGATCTAATCTAATCGTTACAATTACCATAAACTTAGTTTAATTATAACTAAAACTACAGCCTCAGTGTTTACTTGACTAGATTATTTACAGCTTGATGAATTATCCGCCACTTTATAAATTTTTAAACTTACGCTTTAAGTCGAAATCGCGAGAGGTCACTGTTTTTTCCAAATCTTGTAATCGTGTCTCTAAATTCTTAAAAAGGTTGTCAATGTCGTCAATAATACTGCTAGGTGAATCACCGCGCTGCCATACTTTGGACTTCAGCTGATTAATGGCAGATTGCTCTGATTCAGTACCGGGCTTTTTTTCGAGAAATAACCACCCTGCTCCATAAATTATTGCGAAAAGTCCGAAATTGGTGATCGCGACGGTAAATGCAATAATTCGGACCAACCAGGTTTCAATTCTAAAACGCTGTGCAATACCAGCACACACGCCAGCCAACTTGCCATTATCGGGGTCTCGATATAAACCATGATCGTTCATTATTGGCTCCTTGATTGTTTCATTTCTTCATCCAAAAGACTTTCTAGTGTCTCGACTCGCTCTTGCAACATACGGGCTCGTTCACGCAGCTGTTCCAAAGTGTGACGCTCGTTATCACTTAAACCGATATTCAGCTTTTGCTTACTGCGGTAATGTAAAACTAACCATAAAGGCACTACGATTACCAAAAAGATTATAATTGGCGCCATAATAAATGGCGCTACAAAGACACTCATCGTTATCTAGCCTCCTGCATTAGATTGTTGATTTAGCTTAGTCTTTAATTGCTCTAACTCATCGGCAATTTCAGATTCGGCTTGTAATTGTTCAAACTCTCGCTCTAAGTCATTCGCTTCTGGGGCGCTGACTTGTCCAAAAGATTCTGCTTTTGCTTCAAGATGGTCAATCTTGGCTTGAAATTGTTCAAACTTTTCTCGCGTTTTAGCCAATCGAGTTGAATCAAGTTGTTGACGAACAGCATAACGATTATGCGCCGTTTTTTGGCGCGCTAACATCGCATCTTGGCGATTTCGTGATTCTCTTAGTTTTGCTTCAAGTTTTTCAATTTCGTCTTGCAATTGTGCAAGAGCATCATCAACTAAGCCAAGCTCTTGTTGTTGGACGGTGATGTCGTGCCCTAAACGATTTTTCTCAATCAATGCAGCTTTTGCTAAGTCTTCTCGACCACGTCCGATTGCTAACTCTGCTTTAGATTGCCATTCATCTTGACGTTGCTTTAGCGAATCAATTTTACGCAACAATTGTTTTTTATCTGCAAGCACCTTGGCGGTACTCGAGCGAACTTCTATTAAGGTGTCTTCCATTTCTTGAATGATTAGCCGTAGCATTTTTTGCGGATCTTCTGCTTTATCTAATAGGTTGCTAAGGTTTGCGTTAATAACATCCGCTAGTCGGGTAAAAATACTCATGTGTTGACTCCAATATAAAGCGCAATGCGCTAAGTAGTACTTGATTAAACATAAACCGTTTCAAGTAACGGCCTTATAGTTTTAATGTAATCAAGCTTCATGCCAAATATTTAAGTCACTGTATTTATGAGTATATTTTGATTTCTTTCAGAAATAGAACTACACTATTGGTTATATTAACCAATTAATTGGTCATTTACACATGTCAAAACAAAACCTTATCGGTGAAAGCTCGAGTTTTCTTGAGGTTCTTGACCAAGTTAGTCTATATGCACCGTTAAACCGACCAGTTCTTATCATTGGTGAACGCGGAACAGGCAAGGAATTGGTTGCGGCAAGGCTGCATTATCTAAGCGAGCGATGGGATAAACAGTACATCACCTTAAACTGCGCAAGTTTGAACGAAAATTTAATCGAATCAGAGTTGTTCGGGCACAGTGCTGGCGCATTTACAGGCGCAACTCATAGCCGCAAAGGGCGCTTTGAGCTAGCCGATCAAGGTAGCCTGTTTTTAGATGAATTAGCAACGTTGCCGATGATGGCTCAAGAAAAGCTGTTGCGTGCGATAGAATACGGAGAGTTTGAGCGTCTTGGGTCAAACCAGGTCATAAAAACTGATGCCCGCCTTATCTGTGCTACAAACCTAGATTTACCAACCCAAGCCAAGCTTGGTAAATTTCGTAGTGATCTACTCGATCGGCTTTCGTTTGCAGTGATCACTCTACCGCCACTTCGAGCACGTAAAGAAGATATTCTAATTTTGGCTGATTATTTCGCCCAAAAGATGGCTCAAGAGCTACGAATAGATGGGCGCATTAGTTTTTCAAAGCATTGTGAGCAGCAGCTTTTAGATTATACATGGCCAGGAAATGTACGTGAGCTGCGTAATGTCATTCAACGTGCTTTAGTGCAAAGCCCACAAGATGAGATCCAAGCGATTAAAATAGACCCATTTGAATCACCTTGGCGTCCTCAAAAATCGAATGAAATGCCACATACTGATACAGACAAAAACTTCACAGCGCAGGTTCAGAACTTAGAAAAGCAATTACTTGAACAAGCCCTGCACCAACACAATTTTCATCAAGCTCGCAGCGCACAATCATTAGGCTTAACTTATGACCAACTTCGAGGTTTAATGAAAAAGCACCAATTGCTGCCCAGCAAGCAACGCTAAAGATAGGCAAAACTATCTAATTTTGCTAAATTGTTGAATATTATTTGCTATGAAATCACCTTGTATGTTTATTCACCTACGCACCATTAGCGTCAGCTTTGTGCTGTTGCTGTTGTGTGCTTGCGAATGGCAAGGCCAACTCAAGAAAACTGGTATTGTTTATTGCATAGATTCACAACCTGCGCATTACAATCCACAACTTGAAAGTATTAACGATAGCGTCGCTATCAGTTCTCGGCATTTGTTCGACCGGTTAGTCGATATAGATCCTATCAGCATTGAAGTTATACCAGCGATTGCCAAAAGTTGGGAAGAACTAGACAAAGGAAGGTTGTATCGGTTTTGGTTGCGTGATGACGTTGAATTTCATCACCAGAGTTACTTTACGCCAAGCCGCAAACTAAATGCCTCTGATGTAGTATTTAGTTTTAAACGGGTGTTGCAACATCGTCATCCTTTTTATGCCGTTTCCGGTGGTAATTACCCATTTTTTAACGCTAGTCGTTTTAGAGACAATATTCTTGAAGTCAGAGAAGGCCCCGATGGCAGCGTGGAATTTGAATTAGTACAGGCTGACAGTGCCTTTTTAGATAGTTTAGGTTCAGAGTTTGCTGTCATTCATAGCGCAGAATATGCGCAGCTACTCCTAGACCAAGACCAAATTGAACAAATAGACTTAGCGCCTGTCGGCACCGGTCCTTACAAGTTTAAAAATCAACGTATTGGTACCGTTGTCCGCTACCAATCCCACGATCAATACTGGAAGTCTCCGGCTAAACTACAAAACCTCGTTTTTGATATTACGCCGCAAACTCATATTCGTATGGCAAAACTACTTACGGGTCAATGCGATGTTTTAGCCGCGCCAAGCTCTAATCAATTAAGTGTACTAAGCAATCGCGACGATATTGTGGTTTCGGTACAAAATGGGATTAGTGTTAGTTACTTAGCCTTCAATACTACTCGAGCCCCGTTTGATAGCCTTAGTAACCGAGAAGCCTTAAGTCACCTCATACAAACAGACCGTATTTTAGACTCAGTGTACAGAAATTTAGCGACCGCAGCCGACAACGTGCTCGCCTCCACATCTTGGGCTTATTCCCCACAGCCAAGTGTCAAGTCCATCCGCCACCCGCTAAATGCTGCAGCTATCGAACGTCCGTTAGTGTTGTGGACCTTAAACGAAGCGCGTGATTTCACCCCCCAACCGCAAAAGCTTGCCGAGCTAATTGCTAACGACTTACGTTTAGGGGACATCGAACTAAGTGTCGAAAGTTACGATTGGAATACATTACAACGTAAGATTGCTGAAGACCCCTCCTATGACTTACTGTTGATCGGTTGGTCAAGCCAAAGCAACGATCCCGAATACTTTTTCCGGCAACAATTTAGTTGCGCAGCTGTGTCCAAAGGTAGCAATTTTGCACAGTGGTGTGACCCTGGTTTTGACCACCTATTAAATCAAGCAAGCAGTGCTCAAACGTTCTCACAGCGTATTCGCTACTACCATCAGTTACAGGCCTATTTAGGTAAAAACATGCCGGTGATGCCATTAGCCCATAGTTTGCGGATTTATGCTTATCGCGAAGACCTGCAAGGTATTCAAATGCATCCTTTTGGAAACGCATCGTTTAAAAATGCACAGAGGATAAGTCAATGACCCGCTATATAATGCGCCGCTTAAATCTGTTGATAATTACGCTTCTGATTATCGTATTTATCGCGTTTGCCTTTGGTCAAACACAGCATTTAAATGGTGTGGATACCAGCATGAACCTAAGAACTTATTGGGATTTTATTGCGCGCTTACTTTCCGGTGATTGGGGTACTTCCAGCGTCAGTGGTAAACCGATTTATCCAGAAATGATTGCGGTTTTGCCCGCAACCTTAGAACTTTGTTTTGCTGCCTTTTTAGTGTCGTTTATCGTTGGCATTCCACTTGGTTCTATCGCTGGCATGCATAAAAAACAATGGATGCGGAATACCATTATGAGCATAACTTTGGTCGCGCATTCTATTCCCATATTTTGGCTAGCGCTGGTCTTGGTGATGTCTTTATCACTACAAATGGGATGGTTTCCGGTGTCTGGACGTATGGACTTGCTTTTAGACTATCCGCACCCAACTGGTTTCGCGCTAATAGACGCGTGGTTTGCACCAGCAGATGTTCGCGATGCAGCGATTTCAAGCGTCATAAGCCATATGGCTATCCCTACTTTAGTTCTTGCAGTAGTGCCGACCACTGAAGTTATTCGTCAGGTGACAATTTCCTTAGGTAATGTGATGCAGCAAAACTACGTAAAGACTGCGCTGACCAAGGGCTTTTCTCGATGGAAGATCCTTATTGACCATGGTTTACGCAACGCAATTCCACCTATATTGCCAAATTTAGGCTGGCAATTTGGAAGCGTACTCACAACAACTATGATACTGGAAGTCGTATTTGATTGGCCCGGTGTCGGACGTTGGTTGATTAATGCTATTTACCAGCAAGACTATGCAGCTATTCAAGGTGGCATGTTAGCTATTTCTGGGATTGTTATTTTTACTACGGTCGCAACCGATATCTTTACAACTCTCATCTATCCACTGCATCGCAAGGAAATATATGAGCATTGATTTAAGGGGCGATAGACCTCATGCCATGTCTAGCCGAATAAGTCTTCGCTTCCAGAAAAATTCTGTTGCTGTAGTCTGTTTGTGGATACTTATTGGTTTCATCATCTTAAGCTTATTTGGTTTTGCTATATCCCCTTATGGTTTGGGCTATCAATCCGAGTCATTGCTAATGCCACCATCTTGGGATCAAGCGGGTGAGATCCGTCATTTCTTGGGCACCGATGATCTCGGTCATGACCTGCTATCACAGTTAATCATTGGGGCTCGATTAAGTTTTGGCGGTAGTATAGTTGTGGTGCTAATTGCAGCCTTTGTAGGCATTCCGCTAGGTTTTCTTGCGGGTATGAGCAAGGGTATAAAATCTAGTATTTTGCACCATCTAATGGACACTGCGCTATCGATTCCCTCGTTATTGATAGCATTGATCTTAGTGTCGTTGCTTGGTCCCGGCTTGGTTAATACTTTAATCGCCATCTCAATTGCCTTAATTCCGCAATTTGTGCGAGTTGTTTACAACGCTGTTGCTCAAGAAATGCAAAAAGAATACGTGGTTGCAATTCGCCTTGATGGCGCATCCCCCTACCGTATTTTACGCTATGGCGTGTTACCAAATATTAGCGCCGCACTTATTGGACAAACCAGCCGAGCCCTAGGTAGTGCTTTAACTGATATAACAGCTCTCGGTTTTATCGGTATTGGTGCCCAGTCACCGTTACCTGAATGGGGAGCACTGCTCTCGAGTAACCGTGACCTCATTTTTTTGGCACCTTGGACCGTCGTTCTACCGGGTGTTACGATTATGCTCTGCATTTTGTCATTCAATGTCGTAGGTGAAGGCCTGCGACGAGCCGTTGTTGAGGGTTTAGATTAATGCCTCTGTTGGACATCAGGAACCTCACCATTGAAATGGATATGGCAGAGGGCCGTGTGAAAGCGGTTGATCGGGTAAGCTTAACCATTAATGAAGGTAAAGTACGTGGACTAATTGGCGAATCAGGTTCAGGCAAAAGCTTAATTGGCAAAGCCATAGTTGGGATCAGTAAGCCCAACTGGCGTATTACTGCAGATCGTCTGCGTTTGGGCGACATCGACCTGATGAACTTAAGCGAACGCGAGCGACGCCGCGTGATGCGCGAAGATATTGCGATGATTTTCCAAGATCCTGCAACCTGCTTAGATCCTAGTGAAGAAGTAGGTACTCAACTTGAGAAAAGTATCCCAACCGATAATTTCAAAGGCGGTTTTTGGCGTCGTTTCCAATGGCGTAAAAAGCAAGCTCAAGCCCTGTTACATAAAGTTGGTATTAAAGATCATCGACACGTGATGCAGAGCTATCCATATGAGCTATCACAAGGGGTTTGCCAACAAGTTATGATTGCGATGGCTATCGCTGGCAAACCAAAACTGTTGATTGCTGATGAACCTTCTGCTTCGATGGACCCTAATACAGCAAGCCAGATCCTAAAGCTTCTAAAACGCTTAAATCAAACCAATAATATGACGATACTATTAGTTAGTAATGATTTTGCTACGGTGCGTGAACTGGCTCAAGATGTAAGTATTATATATTGTGGTCAAATCGTGGAAGTTGCGCAAACCAAAGAAATTATTTCACGCGCTTTTCATCCTTATACCCAAGCATTACTAGACGCCTTACCCGAACAACGCCGTCAATCGGCGGCTAAAACGCCCATGAAAAATCTAGCAGGCTCTGTCCCCTTGTTGCAACATTTACCTATAGGATGCCGTCTTGGACCTCGCTGCCCACATGCACAAAAGCAATGTGTTGAACAGCCTGTTCTTCAGAAAAAACGCAGTCATCTATTTGCCTGCCACTTTCCATTGAAGCAAGAGTAGATTTATGGCCGAACTACTTAGAGTTCAAAATCTTTCGCATCACTACTATAGTCACAGTGGTTGGCTTGGGCGTAAACGGGTTGAAGCGGTGAAGCATGTTAGCTTTACCTTAGAACCCTCAGAGACCATTGCTATCTTAGGTGAGTCAGGCTCGGGAAAATCAACCTTAGCCAAAATACTTAGTGGCATGACCAAACCTAGCAGTGGCGATATTTTCGTTAATGGCGAAGGACTCATCTTTGGTGATTATCAACGCCGTTGTCGTTTAATTCGAATGATTTTTCAAGATCCACATACAAGCTTAAATCCAAATACAACCATAGGTCGTATTCTAGAAGCGCCATTGCTACTCAATACCGAACATGACAATCTACAACGTCAGAAAAAAATTGATGAAGTTTTAGAAAACGTCGGCTTGTTACGCGATCATAGTGAGTTCTACCCTAGTATGCTCTCTAGTGCGCAGCAGCAGCGTTTGTCCTTAGCCCGCGCTTTAATTTTAAATCCAAAAGTTATCGTTAGTGACGGTGGCATTGCCGCCCAAGATATTTCACTGCGTGCGCAAATGGCCAACATTATGCTGGAACAGCAACGTCGTTTTGGATTGTCCTATGTGATTGTCACCAATGATCTAGACTTAGTGCAACATCTTGCCGACAAAGTCATGCTAATGCATCAAGGCGAAGCAGTCGAATACTGTGATAATCATACTTTCTTTGATAATCCTGCGCATGAATTAAGTAAACGACTGTTGCGTTCTTACAATAGTCGAAATGAATTTTCCTATAAATCTAGAACTGATCCGAGCACTTAGCCGTTTCAGCGTGGCAAATGCGTGCTAAGATCCGCACGTTTTATTGCCATATTACCAACAAGGACCTTAAATGATTATCAAACCTCGGACCCGCGGCTTTATCTGTACAACCACACACCCTGTCGGTTGCGCTGCAAATGTCCAAGAACAAATCGACTACACCCTTGCTCAAGGCAAATTGGCTAAAGGCCCTAAACGAGTGTTGGTTGTGGGTTCATCTTCTGGATACGGTTTATCATCTAGAATTGCCGCCGCTTTTGGTAGCGATGCGGCAACTATCGGCGTCTTTTTCGAAAAGCCAGGTACAGAAAAAAAACCTGGTACCGCTGGCTGGTACAATTCGGCTGCGTTTACTCAAAAAGCACATGCAGCGGGTTTATATGCTAAAAGTATCAATGGCGATGCCTTCTCTCATGAAGCAAAAACCCAAGCCATTGAGCTAATTAAGCAAGACTTAGGGCAAATCGACTTAGTCGTGTATTCCCTTGCATCTCCAGTGCGTAAATTACCAGATACCCAAGAGCTTGTTCGCTCAAGCCTTAAGCCGATTGGTGAGGTTTATCGTTCGACAGCAGTAGATACCAATCGCGACACCATTATCGAAACCGAAGTAGAGCCAGCTACAGAACAAGAAATTAAAGATACCGTTACAGTTATGGGCGGTGAAGACTGGGAATTATGGATAAACGCACTATCTGAGGCGGGTGTGCTCGCTGAAGGCTGTCAAAGCGTTGCTTACAGCTACATCGGTACTGAACTCACTTGGCCAATCTATTGGGAAGGCGCACTGGGTAAAGCAAAAATGGATTTAGACCGCGCAGCCGGCGCACTAAATACCAAACTTTCTGCGCAAGGTGGCAATGCTCGCGTAGCAGTACTTAAAAGTGTTGTAACACAAGCGAGCTCTGCGATTCCGGTGATGCCTTTATATATTGCAATGGTCTTTAAGAAGATGCGAGAGCAAGGTTTACATGAAGGTTGCATGGAACAAATTTACCGTATGTTCAGTCAACGCTTATATAAAACGGACGACAGCCCAGTTGAGGTTGATGCAAGTAATCGCTTGCGCCTAGATGATTGGGAGCTGCGAGATGATATACAACAACACTGTAAAAATCTGTGGCCACAAATCACTGATGAAAACCTTAGCCAAGAAACCGATTACCTTGAGTACAAAGCCGAGTTCTTGAAACTGTTTGGCTTCGGTGTTGATGGCATCGATTACGATGCAGACGTTGATACACTAATTGATTTTGAACCGATAGAACTATAAACAAAAGCCATTGTGGTTAAGAAACAAAAAGCACCTTCGGGTGCTTTTTTTGTTGTCGGTACCAGCCTAAAGCTCTGTTATCTAGCCGTAATATTCACTGTTTAGCTTATACCATTTCTATTAATTTGTTGGTCTGAAGTGGCTACCGAATCAGATCAAGGACTTGGTCCGTTTGCTTGCTTGTTACTTGCTTATTCCAATTCAACCATTTACTTCTTAAGGACCTGATAACCGGTAACGGCGCTTTGGCCATTCTCAAGGTGTGTCCACACCCATTCAATAGTTTCGTCAATGTTTAACTCAACACTGAGCAATGCGCCAGGAACACTAGCATCACTTTATTCTGGTGCTACTATTGTGTATGTTTCTATAGTCTCGTTAGACAGATTACTCATACTTCCACCTTTGATAGTGATTGATACTTGTGTTGCTGATAATAGCATTAGTACACAGGGTCTTGGTAAACCGCGAATCTTATAAAGTACTGGATCGTTTTTTCTGGTCATATCGAGTAAGCCCAATAGCTATGATGTCTAAGTTGCCTTTTTAGCGCTAGCTGACCCATTTTTTAGTTACTTAAGATTTATCTAAGTCATGCACGTACGTTTAGTTTTGAAATTAGGAGAATAATTTGGCAAGCATCATAAAATTGGTCTTGCCACTGACTTTTCCCCGAGTTTAGTACCATTATCGCGATGAGATAATTCATATTAGGCAGCCTGACTTGCAAGTTCAACAGGCGACCTATAGGTCACCAGGATACGTAAATTTTAGCAATAATCAGCGCACCGGAGATTGGCTTAGCTATATTATCGCTCAAGCCTTATATAAGGCACCCTCTTAGGTTAAGCAAACGGTGTTTGTCAACATTAGCCTATTATCATTTACGAATCCGATTCCCAGACAGAGCCTTCAACCAGCGGGTGGCGAAAAGAAAACCTTTAGCATTTGTTTGAGTGACTTGGATGAAGATAGTCCCTCAGCAAACATGGCTCTCCATTCAGTAAAAGTGACAGTCCATGGATTAAAACTACTTATAGGTTTGGTGATACCATAGCGAACAGGCTCGTGTTCTGGTTCAAAGGTGCCAAATAACTTATCCCAAACAATGAGTACGCCGGCGTAGTTTTTATCGATATATTGAGGATTAACACCATGATGAACGCGATGGTGGGCAGGCGTATTAAACACATACTCTAAAGGGCCAAGTGTACGTACCCACTGCGTATGAACAAAGAATTGCAAACCAAGGTTGAGCAGAACTACAAAGACAACCCAGCTAGGATCAAAACCGATAATAACTAATGGTATCCAAAACAACCACATACCAGCTAATGGATACATTAAACTTTGACGAAATGCGGTGCTAAAGTTCATGTGTTCAGAACTATGGTGAACAACATGAGCGGCCCACATCCAGCGAATACGGTGACTTCCCCGGTGAAACCAGTAATAGAAGAAATCTTGCAGCAGCATGAGTGCTGCAAAGCTGGCTAAACCCATATCAATCTCAAACATCTTCCAGCCAAATAACCAAATGTAGAGCTTCGCAATCAACAGTCCTGTCACCAAATCACTCATTTGATGCATCCCTGCTAAGGTAAAGTTACAAAGTACTTCTTTAAACTGATAGCTGGAGTTATGGGGTAAGCGACCCGACTTTTGACCTAAGTAGTATTCCGCCAACATGCATAATACAAACACTGGCGCTAAAACAACTAACAGCATTTCAGGGTGTTCAATGAGGTTTTGCGTATCCATATTCGACTCTACCAGCGCGCAAAATGATCTTCGGTCAAACCAAGACAATTCTCCAGTGTATGCCGCTTGCCGGATGAGTCGATTATCGTCCCATTGAAATGGCCGATAAACTGGCGAAAATTGCTTTTAAGTATCCACAAATTCAGTTTTTCGCTGCGTTTATTAATTGCGCTGAAGCTTAAGTCAACATGCCCATCAAGCGAGTATATCCGCCAACGTTTGTGTTGATCACTTCGATCAAAGTCAAAATGAACCGGGCCAAGTAAATGACGAGTACCATCAATCCATAGCGCATTTTCACAGCTGCCCGTTTCGTTCACACCAGCCGCTAAATTTAGCCCCAACTTGGCTTGGCCCACCACAGTATTAATGCTCGCCCAGCGCCAACTGGTTTCTCTTCTCATATATCCAGCTGAAAAGTCATAGCTAGCCAGCGCATGTTCCAAACTGATGGTTTCGCCATCGATACTAAGCTGCCCCGTCACCGCTAGCGCGTTATGTTTTTGGGTGTAGGTCCAGCCGCTATAGCCTGTGGGCGTACACATCGACAAGGGTAGGCTTTCAAGAGTGGGCGTAAAGGATAGTTCAGCGTGAATACTGCTACTGTTAATCACCACTTGCCATTGTTGCTGCTGAATGTCGAATTTTATCGGCTCACCATTTAAGGTGGTAATACCATCGCTAGGTGACGAGGTAATGGTCGAGGCAATGCCAAGTGCTTTTATCCAACTGACTTCTGATAATTTATCGTTGTGAATATCATAGACATAACAAAAGGCACTGGTTACATAACGAATATCTGCGATAGCCAAGCCAATGACATAGTTTGGAGTCACAATGCTGGCAAACTGAAACTGTTTGTAGTGAAAGTATTTGGCCCACCTACTCGCCTTTTTGTCCATGTCGGTGGTGTAGCGGAAGTGCTCTAAGCCGAGCTTTAACGGAATACCATCAAACTGACCAAATATAGGCTGCCCGTCTACGTTGATAAGCGATTCTGGAGCTGGCAAAGTATTAAACATAAACTCGCAATTAACAAACCATTAACAGTCTTCTAGTGTGCAAGTAAATTGTTCGTTTTAGAAACGTAATTATGCAGATTTTTAGAATCCAGCTCACAATTAGAGTAAAAACTTGGAAATTAATCATCTTAGGCCAGCTACAAAATTCTGCTGCTATTAAGCAGTCATTCACAACAACACATAACAAGCGGCATAGACCACAAAGTAGATGTGAGGGGCATATATCTAGTTACATCCCTGCTCTTTACTTAGGTGGATAGCTACACACAAAGCAATGTTTGGATGCTTTACTTATTGGATATAACGACTTTGGGAAATTAATAACTTGGACACACCCAAATTTGCAGTTTACATATTTAAGAGTTTGTCAGGTGTATTGATGTCTAGCAGCGTTGTTAATAACGACTCTCAAAAATTGTTATTGGGTTATAACATAAGCCTTTGAGCAACTTTAACAATCTGGGCTATCAACAACAACAGACCACATACGATTAGAGCTGTCCCAGTCGAAGTTTCATTGCTAGAAGCCGAGATACCCCTAGAGCTTTTGCTGTCTCTTAGTGATTTTCCTCTAATTATTAGTGCTATCGAAATAACAACTACAACACCGTTAATTACCAAAAAAGACAATAAATCAGATTTCAAAAGAGTTCCAAAAACATAGAGCGTGTTAAAAACGAATGCAACCTGCACAATGGCTAAAAAATTGGGTTAAGTCAAAGTGATATTTCGGGTGTTGCTACTGACTTTTTCATAAAAAAAGGAAGGGATCTGTAATAAGTTACCTTAACTCTTTAAGTGCATTTTTTGATTTAAGGGTCTCGACTTGGCGCTTTAAAGGCTGATTGTACGCTAAGCAAACGACTATCTGAGCCCAAATTAAACCCTAAGCTAGATAAACTGCCCTAGTGGGAAAACAATCACTGTTCACAAGATTTTAGCCAGAGTACGAACCATACATCGCTAAATCCAATCTTTACACTAGCTGAATGCAACTAATGTACATTCAGCAAAATTACTTTGTAGCGTACCCTACAAAAAAGTATCAAATGCACGGTTACTTCTAAGCACATTGACCATGTTTTCTTCATCATGGCTTTAAGCACAAATAGTGAACGGCAAAAGGCAACAGTGCTTACCTTACTTCGCTAACAAGTTTGATGTTTTTTGCGTCGATGTTTTGATTGATGTAGGCCATGCCTAGTTTAGTCAAAAAGTCCATGCGATCGGCTTGTTTAAGATCGATGTCTGGAACGGGCACGCCACGCTGTTCGTAGATGCTAGCAA
Source organism: Alginatibacterium sediminis (assembly GCF_003610775.1). Lineage (GTDB taxonomy): Bacteria > Pseudomonadota > Gammaproteobacteria > Enterobacterales > Celerinatantimonadaceae > Alginatibacterium > Alginatibacterium sediminis. The sequence goes on along the minus strand of NZ_RAQO01000004.1, from coordinate 406,517 downwards.
GATGGGCCATAAAGTGTTCGCCGCTGTCCATAAGCAGTAGGCTCATTGCTCCAACATCAGGTTTTACTTGCGCTTGTAGCTTCTCGTCTAATGTCACAGCCAAAACTACGGGCTCTTCTTCACCTTCAAAACGCACACTGCGATCCCTTATCGCTTGTGTTGCCCAGTAATACGCAAGCTCTTTGCTTTGCGTTAAGAAAACCGGCTCTTGAGTTGGTGTGAATTGATTACCTATAGTCGCCATTGTTTTCTGTGCAGCTTGATTGAGTTCATTGTCACCAGAGCGTTTTAGCCCAAATTCCAATATTGATGGCAACAAAGCCGAAGATGTTCCGTGATACCACACATTTGAAATAGCAAAGCCCTTATCTGTGAGCCCTTGTTTATCATCTTGTAAGTACAGCGGTAGAGTCGTCATAAAATGTCTCAACAAACAGTGGGTAGGAAGTTAGTCCAAAGAACATTCATAGCTAAATATCACCAAAAGTCTTTTAGTCTTTTAGTCTTTTAATGCTTAATGTACAAAGGTTTCGGAAAGAAAAAGCGGCCTTACTTCTAATTTATACTTATAAAGGCCGCTTTAGTTTAACTATTTTTCGCTAGTTTAGAACTGGTTAGATGTATTCTTCGCGCCACCAGCTTTAAGCGCGTTTTCGCCAGCAAAGTACTCTTTATGATCGTCACCAATATCAGAGCCCGACATATTTTGGTGTTTCACACAGGCAATACCTTGGCGGATCTCTTTGCGTTGTACGTTAGCTACATAGCCCAACATGCCCTGGTCACCAAAGTACTCTTTAGCCAAGTTATCGGTAGATAAGGCAGCGGTGTGGTAAGTAGGTAGCGTGATTAAGTGATGGAAGATATTCGCTTCACGTGCAGCATCAGCCTGGAAAGTACGAATTCGGTCATCAGCGCGAGTCGATAAAATGCTCTCATCGTATTGGGCACTCATTAGGTTTTCACGTTCGTATCCAGATACATCTTCACCCGCTTCTAGCATTGCATCGAAGGTTTGTTGACGGAAATTGAGTGTCCAGTTAAATGATGGTGAGTTGTTGTAAACCAATTTTGCGTTAGGGTGAACTTCACGAACGCCATCCATCATCTCTTTGATTTGACCAATGTGTGGTTTTTCAGTTTCAATCCACAAAAGATCGGCGCCCGCATTAATTGCTTCAATACAGTCAAATACACAGCGATCTTCGCCTGTTCCTTCACGGAACTGATACAAACCAGAAGGTAGGCGTTTCGGACGAACCAATTTACCATTGCGGTTAAAGCACACGTCACCTTCAGCCATTTCCATGACATCAATTTCTTCAACATCTAAGTATGAGTTATAGACATCACCTTGGTCACCAGGCTCTTTAACCACAGCGATTTCTTTGGTGAGTCCCGCACCTTGGGAATCGGTACGCGCAACAATGATTCCGTTATCGATGCCAAGCTCTAAGAATGCGTAACGCAATGCACGTAATTTAGAGTGGAAGTCCGCGTGAGGTACGGTTACTTTACCGTCTTGGTGCCCACACTGCTTCTCATCGGCTACTTGGTTTTCTATCTGTAGACAACAAGCACCTGCTTCAATCATCTGCTTGGCCATTAAGTAGGTAGCTTCGGCATTACCAAAACCAGCATCAATGTCGGCAATAATCGGAACAACATGCGTCACATGGTTATCAATTTGGTCTTGAATTGAATCTTGTAAACTCGCATCGCCAGCTTCACGTGCATCATCAAGGGCACGGAATAGTCCGCCGAGTTCACGCGCATCAGCTTGACGTAGGAAGGTATATAGCTCCTCAACCAAACCTGCAACCGAAGTTTTCTCGTGCATTGATTGGTCCGGCAAGGGGCCGAAGTCAGAGCGAAGGGCAGCAACCATCCAGCCAGATAGGTATAAGTAGCGTCGGTCCGTCTTACCACCAAAGTGCTTTTTAATCGAAATCATCTTTTGTTGGCCGATAAAGCCATGCCAGCAACCCAATGACTGGGTGTACATCGATTTGTCATTATCAAACGCGTGCATATCTGCACGCATAATATCAGCGGTATATTGCGCAATATCCAAACCCGTCTTGAATTTGTTTTGAGCACGCATACGAGCAGCGGATTCAGGGTTAATAGCGTCCCAAGGAGCACCTGCAGTGCGCTTGGCTACTTCGATCATTTCGATATCTTGATTGATTTGAGACATATACTCGTCCTTTATTATGTGTAGGGTACTAAGGCATTGGTGCTTAGTAGCGGTCAGCGCTATCTCTGCGGATGTGCATCTAACCTTGGACAAAGTATAAGCACGCATGTAATAATTTATTAAATTTATAGTTATTATGTTCGGTATTTTCCATATGAATATTAGTCGTATTGACCTAAACCTCCTTGTGTATTTAGACACCTTATTACGTATGCGTAATGTCACCCAAGCAGCCAAGCATATGGGGATAACTCAGCCAGCTATGAGTAATGGTCTCAAGCGCCTAAGGGACTTGTTCGACGATCCATTGTTAGTGAGAACCAGTGAAGGAATGACGCCGACAGAGCGTGCTTTAAAGCTACAACCTATTATTCGAAATGTTCTTACCAATGTAGAAAAAGCTGTTCAGCCGACGACCGAATTTGATGCTGAAAACAGTCAGCGGGTATTTAGAATCATGGCCAGCGACTATGCCGAGTCAACACTAATTCAGCCATTATTGCTACGCTTAAGCCAGGTAGCTCCCAATATTCGGCTCGACATTATGACACCTAGTGACGTCACATATCAGGATGTTGAGCAAGGCACCGTTGATATCATCATCAACCGTTTTGATGACATCCCCCTCTCCTTTCACCAAGTCAGCCTTTGGCATGACGGGTTCTCCTGTCTTTTTAGTAAAGACAATCCAATTGCCGACAATTTCAATTTACTTTCGTATTTAAAGGCGCAACATATATGGGTAAGCAAGACTGGTATGGGCACCGGTGTTGGAGTAAATCCAAATGAAGTTCTAAAACTAGGCTGGATAGACGAGGCACTCATGCGAATTGGTAAAACGCGTAACATTACCGTGTTTACTCGTCACTACTTGTCAGCGGTGTTGTTCGCCCAGCAACCAAATCTTATACTCACCATTCCGAGTAAAGCGGCCCAGTCCCAACGCGATAATCCTAAACTGTTAATAAAACCTGCCCCGTTTGCGATAGAGCCCTTTGAAGTAAAAATGGCTTGGAGCCCGTTATTGCAAAGTAACCCAGACCACCAATGGATGAGACAGCTCATTAAAGCAGTAGCTAATGAAATCGAAAGTGGTGTGGTTGAAATGTAATCAATTACATGGCATTTATTCTGTGAATATTGAGCATAGACATCATAAATTGGATAAATGCTGATGACTTTTATAGAGTGTTAGAACAACCTTTGATTATAAAAAGAGATTCTATGATTAGTCGAGTTCAACAGGGAAGCTTGAGCATTGATAGCACCCTCTTTGATTTAGTTAACCAACAAGCCATCCCAGGAACAGGCATTAATGCCGATGAATTTTGGCAGTCTTTTGAGTCTATTCTCAACGACCTCACTCCAAAGAATCGTGCACTGTTAGAAAAGCGCGAATATCTCCAACAACAAATCGACAATTGGCACAAAGCCCATCTAGGCTCAGCGTTTGACGCAGCAGCTTACAAACTCTTTTTAACTGAAATTGGCTACCTCGTTCCAGAAGCTGGCGATTTTTCAGTAAGCACAGAAAATGTCGAGCCAGAGATAGCCACCCAAGCAGGGCCACAGCTCGTAGTTCCAATTATGAACGCGCGCTTTGCACTCAACGCTGCGAACGCACGTTGGGGCAGTCTATATGATGCTTTATACGGCACTGATGTAATCAGCGAAGAACAAGGTGCTGAAAAAACAAGCACTTTCAACCCTGTACGCGGCGAAAAAGTAGTGGCTTACGCAAGAGCATTTTTGGATGAAGCCGCACCACTCAATGGCGCTTCCCATAAAGATGTGGTCAATTACAGCATAGGCGGATTAAAAACAGGTCACACCTTAACCGCTACCTTACAAAATGATGAAGAAGTAGTGCTCATCGATGCTGAACAGTTGGTTGGTTATCAAGGTGCGCCAGATTCGCCCTGCGCCATTTTGATAAAGCACAACAATCTGCACATTGAAATTCAAATTGATCCCGATACGCCTATTGGCCGGGTTGATAAAGCCGGTATAAAAGATGTTTTAATGGAAGCTGCACTTACAACCATTATGGACTGCGAGGATTCTGTAGCGGCAGTTGATGGCGAAGACAAAGCGCTAGCATATAAGAACTGGCTGGGCTTAATGAAAGGCGATTTACAAGAAAGCTTGCAAAAGAACGGTAAAACTATTGTTCGAACACTCAACCCTGATCGCCAATACACTAGCGTTAAAGGTGGTGAAATCTCACTTAAAGGTCGCAGCATGCTGTTTATTCGTAATGTTGGACATTTGATGACGACTCCCGCTATTTTGGACAAAAATGGTGATGAAATCCCTGAAGGGATCATGGATGGCATGATCTGCTGCCTAATCGCAATGCATGATTTAAATGGTAATAGCCCCTATCAAAATTCAAGCGCAGCTAGCATTAATATTGTAAAACCGAAAATGCACGGCCCTGAAGAGGTTGCGTTTACCACGCAGATGTTTGGTCGCATTGAAGATGCTTTAGGCCTTGCTCGTAATACCATTAAAGTAGGTATTATGGATGAAGAGCGCCGCACCTCCGTCAACCTCAAGGAGTGTATCCGTGCTGCTAAAGAACGCGTGGTGTTTATTAATACAGGGTTTTTAGACCGCACGGGTGATGAAATACATACCAGTATGGAAGCCGGCCCATTTGCTCCTAAAGCACAACTTAAAACCATGAAATGGATTAGTGCTTACGAAGACCAGAACGTCGATTTAGGGCTAGAGTGTGGTTTGCAAGGCAAAGCGCAGATTGGCAAAGGCATGTGGCCAGAGCCAGATAACATGGCTAAAATGATGTTAGCTAAAATAGCCCACCCGCAAGCAGGTGCAAACACGGCATGGGTGCCCTCGCCTACAGCTGCAACTTTGCACGCCCTCCACTACCACCAAGTAAACGTGCCAAGCCGCCAAAAAGAACTTACCCAGCGCCTTCGAGCCAAGGTAGATGACATTTTAACCATTCCATTGTTAGCAGACCAAACACTAACTCAGTCTCAAATTCAAAACGAGTTAGACAATAATGCTCAAGGAATACTCGGTTATGTGGTGCGCTGGATTGATCAAGGTGTAGGCTGCTCCAAAGTACCCGATATTAACGATGTAGGCTTAATGGAAGATAGAGCCACACTGCGCATTTCTAGTCAGCACCTCGCCAACTGGATACATCACGGGATTTGCTCTAAAAAGCAAGTGCTGGCAAGCATGCAACGGATGGCCAAAGTCGTGGATGGGCAAAATGCCGGCGACCCTATCTACACGAATATGTCACCAAATTTTGAGTCAAGCATCGCCTTTAGCGCCGCGTGTCAATTGGTGTTCGACGGGTGTAATCAACCTAGTGGCTATACTGAACCAGTATTACACGCCATGAGATTAAAACTTAAGGCAACTCAGTCATAGTTAGTAGACTTTAAAGCGACCATTCAAAATGGCTAGCTTAGAACTGCAATAACTAATCGCGTCTTCGGGCGCGATTATGGTTTTGTGAGCAATAGATCTATCCGTTTTAAGGTCTAAACTAATATCGGCTTAGGCAACCGAACAACAGCTACTATCTGGATTATCAATCAAAGATAGCTTGAAACTCAGCGGCCTTCCCTTTATGTATATACTACCCATCGAATAACTAGACCCTACCAAATGAATGGCAGCTTACAATGGTCTATCCAACTATTTCCTATACCCTAATAAGATATAGGTACTCATTAACATGTTACGAGAAGAAATTGTTCGTGAGTACGTTTCAAAAATTGAGTAACCTGCGAAGAACACTTCGCTAAATAGAGACAAAGGACGTCATATGAAACAATTTCTAGAGTTATTGGCTTCAAAACCTAATGAAGTAACGTTTGAACAGACAATGCAAGTTATAGATGCAAATTTTGAGTTCAGCCCAGTCAGCTTTGTAAATGGGGAAACTGAAAACCAAGCAGGACAGAATAACGGGTCTTGCAAAATTTTTGCTTTCGCTCAGTCGCTAGGATTAGATGAACCATCAACGCTAGCATGTTTTGGTCAGTTCTATCGAGATGACGTTTTAAGCAACCCGAATGGGCTAGACCATGCCAATATTCGCAATTTTATCCAACACGGCTGGGCTGGCATTCGCTTCGATGGTAATGCATTAACAGCAAAGTAGGACTTCCATTTGGCTTAAATCCAATAGCCTGTCTAATACATCAAACGCCCAAACCGTCACATAAAAGTTTATCTCGCTTACCTAGGATATTAGGTTAAGCGATGTATCCTATTCATCACATTGTTGAACAGAGCTAGCCGCATCAGCTAGCTCTGTTTTAGATATAAACGAGTTTCGAAAAATCGAATATTAGCGCCTCGCGAATAACGATTGGTATGCAAAGTCGCTTAATTTGGTATCCAGCATTGGTGGTGAAGATCCAATCGGATGTATAACATATAAACAAAGATATGCGCGTTCTAGATGACTTTTCATTCTAGAGTTCGTAAACGATACTACCTTTAAATATCATACAAACTTGCAACTTAGTTCATTCACGAACTCTAAAATTTCTCCATAATTTCTCCATGATTAAACCACAATCGCGGACTAAGATAATTAGACAATATATTCAACGCTTGGGGAGACCGATGGAGGCATTAACACACGATGAGCTCGACTTCATTCGCGGTATGTTTACCGGTGAAGACTGCGCTGAGAGCCCCCAACTCGCCCAAAAAAATGCGGGTACTCAAGCATTGCACCTAAGTCGTGCACTTGCGCAAGCGAAACTGTCTTTAGGGGAGTTCAAGCTATGGTTTCCAATACAATTCACCCCCAGTGACCTTGGCTATCTTCGTCCACTATTGGCTTGTCCAGAGGTTATCGATATGCAAGGGTTAGAACGCTGTTGGCGGATAGACAAACCCACAGATATAAAAGTGCGCAGTCCAAAGCGACGCATTACAACTGAAGTGCTATCCATATCGAGCACTGGACTAAAAATGCGCTGCGGTGCAATCCAAACCGAAGAGTTCACCTTACTTGAACTCCCGCAGCAGCATAGAATTGAGATTAAGCTGCGAGCCTGTCGCAACGATAGCGATACCGTGGCTGCAAATATCATTGCTGACGAGCACTATCGCGAGAAACTGCGCGAATACATCTTTGGCCAGCACCAAAAACGGTTTCCAGAGCTCTATTAGGATAACAACGTGGATAACAAGACACCCATGAAAAAGAATTGGGATACCACTGTTATGGGAGTCTTGGTACTTATACTTTAGGCCGAGATCATCATTCCGTGAGTGCCACTTTCATGCGTGTCTTAGTGTCTTTGTGTTTTAGAACTCATATTTTTGGGTCTGCGTATCAGACACAACACTGCGATTAGTAGCAATATTGAAGTACTAGACTCTGAAACCTGAGAAACAGGTACTTGAAAAGTCAAAAAATCGATAAAAAGCGAGTCGTTTTTATGCCGAATCTTCCAGTTTAAATTTGAATCCAGATTGTGAACAAAAAAGTTGCTACTGAATTTCTCAAAGTACTTTTCAAAGCTAGAATATTCAAAAAAATCAAAGCCATCGGCCTTAATAAATGCAAAAGATGTCCCATCGCTGATTTGGTGATGCTCATCGAGCAAAAAAGAAAAACTGCTTGTGTCAAAAAGACTCAAAAGACCGCCAACATTCAGTGTGTCATAGCTAGAAGCACTGGCGATTTCTATTTCGAGTAATCCAGCCAATGCTAGATCACCATGAATATCCAAGGTTCCGATTGAATCCCCCGGTTTAAGTGTTGAGTTACTGTCAACAAAGATATCTGCCTCAACTAGCCCACTGCCTTTCAAATTCCCTGATTGCATACGCAGCAGACCGGAACCATCAAATTGACCATTGATGACTAGATCGCCTGAATTTACAAAGCTACCTTGGTTTTGGAACCGACCACCTTGCTCAAGAATGAACAAACCTGTATTCCTAAACTCTCCTTCATTTGTAATTTGATCTAAGTTATTAGTCAAAAAGGAACCCATGTTCTCAAACGTTCCTGTATTTTTCCAAGGCTCTAGCGGTGTTCCGTTGGAGCGTATCTCGCCTTGATTAACAAAGAGACCACGATTTTCAAACACTCCAATATCTTCTTTAATCAGTTGTCCCTGATTAATAAAGCTAGCTCCGTAGTTATTCTGAATATTCCCACGGATAGAGAGTTCGCCTTGATTAATCACTCGTCCATCATTCACAACTGACGACATAAAATCCATCGTAACGCGGTTGGTATTTAGGAAAATACTCGAACTAAAATTCTCCAATTTGGCTGAATAGGAGAAGTGTAAATCGCCAAAGTTATCAAAACTATCAAAGTTGCTTACTAAGGACATATCACCCAAGTATGCTTCACCATAATTGATTAAACGAGCATGTGATCCACGAATATTAAGGTGTGAATATGCGCCCAAATCTAAGGATGAGTAAACCTCAACGTTACTCTCAATCGTTAAAGTAGCGTAGCTACCTAAATTGATAGAATCATAGCATTGCTCGTCAGGGAGAGTTAAATTATACGAATTCCCAACTGCTAATTGCACCTTACAAGAGTTTGGAACAGCGCTAGCTGCTGGATTGTTAATAAACAAACTACTTAACAAGACTCCGAAAACCATTCGGAATTTGCTCTTGTGAAAAAGGTTTATTTTGAACTGTCTTAACGGCAATAAATGCATAAAGTAAACTTTGTACAAGGCTAGAAGTTCGAGACTAACGCAAAGATCAGGCCATGAGTTTAAAGTTCATTATTATCAGTGCTTTAATTTATTGAACGATTAAATACAATTTGATCTGTAAATTTATTGGACACAAATACTCCTTATTATAAGAGTCGACGTTCTATAGGAATTAAAAGAAATTAACAAGACAGAGAATTAACAAGACAGCCAAGAATAAGCTAGCAAGAATTAATAAAACAGAATAAGTTAGTACAAAATTATTTAAAAAATAGTTAGCAACTAATAGTTACAAATGGCAGTTAAAAGAAAGTTAAAAAAGAAGTTAAAAAGACACCCATGATAAGTTAGTACAGCACTTCCTCAAAAACAATTGTCCTTTAGACCATGAAGACCTCTGACGAGGACCAGGAAATCGTCACTCTTTCTGAATTTAGCCTCCTTTGTTGTATCTAAGCCACAGTAAGTGGACTCATGTTTGTTAGAACTGCAAGAAGACTGTCGTTAGAAAAAGTTAAGCGCTGTTCAGTAGTCGCTTGGCGGCGCCCATACCATGCAGGCGTTGGTGTTTATGCTCACTTTTATATAGCAACATATTCGCGCAATTACCGACCACCGCACCGAATTGCTGCTCTAAGCCTGTCGTAAGCGTAAGCCAGCTGCTTTGGTCGATGTTTAGCCGCTCTAATATTGAATGGTGGCTAGCACTAATATACCCGCGCTTATCCTGGCGGATAGCTCTGCCGGTTAAATCAACGAGGGCTAAATAGTCTTTAAGCTCAAATGGCAGGCCTTTGGGCATGTTATTACGAGGGTTACCTACGAACGGATATAAAGCTTTAGGCTGCTTGGCGTACTTGGCCTGTTTAATTCGTTGTTTTACACTGGTGTGGGCTGAGGTTTCTGGTTTGTCTGCTATCTTTGCGCGGATTGGGTTTAAATCTACGTATGCCATACAAGCAGCCAACGCAGCTTCATCAAGTAAGGCTTGAGATTTAAACCGACCTTCCCAAAATCGACCAGTACATTGGTCTTCTTTGTTGGCTTCACGGGCTATGTGTTCGTTGAGATGGCGCATAAACCAACTTAAATCGAACAAGCGTTGACGGTAGATTTCTGCTGTATCCCTAACAGACTGTAGCTGCACTGCATCAAGCTTAGGGCGTAATTCTGGATTAAGGTAACATTGCGTCAGTAAAGTTCCTTTGTGCAAGGAGTGCCAACGATGTAGAACCTCTTCCATAGACCAACTGAGGGCTTGTTGTTGATCCACATGCAATACCAAATGCGTATGATTGCTCATCACCGCAAAGGCACAAACATCTATCGAGAAAATACCAGCGAGTTTAAGCAAATAGTCCTCAACCCATTGCCGCCTATGCTCAAAACTGCGCCCACTTACAACGTCTTCGCCACACAAGAAAGCCCGACGCACACAGCGCGAAATACAATGGTAATAAGGCGTATCCGATAAACTCACTTGCTCCTTACGTGGCCTTGGCATCTCAGAACTCTTATTGATTAAATAATCATTTAAGCCTAGACCATCATTCCGTGAGTGCCACTATTATGAGTGCCTTGTTCTTTCCTTTTATGGGGGGCTTTTTATTTCTATTGCGATGGGTGTCTTGTTATTTCTTAATTAGTATGGAGCCACATTCGATGCAGAGGTCCAGTTCAATCGGCAGTTCTATTGGACCACATCTGAACAGGTGCCAAGTCAACAGAACAAGCCTCTAAAGTCATAGCTTTCATTTGATTTTCGTCACTTCTCCCAGTGCGCGTATCTCCTGTTAACGTCAGACACATTTCAGGCGCAGCTGCTGGCGCGATTGTACCTTCACCATCAAACACCCAACTCTGTGCTTCTGAGCCATCGCAAGTCGTTAACTCGGGTGATGCGCCTATTTCGGTCGACGAGGCTTGCATACAAACATCGAACTCTGGCATATACAAGACGCCTTCTTCGAATTTAGCTGGATCAAACGCCTGATCAACTAAAACTTCACCTAACGGGCTATAACATGTATGCGCTTGCATACCATCAGCGGGGTTGGCATCCGCGCCTTTACCTTTCGCAATGTCCAGACAATACCCATTTTGGGTGTTATCAAGTAAATCAGTAACGTACACCTCAACGTTATCCGCCTTAGCTGTACTCGAAAGCAACACTGTTAGACCAAGGATTTTTGCAATTTCGTACATTAAAATTCTCCCCGTATAATTATTTAGTTGAGTAATAGGTAAAACGATGAAGCAGCACCTTAGGTTATAACTACTCTTTTGGTGTACAAATTATGTCCAGAAGTTAGGTAAATACGCAAGCTAATTCACATTATCCACACAATATGAAAATTGTGTCTGCGTTTAATTTTCCGATCGTCAGCTTTTGGTCTAAAGCTGCTTTAATTAACATAACCGTGAACCAGATCCTTGCACAAACCATCCTAGCAACATAACACTAAGTAGGAAGTACGTGCTTCCTATCCATTCAATGATCACGCTTCCTATCACAGAGAGTGTGACCTAGCGTAAAGTCGCCAGTCGGATCATGCTCTCTCTTTAACTTATTGTCTACTCTGAGGTTTTCTTTCAATTTTATCAATGGTCAGCGTTCAAATTTTCTAGACCGTTTTGACAAAAAGCAGCTTGAGAAATGTAGAGGCTGTATATATTAACAGTGAAAAAGTGCGCAGACCTAAACGTTCAGTTTTCCTCGACAGAGCATTGAAGAAGCGCTTAGTAAACGTTTAGTTTTGCGAAGGGGGATGGCGAATTTTTAAGGTTTTATTGGACTATCTACCTAACAAGCAATGGGCATAAATGAGTCAGCACGTCCTAACCCACTTCTGGACAGAAACACGTTAGAAAATTGCCTCAAACGTGTCTTATTTGGATTAATAAAAGTATCCCAAAAAACTTTATGTTGTGACATCTCAAATGTTTGCAGGGAGATTTCCCACCGTACACGGAAACGCCCAAAGTTATTAGCTTTGGGCGTTTCTTCTAACAAACTTGGTTACGACAAACCGAGCTTTAAAGTGTCATATGCAGAATTGGAAAAGGTTTTCCCATATCATCAAGTGGCGAGCGTGAAACTATTTTGAACCCCATATGCTCGTAGAAACCTACTGCCTGTGGATTTTGTTCGTTTACATCGACTTTGGTTGCACCTAACTGCTCTATTGCGTATTGCAGTAGCACCTTACCTACGCCTTGTCCTCTTGCCTCATTTAAGATGAACAGCATTTCAACCTTTGAGTTGTGGATACCCACGAAACCTTGAATTGAACCACTTTCATTATTCACACATCTTAACGTGACAGCAGGAAATGCCTGCTCAATGATAATTGGTTTAAAAAACTCAATATCTTCTTCTGTTATGAAGTCATGAGTTGCTCGGACTGAATTTTCCCAAACCTTAAGCATTTCTGCGTAACTTTCAGGAAGCACATTTTCTACAATCATCGTATTTTCTCTAAAATGGACTGAAATTCATGTGCAGCCGCGAAAGAGTATTCTACCGACAAAATATATGTCCGTACATCTAGCTTCGACATTACTTCTATTTGGGAAAAGGAAAAATAATCAGAACTAGTGTAAGTAGTGAGGCTAGCACCGAAAGGGGCACAAATGAGTTAGCTCAACACCCATGCACATTTCTCGACAATCATGAGGTAGAACACATCCAAAAATCATTGCTATTGAGCCCGAAGTTGCTCTACATATTGAATGAAGTTTCCTTTTGCAGCGCTCTCTAAGTGCTCATTCCAAATCATACCAACGTCCCACGAGCTGTTTTCTCCTGTTAGCTTCCAAAAAGCGACGTGTTCATTCGCAATCTGCTTTACACTTGCCGGAACAATGGTGAAGCCCAAATTTGCAGATACCAGCGCCAACAGTGTTTGAATATCATCAGCCTCTTGAACAACATTCAGATTTATCTCATGTTCCCTTAATAGCCCATTTATTTGTTGGCTTAGACCCATACCCCGTTCCGGATTGAGCTGTAGATAATCGATTGCATCTAATGAAGACCACAATTTGTTTTTATCGATGATTTGACTGCTATGCGTAGCTAGCACCAAGTAATCCGTTGAGAGTTTCACGCCCGTCAGCGGAGCAATGGCTGGAAGCCGACTAAAACTGAGCTGAAGTTCCCCCGAAAGCAACTCCTGCGTTTGCTTTTGAGATGGTATATCGTTGAGTGTGATATGGATCTCCGGGTACTTTCTTTTAAACTTCGCTATGTAATCTGGCGCAAGGTGATAGGAAGAGATACCAAAACCTATATTGAGGTAACCTGCAATTCCCTTGGCAACACGTTGGGTTAGAGATTTATAAGATTCAAAACTCAAAACAATGCGCTGCGCTTCAGGTAAAAGGTCCACTCCAGCCGCAGTCAGGCTAGCTCCTTGACGACCTCTTTCAAATAAAACCACTTCACAATAAGCCTCAAGGCGTTGAATTTTTTTAGTTAAAGCTGACTGAGTAATGTGTAAGTGCTCTGAAGCTACACGATAGTTACCATCTTCCGCTAATTGGCAGAATGTACGTAAATCACTAATATCCATTCCATATACTTATTAAACATGGGATTTTTATTCATTATACGGAATCAAAGGATCTTTTTAAAATGATGATATTCACTAGAAGAGGAATCGTTATGAAAGATATCCGTGTTGCCACTGTTCAGTTTAACCACCATGCTGACGACAAAAAATACAATTTATCAATCATTCAAAGTTACGCAGAAAAGGCGGCTAAACAAGGGGTAAAAATTATCGTTTTCCCCGAAATGTGTGTTACTGGCTACTGGCATGTTTCAAAACTTAAAAAACCAGAGATCGATGATTTGTCCGAGTTCATTCCACAAGGGGAAACGTCTCAACTGTTGCTTAAAATGTCAGATAAATATCAACTTAGCATCGGTGTTGGTTTAATTGAAAAGGACACGGACGGAAATCTTTATAATTCTTACGTAATGGCGATGCCTGACGGTCAGATAGCAAAACACAGAAAGCTGCATACCTTTGTCAGCAAACACATGACCAGTGGGAATGAATATACTGTATTTAATACACCACATGAATGCCGTGTGGGTATTCTAATTTGCTGGGACAATAACTTGGTAGAGAATGCTCGAATCACAGCATTACTAGGGGCCGACATCCTTGTTGCCCCTCATCAAACGGGTGGAACGAACTCTCGCAGCCCAAATGCGATGGGGTTGATTGATCCCCAACTTTGGCTTAACCGTAAGCAAGATCCTGAGTCGATTCGTTCACAGATGCAAGGCTCAAAAGGAAGAGAATGGTTAATGCGTTGGCTACCCGCTCGTGCTCATGACAATGGCATGTTTCTGATCTTTAGTAACGGTGTTGGGGTAGATATGAATGAAGTTAGAACGGGTAATGCGATGGTGCTCAATCCCTATGGAGAAATTATCGCTGAAACTGATAGCGTTGATAACGATATGGTTATTGCCGATCTAAAAGCTGAAGAACTAGAAATGTGTACCGGTAAACGCTGGATCAGAGGCCGGAGACCTATGCTCTACCGCCCCCTAACAATTGAAGGAAACGAATTGACTCCCTATCACGCTAGGTTTTCGGAACATAAATAGACGAACTAGCTTTTTGAATATCGCCAAGGTAGCCATGCGTTGGCGATAATGTTGTTTCTTGAAGAAGGCGTATCTTACTTTGGGGCAGAAGTATGCTAACCACCCTAACCCACTTTTGCTTAGCAATGAGTTAGAGCAGTCACTTGTAAATGGCGTTTTCAGTTTAGATTCAGTTTCGAGTAGTCGTAATTTACGTTTCTTTGGATGAGGAGCAAGAAAAACATCCAAGTACTGTGGCTAGTCAGCTCTTTTCCTATTGCTTTACAACTACAGCCTAATCAACATCTTGCTCTACAGCATTCCGGTCTTCATCTTTTCTTATCCACATATCCAAGAAGTAAGGACAGTCTGAATGTGGCGACTACACTTTCGAACCATTATTCAGAGAAATAAAACCAACCTTGATTGATAAACTCAGACAGTAGTGTCATTACCGAAGGTTGGCTAACCCAAGTTGATAATTGCTGTTGACTGAACAAGTGCTCATTTGCGATGAGGCTTACAATATCAGCATCAATGCCATCAACATTAATAACTTCACCATTCACATAAAGGTGGGCTTGTGTATCAGCTTCTAGTTTCAAGACCTTTAAACCGCCAATACGTTGGATGCTCGCACCGTCTTCGATGGCTTCAATAACATCAGCTTCGCAAATCGCTTGTTCAATTGGATTTAGGTCTAGTTCAAATCTGTTTTGACTCAGTAGCTTACCTAACATGGTTTGATATTGGCTTGGGTTAGTGGCTAGCTCGGCTAACATATCCATCATAGCTTGTTGCTGTTGTTGACCCACAAGTCCCTTGTTGGCCTTCTCTTGAGTTGATGTAAATCGCTGTTCACCAGAATTATTGTCGATTAATGAATCAGCAAGTCCAGTTAATAGCTCTTGTTGGCTTGGGGCTCTAAACCCTATCGAATAGCTTAAGGCAAGCGATAAAGTCTCACCACAATGGGGGTAACCAGGTGGGATATACAGTACATCGCCTTTGCTTAATACAACATCAATGATAGGGTCAAAGTCGTCCACTAGAGGACTGTTTTTATCACCGCCGCGCTGCTGATGTTCACCGATATTACCGACTTGCCAACGCCGTTCGCCTTCGCCTTGAATAATAAAAACATCATAATTGTCGATATGTGGCCCAACGCCGCCTTTGGGTGTCGCAAACGAGACCATTAAGTCATCAAAACGCCAATCAGGCAAAAAGCGGAAGGCTTCCACCAGTGGTTGAGATGCTGGATACCAATGATTCACAGCTTGGACTAATAACTGCCAGCCATCTTCACCGTATTTTTCATAATCCTCAAATGGTCCTTGGACCACACTCCAAGCATCAGCTTGTGTTTGCACAATTCGTGAAGAAATATCATCTTCCATGGCTAAACCAGCAAGTTCATCTGCAGAAATGGGATCTTCGAATGCATTGAATGCATTTTTAATGGCAATTGGTTTCTTTTGCCAATATTCACGAAGGAATTCAGCAGTATCAAAATTTAATGTATACATAATCGGTGCCGTCGCTTAGAAGCAGATGTACTTCATGTATCAGAATTTCCACCCTGTGGATTCTGCTAATGGTGTAATAGTAAAAGCTTCAATGTCGCTGTTTGACAACTAAAAACTCTTCCTTGTAATTACTCACTTGTGCAAACAAGTCTATCTATTTGGGATTATTTCTATAAGGAAGTCAGGGCCGAAGTTTAGCCCTGTTGGCTTAACGCGATTGTTGTTTGTTCATTTTTTTACGCAAAGCAGCGTCTAGTTCTTCGGGATCCATTACGTAGCCTTCCTGTTCTATGTTAGGAAACACCACAACAGCCAATTCATCACCTTCTAAGCCGCGCGTCCAGCGTTCCAGCCATACTTTAAGTTCTATTGATTTGGCTTCGCAATCCTGCCATTCGTCAACAGCCCAAGCTTGTGCATGTTCTTGGCTCGGCCAAACGGGTACACAGTCTTCATCATCAGTATTAAACATAACGCAGCCATCACTATCATTGAGGATCCATATTTCTTGGTGATCAACGGCGCTTTGCATAAAAAATAGATAACGAGACTGCGGATCGCTTTGGGCTATAACGTCATTTTTGTTGGTCATGTTGTTCTCCAATTATCGACCGATTAATAACTTGGTCGAGTGAAACCTGTAGCGAATTTTGATGAGCATAGCTTAAATCATCTAACGACTCGATGTCAGTAAAAGCATGAACAAGCCATCGAAACAAAATCCGATCATTATCACAACGAACGATTTATCCAAGTAAGTTGAACGATTTGTGTCTTACCCATAGTGAAACTACATGTCAGCATGCACACAATAGTTTAGTCAGTGAGGACTTATGATTAACAATCCAATTTTACCGGGTTTTAATCCAGACCCGTCCATTTTGCGTGTCGGTGATACCTACTACATAGCAACATCAACCTTTGAATGGTTCCCTGGGGTAAAGCTTTACCAGTCTAATAATCTGAGCGACTGGCAACAAATTGGTTACGCTCTTGATAGAAGCTCCCAACTTGACCTTAGTAGCCTTGATACTGCGCGCGGTGTATGGGCTCCCTGCCTAAGCTATAACGACGATAAAAGTCTTTTCTATCTGGTGTATAGCAATGTTTATTCCATGCGCTCGGGATACTTTGACCTCGACAATTTTGTGGTCACTGCGCCAAATATCGAAGGCCCATGGAGCGAGGCCAGCTATTTAAATAGTAGCGGTTTTGATCCGTCTTTATTTCATGACGATGATGGGCTTGCGTGGTTAGTCAGTCTTGAATGGGAAAACCGCAGTAACTACGATCACCCCGGCTGGGTTGTTGTGCAGCAGTATTGCTTGGAAACGAACAGCTTGGTTGGTAATGTAACCCGCTTAACAACTGGTGGCACTAAACGTGGATGTATCGAAGCCCCACATCTATATAAACGTGGCGACTACTACTATTTAATGACTGCCGAAGGTGGCACTGGCTATGGTCATGCGGTGGTGATGCTACGCAGCACTAACGTTACTGGCCCCTACGAACCTGATCCACAATCCATTGTTTTAAGCAATTGTCTCGATGAGTTTGACGAATTTGCAATTGATGACAGCGTGAAACTACACCGCTTTGAACCGCATTCAAAACTTGCAAAATCTGGGCATGGTAGTTTGGTGCATACCGCATCAGGTCAGCCTTATATCGCCCATCTATGTGCTCGTCCGTTTGCCGAACAAGCCAATTGCATTCTTGGTCGAGAAACCGCCTTGCAAGCCTGTCAATGGACAGACAATGGCTGGTTACGCTTAAAAGATGGCGGCAAACAAGCGCAACTTACCTGTGAGCCACCTCTACAACACCCAGAAACAATAGGGCAGCTCCCCTATTCTTTTGGACGCGACAATTTTGACCCAAACAAGCTCGCTGACGACTACCAAAGCTATCGACTGCCATTGCGTAATGACTGTATTCGACTCACCAACCCAGGTATTGAAATCAAAGGCACGGGCTCATTGTTTAGTAGTCGTCACATGTCATTGCTAGCACGTCGAATAAGTCATTTTAATTGCAGATTCGAAACCAGCCTTAGCGTTGAACCCAAACACCACTTATGCAGCGCCGGTCTCACCTGCTTCTATAGCCAAAGCAATTTTTACTATCTCAAAGTTTATTGGAGTGAGTCTTTAGGCCAGCGGGCTATCTCTATACTCAGTAGCACCTTAGCGGGTAAAACTGAGTATACCCAGTACCGCATCGCAATCGACGCCACCTGTAAGGTTCAACTTGCATTCGAGTTACAAGGAAAACACCTACACGCAAGTTATTGCTTGGCAAACGGTGTTTGGCACAACATTGGGCCCTGTCTCGATGCCTCTATCTTAAGCGATGAGTACGGCAGTCAAAAATTTACTGGCAGTTTCGTAGGATTATTTTGCGAAGATTTACGTCAACAACAGTTACTAGCCCAGTTTGATTATCTTGACTATCAAATCACCGCTAAACATAAAAACCAAAAACCATAATCAGTAGTTTTGTTTTTCATCACTATCTAGATCGCTTTTGGACTTTTTAAATAACGATCTAGTTCACATTGAACGATTCGTCCAAGAGCCTTGAACAGTTCGTCTATTCAATCTAGCCAACACTAATCCTAAGATGAATTTACGTTGATGGGTTTATTAGATTTATTTCAGTTTATTAGTTCAGTTGAATTGGCTATTAGGGAAATTTCTTATGCCGCAAGATACTACAAGTTTAAGCCAAGGTAAGGCGCAGACGTCTTGGTTTTCACGCAACAATCAAGGGGGGCGTCTTTGGACCCTATTGTTGTTTCTTCCACCAGCATTGTGCCTATTTACCTTATTTGTAGTTGTACCTTTGTTCGAAGCATCGTTCTTTAGTTTCTATCGTTGGAATGGTATTGGGGAGCTTAATAACTACTTAGGTTTACAAAACTACAGTAAAGTTATTGGTCACAGTGCCTTTCATACTGCGATTGGAAATACCTTAAAAATCGTCGCTGTTTCATTGTTAATTCAACTTCCTCTCGCCCTTTCAGTCGCGCTTTGTGTCTACAAGCAGTCATGGGCAAACACAGTTTTTAGACTCATTTTCTTTTTACCTTACATTTTAGCTGAAGTTGTTGCTGGTCTGATTTGGAAGTTCATCTACGACGGTAATTACGGCGTGGTTAATATGTTCACCGAGTTCTTTGGTTTGGAAAACTACTTCATTCTTGGTGATAAGCAATGGGCCTTTGCCGCAATTTTAATAGTCATTATTTGGAAGTATTTTGGATTTCATATGATGATCTTTATTGCAGCCTTACAAGGCGTACCTAACGATCTCGTAGAAGCGGCTAAAATCGATGGTGCAACCCGCTTACAAACCACCTTTTTAATCAAGATCCCACTGATTAAGCACGCCATTATTCTATCAATGTTCTTCAGTATTTTGGGCGCATTGCAATTGTTTGACTTAATCATTCCCTTAACCAACGGCGGTCCAAGCCACTCCAGCCATTCCATCGTTAGTTATCTGTATACCTTTGGAATATCCAGAATGCGAATTGGTTTTGGTAGTGCTATAGGCGTGTTGTTGTTCATTGCCTGTGTTGTTTTTGCGTTTACTTATCAAAACGCCTTCATGAAAGATAAGAAATAGGATTATAAGTCATGAAAAAACGCTTTATGAACGATTGGGTCAAGATCTGCTATTTAATGCTTATCGCTGGTTTTGTATTGGTGCCCCTACTTGCCGCCGTCTTAGGGGGATTTAAAAGTCTTGGTGAGTTGCAGTCAAATCCAATTGGCCTACCTAACAACTGGGAATTTGAACACTACGGCGCTGTTCTCAATAACCCATTTCTATGGAATTCGATGAAAAACAGCTTTGTTATTTCTTCGATGACGCTGATTTTAACCTTACTTGGTGGCGCGATGACCGCGTTTACTTTTTCGCATATTCGTTTTGTTGGCCACCGCTACGTATACAGCTACTTTTTGCTAGGCATGATGTTCCCTTTCGCCACTGGAATTTTGCCTCTGTTTATCAAGATAAGAGACTTAGGCTTGTTGGATTCATTTTATGGCGTGGTTATCCCACAGGTCGCTTTTGGCTTAGCGATGGCCATCTTGCTTTTCAAAACCTTTTTTGAGCAATTACCCGCTGAATTGTTTGACGCCGCTCGCGTTGATGGCTGCGGCTACGCACGATTTTTCTTTGAAATTGTCATTCCATTATCAACCCCAATATTGGCCACCGTAGGCGTGTTTGTCTTAGTGACAAGTTGGAACAACTACTTATTGCCTTTGGTCGTTCTAAACAATAGTGATTTGTATCCTTGGACCCTTGGCATTATGCAGTATCAGGGTGAGTTCGCAGTGGAGTGGAACAAAGTACTTGCTTACGTCTCAATTACAGTACTTCCAGCGCTAGCATTTTTCATCGTCGCTCAAAAATATATCGTTGCTGGTCTCACCGGCGGCGCAGTAAAAGGATAATTAGCATGGCAACTGTCGAATTTAAACAAGTACATAAGACCTACCCAGGCGCACATATCGTCAAAGGCATCGACCTCAAAATTGAAAGTGGCGAATTTCTAGTGCTCTTAGGCCCCTCTGGCTGCGGCAAATCAACAACCTTGAGAATGATAGCTGGCTTAGAGGATATCAGTGAAGGTTGTATTGAAATTGACCAACAAGTGGTTAACGATTTAGAGCCTAAAGAGCGAAATATCGCGATGGTATTTCAAAGCTACGCCTTATACCCGCACTTAAGTGTTTACAAAAATATCGGCTTTGGTCTTCGTTTAGCCAAAGTTGATAAGCAAATCATTGATAGCAAAGTTCGAGACGTCGCTGAACTGCTTGAACTTACACCACTGTTAGATAGAAAACCTAAAGATCTCTCTGGTGGACAACGTCAGCGAGTGGCAATGGGTAGAGCAATGGTGCGAACACCGAATGTATTTTTGTTCGATGAACCGCTGTCTAATCTCGACGCCAAGCTACGCCACACCATGCGTGCCGAAATACGGCAGCTACACGATCAACTTAAAAAAACCACCGTGTACGTCACTCACGACCAAGTGGAAGCAATGACCTTGGCTGACCGAGTGGTCATTATGCACGAAGGTCACATTGCTCAAATTGGCAAACCTCGAGATGTGTTTTTGCATCCACAGTCTAAATTTGTTGCTGGCTTCATTGGCTCGCCAACCATGAACTTTTTAAAAGGCGACGTCCGTATAGACGACAGCAGTAACTATTGGCTTAACTTTGCCGGAAACGATGTTCAGCTTGACCAAAGCTACAGCGGCAATGTTGGAGAAGTGGATCTTGGTATCCGCCCTAGTGATATCTACTTAAGTCCAAAGACATGTAGTCATAACAATCCATTACACGAATTTGAGGCCAACATCGACAGCTATGAATTACTCGGTGCAACCGCCCTTATTGTAGTCAGCCGAGGAGAACAAAGCTTTAAGGTTGAAGTCAGCGCCAACTATGCCTTAGAAAGTGGCCAGGCAATGACCTTACATATTGATTTATCGCAGTTACATATTTTTGACACGCAAAGCGGCGCAGCTGTTTATCGCGTCATTAATTAGTACTTAATAAATTGCACAACCCTACATATACAATAAAAAGGAAGAAACATGAAACTTGCAAAGATTGCACTTGCTTTAGGTATCGCTAGCGTATTTTCAGTTAACGCAGCTCCAACAGAAGTTACGGTTCTACATACCAGTAATGAGTCGGTAGTAAACGCCACCTGGGATGACCAAGTTGAACGCTTTAATGCCCAGAACCCAGATATTCAGGTAAATTTTGAGTACATTGGCGGTGAAGCATTTAAAACCAAGCTGCAAACGCTGCTTATGTCCGATAGCAAGCCTGACATTATTGGTACTTGGGGCGGTGCAGACTATTCAGATCGTGCACGCTCAGGCCTACTTGCAGATATGACAGACTATTTACCGACCTTACAAAAAGAGCTACCCAAAGGCGCCGTGGATGCCTACCGCGTAGACGGACGTCTTTATGGCTTACCGTCGGTCAGTAAACCTACTATGCTTTATTACAATACTGGGCTTTTAAACAAAGCGGGCGTCAAAACCAGCGAACTTGAAACCTGGGAAGGGTTCATTGGCGCAGTTGAAAAACTTAAAGCAGCAGGGATTACTCCTTTAGCAATTGGTGCTAGCGAAGGTTGGCCGGCGCACTTTTACTATAGCTACTTGGCCATGCGTATTGGCGGTCCAGATATCTTCAAAGACGCAATTGAAAACGGTTTTGGCGACCCAGCGTTCTTAGAAGCTGCCGTTCAATTACGCCGATTAAGTGATATGAAACCTTTCCAAAAAGGCTACATGGCACAAGATACTGCGAATGCATTTGCCCAATTTGGTAATGGCGAAGCGGCCATGCAGTTGCAAGGTGAATGGGGTTATAAAATCCAGCAAGACAATTCACACTCTAAAAAAGGTGTTGCGGCAGATAGTTTAGGGCTTGGTCGTTTCCCAACGGTGGCTGGCGGTGAAGGCCAACTCAATGACATTATTTCCGGTATCGATGGTTGGGCGTTTACCAATTCCGCTTCCCCTGCTGCAGCTAAATTTATGGAGTTTTGGCTCAATGAACAAAACTTAGGCCAGCTCGCGTCCGAAGCCATGATGTTGCCGATTAATGGTAATTCAGCAAAAGAAGTTAAAGAACCACTAATGTTACGTATGGCGGCATTGGTCCCTGAAAGTACCTATGTGCATGGCTTTGTGGATCAAATACTGGGCGCACATCTCGGTGGTGCAGTAAACGACGTTTCTACTGAACTCGTTGGTGGTACTATCAGTCCTGAAGATGCAATAGCGATGTTACAAGAAGCCTATGATTTTCAATAGTAGGCCACTATTGTAAAGCTAAAATGCGCCTATCTTAAGGCGCATTTGTTGTTTGCCTTGTGCTAAGGAAACCCTATGGGCCATCTGTTTAAGAAAGGTTTTTTTTTCGTTCTTGAAGACTTTTTACGCCATACTAAAGACCGTGGTTTAAAAGAAATTGGTTACTTTCCGAATAAGCCTTTTACGCTTAATTACGAGTGCCCTACTGTAAATTTTTCAGTCATCCTCAGTGGGAAAGGTTTTTACGAAGTCAACGGCATTACTTACCGCGTTGAAGCGCCCTGCGTTTTAGTGCAACTTCCCGGACAAAAATACCACTATGGTCCTGAGGCGGGTCAGAATTGGGAAGAGATGTATTTTATATACGATCAACGTCAACTCAGCCGTTTATTCGATAATGCTTGGCTCGATCCTAAAATTGCAGTTCGAAAAATAAACAATCGTTATAGCGTTAGTGACGCCATCATTGAACTAAAAAAAGCAGCCGAAACCACACGACCTTGCGACATTATAGAGCAGCTTAGTGAACGGGTTATCTTAGAAACACTAATGCCCGCCCCTGTGAATGAAGACGACGAGTTGGTAGCTAAGTTACGTGACATAGCACTGAGCTTAAAAACCAACCATCAGCACACGGTAATGTTCGAAAAAATAGCGGACGATCTCAATATCTCTTACTCAACCTTTCGTCGAATTTGGTACGAGCTTTTTGGAACAAGTCCCAAAAACTATCAGAAAAAACACCGCTTAACTGAAGCCGCACGATTACTACTATCGAGCAATTTGTCGGTACATCGTGTTGGACAGCGCTTAGGTTTTGACGACCCTGCTTATTTTTCTCGCATATTTAGGAATTACGTAGGCTGCTCACCCAGTGAGTACCGTAGACGCCAGGCCTGGGTTGTTGGACCTGAATATCAAAACAACAACAAAATTATGCACTGTGAACAAGAAACAGAAATTCAACGAGATAATTTGTTGTTAGAAGAGGCATAGTTGGCCATTATACAAAGCTTTTAACGCAGCGAAGGACTTACATGCCAAGCATACTATGTTTTGGAGACTCAAATACTTGGGGAGCGAATCCAAATGATGGCAGCCGTTACAGTCGGCGACAACGCTGGCCAACCATTCTTGCCGATAAGCTTGGCCCAGCTTACGAAGTTATAGAAGCCGGACAACCTGGACGCACGACCGTACACGAAGACCCCTATGAAGGGGACCGAAATGGAATGCGCCACTTACGACCAATTCTCGAATCACATATTCCAGACTTAGTACTCGTACTTTTGGGAACCAACGACTTAAAGGCCTTTTTGAACCAATCAGCCTATGATATTGCGCGCGGCGCAGCGCGGATCGTTCAGGAAATTCAATCCTACCAACACGCTTCAAAGTCGAGTCCTGCTGAGGTCATCTTGCTTACGCCACCAGCGATACACGAAATTGATGGCTTTAGCGACATGTTCAAAGGCGGCGCACTTAAGTCTCAGCAATTAGCCCATTACTATCAGCAGCAAGCGCAAGAACTCGGTTGTAGGTATTTGGATTTAGGCCAAATAGTTGCGTCTTGCCCCAAGGAAGGTATTCATTGGCAAGCCACTGAGCACATTAAACTGGCAGATGTTTTACAGCCAATAATTATGGACTTGTTCGAGAGCAATGCGCATTTCAAACTAAATCGCTAATCAAGACATAATAGCAATCCTACTGACTATTTATTAAACCGAGTCGACAGCAATCACTTGTCTCAGCGTCAAAAATGGTGTCATTAGGACAACTAGTAACTGTGCTTTTTCACTTGATTCAAGCAATACTATATACGACTAATAACGACCAACTAATGAGTAGGATTGGTATAACTAATTTGCTGTGTATCCAAATTGTAAAGTGGTCGTATTCTAAGCTTGCCTTTAGGGAGTTTGCCCCGAAGTAATGCCATGCGAATTTTAAGGCTGCTCACCTAATTAAAACCATTAAGAGCGGGTTTGACTAACAATCAAACCTGTAAACGCTAGCTTTCCGTTGATTTTGGCCCCCACGGCTTACCATGTACGGTTCCTTTTTGAAGCCGATCGTAGAGAACAACATTAGCTGTTGCCGCCAAGTTCATACAGCCTTTTGTTGGCACATACACTACCTCTTGGCACCAAGCCATTACGGACTTAGGCACTGAGCCATCCTCGGGTCCGAAAATGTAAAAAGCTCGCTCAGGATGTTTGTATTCAGTTAATGGCTGGGCGCCTTCAACCAATTCAATAGCAACGGGCGTACAGTCGGTTGGAATAACTGATTTAAGATCGTCAACTGAAATTAGTGGTAGCGCGTGAGCAGCACTTTTTGTATCGGTAGAAAACTCTCTAGCGTAGCCATAACGTTGACCCGTATAAAAAACGACATGACTGTCATAGCAGCCTGCTGCGCGTAACACGCTTCCTACATTATCTGCATTTTTGGGGTTAACCAAGCCTATACAGGAATAACCTTTTTCCACTTTTTCACCAGAACACCGTAATAATTGGCTGTATTTTAGCAAACATAAATCGGAAATGGTGGGATTTGATATCACCGGTTGATGATCTCATTCTCAACACATAATTGCTTATTTTTCGCACCATAATCAAAAAACATGATCAAGATCTCAGATATTTAGTCATTTAAGCCCTATTTTTGATCCCGGTAGTACCACACCCCCACAACAACAAGCTACCACCCTACACACTTAAGGAGAACACCTATGAACGGATTGGTAAAAGGTATTTTAGCCAGCCTTATCATCGCCAGCTCAAGCGCAGCCATTGCAAAAGATGTAACCATTGGCGCCATTTTGCTAGATACCAAAGGCGAATGGATGTCTGAGGTTATGCACGGAATGAAACAGGCCGGAGAAGATTTAAACATTAAAGTAAGAGTTGCTGATTCAAGCGGTGACTTGGCTAAAGAAGCCTCAATCATGGACAACTTTGTTGCTCAAGGGGTTGATGCGATAACCATTTCCCCGCAAAACGACGAAGCTTCAGCGGCAGCCTTCGACCGTGCAGTCAACAGCGGCATTCCAGTAGTTACTTGGAATTCAAAAGTTAACTCTGAAAACATGAAGTATTTTGTAGGTGTAAACAATTACGACTTAGGTAAAGAAACTGGCGAAGTAGCAGTACGCTATATCAATGAGAACATGGGTGGGAATGCCAAAATTGCGGTCATTGGTACGAGTAAATATTCGGTTGGCCTAGAACGTGTTAACGGATTTTTAGACCAAGTAACAAAGTTACCAGGGGTTGAAATTGTAGCCAGACAAGATGCGGAATATGTTGAACTCGGTATGAGCGTAACCGAGGCAATCCTTCAAGCCAAGCCCGAAACTGACATGATCTGGGCATGGAACTTAACCTCAATGCTAGGCGCTTATGCCGCTGTTAAAACTCAAGGGCTGGACGATATGGTCATGATGGGTACTGACATGAGCTTAGACGTTGCGCGTTTCATGCAAGAAGAAGGCACATTCTTGAAAGCTGTGACAACGCAGCAACCGTTCGAGATTGGCTACCAAGCCGTGACTAATGCTTATGAATTAGCGACCAAAGGCGAAACTAAATCTGAAGTACTTGTGCCACTACGCACTTATGTTTCAGGGACACCAGCGGAACTTAAAGAGTACATAGAAAGCCGCGATTACTTGTAATAACTAGTTGCGGCGACTTAGTCGCCGCACTATTCAAAGGAGTTGACTGTGAATTCACCATTGTTAAAAGCAAGTGGTATCAACAAACAGTTTTCTGGTGTCAGTGTATTAGAGAACGCATTTCTACAAGTTGAACCAGGCGAAATACATGCCTTAGTGGGTGCCAATGGTGCTGGTAAAAGCACATTAATCAAAGTGATAACCGCAGCTCATCAGGCCGACTCTGGCCAAATAATGCTTGAGGGAGAAGCACTTAACTGTAGGAATCCTAAGCAAGCTAGCGAGGCCGGTATTAGCGCTGTTTATCAAGAATTTAGTCTTATTAGCGATCTCAGCGTCGCTGAAAACATATTTCTAGGGCATAGCCCCAAAACATCAAGAAATCTTATTGATTGGAAGGAAATGCAAGCCAAAGCGCAAGCTATTCTGGATACTCTTGAAAGCCCGATTAAGCCTAAGGCAATTGTACGTTATTTGAGTGTAGCCGAGCGTCAAATTGTTGAAATCGCGAAGGCACTTAGCTATGAAAGCAAAGTGTTGATCATGGATGAACCAACGTCATCTCTATCTGAGGAAGATGTTCAAAAACTATTTAAAGTGATGCGCAGCTTAAGTGCAAAAGGGATGGGCATTATTTATGTCTCTCATCGTCTCGAAGAGCTACCGCAAATAGCGCATAAAATTAGTGTTTATCGTGATGGTCGTTATATCACAACCTTGGATATCGACGATGCACCGAAGTCAGTTATCATCGAACAAATGGTCGGAAACTCTATTTCTGTACAAGCTCACCAAAAGCGCGACGTTGGCCCTACTTTTTTCGAAGCAAAAAATCTTTCAAGTCCTGGTAAGTTTTCAAATATCTCATTTGAAGTTCACGAGGGAGAGATCTTGGGGATAACTGGCTTAGCTGGCGCTGGACGCACTGAACTAGTAAGAGCTCTGTTTGGCGCAGATCCGCTGCCTGCCGGAGAGCTATTTTTAGATGGTAAATCGATAAAAATAAAGTCGCCACGGCAAGCTAAAGCAAATGGAATAGGGTTTATATCCGAAGACCGCAAAGAAGAGGGTTTAGTGCTTGATCATAGCATTGGAGACAACATCAACCTGACCGTTCTCGAACGTATCAAGCGCGGGCTTATTATACCCCAAGAAACAGAGAACAAGCTTTCTAATTCAATGATCACAGATCTACATATTAAGTGTAATAACCGTCAACAGCTGGCTAAAAATCTTAGTGGTGGCAACCAACAAAAAGTGGTTATCGCGAAATGGATGGCAACCAAACCACGACTTTTAATTATGGATGAGCCAACTCGCGGCATTGATGTTGGCGCAAAGTCTCAGATATATGGCTTGTTGAAAACACTCTCCCAGGAAGGGGTTGGCATCATCATGATTTCTTCGGAAATACCGGAAGTACTTGAACAAAGTGACCGAGTTATCGTAATGGCCCAAGGGCAGATTACGTTCTGTGGTGATAATGAAAACCTCAGCCAAGATCAAATTTTGGACTACGCCACCTCCAGCACCAGCTTTAACGCAGCGTAAGGATTACACATGACCACTCAAGCAAATAAAATAAATCCCGGCACCGACCCGGTATCATTGAAACTAGTGACACGATTTCTACTCAATAATGCGCTGTATGTTGTACTTGCAATATTGGTGGTAAGCCTAACCATATTGTCTGACAACTTTCTAACCACTGCTAACTTAACCAACATACTGCGTCAGGTTTCGTTCCAAGCCATTATTGCGGTCGGTATGACCATGATTATCATTTTGGCTCAAATTGATCTTAGTGTTGGTTCCGTGGTTGCTTTTGCTGCTGTCGTAAACGCGCTGATGATTAAAGCTGGCATCCCTATTCCCGTGGCTTTATTGCTAACGGTTGCCATTAGTTCGCTATGGGGTGTTATCAGTGGCTGGGTAACTGCCTACTTTAACTTACATGCATTTTTGGTAACACTAGCCATGATGACCTTGATTCGAGGGGTCACCTATACCATCACCGGTGGTTACCCTGTTAGTGGATTGCCGATGGAGTTTTTACAGCTAGGATCTGGGTATTTTGCAGGGATCCCATTGCCGATTATCTATATGGCGGTAATCTACATTGTTGGTATTTTTGTAATGAAAAAAACCCCATTTGGACGCGCCATTTATGCCATCGGTGGTAATTCTGAAGCTGCACGCTTGTCTGGCTTAAATGTAAGCCAAGTAAAAATAGCAGTGTTCGCCATTACAGCTGCTCTTTCAGGCTTTGTGGGCATCATATTGTCATCACGTTTGATGGCCGGATCTCCAGAATTGGGGATTAGTTGGGAATTAGATGTCATTGCCGCCGTAATTATTGGTGGAACAAGTATGTTTGGCGGCTCAGGACGATTAGTTGGCACCTTAGTGGGAGTTTTATTTGTAGGCGTGCTAACTAATGGTATGATTTTGCTAGACGTTAATCCCTATATGCAGCAAGTTGCTAAGGGACTATTAATATTAGGGGCGGTAATTCTCAACAGCCTCAAACGCGAAAGCTAAATTTCAAAAAGTGCCATTAGTGAACATTGATAAACTTTTTCGATGTTCAACGGCAAATTGGCTTCGCGTAACGCAATGTTTAAGGATACACATGATTCAATTTGCCACTGTCGAAAAAGAAACAGTTACCGAGAAAATCATTAAGCAAATTGCTGAGTTGATAACTTCTGGCCAACTAAAACCGGGAGACAAACTACCCAACGAGCGTGATTTAGCCGAGCAGCTAAGTGTAACCCGCAGTCGTCTGCGCGAAGCACTACGAGCCTTGTCTATGGTCGGCATGATCACTATCCGTGCTGGCGAAGGTAGCTTTGTAAACGACAAGCGCAATAACACGCCTAAAGATGCAACAGTTTGGATGTATCACGAGGCGTTAAACAGTGTGTCTGAAATGTTTGAAGCCCGCGAGCTTATTGAAACCGAAGTCGCGATTCGCGCTTTTGAGCGCTGTGATGACAATGGCCGACTTCGATTGGATAAATGCTTTACCGCACTGGAGCAAAGTCGTTTGGCCAGTGTCGAAGACTACATGGCATGTATTGACGAGTTCGATCTTGTACTAGCAGAGCTTAGTCAAAATACCTTGTATCTAAAACTTAGCCAAACGCTGCAACATCTGCGTCGTGAATCGGCCCTAGAAACACTGCGGGTAGCGGGTGGTAAGGAAAACAGTTTCATATTACGTAAAGCTGTTTTTGAAGCGTTTCACAATGGACAACGAAGTGAACTAGAAACGGCTCTTAAACAATTTTTCCATAATTCGAAGTCATTTTACGAAACCAAAGACTGAGATCAACGCCAAGCATAAGTTTGGCTTTTTTAAGAGCCCCTTGGTAGCACCATTAGACCAAGCATAAGGAGCATAGTATGGATCTTAAACGCGTCGGCAGCGTTATCGAAATTAAAGCAGACCAAATTGAGCACTACCGTGAACTGCACGCCAATCAGTGGGATTCGATCACGTCGGCACTAAGCAAAGCTTGTTTAAGCAACTATTCCATTTATTTACGTCAGCTACCGGACAAAAAGTACTATTTATTTAGCTACTTTGAATACACAGGCACAAACTTCGAGCAGGATATGGCATTGCTCGGGGACAACGCTGACGTACAAGCTTGGTGGGATATTTGTAAGCCTATGCACCTACCTTTTAGTGATCGCGCCGAAGGTGAATGGTGGGCATCGATGGACGAAGTATTTCACCAAGATTAAAACTGTGCACTGGACGATGTTTTTGGCAATTTGCGCGTGGTTTACCGGTAGTACCAGTATACAATCTTATTAAGTACAATAAGGATTACGATATGCAAGCTCAAGATCTTCCCTTAGCCGGGATATTGGTTTTAGATTTTTCTCAATTTTTAGCAGGTCCTTCTGCTGCCCTCCGTTTAGCCGATTTAGGTGCGCGTGTTATTAAGATTGAGCGCAGTGGTGTTGGCGACCTGTGCCGACAACTCACCATTTCTAATTTAACCGTCGGTGGGGAAAGTGCCGTTTTTCAGACCATCAATCGTAATAAGGAAAGCTATAGCACCAATCTTAAAGACCCTGTAGATCTTGAGAAAGTGAAGTCTCTCATCAAAGAGGCCGATATTATGATTCAAAACTTTCGACCAGGCGTCATGCAAAAGCTTGGGCTAGACTATCCAGAAGTTAAAAAACTTAATCCGAATATTGTATACGGGAGTGTTAGTGGCTATGGCGATGAAGGTCCTTGGAAACACAAACCAGGACAAGACTTACTCGCCCAATCAATGAGTGGTCTGGTAAACCTTAACGGAAATGCAGATCAACCCCCTATGCCTTTTGGCTTAGCGGTGTCCGATATGATTACTGGCGCCCATTTAGTTCAAGGGCTACTAGCGGCTATGGTCAAACGCGGTATACGTGGTGAAGGTAGCTTTGTGGAGGTAAGCTTATTGGAGTCAACCTTGGACTTCCAATTTGAAGTTTTAAGTACTTATCTTAATGACGGTAATCAACTTCCTCAGCGTAGCTCAATCAACAATGCTCATGCCTATTTAGGTGCTCCTTATGGTATCTACCAAAGCAAGGATGGCTTTATTGCTTTAGCCATGGGATCCGTTGTCACCCTTGGTCAGTTAATAGATTGCGAAGCGTTAATTAGCTATGACAACCCTGACGATTGGTTTGATCAACGCGATACTATTAAAAGCATTTTAGTTAGTCATCTCAAGTCACAAACAAGTCAATACTGGTTGGACAAATTAGAACCAGCAGACTATTGGTGTGCTGAAGTCTTTGATTGGGACAAACTCAGTGCGCACGACGGCTTTAAAGAACTGGCATTCACCCAAACCACCGAACGTGGAAGTGATCACCAATTTCATACCACTCGCTGCCCAATTAACATTGATGGCCAACGGTTGTATTCAGCCAAACCCAGTCCATTGCTTGGCGAACACAACGACGCCATTGAAACCGAGTTTTTTAAATAATGAAAACAGCCCAATCAGACGGACTATTAAACGGATTGACGGTATTAGATTTTAGTCAATTTTTAAGCGGGCCGTCCGCGGCTCTTCGCTTAGCTGATCTGGGGGCTAGAGTCATTAAAGTTGAACGGCCTGAAGGCGGCGACATTTGCCGTAGCTTATATATTGCTAAGCAAAAAATAGAAGGCGACAGTACAATATTTCACGCGATCAATCGAAACAAGGAAGGCGTAAGCCTAGACCTTAAAGATCCGGTCGATCATCAATTAGCACTTGAGTTAATCGCCAGCGCAGATGTCATGATCCAGAACTTCAGACCTGGAGTTATCGAACGTCTCGGTCTTGATTATGAAAGTCTAAAACATATCAATCCACAACTCATTTATGCCTCTGTGAGCGGTTATGGTAACAATCAAAGTAGCTTGCGCTCCAAACCGGGACAAGACCTGTTGGCCCAATGCATGTCAGGGCTTACATGGTTAAATGGTAATGCAAGTGACGCCCCTACTCCCTTCGGTTTAGCGATAGCAGACCTAAGCGCCTCTTATCAGCTCGTACAAGGCATATTAGCTTTATTAGTACGACGTGGTAAAACGAAGCGAGGTGGCTTGGTCGAAGTTAGCTTGCTAGAAGCACTTGTTGATTTGCAATTTGAAGTCTTTTCTAACTATCTCAATGGCGGGGATGCACGACCAAGCCGTTGTAGTGAACTCAACGCGCATGCCTATATGAGCGCACCTTACGGAATCTATCAGAGTCAAAACGGCTACTTTGCGATTGCTAGTTTTGCCATCAATAAACTTGGCGAGATACTAGGATTAGACGAGTTAGCTCGCATGGACGATTCTCGCTTATGGTATAGCGAGCGAAGCTACATTTACGCACGCCTCGCAAAACACTTTGTCAGCGAAAACAGCGATTATTGGTTAGGTTTACTGTCAAGCCATCAGGTGTGGTGTTCCAACGTATTGGATTGGCCTGAATTATTCGCCCATGAGGGTTTTAAAGTCTTAGATTTCGTCCAAGAGATAGAACAAGGCAACGTTAAAATGCTAACAACCCGTTGCCCAATCCGTATCAATGGTCAGATACTGAAAAGCAATAAAGGGTCTCCCAAAATCGGAGAAGACAATCACAAAATTTTATCCAAATTAGCTAAGTGAGCTCAGCATGATCCAGGAAATTTATTTTGAAGACTACCAGATTGGTGATACTCGCCAAACCTTGGGTAGAACAATCACCGAAGCAGACATTGTTCTGCACGCCGGTCATACAGGTGATTTTTTCCCGCACCATATGGACGCGCAATGGTGTAAAACACAACCGTTTAAACAACGGATTGCCCATGGCACCCTAACCTTTGCCGTAGGGGTTGGCATGACTGCAACCTTGATTAACCCCGTTGCAATGACCTATGGATATGAGCGTTTACGCTTTCCAAATCCAGTGCATATTGGCGATACCATTAACGTTAAAGTTGAAATTACTGAAAAACGCGATCACGAACGGAAACCTGAATTCGGTTTTGTAACTGAACGATTAACAGTTACCAAACAAGATGGTTCAGTCGTTCTAGTTTGCGACCATTTGTTATTAGCAAACAAGAAAGCTTAATTTAACGCTTGTCTTGGTAGCACCAAGATACCAATTTAAGAAGGTAAACATGCTTACATTACGAGGAATGACTTGGGACCATCCCCGAGGATATGCGCCGCTCGAACAAGCAGCACTCGAATACTCGAAACTTCATCCCGAGGTTAACATTATTTGGGAGCGTCGTTCGCTACAGGCCTTTGCTGATCGCCCTATCGACGTCATGGCGGCGGAGTATGATCTTATGATTATCGATCATCCCCATGTCGGTGAAATCACACGAAAAGCATGTTTGCTAAAACTTGACCAAGTGGGTCGAGACCAAGAGCTCGCTCATTTGTCACGCAACAGTATCGGTCCATCTCATCAAAGTTACCACTACGATGGCCACCAGTGGGCACTGGCAATTGATGCTGCGGCTCAGATTGCTTGTTCGCGACCCGATCTAATTGACATTGCGCCAAGGCGATGGTCTGAGGTCATTGAGCTTGCTAAAACTGGCAAAGTGCTCTGCCCACTCAAACCCGTAGATGCCATTGATGGCTTCTTTAGTCTGTGTGCCAATCTCGGAAACCCTGTCGCACAACATGAGGCGCAACTCGTCGATCCCAAAACTGGTTCTGACTGTTTACGGCTACTACGCGAACTAGCAAGTCATGTACCGCAAATGTGCCTAAGTGCTAACCCCATCGAGATTTTCGAAATCATGAGTCAAGAAGATGATTTTAGTTACTGTCCGTTGATGTTTGGCTACACCAACTACGGCCGTCCGAATTACCGTAAACACCAGCTTCGCTTCCACGATATGCCCGCAATTGGCGATTTAGGTTGCAAAGGGTCAATCATTGGCGGCACCGGGATCTGTATTTCAAGCTTATCTAAGCATCAACAGGCGGCCATCGACTTTAGTTTCTATCTCGCCAGTGAATCGGTGCAGTCTGGATATTACTTCGAGCATCAAGGTCAGCCTGCGCATAAGCAAGCCTGGCTGAATCCAACGATTAATGAGCAATGTAACAACTTCTTTAAAGACACCTTTGAAACCCTTGAACAATCTTGGGTTCGCCCGCGTTACGACGGCTATATGAGTTTAGCTGATGATGGCGGCGATTTGATCAACAACTATTTACACAAACGGGTTTCAACGCAACAGTGCCTCAAACAACTCGAAGCATTGTACCAATACAGTCTAACCCACCCTGCAAGCCAAAAATTTGAATAGGTAACGACATGAGTACAAGTATCGATCTAAAACAACAAGTAGCAATCGTCACCGGCGCAGCACGTGGCTTAGGCTTAGCCCAAGCCAAGGCATTACTAGATGCAAACGCCAAAGTCGTCATCACTGACTTAGACGCTGATGCATTAGCAAGCGCAAAAGCAAGTTTGGATAGTCCAAATGTCTATACCTACGTGCAAAACGTTAAAGACTTTGAAGCAACGCCTGGATTTGTGCAAACCATAGAAGACGAAGTTGGTCCAATTGCATTTTTGGTAAACAACGCGGGCGTGCATCTTAAAAAGCCTATCTGGGAAGTCGAACTAGCTGAGTTTCAAAACATCAATGACATCAACGTCACTGGTGTATTTATGATGAGTCGTGAAGTCGCTAAACGCATGATGAAACGCGAGTTCGGATCAATCGTAAATATTAGCTCAATGGGCGGTTTAATGGCGCTTCCAGGCGCGACCGGCTACGTCACTACAAAAACAGCAATCGTAGGCTTAACGCGCAGCATGGCCGTTGATCTAGGACCTTATAATATTCGGACTAACGCTCTGTGTCCTGGTTTTATCGATACCGAAATGACTCGAAAAGTACTTGCTGGCGACCCACAACGAGCCGCTAAAATTAACGGCCGTATTCCAATGCCTCGCTTGGGATTAGGCGAAGATATCGCCAATGCAACTGTATTTCTTTGTTCTGAACAAGGCGGCTATATCAATGGGCAATTGTTGCCGATTGATGGCGGCTACAGCGTAGGATTTTAAACAATGGATAATTCAAAACAATATCGCGCTTTGGTTTTAGACCGCGCACAACATACCGAAATTCAAATGATGACGCCCAGGACTTTAAGTGAAGGTGAAGTGCGCATCAAGCTGGGCGCCGCCGGTATTTGCGGAACCGATTTACACTATTATGCAGCCTATGCAAACTCTGGCTTTGAAATACAAAGCCCACTGACGCTCGGCCATGAAGCCAGCGGCACTGTTAGCGAGCTCGGTCCTAATGTTGTAGGCTTTGAGATTGGTGACAAAGTTGCTATCAATCCGGTAGTGGCTTGCGGTCACTGTCTGCCTTGTCGTCGAGGCCAAGCAAACCTTTGCGAGAATAAACGCTTCCCAGGATCTGCTACAACCATTCCCCATATTCATGGATTTTTCCGTGAGTACTTCGAATATCCTGCTAGTGCTTGTATTAAGGTTGATCCCAAAACCTCACTTGAAGAGTTGGCCTTTGTTGAACCATTGTCTTGCTCAATGCATGCGATTGAACGCGCCGGCAACCTGCTTGGTCGTAAGGTTCTAGTCAGTGGTGCAGGTCCAATTGGTGTTTTGGCAGCAGCGTGTGCAAAAGCTGCTGGTGCAGCCAGTGTTACGTGTACCGATTTAAGCGATGACACCTTGGCTATTGCTGCGCAAATGGGCGCGGATGAATGCATCAACGTTGCCAATCATCCAGAACAACTCCAACGTTATTTTGAAGGTAACGGTCAGTTTGATGTGGTTGTTGAAGCGTCAGGTGCTCTACCTGCTTTAGATAACGCACTGAGCGCAGTTCGTCGCGGCGGAACCATTGTCTTGCTATCGAATCTGCCTGCAGGCAAAGTCGAAATACGTGCCAATATGATTATGCTCAAAGAGCTTAACTTTTTGGGGACCATGCAGTTCGGTTTAGAGTTCGAAAAGGCTCTAAGTCTGATCCTGAATCGGCAAGTAGATGTACGCCCAATGTTAAGTGCGCAATTTGATTTGGCTGATGCACAGCAAGCTTTTGAACTTGCAAAAGATCGCCAGCGCTCAATGAAGGTACAATTAGTATCAAATAAGTAATTTGTTAACAGGGTTTCAGACTTAATGCGTTTGAAGCCCTTGTCATTAGTTTCGGAGTTTTCATGGATATCCAATATTTACCGGTGTTGCCCAGTGATCCTCGGCCTATTTGTATCATTGGTGCAGGCGGCATAGTTAAAGACGCACATCTACCGGCCTATGCTCAAGCAGGTTTTAAAGTTCATTCCATCTATAACCGCTCAAAAGCTAAAGCTGAAGCCTTGGCTGAGCTCTTCGATATTCCCCACGTGTTTGACGATATTGCCCAACAGGTTGCTAACGCTCCAAGCAATGCTATTTTTGACCTAGCCTTGATGCCAGCTCAATTTATTCAAAGTTTAGAATTACTTCCCGATGGCGCTGCAGTGCTTATTCAAAAACCGATGGGAGACGATCAAGAGCACGCCAAAGCAATTTTGGAAATATGTAATCGTAAACAGCTTAAAGCCGCGGTTAATTGTCAGCTTCGTTTCGCACCTTTCGTCGCCGCTGCGCGCTCCATCATCGAGCAGGGTTTAATTGGGGAGTTATACGATTTAGAAGTTCGCGTGACCGTGCACACGCCTTGGGAGTACTTCCCAAATGTGATCAATCATCCGCGCTTAGAAATTCAACAGCATAGCGTGCACTACATCGATTTGTTGCGTTCATTTTTAGGTGAGCCAAGCCGTGTATTGGCTAAAACGGTTGGCCACCCAGCAAATAAGCTTTCATCAACACGCTCGACTATTATTATGGATTATGGCGATAAGCAACGCGCTGTCATCAATACTAATCATGACCATCGCTTCGGTATTTCCCATCAAGATAGCTTTATTAAATGGGAAGGTACTAAGGGCGCAATTGTGGCCAAACTGGGTCTGCTGATGAACTATCCTGAAGGTTTAGAAGATAAGTTTGAGTATTGTATTGTTGACGATAGTAACCAAGTACAGTGGCATACCTTGAAACTCGAAGGCTCATGGTTTCCAGAAGCCTTTGTTGGCAGTATGGCAGAACTACAGCGTTTTGTGTGCGGTGATGATTCGCAACTGCGTACCAGTGTTGAAGATGTTTATCAGAGTATGTACTGTGTTGAACAGGCGTATGCGAGTTCAGACGCTAGTTAAAAATCTAGAAATCGTAAGCGTTGATTGGCCATCAGCGCTTTTTTACCAACGATTTAAACCGCACGCAGAGCTTGCTCATCTAAACAATAATGACTCCGCTACACCTGCAGTGTCATGAGTTGAAAGCCAATACCGTCTTTTTCGCCCGCACTACCAACCTCAATAAATCCAAATTTCTTATACACCGGTACCGCAAATAATGACGACCGAAGCGTATAGACATCAGACACACAAATCTGCGTTGCATAACGCCAAAGTTTGCGAGAAATACCTTTACCTTGATGCATCTTTGATACAAACAAGTGATACAAGTAGTCATTTCCCTTCATTGCGATGTAGCCAATGATCTCGCCACTAGATTCACACACAAAATTGGAGAACTCATCGCTACCTATCCGCTTTAGAATCGCACTCTTAGTGAGCGTATCTGTCAGCCAGCTCGGTAAATCTGTATTAGGCTTGTTTAAATAAAAATGGGATAGCGACTTAATCAAATGGCTAATCTGATGAGCATCGCCTTTTTGAGCAACTCGAATAAACATAGCTTTCTATACATGTGTCTGATGGTCGAATCACATTAGCACGTGCTGTTCGTTATCAGCAACAGTATACGGTGTGTAGTGCTTTACCCATTACGATGACAGTGCTTCAAGTATTATCTAAGTTGCTTAATGTTAGCTTAACCCGTCGAACCAACACGGGTTTATTGAAGCGGTAAGCAAAAATGTCTGGATCAAAACCATATATTGACTTCAAACATATTAGTAAGGGCTCTAAAAGGTAAAATATCAAACTACATTTTCTTTAAGCGTAATCAGACTGATACTGTTTCACTCAACAACGCATCAATATAGGTCTCTTTGTGCATTCGTTTCTTGGAGTTTGTATGCCCAATATTGGTTCTGTTCACTAAACCAAAAGCGACATCATTGGAGAGCTAAAAGCGGTGTGGGTCCATGCTGATTGTGGCCATGGAACCGGTTTGGCAACTGGAAATAATCAATTGAGTTTTGACGGAAGCTATACCATTACATACTTTGATGCACACGGCGCATTGTTGACAGTTCTGAATCTAGTTATCATTAAACGAAAGCATCACTACGATTTATCATGGTTTAAAGATGACGTACTTGTTAGTGTTGGCATTGGATTAGAAAGCGCTAATGCACTATCTGCGGGTTTTATGATGTTTAATGCTTGTCGGCCCAATACAAGTTGTTTGGCAGTTTCTCACCCGCATGCTTAGACAAACACTCAGCTCAACAAATAGACTACAACACGGCCCTAGAGGGTAAAGGATAAAGCTTGCTGATCTGGAATAAAATCAAATCGATAGTTATCATCGCACTGGTAATTGTCATCCCAGAGCTCATTCGTTTTTATACCGGACTTCCAATCACTATTATTGACCTTGTCGTGTTCCCTGTCTTTTGCCTATTGCTGTATTTCATCACGACTTATGTTCTAGATATTAAACGAAGCTCCAAATTGGATGCAAATAAGGTATTTGACCGTCGCTGGAAAGTGATTGGTTTTTTGATCTTTTCAGTTGCAATTGCGAGCATGGGTATTTGGCTTACTTGGCTTGGAGTTCAACAACCATTAACCTTGTTTTCAAGTGCCAAAGGTGCTGCACACGGCTACACTTTAGTTCAACTCGGCGTTATTACTACGCTTTACAGTGTAGGTCTTAGTGTTGTTTGTTCAATTAGTCTTATCCGCACACCAATGCGTTCAAGTTAAGTAACAAGGGATAAACACGTTAAACGGGGCTACAGCGCAAAAAAATACGAGTCAACCGACGGTTTCAGTGTCAAGGGTTTGAACTTCTGTCAGTTCTTGGGGCCTTCAAGTGCTGGTTTGTCGTATTAGCTCTACTATTTCGCAGGCTCATCAATCTATGGAATACCAATGAACAACAGCAAATCAACGATCGATCTATGGCAAGGACAAAGACTTCACTATTGGGCACTAACTCTATTACTGTTAATCGTATATTTGCTTTGGGCAGTTTTAGCTAAGCCTTACCCCTACACTTTTTGGATAGCCGTGGCATTTCCAGTGCTGCATCAGGTATACGTGTGGTTCACATGGCGCATAGAACTGCGCCACTCAGCGATCAGTAATAGTATTGGCTTTAAGGTCTATGTTGTTTTGTTTTTCTTACTATTTGGTGGCCGCTTTGTCAGTTTGTTCGCGCTTGCTTGGATGGACAGCGGTAGTTTAATGCTGCCAAATACAATGGTGGTCATTCTAACCAGTATTTGCGCCCTACCCGGCATCTACGCAATGTATAGCGTACAACGATACTTTGGCATGCTCCGTGCGTCTGGTGCCGATCATTTTGATCCTAAGTATAGAAATATGCCCTTGGTTAATCAGGGTATTTTCCGCTTTACCAACAATGGTATGTATAAGTATGCTTTCTTGCTTTTTTGGGCGATAGCGCTTGGATTCAATTCTAGTGCTGCTATGTTAGTCGCAGCTTTTAGCCACGCCTATATCTGGATTCACTATTACGCCACCGAAAAACCTGATATGGACTACTTGCATACAACTAGCGACCTATAGCCATTGCGATGGCAGTTAGCGCTTAAACGCGCTAACTAAGGTAGGGGTTACTCAGGTTTTAAACAATTTGGGAATACAGAGTCCTGAGTTGTTTTTCCATTCTTCAAAACCTTCGTATCGAGATAGTGATTTATCTTTTTGTAGCATGTTACGGATAAAGAAAGACCACCAGTAAACTAGCGCTACCAACGCTAATGGGTGCAGCGCCAACATTGCAAAACCGGCGTAGATCAGCATTTCACCCAAGTAATTTGGATTACGAGTGCGGCTAAATAAACCATTTACAATTAGCTCTTTTTTGTTCGCCAGCTGGGTGTGTTTGTGCGCATCGCTAACGTAATGATAAAAAATTCCTACCACCACAGTGACTACAGCACATGCTTTTATCCAATTCGGCGCTTCAAAATGCCTAGAAATGATCAGATACGGTGCAATCCAATACAAGCCCAACATACCAAATACAAAAATTGAGCCCGCAACTGGGTGAATCGTTGTCTCAAAGCGTTTATCTCTAAACGTGTACTCTTTTATCAGCCATAGCAAACAGTAGCTGCTGTGCAAGGCAAGGTAGATCCAGGCAGTAGCTCCCCAAAAGTTAAACAAGTACATCATACCCATCACCACAAAAGGCGTGGCTATCTTGTGGGCGTTAATAAAATGCCTGACTTGCATAGGTTTACTATTTTCCTGTTTTGCATCGTTCATAAGTTTAGACTCAAAGTCATCGTTTAAAGCACCTAACATTCAATTTCACCAATGTTAGGTGCCGGGTGCGTTGCGGATGAAAACAATCTGCTCTACTAATTCTATTTAGCACTGATTCATGGGCAGTAAACAGAAAAGGATCGTACAGCTTAGTGCGTTAGTACTTCAACAAATGTCGGTTCCGTACCATATATTGCAGTTGCTGAGTACGATGCTGTCGCGAAGTTGATATCGTCTAAATCCACTTTGCGGATCATCGGATTATCATAGGTGCAGAAGTAATATGCTTTATCTGCAATATCAACCACATTGCCATAGGCTATGATCTGTGGCTCAGGCGCAAGGAAGTCCCAATACATAGTTCCAGCGACGATCTCAGCATTGTTCACCATTGACCACGCTCGATTTACTCCCTCATCGCGTGCATCATTAGCTTTCATATTACTT
The DNA here is from genome assembly GCF_003610775.1 of Alginatibacterium sediminis. GTDB lineage: Bacteria > Pseudomonadota > Gammaproteobacteria > Enterobacterales > Celerinatantimonadaceae > Alginatibacterium > Alginatibacterium sediminis. The sequence goes on along the minus strand of NZ_RAQO01000004.1, from coordinate 365,453 downwards.
GCTAGGTTATAGCTAGCATTTTGAGCAGCAAGGCGTTCTAATCGACCTACTGATTCTGTATCAAAACCAGGAAAAACCGCTTTATCATCGTCTTGGCGAGAATTTACAAGTTTGATTGCTTGTTTAGCCGTTTCTATTTGCTGCGGGAAGCTTGGGTCGTTGGTCATAACCCCTATCGTGTTTTCGTAAACCATAGGCTTGCCACCGTCTTCATGCTCTACAACTACAGCGCGTTTACCATCGTTAATGGCGTAGTGGAATGCAACTTTTACCCCGTTGAATTGCTTCATATCTTCATATGCAACAACCAAATTTTCCACTATTTCTACTGCTTCATCTGTTGATTTAGCTTGGCCTAGTAGCGTAGAAACAATAGAGAGCGATGTCGCGTCAGCTTCCGAAATTGGCATATCTGCATATTCTCCAGCCCAATACCCTAGTGCTTCAATGCTTACTCCATGCTCATTTAGCCCAGATGAAATCATTTCGGTATCACCATGGCGTATACCTACGAAACCATGCGTTGTTGTCGAATCGCGCATTTCAAAACCGCGCGGCACCACTACAAAATGTTCATCGGTTTGGTTTGGAAGTTCGTTAGTTCGACCAATATATTGGTTACCGTCGGTCGCTTCAAAATTGAAGTAAGAACAGGCTGTTGCTGTATTTGAGATGGCTCCAGCTAACACTGCAGCAGTTGCGAAGGCTAAGATTGATTTTTTCATAATGGTCACCCGATTTAATAAAGAGAGCGCTGAGGCCCGAATTGATTATTGCTTCTTGTGATGTATTATGTAGGGTACTCAGTTTTATAACAGTTCCATTGGAACGGGTTTCCCTGTTTATGTATTCCATCGTTCAATTACAAGCCTTCGTAGCAACCTGCCAACATGGCAGTTTCAAACAAGCTGCTATATCTCTGAATAAACGCGCTTCCACTGTTGCTGAACTGGTGTCCACACTTGAAGATGAAAGTGATATCAAACTGTTTGAACGACACACTAGAAAACTAATATTGACTGAAGCGGGACGCACTCTCGAACAAGTTGCCAGCGCAACTCTTCGTGAAGCAGCTCATTTTAGCTCTATGGTTAATAGTATCAATCAGCAACAACCTACGAAGTTCTCAGTCGCAATCGATAGCATGCTTACACACCCTCAAATAAGTCGCTGTTATCGAGCGGTTTTAGAAGCGTTTCCAAATATAGAGTTGGAGGTGATGACTGGCGATACCCTTCAAGTGATTGAATGGATATCGATTAAGCGTGTAGAACTTGGCCTAATATCCGCGGCATTACGCCAATTTGATGGAATGACTCAATTTACCGCTTTTAACTTTGAATTGGTCGAAGTCGCTGCCCCAACATGGTTTAACCATGGAGCGGTCGTCTCGCATGCTCAGATGCGTAACTTATTACAACTCAATTATTCACATCTTAATCAAGTAGATTTAGACAAACGGTATCAAATAAGCCATCGAGTATGTCCGGTCAACAATACGCAAGAAATACTGAATATGGTTTCTGAGGGAATTGGATGGGCAAGCGTGCCTCGCGCAATGGCACAAGATTGGATTGATAAAGGAAGGATAGTAGAATTTTCCATAGAAGGTGGGACCGGTGTCAATTGGTTTGCCGAAATCGCTCACTTATCTGAAACCGAACCTTCAATAGCAGCAGATATTTTCGTTCAAGAAATAATGACTTTAAATGTCTAAGGACGTGCTTCGTTAGAACCTATACTGACGCTGAATCTATACTGCCGCTGAATCAGGAAAACAAACGTAGCATCACTCCAGAAGTTGCAACTCGACAAAATCATTACTCAGATTTGGAGTTCCTCCCATCAATTGCAGGAGAAAATCTAACTCACCCGACTTCAGTTTTCCTTTAAATACATCTTTATCTAGGCGTTCAATTTTTAGTTTTGTATGTGGATAATGACGGCTAACAACAAGTTTGGACTCAATATAAGCAAATGGGATTAATTGCCCAATACCAATATTTAGTCAATTTTTATCAGAATCTCTTATTGCAGAAGACAACGATAAAATCCGCAAACTTTGATGGACTAACAGCCGCGCTTGCTCAAAAATATGCCCTCCGATTTCGGTAAATAATTGGCTGTTAGAACTTCGTTTGAGTAGACTCAAACCCAACTCAATCTCAAGGTCACTAATAAGAATAACTTACAAAACTATATCTTAGACAACACCTTTAATATGCATGGAATGATTGTCAATCAGGTATTGAATACGGGGCTGGCTCCGAATCAACGACAAGCCCTATTTACAAACCATTCAACGGCATTTAAATTGCGATTACCCGACAACCGCTTGGTCAATCCGAAGGTGAGAAATTACCGGGCAAAGACTTAATCATTGAGCAAACTATCTACAGTTATACCTTGGGCAGCGTCAAAATCCTGAATAAGGAACACATGCCCGTTACCTTGGAAGAAGGTAAAAAGCTCCAATCTGATTGTTCTAAACCGTAATATTCACAAGCAAGTAGAGACAAATGTTTATAAGCTGCACGAAACCCAAGTCGACTACACATTTTTTAAACGGCAAGATCGTACATCGACGTAATTAAAGTTGTAACAGTAACACCACAAAGACCCTAAGCTGCGTGTTTGTGGCTATTAGGTAAATACAGATTCGTTGGTTGTTGTTTGTAACTAAAGCTGACAGCCGGCGTACATTTCTCAATCTAAAAACGATAAAAGCGTCGTGCGTTTAAACTGAAAAAAAGCTCGCGTTCGGTGGCTGATAATCCAAGGCTTAATTGATCGAGTGCATCAATCGCTTTAGCAAAGCTGCTGAACTTCGAATCGGTAGGAAAGTTAGACGAAAACATAATTCGTTGCACCCCAAAGCACTCAATTATCCAAGCTACATACGGTTCTATTTGTTCTTGGGTCCAATCTTCGATCATGGTACCAAAGCCACCGATTTTACAACAAATATGTGGTAATGCCGCCAGTTGTTTAATTCCTTCTTTCCATAATTCAAGATCACCTAACCTTGGCATTCCCGCGTGTTCTAATACCACAGGGATATTTGGGTGCTTAGCAAATAATGTTGCCGCCGCTTTCATTTGTGGATGAAAACACATGAGATCAAAACTAAGCTGATATTTCTCTAGTAAGGCAAAGTTTTTACACCACATTGAATTGTCTAAGTAGTTCTCACTAGCCCAGCAGTAGCCTGGTTCATCTGGCAAATAATTAAGCATTTGACGAATACCGCGAGTCTGCTTATAACTGGCTTGCTTAGCTAACAAGGCTTCAACCTTTGGATCGGCTAGATCTGCAAAACCAACTAGCGCCACATCAATACCTTGGTAGTCAGGTGTTTCTATCAATTCGCTTAGGTAGTGAGTTTCGCCAATTGGATTGCTAGGGTCGTAATCTGCTTGAATATGCACCATGGCATCAACGTTGTAACCAGCACTATGCTTGCGATAGTTCTCCAGCAAATAGGTTTGAGCTAGAGTCTCTAAACCCGCTTTGCCTCCTTCAATTGTTTTATTATCCATTAACCAAGGATAATAGTGATTATCTAGGTCCCACCAGTGTATGTGCGCATCTACAATCGTTTGTGGCATACTCAAACAGCCTCTGTCACGTTCGTCAAATTGAGCTCAAAGTCGGTTTCTATGTCTTGCATTCTAGCTTTTGGCTCAATCACTAAGTTAATTATTTCACCATTTTTAACTTCACATTCTAGTGTTGTTCCCAATCCCAAATGAAGTTTGAAGTCGACATCCCAGTTTTTAGGCCAGCAAGGCAACAATACTATTTTACCGGCTTTGTCCTGAACCAGCATTTCCTGCAATTGGATCATACCGGTACCGCCCCAGTTATGGTCAGGAGTCCAGTCGTGGCCCGGTCCCCAAAAAGCGGGGAAACGTCGTCCACCATCACCAAGTTTGCAGATGAGTACTTGTTTAGCTTCTTCGACCAATCCTAAATGAGCACAAAAAATGCCATCTTGATGCCAACTAGCATAGCTACGTTGACCATAGATTTCGTTACACGAGTGTTCCCAAGTATCGCGCGCAATTTGCAAACCTTCTAAGCCAACGCCAAATTCCTGATAGGGATAAACGGGATACATCTGCGGCAATTCAACATTATTGATCTCTGCCCAGTCATAAGCCGGTGCGATCGTTGTATAACCATTGTATTGGCGATGAATAAGAGGTGGAATTTTGGATAAGCGCAACTCAAACAAGGTGCGTTGCTCAGCGCTAATATCTTCAAGTCGCAAAAGCCCTTGATAGATATTACGTAGCCCACAAGTCACATCGTTGGGATTGCTGGCTTCTTTGTAGCTTTCCAGACCACTAGACGGGAAGATATGAAGATGTCCATTTTCGTCATAGGCTTCGCGACCATCGTTAGCAGCCAGATATTCATAGTGACTAAAGAAAAACTGAGCGGCACTCTGAATAAAGGGTAAATACTCTGTTATAGATTGTTGGCTATAACGTTGGTATTCCAACATCATAAACGCAAATTCTAGCTGAGTTGAATAGTGATCGTCGCAAGAGCGGTTAATTTGCTGACCCAGGCCCATCGATTTAGGGCGTTCCCAACCGAAGTGACTACCAATAGGCAAACCAAAGTTATTAATTTGTTCCGTATAGCTACAGCCATCATGGCCGAACGCTAACTGACTTCGAAGTTCGGTGGTTTCTAAGGTGTCTTTATACCAACTAAACTGAGGTTCGAACAAATCGAAATCGCCACTTTTTAATAGCGGCCAATACAGTAAGCGTTGGTTTTGTGGGGTGATACTTCCCCCTCCCCACGCGCGATAATCGGGTCCGAAGTCCCGCTCAATTCTTAGGTTCTCGTTGGCTTCTATCTGCTGCGCACCATCTAGCGTTTTAGCCTTTTGTGCCTCAACTTCACGTACCGCACTTAAGTCTCGTTGATCTTCAACGTAGCCAACCAATCCCGAGTCGTAGGTGACTAAACCACCGTTAAATTTAAGCGGGAAATTGCCATTAACGTTAAAGCCTTGCATGAAACGAAACCAACGATAGTTCCGCGATACTTGGTCTATTTCAGCATTGATCTGTGCATCTTGCTCTTTGGCTTGTATATCTATCCAACTGCGTTGCCAAAACTTCGCCCACCACGCTTGAGTCGCTTGTTTGTGTGCACTGTAATCAAGATCATTATAAGTGCCTATAAGCTTATCTACGGCGTGATGCCAACTGGATATATCAGGAACTTGCTCACAACAGCAATAAACATCGATGCGCTGCATGTTTGGCAACGATGGACCTTTTAAACATAAGGCTTTAAACGGGGTGCCTAGGTACTCGCCTTCTCGTGAAGTTGTACCTTGCATACCTTTAGCAACCAGACTTCCGCCAAAGACTAGATCACGCTGGGGATTAAATAAATCTTGTTTGTGATTACAGAATCCTTGCTGGTCCATTTCTTTGTCGAAGGCTAGATCGGCATTATCGTTTTGATGCCACCAGCGTATGCTATTGCTGTCTTGGGTAATTACATCTTTGTGTCGAATCAAGTCTTTGGGATACATCCAATAAGCAAAAATGTCATTTCGCTCAGTAAAAATATAAGTCGATTGATCTTGGGCTTTGGAAAGTTTGTCTTCATAACGCCAGCTTTCGTATGCAACACTAAGCAACTGCTCTTTGCTTGATGAATACTCAATGTGGTAAACACTGTGACTGGTGTTTACCCAAACTAAGAAGTCAGTCTTAACCTCCTCTTGGTCCACTATTGATATCTGTATAGTCGCTTTTTGGCTATTGAGCTCTTGCTTAAAAGACGTTAATTCAGCCCAATCAGACGTGGTATTACTAATGCGTAAACGTCCCTGCTTAGGAAAGCCATTGTGTTCGTCAAAATTACCGCTTTGTTGAAAATAGACCAATAATTCGCCATTTTCGAACCAAACATTCAAGCCAATGCCACCGCCACCAATGGGCATAGAATCCTGACTATTTTGACTTGGCGTTTCCCATATCAGGCTTTGTTGCTTGAGCATTGCTATACCTCGTTACTTAACTGCACCAGCGGTGATCCCGGAGACCACTTGCTTTTGCAACAACATAAATAAAATGAGTAAAGGAGCCGAAGCTAAAACAGCGGCAGGGAACAATTGAGTTGGGTCTATTGAATAAGTTCCAAGGAAACGTACCACGGCAACCATAATGGTATATTTGCTATCGTCAGTAACAAACAATAATGGATAGACAATGTCATTCCAAACTGTAAGAGTGATAAATAAACCTAGTGTTCCTGTAATTGGGCGCAGCAAGGGCAACACTACATACCAATAGGTTTTAAGATAGCTTGCGCCATCAAGCCGAGCAGCTTCTTCGAGTTCTATCGGAACACTTTTCATAAAACTGGTATAGAAAAACACACCCAGCGGCAAATTGAGAGTGGTATACGCGATGATTAAACCTAAGTAGCTATTGAGTAGGCCCAAATCACGCATAAACAAATATAAAGGCGTTAAACCAGCGAAAGGAGGAATAACTAAACCGAGGGTCAGCAAAATATAGAGCCAGGTTGAAAGTTTATGTCTTATCCTAGCCAATGGGTATGCGGCTAATGATGACAAAATTGATACGAGCACAATGACGCTTGCTGTGATGAATATCGTATTAAAAATACTGGTACCATAATTCATGGCTTCGGCTACTTTTTGATAGTTCTCTATCAACAAACTCGATGGTAGTCCCAAAGGATCCATCATTATTTCGCGTCGAGTTCGAAACGACATGCTAATCATATAGAAAATAGGCAGTAAAATTAGTATCGCAAGCACACTCAAAAACAGGACTTGAAAACGGTCAACCCAACGTTGTTTGTTCTTTGTTTTCGTTCTTTTGCTTACACTTATTTCACCCGAACTTTGGGTTTGTAATCCTTCGCTACTCATATTCTATCCTCACGACGGCGTAGATAAGCGTTTTGAACTAATCCAATGGATGCCACCATTACAATCAATACCACTGACAAAGCAGCCGCCAATCCAAACTTATACTCATTGAACAACAGTTTTATCACCTTCAGACCTAGGGTCATGGTTGCCCCATCAGGGCCTCCGCCCGTCATGATGTAGGGGAATTCGAAACTCTTTAGAGAATTGATGGTTGCTAAGGTTATGTTAACCGTAAGTGCTGGAGCTAAAAGGGGAAATTCGATAAATCTAAAACGTTTCCAGCGGGTAGCACCGTCCATACGTGCTGCGTCTTGTAGCTCAGAGCTAATCCCTGCATAACCGGCTAAAAATATTGCAGCTGAATAGCCGATGTACATCCAAACATGCACGGCTGCTACCGCAATTAGTGCGATGCTTGGATCGCCGAGCCATATTTGTTGAACACTTTTTAGCCCTAATGCAGCTAAAGCCTCGTTAAGTCCTCCACCAAGTGGCGAGTATAGGTATTGCCAAACATAACCAGCGATCACCAGTGACACCATTGATGGGACTAACAAAGCGGTACGAAACAGACTTCGAACTTTAGGAAGACCATTGAGCATTGACGCAATCGCTAAACCAATACCGTTTTGAAAAACGACGACAAAAGCAGAATATATAAGTGTATTACTTAAGATTTTGAGGTAAACGCTGTCGGTAAAAATTGTCTGATAATTGTCTAAACCAGTCCACTTAGCTTCACCTACGCCAGAAAAAGTAGTGAAAGAAAGGCTCACACCACTAAATAATGGATAAATCATGAAGACGAGGTATATCGCAAGTGCTGGTAATACAAACCAGTAGCGTCTGTCTAGGCCGCGCATATAAAACTCCTAGCTCCGCCGCAGCGGAGCTTTTTAAGGGCGTCTACTTAGCCGCGTTTTCTTTATCGCGGACATCATCCCAACGTTTTAGGATATCGACTGGATCTTGACTTAAATCCAACATGTAAGACGTCATGCTGTTCATCGCTTCAATTGGAACATTTGCATGCCATAAACCTTCCGGGGTAAACACTGCGTAACCTTCTTCTCGGGCTGCCACATATGAGGTCGCATTCTCTGGGACACCCGAGCGGCCACCAATGATTGTCGTTACCGCAGACTCAGGAACCAAAAATGAATTTAGGATTTCGTCATCAGACCAAAAATTTATCCACTTTTTAGCTGCATCGACCTGTTTGCTGTCTTTTGGAATGGCCCATGCAGGTCCAAGTAAATCTAATGCTATTCCTTTATCACCTGATAATGCTGGTAGCGGTCCAAAACTGAAGTTTTCAGGTAAGCCATCCTTTAGGAAAGGCCCTATGTTCCAAAGCCCTTGCGGTAACATCGCTGCTCGCCCAGATTGGAAGCCAGCAATACCTACAGTCCATGGGTCGATACCCGCATTCATTTTGGCATCAAAACAACCCGCATCCGCCATCTGTTTTGTTGCCGTAACTGCACGAATAAAGGCCTCATCTTCAGCAAAATTTAGCTCGCCTGTATTAAATTTTTCAGGTCGACTGTGATCGGGTAAACCATCACCTGCTAAGCCAATTGCTATGGTATATAAACCAGGTGTCCAGCCGCTGCTAGCAGGCATGAGCATAGGCGTGATGCCTTTGTCGACTAACTTCACACAAGCTTTGGTTAAGTCGTCAATATTACGAGGAATTTCGGTGAGACCGGCTTCTGCTAACAAGTCCATATTGGCAAACATACCGATGCCGCTTAACTCCAGCATCATCATGTATAAACCTTCACCATGGTGCATCTCTGGTAATAAGGCTGGTTGCATTTTTTCAACCCAAGGCTCACCCCGTAGATCCATCAACTGGCCTTCTTCAGCCCACATATGCATAAACTCTCGGTCAACCATCATTACATCTGGTGGGTTACCACCTTGCAAACGAGCAGGCATAACAGTCGTTGTATCTGGCCGCGATATATAGGTTAGTTTAACTTCAATATCTGGATACTTCTCTTCAAACATCTTTATGATTTCTGGGAAATTTGCGATTTCACTCGCACCACCTTTCCAAGAACTCACTTCTAATTGAGTTGCAGCAGCCGCACTAAACGAACTAGCCACTAAGGCAGAGACAAGCATTGCGCGATAAGTTTTCGAGAGCTTCATGGTTCTATCCTTGTAGGGTTTTCTTAGAGTTATATGCAATGTTAACAACAAAAAAACATTGGTAGCACCAAGATACCAGAATAAGGAGGGTATTAAATAGTGGGATCGTAATTTTGTGAACAAGCTCAAAGACAGATATGAAATTAAACATAAGCAATATGCTACAAAACGAAAGCATTAGAAAGAACAGATTGTTTAAAGTTTGAGCCTAGTAACACTAATAAATTACATCGCGAAGAACAATAAAGAGCACATAGCAAAAAGCCCAGAGACTCTCCGGGCTTTGTTACAATCTAGTTTAGAGTCACTCTATTGGCTAAGCTCCTATGACGCCGCCATCTTCTCGAGTAATTATCATTACACTAGATCGTGGTTTACTGTTTCCACCATCTGGAAAGTGGGATGGTGCTCCTCCCTCTCCTGGATGTTGTACACCGACGAACATGGTTGTTTGATCTGAACTAAAACACAATCCGGTTATTTCACAAGCAATAGGCCCGGTTAAAAAGCGTCTTATTTCCCCTGTATTTGGGTCGCCACATAACATCTGGTTGTTACCCATGCCAGCAAAGTCACCTTGGTTACTGTATTTGCCGTCGGTCTGTATCCACAAGCGTCCGGACTTATCAAAACCAATTCCATCGGGGCTGTTAAACATATTGTCTGAAGTGATGTTGTTACTACCCGCATACAAAGTGTTTGGATGTACGGTTGGATTACCTGCAAGTACGTAAACATCCCAATTGAACTCTCGACTAGTATGATCACCAGCTTTTGGCTGCCATCGAATGATTTGGCCGTAATGGTTATCGGCGCGTGGATTTGGTCCACCAACAGGCTGATTTTCTTTGTTACCACGATTCTTATTATTGGTTAGTGTACAAAACACATGTTTATTATCCGGGTGGATAGCGACCCATTCCGGTCTATCCATGGTTGTCGCACCAACGATGGTCGCGGCCTGACGAGCAAATATCATCACTTCAGCTTGATCAGCAAATCCGTTTTCAACGGTAAGCCCGTTTTTACCATGAGTTAGCTCCAACCATTCGCCGCTGCCCTTGAGCTCATCCTTTTGCATACTAAATCGAGCGACATACAAGGTTCCAAATTCCAATAACTGACGATTGTTAGCATCATCACCTTCAATAAATTTGCCTTTGGAAACAAACTTGTAGAGGTGTTCACCGCGCTCGTCATCACCTAAGTAAACAACAGCGTGACCACTGTCATCTAGAGTTAGCGCGGCATTCTCATGTTTGAACCGACCCAATGCAGTTCGCTTTAATGGCGTGGCACTTGGATCCTTAGGATCAATTTCGACCACCCATCCATGGCGGTGAGGCTCATTTGGATTTTTCGCTAAATCGAATCGTTCGTCAAATTGATGCCATTTATAGCGGCTATCCTCTACGCTGACAGCCTTAACACCGTATCGAGCATAGCGTTCGTCGAGTTCTAATTTTTCATTACTTCCAAAATAGCCATGAAAATTTTCCTCACAAGTTAGATAAGTACCCCACGGTGTCTCGCCATTAGCGCAGTTATTAAATGTTCCTAGAACCTTTGTACCGCTGCTATCTGCAGTTGTTTTTAGCTGTTCATGGCCAGCAGCAGGACCTGTCAGCAGCATCGGCGTATTCGCGGTGATTCTGCGATTAAACTTACCTTGAGGATCGACGTTCCAAGCACCATTAGTCTTTCTTAATTCAACAATGGTCACGCCGTGGGCGGCTTGCGCTTTTTTAACGTCATCGGCGGTCATTTTCTTACCACCATGATCAAATAGATACTCGTAGTTTGTATATTCATTGTTTACAGCGAGTACTGCATGCCCGGCGCTTAGTTCAAATAGACTCATGCCATCGGTGTTGTCACCGAACTGACCAGCTTGGGCCATTGAGTCTTGTCGCCCGTCTTGAGCAAACTCAGGAGCTCCAGCTAAAACAGGGTCACCCCAAGACATAAGCACGTCGCTTTTATAACCTTTGGGTAGAGTAATGGTGTCGCTAGTTGATGCTGGGATATTCTCAAAGTTAAGTAGTACTGACTCAAAGGAATTCGCAATCGCTGAGCTAATTGGATTTAGACTAAGAAAACTGCCAAGTCCAAGCGCTCCACTAGTGGCTAAGAACTTACGGCGACTCATCTGGCGCTCAATCATTTGGGTAAATTGGGCTTGATTATTGTCATTGCTTTGATTGTGATCGCTCATACTATCCCTTGTTATCGTGGTCGGAAATAAAAACTCAAGATAAACAGCGATTGTTACGCTTTGGTTGCACAATTATGAATACTTAGAAACAAAGGTGGGTTTAAACCTGTTGGTTCACGTTAAATATTGACAAAGAAATACTTTTTGTGAATTAACATATGGGCATAAAAAGCAGCAGTAGCTTTATGACATGCAAAAAAAAAGGCTCTTGAAATCAAGAGCCAAATGGAAACGTGCTTGTGTGTAACCTTCGATACTAATCCCCTCGTATCAGTATCCGCCGACCAAAGCTTGAAGGTTTAAGCTACGAAGTGAGATTAGCACGGGGCACACCAATAACAAACATTTTATTAACATATGCGTTACTTTTTGAAGTGGGTCACGTTATCTTAATGATAATTCATTAGATTATTAAGTGGTAAGACCACGACGGGCACCTTAAAGGAACGATTGAAGCACTACTATCAAGTACTTGCAGTCATTGATGACTAAGTAAGAAGCATTGTAAATGTTTACTTTTTAAAGAAACTTATACAAATCTTGGGCTACGCTTAAGTAGCAGACATGCTAGAAATGGGCTGCATGTTCAAAGATTCGGCGCAAATGATGTTAGGAGATTGCTATGAGTATTTTTGACCACTATCAGCAACGCTACGAACAAGCACAAGAAGAAGAGTTAAGCCTACAAGAGTATTTAAGTCTTTGTAAATCTGACCCCAGCACCTATGCCGGAGCCGCAGAGAGGTTGCTATTGGCCATTGGCGAACCTGAACTTATTGATACTGCACTCGATCCCCAACTTAGTCGTATTTTCTCAAACCGAGTAATTTCTCGCTACCCTGCGTTTAAAGACTTTTACGGCATGGAAGAAGCGATTGAACAGATTGTTTCTTATCTAAAACATAGTTCCCAAGGTCTAGAAGAGCGTAAACAGATTCTTTACTTACTGGGCCCTGTTGGTGGTGGTAAATCGTCCTTAGCTGAAAAACTAAAATCCTTAATGGAGCACATTCCTATTTATAGGATAAAAGGCTCACCGGTAAACGACCATCCTTTCAGTCTTTTTGATGCCGGCGAAGACGGTCAAATATTAGAACAAGAGTACGGAATACCTAAACGATTTTTACGTTCCATTATGTCTCCATGGGCTGCGAAACGACTAAAAGAATATGGTGGGGATATTAGTAAGTTTAGCGTTGAAAAGTGCTACCCCTCCATTCTAAATCAACGTGCAATCGCAAAAACTGAACCTGGCGATGAGAACAACCAAGATATTTCATCTTTAGTGGGTAAAGTTGATATTCGGCAACTGGAACACTTTGCCCAAAACGACCCCGATGCTTACTCGTACTCCGGCGCTTTATGCCAAGCCAACCAAGGCTTAATGGAGTTTGTAGAGATGTTTAAAGCTCCGATAAAAGTCCTTCACCCATTGCTCACAGCAACCCAAGAAGGAAACTACAACGGAACTGAAGGTCTGTCGGCGATTCCTTTTGAAGGCATAATTTTAGCTCACTCAAATGAGTCGGAATGGCAAACCTTCAGAAACAACAAAAATAACGAAGCGTTTTTAGATAGGGTTTACATTGTTAAAGTCCCCTACTGCTTGCGCGTCAGCGAAGAAGTTAATATTTACCGTAAATTACTCGAAAATAGTGAGTTAAACACCGCAAAATGTTCCCCTAGTACATTGGAGATTTTGTCTCAGTTTTCTATTTTATCGCGACTGAAAGACCCTGAAAATTCCAGTATCTATTCAAAGTTGCGGGTTTATGACGGCGAAAGCCTAAAAGACACCGACCCAAAGGCAAAGTCTTATCAAGAGTACCGAGATTTCGCAGGTGTAGACGAAGGTATGGATGGGCTTTCAACTCGTTTTGCTTTCAAAATATTGTCCCGCGTATTTAACTTTGACCACGCAGAGGTTGCAGCAAACCCGGTTCACCTTTTCTACGTACTTGAACAACAAATAGAACGCGAGCAATTTAATCAAGAATTAGCAGAGCGTTATCTAGAGTTTTTAAAAGGATTTTTGGTTCCCCAGTACGTCGATTTTATTGGTAAAGAAATCCAAACCGCATACTTACAGTCCTATTCAGAATACGGTCAAAATATCTTCGACCGCTACGTTACTTACGCTGATTTTTGGATACAAGACCAAGAGTATCGAGACCCAGACACAGGCCAACTATTTGACCGCTCGGCACTTAACGCAGAACTAGAAAAAATTGAGAAACCAGCAGGTATTAGTAACCCGAAAGATTTTCGCAATGAGATCGTAAATTTTGTACTACGAGCTAGAGCTAATAACGCCGGTAACAACCCTGATTGGACGAGCTACGAAAAACTACGTTCAGTTATCGAGAAAAAGATGTTCTCGAACACCGAGGATTTACTTCCGGTTATTTCATTTAACGCCAAGACCAGTAACGACGACCAGCGCAAACATGATGACTTTGTCGCAAGAATGATGGAGAAAGGCTATACCAAAAAACAAGTCCGCTTGCTCTCTGAGTGGTATTTACGCGTGCGTAAGTCTTCATAGTTGTATGAGAGGTAGTCTATGGCCCATTTTATTGACCGGCGACTTAACGGTAAAAACAAAAGTGCTGTAAATAGGCAGCGCTTTCTACGCCGCTATAAAAGTCAGATTAAAGACGCTGTTCGCGAAGCAGTAAATAAACGTAGTATTCGTGATTTAGAAAGCGGAGAAAACGTCAGTATTCCACAGCAGGATATTAGCGAGCCAAGTTTTGGCCAGGGAAGCGGTGGAAATCAACAGCGCGTGCTACCAGGCAATGACCAGTTTATCCCGGGCGACCGTATCGAGAGGCCACCACCGCAGGGCTCAGAGCAAGGCAGCGGTGACGGGGACGCAAGCGACCAAGGCGAAGGTAACGACGATTTTCAATTTCAAATATCGCGCGATGAATATCTTGATATTGTATTCGAGGACTTAGAGCTTCCCAACCTACAACAAACAGACCAAGCTAGCGTAGTTGAATATAAAAGCCATCGTGCAGGTTTCACAAACGATGGCGTCGCGAGCAATATTAACATCGTTCGTTCGTTACAAAGCTCGCTTATGCGCCGGGTAGCACTCGGCTCAGGTAAACGAAAACAACTAAATGCCTTACTCGAGCAACTCACAAATGATGAAAACGATCCGAATGTACCTCAAGCTGACATTTTAGCCCTACGAGAACAAATACTAACGTTGCAACAAGCACTTAAACGCATTCCATTTATCGATACCTTCGACGTTAAATACAATAACTTTGTACAACATCCGGTACCTAGCAGCCAAGCGGTTATGTTCTGTTTAATGGATGTTTCCGGTTCGATGGATCAAGCGACCAAAGACATTGCCAAGCGTTTTTATCTTCTGCTGTATTTGTTCCTAAGTCGAAAATACAAACAAACTGAAGTTGTGTTTATCCGACATCACACCCAAGCCAAAGAAGTAGACGAACATGAGTTTTTCTATTCACAAGAGACCGGTGGAACCATAGTCTCTAGCGCCTTGAGTTTAATGCACAAAATAGTGGCTGAACGTTATCCGCTAAATCAATGGAACATATACGCAGCTCAAGCATCTGATGGTGACAATTGGGCAGACGATTCGCCACTTTGCCACCGAATAATGGACGAACAAATATTACCGATAGTTCGCCACTATAGTTATGTTGAGATCACCAAGCGAAGTCATCAAAGCTTATGGCGTGAATATCAGCGTCTAGCAGAGAGCTTCCCAAATTTTGCTATCAAAAATATCGTCGACGAAACCGATGTTGTCCCAACCTTTCGGGAAATTTTTCAAAAGCAATTAAGTCACAGCTAGAGGAACGTTTATATGGCGCAAAACTACCCGCTAGATGATGGTCCTGAATGGACTTTTTCCATGCTTGAGCAATATCACGTTGAGATTGCCAAAGCTGCCGAACATTTTAAGCTCGATACCTATCCAAACCAAATCGAAATCATCACTGCCGAGCAAATGATGGACGCCTATTCAAGTGTCGGCATGCCAATCGGCTACCATCATTGGTCTTATGGAAAACGCTTTATTCAAACTGAACAAACCTACAAACGTGGACAAATGGGATTAGCTTATGAAATCGTGATTAATAGCGATCCTTGTATATCCTATTTAATGGAAGAAAACAGTATTGCAATGCAGGCTTTGGTGATGGCGCATGCTTGCTATGGACATAACTCTTTTTTTAAAAATAACTACTTGTTCCAAGCCTGGACTGACGCCAGCTCGATTATCGACTATTTAGTTTTTGCCAAAAACTACATCCGAGAATGCGAGATAAAGCACGGAGAGGAAGCTGTAGAGCAAATGTTAGATAGCTGTCATGCCTTAATGAATTATGGCGTCGATCGTTACAAGCGCCCTAGCCCAATTTCACTACTAGAAGAACAGCAGCGCCAAGAAGACCGCGCAAAGTATTTGCAAAGCCAAGTGAACGATTTATGGCGAACTCTACCTAAACACGCACAAACCAAGGATAGCACAGCGCCTAATTTTCCAGCTCAACCTGAAGAGAATTTACTCTATTTCATTGAGAAGCATGCACCTTTGCTCGATACATGGCAGCGCGAAATTGTTCGCATTGTAAGAAAAATAAGTCAGTACTTTTATCCCCAGCGTCAAACTCAGGTGATGAATGAAGGTTGGGCAACATTTTGGCACTACACCATTATGAACTATCTGTTTGATGAAGGTATTGTCACTGAGAAAGTGTTACTTGAAGTCCTGCATAGTCACACGGGAGTGGTGATGCAAGTGCCATACAATCACCCCGGTTTTTCTGGTATAAACCCTTACGCACTTGGCTTCGCGATGATGCGCGATATCCAACGAATTTGCCAAGAACCGACTGAAGAAGATCGTCGTTGGTTCCCAGATATCGCCGGCAGTGATTGGTTGACGACAATGCATTTTGCAATGCAAAATTTTAAGGACGAAAGCTTTATCAGTCAGTATTTGTCACCTAAGGTGATGCGCGATCTAAAACTGTTCGCGATCAGTGATAAAAGTGCGAACGATTATATTGAAGTAAGCGCTATTCATAATGATGCAGGTTACCAAAAGGTCCGTGAGGCGCTTAGCTCCCAATATAATCTCAGTAATATAGAGGCCAACATTCAAGTGGTGAATGTTGATATCCAAGGCGATCGCTCGTTAACTTTGCGTTATATACCGCAGCAAGAAATTCCCCTGCAAAAGGGCTACGAAGAAGTTTTAAAGCACGTTCACCGACTGTGGCAGTTTGATGTCGTTCTACAAACTGAAGACGAGCAAGGATATCTTAAAGATTTAGCAACTTGCCCCCACAAAGCCAGCTAACTTCGTAACAGATACTTATAATTGACTAATTTGCACGCAAAGCACTCGAATAGCTTGTTGGCATATAAAACAATTATATTTTGTGGGGTTAAAGCCTCAGCAACTATTTAATTTGTATGTTGTAGTAAGTATATTGCGTGCCTTAAATCGCACAAGGGTGTGCAATTGCATTAATTCTGAGCTTTTTAAGTGCCATCTACAGCGTGTCACTTGATATAGCCCAAATTTAACTAGGTACAGGCTATGAAACGGACTTCCACTATACTGCTAGTGTCTTCTTTACTACCAATGACCACCCTTGCGGACGACCTCGATGATCTAATGAACCTAGACCTCGAGTCCCTGTCTATGCTCGACGTTGAAATGGAAAGCGCTAGTAAAACCTCACAGAAGCTTTCCGACATTCCCTCTTCCGTTTTTGTACTTAGTAACGAGCGGATTAAACGTAGCGGCTATGATTCAATAGCCGAAGTTATGACTTTAGTGCCTGGCTTTTTTAGCGCGAAGTACAACGAACAGGGTTATAACGTGTCAGCTCGAGGGTTTCACGACAGCCTATACAACAAAATGTTGGTATTAGTTGATGGCCGTAGTGTATTTAGCCCAATGTATGGCGGTGTATATTGGTCCGACTTGGATTACTTGCTACATGATATTGACAGAATTGAGGTACTTAGGGGCCAAGGTGGAACCATGTGGGGCTCAAATGCTGCTAACGGCGTAGTCAACATTATTACCAAAAGTGCCCAAGCAACCGTCGGTGCTTACGCTGAAGTGAACCTTGGTAAATATGATGAAAATGCTGTTGCACTGCGTTACGGTCATGCCTTTGATAACGACATTTATGCCCGGGTGTTCTACCAACAACGAAATGTACCCCTAACATTAAGCAATGAGGCCTATTCTCGACGCTCAGAAGTCTCAGGATTAACACTAGAGCACTACGGCACTTCAAATAAAACAACTTTCAGGTTAGGGGGAGAACGCTCTCGTTATAATGAGGATTACTCGATTTATTACGAAACACAAACCCTCGAACTTGACAGTCATTCCTACTATGCGCAGTTAAATCATGAACTAACTCAAGCCAACGGTTCAACACTTAATACCTCTTTGTATATGAATTATGACCAAGACGATGATCTCTTTAGTTCAGGTAATTATCGTACCTATGATTTCGATACCAATTATCATTTTGAAGCAAATAATCGTAGCGACATTACCATCGGCACTGGCTTGCGCCATTTAGACCTGCATTTTGATAAAGGAATTGGTTCGGCGGATTATCCCGAATACGGTGTCCTTTATGGATTTACCGAAGAACTTGACATAAAAGACACTATTTTTAACGCTTATATACAAGCCCAATCACAATGGAGTGCGGCTTTTTCCACACTGATTGGGATTAAAACAGAATACCTAGATCGCAGTAACAAATGGGAGTTATCACCTCAGATTCGCGGTTTATATAAGTTCAATGATACCCATGCAGTTTGGTCTGGTTACTCGAAAATGAGCATGCTGCCCTCTTACTTCGATACCGATACAACATTTGTAGATGACTACACCTTTTACCGACCAAATCCGCATCTAGCAAATGAATCGGTTGAAACCCTTGAAGCGGGTTACCGCTTTACACCCAATTATCAGTTTTATGCCGATTTAACCGCTTTCATCTCGGATTATTCAGATCTTCGTTCGTACTATTACACTGGAGAGTATACGGATAATTACCTAGATATAGTTGTACCTACTAACGACTATCTTGCTAAAACCAGAGGTATCGAAGCATCTTCCTTCTATAAACACAGTGATAGCCTAGAATTCTATTTAAGCTATAGCTTTCTGACACTAGAAGGCAGTTGCGCAAGCTCAGTTCCAAGTGATGAGTGCTGGGTTGATTACGACATTGGCCTAGATAGCCAACATTTAGCCAGTCTTCAGATGTTGTGGGAAATAAACCACCAATGGCAGTTTGATGTTGTTACAAGGTACCAATCGACTCGTTTCCCGGAAATTGCCGATTCTTTTAGTTACGATGACTATATCAGCTTTGATGCTAGACTAGCATGGCAACATCAACCAGCTCTACCACGGCTTGAACTTATCGGTCAAAACATAGGTGGAAGCTCTACTATTGACTCATGGCAACATTATCAAAATGAACCGCAAGTTCGTGCTCGAATTTCACTCGAGTTTTAAGCATGCATTACTTAGTATAGTTTTACTAAGTTTCGCAGCTACTAGTTTTGCCCTCGCCGCTCCCTATAAGCCGCATGAGGTCAAGGCCGCCTACCTATATCAAATTGCTAACTTCGTAAAATGGAGCAATGAATCTCAAAAAACTAAACTCTATTTTTGTATCCGTGATGACCAACAATTAAGCCGCACCTTCGTAACTATCACCAAGGGGAAATCTATCCGCGGCTTGGATATTGTCACTAACGAACAAGGTCGGCCTTGTGATGTGCTTTATGTATCCAAAACAATTGTTGATAGTGAGCTGTCAGCACAAACTGTGACCGTAAGTAGTAAAAAAGGTTTTGCTAAAAGTGGTGGAACGATAGAGCTGCGCCAAATCAAAGACAAAATCCAACCCATAGTCAACTTAAAAGAAAGCAAGTCTGATCGCTTTTCGATTAGTAGTAAGTTTATGCGAATCTCTAAAATTGAGAGAGGTAGCTAGATGAAATTTATTTCTCTACGTCGACGCATAGTTTTTCCTTTATTTGCATCCATTTTAGGCTTGTTTATCGTATTTCAGCTGGTAAGCGACTACAACTATCGTAAAGAAGCTGAACACAGTTTGATTAGCCATATAGAGGTGCTAAGTAAAGGCGTTGCAATTAATTTAAGCGCTGCAGTCCTATTTGAAGATCAAGATGCAGCCTTAGAAGTGATGGATACATTTTCAGCCGATCCACAAGTGTTATATGCGGTTTTATCACTGAACAATCAACCGCATTTTTCACAGTACAGTGCTAGTTCAAATTCTGTCTATGAATTCCCACCTTTAGTCGAACAAAATTTAGCAAGGCAACGAAGCTTCATTTATCAGCGTGAGCTCTTTAGCCAAGTGCCCGTGATGTTAGGTGCAGATAAACTTGGTACATTAACAGTGGTGGTTAATGCGCAAAGCTTATTTGACTGGAGTAATGCTTTGCGGCAAGCCATATTCTACTTAGTTTTGTGCGCCCTCACGGGTTTGTTTCTCTATTATCGTATTAACTCCCACGTTATTGCGCCCGTCGAGAAACTGAACTCAGCAGTGCGTGGCTTAAGTGGAACCAAACAACAATGGCAAGCTGTAGATACCCATGCCAACGATGAGCTTGGAAATCTAGTTCAAGGCTTTAATAACATGGGCGAAGAACTCACCAAACAAGGCATTGAAATCGAACAGACACTAGAAAGACTAGAACAAGAAAAAGCCTATGCTAACGAAGTTATTGAGTCCGCTCAGTACGCCTTAATCGTTGCTGATAGTTTCGGCACTATCAAATTAAGCAATATAAAAGCCTTAGAGTTATTTGGTCAAAGTAGGCCTCAACTAGAAGGTAATTCAATTAGTAACTATCTTCAATTTGAAGCAGAAAAACTTCAAGATGCACTCAAACAATCAAGCTTTTTGATAGGAGCTAGAACCCAATTCGAAAGATCTTCTGGAGAGAAGCGACAACTGAGGGTCACCAGCAGTGAACTACCACACATTGGTTGGAGCCTATTCACAATAGAAGACGTCACCGAACAGGAAAAACATCTGCAGCGCCAACAATTAATGGCACGGGTTTTTGAAAATAGCCAAGATGGCATTTTAGTTCTTAATCCTAAGTTTCAGATCACAATGACCAATCCTGCTTTCGTGCAATTACTTGGCTACTCAGAGATAGAACTAGTTGGTAAAACACTCGACGATATAACGCCATGGCATCAGCTTAGAAACCTTTTACACACTGCAAATGACAGTTTAAAAACGTTTAACATGTGGCAAGGAGAGGTTTGGGAAGAACACAAAAGTGGTCGTTCAATTCCGCTGTCGGTAAAAGCAAATCCTCTAGTATCCAACAACAAAGAACTTGGCAATGACATCGTGCTAATCGTTTCAGATATTAGTAATGTTAAAGAAGTAGAGCGTCTAGAATATCTCGCCCATCATGATAGCTTAACGGGTTTGGCCAATCGCGCCCAGCTGTACGGGAGTCTTGAGTCAATTATAGCCAAAGGACAATTGGGAAGCTTCGCTATCATTTACATGGATTTAGACGGATTTAAAGCCATCAATGATAACCATGGTCATGTCGCAGGTGACGCTGTGTTAAAAACAATCGCTGTTCGAATGCAACAATTGGTTAGGAACCAAGACCTAGTTGCTCGTTTAGCCGGAGACGAATTTGTAATTGTTCTTCGTCATACTGACAATTCGGGAGCAGATCACCTTGCAAAAAGAGTACTTGAGACGGTTGCGCAGCCCATAATTTTTGAAGGGCTCGAGTTAAAGGTAGGCGTGAGCATCGGTGTGCATATGACTCAGCGTAACATACCAGAAACCTCAGAGCAGGTGCTACGCTCTGCAGATAAAGCCATGTATAGCGCTAAAGCAAAAGGAAAAGGAACCGTGGTTAGCTTTTTCCAGTCCGTGCGTTAAATTTGAACAATTTTGAATAAACAAACCCATTTTTAATCATTTTTGCATCGCCAACACCAAGCAACCTTATGTATATATTTCACCTTCACTGACAATACCAATCCTACTCACTATTTAATCAGCTAGTCGATTACTATCACTTATATCAGCGTCAAAAACGCTGTCATTAGGCCAAGTAATAACTGCAATTTTTCCTAGATTTAAGCAATTTCATATACAACTAATGAAGCCCATCTACTCTGTAGGAATAGTCGACGAACCAACAGCATTTGGTTTTGCGCGAGGCCTGAAAGCACGTGCAATATGAAACGCAAAAGCAAAATACACGGGAACACAACTAATCTGTAGCAGCCGAAGCCACAATTTATCGTCGAAGCTTGACGGATCGGTAACAATCGTTGAACCAATAAGCACCAAAATGGGATTAAGTGCTGAACTATGAGCAGCACCATTAGCGCTAAGGAAAATTTTGTAGCCAAAATAAAGACAAACAAAAGCCATAACCACAGTAAAAAACCCGACATGTGGCACCATTTGCAATACAACCATAATGATCGCTGCGTAGACACAAGCAACGGTATTAATCGAAAGTGACACCAGCGAAGCTTTAATGCTGCTAAACGCTGTTGGGTTTTGCAAAAAAAGGACCGCAAAACACAGTACCAAGACATTGCTCATTTCGTTAAATAGATAAAAATAAACTAGCAACGGGCTTAGTATCACCGTACTCGTTAGTGCGTCTCGTGATGCCTTTGATTTATCGATTGCTGGCTTTTTAGGTTTTGTTATGACCTTATTCGCACTACGACTTATGGGATTAGGAAAAACAGTGTGACACAACCAAACTAAAGACAAAGCTAAAAACAGATTCCATACGAAGCCAAGGGTAAAGTTTAAGGCAAGGTCTCTGAAATTAACCCCCATCATAGGAATAATGCTAAGACCAACCATTAACATGATCACCAACAATGGGTTTTGCCCGGTGTTTCCCAAGTAATACGCAAAGTACAAACCACTGAGTACCAGTAATAGGCATAATATTGGGATATGGGCAGTCGCGACCGCAATCAACAACCCAACAGACAAAACTGCCGCAACTCCCAAGGTGATAAGTCGAATTGATGCCCAGGTTAAAGGCTGACTTGGCGGACCTAAGAACATCGCCACAAACAATGGCGCTATAAAGGACAAAGACCATTGAAAAGTGCTACTAAGTACTAAAGCTATTGTCACACCAAAGGTAAAGCGAATTATTTTAATCAAGTATGGGTTTTGTCGCCAATTTACAGCGCCCGTACTAGTAGACATAGTTAAGCCAGCTCTTTATTCGAATACTAAGCTTGGCTAAGTATTTAGTAAGTGCTGCCTTTTGTGTATACACAACCACATCGGCTTGACCACCAAAACGTCTCAATCCATGCGCTTGGTTCTCATCGAACCGAATAACAACCGGAAAACGTTGCGCCGCGCGAAACCATCCAGCTTGATTGGCGATAGTTGGTAAACTACCGATCACATCTGTTTGCCCATCAGAGACCCCAAAACCTATAGATACCAGCTCGCCTTTAAACAGCTGACCTGGTGCGCTATCTAATATAATCTCGACCGTATCCCCTGCTTGCATATTGCCGAGGTTATTCTCTCGAAATGACGCTTCTAACCAAACATCTCGCGTTGAAATAAAGGTCATCAAGGCTTGACCTACGCTTGCGTAATGGCCTACATCAATTTGTACATTGGTTATGCCACCATCACTGGGAGCAATGATTTGGGTATTTCTAAGGTCTAAACGTGCTTGTCCAAGCTGTGCCAAAGCTAACTGGAGTTTTGGGTTTTCATCCCCTGCTACACCTAACTGTTGTTTGGCCTTCGATAATTCGGCCTCTGCTTGTTGCACTCTGGCATTGGCTTGAGTTACTTTCGCCCGAGCACGGTCGATGTCAGCTTGTGGAATAACCCCCGTGTCTTCAACTGCGAATAAACGATTGGCGTCAGCCAAAATAGATTGATAATCACTACGGCTTTGAATTAATGCTGATTGCGCTGATGAAACACTCGCGGTACCGGCACCAACCTCCTGGCCAGCCAACTTCAGATTAGCTTCAGCTATTTGAATGGCTAACTCATAACGCTCAGGCGCAATTTCAGCTAACACATCCCCTTTTTTGACCAGTTGATTGTTCACCACCGTAATGTTGTTTAATTGCCCACTAACTTGAGCTGACAACGGGATGAAATAGCCCTCAACTCGGGCTTGGTTAGTTGTCGGTGTTAAGCGCTCCGAGCCGACATACCAAAACAAAATCAACATCGATAACGCAATTAAAACGTACAATGCGCGCTTGCTGGTTTTAGCCGCGACTATGTCGTTATCTTGATCCACATTATCTAGATTTTGAGTCGCTTCTTCGTCTTGGTTAGCTTTATTCTTTGCTGGAGATTTAGGAGTGCTCACGTTCTACCTCTTCTGATGTTTGTGGATGTTCACCTTCAAGCCAAGCCATAAATATGGTGTAGCCTAAAGCTAAGAAAACAGCACCGACAAACAAGCCAAGAATTCCTGCCAACAGCATGCCACCGATAGCACCTAATAGAATGACTAGCATCGGTATTTCCATACCGCGACCTAAAAACATGGGTTTAAGAAAACCATCACTCGCGCTAACAACTAGTGACCAAATAAGGAAAAGCACCGCCGGTGTGCCCGGTGAAACTGAAAACACATAGGCCGCCATTGGCCCCAAGATGATGATTGGCGGAAGTTGAGAAATAGCCAATATCATAATAATTAAACCAAAGATTGCAGAACCCGGGATACCAACCAAAGCCATACCAATGGTCGCTGCCACCGCCTGAATTGCGGCTACTCCAATGACACCTGTCGCCACACTTTTTATCGTTTGACTCACCAGCGTAACTAAATTTGGCCCATGAGCCCCAGCTAAACCACTGGCGACAATTGAAGCAAACTTTGAGCTTTCTTCTGCTTTAGTTAGGAATATTCCAGCAATAATTAACGAGAAAACAAAAGCAAATGCACTACCAACAATACCTCCAACGGTGCCGACCATCGTACCAAATATGTCTTTAATAGCTGCGGCATGGGTAATTAAGGTCGTTTCCAAATTTCGAGAAGCGGCTAGCCAAAAATTATACAAATCTGGACCGAAGACCGGCCATTCTTTAACGCTCATTGACGGAGGTGGGACTTTAAGCTCACCAGATGTTGCAAGTTCAAAAAAATGACTACCATGCTCCCACGAGGCCGTTCCAAATAATGCTAAGGGTAAAATAATTAGCGAAATACCAACCAAACTGATCAGCGTTGCACTGAGTTTCAACCGTCCGCCTAAACTGCGAGCAATCTTAAGGTGCAATGGGTAGAGTGATATCGCTAAGATCATGCCCCATATGACCGGAATGGTAAACGGTTTCACAATTAGAAAGCATACATATAGCATTAAAAACAACAACGCTAATTGTATCGCAGACACTAGAAAATTAGGTTTGGGCATCGATGACATATTGTTATCCTTCACAAATTTTAGATACGACTACGCGACTAGAACTGTCTTAGTATGGACTATATTATCAACAAATTTATTAATGACAGTTGTTTAGGGTGCAAACTGTTTGTTTAGCACCCTAACAACTTTATAGATGGTTTTGTTCAGCAAAATCGTCTGGTAAATCTTTACGTAAGCGTTGCCAAACACTTGCGCTTTTTATGCCGTGTTGGCGAACCACCTGCAAGGCTGCATCCGCAGGGCCTTTTTCAGCAAGCGCGATCAAATCCAAATAGTATTGTTTGGCTAGTTCTCGGGCTTCGGGATCCGCAAAATAGTAAGAGCCGACATGGCTATATAAGCCCTTAAAACCGTTGATAATTAATGCGTAAATTGGATTGCCCGATGCAAAGGCTAAACGATGGTGCAATTGATAATCGAAGGCTGCGAACGCTTCACCAGTTTCTTCAACATCGACATAGCGACCTAGCTCTGTACGGGTAAGTTCGGGATTATTTTTAAGCGCTCCTCGAATAAAAATAACACTGATATTGGTACGTGCAGACAAAAGGTTCTCTACTAACTCAGGAGCGCCGTCTTGGTCCAAACGGGCCAAGGTCTCTAAGATGTTAAGCCCTGATGTTTCCCAAAAATTATTAACTTGAGTTGGTTTACCATGCTGTATCGTCAACCAACCGTCGCGCGCGAGACGCTGTAGTACTTCACGTAGCGTTGTTCGAGTAACGCCTATGACCTCTGCCAATTCGCGCTCAGCGGGTAAAATTGTTCCTGGTGCAAAACGGTTATTCCATATCGATTCGATAATGTACTGTTCGGCAAATCCTGCTGCACTTTTAGCTTTAATAACCATGTGTAACCTTTAATGCGGAAAACGACTAATAAAACAATATAGTAACAAACGATCGGCAATGACAAAAGCAAGTGGTCGGTCGTCATGCCAAACTGAGAACTAAATGCTCATTTATTGACTTAAAGAACCAACATATAGCTTTTTTTGTGCTTATCCAGCTTTAGTTCTTTCTACAGTAGCGATTTTTCTTTACAATTCGCGCGCGTTTACTGGATGAACGCGATTATTTCGAAGGACTCGAGCAGTTGTGTCCGCATCGGCTTATCTATATAGATCGATTGTGGGACTAAAAAACTCCCTACTTCGTGATCGTCGCTACATATTTCGGTAAATGAATTCCCTCAAATTTATATTATCGAGACCCAACTATGACGACTAGTCTTACTCAGTCTTTTGCCAAGAATTTTCTCGGAAACTCTCCGACTTGGTTTAAAAAGGCGATCGTGCTGTTTTTAATTATTAACCCCTTAGTATTTTTCTTGATTGACCCATTTGTTGCTGGATGGTTGTTAATCATTGAATTCATTTTCACACTCGCTATGGCCTTGAAGTGTTATCCGCTTCAACCCGGTGGTTTACTTGCAATTGAAGCCATCGCCATAGGCATGACTAGCCCAGAAATGGTAAAGCATGAATTAGTGCAAAATTTTGAAGTTATTCTGTTGTTGATGTTTATGGTTGCAGGCATC
The DNA here is from genome assembly GCF_003610775.1 of Alginatibacterium sediminis. Taxonomy (GTDB): domain Bacteria; phylum Pseudomonadota; class Gammaproteobacteria; order Enterobacterales; family Celerinatantimonadaceae; genus Alginatibacterium; species Alginatibacterium sediminis. The sequence continues at coordinate 339,071 of NZ_RAQO01000004.1, read as the reverse complement.
TATTTCATGAAGGACTTGTTGCTTTTTGTTTTCACAAAAATGCTAATCAAAATTAAAAATAAAGCGCTACTGGCACTTTCATTCAGTTTCGCCGGCGCTTTTCTATCAGCCTTCCTAGATGCATTGACTGTCATTGCCGTTGTCATCAGCGTTGCAATTGGCTTTTATAGCATTTATCACAAGGTCGCTTCAGGTAAAACGGCCGACCAAAAACACGACCATACTAAAGACAGCTTGAAGTCTGAAGACTTAGAAGGCTTTCGAGCATTTCTACGTAGCTTAATGATGCACGCTGGTGTAGGTACAGCGCTCGGCGGTGTATGTACCATGGTAGGAGAGCCGCAGAACTTAATTATTGCTGATCAAGCGGGATGGCAATTCTTAGAGTTCTTTTTACGCATGGCCCCAGTTAGTTTACCGGTATTAGTTTTTGGCTTACTGACTTGTTACATCGTCGAAAAACTTGGGGTCTTTGGCTATGGCGCGAAACTGCCAACTGCTGTTTACAAAATTTTGTATGATTACGACAAGCAAGCGGATGCCGATAGAACCAACCGTGACCGGGCAAAACTGATTGTTCAGGCGATTATTTGCGTGTGGTTGGTGATTGGATTAGCACTGCATTTAGCAGCTGTCGGTCTTATCGGCCTCTCAGTTATCATATTTGCGACCGCATTAACCGGTATTACTGAAGAGCACCAGTTGGGTAAAGCATTTGAAGAAGCCTTGCCATTCACCGCGCTACTAGCCGTGTTTTTCTCAATCGTTGCTGTCATTATCAACCTTGACCTATTTGCACCTATTATTGACGCCGTATTGCAAATCGAAGGGCCCGCACAGTTAGTCGCCTTCTATTTGGCCAACGGTGTACTTTCGATGGTAAGTGATAATGTGTTTGTTGGTACGGTATACATTAACGAAGTGAAAGAAGCATGGACTTCTGGTGTGATTACTCGTCCTCAGTTTGACTTACTTGCAGTAGCTATTAATACCGGTACTAACCTGCCTTCGGTTGCTACGCCAAATGGTCAAGCCGCGTTTTTATTCCTATTAACGTCTTCACTGGCTCCATTAATACGTCTCTCGTATGGCCGTATGGTGTGGATGGCGCTACCTTACACTATTGTACTGACGTTTGTGGGACTGCTCGCAGTAGAATTTGCTTTAATCCCCTCGACCGATTGGATGCTAGATAACGGTTGGCTAACTCATCACGTTGCAGCTGCAGCTGATGCGGCAACACACGCAGTATCGAGCCACTAGAAAAATAAACCAGCGGCAGTAAATTTGTCGCTGGTTATTCCCACCTCCATGCCCTGATTTCATCACTTTTTATTAACACTTAGTTAAATATAATTGTATTTTTAGCCCTTAAGGGTCGAAAATCGAAAGAAATCACAAAAAAAACTAATCAACACTTGCAAAATTTTTCAAGATTGGCAAATTGAAATGTCTTGAGGAAGCGAATCAGCTGTGGTTCGCTAAAATTGTACGAAGGGAAAACTATGTGTTCCATTTTTGGAGTTCTTGATATCAAATCTGATGTAAGCGAACTGCGTAAGCAGGCGCTTGAGATGTCAAAACGCTTACGTCACCGTGGTCCTGATTGGTCAGGCATTTACACTGCAGATAATGCGATTCTCGTTCACGAGCGTTTAGCGATTGTCGACGTAAATAATGGAGCTCAACCTCTTTATAATCCAGAAAAAACGCACGCCCTTGCAGTAAATGGTGAAATCTATAACCACAAAGAATTGCGCGCAAATTTAGATGTCGACTTTGACTTCGCAACTGATTCGGATTGCGAAATCATTTTGGCTTTGTATAAGCAAAAAGGTGAGAATTTTCTTGACGATCTCAATGGTATATTTGCTTTTTGCTTATATGACGAAGAGAACGATGCATACTTAATCGGTCGTGACCACATTGGGATTATTCCTTTGTATACCGGTTACGATGATCTCGGTAACTTCTATGTTGCTTCAGAAATGAAAGCACTAACGCCTATATGTAAAACAATTAGCGAGTTCCCTCCAGGTCACTACATGTATAGCAAAGCTAACGGTGGTGAACCGGTGCGTTATTACCAACGCGACTGGGAAGATTTCAGCGCTGTAGAAAACAACCCTGCAAGTGTGGATGATTTACGTGAAGCGCTTGAAGCGGCCGTTAAACGTCAGCTCATGTGTGACGTTCCATACGGCGTACTATTGTCGGGTGGGTTAGATTCATCAATCACGTCAGCGATTACCAAAAAATTTGCAGAGCGCCGCGTTGAAGACAATGACAACAGTGAAGCTTGGTGGCCACAGCTACACTCCTTTGCAGTTGGCCTAGTCGGCTCTCCAGATCTAATCGCAGCCAAAGTGGTAGCGGACCAACTTGGTACAGTGCACCACGAAATCCATTTCACCATTCAAGAAGGTATCGATGCATTACGTGAAGTGATCTACCATCTAGAGACTTACGATGTAACGACTATTCGCGCTTCAACACCTATGTATCTTATGGCTCGTAAGATTAAGGCGATGGGGATTAAAATGGTACTTTCTGGTGAAGGTGCAGACGAAATATTTGGTGGCTATTTGTATTTCCACAAAGCGCCAAATGCTAAAGAATTCCATGAAGAGACCGTGCGTAAATTGCAAAAATTACACATGTTCGATTGTAACCGCGCTAACAAGTCTTTGGCGGCGTGGGGAATCGAAGGTCGAGTTCCATTCTTGGACAAAGAATTCATTGATGTTGCAATGCGCTTAAACCCAGCTGCCAAAATGTGTGGCAACGGTAAAATGGAAAAACACATTTTGCGTGAAGCCTTTGAAGACTATCTACCGGCTAGTGTAGCTTGGCGTCAAAAAGAACAATTCTCAGATGGTGTTGGCTATTCTTGGATTGATACTTTAAAAGAACACGTTGAAGCAGAAGTAAGTGACCAACAGTTAGAAACAGCAGCTTTCCGATTCCCGATTAATACTCCGGATACTAAAGAAGGCTATTTTTATCGAACTATGTTCACCGAACACTTCCCACAAGATACCGCTGCGCAGTGTGTACCTGGTGGTAAGTCAGTTGCTTGTTCAACACCCGAAGCCATCGCTTGGGATGCTAGTTTTGCAAACAATGCCGATCCTTCAGGTCGCGCAGTATTGTCAGTACACAACGAAGCTTACGACGGCGAATAAGCCATTGTAAGATGAAACAACGCCACGCCTAGCGTGGCGTTTTTATTTGAGCAAAGGGTAAAGCGTGCGTAAATTTTTAATCTTTGATTGTGACGGTACTTTGGTTGAAAGTGAGTATTGGTGCCAACATGGGCTTGAACTTAAGTTTCGAGACTATGGTATCAATATAAGCACCGAGGAACTTATTAAGCGATTCAAGGGGATTAAGCTCGATTTAATACTTAAAGAGATTTCGCAGCAATTTTCGACATCCTTCGCAGACAACTTCGAAGTTGAGTACCGAGCGTTGGTTGCTGATCTGCTTACCCAGCATATTGAGCCCTGCCCCGGTGTTTTACATGCCTTAGAGCAACTAAAATTCCCCATGTCCGTTGCATCTAATGGACCCCATTCCAAAACACTTAGGTCTCTACAGCTTACCGGTTTAGACAGCTATTTTGAGCAGCATATTTTTAGTGCCTATGACGTTCAAGCTTGGAAACCAGATCCGCGTTTGTTTTTACACGCAGCAACGCAAATGTCCGCTCAAGCAAGTGAGTGTATTGTTATCGAAGATAGTCTGGTAGGGGTTGAAGCAGCACTCAAAGCTGGGATGCATTGTATTTACTATGACCCACAAAGTTTAGGGTTTAAGAGCTCACAGGTCACAATCATCAATCACATGAACCAGCTTGTTGAAGCGGTCACAAAAATATAGTCTCTTGAACTAGGCCAGCTTAGTTAAGACCACAGCATTTTTTGAATTTTTTACCACTATTGCATGGGCAAGGGTCGTTACGTTTAGCGACTTTTTCAACTTGCGTAGTTTTTGGAGTTTCAAGTAGCGCAGTCAGTGCCTTTATGTCTTCGTCTTTGTTAGCGTCGACGTTGATGTTCGCGTGCAGCTTATTGGCCAAAAGTAATTCATTAATCTCGAGTTCGCGCTGTTGATTAACTACGCTTAACTCCAAAGGAAACTCCGCACTACCCAGTTTGTTTTGACGCTTGGTATTAAAGCCAGAGCTTTGATATTTGGGTTTAGGAGTAATACGACCTTTGTAGAAGAACTTGGACATGGAGCTGCCTTTAATAGAGAGTAAATCGATTTGGCAGTGCTTATACACCAAAACCAAACCTAAGTCCTACTTTTTCTCGAAAATACCCGCGCCTATGAATCAATAATTCGTAGGGCTTTAAAAACCATTGCTTAACATTATCAGCTATGGCTGGCTTGTATTGGCTTGATTTCAGTGAAAATTGTTTTGTCGTTGAATAAATTGCGAACAGAGCGCTTAGCGTAATGATTGGGGTAATAGTGCCTCAATAGCGAAGTATTGCTCTAAGTTAAAAAAAGCTAAGCTGAAATAGGCCAAGCTACTCCAAAAAATAATTGACGCGAGTAATAAACTAAAGGTTTTTACTGCATTTTGATTGAGCTGTTTAGCAATGAATGTATAGCTGGGGATCCCTACAATTATCGGCGCCAATATTGCCATGGCAACTTGACCATAGGTGTTCCACATTTTCACAAACCGTTTCAAACGAGGCTTAAACGCTGGCTTTGTTTTACTACGAAATAGCTCCGAATAAATTGGCGCTAGACGCCATGCAATATATGCTGCGAATAAAGCTGGGATGACAGTAAAAGTCAGCATTTCAATATATGAGTAGGACAAAGTCGCCGCGATCATTGGACCCGAATAAGTTTTCCACAAGCTAAGAATAGCTATGGTTAAAGCAATAAGTAGATAGGGTTCAAACGCGATTTGCAAAGGAGCATCCTTGATGGCCGATTGTACGTAAAGAGTTTCATCTCGTGTTTAGTATAAAGAAATGTCGACTCACGAATGTAAATTTCCCTGCTTTATTGTCGAAACTCTATACCAGACTATACGGTTAACTGCAGCAGTCCAAGCTCTTGAGCAAGCCCACCAACCTCCACTTTAAGAATACTTAGTCCCCGACATTCAACCGATGCGGTGATGATTGACCGACAGTTCATCGCCCTACCTTGCTCAAAGATAAATTTGCCGGATCGTTTGTCGCTAACATATTTGCTTAAGTAGCATGCTAATGCTCCGCTAGAGCTTCCCGTAGCTGATTCTTCTGGTATGCCAAATAGCGGCGCAAAGTTGCGACAACTAGCTGTCAGAGAGCTTTCTTGGTCGCACAATTCGAAAGCATGTAAACCGACCAGCCCATGGTCTTTACAAAATTGCGTGAGTAAATGCTCGTTAATTTGTATTTGATCTAAGTAGCCCAGTGGCACCGGTACAATAACATCGGGTAAGCCAGTTGAAATAGCCTCAGCTAGAAGTTGTGTTGAGTCGAGGATTGTTGCAGGAATGCCAATCAACGCTGATATTTGCGTGCTAGCAAACACCTCTAGATATTCAGGTGGCTTTAACTCCATAACGATAAAACCGCCGGGCTCTATAACGACAGCGAGCAAACCAGCTTTGGTTCGTTGTACATATCGGCCATGGGTGATCATTGCCTTTTTATACAGCATAGAGAAAGCGGCTAAGGTGGCGTGCCCACAAAAGTCGACTTCACCCGTAGTCGTGAAAAATGACAATTCAAAGTCAACGCTAGGTTGATCAGCTTTAGATACAAACGCAGTTTCTGAATAAGCGACGGCTTGCGCTATGGTTAACTTCTGGTCATAGGACAGGTGATCAGCGATTAGCACCACACCAGCAGGGTTTCCTCCACTTCCATTGTCGGTAAAGGAATTGACCAAATAAACATCTATTTCCAGCACAGTTCGTTTCTCCGTTTACACATTTTTTTAGAATCATAATGACCCAAAGCTAGACGCCGACGACAAATGGCCAAAGTTAACTTAACTATTCTATTATTAGACTATCTGATATCTATAAAACATGACATTACTGTAAGCTGGCTGCGCTAGCAACTCACCTTCGACTTGAGGCTCCGACAAAAATAAATCTGGTTCAAACAAAGCATTCTTATCCAATTATCGGCATCAGTGTGTTTAGTCAGTACTAAACCAGTTGCGACAAGCTCGGTTGGTCATTTGAGTTATGAAGAGCCTTTGACTCGTAGTTACTAAATTGCCTGCCTAAATTGACTAGTACGGCAGTTTACTCATCTTCTTAACCACCTCTTTAGAGATATAAACTCCAAACTGCAACAAATGACTTGCTGGCAGGGATTTAGATGATCTTTATCAAATATTAATCATCGCTAATGGTCAGAATAAGCCAAATCATTCATTTTTGGAGCTCTAATCATGTTGTACATGCAGTTTCTATTTCTTCTCGGCATTTTGTATGCTGGTAGCCGTTTTGGCGGTCTTGGTCTCGGGGTTGTGTCCGGTATTGGCTTAGTCGTACAAGTTTTTGTATTTCAAATGCCACCAACCTCGCCTCCCGTGACTGTGATGCTCATTATCATGGCCGTCGTAACTTGTGCGTCCATTTTAGAAGCGGCAGGTGGATTAAAATTTATGTTACAGATCGCAGAGAAAATACTGCGTTCAAATCCAAGTAAAATCTCTTTCTTAGGTCCACTGGTAACCTACACCATGACGTTTTTGTTGGGTACTGGCCATGCTGTTTATTCAGTCATGCCTATTATCGGTGATGTGGCGCTAAAAAATGGAATTAGACCGGAACGTCCAATGGCAGCTGCTTCAGTCGCGTCACAAGTAGGGATTACTGCGAGCCCATTGTCAGCGGCTGTTGTTTATTACCTAGCTCAACTATCTAATATTGATGCCAATATAACCCTCTTTAGCATCTTAGGTGTCACCATTCCTGCAACACTTTGCGGCGTATTTGCGCTTTCTTTATATAGCGTGCGTCGCGGTAAAGAGTTAGACGACGATCCTGAATTTCAAGCGCGACTTAAAGATCCAATCTGGTCAGAGAAAATAAAGTCCTCCACGGCGACGACGCTAAACGATAAGCTTCCAGCATCATCGCGACATGCTGTATACCTTTTCTTGTTGGCCATCGCTGTTATTGTGGTCATCGCAATGTTTCCAGAGATCCGCACCATCGCAGATGCTGAGAAACCCTTAAAAATGAGCGTCGTTATTCAAATGATGATGCTTGCGTTTGGTGGTGTAATTTTGTTAGTCACACGCACTAAAGCATCTACAGTGCCTGATGGAGTGGTGTTTAAATCGGGGATGGTCGCAGCCTTAGCCATTTACGGGATAGCATGGATGAGTGACACTTACTTCCAATATGCCATGCCTGCGTTTAAAGGTGGGATTATCGATATGGTCCAAAGCTACCCTTGGACCTTTGCGTTAGCACTATTTGTGGTTTCTGTTGTAGTTAATAGCCAGGCAGCAACTCTAATTATGATGCTACCCGTGGCCCTCGGAATGGGACTCCCCCCCGCATTAGTGATTGGTATTATGCCTGCTTGCTATGGCTATTTCTTTATCCCTAATTACCCATCAGATATTGCCACCTGCAACTTTGATGTTTCAGGAACAACGAAAATTGGTAAGTACTATTTTAACCACAGCTTTATGGCACCCGGTCTCATTTCTGTGATTACTTCATGTTTGGTCGGTTATGCACTTGCTCAGGTCATCATCGCTTAAGCACTATCTCAAAAAATAGTAGCCCCGTTACTTGGGGCTACGTTGCACTATCCGTCACTGAAGTCCTTAAAGCGCGTTTTACGATGAAATAGGCAATCCGAGAAGTCCATTAAACTTTGGCATGGCTCAGCAGTTTATTAAGTTTATTGGTGTCTATTAAACCTTTCTCATCCACCTCCAAAAAGAATGGCAGTTGCCAACGCTGAGTTTTTTTGCCAGATGCGGAAAATACCTTGGTGCCAACTGTTCCACGATCTTGGCTCCACGGCGCGAAAACTCTAAACCCAGTTTTTCCTTTGCTTGTTGGCGACGAAACGATTCCTTTATCAACTAAAACAGAGACAGGGAATACAAACAGACCACAGTTAAGGCTTTGTTCAATCTCATCAGAGATCATTGAATGGCCCTCCACCCGTACAAACAAAAAATCTAAGTCACTGGATGTGTACGGCACTGGTTTGTTTGCCTCAGTAGCTTGCGGAGCTGGGCGTTGCCAAAGGGCTAAAAAAGCACCAGGTCTATCAGGTGTAACCTTGCCTTTGCGATAAACAATACGTTTATCATTAAGTGAAAAATGTAAGGCGTCATACTTAACACTTTCAGCTACTGGATCTAAGCTTACCTTGCTGCTTATTAGATATCCTGCGGGTACAAACTCTTGAGTTAATAGGCGTAGTATCTCATCGCGATAGTTTTTTTTAAGCAAAGAAACACCCTTTATAGTTGTTGACGACGCTATAAACACAGCGCGGTACAGTAGTTTATTCCCTAGCCTACACCATGCGATTGGGCAGCCCAACTCTACGTGAAAATAACAAATCAGCATACCCGTCTTGTTCAATTTTCGTTTGCTCATAGACTCGGCCATCTAATGCCGAGCTTGCCCAGCAATACAAAGCTTACCGTTAACAGCCATTGCATCACTGTTATTGGTTTAGCCTTTTATTATTTAAGAATACTCTTTCCAGAGAACATTTTGTCTACCAAAGAATGGCCGTAGCATATTTAAGCGATCTGCACTGTGCTAGTCTATTCTTTTACCTCTAGATATTGCGGTTTTCTTTGTTTTCTAAGCACAAATATACCCTGGCGGGATGCGCCGCTATCTTGCTTTGGAGCACCATTGTTGCCTTTATCCGCAATGTTGCAGAACAGCTTGGGCCAGTCGGCGGCGCTGCAATGATTTACACCCTCAGTTCGGTAATTTTGGTATTAGTGCTTGGAGCACCAAAGCCTAGCCAATTCTCTACCAAGTATCTAGTTGTTGGCGGCGGATTATTTGTAAGCTACGAAATGTGTCTGGCTTTGTCTTTGGGCATGGCAAACAACAAGCTTCAGGCCGTCGAAATGAGCGTAATTAATTACCTTTGGCCGGCTTTAACTGTGTTACTAGCGGTGATCGTAAGCCGGCAGTCAGTGAGTAAATGGTTATATCCAGCAATGGCAATGGCGTTCTTCGGGGTTGCTTGGACAGTGACTGGTGAGCAAGGTCTTTCGATTACAGAGTTAACAAGCAATGTCGCCAGCAATCCGACTAGCTATCTCTTGGCGTTTAGTGGGGCGTTTATTTGGGCCATTTACTGCAATATTACCAAACGTTTGGCAAATGGACGCAATGCGATTGCCTGGTTTTTCATCGCAACCGCCATTGCTCTTTGGCTAAAGTACTTTCTGAGCGAGCAGCCAGCAATGGTATGGAGTGGAGAAACCCTGCTGAATTTGGTTTTAGCCTCTATCGCTATGGCTGGTGGTTATGGACTGTGGAACATAGCCATTATTGGCGGCAACATGGTGCTACTGGCCACACTGTCCTATTTCACGCCAATCTTATCGGCTTTTTTCTCTGCGCTAATTTTTGGAATTAGTTTAGGCACTACATTTTGGCAGGGCGTCATCATGGTGTCATTGGCGTCATTGAGTTGCTGGTATTTCACTCGTGAAAATCCCGATATTTAGTCGATACCGCGCATGTTTTACATCGTTGATTTCGTCACATTATCGATTCAGTACTTGGCTTTGCGCCGCGCAGAACACTAAAGGCTTATTGGTGTGAAGTACTTGATCGGAACCTGCAAACTTCTTTATTGCTTTAGAGTGCCTATCTAGCTGTACATTGCGCCGAGTATACTCGAAGCGGAGATACCGAAAAAGAACAACCACGACAGATGTTTGCCATGAGAAAAAAGTAGTGACACGATCCCACTTATAGCAAAGACTATACTAATTGTGACTAGGATTTCAGCATGAGTGCTGTCACTAGGGTGAGATAGAAAATACAGTATCGCGGCAAATCCCCACCAGGCTATCGTCGTAAGGTGCCAAGCAAATCTTAGGACCCGCTTCGTAAACCAATCACTTCCAAGTAACTTTGGTAAATTGTCGCGTCTAAACAAGCGGATCAGTATAAATTTTTCGCCTAAGTATGAATGAACAAACCCGATAATAATCAATAAACAACACCCTACAAGTAACATGCCTGCTCCCATGCAGCGAACACCGTGAAAATTTTCTTTTAGATCTAACCCCGTTGCTTAGGTGCGAGAACTGTACGAACCATTTTTTGTGCAACTACTGGCTCTTGGTTATAAGTCGTTTCGAATGTGTCTATAACATTGAATCCATGCTCTTGGTACAATTGCTTCGCCCTCTTATTTGAACGTACAACGTATAAGTATGCCTGTTCTTGTATAAGTGATAACGAAAATACAAATAAGGTCTTTCCTACGCCCTTACCCCTAGATTCAGAGCTAACAAATAGAGCTCGAATTTCTTTTCCATAAACAGCTGCATAGCCAACAATACAATTGAGATCTTCGTACACATAGATATCGGACTCCAACAGTCCATTTAATCTCACCTTGTCATTCTCTAAAGGTAACAGGGTAAAAAGGGTGTCTTCAAATTTGAGCTCATCAAGCTTTGAGCTATCATAGATTCTAAATATGGCTGGTAAATCATCGCGTTTAAAAGCTCGGATGCTCATTCTGTCCCTTTGACCTTTCGTCCGCTAAGTTAGAAATAAATGCAATTTATTCTACAAAACTATAAACCACTAACTATCTTTTCTAAATGGGCATCGGAAAAATCAGATAAACACCTAAGCTTGATATGGGATTTACTATATTTTTCGTCATTGAACTTCAAACTAGGTGGGACAACTACCGTTTTCATTTTTGCTCTATTCGCTGATGTAACTCCAGTGATCGAGTCTTCAAAAGCAATACATTGTGTTGGCTCGACATCTAATTTTTGTGCTGTAGTTAAGTAAACTGCAGGATCGGGTTTCCCTCTAAACTCATTTTCAGAAGAGCAAGTCGCATGAAAGTATTCAGTTATATTAAGCTTTTCCAGAACTATAGGGATTAGTCTAGAAGGCGCATTCGTTGACAAGCCTATTTTAATTTCCTTTTCCTTAAAGAAATCTAAAATATCTATAACGCCATTCATGGGAACGCCTTGCAGCGAAATCAGTGTTGCTACACGGTCTATAACGTCATTTTCAACTTGCTCTAAACTTTTACCTATCCAAGGAAAAAGCTTAAACCAAAACTCGGTTACTTCTCGCGTAGTCATCGCTGCTGTTTTTGATGACAGTTCATCAGTAACTTTTACTCCGACTGATGAGAAAACTTGTTTTTCAGCCTCTTTCCACATCGGTTCTGAATCAATCAGAGTCCCATCCATGTCAAAAATTGCAGCTTTTATCATTTTTCATCCGTTTTAGTGCAGATAAACCACCGAGCATCTCAGCCCAACAAAACTCTTAGGAAGCGCTAAAACAATACTTAATCGCTTCGGGGTTTGGCTGGTAAGCTAGAGACTAATCTTCCAAATAAGGATAGTCGGTTAAACCTTGTACCCCACCACCGAATAGCGTCTCAGGTTGATGGGTGTTCCAAGCTCTACCTAGGGCAATACGCTTGGGCAAATCAGGATTAGCAATAAACGGACGTCCAAAGGCTATCATATCGGCGAAGCCGTCAAGCACGTTTTGCTGCGCTCGCTCAGCCGTATACTTACCCGCGTAAATGATGATGCCATCAAACACATCACGAATGGCTTGTTTAAACTCTTTGCTCATCACTGGCGCGTCGTCCCAATCGGCTTCAGCAATGTGTAAGTAGGCAATGTTGTGTCGATTCAGTAACTTGGCGGCTGCGGTGTAGGTTTCGATAGGATCATCGTCAACGGTACCATTTAGCGTTGTTAATGGTGCAAGGCGCACCCCTACTCGCTGGGGGCCCACCACACTGACCATTGCGGTCACGACTTCATCGAGAAAGCGCAGCCGATTATCTAAGCTGCCACCATATTCGTCACTACGATTATTAGCTTGCGAGTCGATGAACTGATTCACTAGATAACCGTTGGCAGCATGTAGTTCAACGCCGTCAAACCCCGCATCTAAGGCATTTTGGCTTGCCCTCTTAAATTCTCCAATCACTGTTTTTATGTCTTGCTTGTTCATTGCTCGCGGCATTACAGTTTCGACGAAACCAGGATCTGAATCGCCATTGTCGATGAACACCCGCACGTTTTCAGCTTTTAAGGCGCTTGATGAAATTGGAGTCTGCCCATTGGTGTTTTCAAAGTGAGTGACCCGCCCAACATGCCATATCTGCGCAAAAATACAGCCGTCGTTGTCATGCACAGCCTTAGTGATTCGTTTCCAACCTTGTACTTGCTCAGGCGAATAAATACCAGGAGTCCAAGCATAGCCTTTACCAAGCTCAGAGATTTGCATTCCTTCAGCAATAATCAAACCCGCGCTGGCGCGCTGTGCATAATAGCGAGCCATCATTTCATTGGGTATATCACCGGGCTGCGATGCTCTAGAACGAGTCATGGGCGGCATTACAATTCTGTTTTTTAGCGTTAGCTCACCGAGTTGCACACTGTTAAATAAAGAGTCAAACATTGGTATTTCCCGATATAGATTATGACGATAGTTTACCTGATTTTGTTAGCTGTCGGTGCCCATCAATGAACAAAACACTTACACCTGTAAACAACAAGGTGCTGATCTAGATTTCAACTTACTTCCCATCCTATAACGATGCAATTTGAAAGGAGTGTTACTGGTTTTAGAACATACTGGTTTCAAGTTTCAACAACTTTTTCTTTAAAGCGAGGCCCCCAGCATAGCCGGTTAAGTTACCATCGCTTGCGATAACCCGATGGCACGGCACAATAATAGCTAAGGCGTTGGCACCATTGGCGGCACCAACGGCTCTAATCGCTTTAGACTCACCAATCGCATCGGCCAACTGTGCGTAGCTTGTGGTTTTTCCATAGGGGATCTGAAGCAGCTGTTGCCACACTAATTTTTGAAAACTGGTTCCCACCAGTAATAAGGGCAAATCAAATTGCTGTCGTTGCCCTAATAAGTATTGTTCCACCTGCTGCGCGCCCTGACGATTTGTGTCACAGCTATGCTCGCGTACTGATACTCCCAATTGTTGTTGCAAACGACCCTCAATCTGAGCACCTTGTTTTCGGTATTGATAATCAAACATACATAGTTGTTGTTGGTAGCTCGCCGCTACGAAATGGTAGCTACCAATTTTAAAAAACTCTTTTTCTATGTATGGCATACCGTAAGCCTTCGTTTGTAAATCGTGTTCGATGAAACGTTAATGCTATTCATTTGGAATACAAAGACAGCTGTCGCAAGGTATCTCCTAGCGCGGCAAAATACACAAAACAGGCTTCGCTGATTAAAACTCGGTGTTCATTGTTCGGATAAACCAGTGCTGGTCCGTTTTCCATGGTACCACTGACCAAAAATTGATTAACCAAGCTTGTTTGTGACTCCAATACGCTTTCAAACGCACGCGCCATTAACTCGGTTGGGTCACTATAATAGATGCGGCCCTGAGCTTTATCTAATGCAAAGGCTTGATGAGCGTAATAATTAGCTTGCTTCCCATCCTGGGTTAAAATACTACTTGAAAAGAAGTGTTCTAAGCGTTGATTTAGAGGATGTTTTGCCTTGGTTTTCTGGTTCAACCATTGCTCTGACGCAAATTTTGCTTTGGAATGTGGGTAGAGCTTATTCACAATATAGTGGTCAAAAGCATGCCACCATTCATGTGCTAGCGCCCCGCCGCCAGCATTTTTCGCTAGGGCTAAGGTTCTCTCACCAGGAGCGTAATGCGCTTGAACGTTTTTTTGACCTCCAGTTCCAAAGGCCAAATTCAAACTATTACGCAAGCCTATCACTTCACTGGGGACATTGAGCAAATAAGCAAGATCAGCAAAGGCATCGTAAAACAGATTAGCGGCAAGTTGTTGCTCGTCCTTACTCACCCACCGGCCTATTTTTATCGTAAGAAAACCAAACTCTTGCTTAATTTCGGTGAAACCTAAGTTTTCACCAAAACGATAATCTGGTCCATGTCGAGTAAAGCGACCTTGGAGGCGACTATATTTGGCTGCCATCACTCTCGGCGGCTTGCTTGCGTTCTAGGCGCATGGCCAACATCCGTTGCTTCGCGCAATGCATGCTCCACAACCACAGACCAACACAAGCACTACTGATAAAAAGCGCTATCCAGTGTCCATTGATTGAAGCCCAAAGTAATGTCGCAAAGCTGACTAAGGGCCAAAATATACTAAACATCGCGTCTACCTCTGAGGACTACTTTGCAGTGCTTGTTGAGTTTTGTGTTTACCGTAGTGCTGCTCGAGGCTAGCGATAAACAATTGTGCTCGAGCTGGCATACCCGACTCACAAAGCTGCTGACATTTGGCACTGACTTGCTGGCGAAACCCTTCAATGTTCATTGCGTCACCGTCCAAGTTATCTACACTGACATCAAAGTCTTTACCAATTGCTTTACAAAATGCGAGTTCTATTGCTTGCGGTAATACTTCTACTTTTTCAAATTCTGCCTGTTGTAGCTGGTCGCGGCCATCAGGGGAATACCAGTAACCATAGTCTTCTAGTTTTCGTCTTGCTTCACCGGCAATAACCCAATGGGCAATTTCATGCAAGGCTGACGAAAAATAGTCTTCTCTGAAGTAAATTGCATGGAACGGGGATTGCTCACTAGCAGGCAAGTATAGCGGTTCTGCTGCACCACTAATTAAGCGGGTGTTGTAGCCACTAAAAGTTGTCGCGAACAGAATTTGCAGTTCGCGACAATTATAAACACTCTTGGACACTTATCGCAGCACTGGCGTCTGAGTCGTTACCACGCCATTTTGACCACGTTGACGCAAAAAGTGGTCCATGAGCACAATAGCAACCATTGCTTCTGCAATAGGAACAGCACGTATTCCAACACATGGATCATGACGACCTTTGGTGATGACCTCAGCAGGTTGCCCAAACTGATCAATACTATCACCTGGAATGGTAATACTCGACGTTGGTTTCAAAGCCATGTGAGCAATAATATCCTGCCCCGAACTTATGCCACCAAGCACCCCACCAGCACGATTCGATTGAAATCCATCAGGGCGCATTAGATCACGATGCTCGCTGCCTTTTTGATTCACCACAGCAAAACCATCGCCTACTTCTACGCCTTTAACTGCGTTAATCCCCATCAGCGCATGTGCAATATCTGCATCAAGCCGATCAAATACAGGCTCACCTAGACCTAGTGGCACATTGTTAGCAACAACGCTCACTTTAGCACCAATTGAATCACCCTGTTTTTTAAGGTCTCGCATGTACTCTTCCAAGGCATCTAACTTAGCAACATCCGGGAAGAAAAATGGATTACTTTCAACAGCATCTAAGTCGATTTGCTCGGCACAAATAGGACCAAGCTGACTTAGATAACCACGGACTTCGCAATTAAACTCTGATTTAAGAAACTGTTTAGCCACTGCACCAGCAGCAACTCGCATTGCGGTTTCGCGCGCAGAAGAACGCCCACCACCGCGGTAATCACGTAGACCATACTTTTGATGGTAGCTATAATCTGCATGCCCAGGCCTAAATAGATCTTTTATCTTCGAATAATCTTGAGAACGTTGATCGGTGTTTTCAATCAACATACCGATAGACGTACCCGTGGTTTTGCCTTCAAACACACCAGAAAGTATTTTCACTTCATCGGCTTCTCGGCGCTGAGTTGTAAATCGAGAGCTGCCTGGACGACGGCGATCGAGGTCCAGTTGAATTGCTTCGATGTCTAGTTCCAGACCTGCTGGGCAACCATCTATAATACAGCCGAGAGCTTCTCCATGGCTTTCGCCAAAAGTCGTGACTCGAAAATGTTGTCCAATACTGTTACCAGCCATTGCTCTTCCTTTAGTTAAAAAATTCTGCGCAAGCAACTAAGTCTTGCTTGTTAAGCATGAACACGCCATGCCCACCTTGTTCAAACTCAATCCATGTAAATGGCACTTCAGGGAAGGCATTTTCTAGGTGAACTTGGCTATTGCCAACTTCAACGAATAGTAAACCATCATCACTTAAATGCGCTGCTGCTTGTGACAAAATTTTACGGGTCAAATCGAGTCCATCATGACCCGATGCTAAACCGAGTTCAGGTTCGTGGCCAAATTCGGTTGGCAAATAAGCCATGTCTTCAGCATCGACGTACGGCGGATTACTGATGATCAAGTCATATACTTGGCCTTCAAGCTCTTGAAAGCCATCAGAACGAATAGGTATAACTTGCTGCTCTAAACCATGATTTTGAATATTTATCTCTGCAACTTCAAGTGCCTGCTCAGAAATATCCACTGCATCGATTTCGGCATAAGGAAATGCATAAGCGCTTGCAATAGCGATGCAGCCACTACCAGTACATAGATCAAGCACACGCTCAGGTGTCTTGGTCAACCAAGGTTCAAAATGACTGGTCAATAGCTCCGCATAAGGTGAACGCGGGACTAACACACGTTCATCAACAAAGAACTCGAGCCCTGCAAACCATGCACGGTTAGTTAAATAGGCAACAGGAATACGTTCTTCTATACGTTGCTCAATAAGATCTACGAGTTTAACTCGCTCTTGTTTGGTTAAACGGGAATGGCGTACTTCAGGATCAACATTGAGATCCAAATGAAGACTCGGCAAGACTAATTGCACTGCTTCATCCCATGCATTATCAGTCCCATGACCATAAAAAACTTCAGCCTGATTAAAACGGCTAACAGCCCAACGTAGCATATCCTGAATCGTTCTAAGCTCTGCAACAGCTTCTTCTACTAAAATTCTTTCCAATTTGCTCTCCAGATTCAGTACAATCAGGGCTTTATCCCCTGCTTAAACATATCGATATTGAATATGAGTAATGACCCAACGAGCCAAAACAAATTCAACAGTTTTGCCGACGCGATGCGCGGTATAAAACAAATTAAGCAAGATAAAGTAAGTCCTGTGCCAACTCGAATCAAGCAAAAAAGCCAGCAAGTTCGAAATACCCAAGCGAATTCAAATAATCATCTTCATTATTTTTCTGATGAGTACCAACCTTTGCTACCCGACGATGGACCAATGCGCTGGCGTTCACCTAATTGCGATCCTTATGAACTTAAAAAACTGCGGCGTGGTGACTATGCGCCAGAGATATTTTTAGACCTCCATGGATTACGCCAAGACCAAGCAAAACAGGAGCTTGCAGCAATGCTTGCGGAATGCGAACGCGCCCATTTGCAGGTTGCATCGGTGATGCATGGTTATGGTAAGAACATTCTTAAAAAAAATGTGCCGTTATGGTTGGCACAACATCCTTTAGTTTTGTGTTTCCATCAAGCTAGTAAGGAATACGGCGGTGATAGCGCTTTATTTGTGCTTCTTCATCGCTCAGAAAAATAATAGTAGCCTTGGCAACTATTCGCTACAAAATCGCAACAATTTGGTGTTATATTATGCGACCCATAACTGACTAATGTTGATCTTTTGAAAGGCTTAATTCTTCGAACTTTAGCGTACAGCTGTCTATTTGTGCTTCTTTTAGCACCTATTCCCTCGTTCTATTTTAATAGTAAGTACAATGCTGTGCTAAACGAACAAGTTGAGCAAACCAGTCAGGAAGGTTTACGACAACTCACTTATAGTCAAAGAAATTTGGCAACCTTGATAGATCATGTCCATTCGTCCGTCCGATTGTTAGGTGCCGATGAGCGCTTAGTGTCGTTTTTGCGAACCCAGGCTCCAGTCCAGCGAACAGAGCTTTCTACATTTTGGTCGCGCATGCTTGAGAACCAACTTATATATACTCATGTAAGATTGATAAACGAAGCAGGACAAGAATTAATCCGCCTCAATGTAAATAGTAAACAAAGCCGCTTTGTTGAAGAGGGTGAACTTCAAAACAAGATCGAACGCGACTACTTTAAATTTGCACAGCAGCTGGAAGCAGGTAACTCTGGCGCTTTTGGACTAGATTTAGAGATGGAAAATGGCGCACTAGTCCTACCCTATACGCCAGCAATTCGCGTCATCATGCCCGTGGACAGTGACGGACAACGTTTAGGCTATATCGTTGCAAACCTTAATGTCGCCTTTCTAATGAATTCTCTAAACTATTCCCTTAACTCCAGTCAATTACCAGAAGTCGTGAATGAGCAAGGTTATTATTTATTTAGTAATTCTGGCAACCTAACGTTTGGTCACTTGATTAAAGAGCGCCGTGAACACAATTTGCGTCTAAAAAATCCTAGTTTATGGCAAGAAATGACAGACAAAATACGGGGGTTTGTATTTGATGGGGATTCTCTACACGTCTTCATAACGACAGACCTTCACCCAAAAAACCTAGATAACCATACTTTCTTTGTACTTAACTACAGCTTGAAGGATATACAGCACTCTGCACGTGATGTGATTGGAACCATAAAGCGAGATTTTATTTTAAGTTTACTGTTGGTGTTTCTCGTTTCTATAGGCATTGCTTTAGTCATTGCGCGACAACGTTACCATTCCCTGGAAGCAAAACTTGCTAGGGCGGCTCTGCAAGGGATGTCGCCGGTAGTCATTTCTGACAAACATAATCGTATACTTAAAATTAACGCTGAATTTACTCGCTTAACAGGCTATGAATCCGATGATGTGTTAGGAAAAAAACCATCCATGTTATCAAGCGGGGAACACGACCAAGAATACTACCGGGAAATGTGGGAACAACTTAACCGAAAAGGTTCTTGGGAAGGCGAGATTAAAAATAGAACCAAGTCCGGGTCTATTATTACCGAACTGATGCGCATCCAGGCAATTAAAGACCGCTTCAACGTAGCACAGTACTACATTGCTTCTTATGTCGAGATTACAGAACGCAAACAGTTAGAAGAACAACTACGCCGATTAAGTGAACGCGATGAGCTAACTCAATTATGGAACCGACGAAAGTTTAATCAAGAACTTGAATATCAAAGTAAGCTAATCTCACGCTATGCAGCTAAATCAAGCGACTGTTGTATCGCAATCATCGATGTTGACCACTTCAAGCAGGTGAATGACCAATACGGGCATCAACATGGCGATAAAGTACTCGGAATTGTTGCCGATACGCTACGGGTCCAATGCCGTTCAACTGACTTTATATCGCGGGTTGGCGGAGAAGAGTTTGCAGTGATTATGCCGCATACTAGTGTTGGTAACGCCGAAATAGTACTCAATCGTTTACGTATAGCAATACACTATCGAAACGATAATAAAGTCAGCATTAGTGCCGGTTTAAGTACCTTAACTGGCGACCCTGTGCAAAGCTACAAGCAAGCAGACGACGCCTTATACAAGGCGAAAAGTGAAGGTCGAAACCAGGTAACTATCTATAGTTCTTAGTTCGGTTTAATAAATCGAATAAGGTGCAGATAAAATGTAGTACTTTGACCAGTGACGAGCATCAACTGTCAAAGGCTTAGGCAGCTTTCCGAGACGACTGCAAAACTTCAATTTGCTGGTTAACTTCATCTACAGTTTTACGATGAGCATTAGTCGAATGATTAGGTAATGTATAAAGACGTCCATCTTTAAATTCGTAGGCACCTCGCCCCTGAATGTGTAAACGCCCCTTAAAAAAAGTTTTCACGTAGCGCGCTATGCGCTGGGGGGAATATCTTAAAAATCGTTTCATGTATCACCTCTTAAACCAAAGTTTCTTACTGGACAAAAACAATAAATCCGGTCGAAATTTGATATTTCACCCTTGCCTAAGATCTTCGAAGATCCTACGTTCAGGTTAACCACACTAAGCTTGATGGACTGCTTCTAAAACGTAATAAGCTTGTAAACAAGGTAAGTATAGCAAGCGACCGCTTTTGTTTTTATGCTTTGAGTAAGATCTGTGATCCATGATCTACGATATTTAGAGTTGTACAATAAAAAGGCAGTAGTGTTTGCAACTGTACAATTAGTAATTCCTTAGTATAAAACACTATCGTGACATTTATGTAAATTGCAACAATTGCGCAACACCTGTGTTTGTCATTCTTAAGCGGGCAATGTTAGCGGTATGGAAGGCAATTGCTTGGTCTTGTTTCGCTAAAGCTTGGCTTAAATACGATACGAGGGGGAGATGGGACACGAGTAAAATAGACCGCTGTGAGTCTTCTATATATAGTTCTTCAAGCCATGCTGTTAGATTCTCAATATCCCCAGATGGGGTAAGTTCATCAAGAACATACACTTTGCCAACACTGTTACATTTGGTGTTAACGTGTTGCCAAGTTTGAGTCGCTCTTAGATAAGGGCTATGCGCAACGATATCGAAATGAGGACAACAGCGGTTAAGTTTTTCACCAGCTAGCTTGGATTGTTCAATTCCGTGTTTACTCAGCGCTCGTTGTGAGTCCTGTGCCGCCATAAATTCGGCTTCGCCATGACGCATGATAAATACTTCCATAACTCTCTCTTTACTGTGGTCTTTAGGGAACTAGCCTTCGTTTAGCGTCTTTATACACCGAGGTTTAATTTTTTTCTTGGCTTTTTCGCACATTCCATCATTAATTTCATTTGTAGCTAACATTTATTTGCGCGAAAACATAAGCGCGTTGATAATCATATAATTAAACAACAACAAACAAAGTGGCTACATTTTGCTTAAAAGTCCCAATGATGCGAAACGATATCAACATTTTGAGCTTCACAATGGTCTTAAAGTACTGGTTATCGAGGACGCAAGTTCTCAATTGGCCGCGGCTTCTTTACTAGTCAATGTTGGTCACTTTCAGGATCCAAGCGATCGCCCCGGATTAGCACACTTTTTAGAACATATGTTGTTTCTCGGCACTTCAGCCTATCCTATCCCCGGCGAGTATCAGAGCTTTATCGATCGCCACGGCGGCAGTCACAACGCGTGGACGGGTCCGGAACAAACAAACTACTTTTTTGACATTGAACCACAATGGTTCGAACAAGCATTGCAGCGCTTTAGTCAGTTTTTCATTGCACCATTGTTTATTCCTGAGCTTGTTGATCAAGAACGCCAAGCGGTAGACAGCGAGTTTAAACTCAAATACCAAGATGACCTTCGACGCAGCTACGACGTGCATAAAGCGACCATAAATCCCGAACATGACTTTTCTAAATTTTCGGTTGGCAACTTAGAAACCTTAGCCAACTCAGAGCAGCGTCCTATTCGAGATGAACTTATTACCTTTTATGAAGAACAATACTCCTCAGATCGCATGACATTGGTGGTACTTGCCCCACAACTAATAAGTAAAACCAGAGCAATGGTCGAAGCGCTATTTAGTCCCATCTCTAAAATTTCTTGGACACCTAAGATCCAAGCACCTATGTATTTAGATGAGCATCTAGGGCAACAAATTCATATTCAATCGCTTCGTGATTTGAACAAACTCAGCCTGAGCTTTGGCTTTGATGATATGCGCCAGCACTATCGCTCCAAACCTTTAACCTTTATATCGCATCTGGTTGGCTATGAAGGCCAAGGCAGCCTAGTTTCATCCCTGCGCGAGCGAGGCTTGATTAACTCCATGGCGGCTGGTGGTGGTGTCAATGGGGTCGGATTTAGAGATTTTAATATTGTCTATTCGTTAACCGAACATGGCACTGAACAAATCGACTATATAGTGGCGCAAACCTTTGCATATTTGAACTTAATACAAGAGCAAGGACTGGTCCATTGGCGTTATCTTGAGAAACAACAGGTTCATGAACGAGCTTTCTTATATCAAGAGGAGTCAAATGCCTTAGACACGGTTACCCATCTTAGCGCTAACATGGGACTATATGAGGAAAGCGACATCATCTATGGCGATTACGTTATGGATTGTTTCGATCCAGAACTCATCAGCACCTGTTTATCGCAAATGAAACCATCAAGGCTACGATTGAGTTTAAGTGGTCCCAATGTCAAATGCGATCAAGAAAGCCCATGGTATGCGTGTCCATATCAAATACAAACAATAGCAGCGGATCGACTTAATGCCTGGGAACAACCGAGTCTAGCTAGCGATGTTTATCTGCCTGCTGTCAATCCGTTTATTCAGCATAGCCAAGCTCCATTAGAAAAAATTGTAGAGCATTTCAGTGGAAAACCGGTATGTATTCGTGATGACGCCGGTTTTCGGCTTTGGTTTTGCCAAGAGCCACAGTTCGATATGCCAAAGGGCCACATTTACGCATCTTTAGATAGTTCACTTACAGTTGCCTCGCAAAGTAATATCGTGCGCACTCGTTTAGCCTTAGAGTTGTTTCTAGACCACTTATCTCAGTTAACATATCAGGCAGAAATTGCCGGTATTAATTACCATATATATGCTCATCAAGGCGGCTACACCTTGCATATATCTGGCTTTAGCGAGAAGCAAGCCTTGCTACTAAAAATGGTACTGGGCAACCGTACTTTTGGTCAGTTTAATCCACAACGCTTTGAAATAATTAAACAACAGTTAATTCGTCGTTGGGAGAACCAAAGTAAAGCCAAACCTATTAGTCAGTTGTTTCGACAACTTACGTCCCTACTACAACCGAATAATTTACCGCCACAGTTAATGGCAGAGTTGGTGAAGGATGTTCAACTCAATGAACTTAAAGAATTCGTAAAACGGGTTTATTCGAAAGTCCATTTGGAAGTGATGGTCTACGGAAATTGGTCGCTACGCCAAGCTACCGCAATGGCTGATTTTATCGGTGAGGAAATCGTCAAAGAAAATGGCAAAGCCGCTATGGAAACCCCTCGACCTTTAGTCAATATTCAGCGCACTGGCAGCTTACGCTATCCAATTAGTTGCCCACACCCAGATCATGCCATGATTATTTATTATCAAAGCCCCAGTACTAGTGCTCGGCAAATGGCTTTGTTTACCTTTTGCAATCACCTTATGAGTTCGACATTTTTCAACGAATTACGCACCAAACAACAGCTTGGATATATCGTAGGAACCGACAATTTGCCACTTAACCGTCATCCGGGACTGATGTTTTATGTACAAAGCCCACATGCATCTAGTGAGCAATTAGCGGATGCGATCGATGCATTTTTAGATGTATTCCCAATACTAATGTTTGAATTGAGCCATGAAAAATGGGAGCAAAGTAAAGCAGGCTTAATCTCACAAGTTCTCGATAAAGAATCTAACATGCAAAGCCGAGCACAGCGATATTGGGTGAGTATTGGGAACAAAGACTGGGAATTTGACCATCGCCAACAGATAGCACAATGGATTGAACAGCTAGAGCGACGCGATCTTGTTCATTTTATGATGACGTTAAAAAACAAACAGCGTGATCGCATTATTGTATACACAGCTGACAAAGACACTGATTCTCATGCTGCATTTGAAAAAGGCGAATTAATCGAAGACCGGCGTGTTTTCCAAACCCAGCGCGCTCGATTTTACGCCCACTAGCAAAAACCCCCAAATGATAGACTGGGGGTTTTTATGATCGAAGCTAGAATTCTAATCTATGGGATTAGACGGCCACTTAAGGCATCATCTAGTTCTTCGATGCGCGCTTTCCAAACCGCAGGACCACTAACATGGGCACTATGTCCGTTACTATCAACAGCTACTGTCACTGGCATGTCTTCGACTTCAAATTCGTAAATCGCTTCCATTCCGAGATCTTCAAAAGCGACCACTTTAGCTTTCTTAATCGCTTTAGCCACCAAGTATGCGGCACCACCAACTGCCATTAAATAAACTGACTTATGTTCTTTAATCGACTCAACTGTTTCAGGCCCGCGTTCGGCTTTACCAATCATGCCTAGTAATCCGGCTTGATCGAGCATCATATCGGTGAACTTATCCATTCGAGTTGACGTTGTAGGCCCTGCTGGCCCAACCGCCTCATCGCCCACAGCATCAACTGGGCCTACGTAATAAATAAGACGTCCTCTGAAGTCCACGCCGTTTGGTAATGGCGTACCAGCATCCATATATTCTTTAATACGTTTATGTGCCGCATCGCGTCCGGTGAGGATTTTTCCGCTTAGTAGAACCGTATCCCCCATTTTCCATTCTCGAATAGCTTCTTTGGTCAGCTGATCAACATTAACCCGGCGTACATTATCGCCAACTTCCCAGGTGATTTCTGGCCAATCACTCAATTTTGGAGGCGTAATATCTGCCGGCCCACTGCCATCGAGATGGAAATGAACATGGCGGGTTGCCGCGCAGTTAGGAATCATCACGACTGGCTTTGAAGCCGCATGGGTTGGACAAGATTTAACTTTTATATCCAATACAGTTGTTAAACCGCCAAGCCCTTGCGCACCAATACCTAAGGCATTCACACGTTGCATAGCTTCTAACCGTAGTTCTTCATCGGCATTACTAGCACCGCGGTCCATTAATTCTTGAATATCTACAGGATCCATAAGACTTTCTTTGGCCATCACCGCTGCCTTTTCAGCAGTGCCGCCAATGCCTATACCGAGCATGCCCGGTGGACACCAACCTGCGCCCATGGTGGGTACGGTTTTTTCAATCCAGTCAGCCACTGAATCCGAGGGATTAAGCATGACCATTTTAGATTTGTTTTCACTGCCGCCGCCCTTAGCGGCTACCATAACTTCAACGCCGTTACCTTTAACCATTTCAACATGAACAACACAAGGAGTGTTATCTTTGGTGTTAAGGCGTTTACCATTAGGGTCAGCTACAATTGAAGCCCGCAATGGATTATCAGGATGGGTGTACGCTCGTCGGGCACCTTCATCGACTAGTTCTTGAATTGTCATTTCGCCATCAAACTGAGCTTTCATACCTAGTTTAACGAATGCAGTCACAATACCAGTGTCTTGGCAAATGGGGCGTTTACCTTCAGCCGACATGCGAGAGTTAATCAAAATTTGCGCGATGGCATCTTTTGCGGCCGGGTTTTGTTCTTTGTTGTAGGCTTTTTCCATCGCTTGTACAAAATCAAGCGGGTGATAATACGAAATGTATTGCAAACTATCGGCAACACTCTCAATGAAATCCTGTTCTCGGATTATAGTCATAGTGGCTCCACGTTTCCTTATTTGAATACCAAGGGTACTTTTTCTTATAAAAGCAATGTTTAGAAAAGTTGCGCCTATGATAACCTTGCCATCTCTGAGTCGCCATAAGCTGAGCTCTCGTTTTTAACAGCCCAATGAATGAATTAATGAAAAAATGATTGAAACCAAAGTTGTTCCCTACTCTGCGAAGCAATTATTCGCCAAAATTTCCGATAAATCATGGGCGATGTTATTTGAGTCTGGGTCGAATACTCACCCAAATTCGCGTTTCGATATTTTATTAGCGCAACCGATAGCGACAGTCGAAACCTTCACTCACGGAAATTCAGTTGCAATCAATGGTGAACGTAGCCATAACCAAGACGATCCATTTAGCCTCATTGAACAACTACGCACCCGCTTGCTCGATACCCAGATAGTTAGTGAACTTCCGTTTATTGGTGGATCAGCCGGACTGTGGAGTTATGATTTAGGACGCTTTCTTGAACCCTTACCCAACACTGCAATAGATGAACTCAACACCCCGCTTATGGGCATTGGTATTTACGATTGGGCATTAATTAGCGACCAACAAACTAACGAATCGACCTTGGTGGTTAATTCCCTAAACAAACACGATGCACAACAGCAAATGCAAGGTCGTTTAGCTTGGCTCACCCAGTTGCACCAGAACACACAGCAACAAACACCAGCCTTTAAACTTGAGCAAAAGTGGCAAAGTAACTTATCTAAACAAGACTACGCCATGCGCTTTAAAAAAGTACAGGACTACCTGCTTAGTGGTGATTGTTATCAAATCAATCTCACTCAACGTTTTAAAGCAGCATATAGCGGTCAGCCATGGGCTGCCTACCAAGCCCTTCAGATTGCTAATAAAGCGCCATTTGGTGGCTTTATCAACCTACCTCAGTCGAGCATCGTTAGTGTATCTCCGGAACGTTTCGTTAAACTACGCAGTCGTAGCATTGAAACCAAACCGATCAAAGGAACGATTGCGCGTAGCAATGACCCGCTTAAAGATCAACAACTCAAAACCGAACTAGAACTATCAGAGAAAGACCGCTCTGAAAATCTTATGATCGTTGATTTGCTAAGAAATGACATTGGGAAAGTAGCTCAAACTGGCAGTGTCACCGTCCCTGAACTGTTTACCATAGAGAGCTTCCCAG
Source organism: Alginatibacterium sediminis (assembly GCF_003610775.1). Classification (GTDB taxonomy): domain Bacteria; phylum Pseudomonadota; class Gammaproteobacteria; order Enterobacterales; family Celerinatantimonadaceae; genus Alginatibacterium; species Alginatibacterium sediminis. Next base: position 312,775 of record NZ_RAQO01000004.1, on the reverse strand, counting down.
CGGTCCACCATTTGGTTAGTACGGTTACCGCAACACTAAAACAAGAATATAGCGCCGAAGATTTACTCCGGGCATTATTTCCTGGCGGATCAATAACCGGAGCCCCAAAGGTACGGGCTATGCAAATCATTGAAGAACTCGAACCACACCGTCGCAGTGCCTATTGCGGCGCGATTGGCTACATCAGTGCCAATGGTGACATGGACACAAATATCACCATTCGAACCTTGATATTCGAAGACAACAACGCATATTGCTGGGCTGGCGGGGGCATTGTCGTTGACTCCCAGCTTGACGCGGAATACCAAGAGTGTTTTGATAAATTGAGTAAAATATTACCCGCTTTGGAAAACATCAATAAATGCAGCACTTCGTAAATCGCTTTGTTCTACAACCGCTGATAGAAGCTTCTGATCCCCAAGAGCGCTTTAAACATGCTGCGGTGTTAATCCCGCTTTACCAAAAAAATGACCAGTGGTGGGTGATTTTAACGCAGCGCAGTGCTCACCTGCGCCACCATCCTTCACAGATTAGTTTTCCAGGTGGTCGCTTTGATCTTGGTGATCACAATTTGGAATACACAGCACTACGAGAAAGTAACGAAGAAATAGATTTACCCATGGACAGCGCCCAAGTTATTGGACAGATGAGGCCACAGATGACAGTTAGTGGTTTTAATGTGACCCCCTTTGTTGCCACCTTGGCCACCCGCCCTGTACTTAAAGCCAATCCAGATGAAGTTGAACAGATAATTGAACTGCCTTTGGCCCCTTTATTAAATCAAGATAATTACCAGAGCTATCGCTTTAAACGAAATGGACTAGAACAAGATGTTTATTTTGTTAAACAACAGCAGCATATAATATGGGGTGCTACAGCTCACATCTTGAGAAATTTTGCGATTCATTGCCAAGGCTTTTAGAATACGCTGTCTATCCTTATTAATTTAGAAGAATACTAACTCGATGATCAGTGTTTTCGATTTGTTCTCAATCGGTATCGGGCCATCCAGCTCGCATACTGTTGGCCCAATGTTAGCCGCACACCGCTTGGTAAATGAGCTAAGCGAGCAAGGCAAACTTGCACGCATAAAAAACCTTCGCGTTGAACTGTACGGTTCGCTAGGGGCAACCGGCAAAGGACACGGAAGCGGTAAAGCCATTATCTTAGGTTTGCTGGGCGAGCACCCTCAAAGTATCGACATTAATCAAGTCGATACACTACTCCTCGAGGTAGAGCGCGACCAAAAGTTACGCTTAAACAGCAGCCATATCATTGATTTTCCAAAACACGGTGCCATTTTATTCGAGCATAAGACCACGCTCGAGGAACACAGCAATGGGCTTCGTTTTTTTATCGAATTTGACGATGGTGAATGCTTAGAGAAAACTTACTTCTCCGTCGGCGGCGGTTACATCACTGAACAAGGCATCGTGGTCGAAACCAATCAGTACCAAGCTGTTAATCCCTATAGCAGCGCTAAACAATTGCTAGAGATTTGCCAAGAACAAGGCAAAAGTATCGCCGCCTTAGTTGAAGAAAACGAACGTTGCGCCCACAGTCAGGAGCAAATTGACCAGTACATCGCCTCCATTTGGCTCACCATGCAAGACAGCGTAAAGCGTGGCATGACCACAGAGGGAATTTTGCCTGGTGGATTACGACTTGCGCGCCGAGCTCCAACCCTTGCGCGGCAACTTCGTGCGGGGCAGTCGTTGAGTCAAGACCCCCTTAATGTTTTAGATTGGGTAAATCTGTTTGCCTTATCTGTCAGTGAAGAAAATGCAGCGGGTAGCCGCGTGGTCACAGCCCCAACCAACGGTGCCGCAGGGGTTATTCCCGCGGTGCTTCAGTACTATCATCAATTTGTAGAACCACTAAGCCCAGAAACCTGTAAAGTCTTCTTTTTAACCGCTACCGCTATCGGTTCGCTCTACAAACTTAACGCATCGATATCCGGCGCTGAAGTGGGATGTCAGGGGGAAGTTGGAGTTGCCTGTTCAATGGCAGCGGCCGGATTAGCAGCCATCTTTGGTGCAAGCCCTCAGCAAATAGAAAATGCTGCTGAGATCGGTATGGAACACAATCTGGGACTTACCTGCGACCCTATTGGCGGGTTGGTACAAGTGCCTTGTATCGAGCGTAATGCCATGGGTGCCATGAAAGCGATCAATGCATCACGATTGGCGCTGCGCGGTAGCGGAGACCACAAGGTTTCATTAGATAAAGTGATTCGAACCATGTGGCAAACGGGATGCGATATGCAAAGCAACTACAAAGAAACATCCCGTGGAGGGCTGGCGGTTAACATTATCGAATGTTAACGCTGCGGTAACTCAATACCTTCAAAGATACGTTCTACTTCGTCAACTGTTTTTGCCATAACCGCTCTGTCAACTAAGTCCCGGCTTAGATGCGGAGCGAAACGCTCAATGAAATCATACATATAGGTGCGTAAGAAGGTTCCTTTTCTAAAACAGATCTTGGTTGTACTGGAGCGGAAAAGATGGCTTGCGTCAATGGCGACTAAATCGCTGTCTTGATTCGGGTCAATCGCCATACTTGCTAACACCCCTACCCCTATTCCGACGCGTACATAGGTCTTAATCACATCCGCGTCTGTTGCGGTAAACACGATGTGTGGGGTTTCTCCGGCTTCGCCAAATGCCTCATCTAAATCACTGCGACCGGTAAATCCGAAAATATAGGTAACAATCGAAAACTTGGCCAAGTCTGCAATCGTAATTGCTTCACCTTTCGCATGTTTAATTGCAAGCTCATGGTCAGGCTTAACTAAGATGCTGCGATTCCAGTGATAGCAAGGCAACATCACAAGATCTGAAAATATGTGTAAGGCTTCGGTGGCGATTGCGAAATCCGCACTTCCCTTGGCGACCGCATCGTTGATTTGACTTGGCGTCCCCTGGTGCATATTCAAGGACACATTTGGATAGCGCTCAATGAAGCCTTTGATCACGCTAGGCAATGCGTAACGGGCTTGGGTATGGGTTGTCGATATGTTTAAGGAGCCTTGATCGGGATGAGTGTGCTGGCGAGCAACAGCTTTAATGCTTTCTACCTTGGCAAGTATTTCACTACTAATGCGTATTATTTCTTCGCCTGCTGGTGTCACTTTACTTAGATGTTTACCACTGCGCTTAAAGATTTGCACACCTAATTCGTCTTCAAGCAAGCGGATCTGCTTGGATATACCAGGCTGCGAGGTATATAAACTCTCCGCCGTGGCTGAGACATTTAAGTTATTATTTTGAACTTCAACGACATATCGCAGTTGTTGTAATTTCATGGCGGCAACAATTCCCTTTCAACAGTGAGCCTATAATAGCATAGGATTTATCCCAGCTAAGCGAATTTTAGTCTCTGTTTTATAAGGATATTTTACAGCTATTCCCAACGCGCTTGATCTTCATCAAGTTCAAACTCAATTGTGCTACCGTCGGCACCAAGTTGGACAATCTTTTTAACTGAACCATCTTCTCGTAATTGGAGCAAGCCAATGCCCGAGCAATTCACTAAACGTTCTCCTGCATCGCTGCCGATAGGTTTATGCGGGATAATGCGCATTTGCCGTCGCCGAGTGAACAAATTAAGTGGTGAGCGTGGCGAAAATAGCCAACGATTCAAACGATCGAGTACATCCAAAAGCCGGGTTGGAAACTGGTTTTTTAAACCACTGCTAGTCACTTGCCATATGTCTGGCCCGCCGCGTCGGCCCCTTAGTTCAACGCTGTAGGCAAAGCTATAGTGGACATCACCGGATAAAATAACGAAATGCTTCGGGGTTTTTGGATGCCGAAATAGATTCATTAAGGCGCTTGCCGAACCTGGATGGGCCATCCAGTTTTCCGCGTCGACCATTAGCGGCTTTCCAAAAAAAGTCATCAGTGCTTGGATAGACTCAATCAGTTTGACTCCAAATACCGGAGCTGGCGAGACCATGATCACGGCATTTTGACCCAATAGGCTTTGCTGCAAATCAGTGAGCGACTCCCAATCCATTAAACCCGAAGGTTTATTAAAATTGCGTTCGCTACGCCAGCGGTGAGTTCGAGTGTCTAATACTAATAGTGGAGGCTGCGTCTGCCATTGATAACCCCATTGATGAAAGCGCTGCAGATCTGATAACAGTTGTTGATGTCGCTCGTCTCCGGGCGCGTCTAAGACATGCTGTACTCTATCAAGTAACGATTCGGGAAAGTGATCAGGCTCATTTCCCCACCCCTGATTGATGAGATAGGCTAACAAGGCGTTACCCAATATGCGTTCTGAAAATGGATGCCCATAGGCTGTTTCTTCCCAAGCGGCGGTTAGATTCCAGTCGTCAGTCACATCATGATCGTCAAACATCATCGCCGTGGGCAAATGGGCAAGTAAACGCTGAACCTTCGCTAGCTGTGACTTAAAGTTCTCAATAATTTGCAGCTGAGCTTCAAATTCCAATTGTTGTTTTGGGTTTAGCCCGCTAGGCATTGGCATGTCTATGTCTCTCCATGCCTCAGGAGACCATACCAATAGATACATACTCAGCATTTCAGCTAAAGAAATCAGATGATTGTGGGCACTGTCGCTGGTAAAAACTGGCTTTTTAACCCCTTTAAACAAAACATTCAGCATGCCTTGATTTGACTCAATATCAGGCAATAGTTGCTCACGGGACATATAGTGTTGATGTTTGCTATGCAACTGACTGCAATCTTTTATATTGGCTTGGCTAAATTGTTCGGGATTAAAGCCTAAGCTTGCTATTAATTGATGAATGGCGACCAACATTGGGGTTGCAACATCATCCACGTAAACCTGGTCACCACTCATCATCAACAAACTAGGCCAATCGCCGTGCTGCTGCTGACTTAACCACTGATCTGCTCGTACAAGTCCGTCTGGGCTATCAAAGTGAGGTTTACGGCATGAGCCATGCAAAATATTGCTGACTTGAGGATTTACGATAAAAAATGGCAGGTTCTGGTGTTCGTAGACCAGGCAAGATGCCCAATTTTGGTGCCCTTTCCAATCGCTACTGTCATTAGTTTTTAGCTGTAAATCGTAGAATATTGCTTGTTGTTGCGGGAATTCATCAACTAGATGCAAATCAATAAGTTGGTAGTGTAAGTGTTGGGCTGCCCGCAGAGTGCGAGTACTTCTGGAAAGCGTGGTAGGGTCTACCTTCAATTCAAAGCTCGTAGTACTTTTAAAGGTGACCGCTATAGCTACCGGTGCACGCGTGGCAATCCAACAGCAGAATCGTTTCGGTCCTACTTGACGTAAGATTGGGCCCGCTATTACCAAAGACTTAGTATCAATTGTCATCATAATGCCCCTACTACAATGCCTTAAAGCTGATTTGCTTTGCGGAAACTGCCTTTATAGTCGAATATACGGTGTTCGATTTTCCAATAGTATTTCTGTTTACGCGCAATCACAAAATCAGGTGCAACTAGCTGGTCAATTTTATCTGCAATAACCAAGGGTTCTTTATAACTAAAAGCTTGCCCTAATATGGTTCTAAAGAATAGTTGTTCAAATTTTTTGTGGGTGTTGGCAAATTCAAAATTGAAACTCTCGCTAAGCTCGGCTCCATCTTCATCATAATAGACTAGCCGCAATTTGTTGCCGCTGACACTGGCGCTCATCCCACTGCATCGCAATACTTTGCGGTCTTTTAACGCTAATGCTTGCTTTAACATTTTGTCCGCATCAACTAATGCAGTACCACAATGGGTACATTCGCGCGCGGCAATATCATTTTGGCCGTCACAATTGGGACAAACTTTATACTTAAAGCGGTAGTCGCATTGCTGCTGCTCGACCTCCCCCTGACATCGTCGACCATAGTGCTCAATAATATGTCCATTGCTATCGACGATTCCCCAAAACAAGTTGGCAAAGTCGCATTGTGGGCAAGGAACTTGGACCAAATCACTTTGAGCATTCGGTTTAAGTTCGCCAACTTCAGGTTGGTATAAGTCGTAGCCATTTCCCGCATAGTCAATCACCCAGCAATCGGATTTATTGTCAGCAAGTCGCAAACCTCGCCCAACTATTTGCTGATACAGACTCACGGAATCGGTGCGGCGTAGAATTGCAATCATATCAACGTGAGGCGCATCAAACCCGGTGGTCAGTACCGACACGTTGACTAAAAATTTTAGTTCTTTGTTTTTAAAAGCCTGGATCAATTGGTCTCGCTCAAGCATTGGTGTCTCAGCGGTAATCAGCGCACATTGCTTGGGCTCAAAATAGCTTTGGATCTCTTGAGCATGCTTGACACTTGCAGCAAAAATCATCACCGCTTGTCGGTCTTCTGCAAGGCTTTTTATCTGTGCACAAATTGCTTGAGTGATACGCGCATAACGGCTGAGAAACTGCTCAAGTTGGGCATTTTGAAACTGGATTGGTAGTTCATCAAATTGATATCGAGCAGCTGGTGCATCAATCACTTTGGGTTCAGTTAAAAAACCATCTTTTATCAAACGTCGCAATGGCAGCTCGAAAATACAGCGTTCGAACATTTTCTCGGACTCGCTACGATAAAAACCGTGGTAGTGCTTTTGGTAAATCCAACCTTTGTCGAGTCGGTAGGGCGTTGCGGTTAATCCCAGTACCTTTAAGCGTGGGTTAGTAATGCTTAAATGCGTGATGAGTTGCTGGTACTGACTATCTTGATCAAGACTTACCCGGTGACACTCGTCAACGATGAGCAACGAATAGTACCCATCAAATGCGCTTAGATTGCGCGTGATTGACTGAATACTGGCAAAGGTCACTTGAAATTGACTTTGCTTTTTACCTAAACCCGCAGCAAAAACTCCAGCTTTTAAGCCCTGCTGAGATAAGCCCAATTGTACAAATTTTGCGTGATTTTGCTCAACCAGTTCTTTAACGTGCGCCAACACAATTATCGGAAAGCGCGCCAGCCTAGCTAGCTCCGCTATCACCAAACTTTTACCGGCCCCCGTTGGTAAAACAATCACCGCAGCTTTGTCGCTGCGGCGAAAATGTTTTAAGGTTGCATCGACTGCATCTTGTTGATAATTACGAAGCTTCAAACTATGTTTTAGGGGTAATCTTTAGTTCAACACGTCGATTACAAGCTTTGCCCTGTTCGCTGTCGTTACCACACATCGGGCTTAGCTCTCCGAAGCCCACAGCGCGACTGCGGTTGGCGTCAAATCCATTCGCATTGAGGTAGTTTGAGACTGCATATGCGCGCCGCTCAGATAACACTTGGTTACTACTTTCGCTACCAACGCTATCGGTATGCCCTTCAATCAACAAATTGGTGTCTGGGTATCTTGCCATCACCTTGATCACCGAGTTAAGGCTAGGCTTAATGCTTTGAGATAAATCGACTTTACCGGTTTCAAAAGCAATGGCGTTCGCCATGATCAGCTGTATTTGGTCGCCATTACGCTTAACCTGAACACCTGAGTTAACTAACTCTTGACGTAAAGCCGCTTCGGTTTTATCCATTTGAGCACCGATCACTCCACCGGTCACACCGCCAGCAGCACAACCAATGGCAGCGCCTTTACCATTGTTTGCAATGGCTCCAATAATTGCACCACCAGCACAACCTAAAAGTGCACCGGTTGTAGTATTACTGGTTTCCATTTCGCCTGTCGTGGCATTTGGCCGTGTGGTTTGGCAACCCGATAAGGCAACGACGCATGCACTAACAATTAATATCTTTTTCACAATCCAATCCTTAATAATTTGAGACTATACAAGCAAGCACGAAGGCACATTCAATTTGCTTCTCTGCCAGAAGGCATGAATACAGATGCGATCATAGCATTGGCTCGTACTAGAGCGCGATGACTTTGTTACTTGCTTTTCAAGCTCCAATATCACCACACTCTTATAGTGCTTTGGCATTAAGCTAACCTAATTGTCTCACCAATTGAGATGGTTTTAAGCGCAATAAACTCCGCGTACTTAGCCAGCCACTAATCGCAACCAGCAAGCCGCCACTCAATGGACCCACTAGCCAAAGCATCCAGTTGATACTTAGTGGCATACTTAAGACCCAAATTTGCAATAAGGCGATAATAACTTGGGCCGAAATTGCTGCCATTAGACCGGCTATTGCACCTAGCAAGAAAAATTCATAGAAAATTGCGTTTCTTAGCAATGCTCCTGAGGCGCCGATAGTGCGTAATATCACTGTTTGCTTACGGCGCTCTTCAAGTGAGCCTTGAACCTGCGCTAACAGCACTAAGAGAGACGCCAGTACCACAACCACCAGTACAAAACGCATCGCCAAGGATATTTGACCTACAACTGTATTCACTTGTCCAATAATTGCAGCTACATCAATAACAATCAGCGTGGGCACTTGGTTAAGTAGTTCACTTAACCAAACTTGCTGGTTTTGTTCGAGGAAAAACGCGCTCATATAGCTAACATTTAGTTGCTCTATGACATCAGGACTCAGAATGACATAAAAGTTAGGCTGCATTGTCGACCAATCTAAACTGCGGATGCTGCTGATGGTCACCTCAAAATTCTGATTTCCAGACAAGAATTTGAGTTTGTCACCCATTTTAAGACCTAGGCGTTCAGCAAATTCTAACTCAACTGACGCGCTGTTTTGACTCGTATCGGTAAGCCACTGGCCTTGTTGTATTTCGTTGCGATAAGGCAATTCTAAGGTAGCACTTAGATTTAGTTCTCGCCCTACGCCACGCCGCTGTTCTTGCTGTTTGCCGTCATCGGGATCAACATATTCGCCTACCCCATCACCGCCTTGGGCAACATCCACATCATTAATCGAGGTTAAACGTGCTCGCAGCATCGGATACAAAGGCGCATCGCTAATGCCCTGCGCTGCAAAAGCTTGTTCTACAACAGGCAACGCATCACTGTCGATGTTAAGCACGAAATGATTAGGCGTACCCTCGGGTAGTTGGCTTTGCCATTGTCCGATCAGGTCGTTTTGTACCACATAGACTACCAACGACAGTTGAATCGCGATGGTAAAGCCTATCAACTGAATTGCATTATCACGGGCATTTCGCTGTAAGCTTGCCGCAGCAAGTTTAAGCGCACTTTGACCAAAGCTTTGGCTGAGTTTTCGACTAAAAAACAAAAACAATCGCCCCAACAGTAACAACATCACCACTACCGCTATACCCACACCAAATAAGATCGCGCTGAGTACTAAGGAATTGCTATACAGTAACAGTAGTGCAAACACCGCCACAGCAACAACCAACAAGTGCTGCCATTTACCCTGAAACTTTTGTTCTTGCTCCCGGCGAATGACGCGTAAGGGTGCAATTGAGAACAGTTGTGCTAGCGGGGGAAGCGAAAAGCCAAAACCACACACTAAGCCACTCAGAGCGGCTAACCATAAGGGTCTGTAGCCAGTATCAGCCATTTCTATATTCAGTGCTTGCTGAACATAGCTATCAATAGGTACCTGCAATAACAAGCCAAGCAGCAGACCGACAATAATTGAAACCGTGATCACTAAACTCAGATGCCCTATGTAGATGCGCCTAACTTGACTACGCGAAGCTCCAAGGACCTTAAAGATAGCAACCGAATCATAGTGACGCTGGCCATAGAGCTTACTTGCCACGGCCACTGCTGTAGCAGCCAAAAGCACCCCAATCAAGCCTGCAAGTAATAAAAACTGTTCTGATTTTTGTAAGGCTTGCGCAAGCGCAGAGCTACCAGAGCTCACATCCCGATAACTTTGGTTGGCTTGCAACTGTGGTTTAAGCCATTCGCCTAGTCCATCAAGAGCAGCCGGCTGGCCACTAAACATATAACGGTAGCTTAAACGGCTTCCCGGTTGTACGACCCCGGTGGCTTCAACATCATCGATGTTGATAATGACACGGGGGGCCGCCATAAATACTGAAAACGGTGCATCAGGTTCTTGGGTGATTCGGCCCGCAATTTTAAGCTGTAAATCTCCAATATAGATGGGATCGCCAACGTTTAAGTCCATTTGGTAGAACAGCCGCTCTGCCAACCAGGCTTCACCTATGTTGGGCGCTTTTACTTCACGTTCTTCCCCAACTTCGCGCTGCTCGCTAATACTTAAACGTCCGCGCAGTGGGTATTGGGAACTCACCGCTTTTACACTGGCTAATTTGAAATCGTCATTTGCAAATAGCATGGACGAAAAGACCAGTTGTTCGGCGTAACCTAAGTCTCGCTGGTTAGCTTGAGCTGACAAATCAATTTCAATTTCGTGGGCGCTTCGTAGTACGCGGTCAGCGGCAATAAAACTGGAGCTTTGGCTAACGATAGCACGCTCTATACGAGCACTTACGCTTGAGAACAACCAAACTGACACAACAGCCAGAACAATAGCGGCAGCTATAATACTTAACTCACCACGGCGTAGCTCTGAGCGAAATAGACGCCAAGATAAACTAAACATGTTATTGCTCCTCGGCGCTAGCTTCCGAAGATTCAGTTAAACGCCCCTGATCCATACGCAGAATTCGCTGGCAACTTTGCGCAAGTGCAGGTTCATGAGTCACGAGTACCAAGGTTGTTTTGCTTTGTTGGTTTAGGTCGAATAATAGTTTCTCAATGAGCAAACCATTTTCACGGTCTAAGTTCGCTGAAGGCTCATCGGCAAACAACACCGCCGGTTGGCTTATAAATGCGCGAGCAATAGCAACCCGCTGCTGTTCACCTCCGGAAAGTTGATTAGGATAATGATCGGCTCGTTTGGAAAGCCCAACTTTATCGAGCCAATCGAGAGCTAGTTCGCGCGCGTTGGCTTGGTTTTTAAGCTCAGCTGGCAACATCACATTTTCAAGTGCACTTAACGCTGGCACCAATAAAAACTGTTGGAAAATGAAACCGATAGATTCGCGGCGCAATTGAGCCCGCTGTTCTTCATCGAGTTCACGTAATTGTTTGCCGCATAGTTTTACATCACCCGTGCTAGGTGTATCTAAACCTGCTAGCATACCCAGCAAGGTGGTTTTGCCACTACCCGATGCCCCAACAATGGCGACGGATTCTCCGGTGTAAATACTCAAATTGATATCGTGTAACAAGGCTAGTTTGCCTGCTTGAGTTTCCACGTTATGATTGAGCTGCGTCGCTTGTATTAAACATTCTGGCTGCATTGATCCCTCGATACGGCAATATAATTTATGGTGCAATATGAAATTTTGCGGTTTTAAAGCTTACCTATGCAACTTACTTTGCATATCTTTACTTGTAGTTGCTCCAGCGCTCAACGCGCAGGCAAGTAGTTTTAAGTGGTTACTGATGGGTGATAGTCTCAGCGCCAGCTATGGAGTTGATCCCGAGCAAGGCTGGGTTAATCTACTCAATCAACAATCTACTACGTTACCAAGTGCCTGGCAGATCATTAATGCCAGTATTAGTGGTGAAACCAGTAAAGGTGGCTTACAACGACTAAACCAAGCGTTAGATGAGTCCTCAGTTGACGGATTGATCATAGAACTTGGTGGTAATGACGGTTTGCGAGGCTACCCGCCCAAACAAACCCGCGAAAACCTTCAAAACATGATTGATATTGGTAAGCAACGTGGCTTGCGAGTTGCCATTATGCAAATTGAGATCCCACCTAATTATGGTAGTCGTTATACCAGCGCCTTTCGAAATATATTTAGCGAACTTGCTGAACAAAACGAAATTGACTACCTGCCATTTTTTATGCAAGAGCTGGCAACGCAGCCGGACTATATGCAAGACGATGGCATCCATCCCAATACCGCAGCCCAACCGATACTGGCCGAGTTAATGGTCGAAATGCTTCAGCCGATTAGCCAAACACCTTAGGTTTTGGCGGCTTTGACCATGACCGTTAACCTTGAGCTGCAAACTAGTTTGTTCGCATGTTCAAGGTTAATTTGCCAAACTTGCAGGCTGTTGCCTAGCTTTAGCGGCCTTGCAATGACGTCAACATGCCCATGACGCACCGCGCTCAAATGGTTGGCATTAATTTCCACCCCCAAGACCATTGAACCTTTGGGTGCACACATGAAGGCCGCGCAACTGCCAATGGTTTCAGCAACCGCCGCACTAGCCCCACCATGCAGTAAACCCATAGGTTGGCGTACTTTGTCAGTTACCGGAAACTGGGCTTTCAGGTAATCCTTACCTATTTCAGTAAACTCAAGATCCCAGAAGCCTGCTAAATTACCCTCGTTCATTGCATTTAAGCGCTCTAAGTCAAACTCTTGCTGCCAAATAGATTGCGACATTTTAAGTTCCTTAAAGATTTTCGAGCAAGGCTTGCAAAGGGTGTTTCAATTTTTGACCTTCAAAACGCTTAACTTGGCTGCGGCACGAGTAGCCAGTTGCCAAACAACGTTCACGGTCATACTCAGCTAAGCGTACCTGCCAACTTTGTCGGTAAATCGTTTGCGACGTTTCGACTTGTTTAGCATCGTGCCCATAAGTACCGGCCATCCCGCAGCAACCTACTGCAACCGGACTAAGCTTGCCGCCAAATGCCGCGAACACTTGTTGCCATTGTCCTTCGGCGCTCGCTGCGAGTGACTTTTCGGTACAATGACCAAATAGCTGCCACGGCTCTTGATCACGCAGTTGCGGCAGCTGTGAGTTATCTTTTATTTGCTCTGATAACCACTCCTGAACCATATGAACTTGAAAGTCTCCCCGTTTATCTGCGAGTACTTGCTTGTATTCGTCACGGTAACAAAGCACCAATGCCGGCTCTACACCTACCATAGCAATGTTGAGCTGCGCAACTTGGTTCAAAAAAGTTGCTGTGGTCGTGGCTGTTTTCTGAAAATCCTTTAGAAAACCTTTAATGTGTTGAGCTTTGCCATTAGGGCTAAAGGGCAACACAATAGGGTTCACATCTAACTTTTGGCAAAGCTTAATAAAATCTTCAACTAAGTCGGCTTCGTAATTAGAGGTAAACGGGTCTTGGACGATGAGCACCGTTTTGGCTTTTTGCTCAGCTGACATTGCGTTTAGCGCCAAATAGTCGTAATCCGAATTCAAATGAGTACTCAAGCGTTGCTTAAGGTTCGGTTGGCTCAATCGCGGGATATCTACCATGCCAATGGAATGCTTGATGGCAGATTGCATCCAGCTTTGGTCGGTAAACCAATTAAAAAATCCAGGTGCTTTGGCCATTAATGGGGCGTAGTTTTCAACTTCCGCCACAAAATAGTCCTTAGCTGGTCGCAGATAGCGCCCATAATACAAATACATAAAGCGGGCTCTAAAATTGGGTACATCAACTTTAATTGGGCAGGCCGTGCTGCACGCTTTACACGCTAAACAGGTTTGCATAGCGTCCATCACTTCATGATTAAAGTCTTGCTCTTGCTTTTTACGCCACGTGTTTTGGGTTTTTTGCCATAAATTGTGCCACATCGGCGCATTCATTTGAGCTTGTTCAATTTCTAATACGTCTTTCTGATCGTCGCTAAGCAAGCGCAGCCACTCTCGAATTAAACCTGCGCGGCCTTTAGGTGAATAACGACGATCGCCACTAACCTTACTTGATGGGCACATTGGACTATGGACGTCATAGTTAAAGCAAAGGCCGTTACCATTACACAGCATTGCTTCACTATACGACTCTCTGATTTGAACCGGTATTTGGCGATCAAAACTTGCCCGTTTAACACTATCAACACTGACCAGTTGTGCATCACTTTCTAAGGGGGTACAAATTTTTCCAGGATTCAATTGATTGTAAGGGTCAAAACTAGATTTTATTTCACGTAAGCAGGCAAACAGTTCGTCGCCAAAAAATGCTGGGCTGTACTCCGAGCGATACCCTTTACCATGTTCGCCCCACATCAAACCGCCATATTTAGCCGTCAAAGCAACCACCTGATCGGAAATCTCTCGCAGCAACAGCTCTTGCTCAGGATCAATTAGATCAAGTGCCGGCCGAACATGCAATACGCCGGAGTCAACGTGTCCAAACATACCGTAACTCAGACCATGTTGATCAAGCAGCGCTCTAAACTCAACAATGTAATCGGCCAAATTCTCTGGCGGGACACAGGTGTCTTCTACAAAAGCTATTGGCTTAGCACTGCCTTTTGCGTTGCCTAGTAGGCCAACTGCTTTCTTACGCATGTTGTAGATCGCCATCACGCCAGTAAGATCATCACAAACCTGCGTACCAATAACGCCGAGTGCGCTTGAATCGGATAATGATTCAATCAGCGCATTAACTTTATCCAACTGAGTTTGTTGGTCGTCTTCGGCAAACTCTACAATATTGATGCCTGACATATCGATATTGGGCACATCGGAAATTAGATGATCGACACTCTTCCAAACCACATCTTCTCGCGCTAAATTCAAGACCTTTGAATCAATGGTTTCTACCGACAACGCCTTGGCTTTAACTAAGGTTGGTGCGTGGCGAAGTGCTGCATTGAAGCTGTCGTATTTAACGGTAACCAAGGTACGAAACTTAGGAATTGGGGTTAAGTCAAGTTTGGCCTCAGTGATAACTGCCAACGAGCCTTCACTGCCACATAACAGGCGCGATAAGTCCAAGCTTTGCTGCTGGGGATTAAAACAGTTCTTTAGATCGTACCCGGTTAAAAAACGATTTAGTTTAGGAAACTTCGCTTCAATTTGCTGACGTTTATCAACACAAATTGCGCGCGCAGTTTGATATATCTCACTTTGGTTTGGATCACTAGGTAAGTCGTTTAAGTCGACAGCCGCGGTATCAATACTGGTGCCATTAGCGAGTACCGCTTTAAGTGCCAAGACATGGTCACTGGTTTTACCGTAGACCAGCGATCCTTGCCCTGAAGCATCAGTATTAATCATGCCACCTAAAGTGGCCCGATTACTAGTCGATAAATCTGGCGAGAAAAACAAACCATGCTGCTTAAGCTCGGCATTTAGCGCGTCTTTCACAATGCCAGTTTCAACCCGCACCCAACGCTCTTCGACGTTTAACTCCAACACGCCTTTCATATGCCGAGAAAGGTCAAGCACAATGCCTGTTGTTAGACTTTGGCCGTTAGTACCGGTGCCACCGCCGCGCGGAGAAAAAGCCACTTGTTGGTAACGCTCTTTGCCAGCTAAAGTCATCACAGTGATTACATCACTGTGGCTTCGTGGCAACACTACCGCCTGAGGTAACTGCTGATAGACTGAATTATCGGTACTCACCGCTAGTCGGCTAGCGTAGCTGTTTTCGATTTCGCCGCTAAACTGCGTTTTGCTTAAATCATCGAGAAAATCTATGTATATTTGAGAGAGTAATTGCGCTGAAGAGAGCTTCGGGATCATCCGTTTTCTATCCGACTGAAGTGGTCATTTGTTGGTGGCCGAGTATACCACACCCCCTCGCCTTGCCAATCACTGGGCAAAAACTCTCAGTTTCGTAAGTAGCTCACTATTATCCGTTTTGCTAGGTAGCGCTGGCGCGATAAATCACTACCTAGATATGGCCCGCCACTATTTAAATGAGCTACTGTGAGCTCAAATCATTATTTAACAACATAAATTGCAGCCAATTTAAGCCTCTGCTCTCAGGCTAGGCACTAGACAATTAACGGACCGCGTATCGCGTATGCCAAGATTAAAATGGTGATACTAAAGAATAGAAAAAACCACTTTCTCGCCAGAGTCGTGCTCTTCGCACTCAAAGATAAGGCCCTCAAAATCCTTTGCCTTGATTGCAGTATCCATCATTTCGGCCTGCTCGCTATTGAGCTGGTTCAAAAATGGACGCAAGGCCAGTTTTGCTAGCGCCAGCGGCACTTTCACCGTATCTTCCTTAACACCGTCAAGAAAGGTTTCAATCACAAAGCTTTCCATCAGTATTCCTTAATCCGCATCTGTCATCAAATTAACTGTAATGGTTTAAAAAACCAATGTGTTAATAGTCATCAAGGTTTGCACATGAATCGTTTGTTATGTAACCAAAAATGCACAAGGGGCGCGTAAAACTAGGGATGAGCAAAGCTACAAGAAATTTTAAACGATATGACGTTCAATGGTTGTTGATGTTGGTACATGTATCCCAGCAATGCTCTAACATCTAACTTAACGGTTAGTGTCGCCCAGTGGGTTTTCTGCGAGGTAATGTACGATATTGGGCATCATTTGCTCGAAGCCACCTGGTGTATTGATGCTCATAAATCCGGCAGTGCTAGCACTTCTATTCTCAAAGCTATGTTTATGTCCACCAGGAATAAATACATAAGAGCCTTTAGCAACATCTAGCCAATTTTCATCTACAAGGATTGCTACAGTGCCTTCGAGTATATAAAACACGTGGTCTTCAGTATGCGAGTGCATGTGTGGACCTTCGGTGTTGGGCTCTAGCCACCACTCTGATACTGAAAGCTTAGAATCCGTTTCACTGCCATCGACTATAAACACCGATGACATGCGACCCATAGAGTAATGTCGGCCTTGATTCGGCTCAATTACAAGCGGTTTTATGTTGCTAGTTTGGCTCATTCCAAATTCCTTATGTAGGTTTTACGGCCACCAGTTTTAACAAGCTTGTTTAAAATCTTTTTATCCATAAATACCAATGTTAATAAAAACAAAGGACTATTCAACGCTTAAGTCTTGATATGCGTGAACCCGAACCCGCCAACCTTTTAACCAGTGTTCTTCGTCGCGAGGGGCATTCTTCACGCGTCTTGTGAGGACTTCATCTGCAGCAAGGCCAAAGCTGCGCAGCGGATTATCATAATGGATAGGCATGCTCAATAGGACTTGCTTTAAGCCCCAGCCTTCACCTTGGTAACGTTCCTTTAAATTGACGCCTTCACCTTTAAAATTCACATAATCAAGTAAGGCAAAAAGGCCTTCCACGCTGGAGAGCTGTTGAAGATGCTCTTGGATTAGCTTTTGCTCTAGGGCGGTACTGCTGTCAAGAATAAGTGGAATAGCTTGTTCTAAGCGAATGATAATAAAACGGACTTGAAGTGCTAAGTGCTCACTGAGTAAAGCGCGTAACTGACTTAGTTGCGGCTGATCAAACTCGGCATAAAACTGTTCGCGAGATTTCCAAGGTGCTAGCTTTGCGTCATTTAGCCATTGCGGTAATACAACGCCATTGTCGGTCATAAAATTTAGTAATTGAGGGAACTGTTCTTTGAAAGGTCCTTTTTGTGTTGTGGGGTACCAAATAAAATGTCCCAGTCCTAATGACGGAAAGTCTTCATTTTTATTCCAAGTGCTCAAATGCTCAACTTTTTGCTGCCCTTCATTTTTCCAAATTAGCTGCCCCAACTGCTGCGCTTGACTATCATCAAGCACTATAGGGAAAGGTGTGCTAAGTGCTGAAAAATTACAAAAAAGCAGTAGGAAGACGGCGATGATCCTAGCCATATTGACGACCTCATTTTACAAAACTACAAATTAAAAGAGTCTTGTACCATGTTGAACCATGAAATGCGCGGTGATTGGATTGCTGAAGTTAAAATACCCCAAGCCAAAACAAACAGCTTGGGGTTTAATAAATCTAATTACTTAACCATTGGATGTGGCCGCATTAGTTCAAAGGCCTCATCAAAATTGTCGAGCATAGATTGCAGTTGCACTAGACCTTCAATGTTACCGTCGAAGCTTGCTTGTTTCGATTCAAATAGCTCATCTAAGGTGGTCTGCTTCATCATTATTTGGTTGATGTCAGCTCGGTTGATTGTCAGGCTTAAATCGGCCTCAGTAGCTTGCTCAATAATAATATTGTTCAGGTTGCTATTGGCTAGCTCAACAAAGTGGATAGCGTCTTCATCAGGAACAATAAGATTCATAGTAAAGCTTACTCCCTCTGCTGCTGGCGCATTTAGGCGCACACCGGCATAGTCGAGCATTAGGCTGGTTGTCATACCATTAATCGCATCTTGAGAAGCAGCTTTGGTCCCTAATATAATTCGGTTTTCACGCAGCTCTGTTGCTGCAACTAAGTAGCTGTTGCGCCATCCAGAACTTTCTGCTTGATAGCCTAATTGCTCTAGCGCATCTGCTTGCAGGTTTGCTACCTTTTGATTGCTCGGTTCCGCGTAAACCATTTTATTACCCATTTCGACAGCGAAACGATAATTACCGGCTTCAACTTGCTGTTGCATAAAGTTGTAAGCTGTATCCATACCACCCATCGCTTCAACCCAAGTTGTTGCTGATTTCTCTAATGGCAAGGTGTCTAGGGTTGCGGGGTTTGCGTTGTAATAACCCAAGTATTTGTTTACCACAGCTTTTGCATTGTGAGAATACGAGCCATGGTAACCATTAGTTTCCCAGGTGTTAAACTGCACCTCGGGTACAATATCTGCCAGCATGTCACCAACTGCATGAATATCAACACCGTGGTTTGCCAGACGCAAGGCTTGGTTGTGTACAAAACCATAGTTGTCACGTTGCAACTTCATGTATTCCAAAATAGCAGCGTTACCGAATTTTGGCGCACCATGGCTTGCAAACAAAAACTCTGCATCTGAAAACTCATTGATAGCGATATTGATGTACTTCGACCATGCTAGGGCGTCGCGTACCTCTGCACCTCTGAGGGTATAAATGTTGTGCATACCATCGACTACAATCTCACCGCCCCAGAGTACTTTTTGGTCAGGGAAATAAGTCATCATACCTGAAGGCGCTTCAGCGTTATCGGCATTGAGGTGGATCATGCGTACCCCGTCGATAACCATTTCATGTAGGTCTTCAGTTGCAGTAATGGTTGGGGCAATTAAGGTCAATTCACCATTAGAAATACCTTTACCAATTGCAGCAGTGACTGGTCCTTGGTCACCGGCCCTAATCCCCTCACCATATTGTGGAACCTTGCGTCGTGCCATCGCTGTACCGGCCATAATATTCTCAGAGATCGCATACTCCATGAAGTTGCGCGGGGCAATCACATCAACTAAACCGGCGTCAACGTCTTCTTGGCTAACGGCACCTTTAACACCGCCAAAGTGATCCGCATGACTGTGTGAGTAGATGACTGCTTTAATAGGTTTTTTAGGCATGTGCTTGAAAAACTGTTCGAGTGCATGTTCAGTAGCTTCACGAGTTGTTTGCACATCATATAAAATGTAGCCGGTGTCTGATTCAATAACTGATAAATGCGCGAGATCAAGGCCGCGTATTTGGTAAAAGCCGTCGGTTACTTGATAAATACCAGCTTGACGTAAGTTATGTTGCGCTTGACGCCATTGTGAAGGGTTTACCGAGTCAGGACGTTCGCCATTTAAAAATTCATACTGCGCTAGATCCCATACTACATGGTCGTGATCGTCGTGGTTTTCACCACCCAAAAATATGTCGCGATCAAACGCTGCGATCAATCCTACTTCTGCGTTTTCAAATCCGCCCCGGTCTTCATGTGGAAGGCGAGCGTCTAGTTCATCGTTAAGACGTTTGGTATGTACGGATGCTGGTTTGCCTTGGTAATCAAGGGTCATGCCTTCATGATCGCCATGGGCATGGCTATGGTTTGAGGCAAATGCTGGCGTGGTTAATAACAGGATGATGCTTGAAGCAATGATGGTCTTTTTCATGTGAACCCTTATACAGAATCAAAATAACCCCAGGAGCCTCCTTCTCTCTGAACATAGTTATAGACTAATTGAGCCAATTCATTAAATAAACACTCCTGGCTATGCTTAATACTTAACTTTAATTTATGTATTAGGTTAGTATTGCTGTCATGTAAATTTCAAAAACCGTATTCGATATGACACAGAAAAATGACTTAAATTTGTTAGCGATGTTTTTAGAAGTTTATCGCTTAAAGTCAATTACCTTGGCTGCGCAGAAACTTGAGTTGACCCAAGCTGCAGTTAGCTCTGCTATGAAACGTTTAAGCCAGCGCTGTCAACATGAACTATTCTTACGCCAAGGTCGGGGTATCATTGCTACTGACTTTGCCGTTCAACTAGCCAATAAAATAGCTCCAGCAATAGACAGCGTAGGACATACTTTTGCTCAGTTTTCTGGATTTGATCCGCAACAAAGTGGTTTTGAGTTTCGGATCTCTGCAATCGAAGTCATCGCCAATCTGTTACTTCCTGCAATCGAAGCACTTTGTAAAACCATCCAGCTAAATATTTCCCTGGTACAAGCTCCTAGCAACCATACGGAACTAATCAACGCTTTACGTTTAGAGCAATTTGATATCGCTATTGATACCGCGACAAATCGCGAAAAAGGTTTTGTTTATCAACCCATATTTACAGAAGATATTGTGTTGATCTGTCGCAAGGGACACCCCCGAATTAAAAATAGTATTAGTCTCGAGCAATACTATACTGAGCGGCATATTACGCTGCGATTAAGGCGTTCAAACTTGTCGGCTGTTGAATATTATGCGAGCGAACAAATAGCTGAACGAAAGATTGCGATGGAGAGCTCATCTTTACTACAACAAATTGCACAAGTGGCTCAAAGTGATTGCATTGGAGCTTGCAGCCGCCATTTGGCACTCAAATATGCGGACCAGTTTCAAATCAATATTCTACCGATGCCGCTAACCTTGGCTAAAGTCGAATATTGCCTTATCTGGCACCAACGCATGAATGATAAACCAGCGCATATTTGGTTACGCAATCAGTTGGGATTACTGTTTAGTGAATTGAACATAAACACAAACTAAATGTCGCTAATGGCATGGGGTACCCAAAGCTTATTTAGATGATCGGGTAACGCAATTACTAAAAATGCTGGTCAATTAATATCGGGTTGCCGTCAGGATCGATGGCTATAAAGCTTGCAGGACCGGTACTGTTTTCGTCTGCTTCACTCTCTATTTTTACACCTTGGGATTTAAGCTGACGTTGTAATTCTCGAACATCAGTATGGCCGTCCACTTGTTGGCCATTTTGGTCCCAACCGGGATTAAAGGTCAGCATGTTTTTTTCGAACATACCTTCAAAAATTCCGATAATATGTTCACCATTTTTTAGAACCAACCACTTTTCATCGGCATTTCCGCCGACTACCGAATAGCCAAACTTTTGATAGAAATCGAAAGAAGCCTGCAAGTTTTTAACAGAAAGACTAATCGAAGATTTACCTAAATTCATCACAGTACACCCTTTTTTAAGCATGTACTAAGCATGGCGGAAAGCTTAGAATTTGCCAAGTTTTAACTGATCGCCGGCAATTAGTCGTATTTTTTCACTGTCCATTTTCTTAACCAATAAGGCCGCTCGCTGTCCTACTGCAACATTAGCATTGGGGAATATTACGGCTTTGGGACCATCACTAATGATTACCGGCTCATCAGCTTGCAGCGCAATTACATCGCCGTTTTCAAATTGAGTAAAATTAGCCAAGTCGACGCTGAAACATAGTTCGAATTGAGCTTGAGCCTTCACCAGGGTTTCACTGACTTCAAACCAGTGGCAACGTTCGAGTACCAGCGAGTGCTGCTGACTAGTTTCTGCGCTTAATAAATATTTAAGCTGCTCAAACATAGCCGACATTGACGTCAGGTCATTTTCCCCAAAGTCATTCACCTTACCAAGTTCAATGGTAAATGCCCGAGCACCATGGGTACGTGCACTGTGATAGCTAAAGGTTGTGGTTGGAGTATTTGAAAACAGCACGCAATCTAATTCACAAGCTTGAAGCCAGGCTAAAGAATTCGCGTCTAAAGCCTCTCCATGTGTGAAAGGATAAACGACAAACTTAGCAAATTTGCTATCTCGTATCGCCGTATGTAGATCAAGATGAATGCGCTCGACACTGCCAGTATTTGACGTATAAAAATCAGCTACGTGACGCTCTAAGATCTGCGCCCGAACATGTTCTCCGTCGACATCTAGTCGCTTATGAGCGCCACAGAACAAACGGTTTAAATTCGTCCCGAGCTCTCGACACCCAAGACGCATGGCCTCTGGATTTCCAATTAACAATAGCAGATTTTGATGAGGGATAAGTTCGCCACGAAGTACTAACGAAAGAAGCTGATCCAATAATTCTATGGGAGCAGTTTCGTTGCCGTGTACGCCCGCAGAATAGACTAGTGCACGTTGTTTGCTGTTTTGCATGGCAGTAATTTCAATACAGCCTTCATCCAAACATTGGACTATACACGATCCAGGTATTTCGAATGAACATTGCTCCCAGCTGGCATCTAAGCGTAATAGACTAGCGATTAGGCCCAATTCAGTGAGTTGCGATTGCATTAATAAAGTCTTCCTTGATGATCATGCAGTCATAATACTGATGTGTAGTGAACTGTCTAGAGCGTGGGTCACGATTCATCGTGCCAAATTTAGGTGTACACGTGTACGCTGAAATTGTAGACTGAAGATCATTTATTTAATTTGAACAAAAATTGTTCAGTAAATTGAGGCCTAAAATGGCTACAATAAAAAAAAGCATCCCACAACTTGCGTATAACGCTTTAGAAGAGCGACTCAATTCAAGTTCCCATGGTTTAGGATTCTTGCTTGCCGTTGTTGGCTTACTGTTTTTAATAACTAAAGCAGAGGGTGCGTTAGAAATAACTGCAGTTAGTATCTATGGTGGCAGCTTAATCCTCATGTTCTTGGCGTCGTGTATATACCATACAGTGGCCGACCCTGTTTGGAAGCAGCGCCTTAAATTACTCGATCATTCAGCAATCTATATTTTGATCGCTGGCACTTACACACCAATTTTAATGATAGCTTTTGACGGTTGGGTTTCGTGGGCTTCGATGCTAGCAATTTGGTCTTTAGCGGCATTTGGCGTAGCCTTCAAATTACTAACTCAAACTCGATTTCCGAAAGTATCGTTGAGTACTTACCTAGGAATGGGTTGGTTTTCGGTGCTATTAGCCTACCCACTTTACCAAAACGTTGCCAGCGCAGGCTTATACTTGTTAGCCGCCGGTGGCTTAATGTTCAGTATTGGCGTGCTATTTTATGTGGCTAAGCACAAGCCTTACACCCATGCTATTTGGCATTTATTTGTGATAGCAGGCTGTAGTTTTCACTTTGCTAGCGTTTACCACTATGTCGTTTAGGAACAACTGCTTGCTGGTCATGCTGTCTGACAGCAGCCTTACGTTGCCATCGCTCGATAACTAGCCAAACCCTCAATACGTCTCATCCAAGCGCAGATACCTGGATAATCGGTAAGTTCGACCCCCCCCTCATGGGCAACATGAGTATATGCATACAAGGAAATATCCGCGCAGCTCAATTGATTGCCAACTAAGTATTGGTTATGGTGCAGGTGCAGCTCCATAACCGCTAGAGCTTTATGCCCACCTACTTGTAAGTCCAAATATTCTTGTTGGCGTGACTCAGGTAAGCCTAAATACTTATTAATAAATCGTGCAACTGCAATAAAAGGTTCGTGACTATATTGCTCAAAGAACTGCCATTGCTGCATTAACGCTTGCTCATACTTGTCGCTTGGACTAAGCAATGTTGCATCCGCAAGAAAGTTAATTATCGCATTTGATTCAGATAAGCAACGCCCATCAGGCAGTACTAAGAGTGGTATTTTCGCATTCGGATTCATTTTTAAAAACTCACTGGACTGTGTATCGCCTGCAAGTATGTCGATGTTAATCCATTCAAAGTCTAAACCTAAAATGTGACTGACGAGTTCAACTTTATAGCAATTTCCAGAGAACCTATCACCGTAAATTCTTAACATTTCAAACTCCTAGCTCTTTAGTTTTGCATCATGCCGACTGGCAGTTTTCTCTGTGCTAATACGTTTGCTAACATAGCTAGAATTAACATCACCGTTATCACCGGCCATAGACTACTATCAAAGAAGAACGTTGAAACGCCCCCCAAGACAGCTGCCATAAAAAACTGAATACTACCGATTAATGCTGAGGCACTACCGGTATCTTGGTTAAATTGACTAATGTAAATAGCATTACAATTTGGAGCTATAGCTCCTTGTGCGCCCACACTAAATACAATACCAACAACCATTAAACCTGGAGCAACTTCCAATACGTTCATGCAAAACATCGCGATTACCGCAAGCATCTGAACTCCCAGAGCAAAACGCATGATGGTTTCTGCTGAGTATCGATTCAAAAAGTAGTTATTAAGTCGATTGGCTATGGCCATCATAATAATGTTAAGCGCGAACAAAACAGCGAAGCTCTGATCAGAGAACTGGTAATAGTCTTGGTAGATAAAGGATGCATTTGTGACAAATACAATCATCACACTAAACGCGCATCCTTGGATAAAAATGTATTTGATTGCACTTCGATTAGTTAAAACATTGCGGTAACGCTGCAAGGCACTGATGCTCGAGGCGGACTTGATCGGTTTGTCTTTCGGAATAGCTGACATAGAAATAAATGTCACGACCACCGCATAAATACACAAAAAGTAAAATATAGATTGCCAAGAAAAGAAGTTAATCAGTAGCGCACCGACACTAGGTGCAATCGCGGGAGCGGCCACCATGATTAAACCCACTAATGAGAACAATTTCGCTGCTGCATTACCCGTCGCCCGTTCACGGATTAACGGTGAGACACAAACCATAGCAAAACCACCACCAAGCGCCTGTATCAATCGAAAGGCTTGGACGTAAATCAGTTGCTCAGATAATGCAATCATGAGACTGCTTAAAGCAAACACACTCAAACCGGCAAGGATCATGACACGTTTACCAAATCGGTCAGCCATTGGCCCGCCGACTATTTGTCCAAAGGCCATACCTAAGATATACAGACTAATAGTGTTCGCAACTTGATCAATACCCGCAGAGAAATAGCTGGCCATGTAAGGTATTGCTGGCAAATAAGCGTCAATCGCAAATGGAGATGCCGCAATGATTAGCGCCATTAACACCGCAAAACGGGTGTCATTCATGTGTTGCATATAAACTCACTGTGAAGGTCGCACTGCGCGACGTTGTTGATAAATATGAATAAGACCATCGGTAGCTAGCACCAACAATGCGAGAACAATCAATAAATAGATAGGCCATTGTCCGGGATCTAAACGTTCTCCCAATAACCAGCCAACTGCAAATACCAATGTCGGTTCTAGGTAGCTCATTAAGCCAAATATAGTTAACGATAAGCTACGCGATGCAAGCAAAAATAGCAGCATTGAGATACTACCTAATACACCAAGACCAAGATAGTAAATCCAAGCGGAAAAAGCCTCAAACGCAATGATTTGAGAATGAAAACTGAGAATGTAAATAATTGCCACGGGTAACAAAAAGAGATTGTCTAAACTAAATGCTAAGTGGCTAGGTAAAGGGTAGCGACGGCGTAGCATAAAATACATTGGGTATCCTAAAGCTACCATTAACACTATCCAAGACAAACCTTGCGCCAACAAATACGCATAAGCAACGCCACAACTAGCTATAGCGACTGCTATCCACTGCAAAAATCGTAGTCTTTCCTGATACACAAACCGGCCAACGACAACCAGCACAAGTGGAAGCGCAAAATAGCCTAAAGCTACGGATAGCGTTTGTCCTTGGGTTGGAGCCCAAAGAAACAACCAAAACTGACAACCAACCAGTAATGCAGCCAAAGCATAAATGGGGTACATCCGCCATTGACGTACTAACGCCAGCAGTTGTTTAAATTGGCCAAAATATCCCAAGCCAAACATCAAAATAACGCAGCTCCAAACGATGCGCTGAGCCGCTAACCAGTTCCCAGATTGCGCTTGCTCGGGCATCAGCAATACATAGGCGGGAAACAAGGCGAAAAGGCATGAGGCATTTATAGAGGCTATTAGGCCGATAGCTGTTTTTGAACGGGGTTTACGACTCACAACTTTATACTCTAGCGAGAATTAAGCTTCATCAGAAACTAAACATTGCATATACGCAAGGGATAACAGTTAATTATTTAAATAACGATTACAAATATAGTTTTTATTCTAAGCTTACTAATATTTATATTTTTTTGATTTAACTGTTGCAGTATTAAATTTGATTGGTTATATTTTGCTCTCAAGTGTAACTGTTTAAGACGAGGTAGCCATGAAACAACTTTCTAATAAATCCATCTACGCTATCCGTCTATGTCACATGTCGGATACCGACTACAGGATAAGCAGCTAACACCTTGAAATAAAAATTAATTTTTTAACAAGAAGCTGCGAAATGACGCAGCTTTTTTGATCCTAGCATCGTGTCATTTCGCTCTTTAATAGGGAACCTAATGACATGATGTCTATTCAAATTCGTATTATAAGCACCGTTCTAGAAATTTTAATTCGGTATCAAAACCATCTCGAAGTTCAACGTTGGCTAAAAGTAGAGCGTAAAGCCCGTATTCGCTTTACCGGTATGAGTGCGCATATTGCAAAAGATATAGGCCTAGATCCAGAAAGCCGTATATTAGCAATTAAAGCGTCTGATAAAGCCAAACAGGGACAAAACTACCAGTTCTGGAAATGGCACTTAAGCAAACAGTCATTGAACCAGCAAACGTAACTTTAGGGCAGCCAGCGAATGCTGGCTGCCCTGCCCAACTGATCTTCGTGCTCAATGTTTGATGTGATTAACGTCCACAAGGTAGTGAACTAGTACAGCCTAATACAACTTAGAAATTATACTCTCGATAAGCGGTTCAGATTGCAAATCAAGTTGCAAAGCAACTCTTTCACTGCAGTTTAACCGCTTCACCAGAATACTTGCTGATGTTTTACCTATGCAGAGCACCCATTCCAAACCGCCGCCGTAGAATTACTAGCTCATCGGGTAAGTAATACCAATCACAGTAATTTATTGATCACTATTGTTTGACTAAAACACCAATCTTGTCGTCATAACTCTTGTCATTAGACCGCTAATAACCGCGACTTCTTCCTAAAGCTAAGCGTTTTAGTACAACAAGTATAAGACCAAAAATATAATGGGATTGGTATAATCCGAGCTTTGACAGAGCTTGTGATGTTGGGATAATGCGCATTTAGCGCTTTGAGATAGCCGTACTCCCATTTGATTATCGAAAGTAAACTATCTAAGACAGCTTGGAACTTGCTGGTAAAGCGCAGCTCTTTGTATTCCCGTCAAACATAGCGCTGTTGGTGCACATTATATATAAGCACGTGCACTTTATCGCACTCTATGGTCATGAAGTTATGAATTAGTATGAACAGCTGTTGTACTCAATAGCTGTATTGGAAGGAGGCTAATCTACAACAAAGAGAAGAATGAGGGTTCCGTTAAATAAACATAGCAGCGAAAAGAAGTTCTATTGTGATTAAAAAAAATGAAAGGCCAGGAAATTAGATACAAAAAAACCAGCGCTAAGCTGGTTCTTTACATTTGAAAAGTGGTGCGGCCACCCGGAATTGAACCGGGACGCCTATTAAGCGAGGGATTTTAAATCCCTTGTGTCTACCAATTTCACCATGGCCGCACAATTTTCAAATTTTGTTGTGATGGAGGCGGGTCCCGGAGTCGAACCGAGGTACACGGATTTGCAATCCGCTGCATAGCCACTCTGCCAACCCGCCATCACTGTTGCCCAAAGGGCTGAATCTTGGAGCGGCACATCGGGTTCGAACCGATGACCTCGACCTTGGCAAGGTCGCGCTCTACCAACTGAGCTAGTGCCGCGTTTAGATTCATACTTCAAGCAGTTAGCTAATTTGCTGCGCTGTTTGAATGAGGTGCATTTTAGCGAGCTGAGCGTTCAGGTCAAGCACCTTTTTTGTAATTTTGGTCCGTTCGCCTGAAAATTAGACGGCCGAGTACAAATAAGCAACTTATTGACGTAATGTTGGCCATGCTGCACGTAAATAAACCACCATTGACCACAAGGTAAGAACCATCGCGATAAATAGCAATACAGTGCCTATTACGGTCATCCATTGATAACCATTCCAAAGCAAAGCAGTAATTGCGATCATTTGAAACGTTGTTTTGTACTTCCCTAGTGAAGATACCGCAACATTGCCGCGTTTGCCCAATTCGGCCATCCATTCACGTAGAGCAGAAATAACTATCTCACGACTAATCATAACAATCGCAGGCACGGTAACCCACGGACTTTGAAAATACTCAGCAATAACAACTAAAGCAGCGGCAACCATTAATTTGTCTGCAACTGGATCGAGGAAGGCACCAAAAGGAGTCGATTGGCCAAGCCGCCGCGCTAAGTATCCATCAAGATAATCGGTAAAAGCGGCGAAAGTAAAAACGAGAGCTGACCAGAACCCGGCATTTTCTGTTGGCAGGTAAAAACATACCAAAAATACTGGAATCAATACCACACGAAACATAGTCAGGATGTTAGGAATATTATTCATGATTCATCTTCAATGGACTTCAGGCTCTATGTTGCCTGTATATAGCTAGTGATGCAACGCATCATAAATGGTCTGTGCTAACTGTTTACTGATCCCTGGCACTTTTTCTAACTCTAAAACGGTTGCCTTTTGCACTTCTTGCAAGCCACCGAGGTACTTCAGAATGTTTTGACGACGTTTTGGCCCTACCCCATCAATTCCCTCAAGTACGCTAGTGCGGCGGGCCTTATCGCGTCGTTGACGGTGTCCAGTTATTGCAAAGCGGTGACTCTCATCACGGATATGCTGTATTAGATGCAGGGCGCCGTTATCAGAAGGTAAATGTTTTGCTTCCATTTCTCGACCAATAAGCAAGGTTTCTAATCCAGCCTTACGGGTAACCCCTTTAGCAACACCAACTAGCAGCGGCTCTGGGCTTAAATCGAGTTGGTCAATACTTTGATAAGCTGCAGACAGTTGCCCTTTTCCGCCATCAATAAAAAGTACAGTTGGCATTTTGTCATCGTCACTTTGGTTTCGATAACGTCGGCTTAATGCTTGCGCCATGGCCGCATAATCATCGCCACCTGTAATGCCTTCGATATTAAATTTCCGGTAATCCGATTTCAACGGACCTTCACGATTAAACACCACACACGAAGCCACTGTAAGCTCTCCTTGGGTATGGCTAATATCAAAGCATTCCATGCGTTTAATACCAGATTCAATCTCAAGTAAGCTTTCGAGTTCAACTAATCGTTGGTGTATTGTAGAGCGCTGATTGAGACGTGTTTGCAAAGCTATTTGTGCATTGGTATTAGACAGATGAACAAATTTAGCTTTATCACCGCGCTGTGGCACCGTGATTTTAGTTTTATGACTATTACCGTTACTAATGGCGTCGCTGATACTTCGCCATTCTTCATCATCGTGACTGAGAATAATCTCTTTGACCACTTGTCCTTTACGTTGCTCTGCTAAGTAATACTGGACAATGAAACTACGCAGTACTTCTTGAGGCTCGCTTCCTTTTGGCACTTTTGGATAATAGCTGCGGCTGCCTAATACGCTTCCTTGGCGAATCAACAATAGGTGTACTACGGCCATGCCACTAGCAAATGCAAACCCTACGCAATCAAGTTGCTCGATATCACCGCTGACAAACTGTTGCTCTGAAACTCGACGCATAGCTTGGATTTGATCACGATGCATGGCTGCTTTCTCGTAGGCCATTTCATCACTAGCGCGCTGCATATCGTGCACCAAATCATTGATGACAGCTTGGCCTTTACCTTCTAAGAATAAAGTTGCCAAATCAATCTGATGTTGGTAATCCTCTTGAGTTACAAAGCCAACACAAGGTGCACTGCAGCGTTTTAACTGATATTGAAGACAAGGGCGAGTGCGATTTGCATATTCGCTATCACTACATTGACGGATCGGAAATATCTTTTGCATTAAGTGCAAGCTTTCGCGAACAGCACCACCATTTGGATAAGGTCCGAAATAGCGACCTTTAGCCTTTTTTGCACCGCGATGCATGCTTAAGCGTGGATGTTTATGAGCGCTCAGGAAAATGAAGGGATACGACTTGTCATCACGTAACAACACGTTGTAGCGAGGCAGATATTTCTTGATCAGGTTGTGTTCAAGAATGAGAGCTTCGGTCTCAGTATGAGTAATAGTGACTTCGATTTGCGCAATATTGGCAACTAAAGCCTGTGTTTTAGGACTGTCTACTTTACTACGAAAATAACTACTGAGGCGATTTTTGAGGTTTTTGGCTTTACCCACGTAAATAACGCAAGCAGTGCTGTCATACATCCTGTAAACACCACTACGCTCACTAACATGCTTTAAAAACTGTTGGCTATCAAATTCCTGTTCTTCGCTCACAGCTTCTCTTACAACATTTTAGAGTCAAGCATACCGTGACGTATCGCTAGGTGGGTGAGCTCTACATCACCACCGATATCCAGCTTTTGGAATAAACGATAGCGATAGCTATTCACCGTTTTAGGGCTCAAGTTCAACTGATCGGAAATATCAGTCACCTTTTCACCTTTGGTGATCATCAACATGATTTGCAGCTCGCGTTCTGAAAGCGACTGAAAAGGATTCTCGTCACTTGGGCTAAACTGGCTCAATGCCATTTGTTGTGCAATTTCTGGAGATAAGTAACGCTGACCAGAATTCACAGCCCGAATGGCATTTATCATTTCATTGGGAGCAGCGCCTTTGGTCAAGTAACCACTAGCCCCAGCTTGCATAACTTTGGTAGGAAAAGGATTTTCACAATGTACCGTTAGCACTATTATTTTGGCGTCCGGATCATAGCGCAGGATTTTCTTGGTAGCCTCCAAGCCACCAATACCCGGCATGTTCATATCCATTAGAATGATATTGGCTTGGTTCTCTCTGCACCACTGTACAGCGCCCTCTCCACTATCAACTTCTCCGATGACTTTAAATCCCCGTTCGTCATCTAAAATGCGGCGTATCCCTGTTCGCACTAACTCATGGTCATCAACCAACAATACGTTTATCAAGGAAGGTTCTCCGTTAGTGAGCCTGAGACGCGGAACATTATTTTACAGCTCAAGCAGGATTGATGTTATATCCTAAGCCTGTGTCAAAGGAAAGACAAAGCATGGATTATATCTCACAATTTAACAAAAAAGCCCAGCGATTAGCTAGGCTTAGTTATTCTGAGTTTGCTATGAATAATGCTATTGCTAGCTTACATCATGTACCTGCAACTGTATTAATCGGGTAAGTAACTACGCCCCATTAAATAGGTATCGACAGCCTTAGCCGCGCCACGTCCTTCATTAATAGCCCATACAATTAGGCTTTGGCCACGACGCGCATCACCAGCGGCAAAAACACCGTGGATATTCGTATCATACTCACCGTATTCAGCTTGCGCATTACTACGCGCATCTTTTGCGACGCCCAGTTGGTCAAGCACGCCACCTTCAGGTCCCATAAAGCCCATAGCGAGCAAAACCAGGTCAGCAGGTAGTTTCTCTTCACTACCGGCAATAGGCATAGGTATCATTTGACCTTCTGCATTTTTAGCCCACTCAATTTTAGTGGTATGCACAAATTCGACTTTGCCACTCTCACCTTCAATCTTTTGCGTCAGCATGAGATAACGACGCGGATCTTCGCCTTGAATGGCAATCGCTTCGTCTTGACCATAGTCACGCTTTAAGGTGCGTTTAAACTCAGGCCACGGGTTATTCTCTGCACGTTCAAGTGGTGGCTGCGGCATGATCTCAAGTTGAATAACACTCTTACAGCCATGACGCAATGATGTGCCAACACAGTCAGTACCGGTATCACCGCCGCCGATAACCACAACATGTTTATCCTTCGCAGAAATATACTGGCCATCTTTGTGTTCACTATCAAGCAAGCTCTTGGTATTTTTACCCAAAAACTCCATCGCAAAATGCACGCCATCAAGTTCGCGACCTTTTACCGCTAAATCCCTTGGGACTGTAGCCCCAGTTGCGATGAGTACACTGTCGTAATCATCTTTAAGGCGACTAGCAGAAATGTCTTTGCCAATTTCCGTATTCACCACAAAGTTAATGCCTTCTTCTCGCATCAACTGCACGCGACGCTCAACATATTCCTTTTGAAGCTTCATGTTCGGTATACCGTACATAAGTAAACCACCAATGCGGTCGGCTCGTTCGTATACAGTAACCAGGTGGCCTACAGAATTAAGCTGCACAGCTGCTGCTAATCCAGCAGGACCACTACCAATTACCGCAACTTTTTTGCCACTTCGCGTTGCTGGAGGATTAGCTTTTACCCATCCTTCTTTAAACGCACGCTCAATAATATTTAGCTCTTGGTTTTTGATCGTTACTGGTGGCGCATTAATACCTAACACACAAGAATCTTCACAAGGTGCAGGGCAAACACGGCCGGTAAACTCTGGGAAGTTATTGGTCTTGTGCAGACGATCTATTGCGTCTTTCCAGCGGCCACGATAAACCAAATCATTCCACTCAGGAATCAAGTTGTTTACAGGGCAACCTGCGACACGCGGCGCTGTTGCTGAATCACCGCTATGGCAAAAAGGAATTCCACAATCCATGCAACGTGAAGCTTGATCCATCGTTGCTTGCTCACTCATCGGTGATTTGACTTCTAGCCAGTCAATCAAGCGCGCACTAGGATCGCGGTCGGCACTCAAATTGCGGTCTATATTCATAAATCCAGTTGGGTTAGCCATTTTTCTCTCCTAGACAGCTTGACTTGCGTTTGACACTTTAGGCACTGGTTTTGCGCCCGTAACACTAGCCATATGCATATCAAATGCTGCTACTGCAATATCATACTCGTTCTCGTATTCGCCACTTTCACGCGCAGTTTGCATATAGTTTTGCATACGCTCAAAATCAACAGGCATAACACGAACAAACTGCGTCAAAGCATGGTCCCAGTTGTCTAACAATTCTTTAGCGATATCAGAACCCGTGTACTTTAAGTGGCTCTCAACAAGAGACTTAAGTTCCGCGGCTTCGTCAGCTTGCTCAACACTTCCTAGTTTGACCATTTCCATGTTGCAGCGAGCTGCAAACTTCTGATTTTTATCAAGTACATAAGCCACACCACCAGACATACCGGCTGCGAAGTTTCTACCTGTCTCACCAAGGATGACGGCTTTACCACCGGTCATGTATTCACAACCATGGTCACCAACGCCTTCAACAACAGCGGTCACACCTGAGTTACGAACGCAGAAACGCTCCCCAGCAATACCATTGATATACGCTTCACCACTAGTGCCGCCAAAGAAGCCAACATTACCCACGATGATATTGTCACGGGCACTAAATGGAGCACTCTGATCAGGATAAACAATTAATTTACCACCAGACAAGCCTTTGCCGAAATAGTCATTCGCATCGCCTTCAAGTTCAAAGCTAATGCCTTTGGCAACAAACGTACCAAAGCTTTGGCCTGCGCTGCCTTTAAACTTCACATTAATCGTGTCTTCCGGCAAACCTTCAGCACCATATCGTTTCGAAACTTCGTTCGACAACATGGTACCAACGCTGCGGTTAGTATTTAGTATTGGTTTTTCAAGATGTACCTTAGTGCCACTTTCAAGAGCAGATGCAGCCTCAATCATGAGCTCACGATCCACAATGTCATGGATCAGGTGTTTTTGCTCTTGGGTTTTATAGTTAGATACTTTATCAGCCATTGGATGCTTATAAAGTAAGGGTTTTAAGTCCACTTGCGTAAATTTCCAATGCTCTAAGTCATCACGAGGTGTTAGGCACTGACTTTGACCGACCATCTCGTTAATACTTCTAAAGCCAAGCTCTGCCATTATCTCACGCAAGCCTTCGGCAAGCATTTTGAAAAAGTTAACCACATGATCAACTTGACCAGCATAA
Organism: Alginatibacterium sediminis; assembly: GCF_003610775.1. Lineage (GTDB taxonomy): Bacteria > Pseudomonadota > Gammaproteobacteria > Enterobacterales > Celerinatantimonadaceae > Alginatibacterium > Alginatibacterium sediminis. Next base: position 279,165 of record NZ_RAQO01000004.1, on the reverse strand, counting down.
CGAGCACGTAGCTCTTTATCCTGAGTGGCAATACCAACCGGACAAGTGTTTAGATGGCACTTACGCATCATCGTACACCCTTCCACAACCAAAGCTGCGGTTGCAACACCCCACTCTTCTGCGCCTAACAGCGTTGCGATAGCTAAGTCGCGAGGAGTTTTCAATTGACCATCGGCTTGAACTGTAATCCGGTCACGCAAACCATTTTGGATTAAGGTTTGGTGAGTTTCAGCCAATCCTAACTCCCAAGGTAAACCCGCATGTTTAATCGAGCTTAAAGGAGAAGCACCGGTGCCGCCGTCATATCCAGCAATCAAAACCACATCGGCATAACCCTTACATACACCTGAGGCTATCGTACCAACCCCTGCTTCTGATACTAACTTGACGTTGATTCGTGCTTCGCGGTTAGCATTTTTAAGATCGTAAATAAGCTGAGCTAAATCTTCGATAGAATAAATATCGTGATGAGGCGGCGGAGAAATAAGCCCAACGCCCGGCGTAGAGCCACGAGTTTTCCCAATCCAAGCATCAACTTTATCACCGGGTAGCTGTCCGCCTTCGCCGGGTTTAGCCCCTTGTGCCATTTTAATTTGTAGTTCTTCAGCATTAGCCAAATAATGGCTAGTCACACCAAAGCGACCGGACGCAACTTGTTTGATCTTAGAGATCATTGAGTCGCCATTTTCTAAGGGTGTAAAGCGGATTGGGTCTTCACCGCCTTCACCTGAGTTACTCTTACCACCAATACGGTTCATTGCAATTGCAAGTGTGGTATGGGCTTCCCAGGAGATTGAACCAAAGCTCATGGCGCCAGTTGCGAAACGCTTCAATATAGTTTCAATTGAATCCACTTCGCTCAAAGCGATGCTAGGTCGGTCTGAATTGAACTTCAGTAGACCACGTAATGTATAGGCCGTTTTGCTTTGCTCATCGACTTTACGCGCATACTCTTTAAATACGTCATTATTGTTGGTTGAACTTGCATGCTGCAACAAGCGTACAGTATCCGGGTTAAACAAATGCTTTTCGCCATCACGACGCCATGCATAGTCGCCACCGCTTCGAAGCAGCGAATCTCTGAACGGGTTGTCGTCGGTCGGAAATCCTTCACGATGACGATTTAAGGCTTCTTGGGCAATACCATTGAGACCAAGTCCACCAATTCGAGTCACGGTTCCAGTGAAATAGCGATCAACCACAGACTGTTCGATTCCAAGAGCTTCAAAGATTTGAGCACCTTGGTAACTTTGTAGGGTCGAGATCCCCATTTTCGAGAAAATCTTAAGCAGACCACCATTGACAGCTTTGCTGTAGGCTTGAATCACTTGTTCGTTGCTTAAACTTGAATCAATGATCGCTTGGTCGCGCATATCCAACAAGGTTTCAATTGCTAGATAAGGGTTAACCGCCGCCGCCCCATAACCTAATACTGTCGCAAGGTGATGAGTTTCACGGATATCACCTGATTCAACCACTAAGTCAGCATAAGCGCGTAGACCCGCTCGAATTAACGAATGGTGCACCGCAGCTGTAGCAAGTACAGACGGTACTGCTGCATGATCGCTATCTACCTTACGGTCACTAAGAATTAGTATAGAGAAACCATCTTCTACGGCATCTTTTGCATGACGACAAATACGCTCGAGTGCTTTCTCTAGGGACCCTTCTTTACCGCTAGCTTTAAACGTCGTATGAATCGTCGCAGCTTGGAAATGATTTTGGTCGATACTGCGAAGCTTTGCGAGTTGTTCGTTAGTTAAAACCGGTTGTTTGATTTCTACTTTACGACAATGCTTGGGCGTTTCGTCAAGTAGGTTTAAATCAGCACCCACATATGTACGCAACGACATCACCATTTCTTCACGAATTGGATCTATTGGCGGGTTAGTTACTTGAGCAAACAACTGCTTAAAATAGTGACTCAAATGAGGGTTTTGGTCTGACAAAACTGCCAATGGCGTATCAGTACCCATCGCACCCAATGGCTCTTTAGCGGTAGCTACCATTGATTTCAATACAACGTTGATATCTTCTTGGGAGTAACCAAAAGCTTTTTGACGCTTGTCTAAACTGTGTTGTGTTGCAAAACGATCACCGCCTTCTGGTAATGGAAGGTCATCAAGTACAATTTTATTTTTAGCAACCCATTCCCCATAAGGCTGGGATGAGCAGACTTGATGTTTCACTTCATCATCAGCGATGATGCGACCTTGCTCAAGGTCGGCAATAAAGATTTTACCAGGCTGTAGACGCCCTTTAGCGACGACCTTACTTTGGTCAACAATCAAAGCACCCGTTTCAGAGCCCATGATCACCATATCGTCATCAGTCACGCAGTAACGAGAAGGACGAAGACCATTTCGATCTAATGTTGCGCCAATAACTTTACCATCAGTAAATGAAATTGATGCCGGACCATCCCAGGGCTCCATAATGCATGCGTAATATTCGTAAAACGCACGTTTGACGGGGTCCATGTCATCTTGACTTTGCCAAGCTTCAGGTACCACCATCATCATTACTTGAGCGAGAGGACGACCACTTAATACCAGCAATTCTACGCACATATCAAGGTTTGCGGAGTCTGAACGTGTGACATCGCAAATCGGCGTCACCATATCCAATTCTACTTTGCTGAAATTTGCCGACTCAAACAACGCTTGTCGAGCCTTCATCCAGTTAACATTGCCCTTTACCGTATTGATTTCGCCGTTATGCGACATATAACGGAACGGCTGTGCTAAACGCCACGCAGGGAAGGTATTTGTTGAAAAACGTGAGTGGAACATCGCAATCGCTGAAACAACACGCGGATCTTGAAGATCCACATAATAACGACGCACTTGCGCTGTCGTTAGCTGGCCCTTAAATACAATCGTGCGAGAGGACATTGAAGCGATGTAAAAATCTTCGTTTACCCCGGTCACTGTGGCATCAGCTAAATGCAGTGTATATTTTCGAAGAACAAACAGTTTTCGTTCGAAAATCTGTTGGTCTAACGATGCGGGGCGAGCAATAAAGACTTGTTCAATCTGTGGTTCATTATCAACGGAAGCTTTACCAAGACTACTATTGTCTTTTGGAACCACGCGATAACCTAGCAGTTCTAAGCCAAGCTTATTAATATTACGATTAAGAATTTCTCTGCATTCTTGACGAATGTCAGGATCGGCTGGGAAAAACACCATACCGACGCCGTACTCACCTGGTTTAGGCAAGGAGAATCCGAGCTTAGTGCTCTCTTCTTTAAAAAATTCGTGGGGAAGTTGAATAAGAATGCCGGCACCGTCGCCACTATCTACATCACAGCCCGTACCACCACGGTGTTCCATACAGGTTAGCATGGTCAAAGCGTTTTCAATCACATCGTGACTTTTACGCCCTTTGAGGTGAGCTACAAAGCCGATGCCACAGGCATCATGCTCAAAATCGGACCGATATAGTCCTGCGGGTTGTTGCATTGTGTTTGTCATCCAGTAATTCCTATTTACTGCTATTACATTTAGGTATTGCAACTGAGGTTCTGGTTGTCCATAACGAGAACACACAAAAGCAAACACTCCAAATTAGCATAATTTTTCACTGAGCAGATGGCCTTTTAATGGTCTAAAAGTCTACTTAAGGCTCTAATGGTAGTGATTAACACTACATATACTGCTAATAGTCGTTCTATTATGGTCTTTATGGCTTAGATAAAGAGTGCAGACCGACCCGGAATACTAGCACAGTCATCAGGCATATTTCACTGCAAAAATTCAATTAGCACATACTAACCAGGTTTTAGTGAATAGATAGTCGATTATAGCGCTAGGTTGTCCATAATTGTGAAAACATATTCAAATATGTGACAAATTAATGCTTCATAATTTTGGTAAAATAATTACAGTTTAAAGAGTGTTTATTGAACTGAAATTCGAATGAATCAGCTAGGTTATTGATTATATTAAAAAAGGCAGCAAAGCTGCCTTTTTAGTGTTAAATAGACCGGTGTCTATTGATCAAATTGTTTTTGTAAAGGAGGCATGACTTGCTTTTTACGGCTCACGACACCTGGTAAATCAATGATACTTCCTTCAAATGTACCACCTAAAGTGGCGGTTACTAGTTCAGCTTCGTCACTAACAATCAAGCCTTTTGAATTCAAGCTCGTAATATCAGTAAGAATTACCAAAGCAGTATGATAATTATTTGCGGCTTTCAGTGCTTCTAATGATGCTTGTAGCTCATCAAGACGGTCTATAACCGGCGCTAGTGAGGTAAGCTCTAATTGAGCAATAGCAAATTTTTTGCCAGCTATTTCGTAGATTTTCTGGTCACGCAACACGAGCTCATCGGCTGGTACGGCGCCCACATCACTCTTCGCAGCAAATTGTGCGTCAGCAAAAGCATTAAGGTCATCGACGCCAGCCAAAACAGCTAACTCATCAGCAGTCGTGCGATCAATAGGTGTAAACGTTGGCGAATTAAACTTAACTGTATCGCTTAAGATAGCACCCAACATTAACGTAGCAGAGCTTTTACTTGGAACCAGTCCGGCGTCTTTATACATACTGTAAACAATTGTGCAGCTACAACCTACGGGGCGTATCCAGCATTCAAGGGGTTCAGCTGTCGTGATATCACCCAATTTATGGTGGTCAACAATTCCGCGTATATTGGCTTTTTTAGCGTCAACAGGAGCTTGTCCCCAATCTGAATAATCGATTAACCAAACATCTTCGCCGGCAATAGAAGTTCGAATTTCAGGTGCTTCAAGATTTAGCATATTGAGTAGGAAACTAGCTTCCGGATTTGGCTCACCCTGCGCTACTGCCGTTGCTGGTGTTCCTTTTTTAGTAAGAAGTTCCGCAAGAGAGATTGCACCCGCAATACTATCGCAATCTGGATTGGTATGACCTAGCACTAACATATCGATTTCCATCTGATTCAAACAAAATATTGCCGAGCATAATAAGATGGCTTATAGCGACTTGCAAGTGATGTGCATAGCTGAAGGTTTAGTCTTTAGTTTGATAGAGCTCAGCCCAATCAACGGCTCGTTTGTAGCACTCGCTCAAAGTTTGGTAGCTTAACCCGATTTTTTCGGCTTCTAGTGTAGTGAGGTGCCATTGACCCGATTCATATAAGGTAACGCTTTTGAATACTATTCTTAAATTACTGTCTTCGTTACTTGTTAGTGCATCGAACACCCGTTCTGAGATCGGCAGCTTAGCCAGTATTTTGTCTAAAGGTTGATTAAGAAGCCCACCAAGCATTGATAACATACCCATCATAAAAGCTTCACCGCTGTATTGTTTGTCAACACGCTCACAAACTAACTCACAAAAGCGCGCTCTAACTATAGCAAACCGAATTGCTTCTTGGGATTGCTGGCCGCCTAAAACCGCCGACGTTAGTATCGTTAACAGCTTTCTGGTTTGTTCTTCACCGAGATAGACCAAAGCCTGTTTTATTGATGTTATTTCTGCCGTGGTGGGCAACACGCCAGAGTTAATGTAACGCAAGAGCTTGTAAGTTACCCCTAAGTCTTGTTCAAACAACTTGGTTAATTTAGGTACGGACAAGCTCGGTCGGCATAACTGATGATAAATCTGCAACAATAAAAGATGATTCGATTCAACTTCACGACTTTGTATCATTTGTGGTCGGCAAAAGAAGAATCCTTGAAAAAAATCGAATCCCATCTTTTTAGCCAACTGATACTCTTCTTGAGTTTCTACCTTTTCAGCTAGGATTCGAGGCTTCTTATTTTCTTTTAGGGACTCAACTATTGGTCCCAATTCAGTCAAAGGTGTTTTAGTAATATCAAATTTGATTAATTTAACGAACTTAAAAAATCGTTGCCACCGCGGTTCATAGATAAAGTCGTCTAAGGCTATAGCGTAGCCGGCATGGTAAAGCTCGCGCACCTTTTCATACATGGCATCATCAGGCTCAACCGTTTCCAATATTTCAATCATCACTTTTTTTGTCGGTAATAAAGTTGGCAGATCTTTTTCGAGACAGGTGCGGGTAAAATTGATTAACGCTGGTTTACCAGAGGTATAACTTTCGATACCACTGACTAATTGGGTCTGAGCTATCATTCGCGTTGTCGCCTCATGGGGACAAACATCCGGGAATATGTTTTCTGGGCCATCTCGGAACAACAACTCGTAAGCTACAACTTGCAGTTTTCGATTAAAAATAGCTTGTCGAGCAGTGTAGACCTTCAACGATATTTACCTCAGATAGAAGCGAAAGCATGAGTTGACGCTTAATTTAGCGAATGATTACAAGTTTAAGACCAATAATCCAACTCTTTAATGACAATAGATGTTCATTGCTTATATTTGCAACTTATATATCAAATGCCCACCAAATATTTGAAAAACGTCAACAAACAACTGAACTTACTTGCTCGACCCACAGTCTAGACGGTGCTAACGTAGCCACTAGCACGGATCAAATTAGTATTTGGATTTTTAGTGGGTAATTATAATGATGAAACTAAGCAAGGCGGTAATTGATTCCGCACCAAAAGTTGAATTGCACATGCACCTTGAGGGCAGCTTAGAGCCCAAACTATTGTTTGCCCTAGCCCAACGCAATAACGTCGATTGTGGTTATGAATCACTCGAAGCCTTACAAAAAGCTTATAATTTTTCGAACTTACAAAGCTTCCTAGACGTATATTATGCCGGCGCTAATGTGTTACTCCATGAGCAAGATTTCTACGATCTCACATGGGCTTATGTTTTAAAGTGTCATGCTCAAAATGTTAGGCACATTGAGCCATTCTTCGACCCGCAAACTCATTTGGAACGGGGGGTTAGTTTTGAAACGATCATTAATGGTATTGATCGCGCATTAATTGATGCTCAAAGTCAGTTTGGTATGAGCAGTATGTTAATTATGTGTTTTTTGCGTCATCTAGATCAAGAATCAGCTTTTACGACACTCGAACTCGCTAAATCGCATCTGTCAAAAATTTCCGGGGTTGGGCTCGACAGTTCAGAACTGGGTAACCCACCAGAAAAATTCTCGGAAGTTTTCGAAAAATCACGTGAACTAGGACTAAAGTTAGTGGCCCATGCGGGTGAAGAAGGTCCCGCAAGTTACATCTGGAGCGCAATCAACGATCTACAAGTGCAGCGCATTGATCACGGTGTACGTGCTATTGAGGACGAACAGTTAATGCGCCATTTAGCTCAAATTCGCATGCCATTAACCGTTTGCCCATTATCTAACACCAAGCTCAAGGTATTTGAGCACATGTCACAACACAATATTTTTCAACTACTCGATAAAGGACTGTGTGTGACTGTCAATTCTGATGACCCCGCTTATTTTGGTGGCTACATGAACGAAAACTTTCATGCTCTATATCAAGATTTAGCCATGAGCGCATCTCAATTTAAACAATTGCTAAGCAATAGTGTGGAAGCCAGCTTTGCCAGTCAGGCACGAAAACTACAACTGCAGACAGAAATCGAATCTGCCCTTGTTGATGCTTAATGTATAGGCTCCGCTTGATGCAAACATGGATAGTGGCGTTAGCGCTGTTGCTAGCTTTTGGTATCCCCGCTACATCAGCGCAATCAACCATAAACATTAGTAACTTCGAACAAGATAGTTTGGACAGTTGGCAAACCCGCGAATTCAGCGGGTTCACTAAATATGAAACAACGACTATTGATGGTATACCTGCGCTGTCAGCGTCGGCAAGTGCCAGCGCTTCAGGCCTAGTCAAAGCGGTTAATATTGATCTGTTCGAAACGCCATACCTCAATTGGAGCTGGCGAATTGAACAAGCACTGCTGAATTTGGTCGAAAGTGAAAAAGATGGCGATGATTTTGCCGCTCGTATTTACTTGATTTGCGAGGACCGATGGTTCAAGTGGAACACCATTGCTATTAATTATGTATGGTCTTCTCAACCGCAAAATTTAAAACCATGGGGCAACCCCTTCGCCCCCAAGAACGCTAAAATGTTGGCCATACGCCACCAGCAAAGTCCCAATCAACGCTGGGTATATGAAAAACGGAATGTCTATCAGGATCTTATTCTTGCTTTTGGTGACAAAGGCAGCGATAGCGCAAACGAAAAAGCCTATCGCTATATCAATGCCGTTGCCATCATGACTGACACCGACAATAGTAAAGGTGTTGCCAAGGCCTTATATGGTGATATAAGTTTTACTGCAAATTAAGACTAAATTAAGCTGTATATTTTCCAACCCTCAACATCAGGGCTTGCCCAAAGCGCAAGATGACTAAAGAAAATAGGCGGCATTCTGTAAAATAGAGACATTAAAATCGCACTAAAATGCAATTCAAAAAGGGCAAATACCCCACTAGCATGAAAGGGCTGAATCGGAACGAATACCTTCGCAAAACCACTATCTGAAAAAGTATTCTAAGCAAATATAACCATTATTTTACTCAATAACTATTTTTCCTATATTTATCAATACGTTTAATCATCCAATGGACAATGGTTTTGGAAGGTATTTTGTACTATTTTCGTTACAACCTAGACCTATAATGGATTTAAAAAAATTTTGGCAGAGCACTTCATTATCTCAATCATGTGCTATACCTAATGGTGATCAAATAAACGACTTTATTCGATGTTATGGAGAACTATATGCTTAAGTCACCACAATCGTTACACAAAGGCTTGCTCAAACTGACGCTTTGCGCTGCAGCCATCTTATCAACCCACTCCTTTGCAGCAGAACAACCCAATATTCTCGTAATTTGGGGGGATGATATTGGTCAGTCTAATGTGAGCGCTTATACCTTCGGATTGATGGGTTATAAAACTGATAATATCGACCGTATCGCTAACGAAGGTATGATGTTTACCGATTATTATGGCGAGCAATCATGTACTGCTGGACGATCCACCTTTATTACCGGTCAAAGTGTTTTACGTACAGGCTTAAGCAAAGTAGGTTTGCCTGGGGCAGAAATAGGCTTGCAAGCTGAAGACGCGACGATAGCTGAAATTCTAAAACCAATGGGCTATGTAACCGGCCAGTTTGGTAAAAACCACCTAGGCGACAAAGATGAACACCTTCCAACCAATCATGGTTTTGATGAATTCTTAGGTAACTTATATCATTTGAATGCGGAAGAAGAGCCTGAAAACATCGATTATCCCAAAGACCCAGCATTTCGCGAGAAGTATGGCCCACGTGGTGTGATCAACTCTTTTGCCGATGGCAAAGTTGAAGACACAGGACCACTAACGCGTAAACGTATGGAAACCATCGATGACGAAACTGTCGATGCGGCCTTGGTATTTATTGAAAAAGCAGTTAAAGAAGACAAGCCATTCTTTGTGTGGTGGAACGGAACCCGTATGCACTTTAGAACACACGTTAAACCTGAGTTGCAGGGTAGCAGCGGTATCAGTGAATACGCTGATGGTATGTTGGAACACGATCGCCACGTAGGCATATTACTCGATAAACTCGACGAGCTTGAAGTTACTGATAATACGATGGTGTTCTACTCTACTGATAATGGGCCCCATATGAACTCTTGGCCAGACGCAGGCCTAACTCCTTTTAGAGGTGAGAAGAACACTAACTGGGAAGGCGCATATCGCGTACCCGCTATGGTTCGCTGGCCTGGAAAAATTGAGGCTGGCAGTATATCGAACGAGATTATGCACCATATGGATTGGTTGCCTACCTTTGCTGCTGTTGCTGGTGATGACGGTATTAAAGATAAACTACGCGAAGGTTATAGAGCCGGAGACAAGGACTTCAAAGTTCACCTTGATGGTTATAATTTCTTACCCTACCTTACTGGTGAAGAAGAAAAAGGTCGACGTGAAGAGATATTTTATTTCACTGATGATGGTGACCTTGCCGCACTGCGGTTTAACCAGTGGAAGGCTGTATTCATGGAGCAGCGGGTTACGGGAACCTTACAAATCTGGGCAGAACCCTTTGTAACCTTACGTTTGCCTAAGATTTTCAACTTACGTACTGACCCGTATGAAAATGCTGATATCACTTCGAACACCTATTATGATTGGTTAATTGACCACGCATATTTGTTAGTTCCTGCGCAGACCTATGTTGGTGAATTTCTGTCAACATTTGAAGAATTTCCACCTAGACAAAAAGCCGCTAGTTTTAGCCTCGATCAAGTGATGGCTAAACTGCAAGAAAGTCCAAATAAGTGATAAATTAAACAATACTAAAGGGGCGAAAGCCCCTTTTTCATTTTCGAATTTGAATAAACGTTTTTCTTTATTTTTACCGTTTTCTACAACATTTCCCAAGAATTGAGGTAGCCAAGCATGCCCCGCACTTGTAAGCAAACACTACTCAAAATGATAGTTTTATCAAGTATTTCACTCAGCAACTTTGCTGCCGCAGATTCTGACACCCAAATTGCGCCCAAGTTGGTCCTTCAGATCACAGTAGATGCGCTTCGTGGAGATTTACCCTATCGCTACCAGGAACAATTTGGAGACAAGGGGTTTAAATACTTTATGCGCGAAGGACTTGTATTTAAAAATGCCCATTACCAACACGCGAATACTGAAACGATAGTCGGCCACGCATCCTTAGCTACCGGGGCTACGCCATCCATTCATGGTATGGTCGGCAATATTTGGTTTGATAGAACACAAGACCGGGTTGTTTATAACATCGAAGACGAAAACTACTCCTTACTTGGTGAAGGGGGTGATGTAGATAAAAGCACTGAAATTGACGCCACTCAAAAAGCAGCGAACAGCGATGGTCGGTCACCCTTACCGTTCTTAGTTTCCACCTTCAGCGACGAGTTAGCGATATCCAGTTTTGGACAATCAAAGATATTTGGTGTTTCAGTTAAAGACCGAGGTGCTGTTTCACTAGCCGGTCAATACGGCAAAGCCTTCTGGTTCTCAAAGTCCAAATCTCAGTTTGTTACCAGCGATTACTACTATGACACCTATCCACAATGGGTCAGCGAGTTCAACGCTCAGGGGCATCCCAATCGCTACTCTGATACTTCTTGGGAGCTAAGTGTTGATAGCAATGACTACCGTGTGCCTGCTGATCAAGATGTTAGCTACAAAACAGACTTAGCCGGATTTGGTCAACAGTTCCCTCACCCTTACGGCCCGGCTAGTGATAAATATTTCACGACCAAATTAACCTTAAGCCCTGCTGGTGATGCTTTAACCCTAGATTTTGCAAAAGCTTTGTTAGACGCAGAGAACTTGGGTAATAACCAACAAACAGATTACCTATCGGTCAGTTTTAGCTCGAATGACTATGTGATTCATATCTTTGGGCCATCAAGTCGAGAAGCTGAAGATAACCTGATCCAACTCGACCAGCGCATTGCTGAATTATTACAATATGTTGATGATAAAGTGGGCTTACAGAACACTCTGGTCGTGTTAAGTGCTGACCATGGAGCACCAGAGGTACCTGGTTATTTAAGCTCATTGGGTGGCAAGAAGTCCCGTTATTTTGATATAAACTCTCTGACCTCAGAGTCAGTAGATGCAAGACTTAAAAGCAGCTTTGGTGTGGGAGTCGAACTCATAGATCTCTATACCCATCCATACATCTATCTTAACCAAGAGGTATTAGCGACCAACAAACTCGACTCGAACCAAGTAGCGCAGACACTCACCCAAATACTACAGCAGCTCGATGGCATTCAATATGCTGTAAGCAAGTCGGATTTGCAAAGAACCAGCCTAGCATCGTCTCCGATTATGGAACGTATTAGCAATAATTTTCACCCAGATCGCTCAGGTGAAATTTATTTAGTGTTTGAGCCAAATGTTTATATTAATGACTTTGACGGATTAGAGGTCGCCTCGGTGCATGGTTCACCATGGAACTATGACACGCATGTACCAATAATGTTCTTGGCACCGGGATTAGACTCGTCGGTCATACAACGTCCAGTGACACCCTATGATATTGCCCCAACGCTCTCTCACTATTTAAATATCAATTCACCTAGTGGTAGCACTGGTCAGCCGCTTTTAGAGCTCTTCGATAGCCATTAATTGTTAGCTGTCTTACAAAGATAAGGACGAGTTTTGTTAGGGAAACCTATCAAAACTCGGCGCTTTAATTGCTGATGCATACCAGCTTGCTTTCTCTGTGCAAAAAATGTTGTCCTGCGGCTCAATGCTGGGACTTTGGTCTAAACACCCTGCCGGAACAATCAACGCTTTGCCTGACTGAGTTTCGTATGGCATTGAGCTACCACACTCGGTACAAAAGTTTTTACTAAAAAAACGCTCTGGCATATTGTAGCGCTTTAGCAAAGCCTCACCCTTCAACCATTTGATGTTACCAACTTGGGTGAACAAGTTTGAGGCATGAGCCGAACCGGTAATTTTTTGGCATTGCTTACAATGACAAAGGTGAAAACTATGAAAGTCATTCTTACATTCAAAACTCACTCGCCCACAAAGGCAGCTTCCAGTAATTGTCGACATGTTGTGATTATCCTTAATCAATAAACCTAGTTTCTACTACAGATGTTGGTGATTACTTTAAGTGAAAACAAACAGGCATTATCTTTAGCCAGAAAGGTGATTAGATTTATGGCGCGTTCTTTTAACTGCCCGCAGAGCGAATGATAAGCAAGGTATGAGCCTTGTGATACGAGTAAAATTGTTAGTTTACACCGCTTACTAAAGCCTGTATTAGCCTAGCATTACGTGTCACACGCTAACGTTGAGCGCGTAACAACTTTTCTGTGGCTACGATATCTAAAGGCCTATCAAAGAAATAACCTTGCGCATACTGACACCCCATCTCATTTAAAAGGTGTTTTTGCTCAGCGGTTTCGACGCCTTCCGCAAGAATAGTTAAATCAAGTACTTTACCTAAATCCACAATATGTTGCGCAAAACGTTTTGCGGTCTGATTCCCTGTAATATCTTCGATTAGGCTGCGATCAAGTTTTAAGGTATCTATCGATTTATAGTAGCCGCGGATCAAACTTAACGACGAATAACCCGTTCCAAAATCGTCTATCGCAATTCGTATTCCCAGATCAACCAATGCTTGAATATTCTCAGAAAGTGTTTCTAAGTTCTTCGCATCTGACGTTTCGGTAATCTCAAACTCCAAAAATTTTGTCGGACACTTAAGCTCTCGAAGAATTTGACAAACACGGTGCACGAAAGTCGACATTTCAAGGGTCTTAAACGAGATGTTTACACTCACCCGAACAGGATCTAAGCCCAGTTGTATCCAGTAGTTGATTTGGCGGCACACATTACCTACGACCATCAGGTCGAACTCAAAATGCATGCCAAGCTCTTCAGCTACCTCAATGAACAATATTGGACTGACGTGTCCTTGCTGGCTGTGTTGCCAGCGAGATAGCGCTTCAAATCCGATTAAGCGACCGTCATGCAGCTGATATTGAGGCTGGTAGCGCAATTCAAAAAGATTGTTTTCAATGGCTTGAGGCAATTCATCGATAATTATTTTCCGATTATAGAATTGCTCAGATCGCTTTGAATCGGCTAATTCATAACTAGAATGACTAAATCTGGCTGCGCGTAACATAGCCGTATCGGCGTTTAGCTCTAACTGTAGGTGGTTATCAAAGTCTGGCTCGTGAATACATAAGCCAAGACTTAAGCTTTTTATAATCGTGTAGCGCTTGTCAATTTCAAGACCGGTGACACTGAGTTGGCATAATTGCTCACAGAAGGCCAACATTTCAGATTTCGCCTGCTGCGCACTGCGATCTCCTAACTTGTCGACTAATACACCAAATCTAGCATTAGAAAAACGAACGGTTAAACCTAAGTCCCTCGCCTTTTCTTTTAAACGAAGTCCAAAAGCAGTGAGGTACTTGTCTCCAACAGAGAAACCATATCGATAATTAATCGTCGCGAAATTATCAATATTCACGACCAACAAAGCTAAATTATTAGGCATGTTTTTCGCATCGGAAAAATAATGCCCGGCCTTGTAAGCAAACGCCCAACCGTTCGGCAGGTGCGTTACAACGTCAACAGACTTATTACTTATTAAGTGAAACTGTAGTTTCCAATGCGGTTGTGGGCTTTGTGCAAAGCAACAACTAATCTTACATGTGATAGGGAAAAAGTTGGCATCGACGATTTCTCCTTCAAATACAATCGGCGATAATTGAGCTTTAGCTTGCTCTAAAATCACGTCAATATCTACGGGGTCCCCATCGGCTTTACTCGGCGCCACACGAACAAGTTGGTTTAAGGAGCTATCAAGGATATAGCTAGGTTCAAAGTCACTGAGTTCAAGAAATGGCGAATTAAACGCTTTTTGTCCATCTGTAGCGATGACCAAAGTCGGAAACATAAGGTCTTGAAGAACCATTTCATTTAATGTCATTTCTAGGTCGTAAGCTCCCATAGACACAAACGTATTACAGCGAGGACCACAATCAAATTAAGTTCACGCTAAGACACTGATAATTATAGTTTAAAAATACGGATCAATCTTTACCTATAAATTAACATTAGCATTTTTGAAATTCCGAGCAAGTAAAAACATTTCTATTAAAACCAAAAAAAGTGCAATCCCTTTACTGTTACGCCCTAGTCTATTGATTTTATGCTACAAAATTTCAGTATCTACCCAAATATATTACTTAATTGTTTAACAAGGGAGCCAACAGTTGGGACCAACTTCTTTCCAAGGTTAGGTACTCTTCTTCGCATAACAGCTTACGCTCCTCAGAGAATCCTGCTTGGTCTACTAGGTTTTGGTATTTCATGGACGCGCTTCCATAGACATGACACAGACTAGTAAAGTACCGTTGTGCATCAAGACTATGTTCATCCCAAAAATCTTGGTCACTAAATTCTGTAACATCTTGGCTTTCTAGATCAAATAAATCTGCTGCGCTGAGCACGATTTCTTGACCCTCTTGAAAAAAGTTAATTAGCAGAAAATTAGCTAAACTGTCGACGACATCTTCTTCTTTACCCACTATTGGTAACTCGTATTGATAAACTAATGCATGCCCGAATTCATGTAGTAAGGTATGTAATATTGCATCTGATACTGCTTGTTCTACGGTAATTCCAGTTTCTAGATAATCAGCTTCTTCAAAGCGGTGACTAATCTGAGTTACAAATTCGAAGGGGATTAATATCTGCTCTGATTGAGGGTCAAATAGTGGTCCATCATCTGCACCGACTACAACTTCAAGGGACTGACTAAGTTCAAACCTTTGATTTAGTAGCATCACCAAATCGCTAATACTTTGGCGATACAATGGTAATAGCCCTTGAGATTGCTCATCACTATTCGTTTCTAAGACCCTTAATGATACTTGCGCTGATGCTAAGGAAACGGATGACAATAGAATAAATAGATAGCAACTGAGTTTTACGATAGGCATAGCGATCCTTACTAAAGCTTGGCTTACGACGGCGAGATCTATTCTCGTCTCAGGGGAATCCTACCTTACCTATTCAGCACTGAAACTGACTTAGGATTGGCGAACTCTCAACAATAGATAATCCATAACCATTTTTTCATCTATCATTCCGAGATACATACCTTTGGTGTCACAAACCACCCATGGCAAAGCTAGAGAGCTTTCCATCATACTGGAAATATTGCTGACAAAACCTTTCGCATCAATTTGGCTAAAGCTGCGTTTCACTATCCCCTGAATATGACGATTTAAGTTCTCTAAATCCTTTTTGGTTTCACCCACGCCACCCGTTGTAGGCGATAAGACATATCCAAATGCCTCGCGCTCAATCAATCCAACACACTTCCCTTCGGCCAAAACAGGAATACTAGAGACTGAGCAATGGTCAAAAATATCGAGCACCTGTTTGAAGGTACCATCTAAAGAAATAGTCGGATGGCGTTTATTGCAAAACACCCCTAGCTTCTGGGCTGACTGCGTCACATGTAGTGAACTAAGTTTATCGATATTTTTGTAGTAGTTCTTAGATTTCTTAATATCTGAAATAGGCAATGGCTTACTGAAATAGAAACCCTGTAAATAGGTGACCCCCAATTCATAGAGCAACTGAGTCTCTTCTAATGTTTCTACGCCCTCTGCGATAACTTCAATACCCAGTTTTTTGGCTAGCATGACTATGGTTTCAACAATGAAATAGGCTTTGGTTGCTTTCTTTAGATTACGAACAAAACTTTGGTCAATCTTAAGTAAGTCAAAACGACTCTGATACAAATATGAAAAAGAGGAATACCCAGTACCAAAGTCATCAATTGCGATTGATACACCTTGTTTCCGAATCGCTTCAAGCTGTTGTTGTTGTTGGCTATTGCCTTCAAAATAGGCGCTCTCAGTTATCTCAAGGGTGATGTTCTGTTGTGCGACCTTTGAGTCTAGAACCAAGGTTAAGGCTTTGGGTAAACTAGCGCTTGCAACATCGTTGTATAACGAGCGATTTAATGTAAGTCCAATACTGTTGTCAGACAAAAGCTTATGGATTGTACTTAAGTCATTCAAAGCTTTTAAACAAATAGTATCGTCTAGCTCTGTTATTCGTCCCTGCTGCTCTGCTACAGCTATTAACTCATCAAGACGATAGCCAAACTCTGAAGCATTTTGGAAACGGCAAAGCGCTTCAAATTTTACGATTCTCCAGGTTTGGGTTGACACGATTGCTTGATACCAAGGCTCTATCGCTTTGCGATCCAGACTATCGTTTAAGTAGTCAGGGATCCCTTCTTTACGACTCAATTCAAGATGAATATTATCATCATAAAACGAAATGTTTGAGCCATCTGTAGCGTGGCTTTCGACCATGGCTAGAATTGAATGCTCTACAAGATCTGTTGCATTGTTCGCATCACGTCCGAAGACAGAAATACCGATATTCCCTTGGCTAATTGCTACCGACAGAGAACGGTTATTGAGACTCCTTAAGTGGGTAATTAGCTGTTTAATCCTAGACAGTATTGTATCTAAGTCTGAATTACAGCGAAACGCAACGACATACTGTTGATTACCACAATAGGCACTATGATAATCGTTAATGAGTGAATGGAAGGCTTGGCTTAGTTCAGTAGATATTGCTTTGTCGCCCTTAGTTAGGGGCGCAAATGCGACTGAAATGACCGTTCGTTTCTCTTGTTTACTACGAATAAGACCTGCGATGTTATCAATCAACTTACTTTTTACTGGTAGGTATGTTTCTAAGTCAATTCCGCCAATGTTTCGACCGGTCAGGCGATGCGTTGAGCCTTTGATATTGCGCGATATTGCAATATAAAAAGGCTGCGAAGTTTCACTGTCCACGACCTTGTGGATCTCAGAGTCAAGTGGTGATATATCGCCATTTTTGTGTTTGGTTAGAATTTTACCGTGCCAAAAACCATGAGTATCAAGACTAGACCAAAGTTGGGTATAAAATTCTTTATCGTGTTTTCGAGCATTAAATATTCGAGTTTTACTACCGAGTAACTCATGGGCATCATAACCAAAGCTCTGATTGGCATGGTGATTGGAATAAATAATATTAGTATATTGATCGGCAACAATTACGCTAAAGTTGCCCATCGAAAAATAGTTGAACAATAGACGGTCGATAGACGATTGAGAGGGTATAAGGCTAACTAACTGCAGGGTACCTTGAATACTATAGTCAAATTCGGGTGATAGCCATAAGGTAAGTTCAAGTAGGCGACTCCCCCCTTTTTTGGAATGTACAACTGTATGGGTCTGCTCCATTCCTTTATTAGCAATAACACCTGCAACCAACAATGCCACGCGTTTTGCTTCTTGTGTCGAAAACAACTTAATAAAATCATCTAATAAGATATGACCTTGGTGCTGTTCGCCTACGATCTCTAGATAATTGTCGTCGACTTCTATTTTCCGCGTTCTTCGATCGAGCGACCACATACAGATCGCATCAGATACAGCTTGGCTTGTATCTTGATTGTTAATATTCGTCACCTTTCAATTTGATGTTTTATAGAGCTATGTCAAATATATACCAAACGGGATAATGTGTTGCACTAATTCATAGATTTTTATCCATAACTATTGAGCACTCAAAAATATTGGTCTGGACGCTGGCGTTCCTTTATCAATCGACGGCTACATACTTAACTTAATTAAGTCTAACCTCATAATTAATAACTACTTAGCTACATAAGCCCAAAACTAAGCTTGCTGAAACCAAAAAGCCGAAATTAGAGTTCAATCTAACTTCAGCTTTTTTAATTAATTCTAGTAATACCAGAAACTGGTATTGGAATTCAATTTAAAACTTGGTAACCCCGTATACTTGGTTTTCTTGTTCTTGCACCCGTATAAAGGTAGTGCGCTTGGTTAGTTCTTTAAGTTCTGATGCACCAACGTAGGTGCAAGCTGAACGAACTCCGCCCAAAATGTCTTGAATTGTCGTTTGAATACTACCTTTATAAGGTAGTAAGACCGTTTTCCCTTCAGACGCGCGGTATTCAGCAACTCCACCGGCATGCTTATCCATCGCTGTTGTAGAGCTCATCCCGTAGAATCGAGCAAATTTTTCACCGTCGATTTCAACGATATCACCACCATTCTCATCATGGGCTGCTAGCATTCCGCCTAACATTACGAAGTCTGCGCCACCGCCAAATGCTTTGGCAACATCGCCAGCACTAGTACAACCGCCATCACCTACAATTTGTCCGCCAAGACCATGGGCTGCATCTGCGCACTCGATAATTGCTGAAAGTTGTGGGTAACCAACGCCTGTTTTTACGCGAGTGGTACAAACACTACCCGGACCAATACCAACTTTAACCACATCAGCGCCAGATAGAATGAGTTCTTCGACCATTTCGCCAGTGACTACATTACCTGCCACGATGACTTTGTTCGGAAAGGTATCTCGTGCTTTTCTAACAAAATCTACAAAGGCTTCTGAATAGCCGTTGGCGACATCAATACAAATAAATTTCAGCTCTGGACTCAAGGCCAATATTGCTTGAGTTTTGGCAAAATCCTCAGCCGAGGTACCACTGCTGACCAAAATATACTGCTGTTGCTCAATAGGCAGTTCTTTGAGAAATGCAGCCCACTGCTCGATTGAGTAGTGCTTATGTACAGCCGTCATCATTTTATGCGCGGCGAACGCTTTCGCTAGGCCAAAGGTACCTACAGTATCCATATTGGCGGCCATTACTGGCACTCCACTCCATTGGCAGTCGCTATGCTTGAAGCTAAACTGCCGCTCAACTGCTACTTGCGAACGACTACGCAATGTTGAACGTTTAGGGCGTATTAATACATCTTTGAAGCCCAACTTAATATCAGTTTCTACACGCATAAATCCTCATTTCTCTCTGAAAAACACAAAACCGAAGAATAATAACAGCAAAAATTACACATCACCAGAATTAATAGCTAAGGTTCAAATCAACGATTATTCTGAGGCCTGCTTTCTGATCGTTCCGCATACTAAGGCACCGATTCGTAACCTTCGCTTGTATTTGACGTAAACTACAAATGGTATTTCAGATATCATGATAATAGGGCTACATGTAGTCATGCAGTAAACATATTGAAGGCTGTGTACATATTAAACACAGATCCGCGAATAATTACTTTGCACACGGGGGGTAGCAAGAGCGACATGGATTTAAACAATTTACCGGTATTTGTTGCAATATACACAACGGGGTCAACCCAAAAGGCGGCTCGATTCTTAAATCGCTCACAATCCTATGTGTCTAAGTCTTTGGCAAGACTGCGTGAAGAGCTGCAAGATCCGCTGTTTGTGCGCACTGCTGCAGGTATGGAGCCAACAAGTTATAGTCACGACATAGCACCTAAATTGCGCAAAGCCTTGATGAATCTAAATCAAACCTTGCTGCCCCACGATTTCTCGCCTAAAGAACTAGAAAAAATTTCGATTCACATTAGTCAGCCGATCTTACATCGTTTTGCGAAACCACTTATTCTTGCTATTAAACAACAAACTGACGCCGTCATTGAACTACGGCAGTGGCAGACAAAGTCCGAGCAAGAATTACTCGACGGTGTTGTCGATATAGGTTTTCATGCCATTACTGATCGCCCACAGACTCTATATCAACGCAGCTTAGGGCAAGTCTATGGTGTTATGGCCGGTAATGCTAAAGCAGCCTTAATGAAAACTGAGGTGATAGGCTTTAATGAACATCACGCTATTTATTCTCAATTTGAGCCTGACGTCCAAGCTGCTCTCATTATTGATGATATGACCCTGCGAGACCAACTGTTAGAACATTATCGTTGCTATCTAGTTAGTACTAAACAAGTTCCAACTAACGACTATGAAATGAAAATACACCTAGGGTATGTGGTGCGAAGCAGTCGAAGAGCGGAAGCGAAAATACAATGGCTAATTGAATTGTGTTCCACAGTTTTCAACCAGCACTTTGAAAACGATAATCAAGCTAACCGCTAGCTCACTTTAAACTTATTCCATTTGGAATAATCATTATTCCAAAATGATTTAGTCATACAATTATACTAGTGCCCATTAAGTATATAGCTCGCAACTTCCTTAGGTTTAGGAAGAACGGTTTAATTTGATGAATGCATCGCCAGTGGATAGGCAAGACCATTCCACTGGAGTATTAATGAAATCTATTTTTATAGGCTTAACCAAACTTGTTGTTTTGCTAACAATACTTGTTGCTGCAAGCCTTTTATTTAGTCAACTTGCCACTATTCATGGTTCGCACATTCCAGAAGATTATTTTAGTACGGGCTATCCAAGTATTCTTAAGTTACTAGATTCAGAAGCCTTTATGGGCTTTATTTTCGTCGTAACTGTCGCCGTGATTGTCTACGTTATCTACTTATTCTGGCAGTTACACGAGGTGGCTGTGCACCGCGCCCATCGCCTTAATAGTGCCCATACTCAAATAGTCTTTGCCTTATCCCTATGCGGTTTATTTATCGATAAAACCTGGTGGGTTCTAGCCATTATTATCGCGTTTACTCGCTGGGATATCATTGGACAACAAATTAGTAATGTCATTAGAGCGGGGAAATATCCAAGCACTGATATCACCGAGGAGCATAAGTCATGAAAGAGATCATGCTCCCCTACATCCTCATTATTTGGGTCTTAGTAAAATTAGGCATCATCACTTGGAATATGCGCAATGCCGTTATCAGCGTTGGCTTAGGTTGCTTTATTGCCTTTACCCTTTTTGCCAGTCACCGGTTTTGGTCACCTGCTGATTTAACTGATAGCGCCACGATTAAAGCACCACATGCAGTATTGAGCCCTTTAATTGGTCAGGAGATAGACCAAGTATTTGTCGATCATAACCAAAGCGTAAGCAAAGGAGATCCCATCTATAGTTTGGTTGATATCGATAGTAGCGAGAAAGTAAGCGCGCTTAAATCTCAAATTGTTGCAGCTCAACACGAAATCAAAGCACTGGAATTGGTGGTTCAAAATGATCAACGTAATCTACAACGTCTAACCACTTTGAATGATTACGCAAGTCAGTCTAGTCGCGATGACCTTGCAGCGACCATTGCGTCAAACTTAGCAAAAATTGTCGCAGCGAATGCCAACATCGAAGCAAAACGTTCAGAAATTACCGCAGCCAACTGGCAACAGGGCCGTCGCGAAATCAGAGCTCCCTTTGATGGTCAACTTTCAATCGTTAATATTGTCGATGGTACCCGCGTAGGTAACATGCACCTTTATGACAGTCATAATAAATTTTTGGAGATGCGGATCCCCGATCAAGCGTATAGCAACATTGAAGAGGGTCAGTTTGCTGAGTTTTTTGTGGAAGCATATCCTGGAGAGATTTTCCGCGGTCGGGTACATAGCCTGAGAACCGGAACCGGTGAGGCAATGCTAAATGCTCGAAATGGCGATCAACACGTGCGTGGGCATGTTGCCCAGAACCAAGGCAGTCATGGGCGTACTGTGATTATTGAATTTGATCAGCCAGAGGGTTATGACATACCGATTGGGAGTACTGGGTCGGCATGGATCTCGGCGAATAAACCACATTCCATTTTGGGATTTATGGATATTATCGGTGCAGCTACGGTCCGTCTTAAAGCGATGAAAGCTTACCTGTTAGCACTATAACTTCCCTAAGCCTTAAGTATTAGCACTAAAAAGGCCGCTGCGAGGGCAGCGGCCTTTTGCTATAAATTTTAAGCCTCAAACAACTTAGTCTTTATTAAAGCCTAACATACGATTAAGCGGCACCAATGCCTTCTCACGGACTTTCGCATCAACAAACACTTCTCTACCCGTTTTATCAAGCAAAGCTTGCTCAATCGCTACTAAGCCATTCATAGCCATCCAAGGACAATGCGCGCAAGAGCGACAAGTTGCACCGTTACCACCGGTTGGGGCTTCAATCATCTCTTTACCCGGACAAGCTTGTTGCATCTTGTAAAAAATACCGCGGTCAGTGGCAACAATCAGTTTCTGTTGGGGTAAATCTCGAGCAGCAGCAATCAATTGGCTGGTTGAGCCTACTGCGTCAGCAAGTTCGATCACGTTAGCTGGGCTCTCAGGGTGCACTAATACTGCTGCATCAGGATGTTGCAGCTTTAATTCACGCAAGGCCTTGGCTTTAAATTCGTCGTGAACAATACAAGCACCTTGCCAAAGTACCATATCAGCACCCGTTTGCTTGGCGACGTATGCACCCAAGTGCTTATCTGGTGCCCACAAAATCTTATGACCTTCGCTATCCAGATAGTCAACTACGTCTACAGCAATACTAGATGTAACAACCCAGTCAGCACGAGCTTTAACCGCTGCGGACGTGTTTGCGTAAACAACCACCGTATGCTCAGGATGGGAATCGCAAAAAGCCGAGAAGTCGTCCGGAGGACAGCCTAAGTCTAGAGAACAGGTAGCCTCTAAGGTTGGCATTATCACGGTTTTCTCTGGCGTAAGTATTTTAGCGGTTTCCCCCATAAAGCGTACACCAGCAACAATCAGCGTGCTGGCTGGATGATTGTTACCAAAACGGGCCATTTCCAAGGAATCAGCGACGCAACCGCCAGTCGCTTCAGCTAATGCCTGGATTTCGGGGTCACAATAATAATGGGCAACAAGTACAGCGTCTTTAACTTTTAAAAGTTGCTTGATACTTTGTATATACGCACTACGCTGCGAATCGTCTAAGGGAGCGGGTTTAGCAGGAAACGGATAAATCGTTTCGTCAAAATAAATAGGTGCTTGCATGGATAATCATCAACCTAAACAACATAAGCGAGAGTATACACGCACCGCTTGCTGAATCCAAAGCAAGTAGTGCAAATGCTCTAGAGCAAAACTATACAATAACTGTCGGGATACAAACTAAAGGATTGATAAGAAAGAGGTATTAATCAAAGAAGGCTTGCAATGGTGGGTCGTGAAGGATTTGAACCTTCGACCAATTGATTAAAAGTCAACTGCTCTACCAACTGAGCTAACGACCCTTTGCAAGATAAATAGTGGTGGGTTGTGAAGGATTTGAACCTTCGACCAATTGATTAAAAGTCAACTGCTCTACCAACTGAGCTAACAACCCATCTATTTACTAATCTATTACTGTTACCGTGTACCTAGTATTGGTGGGTCGTGAAGGATTTGAACCTTCGACCAATTGATTAAAAGTCAACTGCTCTACCAACTGAGCTAACGACCCGTACTAAGTGGTGGGTTGTGAAGGATTTGAACCTTCGACCAATTGATTAAAAGTCAACTGCTCTACCAACTGAGCTAACAACCCACGGTTGTCTTGGAAAGTGGTGGGTCGTGAAGGATTTGAACCTTCGACCAATTGATTAAAAGTCAACTGCTCTACCAACTGAGCTAACGACCCACTTTCAAAGACGGCTACCAAAGTCTTGCGACTGCGCTTGGCAACGGCGGCCTATAATACGGATTTACCCGCGTTGTGCAAGACCAATTTCCATTTTTTTACAAGCTCTTGCACTGTTTGCCTAGTGTTTAGCCAAACGCTCTAAAAGCAAACAATATTAAGCATAACAATTGGTTTACAGTTGATCTAAACGTTGTTTCGCTAACTTCGCTGCAGAACTATTAGGGGAATCTTTCAATACCGTCTGATACAACTGTTTAGCCACATCATTTTTCCCTTGGTGCTGTGCGATGATCCCAAGTTTTAATTGGGATTCAGCAACTTTAGCTGTGCCTGGGTATTTGCTAACTACGGTTTCAAATTGTTTAGCCGCTTGTTCGCGATCCCCTTGAGTATAATGCAGTTGCCCTAGCCAATAGTGTGCGTTAGGGGCGTAACTCGATTTCGGATAGCTGGTTAAAAAGCTTTCAAACGCCGGTATTGCCGCGTCATAGTCTTTTGACTTCATCACCAAAGCAACTGCAGCATCATAGGATTGGTCTTCCCCTGCAGCTTGTGCAACAGCAGGTTTAGCTGCTGGCTTTGAGTCTAGTTGTGAAAAACGGCGGTCAATCTCTTGATAGAGCTCACGTTGTCGATTTACAATCTGCTCTATTTCATTGCCTTGCAATTCGTTTTTACCAACCACGTCATACACAGTATTAGTAAGGTCGTCGACTTGCGCTTGTAACTCAATGAGCACTTGGTTGCGCGCTTCCAACATGCGTTCGAGGCGCTCTACCCGTTGTTCAACACTCAAATTAGAATTGGAACGCAGGGTTGATGTACTGCTGACATTGGCATCCGTCACTGGAGCTGCGGCCATAGCATTACCGATAGCCGCTGCAAATAAGCCAACACAAACCAATCGAGATACTTTAAAGCTATCTGCTTTGACATTGAAATATGTCATTTCTGCCTTCCTTAATTCTATTCGCTATTAGTAAACTAGAACCGCGCGACGATTTTGTTGCATACCAGACTCTGAATGAGAAAAGTCGACCGGCTTTTCTTCACCATAGCTTACGGTTGAGATTTGCGAACCAATAACACCTAGGCTTTGCAAATATTTTGCGACTGCTTTAGCGCGATGCTCACCTAAGGCGATGTTGTAGTCCGGTGTTCCACGTTCATCTGTATGTCCTTCAATGAGTACAGATACAGATGGATTGTTTCGCAAATACTCAGCGTGAGCTTCTAGAATCTGAGCAAATTCACCTTGAATATTTGATTGATCATAAGAGAAATAAATAACCTGATTGTCACGAAGTGCTTCAGCCTTTTGACGTTCAATCTCTTCAGGTGTCAAGATAGGCTCTAATGACCCAGTTTCAACGCCACTGCCGCCTTGCTCATAACCTGCGGTATCTTCACCACCAACGATCACGTCGCTATCTTCACCGGTTGTCTGATTGTTACTACAAGCTGCAAGAACCAATAGCGAAGCCGCTACCAATGAGCCTTTTGCGTTAATTTTGCTAATCATTACTTATCCTTTCCCTTTAATTTAAAAATGGTGACCAAGCTGGAGCGCGGACGCTACCTTCACGGGCAGGTAACGTTGCTTTAAAACGCCCATCTACAGACACTAAAGCTAATACTTGACGGCCTTTATCGACCGTACTATACATAATCATACTTCCGTTGGGCGCGACGCTTGGTGACTCATCGAGGCCCGTTTTGGTTAGGATTTGAACAAACCCACTATCTAAATCTTGTCGCGCAATGCGATATTCGCCGTTAACTCGGCTAACCATAATTAGCGCTTTGCCATCCGGTGTAAGGGACGCACCAAGGTTCATTTCACCATCCCAAGTTATACGCTTAGTTTTACCACTAGCAATATCAACTTGATAAATCTGTGGACGACCACCGCGCTCTGATGAAAATAGCAATGAACGGCTGTCTGGACTCCATGAAGGCTCTGTATCAATGCGTCGATTGCTCGTGATACGGGTAAGCTTTTTCGTCGCAATCTCCATGGTATAGATTTCAGGCTGTCCATCTTTGGATAAAACCATTGCCATATGCTTTCCATCAGGAGACCAAGAAGGCGCAGAATTAATTCCAGGGAAACTAGTAAGTTTAGTACGTTTACCGGTATAGATTTCTTGTAAGAATATTTCGTGGCGTTTATTTTCAATACTCACGTAGGCAAGTTGCTTACCGTCGGGTGACCAACTTGGAGACATGATAGGCTCATCTGAACTGAGTAAAACCCGTTCGTTAAACCCGTCATAATCGGCAACGCGCAGTTGAAATGGCCTAGCATCTCCACGTTTAACAACCACATAAGCAATTCGCGTCAAGAATGCGCCGCGATCGCCTGTTAGCGCCTTATAAACGCGATCTGAGATCAAATGCGAATATTGGCGCAATTGTACTTTACGTACGTTTGATTGTAGGTTGAGTAGCAGGTAGTCATCTTCAACAAGCCCAGCTGTCTGTGCATCGGCAGCGCGCGCTTTGGCCATTTGACCACGCAACACATCCACTAACTCATAACTAACTTGGTACTCATCGTCAGGCAATGCTTCTACTTTACCAACTAATACCGCTTCAACCCCGAGCGCCGTCCATGCCGCATAGTCAACCTCTGCAGAGGTCGAAGGTGTCTGTGGCATTTCACTAACCGACACTGGATTAAATTTACCGCTACTGCGTAAATCGTTGGTGATGACTTTGCTTATATCTTCTGGCAAAGCATTGAAGCCTTCGTAGGCAAAAGGAACTACTGCTATCGGTCTAGCACTATCGATTCCTTCGGTAATTACAATTTCCAAATTCGCCTGTGTGCTTGCATGAAGCAACACCATCGAACCTAATAGCACACGTATCCATTTGTTCATTGCTTTATTCCGGTTGTAATATCAAGGTGATATTTTTCAATTGTTGATAAACTGCAGGGTCTGAAGATACTGGTAATTCACGGGCAGATTCAATAGCTCTGCGGGCTGAATCACAAACAGACTTTTCCCCTTCCCCTTTTCCAATATTAGTCACAAAGCCGTTGCTGGCAAGGCTTATACTTATTCTGCACTGCTTACCATACATGCTGTTATCGATACGCCAGTTTTGTTGTATCGTTGACATGATCATTGCTTTATATTTCTCAACTTCACCCAATGTTCTATTTTGAGAGCGCTGGTTAGCTTCATTGGCCATCTCTTCTTGCATTAAGCGTTCAAACTCGGCCTCTTGGGCTTCACGTTGCTGTTTCTCCAGGCGCTGTTGTTCTTCTTTTGCTGCTTTTTCTTTCGCTTTACGAGCGTTTTCCACTTCAACTTTGCGCTGTTCTTCAGCAACGCGTGCTGCTTCTTCGGCTTTACGTTGCTGTTCTTGAGCAAGCTTTTGTGCTTCTTCAGCTTCGATACGTTCTTTTTCTGCTTGTTGACGTTCTTGCTCCGCTTGCTGGCGTTGTTGTTCTTGCTCTATGCGTTCGCGTTCAGCCTTATCTGCGGCTTCTTTGGCTTTTTTAGCTTGTTCTTCCGCTTGCTTTTGTTCTTCGATTTTCTTCAAGCGCAGTACTTCTGCCGCAGCCGCAGCCGCTTCGGCTTCTTGGCGTTGAACTTCTTGTAGTTTACGCTCTGCTTCTGCTTGCTTGGCTAACTCTTGCTCTTGTTCTCGCTTAGCTTGAGCTACCTTTGCTTGCTCATCAGCTCTTATCTTCTCAAGTTCTAATTGCTTAAGCTGTTTTTCTTCATCAAGACGCTGACGCCTCGCTTCGTCCGCTTGCACCTGGCTGGCTTTCTCTTCGGCTTTCAAGCGTTCTTTTTTAGCTTGTTGCTCGGCTTTTATTTTATTGACCTGCGTTTCGACATCACGAATATCGAGTGCTTTGGCTTGAATTATTGGCGCCACTGGATCCGACTGGATCTTCACCTGTTCAAATTCGACAGTCGCAATCAAGCCCACTAACAAGGCTAAATGCAACGCGATTGAAAACGCTAGGCCGAGGCTAAAATTTGACTTCAAGTTCAAGCTATCCTTTTTCTAATAAACTACTGCGGCTGCGTCATCAAACCAACTGATGGCACACCCGCTTGTTGCAGAAGTACCATTAACTGAACAATTTGTTCATAACGGACATCTTTATCACCGCGGACAACGACCGGCGCTTCAGGATTCACCCGTATATGAGCAGCAACAATGGCTTGTAAATCGCTTACGCCTAATGCGGTCTTAGAACTGTCGCTTCCATCGCCAGTATCAATATAATAATTGCCTTCTAGATCTACCGTAGCAACTAAGGGAACTTGGCTATCTTCAGGCAATGCTTCAGCACTAGCTTTGGGTAAATCAACGGCAACACCTTGCGTAATCAAAGGCGCAGTCACCATAAAAATAATGAGCAGCACCAACATCACATCGATGTAAGGTACGACGTTAATCTCGGCAACTAAGCGTCGCTTTGTAGGCTGGTAGTATTTCAAATTCAGCTCCTACTCTTGGCCTTGGCTTTGGCCTGACTGCGTTTGACGGTTCAAAATGGTCGAAAACTCTTCCATAAAATTGCCGTAACTTTGTTCAAGCTTTATAACTTGAGTAGAAAATCGGTTAAATGCGATCACAGCAGGAATAGCGGCAAACAACCCGATAGCGGTTGCAATAAGTGCTTCTGCAATCCCTGGGGCAACCATGGTTAAGGTGGCTTGTTGTACCTCGCCTAATGCTATAAACGAATTCATAATCCCCCATACGGTTCCAAACAAACCTATATAAGGAGAAATTGAACCAATAGTAGCTAGATTTGGCAGTTGACTCTCTAAGGATTCGATTTCTCTCGACAAAGTCACCCGCATGCTTCTATAACTACCATCCATCACCGCTTCAGGGCTGCGATTACCACTTTTAAGCATGCGCATATATTCTTTAAAGCCAGAATGGAATATTTTTTCTAGCCCTTGTAAGTGCTCTGCGCGTGCGTTGCTCTCTTGGTAGAGCTTAGTTAGGTCAATACCCGACCAAAATCGTTGCTCAAAGCTATCAGCTGCTTTTTGCGCAGAACCTAAGATCCGACGTCGAGAAAAAATCACTGCCCAAGAGAAAATGGACATCCCCATCAATAGCATCATGACCGCTTTTACGATCGGGCTAGCTTGTAAAAATAGCCCTAGGAAGGACATATCAGCATGCACGTTTAAATTCCTCAATAATAACGGACGGGATTGCGACCGGTTTTAGCCGCACTAAGTCAACGCTAGCAATTTTTATCACCGCGCTGACCAAAACTTTTTGGTTTTCATCGAGAGCCTCTTGAGTAAATTCAAGACTGGCTCGCTTTAAACTTGAAATATGGGTATTAATTGAGATTTGTTGGTTAAATCTAGCAGGTGAGCGAAAGTCGAGTTCCGCCTTTTTCACAACAAATGCAATATTCTGCTCAAGCAGAACATCTTGCTCAAAGCCAAGTTCTCGGAGCAGCTCACTACGAGCTCGCTCAAAAAACTTTAAATAATTAGCATGGTACACAACGCCACCAGCGTCTGTGTCTTCGTAATAAACCCGCACAAGCATTTGATGCATCTAATTAAGTAAATCCCATGCTCAACATTAAAAACAATTGCACATCACTATACACAGGCGTCATAAGATCGTTAAGTCTAGAATCAGATTAAAATGTGAATTTACAGACTTTTACCTAAGCAGCTGCCGTAAACGTGAACAAAACGTATTTTATTTTGCCATTTTAGCTTTGTCTACTCGCGATCAAGTCCTAAATGTTCATAGGTGCGGTCGCTTGCAATACGTCCTCTAGGCGTGCGTTGTAAAAAACCTTGCTGAATAAGAAATGGCTCTATTACATCTTCAATCGTCTCACGATCTTCACCAATTGCAGCGGCTAAATTGTCTAAGCCAACTGGCCCCCCATTAAACAAACCAACAATTGCTTCCAAAAGTTTTCTGTCCATATAGTCAAAACCAGCACTATCAACTTTAAGTAAGTCGAGGGCACCTTTGGCTATCGATTGATCAACACTTCCCTGGTGTTTTACTTCGGCAAAATCACGTACTCTTCGTAGCAAGCGATTGGCTATTCGAGGAGTGCCGCGCGAACGTTTGGCGACTTCAAAAGCGCCAGCTTCGTCCATTTCTACATTAAGATAGCTCGCACTTCTGGCGACAATACTAGAGAGGTCTTTAGTACTATAGAATTCGAGCCGTTGAACGATGCCAAACCGGTCGCGAAGCGGTGAAGTTAACATCCCCGCTCGCGTTGTAGCCCCAATGAGGGTAAACGCGGGTAGATCCAATTTTATTGAACGTGCTGCGGGTCCCTCGCCAATCATAATATCTAGTTGGTAGTCTTCCATTGCGGGGTATAAAATTTCTTCAACAACCGCACTTAAACGATGGATTTCATCGATAAATAGCACATCGCCTTCTTCGAGATTGGTTAAAAGCGCCGCTAAGTCGCCTGCTTTTTCTAAGACCGGACCCGAGGTGGTCTTTATATTGACCTCAAGTTCATTGGCAATAATATAAGCCAACGTCGTTTTACCCAGCCCCGGAGGTCCAAAGATAAGTAGATGGTCTAAGGCATCATTGCGCCTGCGAGCTGCTTCGATAAAGATCTCAAGTTGCTCACAGACCTCGGGCTGACCAGTATACTCTGCTAGCCGTTTTGGACGAATAGCACGATCAACAACTTCATCTTCAACACGGTTTTGAGCGCTTATTAAGCGATCCGCTTCAATCATCTACGTTTCTCTTTACTAAAAGACTTATTGACGGGTTTATCATAGCATTGCTTTAAGCGATTCGCGGATCAATTGCTCGCTTGTCATTCCATCTCTTTGCACTTGTTTCAATACCCGTTGAGCCATTGCAGCTTTATACCCAAGTGCTTCTAAGGCTGCTAAAGCTTCATCTTCAGGCTTAGCCAGTGCACCGCCCATTTCGCCATTAGCTTGCATAAGCTTTAGGTTGCTGGCTTGGTCACCACTAACTTGCCAATCCTTCAACTTATCTTTCATTTCAACCAGTAATCGTTCTGCTGTCTTTTTACCGACCCCTGGGATCTTGGTTAAAGAGGTGAGTGAATCTTGTTGTACCGCTAACACAAACTCACTGCTATTTAGACCGGATAAAATTGCCAATGCTACTTTGGGTCCAATTCCATTGACTTTAATCAGTTCACGAAACAATTTTCTAGAAGATTGATCGGTGAACCCATAAAGTAACTGCGCGTCTTCACGGACCACAAAGTGGGTTAATACACTAACCGCCTCTCCAGCTTGAGGAAGTTCATAGAAACAACTCATTGGCATTTGAATTTCGTAACCTATTCCGGCCACGTCAATAACTATAAAAGGAGGATTTTTCTCATCTAAGAGACCACGGATTTTAGAAATCACACTTAGCTTCCAATCGGTAAAAAAGTTAGCATAAACAAGTACTGGATAAATATCCAGCCTTTGTGTTCTGTTCACGCTTTGTAATTTTTAAAGGCCTATAAAAAAAGGGCTTACCAATCAAGATAAACCCTTTAAAATTAATCGCTTAAAAATTACATTGGCAACTCTGTTTTTATGTCGAACATCGAACAACGTTCAATTTTAATTCCGACTTTTAACTTGTCGCCATTGGCAACTTTAAGTTGGCCATCCACTCGAATCCTAAAGCTTTGTCCACCCCACTTGGTCCATATTTGAGTATCTGAACCCATAGGTTCAAATAACTCGACCTCGAGCTCAGTTTGGTATGGTAGTTTTTCAGCTCCCTCACCCACAATAACGTGCTCAGGTCGAATACCTAAACAAACATCCCCGCTTCTGGCGTCAGTCGTATACGGGTAGACGTCTGTAGGGACCTTGATATCTGCAAAGCAGAATTGGCCATCTTCAAGCTTGCCGTCAATAAAGTTCATCGAGGGTGAACCGATAAAGTCAGCAACATATTTATTGGCGGGATGATTATAAATTTCATCCGGCGTCCCCAACTGTTGAATTAGACCACCACGCATAATTGCGATACGGTCCGCTAGCGTCATTGCCTCGACCTGATCATGGGTTACGTAAATCATTGTATTACCCAATTGGTTGTGTAGACGCTTAATTTCTACACGTAGATCTGCTCTTAGTTTTGCGTCAAGGTTCGACAATGGCTCATCAAACAAAAACACATCTACATCGCGAACTAAGGCACGGCCAATGGCTACTCGTTGACGTTGGCCACCGGAAAGCGCACCAGGTTTGCGTTTAAGCAAATCTTTCATTTGCAAAATATCTGCGGCTCGCTCAATACGTTTAGCTATTTCGTCTTTCGGCACTTTTGCATTTTTAAGGCCAAAGGATAGATTACCTTCAACACTCATTTGCGGATACAAAGCGTAGGATTGAAATACCATACCGATGCCGCGTTCTGAAGGTTCCAACCAAGTTACGTTGCGATCATTAATAAAGATTTGACCACCCGATATGTCTAACAAGCCAGCAATACAGTTCAGCAGGGTCGATTTACCGCAACCACTAGCGCCGAGCAAAACCAAGAACTCCCCTTCTGGGATATCAAGGTTTAGCTGTTTTAAAACTTTGACTGACTCAAAA
Source organism: Alginatibacterium sediminis (assembly GCF_003610775.1). GTDB lineage: Bacteria > Pseudomonadota > Gammaproteobacteria > Enterobacterales > Celerinatantimonadaceae > Alginatibacterium > Alginatibacterium sediminis. The sequence continues at coordinate 246,779 of NZ_RAQO01000004.1, read as the reverse complement.
TTTAAATCAAGATTACGAATACTTACAGAGCTCATTGATTATCCCTTCACAGCTCCCGCAGCAATGCCACGGACAAATAGTTTTCCAGATACTAAGTAGATCACTAAGGGAAGTAGTCCCGTTAGTAGCGTTGCGGCCATATTGACGTTGTATTCTTTAACGCCTTGTACCGAGTTCACAATGTTGTTCAATTGCACCGTCATGGGATACAAACTTGGCTCAGTAAAGATGACTCCAAATAAGAAATCATTCCAGATCCCTGTCACTTGCAAGATGATGGCTACCACAAAAATAGGTAAGGCCATAGGCAACATTATTTTAAAGTAAATCCCCCAAAATCCAGCGCCGTCTACCCTAGCAGCCTTAAATAGTTCTTCGGGCACACTGCTGAAATAGTTTCTAAACAACAAAGTCAATATTGGCATCCCGAATACGGAATGCACCAACACCAGTCCCCACAAGGAGCCATAAAGCCCAAGCTCCCTTAATATGATAACAATGGGATACAGCATGACTTGATAGGGAATAAACGCACCTATCACCAATATCGTGAAGAACACCTCTGATCCCTTAAACTTCCAGTTTGATAAGGCATACCCATTAACCGATGCGATTAAAATGGATAAAAATACCGAAGGAATCAAAATTTGAATTGAATTGCCAAAACCACGGCTTAAGCCATCACAATTGATACCTGTACAGGCTTCAGACCAAGCTTTAACCCAAGGTTGAAAGGTAATCTCTACCGGTGGTGCAAACACATTACCGATACGAATTTCAGGCATACCTTTCATTGAGGTAACAACCATTACGTATAATGGTAGAAGGTAATAAAGAGCCATCACAATCAAGACGCCGTACAACATGATCTTGTTGCGAGAAAAACGTCGACGAGGTTTCGCCCCCGATGGGCCTGTTACTTCTATTGACTTATCCACGTTTTTTCCCCTTAAACTCGAGATATGCCCAAGGCACCAAAATGATTGCCACTGTGACCAGCATCATTGTTGACGCTGCAAAGCCTTGCGCCAAGTTTTGAGCGGCGAACATCTTGTCATATACATATTTTGCAGGAACCTCGGTCGCAATACCTGGGCCACCTGAAGTTTGGGCTACAACCAAGTCATAAACTTTAACAATGCCCGAAGCAATCAATACTAAGGCTGTCACAAACACACCACGCATCATCGGAATAATGACCACAATATAGGTCTTCCAAGTCGGGATACCGTCGACTCGAGTAGCTTTCCAGATGTCTTCGTCGATACCACGCAGGCCAGCTAACATGATAACCATAATTAAACCCGAGCCCTGCCAAATTCCGGCGATCAAGATACCGTAAATAGCTAGTTGAGGATCATATAAGGGGTCAAAGACAAAGTTTTCGAATCCCATTGCTCGGACAATTTTTTGAACACCGAACTCTGGGTTGAGGATCCATTGCCAGACCAAGCCAGTTACAATGAAACTCAAGGCAAATGGATATAAGAAAATACTACGAAACACACCCTCAAATCGGATTTTTCGATCTAATAGAGTCGCTAGGGTGAATCCAATAAGCAGGCTTAGAATTAACGAACAAATACCGTAAATAGCGAGATTTTCTATCGAAACCAACCAGCGTCTGGTGCTCCAAAGGCGCTCATATTGGTCTAAACCAACAAAGTCCATTTTTGGTAATAAACGTGAGTTAGTAAAAGAGTGGACGATAGTCCAGATTGAACAACCAACGAAAATACCAAGCGCGGTAATGATCATCGGTAGTGCTGCAATCTTTGCATTAATATTTTTTAACCAGGGTCTGCGTGCCGACTCTGATTCAGGGGAGTTCTTCGAACGGTCCATGTTTGCTCCAACGCAATACCAGCTACAACTTTGCTGTCACAACAACAACTTAACAACTAAGACAAAGCGGGCCGAAGCCCGCTAATTTAGCTTTTAGTCGGCTGAGCCGATAATTGCTGCGTAACGTTTTTGCGCATCTTCTGCGCTGTAGCTTGTGTCACTCCAAAACTCAACCATCAAATCTTCAAGTTGTCCTTGGGTGTCAGCAGAAAGCAACATGTCGCCACTTGGCAATACGTTTCCGTCAGCCAAAATTTTCAGACCTTTCTTCATACAATCGTTAGCAGTATCAAGTTCGATATCGCCACGTACAGGAAGTGAACCTTTCTTAAGGTTGAAGGCAACTTGCACAGCCTGAGACATCATCAACGATGCTAACTCTTTTTGTGCTTTCGTGACTTCAGGATCATCTTGTTTAGGGAAGTAGAACGCGTCACCACCGGTTGAGATAACTTCGTTAGCACCTAAACCAGGTAGACAGGTATAGTCTTCACCAGCAACTTGGCCAGCAACTTGGAATTCCCCCTGTGCCCAGTCACCCATGATTTGACCACCAGCTTGACCTGTAATCACCATGTTGGTTGCTTGGTTCCAGTCTTGAACTTTACTGTTAGCTGCCATCGCACGGGCATTTACAGCTGCATCAAATACTTTTTTGTACTCAGGACCCGCTGCAACAGCCGCATCTTTATCAATGTTTACAGCTTTCCAAGCATCAATACCAGCGATAGCAATCGACATTACACCGAAAGCACCACTGCGTTGCCAAGCTTGTTGGCCCATTGCCAATGGAATTTTTCCAGCTTTTTCAAGTGCAGGCGCCGCTGCAACAAATTCTTCCCAGTTGCTTGGAACGGCTACTCCAGCATCTTCATAAGCTTGATGAGATAACCAAATCCACTCCCAAGAGTGAATGTTTACCGGCACGCAATAAATTTTGCCATCAAGGGTACAAGAATCTAACAATGAACTTGGGTTTACAACGTCTTTCCAGCCGTCAGCCATTGCAACATCGGTAATATCAAGAAGTAAACCTTCTTCGATTAGCTCCTCAGCTTGACGACCATGGTTAAGCTGCGTAGCTCCCATCGGTTTGCCGCCTAAGATTCGGCTAATAATGATTGGGCGAGCAGTACCACCAGAACCGGCAATTGCGCCGTCGACCCACTTGTGACTTGTGTTCTCATCAAATGCTTTTGCGAATTCAGCGACAGCTGCAGCTTCTCCACCTGAAGTCCACCAATGGGTAACTTCTAAGTCGACTGCGTTAGCAAGCCCTGATGTCATTAAAGCAGCAGTAAGCATGCTGATTGAGAATGATTTATCCATAATCTTCATTTCACTTTTCTCCTGAACGGACCGTATAAAATTAGCGAACTTTGGCAACTACAACGTTATAGTTCTATTAATTGATACCACTTCGTTGTAGATTGATCTAGAAATTAATGTTACTTAATTGTAAACCTAGACATAGATCACAGCTTACTTTTCAAACAAAAATAGGAGCGACAGGTGAAACAGTCCGGCACAGGCCAACGGCCAACGCTTAAGACCATTGCTCAACTCAGTGGATTAGCCGTTACAACGGTATCTAGAGCACTCAAAGACGCTCCAGATCTTAGTGACGACACTAAAAAGAGAATTCGAGCTATCGCGCAAGAAATTGGCTATGTCCCCGATCGTGCCGGCGTGCGTCTAAAAACCGGACGAAACCATGTGATTGCGGTGGTATTATCGACCAGCGAGAATATCTCAGACTTAATCGGTCAAATGGTTAGCTTTCTCACAAGTGCCCTTTCTCAAGGCCCATATCACCTGCAAGTTATTCCTGATCTGCCCACGCAAGATGCGATGGAAGCGGTTAAATACTTGGTTCAAACTCAATCAGCCGATGCGATTATTCTAGAACGAACCCAAGTACACGACCCACGGGTCGCATATTTAATGCAGCAGAAGGTACCATTTGTAACTTTTGGACGTACAGCTTGGGCTGAGCAACATCCATATTTCGACTTTGATAACTATGCCTTCGCCAAGCTTGCCGCAGAGCATTTGTATCAGCGAAAACGCGAGCATTTGTTAATGATCGCTCCCCCTGTTGAACATCAGTACACCGAGCACCTTGTTTGCGGTGCTAAAGATTTAGCAGCCAGCTACGACAAAGGGTTTACGGTACTGGAAAGTGCAAATAATGATGATCTAGAAAGCAAAATAATGGATGAAGTTGTGGCCCATATTCGGCGCTATCCACAGACCGATGGGATCATTTGTGCATCGACAACAGCCAGTCTAGCTTCGGTAAAAGCCTTGGATAAATTGAAGCTCAAACTTGGCAAAGATATTGATCTTTTTACTAAGAATTCATCACCGTTTCTGAGTTACTTTAGACCTGAGATATTTACCGCAAAAGAAGACATTGAATCAGCAGGAAATTTTTTGGCTGAAGCTGCTATTCAAGCGATAGAGAAGCCTGAACTAGCCCCCATGCAAAAAATAATTTGCGCAAGTGTTGGATAGATAGACCTGCATCATCAACAAAAAATGCTAGCCAATTGAAGCCGAGCTACAATGGTTCAAGTGTTAGCGATAGCGACCACGAGCGCGGCTACTAGCTTGTCCTGAAAGTTTAACTAAGCTTTGCTGAGTATGGCAGTGACATAGAGCTACGCCTAAGGCATCTGCTGCGTCAGCTTGTGGTTTGGCCGATAGCTCTAACATATTCTGAACCATCAACTGAACCTGTTCTTTTTTAGCAGCACCAGTCCCTACTACTGCTTGTTTAATCTGCCTAGCAGAATACTCTGCCACCGGTAATTGATGATTCACCGCCGCAACAATCGCAGCGCCACGAGCTTGACCTAGCTTTAAAGCCGAATCTGGATTATGCGCCATAAACACTTGTTCAATGGCAAATTCTTCGGGCTGAAACTGGGTAATAATCTCACTAACCCCTGCATAGATTTGCCCTAATCGCCCGGCCAGATCTTGTTTGGCCATACGAATACAGCCACTGCCCAGATAATAAGCTTTGCCTGCTTTACGTTCGATAATGCCGTAACCGGTAATACGGGAACCGGGGTCAATGCCGAGTATAACCGTCATCGCTGAAGGTGTTTCGCAAAAGTCGATCTTACAATAGTCATGTGTTTCCTTTCGATATAAAAACGGCCAGCAAGCTGGCCGTATTACGTGTGAGTCTAAGAATTACTCTTGTTCTTGAATGGCTTTCACTTCCAGTGCAAGCTCTTCAAGTGCAGCGCTATTGGCAGCACTTGGAGCATTAGTAAGCGGACAGCTTGCGGTAGTCGTTTTTGGAAACGCCATCACATCGCGAATAGAACTCGCACCAGTCATTAGCATGACCAAGCGATCTAAACCAAATGCAAGACCTGCATGCGGTGGAGCACCATACTGAAGCGCATCGAGTAAGAAGCCAAACTTCTCTTGTGCTTCTTCATCACTGATCCCAAGTACTTTGAATGCTGCGGATTGCATATCTTGACGGTGAATACGGACACTGCCCCCACCCAACTCACAGCCATTCAATACCATATCGTAGGCATTGGACAGCACGTTTGCTGGCGCTTCAATAAGCTGCTCTGCACTTACTCCAGCCACTGGCGCGGTAAACGGATGGTGCATGGCATGTAATTGGCCATCAGCTTCCTCAAACATTGGGAAGTCAATAACCCAAAGTGGTTTCCACTGTCCTTGGCATAAATCTAGATCTTCACCCACTTTAAGACGCAACGCACCCATTGCTTCACAAACAACGCGATAGTCGTCTGCGCCAAATAGAATGAGGTCGCCGCTTTGGGCATTACTTCGCTCAAGTAATGCAGTCACAACGTCTTCATTTAAGAACTTAAGTACTGGCGATTGTACACCTTCCATGCCAGCATCACGGTCGTTCACCTTCATCCACGCTAGACCCTTCGCACCGTATATACCAACGAACTTAGTGTATTCGTCTAAGTTCTTACGTGAAAGCTTAGCGCCACCAGGTACCGATAAAATAGCAACTCGGCCATTCTCATCGTTAGCTGGTCCAGAAAAGACTTTGAACTCAACGTCTTTAAGTAAATCTGCAACATCAATAAGTTGCATCGGGTTACGTAGATCGGGTTTGTCGCTTCCGTATAATCGCATTGCTTCAGCAAATGTCATTTGTGGGAATTCACCAAGATCGACGTTCAGTAAATCAACGAACAAATCACGGATCATGGTTTCAGTAATTTGCATTACTTCTTCAGCACTCATAAATGAAGTTTCGATATCGATTTGAGTAAATTCGGGCTGACGGTCAGCACGCAAATCTTCATCGCGGAAACACTTCACAATTTGGTAGTAGCGATCCATGCCAGACATCATCAACAACTGCTTAAACAACTGCGGAGATTGTGGTAACGCGTAAAACTTACCTTTGTTGACACGGCTAGGTACCATGAAGTCACGAGCCCCTTCTGGTGTTGCCTTGGTCAGCATTGGAGTTTCAACATCCATGAAAGCATGCTTATCCATATAACGTCGAACAAAGGACGTTACTTTTGAGCGAAACACCATACGCTGCGTCATTTCAGGGCGTCGTAAATCTAAATAGCGATACTTAAGACGTTGTTCTTCACTGTTGATTTGATTAAGGTCCAAGGGTAAAGGTTTAGCACGATTAAGGATCTCAAGATCTAAGCCTAATAGTTCAATTTCACCAGTGGTCATGTCGCTATTGATTTGAGAATCAGGACGTAGACGAACGCGACCCACAACTTTCACGCAAAATTCATTGCGTAAGCTGTTCGCGGTTTCAAACACATCGGCTTTGTCGGGATCAAATACAACTTGAACGATACCTTCGCGGTCACGTAAATCTAGAAAAATAACACCGCCTAAATCGCGACGACGATTTACCCAGCCAACGAGGGTGATTTCTTGTCCATCGTACTCTTTAGTCACTTGTCCACAATAAGTCGTGCGCATCCGAAGGTCCTGTCTAGCTAATTCAATAAAATAATGGGCGTCATTATAGAGGACTTCTGTAGTTTAATTCCAATCAATTCAGTACTCGGAATACATCAATTCCATCATTGAAGGCAATTTGACGCTTGTTTGCACAACTAAACACTTGTTGTTGGTCTAGCTTTTAACAATCTCTAACAAAAAAAAGGTTCGAACCTGATGGCTCGAACCTCTGTTGATACTCTAAAAACTTCCTATCACAAGGGACTTTATTAAACGTCGTAGTAACGCGCTTCTGCAAGTGACATTTTGACTAAGGCATCACAGGGTTTAAAGCGTTCGCCATGTTGTTGAGCCAATGACTCTAGGTCACTCACTAATTGAGTTACACCAATGCTATCGATGGCTTGGAATGGACCGCCTAAAAATGGCGGGAACCCAATACCAAAAATAGCACCCAGATCGCCATCTCTGGCACTGCGAATAACACCTTCGTCAAGACATCTGGCAGCTTCATTTAGCATTAAGTAGACGCAGCGTTGAGCCAAGCTTCGAGCTTCAATAGGATCCTTCTTACTAACCCCAAGCACTGTATAAACGCTTTCGTCGACTTTCTTAGCGCCTTTACGCTTACCGGTGTGTTGGTAGAAACCACGACCATTCTTTTTACCAAGACGTTTATCCGCAATTAGTTGGTCAAAAGCAGCAGGTGCTTTAAAACGTTCGCCAAGCTCTGCTTCTAAGATTGGCGAAATTTTTGTTCCCACATCAATACCAACTTCATCAAGCAAAGCAATCGGTCCAACAGGAAAACCATAATCTAATAAGGATTTATCAATATGATCGATTGATTGACCTTCAAGAAGCAGAATACCGGCTTCGTTTACATAAGGAGCTAGGATACGATTAACGTAAAAACCAGCGCCGTCTTTGACGACGATCGCTGTTTTACCTTGCTTGCGAGCTAATTCCACAGTATCGGCAATGGTTTGCTCACTGGTTGTCGAATGCGGAATAATCTCTGCTAAAGGCATTTTCTCAACCGGACTAAAGTAATGCAGGCCAATTACATTTTCTGGTCGTTTAGCATTAGCAGCAATTTGAGCGATAGGTAGCGATGAAGTATTGCTTGCAAAAATCGTCGATGTCTTTGTTTGTTCTTCGATTTCCGCTAGCATTGATTGCTTCAGAGCTAGGTCTTCAAATACGGCTTCAATGACTATATCCGACTTGGAAAACCCTCGAAATTGAGTGTCTCCGGTTATTCTAGCCAATTGCTGTTGCATCACAGACTTGCGCATAAAGCGGCGTTTAACTTTTTTGTTGAGCAGCTTATAAGCGTATTCATAGGCTTTGTTGATGCCTTCGGAATTAATGTCTTTAATTCGGACATCAACACCAGCTTTAGTTGCGGTCACAAATGCAATGCCCGCCCCCATTAAACCGCCACCCAAAACCGCTACTTTTTGCGCAAGCTGCGGTTCGACACCTTCACAGACAGCTTCTTTTTTAAGCTCAGTTGAGGCAAAAAACAATTGACGCAGCGCGGCAGACTCAGGGCTTTTAACCAATTTAGCAAAGTTACTTGCTTCCAAGGCAAAGGCTTGCTCTTCGGATTGTTCAATACTCGCTTTAACGCACTCAATAATAAGTTCTGGTGCCGGGTAGTTACCTCGAGTTTTTGCGAGCGTTTGTTTGCCAACCTGGGCAAACAAAATATTTCGACCAATTGGATTGTTTTCTAGTGCTTTCGCTACAAATGGTTTTTTAAGTGCTTTACGACGCTTGGGTTTGTCTGCGTATTTTGCTGCGACCGCTTCAAGTATGCTCAAAGGCACAGCTTCGTCGACTAAACCAGATTTTAACGCTTGTTTGGCTCGCAATTGTTTACCTGTAAGCATCATTTCAAGTGCTTTTTGTACACCTATTAACTTAGGTAAACGTTGTGTACCACCACCACCAGGTAGCAATCCTAATTGCACTTCAGGTAATCCCAATGCGGTTTTATCATCTAAACTACAAACACGATAATCACACGCCAACGCCACTTCTAAACCGCCGCCCAAACAAGGGCCATGGATAGCTGCGATTACAGGGAAAGGTAGTTCTGAAAGGCGCTTAAAGACGACATGTCCATCGCTACTGAGCTTTTGCGCATCACTTTGAGTTTCGCAAGCTGCAAGCATATTAATATCTGCACCCGCAATGAACGAGTTTGGTTTGCCACTTCGAATGATAAGCGCTTTAATATTACTTTGTTGACTCAGTTCATCAAGTAGACTCGATAACTGAGGGCCAAACTCGGCTTTAAGCGTATTCATCGACTCGCCAGGGACATCGATTGTAATTGTTGCGATTTGCTCGTTTACTGCCAAGCTAAATGTTTGTTCACTCATTATTCAACCTCCACGATCATTGCGGCACCGAGTCCACCAGCGGCGCATGCGGTCGTTAAACCGAGGCCTCCTCCGCGTCTACGAAGTTCATTTACCATTTGCGTCAACATCCGCGTGCCAGTGGCAGCGAAGGGATGGCCATAAGCAATAGAACTACCCATCACGTTAAAACGTTCCATATCAATGTCGCCAATAGCTTTGCTACGGCCAATTCTCTGTGCAAAGCTATCGCTGCCAAACATTTTAACGTTAGCTAGGGTTTGCGCGGCAAACGCTTCGTGCATTTCAATCAAGGTTAGATCGTCTAAGGTTAAGCCAGCTCTATCTAGCGCCATAGGCGTTGCATAGCTCGGTCCCATTAACATGTCTTCCCACACATCAATACCGGCGAAAGCATAGCTACGAATGTAGCCCAAAATAGGCAAGCCAAGCTCTTTTGCTCTGTCTTCACGCATCAGCATTATGGCTGATGCACCATCCGTAAGCGGCGTTGCGTTCGCTGCGGTGACCGTGCCGTGCTTACGGTCAAATACAGGACGCAAAGTCGCTAGTTTTTCTATTGTTGAGTCGCCACGAACGTTATTATCACGACTAATACTTTTCTTATAAGGCTCGACATAAGCTGTCATCACTTCATCATCTAGCTTGCCGTCTTCCCATGCTTGATGGGCCAGTTTATGTGAACGAGCGGCTAAGGCATCTTGACTCTCTCGGCTGATCTGGTGCGTCTTCGCCATTTGTTCGGCGGTTTGTCCCATTGACAAGCCCGTTGAGTACTCTGCAACAGCTGGGGGAACCGGCGCCAAGTCCTTAAGGCTTAAACGCTTGAGGATCTGTAGTTTTTGGCCAAGAGTTTTGGTTTTCGAAAGATCTAATAGCGCTCTAGCCATGGCCTTAGATACTCCGATAGGCAAGACTGATGAGCTATCAGCGCCGCCAGCTATTCCGCATTCAATGGAGCCGGCCATAATTGATTCAACGATATTTGCCGTCGCTTGAAAACTTGTGGCACAAGCCCTTGATACACTATATGCATCACATCCAACATCTAAGCCGGTACCTAGAACTATTTCGCGGGCTATGTTTGGCGCCTCAGGCATCTGAATGACTTGTCCAAAAACTAATTGCTCTACCAGTTTAGGGTCTATATCGCTACGTGCGAGCAACTCGTTGACAACGGTTTTACCTAAATCTAGTGCGCTCACCCCATGATATGCGGTTGCTTGACGAGCAAATGGTGTACGAAGTCCAGCTGTTATGGCTATTCGTGATCCATTCCCTGTTTGTAGTTTCTGCTGTTTGCTCATATTCCTTCCTAATGACGTTCTTGATGACATTCCGACTTGAGACGAAATCAAGGTGACAGAAATCGACCCCAAAGTGGTCTGACCTGAATGCATTTTAACGAATTTTTTACAAATATCAAACACGCGATTAAAACACTTAAAGTTTTAGCTCTATTCTTCGACTGATTCTTTTATAAGCAGGTGCATTACGCTTATCTATGCTAATGGTTGTGACTCGCTGTTGCCTTAGTTATGATTCCCTAAATCAAATGCTCTTCAATCGTTCGGAAACTTAATAAACATGAATGCTTTAGCTGATTTACAACGCTTTTTGAACACCTCCATCATCGGTCAGTCTGAGTTTATTCAACAGCTGTTAGTCGCTTTAATTGCAGATGGTCATATATTGGTGGAAGGGCCACCAGGATTAGCAAAAACTCGCGCAGTAAAAACCTTAGCCAGTGGCATACAAGCAAGTTTCCACCGGGTTCAGTTTACACCAGACCTATTACCAGCGGACTTAACCGGTACTGATATTTTTCGTCAAGAATCGGGAGAATTTAAGTTTCAGCCAGGTCCTCTATTTCATAACATTCTACTCGCTGATGAAATAAACCGCGCTCCAGCTAAAGTGCAATCAGCTTTGCTTGAAGCAATGGCCGAGAGTCAAATCACGGTGGGACGACGTAGTTACGGCTTACCTGAGCTGTTTATGGTGATGGCAACTCAAAATCCGCTTGAGCAAGAAGGCACTTACCCCTTACCTGAAGCACAGCTCGACCGCTTCATGTTGAAAGTAAATATCGATTATCCAGGCGCAATAGACGAACTTAAAATTTTGGCTCTCAATGAACAAGAAGCACAAAAGCAAGAACTTGAAAAGCCGGTACCGTTAACCAAAGAAACGCTTTTTGAGATTCGACAAGAGGTAATGCAAGTTAAGCTGGCCCCGCAGTTAGCCCAATATATTGTTGATTTAATCATTGCGACTAGAGGTCAAAACAGCGCATTAGCAGGGTTCAAACAATTTATTGAGTATGGAGCAAGCCCACGTGCAACCATGGCATTGGCTCGAGGTGCCAGAGCCAAAGCTTGGCTTGAAGGACGTGACTTTGTTACCCCTGATGATATTCAGACCTTAGCTTATCCGGTACTTCGACATCGGTTGTTATTAACTTATCAAGCTCAGGCCAAAGGCATGACCTCGGACGCCATTATTGACAAATTGATCGAACAAGTGGCAATAGGTTAATGACACAAATTGAGCGTAGTTCTGCTGTACAACTGGGCTTGTCCCAGCTTTTGCAAAGCCGTTATTTAAATCTCGGTCCGCAGTTAAAGCGTCATCGTGCAATGGCAAGTCGCAGTGGACAGCGGATCAGTAACATCCGCGGCCGCGGTATGGAATTTGACGAAGCTCGCCACTACCAAGCTGGAGACGATATACGAAGCATCGACTGGCGAGTTACAGCTCGGACAGGGAAAGCGCATACCAAGCTATTTCGTGAAGAACGCGAACAACCTGTCATTATCTTGCTAGATATAAACCCGAGTATGATTTTTGGCAGCCAACACTGCTTAAAGTCCATTGTCGCCAGTGAATTAGCAGCATATTTGGGTTGGGCAGCGATTGGGCTTGGTGAGCGGGTTGCGGTTGTCATTAATCAAGGACAACAACACGTTAGTTTAGCATCACATGCGGCTCGACAAGCCCAATGGTTACAGCTTCTGCAGCAAATCGTCGATTGCCATCAGCAACAGCTTGATCAATTTCATAAAAGCGAAGCGCCTAGCAACTTAAGCCCTGCACTTGAACAGTTGAACTTAATTGCTAAAACCGGGTATCAAATTCACTTAATTAGTGATTTTTATCACCTACAAGTCCAGGACATTCCCCTGCTCCAACGTCTATCTCGTCGCAACCAAGTGATGGCTTGGCAAATCACGGATCCGTTTGAAAGCCAAATTGAAAACGAGCAAACAACGCGACTACAAATTGAAGGGGCAAAGGGTTTGAGTTCTCTTTGGCCAAGTAAGCGATTTTTTCGCAGCCAATATCAGCATCTGGCAGAACAGAGGCAATCGAGAATAGAAGAAACCTTTGCAAATTCAAGTATCGTATTTGACACCATCAGTACCGCAAAAGACTGGCATGAAAACAATGGCATCTGAACCCGCATCAATTGAAAAACTGCACGACATTATTCTGCCCGCAATAGAAAGCGGCTTACCTGCGCCCGGCTGGTGGATACTCACCGTTATCTTACTGTTAATTGCTATTGCTTTGATAACTCTGGTGTTGCGATACCATTTAAACGGGAAAGCCCAACGCGAAGCCAATCGCTACTTACAAGATTTAACTACCCTAGAGTCCGAATCAAACAAAGTCATAACAGCTAATACCTTACTCAAACGTTGTGCGCTCGCTTATTACCCAAGGCAACAAGTAGCGGCTTTAAATGGTAAAGAATGGTGGTTGTTTCTAGATTCGCAACTACCAAAAAACGAGCGTCAGTTTGTCCATCAACAAGCACGCTGGGAGCAAGCATTGTATGGTGATAACACGGAATCAGAACTAGATTTTGTCAAACTTAGCCAACGCTGGTTAAAATTGGGATTACGTAAAACCAGACTGCGCTCTGCTTGCGGATTAAAAAGCCCTGTATATCCTTTGCCAAAAGCGGAGCATCAAGCATGAATTTATGGCATTTGATGACCGGTCTTAGTTTTGAACTTCCTTGGCTTTTGTTACTTTTACCTGCTCCGCTGTTACTGCGCTTACGTCAAACCCCAACCAATGATCAAATAAAAAATTTCAGTTTACTTACACCAGAGCAAACCTTAAGCAATGCTAAAGCTAAGCCAAAAGTGCAGCAGTACATTCGATGGCTTGCATGGGGATTTTTTGTTTGCGCTATGATGCGCCCAATTACGATAGCTCCTCAAGGCACAAATATAATTGACCAAGGTCGAGACATGATGATAGCAGTCGACCTTTCCGGCAGCATGCAGATTAAGGACATGCAAATAAATGGCGACCCTATAGATCGACTACAAGCCCTACAAGTGATTTTATTGGATTTTATCAAGCAGCGGGAAGGTGACCGCCTAGGAATGATCTTATTTGCCGACCACGCTTATCTGGCGTCACCACTGACCTTTGATCTTGAGACTTTAAATCAACAAGTAAAAGAATTTGCACATGGTTTAGTTGGAGACAGCACTGCCATTGGTGAAGCTATTGGACTTGGTGTAGCTCAGCTTTTGGAGCGTCCAGCAGAACAAAGAATACTGATTTTATTGACTGACGGGCAAAATACTTCAGGTACAGTTCTACCGATAGATGCGGCTAGAATAGCTGCCCAAAATGATGTTCAGATCTACGCCATTGGCGTTGGTGCCGATGAAATGCTAAGCCGAAGCCTATTTGGAGTGCGTAAAGTCAATCCTTCTCAAGATCTAGACGAAGCTTTACTAAAAGAGATAGCAGAACTCACGAATGGCACGTACTTTCGAGCACGTTCGACAGAAGATCTACTGAATATTTATCAAGAAATCGACAAATTAAACCCTATTGAAGGTGCAAGTCGTGAGTTTAAACCTCGTTTTGAAATGTTTTGGGTATTCATACTCATAGCTGGTCTTCTTGAAATGAGTTTAGCTTTTCCTTGGAGTCGTCTCTCTTTTGCTGCTTTTCGTAGACAGATTAAACACATTGGGGGAGCCAAGCCATGAGTAGCTTTATATTGTTACGTCCATGGCTACTGTTGCTGAGTATCCCGTTAATTTGGTGGTGGAAGCAGCACAAACAGGATCAACAGCAGGCTTGGTTCAGTATATTACCAGACGAAATCGCAAGCTTTTTAGGCGCAAAGCGCAAACCAGGTCAACAACACGCCAAAAAACTACACTTACTGATTGGTTTACTGGGCGTAATTGCACTATCTGGCCCGTCACTGCTGATTGAACAAAAGCTAGAGTATCGCGATGAGACTGCACGCGTTATTGTGTTAGACACAAGCTATTCTATGAATGCGCGTGACGTAAAACCCAACCGTATGCAACTGGCAAAGTTTAAACTCCTAGACTTATTAGAGTTTTGGCGTAGTGGTGAAACGGGCCTTGTTGTTGTTGCTGGTGACGCTTTTGTCATCAGCCCGCTTTCGACAGACATAGAAAACCTCAAAAACTATATCCCTCATTTGGGGCCTGAAATCATGCCCGTTCATGGCAGCGCTATAGAGCTTGGTATCCAAAAAGCCGTTGACCTATTTGCTCAATCAGGTTTAGAGCGCGGCGACATATTATTAGTAAGTGACGGCATGAGCTCACAAAGCGTTGAAGCAAGCCTCAAGTATATCGCCGGCAGTAATCTACGTATTTCGGTTTTAGCGCTTGGCAGCGAACAAGGTGCTCCCATTGCTTTGGGAGACGGTCAGCAAATGCGAGATAGCGACGGTTCTGTGGTCATTAGTAAAATGAAGTTTGAAAACTTCACACCTCTATGTCAGCAAACCAATGGACTATGCTTAAAACTAGAAGCCAACGATCAGGACATACAGCAATTGCTAGCGCTGCCCGCTCTCTCTAGCACCCCAACATCTGGAGAGTTAAGTCATACTGCACTGAATTATCAGGATTTTGGCTACTATTTATTGTTCCCTATTTTAGTCTTACTTGGGATTTCAAGCTTTTATAGTGTATCGCCGATCTTAGTAGCATTTTTAACCTTCCCCTTACTTAGCCCTAGTCAAGTACATGCGCAAACGACTAGCTCTTGGTGGACAAATCAGCAACAACAAGCGCAGCAATTATTTGAAAATCAAGATTATGGCCAAGCCGCTGAACAATTTGAGGACCCCCAATGGCAGGGTTCTTCTTTATATCGTGCCGGAGAGTTTGAAAAAGCTAAAGCTAAGTTCGAGCTCGATCAAAGTGCTGTTGGTAAATACAACCAAGGCAATGCATTAGCCCAGCTTGGTGAGCTTGATGCCGCCATAGAAAGTTATCAACAAGCACTAAGCTTAGATCCTAATTTAAGCGCAGCGCAGCAAAATATCGAACTATTGCAAAAGCTAAAGGAACAACAGCAACAACAGCAACAAAGTGAATCGTCTAATGATGAGCAATCCGATGATCAGCAATCGAATCAACAGTCATCGGGCAAACAGCAGGCGGGTGAAAGTTCACCAGGGCAAGAGAGTAAAGACCAACAACCCGCGTCTGAACAGGAGCAAAGCCCGCAACAAGAAAATGGCGAGCAACCTGGAGCAGGCTTGGAACCTGAAGCTAATAACCAAACCGAACCGCAGCAGCAACAGCCCTCTAAATCCCAAGGCGAAGCCAGTGACGAAGAACTTCAGAAATGGTTAGAACAACTTCCCAATGACCCAAGCTTATTATTAAGAAATCGTATGATCCTTGAATATAAAAAGCGCCGCCAGCAACCCCAGTCAAAGGAACCTTGGTAAATGAAGTTACTTTTTCGAATTCTTTTACTCACTGTGTTTGGCACTGCCATAACCCAAGCTAGCGCGGCCTACAAAGTGAGCGCGAGTGTGAATCAGAACCCCGTGATTGCGGGGCAAGCTTTCACCTTGGAAGTCGTCGCGGATGCTAGCTTAGATGTCTCAAAATTTGATGCAAGCTCACTACTAAGAGCGGGGTTTGTGGTCGGTAGCACTTCTACGTCTAGAAATTACGAGAATATAAACGGAAAAAGCAGTCAAGAAACGCGTTGGATAACCACCCTATTAGTCCGAGAAGCAGGCTCTTACCTTATTCCCTCTCTAAATGTTGATGGCATTGAAACGCAGCCGATTCAAATTGAAGCTATTGCAATGCAAACGATGACCGAAGATGATCCAGCGGTGCAAATGCAAATCAATATTGAAGCAGAAACAGCTTACGTTGGCCAAGCACTTCGTTATCAAATGCGGCTGCTTGTCGCAGACCAACTCGAACAAGCTAACATTCTCGCACCCAATGCTTTAGGGGCCAAAATTGAACAACTCGGGGAAGATGAGCGATCAACCGAAGTAATACAAGGGCGCCGCTATCGCGTGTTAAGTCGTTACTGGTTAATAACACCACAAACCGCAGGCGAAATATCGATAACCAGCCCGCATCTAAGCGGAGTTGCTCGAACCGCAAACAATAGCGTCATAGCCGTTGAACTTGAAGAAGATCCTTTTGTACTTGACGTCAAAGGCATTCCTGAAAACTATGACGGGACGTGGCTTCCCAGTCATGATGTTGCGATAAGCGAATCAATTGAGCCAGAAGTCCTAAACATCAGTGCTGGTGATGGTTTTGTACGCCAAATAAGTATAACTGTAGCAGGCCTTGGGGTTAATCAACTCCCCTCTCTGGATCAAGATTACGGTGCAGACTTTAGAGCTTACCCTGAACCACCAGTTGACCGAACTTATGTAAAAGATGGCGTTGTTTTATCCAAAAGGGTGCAACGAACAACTTTAATTCCTAACAAATCTGGCAATTTGGTGCTCCCAGGAATTTCTCTTCCTTGGTGGAATACCAAATTGGACCAACGCGAAATAGCCCAGATTGACGGTCGAGTAATTATTGTTGAACCATCGCAAACAGTTGAGTCAATTGTGAGCGTTGCCGCTCAAAGCACTGAAAATGGGACTCATGATCTAAGCGAAAAACCTAACTCTAAGTGGTCCTGGTTTTTTGCTAGCGCTTGGATAGCTACACTTTTAGCATGGCTAGGACTATTCCTATATAAACGTCGTCAACTTCAAGGACAAGGGCTTAAGGCACAGCCAGAATTGTTGCAGACAACAAATCAAGAGAGCCCCGCTCAAGCTATCGAAGACACTAATAGCGATGAATTTGAGCTTTTTGTTTCGAACAAGATGGCTACCAACAATAAAGTCCTCAGCGAAAAGCAGCTTTGGCAAAGTTTTGAGGAAAGTGTCGAAGGCCAAGAACCACGACAAATGTTAACTTGCTTAGACACATGGCTTGAGCGTCACCCCCAAGCCATGGACGATATCGAACCCATACGAAAAGTACTACAAGAGCTAATCTGGAATACCGACGCAAAGAACAATCCGCGCGATGACATCCGATTATTAGAGGAAGCACGTAAGGTTCGTGTTCTTTACATAAGCCAGCAAAACAAACGTTCCAGCCTGCCTGAGCTAAATGGCAAAATAGAACTAGGAAAAGAAAAAGGCTCCTAGGGAGCCTTTGATAGGACCGATTTAGTACTAAAAGTGTTAGCGATTCATTCCTAGCTGAAAAATCAAACTCTCGGCTTGATTACAGAAAGTAAAACTAGCGCGTAAACGCACACCGTCTTCTTGTGTTTCAAAACTGTGCTCTATAACACATGGGTCTGACTCAGCGCGGCGTGCTTTAGCACTTAAATCTTCAAGGCGTGCTTGGGCAGATTCTTGATTGGCATATAATTCATCAGCCGACGCTACCAGCTCTTCTCCATCAATAATTGCTCCAACATCCACACAACAACACGTTTTCGACTCTTCAAGTTTAGTTTGCATTCGACAACCTCTTTAATTTTATCCTAGGACAGTACCCTAGAATGCAAGCCTAGAATTTGATCTAGATCAAATTGCAGATTTGAAGCGCTTAGCGCTGACCTACATCGCATTGTGAGTTAGAATAATGAGGTCAGCAACAGCATCACTTTTATTATAAAACGGCGTAAAAGCAGCAATTAGGAATAAAAATGGTATTTGGGCGAAAGAAAGTTGGCCGAAGCACGGTCAACTCGGACATGGAAGAAAAACAAAAACGCTATGAAGCGCTCGTCCAAGCGCTACATAAAGATATCTACCGCTATGCATATTGGCTGGTACGCAATAAACAGGTTGCAGAGGACATTGTCCAAGAAACGTTTTTGCGTGCTTGGCGATCCCTCGATAGCTTAAAGGACGAATCGTCAGCCAAAGCCTGGCTGATTACTATTTTACGCCGAGAAAATGCACGTCGCTTTGAGCGCAAGCAGTTTGATTTGGTGGATATCGAAGACCACAACGTCGCTGATACCACTTCAATGACAACTGAGCAGACGATCGAGCAGCAATGGCTATATAAACAAATAGACAAACTCGAAAACGAATATAAAGAGCCCCTATTACTTCAAGTTGTTGGGGGCTTTAGTGGCGATGAAATTGCCGACTTACTTTCATTAAACAAAAACACAGTAATGACTCGACTATTTCGCGCTCGTAATCAATTACGAGAAGCATTGGAAAACGAATCTCAACGAGGAGCCCAGCATGGATGAGTTAGAATTTCGCCGCCAATTACTGGCAAATCCGCGAGAGCGTGAATCTGAATTTATGGCCGCTGCAAATGAAAATAGCAGCAATCGCAAACTATTTGACGAAATGCAAAGCTTTGAATCCAAGCTTGAATCGGCACTTAAGGTTGATGTTCCTGAAGGAATGGCTGAGCGGCTGATACTGCGTCAAAGCTTTGATACGGGCCGCAGTCAGTATAAACGTAAAGCACGGTTGCATCTCGCGTTAGCGGCATCGGTAGCATTTGCTTTAGGTTTGAGTTTCAATAGTGGCTTACTCAGCAAGTTTCAGCAGCCCGACATCGGCAGTGTTGCACTGGCCCATGTCTACGAAGAAATGCCTTATACCAGTCAGGCCAACGAGCACCCTAACTTAGCAATGGTTAATGCTAAGCTAGCGCGTTACGGTGCAAGTTTTGATAGCATGCCCGGACAAGTGAAGTATGTGAATCACTGTAGCTACCACGGTGGCCCCGCTTTACATATGGTGATTGATGGAAAAATGGGCGACATTAACGTGTTTGTGGTACCTGACGGCCGTGGATTAAAACCCAGTCAATCCTTTGGTGACAAGCGCATGCATGGATTAGTTCAAACCTTACAGAACGCCAGTATGGTTATTGTAGGTGATCGCATGGAAACCTTGGAGCCTACGCTACAATCATTGAGTAAAAACTTCGTGCAATCGATCTAAGCACAAGATATATAACAATAAGCTAACAAGGGTGAGCTAATTTTAAGCTCGCCCTTTTGGTTTTTAGTTCCCACACTCTTTAGAGTAATAGCTCTAAAGTGTTGAATTTATTTAGAATCCCTATACGACTAAAGAATTGGACTTTATTGAGCGGTTTCACAAAAATAACTGTTACAAGGTATTAACATTTAGCATTTCTTGAGTATACTAATCCGAGGTCAGTGGTCGGATTACTTAGAAAAACAATAAACCGCCACTTCCCCCGACGTACCTAACCATATTGTTTAAGAGGGATCTATGAAACTAAACAAACTTCAATTGGCATTGATCGCCAGTGGTGTACTTGCTAGCAGCGCACATACTTTAGCAGCCGGTTTTCAACTAACCAACCATTCTGCTTCTGGCCTTGGCCGTGCTTACGCTGGTGACGCCGCAATCGCCGATAACGCCGCCGTTATCTCTCGCAACCCTGCTGCTATGGCCATGTTCGACAGCCCTGAGTTTTCAGGTGGTGTGAATGTAATTATCCCGGATACCAACAAAACCAATGTCAAGTACGACAATGGAGTTACTGCTACCCAAGATATTATGGATGGAAAAGACCTTTCGAGCACTTCATATGTGCCTGCTTTGTACTATATCCACCCAATCAACAATAAATTTGCTGTAGGTTTGTCGGCTTATAGCGACTTTGGTACTACAGTTGGCTTTTCAGATGAATTTAATGCAGAAGGGTCAATGCTGACTCCCGCAGGATTTCAAGACGGAGCAGCTGGCTTATTTGGCGGAACCACAGAAGTTTCTACTTTTACCCTAGGTGTATCGGGTTCGTATCGTATCAACGAAATGTTCAGTTTAGGTGCCAGCTTAAAAGCATTAAAGGGAGAAGGTACCTTTAAGCGTCCTGGACCTGATTTGTCAGCTTTTGGTGCGGGACAGCTTGGTCTTGACTTTGAAGGCGATGGCTACGCTTTTGCTTGGGATGTTGGTGCACTACTCGAACTAAACGAACGTAATCGCTTTGGTTTAAGCTACAAGTCTGGTATCGACTTTAAGGCTGATTCAAGTCACAGTTCTTATATTAACCAAGCGGGGGCACCAACAACAATTAATAGCTTAGAGCTATCGCTACCAAGCATTGTTGAGTTCTCTGGGTACCATCTAGTTGCTCCAAAATGGGCCGTTCACTACAGTGCAATGCATGTTGGCTGGTCTTCATTTGACAAAATAGACTTCAATCTTGACGACGGCACAGTTTATCCGAAAACCTATGGTTGGGATGATTCATGGCGCTTGTCTTTAGGTACAACTTACTACCTTAATGAGAAATTAACATTGAGAGCTGGTATTGCCAAAGATGAAAGCCCAATATCTCAAGATAAGCGAGTTATCTCAATTCCTGATTCAGACCGCATGTGGTACAGCGTTGGTGGTACTTATGCCTTTAACCAAGCTTCTAGTTTAGACTTGGCCTTGGCATATATTGATGGTAAAACCATCGATGTAAGTGAATCCCAAGACAACATCGGCACTATGACTGCAACTAGCAAAACTAGTGCTTGGATTGTTGGTGTTCAATACAACCATAAGTTCTAATCACTTAGTAAAAGCTAATTTGTGATACATACTTTAAGCCACTACTTTGTAGTGGCTTTTTTGCTTGTAGCGTTACGGTAAATCGACAATACTAGATTTTTAGCCAGAGGGACTGCGCTTGTGACTGACTTTAGCTATTTGGCACGCCAAGCCATACTCAATGAAGATCAAGATGTAGTCGCCTATGAATTACTGTATCGCAACAGCGCCAACAATGTGTTTCCTATGGTCCCAGAGAACGAGGCGACAAGTAAAGTTATTGAACATAGTTTCTTTCATATGGGAATTGAACAGGTCGCTGGCGCATGTCCATGTTTTGTGAACTTCCCTCGCCAAGCTTTGCTCGATATGATCCCTTGCCTCATTAGCCCGCAACAAATCGTCATTGAATTGCTTGAGAATCTAGAGCCCAATGTGCAACTACTAGAGACAGTTGAGCAACTTCACACTAAAGGCTATTTGTTTGCTCTCGATGACTTTCTCTATAGTGAACAGTGGGAACCTTTTTTTAAGTTTATCAGCTTTGTAAAATTCGATATTCAGATCAGTTCAACTCAAGAGATATCAGATACCATTGAACATTTGCAATCCTACCCCATTCAGTTTTTAGCCGAGAAAGTTGAAGACTATACTCAGTTTGAACAAATGAAGTTGCTTGGTTGTACCTTATTCCAAGGTTATTTTTTCTGTCGACCGCAGATGTTTCGCAAGCCTCAACTAAGTTCTAGTCAAGTCAGTGCATTAGCACTATTAGCGGAAGTTTACCGAAGTGACACCAGCCCAGCGAAATTGCATTCGATTATAAGTAAAGACCTATCCATCAGTTATAAACTGCTTAAATACGTTAACACACTTATTTATAGTAACGCTAAACCTGTATCGTCGTTTAGCCAAGCGATAAGCTTTTTGGGACAACAAAAACTACAGCGTTTTGCAAGCTTAGTCGCGATGGCTTCCGCCGCACAGGACAAACCTAGAGAACTATTTAGTATGGCATTGGTGCGTGCAAACTTTTGCGAATCAATGGCAAAAGCAAGTAAAAAAGCAGATCCCGACCACGCATTTTTAACCGGTCTATTCTCATTAATGCCAACGATACTAGATCAAGATATGTCAGTGATACTGAGTGAAATTGGGGTAGCTAACGAAGTAAATGACGCGTTGATGACGCGCCGCGGTACCCTTGCACTTTACTTGTCGCTCATCATTGATCTTGAAAAAGCGAGCTGGCCAACACTTCAGACCAAAAGTGTACGCTTTGGACTAGATGAAAAAGTCATTAGCGAATACTATTTTAATGCACTCTCAGATGCGCAATTTCAACATGCTTGTTTGCGCTAGTGAGTTGAAACATTCAGGAGTAGTTTTTCGTGTCCAATCAGCGTCAATTTACGATTTCTCAGCTCGCTACCGAGTTCGCTATTACAACCCGCAGTATTCGCTACTATGAAGACGAGGGACTACTTAGTCCTGAACGCGATGCTAACCAACGTATTTATAGTAAGCATGACAAGCTGCGATTAAAGCTCATATTACGTGGAAAGCGTCTCGGATTTTCTCTTAACGAAATTAGAGAACTATTCAATCTGTACGACGCCAGCTTGGAGTCTGAGCAGGAGGTTGAGTTATTAATGCAAATGATCGCCATAAAACGCAGTGCGTTATTGCGACAGCAAGAAGACATACAAGTAGTTTTAATGGAGCTGAAATCTGCCGAGCGCCGTTGTAGTGAGGCGCTGGCAAACATACATTCAACTAGCTAGCTTGTCCCGACATGAAGTGTTTACGACAAAGCGCAATATAACGTTCGTTGCCACCGATTTCTATTTGCTCGCCCTCGCGAAGAACTTGCCCTAGGTCATTAACCCGTGCATTAAAGTGCGCTTTATTCCCACACCAACAAATTGTTTTTAGCTCTTCAACTTTGTCGGCAAGACACAATAAATGGTAAGCGCCTTCAAATAGATTCGCTTGAAAATCAGTTTTAAGGCCATAAACCATTACCGGTAATCCAAGTTCATCGACAATTTTCGCAAGTTGATAAACTTGTTCGCGATTTAAAAACTGCCCTTCATCAACAATAACAACATCTACTTGGGTGTTTATCGCTTGCTGCTTAATGTGTTCATATAAGTCTTCAGACGCTGAGAATGAGTAGGCTTCAAGTTCAAGGCCGATGCGCGCTTTAATCTTGCCCTTTCCAGCTCGATTATCGATCAGCGGGATATAGGCAATGGGCTTTAATCCACGCTCCAGATAATTAAAATGCGCTTGAATTAACTGCGTTGATTTACCAGAGTTCATCGCTGCGTATTTAAAGTAAAGACTTGCCATTAAAACTAAATTCCTTATTAAACCGGGTTAAAGACTGTGTGTTTAGCAAAGCGAGGGTGTTTGACCAATATAGTAACAACCGCAAGTAGCACTGCCAACCCAAACCCTAAGCCAATCCATACGTTTTCGCTGTAACCGTAAACCACATAACTAAAGCCACTAATGGCTGCTATAAGTAGTGCATAGGGTAACTGTGTTGCAACATGATCTAAATGGTGACATGCCGCGCCAGTCGATGAAAGAATTGTTGTATCTGAAATCGGTGAACAGTGGTCGCCAAATACTGAACCCGCTAATACAGCAGCTAACATTGGCAGCATCATACTGATATTCGTCCCCGCTGCCATGTCCGCTGCAATTGGTAGCATAATACCGAACGTCCCCCAACTTGTGCCGGTAGAAAATGCCATGATGCCGCTAAGGATGAATACTATTAGAGGTAGAAGTTGATAAGGAATACTGTCGCCAATTTGTGAGGCTAAATACTTGCCCGTTTCCAAATCAGATATTACACCGCTAATTGTCCATGCAAATAATAAGATTAAAATGGCACCTTTCATGGTTTGCATACCGCGAATGGAGGCGTTAGCAATTAAACCCAGACTTTGTCCTTGTTTAAAATTAAAGTATAAGCAGACTGCAAGCCCTACCACACCACCGAGTAGTAAGGATAAGGTTACATCAGTATTTTCAAGCGCGGCCATCAAACTAAAACCTTGGTCACCGTCTAAAGCATTAGCCCCTGTGATAATAAACAAGCTGAAGCAAGCTAGTGTCATTGCTAGAATTGGCAACACTAATCCCCACGGACCTGCGTTTAGGTCGACTTGCTCATTGTCCGTTTCTACCATACCAGCTGGCATGCCTTTGTGATGATCATACAACTCGCCACTTTGTGCACGCTGTTCCTCTTTGCGCATGGCACCCAAATTGATATTCCAGTAGGCAACAGCTAAGGCAAAAACTAGGGCAAAAACCGCATAGAAATTCATAGGGATCATACTTACAAAAGCCGCTAAGGGACTGATCTCAGTTATTGCATGCGTAGCTAGTAAGCCGCCTATTATTGTGACGATATAAGCGCCCCAGCTTGAGAGCGGCATAAGGACACAAACTGGCGCCGCAGTTGAATCAAGTAAATAGGCAAGTTTAGAGCGAGATATTTGTGCTTTATCGGTTATAGGTCGAGCTAGATTACCAACAGCTAAGCTATGAAAATAATCATCTACAAAAACTAGAAAGCTTAGCCCTGCAGTCAACATGCTCGCGCCGCGGCGAGTCTTGATCCGCTGGCTTGCCCAGTGTGCAAAGGCAGAACTGGCCCCACTTAGACTCATTAACTTGGTCATCACCCCAAGTAACAAAAGAAAGCCAATAATATATACATTCCAGGTATTTATAGCGCCATCGCTCCAAACCAAACCAATGACAGACGCCCCAAGGTAGCTGCCACCTTTGGTAATATCTAGCTCTACTAAAAACAAGGTGCCGACAATGATACCAATGGCTAGGGACAAAATAATACGACGGGTTATCACGGCGGCCAGTAAGGCACAAATTGGCGCGATTAACGATAATGCGGAATCTGAATATTGTGCTAGTTGCATGATCTCTTCTTCTAAAAGGAGAACTACTGATGTCTAGTTTATCAATCATTAAACTAAATATGCAGTAGCGCTCCATAGTTTAAAGGCTAGGGAATAAATCCCTGGTTAACTATGACAGTACAGCTCCTATTCGAAACAATACCAGCTTCAACTTATGCCTAAGTTGTCGCTTCGGCGATAGCCCCTTTAATCAAGTCTTTGCGGCTGCCGCCTACGCTTGATAACTAATGACTACCGCACCTCTACTTTGCAGTAAGCGCGCATTCTTCCATAACAGGACGCAAAAATAAAGGTATTTACACCACGAAATTAGCATTTAGCAACCCTAAAATTCCAAATAATCAAGAATAGTAAAGATAAAACACCACACGCACTAACGATGATATGCTCGAAAAAGCAGTCGCTAATTTTATAATAGTCTCAGAAACGTAGCTATATATGTCTTAACAGCATTCATCCTTAATACAATAAATCTAAGTAAAATAATGCTCAGTCAAATGAATACTATATTGACTTAGAAAATCAGTTATTTGCAAAAATTAGGTATTAAGAACTCAAATAATAGTTTCTACATTCTAAAGTGATCGTTTATTATAATATCAAGGTATATACTGCAACGATAACAAGATAATAGTTCAGTAGCCCAATGAACGGTAAATTAACAACATCTACACTGTAAAATTGAGGATTAATATGAGTGACTTTTTAAAGGTATTTTTAAACGCACGTAGTTTGAAAGCAGCAACCCGTGAAGTTAGTATCGAGCAGTTAGAAGAAACATCAGCCAAACTTTCGAACATTATCCAAGCTCGCAAAGAAGAAGAAAACCAAGCATTCGAACAACAACGCGCAAAAAGAGAGTTATTAGCGAAGTACAAAGAAATGCTAGCCAACGACGGCATTGATCCAAACGAGCTTGTATCTACGCTTGAAGCTGCAGCACCAAAACGCAAACGCGCTCCCCTTCCAGCTAAGTATCGCTACACAGAAGCAGGCGTTGAGAAAACATGGACAGGTCAAGGACGCACACCCGCGGTAATTCAGCGCGCCATTGACGAACAGGGCAAATCAAAAGCAGACTTTTTGATTTAACTAGCTTTGAAAGTCATTTTACTCGGCACATCAAGCGTGCCGAGTAAAACAAATGTTATAACTACCTATTTCAAATAAACTTCTTTATTGTCACTTCTATAAATAAAGTTCAAGAAGACTGACTAAACGCCTCCCCATTTGTAAAGAAAAGTAAATTTTCGTTTATTATTAAATTCTTGTCTTGTCACTAATCTAATTTGTAACAACTTAAACGCTTACGTAGTGTCATTATTAGTTTTTCGAAACTAAACAACCAGATTCGAATAATATAACAACTGTTAGGTTATAGCTTGGACATATAGTGTTGATGAATAGAAGTTAGATCGAAAAATCATCATTGTTTATATAAATTGGGAAAGTAATTGAATACCAAGTTTGATTTATATTGATTACGAAAGGTGGGCTTTCGACAAAAATACCTGCACATGGGCAGCTATCGAAGAAAGAACATGGGAGCCGAGAGCCAGCCCCCATTGACTGATTACTGAACAAGCTGTTGATTGATCTGCTCAAGTACTAGTTTCGGCTCATCCGCCTGAGTAATCGGGCGCCCTATCACTAAGTAATCAGCACCGACGTGTCTAGCCTGTGTAGGCGTCATAATTCTTTTTTGGTCGCCAACACTACTTCCAGATGGACGAA
The DNA here is from genome assembly GCF_003610775.1 of Alginatibacterium sediminis. Taxonomy (GTDB): domain Bacteria; phylum Pseudomonadota; class Gammaproteobacteria; order Enterobacterales; family Celerinatantimonadaceae; genus Alginatibacterium; species Alginatibacterium sediminis. The sequence continues at coordinate 220,038 of NZ_RAQO01000004.1, read as the reverse complement.
TGCCAGGAGTTACTAATAAAAACTCGTCACCGCATTGAATTTTTAGCTGTCTAGCTTCGTGTGCGGAACATACAACACCATCTAAGCCACAATGTTGTGTAAGACTGGCTAAATGCAAAACGTGCTCTTGTGGGGATACAGTGACCCCAATCCTAGATAAGTCGGCTTGTTCCATACTGGTCAACACAGTCACAGCAATTAGTTTTGGCTTAGAACCAACTACATTATCTAAACTTTCGCGAGCAGCGATCATCATGCGCTCGCCTCCACTGGCGTGTACATTGACCATCCACACCCCTAATTTAGCAGCTGCAGCCACTGCTTTGGCTACTGTATTAGGAATGTCATGAAACTTAAGGTCCAAAAAAACTTCAAATCCCAGTCCCTGAACTTTACGAACCAACTCAGGTCCGAACAAGGTAAACATCTCTTTGCCAATTTTTAACCGGCAACTACCAGGTTCAAGACTGCGGACAAAATTTAGGCAAGCTGTTTCATCATCGTAATCTAATGCCACAATGATGCGAGGTTCGTGTAACACAATTATTCTCCGTCTAATCCGCGAATGGGTTTAACACTTCCCCAACTTTTACAAGATGGGCAATGCCAGTATATAGAATGTGTGGCAAATCCACAGCGTTTACAGCGGTAGTGAGGCTTAAGCTTAAGCTGTTCTCCTACCATTGAATGTAAGGACTCGAGGCTTTGTTTTGCTTGTCCGGGCTCAGCTTCTCGAATATGGTAAGTCATCAGCTGCTTAAAGCCTTTCATAGTCGGCTGCCGATGCAATTCAGTATTCAGTAGAAGCTTTGCATCTTCAAAGCGACCATCTTGCTCATAGTAATGAGCCAAGCGCATCACGACTGACACCCCAGTTTTATTCTGTATCGCTTTTTTAAGTAATTCAACTAACTCGAGACGTAAATCCAAAGCTAAATATGCCGTTTCAAGAGGATCTAACGCTTCCGAAAACAAATCTTTATCTTGATCTAAAATTCCGCTGAGCATTCTAGCTGCCGACTCGTATTGCTGTGCACGATTATAAACTTGTGCTAAGTGCAAACTAGCCCGAACACACTTATGCTCTAAGACTAATGCCTTTTTTAAATAAGCTATGGTCTTGGCTTCTTGACTTAGAGTATCGACTTGAACTGCCAGTTCGCAGTGAAAATGAGCAAGTTGACGCTGAATATCAGTCACAACTTTATTCGATACTTTTTTACCAACAGCAATCGCCTTGGTCCACTCTTGAGTTTGCTGGTATATGTTTAACAGCTGACTAAGTGCCACATCGCGATGGTCTTCTTCTTCAAGTAATTCGATAAACAGCGCTTCAGCACGATCGAGTAAACCGGCAGCTAAATAGTCCTTTGCAAGTTGTAGATGGGCTAAAATACGTTGGTCTGGATCGATGCTAGGTCTAGCAACTAAGTTTTGATGAATGCGAATTGCCCGGTCTACTTCGCCGCGTTGACGAAATAAGTTCCCCAAGGCCAAATGGGTATCAATGGTGTCTTCATCGACTTGTAGCATTTCGATGAATAAGTCTACGGCCTTATCACTTTGATTATTTAGTAATAGATTAAGGCCGGTGACGTATTGTTGAGAAAATCGATTGGCTTGACGTTTTTTAGAGTTTTGATAGCTACGCTGTCCCATATACCAACCGTAAGCGGCAGCAATTGGAAGCAGTAAAAACAGCAGGCCATACATCTAAAAACTAAACCTTAAGGTTTTGATTTTGCAATTTCTCAATAGTTACTTGCTGTTTACTGACTTTGCGCTTTAATTTACTGCGTTCAAAGCTTTGTTTGAAGTAGTACAAAGCAATGCTCATAAATGCGACTAGCACGCCAGCAATAAAGCAGCCAGCCATCAACCACGATAATCGTAATTCTTGTTGGGCTACTAAATAATTCACCGAAACTAGTTGTTCATTTTGAGCGCCAAGCGCAATAGCCAAAATAAACATAACGATGAGAATAATCGCGATAACAATAGTTTTCAATCCAACTCTCCTAAACCATGAAGCTGTTTATCCAATGGATTGATTATGCCGGAAAACTGCTTATGACTCCACGATTGATCGTTGAATCAACTATAGATTAACGCGCTCACGTAACTCTTTACCCGGTTTAAAGTGTGGGACTTGTTTTCCGCTTAACTCGACTTTTTCGCCAGTTTTAGGATTGCGTCCAACACGGGGAGCTCGATAATGCAGAGAAAAACTTCCAAAACCTCGAATCTCGATACGTTCGCCAGATTCAAGAGTATCAGCCATTTTTTCAAGAATTTCTTTAATTGCGGTTTCAATATCTTTGGTTGAAAGGTGCATGTGACTTGCAGCAAGCTTCTCAATCAGGTCAGACTTGGTCATGGTAACTCCAATGTAGTTTTGTACGTTGATGTTATCAGTGTAGATAAAGAACAAAGGGGGGACAAGTCCCCCCTTTAAATCAACTGCTTAGTTTAAGACTTATTCGCCTTTAAGAGCCGATTTGAATGCGTCAGCCATGGCATTGCCAAGTTGAGCATCTTCGTTCTTGTTCAAGCTAGCCATTGCTTCTTTCTCGTCAGACTCATCTTTCGCACGGATAGACAAGCTGATTACGCGGTTTTTACGGTCAACGCCCATGAACTTAGCGTCAACTTTATCACCAACAGAAAGAAGTAGTGATGCATCTTCAACACGGTCACGGCTGATATCACCAGCACGCAAGTAACCTTCAACACCTTCGATTAGCTCAATCGTAGCGCCTTTAGCATCAACTTCGCTAACGGTACCATTTACGATAGTGCCTTTCTTAAGGTCTGCAAGGAAGTTGTTGAATGGATCTTCACCAAGTTGCTTAACGCCCAAGCTAATACGCTCACGGTCAGCATCCACTTGAAGTACAACAGCTTCGATCTCGTCGCCTTTCTTGAAGTCACGAACAGCATCTTCACCAGCAACATCCCAAGAGATATCAGACAAGTGAACAAGACCATCGATACCACCGTCAAGACCGATAAAGATACCAAAGTCAGTGATTGACTTGATCTTACCTGATACTTGATCGCCTTTATTATGAGTACTTGCGAATAGATCCCAAGGGTTAGCTTTACATTGCTTAAGACCTAGAGAAATACGACGACGTTCTTCGTCGATGTCAAGAACCATAACTTCAACAAGATCACCAACGTTAACAACTTTAGATGGGTGAATGTTTTTGTTTGTCCAGTCCATTTCTGAAACGTGAACAAGACCTTCAACACCGTCTTCAATTTCAACGAAGCAACCATAGTCAGTAAGGTTAGTTACGCGACCTTCAAGGCGAGCGCCTTCTGGGTAACGATTAGCAATTGCAACCCATGGATCTTCACCAAGTTGCTTAAGACCCAATGATACGCGTGTGCGCTCACGGTCAAACTTAAGAACTTTAACGTTGATCTCATCACCAACATTAACGATTTCACTTGGGTGCTTAACGCGTTTCCAAGCCATATCAGTAATGTGTAGTAGGCCGTCAACACCGCCCAAGTCAACAAACGCACCGTAATCGGTAAGGTTCTTAACGATACCTTTAGTTTCTTGACCTTCTTGTAGATTCTCAAGAAGCTGCTCGCGTTCTACACTGTTTTCAGTTTCGATTACGGCACGACGAGAAACAACAACGTTGTTGCGTTTTTGGTCTAGCTTAATTACTTTGAATTCTAATTCTTTGCCTTCAAGGTGAGCCGTGTCACGGACAGGACGCACATCAACCAAAGAACCAGGCAAGAATGCACGAATTGTGTTTACTTCAACTGTAAAGCCGCCTTTGACTTTACCATTGATAACACCAATTACTGTTTCTTGATCTTCATAAGCCTTCTCCAATTGGATCCAAGACTCATGGCGCTTCGCTTTCTCACGAGAAAGTTGAGTTTCACCGAAACCATCTTCGACAGCATCAAGTGCAACGTCGACTTGGTCGCCAATTTCAACTTCAAGTTCGCCAGCAGCGTTTTTGAATTGTTCAGCAGGAATAGCAGATTCAGATTTCAAACCTGCATCTACCAAAACCATACCGTTTTCAATACCAACAACGGTGCCTTTAACGATGGAACCAGCTTGGAATTCCAGGTCTTTTAAAGATTCTTCAAAGAGTAGAGCAAAAGATTCAGTCATGTTTAATTAGTTTACACACATATAAACGACCAGCTAGCATCCTGCTAGTTGGGGTTAAAAATATACACCTAATCCATCCTTAGATTTGGTGACCCAATACCGGAGATTACCGGTTTAGTATTTTGTCGATATAATTAATCGACATTTGAACTACTTCGTCTATAGAAAGAGAAGTAGAATCAATAGTTAACGCGCCTTCGGCAGCGATTAAAGGAGCTACACTTCGATTACGATCTCGGTGGTCACGTTCTTTAATTTCGCTCAAAAGGTGGTCAAAACTAACATCAAAGCCTTTGAGTTGCAACTGCTTATAGCGCCTCTGGGCCCTTTCTTCAGCGCTCGCATCTAAGAAAATCTTTACAGGCGCATCGGTGAAGACAACCGTCCCCATATCTCTGCCATCAGCAACTAAACCAGGGGATTCGCGAAAAGCGCGCTGGCGTCTTAACAGGGCTTCTCTCACCCTCGGGAACGCTGCGATTTTAGATGCGGCGTTGCCGGTAGTTTCTTTGCGTAATTCTCGGGTAACATCTTCGCCTTCGAGAATGACTTGTAGGTCACCACTGCTGAAGGCAAAGCGCACATCAAGGTGCGCAGCTGTTAGTGCTAACGATTCTTCGTTGTCGAGCTCTAAATTGTGATGCAGAGCAGCTAAGGCGAGAACACGATAGATAGCACCGCTATCAAGGAGATGAAAACCATAATGACTTGCTAAGCGTTGGCAAAGTGTTCCTTTGCCGGCTCCGCTAGGTCCATCAACGGTGATAACTGAACTCGAGTTTGGCATTCATTCCCCTCAACACATTAACGTCTAAATCGACTTTTTATCGCGGCGTATTATACGCAATTTTAAGTCTAAAGATGAGGTTTATTTACTAAAAGGAATCAATTAGTACTACAAAAGAGGTAAAACAAAGACTTAACAAGCTATGTGCAAGTCTTTGTTTTAGATAACTTGGGAGTAGTAGTATGCTGGTTTAAGCTTAAACGCTTAAAGCAACCCCTGAGTCTCTTATCTTAGCGAGTTTATAACGCAGCGTTCTAGGACTAATACCAAGTTTTTCAGCAACGTCTTTACGTTTGCCATTACAGGCCTTGAGCGTATCTAGAATAATTTGTTGTTCTTGATAGCGAAGCTCCGCCCCTAGAGCTTCTTCGCCACTGCTCTCTTCTCGAAGAGGCGCTGGTACAGACATTTGATTGCTTTGGACTTCAGCCTCTTTGCGAATAGGAGTTGCCGGTTGTTGCAAGGGTATACCTTCTATCAACAGCTGGGCCTTATCAATTTCATCGGCTTCACACAGGATAAGGGCACGCTGGACTACATTTTCTAGCTCTCTCACATTACCTGGCCACGCATAACTCGACAGGGTATTCTTCGCTTGCTGCGAAAAGTGTTTGGCTTGTGCTCCTTGATAGCGTTGCAACATATGTTGTGCGAGAGGTAAAATATCACCTGGCCGCTGTTTAAGCGGTAGCCAATTAAGCGGGAAAACATTCAATCGGTAATATAAGTCTTCGCGAAAGCGGCCTTGATCAACTAATTCACGCATATCTCGGTTTGAAGTCGCTAAAACTCTTACATCCAATTTGATCGTCTTTCGACTGCCCAAGCGCTCTACTTCCTTTTCTTGTAGTACACGTAGTAGCTTTGCTTGCAACGCGAGATCCATTTCAGAAATTTCGTCGAGCAAAATTGTACCCGATTGAGCTTGCTCAAACTTACCCGGACAAGCTTTGATAGCACCAGTAAAGGCACCCTTTTCGTACCCGAACAAAGTGGCTTCAAGCATATTATCTGGGATCGCAGCACAATTTATAGCGACAAAATCTTGCTCGCTTCGAGGCGAACTATCATGAATAAATCGGGATAATACTTCCTTACCAGCCCCACTAGGCCCAGTAATCAATACCGAAGCGTCAGACTGTGCAACTTTTTTGCTGAGTTCAAGTAACTGCGCTGTATGTGGGTCGCCATAAATAGGAGTTCTTGCTTCAACTTTTAGTGCCGGTGCATATTGCTCTACAGCGGTAAGTAACACTTCCGGCGAAAATGGTTTACTCAAATAGTCGACAGCCCCATCTTTCATGGCACCCACCGCATCATTTATCTTGGCATATGCAGTCATTAGTAAAACAGGCACTTTAGGCCAACTTCGACGAATATTGCGCAATAAACTTAAGCCATCCATGCCACCCATTTGCACATCGCTGATGACTAGATCAACACGTTGAGATTTAAGTATTAGCAATGCCTCTTCAGCACTCGATGCGTCCAAACACTGATAGTTTGCCAAACATAAGGTGTCAACGAGTGCTTCTCGTAGGCCCTTATCGTCTTCAACGACTAAAATATGTGTAGTGGGCATAATTATTCTCCTACAGCTTTGGCATGAGATTGCACGTCGTGCAGTGGAATAGAAACTTTGGCAAGGCAACCGCGATCAGTATTTATAAACTCTAACTTACCGTTATGCGCTTTACTTACAGCATTAACTACAGCTAGACCAAGACCAGTACCATTTGCTTTAGTTGTGTAAAAAGGCTCGCAGCGGCGTACTTTCTCGATCTCAGATATCCCACCAGCAAAATCTTCAACAGAGAAACTAGCAAAGTGACCCTCTTGCTCTAAAGATAAAACGAGCTGCTGATGCTCCTCACTGGCGTGGCATGCGTTTTCTACCAAATTACTTAATGCTGACAACAAGGTACTTTGGTTACAGATAATTTGTAACGCAGTATCGCTGTACCGTAGAGTTAGACTTTGGGTTTTCTTAGCTAATATAGTTTCACAGCTTATCGATAGCTGCTCTAATAATTGGTTACCGTTTTCTATCGTTGCGGTACTGGTATCACCACCTTTAGCGAACAACAACATATCGCTTACTTGACCCTCTAGTTCATTTAAGCGATTAACTAACTTGCTCTGAAAATTCAGTTGTGAGTCATGGCCTAAGTTGGGATTACCTAGATTTGCTGCGTATAACATTGCAGCAGAAAGCGGGGTTCGGATCTGGTGCGCTAGGGACGCTACCATTTTGCCCAAAGATGACAAACGCTGCATACGCGCAACGCGAGTTTGTAAGGCCCGGGTTTGAGTGAGGTCAGTAAATACCAACAACTGACCTAAAGGTGCGCTTAACGGTGAGATATTTAACTGTACTCGTTGCCCATCTTTAAGCGATAACTCGTGACCATCATCGGCTCGTGGAGCAAATATTTGTGGGACAACATCTAACCAGCGTTTGCCAACTAAATCTTTGCCCAACAATACACACGCAGCACTGTTAATTCTGGCAATAAATCCCTTCGCATCAAGTATAATCAAAGCAGAAGGCATGACCTCAAAAACTTGAGTCAGATCGTGGTTGGGGATATTGGCGCTTTTTGAACACGCGATGTCTGCTGGTAAATTCATAGTGCCTTACTGTCATTGAATTGGCTCTACGGATTTATTGCAATTTAAATGCCAAAAAAATAATGAATTATTTCAGCATCTTGTGGGAATTTTAGGCGTTATCCTTATTCAAGCCATACTTACGCATTTTTTCAACAAGGGTTGTTCTTCGCATTTGTAATTGTTCAGCCGCTCTTGCAACAACTCCATCTTGTTGCTCTAGAGCCTGGCAGATCATATCAACTTCAAGCTGTGCTAATAACTCTTTGAGGTTTAAGCCATGCTCTGGTAATCCACCATTGAGTGTTGGCTCTGATACTTCATCTTCGGTTTGACTAAAATCAATCGCTTCTTCTTCAAAAAATGCTTGGTCAGAGAGATCTAGATTTTCGGGGGCTTCGTCGTCAAAAATAGCAAGCAAGGCTTCTCGCTCAGCAATTTCTTCACTGTAATCAGGTTCAAACGCCGGTGCATCAATATGCCGATATTTTGGAGGCAAGTCTGAGACATCCACAATTTGATTTGGATGTAGGATTAACAAACGCTCAATTAAGTTAGATAGTTCCCGTACATTTCCAGGCCACTGATGTGCCATTAATGACTCAATTGCGCGCTGGGTAAAACGCACGACAGCCCCATGCTCGTCTTCATGGCGATTTACTAATTCTTGGAGCAGCAAGGGAATATCGTCTTGGCGCTCACGAAGTGAAGGCATTTCGATCGGGAACACATTAAGTCGGTAGTATAGATCTTCTCTAAAAAGTTCTTTTTCTATCATGGTTTCGAGCTGACGGTGGGTTGCTGCAATGATACGTACATCGGCTTTTATCGGTTTAACACCTCCGACTCGTTCAAAAGAACGTTCTTGCAACACCCTGAGTAATTTCACCTGCATCGGCATTGGCATATCGCCGATCTCATCTAGAAAAAGCGTGCCTCCTGCTGCGAGTTCAAAGCGCCCTTTTCGCATGGCGAATGCACCAGTAAACGCGCCTTTCTCATGACCGAACAATTCACTTTCTAAAAGATCTGCGGGAATAGCACCACAATTAATCGGCACAAAAGGGCCTTCTGCGCGTGGGCTGTGATCGTGAATGGCTTGTGCAACCACCTCTTTACCAGTGCCCGATTCTCCTAGAATCAATACATTGGCATCTTTATTGGCGACTTGCTCAATGAGATGACGCACTTCTTGTATTGCTATGCCCTTGCCTACCAAGTTTTGTCGTAAGCGTTCACTTCGTGGTGCTGCATTTTTGGTGGGTAGTTGAGTTAAATAAGTCAGACAATGATGTAATTGTTGAGTGAGATGCTCATAGGCAAAAGGCTGTGCGACGGAACCAATTAAATTGCCCTGACCCTTTATAGAGTTGTCATCGCCGATTACCAAAAATGGTACGGCTAAAAACTGTTCTATAAGTGAATTAGCATCCATAACCGAAGGAGAGATGATTGCAACAAATTCGCCGCCAGCTTTAATTCGCTCTTGGACAACAGAGCTTTCGCAAATTTCACTGCTTTCGCCAATGAATTTGAGCACGGTGGTTAACTCATGCGCGCGCTGCGTATCATTATCACAAATCAAAATTGTGCGTGGTTCTTGCATCGTCCTTGATATTCCTTGGCTATGGTTGCTTGAGTTATTGATCTCAAAGCAATTACTAGCAGTTATTCTAAGCGAGCGTCAAAATTTTGCAAGGTCTGTCGCCAAATAACGACAAAAGTTTGACGTATGCCTTGTAGAAGGTCAATATTTCAATTCATTAGCACAGCTCTATCGTAGAATGTTTGCGATGCCGTTAAAAAACTGCGTTAATACTTATTAATAATAAAATGGTGCAGTTATTGCAGTATTTTCAAACGAGACAAGCAATTCATTACTTATGAATAAATGGAATCTTTATGTTTGATAACAAATCTATCCTGATTACCGGTGGCACAGGCTCTTTTGGAAAAAAATATACTAAAACTATATTGGAGCGTTACAAGCCAAAAAGATTGATCATCTATTCGCGTGATGAGCTCAAGCAATTTGAAATGCAGCAGGAATTTAATGACCCCTGCATGCGCTACTTTATCGGGGATGTTCGCGACAGAGAGCGCCTAATTCAAGCCATGAATGACGTAGACTATGTGATTCATGCAGCCGCCTTGAAGCAAGTTCCAGCAGCTGAATACAATCCCATGGAGTGTATTAAAACTAATATTCATGGCGCCGAAAATGTAATCAAGGCTGCTATAGAAAACAACGTGACCAAGGTCATTGCACTTTCTACCGATAAAGCTGCCTCTCCAATCAATTTGTATGGGGCGACCAAACTGGCGTCTGACAAACTATTTGTGGCGGCAAACAACATGGTCGGTCAAGGTCAGACTCGCTTTGCAGTTGTACGCTACGGCAATGTTGTTGGCTCCCGCGGGTCAGTTGTCCCATTCTTTAAACAGCTTATTGCCAATGGTAGCGAAAACTTACCTATCACTCACGAAGATATGACCCGCTTTTGGATTACGCTTCAACAAGGTGTAGATTTCGTACTCAAAAACTTTAGCCGTATGTATGGCGGCGAAATATTTATCCCCAAAATCCCTTCGGTTCGGATCACAGATTTGGCTAAAGCGTATGCACCCGAACTACCTCTTGATATTATTGGTATTCGACCTGGTGAAAAATTACATGAGGTCATGTGCCCAAGTGATGACTCCCACCTCACTTTGGAATTTAATGACCATTTCGTAATTTGCCCGAGTATCAAGTTTTACAACGACGAGCATAACTACTCGCGTAACCTAATCGACGAATTAGGGACAACAGTAGCACAGGGCTTTGAATACCATTCTGAGACCAATCCAGACTTTCTAACTACGGAACAAATCTTGGCTTTTGATAAAATGGCAGAGTTATGATTCCTTACGGTAAACAAAATATTGTAGACGAAGACATCAATGCGGTTATAGATGTTCTGAAGTCAGATTATTTGACTCAAGGCCCAAAAGTCCCAGAGTTTGAGCAGAAAGTATGCACATTAGTCGATAGTCAGTTTGCCGTTGCCGTAAATAGTGCAACGTCTGCACTTCACATTGCTTGCTTAGCGCTTGATGTCGATAGCTCCTCCATTGTCTGGACATCACCTATTACCTTTGTGGCATCCGCCAATTGCGCCCGTTTGTGTGGTGCAACAATTGACTTTGTTGATGTCGAGCCGACAACGGGCAATATGTGTCCCAATGCTCTAGCAACCAAACTTGAAGCGGCAGAAGCTGTTGGGAAACTACCAAAAGCTATAATAGTCGTTCACCTAGCAGGCCATAGTAGTGACATGCAAGCTATCTCGAAGCTCGCTAACGATTATGGTATCGCAGTTATTGAAGATGCCTCTCATGCAATTGGTGGTAGTCATGATGGAAATAAAGTTGGTTCTTGCCAGTACAGTGACATGTGCATTTTTAGTTTTCACCCTGTCAAGATTGTGACCTCCGCCGAAGGAGGGATGGTCACAACTCAGAATCCAGCTTTGGCCAAACGTATTGAGCTTTACAGAAGCCACGGCATCACCAAAGATAATTCGCAATTGACGCGACCAAATGAAGGTGACTGGTACTATGAACAACATGAGCTGGGTCTAAATTATCGTATGACTGATATTCATGCGGCGCTCGGTATCAGTCAACTGACTCGTTTAGATTCCTTTGTAGATAAAAGAAATCAACTTGCGGCTCTCTATCGTGAACTACTTGTAGGCTTTCCTTTAGATATCGTAGAACCGCTTAAGCAAAGCTATTCAGCAAGACACTTGCAAATTGTCCGGTTGAAAGACCCCGCTAAGCGGCGCGCAGTATTTGACGCAATGAGAAAGCTTGGGATTCAAGTTCATGTGCATTACTTCCCTGTTCATTTGCAACCCTACTATATGAAACTTGGTTTTAAATTAGGGGATTTCCCAAATGCTGAAAGCTTTTATCAACAAATATTGACCCTGCCTTTGTTTCCAGACTTAGAAAGTTCCGAAATTCAGCATATTTGTTTTACCTTACGGGAGCAGTTTTCTTGAATATTGCGATTATTCCGGCTCGCGGTGGAAGCAAACGCATTCCGCGGAAAAACATCAAGCTGTTTAATGGTAAACCAATTATCGCCTACAGCATCGAAAGTGCAATTAAAAGCCAATGTTTTGATCGGGTAATCATTTCAACAGATGACAAGGAAATAGCGGAAATCGCGATACAATACGGCGCAGAAGTTCCCTTTATGCGTCCTGCTCATATTGCCGATGACTACGCAACCACACTAGATGTTATGCACCATGCGGTTACGCAACTCGATCAAGAAGAGCATTTCGAAAATGTCTGCTGTATATATGCTACAGCACCTTTTGTTACTCCAGGCCAACTACGTGAGGGTATCCGTTTATTAAAAGCGGAAAGCGCTGATTATGTGTTCCCTATCGCTGAGTTTACTAGCCCTATTCAACGAGCATTGTTGCGGGATTCAAAAGGTTTCCTATCGATGACAGTACCAGAGCATCTAAATAGTAGGAGTCAAGACTTAAGAGAAGCCTATTACGATACGGGTCAGTTTTACTGGGGTAAAGTGTCGGCTTTTTTAAATAACACTTCAATATATAGTGACAAATCATTAGGTTTACGACTAGGAAAATACAGCTGCGTAGATATAGACGACTTAGAAGACTGGGCCATCGCTGAGTTCCTATACGATTATAGAGCCAGTCAGTGAACTTTGTATTTAGAGTCGATTCATCATTGGTCATCGGAAGTGGACATGTGTATCGCTGTTTGTCGCTTGCAAATCAACTAAAAAAATTTGGTCATGACCTGAGTTTTATCTGCACAGACCACCCAGGAAATATTTGCTCGATTATAAGATCGTTTGGCTTCAAGGTATCGTTGATACCAGCTGGTAATAGCAACATTGACCCAGAATTAACATCAAGCTGGCTTGGACGCAGCTACAGAGGTGATGCAAAAGCAACAATTAGCAATCTCGAAGAATTGCCCCGAGTTGACTACATGGTGGTTGACCACTATGGTATCGACAGCCGTTGGGAAGCAATGCTAAAACCTTGTACTCGCCATCTCGTTGTGATTGATGATTTAGCCAATCGATTTCATCACTGTGACACTTTACTAGACCAAACATACGCTCGAGACCTTTCCGCTTACTACCCACTTGTACCCGAATTTACAAACTTACTGCTGGGTACTGACTTTGCATTGCTTAGAGATGAATTTTTGCAATTTAAAGATAAAATTCTAGTCAAACGTAAAAACACTTCGAAAGTTAAATCGCTACTAGTCAGTTTAGGGGGCACAGATCGAAATAATGTGACTAAAGAACTCATGCTAATGTTGGAGAATAGTTCACTTAATAGTAGTGTGCGAATCACAATCATTGTTGGCCCAAATAACCCACATCAATCATCTTTAGTCGATGTTAGCAACACGTCACGATTCACAAATTACAAGGTACTCTTTGCTGTTTCTAACATGGCTGAAATACTGTCTCAGCATGATCTTGCTATTGGCGCTAGCGGTGCTAGTGCATGGGAGCGCTGCGCATTAGGACTACCAAGTATCAGTATTGAACTAGCCGAGAATCAAAAAGAAATCTGTAAAATTCTTGAGCACCAAGGCGCTAGTATAGCCTTAGGTTCTCCCTCTGAGCTCAACGGTACTAAGCTAGAGCAAGCACTTAATTACATTCAATCGAACTACCAGAGTATGGTCAGTAAGTCTATTGCTCTAGTCGATGCACACGGCTCTCGGAGAGCAGCTGCCTGTATATTTCAAACAAGCTTAAAGGATGGGCTATTAGTCCACCTTAAATTGGCCAACAGCAATGATTGCCAACAACTGTTTGAGTGGCAACAAGAACCAGCAACCCGCGAGTATGCCTTAAACCCTTCGATACCTAGCTATATTGAACACCAGCTTTGGTTTCAAAGGCAACTCTCGGATAAAAACTACCACCTATATATGGTAAGCAGCAAGGATACCCAACTTGGTATGCTAAGGCTTGACTGGTTAGTAGAATTTTCAGCATACGAAGTTTCTATCGTCACCCCCGACAGTAGTAAAAGGTTGGGGGTTGCGAAAGCAGCCTTAGAACTAGCAATTATACTTATGCCCAAAACAGATTTTTACGCTACGATTTTACCTCAAAACGTTGCTTCCTTAGCATTATTTAGAAAACAAGGCTTTCAATATATAGGAAACAACCGATTTCGCTACGCCGCCAAAGGATGTTCCGCATGACTAGACGTATATGTATCGACAATAAATATATAGGCAAAGGCTGCTCTCCTTATATCATTGCCGAAATATCTGCAAATCATAATGGGAGCATCGATAATGCATTGTCCCTTATCAAAGCAGCTAAAAAATCTGGTGCCGACGCAGTTAAAATTCAAACCTATCGTGCCGATACAATAACGTTGGATAGTAACAAGCTAGAATTCCAAATTAGCGGCGGATTATGGGCTGGCAAAACTCTCTATGAACTATATGAATCCGCTTACACCCCATGGGAGTGGCATCAAGAGCTATTCGATTTCGCGAACAAATTAGGGGTAACACTATTTAGCTCACCATTTGATAATAGCGCCGTTGATTTACTAGAAGATCTCAATACCCCCGCCTATAAAATAGCTTCTTTTGAAGCCATTGATTTACCGCTCATTAAATATGTAGCAGCAACAGGTAAGCCGATGATCATTTCGACAGGGATGGCCAATCAGCTCGAGATTCAAGAAGCGATAGATACAGCTAAAAGTGCTGGATGTAGTCAATTAGCAATATTGCATTGTGTAAGTGGCTACCCTGCTCCAGCCAGTGATTACAACCTTAACACTCTAGTCGATATGCAAGAACAGTTTGGTTTGGTTACTGGATTGTCTGACCATACTATCGATAACACGACCGCTATTACTGCTGTCGCTTTAGGTGCATCGATCGTTGAAAAACATGTCACTTTAGATCGGCTCGGCGGTGGACCAGACGACAGTTTTTCTATCGAGCCAAAAGAGTTAAAACAACTTTGTAGTTCGGCACAAACCGCTTGGTCTGCTTTGGGCCATGTATCATATTCTCAGGCTTCGAGTGAAAAAGAAAACGCTCAGTTTAGACGTTCATTATATGCCTGCAAAAACATCCAAAAAGGCGAGCTTTTTACTACCGATAATGTGAAAAGTATACGTCCTGGCTTTGGTTTAGCGCCAAAGTATCTCGATGAAATAATTGGTTTGAGAGCTGATTGCGATATAGATCATGCAACTCCAATATCCTGGGGAATTGTAAGCAGAGGCTAACTTATTTTGTTAATGATTGTTGAAACCGTGTATTGACATCCGCTACGAAATTATCGTGATGTGACAAATTCTTAGTCTACAATTGGCTACCCTTTAGCAGCTAAACTTTCATAGATTTCGTTTGAAGTTGCGCGCAGTACATGGATTCTGAGATCGTTTCCGTAGAATTGTATAGCCAAAGAAGCTTAATAAGCAGAACTATTCTTTGGACATTGTTTCTTAAGTTATTGGGCTCATGGTAATTACTAACATCTATACCAATTAAAGACAAAAGATTGACGTGCAGACTATTCCTAAATACAAGTAATCACATTGTGCGCACATTTATGACTAGAAAATGATGCCTAATTGTATATTCGTATATACTTCATGTATGTTGGACTACACTTTTGGACTATATATTGCATTAGACTACAACGCTCATTTGGCAAACTAATGAAAATTTAGTTAAGGTCTCAGTATGATTAAGGAAGAGTCTAGATGAATTCGAAAATAAGAGAAAAAGCTCTTTTGGTGCAATCGCCAAGCCTTCCTGATCGGGAAGTGCTAAATGGTTACATCGATGAAATATATAAATCTAGATGGCTAACTAATAACGGGCACCTTGTTCAAGAATTAGAAAAAAAATTAACCGGATACTTAGATGTGCCCTATTTAGTTCTCACTGCAAACGGGACTAGCGCTCTGCAGCTTGCCTTAAAACTATTTAATATTGACAAAGAAGTCATTACAACCCCTTTCACCTTCGCAGCTACTGGTCAGGCTATTGAATGGGTTGGAGCAAAACCGGTGTTTGCCGACATAGATAAGAGAAGCCTTTGTTTATGTCCAAAACAAGTCTCAAATAAAATATCCCCTCATACTCAGGCTATTTTACCTGTTAATGTCTATGGAAGAACGGCTCACAATACAGAACTCGAAGAGCTAGCTAGGCGACATAATTTAAAATTAATTTATGACGGTGCGCAAAGTTTTGGTCCACCCAGTTTACATCAAAAAACAGCGCTAACTAGCGGTGACGCAACAGCGTTGAGTTTTCATGCGACAAAAATATTCAACACCGTTGAAGGTGGCGCTCTGATTTTAAAATCTGAAGAAGACTATCTAAAAGCTCAATCACTAATCAACTTTGGTTACCAAGATGGTAAACCCGGCCATGTCGGAACGAATGCAAAAATGAATGAGATTGAAGCTGCTTTTGGCTTAGCAAATCTCGAACACATAAATAAAGAAATTGTGTACAGGAAATTGCTTACTGAAGCATATAAAGACCAACTGGCAGATTTTTCAAACTCGAATCTACTCAAGCTCACGAAGTCTCCAAACTACGCTTACTTCCCACTCCAATTTATTGATGAACAAATGCTATTAAAGGTCGACCAAGCGCTTAAAGTTCAAAATGTATTTGGCAGACGCTATTTCTACCCTTTGCAGCCAGGAAGTGTTGCAGACGACCTGCCTGTAGCGTCTAGAGTAGCTCGAAACTCATACTGTTTGCCGCTTCACTGTAATATGACAAAAGATGATGTCACAATGATCTGCGATACAATCAGAACAGCTGTTTTGCCCGCACATGCCTATAGAGCTCAGTGCTAGTTTATTAAGGGGCAACTATTACCCCCTTATGAGTGAGCTAAAACCAATTGGGTTATTTACCCTTCTCGCAAACTAGAAAAACACTACCACAAAGATCTGGATAGTGATGACCTAATTGGTAGCATCCTTCAAGGTACTCGTCAGAAATGATACTGGTATCTAATAACTGATCCCATTGAAAGTTAGCCAAGGCTTTAAAGAAAATACCAGAACGATGGACAACATTTAGCCCCGCTGCTTTTGCATCCCTTTCTAAGGTATCTAAGCTATAGGTTCGATGATGCCCATGCTTTTCTTCAGCTTCGGTAACTGCCGAGTTATGTGATATTAGACCCATTTTAACGGCAATTTGCCTTGATGGTGCGTTTGCATTTGGACAAACCAACATAAATCGACCGCCATCGGCCAACCACTCATCATTAATACGTTTTAGAACCGACACGGGATCGTCTATATGCTCTAGCACATGTGTCATAATGACATTTTTGTATTTAGCAGGTAGCTGAGCGTCTTCAAATCGAGAGTTAAACCATTTTATATCTTTGGGAAGCATCTTTTGTGACGTCTCAATTGCTTCAGAAGAAGCTTCCACGCAAGTTATATCATTGAATAGTGGAATTAATCGTTGAGTGAAACGTCCTTTAAAGCTCCCCAATTCAAGTAAGTTACCGGACACAAAAAAAGGTTCAAACGAGCGAAGCATAAACGGGTGCATCACATCGAAATCGAACCCATAAGCGTACTTATGACTATCTGTATCCTTTATTTCCTGATTATAGTCTCTACCTTGTTTCATCACGTCCCTTAATATCAAGATTCATTACTTGTTTTGTAGAAATTACACTTGTATTGACAAAGCCAATTTTACGATAAAGTGATAGCGCTGAGTGGTTCGCTAACTCAACCTCTAAGGTCATTACATCCAAAGATTTATTAATAGCGGCAACAATGCTTCTTTCAATAAGAATTGTCGCAATCCCTTCACCAGTAAAGTTCTTTAGTACACTTACATTAGTAACATGTGCGCTTTGCTTGGTATTCATATAAACAGCAACCAGACCTACTAGAGTACCGTCTACCCAAGCCTCGAACTTCTCTGCTTTAGAAAAGATTTTCATAGCATAATCAGTAAGCACAACGTACTTTCTGAGCGAAGAACTTTCGGGCTCATAACAGGCTTCAAGATGCTTTTCTATCTGAGGGTATGTCGACTGATTAACGGTATAATGGATAGCATTCATACATCGAGAGCCGCTAAACCAAAACCTGACTCACCAAACTTGTTCCCATTATATAATAAGTAAACTTGCTCTCTGACCTTGAAGACATGAGGATAACAAAGCATTTCAGAATCCCAGCCGTCTAGCGAACAGTCAATTCCTAAAAGAGAGTCATTTCGTTTCCAGTTTACAAGGTCATCTGAATACGCGTAGCCAAGTCTATAAGAACGTCCACTATTTTTTCTAAAGTCAAAGGACTCTCGAAAACAAAAAATCATATGGTACTTTTTATCATGGAAAAAAACAGTTGGCAAAGCCATGCTTTCATCAGCGTGCAAATGGTCAGGTACAACTTGATGGCCAGATGATCTATTCCAATTTATAGCATCGTCAGAAACTGCATGGCCTATTTTATAAACTCGGTCGGGAGCAGCTTCTGTATCAAACTTCTTCCAAGTAACCCCAAACATGTACCACATGTGAAACTTACCTTCGAAAAATTTCACGAAAGCATCGCCTACCAAATATGGTTCATGACTTGAAGCGGCCATAATCGGACCCAGGCCTTTCTTCTGAAACGTTACACCTCCATCAAAGCTTTCAGCAAAACCGATTGCAGTTTCAACTGAGACCGATTTACGTCGACTCCAACCGCAGGTATAAGCTAAGATCCTTCCATCATGTTGTACAGGGTTAATTGGGAAAATACCGTGCTCATCGAAGCAGCCAAGTTCTCCGAGGGGAATCACCGAGTTCTTTGCGACTGCAATTATAGTTTGCATTTCAATATCAAAATCGACATACGACACATGACTACGATACATGTTGTCAGGTTCTTTAAGGCGTGTTGAAAAATATATTCTGACATAGTCGTCAAATACAAGAGCCTGCGGCGATTGCGCAAATGAGTGACAATTATTTGCCAGTGTGTGTTGTCCCGGATTAAAAATTAGCCCCTTCTTTTGCCACTTTAGATTTTTCATCGATTGCATCTCATCAAAGTTCACCAACTAGTTCAGCTGCTCCAAAACCAAATCGGCCAACTTGATCGCCTAGATAGAACATAAACACTTTGTTATCAATTTCAAAAACATGCGGATAACTGATCATTTCGGAATCCCACCCTGATTGGCTGACGTCAATCCCAACTTTACTATCATCACGTACCCAGTTTTCGAGATCAGATGAGCTAGCATAACCAATTCGGTAACCCCTCTCCTTTCCTCTAAATCCTAGACTGTAACGATAGGAGAAAAACATATGGTAACGACCATTTGAGTAAAAAACATCTGGGCTAGCTTGAGCCTCATCACCCTCTAAAACATTCTCAATTAAGTTTTTGTTCATTCGATGCCAGTTCAAGCCGTCATCCGAGACAGCCATCCTGATCTTATAAACAGGCTCTGCTCTTCCGTTATCTGCAAGAACCCATTTACTTCCTGAGATATAAAAGAGATACCACTTGCCATTGAAACGTCGAATTTTGGGACCACTGATCACAAATGGCTCATCCGGCGAATAAGATAAAATTGGACCTGAACCAAATTTTGTAAACTGTTGTCCATCATCTTCGCTGTGAGCGAGCCCAATTGCTGTGTTGAAAGGAACACTGACACATCGCGTCCATCCCGCATAATAGGCCCAAACCTTACCCTCATGCCTTATAGCCGAAACAGGATAAGTACCAAATTCATCAAACTCTCCTAAGGATCCTAATGAAAGTATTGGTTCATCGCTGACCCTAATGACTTTAAACGGGCTTGATTTACTAAGATCAACAAAAGCGGAATAACTTGTATATTGGCCACTGGCATCAGCTTTTGGACGACAAGAAAAGTACACACGAATAAAGTCATCAAATACTAAAACGGAGGGTGCTTGAGCAAATTCGCACAACCATTCACGTTCAAGACAAGCTGTCGGGTCAAATACTTTTCCTAGCTTTTTCCATTTAAACATTTTATATCGCCTGCTTAATTAGGTATTGTTCGTTGAGCATCGTATTGACGGTTTCAAGATCGTTAAACATAAGTACATCAACGATCGACAGATATGGGATAAAACTCGAAGACAGTTGGTCATATGGTTCTGCTTGACTAAACAAAAACTCAAGTTTAAGCCCCTTAGCTTCAAAATTCCCTCTTCGATACATGTCTACCCCACCTTGGGGATTAACATAAGTTAAGGCGTTTAATTCTTCACAGATTTGAAGTACTTTACTTTGACCTTTAAGATCATTATCTAACAACAAGCTAGAACTCTTTATGATCGAAGTTGATATACCTAAGAACTCAATAAGTACTTTTAATGATGAATAAATGAAATCGAAAAGATTACGAGAATCGTCCAACAATATCCTCTCGAGTAAAGGATAAACCTGAGTGAAAAACGGTGATTTACTATACCAAGCGTCAATTTTTCTTAGTAATTTGGTACGTTCTTGGTTCCAAGCTTCTGAAATAAACCTCTGATTCACATTCAAGTAATCCGAATCTTTTTTGATTGGTAAAGAAATTGCCACTTCGCCATCTTTACAACTCAAACGATTCCTGTTTATCCAACCCTTTTTGGTGTACTGAATATCATCATAAAGAACAAATGTGTCTACCGCTTTAATCAGCTGAAAGTATCCGATATATGGCAAAAAGTAAGGCTGCATAATGGCAATCTTCATTTCAACTCCCTCAAACTACTTGCAACGCCAGTTTCGAGAACTGATGCTATAAATCGTACGATCCTAATCTGCATAGGGAATGTCTAGACCACAATCATTCAAAAGTTTTAGATAAACCGCATTAGCATCTAGTTTTTCTGCATACTTCTTTAGACTCAACTCTCTTTGTAGTTGCGCAAAACTACTTTCATTTTTACACCGCACTATAAAAGACTTTATTGTCGAAAAACTATCAAATGAAAACTCTGTACCAACACTCCATGCTACGTCGCTGTAATGCCTATCTAAAGTCGCAACAGGTAAACCTGCGGCTAATGCCATGACCGCACCGGTGCCACCGCCAACTCGATCAGGATTTACAAAAAGATCTGTATTTGAAATTGTGGTAAAGAGATCTTTTTGGTGGCCTAGAAAGACTACATTATCCAAGCTATCGTCAAAATAACCTTCGATTGCAAAGCTCTCACTACCAATAAACGCTACCGCTATACCAGAGTCACTTTTGACTAAAGCACTCAAGCACTTTAGTAAGTCTTCATCGACTTCATCTTGTAATCTACTACCAACGATCGATATCAAATACTTATCAGCTGGTAATCCCACATCAGCTCGTGAAGCATTTGAACTCACGTGCCGGTGAGGATAGTGGTCATTTGAGAACAACGCTTTCTCAAAATTAACATCGCTCGGAACAAAATCTCTTTTCGTTTTACGCAAAACCGGAATGGTATGAATTTGTATAGGGAGATCAGCAACTGTTGGAAAAGTTACAACTGGAAATTTTTGTTGATAGAGTTTCGAAATTGAATCCGTTAAGAGGTTGCTGTCGGAAAGCGATATAACCAAAGCAGGATTATGTTCGTCCAGACACTGCGCAATACTGGCAACATCACTATGAGAACGGATTTGTACAAATGGAATATCTGTATTCCCATAACTAATCGTAGAACCACTAGTTAGTGATGGCGCACGAACAATTTTGTTCTCGCTAAATGAAATTTGCTGCTGTGGCTCACTTAACTGTTCGACATGATTAAAACCTCTACCATCGAAGAACAAAGTATTTCCAAGTCTGGGAAGGCTAGCAAGATTGACAATACAAACCTCAAATCCCATCCCCATATAAGAACAAGCCATATCTAAACACAGGCGAGTTGGCGCATGTTTTGAGGACAAAAATTGATTAGTTACAATTATAATTTTATTTGAGGATGGTCGTATTTTAGTTTTCTCTACTTGGCCCAAAATAGAAGTTTCTATTCCTTTGATTGCTTTAATATCTTGCTCTAGGCTTTTGTAGAATATATTAAAAATGGATGTGTAAGCACTCTTCAACTGCTGATAACGAAACTCCGTCGAATAGCTCTGCCTATTGGTGAAGAAATGCCTTACCAATTGCCAATAGACATACCATTTAATTTCAAAAGCGATAGAAGGCTTACGAATAATTGAAACGAGGCTTTCAATTGCACTTTCTGAATCACCAAATCTTAAGTTAATCGAGTGTAAAAGGATTTCCCAATCTAAGTTATCCGCTGAAAGAGCATAGACTTCTCCAACCAGAAGATTAAAAATTCTATTGCTTTCCTCCGCGTCGGAGCCACTCATTGTTTCTAAATGTGTCAAAAACTCTGTCAGTGCTTTTGAAGCATGCAAAGCGTCTAATGGTTTCTTATCCTCTGCAAACACATGCTCTAAAACCTGACTGTTCTTCCAATTCACAATGTTTGCCATAGAAAATTTCCAAATAAGCTAATAGTCATAGATATGAATCCTATGCAAAATAAGATCCAACCGAGAGCTGCTTAGGTAAACACCATCTAAAAGAAGAGGACAAACTATTTTGACTAGATATCTCGAGCAGTTAATTATCAACAATTTTTGATTTAAAGACAAAGGTTGGAGAGGAGTAGTATCAGTTATTACTAGGCGCTAAAACCATAACAACCATTGCCGTCCTTTCAATAGTTCAACCAATACCTACGGTGATTGGGACGATCAATACCGTAGATACTTATTCAAATGCTAGTGGGTTTGCGAACTATCAAAAAGCTTCCACATATATTCGGTCAAGGTTTCATCACTACTTCCATTTAATACATGATAAACTTTACTAGGCAGTGCGAAGGTTTTCTCACCATGTTTAAAAAACGTTTGTGGAGGCTCACTATCAGTCGCCTCAACGTACAACCATTCGCCTTCTCGTTCGCGTCTATAAACTTCACCAAGATACGCACCAAATATGTACGACAGAGTAAACATTGTTTGATCATCAATAACAGTATCACTTAGTAATTGAACGATAGCATCAGCACTCTTTACGCTATCAAAAGAATAATCAAGCACAACTTCATAGTTTTCGTTCGCGTAGTTAACTGCATCTTGTGCAGACTCTTCCATTAAAGTTTGGATACTTTCCATTTTTAAACAATCCTTCCCTTATCTATACTACAAATTCAAAGCTTTTCGTTTCTCTAGAATATCCAAAGCAGGTAGTGATTCAAAATCTTTTCCAGGAATCGGCCCTGAAGTTTGATCGAACGCTCCAAAATCATCGCGAACTTGAACTTTGATATCCTCTAAATATTGCAACCATATGCTTTTACCTTCATTAAATCTGTCTAAGCCCGTTTGCTCATCCGATGAAGAATAAGCCAAGCGCGTTAGATAGGTTAAACAAAAAGTTGCACTACCCCGTACCAAATAGAAGAATAATGAGTTCTCTTGTCGCGCCGATGCTTTTATTAGGCTCGTTTGTGCATTTAGGGCCTCAAGAATATCATCCCACGACTCACAATCTCGGCTAATTAGCTCTGTAACACCATCAAGGTTTTCCTCAAACGCATCATATTCAAAATGTTTTTTGAACTGCTCATATGCAGGTCTCATATTAGTGTCGTAACAATTTGATTTAAGTTCGTCAATAAAGCCTTGTTTATCAATATCATCTGAACCTAATAAAACACGGTCACAAGGCAAGGGTTGCGTGCCCTCAATGAAAGAGCCATCAGAAGTGTTATAGACTTCCGCAGCAGGATACTCTTCGATTGCTTGTGCCAAGATCATCGCAGAATACTTAAACTCTTGCTTTGTAAAAACAAAGTCTTCGAAATTCCCTTTTACACGTAAGCCAACGCCATGTTTACGATAATCGTATAGCTGCTCGCCTTTACTGTTCACATTGTAATATGCTGAATGCTTACTATGGTGCTTATCGATATCTTTAAAGCCTAAATCAACTCCAAACAGGTATATTTGTTTAAAACCGAGCTTTAAGCAGTAGGATAATGCACAATTTGACACAGTAGGATATGAGTATGCGATTTGTTCAAAACGAGAGAAATCCGGATCAATTTCTTGATGTGAAATGGTACCGGCTTCACCAACTTTAAAACAAAACAAAGTATCACGGAACATTGCAGAAACATCAGGATGAATGCCGTTAACTGTAATTAAATCGATACTCGCAAGCCAGTCGGGATCGGGAACTT
The DNA here is from genome assembly GCF_003610775.1 of Alginatibacterium sediminis. Lineage (GTDB taxonomy): Bacteria > Pseudomonadota > Gammaproteobacteria > Enterobacterales > Celerinatantimonadaceae > Alginatibacterium > Alginatibacterium sediminis. The sequence continues at coordinate 196,188 of NZ_RAQO01000004.1, read as the reverse complement.
GGCAAACCCAATGCAAGGTTGCTCTAGTTTGTTCTACCTCTGCATGCATATCTGGTTTAATACCTAGCTCATACAAGGCTTTAAGACTAGTGCCTACAGATACAATTATTGCTTTACCTTGCATCTCCCTAAGTGTCTCAACACTTTGATCTAGAGATGGACCATTTCCAACGATGAACACTGGCGTATTTTCTAAGCGCTGTATTATTGACGTAGGCTTATTTCGTAACAGGTAGTGTTGATTGAGCCTAAATGATTCATTGGTATGATTTAAATTGAAAAACGCATGATCGTAGAACTCACTCATACCCAGTAGAACCCGGAACTGTTCTCTCGTGTCGCGGATGCTACGATCCATTTGTGATTGAAAATAACTAACAAAAAAGAATGTATAGGAAAGTATATGAATACCATAGCTTTGTAAGCGTAGATGAATATCGTCGAACATATTGCTGCCGTCATCACCAATATTTAGATATATTTTTCCATCATTCTTATGAGCACTACTAAAAATCATTTCCCAATCTATTAAATGCAGAGAACCGAAGAAAAAATCATGATTGGGTTCATAGAGAATGAAATTATCAACTTGGTGGTCACGATATAAGTTTTCAATCTGATAGCCTTTTTGACATCCGTACATAATCAAAGATGGCAATTTGTAGGGTAAAGACGATTCTTCTTCGGGGATTTCTAGAACTAGATCTTTTAGACTACTTGAATGTTTATAGTGGATAAATGGACTAGGTTTCAAAAACGATTGACGAGCATCAAGCGCATCTATCCTTGGTTTTTTCTGATAGAAATCGAAATATCGTTCGCAGTCTTGCTGACTTTGCAGGCCAACAACAACACCTTGTTCGAGATCAACATAAGCGTAGTCATTTTCACCAATGGTGATTAATGTCCATAAGCTACTTTTGTGATTGCGCGCAAAATTCGCAATATCAGGCATATAGCGCTCAAATGCAGCTATGTTCTTAAAAAACTTAGCTTTTAGATCAGAACTATTGTTATTCCAATATTGTTGAATAGATGGCGATATGAAATTGGATAAAGAAAAACTGATTTCAAAATCACGTTGATGAGACTGCTCTGGGTACGCATAACTATCAGCAAATGGGTCTCTACCACACAACACATCATACTCAAAATGGTTAAAGGCAGCATAATCGTAATGTCGATAGACACAGAATTGCTCTACATTATGCTTTTTACGCCAATTATCTATTTCGTCGACAGCTTCTTGGTCTACGCTACCAGAATTGATGCTGAGCACAGTTTTATTACTATTGACTACAGCTAACAACTCTCGCCATTGTGCGGACAAAAGTGAATTATGTAATAAATCGAGTTCCGGTTCGACGATTAGTACGTGTTCCCACTCTCTCGATTGGAGCAGCTGGCGAAGATGAAGTCCTAATCCGCATCCGAGTATTACTAAATTATTTCCAGTTTGAGAAAAAGGCTTTAGATTATCAATTAAGCCCGGCATTTGCAGTTCTAGTGGTGCGCCGTACTCAACAACAGGCTCAATGATCTGTGATGAACCGGGATTATACTCGGGGCAATATCGTGAAAACGCATCGAGCTGTTTATTAACTTGTGCTTGCGGGTTTACAGAATAAAGCGCACGCCCTTTATGATGATTTGAAATATTTATGTATTTTTGTTTAGTGATAAATGGCGAGTAATTAACACTATGGTGATTTGCAATTCCGTGCGCTAGATTCAGATCAAATTGCGAAATGGCTTGCAAGTTTCGCTCATAACGCTTACGCATTAATGGCGCCAACAATGCTTCATTCGCTTGTTGTATCGACTCGTCTAATTCTATTTGAAAATCAAAAGTATTTATCATAATAAGGCTATTTTTATGCGTTTTGATTGTATTTATTAAGTACTTTCCGGCCACGATTAAGTGAGCCCAGTTTTTGTCCTAATAAGTGATGTTGTTCGGCACAATGCTCTAATACAACTGCAAGCTTAGCAGAATGGTCGCGCATTAGAGAGGCAAAATGTTCGTCTGAGGCAGGATTGTGTGTTTCGAAAAGTTCTTCGATTATTGTAAAATGACTTAATAGTAATGCATTTAGATGCTCCAAATCTGGGGCATCTACTTCTAATAGTTGGCTAATTTCAGATAGTATTTTCTCTGCACTAGCAATTCTAGTAACTTTATCTAGGTCAGCACTATCGCTGAGCATACGCTTCCTCTTTCGCGGATTCTGGAATTTGATCCCAAGCAGATTTAATTGGAAGCATTAACTCAATGACTTCCGTTACTATTGCTGCATCGTTAGTAATGGATGCTTCAGAAAGACGAGCAAGAATAAAAACATATAGGTCATTGAGGTTACTCGCAATGTCACCACCTTTCTCGAAATCTAAGGTGTCCCTTAGCGACGTAATGATCGTAGTGGCTTTTGCTAAAGGTTTACCTTTGCTACTTATATCACCTCGCTCTAGAAATCCTTTTGCCGTGGCAAGGTTTTCGAGCGCTGTCTGCATCAGAATTTGTGTGACACGGTGCGGATCAGCTGTTGCTAATTGATCCTTGATCCCGACTTGGCGGTATTGATTTATTCCGTTTTTATACATATTTGACTCAATATTATTTTAACCAAGTTGACCCATGATGTAGGACATTTGGCTGTTTAGGGAACCCATTGTTACATCAAATGCGGTATATTTTGCACGCAATGTTTTTTCATGCTCTGCCATGCGTTCTGTAAGTGCCAAATCTGCGTGATCTAAGTCACGCAACTGAGATCGTGTGGTATCCTCTCTGGAAGCAAGAACTCCTCCAGATTTTTCGTAGGCTTCTACAAAGCCAGTAAAGGTATCCGCGACCCCTCCCTCACCTGCAAAAATCTCGCCAATTCTAGAAAAATCGCCATCAATAGCTTTGGTTAATTTTGTAGAATCTAAACTGAGTACACCATCGTTGTCCATTTCTATGCCCAAAGCATAAAAGGTTGTGATACGGCTTGGGTCATTCGGGTCCGTATAACCCTTAGTCGTCATCCCACCCAAGGTATATTTCATCGAACGGAACATCGAATCCCCGCTCAGTTCTTTACGCTCGGTATCTTCACCTTCAAGCACAGTGTCAGGTTTACTGTATTTATCAATTTCACTAATAACTTTGTTGTACGCGTCCACAAATGCTTTCACATTAGCAATCGCAGCATCATCATCAGATTTAACTTGCATGCTGGTTTCTGCAGCAGTCAAACTATTGACAGTTAATGATACCCCAGAAATCACATCACCAAAGTTGTTCGTATCGCTCTGAGCTTCAATACCATTGACGGTAATTACAGCGTTGCTTGCATCATCGGTCGTTGCAATATTAGCAATTAGTGCATCAAGGCTAGCATCTGCGCCGCCGCTATTTGTGATAGTTAAGTTATTCGGATTACCAAATTCATCTATCCCGGTTCGAGCAGAATCAATAACAAGTTGAGTACCACTACCTGTATTAATTAAGTTCAGTGATACATCAGAATTTCCAGTTGCATCATTTACCGCTTCTCGCAATTGTTTTAAAGTCATTCCAGCGGTGGTTTCTACTGTAAAGCTTTCTGCTCCAGCACCACTACCGGTGGTAAATGTTAATTCACCGGCACTATCAATAACAATAGCGTTGCTATCAGCATAACTAGTTTGAGTTGAAGAACGACTACCTTTGGCCAAACTAAGAACTGAGATATCGTAGGAACCATTAGCAGCATCATCGGACAACGACACTGTATACGGAGAAGAACTTGTCGTTGTCTCGGTTGAGGAATCGGTTGCAACCGTACCATCGACCAGAGCCATTCGAGGTAAAAACGTAGAGCTAGTCTTTGCTTTTTCGAGTTGATCTAAAAAAGCACTCATCGCCGACTTTATCGCGCCTACGGCCGAAAGTGTCACATCAAGTGAATCACGTTTAGTTTGCAAACGTGCTTCTTGTGGGACGCGCTGAGCATCAAGAGTGACCGTAATCAATGCCTCTAAGTCTAGTCCGCTTCCGATACCTGCTGCTGTAATACCCGTCATAACTCTGACTCCAATCTAACTAAATAAGCTTGTCGACAAAAAGTCCACTCACTTCATTGATAGCTGCATTATAATTTTGCAATTTCTCTGCCAAGTCGCGGACTTCTTGGTTGGGAATCTCACGAATCAATTCCTTGGTGTTTTTATCAACTATAGATGTGAAATATTCACCGTCTTTATCGTCAATAACAAATCGTATATCACGATCTAACGTTTCCATTACCGTGTTAACACTATCAGCTATATCTTCGATTGCTTCTCGAGAAATCTCTTTTAGTTCTTCCGTCTTCTTAAGGTCAACTTCGGCCGTTTGCGTTGCCTCAGTTTTTTCTACGGCTTCGCTTGCCTTTGAAGTCTTAGTTAGCGGATCAATCTCTGCATTCGTTTTCTGACTATCGCGCAAGATGTCCCTTGAGACATCTGTACTACCTATTGATGAAATACTTGTGTCCATCGCTATTCTCCTAAGCAAAAAAGCCACAGCTAACTACATCAGCGTGGCTATTATACTCTCATCAAGCCAAAAAAGCTTAGATCAATGATAGCGCAGCTTGTGGTCTTTGATTTGCTTGCGCCAAAATTGAAGTACTGGTTTGCTGAAGGATCTGCTGCTTAGTTAGCTCTGCAGTTTCTTTCGCAAAATCCGTATCTTTAATTCGAGAACGAGCACCAGATACGTTCTCTGAAATATTAGATAGGTTACGAATCGTAGATTGGAATCGGTTTTGAACCGCACCAAGGCTAGCTCGTTCTTTATCTACGGCTTTAAGCGCGCTATCAATTTTTGTCATTGCTAACGAAGCTGCTGCTGCAGTACCTACAGAGGTAGCTGTAATACCAAGACCAGCTTGCGAAATCGTTTGGCCGATTTTAAGTAGAATGTTCTCACCGGCATTTGCACCAACTAGGAAGTTTGCGCTGTAATCGCCTTTAAGTAGGTCAGTGCCACCAAAATTAGTTGTTGTACCAACACGACTAATCTCTTGTTTCAGCTGACTTACTTCTGCTTGAAGGGCTACACGGTCATCTGTGTTGTTCACACCATCTTGTGATTGAACAGCAAGAACACGCATACGCTGTAGCATGTTCGTAACTTCATCCATCGCGCCTTCAGCTGTTTGAGCAACAGAGATACCATCCTGTGCATTCATAACAGCGCGATCAAGACCCTGGATTTGAGAAGTCATTCGGTTAGAAATTTGCAAGCCGGCCGCATCATCTTTTGCTGAGTTGATACGGAAGCCAGAACTTAGACGTTGGAATGCAGTGTCTAGTCCATTGCCTGAATTGTACAATTGACGCTGAGCGTTCAATGAAGATACGTTAGTATTTACTACTAAAGCCATAATTTGAGCCTCCTAAGAGTTAATCTACAACGATTGAACTATTCGAGTAGACAGATCCTTCAAGTCCGTTTGTGAACCTCTTGGGGACTGAACCTCCACCAAGACAAGCGATTTTGAAGAGTTTTTATTGTTTCAAAATCTATAACGGCAGGGGGAAATGATACTTTAGAAAAAAAGCGGAATTTTTTTGCCGTTTAAGAAAAAACAATGCCAGGCGGCAATTTTTGCCCTGCAAATGAACTTTAAGAATTACAAATTCCAAGCACATTAGGGAAAACGGAACTAAAATAACTATATAGCTGTCAAAAAACTGTTTTTAATATTGGCACACAGTTTGCTTTATCTATATCGCAGTCTGAACCACTGCAAAAAAGGCCAGCGAAGTCAAAGTAACTTGCTGGCCAACGCTCAAGTTGATAGGAGATGTAGAGCGAAACTTTTGCGCACGATTTTATGGAAATGAGCCTCCTAAGAGTATGTGTCGCAACTGCAGTCTGAGGACGGTGGTCTGAACCCCACCGTCCTTTTCTTTGTTTAAAATTAACCTAGGAGAGATAGTGCAGCCTGAGGACGTTGGTTCGCTTGAGCCAAAATAGTCGTCGAAGTCTGTTGCAAAATCTGTTGCTTAGTTAGTTCAGCAGTTTCCTTCGCAAAGTCTGTATCTTTAATACGAGAACGTGAAGCTGTGACATTCTCAGAGATGTTTGACAAGTTACGGATTGTAGATTGGAATCGATTTTGAACCGCACCAAGCTGGGCACGTTCAGCATCAATTGATTTAAGCGCAGAGTCAATAGACGCCATTGCTGCACTAGCAGTCCCTGGACTTGTCACTGCTAAACCGGCTATACCCAAACCTGCTTGCGTAACTGTTGTGGTGATTGCTACCGAAATGTTTTCGCCAGCATTTGCACCGACTAAAAATTTCTCACTATACTGCCCATCCAACAATACTGTCGTACCAAACTTAGTCGTAGTTCCTACTCGACTGATCTCAGCCTTAAGTTGACTAACTTCAGCTTGTAGAGCTAAACGGTCATCTGAGTTGTTGATACCGTCTTGCGATTGAATGGCAAGAGTACGCATACGTTGAAGCATGTTTGTAACTTCGTCCATCGCGCCTTCAGCAGTTTGAGCCAATGATATACCGTCTTGAGCATTCATTACTGCGCGGTCCAAACCTTGAATCTGTGAAGTCATTCGGTTTGAAATTTGCAAGCCAGCAGCATCATCTTTTGCTCCATTGATTCGAAAACCAGATGATAAACGTTGGAAAGCGGTATCTAGTCCGTTGCTTGAATTAAATAGTTGACGTTGTGCATTCAGCGACGAAACATTAGTGTTAACATATAAACCCATGATTGTATCTCCTATCGATTTTTACTTAACCATTTACTGGTTTTATTTGTTGCCAGTTATTATTTTATCGCCTGGCTTAATACTTATAACGGCTTCTATTCAAAAATCTTTAATAGTTTTTTTAAAACTTTAATACTATTAGATTTATAATGTACGCCTTTATATATAAAAAAAGGTGCCTCATTTGAGACACCCCTGTATCGGATAGTAGATAAATAACTTTAGAATTTTTTACAAATAATTAAACAGTGATAACTGACTAATACGACTATAGCTTGAGTACGAGGTATTAAGTGCCAACTCCGCCTTTTGTAAATTCGTAACAGCCTCGGCAAAATCAACCTCAGCTATCGCTGCGCGTGACCCTTGATTCACTTCATCCATTGCAAGAGATGCGTCAACTACGCGGTCTAAAGAGTTACCCCTAGCACCAAGCGAGCCCATAGTGAGATTGACTTTGCTCATGCTATTGTCAATTCCTACAATGAAATCTGCCTGTGCCTCTTCAAAGGGATCGCCAATAGCAGCGGGGTCTCTTAAGACGCTTATATAATCGTTAATAACATTAAGAACATTGGATTTACTAGGTACTTCTAAGTCAAAACTACCGGTAGCACTACCATTCATATCTATAGATAATCCATTAAATGCTATAGGTTCTCCCGCGGTATAGGGCCCAGTAATGGGTATAAACCCCGGCGATGAGTTAGTTACGGTATAAGTATCCGGCGGGCCAGTTGTAATAGCCACATTATAAGTATTATTGGCCGCAGTAATAGGATCGTAATTGTTTTGATGGAAAGTATCGAATCCTGTTTGATCATTAACCCTTGAAGTAAGGTTTACATCTCCACTTGTTCCATATCTTTTGTTTACATTCTCAAAAACTTCGCCACCTGAATCATTACTTTGAATATATATAGAAGAAGAAGCTTTTAATTGGCTAGTTCCTAGATCACCTTGAAAGCTATATTTTTGTCCATCAAATGCGAAGCTTTGTATGGAGCTTTGGTGACCGGAAAAAATATATTCACCATTAGCATCCTTCGAATTCATAGAATCTAGTAATTCTTCTCTGATTTGTTCGAGTTCATCTGCTAATGATTCTCGCTCAGGCATCCCATTGATACCGTCCCCAGATTGTATTCCTAGAACACGAGCTCGTTGCATAGAGGTCATTACGCCCTGTAATACCGACTCTTCGAAGTTCAAGCCACTTTCTAAAAGCGATACGTTTTTTCTATATTGCTCATTAAGCGAAATCTCTGTGCTCAGAAACATAGCTTTACTCATATCTGCAGGACCATCAGCCGCAGTAAGCAGTTTTTTCCCTGAGACCAATTGCTTGTTGTATACCTCTAGTTCCTGTTGCGACTTGAGTACACCCCTAAGCGATGTTTGATAAAGCATGTTATTTGAAACGCGCATAATTGCTTACCTTATTGAACTAAGTAACGTATCGAACGTTGTTTTTGCTGCAGCAATAATTTGCGAAGATGCTGCATAAGCTTGCTCAAAACGGATTAAGTTGGAAGCTTCTTCATCCATATTTACCCCAGATACCGAGTAATGCCGATTGAGGCTTTGAGTTAATAATGCATCGTTTGCAGCAACATCTGCACGAGCAGTGCTTGTTTTTCCACCCACGAAACTGACCAAACTTGCGTAGGCTTCGTTCATTGTCATTTTATTATCACCCGTTGAGGCAATACTTTTACGAACAGTATCTGCTTGTTGCAGGTCAACCATTTTTAAGGCGTTAAAGTTGTCAGCGTAACCATCTGTGTTGTAACCCAAACTAAAAGTATCCGCTTCCTGAACATCACCGTTAATATTAATGTCATAGCCTGGATCAGGTGTGATGCCAGCACTGGCAAATAAATTTTGTCCATTGCTATTAGCCGGCGCGGTACCTAAAAGAACTGCAGGGGTATTTCCGTCATAGATTTCGTAGTCACCCGCAGCGTTAATCTCTACGCTTGATGGGTAGTTAATATCATAAGAACCTGGTGGAATAAACGCCGACCCACCTGCCTGCGTACTATAAACATCATCAATCGTTACAGATGCATTCCCACGGTTGTTAATATCGCGCTCAGCTCTAACTGGTGCTGCTAACGCCAATTTTTCGGGTTGTGTCATTGCCATTTGCAATGCTGCTGATGCATCGCGCGTCGGCTGAATCAAAAACTTGTCGGTTGCAGCAAACGGGCCTCCTGACATATCGAACTCTAAGCCATCAATAAAAAACTCTGTTGCAGTACTTGGGGGCACAGGTGCGGTAAAGTCGTGTAACTCAGGAGTTCCTATAGGTGTTTCACCTTGATAACGCTGTACTTCAATGGTGTTAGCGCTAGTAAACTGTATACGATAATCATAAGGCAATACGTCACTGCCTTCTCCAGCAACAAAGCTACCCGAAATTTGACCGGTCGAAGGGTTCGTACTAAATGCTTTGCCATCAAAACTTGGAAGCTCAAATATGTCCCCACCAATGTCGCCATTGAGGTCCATACCTAAAGCATTTTGCGTATTAAAGGCATCCGCCATTGCGATCGCTAGCTGACCAAGTTGGTTTCGACTGACTTCTATGACTTCGGCTCGATATTCCATCAGGCCTGCAATAGCACCACCGACGTTTTCAAATGGAACTTTGCGTGAAGTGCCAGCAACGCTAATATGAAAGTCCAGTTTGGTCTTGTCAGGGTCGCCATCTTCCATGGATAAAGTGGCATAGTCTTGTTCTAAAACTAAGGATTGTCCAGATTTCAAGAATACTAAGCTGGTACCATCCTCATTACCAATAACGTTAACTTCTACGAGCTCGGAAAGTTTACGAGTCGCTTCGTCACGTTTGTCTTGTAATATTGCCACGCCACCATCGACAGGGTTCTCGGCATAAGCCTTTATTTGCTTATTGAGATCAGAAATTTCTCGAATCAAATCATTTGATTCTTGTACTTTCCCTTTAAGATCATTGTTGTTGGCATCACTTTGAATTCGATATTGATCGTTTAAATTTGCATAGCGCTGTTGCATGGTACTAAAGCCAGATAACGACAACTCGCGAGTTGAGAGAGCCCTGGGATCATCAGCCATCGCGTGCAGGCCTGCGTACATGCTATCGAACTGGTTACTAAGTGACAGGGAGTCATCACTAACAATGTAATCGAGATTACTAATGCTCTCTAGATACGCATTTTTATTGTTGAAGCCTGAAGTATCACGCCATACTTGCGCTTGATAAAAGCTATTTACAACCCGTTGGGTATTCCCGTCGCGTACTCCACCTAAAACATCTGACTGAAAGAAAGTGCGTTGTAGCGAGTACCCAGGGGTATTGATATTCGAAATATTGTTACCCGTTGTCATCAGCATTCGCTGATGGGCTATAACGCCAGAGGTTCCAATACTGAGTAAAGAATTTGAAGCCATAGCTTAAAGCTCCCCTGCTTGCTCTCGATGCTGAGCTAAATGCTTACTGTTCATAATCGAGATTATCTTGTTCGCATAATTGGGGTCGGTTGCATAACCTGCGCGTTGCAATTCAATCGCGTATTTTGCACCGTCAGCAGAGACTTCTCGGGCGCGTGTATAGCGCGGTCCTTGTATAAACTTCAAATAGTCAGATACACTTTCTTCTAGCGATTCATAAGAACGAAAAGCGGCTTTTTCTTGCGCTGCAACACCTTGTCTATATTCCAATGTATTGACCACTGAACTGTCCCCTTTCCATCTTGAATCAGCTTTAATCCCAAATAAGTTATGGCTACTGCTTCCATCTTTATTTGCGATAACTTTTTTGCCCCAACCGGTTTCTAAAGCAGCTTGCGCTATAATCGCAAGAGGTGAGACACCACTTTGTTTAGCAAGTTTTTCTGCAACCGGATACAACATCTCAACAAACTCTTTAGGTGAGGCAAAATTTTGCCGTTTAATAATTGTTTGCCCTTTCGCGGTTTCCTCTGTAGAGGGTCTTGCTGGCGCTACAAAAGCATTCGTTTCATTAATCGTAGGTACTTTGCTAGCAAGTTCACCATTTAACGTTAAAGATTTTTCTGTATTTGTCGATATAGGTAACGATAGAGCAGGATTTGTGCCAAGAGTACTTTGCTCAAGTAAATTGAACGTTTTTTCTAGAGGAATTGGAGGTAAATTGGCTGATTGACGTAAGCTTGCCCCATTTTGATCCCCCTGACGACTGGGATCCAACTGCGCAACAATTACGTCTGCAAGCCCTAGTGCCCCACTGCTGGATAAGTCAGAAGACATTTGCTGATCATACATTTGAGTATATTGTTTTACCCGTTGATTGTTCATCGGCGAGTCTGACTCAAATGCCTCGATCCCTTGACGCATTTGCTTCATCAACATTTGCATAAACATAGCTTCAAATTGGCTCGCAACTTGTTGCAAAGCAGCTGTAGGATCTTTCTGCGCTGCACTACGTAGCTTGTCTAAGCTTTGTAGGTCAAAAACACTATCATTTTGACTGTTGTTGAGTATGTTGGTGCCTAGCTTATCCATAGCGATGCTCTAAATAATCATCAGATCACCTTGAATAGCGCCAACTTGCTTGAGCGCTTCAAGGATAGAAATAAGGTCTCCAGGTGCCACACCAGCTCGGTTCACTGCGCGAACTAATTCATCTAGAGAGGCGCCGGGATCAAAATTGAACATACGGCTGTCTTCTTGGGTCACTTCGATATCGCTCACGGTGGTTTCAACTGTCTCACCATCCGAAAATGGATTGGGTTGAGAAATCAATGGTGTTTCTGAAATTTTAACCGTTAAGCCACCATGCGTAATCGCCGCTGCAAGAAGACGTACATCTTTGCCAATAACAATCGTTCCGGTACGAGAATTCACAATAATCCGACCAGCCTCTGATGCCGGTTCGAACTCTAAGTTTTCTAAAGTCGCTAAATAAGCAACCCGTTGCCCAGGATCACGAGGTGCATAAACTTCAACTGAACTAGCGTCAATTGCGGTTGCAGTATTGGGTCCAACTAAGCCGTTAATGGTTTCGGCCAAACGATTCGCTGAAGAAAAATCACCGCGCTTCAAATTGAAAGTAATCTTGTCACCACTGTTAAATGGAGAAGGGATAGAGCGCTCAACAATTGCGCCATTTGGGATACGACCAACGGTTGGTGTATTAGAGATAACTTTTGAGCCATCTGCACCTTCCGCTCCAAAACCCCCAACCACTAAACTACCTTGCGCCAAAGCATAGACTTCTCCGTCAGCCCCTTTTAGAAACGTTTGTACAAGGCTTCCACCGCGAAGGCTTTTTGCTTCACCAATAGCAGAGACGGTGATATCTATCAGCTGCCCAGGTTTTGAGAAAGCTGGAAGTTCTGCATGAACAGCAACCGGTGCAACGTTTTTGATTTTCAAGCTAGTACCGGACGGCACAGTAATACCAAAGTTACGCAGTAAGGTGGCAAAACTTTGTTCGGCGAATTTACTATTTTTTTCACCTGTACCCGGCAGACCGACAACAAGACCATAGCCCACCAGTTGGTTACTACGTACCCCAGCAACGTCAGCAACGTCTTTAATACGAGCAGCTTGGCTGGTCACGCTGAACAACAAGCTTGATACCAAGGTAATTGCGATTAAATGTCTCATGTCCTATCCCTTTACTTTTATCTGTGTTCTAGAAAGGCCAGATTGGACCATTGAAGAATTTAGTTGCCCATCCAGATTCAGTGGAGTTAGCAAAATCACCAGTTCCACCGTAGTTAATTCTAGCGTTGGCAACCCGCTGCGATGTAATTGAGTTATCGGGATCAACATCTTGCGGACGTATAATCCCCGTTAGTCGTATATATTCATTGCCGTTGTTAAGCATTAGCCATTTTTCACCGGATATAATCAGGTTGCCATTTGCCAGTACTTCAATAACGTTTACAGAAATGTTTCCAGCTAAACTGTTACTTTGAGCAGCATCGGCTTCGCCATTAAATGAACGTGTTTGTCCAAAAGACGTTCCGGCTAAATCAATACCTCCAACTATGGGTGTTCCTGTAGGTACACTGAAGCTGTCCACTTGAAACTTGTTGTTCTTTGCATTTTCATTGGTCGCCGATTTTTTGGCTTGAGTACTCTCATCAAGGTTCACGACAATGATGTCGCCAACGCGATGCGCTTTTTGGTCTGAGTACAAATTATTCGCATAATTTTTGGTAAATAAGGAGCCGGTAACCTCAGCTTGTTGCGGCACAACTTCAGGATAGACCGGTGCAAATGCAGGATCATCAGGAACCACCGAGTAGTTAGGGCTAGAACATGCCGCTAACGCTAAACTTAGAACACTCGTCATCATTAACCGAATCATAATTACACTCCTACACTTTTTCTTTATAGCTGTTGCGTGACGAAACTTAGCATTTGGTCAACCGATGAAATTACTTTAGAGTTCATTTCATAGATTCGTTGCGCTTCAATTAGATTTACCAGTTCTTCAGTCACATTAACGTTTGATGTTTCAAGCGAACCTTGATGTAGCGCTCCAAAACCATCCTGTGCAGCGACCCCTTCTTGCGGTGCGCCACTAGAGCCAGTCTCCAAAAATAGATTCTCACCTCGCGGCTCTAAACCTGCGGGGTTAACAAAATCAACTAAAGTAATTTGGCCAATGACTTGGTTATCCACCTCACCAGCAATACGTACACTGACTTCACCATCGACACCGACGGTAAAACTTTCCGCATCTTGTGGGATTTGTATTTCGGGTTGCAGACGATACCCGACGCCTGAGGTCACTAAGGTACCTTCGTCATCCATCGCGAATTGACCATTGCGAGTGTAGGCAGAGGTTCCATCTGGTAATTGAATTTCAAAAAATCCGCGACCACTAATCATCATGTCAAATGAATTGTCGGTAGTTTGAACGTTTCCTTGAGTATGGTGTTTTTGAGTTGCCACAACCTTGGCACCTGCACCTAACATTAAACCAGTTGGTAGACGCGTATCTGCAGAGGACTGCCCCCCAGGCTGGTTAACTGTTTGATACAACAAGTCCTCAAACACCGCGCGAGATTTTTTGAAACCGATAGTACTTGCGTTCGCCAAATTATTGGAAATAACCGATACATTGGTTTGCTGGGCATCTAAGCCGGTTTTACTAATCCATAGTGCTGGGTGCATGTGCTATTCCTTTTATTAAGTCAAACGAAGTAAACTGCTAGATGCTTTATCTGTTTCTTCGGCAGTTTTCATCATTTTTACTTGCAACTCATAGTGACGCTGCAAGCTCATCATGTGGGTCATTTCTTGGACTGGATTCACATTACTTGACTCCAAAGCCCCTTTTTCAACGCTAACCGTTGCATCAGCTACAAACTGTTCACCCACCCGAGATCGAAACAAACCATCCTCACCTTTTTCTAGACTCGGGTTTTCAGGCTTGCTCAATTTGATTCGATTTATTTCCTCTAAGGCATTTGGCAATGCGCCTTCGGGTTGAATTTCAATCGTACCATCGCGATGGATCTCTAGTTTTTCTACTGGCAGCGGGATCACAATCGGTTGGTTTCCATTACCTAGTACCGGTAAACCATTGCTGGTTTGTAAAACACCAGCGGCAGATATCTCGAAGTTACCATTTCTAGTTAACGCCTCTTCACCACCAGCATCTTGTACCGATATCCAACCATCGCCTTTTACTGCAACGTCAAGATCCCGTCCTGTGGTGCGAAGCATACCTTGGGTATAGTTTTCACTGGCCTTTTCCGTAAGGGCAAAAACCCGTGTTGGCAGACCTTCACCAAACGCTTGCATAGCTCGGGCATTCTCGATGTCGGCCTTAAAACCAGTGGTATTGGCGTTGGCTAAGTTATTGCCACGCAATGCCAAGGCATTCATGTTTTCTTTGGCACCGGTCATCGATATATATAAGAGACGATCCATTCCTAATCCTCGTCAAATGGCTGACTAGTAGGACTAATGCAAAAGACGAACCAAGTTTGAAGAAATAAAAAAGGCGACCGAAGCCGCCTTTGCCGAAACCCAGGGGAAATTAACGGATTTGGATAATTGTTTGTTGTAGCGTGGAGTTCACTTCTAAAGCTCGCGAGTTGGCTTGGAAATTACGCTGTGCGGTAATTAGGTTCACAAGTTGCTCGGTTAGGTTAACGTTTGCTTGTTCAAGAGAAGCTGAGTTGATTTTACCAAAGGTTCCAGAGTTTGCTTCACCAGCAATCGCTTCCCCACTTAACTGGGTTTGTTGCCATGAGGTATCACCAATTTGGCCAAGACCTTGGTTATTTGCGAATTTTGCAGTTGCGACCTTCGCAATATTGGTGGTTTGTCCATTCGAGTATGAGGCAACCACTAACCCATCGGGTCCAATATCGATGCCCGTCAATTTACCAACAGTTGAACCATCTTGAGATAAACTACTGACTTCAAATGCCGAAGCATATTGGGTCGGTGAGTTGAGATTAAATGTAATCTCTTGGTCTGGGTCTACTGAACCATTCGTACGGTCCCATACGTCCCCTGGGAAATTTTCTCCCGGAACCGCTGGCAGCGTTCCACCTAATGGAACAGTTTTAATGACTAATGGCAAAGAATTGACAGGGTCTAGAGCACCCGCGCTATCAAACACCAGTCGTGCAGAGTTCGGGATAATAGGGTTGGTGTTACCGCCATTTGGTGTTTGCGGGAATCCACCTACAACATCGGTTGGTTTTCCATCTATATAGACAAGCTTATGCCAGGTGTTGGGCGCAGTATCATCCTTCACAAAATAAGTTTCTGCGACGTGTGAACCACCTTGTGAGTCATAGACAGTTACAGAAGTCGCAGAGGTATAGGTATCACTATCAGTAGGATCGAAGTCGCCAATATCGTGCGTAGATCCGCCAGAAGGTAGGTTAAAGCTCATACTCACTTCTGTTGTTTGAGTCGGCGTTCCTACCTCTGAATTGATTTGAATCGGCTTCGTTGCTGCCATACTTACGGCTGAAGGTGTGCCACCGGTATTAACGGTATAACCTTGTAAGTATTGCCCCTGAGAATTGACAATAAAATTATCAGAATTCAATTTGAAAGCACCAGCACGAGTAAATTCGCGAGTTTGCGTCGTAATATCCGAAGCTGTAACAAAGAAACCCTCGCCACTAATCGCCAAATCTAAGGCGTTTTGTGTGAACGCTAGAGACCCCTGATGGAATTGTTGCGCAACATCGGCAGTTTTAACACCATTACCCACGGCTGTTTTTGCATTAGAGAAAATGGATGTGGCATATACATCCGCAAACTCTGCACGTGATTCTTTAAAACCAATGGTATTTACGTTGGCAATATTGTTTGCCGTGACATCTAAGTCCTTTTGCGAAGCATTTACGCCGCTTAGTGCGATATTAAATGACATGTCTCTCTCCTATCACTAAATTTATAATTAGCCTTTGGCTACTTCAAGTACATCCGACAATCGAATTGCACCTAGACCAGTTAGGTTAACAACCACACCGCTTGCACCTCCGGAGAGACTCACGCTGCTTACTTCTGAATAAGTTGCCATCGGTAAGTCAACTTGTTGACCCCCCTGACTTGCATTGACCTTAACGTTATACTTACCTTCGGCTACCGGGTCGCCGTTGGCATCTGTTCCATCCCATTTAAATTCAACGTTACCGCTGCCTTCACCCACATCAATGGTTTTAATCACTTCCCCAACTTCATTTTCAATGGTGACTTTAATATTTGACGCACTACCATTTGCAACAGCAACACCATCGAAACCAGCACCAGAGTTATACCCCTGTTCCATAGGAACTAACACCTTTTGACCAACGAGTGTCGATGCCTGAAGGGCTGCTTGCGACGTCATAATTGAGTTTAAGTCTTGCAGTTGAGTCCCCATATCTGCAATACCTTCTGCCGTTTGGAATTGCGCCATTTGGGCAATCATCTCAGCATTCTCAACCGGGTTATTCGGATCCTGAAATTGAAGCTGAGTAGTCAATAAGGCGAAAAAATCTTCTTGCCCAAGTTTGCCATTGTTATTTTCTGGCGTAGCTTGTTCAGTCGGCCAGTACATTTCTGCTGAAGCGGGATTAATAATACTCATGAATTCTCCTAGCCTTTACCCAGTTTGAGTGCGCTATTTAGCATCGTTTTCGCCGCTTCTGCTACTTGTACGTTAGTCTGGTACGAACGTGATGCGCTAATCATATCGGCCATTTCCTCCATGACATTGACGTTTGGTTTATAAATGTAACCTTCTTCGTCTGCCATCGGATGATCCGGGTAATACTCGCGACGCAGCGGGGCGTCAGACTCAACAATTCCGGCAACATTCACTTCTGTTGACGCAGCCAAATCCACATTGGCTCGATTAAATTCTGCAGCAAAAACTGGCTTTCTAGCGCGGTAGGTTTCGCCTACACTAGAACTAATACTCTCAGCGTTGGCTAGGTTACTAGCCGTGGTATTTAGGCGGACCTGCTGCGCATTCATCGCAGAAGCACTCACATCAAAAACGCGGAAAAAGCTCATAATTAGTTACCATTAATCGATTTTTTCAAACCCATTACCTTACTGTTCAAAAAGTTCATACCGGCTTGGTACTCCAGGCCATTTTGCATAAAGGAATTTTTTTCTTTATCCAACTCAACCGTATTACCATCACCAGTGTCTGGCTGAGTCGGTACTTTGTATGAAATGTCGTTTGAGATGCCACTAGCGCCACCAATATGACGTTCATTGGTCGTTGCCATACGTACATTCTGATTGGTCTTGGCATTGGCTAACGCTTTACTAAAGTCAACATCTCGCGCTTTATAGCCCGGAGTATCAGCATTAGCGATATTACTGGCAATGACTTCTGCCCTTTTAGCCCTTACGCCAGCGGTGTATTGATGAACACCGAATGCTTTATCGAAACTAATTGCCATGTTTACCCCACTTTTGATCCAATGTCAGAACCGTTAGAATTTTTGCTAGTGATTCTAAAGCAATCAATATGCCAACTATGAATGAATATAAAGACACATTTTTGTCACTTTTCGCTTCCTGCACTCACGAAAATCTACGAAATCTCGAGAAAGAGTAGGCATTGTCGTATAAGAACCTCTAACCATCTGATGTTAAAGGTAAAAATTAAATCTGGGAAATAGCGGCAGTTAAACTGGTGTAGGCATCAGCTCGATAACAGACTCAATGCCAAGGTTTTAGACAGCAAGTGTTGAGCCAGGTTGAGTTGCTTTTAGAAATAAAATATCGCTGAGCTTGAAAGAAATAAACGGCAATTAATTTTTTGAATACGAGCAAGAAGGACTTTGGGGCTAAAGCGGCAAAAAGCGGCAATGGGCTTGCCGCTTTCATTATTTGATTTGTACTTATAATTATTTTAGGCGGTAAACAATGCCCGGATTACAGCGAATCATTTCGAAGCGGTCAGTTAAACCAGTCAATGATTCAGAGGCTCCTAGCATTAAGTACCCACCAGGATTTAAAGCTTGCGCAAACTGATTCAAAATCTTAGTTTTTACGTCTGCATTAAAATAAATAAGAACATTGCGGCAAAAAATAACATCAAATTTGCCCATCAAAGCATAACTATCAAGTAAATTAAGAGCTCTAAAATTCACAAAGCTTTTCACTTTAGCATTGACGCGAAAACGATTATTACCACAGTCTTCAAAAAACATCCGCTTACGTTCAGGTGAAAGACCTCGTGCTAGGGCTAATGAGTCATATTCGCCTTGTTTACAGTGCTCAAGCATACTTGGAGATATATCGGTGCCAACAATTTGAGCCCCTTTAATGAATCCTGGCTTGCGCTGCATGAACTCATGCGCAATCATCGACATTGAATAGGGTTCTTGTCCTGATGAACATGCCGCCGACCAAATTTTGACAGGCCGCGGCAAAGCTTTCATATCAGGGAGAATCATATCATTCAAAAGTTTAAACGGATAACCATCTCTAAACCAAAGCGTTTCATTGGTCGTCATCGCATCTACAACGATAATACGCAGATCTCGTTCCCTGCCGTTCATTGCTCGTTGAACCAACGCATCCATACTGTCACAGTCATAACGTGCCACTAAGGGGCTGAGCCGGCTTTTAACCAAATATTGCTTATTGTCACCCAGTACGATCCCGCACTGCTGTTCCAAAAATTGACTGAACTGCTTATATACTGCGTCAGAAATGGCTTTCACTATCGCTACCTTCTCAGTTACGAAATAGAATTACGAACCGCATTTGCCAATTCATCAGGGCTAAACTTAGCAATAAAGGCATTAGCTCCTACTTTGTCGACCATCGCTTGGTTAAACACCCCACTAAGCGAGGTATGCAATATAATGTGAAGATCTTTAAGTTCAGGTGTCGATCTCACTTCAGCTGTTAATGTATAACCATCCATCTCCGGCATTTCTATATCTGAAATGATAAGAGCGATTTGGTCACCTATAGGCCCATCTTTGGCCATGGATTTAAGCAAATCGATAGCTTCACGTCCGTCTTTACATAACAGTGCTTCAACACCCAGGGAAGTCACTGCTCGCTTAACTTGGTTGCGGGCAACAGAGGAATCATCGACAACCAAAACCTTCTTGTCAATTTTCAGATTAGCTGCAGCCTCATCAACAATAGACTGACTAACGACGGTTGATACAGGAGAGATTTCATCTAGAATTTTTTCAACATCTAAGATTGAAATAAGTTCCTTATCGACTTCTGTGACGGCGGTAAGATAATTCATTTTGCCTGAGCCTTTAGGTGGCGGCAAAATGTCTTCCCAGTTGGTGTTCACAATACGTTCAACCGATCCAACTAAGAATCCCTGCACCGAGCGATTGTATTCTGAAATAATAATAAACCGGTTTTCTAAGTCTTGAATAGCTGGACCGCCAGTTGCCAAACTTAAGTCGATGACAGAAATAGTTTGACCACGAATATGCGCAACGCCTCTAATGACAGAGTTCAACTTAGGCAACGAAGTTAAAGGAGGACATTGCAGAACTTCTTTCACTTTAAAAACATTAATCCCGTAGCGTTGTCTTCCGGCAAGCTTAAACAGCAACAATTCAAGGCGGTTTTGTCCAACCAATTGCGTTCTTTGATTTACCGAGTCTAAGATTCCGGCCATATATTTCGCTCCATAAATTTAAGGCATGCATTTTGCAAATTAGCGTCTACAGAATACAAATTTTTACTTGTGCCAAGATATTGTCGTCTTCCTCAACAAGACCGGCAGTTAATTAGATTATACAGAAATATTTATTACTTATGCCTATATATCGGAAGCAATATGAAAATGTTTAAGTTCATATTAATGATTAGTTTAGCTTTTTTGCCAAACTTTGCCTCATTTGCGGCAACGACGCAGCAACAGCTACAAGATCAAGCCGAACAGTTAGTGTTAAGTCAGCTTGAAAGTGGCGCTGACACACGAATTGAGATTGACGTAGCTGAGATTGATAAACGCACTCATATTATTGAATGCAGCAGCAATTTCAATTTACGCTTAACCCAAACAAAAATACGCCGGTCCAACTCCGTACTAGTAACCTGCGCTGACGATATTAACTGGCGTGTGTATATTCCGGTTAGGGTTAGTATTTTAAAACCAGCCATCGTTGTCCGTGAGCACATCGCTGAAGGTCAACTATTGTCCTCAAGCAACATAAAGCGAGAGTACTTAGCAGAGTCTAAAGTACGTGGCGATTATTACCAAGACATTGAAGGACTTGAAGGTGCTCGAGTTAAACGCAAACTAAGGCCAGGGCAACTGATAAAAAGCCGCGATTTGTGTATTGTTTGTGAAGGAGATCCGATTACGATTGAAGTTGTCGGTACAGGTTTAAGCATATCTACCGACGGAACCGCTTTAAACGACGGTACAATTGGTGATAGAATTCGCGTTATAAACAATAAGTCACAACGAAAAATAAATGCTTTTGTTGTCGCCAGCGGTCTTGTAAAAATTCATTTGCAATAAATAGTGAAAAAAAACTAAAGATTCGAGAAATCGCGTCGATATATATAATCAAGAAAGTTTATTTTTTAGTGGAGAGCCGACATGGCTATGAACATCAATAACTTAGGTGCTGGACGTAGTGTCCTCGATAATGCCAAAGTCAACGAAAATCGTTCGAACGATACCACTAGTTCAGGCAAAAGCAGTGGCAAGCCTGCCGCAGCCCAGGATTCGGTTATGATTACTGAACAAGCCCAACAACTACATCAAGTGCAACAATCTTTGATTGGTGAAGATACAAGTAAGAGCGCTCGCTTTGAGCAAATTAAAGCCGCTGTTGCCGATGGTAGCTATCAAGTCAATGCCGAACGTGTTGCTCAAAAGATGGGTGGTTTCGAATCTCAGCTCGATACAATATATGGCTAATCAATGTTAATAGAACAGATTTTAGAAACGCAGCAACAGCTTGTTGAAGAGCTATTGCTGCTTTTGGATCAAGAAAAACTAGCCTTAGAACAAGAACAAGCTGAGCATATCATTGATTTAAGCAAACAAAAAAACGTCCTACTTACTTCTCTTGAAAGCAATGACCAATTACTATCAGAACACCAACAGCGTGATTCAATTGCTCAAATACCCCAACTAACAAGCATGCGCGATTCAATCAATGTGACCCTTTTGCAATGCCAAGAAAAAAATGATGTCTTAGAAAAAATCATTATTGCCTCCAGCCAAAAAACTCGCACTCAGCGAGAATTTTTACAACAACTTACGAGTGGCAATAGCACCACTTACGATAAAGCTGGTCAAAAGAATATTGCGTCTCGGCTTGGTAAAGATTACACCGCCTGATTTATCGACAAGTAACAGATACAAAAAAAACGAAGCCAATAGCTTCGTTTTTTTGTATCTGAGACGAACTAACCTCGCTCGCCCCACTGACTTGATTTAGGACTCGCCGGTTGAACCTGAGGATCCAAGATAACAATACCATCTTTCATACGCGGACTAGCGCTAGGGCTTGCTGGCATACTTCGCTGATAAACATATGATGGCACCCATTGCTGCGATGTTGCTACCACCGATTTAGACTCCGCATCGATGAGACGCGCATTAAGCAAAACTCCATCTTGTGTACCGCTAAAGGTGCCAACTAATAAGTATTCAATAGGTTGACTACGTTGTAAGCTTTTCACATCACGGCTAAAGACAAAGTCACCTTTTTCGGTAATCTTAAGCCGCCCTGTCATTTTGTAGTCAATGACGTTAAAGCCCCATTGTTGCATTTCAAAGATCAAGCTTTCAGAGACCTGCATTCCAAATAAATTGGTTTGTTCAAACTCATGTAACGAAACAAATGATGCAATTCCAATAGCGGTATTCGTATTTACTTTATGCGAACTGCTCACCAATTGCTTCGCTAACAATTGTGTATAGTCAGTTAACGTTACACCGCTCAAATAATGGGGCGCTGGAGAAGGCTTTTTAGTAGGGGAGATTATTCGACTTTGACCGCTCCCGAGTACCAAAGCACTCGGTCCAACCTCAAGACCATTTGAATCGATACTTCGCTGCAGCGGTACTACCGATGGATTGGATGCTAAGGCTTCAAATTCACCCGCCTTTATAGAATTAACCGTAACCCCTCGTTGATAAGAAGCACTATTACTGTTGATATTTAACATCCGTGGATCGTTAACATCATAGAGCAGCATCTGTCCATCTTGTGTAATTGCAACCGCAGAGCGATTATGAGCAGCATGATCATGAGGGACTGCGTGAACATCCTGGTCATAGACAATGGCTTCTTCTACCACCGTATTTGGAGCACAAGCACTCAGGCTTAGTATTAGCGCTATAGGACTTAAGACAGTTTTCATCAGCATTCCCTTATTTGCGATTTTGAACTAACAGTTCAGAAGTACGTTTAGGGCTCACCTTTGGCACCGAGCTATAATAAACGTGGTGAGGGATCAGCTGCTCTGCTGACGCCACAATAACCTTAGACTCAACGCCGATAATACGAGCATTGACAATAATACCTTCTTTGCTGCGGCTGTAGGTTCCACTGACATAGTACTCAATGGGATGCCGCCTTGGCAGTTCTTTCACATCTCGACTAAAAACGAAGTCACCTTCCGGTGTAATACGCATAAAACCGGTGGCTTTATAGTCAATCACCGAGAAACCATAATGCTGTAATTGCGAAAGCATGCTTTCTTCGATTTGGAGTCCAAATAGGCTTGTTGCTTTTAGATTTTGTAACTCAACAAATGACGCCACAGCAAGCGGCGTCGATTGTGAAACATAGTGGCTACTGCTCACCAAACGGTATGACAACTGCGCAACATAATCACTCAAGCTTTCCATACTCGCAGCTTGTGGAATTGGAGCACCTGTATTGCCAGGTAATCGATGTGCAGCAGGAGCTCGCTGTGCTTGCGCCGAGTTGCTATTCGAGTTAGAGCTTGTCGCGCTGCAAGCTGACAACAACAATATTGCTGCAGACAAGCCCACTTGGCGCTTAAAATATACAGACATATTACTCTCCCTGTGTCTGAACGGCTTGATGCTGACGTCTAGAGTAAATCGTGCCCGACTGTGTACCTTGAAGATAGCCATTAACGATTGCTGGATTGTTATGAGTATGACTAAAGCCGTCTTCATAGACATAAGAGTTGCCATAAGCATCATTGAAGTCAGAGGTATAATGATAGCTATGGCTAGTAGTGATTGGCGAATTCACAGTTTCTGGTGTTTGTGAACATGCACTTAACACGAGGCAGGCTAGTACTGTCGCAAGCTTTGGGCTCATTATAATTGTTCTCAATGACTAGGATATAAACTAGTTAACGGCCCCTAGCGTAAAAACTTTACCCTAAGCTTACGACTTTCGCTTACATTAGAAAGCAATCGTACTATCAATTTGCTCAGTTCTGGGCGTAACTTGCGAAGCTATTACCTGATAGATTTCAGCAAAGTCTAATTCAAGCTCTGTGATGTAGGTGTCATCTAAGGCATAACTGCGTTTGACCCGTGCTCCGCGAATGACTCCGGAAACAGAGCTTTGCAGTTGGGTCTGCCCCAGCACCATGTCAGCAACTGAACTCTGGGCGCTAATCTCTTGACCGTAAACTCGCTCTGACAGTTCACGATAAGCGTCCAACTTTGAGGCTTGCATCGCTTGTAAGGTTTTGTGTTGATCGCTTTGACCTTGTTGCGCTGAAATGGGGGCGTAACCTACCGCACTTAGCACTACAAATTGCTCAGGGGACTCATGTTTCCACACTTTATGTTCAGTCGGTAAACTACAGGCACTGATGAGTATAGTTGTAATAGCTATCATCAAATAGCGTTTGCGTAGGCTAAGCTTATATCGCTTTAACATCGTTTCGCTCCAAAATCCCATTATTAATACTTACAGCCATTGGGGCATTACTACTCGAATGTAAAAAGAACCCGTAAGCGGCACCATCTACATTATTACTTTTAGTATTCACTATCCGAAAGTTTACATGTTTGCCTTCATTACTTTCTTGATAAGTGCCCACCAACATGTGAGTGATTTGATGGCGTTGTGTCAACTTTTCGGCATCGCGACTCATTGCAAACTCACCTTCGCCAACATCAGTCAACAATTTGCCAGTTATGCGTGGCTCAATCACTTGTACTTGCTGCATAGTTAATGCTGCATGCAATGATTCAGCAAGTTGTCGACCAAATGCGCTGGTGTTATCTAAAGCATCAAGGTCAACGATACTAGCGATGACAACGCGGTCTGAACTACGTATGCTGCCACGGGCTACAATTTCGGCGGCCATTCGATTTACTTGTCCGTAGTAACTAGGCTCAACCGGTGGCCTAAGCTTTGCAGGCTCATATTGGTCATGATGAACAACTGTAGAGCTACAACCAAGCATCGCAGTAACGCACAGCATGATTACTGCTAATTGTTTAATTGTTGTTCCTATCATTGACGTGTCCTTTATCCAAAATCTCTGAGAATCAAATGCAAAAATTACGCCATAAACATCATGATCTACAATTTTAATCCCATGATAATCAATTTGGATTAATAATTGCATGACTTAGACAATTACACGAATTCATTATAAGGAAGCGCATGCAAAAGCGATTACTACATTTAGTGTGGCTGGTATTGCTCGTGCCTTTGTTCTCTCAAGCCGCTTATTTTGAAGCTCAAGGGCAAGCAGCGATTGGCAATGGCGATATTGCGCAAGCTAAAGCCAAAGCTACTCAGGCGGCCATGCAACAACTACTGCTTTATAGCGGGGCCTCTGTCACGAGTATTCAACAAATGAGTGGAGGTTTACTTACATTAGACCAATTAGAGATTGTTACCAAAGGCACTTTGCATAACATTAAAATCTTGCAGGAAAGCCAAAGTCTGGATTTTTACACCGTACGTCTGGCAGCAGATGTCTTTGTCGGTTCGAGCCAGTGCTCTGCTGCTGGTGCCAGGCATAGCTTACTAATTTTGGCGCCTCAACTACGCGATCAACAACAAGCTAGAATTGGGCAAATATACCAATTACCTGAATCACTCGGTCTACGCGCTTACAACTTGGCTCGAGAGTACAGCCCGAGTATGCTGCCTATCCAAGCCTCGAACCTTCCAATAAATCACTACCAATCTGGAAAAAACACTTTCGCTGCAATTAAAAACTATGCCGAAAAATATGACGCACAATATCTATTAGCCTTAGAAATTGAAAACCTATCGCTCAGTGGCCCTTATAAACCAACATTTGTTCAAATAAGTTATCCGGAAAGACATTTTGTTATGAACGCCCGTTTGTATAGCGTAGCTGACCTTGAAGAAGTATATAACAAGCGTGTATCAGTACAGTCTCAATGGAAATTCAAATCACAAGAGATAGTAGACCCCTACTCGTCCAAGTTCTGGTTATCAAGCTATGGTCAAACCGTCAGTGCCGCACTAAAGCAAGTCTTAGGTGAAGTTGATAGCTTGTTAGCTTGTCAAAAACTACAGGCGAAGATAGTCACTGATTTGGGTGATAATCGTTGGCAAATAAATATTGGAAGTGCCAACTCTTTACAGGTTGGTCAACAGATGAAAGTTCAGCATCAAAGTTTTCAATGGGGTGATTGGGATATTCCGCGTCAGCAGCGCTTTGACGCTGGTACGGATGTAACAATTGAACAAGTATTTCAAAAGAGTGCCGTAGTAAAAGCTAACGACCCAAGCATGGCGGATAGTATCCAGTTAGGCGATATTGTTAGCCGATAACAACAATGCTATAAGCTGCCTGCGTTTGGTACATAAGCTTTTGATTCTTTTCGATAGAACAAATTAGTGCCAAAGTTTAAATCGCTAGTGCAATGCCAGTATATTTTAGGATACAATCCGCAGCTATTGAGTGTCCCCTTGGCTCAGCTGGATAGAGCAGCCCCCTCCTAAGGGGCAGGTCAGAGGTTCGAATCCTCTAGGGGACGCCATTTATTCATCGTCAAAATTCTGTTTGAACAACGACAAAAAAACCGGCTTGCGCCGGTTTTTGTTTGATCGCTAACAGGCCCTAGATTTTAAAGTTTGAAACCTGTTCGCTAAGCCGCTCCGATATTTCATCCAAACGCTTCACTTGACCTAGATTAGACTCACTTTGCTCAGTTAGATGATCGGTTGCGTCTTGAATTCCTTGCGTATTACGGCCTATCTCTTCTGTTACTGCTCGCTGTTCTTCAGCTGCGCTAGAGATTTGAATAGCCATATCACTAATTTGAGCGATTGAAGAAGTAATTTCTTCAAGTGTCTGTGTTGCCCTATTTGCCTCTTCAACACTTTCACTTGCTAGCTTCTGACTGTCTTCCATCGATTTGACCGTAATTTTGGTATTGGACTGTAAACGCTCAATCATACTGCGGATTTCTTCAGTTGACGAATGAGTCCGCTGAGAAAGATTGCGAACTTCATCAGCAACAACAGCAAACCCCCTACCTTGATCCCCCGCTCGTGCCGCTTCAATAGCTGCATTGAGAGCGAGTAAATTAGTTTGCTCTGCTATCCCCTGAATCGTCGATAAAATTTCGTTAATATCTTGGGTGTTTTGTTCAAGTTCAGTGACCGTCGACACTGCAGAATCAAGCTGACCAGCTAAGCTATCGATTTGCTGTTGGTTACGCAAAATTACTTGCTTACCCGCTTCACAAGATTCGGTTGATTCTCTTGCTGAGTTAGCGGTTAATTCAGCGTTACTTGCTACTTCAGCCGCAGTGGCCCCCATTTCATTAATTGCTGCCGCAACTTGGGTGACTTCCTCTTGTTGGCGGCGGATCTGTGATTGCGCTTCTTCACTCGAGACACGTGAAACGGTAGCTGCTGACGATATTTGCACTGAATCCTCAACGACATTAGAAACCAGAGAGTGTATATTGCCAAAGAACAAGTTTATTTCTTCAGCTAGCTGACCAATTTCATCTTTACTCACAATTGGAACCCGAGCAGTTAAATCACCAGTTCCGCTATTTAGCTCTTTCATCGCTCTGTGCAATGCTTCAAGAGGTTTAATCAATACCCCTATGACTATGAGTAAGGATATGCCGAATACTGCAAGCATCACGATTGCCAACATAAATGAACGCACAACCAAAGTATCCACTGACTTAAGCACCAAGTCTTCATCATAGACTTGAACTAAGCTCCAATCAGTTAGCTCAATTTGACTTGATTTTAAAAGAACATCTTTTCCATCGAGTTTTGCAGAAAATAGCTCTTTACCGTCAACACTTGGATTAAAGCTCTTAACGCTAGGGTCCAGTTCACTAAATATCTTAAGCACATATTGACGATCAGGGTGAACCAGAACATTTAAATCGGAATCAACGATCATGGCATATGAGTTTTCTGTGGAAAGATCTTCGATAGCCGCTATCACATCACTCAGAGAAAGGTCGCCACCAATAACGCCTCCATTCACTTTCGCAGCAACACTGATTACTTGTTCACCTGAACTGGCATCCTCGTATGGGTCAGAAACATACTGGCCATTAGCAATAGCCCCTGTATACCAGGGCCGCCCCCTAGGGTCGTAATCACCGGGTAATTCAATAGATGCATCACTAAGTAACATTTTACCTTGTTCTGATCCAAAATAGACTAAATCAAAGGCATTGGTTTTTGCTGTTTGTTGCAATGTTGCACGCATTGCAGGCTCATCAGATAAAACACTCAGTCCCTTTACACCAGCAAATTTGTTGGCCAACCACGCCCCAAGTAAGCTAGAGGTGGACTTAGCTGCACTACTGGAATTTTGCTCTAAAGTGAGCAGGGTTTGATTTTTAACTGCGCTAGATTGTATCCATGTCTGTAATCCGGAAAACAGAATTAACATCACCAAGGTAAAGCTAATAACCTTGTATTTTAAAGAAAGTTTGCCCATTGATTGCTCCTTTACGATTTAACTGCATTCGCTCATCAAACTCTTAAGCAAAACTTGTTTTTTATAAGATACTATAGGAAGTTATCGGAAGAACTGCTCGGATCTTAAGGAAATGATGAAAAAACTGTATTTTATTTGCTCAATGTTGATTTTAAGTTTATCAGTAGAGGCTAAAGTTCAGGTTAATGCTTTGGATCCCAGCTTATTAATGTTCAATGAATGCCATGCCGAGTCCTTACGCATTTCATATTTGTCATTAACCACTAGTGATATTGCATTGACTTCACTACCCGACGAAGTGAATCAATTGCTAAACAATTCACATATTATCGTATTGGAGCAAAGCGTAAAAAAACGAGCAAATTTGAGTTCGGTCTTAAAACACAACTATGACAGCCAGGACATTGCGTTAACACGAAAACAAAAACGACAAAAAGCATCTCTTGGTCAACAAATATTAACTCGCCAACAAATGAACGCCGGCAAGGCCTACCGCCCTCAACCACTACTGGGGAGTTTCGATATTCCACCTTGGGTGCTAAATTTTAATTTTGCTGACAAGCGATTAGTGCTTAGTTCAACTATCACTAATAAAAACGAAAAGGGTCCGCAACAAGCTGAAGTCGCAACATTGCAAAAGTTTCTAGCGAGCACCAAACGTCCTAATTTGTTTATCTTTGGAAATGACCAAGCAACTAGCTTTAAAGTCAGTAGTTCAAAAACCTTGGGACACCAATGGTGGTTACTCGACACCTTACGTGCTTGCAAGAATCAAGACCTAGTTACAGAAAACTATAGTTTATCGAGCATACAGTTTTCCGAATTTTAAGCTTAACTTGTAATAGGTCTTGAGCAAAACAGGTAATTCTTCTGTTCAAGACTGGTTTTGTCGTTCTTTTGTTTGATTTATCAGCAACTGACTGATGCAATTGGTTTTATATTTGCGAATCCCTTTTCGGTAAAGCTTATCCTGCTACAATAGTCATTAGAACTCGAACCCAAAAAATATCATGATTGATTTTTCTAACTTTTACCAACTTATTGCGCAAAATCGTTTGCAACATTGGTTACGTTGCTTACCCGAACAATTGCATCAATGGCAAGCCAACAACACCCATGGCGACTTTCCACATTGGCAGCGCGTAGTAGACAAACTACCTAGTGTTAACTCTAAGTTTGTAGAACTAAAAAATGCGGTTAGCATCGGCAAAGTTGGTGAGCTAGACCCATCTGAAATACGCAAAACCGAAAGCCTTTTGAAGCAATTATCGCCTTGGCGTAAAGGTCCCTTTGATATTCATGGCGTTCATATTGATACCGAATGGCGTAGTGACTGGAAATGGCAACGTTTACTGCCACACATTTCTTCTTTAGAGAATCGCTTTGTATTAGATGTTGGCTGCGGTAGTGGCTACCATATGTGGCGCATGCTCGGAGAAAAAGCGCAATTTGTGGTAGGTATCGATCCTTCAAGTTTGTTTTTAGCTCAATTTGAAGCCGTTCGTAAGTTTGCTAACAATGACCAACGCGTCCACTTGTTGCCTTTGGGCATTGAGCAACTGCCTAAACTAAGAGCTTTTGATACGGTATTTTCGATGGGCGTTTTGTATCACCGTCGCTCGCCAATCGATCATCTTTATCAATTAAAAGCTCAATTGCGCACTGGTGGAGAGTTGATCCTTGAAACTCTCGTCGTTGACGGCGATGTAAATGATGTGCTTGTACCGCCAGATCGTTACGGGAAAATGAGAAACGTTTGGTTTATTCCTAGCGCACCGGCACTCGTTTCATGGTTATTAAAAGTTGGTTTTATTGATGTGCATATTGTTGACATGGACCAAACCAGCATAGATGAACAACGAGCAACAGATTGGATGAATTTCGAATCATTGCCAGACTTTCTAGACCCATTAGACCCTTCGAAAACTATTGAGGGTCACCCTGCTCCATTAAGAACTATAATTGTCGCTAAAAACCCCGATTAAATATATGAGTGAATTAAGGATTTATAAATGAAAAAAGCATTTGTGGCCATTTCGTTAGTTAGCCTACTAAGTGCCTGCGCCAGCCAAGACTATTATCAAAAACAAGAGGCGCATAATCAACAAAGTACCCAGCAGCTCACTCAATTACAGGATCAACAATCCCAGAATCTAGCGCAGTGCAGTCAACATAATCAACAAAGCATTGCTGAACTTAAAAGTATCCAACAACAGCTTGATGAAATGAAGGTTGTCAATCAACGCACCTTAAGTGCTGCGCAAAAAGAGATTGTGTTACCACTACCCGTTAGTTGCCCCGAACAATCGATTGCCAGTCACAAAATGATCATCGGCGAAACCGAATGGGTTTTCCTACCCGGTATAAATGAAACCTTTTTGGCCCGCATCGATACTGGCGCAACAACATCGTCACTCAACGCCACAAATATCGACCGATTTGAGCGCGAGGGAAAAGAATGGGTACGTTTTAGCTTAAGCCATGTAGAGAGCGAAACACAGGCACAATTTGAACTACCGGTTAAGCGTAATGTTAGTATTGTTCAGTCAAGTAATGATGACGGAGAACGCAGACCCGTAGTTGAACTAATGATAACGCTAGGATCAGCGAATGAATTAACAGAGTTTACTTTAGCCGATCGCAGTCACTTAAACTTTCCAATTTTGATCGGACGTAATTTCCTGCGTGACATCGCTTTAGTCGATGTGGCGCTAAATAAAACAATTGCCAAACCTTAATCATTGAACGCGTAAAGAAGGATGCTTACATGAATTCAAAGAAAATTTTTTACTCCATTGTCGCGTTATGCCTGATATTAGGCACACTGATGATAGTGAACCGTCACACCACAGACGAAGTGCCATTTTACCCTGGTGAAACACGTCAAATATGGTCTGTTGAGGCGAAAGTAGAGTTTGAAGCTAGCGGAGAACCAGTCACGATATCTTTTGCAGCACCGGGATCTCAAGCTGGGTTTACACTCATCGAAGAGAGTACGGCTTCCTTAGATTATGGTTTGTCTTATGTTGAAAACGACCACGCTAGCCGGGCAATTTGGACCAAGCGTAAAGCCCAAGGATCACAAGAGCTCTACTATAAAGCCCGTTTTTTAGTCGATCCTAAAGCCGATTATTCAATCATTCCAAAGTTACCAAATACCAACTTTACATCTTTCCCTGAACCCTACAATACCGCTGCTTCTCAACTGGTAAAACAAGCGCATGAACTAAGCGCTGACGCCTATAGCTACACCCGAGAGTTGATTAAACAACTAAATTCAAATGACAATGCTCAAAACATTGGACTTTTAAATAGTGTTAAATCAAAAAACCAGTTGATTGAAGCATTACTCAAAAATGCGGAAGTACCAGCTCGTTTGGTCCGAGGTTTGTACCTTGAAGATGGTCGACGCCGTCAAAGTACCGTTGATTTTGTGCAGGTGTTTAAGGATGAAAACAATTGGCAGCTCTTCAATCTAGAAGACGGCTCTCAAGGTAAGCCAGAAAACGTATTATTGTGGGAGTATAACGGCGAAAGCATGCTTGATGTTGATGGTGCGGTGAATTCGCGCGTCACCTTTGCAATGATTCTCGAAGAGCAAAGTGCTAGAGCAGCAATCGCGTCGAAAAAGAGCACCCAAGATCTATTAAACTTCTCTATTGATAGCTTGCCGCTTGAAGAACAAGCCTTATTTAAAACAATTTTGCTCATACCTATTGGCGTTTTGATTGTCGTTATGTTGCGAGTATTAGTCGGCCTGAAAACTTCAGGGACCTTCATGCCAGTGTTAATTGCTATGGCATTCGTACAAACGTCTTTAATAACAGGCTTGATTGGTTTTGTACTTGTCGTAGGTGTTGGGTTAATTATTAGAAGCTACTTATCCCATCTCAATTTATTGCTGGTTTCACGAATATCCGCGGTTATTATCTCGGTGATTGCTATTATCACTATTTTCTCGGTCATAAGCTTTAAAATTGGGCTGACTGAAGGACTTAAAATCACCTTCTTCCCGATGATTATTTTATCGTGGACTATCGAGCGAATGTCAGTACTTTGGGAAGAAGAAGGCCCTAAAGAAGTGTTACAACAAGGTGGGGGTAGTTTATTCGTCGCGGTTCTGGCTTTTGCGGCAATGAACAACGAACTAGTTCGACATTTGACCTTCAACTTCATTGGTCTGCAGCTTATTGTTTTAGCTGTCATATTAATACTTGGTAACTACACCGGCTATCGTTTACTCGAGCTGCGTCGTTTCAAACCACTTGCAAGCCAGGAGGACTAATGTTTACAAGCCCAACGAAGCTTTCCCGCAAGGGCATCATGGGAATGAACCAGCGCAATATCGGCTACATCAGTCGTTATAACCCGCGCCGACTGTTCCCTTTGGTGGATAACAAGTTAAAGACCAAGATTATTGCGCAGCGTGACGGAGTCACCATCCCTAGTCTAATTGGTGTAGTTAGAGCCCAGTTTGATATAAAGAAAGCAATGCCAATGTTAGAGCGCCAGCAGGGTTTTGTGATTAAACCAGCGAAAGGCTCTGGTGGTAAAGGCATCTTGGTCATAACCAAACAAGAAGGCGGCCGCTACTATAAGCCCAATGGTGCTGAAGCAAGTGTCGAAGATATTCAACGGCATATGTCTAATATTTTAGCCGGACTCTTCTCTCTCGGTGGAAGTGCAGACGTTGCGGTTATTGAAGCCTTAATCAAATTTGATTCATGCTTTGAAGGTTTTAGCTTTGAAGGCGTACCAGATGTTCGGGTTATCGTGTTTCAAGGCTACCCGGTCATGGCAATGATGCGTTTATCTACAGCAGCATCAGATGGAAAAGCCAATCTACACCAAGGTGCTGTTGGCGTTGGTATTGATATTGGAACAGGGAAAGCACTACATGCTGTCCAGTTTGATATGCCAATTCAAAAGCACCCCGACACTGACCGCGACTTACAAGAGCTCGTCGTACCGCACTGGCAGCGTTTAATGGAACTTGCTTCAAGTTGCTTCGAGATGTCTGGACTGGGCTATCTTGGCACCGATATGGTGCTCGATAGAGACGAGGGTCCAATGTTGCTTGAGCTTAATGCCCGACCAGGACTGGCAATACAAATAGCCAATGGCGATGGCATATTACCTAGACTCAGACTTATCGAGCAAATGGTTAAAGATGGGGTTCAAATGACTCCTCTTGAGCGAGTTGAGTTTTGTAAGAAAGAATTTGGTCGAATAGAAACAAATAACTAAATTTATCTGCAATCGTTGATAAAAAAAGCCACCTTACGGTGGCTTTTTTATTGAGGAATCGCTTCACATGCAAGCTTAGCCCTCGTTATGTATTTCCAGATTTGTCACTTCTTCTTGCCCTGAAATCTCTTGGGCATCGTTATTTCGTAGGCTTTCTAAATAATCTAAGTAACTTTGATCAATATCTTGGGTCACGTATTTACCATTAAAAACCGAAGTTTCGAAGTCTTGGATATCTGGATTACTCGCCCGGCAGGCTTCTATCAAGTCTTCTAAATCTTGGTAAATCAGACCATCAGCACCAATCAAGGTACCGATTTCTTCTACATCGCGCCCATGAGCAATCAGTTCATTGGCACTTGGCATATCAATTCCGTAGACGTTCGGGAAACGAATCTCTGGTGAAGCTGAGGCAAAATACACTTTTTTGGCTCCAGCTTCGCGCGCCATTTCAATAATTTGCTCTGACGTAGTTCCACGGACTATAGAGTCATCGACTAAAAGCACGTTTTTACCTTTAAATTCAACATCAATCGCGTTGAGTTTGCGACGAACCGATTTTCGTCGTTGGCTTTGGCCCGGCATGATAAAGGTGCGTCCGATGTAGCGGTTTTTTACGAAACCCTGCCGGTACGGTAACTCCAACTGCAGTGCAATTTGTAGTGCAATGTCACAAGATGTTTCCGGAATTGGGATCACAACATCAATTTCTAAGTCGCTCCATTCGCGCTGAATTTTTTCACCCAAGCGAGTCCCCATGTTAACCCGAGCACCATAGACAGAAACCTTATCAATGACACTATCAGGGCGTGCAAAATACACATATTCGAAAATACAGGGATTGTAGCGAGGTTTTTCTGAACATTGTTCGGTGAACAATTGACCATCAAGGCTTATAAAGACAGCTTCACCAGGTGCGACATCGCGTACAAACTTAAAGCCTACGGCATCAAGTGCAACTGACTCAGAAGCAACCATATACTCCTTGCGCCCAGGCACTGCCTCACAGTCCCGCTGACCTAAAACTAAAGGTCTAATACCATTTGCGTCTCTAAATGCCAGCATGCCCTGTCCAATGACCAATGCAACGACAGCATAGGCACCGCGCGCTTTACTATTTACAGCTTTTACCGCTGCAAATATTTGCTTTTCTGTGCATTGCTCAAGTACTAATTTATCGAGTTCGTGAGCAAGAAGATTTAATAAGACTTCAGAGTCAGAGGTAGTGTTGATATGTCGACGCGCAGTTTTTGCAACAAACTCTCGCAACTCTTGCGCATTGGTTAAGTTACCATTATGCGCAAGTGTTAATCCAAACGGTGAGTTAACATAAAAAGGCTGGGCTTCTGCCGCACTAGAGCTACCCGCTGTCGGGTATCGTACATGCCCAATCCCTACGTTGCCCTGCAATCGCTGCATATGCCGCGCTTCGAACACATCTTTAACCAATCCATTGGCTTTGCGTTGTTTAAACATGCCTTTCGTAATGGTAACTATCCCTGCAGCATCTTGACCACGATGCTGCAGTACCGTTAATGCATCATAAATTGATTGATTTACCGCTTGAGATCCCACTATGCCTACAATGCCGCACATGTAGTCTTTTCCTCGCTATGATTGGTAGTCTTTTAGAAAACTAGATGAGTCTTGCAGAAATTCAAAAAACCACTGCACCACTACGTTAAATTCTGGTACCAGACGCGAATTAATCCACCAGTCGCTATCGGTAAACCCTGTAAAAGAAAGTACGAACAAAAGAGCGCTAACCACGAGAACACCGCGTATGGCGCCAAATACAACACCTAATAAACGGTCTGTACCGCTTAGCCCCGTAGAATCTACCAATTGAGAAATAAGGTAGTTAACTAAAGAACCTAATATAATTGTTACCAAAAACAAGCAAACAACGGCTATGCCTTCTCGGTAATAGGGATTATCAATGGCAGTAAAAAATACGGCTAAATCAGTATGAAATTGTTTAGCAACAAAAAATGCAGCAACCCACGTGACTAATGAAAGTGCTTCTTTCACAAAACCACGAACTAAGCTTATAACAGCTGAAAGCCCAATAACGGCTAAGATTGCATAGTCAAACCAGACCATCAACTTGTTCCCGAGATTATTTTGAGGCGCATTCTAGCAAAATAATTCAGGTGATTACCATCTAAAGCGTGATTAGAATTATTGTTCAAGAGGATCAAAGCGGACAACTTTGCCATTCAACTTGGTCAGTTGCTTCAGATCTTCAAGTTTATCGTTAAGTTTTTTGGAATCGATATCAGGTCCAACAAAAACACGATTGACTTCGCCATCGATTGGTTTGGGCGGCATACTGTGGGCTTGGTAGCCTGCGGCTCGGAGCTGGCTCACTAAGCGGACAACATTTTCTGCATTTTTGAAGGCACCGAGCTGAATAATATAAGCGGGTTTATCTAATGCAATTGGAGCTTGAACCTTTGTAGACACCGGTATAGATGGCGACTCAGGCGCTGTTTTTACAACAAGCGGTTTGGCTGGTTTTTCGACTTGTTGAACAGTACTATTGCTTTCGCTTGGAGCTGTTTTAGATACTTGCTTACTATCCGGCGAGTTAGAAACATCGACACTAACAAGCTCAGAAGACGGCAATTCATTACCCGATTGAGGGTCTAATTCTATAACCAATGGGGCAAGTTCACGTCGCTCAGGCGCAAACGGAATGCTATTAAAGCTCTCCGCTACCCTCTCCTTTTGGCCATCCAATAAATCAGGGATAAAAATCACGACTAAGGCAACTAACACGATGGTGCCAATTAGTCGGTTTTGTAGTTGATTTGCCATACTCTCACTTTTATGTTCCTTGGCAAAAACCACACCATGAATTGCCATCGGACGACATTATAAATGTTTTTATAACGAGGATTGACAGGCTTCTAATCCAAGATGACTGTTGCTACCAATGCTAATTTCAATATGTCAATATGCACAATAGTTTGCGTATTGAACTCATCTGACCTAAATATGTTCTAAAACAGCAGCCACCGTATAAAAGCTACCAAAGACCACCACTATATCGCTTGCATTAGATACACCTATGGCCCTATCGTAAGCCGCCATTATACTTACATGCCTAGAGCGATTCTCAATCGGAATACTTAAAGCCTCTAATTGAGAATACAGCTTACTGCCATCGTCACCACGAGGCGCATCAATGCCAGCTATAAACCAACTAGAAATAACACTATCGAGTTCCATGATACTTTGCGCATGATCTTTATCATTTAACATGGCACACACTGCCAGAATATTAGCCTGTGGGTGAGTGTGTTGTAGTTGCCTTAATTGCCCAGCCAAATAGGCGGCAGATTGTACATTATGCGCCACATCCACAATGACCATAGGTTTATGAGCAACGACCTGAAGACGCCCACTGACCCGCCAATTTTTCACACAATCCCGTATCAGTTGCGGCGCCAAATCTAATTCTAGTAGTTCAACAACCGCTAAAACAGCGGCTGCATTTTGCAGTGGCAACATCCCTATCGGTAGATTATCAATCTGCAAACCAGGACCTTTATAGTGCCAACTATCGGCATCTATAGTTTGTTCAAAGTTCTTGCCCGCATGACGCAATTGACACCCAAGTTCCGTCGCATGTGCTGTGACACTCGAAACAATATTAGGATCACCTATCACCGCAGGTTTACCTGCTCGGAAAATACCAGCCTTTTCTAAACCGACAAGCATCAGATCTTTACCAAGCCATGCTTCGTGATCATGGGCAATCGTCGTCACAAGTGCAATGTCGCTATCAACGATATTGGTAGCATCGAATCGACCGCCAAGGCCTACTTCGAGAATGACGAAGTCTAAAGTTTGTTGTTTAAATAGATGGAAAGCGGCCAAAGTCCCCATCTCAAAATAGGTGAGGGATACATCCTTACGAACCGACTCAATATATTCGAAAGCCTGACAGTGTTGTGATTCTGAAAGCATTTCGCCATCGACGCGAACGCGTTCTCGGTAGTCAATTAAATGCGGGGAACTATACACGCCAACTCGATAACCGGCAGCTATTAGTATTTGCTCAAGCAGCGCACAGCTAGAGCCTTTACCATTAGTTCCAGCAACCGTAATTACTTTTGAATTGAGTTGGTGAAGTTTAGACGGCAATGCCACTAGGTTCAGGCGATCTAAACCTAGGTCAATCTCAACTGGGTGCTGCAACAATAGATAATCGAGCCATTGTTGCAGGTTTTGTGGACCTGTAGAATTCAACTCTTGATTCATTTAGGCCTTGTCTTCACTCGGAGCTTGGTTGCCATCTGACTCAAGGTTGCTGTCATCATCTAAGCTCACCAACTCGTCCAAGACGACTTCAGCCTCTGCGTCAGGAACTTCGACAACTTGTCCGCTCATTTTGCTAATTAGACCACCAATTTTACTGCGCATTTCTCGGCGATCAACGATCATGTCAATCGCACCTTTTTCCAACAAAAATTCACTGCGTTGAAAGCCTTCAGGTAGCTTTTCTCGCACCGTTTGCTCAATCACACGAGGGCCGGCAAATCCTATTAAGGCTTTTGGTTCAGCAATATTAATATCACCAAGCATTGCGAAACTAGCCGAAACGCCGCCCATTGTTGGATCAGTTAATACTGAAAAATATGGCAATCCGCGTTCGCGCATTTTCGCTAAAGCCGCACTGGTTTTTGCCATTTGCATTAATGAAAAAAGCGCTTCTTGCATGCGGGCACCACCACTTGCAGAAAAACACACTAAAGCGCAATCGAGCTCTAAACAACGATTAACCGCTGCGACAAATCGAGCGCCGACCACCGATCCCATGGAGCCCCCCATAAAGCTAAACTCAAACGCACAAGCAACGATCGGCACATTCAACAAACTACCTTCAAGTACGATTAAGGCATCAGTTTCACCGGTTGCTTTTTGCGCCGCACTCAAGCGGTCTTTGTATTTTTTACTGTCACGAAATTTGAGTTGATCCTTCGGAAGAAATTCAGCGCCCAACTCAACTTGATCGCCAGGGTCTAGAAAGGTCTCAAGGCGTTCTCGCGCTCCGATCCGCATATGATGATCGCATTTAGGGCAAACCGATAAATTGCGTTCAACTTCCGTTCGATACAAGGTTTGCTCGCACGAAGCACATTTCATCCACACGCCTTCAGGAATGTTGCGACGACGACTGCTAGAACTCTTGTTTTTGGTGAGTATTTTTTCTAACCAACTCATTGTAATCCTTCTTTTACTCGCTAGTTCAAAGCATTGAGCTTTGAACTTAAGTTAATTGAATTGTCGTAAAATTGACGCAATTAAACCACATTTCCACTTCGATTATTAGTCACAACTGCTCATACCAGACTATAGTCAACTTAAATCCAATTTGTGAGTGCGACTTAAGGCTGTAATAGTAACTCTAGGTATCAAGGCAATCCGACAAACAAAGGCCCCAACTCTAATTTGGGGAGCTCAAATTCTTTTGGATAATCGACATCAACTAGGTATAAGCCTCCTGCCTTTGCTGTCGCCGCTGCTTGTGCTCTATCTCTAATTGCAATGAGCTCATCCAACCATGCCGCTTCTTTTTCACCCAATCCAATTTTTATCAGATTTCCAACAATATTTCGTACCATATGGTGTAAAAAGGCATTGGCCTTAATATCCACGACTATATAGTCGCCGATTCGTGTCACGATTAAATGATGGATCGTTCGTCGAGGAGTTTTACTTTGGCAATGTAAGGCCCTGAAAGAAGTAAAGTCGTGTTCACCAATCAAACGTGCTCCTGCCTCATGCATTCGTTGTGCATCAAGTGGTTTGTGATAGTGACTTAATCCTTTGGCAAGAATAGCGGGTCGATAGCGACCATTGTGAATGATATAGCGATAGCGGCGCGCAATTGCACTAAAGCGCGCGTGAAAATCGCTAGAGACCGGTTTAGCCCAGTGAACGGCGATATCTAAAGGTAAATTCGAGTTAACCCCTAATGTCCAAGCTTGTGGTGCTCGTTTCGCGTCAGTGTCAAAGTGAACAATCTGTCCAGTGCCATGAACACCGGTATCGGTACGACCTGCGCATTGCACTTCAATTGGATGATTGGCAACGATGGATAAAGATTTTTCCAGCTGTTGTTGTACAGAGTCCACTTCAATTTGGCGTTGCCAGCCATGATAAGCAGAGCCGTCATACTCGACGGCTAAGGCGATACGCATAGTTACTACTCACTAAAAGATTCAAACGTCGAGCAGTATACCCAATCTAAGCTAAGTTTCTAGGCTAGTCGTTGCAGTAGTGTATTCGCTTCTTCTGCAAGTTCAGTATTACCAGATGCCAAGACTTCTTCAATGATCTTGCGCGCCCCTTCTTTATCATCAATCTCAAGGTAGGCCCGCGCTAAATCTAGCTTAGAGCTTAGTTCTGCATCAGCGTCCGAAAAGGCCAAGCCAGACTCATCAGCTAAGATATCAGGGAATTCATCCATATCCAGATCTAAACCCTGCTCGCTAAACTCTGGGTCTTCAACTTCGCTCGCTTGTTCAGCATCATTTAGTAAGGTGTCTATGTCGACAAATTCGCGATCGCTAAGTTCTTCTCGACTAGGTAACTCTTCTGCGCTTGCGCTTGGTTCTTCAAATATATTTTCCCCAAGGCTGTCAAACATCGCTTCAATATCGTCAGCAGCAACTGAATCGTCCTCAGTATCGCCTTGCATTTCTTCCAAAATGCTGTCCATACTTTGAGGTTCTTCTGTGCTAGCGTCGTCACTATCCGCTATGTCGCCATCGCTTTCGAACATACTTTCTAATGAGCTTAAATCACTATCTTGTTCGGTGGCGAAGTCGATGCTTGTATCGCCATCAATAGCATTCGTCTCAGCGTCGTCACCGCTATCAAATAAATCATCTAAGGAGCTTAAATCTCCATCTTGATCAGCTGCTAGATCGACAATACTTTCTTCTAGTTCCGCGTCAATTGCTGGATCATCGTTACCTAATGTTTCATCTAATGCTGATTCAAAGTCGATAGAGAAGTCGTCATCGCTATCACCAGCAATATCTGTGTCAGGTGTTTCTACCGGGCTTAGTGTTTCGACTGCCGGTGTTTCTCCAATTAGATCTTCAAGATCGTCAAACCCGGAACTAGGGTCTTCTAGCCCAGCATCACCATCTGTTAGCGATACATCGCTATCTAAATCAATATCAGCGAGTAAATCGTTGATGTCATCTTGAGAAACCGATGCCATTTCGGCTTCCATTTCTTTTTGTTGTTCTACGGCTGCTTCAAAACTAAGTTCCTCATCAACTTGTTCTAAAGGTTCTATATCGCCGGCTGTTTTATCCACATCCAAACCGAAGTCATTGAGTTCGGCATTACCTAAAGATTCAGGTTCTACCGCCTCAATATCACCGGGTACCAAGTCTTCACTGTCAAAGGCATCGATTCCACTTAACGCTTCGAGCTCAGAATCATCTATTTCAAGATCGAAACCCGACTCCGCATCGCCAAGTTCATCACTTTCACCCAGTTCCAAATCATCAAAACTAGACTCGTCTTCAGGCTCTAGAGAATCTAAATCTTCATCCTCTTCAAACATTGTCGAGTCAAGCCCGTTGTCTTCCTCGACAATCTCGTCGACATCAGTTTGGAATGCTGCGTTGATATCCTCGACATCGTCTTCTGGTTCAAGGTCTTCTGTAAATAAACGCGAATACTCGTCGGTTTCGTCCTCAAGACTCATGTTTTCTTCTAAATCGGCTTCATCGTCTTCATCGGTATTTTTACGACGACGAATGAACCAAAGTGCCAAGAGTACTAACAGCAACAGCGGTAAGGCGATTACTAGGGCAATATTAGCTATCGAATCGAAGAATCCAGTCCCCATAGTACTTGATTGATTAGTTTGGGGAATTGGAGCGCCTTGATCAAGACGGTTGATAATTATGTCTTGTTGCTGCTGCGTCTCACCTAATGCGTCGCGCATTGAAGCAAGTTCATCACTAAGTTCCTGTACACGGATCTTCATACGATGATTGACTTCAGCAATGCCGATCAATTGTTGACTCGACTCATCCATTTGCTGTTTTAGTACATCGAATTCCTGGCGACGTAGTTTTTCTAATTCGTCAATTCGATCTTCTAGTTTCTCGCGCAGCTCATCTAGATTCTTCTGACTAATGCCTGATTGTTCCGGTAACTGGCTTGGAAGCGGCTCAACAGGTTTTGCAACTTCAGCTTCGGCTTCAACTTTCATCTCGACCTTGGCTACTTCATCGACCTTAGTAACTGAAGTTTTGCTTGGCGTTACAGCTACAACAGGCTCTGCTTTGTCAACAACTGGAGCTGCAGGTTTAGGGGCTACTTTAGCTGGTTTCTTTTTACCCCCGGGGATTTGACCATCGGCTTGAAGTGCTGCAACTGATTGGCGGTGACTTAATTCAGACGCTTCGTCTAAGCTAGGCAGCTGCAGTATTTGACCATTAAGTAAGTGGTTGATGTTGCGATTACGGAAAGCATTAGGGTTTTTTTGAAGCAATGAGTACATCATTTGATAGACCGAGACCGATTGGCTCGGGCGATTCAAACTTGCAATGGCCCACAATGTATCGCTGGAACGAGTTGGTCCATAGGTTTTCGAAGACGAGGTAATTTGCTGTCCGCGAGGCTTGCGAGTGTCGACGACTTCATCCGGCCCTACTAGCTCGACATAAAAAGCGCCATCATTTTCAGCCATAACCGCTGGCGCGTTCAGCAGCGCCCATGCAACAATTGCCGTAGCTACGGTTTTACTCTGCCCCATTCTCATTCCTTGTCTAAGCCTTTGTACATCAAAGCAAACTTTGGTTTATTTGATTACTATAACCATCATTGTCGAGGCGATCTACTTTATCGCCCCGAAAGCTGCATATGTGTCAACTTTATTGCACACCAAATTGACAACAGCCTAATATAACTGTGTAAACCTCTGAATCACGAGGGCTGCTATATCCGGTAAGCCGTGTTTATAATTATCGCTCAAACCGCGCAACATAAATCGATTACCTGAAATCTGACGAATCCCACTGACCAAGACTTGTTCGCAATCGACCGCATCAACAATCGCATTGGGTGTTTTGTCAGCAAATAAACGCAGACGCTGTTCGTTGCGTGCCAAACATTGCTCAATTTCTTCTATATCGACTGGATATGCTGTTTCCATAACAATATTTTGAGTATCACCATAAAAAACCGGTAAAAAGCTCACACTAGCACTAACTTTGACGCTTTCATCACCCAACAACATCGGGGCCGATTCTAACTCAGCGACAAAATTCCGACTCTGTTCTAACTGTTCTTGCTCAATATTAGTTTCATCAAGCAAGTTAAACGCCAACTGTTGATTAAACAGTGAATTTTCAACGGGTAGACCATTAAGTAAACGTGCCGCTTGCCTTGCGAGCTCATCAACACCGCTTTTACCCAATGCTGAAGCCGACAATAAGCAGTCACTATGTATGCTAACGAGCGAAAACTCTTGATGTAGAGGCTCTG
Source organism: Alginatibacterium sediminis (assembly GCF_003610775.1). Classification (GTDB taxonomy): domain Bacteria; phylum Pseudomonadota; class Gammaproteobacteria; order Enterobacterales; family Celerinatantimonadaceae; genus Alginatibacterium; species Alginatibacterium sediminis. The sequence continues at coordinate 153,295 of NZ_RAQO01000004.1, read as the reverse complement.
CAATACTCAACAACTGGATTAATTGCGGACTTGGCAACTTAAACAATTTTTGACCGGACCAGAACTGCTCATCAACTTGAGCCGATAGAGGCAAGTGACTAACACCTTGCTGATCGTTTAACACTTGGCATAAATCAATGACAATGACACCCAAGGCAGCGGCATCTTGGGCGGCTTCCAACCAATAAGGATCCGTATCACAGATCAAAACAAACTGCACATCGGTCCAATCAAAATTAGTACTGCTTTGAAATGGAAATTGACGCCCTTCATAGCGTAACCCGGTTTTTAAACTATCTAAGAACTCAGCTTCTTCTTCATCGTCCAAATCACCACTTTCGAGAACGCTCATATCGGGGAGATCTTTAACCAAAGCATAGATTTCTACAAAAGAGAGCCCAAGTGTTGCCATTTTGCCTAACACTAGCTCGCTTAATGTACTGTCAGCTCCAAAAAGAGCTAATGACGTCGATTGACTCATTTTAATTTCCTAATTGAAATCCTAGACGCGCAAGGTCAAAACTGTGGTCTTGCGCAGCTATAGGGGGAAGGTCTATGCGACAACTGCTAAATTCTCTTCGTTGTCGATACTGTTTGCGTAACAAATCAAAACCACTAACGGTTTGGGCCTGTTTTCGAAAATAACGGTCATCTAAATAGATGTCATAAATACTTTGGCAACTGCGCGCAAGTGTGTCTTGAGCGCTCAGTTCATCTTGTGCGTCTAAGTTTAAACAGATCTTAGAGATTGATGCTGGACCAGCTAGCTGTGCAATATCTGGTAATGCATTGGCTTCTAAACTCAAAGATTTGCACAGTTGTTCGGCAAGCATTAACGAGCCGCGCAGTTTGCCCTCAAAACTATAGCCTGCGATATGAGGGGATGCGATTTGAGCGTATTCAACTAATGGCCATAATACTTCAGGCTCGCCTTCCCATACGTCCAAAATTAAATTGGGGTGTAAGGATTGTTGGGCAAGCTCAAGCAAAGCATAGTTATCTATCACTTCGCCGCGACACGCGTTGATCAATATTTGCTCTGACCTAAGCTGTTGCAGAGCCATTTTGTCAAACAAATGATACGTCGGATCATCGCCACTGCGCGTCAAAGGTACGTGCAAACTGATCACATCGCACGCAAGCACTTGGTTGAAATCCGCGCTTGGGTATGGCGCGCTATCAAAGCCAGCATTGTGTTTTGGGGGATCAAATACCACCACTTGCATGCCTAAGGCGCTGCAACACCGAGCAGCTTGCATACCGGTATTGCCACCGCCAACGATAGCAATACTCATTTGACTAAGTAGTCGGCGTTGTTCAGTAGCCAAAGCCAGTAGCGCCGTCACCACATACTCACCCACAGCAATAGCATTGCAGCCAGGGGCACTATGAAAATGGATATCCTTGCTCGCAAGATAATTCTGATCAATGTGTTCAGTACCAATCGTCGCTGTACCCACAAATTTCAGTGTATTGGCTTTTGACAATAACGCCTGATTTACCTGAGTAATAGAGCGAACCAGTAACACGTCAGCATCAACGAGTTGTTCAGGACTGAGAGTTCGACCAGCAACACGCTCAATCGAGCCAAAACTTGAAAAGCATGCGTCTAAAGCAGGCATGTTCTCGTCAGCAATAATTTTCATTTGATTTCATCAGCAGCTGATATTTGGGACGGGAGTATAGCAAACTAGCGCCAAAGGTGATGCATTACCAAGAGGAAAATATTAGACCTATTGTATACGCGTTAATTTGAACAAAAATCTGACGAATTTTGATTCGAACATGAACTTTACGATGTAAAACCTTACGCGGTAATAAATACAACTCGCAGCTAGTGACGCCTATAGCACTAACGATATCTCGACAGGCTGCGCATAAAAAAACCACGCACAATGGCGTGGTTTTTTTAAAGTAGTAATGACTATTTATAGCTGCGGAAAACTAAACTTGCATTTGTCCCACCAAAACCAAAGCTATTTGACATCGCTTGGTCAATTTTCATCGATTTGGCTTGATTAGTGATGATGTTTAATCCTTGAGCTTGTTCATCTAAATTATCAACATTAATGCTTGGAGCTACAAAATCGTTCTCCATCATCAAGATGCTATAGATAGCCTCGTGCACACCCGCAGCACCGAGGGCGTGGCCAGTCATAGACTTGGTTGCCGAAATAGCCGGGCAGTTTTCAGAGAACAATTCGTTAATGGCGCCTAGTTCTTTGACATCACCAACTGGCGTTGATGTCCCATGGGTATTGATATAGTCCAAGGGTTGTTCGTTACCAGCTAAGGCTTGTTTCATACAACGCACGGCACCTTCACCAGACGGAGCCACCATGTCATAACCATCAGAAGTTGCGCCATAACCTACGATTTCAGCGTAAATATGCGCACCACGCGCCAAAGCATGCTCTAGCTCTTCAACGACAACCATACCGCCGCCGCCTGAGATGACAAAACCATCACGTTGATCATCATATGTTCGTGAAGCTGTTTCTGGCGCTTCATTATACTTCGTAGACAAGGCACCCATCGCGTCAAATTCCATGGCCAATGTCCAATGCAATTCCTCACCACCACCTGCAAAAACAATATCTTGCTTGCCAAGCTGAATAAGCTCTAAAGCATGGCCTATACAGTGTGCGCTGGTTGCACATGCACTACTCATAGAGTAATTAACACCTTTGATTTGAAATGGCGTCGCTAAACACGCTGAAGTCGTACTGGCCATTGTACGTGGAACCATATAAGGGCCTACGCGGCGTACACCTTTCTCACGGAGAATATCCGCTGCTTCAACTTGGTTCTTAGAGCTAGCGCCACCAGAACCTGCGACCAAACCAGTACGCTCATTTGACACATCACTTTGCTCAAGCTTAGCGTCGGCAATTGCCTGTTCCATTGACAAATAAGAAAAAGCTGCAGCATCACCCATAAAACGCATTTTTTTGCGATCGATGTGCTCAGCTGGGTTAATTTTCAAATCACCCCAAACTTGACTGCGTAAACCAAACTCTTCAAATTCTGCGGAGTGGCTAATACCACTGCGACCGGCTTTAAGTGACGCAAGCACCTCTTGTTTATTGTTACCGATACTTGATACGATCCCCAAACCGGTAATCACAGCTCTTTTCATGACAATTTCTCTTTGTTTTATATTCGGGCTTAGTTTAGCAAACAAACTTTTAGCAACTGGTCGGAAGAGAGTACACGTGTACGCTGAAAATTACCAACAGTTTGCCCGATAAACTCGTCGTCTTAATATGGGCATTTAAACTCATGATAAATAGATCATTGCAACTCAAATAGCGTAATCTACTCACTTTACTATGCCGCTATCTTAGCCATAAAATTACTAGCAATACAGCTTAAAGCACTTTTTGAGGTATTAATGCAGCCCAATGCATCCACCAACACCGTATACCAAAGCTCAGTTCAATACGCTAAGCTCGATTGGAATGACGAGCAAATGCCGGTGGCGACAGATTTTGAAGATGTCTACTTTTCCAAACATGATGGATTAGAGGAAAGTCGATATGTGTTCCTCGCTCAAAATAGATTATCAGAAAAACTACTACACGAATCAAACGATCGAATTACCATTGCTGAATCTGGTTTTGGTACAGGCCTTAACTTACTTGCTTGCTGCGAGTTACTAGCAAGTCTGGCCAGCAAAAAAGCGATCCATTTTATAAGCTTTGAAAAGTATCCACTGCGACGCTCTGATTTAAAGCGCGCGCTGCAGTCTTGGCCGAGCCTAAAGGAATACGCAGACGAATTAATTTCTGTTTACCCAGAGCAACTTCTTCCCGGTTGTAACCGATTGCACTTTCATCAACAACAAATCACTCTCGACCTTTGGATAGGTGATATTCAGGATAGTTTGTCAAAATTAGTGCCCCATCCAGAGGGGCTAATTGATTGCTGGTTTCTGGATGGATTTTCGCCCACAAAAAACCCTGAGATGTGGAATCAACCTCTCTTTGATGCCATGGCTTTCCACAGCAAAAATAAGGCTAGCTTCGCAACATTTACTGCTGCCGGCTTTGTTCGACGAGGACTACAGCAAGCTGGCTTTACTTGCGAAAAGACCAAAGGTTTTGCAGTTAAACGACATATGCTACGCGGCCACTACCTTCGCCCAGAAACACAGCTTAAGAATACGGCTGCCGACGCACGTTTTATAAGCAACTATACTAAACCGGAACAACAAACAATTGCCGTCATTGGCGCTGGAATTGCGGGTTGTAACATGGCTTACGCTTTAACGCGCCGGGGCTTTAAGGTTTGCTTACTCGAGCAAGAAGCAACAGCTGCGCAAAGCGCTTCAGGAAACCCACAAGGCGCAATTTACCCGCTATTGCTCAATGCCGAGCCCCATTTAAACCAGTTTTATTGGCAAGCATGCGCCTACCAAAGACGATTGGTAGAAAAGTTAAGTTTGCTAGGGGAAGACATTCCACATCAATTTTGTGGCGTATTTGAGTCTGATTATGATCTGAAATCTGAGACCAAACATATCAAATTGGCACAACTCTATCAGGATTTTGAAGCCCTTGAGTACCTCGATGCTCAAACCGCTGACGCGCGCCACGGATTAAGCTTAGGCTTACCAGGATTGTGGCACCCCAATGCGGGCTGGCTAAGTCCAGCCCATTTGTGTCAAGCCTTACTCAATCAATCACACGCTAGCGGCAACCTGGAACAAATATATAACTGCAAAATTGAAAGCTTTCGAACCACAAACGATTCTGTCAGCCTAAGCTACCATGCACGCGATAAGCAACACTCGACGCAAGAACGCAGTTTCTCCGCAATGGTTGTGTGTAATGGTCATCAAATTAAAGAGTTTAGCCAAGCCAAAGATTACCCAATTCAAGTCGTAGGTGGCCAAATTGAACAGATCCATACCAACGAGCAACTTCAAAAGCTCAATAGTGTCATTTGTTATAAAGGCTACTTAACCCCTGCTAACCAAAATCTTCATTGTTTAGGGGCAAGTCATCGTTTTGAGCAAGAATCCCGCGAGCCTAGCGACGTTGAACGACAACAGAATGTAGCAAATTTAGGTAAAATTTTAACTGGAGAGCATCAACACTTCCGTTCGCGAGTCTCAGTGCGCGGCATGCTTCGCGATCACTGTCCTATGGTAGGGCCGATGCCTGATTATTCGCAAATCCTTGAGCCTAGCTATCGTGATCACTGGCAGCAGCAATTACTTGCTCAGCATCCCCATTGTTATTGTTTTGCAGGTCTAGGTGCTAGAGGCTTGAGCACGGCAGCTCTTGGCGCAGAAGTATTAGCAAGTGAATTAGCAGCTGAGGCGATACCACTGCATACTCAAACTTTTCACGCCATGGCCCCTGGTCGGATGTTACTGCGGCGTTTGAGAAAAAACCGACCATTATTGGCAGATTCAACATTTCGGTAAATGGACTAGCGCTTATCACACTATTGGTTATAAAGCGTCGAAAGACTGAGCCCTAAACTACGACCACTTTGAGTTTTACGCTGGTAATTTCGTACTTGTTGATTAGCAGACGCTAAAGCTGCCCTACCTTTTGCATCGATAAGTGCCGCTAATTGTTCACAGTTATCGGCATTTAAGCTTTTTGCTTGGTCAGAAAAACGCTGAGCATTGTTCTCAACAATGTTACTGATCTGCTGATGGTACTGCTGTGCTGCTCCAATAAAGTTTAGCCATTGTTGTTGGCTGCCAAAATCAGCTTGGCTTTGGCTAATCCAGCGCGGCATTTTAAGACGGGCTTGTAACTGTAATTCTGGTGCTAGAGCCTGGCATTGTTGGTTAACTTCGCGGGTTTTTGGCTTCCACTTGAAGTGATATTCCCCGTGGATTGGATATCTATTCCCAGCAACTAAAGGCCCTTTAGATTGAATTTGCTGACGTAGGCCCCTGAGGTCCTCAGCTTCGACTTCGTAATACTGGATATTGTTATTAATCAGAGCTGCATTCGCGTTGCTGCTAAAGATTAAGAAACTACTTACAAGTAGAGCTAGGATTCGAGAGTTCAATTAAATACTACCGTGTACGATTTAGAGCAGTACATAGATTAACATGAAACAATCTGGTTCTCCCACTGGTCAGACAGCAAATATAGGCTAAGTCCCGAAAAATAGACTAAAATTTACATAATTAAGTCAATTCTAAATTTTGTGTACCACGGTTAGCCAATTAGGCGATAATAAGTAAATATTCAACTGAATTGTCGAGGAACAATGCGCTTACCTATATTAATTTGTGACGATTCCAATATGGCGCGCAAGCAAATGGCTCGCAGCTTACCACTGGGTTGGGATGTTGAAATTACGCTTGCGACAAATGGCCAAGAGGGCCTAGACGCTATCAAAGCTGGTAAAGGCGACATCGTTTTTTTAGATCTTAACATGCCGGTCATGGATGGCTACGAAGTACTCGAAGCCATTCAGAAACAAGATTTACCCGCATTAGTGATAGTTGTATCGGGAGATATACAACCGCAAGCATATGAACGGGTTAAACAACTAGGGGCATTGGATTTTATCAACAAACCCACTAGCAAAGAAAAAATCACAGATATTTTACATAAATATGGAATTGTAAACCCAGAACAACTTGCAGCTATAAAAAATCCCCCTGCGCAATACATTGGTAATGATGAACTAGCGACACTTAAAAGCACCGTAGACGACAGTAATAATGTTGATATCACGCCCTATCGGGACTCCTATCAAGAAGTAGCCAATGTCGCGATGGGCAGAGCTGCTAATCTTTTAGCGCGTATGATCGGCACCTTTATTCACCTGCCCATTCCAAACGTTAATATGTTGGAAACCAGCGAACTGCATATGGCACTAAGTTCAATCGAAGATAACGAGTCAATGTCGGCTGTTTGCCAAGGGTTTATTGGTGCGGGTGTTTCTGGTGAGGCCCTTCTGTTGTTTCGTGATTCTGCGTTTACCAACATGGCGCAATTGATGGGCTTCAAAGGTGAGCTTGATGACCATGGTCAACTTGAAGTACTGATGGATGTTGCCAATATTTTGATTGGCGCTTACCTCAAAGCTATTTCTGAACAGTTAGACATGAATCTGGCACAAGGTCAGCCGGTAGTGTTGGGGCAACACTTGAGTATTTCTGAGCTCATTACCCGTAATACTAGTCGCTGGCAGCGAACCCTAGCTATTGAAATTAACTACCAAATAGAAAGCTTTGATATCAAGTGCGATTTACTAATTTTAATCACCGAAGACTCCTTAACAACCCTGAATAATAAAGTCGGCTATTTGTTCGACGAAGAGGCTTAAGATGAGCGACGATATAAACGAGTTTCACTGGATGGCTGAAATGATTCAGACCATTGATGTTGGTTTGGTGGTACTAGATAAAGAATACAACATTAAAAGCTGGAATACCTTTATGGAAGCTCACAGTTCCATGCGCCCAGACCAGGTTCAAGGCAAGAATGTGTTCGACCTGTTTCCAAATATAGATAAAAACTGGCTTACAGGAAAAATCGATACCGTGTTTACCTTAAACAACCGAGCCTTTGTAACCTGGGAGCAACGCCCCTTTGTGTTCCCTTTTAATAATTATCGGCCTATCACCGGAATAATGGAACATATGTACCAAAACGTGACGATCATTCCCTTGACCTCGCTAACAGGGCAAGTGACACACGTAAGCTTAATTGTTTACGATGTCACAGACACAGTTGCTTATAGACAACAAATTTTAGAAGCACAGCAAGCTTAACCAGCCATTAACGAGCTCATTTGCTCAGGCGCTTTACAGATCAATGCGTGTGGCTCAAGGCTATCTTCAAAACGCGAGTAAGCTATAACCTGCGGCTTGGTTGGGGTAGCAAGAGTCGCAACAATATCTAGCCAAGCGCGTTCCATCTCTGTTTGTAAAGAATCGTTGTACTCGCGCGCATCGCTCGATTGTAGTAAAAACTCAAGCATCTGGTGTTTAAAGGTATGCACCATAGGTCGTTCGCTGACTTGCGTTGTATGATAAGCGAGATGGGCATGGCTAAGCAGTTGTTGTTTAGCTGTTTGGCTGATTTGGACTTGCGCTAATGTTGCTTGGACTTTCTGATAATAACTTACGAGCATCGGACACCTCAAATTCAGGATTAGACACACGATATCGGATTTGATCATGGTAACCGGTGATAATATTCCAGCTGCCACTAAGTTGAAGATCTAAATCGGGATCGCCTGTGTCGCATACGAGCCAGCGTCCCTGCAGGGCTTTCATTTTCTGTTTACTTGCTACAATCCAAATCTGTTCACGGCTTAGTTTTCGCAATAGTGTTGCGCTTAATTGTTGATTACCGCGACCAAATAGGTGTCCCTGACCGCCAATCGGCGTTACCAGCAAGTGGGTATTTTCGAGCGATATTTTGTCGAGTAGTTGTTGCGCTGTCAAATCTTTCCCAACAATTTGCCCATCTTTGAGTAAATCCACTCCAAGTAGCGTATTTTCTAGATTTAAGTGCTGCATAATTCCGTCAATCGTACTTCCAGAACCAATTATATAACTTACTCCCGGCTCAAGTAATTCCTGAATGTGCGCGGCTAAATCTTCAATAACAAGAGCTTCGTGTTCAACACCGCCCATTTTTACTGATTGAACATATCTTAGATCTTGCGGAACCCACATTTCGCCAAACCTTTTCGCCTTAACGACTCCTTGGCGAAATGCAGTCTCATCAATATCCATCACTTGAGCCTCAGCAATACTCAGCATTTCACCGCGAACTAACTTGGCCAGTACATGCCCTGCGGCTCTAGGGCTAACCCCGTAAACAGCCGAGTGAATTTTACAACCAGCAGGGATACCTAAACAGGCTTGTCCTTCGTTCAGAACAGCACTAATATCGCGAGCCGTCCCGTCACCACCGGCAAACACCACAATGTCAACTTGCTGCGCTTGAATTTTTTTAAGTGCAGCCTGAGTGTCTAAAAAACTACTGGGATCGTGAGCGTCGTAGACAACTTGATGTTCCCAACCAAGTTCTGTACATAAATCGCCCCCCATGTCCCCTGAGGCAGTAATAATTTCAACACTTAATCCTTGTTCAAGCAGCACCTCAAAACACAATCTACTGCGTTGTTTCGCGGCAGATACTCCGCCAAGCTGCTGTGCGAGTATGGCAACATCATCGCTTCCTTTTAAGGCAACACTACCTCCGATGCCGGCAATCGGATTTATAATTAGTCCTATTTTATACACTCAGGACTCCGCTGACTTATCTAAAGCTTCAAATGTAAGCGCCACAGAATTGATACAGTAACGTTGTTTGCTTTCACTGGGCCCATCGTCGAAAACGTGTCCTAAATGCGCGTCACAGTTGCTACACCTCACTTCTACGCGCTCCATCAAGAGACTTGAGTCGCGTAAATACCGAATGCTTCCAAGATCTATAGATTTATCGAAACTTGGCCAACCGCATCCCGCGTCAAACTTTGCGTTTGCATCAAACAATTCGCTTTGACAACAGATACAACGATATATGCCAGCACGAACTTCGTACAACAGTTCCCCACTAAACGGTCTTTCGGTCGCGCCTAGTCGGGTCACTTGATAACTTGCACCATCCAGTTGCTCAAGCCACTGGGCATTATTTTTAGGATCAGGTTTATCGGCGGCAGACATAAATACTCAATTTGATTAACATTCCGTTGCCATATTAACTGATTAACCGTGCTTGTTTGAATATTAAAAACGAAAAAACCAGCCCTTAGGCTGGTTTAACTAAACAATGCTGGCTTTACTTACACTACTTTTTCGATATACAAAGTCGCTAAGGGTGGCAAATTCACCGCAATTGAATACGCGCGTTCATTCCATCCAATCTGCTCGGCTTCGAACTCAATACCACAATCTGCATTAGATCCCCAATAGTGTTCTGAATCAGTATTTAGTATTACGCGGTAACGACCCGCATGGTTAACACCAATTCGATAGGACTCGCGCACGAGTGGCGTAAAGTTCGAAACTACAATGATTGTTTGTTGATCTTCAATACCATTACGCTGGAAACTAACAATGCTGCGTTCCCAATCGTTGTGGTCAATCCACTCAAAGCCCCGAGTATCGTAGTCTCCTTGATACAAAGCTGGACTCGACTTATAGGTCGCGTTCAGTTGCTTGACTAAGGCCTGTTGCCCAGCATGTTTGGGATACTCTAAAACATGCCAATCCAAGGAAGTATCATGGTTCCACTCGGATGCTTGCGCTATTTCATTGCCCATGAAATTCAGTTTCTTACCCGGGTGAGCCCACATGAAGGCTGTATAAGCACGTAGGTTAGCAGCCTGTTGCCATTCATCACCTGGCATTTTCCCAAGCAAGGAGCCTTTGCCATGAACAACTTCATCATGAGACAACGGTAAGACAAAGTTTTCATCATAGTTGTACACCATTGCAAAGGTGATTTCGTTGTGATGATACTTTCTAAACGCAGGGTCTTTTTGCATGAAATCTAAACTGTCATGCATCCAGCCCATATTCCACTTAAAACCAAACCCAAGCCCGCCATCAAAGGTTGGTCGAGACACACCTGCAAACGCCGTTGATTCTTCGGCGATGGTCATCGCGTGCGGATATTGTTTATACACTTCTTCGTTAAACCACTTAAGCAAGCTAATCGCTTCATAGTTGTGGTTACCGCCGTCAACGTTGGGTACCCATTCACCTTCGTCACGCGAATAATCCCAATACAACATGGACGCTACTGCATCGACCCTAAGCCCGTCAATATGGTATTCGTCCATCCATATTAAGGCACTTGCGACTAAGAACTGTCTTACATTGTCACGACCAAAGTCATAAATATAGCTATTCCAATCCTTATGCCAGCCGCGGCGTGGGTCCTCGTACTCGTATAATGAGGTGCCATCAAATCGAGCTAAACCATGGGCATCACTAGGAAAGTGAGCCGGCACCCAGTCAATGATGACCGAGATGTTGTTTTGGTGGCATTGGTCGACAAAATACTTAAAGTCATCGGGCGTACCAAAGCGTGATGTTGGCGCAAACATGCCGATAGGTTGATAGCCCCACGAGCCATCAAACGGGAATTCAGATACGGGTAACACTTCTATATGGGTGTAACCCATATCTTTTACATAATTGACCAGTTCGTCTGCCAGTTCACGATAGCTAAGGTAACCTTTGCCTTCTTGTTCTTGCTTTCGTTTCCATGAGCCAAGATGCACCTCGTAGATACTCATGGCTTCTTTTCGTTTGTCGGTATGTTGCGATGCTATCCAATGCTCATCATTCCATTGATACTGACTGTGATCCCAGACAATAGATGTAAAGGATGGGTATTGCTCTGAGTAAAATCCTACAGGGTCAGTTTTATGCGGCAATTGATTGCCGTGAGGGTCTTTGACTTCAAATTTATATTTACAGCCAGCTTCAAGACCTGGTACGAATAACACCCAGTGACCGTCTATACTGCGCTCCATGGGGTGTTTTCGTCCATCCCAAAGGTTAAAGTCGCCGATCAAACTAACCGCGGCTGCGCTTGGTGCGTATACCGCAAACTTAACACCACTGATTGTGTTTCCTTCAAGTTCAACCGACTTAATTTGCGCACCTAAGGTTTTGTATAAATTTTGCGGTGCTTCGTGAAGTTGAGCAAGACCTTCAAAGGCAAGTTCGTTAAATTGGTAAGGGTCGATATCAACGACTTGAGAGTCCGAATATTGAATCGCTAACTGGTAAGCTGTTGGTATACTCTCTAACTCCAATTCAAACAGACCTTGTTGATCCAACTTCAACATCTGTCCAAGTTTGTTACCGTGCAAATCTTCAACTTGAATAGAGATTGCATCGGGCCGCCACGCGGTGATTTGAGCACCTTTATCACGACTATGGCACCCTAAAACAGAAAATGGCTGAGACACTCTCACCGAAGCCAATTGCTCAGCAAGTTGACTGGATGCGCTTGTAATCTCTTTTTTCATGGAACTACCCTATTTCAAATAGTAAACAATTGGGGAAATGGTGATGCGAGCACTAAAATTCGCAGTGATAGCCATACAGGTTAACGGAAACCAGCCTATATGCGTAGTGTTTGCAAGGTTAAATCACATCTTATTAGTCCAAAGTGAGACTGAAACCATTTTCATATCTAGTGTTGGATTAAAAACACAGCTAAAACAGACAAATTTTTGATATTACAACGCGATAAAATGTCGATACTGAATTCTTGATTTACAGGGAGATTGAAGCTGAAATTAGCATCTCCATATGTTACTGATTCTCTCAGCTTAGTTGAAATTCAGTCTTACTTTAAAATATAGCGATAGACTTGGATTCAAGAATGCTGATAAGCGCTAAACCCGTAATTCCTCAACCGTAGGTCAAAAAAGAGCCCACTAAAAGTGGGCTTTATATTGTCAACGCAATGCCCGACTTAACTTGCGTTTTTACGAGCTAGGCTAATTTTAGCTAGTAGATCCGTTATTTGCGAGTCATTAAAAATGTCGCTTAAATTATGACTGAGTTTACGACGCCAATTTGGGTATTCCTCAAAGGTGCCAGGAATATTCACTGGTTTATCCATTTGCAACCAATCTTCAAGCTGCAAAGACAATAAGGCGCAACTACCCGCTGCCATATGAGTCTGCATCCCATAATTGAGTTCTTGATCCATACCAACCCAATTTACATCGTTGCTAATATGTTCTGGAATCGAACCCAAGCCATGTAGGCTGTTTAGTATTTTTTGCTTACTTTTATGACGATCCGAATACAAGCTTTGCAATACTTCTTCATCCGGATAAAGCCCTAATTCGCGCCCCAGTGCTAAATCATCGCAATGCCAAAAACCGCGTAGAGTTGGCATATCATGAGTTGTTATTGCTGCCATCGCCTGAACAGGATAATGAGATGGAGCGGTATATCCGCCGTCTTCAGCTTGTTCAAACAAAAATATACGGTAAGAGTGAATACCATTTTCTTGGAAGGTCTCAAAAATACCGTCCGGTACCGTACCTAAGTCTTCACCAATAATTAAACACTGGTTACGGTGACTTTCAAGAATCAATATTCCGAGTAAGTCTTCAAGTGCGTAATACATATACGCACCTTTATCAGCCGACTCACCTTTAGGTACCCACCATAAACGGAGTAAAGCCATCGCATGGTCTATTCGCAAGGCACCGCAGCTACGCATATTAGAACGGAATAGGTCAACCATAGGCTGGTATTGCTGCTCAATAAGCTTCTCTGGGTCCATTGGAGGCAAACCCCAGTTTTGACCTAAAGGTCCAAGAATATCAGGCGGTGCGCCAACAGTAGCCCCTTGGCAATACAGGTCACCCTGCCCCCAAATTTCGCAAGACCCTTCGCTTACACCGACAGCTAGGTCACGGTAAATACCCATCTCCATGCCGCTGTCCTTCGCTTGTTGGTCCGCAATCGCCATCTGTTCATCAGCCATCCATTGCAGCCAAGCGTAGAAATCCACTTTAGACTTATTGTCTTTAATCCATTTCGCAACTGCTGGGTTTTGGAATTTCTTAAATTCGTCCGGCCATACTGGCCAGCCCCAAGCATTACCAAATTCTGCGTAAAACTGTTCTTGTATTGCATCGTAGCTAGCTTGTTGCAATAAGCTTTCGCCGCCCTCAATCATAAAGGCTTTAAATGCTTTACCACGCTTTGTACGACCGTTATTGTTTACTTGGAACGTTTCAAAAACGAGTTTTAAGGCTTCAATTTTTGCTTCGGTAACACCTTTATAGTCTACATGTTCGGTGCTACGTAATTGCTCCAGACGAGCTTTAAACTCGGGGCTTTCGACTAACGCTTTAGCGGCACTATTGGCATAGTCTTCAATGGCTTCCACATCAATATAAATAACGTTCAACCAACGTCGAGAAGAAGGACTATAAGGACTGCAGCTATCTGGATTTGATGGATATAACGAATGTATAGGGTTTAAACCTACAAAATCACCACCTGAAGCGCCTATACCAGTAATTAAGTCTTTAAGATCGGTAAAATCTCCAACGCCCCAGTTCCGCTCACTACGTAAACAATAGAGCTGAACGCTAGGTCCCCAAATCTTTTTCCCCTGGCTTATTGCTGGTTGTTTGAATGCCTCTTGTTGGGCAACAATATAACGAACGCTCACTAAAGGAGATTTTTCACCAGCAATACTAAGTTCAAGTTGGTGATAACCAGGCTCAAGCTCGAGACCTAATTCAATGTCATAGGCATGATATTCTTGCTCGTCAATGGTATGAACAGCAACCAGCTCACCATCAACCGCTTTAACTGTCCCCTGGTGCTTATCACCAGATTCAGTGACCATGGACCAAATGTATTCTTGACTGGCATTATAAATAGGACAGCGTATTTCAAGAGGACTAGATTGGCCAACTCGAACGACTTTAACCACTGGAGTTATTTGATTCCAATAGGCTTCTACATCATTCTCATAAGCTTCAAGCAAGGCTTCTTCGTCATCAACTGGATAACCTAGAGCTGCTAATAAGGTGGCTTTGCTTTGTGGTACGACTGATGCTGGATTCCCCCATGCATCAATAAAGCTGGTTTCGATTCCTCGAAGCTTTACCAGCTGATCGATAACTTGTTCTGACATGTTTATTCCCGTAATCATTATTATAGTTGTTGAACTGTTGAGTGTTGACCAAACCCAAAAATCGCGCACATTCTACCAATTCGTGTCTAGCTTTCATCGATCTAGGCCAAATTTCAATGATCTTTTCAATCTTTCTTCGTAATTAGATTTGAAGTTTTGCTTATAGCGGTAAATACTTCCAGATGTTGTAACTTTATTTCAGGCCATTGTTTGATTTTGCGCAAATTATTTGACTAAATCCCTTGACCCATCACTGAAATGTTGTAAGTTTACGCACAGATTTTACTATTTTGATCTCTTAAAGAAAAAAACTGGAAGCTATTATGACTATTAAAGTTGGTATTAACGGTTTTGGCCGCATCGGTCGTTTCGTATTTCGTGCATCAGTAGAACGTTCTGATATTGAAGTTGTAGGTATTAACGACCTTATCGATGTTGAATACATGGCATACATGTTGAAATATGACTCAACTCACGGTCGCTTCAATGGCACTGTTGAAGTTAAAGACGGTAACCTTGTAGTAAACGGCAACACGGTTCGTGTTACTGCTGAGCGTAACCCTGAAGATCTTAAGTGGGATGCAATTGGTGTTGATGTTGTTGCTGAAGCAACAGGCCTTTTCCTAGACGACACTACTGCACGTAAGCACATCACAGCTGGCGCGAAGAAAGTAGTTCTAACTGGTCCTTCGAAAGACGCTACTCCTATGATTGTTATGGGCGTTAACCAAGATTCTTATGCTGGTCAAGATATCGTTTCTAACGCTTCTTGTACGACTAACTGCTTGGCACCTATCGCTAAAGTACTTAACGACAAGTGGGGCATTGAATCAGGTCTTATGACTACAGTTCACGCAACTACAGCGACTCAAAAAACTGTTGACGGTCCTTCTGCTAAAGACTGGCGCGGTGGTCGTGGTGCTTCTCAAAACATCATCCCATCTTCAACTGGTGCAGCAAAAGCTGTTGGCGTAGTTCTACCTGAACTAAACGGCAAGTTGACTGGTATGGCGTTCCGCGTACCTACTGCTAACGTTTCTGTAGTTGACCTAACAGTTAACCTTAAGAACCCAGCAAGCTACGAAGAAATTTGTGCTGAAATGAAAGCAGCTTCACAAGGCGCTCTAGCGGGTGTACTTGGTTATACTGAAGACGCTGTTGTATCACAAGATTTCATCGGTGAAGTTCAAACTTCAGTATTCGATGCTAAAGCTGGTGTTGCGCTAACTGACAAGTTCGTTAAAGTTGTATCTTGGTACGACAACGAAATCGGTTACTCAAACAAAGTTCTAGACTTAGTTGCTCATATCTCTAAATAAGAGCATTAAATTGCTAGTTAAACTAGCAAAGTCTACGATAAGACGACCTTAGGGTCGTCTTTTTTTTTGGAGAAAATCATGAGTTTTAACCACCCCAATATAGCCTCTCTAAATTTGATCAAAAAACATCATTTGTTCCTATCAGAGTATCAAGACGCGGACCAACAATGCTATTTCTTTGTTGAAACCCCTTTTGCAGAATTATACATTGCTAGCCATGGCGCCCATGTACTTAGTTATAAACCCAAAGACCAAGCTGAATTATTATGGTTGAGCGACACGAGTGCATTTACACCAAATAAGGCTATTCGTGGAGGCGTACCAATCTGCTGGCCCTTCTTTGGCCCCTATAAAGGTCAGATTACGGGATTGGAAACAGCGCCCAACCACGGTTTTGCGAGAACCCAAACTTGGGAGCTTTCAAACTTTGAGTCTTTAGATGACGAATTTGTAATGTTGTGGCGTTTACCGAATGCAGAGCTGCAACAGATTTTAGGCTTCGAATTTGAAGTCGAGTATAAAGTGAGTGTAGGGAAACAGCTTAAACTTGAACTGACAACGCGCAATCTTAGTCAGGACAACATTGTGATTGGCGGGGCTTTGCATAGCTATTTTAATGCCGATATTACTAGCCTTCGAGTCGATAATTTAGCCAATCATTATCTAGACTCTGTAGATAAAAAAAGTAAGCAACAACAAATATTTTCTTTATCACCACAAACCGATCGCATCTATCCGAGTAATGACAAAGTCATAAGCCTTCGCGACCAACATCACCAGGTTAGCATTGAAAATATAGGCAATGACTCTGTTGTCGTATGGAATCCTGGGCATGATTTAGCCTCAGGCATGGCCGACGTACATGAGAACGCTGAACAGCAATACCTATGTGTTGAAAGCGCCCAAAGTAGCATCGATTTTGTAATAAAGCCGGGAACGAGCCATAGCTTGATTCAAGTCATTCGTTGATCACTAGCCAAATCTTTTAAATGAATCCTTGAGCGAGCGCATTTCAGTAAAAAGCTGTCTTCGTTCAAACTTAAGCAGAAACGCCGCCCAAGGATTCAATTAGCTTTTAAGACTTAACGACTGGCAATCACTAGCTAACAACAATTTGTGTCCTTTTGTTGATTGATACTGACTTGTGTCAAACTATATTCAACCGGCTTTCATCCTCTGCCGCTAGAATTTTTTCATTAAAAATGTTTAATCTAAATCGCTGTTAGGATTAAAAAAACTCCGCTATGCTAGTAGTCAAATGGGCCTTACGGCCTCAGCCTAGCCGACCAATAACAGCTTGTTAGTCGCTCTGCGTTAACAGCATTAAAGCCTAAAAGGACTATAACTATGGCATCATCATCACTCGCAAAATCACTTCGTTGGGGTATTGGCGCGTTTATTGTTTTAAATTATGCAGTTGCCGTATGGTGGAGTAGCGAACCCGAACCTTTCGATGTAAAACTTGCTGCTGAACAAGCAGCCGAGGCTGAACAATTAAGCCCTGTCGTTGGGTACGCAACGACAACCGCATTGATTGAAGTTGCTCAAACGCTTCTAAACAAAAGTGGCGGCTATTTAAGTAATGATAAAATGCCGCCAAGTGTCATTATGGATAACATGCCAGCATGGGAGCTCGGCGTGCTAAATCAAGTTCGTGACTTATCGTTAATCATGCGCAAAGATTTCAGTCGCTCGCAAAGTCAGTCGCAAGAACATCCTGAACTCAAAATTGCACAACCCAAATTTAATATCGACAACAAAGCGTGGTTGTTTCCTAGTGCCGAAAGTCAGTACCAAGAAGGCATTGATGCACTCATCCGTTATCGCAGTGCCTTGGCTAATGAAAACCAAGGGGATGCACAGTTTTATGCCCGAGCTGATAACTTAGTTAGTTACCTTGCCGAAGTTCAAAGCCGCTTAGGAAGTCTTTCGCAACGCTTAAGCGCTAGCGTCGGTAAAGAAATGCAAAATACAGACTTGGCAGGAGACTCCGCCGCTCAACAAAGCACCCAGACGACTACTGACTACCAGATTAAAACGTCTTGGTGGAAAATTGATGACATTTTTTATGAGTCACGCGGTGAAGCGTGGGCATTGCTGCACTTTATGCGCGCCATCCAAATTGATTTTGAACAGGTGCTTGAAAAGAAAAATGCCAGTGCGAGTGTTGCTCAAATCGTTCGAGAACTCGAAGCAACTCAAGATACAGTTTGGAGTCCGCTAATTTTAAATGGTTCAGGATTTGGCTTGGTGGCAAACCATTCGCTAGTGATGGCTAACTATATGTCGCGAGCGAACGCAGGCATCATCACCTTGACCGATTTATTAACCAAAGGATAGATATGTTAGAGAATAACGATGCAATCCAAGCGGCAGTGTTGCGCCGCTTGCTGACTCATTTAGATGAGCACAAAGAAGTCCAAAATATTGATTTAATGAATTTGGCTGACTTTTGCCGAAACTGTTTAGCCAAATGGACACTTGCTGAAGCTCAAGTTCAAGGCTTGAATGTTGAATATTCGCACGCCCAAGAATTTGTCTATGGTATGCCGTATGCGCAATGGAAAAGTGAACACCAGTTACCAGCCACTGAGGAGCAAATGGCCCTTTTTAATGCCAAACAAGAGGCTAAAACGAAGCAAAAATAACGCGCTTTAGTTTCCACTCTCCAAGGGCCAAGTGACAATGTAATCTTGCGATGGTCCTTGCAGTTCATCTTCAGATATGACTTTACCTCGAATAGATACCCCCGCGGCGTGCATCGCTGCTTTTTTACCTTGATGTAATAAGGGATGCCAGACCGGCAAATCCTTACCTTCTGCCAAACGACGATAAGCACAACTATTGGGCAACCAATGAAAAGCTTCAATATCATCAATACTAATTTTTATGCAATCATCCACTTTTTTGAAACGATTCGGATAGTCACCGCATTGACAGCTACGTTGATTAAGTAAACGACAAGCAATGTTAGTAAAATAGAGCTCTTCGGTGTCTTCATCGATTAACTTAGATAAACAACACTTACCGCAACCATCACAAAGCGCTTCCCATTCATCATCACTCATTTTTGCCAAGGTCTTAGTTTTCCAAAACTCTGGGCTTAAAGGCTTAGTCTTCATCATTTAAACCTTTAAGTTGTTCTTGTGCAGCCTTATGTTGCTTAAGGTAGTCAACAGGTGGGGGTGGTAGCTGAAGAAAATATCCAGGGCTTCTTAGAGCATCTCGAAGCGTATCGATATTAATACGAGCCAACTTTGACTTGTTCTTTAGATTAAGTAGCGTAACCAGTTGCATCTGGCCCATTAGCTCGATTAAATCTTGAGGTACGCTAGAAAAATCATCCTTATTGCAAATATACAGATAAGTTTCTTGTTTTTTCATGCTTTTGTAGACAGCACAGATCATAGCTATGGTAATATCCTGAGATGAGTTGTTAGTCTTGTGCCCTATAGCCGAGCTAGGGTTTGAAAGGTAGCCGAGTATAACAGGTCTGGATTATATCGAAAGCGCTTCACTGCGCTATGACGCTAAAGTATGTACAGGAACAAAACATAAATGTCTCAACCGGCGATAGAATTTAAAGGAACAAATTTTACCCTTTCGGTAATCCATCTTCAAAACAACGATCTAGACGCGTTGAACGAAAAGTTAATGGAAAAAGTCGCCGCTGCGCCTAGCTTTTTCAATTGCGCACCGATGGTAGTGAACATCTCCAAAATTGAAACTGAACTCGACTTTGACAAATTAAAACAAATCATTGAAGACCAAGACTTTGTGATGGTCGGTGTTACCGGTTGTCGAGATAAAGCTCAAAAGATTTCAGCCCGTGCTGCTGGCATTGCCGTTATGACTAGTGGAGCGGATAGTAAGCGAGCCATTGAGCCCCAAGTGAAGGCTCCTAAGGCTGAAACCCGCATTGAAGAAACCAAACTCGTTAGCCCCAAACGTTTAGCTACTAAAGTAGTTCATGGGCAAGTGCGCTCTGGGCAACAGGTATACGCAAAAGACACTGACTTGGTGGTCATTGGTTCAGTCAGTAACGGCGCAGAAGTAATCGCTGACGGTGACATTCATATTTATGGAACCCTACGCGGACGCGCCATTGCCGGCGCGCAAGGCGAAGCAAATTCAAAAATCTATTGCCAGCAATTACAGGCTGAGTTGGTGTCCATCGCTGGTAACTATATGGTCGATGACCAGTTAAAAAGCATGGCAACCGGCTCACAGTCAATTAGTTTGGAACAAGATCAACTGCAATTCAAAGCGTTAACGATTACGCTTTAACGTCAACATATAAGGAAAAAGCATGGCAAAAGTAATTGTTGTCACGTCAGGTAAAGGTGGCGTTGGTAAAACGACCTCCAGCGCGGCAATTGGTACTGGGCTTGCGCTGCGTGGTCATAAAACTGTCATTATAGATTTTGATATTGGATTACGAAATCTAGATTTGATTATGGGATGTGAGCGCCGCGTGGTTTACGACTTCGTAAACGTGATAAAAGGTGAGTCCAACCTTAAGCAATCTTTAATCAAAGACAAACGGGTTGACACCTTGTTTGTACTACCCGCTTCTCAAACTCGTGACAAAGATGCATTAAGTAAAGAAGGTGTTGCTAAAGTTCTTGAGGACTTGGCTGAAGAAGGCTTCGAGTTCATCATCTGTGATAGCCCAGCGGGCATAGAAACAGGTGCTATTATGGCGCTTTACTTTGCAGACGAAGCAATTGTAACGACTAATCCTGAAGTGTCGTCAGTACGTGATTCAGACCGTATACTAGGAATGCTAGCTAGCAAGTCTAAACGAGCTGAGCAGGGCCTAGAGCCGGTTAAGGAACATTTGCTATTAACCCGTTATAATCCTGAGCGCGTAAAACGTGGTGACATGTTAAGCGTTGAAGATGTACAAGATATACTCGCGATTCCAATTCTTGGTGTTATTCCCGAGAGCCCAGCAGTATTGAAAGCTTCAAACTCTGGTGAACCGGTCATTTATGATAGTGAAAGCGATGCAGGACAAGCTTATGCCGACGCTGTATCACGACTCATTGGTGAAGAAATGCCGCTGCGTTTCTTAGAAGAAGAGAAAAAAGGGCTATTTAGCCGTCTATTTGGAGGATAAAGAGTGTCATTTTTCGATTATTTCCGTTCGACCAAGGAAGATAATTCTGCGCAAACTGCAAAGGAGCGTCTTCGTATCATTGTTGCCCATGAGCGCAACCAACGTAGTGGACCAGATTACTTGCCAGCGATGAAGCAAGACATCCTTGATGTCATTAAGAAGTACGTTGAAATAGATTCTGACCAAGTAAATGTCAGCTTAGACAATAAAGATGAAGAGTTATCAATTTTAGAACTTAACATCACCTTTCCTGACAAAAATTAAGCATTTCGTTGCGCATGTTAAAAGGCTAGTGTTGAATTCAACACTAGCCTTTTTTTACAACTAAATCTAGAAATCTAACAAATGCGTTTCGAATAATGCAGCACGCCAACTACTTAATAAGATAGGTAATTTTTCTTGATCGCGTCCTTGCCAATGCCATAACAAGAACCCATTTAGAATTTTCTTTTGACCCAGGATATCTTCTGGCAATCCTGTCTCTTCAGCGACTTTAGTTACAACTTCGCGCAATCGGGCTAAGTCTTTTTTATAACTTGGGAAATCAACCATACGCTCAATTTTAAGCGGCCGGTCTTTAGGGTCAACTGCAATCCCCTGCTCCACTAGCTTTAACAAACTCTGGCCGTGTATACGTAGCTCATGCTTTGGAAGCCTTAAATTGTTCAAAGCAGACCATGAACGAGGTTTTGCTTGAGCCAAAACAATTAGGCTGTCGGCGTGAACAACATTATTGAGCGCTAGATCGCGGGCTTGGGCTTGTACAACTCGCCAACTAGCGAGTTCTTTTAATATTGCCAATTCCGACGGTTTGAGTTTCCAAGAGTTTTTAACATCAATGTAGGCAAGATCTGGAACCACTTTGCGACTTTTATCCTTGGCTAAGCGCTGGCATTCTTGTTGAGCAAAGCTTAAGAAGCCGCTTTGTTCTAGTTTTTCAATTTGCTTGAGATAGGCAGGATAGAGATAGGCAACATCATTCCAAGCATACTGAAGTTGGGCTTGAGTTAGTGGACGCGCCAGCCAATTGGTTCTTGCTTCGCCCTTTTCAATATCGATATCGAGTTCGGCTGCAACAAAGCGTTGAAATCCCATGCTGGCGCCTTCTCCCAAGAACGCAGCTCCAACTTGAGTGTCGTAAACGCTACGGCCTAACATGCCAGCACAACGCAAGATGATTTCTAAGTCTTCGGAAAATGCATGTAACACCCAATCATGTCTCGATAGTGCTTGCCAAAACCCGTCCATTTCTAACGCCAGAGGATCAACTAAATAGCCTTGTTCCCCGTTATACATTTGGATTAAACCAAGCTTAGCGTAGTAGGTTCGAACGCGAACAAACTCGGTATCAATCATCCAAGTTTGAACTTGGCCTTGGTCTAAAAACGACACCAGAGCAGATAACTGCTCTGGTGTATCAATATAGCGATAACTCATAGGGCCCACACTGTTTAGTGCAAGAACTAAGAAGCATCCCTCAATTCTCGCCGTAAGATTTTGCCAACATTGGTTTTTGGCAGCTCATCTTTGAATTCTACTAACTTTGGTACCTTATAGGCAGTTAAATGATGACGACAATGCTCGATTAGTTCCCGTTCGCCCAAACTTTGGTCACGTTTAACCACAAAAATCTTAACTGCTTCGCCACTCACTTCACTTGGCACCCCTACAGCAGCCACCTCAAGAACTTTATCGTTCATCGCAACAACGTCTTCTATTTCATTTGGGAACACGTTAAAGCCTGACACCAAAATCATATCTTTTTTGCGGTCGACAATGCGAAGAAAGCCTTGCTCATCAACGGTAGCAATATCGCCCGTTGCAAACCATCCATTTGGCATAGACTCAGCTGTTGCCTCTGGGCGATTCCAATAACCTTGCATGACTTGAGGCCCTTTAACTAGTAGCTCTCCAGCTTCGCCTAAAGCAACTTCATTACCTTCGTCATCGACCATCTTAACGTCAGTTGAGGGAGCAGGTAGACCAATGCTTCCATTATAGGCTGCCAAGTTATACGGGCAAACAGTAACGAGAGGCGCGCATTCAGTTAAACCGTAGCCTTCAATTAGGCGATGGCCAGTAACATCTTGCCAACGCTCAGCAACGGCCTGTTGAACAGCCATTCCCCCACCAAGGGACAAGTTTAGTTTCGAAAAGTCGAGTTTGGCAAAGTCTTCATGATTGAGTAGTGCATTAAATAAAGTGTTAACCGCAGTAATTGCCGTAAAAGGTGTTTTACTTAACTCTTTAATAAAACCTGGGATATCCCGAGGATTAGTAATTAGTAAATTTTGACAGCCGAGTGCGAAAAACACAAAGCAGTTCGCGGTTAATGCGAAGATATGGTATAGCGGTAAGGCTGTAACGACCACTTCTTGGCGCTCTCGCAGACAAGGGCCAACAATGGCTAAGGCTTGTAGTAAATTAGCAACCATATTTTTGTGGCTCAACATGGCGCCTTTAGCAACGCCAGTTGTGCCGCCAGTGTATTGTAAGAAGGCGAGATCTTCTGCTTGAACTTGCGGACGAACATATTGCTGATGCTGACCTTTAGCCAGAACATAGCGTAGCGTCTGAGCATGCGGCAAATGGTATTTAGGCACCATTTTCTTCACA
The DNA here is from genome assembly GCF_003610775.1 of Alginatibacterium sediminis. Lineage (GTDB taxonomy): Bacteria > Pseudomonadota > Gammaproteobacteria > Enterobacterales > Celerinatantimonadaceae > Alginatibacterium > Alginatibacterium sediminis. The sequence goes on along the minus strand of NZ_RAQO01000004.1, from coordinate 129,605 downwards.
TATTTCACTACAAAGTTCACCAACGTTCGTTTGGTTGCCGACAACTGATCTCCAAGACGAGTCAAAATAACATGCTCTAAAGGGGTGTCGTCGACGATTTCTTCTAAGGTATGGGCGAAGTTCGATACAATTACAATTGCTTTAGCGCCTGAATCACTGAGCTGATGTTTTAATTCACGAGGTGTGTATAAGGGGTTAACGTTTACAACCACCATGCCCGCTCGCAAAACACCAAATAGACAGATTGGATATTGCAGTAAATTCGGCATCATTAAGGCTACGCGATCGCCTTTGACCAGCTTTAATTCGTTTTGCAGATAGGCTGCAAATGCTCGGCTTTGCTGCTCAAGGCTGCGGTAGGTTAATACCTGTCCCATATTGATATAAGCCACTGAGTCTGCATGCTTCGCCACATTTTCTTCGAATACTTCAAGTAAGGATTCGTAACGGCGAAGATCTATATCATGGGGTACATCTTCCGGATAGCTATCCAACCAAATCTTTTCCACACCCATCTCCTTGCAAACCGGTTTAGCCGTAATCCATTTACGGTTTCACTCTTATTGTAGTTTAAAACACTAGTTCTAGAGTTTTAATACTAATGTTTCAAACGATTGTTTCATGCGTCACATAAAATAACAATGTTTTAACAAAAGTTTCAGCTTAGTCTGCAGAACTTTCTTGAGCTAGATCACACTTTTCATGTTACAAAAATTACCTTTGCCACAGCAAAACCTTGCAAAGTATCTGCAAATTCTAGCGTTACAAAATCCGTTTAAGTAACAAGTTAGCATTTAAGCGAGAGATCCGTTTTAAGATTTTGCTCACCGGTTTTGGGTACGTCGAGATAGTTTGAATTTGACTATAATGGCTCAGTGTTTGTGTATGTTGCAATATATGCTGATACTCAGCATCAAACATCGCTTTGAATTCTGAGTTGGGGTCTTGAATTAATAAACCATTTTCTAAATCCAGCGCCCATGCTCTTGGATTGAGATTGTTGCCGGTTAACAAGTGACGATTATGATCCGAAGATATCCCTTTAAGATGAAAACTATTGCCAGCATCACTCCATAGTTCTATCTTTAATTGACCAGAGTCTATATAAGCTTGCTTCCGTTTTGCAAATTTTCTAAGTGATTGTTCGTAAAGATAAGGCAAGGCACCAATCGTTGAAAACCGTTCTTCTTCTGGAATATAGAAATCACTAGCTGTTTTGTCACCTACGATAATTTGTATGCTTTTTCCTAAGCGCAAGTGTCGGCTAAGCGCTCTAGATATCGCATTGGGTAAATTAAAGTATGGGGTACAAATTCTCAAACTCGAATGCGACTGCTTAATAAGATCCAGTATGCACTTGTTTAAGGGGTTACGTGTACGGCCAAAACCTATAATAGGGGTGACTCTAAGGCCTGACTTAACTCCATCAAATTGATATCTCATTCGTGTTAATTGAGACTTAAAGCGAGCTACCTGTTGTCGACTCGCCCGAGACTGATCCGTTAACGGACTTAAAATACGTACCGAATCATCGGCCAGTATGTTGTCATACAGCAGCTCTCGCATACTTTGCGCTAAAGCTGGACTATTGATCAGGTGGTAGCGATCAAAACGATAGCGTTCGTGTTGGTGTAAGTAAATATTATTTATACTCGCGCCGCTGTAAAGCACCTCGTTATCAATCACAAAGCCTTTTAGGTGCAACACGCCAAGCAGTTCTCGGGTTTTAACTGAAACACCGTGTACGCGAAAGTCGCCCATTTGTTTCGGGATACGGCTTTGGTACATTGCTATATTACCCGCGCTATCTTTTTGCCCTATCAAGCCTCGCCGTGCTCGATGGTCGTCCACTACGATGTCTATGCGTAGATTTGGCACAATTGTTTTTCGAGCAATGAGTGCATCTATTAGAGCTCTTCCCGCTTCATCATCTTCAAGATAAAGCGCGCAAATAAGTACACTAGTTTGGGCATGGCTAAGCGCTTTAAACAATTCCGCCTGAAAGGATTTTGCTCCTAACAAACAACGTAAAGAATCTGGTGCAAGGCTTATTCCCTTCAATTCATCAAGCACCCTGGTCTCCTTGTTTTGTCGCGCGTTTACATTTAGTTCCGATAGGCTTTTGCGTTATATTCAATTAGGCACGTCCTGGCAGTTTTTTCCAAGTCACCGTATTACGTAAATAAACAGGTTCAGCCGTTGATGGGTCAAGTAAATCTTGTTTAGCCCATTTTGCTTTGGCTGCGCTGATCATCGATTCCGCCTTTGGATATAGCACTTGGCTATCTAAAGCTTGAGTATAGCGCTCACCTAAAACTGCAGTATAACTTTGCCAACCGGTACCTGCATAATGACCCGGTGATGCGTCCCCAACAATTAACGCCGGCGCAATGACTTTTTCTTCACCAAGGTTTTGCATAAGACCATCACTGGACAAGTACTCACCCCAGTATACTTCCCCCATACGTGCATCTATCGCCACCAAACATCGGTCACATGCATGTTCGTTGTATGCTTGTTGTGCCATTGCTTGTAAATTGGAGACCCCAATTAATGGCAAGTTTGCTCCAAAGGCTAGACCTTGGGCAGCCGCAATCGAAATCCGCACACCGGTAAAGCTTCCAGGGCCTTGACCAAATACGATCGCATCAAGATCTTGTAACTTCAAGCTACGTTCTTGCAGTAAGGCATGAACAAAAGGCAAAATTAGCTTGGTATGGTCGCGCGGTGCAAGTTGCTCCCGAGAGCTTGTGGCTCCATCGTGTAACAAGGCAGCACTGCAGTATTCAGTGGCGGTATCGATAACCAGTAAGCTTGGATTATTAGTCGGATTCATGGATAAACTTAATCAATTGTTGTAAATCTCGAGTACGTTTCATTGGCGGTAAACTAGCTACGAATAACTCGCCATAATCACGATGTACCATTCTAGGGTCGCAGACTATCACAACTCCACGGTCAGTGTGATCCCGAATCAAACGACCTACCCCTTGTTTTAAGGCAATCGCAGCTTCTGGAAGATAAACTTGCGCAAAGGGATCACCACCGCGCATTTTACAATCTTCGCTTTTAGCAACTAACATCGGATCATCGGGCGCACTAAATGGAAGCTTGTCAATGATGACACATGACAGGGCCTGACCTCGAACATCAACGCCTTCCCAAAAACTACTGGTAGCCACTAAGATCGCGTTCCCATCTTCAATAAAGCTTTCGAGAAGTTCACCTTTTGCAGCTTCGCCCTGAACCAAAATTGTAAAATTGCTTTTCTCTCTTAGCACCGCTGCCATTTTTTGTGTCATCGAATGACTGGTACATAGAAAAAAGCAGCGGCCTTGATTGGCTTCAATCACAGGAAGCAACATATCCGCCAATTTTTGATCTATTTTTGGATCCCGCAACTGGGGAAGATAGCGCGGCACACAAAACATTGACTGCTGTGCGTAATCAAAAGGGCTATCAAGCAGCAAGGTGGTAGCAGAAGCCAAGCCCAATTGATTTTGAAAGTGCTCAAAACCACCGTTAACCGCTAAAGTTGCAGAGGTAAAAATCCAAGCAGCTTTGCGTTGTTCCAGCTCTTGATCGAAACGCTCAGACACGTTTAAAGGAGTTAAATGCAAGGTAAAGTGTATGCGGGTTGTTTCATACCAATAGCTATTACCACTGGCATTTACTTGAACAATTTTGTCAAATAGACTGATGAACTTGCATAAGCGCTCGTAACAGCTATCACCGAGCTCGCAGCGCGACAAAGCTAGTTTGAGTACACTTTGTAAAAAGCCCATGTCTTCACGAATTGAAGGTAATTGCTGTGCAAATTTGGGGCGCTTAAATAAAGGTCGTAAATCCCCTCTGTCGCGTTCACCTTCAAAAGCTACGCGAAAGTCACGTACACTTAAACTAAGTTTTTTTGCTGCTTTTGCAAGTTGCGCCATATCGTAAAGCTCAGTGCGATAAGCAAGCTCAACATCATTGCACAAATCTAATATCTGGCGGCTACTTAAGCTTTGGCCAAAATACTGAATAGCAATATCAGGTAACTGATGCGCTTCGTCAAACAGGTAGACCTCAGCTTCTGGAATTAATTCGCCGAAACCACTCTCTTTGACCACCATATCCGCCATAAATAAATGGTGGTTAACAACAACTAGCTGCGCTTCCATAGCTCTTGAGCGGGCTTTAACCAGGTAACAATCGTCGTAGTTGGCGCATTCTCGACCGAGACAGTTATCGTTAGTGCTAGTGATCAAAGGAAAGATGTCGGCCCGTTCTGCGATTGGACCAAGCTCTGAAATATCGCCACTGCGATTACCGGCTGACCAAGCCTTAATTTTTACCAGCTCGGCTAACACTTGAGGGCTCTGCCCACCACTGCGGTGGGCAAAACTATTCACCCGCTCAATACATAAGTAATTTGACCGCCCTTTTAACAGTGCGACGGGCATTGCATAATCAATCGCCGCTTGCACCGTAGGTAAGTCTTTTTGAAATAGCTGATCTTGCAGCGCTTTAGAGCCGGTGCTAATCACAACTTTTTTGCCACTTAAGAGTGCTGGCAACAAATAGGCAAAGGTTTTACCGGTACCAGTTCCAGCCTCAACTAATAGTGTTGCTTGAGATTCAATACATTGCTCTACGGCACTTGCCATATCTTGTTGTTGGCTACGCGGGGCAAAACCATCGATACGCTGGGCAAGCGTGCCCTTGCTTTCAAAATAAGCGGCGCTAGCTTTTAAGCTGGATTGACTTTCTTGTTGGCTTGACTCAAAAGAAGTGGAGTTGGGTGTGGAACTCACGGGCATGCTAAGCATCAATCCTAAAGGCTAAAGTTAGCTTTAGTATCTCATACTTCGACAGCGGCAAAACTATAATTATTAGTGCTTAGGCGAAGGTATCGATGTGGCTGTCGTCATCTGGTTCTTGCTGTTGCTGATGGCGGGATTTGTTACGGGCAGCGGCAGCATTGTCTTCGGCACTTTCTATCGAGTTTTGATCATGCGGGTCAATTTTTTGTTTTTTCGACAATCGCTCAACTCTAAGCCGTTCTTTAGGGCTTATAACTTGACCGGTTAAGCGGCTAATAATGGGGAAAATTAAGTCTTGGCTCATAGCTGACTCCTATCATCAACTTTTAAAAGCTTCTTCGTTAACACGTTTGCGACAACAACTAACAAAAGCGACGCACACATCTATCTAATTAAGTATATCGGCTAAAAAGTAAACAACTTTAATTTTCAATCAATAAATCTGATCTAGATCTAATTTCAAATTTATACTTGCAAAAAAATCTAAGATTGGTAAGTTAATTCCATACAATTCAGCGCGTGTGGCACTTAGGCTTTAACTCTGCTGAAAATAGGGACTAGAAATGATTTTTAACCTTTTGAATCTACATCACCATCATCATCCAGAGTAGGCTTTCAGGAGGCGTACACCTGGAAGCAAATTAGCTTCCGGTGGTGTCAGACAAATTAGAAACCCCCGGAAGGTATGCCTCCCGGGGGTTTTCTTTATGAACAATAATAAACTGACATCTAAAAAATTAACTTAAAATGGAATAACAACATGCAAAACAACAACCCGAATCAACGCCTACGTATCGCAATCCAAAAGTCCGGCAGATTGAGTAAAGAATCGCAAGCACTACTAAAAAGCTGTGGTATGAAAATTAACTTGCGTGAACAGCGACTGATTGTTCATTCTGAAAATATGCCAGTCGACTTATTGCGGGTACGTGATGATGATATTCCTGGCCTGGTTATGGACGGCGTTGTTGATTTAGGGATTATTGGTGAGAACGTACTTGAAGAAGAATGCATGTTACGTGTTTCTCAACACCAAGACACCAATTTCAAATTGCTTAAGCGTCTAGATTTTGGCCACTGCCGTTTCTCTTTGGCTGTTGCAGACGAGGACGAGTACACCGGTCCTCAAAGCTTAGCCAACAAGCGTATTGCCACCAGTTATCCTGGTATATTGAAACGCTTCTTGGATGAAAAAGGAGTAGAGTTTTCAACTTGTATGCTAAACGGCTCAGTTGAAGTTGCACCGCGTGCAGGCTTGGCCGATGCCATTTGTGACTTAGTCTCGACAGGTGCCACGCTAGAAGCTAATGGACTCAAAGAAGTTGAAGTTATCTATCGCTCTCAGGCTGTGCTCATTCAATCTGACAAAAAGTTAAATAGCGAAAATCAAGCTTTCCTAGACAAGTTACTGATGCGCATGCAAGGCATGATGCAGGCTAAAGAAAGCAAATACATCATGATGCATGCACCTAAATCAAAACTAGAAGCCGTTGTCGCTCTGCTACCAGGTAGTGAGCGCCCAACAATCTTGTCACTAGCTGGCGATGATGACAAAGTAGCAATTCATATGGTGAGTACTGAAAATCTATTTTGGGAAACGATGGAAGAGCTAAGCGCATTAGGAGCAAGCTCGATACTGGTCATGCCAATTGAGAAAATGCTGGGGTAAACGATGGCTGAACTCAATTTCGCTGATGTTTCGTTAAAGGTGGCACAATGGGAACACCTCGACTACAACGCTCAGCAAGACTTGCTCGCTCGGCCCGCACTCGCAGCCAGCGACAAAATAGAAACAGTCGTCGCAGATGTTATCAAAACAGTTCGTCAGTCTGGCGATTTGGCTTTGAAGAATTACGCGAAGCTGTTTGATAAAACTGACATTGAATCAGTACTTGTTCCGCATTCTCAAATCGAAGCAGCAGCAAGTCAACTGAGCAGCGACTTCAAAGCGGCAGTAGCAACAGCCAAAGCTAATGTTGAAGCGTTTCACCGCGCGCAAATACCCCAAGCAGTTGATATTGAAACCATGCCAGGGGTGCGCTGTGAACTACGCCATCAAGCGATTGAGTCTGTTGGCTTGTATGTACCTGGCGGCTCAGCCCCCTTGCCTTCTACGGTGCTTATGCTTGCAATTCCGGCTTTAATCGCCGGCTGCAAGCGGATCGTGTTGAGTTCACCTCCACCAATTGCGGCAGAAATTCTGTATACGGCAAACCTGTGTGGTGTTCAGCAAGTCTATGCTGCCGGCGGAGCACAGGCTATCGCTGCCATGGCTTTTGGCACTCAAAGTGTACAAAAGGTTGATAAAATTTTCGGCCCGGGCAATGCATATGTCACTGAAGCTAAACGTCAAGTAAGCAATCGCTATGGTGGTGCAGCCATCGACATGCCAGCAGGACCATCAGAAGTGTTAGTGATAGCCGATCACTTTGCTAATCCACATTTTGTGGCTGCCGACTTATTGTCTCAAGCTGAACATGGCCCTGACTCGCAAGTCGTTTTAGTTAGCGACAGCGACCAACTTATTGAGCAAACCCGTATAAGCTTAAGTGAACAACTACAAAAGCTTTCTCGCGGTAGCATCGCAAGCCAAGCTATTTCACACAGTATGGCAATTAAAGTTGCGGATATGCAGCAAGCCATGGCGGTAAGCAATCAATATGGACCTGAACACTTAATCATCCAGACCCAAGAACCGCGTAGCTTACTTGAGCATGTGCGCGATGCTGGTAGTGTCTTTTTAGGTGAATGGACACCAGAGTCAGTTGGCGACTACGCAAGTGGAACCAACCACACCTTGCCTACCTATGGTTATACTCGTACTTACTCAAGTTTAGGTACCGCCGACTTTATGAAACGCTTTACCGTGCAAGAGTTAAGTGAACCTGGTTTAAAGTCACTACGTGATGCGGTGGTACACATTGCTAACGCCGAAGGTTTGGACGCACATCGCCGCGCATTGACCATCCGTTTGGGAGAAGAACAATGAATCCCTCTTCAAACTTAGACGACAGTATCGTTCAAGCTCTAGATAGTTTGGCTCGCGTCCAAATTCAAGCTTTAAAGCCTTACCAAAGTGCGCGCCGCATAGGTGGCAGTGGTGATACATGGCTGAACGCTAACGAAAGCCCAGAAATGGCTAAAGTTAGTTATAATCCTGAGCAGCTAAATCGCTACCCGGAATTTCAGCCTAAAGCCTTAATTGATAACTATGCTAACTATGCAGGTGTGAAGCGTGAGCAACTACTTGCCTCGCGCGGAGCTGATGAAGCCATCGAAGTTTTGATACGCAGCTATTGCGAACCCAATCAGGACACCATTGTAATTACTAGCCCTACCTATGGCATGTACCAAGTAAGCGCTGATACGATGGGCGTTAACCTTGTGAGTATCGATTTAGATGATGATTTTCAGCCCAACTACGAAGCGCTAAATAATTGCCAAGCCAAATTGATATTTCTTTGTGCGCCAAACAACCCAACCGGAACCATGCTTGATCATACCTTACTTGCTGACTTACTCGTCAAACAACAAGGTAAGGCCCTGGTTGTTGTCGATGAAGCCTATATAGAATTTTGTCCACAGTTAAGTGTTGTTGGTATGTTGGAAAGCCATCCCAATTTGGTCATTACTCGCACGCTATCTAAAGCCTTCGCATTAGCGGGTCTGCGCTGCGGCTTCACTCTTGCACACCCAGCTGTAATTCAAATGTTATCCAAGGTTATAGCACCTTATCCGATTGCTCGCCCCGTAGCTGATATTGCCGCACAAGCTTTAAGCTGTGAAGGTGTTGAGCTTATGCAACAACGTGTGGCCAAGTTAAATCAGATTCGAGATGATTTTGCTAAGTCAATCAACACCTTGAGACTGGTCGACTATATCTTTCCGGCCACTGCCAATTATTTACTGGTGCGTTTTGTCGATTCAGTAAATGTTTTCCAAAAACTATCCCAACAAGGCATCGTACTTCGTGATTTCGCCAGTAAAGCGCGCCTAGCCAACTGCGTGCGAATCTCCATTGGTAGCGAAGCCGAAATGCAACGCACACTCGATGCACTGTTAGCCTTGGACAAGGAGTCTTAAATGCAACAAGCTATTCTTTTTATCGACCGCGATGGAACACTTATTGATGAGCCTATCAGCGATAAGCAAGTTGACCGTATCGATAAGGTCGTATTGGAACCTCTAGTCATTCCAGAATTGCTTAAACTGCAAGCAGCAGGATTTCGTTTGGTGATGGTTAGTAATCAAGACGGGTTGGGTACAAATTCCTTCCCAACACCAGATTTTGATCTAGCTCAGAATTACATGATGGCTATTTTTAATAGCCAAGGCATCCGATTTGACGATGTGCTTATCTGCCCTCACTTTGAAGAACAAAATTGTAGCTGTCGCAAGCCACGACTTGGTTTGGTCAAAGACTATCTACAAGCCGGCAAAGTTGACTTTGCCAATAGCTATGTCATTGGAGATCGTCATACCGACGTTCAACTGGCTGAAAATATGGGCCTTCAGAGTTTTCAATACAGCCGTGAAAGCTTGTCCTGGCCTATGATAACTCGTGCTTTGCTAAGTAAAGGCCGTAAGGCAACAGTCCAACGCGATACTAATGAGACTCAAATAGCGGTGAGCGTTGATCTAGATAATCCTGGGAACAACGCCATTGAAACCGGTATTGGATTTTTCGACCATATGCTCGACCAAATTGCTACTCACGGTAAGTTCTCACTTCAATGTAAAGTTAGCGGCGACTTACATATCGATGATCACCACAGTGTCGAAGATACCGCTTTAGCTTTAGGCCAAGCCTTACGTGAAGCCTTGGGTAATAAACGTGGCATTGGTCGGTTTGGCTTTGTCCTTCCAATGGACGAATGCCAAGCTCAGTGCGCGCTTGATTTAAGCGGTCGTGCCTATCTTAAGTTTGACGCTCAATTTCCTCGCGATCATATTGGCGAGTTTGCAACAGAAATGGTACCGCACTTTTTCAAAAGTTTAAGTGATAGCCTCGCGTGTACCCTGCACTTGGAAGCACAGGGACAAAACACCCATCACATTGTAGAAGCGCTATTTAAGTGTTTTGGCAGAACCCTTGGCCAAGCCATAAAAATAGAGGGCGATGCCTTGCCTAGTAGTAAAGGGGTGCTATAAGTGAACTTAATTATCGATACTGGCTGCGCAAATCTAAGCTCCGTTAAGTTCGCCCTTGAACGTTTAGGCGCCAAGGTAATCGTTAGCGCCGACAAGCAACAAATCCTAAGTGCTGACAAAGTATTTTTACCTGGCGTTGGCACCGCAAGCGAAGCGATGAACAACTTGCGTCAACGTGGTTTAATTGAGGTGGTTAAGGCGGTTGAAAGCCCCTTACTTGGTATTTGTCTCGGCATGCAAATGCTTTGTGAATATTCCATAGAAGGCGGGGCTAAAGTCGCGGAAAAGCCTGTGCCTTGCTTAGGACTTATACCTGGAACCGTAGCTCCATTAACACCACAAGTCTCACAACGTTTACCACACATGGGATGGAATCAAGTCAAAGCGTCTGCTGGCAATCCGCTATTCAAGGGGATTGAAGAACAACACTATTTCTATTTTGTTCACAGTTATGCGTTGGCTGTGGGTGAGTCGACCATTGCCGAATGTGATTACGGGCAACACTTCAGTGCGGCGGTAAACTATAAAAACTTTTATGGGGTGCAATTTCACCCAGAGCGCTCAGGTCAAGCCGGAGCTAAACTTCTTCAAAACTTCTTGGACCTGTAGTTATGATTATTCCTGCTCTTGATCTCATCGACGGTAAAATTGTGCGCCTCTACCAAGGGGACTACGCCCAAAAGACCATTTACGGCGATGACCCACTGCGTCAGTTTGCTAACTATCATAGCCAAGGCGCTGATGTCCTGCACCTCGTCGACCTTGACGGCGCCAAAGACACGAGCCTTCGACAATTAGATGTGATTCGTCATTTGCTAAGTAATACCCCAGCCAAAATTCAAATTGGTGGCGGCATTCGCAGCGAACAAGATGTAAAAGATTTACTTGATGCCGGTGCGCAGCGAGTTGTTATTGGTTCAACAGCCGTAAAACAGCCCGAATTAGTTGCATCTTGGATTAATCGCTATGGCAGTGAGCACATTGTATTGGCTCTAGATATCAATATTGATGTTGATGGCAATAAGAACGTTGCAGTTTCAGGTTGGCAAGAAGATAGCGGCATTAGCATCGAAGACCTACTCGCCATTTATATTCCAGCGGGTTTAAAGCACGTTTTGTGTACTGATATTTCAAAAGATGGCACCCTCACCGGCTCAAACGTAAGTTTGTACAAGGACTTGTGCCAACAGTACCCACAGATACTTTGGCAGAGCTCTGGCGGTATCGGAAATTTGGACGATATTAAGGCACTCACCGACACCGGCGTTGCTGGGGTCATTGTTGGTCGGGCATTGCTCGAAGGAAAATTCAATGTTGAGGAGGCAATAGCATGCTGGCAAAACGGATAATTCCTTGCCTCGACGTTAAAGATGGCAAAGTGGTTAAAGGCGTACAATTTCGCAATCATGAAATTATGGGCGATATCGTCCCTCTAGCGCAGCGCTACGCACAAGAAGGTGCAGACGAACTGGTTTTTTACGATATTACCGCCAGCAGTGATCAGCGCGTTGTCGATAAAAGCTGGGTTAGCCGCGTCGCCGAGGTGATTGATATTCCATTTTGCGTCGCAGGCGGGATAAAAACTTTAGAGGATGCCAATCGCACCCTACAACATGGCGCTGACAAAGTTTCAATTAACAGCCCTGCCCTTGCAGACCCTAGCTTGGTTACCCGTTTAGCCGACAAATTCGGCGTTCAATGTATTGTTGTAGGTATCGACAGCTACTTCGATGTAAAAACAGGTCAATACCATGTGAAGCAATTCACCGGGGATGAAGCGCGTACCCTTACAACTCAGTGGCAAACTCTCGATTGGGTTAAAGAAGTGCAAGAGCGCGGTGCAGGTGAGATTGTACTCAACGTTATGAACCAAGATGGTGTTCGCCAAGGCTACGACCTTGAGCAGCTTAGTTTGGTGCGCAGCGCCGCAAATGTGCCACTGATTGCAAGTGGTGGTGCAGGAACCATGCAGCATTTTGCTGACGCATTTAAAATTAGTGATGTCGACGGCGCTTTAGCTGCCAGTGTTTTTCATAAAAGCATCATTGATATTCAAGAACTCAAACAATTTTTACGTCAACAAGAGGTTGCAATCCGACTATGAGTCAACAAGCCCAAACCTTAATCGAAGCTATCAATTGGCAAAAAGTCGATAAACTAATCCCCGCAATTATCCAAAATCATCAAAGTGGCCAAGTGCTCATGCTCGGTTACATGGATGCGCAGGCGATTAAAACTAGCTTTGAAAAGCAACAGGTAACCTTTTATAGCCGTACTAAAGATCGTCTTTGGACCAAGGGGGAAGAGTCTGGCAACGTTCTTAACTTAGTTCAAATGAGCCTAGATTGCGACCAAGACACTTTGCTGGTTAGCGCATTACCTGTCGGCCCAACCTGTCACCTTGGCACTGCCTCATGCTTTGCCGACTATCAAGAGCCGCAATTAAGCTTTATAGCCCAGCTACAAACTGTATTAAGCGACCGCAAATCCGCGGACCCGGAAAGCAGCTACACTGCAAGTTTGTTTGCTCGCGGCACCAAGCGCATGGCGCAAAAAGTAGGCGAAGAAGGCGTCGAAGTTGCTTTAGCCGCTATGGCTAAAGATAGAGAAGAACTGACCAATGAAAGTGCCGATTTACTTTATCATTTAATGGCTCTACTTGAGAACGAAGCGCTGCCGTTGCAAGAGGTTGTGGCTTGCTTAGAAGCTCGGCATTTATCAAAGTAACGCGTAGAGCTGCAATCTAAGCAATAATTTGAACCACAAGCCAAACGACAAAAAAGCAGCCTAAAGGCTGCTTTTTTATGAAAGCTTTAAGAAAAATTGAGTTTAGTTTAAGTCTTGCTCAAGTAACCATAGACGAAATGCTTTACGCTCTTCGGCATTGGCACTGCTATAGCTTTTAATCAGTTGCTCAAGGTTACCAACACTTTGTCCAGCATCAGCTGCGCTTACTGCTACAGCTGTTCCAGCGCCAACTGCAGCAGCTGTCTTAATGGTTGATTCGCTGGCTAGTTGCTGCGCTTTGGCCACTTCAGATTTAGCAACGCTGTCAGAAATATCGACTCCGTTCTCCAAATTGTACCCGGCAATAGCGGCTTCGATATCAGAATAAGGGTTAAAACCATCATTTCCTGGAAGTAAGATAGCGTCATTTACTTTTCTTTCAGTATTGTTAGTGGTTATTATCCACGTAGGTGTCCGGCTAAAATAAGCATCTGCTTCTGCAACACGCCGAAAACGTTTTTCCAATTCTATTTTTGTATCGCCTTGTAAATCTAAGTCCACTATATAGGGCTTTGACTTAAATGCCCGGTCGGTATTTGATTCCAACAACAAGGCACCATAGCGGAAAACTACTTGATGTGTTCCTATAGAAAAATCTAAGTTACTTTCATCTCCTAAATAAGACTTCTTAACTTTTTTCCCATTTACAGCCATGATTTCGATACCAAAACCGGCTTCTATTTTTGCAGCATGAGTAACGCCACTGGCAATGAAAACGGATAAGAACATTATGATCCTAATCACGGTTATTTCCTATAAGTAATTATTTAAAAAAAAAGCTGCCCTAGGGCAGCTTAGAGTTTCGTATTCGTTTAAAAACGATTAGAAGCTAGCAGACATACCTACTACGTAACCAGTACGAGTATTGTCAGCATCAGAGAAACCTAATTCAGCAAACGCATTTACGTTTGAAGAGAAGTCATACTGTGCATTGACATAGTAATCGTTAACTTTGTTAGTACTTGTGTAACCGATGTCTTGTTTAGCTTGACCCCAACCTGCAGCAAATGACCAAGCATCCATAACATATTCACCTGTTAAAGCGAATAGTTTGTTCTTATCACCTGAATCTTTGTCTTTAAACTCGTTAATTGAAGCGCTGATAGTGAAATCACTGAACGAATAGTCAGCTTCGATAGCCCAAAGATTTGACTTAGCAGATGCTAAAGTCTCAGCTTGTGCATAATATACACGTCCATCAAATCCACCAGCACGGAAGCCTAAACGACCATCTGTTAGACTAGCTGAGTTTTTTGGATCAACTGCGTTTCCAAGGCCAACCCAAGTGCTCGTAGCTGGGTCATAGTATTCTACTTCGGCAGACTCATCAGCATTAAGCATGTGTGAAATGCCGCCGTAAAACATACCAGTATCAAGTTCATACTTAACTACTTGGTCAGCACGTAGGTCTAGGTTATCGATAAAGCCTTTGTAACCAAACTCTTTATCACGACCAATACCGATGCTATCAGTAATCAATGTTTGACGACCGAAAGTGAATGCACCGAAGTCACCCATAACACCTAAATACATGTCTTTACGAGTAATATCGTTGTCATTGTCAAGCTCATAAGAGACTTTACCACCAACGGTGTAGTTTTGACCAAGGTCATAACCAAGAGCAAAACCAAAATCACCGTCTTTAACGTTGATGTAGTTTGAGTTGCCATCGCCTTTAGCGATGTCAGATTGGAATTGTACTTTAGCTGCGCCTTCTAGAGCTAGAGTTACACCGTCTTGCTCATAGATTACTGCTGCGTTAGCTGCTGATGCGAATAGTGCTGGAATAGCGATCGCTAGAATAGTTTTTTTCATTGTTCCTATGCCTTCTTAGCAAATAAACTTTTTTATAAAAGTTTTTAATTGTCCATAAAATCCCTGTGGTCATCAGGTTTCCCTGAAGCCGTTTACAGATTAGCAAGCTGCGAAAATAAATCAATAAAAAAATGAACTTTTCTTAAAAAACAGTAACCCGCTGATTTAATTATTAAAAATATAGATTTCCGTATCAAATAGATAAATTTATAACGATTCGGTTCACGTTTTTTGAACATTTATTGAAGGAAATCGCTAGTTTTCTTCAATTTAATTGTCGCTTTTATTAGCAACTGAGGAATTCTGCTTTCATAAAATCAGCATAAGGTTCTATGGCAAAAGTGTGTTTTTTGGAACTGCTCAGTTGCAAATAGGCAGCATAAAATTCGGTTAACCAGTTTAACGCATTCATCGTTTGTTAGAATCCGTTCATTAATGCGCCAGCTTCGTGGTTAAATGGTTCAATTTAGCGCTTTGATAAACGACAAGCTTGCTATTTTACTTGCGTTATTTTTGCTAGCATGTGCGCCATTATTAATGGAGGTGTCATGCTCAGCGCTACCCACAAAAAAACCATACGGGCTTGGTACCAAAACTTAAGTGAACAAAACCCGAAAGTATTCCGCTCTCGTCCGGCACAGCTCAAGTTAATTGCCGAGATTGCCAAGACTATTGCTGGCGACATCGATCCGAAGCAGCGCATCCTTTTAGCTGAAGCAGGAACAGGCACCGGAAAGTCGCTCGCTTATCTATTGTCTGCCATTCCTTTAGCCAGAGCCTTAAACAAAACCTTGGTGATCTCGACTGCAACGGTTAGCTTGCAACAGCAGTTGATGGATAAAGAGTTACCCTTGGTGCATCGCGCTGGTGATGGCGATTTTAGTTTTGCCCTTGCAAAAGGTCGCTTGCGTTATTGCTGCGCGCACAAGTTGGCAAGGCCACAACAAACATTAGGGTTCGATGAACCTAAGCAACAACAGCAACTTTTGGAAATGCAAACCGCCTATCAACAAGGTAAATGGGATGGTGATCGCGATAGTTGGACCAGTAAAATTGCGGATAGTTTGTGGTTAGAGATACAAGCGGATAAGCACAGCTGTAATAGTTTGCTGGCTCGTCACCGTACCTGCCCGCTACAAAAAGCCCGAAAGGGATTAAAGAAAGCTAATGTGGTGCTTATCAACCATAGCCTGTTATTAACTGAGCTAAAAAGCGGTGGCGCAGTTGTGTTACCTGAAATCGAAAACTGCATCATCGTTCTGGACGAAGCCCACCAGTTTCCTGAAATTACTCGCGACAACAGCGCCTCCCAGCTTGATCTAAGTAAAGCAATCTTAGAAGTTGATGAAATCCCTAAATTGGCGCAGCAGTTGGAGCAAAGACTTAACACTAGCAAAGCTAGTAACAACGGACTAAAAATTGTTGATGCTTGTAGCGAGCTTAAGGTCGCCTTCACTCAAGTTAAGGCATTTGCCAGTACCAATTCAGATAAGTTCGAATCAAGTAGTTTTGGAGCAACATCTAGCACAGCGCCTTCTCATTGGCGCTATGCTTTGGGGCAATTGCCAAGTACCTTAAGTAATATCAGTGAAAACTACAGTACGCTTGCTGCCACATTAGTTTCGTCGCTTGAGTCTCAAGCCGGACAAATTCAAGATGCTATAAGTGACAATCAAATTAAATCAGCTGTTGGCGAAGCTATGTTATCGCGTTTACACTTGGCACAAGAACAAGCTGACACTTGGGCCAACACCTTAGCACTTTATGGTAAACAGGACGATTATCCGGTTGCCTATTGGATGAGTGAGAATAAAGACGGCTTTGTACTCAATGCCAGCGCAATTGAAGTTGGCGGCTTGCTGCGCGAGATACTTTGGGATAAGGCTTACTCAGTAATTGCGCTTTCGGCAACCCTGTCTGCGCTTGGTCGCTTCGACCATTTTTTACATCAGTCTGGCCTCTACAATTCCCTATCATCAGAGCAAATGCTGCTGCTGCCCTCACCGTTTGATTATCACCGGGTGCGTTTAGACGTACCTATAGATATAGCCCCGCCAGAAGACCCTAAATTTTCCAAGCAAGTTGCCCAATATATATTGAAAAGCCATCAAGCCCGCGAAGCGACTTTGGTGCTGTGTAACTCCTATCGATTACTCAATTTGGTAGATGGCCATTTGCAAGCGCACAAGCTGACTAATCTTTGGAAACAAGGCGAGCAAAGTAACCATCAAGTTTTGAAAAAGCACCGCGCAGCGGTAAAAAAAGGTGAAGCGAGTACCATTTTAGCCAGCATTGGCTTTAGCGAAGGTATTGACTTACCTGGCGACGATTTAACACATCTGATTGTTGCCCGCCTGCCTTTTGCTGTACCCAGCGATCCCTTACAAATGACACACAGTGAGTTACTCGAGTCTCGTGGTCAAAACCCCTTCGTGTTAATCACGCTGCCTGCCGCCAGCCGGCGCTTAATACAAAGTTGTGGACGGCTAATGAGAAAAGAAGAAGATTGCGGTACTATCACCTTGCTTGACCCTCGACTGCGCAGCAAGCATTACGGCCAACAACTGATTAACGCGCTTCCCCCCTTTCAGCGTGTTTTTTAATAGGCCAGAAAGAAATATCTGGCTACTGATGCGAATACATATAAAGGAAACACGACTAGATGCTTGAGCTTGGACTAGAGTTCAATAGTTTATTGCTAATTATCGCTATTGGGCTGATTGCCGGATTCATAGATGCCATCGCTGGCGGCGGTGGACTCTTAACGATCCCTGCCCTGCTTAGTATTGGGCTCCCTCCACATCTTGCATTAGGGACTAATAAGCTAGCGGCTAGTTTTGGTTCTTGCACAGCAGCATGGACCTATTTTCGCAAGAAACTATTTGACCCTCAATTCTGGCGATGGTCTTTTGTTGCAACGGCCAGCGGGGCCTTTATAGGTACCTTTGCTGTAGATTTCATTTCATCTCAATGGCTCGATAAGCTACTACCCTTGGTGATCATTATTATTGCCGTTTATAGTATTGTAATGCCTAGCAATAAAGATGGTGGTGACAAGCTGCCAACTGCAGGACCGAGTTTGAACAACAAAATATTTGGACAAGGCTTCAGTTTAGGCCTTTATGACGGCATCGCCGGACCAGGTACAGGGGCATTTTGGACCGTCTCGAGTATGAGTCTTTATAAACTAAATATTTTGCTCGCTTCAGGCTTGGCCAAGGCGATGAACTTTACGTCTAACTTTGTAAGCTTTATTACCTTTGTTTATCTAGGGCACGTTAATTGGACGATCGGTTTGCTGTTGGGTTTTAGTATTATGTTTGGTAGCTATTTCGGTGCACATTCTGCGATTCGCTTTGGGGCTAAATTCATCCGTCCGGTGTTTATAACCATGGTCTTAATCATTGCCGGTAACCTTGCATGGCAAGCGTGGTTCTAGATGACGCCACTTTCCAGCCTAGGGCTTAATAGCGATAAACAACAGCATATACGCGAGTTACTCATTAGCCTTGAGCAAGATGCTGGCTATAGTGATGAGCGAGGAAAACGTAATGCATTTCAAAAAATGCAGCGTTGCTTTCCGCCGTTTAATACCCGTAGCGATGCATTTAGCGATTACGCCATTGAACTAAAACTTGAATTTGAGCGCCTACTTGAGCTTGGGCAACGTAGCGATTGCAGCTATGAATTACTAGAGCAGTACAGCGAACGTTTTTTGGTGAAAATTGCATTTCTCAAACAATGCTTGGCTAAAGTTAGTCAAAGTTTTGGTAAAAATACTAGTGATTGGCAACAACACTTACAGTCTTTGCAATATAGTGATGACCGAGAAGCCATCTATAAAGCTTTAGCTAAACAAAAGCACTATGAAGCGCAACTGAAACAAAAAATCACCAAAGCAGAAACCATCGAAGCCCAAAGTGCCAACCAACATGCCTTACAACTACGACTACAGCGCTGTCAAAACTCAACCACAGCTTTACGTCAGCGCTTAGACTTACTTAAACACAAAAACTAGTAGCGATTACCCTATGTCACTTGAGAATGCAGCAGCCGAAGTTCAATTAGCAGTTGACCTGATCCAAATTCTAGAAGAGAACCAATTAGAGACAACCATTGTACTCAAAGCCTTAGATATTGTTCGCCAAGACTTTGAAAAAAAGCGCGTACTTGAACAAAACCAAGTTAACAATAACTAATTGCACAAATCCCTAGTCGTTGAGCGACCAATCATACTCATGGTAGCTTAGTTTAGCGTTCTTTATTTGTTCAACACTCACTGAAAACAATTCGTTATAATTAGCTATATAGTTTTTAACCCCTTGTTCACCCTTGCTCCCACCGCTAGCAAAGTCATCACCATACCAATCGAAAATTGTGGATACTTTAAGTACACCTTGACTATAGCTATTCTCACTACCTCTCAAAAAACCTTGCATCGCATTTTCAAGCATGGCTTCTAAGTTTTGAGCCGTAAATGCTTTGTTTTGTAACGGTGGGCAGCCTTTTGATGCACAAACTACCGCTACATGTATCCGTGGTTCGCTAAATTCACCCCGAATTAAGGTGTGTTCAATATGGTCTAAACTGACATTTTGGCCAAATAGTGGAAAGTTTTTCTTTTTCCAAGGAGAACTAAACACGCTACCCAACTCCTTTATCGATTCAATATCTGGGTACTTACTTAATATAAAGCTGACGGTATAGGCATTATAAACGTTGATGAGAAACGCCAGCTGCTCATCATCATTCCAGCTTTGATACTGGTCCATGTTTACCGACGCTATCGAGTTTAAGTATTGCTTTAACAGCTTTCGATCAACATTTTTATAGGCAATACGACTATGAGTATTGTCTTCAAAGTAAGTCACATTACTTTGCAATAGTTGATTCCATTGGCTGTGGTCAAAACTTTCTGCATGACTTGCCGTTGCGCTAAACATAAAGCTAACAAAAAGTAGTAAAGGCAACTTAAACATGGCTGGTAAGGCTTTAATCCGCACAAAAAGCCATCGAACAGTTGTAAATTGTTGAACAGAGTCTTGCATCGCGCGAATGAATCGGTGACAATGGCGCCGCCTCAACGAGGCAGTGCTATGGTGGTCCTTTTGGTCCTCTCGCATCGATAATTCTTTGACCTGGTCAGGCCCGGAAGGGAGCAGCCAAGGGGAACGACTCGAGTGCCGGGATGTGGCTGATTGGACCGCCACCCAATTCCCCTCAGGTTTTACCGTTTCAATAGATTTCACTACAACTTCCTTTTTGAACACTGCTAATTTCGGTTATTCTAACAACTTACTATCTATAGACACTCAAACTTAAAATAAAATTTCATTACCTTTTACATCACCCCTGTCCCCGTTCCTTATTCCAGTACCTTACTCCCTGTTCCCTGTTCCATGTTCCCTGTTCCTTGTACCTTACTCCCTGTTTCTTGCCCTTGTTCCTTGTACCTTATTCCTTGCTCCTTGCTCCTTGGGCAAGTTAAATCGAGAGCAACATCACAAACAACGAAAAGTCCAAGTTCTTGAAGCTTTTGTCTATTCTTAAGCAGCCAAAATCTACCTATGATTAAGCATCTATGGCTAAACATGGAACAGCAATGCAAACTCCTTCAATTATCGGCCTTATTGGTTGTGGCAATATTAGTACGTCCTACTTTCGAGCATCAAAGCTTTTTGACAATATTCGAATCGACTATTGCGCCGACTTATTTCCCGAAGCTGCACTAAAAACAGCACAGGAGCATGGCATACAAGCTCAATCCATAGAGCAACTGCTGCAAAACTCCAACGTTGACATTATTCTTAACTTAACTACGCCCCAATCTCATTGCTCAGTAAATCTTGCGGCTTTAAACGCTGGCAAGCATGTTTATTGTGAGAAGCCCTTTGGCTTAGAGTTAGCTGAAGCAAAACAGGTACTCGATAGAGCCAATGAACTCAATCTTTATGTTGGTTGTGCACCGGACACCTTTCTAGGCGCTGGCTTGCAAACTTGCCGTAAAATCGTCGATGATGGCTGGCTTGGAAAAGTTACTGCAGGCAGTGCCAATATGAGCTGCCATGGCCATGAATCTTGGCATCCAAACCCATCATTTTACTACCAAAAAGGTGCTGGCCCTTTATATGATATGGGCCCCTACTATATTACTGCCTTGGTCAATATTCTAGGACCTGTGGCATCAGTGACGGCGATGAGTAATCGCAGTAGCGAGCAACGAATCGCTAGCTGTGAAGAGCAACGAGGGAAAGTTTTAGATGTCGAGGTTGACACCCACGTTTGTGCCTTACTTAAGTTTGAAAGCGGAACGCTAATTAACTTTTCAATGAGTTTTGATACCTGGGCTACGCATACCGCTCCCATTGAGCTGCACGGACAACTTGGCAGCTTAAAAGTAAATGACCCAAATATGTTTGATGGCGATATTCAACTGTTTAGTCAGCACAATCCACAATGGCAAAGCATTCCATACTCTCACGCAAATCAACAAGATATGCGCAGTGTCGGATTAGCAGATATGGCCAGTGCTATTCGCAAAAATCGTCCAGCCCGCGCAAGTGGAAAACTCGCTTATCATGTACTTGAAGTGATGGATTGCATAAATCGCTCCTGTATTAGCACCGAAACCCACAGCATAACCAGTACATGCTCAAGAACTCCCCCCCTTCCCTGTGAGTTACTTGATGGACAAATCGACTAGGAGATATACAATGCAAGCACCCAAAACAGCACTCATCGTCTGGGGCGGCTGGGACGGCCACGAACCACAGGCAATTGCCCAGTTTTTTGCTCAGCAAATCCGTGAACTTGGTATGCAGGTTACGATTTCGGATAGTCTCGATAGTTTTGCTGACCTAACTCAGTTGTCTAGTTATAGCCTCATAGTTCCAATTTGGACGATGGGAGAAATCCCTGATAAGTATGTTGAGAATATTTGCGAAGCCGTAGCTTCTGGCGTCGGCCTAGCAGGTTGCCATGGTGGTATGTGCGACGCGTTTCGTTCAAGCGTACTTTGGCAATTTATGACTGGCGGAAATTGGGTCAGTCACCCCGGAGGCGATGGCGTTAAACAACGGATTCATTTCAAAAATAGAGATAGCGAATTAAGTGCTGGTCTTAGAGATTTTGATATCGAAACCGAGCATTACTATTTGCAAGTAGACCCAGCCAATAACGTATTAGCAACAACAATTTTTCCAAGTATTAATTGGTATCACAGTGCCAATGGTATGGTGGAAATGCCAGTTATGTGGACTAAGATGTGGGCAACTGGACGCGTTTTCTACAATGCCTTGGGTCATAACTTAGCCATTGTAAGCGACTCAAATGTAAGCGAGATGATGCGCCGAGGTTTTGAGTGGGCGGCAAACTCACGAGAAGCTGCGCTCCAACATGGGTATACCAAAGATATGTATTCTAATAATCTTCAGAACTATTGAGGTAAGCAACTTCGGTCCGCTGCAGTTTTGCTTGGCCTAGCAAAAAAGCGGGAAAGCAAAAGGCCTTCATACCTAAAACTAAGCTATGAAGGCCTGTATTGTCACATAATGAGCATTACCTCAACTAAGCACCGCGGTTGTATTTAGCAGTGCGTTGGAACGCTAGTTCATTCTCATCAAATAAGTAACATGCGTTAGTTGGAATACCAACTGTAAGTTGATCTCCAGCTTCAGCTGGAAATTCTGGACGCGCTTTAAAAGTAAAGTCGCAACCTTTAACGTCCATATAAACGAATGACTCAGAACCTAAGTGCTCAGTGACTTGAACAATGCCGGTTACTTTACTCTGCGCATGCTCATGCTCAGACTCTACTAGATGCTCAGGGCGAATACCTAATTGCACTGCGTCACCCACTTTAGCGCGGTTAGCGTCAACTGCCGCTGTAACACGTTCACCAGTGATTAGTTCAACAACGCAGTCTTTAGCATTAATTTCAACTAAGGTTGCATCAACAAAATTCATTTTTGGAGAACCAATAAAACCAGCAACGAACTTGTTGTCTGGGTTGTGATACAAATCAAGCGGAGAACCAAATTGCTCTAAGTTAGAATCAGCGCCTTCGTCAAGCGGGCTTAGTACCACAATCTTATCGGCTAAGGTCATTGCTTCGACTTGGTCATGGGTAACGTAGATAATTGTCGATTGCAATTCTTTATGCAACTTCGCAATCTCAATTCGCATTTTTACACGCAGCGCAGCATCTAGGTTAGATAGTGGCTCATCAAACAGGAACACATTAGGTTGTTGTACAATACAACGCCCGATTGCAACACGTTGGCGTTGGCCACCACTAAGCTCTTTGGGTTTGCGTTCTAATAAGGGATCTAAGCCTAAAATATCCGATGCATTATCAACGCGCTTTTTAATCGTTGCTGCGTCCATCTTTTTAAGTTTTAGACCAAAAGACATATTCTCGCGAAGATCCATATGTGGATACAAAGCATAGCTTTGGAATACCATACCCACATTACGTTCAACCGGTGGTACGTCGTTCATGTAGCTGTCGCCGATCTTCAATTCGCCAGAGGTGATGTCCTCAAGACCTGCAATCATGCGTAGCAAGGTCGACTTTCCACAACCTGAAGGCCCAACGAAAACAATAAACTCGCCTTCTTTAATATCTAAATTGATATTGCGTAGTGTGTCTTTGTGTAGTGTTTCATCGTAATTTTTACGAACAGCATTAAGCGATACATTTGCCATTTTTGTAATTTCCAAAATTCTTTGTTACGGGCTAAGCCCAAAGCTTAGAAGGCTAACCTTTATGGTTAATCTTCGTAAATTCATTAACCTTTAACGCCGCCAGCTGTTAAGCCGCTAACTAAGTAGCGTTGCGCCATTAAAAATACAACCGTAATTGGGAAGCCAGAAAGTACAGCTGCCGCGGCAAAGTCACCCCAAAGAATGTTTTGCGGGTTGAAGTAGAGTTGAGAGCCTACCGCCAAGGTCATATTGTTGATATCAGAAATAAGCACTGACGCCATCGGAACTTCTGTAACAACTCCAATAAAGGCCAAGATAAAGACAACAGCCAAAATTGGTACTGACAGCGGCAACAGAATCAATCGGAACGCTTGCCAAGGCGAAGCTCCATCAATTGCTGCTGACTCTTCTAACGCGGGGTCAATCGTTTCGAAATAGCCTTTAATTGTCCAAACATGCAAGGCAATGCCACCTAAATAAGCCAAGATCAAACCGCCGTGGGTATTGAGTCCAAGCCAAGGCACATAGTCGCCAATCTTGTTGAACAAAGCATAAATAGCAACCAAAGCCAATACAGACGGAAACATCTGAAAAATTAGCATGCCGTTTAACAAAGTTGCTTTACCGCGAAATTTCATGCGGGCAAAGGCGTATGCACAGGTTGTAGATAACACCACAATCAAGATCGCAGCAATTCCTGCAACTTTAATTGAATTCCATAGCCAAAGCAGCACTGGGAAAGGTGGTGGTGTAACCGAGCCATCGGCCGCTACAACATCCATACCAATTGCTAGTCGCCAATGGTCGAGGGTTGGATTACTTGGGATGATATCACCAACTGCAAAATTACCCGTACGAAACGAAATCGCAATGACCATCAACAATGGAAAGATAATCAACGCAAGGAAAACAATCATTCCTAGGTGAGTAGCTAGTTTTCTATATTTTATAGATTTAGGTTGAACCATGGGCATGTGATCGGTCTCCTAGTTAGCGTTCTTTTTCATGATACGAAGGTTTAATAGCGCGAGCGCCCCAACGACCAAGAAAATTAATGTTGCGATTGCACTAGCTAAACCATAGTTGTTACCACCATCACCCTGGAAGGCAATACGATAGGTATAACTAACGAGCAAGTCAGTTTCACCAGCAGGTGTAGAAGCACCGATAATATCGGGTAAACCGCCAGTCAACAGGTCAATCAAAACAAAGTTATTAAAGTTAAACGCGAAACTTGCGATCAACAGTGGAGCCAAAGGTTTCATCAAGAGGGGAACGGTAATGTTGAAAAAGTTGGTTATTGGTCCCGCACCATCCATCGCTGAGGCTTCGTATAAATCATCCGGGATAGATTTAAGCATACCCATACATAAAATCATCATATAGGGGTAACCGAGCCAGGTATTCACAATTAAGATCATCGACTTAGCTAATACAGGGTCGGTAAACCATGCTGGGCTAATGCCAAACAGATTACCTAAAATCATGTTGATTTCACCAAAGTTTTGGTTAAACAAACCCTTGAACACGAGAATCGAAATAAATGCAGGTACTGCATATGGCAAAATGAGAAGTACCCGATAAATGGCCCTTCCTTTAAGTTCTTCCCACTGCACCAAACAGGCTAGCAACATGCCAATAGCTAAAGTGAAAACAACCGCACAAGTAGCGAAAATTACCGTCCATACAAATATCTGAACAAAGGGCTGCTTAATTCCTTCATCAGTCAGAACTCGCTTAAAGTGTTCCCAGCCAACGCCAACCGTAAAGCCAGGCTTCAGTCCGCGACCAGTCAATTCACCCTGATCATCAAGGTACTGGAAGTAACCTGTTTCCATGTTAGGAATTAAGATGCGACCATCTTTTACATTGAGTTTGGCAAATTCACTGGTAATGGTTTCACCATTGGGCAAACTGTAGCTGCTTTGTCCATCTTGTAAAAGCGGGGTAAATAGAGGCTTAATACCTGCAAATTCCCGAAGACCTTTACGGACTAATTCTTGTTCATTAGGCGTCACCAGAATCAGTTTATCTAGCGCATCCTTGTTCTGGATAACCGCTTTAATGGCCAGAGGTTTCTCGCTAGGCTTAGCGTTTAAAACGCTAAGCTCATGAGCAATTGAGACGGCTGATTGGCTATCAAGTTCAATTGGACCGGTGCTATAAAGCAGCTCTCCCTGCTCTACAATAATTTCAAAGTCTTCACCACGTTGATAAAGGCCAAATTTAAACGCCCCGCTATCGTCGGTGTAAGTTTTGCTTTCGAATTGTTGTAAAACTTGATTAAAGGTTAGCAGGTTGGTAGCGCTGTAGTTGGTGAAGGAAATACCAATGGTATATACCAATGGGAAAATAATAAACACCACCATACCGGCGATGCCTGGAAATATGTATCGATGTGCATAGGTTTTTTTACTGGTGAAAACATAAACACCTGACGCGACAATTACCAGAGTTAGCAATGCAAATGCAAACTCTCCGTTCGCGTACATCGCGATAATTGCATAGCCATTAAGTACAACGACTAAAGCAATCAACAGCACTTTCAACCAAATAGAAAGCTTAGCTGGGGGCTGTTTTGATGCAGATAAACCCATCTGTGAAAACCTTTGTTATTTTTTAAAACAAACGAAGAGGGTTTCCCCTCTTCGTATCGAAGTAATGACCGATATTACTTCACGATACGCTTAGCTGCGGTATCAAGAGCTTCGTCGACAGTTTGACGATCACCAGTGATATTCTTAAGCGCTGTTTCCATTGCTGACCAGAATTTACCCATGGCTGCAACATTTGGCATTGGCTCACCAGCCTGTGCGTTAGCGAAGGTAGCTGCAATGTTAGTATCAGCTGATAGCACTTGCATAAATTCTTTATGTGCTACTGCACCCAAAGGCTTGTCTGCATCAACCATTTTAAGACCGTCAACAGTAACTAAGTAGTTCTCAAGGAACTCAGTTGCCAAATCTTTGTTTGAAGAAGCAGAGCTAACTGCAGCAGAAAGAACACCAACCATAGGCTTAGACGCATTGCCTTGAACCGTAGGGATGTAAGTTACGCCGAAATCAATGCCGTTTGACTCATAGTTACCCCAAGACCAAGGGCCATTGATAACCATCGCCACATCACCTTTACTAAAGGCTGCGTCCATAACACCATAATCAGCACCGGCTGGCATATTGCCGCCTTTGATTAAGCTATGAATCAGTGTAGCAGCAATCTTAGAACCTTCATTGTTTACGCCAGTATTTGTGGTATCGAATGCGCCATCTTTATAATCAAAGATGTAACCACCATTTGCTGCGAACAGCGGCCAAGTGAAATAAGTGTTGTTGTAGTCCCACAAAATTGCGTGCTTACCTTGCTCTTGAAGCTTGGCATCAAGTGCTGGAATTTCTTCCCAGGTCGTTGGTGGGTTTGGTACTAAAGCTTTGTTGTAGATTAAACCTACAGCTTCAACCGCTACTGGATAACCATAAATAGCACCATCAACAGTGGTAGCTTGCCATGCGAAGTCTTCAACTTCTGCCATTTTCTCTGCACTTGGTTCAATAGCTTGGATAAGACCTGAGTCTACCCAATCACCAAAACGGTCATGAGCCCAAATTACGATATCTGGACCACCACCAGTAGCAGCTGCTTGTTGGAAACGTCCTGGTACATCGTCATTAAACGCAACGTTAACGACGACGCCAGTATCTGCTTCGAATTTTTTACCAACTTCTGCTAGTCCGTTGTAACCTTTATCACCACCAATCCAAATGGTGAGTTCGCCTTCAGGGGTCGCTGCAAAAACATTTGCTGCCATACCCAGTGTTGCGACTGCTACTGCAGAAGCTAGAATAGATTTTTTCATTCGCCTTTCCTTAAGTTTTTTTGCTCAACGAAATTGTAAGCCGCAAGAGTGACCTCACTTGCTGAAGCACATACTAGCGGATCAAAAACAAAACGCACATGATGCAGCTCCCATTTTTGAAACATTATTACATTTGATTTAAAGCCTTGTTATGCAAGGCTCCAGCGATACATAGCGCACTATTTGCATGTAATAAAATTACATATTTAACAACAAAATGGCTTGAAAGCGCTTGCATGATGTAATTTAATCATCAAAATACCTTTGGTAAGGTTTTCAGAGCAACTAACTTTGTTTGTTTCCTTTCAGTTGTTCGCGCAAGTTTGGTGGCAAACCTTGGATGGTCAATCGGTCATTCACCTCATCGTAAATAATTCGCTCATTAAGTAAGCTTTGGTCGAAACTAATACTGACCCCTTTTCCTTGACCAAAGTACTTGGTTAGTTTCTTTAACTCAGAGCGTTGTGCGGGAAAAGCTTCTTCTAATGGATAGTTGTCACTGGCAAATTGGTAAAAATCTAAATCTTCTTCTGCTGGTGCAGGAAACTGCTCAACCAGTTCATTGAGTTGAATGTCATTGCCAGCTTTGAGTTGCTCCTCGCAATAACCTTTAACTAATTGGCGGCTTTCCTGAACTTGCTCAGGTTCTAATTCTGCCACTTTGATATAGTCGTTTACCGCAGCCATCAAGACCGTATTTTGCTGCTTTACATCAAGGCCATCACTGCAGCACAAAAAA
This sequence comes from Alginatibacterium sediminis, assembly GCF_003610775.1. Lineage (GTDB taxonomy): Bacteria > Pseudomonadota > Gammaproteobacteria > Enterobacterales > Celerinatantimonadaceae > Alginatibacterium > Alginatibacterium sediminis. The sequence continues at coordinate 101,749 of NZ_RAQO01000004.1, read as the reverse complement.
TCAACAAAGAAGTCATTGACTTTGCGACCTGCCCTACCGCGAATGAAAGACACATAGCGGTTACTATCTGGGTTTCTCTCCATACTTGTGAGATCAATCCGCGCAGCCAATTGAATACTATTGGTTTCCAAATAATGACTAGGCATGATTTCGAGTTGATCATTAACCGAGGTTGAATGCTTCTGTTCTAACACCATAACCAGTAAAAAATCACAGGCTAAATGCTCGTATTCAGCGATTAAAAGCACGCCCTCTTCTGCAGTATCATGCTTGTGTAATTGCTGTAATAATTGTTTCGCTAATTCACTAGAAAAAGGTAAAAAGTCTTGTTCAGCGTTTCGGTAACGTTGCAAAGAGTCTTTAAATAAACTAGGTATTTCTGGATCAAAATAGGCGAAGGCCTTACTCGACTTTGAACTATAGGCTAAATGAAGTGATTCACTGAAACTATGTGCATTTGCACTTGCTTCTATTTCACTGTCACGTTCAATTAGGGTTAGCGCACCAGACGCATCGCAGCGTAAGGAGTGCAAAATCAGATGCTTAAGATTTAAACTCATGGGATTGCTGTAGGTTTTGAAAACTAGGTGGGTTATTATAAGCATCTTTCTAACAAATAATGCAGAGTGATATGGCTATAGTTAGCAAATACTCAAATCAAGATGTCGAAACGCTGCTTGCTGAAATACTTCAAGTCTTTGAAAACAATCAAACACCGACCGATTTGCGGTTAATGGTTTTGGGAAATGCGTGTACCCACTTACTTAATACTAAAGTAAGCCCCGCTCAACGCACTAGCATTGCGACTGGATTCGCTAAAGCCTTACATGCTTCAATTGACACTGAAGAGCATTAAATCTTATGGTGATCGAAACCGAACTACCCTATAAAGAAAAAGTCTCTCAGCTTATCGGTTGGGGCCACTGGTTTTGTTTCGCCAATATTATACTCGCCCTATTAGTTTCTTTGCGTTATTTACTGTTAGCTGATGCACCAGCAACTTTTGCTGGCGAAAGCTTTTTAGTCATTTCTTGGTTAGGTCAGTTTGCGTTTATCCCGTTCGCCATTTATCTAGTGAGCTTGTTCCCATTAAGCTTTATTATTCCAAGCAATCGCACTATTCGCTTCATCGGTGCGATAATTGGGACCATTGGCATCAGTTTTTTTGTCATCGACGCACAAGTATATTCTCAATACAATTTACACCTAAACCTTAGCTTGCTTGATGTCATCATTAATCAAAGTAAAGAGGGCGATAACAATCAGCTTGGGATCTTAATGATGCTGGTGCCTTTTGTATTTGCCCTGCAAGTATTTTTAGCTCGCTGGTGCTGGACAAATCGGCGTCGTTTAGAGAAAAAACGCATCGGATTTCCCGCGACTATCGTTCTAGTCAGTTGTTTTATGTTCACCCACTTGGTGTTTGCCTGGGCTGATGCGATGGAATATAAACCCATTACCAGCCAAAAGAATAATTATCCGCTGTATTATCCTTTGACCGCTCGCAGCTTCTTACTTGAGCAAGGGATCTTTGACGCCTACGCTTATGAGCAACAACTCAAAAATCAGAGTCAAGAACAGCTCGAAAGTAATACCAAACTTCGCTATCCCTTATCAACGCTCGAGTTCGATAAGCCACAACGCCAAACCAACGTTCTATTTATTGTCGCTGAAGGCTTACGTGCTGATGAGTTTAACCCTGTTAGCATGCCAAACACCTGGCAGCTTTCTCAACGCAGTCAGCGTTTTGAGCGCCACTTCAGCGGGGGTAACACCCCCCAAATTGGTAATTTCAGCTTATTATATGGAATGCCTGGCGTTTACTGGCCGTATCTTAACCAAGAAAAGCGCCCCTCATTAATGTTGGAACGCGCTCAACAACTAGGCTACCAGCTCAATTTATTTACTAGTCTTGGCGAAGACAGTGACAGTTTGATAAACGCTTTTACTCGCCTACAAAAACCCAGCCCAACCCAATCTGAAGGTGGGATTGTCGGTGATAAACGGGTTATAAATGAATGGCTGCAACAAAGTAAAGAGCACCAAAGTGCTGATCAAAAACAAACTCGTTTTGATCTTATCTACCTAAATGGCGCATCTAACTTTGACTCACTAAGTCTCAATGATGAAATACCTCAACCAGACGAACTGCTAGGGCTCTATAAGTCGGCCGTTCATCAATTGGACCAACAACTTGCGGATGTCTATCAAGCCATTGAAGCTAGCGAAAAAGAGTGGTTAGTCGTCTTTACATCAGACTATGGGATAGAGTTTAACGATTTAGGGGACAATGTTTGGGGCTCTGGCACTAGTTTTAGTCGTTTTCAGACCCAAGTCCCACTATTTGTTTTCGATCGCCACCGTGAACCACATAGCTACCAAGTTTTAAGCAGTCATTTTGACGTAGTACCAACGCTAATGGAAAACTATTTCGGTGTTCGTTCTAGTGCTCGCAATTACAGCTCTGGAATCAACCTGTTTGGAAACTTGCGTCACTCATGGGTGTTGGTTAGTGATACCCAACAAAACGCTGTTGTGCAAGAGGAGCGAATTACTATATTTAATGCCCAAGGGGATTATTTAGTGATGGATGCAGATTATCAAGCAACGCAACTTCGACCGAGGATGCCAATCTTGGTTAATGTACTCAACGAAATGCAGCGATTTTTACCCAAAACGAAGGCCAATTAAGCTTAAAATGATGAGTAAATCGCCACTTAAACGTTTTTGCTAAGTAATACTATTGACAGCTGACATAGACCTACGTAAATTCATCGCCAGAGCTTAAGGTTCTGTTTCGGGATATAGCGCAGTCTGGTAGCGCACACGCCTGGGGGGCGTGTGGTCGCAGGTTCAAATCCTGCTATCCCGACCACATTAAAAAGGCCTGCTTTTAGCAGGCCTTTGTCAATTCGTACTAACGACGTTGCCGTTGACCTCTCAGCATCAATCCTGCAAGTGCTAACCCAAACAACATTGAAGTGTGGGTTTCAGGTACTCGCATGGTGTTTGCGAAACGCGTGGTATTAACACTCGCAATGTCCCCCTCATGTACAGCAATAGCAAATCGATACTGTTCTTTATTTAATAGACTTTGTGCACCCGAGTTTGTGGTAAACGCCCAAGCACGGCTTGTATCCAAAGCGTACTCTTGATTCAACCAATATCCGCTAGCTAAGAAATTATCAAAGCCACTCTCTTCACCTGTCAGCGCATCAATAAAGTTGCTATTAAAGCCGTCACGCTGCGCAGGAGCTACACAACTATAAACACCACTGGATAGTGGGTCACAGATAGAATCATTACTTAACTGCTGGTAAAACAAGAAGGCTAACTCTGAGTTTTCAACCAACACATTGGTACCACAATCAGTCCCACCATTTAACGCGAAATCACAATCTTGAAAGCCAGAATTGTTAGTATCGGTAACACTAAGGGACGGAAGCCGCCATTCATTAAAACCAGAAATATTCAAATGCTGTGCCCAGCGGTTTGCTGCGTCCCAGTTCAATTGGCCATTACCATTAGGACGAGCTCCAGCTCCTAAATTATCACCAGCCCATGCGGAGGTCTTTGCCAAGTTGGCATCCATCAACCAAGTAAGGTTTTGCTCTTGGTCATAGATCAATCCACCATCGCGTAAAATAAGGCCTGCGTGCCCAGCAAAGCTTGTCATCATAGCCAATATGAGTGTACCGATTTTTACTATTTTCATGTTTTTCCCTAAGCAAGTATTGCTTACATCATCAGAACATATAAGCATTTCCACAACTGTTAATTAATTGTAAACGTGCATTTGAATATGTAAACTTTTTTCTTAGGAATCAAAACCTTAAAAATAATACGGTTTTAATCGTAACTTTTTAACCTTAAATAGTCATAAACCTGCTTAAGACCTTAAAACATCGGGTTTATCAACACGCAGTTCCCGCTTAGGCTAGCGCCTGAGCTGCGTGGATTTTGGTAGCTCTTAAGGCTGGCCATATGGTTGCGAGGATACTCATGCTTAGCGCTACACAAAGCACTACTGCAACGTCACTCCACATCAGCTCTGAGGGTAAAAAATTTATGAAATATACTTCGGAAGATAACAAGGTATGACCCAATATGTCCGCGGTTAAATTAGCGATTTGAGGTAGGAAGAGACTACCTAACACTCCAAAAACTAAACCAATCAAAGAACCTACAACACCATTGTAAGCGCCGTACACAATGAAGGTTTGCAGCAATAGCTTATTTTGAGCCCCCATCGTCATTAGAATTGCTATATCAGGACGTTTATCAGATACCGCAAGAATAAGGGTCGAAATAATGTTAAAACTCGCAACTGCAACTATTAACATCATGATTGCGTACATTAAGGTTTTGACCAACTGAATATCTTGATACAAATAACCTTGCGATCGCATCCATGAGCGCACGTAAACACGTTGGCTGACGTATCGAGCAGCATCCCAAATAATGTCTTCTGCATTCAAAGGATCGGCAACTTGGATTCTTATCCCATGCTCACCAGATGGCCAATTAAGTAACTCGCGGGCGGTTGTTATGGGGATATACGCCAAGCTCTGATCCAGCATTCCTTGCACTCGAAAAATACCGCTCACTTGAATCCGATGACGTTTTGCTGCAGAAAAACTACTTTTTGCTTCACCTCCGACATTTGGAAGTAATAAAGTTATCCAATCGCCGGTTTCTATGCCTAGCTTGTCACTAATACCACCACCAAGTAGCAAGCCTTTTTGCTCGGTAAATGCTTGCCAATCAATTTCGGACACATAATCACGAATACTGCTGACTTGCTGCTCCTGCAGAGGATCAACTCCACGTACCGCAATTGCCTGCATCTTTTTGCCATGTTGAGCCAAAGCACTGAGATTTATAAAAGGTGCCGTTGCTTCGATGCCAGGTCGTTGTTCAAGTTCGCGTTGTAGTTGTTCGCTACCGAGTAATGGGGGATTTGGCGATTCTATCTCGCCATGGGGCGCCAAGCTTAAGTAGCGATTGAGTAGTTCGCGCTCAAAGCCGTTCATAACCGATAAGCCTATAATCAACACCGCGACGCCGAGAGCAATGCCAATCGTAGACGAAGCTGAAATAAAGCTTACAAAACCATTGTTATGTTTAACCCGGTGGTAACGAAGTCCGATAAGTAAGCTAAGAGAAAAGTTACTCGCCATTAGAGAGCCGCCGGCATGATTTCAGACCTAGTGAAATCTTCTAAAACACCGTGTGTCATCCGTTTAACTAGGTCGAACTTGCTAGCTAAACTCAAGTCATGAGTCACAATCACAAAGGAGGTATTTAATTCACTATTTAACTCTTGAAGCAACTGATAAATTGTTTCAGTACTGTCTTCGTCCAAATTCCCTGTCGGCTCATCCGCCAAAACTAATAAGGGATTATTAACTAAGGCTCTCGCAATTGCGCTGCGTTGACGCTCTCCACCACTCATTTGCGATGGTCGATGGTTTAAACGATGTCCCAACCCTACCCGCTCCAGTAGTTCAGCAGCTTGCTTTAAGGCTTTACTGCGGTTCATTCCGCTTATCCAAAGTGGCATAGCTACATTTTCCTGAGCACTAAACTCTGCCAATAGATGATGGAACTGATAAACAAATCCCATTTTCTGATTTCGAATTGCCGCAAGTTTACTTGCATTTAAACTGTCAATACGTTCCCCATCAAAGCGCACTTCGCCACCGTCTAAACTGTCTAAACCACCAAGAACATGTAGTAAGGTACTTTTACCTGAACCCGAGCTGCCAACTATTGCCATGGCTTGTGCAGGAAATAGCTCCAAACTCACGCCTTTCAGAACTTGAGTTTGGTTATCGCCATCTTGATAAACCTTTTGTAGATTGACGCCTTCAAGGAGGGAACAATTATTCATAGCGTAAAGCCTCTGCGGGTAATACTTGACTGGCTTTATAAGCCGGGTAAATGGTCGCGACTATACTGAGTAACATCGCAGAGATAATGATAGTAAGCACTTGCATGGGTTCAACTAAGACAGGTAGACCCGTTTGAGCAAAGTTTTGACTAAGGTTAAGACCTAAAACAGACAAAAGGGAATTGATCGAATGCGCTAAGCCTATACCGAGAACCCCACCAGCTAGAGCGCCCAAACAACCACTCCAAGCCCCTTGAATCACAAACAAAGTTACGATTTTGGATTGCGATAAACCAAGCGTTTGCAAAATGGCTATATCACTGAGTTTTTCGCCAACAATCATCACTAAAGCTGAAAATATATTAAACGCCGCAACAGCGATAATAAGTCCAAACAACAGACTCATCATAGCTCTTTCCATTTTCACAGCAGCAAAAAACTCTCCAAAGTAACGTCGCCAATCGTCAAATTCCAACCCCATATGGCTTGCTTGTTGAATGAGTGATTCAAGCTGTAGAGGACGTTCTAAAAAATATCTCGTCACCTGCATCGATTCGCGTGAGCTACGCATCATGCGCGATAAATCGTCAATATGGGTAATCGCAAACATTTGGTCGACTTCGGAGCCAAATTCAAAAATATCGACCACTTGGAAGTTTCGCTGCGCCGGCAACTCCCCTAATGCACTGTAGACAACCCTATCTGTCGCAATAACTCGTAGGGTATCACCCAAATTGACATCGAGTTGACGGGCTAAACCTGAACCGAGAATAAGTTGATACTTACCTGCCTTAAGCTGTTCAATATTCGTGGTCTGTAAATGGGCATTAAGTTGCTTACTATCCATTTGTAATTTTGGGTCGATCCCCTGAAGGCTAGCAGCCAATAGCTGCTGCTGGCTTTGTATAATTACATCGCTGAGTATCAAAGGTGAGTTGGGTACGTCTTTTAGTAACGCCGGGGTATCTTGCGCTGATGCTAAACTAAAATGCGGAACAACATTTAGGATGCGCGATTGCAGCTGCTGCGAAAAACCATTCATAACAGAAATGACAGCGATCAAGGACGCTACGCCTAAGGTAACACCAAGGGTTGAAAACCAGCTTACAAAGGATGCAAAGCGTTGCTGACGCGCCCCGCTAGAAAATCGTAGCGCAATATGCAGTAATAAGGACAGTTGTTTCAATTTCCATGCAAGCCTTTGAAAAATCAGCCGCCATAATACCTTGATGGGACAACATTGCCAAACATCATCAGCGCACACTGTTTGACTATGCTATATTCCCATTTCGGACTTAAAACCTTGAAAAACAGCGGGCAAGTTTAAGGAAAGCGGATGCAGCAAGAGTACTTCAGTGTAGACCACCAACTCAATATGAATGTCGAGGTGGTAGAGCCGCAGCACTGCCCCACGGATTACGCGCAGTTTTTGTCAGAAATGCCTGAGGCCTTCCAACTCAGCGCCCAAATAGGTTTAAAAGACCAAAACATGTTTAACAACTTGCGCCTTCTTGGTGAAGTTGGAGAGCAGCTCTCGCAATACTTAATGCGTCAAAATCAGAAAATTGAACAAGTTTTATCTTATGTTCTTCAGCAACAAGACGAAAGCGACCTCAGAGCGCAAAGTATTCAGATCGGAGGCTCTCAGCTCAGTTTTGCTTGGAAGCAAAACCTTAGCATTGGACAGCTGATTCGAACCAAGCTATTTTTGCCAGAGGAATCTGCCGCTATTTTTTGTTATCTCAAGGTGGACTCAAGCAAAATGAGAGAAGATACCAACACAGATAACGAAGTACCCTCATTCGAAATCAATTGCAGCTACCAGTGGCTGCGTGAAGAAGATCAAGAGACGCTCGTTCGAGCAAGTTTGCATGTTCAATCACAGCAGTTGAAGCTTCGCAGCCAACAACGTCAAAACCAAAACAAGTAATAAAATGACTCAGATTTCCGTTTTCTCAAAGCTCCCTCTACCTAAATCAAAAGCCAAGAGTCTTGGTTTAGCTAACTTACCAGGTTGTAGTAAAGCCTTGGTTCTGCACCGTTATATTGAGCAGATCCAACGTCCCATCGTGATCTTAAGCCCAGATACCCGAGAGGCAATAGAGCTCCACCAAGCCTTGCATATTTTGTCACCGCAACGCGATATTCACTTACTACCCGATTGGGAAACGCTTCCCTACGATACTTTTTCACCACACCAAGACATTATTTCTCAACGATTGCTAAGCCTGCATCAACTCGCAAGTAACGATCGAAGTGTAATCATTGCCCCCATCAATACATGGCTGCAACGCTGCGCGCCAATGAGTTATTTGCGTCAATATAGTTTGATGTTAAAGAGTGGGCAAAACCTCGACTTGGAAGCTTTTAGAAATCAATTGAGCGAAGCGGGATATAAACACGTAACCCAAGTGATGGAACATGGTGAATTTGCAGTCCGGGGTAGCTTGCTCGATCTATATCCCATGGGTAGCCAGCAGCCTTACCGGCTCGACTTCTTTGATGACGAACTCGAATCAATACGGCTTTTCGATCCCGATACCCAGCGAAGTGGCGATCATATTGAGCACATAGAGTTACTGCCTGCTCACGAGTTTCCAACTAACGCCAGTGGTATTGATTGTTTTAGAGCCAATTGGCGCTCTCAATTTGAAGTTAGCCACGCCGCCGATTCTATATATCAACAAGTAAGCAAAGGGCTGATGCCGGCTGGCATTGAGTATTACCTGCCGTTGTTTCACTCAGAAGTTTCTAGCTTTAATGCCCAATTAAATCCAAACACTCTGCTAATTGAGAGTGGTAACTTACATCAAGCCGCGCAAGAGTTTTGGACTGAACTTCGTCAACGTTATGAGAACCGTCGCTTTGATGTGCAACGACCTATTTTGGCACCTGAACAACTCTACCAAAGCGTTGATGAATGCTTTGGTGAGCTGAAAAACTTGCCAAGAATAGCCTTGCATGAACTTGAAGCTAAAGCGAGCGATCACCACGTAGTTGCACAGGCTCTACCCGATTTAAGCGTGAACCATCGACTTCAAGAGCCTCTACAGGCTCTGCGACAGTTTTTAGAGTCCTGGCAAGGGCAAGTGGTATTCGTGGTACAAAGTGCCGGCCGACGCGAAGCTTTAAGCCAGCTTCTCAAACCACTTAAACTCAATCTTAAAGCCTTAGACCAAGTCGCTGGCCTTGCAAAAAGCAAACAAAAAACATTAGTGTTACAAGCACCGTTTTTGAAAGGCGCTTGTTTTGATGAGCGCTATGCGTTTATTTGTGAGTCTGATCTACTTGGCGACCGGGTAATTAAGCGCGCAAGACGTGCAAGTTCCAAAGTTATCAACCCAGATGCCCTAGTTAGAAACCTAGCTGAACTCTCAATTGGGCAACCCGTGGTTCACATCGAACACGGTGTGGGACGCTATCAAGGCCTTACTACCATAGAAAATAGCGGCATAAAAACTGAATTTTTGGTTTTGGAATATGCCAATCAAGCGAAACTCTACGTCCCGGTGTCGTCTTTACAACTGATCAGTCGCTACTCAGGCAGCGGTGAAGACAACGCTCCACTGAATAAACTTGGAAGCGATAAATGGGATAAAACCAAACGCAAAGCAGCAGAGAAAATTCGAGATGTCGCAGCTGAGCTACTCAATATTTATGCTAGTCGAGCAGCCAAACCCGGTCACAAATTCGAATTCGATGAGCTTTCATATCAGCAGTTTTGTAGTGAATTTCCGTTTGAGGAAACTGACGACCAATTGCAAGCGATAGATGCGACATTACTTGATATGCGCAGTGCTAACGCAATGGACCGTCTGGTGTGCGGCGATGTCGGATTTGGCAAAACCGAAGTAGCCCTTAGGGCTGCTTTTGTCTCGGTTTTAGCCTCAAAGCAGGTTGCTGTACTTGTTCCAACAACTCTCTTAGCACAGCAGCATTTCGATAACTTTTGTGACCGCTTTGCGAACTGGCCAGTTAGAGTCGAAGTTTTATCTCGATTCAAAACCGCTAAACAGCAAACTGAAATCATCGCAGAAATTGCCGCAGGCCAAGTGGATATCGTCATCGGCACCCACAAGTTGTTAAGCAAAGACATAAAATATAAAGACTTAGGTCTGCTGGTTGTTGATGAAGAGCATCGTTTTGGGGTACGACAAAAAGAACAAATCAAAGCGTTACGGGCAGATGTAGATATTCTAACCTTAACCGCCACACCAATTCCCCGAACCTTAAATATGGCCATGAGTGGTATGCGCGACCTTTCCATTATCGCCACACCACCAGCAAAACGACTAGCCGTTAAAACATTTGTCCGCGAGTATGACAAACCACTGATCAAAGAAGCTATCTCTCGAGAGATTATGCGCGGTGGGCAAGTTTATTTCTTGAACAACAAAGTTGAAAACATTGAGAAAGTTGCAGAAGAACTACAAACGATGGTTCCAAGTGCTCGCATTGCAGTTGCTCATGGTCAAATGCGCGAACGCGAACTTGAACGTATTATGGGCGACTTTCATCACCAACGATTTAACGTACTCGTTTGTACCACAATTATTGAAACCGGTATTGATATACCTAGTGCCAATACGATTATCATAAATCGGGCCGACAACTTTGGTTTGGCGCAATTACACCAATTACGGGGCCGAGTTGGTCGTTCGCATCACCAGGCTTATGCTTATCTTTTAACCCCACCGCCCAAAGGCATGACCAAAGACGCGGTTAAACGCCTCGATGCAATAGCACAACTAGAAGATCTAGGAGCTGGCTTTACCTTAGCAACCCATGACTTAGAAATTCGAGGCGCAGGCGAGCTACTCGGTGATGATCAAAGTGGTCAAATTGAGGCTATCGGTTTTACCCTCTATATGGACATGCTAGAGCGCGCGGTTGACGCAATGAAAGCGGGTAAAGAAATAGAAACTGATGTTACCAAAAGCGACCAATGCGAGCTTGAATTACGCATTGCAGCACTATTACCTGACGACTATGTTATCGACGTAACCACGCGTCTCAATCTGTATAAACGTATGGCAAACTGTCGTGACAGCTCTGAGCTACGTGAACTAAACGTAGAGCTCATTGACCGTTTTGGTCTTGTTCCTGACCCAGGCAAAAACTTGATCCGTTGCCAAGCGATAAAAATTACAGCTAACGAACTAGGCATTGAGCGCATTGATGCGCACGCAAAAGGTGGCAGTATAGAATTTGGAATGCACACAAAAGTTGATGCAGGATATTTAATTAGCCTGCTACAATCGCAACCAGCAATTTTTCGCTTGGATGGTGCCAACAAACTCAAGTTTAACGTGCCCACAACCAATGCCGATGAAAGACTAACCCGAATCGAAGACTTATTGGAGCAGCTTAAAGCCCATGCAAACTAAACAACGTAAGCCATTAGGTTTATTCACCATCATCAGTTTATTCGTGCTGCTAAGCAGTAGTTTATCGGCGTTTGCGCGTCCTTTTACTGTTGAAATGATCGTCTTTAAACGCACAGATGGCCTGCGCTCAACTGCCGAGAAGTGGCCACAGCCGCAGTACTTAGATGTTCAAGTTGAGTCACAGTTACTTGCGCCTCTATATGGTTGTAGTGATGCAAGTTGTTTACAATCGTTGCAATTCACCCGATTGCCTACGGTGATAAATGGTAAAGACTGGCCAGCATATGGACCCACAAACCGCAGAGTTCTATCTAGCAGCTCACTAAGACTAAAGCGCCAGTATAACTCCTTACGCACTCATGCCGGGTTTACGCCTATGCTCCACATTGCTTGGCGCGAGACGGTGCTACCCAAACACCGCGCACAACACAACGGGTTTCAAGCGGGTGAAAATTTTGCCGATCGCGACAACAACGATGGCATAGAGTTATCTCAGGTTATCAATGATGCTTTAGCTAGTACTAATCAAAATTGGGAAATCGACGGTAGCATTCGAGTTTACTTACAGCACTACCTGTATATCGAAGCACAAATGTTACTCAAGCAGGAAGTCACTAAACAAATTGAACTTGAGCCAGTGCTTAGCGAAGCGACAAACACCAGTATCGACAGTGATGAAAGTAACGTTGTTGTTGGCGAGTTTACCGATATTATCGAAACTCCCACTCAAACTGTAAGCGTTTTAGAGAGTTACAAGTTCGATCAGAAACGGCGGGTTAAATCCGATGAAGTTCACTACTTTGACCACCCTTTGATGGGACTTGTAATACAGATCAGAAAATAATTAACCTTGAAAAGCCAGCCTAATCAAGCAATAGCGCTTCCTTTGGAACCCAGCTCTCCAATAACAATTTGGTTGAGCTGTGTTTTTTTAGCTAAAGCCTGGATCGTATTTGCGATTGCCGCAGCATCTCGCGAGCACGCGGAAGTACTAATGCAACTTGTTTACCCACAACGAGAGCTATTCTACGTCAGTTTAGCTCTTGGTGTTTTGCCCTTGTGGCGTTTGTTACTACCAAAACATTTCCATTTAAAGCTAAAACTACAATTCCAGCTCATTGGGCTACTATTAATTAGTGATATCACACTGATGTGTTTAGCCTTTAATGACAATACTTGGACCTTCTCGTGGGGAAATGCCTTACTACTTTGGTTAGCCCTTATGCTTTTAGTCCTACTATTCAATAGCAGGAAAGAACTTAAAACCTAGTTTTAGCTCGTTACCAATCATCGCTTCCTTATTCGGAACTAATGACTTGAAACCTTCGATTTTACTGGCTCGACAGCCTATATTTCTTGTACCATCGCCAAGCTGAAACTTTTGTCTCATATCGCTGTTATAATAGCGTTAAACTAGTAACGGATTTTCCCAATGCCCGAGAGCCACAATCAAACGAAGCCAGACCATTTTAATGGCATTAGTTTACTGATACCGATATTCAACGAGCAACATGGGATCCCTGATCTCTGGCAGAGTCTAGAAAAAACTGCTGCGAGTATTGACGAAGCAGTGGAGATCGTTTTTGTCGATGACGGTAGTACCGACAACAGTTTAGAGCAGCTTAAGGCCTTAAAAAGCCCACATCTTGAACAACAAATAATCGCCTTTAGTCGAAATTTCGGCAAAGAAGCTGCCATGACGGCAGGATTAAGACATTGCCGAGGCCAAGCAATTATTATTCTAGATGCGGATTTACAAGATCCACCTGAACTCATTCCTGCAATGTTAGAGCAATGGCACAAAGGCTTTGATGTAGTAAATATGCGCCGCAAACAAAGACATGGTGAAACTTGGTTTAAAAAGTTAAGTGCCAAAGCTTTCTACCGATTCATCAACCATTTGTCTGAAGACAGTATTCCAGAGAACGTCGGCGATTTTAGGTTGCTCAGTGCCCGCGTCGTCGACAGCATAAACCGGCTACCGGAACGAAATCGTTTTATGAAAGGCATATTAGCCTGGCCTGGTTTTAAGCAAACGACCCTAGAGTTTGATCGCCCCCAGCGTGAACTTGGGGACAGCAAGTGGAACATATCACAACTCGTAGCACTCGCCGTCGATGGCATTACCTCCTTTTCAACTAAGCCCTTGCGTCTCGCTACTTGGCTAGGACTTTCGACCGCTATGTTTGCCATTATTTATGCGACATGGGTTGTGGTTAAAACCCTAGTTTATGGAGAGTCCGTTGCTGGTTATCCTACGCTAATGATTACCTTGCTATTTAGCAGTGCAATTCAGTTGATCGCTCTCGGTGTAATTGGAGAGTACTTGGCGCGAGTATTCATTGAAGTAAAACAACGGCCGATCTATCAAGTAGCTGAACATCACCACGAACAACCATTAGTGAGTATAACTGAGCGTCAGCCAGTGTCTCCAGTACCCACGTCATCAACAACAAGTAATAGCGATAATTAGCACTATGAAATTAACCAAAATGTCTCCTTTTGCTCTTAGTATGTCTGTTTTCCTAAGCGTTATCTTAGTGCGTTTATTTACCTTGGCATTCTATCCTCTTATGGATACCACAGAAGCTCGTTACGGTGAAATGGCGCGCATCATGGTCGAAACTGGAAATTGGCTTACGCCAATGTTTGATTACAATGTGCCGTTTTGGGGGAAACCGCCACTTCATACATGGATGAGTGCAAGCTCAATCGCCATTTTTGGAAACAACGAATTCTTTATGCGCTTACCCCATTGGCTTGCAGGCCTTGCTAGCATTGGCCTGACGGCAATGTTTGCTAAACGAATTCAAATTAATACTCTCAACAGCGCCATCGTGTTAGCGAGTGTTGCTGTATTTAGTGTTTCTGCTGGCGCAGTCATGACAGACATGGCCTTAGCACTGGGTTTAACCATGGCCTTTGCTGGATTCTACCTCGCTTGGGATGGACCAAACAAATGGGCTTACCTCGGCTTCATAGGGCTAAGCATCGGTATGTTAGCAAAGGGGCCTGTAACAATCGTTATCTTTGCACTAGGCGCAGGGCTTTGGCTGTTCTGGGAATATGGCTTCATAAAGTGCTGGCGAGAGCTTGCGCGACGTATCCCCTTAGTCAAGGGGTTCACGCTTCTTTTGTTAACATCGGCTCCTTGGTTTATTTTGGCTGAAAGAGCCACTCCGGGATTCTTAGAGTATTTTTTTGTAGGAGAACATTGGCTGCGCTTTGTCGAGAGTGGATGGGCTGGTGACCTTTATGGTAGTGCCCATGATAATCCTCGAGGTAAGATTTGGCTGGACTTCATAGGTGCAGCTCTACCTTGGACTCTTTTTATCCCTCAAATAATCTACCGCAGTTACAAAGAGCTCGGATGGCAATTTGATAGCCAAACCCGCTTTTTATTATGTTGGATGTTATCGCCAATGATACTGTTCACTTTTGCTGGCAACATTCAGCCAGCATATGTACTTCCTGCGGCCCCTGCATTAGCTTTATTGCTAGCTAAAACACGAAAAGAAGCAGATCAAAAAGTACTGCTTAGTGTTGCGATGATCATACCGGCTCTTTTACTTATTAGTCTGCTATTTATCGTACCCTCTAAAGCCGATTACCGTGCCGATAAACGCTTATTGTCTGACAGAGACCAAGAACTACCAACGTATTATTTGTACACGGATTCGTTTTCAAGCCGCTACTACAGCAATGGCACCGTTAAAACTGTCAAGTCGCCAAATGATGTTGAACAATCGACGGCCTATTACCTTGTCCTCCCTAAAGATCGTAAGCTTGATACCATGTTTACGCAGAACTGCGAGCAAGTATCATTTACTAAGCGCAGAGCGATGTACTTATGCCAAGCATCTCAAACAAATTCTTAAAGTTTGCCTTGGTCGGCGGCTGCGTATTTGTTGTTGATTATTCGATTTTTTATATCTTAGTTAACCTAAGCCAGGTGCCGGTTATACCGGCGCGTGCGATAGCGTTTGTGATCGCCCTCCTTCTTAGTTGGTTTGCGAATAGACATTTCACATTCAAAGACCGAAATCACAAACCAGCACTGCGTCAACTTGGGCATTTCGCGATCACAAGTAGCGTTTCTGGATTATTGAATTTGGGAAGCTTCAGCTTGTTAAGTGCTTATATTCCTAATACTCAGCTAGGTTTGGCATTTTGTTTTGCAATGGGTGTAGGGGTTGGAATGGTCGGAAATTGGTTGGCAAGTAATTTGTGGGTTTACCGCTCGGTAAATCATTGACGAAACTTTCGAACTCAATAAGCAAGGCACTTTCTGCCTTGCTTATTGTACCCAAATACTAGTGTAATTTAAGCTTTGGCCTTAATACTTGGTTTATTCGTCCCACTAACATCATCAAGCCAGTTTTCATATAGCCATGCAATGCGATTTGGTGCAGGCGATATAAAGAAATGTACACAATTCGCGCAATACGCCCTTCTACCGTCATCGAACCTCGCATTAAGTTGCCCATTAGTGAACCAACCGTTGAATAACGACTTAAAGACACTAAAGAACCATGGTCCTTATAAACAAATGCCTCTAAGGGCTGCTGACGCATTTTCAAAACAATGTTCTTGAATACAGTTGAAGCCATTTGGTGAGCCGATTGCGCCCTAGGTGGCACAAATTTACCATCGCTGATCTCAAAACTAGCACAATCTCCAATTGCAAAAATGTTGTCATCTTCTTTACTTTGGAGAGCAGAATTAACCACAATTTGGTTAATACGGTTAGTTTCAAGTCCACCAATATTGGCCATGAAGTCTGGGCATTTTATACCCGCTGCCCACACCATAATATCGGCATCAATAAATTGATCGTCTTTAGTTTGCAAACCTACTTCTGTAGCTTGAGTAATCAAGGTTTGGGTTCGGACATCCACGCCCATTTTTATCAACTCTTGATGGGCCGCAGAACTAATACGCTCAGCCAAGGCTGGCAATATGCGAGGGCCAGCTTCAACCAAGGTGACTTTGAGTGCTTTAGCACTAACTTTTGGAACACCATAGCTTTGTAGATAATCTGCGGCGTTATATAGCTCAGCAGATAGCTCCACGCCAGTAGCTCCGGCACCAACGATAGCAATTTTTACTTGATCACCGGCTTCGATATCTGCGGTTTCAGAAAATTGTAAAAAGCGATTCAACATACGTTGATGGAACACTTCGGCACGTGCTGGATTATCAAGGAAAATACAATTATCGGCTACCCCTTGCGTGCCAAAATCATTGCTGATACTTCCAATAGCCATCACTAGAATGTCGTAATCCAAATGGCGTTCCGCAAGCACTTGCTTACCTTCTTCTAACATAGGTGCAAGTAGTACACGCTTTAAGTTGCGATCAATACCGCAAACTTCGCCAATTTGAAAAGCGAAACCATGATTAGCTGCGTGCGAGCGATAGCTAAGAGCGTCAATGCCAGCGTCTAAAGAGCCCGTAGCGACTTCATGCAGCAAGGGTTTCCACAAATGGGTTCGATTACGATCAACCAAGGTGATTTGGGCTTTGCCTTTATTACCGAGTTTACGTCCAAGTTTAGTCGCTAGCTCAAGTCCACCAGCACCACCTCCAACAACAACGATTTTCATAGTCCCTCGTGATCTATTAAAATAGAAACTATTATAGGTCTAATTTGACTTAGATCACACTTTTCTTGCAAGGGATTTAGTTTTAGCGCGAAAAAAATGAGCAGAAATGGGGCTCTCTACTCATTCCCAGTTTTCATAGAACTAAATACTTGGCACGCTTCTTAGCTCTTTTGCTAACGCGAGGTGGGCGGAAATATCTTTGAATTTATGCGACTGCTGTTCATCCCAAATAATCGAATAAAATGGGCTTAACTCAATTTCTGTCGCCGTATTATCGAGTACATCGTCATTGCGCGATAGTACAACGTGACAACGTCCTTTGTATTGGTGACGAAAGTTTGAAATACACTTACCTGCAATATCCGAATACTCTTCTGGCCGCTCTATACGGCCTTGCATATTAAGTTCAGGGTGCAAGTTAGGGTTGAATACTAACGACGGTATACCGCACAAAAATCCAATGCGTTCACTCCAATAACCGCCAAGGCCAACACCTGTGATAAGTGCTGGTTCGTTAGGGCTTAGGCTCAGTTGCTGATGAACCTGTTTCAAGATTTGGCTCATATCATGCCGAGGATGAATAGTACTATAGGCCACCGAACGGACATCGGGATCTGAGAATTGAAGCTGCAATACCTTTTCATGATTACCGGGACTGGTGGAATCAAAGCCGTGCAAATAAAAAATCATATGTAACTCCAGTTACCTTGCTTCATTATAGCAAGCATACATTAAATCAAACGGCGAACGCTTGTTCAATTTCGCGTAGCTCGTGTTGCCATTGCTGATAGTTAGGGTTAGCGAGAAGTTCGGGCCAACTCAGCGCTGCTGTCTTACTCAACATCCTTTGGGCTGCGTTACTTTGCTGCTGCGGCAGCCCGTCGAGTAAAGTCACCGTAGCATCTTGATCGTTACAGGCCAATAGGAGATCGCAACCAGCTGCACGCGCATGTAATGCCCGCTCCAAATATCCACCGGCAAAGCTCGCACCATGCATTGACAAATCATCACTAAAAATCACACCTTTGAAACCCAATTTTTGACGCAATTGTTGTTGCAACCAATACTCTGAAAATCCAGCTGGCTGCTCATCAAATTGAGAGTAAATGACGTGTCCTGGCATAATCGCATCCAGCCATTGTTCTTCAATAAGCGTTTTAAAAGGCCGTAGATCATGATCAAGTATGGTTGACGGCTCTCGATTGTCGCGTGGGATATCAACGTGTGAGTCCCCACTAACATTACCATGACCAGGAAAGTGTTTTCCGGTAGTAGCCATACCTGCATATCGTTGACCGCGACAAAAAGCGCGAGCGAGACGAATAACTTCGTCTGGGGATGACGAAAATGCCCGCTCTTTTATAAATTCGCTTTCCTCATCTAAATCTAAAACTGGTGCAAAGCTGATATCAACCCCACACGCCCTAAGTTCACTGGCCATAACCCAAGCAGCGCGCATCGCTAATTCTGCACTACTCATGTTAAACCCTTGAGCAGCCTTTTCAAGATGCCCCATAGCTGGGATTGGCGTAAACTGATGACGGAATCGTTGTACCCTTCCCCCTTCATGATCTACCGAAATCAAAATTGGACGCGGGCAAGCTTGGCGAATTGACTTGGTGAGGGCAATTAATTGTTCCCGGTCTTCATAATTTCTGCTAAACAAAATGACGCCACCAATACTTGGGTGGGCGAGCATTTCCTTTTCTTGATGGCTTAATTCACAGGACACCGGGTCCATCATCAAATAACTCATGAATCGTTCACCTTGCTAAGCATAGGACCTAGTGGCTTACCACCGACCAGGTGCAGGTGAATATGGTATACCTCTTGTCCGCCGTGGGCGTTGCAATTAACAATCAATCGATAACCGTCTTCTGCAATACCTTCTTGTTTAGCTAAATCTGCTGCTACGCGCATCATACGGCCCAAATATCGCTCATCGTCTTCGCTGACATCATTCATCGTCGCAATGAGAATATTGGGTATCACTAATAAATGGTGAGGGGCTTGCGGTGAAATGTCGCGAAAAGCGGTAACTAAATCGTCTTGGTAGACAATATCTGCAGGAATTTCTTTTCGAATTATTTTACTAAATATTGTTTCTTCAGCCATGTCTAGCTCCTTTATCATCTAGGATTAGCTTATCGAAAACCCGTCTGAGACTAAACCGAATATTGCTAAAGCACGCGATTTTTCAAAGAAAACCTAATTTTGTGTTCTGTTAGGTCGATATGCTTTGATAAGCTGCTAAAATAACGAACAAATTGAGTTGTGACAGTTGAACTCAGTTCGAGCATTACCGACTTAAGGAGTTGTCAGTTTGAGTAATATGAGAAATACGCTGCGAAATATATCCATTATTCGTAGGGTTGGGGCAAGTTTCCTTTTGCTAAGCCTGTTTTTGGTTTTTTCCGTGATTCAGTCATTTATAAGCAATAGTGAGTTTAGCCGTCAGCTACATACGGTATCGGATCAGGGAGCTCCTTTGCTCTTAGAGATTGGCCAAACAAGCCAGGCCTTATCGCGTGCCGACCTAAGTTTTAGACAAGCTATGAACGCTGGGGCTGACATTGATGGTGTAAAGGCTAACTTCGATTCACTTTTCCAAGATTATCAAGCTAAAACCAGTGAACTCGGTAATACCAAAGCCGACATCAAGGACTTTTCAGCAACTGTTGCGCGCATTGAAAATTTAAACCAAAACTATCTAGATGCTGTTGACACGCTGATCAACCAAAAGAAACTACTCCAAACTGATATTCAAAAACAGCGTCAAGATTTAACGCGATTGAATGTGGTCTTGCCGCAAATTAAGAAAAACTTAAGTGATTCAGTTTATGAAGCCGACGACGAGTATATTCGTTTTGCCGCTGATAGCTTCACAAACACCATGGCTGTTGCCGAAATTAATTTACTTGATGGCTTAAATCTAAGTGATTCAGCTCAGATCCAAGAAGTGGTTGCACGTAATCTAAAACAACTAAAACGGTTTGAATCAGCACTAAGCGACTTGAATGACGAGTTACCTAACTTTGTAACTAGCAATAAGGTTGAATTAAAACGTTTTTCTGATGATGCCTTTGAAGCCTCAGGCGTACTCCAGCGCCACTTAAAAAACCAACAGCGTAATGAAAGCATCGCTTTAGATGAAGACAAAAACGAAGCTTTAGTTGCACAAATCAGTGAAAACTTTGTCAATTTAAACCTTGCCGCCGTTGATTTAATTAACCAAAGCACCGAGCAAACCCAAGCTGCATTGGAGATGAGCCAAAACCGTCTCTTATTGTTACTTGCTATCGCCCTACCGCTTTGTTTATTGGTGGGAATTGGTATAGCCAAAACAATTCGTAAACCGCTGCACCAACTGTTGTCTGTGATCAAAGCCGCAGCTCAAGGTGATATGCGCAAACGAGTTGAATATGTTAACGATAATGAATTTGGCCAATTGGGTAGTGCCATCAACCAAATGCTAGAGCAGATGGATCAAGTCTTGGCTAAGGTTACCGATAGTTCTAAAGCGCTGCACAACTCTATCGACAGTGCAGCTACAACAGTTAATCACTCTAAAGACTCTTTAGGGCGTCAACGCGAAGATACTTCGTCGGTAGCAACCGCTGTGACACAAATGGAACAAAGTGTACGCGAAGTTGCACAAAATGCGGCGCATAGTTTGGAACAGGTACGAGACGTAGAAAACGCTTCCCAAACTGGGCGCACGATCATGAGCGATAATATTTCAACCACGCACCGTTTAGCGGAAAAACTTCAAAGCTCCAGCGAAGTTATTGACTCGGTTGGCGAAATGAGCCAAAATATTGGATCGATTTTAGATGTGATCCGTGGAATTGCTGACCAAACTAACTTGTTAGCACTCAATGCCGCTATTGAAGCAGCTAGAGCAGGAGAGCAAGGTCGCGGCTTTGCAGTAGTGGCTGACGAAGTTCGAGTGCTTGCGCAAAAAACGACCACCTCGACTTCAGAAATCCAAACTATGATCGAAAATCTACAAAATGGCGCAAAGAAGGCTGTTGTGGAAATTGCAGATTGCTCAACCGAAATGGATACCAGTTTGCACCAAGCTTCTGATGCCAATGGTGCGATGGAAGAAATCCAAGGTATCGTTACCCTTATTTCAGACATGAGCACCCAAATTGCAGCAGCCGCTGAGCAGCAACAAAGCACAGTTAGTGAAATCTCGCGCAATATAATTCAAATTTCTGATGTTTCTCAAGCTAACTATCAAGAGCTTGATGAAGTCAGCGCACTCACGACAGAGCTTTCTAATTTAGCAGGAAAACAAGATGAACTCGTTGGCCAGTTTCAGCTAAGCAAAACTTAGGTCTATTGACGCAAAGATAAACATAAACGGATTTAAACTACAATTGATTGGATTGCGACAATAGGCAGAATTAAAACGTGGACAAATTGGCTTCAAATGAATTGGTACAACTTAACTCGACCCCCTGTGATACTGCAGTTAGTTTACAGCTAATAGAACCGACCAGAAGTGTACGCTTGCGTTCACGTTTGATCGGTATAGACCCTGGGGTTTGTATCATTCTTGGAATTGGTCATGACAACTCTTGGGCCAATGCGCGAGAGCTTGTCCACGAAGGCCGCAATGTCATTGTTAGAATGCTAAATTCCCACGAGCCAGAAGCCCCAATATTGGCATTTCGCACCAGTATTAAGCAAACCATGACTGTAATTGGCCGCTGGATAGTGCTGCAATACCCAAGCCAGGTGCAAACAACCACCTTACGTCAACATGCTCGTTTTAAAGTTAGTTTAGATGCCCAGCTATTAGAGCCTGACACTGGTAATATTCTCAGCGAAGGCCAAATCATTGATATCTCAGTTAAGGGTTGCGGATTTGAAGGACCTGAACCTGCTAAAAAGTTAGTCAATGCGCCGGTCATTTTGCAATACCGCTTAAGTGACAGTGACCCGCTTCAAAAAGTGGAAACTAAGGTTTGTAGTATCAATAGTGAACTAAAAGCTGCAAATGCCCACTCTCAGTTTGGCTTATCATTTGAAATGAACGAAAAACAGCGGATACAAGTTAGCCAACATGTCATCAACCACCATATTCAAATTGATAGTCAAAAATAACTGTTGATTTCCACCCCCATAAAGCTTAAATATTGATCAATAACAATATTGCTTAGCGTCTTAAGATTAGTATTAGGCTCGCGCAGTTGAACAAACTAATTTAGCCTTTACTTATGTTTTACTGCTAGTAATCGTAAACTCAGTTGCTTGATTGATATCAGCTTTCATCAACACAGTTTATGGCTCCAAGGAATTAGAAACGAAAGCATTACCTTTGCACTAAAAGGCTGCCCAGCAGCTGCGCTTGGTCTTTTGCGGTCTTTTTAGGGAAAGTGTATGGTTCAGATATTGTCATTACCGCTTATTATTACGTCTAGCATCAGTTTGATCCTTGGCTTTTTCTTCATGCTTTTATATTACCGCCTTAGATCACGCTATGAAGAAGCCGTAGAATTTTACTTTCTGTTCTCGCTATCGGCCTTGGTTAGTGGTGTTTTTCTAGGGGCTTTTGCAGTACTCATTAACTCAGCTGATAACTTAGACGCGCTCAATATATCAAATCGTGTTTCTATTATTACGGCTATGTTCACCATAGTACTAGGACTACATTTTTATGTGTCTTTCTTTAACTACAAAGCACCGGTTTTTCTTAAATGGTGCTATGCCATTTGTACGTTTTTTTCGTTGTTGGCCATCGTCCCAAATCCTTACTTTTTAGACAAAGCATTCTATCCAACATCAGAATACTATACTGGGCTTGCCTTTGGTCCACTGTTTCAGCTTTGGGGGGCTTGGGTCTTAATTTTAGCCGCGTACTGCATTGTAATTCTTATCCGGGTATACATTCGTCAACATGGAAATCGAGAACATCAGTCAATGCGCACCGTGCAACTACTTTTAGTTGCAACCATAGTCTGGATGATCACGGGGGTAAGCGACACCCTAACTGGCATACAAGTACTTAATTTACCTCCACTAACTTGGATAGGTTCATTTTTAGTGACTTGCTGTATAGCCTGGATCTTGGTGCTACACATTGACAACCTTTACGAAGATAGACGTCAATTAAGTAACCAACTTATGTATGACCATCTAACTCAAGCCTTTTCGCGCAGTTATTTCGAGATCCGTTTGGCAGAAGCACTTAGCGTTTTAGATCACAGTGGTTCTACGAGACTTTACTTGTGCATCTTTGACGTTGATAACTTTAAAACGGTTAATGATCGTTATGGTCACGCTAACGGAGACGAGTTATTAAAGTCAATTGCTAGCATTACTAAAGAAACTATTCGATCCTTTGATTGCTTTGCCCGGTTAGGGGGGGATGAATTTGTTCTGTTGTTGACCGATTTGCAGCAAGATAGTCACGCAATTAATCTAGTTGAACGTATCCGCCACAGAATAGCTGAAACTAAAATTGGCATAAGTCATCACAAATTTAACGCAACTTGCTCATTTGGTATGGTATGCGCCGGGCCGGAACACATAGAAATAAAAGATCTGGCGCTGCAAATGCTAAGCTATGCGGATCAGGCTCTTTATCGTTCCAAAAATCAGGGCAAAAATACGCTTGGTATCGCCAAATTACCATTAGGCAAATCAGAAGTTATGTAGGCTTTCAGTACAAAGCGAAAAGTTTCGCTAACCGTTTAAACTATTTAACGGTTATACCCGTAGTTAAAGGCTTGAATGCAGTTGCTTAACGATATCCATACTGAGCTCCCTCCCCTTTCAGCTCAATATAAATCAGCTATTAACAAGTCCGCACTAGCTATTTTTTATCGAACAACAAGCTGTTCGATCTAAAGCGTAGGCTGCATTCGACAATGAACTATTCACCCCAAAGTTACGTAAGTGCTAAGTATAGTTTGAAAAACACTGACGAAAATGGCTTCTAGTAATGGGGATACAAATGCAAAGCTTAAACGATTTATTAGTCCAATATGGTTTGCTGGTCTACTTCATCCTATTTGCTTATTGCGCGTTAAAAAGTGGCTGGTTACCGTTATTTGCAGGATACGCTGCTTATACAGGTGTACTTGACCTGCAGTATGTTGCGCTATCCGTATTTTTAGGAGCTTACCTTGGTGATGAACTCCGCTTTGCCTTGGCAAAAGCTTATGGCACAACATGGGTGGAACGCTCACCACGATTGAAAGGCTTATTTGAAACAGCCCGTAACTTATCCCAACAATACGCAAACGCCTACATATTTATCTACCGCTATCCCAAAGGGCTGCGCACTATTGGAGCACTCCCCTTAGGACTAACTGATATTGGCTGGAAAAAGTTTACCTTAATGAATATGAGCTCAGCAGCCTTGTGGGTCAGTATTTTAGTTGGCGGTGGCTACTTTTTCGGTGAGCAGGTGAATAGTTTTGGAATTGCCAACTTAACCGCACTAAGCGTGATGCTACTTTGCGTATTCTTAATTGGCCTGTTTTCGCTGCTCAAAAGTGCTCGAGTCGCCTCGCATGTCTAAAAGCAGGCACAATGCTTTTATAACACCTGTTATCTCCATGCAATGTTGCCAGACTTAGGAGATTGATAGAGCAAAATTCGCGAGATATGCGCGCTAAATTCCCGACTCAAAAGGTTAAAGTGCACTAACCCCCGGCCTAAGCTTTTGTTGAAACCATGATTATTAGCTCTCAAACATTCAAGCAATTATTTGACAGTTAAAAGCTCGATACCTATAGTACACCTTATGGTGAACTATAATGAACAACAACTAAGTCAGATTTTTTCTGCGCTTTCGGACCCAACCAGAAGAGCAATGCTAATGCGTCTTAGCGATGAAAGCATGTCTGTGGCTGATCTGTCCAAACCCTTTAATATCAGCAAATCTGCGATTACAAAGCACTTAAAAGTATTAGAGAAATCTGGCTTGTTAAGCCGATCTATTGAAGGCCGCGTTCATCGTTGCCGTCTAGAGCCACAACCCTTATCTGTACTATCAGAGTGGGTGTTATTTTATGAGCGATTTTGGAATAACAAACTTGATGCTCTCGATGCTTATTTAGCTGAGGACGTTAAATGACCAACACAGAAGGTCTTAGAGATAAACTGGTGCTTAAACGCGTTTTTAATGCGCCTGTTGAGAGAGTATTCGATGCCTGGACAAAACCTGAGGTCCTCGCTAATTGGTTCGGCCCTCAAGGTTTTACTGTAAAACGCTCAGAGCTACAGTTGTATGTCGGTGGCAGCTATGAGATTGAGATTTGCTCACCTGACGGTATTCATATACGGCACTTTGGGAATTACCTTGAAATATCCAAACCGCATAAGTTGGCATTTACCTGGATGCTTGTTGATCAATCATGTAAAGGTAGCGAAGGTTTAGTTGCTCAAACTGTCGTTAGCATCGGGTTTAAACCTATTAAGCAAACCACTGAACTAACGCTTACCCATGAGCAACTTCCAAGCAAAGAGTCCTTAGATGGCCACAAATTTGGTTGGTCTAGTTCCTTAGATTCTTTGACCCATTTTTTACAATAACAACATGTACTGTTTACTTAATTTATCACCCAATTAGTACACCTTTTGGTGTAGTTTATGAAACAAAAAGGAAAATAATATGACTGACATTTTACACCGGATTGTTATCGAGACATCACCAGAAAAAGTTTATGCTGCGTTAACACAGCAAGAACTGTTAAGCGCATGGTGGACTAAGGCTGAAACAGAAAAC
This sequence comes from Alginatibacterium sediminis, assembly GCF_003610775.1. Taxonomy (GTDB): domain Bacteria; phylum Pseudomonadota; class Gammaproteobacteria; order Enterobacterales; family Celerinatantimonadaceae; genus Alginatibacterium; species Alginatibacterium sediminis. The sequence continues at coordinate 76,117 of NZ_RAQO01000004.1, read as the reverse complement.
AAAGTAGGTACAGTTGCAAGATTCTATTTTGGTGCAAACTCAGAACACAAAGTTGAAATGAAAATAACAGACCTAGTCCCTAATGAACGCGTCTGTTGGAAATGCATAGATGGTCCATGGGTTGGCACAGATGCATTCCAGTTTAATATTCAAGCACACGAGCGAGGTGCGGCGCTTGAATTTAGCAACCTAGGTTGGGCTGAAACTGATGAGTTTTTCATGCATTGCAATTCAAAATGGGGGTTCTTCCTAACCGTAAGCTTAAAAAACTTACTCGAAAAGGGAGCCGGACAAGCTCACCCCAATGACCCCAATATATAGCTTTTCTTAAAGACCATTGCGTAAGTTTCGCTCTCGGGTTGCTTAGTATGTCACTTATACGTAACTCAAATCTGTTCTGACCGTTAGCTATTTGAATAGGTCTTGTCTGCTTAGAATTGAGTTAATTTCTTTCACCCATTGTGACTTCCGCAGCCCGTTGCTAAGCTACCAGCTCAGTGATGACATCGCATCACCTTAATAAGTAGAGATTTAGATTGCACACCGTCATAAGCATGTATGAAGCTAGAATACATATTACTTGTTGTGCTCATTGCTGTAGTTCTCTAACCAAGCGCTTAGCTCACTTAATGGCATCGGTTTCCCAAAATGAAAACCTTGAAAAAGACTACAACCATGCTTAATCAGATAACTGCGTTGGTGCTCAGTTTCTACCCCTTCAGCAATGACCTCTATACCCAAGGTGCGCGACATTAAAATAATCGTTTTGACAATAGAACGGTCATTTACCTCAGTTTCTAGTTCGCTAACAAAGGAACGGTCAATTTTAAGCTGATTTAGCGGTAGTAGCTTTAGGTATTGAAGCGATGAATAACCGGTTCCGAAATCATCTAGAGAAAGCTGAACTCCGTATTGTTTAAGCTTATTCATGCAAGCTACAGTTCTTTCCATGTCGTCAACCAGCATCGTCTCGGTCAATTCAATTTTTAGTCGTGCGGGATTAAACGAGTAACGCTCAATTATAGAACTAACAGAGAAGATAAATCCTGGCTGCCTAAATTGTCGGTAGCTCACGTTAACAGATATCGTCAGGGTCTCAGTAGATTGATTATTAGCCCAAACAGATAGCTGTTCACATGCCTTTCTAAGCACCCAGTCACCGATAGGGATGATTAACCCGTTGTTCTCTGCTGAATGAATAAAGTCGTTTGGAGGTACAAGCCCTTTAATTGGATGATGCCACCGTATTAAAGCTTCGAGACCTGTAACTTTATTCTGATGATTAACCTGAGGTTGGTAGTACAGTTCAAATTCGTTGAACTCTACTGCCGCGCGCAGGTCACGCTCTAGCTCTACGCGCTGAGTAATTTCACTTTGCATGTCGGGCGAGTAAAAGCTAGCTGAGTTTTTTCCCGAATGTTTAGCACTATACATAGCAATATCAGCTTGGCCCATCAACTCCGATACGCTTTCCGAGTTGTCGTTAAATAACCTGACCCCAATGCTAGCGCTACTGTTAAAATCGACGCTGTTGATTCGAAATGGACTCGACAATACATTAAGAACCTTATTGATAATATTTTTAGTTGCATTTGTTGCGGTGTATTTATCTTTATCGAGTTTAGTCAAAACCAAAAGGAATTCGTCGCCGCCAATTCGGGCTAATGTATCTCCCTTTCTAATCAGCTCTTGGACACGCTTAGCCGCTTGTTGTAATAATGCATCCCCATACTCATGACCATGACTATCATTCACGTCTTTAAAATCGTCCAGATCAATAAAAACCAAAGCTGCATAACTGTCTTCTCGTTCGCTCATGACCACTATTTGTTCCAACCTATCAAGAAGTAGTCGTCGGTTTGGCAGGCCAGTTAGTGCATCAAAATAGGCCAACTGAATGACTTTTGACTCACTATTTTTCCGTTCTGTAATATCTTGTATGAATCCAGATATTTTGTTTGGCGTTCCATCATCATTTGATATCAGCTTGCCGCGACACTCTATCCATCGCGACAAGCCATCGATTGGCCTAACAATTTGATATTCAACTCGATGCTCTTGCCCCGTTGCAAAGGTATTGGTTATTGAGTCAATAAACGTGTTTTGAAAACCATCTTGCATAATGCCACACAGCGTTTCGGGACTTGGTATTTTGTCTTTTGAAATCCCAAAAATCTTATACATTTGAGCAGACCATTGGGCTTCTTCACTTTTATACGGGAGAGACCAGCGGCCAATTTTGGCGTAATCCATGGCTTGCTGTAACAGCGTTTCAGATTCAAATAATTTGTCAGCGGTTTCTGTTCTAATCCTTATTTCACGCATCAACTGAATAGTGTTTCTAGTTAAAGTTTTACAAGAATTCAAGATAACTTTAATGGTGTCCTTTGAGCCTCTATACACATTGCTCTGAGCCCATAACTGGGCCTCATCGAGTGTTTTACCGTCTTCTAGTGCCTTAACCAACAACACCATATGCTTGTCACTCTCAAGAATATGAGTGATTAACCAATTCACCAAAAAAGACAATAATTCCTCAATCCACCAATCCTGATCTGTGTCCTGAGCTTCCATTTTTTCCAATAGGTAATTGGCCTTTTGTATAAAAGCCATATGGTTATTCTGGTGATCGGTAATCTGCCTGCTTTCAGGTAGTTTTTGTTTCCAGAACTCTTCCTCTGCGTCGAAGTGGAACTCTGCATAGTCGACCATTTTATTGATCAAAACGTCTAAACCATCGACACTCTTTTGCGAGGTCATAGTTCTGGCGACTTCATTTAGTAAGTCCACAAGTTTTCGATGTTGCTCATCAAGCAAAGGAACGCCTAAGTTAAAGCTTTCGCTCCAAGGGAATATGTCGATTTGCTTCTCAACCAATTTGACCACCAATTAAAGCTGCGAATATTTAGTCTAACTGAAGTTTCTTTATCAAAGAACCGATCCCCCCCTGCAAATATGACTAAAAGTTATTCATATTTTTTGTCAGCTTAGGTTGGTATTTCGCTTATGCACGGTAATTAAACGACGTTTATAGAATGGCACGATGGATTGCGTCCATGATGTGTCGAAAGATTCCATTAAGAGGAAGTTAATTTGGTGCTAATACCAATCCTACTCATTAGTTGGTCGTCATAAGTTGTATATAGAATTGCTTAGGTCAAGGAAAAAAGCGCAGTTACTAGTTGACCTAATGACACCATTTTTGACGCTGATATAAGTGATTATAGTTGACTAGGCTGATTAAATAATTAGTGGGATAGGTATAACAATAGTGTCAAGAAAGCGTAAGTCGATAAGCAGCTTAGTGGTTGCTATCGATTTACAAGATTGCCAGATACAAAAAACGCAGCCTATGGCTGCGTTGATTTTTAATCGAACAATCGTTTTTAGAACAACGACTGAGAGATATCATAGAGTTCTTTATTGAAAGGACGACGCATGTTTTCAATGCAATCGATAATGTCATGGTGAACCATGTCATTGCCTTGTAGACCAACACAACGTCCACCAAGGCCTTCCATTAACATGGTTACAGCGTATGCTCCCATGCGGCTAGCAAGAACACGGTCACGAGCAGTAGGAACGCCACCACGTTGGATGTGCCCTAAGATAGTTGCTCGTGTTTCACGGTCAGTCACGGCTTCAATTTCTTTAGCGAGTTTATTCACATCAGCAATATGCTCGGTGATTGCAATAATCGCGTGTTTCTTACCTTTGTCTTCGCCGTCTTGTAGGTTTTTCAGCAAAGCATCGTGATCAAATCCAACTTCTGGAATAATCAAATACTCTGCTCCACCCGCAATACTGGCGTGCATTGCTAAATCACCACAATAACGACCCATGATTTCGATAAGAGAAATTCGGTTATGCGACGAAGAAGTGTCACGAATTCTATCGATGGCATCTACCACTACATTGAGCGCTGTATCATAACCAATCGTGTAATCTGTTCCTGCAATATCGTTATCGATAGTGCCTGGCAGACCAATACATGGGAATCCCATTTCAGTTAGCTTTTTCGCGCCCATGTAAGAGCCATCGCCGCCAATAACAACCAAAGCTTCTATGCCATGATCGCGCAGGTTTTTTACAGCTTCTTCACGTACTGACAATTCCTTGAACTCAGGGAATCGAGCAGAACCTAAGAATGTACCACCGCGATTAATCACGTCAGACACGCTATAGCGCTCAAGCTTCTTGATGTTGTTGTTATGCAGACCTAAATAACCGTCATAGATCCCGTAAGGTTCAATGCCATTAGACAAGGCTGTACGAACAACAGCACGCACGGCTGCATTCATGCCAGGCGCATCACCGCCACTTGTCAGCACTCCAATTTTTTTGATCATTGCTTTCCTCAAAACTCTATTGAATTAAACTTTTGTAATTATCCGACACTTTAAGTTCTTTCGCACTTATTATTATAGTTCTTCGATTATGGTTCTTCGTATAAGTGCCCACACCGTGCCGATACTATGGCTAAGGCTGACACACATCTTAACTGGAAAATATGACTAAAATCAGTCAATCAGCAACTTTGGTTGAAAGCTAGCCATGCCTGTTATCAATATTTTTATCACTTTACAATATTTTCACGATAATGTAACATTCATCGCGAATAATAACCCAGTAAATCAAAATCAATGCCGAGCTTGTCTCGACAGTATTTAGACTTTCTTATCATGCTGGGTCATCAAAGGATAATCATGGTTACTAAAGCAGCACTGCAACTCACATTAGAGCGTAATGTGTTAACAAATCGTCGCGCGACTTATAATTATACGCAATTACTAGAAAAGCAAAAAGCCAAAGACCGCTTGCCTGTAAATCTTCAATTTGATCGCAACTGCTAAATTCGGCGCAGTTACAGGCAAAAAAAAGGTGCTCATTGAGCACCTTTTTTGTATCTATAGTTTAAGCAACTCACTGGGCAGTTTGCTTACGCCCACTGCCAAGCTTAAGTTGTCGTCTACCAGCCAGTCACTTCGCGAAGTGCTTTGCCGATATCAGCTAAACTGCGAACCGTTTTAACACCAGCATCTTCAAGCGCAGCGAACTTTTCAGCAGCGGTACCCTTACCACCAGCGATAATTGCGCCGGCATGGCCCATACGCTTACCTGCAGGAGCAGTAACACCAGCAATATAAGAAACCACAGGCTTAGTGACGTTGGCTTTAATAAACGCCGCTGCTTCTTCTTCAGCACTACCCCCAATTTCACCAATCATCACAATCGCTTCAGTTTGAGGATCGTCTTGGAATAACTTCAAAATATCAATGAAGTTTGAACCTGGGATAGGGTCGCCACCGATACCAACACAAGTAGACTGACCAAAACCTTCGTCGGTCGTTTGTTTAACCGCTTCGTAGGTCAAGGTACCTGAGCGCGAAACAATACCAACTTTACCTGGCTTGTGAATGTGACCAGGCATGATACCAATTTTAGACTCACCGGGAGTGATAACACCCGGGCAGTTTGGACCTATCATACGCACGCCAGACTCATCAAGACGAACTTTAACGTCAAGCAAATCTAAGGTAGGTATACCTTCAGTAATGGTAACGATTAATTTGATGCCAGCATCAATCGCTTCCAAGATAGCGTCTTTACAAAACGGTGCTGGTACATAGATAACACTAGCTTCAGCGCCAGTTGCTTCGACGGCGTCGCGGACAGTATTAAATACTGGTAATCCTAGATGTGTTTGACCACCTTTACCCGGCGATACACCACCGACCATTTGCGTACCATATTCGATAGCTTGTTCAGAGTGGAAAGTACCTTGACCACCAGTGAAACCCTGACAAATGACTTTGGTTTCTTTATTGATTAATACGCTCATTGTTATTGACCTCCAGCCGCTTTAACTACTTGCTGCGCAGCATCGGTGAGGCTGGTTGCTGCAATAATATTTAGTCCAGACTCAGCCAAGCGTTCGCGGCCAAGTTCTGCATTGTTACCTTCAAGACGCACAACAACAGGTACGCTCACACCTACCTCTTCAACTGCGCCAATAACACCATCTGCAATAAGGTCACAGCGTACGATCCCGCCAAAGATATTAACCAAAACTGCTTTTACGTTTTCGTCAGACAAAATGATTTTGAATGCTTCTGTAACACGCTCTTTAGTAGCGCCGCCCCCTACATCTAGGAAGTTAGCCGGTGAACCGCCATGCAATTGCACAATGTCCATAGTTCCCATAGCCAAGCCTGCGCCGTTAACCATACAACCAATGTTGCCATCAAGAGCAACATAGTTTAGCTCCCATTGCGCTGCATGTGCTTCGCGCTCGTCTTCTTGTGAAGGATCGTGCATTTCACGCAGTTTAGGTTGACGATACATTGCGTTTGAATCGATATTGATTTTACCATCTAGGCAAACTAAATCGCCTTTACCGGTAATAACCAACGGATTGATTTCTAGTAACGCAAAGTCATGCTCTTGGAACATTTTGCCAAGACCTAGGAATATCTGAGTAAATTGGCGAATTTGAACGCCACTTAAACCAAGCTTAAATGCAAGTTCACGACCTTGATAAGCTTGAGCGCCAACCAATGGATCAACGGCAACTTTATGAATTAGTTCTGGCGTTTCTTCAGCAACTTTTTCAATTTCCATTCCGCCTTCAGTTGAAGCCATGAACACAACACGACGAGTCGCGCGGTCAACAACGGCACCTAAATAAAGCTCGTTGGCGATATCAGAGGCTTCTTCAACCAAAATGCGAGTAACCGGCTGACCATTTGCGTCAGTTTGGTAAGTTACAAGGTTCTTACCTAGCCAACTTTGGGCAAACTCGCGGATTTCTTCTTTGCTAGATGCTAGTTTTACACCGCCAGCTTTACCACGCCCACCGGCATGTACCTGACACTTAACAACCCAACGATCGCCAGCGATCTTGGATGCTGATTCAGCAGCTTCTTGAGGGGTATCACACGCAAACCCTTGCGGTACGGGTAAGCCATAATCAGCGAAAAGCTGTTTTGCTTGGTACTCATGCAAATTCATCTGTTCTATCCATTATTTTTAAGGGGACATGCTGAGAATGAATCTCAGTTTAATGGGCCAATCATTTGGCCCAATTCTTATAATTTGTTAAACATCCAACAACAAACGAGCTGGATCTTCTAGCAATTCTTTAATCGTAACCAAGAAACCAACTGACTCTTTACCATCAACTAATCGATGGTCATAAGACAAGGCCAAGTACATCATCGGTAAGATAACTACTTCGCCGTTAACAGCCATTGGTCGGTCTTGGATTTTATGCATACCCAAAATCGCACTTTGTGGTGGATTAATAATTGGCGTTGACATCAATGAGCCAAACACGCCGCCATTAGTAACCGTGAAATTACCACCGATGAGCTCGTCTACGGTTAACTTGCCATCACGACCTTTTATCGCAAGTTCTTTAATACGTTTTTCAATATCAGCAACACTAAGCTTGTCGCAATCGCGTAACACTGGAGTGACCAAGCCACGTGGCGTTGAAACAGCAATGCTGACGTCAAAGTAGTTGTGATAAACGATATCAGTACCATCAATCGACGCGTTCACTTCTGGGTAACGTTTTAATGCCTCGACAACAGCCTTGATGTAGAAGGACATAAAGCCTAAACGTACGTCATGTCGCTTCTCAAATACTTCTTGATATTGCTTACGTAAGCTCATGATCGGTTTCATGTTAACTTCGTTAAAGGTCGTCAACATTGCAGTCGTGTTCTTCGCTTCCAACAAACGCTCGGCAACTCGCTTACGTAGTCGCGTCATAGGGACACGTTTTTCGCTGCGTGATGCCAGCGGCGCGGCTGGTGCCGCTGGAGCAACTGCTGCTGGAGCAGCCTTAGGTGCTGAGGCTGGCGCAGGTGCGGCTGCAGCTGCTTCTACATCTTCTTTAGTTACTCGGCCATTTGGACCGGTTCCTTTGAGCGAAGATACATCAATACCTTTTTCGGCAACCAAACGACGAACTGCTGGGCTTAGTTCACTGAGGTCTTGTTCTTCATTACTAGCGGCTACAGCTTTTGTCGGCTCCGCAGCTTTGGTTTCTTCACCGGCAACTGCGCCTGGCTTCAAAATACCAATGAGTTGCTTTGACAACACGGTAGCTCCGTCGTCTTCAGCAATAGATTCAATTACACCAGCTTCTACAGCTGGTACTTCCAAAACGACTTTATCGGTTTCAATATCAACGATGATCTCGTCGCGTTCTACCGAATCACCTGGGCGTTTATGCCATGTAGCTACAGTTGCGTCAGCGACAGATTCGGGAAGGTCAGGGACCAAAATTTCAATGCTCATTCATTCATTCCTTGTAAATACGGCTTATTTGACAGTCAAAGCGTCGCTGACGAGCGCGCGCTGTTGTTTTAAATGCAGTGACATATAACCCACTGCCGGTGAAGCGGATGCTTCTCGACCTGCGTAACGTAAACGAGCGTCATCAGGAATAGCACTTCTAAAATGATGCTGGCTAGAGTACCAAGCTCCCTGGTTTTGCGGCTCTTCTTGACACCAAACAAAATTGCGAACTTGGGGATAAGTTTCTAGCAATTGCTTAAGGTCTTGCTCTGGGAACGGATATAATTGCTCAATACGTACCAAGGCAATGTTGCTTATCTCTTTCTTACGACGCTCTTCGAGTAAGTCGTAATAAACTTTGCCGGAACAAAGAACAATTTGCTCAACTTTATCAGCGGCTAGATCATCCATTTCTCCAATAACATTTTGGAATGTACCTTCGGCAAGCTCTTCCAAGCTCGACGTTGCTAATGGATGGCGTAATAAGGACTTAGGCGACATTACAACCAGTGGTCGACGCATAGGACGAATCACTTGACGGCGTAACATGTGATAAACCTGAGCTGGTGTTGAAGGCACACAAACTTGCATATTTTGCTCAGCACATAACTGTAAGTAACGCTCTAGTCGAGCTGATGAGTGCTCAGGACCTTGGCCTTCATATCCATGCGGAAGCAACATAACCAGACCGCACATACGGCCCCATTTTTGCTCGCCACTTGACATGAACTGGTCAATAACAACTTGTGCGCCGTTAGCGAAATCGCCAAACTGCGCTTCCCAAATCACCAAAGTACTTGGTTCGGCTGTTGAATAACCATATTCAAACGCTAACACTGCGGCTTCGGATAGAACCGAATCGAACAAGGCTAAACGACCTTGATTCTCACTTAGATTTTTCAAAGGAATATAAGTCGAAGCATCTTCTTGACCATGCAAAACCGCGTGGCGATGGAAGAAAGTACCGCGGCCAGAATCTTGGCCTGTGATACGAATGTTCTTACCATCATCTAGCAAACTTGCATAAGCTAAGTTTTCAGCAAACCCCCAATCTAGAGGTTTATTACCAAGCGCCATTTCCATACGGTCAGCATAGATTTTAGCAACCCGAGGATGCAGTTTATGCGACTCTGGGTAGCTTACGACGCGCTCTCCCAAATCTTTCAACTGTTCAATAGGCAAAGCACTGTTGTAGTAGATATCCCAATTATGACCTAGGAATGGAGTCCAATCGACTGAATGCTGCGTCATTGGACGCCACTCGTCGACAACGCGCAAACCTTGGTCGAGTAAGTCACGGTATTCGTTAACCAACTCTGTAGCTTGCGAGTTTTCCAAAAGATTTCGCTTAACCAAATCGTCTGCATAAACTTTACGCGGCGTTGGTTGCTTTTTGATTTGCTGGTACATCAATGGCTGGGTTGCATTGGGCTCATCAGCTTCGTTATGTCCATGACGACGATAACAAACCAGGTCAATGACCACATCGCGTTCAAATTCATCGCGGTATTCCATGGCCAGTTGACTAACAAAGGCAACCGCTTCTGGATCGTCGCCATTAACGTGGAAAATCGGAGCCTGAACCATTTTAGCGATATCGGTACAATATTGAGTCGAACGAGTGTCACGTGGGTCAGAGGTTGTAAAACCTACTTGGTTATTCACTACGATGCGAACCGTACCGCCAACTTTAAAGCCTCGAGCTTGCGACATATTAAAGGTTTCTTGAACGACACCTTGACCAGCAATCGCAGAATCACCATGAATAGTGATAGGCAGGCAATTAGCTCCGCCGCGGCGATCTTGACGAGCACGAACCGAGCCAATAACCACCGGGTTTACAATTTCTAAGTGCGATGGGTTAAACGCCAATGAAAGGTGAACGTTGCCACCAGGCGTTTCAAAGTCGGAGCTGAAGCCTTGGTGATATTTTACATCCCCAGTACCCCATTTATCATCGCTATGTTTACCGGCAAACTCGTCGAATAACTCTGAAGGGTTTTTACCAAGAACATTAACTAAAACATTTAGACGTCCGCGGTGAGCCATACCAATGACAACTTCTTTAGTGCCACTGATGCCGCCTTGGCGGATTAACTCTTTTAGCATCACAATCAGACTATCACCGCCCTCAAGCGAAAACCGTTTTGCGCCTGGGAACTTAGCACCCAGGTATTTTTCTAAGCCTTCAGCGGCAGTTAAGCTTTTTAGAAAGCGAGTTCGATCATCGCTGTCAAAACTTCCAGTGGCCTCGACTGATTCCAAACGGCTTTGGATCCAACGTTTTTCGTCAGTATTGGTAATGTGCATGTATTCTGCACCAATTGAACCACCATAGGTTTTTAATAAGGAACGATATAAATCGTCCAAGGCCATGGTGTCTTTACCAATCGCATAGGAACCTACGTTGAACGATTGCTGCATATCGGCATCATCTAAGCCATGATAAGCGGGCGACAGTTCTTCAACGCGTTCTTGTTTCCACAAACCTAGCGGGTCCAATTCTGCATGTTGATGCCCACGAAATCGATAGGCATTAATCAACTGTAGTACTTTGACTTGTTTAGCCGCGTGCGTTGGATCTTCAGCAGGCGAGCTATAGCTACTGTTATCTTTAGCCAGACGTCGAAAGTAATCACGGATTGGGGTGTGGGCTATTTCTTGCGATGAGTTCTCCACCGCAGGGAGTTTGGCAAATACTTCTTGCCACTGTTCTGAAACCGAGTTGGGATCCTCAAGATAGGCCTCGTATAGTTCTTCAACATAGGTTGAATTACCGCCTGCTAAATGAGAGGAATCCAACCAGGACTGCATCACGCCATTTTGCATTAAAAATTGTCCCTTTTTCTTACAGACCTAATTTCTAGCAACTTTGTCTTAAGTGCTAGACACAGCGCCCAAAGCGCTATTCCAATTCTCGAAACCATTTTCGAGACAAAAAAATAGCCATTCTTCTTCAGAAAGAATGGCTATTTAGTACCACATCGAAAGCAAAAATTGCTTGCAGTGCTAAACAGCCCGTTTCACGAGCATGGACTTAATATGTCCAATCGCTTTGGTTGGGTTTAAGCCCTTAGGACACACACTGACACAATTCATAATACCGTGGCAACGAAAAACGCTAAATGCGTCGTCCAATTCTGACAATCGCTCATCAGTTGCAGTATCACGACTGTCCGCTAACCAACGATATGCTGCTAGCAGTCCTGCAGGACCCACAAACTTCTCTGGGTTCCACCAAAACGATGGGCAAGATGTTGAACAACACGCGCACAAGATACACTCGTACATGCCGTCAATTTTCTCGCGTTCCTCAGGGCTTTGCAGGTGCTCGCGTGCTGGCGGTAGTTCGCCGTCACTAATCAAGAACGGTTTAATCCGAGCATAGTTATCGTAAAACTGGCTCATGTCGACAACCAAGTCTCGCACCACTGGCAAACCTGGTAGCGGACGAATCACTATTTTTCCTGCGCTTAATAAATCCGACAAAGGTGTAATACACGCCAAGCCGTTCTTACCATTCATGTTAATGCCATCAGAGCCACAAACACCCTCGCGACATGAACGGCGAAACGCTAATCCAGAATCTTGCTCTTTAAGCAAAGTCAAAGCGTCCAAAACCATCATGTCAGAACCTTCTGGAACATCTAGCTGATACACTTTCATGTAGGGCTTTGCGTCCACTGAAGGGTTATAGCGGTATACCGAAAATTCTACGTTCATGGCCGCCTCCTAGTAGGTTCTAATTTTAGGTTCAAAAGCTTCACGCAAGTTCGGTGACATGTTCACCTCACGGCGGTTCATGCTTTCGTCACTTGGGTTAAAGATACTATGACATAACCAATTCGCGTCATCACGGTCTGGGAAGTCAAAGCGACTATGGGCTCCGCGGCTTTCAGTGCGGAAGTTGGCCGCATAAGCTGTTGCAATAGCGGTCGCCATTAAGTTATCGAGCTCAAGGCATTCGACCCGTTGGGTGTTAAAATCTGGTGATTTATCATCCAAGCGTGCGTTCTCTAAGCGAACACGAATTTCTTGTAATTCTTTGAGGCCTTCGGCCATTGCATCGCCTTCTCTAAATACTGAGAAGTTTAGTTGCATACATTGTTGCAAGTCTTTACGAATTTGCACTGGGTCTTCGCCGTCAGGGTTAGAGTGTTCCCAACGATTATAGCGCGCCATTGCTGCATCGATGCTTTGCTGATTAGCATCAGCCATTTCTGGTGCGTCGTCTAAGTATTCGCCTAAAAATTTACCCGCAGCTCGACCAAACACAACCAAATCAAGTAGCGAGTTACCGCCGAGTCGGTTAGCACCGTGGACCGATACACAAGCGATTTCACCTACAGCAAACAAGCCGTTGACGACTTCATACTCGCCTTTAGCATTAGGGCTAAGCGCTTGTCCGTTAACATTACACGGCACGCCACCCATTTGATAATGGCAAGTTGGAATGACTGGAATAGGTTCTTTAACTGGGTCAATGTGAGCAAAGGTACGAGACAACTCACAAATACCAGGAAGACGACTTTCTAGAACGTCTTCGCCAAGGTGGTCAAGTTTAAGCTTAAGGTGAATTCCCCAAGGACCTTCACAACCGCGGCCTTCGCGTATTTCTGTCATCATTGAGCGGGCAACGACATCGCGTCCGGCTAAGTCTTTTGCATTGGGCGCATAACGTTCCATGAAACGCTCGCCATCTTTGTTTAGTAGATAGCCACCTTCTCCGCGACAACCCTCTGTGACCAATACACCTGCACCGGCAATACCGGTTGGGTGAAACTGCCACATTTCCATATCTTGTACTGGAACACCTGCGCGTAATGCCATACCGACACCGTCACCAGTATTGATATGTGCGTTAGTGGTTGATGCAAAAATACGCCCTGCACCGCCTGTCGCCAAAATAGTAGCCTTGGCTTTAAAGAACACCACTTCGCCACTTTCAATGTCCATTGCCATACAGCCAACGACTTCACCGTCGTCGTTCTTAACTAAATCCAAGGCATACCATTCACTAAATACCATGGTTTTGTTTTTAACGTTTTGCTGGTAAAGCGTATGAAGTAGTGCATGACCTGTTCGATCTGCCGCTGCAGCTGTACGTGCGGCTTGTTCGCCACCAAACTCTTTGGACTGGCCACCAAAAGGACGCTGATAAATAGTGCCGTCTTCGAAGCGAGAAAACGGAAGGCCCATTTTTTCTAATTCGATTATCGCTTCAGGACCTGTATTACACATATATTCGATGGCATCTTGGTCACCAATGTAATCAGAACCCTTTACGGTGTCATACATGTGCCATTGCCAATCATCTTTGTGCGAGTTACCCAAAGCAACAGTAATACCACCTTGAGCTGAAACTGTGTGAGAACGCGTAGGAAATACCTTAGAAATCAAAGCACAAGTTTTGCCTTCTTCAGAGATGGCCAACGCCGCACGCATACCTGCGCCGCCTGCTCCAATCACTACTGCGTCAAATTCTCGAATAGGATAATCCACTTATAACCCCCAAATAATCAAGATGCCAGCCGCGACATAAACAAAAGCGACAATATTAAGCAAGTACTGCAAACCAAGACGTAAGCCCGTAGGTTTAACATAGTCAGTGAGTACCTGCCAAAGACCAATCCAAGCGTGCACGAGCAACGCCAGTAAGGCTAAAAGGCTAAATATTTGAGTTGGTAGATAAGAATAAAACCCGCTCCAACTAAGGTACGTAATTTCGTTAAAGGCGATAAAGCCCAAAACGTAAAAAGTATAGAGTGCTAAAATGATTGCCGATGCGCGTACCAATAGGTAGTCGTGTACACCGCTGCGGCCAAATGTAGATACATTGTTTACCATACGATTACCCCCATTATCAAAGCTAGTGCGCCGGTAATGATGAATGATACTTTGGCGCTTTGAGCGCTCGTATCGAGTTCTTCCCAATACCCTAAGTCCATAATCAAATGCCGTACACCACCAACAAGGTGGTACATCAGAGCAACTAAGCTAGCCCAAATGACAAATTTGATGAGGAAATGATCGAGGGTTTCCATGACATTATTAAATCCTTGCTCAGAGTCTAAGGATTGACTAAGCAAAGCGAGGAGAATTGCAATAGCAAAAAATGTAATAACGCCCGAAACGCGGTGCAAAATGGATGCAATCGCAGTGATGGGAAAGCTAATCGTCTGTAGGTCGAGGTTTACTGGTCTTTGTTGTTTTTTCACGGTTCTTGGCCCACTCGTGTCCATGAGTTATTTTTATCGTCATTTGGAGCGACAAACCTGAATCAATGTTGCTAAATTGTTAATTTTGTCGCATTTTGTCAAAAATTAAGACTAAAGTCGAAAAATCAAAGCTTAACTAACACCAACAAAGGCTATATACAGCCCTAAACGTCATGGCGAGTATACAAGCCCGCTATTGCAAATTCAATTAACAAATCGCCCTCTTAAGGCCTCAAACGCTAACATTTTTCAAGTTTTGACGGCACACTTAACATTCTTGACAAATATAGCGACTATCAATAACAGCCCCTGATTGACTTTTGGGGGCTGAGTGGTTCAGAATGATGTAGCTTTGGATGCCGTATGTGGACCTTAAATGGTATTTGAGCTGACCAGGCTAATACAAATAAAAGCCGCAAATCTAAAGCAGATAGGTTTTTTGAAGCATGCAGATCGTTTTGCATACCCACAATCACCTCGTCTAACTCTAACACAACTATAAAAGCAAGGGAGATGTGCTATGGCTGAGCAAAAAGCCACCCTACAACTACCAGGTAGCGACGCTATCGACTTACCGATTTATTCAGGCACTGAAGGCCAAGATGTAATCGACGTACGCGCGCTTGCCAAAGAAGGCTATTTTACCTTTGACCCAGGCTTTCTAGCAACGGCCTCTTGTGAGTCCAAAATCACTTTCATTGATGGCGAAAAAGGTATTCTACTGCATCGTGGCTACTCTATCGAAGAGCTAGCCAAAGATGGTGAGTACTTAGAAGTCTGCTACATATTGTTATTTGGCGAGCGTCCTACCAAAGAAGAATACGCTAAATTTAAAACCACAGTGACTCGTCACACGATGGTTCACGAACAATTGATTCACTTTTTCCAAGGTTTTCGTCGTGACTCTCACCCAATGGCGATTATGGTTGGCGTAGTCGGTGCACTCAGCGCTTTCTATCACGACTCTTTAGATATATCTAACGAACACCATCGGGAAGTCGCTGCTTACCGTTTGATTTCAAAAATGCCAACTCTGGCTGCAATGAGCTATAAGTATTCTGTTGGTCAGGCCTTCGTTTACCCTCGAAACGATTTGAGCTATGCCGCAAACTTTTTGAATATGATGTTCTCAGTTCCGGCTGAAGAGTACAAAATTAGCCCAGTTGTTGAACGCGCTATGGACCGAATCTTTACGCTGCACGCGGACCATGAGCAAAACGCTTCAACTTCAACGGTTCGTTTGTCAGGTTCATCTGGTGCAAATCCATTTGCGTGTATCGCAGCTGGTATTGCCTGCCTTTGGGGGCCTGCACATGGCGGCGCTAATGAAGCTTGCTTAAACATGCTTAGCGAAATTGGTACTGTTGACCGTATCCCTGAGTTCATCGCTCGAGCTAAAGACAAAAATGACCCATTCCGCCTAATGGGCTTTGGTCATCGCGTCTACAAAAACTACGATCCACGAGCTACAGTGATGCGCGAAAGCTGTCATGAAGTGCTCGCAGAGCTTAACGTTGATGATCCATTGCTAGATGTAGCCATGGAACTTGAACGTATCGCTTTGAGTGACCCGTACTTTAAAGAGAAGAAATTATTCCCGAATGTTGATTTCTACTCAGGCATCGTACTTAAAGCAATTGGTATTCCGACCAGTATGTTTACTGTAATCTTCGCCTTAGCCCGTACAGTTGGCTGGATTGCTCACTGGAAAGAAATGATGGAAGAGCCAGTACAACGTATTGGCCGTCCACGCCAGTTGTACAAGGGTTATAGCTATCGTAAATACGAATAGTTGTTAGCTTCTTCTGTTAAGGCCGCCTTTTAGCGGCCTTTTTTGAAACTGCTGTTTGTTAAAAGCACCTTAGATCCGAGCTGCTTATAGTTATAGGTTTGGATTAGACACTACTGGCGAGTATCGCAATCACCAACAAGTGGCAAAAAGTGACCGATAAGATACAAAAAATGTAAGCAAGATTGCTTTGAATTAGTTTAACACTGGATTCTTTAGTAAGTATCAAAGCAACGCAAGTCCATAGCACCGGAAATCCAAGCAGCATAAGCCAAAGATACACCTGGCTAAATATTTGCCACGGGTAATATATATTAAATAGCGCGCTAGAAATTAACGCATAGATCAATAACAAAATCGTACGAAAACTTAAGGGCCGGCTAAATACGTAGAGTAGTACAGAGATAATCAGCAGCAGTAATGAAGTAATCACTAAACTGTTATTGCTGTAGTTTGCAATAACAGTGCAAACTACAGCAAGCAATGCTAAAACTATCGACAGTTTTTCGCGCTTATTTAACCTATCCTTCGACTTACTCTTCAATTCTATCACCTTAAGCTCCATTTCTAATGTTGGCAAATTTACGATAAGTACAGCTTGAGGCTGTTAAAAATACTCACGAAGCTTTTTCAAAGCTGTATTTCCCGGAGCTTCGCAACTCAATTCGAAATTGATGCTGACTTAGGTCATAACTATTCGTGGCCTCAATTTTAATTGCATTACAAGGGATAGCGTCGACGCATTGCGGCAATCTAAAGGCATATACTGAGTCCTGATTTAGCGCTTGTATGCCAACTGAACTTATTATTTCAAGTTTGAAAGAGTCTGTGCCGATTGCAATCTATTGAACAAAAAGCTGGGTTTTATAATGTTCAATTCCCCCGCCGGTAACCACAAGACGGTAAATTCCTTCTGACCGTCCATGGCTCCAATATCCCCCACTCCAGACCTCTTGTGTGTCTGTATCTAGGTTAACGATCCTATTGGCATTAACCATTAAGGGACTGCAAAGCAGAAGCAATAGTATTGATTTCATTGGACTCTCTTATTAGTTTGCATGAGATTCTGCAAAACAGATACAAGATACTTAGTTTGGTGGCAGCTGTCACACGATCAATATGCAGCAAGTACAATGAGTCACTGACGCAATAATGGAAAGGCAGGATAATAGTACTCGTTATATCCATACGCTCATGAAAGACATCAATTGGAAAATGTAACTATGCCTTAGCTAACATTCTGGGAAACTCTATACCTACACCACGAAATGACACTAAGTAACTAAGCTCAAGTATGTTAATTTCAAATGTAAAAACTTCAGAAGTGTCTCGGTATTGTTCGGCTACTCAATTTTTGGAAAGATGTAGACGCTTAACTAAACGTAGCCACTTAACAAATAGGCAGCCTGCAAATGTTGATCAATATAAGTAATAGAGAAAGTCAGGTTAGGACAGTATTAGGTAGTGTCATGCTAGCATTGGGTACACATACGCTGTGGTTCGTTTTTTTACCCATGGGTTTGATGTTGATACAAACGGGCCTCACATCTAAGTGCCCTATTACCCACCTGTTCTCCAAAGAGAGCAAAGCTGCTCTCGAGTATCGATATATCAGTTTTCTACCCAAGCATAATCCGCAACCCGTGTTTATCTTTAACGCCAATAATGAGCTAGCTTTCTCCAATGCTGCTGCGCAACGGGTATTTCCTGAAATAAACTCATTCCAAGCCTTGTTCACGGACGACCTCGAATCTCTTATTCACAATGAGGGGTCCTGCGCAAAGCAATTTCAAACAGATTCCGGTAAGGTATTTTCACTGATAGCAAAAGGGTCTCGCGAGCTCGACAGCTTAGCTGTTTATGCAACTGAGATAACCGAAATTGTAGCCTTAAACCTAGAAATCATCGACACCCAAAAGGAAGTCGTTTATACCATGGGCGAAATCGGCGAGTCTCGTTCAAAAGAGACTGGTGACCATGTGCGTCGTGTCGCTGAATACTCAGAGCTTTTGGCATTACTGTCTGGATTAGACGCACAAGAAGCTGAGCTAATCAAACTGGCCTCACCGATGCACGATATTGGTAAAGTAGGCATTCCGGACTCCATTCTGAAAAAACCAGGCAAACTCGACGCCGATGAATTTGAAGTAATGAAAACCCATGCCCAGATTGGCTATGATTTGATGAAACACTCTACACGTCCCATTTTAAAAGCTGCGGCTACAATTGCAGGTCAACATCATGAGAAATGGAATGGCTCTGGTTATCCACAGGGATTATCCGGAGATAACATCCATATTTATGGTCGAATTACAGCGGTCGCTGACGTATTTGATGCGCTTGGCAGCAGTCGAGTTTATAAAGAAGCCTGGCCGATTGAACAAGTTATGACACTGTTCCACGAGCAGCAAGGTCAACACTTTGACCCTAATCTAGTTGATTTATTAACCGAAAATTTGAGTGATTTTCTAGCCATTCGAGACAAATATCCAAACTAGTCCACCTGCTTTGTACGATAGTCACCAGTGCTGAGCATGCTCACCGCTAGCGCCCAGTGCAATGCCATGCCAGTACTAGTTGCCCGGTGTAATCCTAAAACTAACCTCAACTTGCTCAAGCATTGGTATATCTAAAGCTATACTTGTGATTTGATGTGACAACACCTCGCCTGAAAAGTAATAAGGTTGTAGCGTAACATCAGCTAAAGGTGGAAGCGCGTAATACAAGGTTGCGGGCTTGTCATACCAAGCTTGGGCTGAGAGGTATCCTACCAGTGCGTGCTCAAATTGATGATAAGCATTGCCCCAATGAAATTGCTTTAAAGTTTTAGGCATTAAACCAACACCCCCGTAGCTTTCGTCAACCCAAAACTGTTGAAAACTAGTCGTCGTAAAATATAACTGGCGCACTAGCTGCGGACTTAAGTTATTTCCCTCACGGATGCTTAAGGTCATTAGTGCTTGGTCTAATTCCGCCCACTGCCAAGATGATATCCAATCGCTATAGTTACTCTCTCGCCAGCTATATAAATGGCTATACTCTATGGCTGCAAGCTGATCTGTTGAAAGGATATCTTTAAGATAGGATTTTGAGTATTGGTAGGCGGCTTTAGCGATGGTGCTTTTCATTCCCTTAAGTGCTAAATCAACCCAATCATCTCGATTGAGTTGTTGCCCAACCAAATAGGTCATCCAATAGGCTTTTATAGTATGACCAAAATCGTTGTGTTTTGCTGTCTCTCGCATGACAGCTCGGTGGTGTATCGCCCCGTAAAAACGCCACTGCTCAACATTATGATATTGAGCCAACATTTGTTCCGTTAACCACTCTAGATCTGCTCGCCACTTAAGTTGATGCTGTTTTGGCAACAGTGGCGTCACTAATAACAAATACGCATTAATTTGATCAAGCTGTGCGACTAGTTCAAGTTGTTGGTGGAAATGCTCATGACTATCTTCAATCACCCACAGCAACTGATTTTTGGTGGTACTTTTATAGTGCTCAAAAATAAAATGCTGCTGTTCGACTAAGGCTTTTTCGACCTCAGGATCACGGGTTAAATAATAGTAGAATGCTAGGCCAACAATGGCATATGCTTGGTCTTGCGAGGTGCGTTGCTGCCATTTAAACTTGGCTTGCTGGCCTTCTCGTACACTGATCATCCCGCCATTCTTAGTGTCTCGCAGCTGCGTTAATAGGTAATCAACGCCTGCTTTTGCTAGTGAAAGTGCTTTAGGGTCACCCGTTAGATGATAACGTACTCCGTAGGCATATATTTGACGCGACTTCATACGGGTGAAATCGCGGCCAAACTCTTGAGCGATCCATCTTTGATTAGCTAACTCTGGACAAGGATTGGATAGCTCTAAAACTTGACCATCGTCGCAGCGAAAGGTCGGGAAATTTCCTACCGGTTCGCCGTACGCACTCGGAGCCATCCAATACGGACTTAGCCCATTTTCCATATGTGAGAGCCACTGCTCGCCGGTCGCGATACGTTTTGCGAAATCTATCTCGGTACTTGCATGCACGTTAAAGATTATCAAATACAGACACGACATAATCTTAGCAGATATGGTTCTCATCGTTGGCGCCTCAGCGTTTGGTCAAAAATTATCGTCTTAAACTAAGTTCAATGACCCACCGATACTATTTCTGGGTATCCGTTACAGCATACAAATACGGAATAGTGGCCGAACTATTCGACCATTATAGCTAATTACCCGTGGCCGATTGCTGCTATTAATAATCTATTATTTACCTATCCAACCCAATGATACATTCCAGTTTAGAGTGACGGCTTTATGCTTACGGCAAGGTTTCTTATTCGTAATACACAGGGTGTTGAGCGCAGTTCCGCTAATTGCCAAAGATAGAAGAAATATTATGCAAACGTAGAAGCAAGCAGTTGTGTGTATGCAAAACAGAACACTACAAATTTCTTAAGCAATGAATGGGTATACCCGAACAAATACTGCTTTCAAGTTAGCGCTACTTTGCTAGTACGAAGAAGAAAAGAAATGATAGTGCCAATTGAACCAAGCTAGCTTGGCTCAAATGACACTTTTACTTAAAGCTGCTTGTCGATTTTAATTGTGATCAGTTCGGCAAAACCTTTACTGACTATTTGTTCGCCTTGCCAATCACCGTCGGTGGTTTGTACGTTGTCGTCATAGCTTAAGCGAGCAATCACTTTGAACTCAGGCAGGCTTGATAGCTTTAGGCCCTCTAACATGCTGTGCTCATCTGACAAGCGCACCTGCAATGGAAAACTTGGGAAAGGTAGTTTGCGCGCGGCTAATGGCATTGGCGGTCCATTTACCGCTTTTGCGAACACGAACAAGTAGGCGTTGCTTGGCAGCTCTACTCCTTGAGCAAGATCGATGGAAATTGCATACTCACCTTCGGCCAGATTTTCTAGGTCAATGCTTTGTTGTGCAGTGTCTGCCAGGGCATCACCACCATTAGCTTCAATTTGCTCATTAGCAAAATCAATACTGCGCTGTATCATGGTGTACCGCTCGCTATCAGCGTCTACATAGTCCATCATCTTTTTCCAACGCTCAATTGCTAATGGATATTGCTCTTGCTCGAATGCGATAAACGCATACAAAGACCAAGCATCAAGATTCTCAGGTTGAGAACTCAGCAGTTTAACTAGCATATGTTCAGCTTGAATTCCAGCACTAGGATCCTCTGTAGCCATCAAGGCTTGCGCATACACCATCACCACGCTTGGATTGCTAGGGTCGATTGCATAGGCTTTTTCGGCTGCGTCAGTCATCATACCGAGATCTTGGTTAGCCTGAGCTAGCTTTGCCATAATAAACCAACCGCGTGCATCATCAGGTTGTTCTGCTAGTTTACTTCGCAAACCAATACTAAATTCTTCAACTTCTTGAGCGCTTACCTCAACATCGTTGTTCATGACCTTCATGCTTAATTCCGGCAATCGCTCTATCACTTTGAGCTGATAGGCAACATCAGGTGCAAAACCGATCTGCTTATACAAAAACAATGAACCAAACAGTACTAAAGCAAGAGCTGGTGCCAACATTAACCATGTTTGACTACTATTGCGCTTGATTTCTGTTTCAGGGATATCTTCAAGTAAATTGTGCTGGAGTTCTTGTTGTAGCGCTGACTTATTATCAATTAGGCCTTGAGAGTCGTCATTTTCGATTTCGCCAAGACGTTGTTGATACAATTTTTTGTTGAGTTGTGATTGACTCGGCGAATCATCTTTCGCTGCTGCAATATATGGCGCAGCGACACAAACAATGGCGATTAAGGTCAGAACCGCAATGGCTATCCAAAGGCTAATCATGATTGCGATTTTTCCTCTTCAATTATTTTAGCTAAGCGTTGGCGTTCCGCCTCACTTAGTTCATCTGTTTTAGCTTTACTTCCTGAACGTCGCCACACCAGGACAAACCCGAGAGCAATGCAGCTTAATGGAATAATCCAAAGCATTAATACTGCAGGCGTAAGCGGCGGGTCGTAACGTACAAAATTGCCGTACCGAGCAACCATATAATCAAGAATTTGCTGCTTTGATTGACCTTCAACAATCATTTCATAGGTTTTATCGCGCAGATCTTGCGCCAGTGGAGCGTTTGAATCTGAAATATTATTGTTTTGACACTTGGGACAGCGCAATTCTTTGATCAGCTCGCGAAATTCGTCCTCTTGCTGCTCTGAGCTAAATTCATACACATCTATCGCAGCAAAGGCCTGGTTCATTGCCGCAAGACTCAGTGTGAGAACGAAACTAGATAGCAGTAATAAAACGCCTCGTTTTCGCGCGTTCATCCACAACATTTTGCTATTAATCGTCATCATAGAGGCCTCTTAATCCAACTTAGCGAATTGAGCTGCCAACTCACCGCTCCAGTTTCGTGGGTTTACATCCCCAACATGGCGATATCGAATAATCCCATTGCTGTCGATAAAATAAGTTTCAGGGGCGCCATAAACTCCTAAATCTAAACCGAGCATCCCTTTCTCATCAAATAAGTTAATTTGATAAGGGTCACCAAGTTGCTGTAACCAACGAATAGCCTTGGGACGCTCATCTTTATAATTTAAACCTATAATTTTGATCCCTTGCTCGGACAGTGTGTTTAGAAAATCATGCTCAGCCCTGCAGGTTGGACACCAAGTTGCCCATACATTGAGCAACAATGGCTCGCCCTTAAATATGTCTTGCTGATACTGAACGTCATCAGAAAAAATATCTTGCAATAAAAACTCGGGTACAGGTTTACCAATCAACACCGATTCCAATTCTGTAGCATCACTATACAATCCCCTAAATAGGAAAACGCTAAGTGCTAGAAAGGCTGCAAACGGAATCAAAAATATCAGTATTCGACGGTTCATGTAGTAGCCTCCGTAGATTTGGCATTAGCGTCAGGCTGCTTTTTAATTGCCATCCGATAACGGCGATCACTTACTGCAAGTAAGCCTGCAAAGCCCATAATAATTGAACCTAGCCAAATCCATCGAATGAAAGGTTTGTAGTAAATACGCAAAGCCCAAGCATCACCCGGTAGTTCCTCACCTAATGCTGAATACAAATCTCGCCATAATCCAGCATCAATGGCTGCTTCAGTCATCATGCTACGTTGAACTCGATATACGCGTTTCTCAGGTTGTAATGTTGCAACTTGTTTTTCACCTTGGTAGACATCTAAAATGCCTTGATGCCCGCTATAGTTAGGGCCTTGAATCGGTACAACTTGGGTGAAGTGAAAACGATAATCTGCAAACTGAACCGACTCACCGGCCTGCATACGTACGTCGCGCTCGATACTGTAATGAGAAGTCACGGCTATGCCGATAATTGAAACCGCAAGACCAATGTGCCCAAGAACCATCGCCCAATGAGAGCGGCCCAAATGTGACAAACCTTTGACTAAGCTATGCCTATGGGTTGCCCTTAAATATACTTCATAGCAACTACAGGAGATGATCCAAGTTGCCAGTGCCAACGCAACATTAGCCAGCAAGTAATACTCAGGTGCTAGAAGCAACAAGCACAAACTCGGTAATGCAATACTCACAACAGCCAAGATTATTAGTGGTTTCTTTAAACTATCAAATTTTTCACGTTTCCAACGTAATAAAGGCCCCACTCCCATCGCGATACCAAAGGGAACAATTAACCAAGAAAACATCCGATTAAAGAAAGCTTCGCCGATGGAAATACTCCCCAAACCAATCTCTTTATGAACTAAAGGCAACAAGGTACCTAAGAGGACAACTAGCAAGGCTGCGATGAGCAACACATTATTGATAAGCAAAAAGGTTTCGCGAGACCAAAATTCGTAACGGCCGCGGCTTTTCACTTGTGACGCTCGCACTGCAAACAAGAGCAGAGAACCACCAATCACAGCTAAAAGAAAACCTAAAATAAACAAACCACGGGCAGGGTCGCTGGCAAAGGCATGCACAGATACCAATACCCCAGAGCGAACTAAAAAGGTACCAAGCAAGCTTAATGAAAATGCTGAGATTGCTAGTAATACGGTCCAACTTTTGAATACTCCGCGTTTCTCTGTCACAGCCAGAGAATGCAATAGCGCAGTACCGACAAGCCAAGGCATAAATGAAGCATTTTCAACTGGATCCCAGAACCACCAACCTCCCCAGCCAAGTTCATAGTAAGCCCACCAACTACCCAACGCGATACCGACGGTTAAAAATACCCACGCGGCAGTTGTCCATGGACGAGACCAGCGAGCCCAGGTTGAATCAAGACGGCCAGCGATTAATGCTGCAATTGCGAAAGCAAACGCAACCGAAAATCCAACATAACCCATGTACAATAACGGTGGATGTACGATTAAACCAAAGTCTTGCAATAAGGGGTTCAAATCTCGACCGTCAATCGGAAATATCGGTAAGATGCGGTCAAAAGGATTCGAGGTCAGCAAGATAAACAAATAGAAGCCAATACAGATCATGCCCATAACGGCAAGTACTCGTGCGACGGCGTCAATAGGCAAACCTCGACTAAAAATAGCTACAGCTCCAGCCCACCCAGCTAGGATTAACGCCCATAGCAGAAGGGATCCTTCGTGAGCTCCCCAAACGGCAGATAACCTAAAATACCAAGGTAAAAAGCTATTTGAGTTGTTGGCGACATAAGCCACCGAAAAGTCGTTGTTATAAAAAGCATAAGACAGCACGACAAAAGAAAACAATACAAAAAGAAACTGGCTTAAGGCTAAGGGCCGAGCCATTCGCATTAGTTTTAAATTACCCGTTTGCGCGCCAATAAGCGGGTAAATACTTTGGATAACTGCTAGAGCCGTCGCTAGTATCAGCGCGTAGTGGCCTAATTCAATAATCATAAAAGTTATCCCTTAGACCCCATAGAACCTTCAAGCTGTTCAGCCGAATAGTCTAGCTTGAGATGATCCATCCCTTTAAGCGCTTCAGCGACTTCAGGTGGCATATATTCTTCGTCGTGCTTTGCCAATACTTCATGAGCTTTGATTTCACGGGCTGAAACAAGTTCACCATTGGCAACAATACCCTGTCCTTCTCGGAAAAGGTCTGGAAGAATTCCGTCATAGCTAACAGTTACCAGCTCACCTCCAGCATCAATTAATCCAAAACGAACTTCTAAACTAGTTTCTGAGCGTTCAAGGGTTCCAGGAACAACGAGTCCACCGATGCGCAGGCGTTGTCCGACTTCGGGACGAATTTTGTCTTTTCCTTTACCTTGTACCAACTCTGTTGGCGTATAAAATAAATCAATATTCTGGCCAAGCGCATATAGCAAAAGCCCTATGGACAAACTCAGGCCAGCTACAACAGCTACTACGATGGTTAAACGTTTTTTACGCCGCGGTGTCATGTTCTAAGATTCCTTTGCTGAAGCGTTAACTTGTCGTTGTTGGCGACGATTTTGAGTTGCGATGGATCGGAAAAGTTGACGACGAGACACCACGCTATTGATAATTAATACTATGAGAGATGCGGCACTAATACCGTAAGCAAGCCATACATAAAAGGCATAGCCCCCCATGGCTAGAAAGTCTGAAAAAGAATCGAAATGCATATTAAACACCACCAGAAACCTTAGCTGTAACCATAGCCTTCACCCAAGGACGCTGTCGCTCTCGTTTGATAAGCTCGGTTCTAAAACGATATAAACTTACCGCACCCAGTAGCGCACCATAACCAACAATATTGATAAGCAAAGGCCAAAGCATGCTTGTGTCCATGGATGGTTTATCAAATTTAGAAATAGTTGCTCCTTGATGCAAGGTATTCCACCATTCGACGGAATAATGAATGATAGGCAAATTAATCACGCCGACTATGCTTAAAATTCCAGCGGCGCGGCCAGCCATCACTTTGTCAGAAAAAGCGTTATAGAGCCCAATTACACCTAAATATAGAAATAATAGTATTAGTTCCGAGGTCAAACGTGCATCCCAAACCCACCACGCGCCCCACATTGGTTTCCCCCATGCGGCACCGGTGATTAATGCGATAAAGGTAAAAACGGCTCCAACAGGAGCTGTCGCAGCAACATACATATCGGCCTGGCGTATTTGCCAGACTAAGCCAACTAAGGCAGCGATTGCCATTGAAAGATACCCACCCATTGAAAGCATGGCGCTGGGTACATGAAGATAGATAATACGGAAGCTATCACCTTGTTGATAATCGGCAGGGGCGTAAGCCAACCCCCATACACTTCCGACGGATATCGCTAGTAATGCGAGCCAAGAAAACCATGGTAATAAGGTACCCGCTAAGGCATAGCTTTTTTCAGGTTTTGCCCAAGGATGTAACCACTTCCACATCTATTGTGATTCCTTTGAGGTGAGGTTAATTCAAACTTACACGTAGCGCTGCACTAATTGCAAACGGACATAAACTTGCGCACAACGCTAAAATTGCTGCCATGATCGCCAATGGACCATCATAAGGCAAGCTAAACGCAGCACTTTCGATTGCTGACGTCGCAAAAATGAGAATTGGAATATAAAGCGGCAATACCAGTAGGCTTAATAGTACTCCACCCTTGCGCAGTCCAACCGTTAGCGCCACGCCAACGGCACCGATTAGACTTAAAACAGGGGTACCGATCGCGAGCGTTAGAAAACAGGCTTTATAGACCTGCCACTCCATTGAAAGAAGTACTGCAACTAAAGGTGAAATGAGTAATAAAGGGATCCCAGTGAGTAGCCAATGGGCAAATACCTTCGCCAAAGCAATACCAACTAACGAGTGGGAACTCATTAACATTTGTTCTAATGAGCCATCGCTAAAATCATCCCGAAACAGTCGCTCTAAAGACAACAAGCAAGACAAAATTGCTGTAACCCAAAAAACACCTGGAGCTACCTTAGCCAATAATTGCGGCTCGGGTCCTAAGGCAATAGGAAATAAAGTCACCACGATCAACACAAACCAAAGCGGATTAATCACCTCGGCGTTACGGCGCATGGCACTTATCAATTCGCGACGAACAATAGCTCTAAACACCAAAGAGTTCCTCATCGGCATAAACCTGAAAGTCGCTAATGTCTAATACTGAAAACCGCTGTTGAGGTATTGCCAAGGGCTGATGAGTGGTCACAATGATCATTCCCCCATTATCGCAATGCTCTAACATGCGATTTTGAATATGCTCAACACCAGCAATATCAATTGAGGTGAAAGGTTCGTCTAAGATCCAAAGGCTTTTGTTTAGCATCCACAGTCTTGCTAAAGCAATGCGTCGATGTTGACCAGCACTAAGCTGTGAGGCTAATTGATCTTCATAAAAGTCGAGGCCTACTTGCGCCAGCAATTCCGAAATTTTTTGGTTACTTAACTGATTTGTATTTGACTGAAGCGCTTGATAAAAACGAAGGTTCTCCGCGACGCTAAGCTCATCCTTTACACCCGCATGATGCCCAAGATATAGAGTATCTTGGTTAAACAGATCAAGCGCGTCACGACACAGAGATTGCTTCCAAAATAGTTGTCCTGATTCTGCGCGGCTTAAGCCTGCAAGAATGCGCAGCAAACTACTCTTACCTACCCCATTAGGCCCAGCAACCTGAATAATTTCCCCCTTCGATAATGCGAAAGACAAATTTTCAAAAAGCAAACGTTCATCTCGAACGCAAGACAGGTCTTTAGCTTCAAAAACAGCGCTACTCAAGGCTTATCTCGCATAAACGTAAAGGAATGTTGGGATAGGAAAGGTACCGATCAAGAAGGCGTCTTTTTGTGCAGATTGAAGATAAGCTCGGCTTCAGCACGCGGTAATTCGCATTCACGCACCAGCTCATCAATATCAGCACCAAGTTCAATAAGTTTCATTGCCCGAGAATACAACTTACTTTCGGGTTGCTCTTGTTGTGCGAAGCGGAATTTCTCTTGCTCATCGCTCAACGCACCCAGCAACTGTTCTTGGCGGGATAGCTCTTGAGTTTGGCTGGCATTGGCCTGATGAACTTCACGAAATTGTAAGTCAATGTTGTGTTGCTGCTTATTGACTTGTTTGACGATTAATTCAAAACTTGAAAGCTTTTTTAAGATCGACAATTGTCGCTGATGTAATCGCCAACAAAAAATTGCTAACGATACAATCAACACACATAAAACGAATAGGATTATCTGGTCAGCGATCAGCATCTATATGGAGCTTAACTCGTCCCATTCGTCATCTGAGAGCAAGCGGTTAAGATCAACCAAAATCAATAGTTGTCCTTCGCGATTACTTACACCTTGGATAAACTTAGCACTTTCTTCGGTACCGACATTTGGTGCCATATCGATATCAGATCCACGTAAGTAAACAACTTCGGCAACACTATCAACAAGAATACCTATCACCTGCTTTTCAGCTTCGATAATAACAATTCGGCTATTATCTGTAATTTCAGCTGATGGTAGCCCAAAACGAGAGCGGGTATCGATGACGGTTACAACATTACCACGAAGATTGATAATGCCAAGAACATAGCTTGGCGCGCCCGGTACTGGTGCTATTTCGGTATAACGTAAAACCTCTTGTACCTGCATAACATTTATACCGTAAGTCTCTTGTTCAAGTTGAAACGTTACCCATTGTAAGATTTCATCTTCTGAGACTGACTCTGCGATGTTTCTATGTTCGCTCATACCTTATCCTTTTATCACCGTCAAAAATGCGGTTAATTAAATATCGATTTCATGATGTCAATATCATCATAATCGCAGTTCTGTTGCGTATGCGTTTAAGTATACTCAAACTCGCTTAACTTGCTAGTTCCAGTTAATCTTTCCAGTTTGTTTTTACAGTAGTTTATCGTTTATGTGTACTCACTTTTGGCGAAACTTTGAAGCCACGACTTAAGCCGACAAAGTATCACCGAATGAGTACATGCTGAAATCAAATTACTCTATTGTCCCTCGATATTAATTCCAGCATCTAGCATTTCTACCATCTGTGATACGTGCAGCAACGCGCACATTTTATTTTTAACCATGCCAGCTAACCAAGGTCTGGTTCCTGCTTTAGCTCGCCATTTAACATCATCTCTATTTAGCCATTCTGTACCGCGCAGTTGTTCGCATTGAAGACCCCATGCGCTTTCTCCTAGCATCACTAAATACTGATACTCAGCCTCAATGTTTTGACCGGGCATGACCCATTTTACCGTATCCACAACGCTGAGCTTTTGCTCTCTATCGAGCATAATTCCGCCAAACCAATCAGGTTTACCAAATAAAGGGCTCACTTCAGTAATACGATGAATACCGCCTAGCTCTGTCAGCGGGACACCAAAGACCACGCCAGCCACTTCAAAGAAGAGAGTTTGGAAGCTATCTTCGGTTTCAACATTGGACCACTGCGGCTTTTGCTCCGCTGGCTCGGGTTCTAGTTGTTCTTGCGTTTCTACAACTAGCTCTTCTAACTGAGCTTTTTCATCAACTGGAGCGATTTCTACCGCCGGTTCAGGAACCGGTTCTACTTGCGTTTTAAAAACGGGCAGTACTTGAGGCAAACTAGTTTCTTCAGCTAACTTGCTCGGCTTCTGGGCTTGTTCAAATAGTTTTTCTAAGGGCTGAGGCTGTGTTTTTAATGGCTGTAGCTCGCGTTGTTGACGAATTTTATCACGATAGCTATCGGATTGAGGCGCGTGTTCTACTGCCGTTTCACTCGCTGCTATAGCCGATGTTTCTAACACTTCATCACCGAACAGAGAATCAAAGTAATCCCCTAAAGCCTGATCCATCAATGTCTTTTGGCTCATAGCATTCCAGCCTTATCATTGAGTCTCTGTAAATAATTTAACAAGGTTTCGTAAGCAAAAACGCCTCGGCATTTGCGCAGATAAAATGACGGTGGCATATGTTTTAGACTTGCATCTCTAAATTTGGTGTCAATTGGAATAACCGAATTCCAAGCATGTAGCGGATGTTGATCAAGTAAACTCTTTAGAGATGTCAACGAAGCCCTAGTTCGTTTGTCATACATCGTAGGGACAACCGTATAACGAAGTGGGTCAGGACATGAGCGCTGCATAATGTGGAAGGTCTTTACCATTCGTTCAAGGCCTTTGAGCGCTAGAAACTCGGTTTGAACAGGCACCAAAACCCTTTGGCTTGCAGCTAATGCGTTGACCATCATTACCCCAAGAACAGGTGGACAATCAATTAAAACGTAGTCGTATTCGTCTTTGAGTCGTTCGATCAGACGTTTGAGAATAAGCCCCATACCTTCACGACTTCCAAGCGCTTTGTCGAGTGTTGCCAGGGCCATGCTCGAAGGAATCAAGCTAAGATTTTCGAAATCAGTGGCATAAATGCTTTTACGTAACTCACTATCACTCAGGTTTGGTTTTTGAAATAACTCGTAAAGTGAGCCATGTAAGGTATCAACATCAAAACCCAAATAGGCAGTAAGCGATGCATGTGGATCGGTATCTACCAGTAACACGCGTTTGCCTTGCTGAGCCAATAAACCCGCAAGTGTAATCACCGTTGTGGTTTTACCAACCCCGCCTTTTTGATTGGCGACAGTCCAAGTGATCACGTCAAGCCTCCCTCAGGCTAAGCAAAATATTCTACTAAACGTTATATCGACTCATGTTCAATATTCTTTAGTAAAATCAGTTCGTAAGTAGCCAATTTGTCTGTTTTCTAGGATAAGCCTACTTCAGCTATGATTGACTCTGCAAATCGGTCCAGCGGCATTTGCTTGCTGGCTAAACCTGCAGCTGCAATTGCTTGTGGCATTCCGTAAACCACGCAACTAGCCTCGTCTTGAGCCCAAATGATTGAACCCTTATCTTTTAAAAGCTTCGCGCCATCTCGACCGTCAGCTCCCATTCCTGTCAATATCATTGCTAAAACTGAGTCGCCATGGCTTTTAGCTAAGGATGCAAAAGTAATATCAACACATGGCTTATAGTTAACTTTGTCATTTCCATCAACGATGCGAATACGCCCGCGACCTTCAGCGATCATTTGCTTACCACCGGGTGCTAAATAGGCACAACCGGCTTGCAGTATGTCGCCATCTTCCGCTTGCTTGACGTTAATTTGGCACAAACTATTTAACCGAGTAGCAAAAGCTTGTGTAAATGTTGCCGGCATATGTTGAACCAACAAAATTGGATGTGGAAAGTTCCGTGGTAATTTTGTCAAAATAGTTTGCAGAGCAACAGGTCCGCCGGTAGAGGTACCGATAGCTACTAGTTTATAGCGCTTGCCACTGGCACGATGGTTGATCGCCGCTGGTCGTGCGGTGCTTACTGCGCTAGTTTGGGTGTTCGCTATATTGCGAGCTTGATTAGGTACAACTGAACGCGTCGGACTACTACCTAGCGCGCTACGTGGGTTATTGCTAACGACATTTGTTCGACTGCTTGGGACTTCACTCGGCGCGGTTCGAAGCACCGGGCGATGTAATCGGCGTCGGCTAATTGCCTTAACACGTTGTTGCAGCAAGGACACAGCTTCTTCGCGATCACGTGCTATATCTTCAAACTTTTTAGGTAAAAAATCGCAAGCACCTGCTTCTAGTGCATCTAAAGTAGATTGCGCCCCTTCATGAGAGAGCGAAGAAAACATAAGAATTGGTGTCGGTTGTTGAGCCATTATCGCTTTAACAGCGCTAATACCATCCATTACCGGCATCTCGATGTCCATGGTTACAACATCGGGCTTAAGTTTAATCACTTTATCCAGTGCGTCTTTGCCATTTACGGCTGTATCAATAACATGCATTCCAGGGTCTGAGTTTATAATTTCACTCACTCGACGTCTGAAAAAACTAGAGTCATCTACAACTAATACAGTGATTGCCATTTAATAAAAAGAACCCTTTAATTTAGGTAGTTAGACGCGGCGAGCGTAATGATTAAGCAAGTTTGGAATATCCAATATTAATGCTATGCGGCCATCACTCGTGATCGTTGCGCCTGCCATTCCCGGTGTCCCGGTAAGTAGCTCATCAAGTGCTTTTATCACTACTTCTTCTTGACCAATCAGATTATTTACAACAAAGCCAACTTGTTTAAGGCCAATTTGAACAATTACGACGTGGCCTTGTTTGTTTCGTTCACCCATTTGACCATTGCGATTTAACCAGTCTTGTAAATAAAACAGTGGTATTGCTTTACTGCGAACAATTACTGTTTCTTGTCCATCAACAACGTTGGTTTTACTTAAGTCCAAATGGAATATTTCGTTCACGCTGGTCAGTGGGAATGCGAAGGTTTGATTACCTACGTCTACCATCAAGGTTTGCAAAATAGCGAGCGTGAGCGGAACTTTAATTTGAAGCGTAGTGCCCTCGCCCATCGCCGAGTCAATATCCACAGTTCCGTTGAGTTGGGTGATTGAGGTTTTAACCACATCCATACCAACTCCGCGACCTGAGATATCTGAGATTTCAGTTTTGGTCGAAAAGCCAGGAGCAAAAATCAGTGCGTATGCTTCTTTGTTAGACATCCGTTCTGCAGCGTCGTTATCTAATACGCCCCGAGTAATCGCAATTTTCTTAAGTTTATCGGCATCCATACCTGCACCATCATCCTCGATGGTCAGTAAAATATGGTCACCTTCTTGAGAGGCTGACAGGCGAATTGTGCCGGTGCGTTTCTTGCCTGAGCTTTCTCGATCATCTGGCATTTCAATACCGTGATCGACTGAATTTCGAACCAAGTGAACAAGCGGGTCGGCAAGTGCTTCCACTAGGTTTTTATCTAGATCAGTGTCTTCACCAACCAATTCCAAATTGATATCTTTTTTCAAGGTCCGAGCTAAATCTCGAACAACTCGAGGAAAACGACCAAATACTTTCTTGATGGGTTGCATGCGGGTCTTCATGACCGCGCCTTGCAAGTCTGCAGTAACCACATCTAAATTGGCAGTCGCTTTCGACATTTCTTCATCGTTGCTGGTAAGACCTAAACTCACAAGTCGATTTCGTACCAAAACCAACTCACCAACCATGTTCATGATTTCGTCAAGGGTCCGCGTGTCAACACGCACTGTAGTTTCGCCTTGAGGAGGTGCCTTTGCGGGAGCCGCGGCTTTGGTTTCAGCTTTCTTCGCTTCTGGTTTTTTTACAGCAGCTGGAGCGGCTGGCTTTGCCGCAGGCTTAGCGACTGGGGCTGCAGCTGGTGTTGTTGGCGGTGCGACTACAGGTGATTTACCGCTACCATGTAAGTCGTCAAGTAATTTTTCAAATTCATCATCATCAATTGATCCTGAAGATGGCGCTGCAGCTGCTGGTGCTTGAGCTTTACTACCCGCTCCATGTAAATCATCAAGCAGTTTATCGAACTCGTCGTCTGTCATTTCATTTGAACTAGACGCTGGTGCAGCAGGGGCCGCTGGAGCTGCAACCTTAGGTGCAGATCCTGAATGTAGTTCATCAAGCAGACGCTCGAATTCGTCGTCGGTTATTTCGTCGACACCCGCCGCACTAGTGGTTGGTGTTTGAGCAGGCGTAGCTACAGGTGTCTCAATCACTGGCTCTGGTTCGGGCTCGGCCGCGGTTTCTGATTCTGGAGTACAATAATAATGCAGCTTTTCAATTATCTCTGCCGGTGCAGGTGTTAGTTCCTCTCGGGCTTGCACTTGGACAAACATGTCATTCACGCTATCTAGCGCTGCTAAAATAGTATCCATAAGCTCTGGAGTAATACTTCGGCCACCATTACGTAACACGTCAAACACGTTTTCCGCACCGTGACAGCAGTCAACTAGCGCTGTTAACGACAAAAATCCGGCGCCACCTTTTACGGTGTGAAAGCCTCGAAAGATAGCATTTAGAAGATCTTTATCTTCGGGATTATTTTCCAAATCCACGAGTTGTTCAGATAACTGTTCAAGGATTTCAGATGCTTCTACCAAGAAATCTTGGAGGATATCTTCATCTAAATCAAAGCTCATTCGTAACTCCTAAAAACCTAAACTTGAAAGCAAGTCATCAACATCGTCTTGGTCTTGAACGACATCGCTACGTTCTTCCTTATTGATAATCGGCCCTTCAGAGGCAATTGCCTGCTCTCGGGTTGTTGCAGCGCTTGGTTCCGAGTTTTTTACAACGGTTTTAGCACTTGGCGAGTCATCGCTAAACAAGGTCAGCATCTCGACCAATCGGTCCTCGACTTCTTGGACTAAGGTAATAACTTTGCGAATTAACTGGCCAGTAAGATCTTGAAATTCCTGCGCCATTAGTATTTCTGTTGACTTCGCCTTTATGCTATCGGCATCTTTAACCGTTTCCTTAAGCATGCTATCTATTTGATGACACATTTCTTTAAATTGAGTCAAAGAAATGTTTCGGTGCATCAAACCATCCCAAGTTGGCATTAGGCTTTCTATTCGATTGAGCAGGCTATCTGCAAGTGGAATAACAGCGTCTACCGCGTCCATGGTTTTGTTGGCTGCTTGGTCGGTCATCTCAATGACATAATTGAGTCGGTCACGCGCATCGGGGATTTCTTGATTTGCAAGTTCTGGCAAACGTGAATCCGACTTAAAGTCTTCTAAAGAATCGTGTAATTGCCGAGTGAGGTTGCCTACTTTATCGAATAAAGCGGCTGATTCACTTACAGTCTTATCTTTGAGCCACTGATTAGCCTGTTCAATTTCATCTTGCTGAAGCAACTCGACTAAACGTTGTGCATCTTCGAGTGAAATCAAAGCTTGTACACTACTCATAGATAGTCCTTATTGCAGACGTTCAAATATCTTATCGAGTTTTTCTTTTAGCGTGCCAGCGGTAAATGGTTTCACAATATAACCGTTCACACCGGCTTGTGCCGCTTCAATAATTTGTTCTCGCTTGGCTTCCGCAGTCACCATTAGGACAGGTAAATGCGATAGACTCGCATCAGCACGAATATGTTTTAGAAGATCGATACCTTCCATGCCAGGCATGTTCCAATCTGTGACAACAAACTCAAAATCGCCATTCTTAAGCATCGGTAATGCTGTGCTGCCATCATCAGCTTCATGGGTATTGTTGAAGCCTAGATCTCGCAAAAGATTCTTAATAATACGACGCATCGTTGAAAAATCATCAACAATGAGAATTTTCATGTTTTTATCCAAGGTAGTCTCCTAGGGTTAGTAATCCGTGTGCTAACCCAATAGTTCTTTGAATTAGTGTAGTAAATTCGTTTCAATTAGTAATAGTAAAAGAAAAGCGTCTATTGAAGAAGCCATTTCATCTAATTTCACATTTAATTGACCCAATCTTGCATTCTGGTTTTAACTCTAGCCAAAGCTTGGCTATGAATTTGACTTACTCTTGACTCACTCACGCTTAATATTTCACCTATTTCTTTTAAGTTTAGTTCTTCATCATAATAGAGTGATAAAACGAGGGATTCGCGTTCTGGTAAGGTTTTTATACAACTGGCTAATGCTGACTGGAAACGTTGATTGGTGTATCCCTCTGCAGGGCGGTTTTGAGCACGACTGTCATCGGTACTAATAACATCTTCGCTCACACCGAGATCGTCTATGCCGAGAACTTTGCCGCTATTTACATCGGTCAGCATGCGGTGGTATTCGTCAAGACTAACCTCTAACTCAGCGGCTACTTCTTGGTCCCGAGCATCGCGTCCGGTTCGTTTTTCAACTTCATTGATTGCAGCACTAATGGCACGGCTATTTTTATGCACAGAGCGAGGAACCCAGTCCCCACGACGAATTTCATCTAACATCGCGCCACGGATTCGAATCCCGGCATAGGTTTCGAAACTTGCACCTTTACTGCCATCAAAATTTCTTGCCGCTTCAATGAGTCCTATCATGCCTGATTGGATTAAATCATCCACTATAACGCTCGCTGGCAAGCGAGCGACTAAATGGTGAGCAATACGCTTTACCAGAACTGAATGCTGATACACCAGCGCATTGCTATCTACCTGATTTGCGTATGCTGCAACTTTACTCACTCACATTCTCTCTCTTTTTGTTTTGTGCGAACTCTAGAATATTTTCAATAAAGAATTCTAAGTGTCCGCCAACTTGAGTGGGAATTGGCCATGAACCAGCTTTACTTGCTAAAGAGCGAAAAGCCATCGAAGCTGGAGATTTAGGAAAAGCTTCAACAACTACGCGCTGTTTACGTACTGCCATCCGAACATTGTTGTCATAGGGAATGCAGGTGACTAGCTCCAATGTTGCATCCAGAAATCGGTCGGTGACGCGGGTAAGTTTAGCAAATAACTCTTGGCCTTCACGTAAACTACGAACCATATTTGCAACGACTTTAAATTTATAAACACCATACTTATTAGACAGTAACTTTATTAAGGCGTAGGCATCGGTAATGGAGGTTGGTTCATCGCATACCACAACCACAATGTCTTGGGCTGCCTTAGCAAAACTCAATACCATATCTGAGATACCAGCAGCCGTATCTACGATTAAAACATCAATTTGAGTTTGCATGGTAGAAAATGCGCGAATTAATGCCGCATGTTCGGTTGGTTTTAACTCGACCATCGACTGGGTACCGGAAGTCGCGGGGGCAATATATATCCCGTTAGGACCTCGGACTAGAACCTCATCAAGGCTACATTCACCAGATATCACATGGCTCAAATTTTTGGTCACGCGCAAACCTAGTAAAACATCACAGTTGGCCAAGCCTAAATCGGCGTCCAATACCATGACACGCTTGCCTTGGGCTCCCATTGCAACAGCCATATTCAGAGTGACGTTAGTTTTACCAACGCCCCCTTTGCCACCAGTTACGGCGATTACTTTGACATGATTTCGTTGTTGTTGCATTTTGCGTAAGCCACTCGCTTGGTCAAATCGAACACTATTATCTGTATGCATCGGATACCTGTTGGGTCACGGATTCACTAAACCAAAAATGCTCGCCGTGATCGTTTTGAGCTTGATCAAAAGCACGTTCTAACAAGTCATCAGCATGTGCTACTGAAATATCTTCGGGTACACGTTGCCCATCCGTCACATAACTGACGGGAATTGCATGACACAAGCTAACATCAAGAACTTCACCTAATGACAGGCTTTCATCCAATTTTGTCAGTATAGTACCAGCGAGTGGGATTCTCTTAAACTGCTGTACCGTCTCTTCAACTACTTTTCTTTGGGCATTTGCGGGTAGAACCAAGTAATTGCGAATTGACACCTGACTTGTAGCAATCAATTTATCGAGTTGCTCCTGAAGTCGGATATCGCGTTGGCTCATACCTGCAGTATCGATGAGGACAAGTTTTTTGTCACGCATTTGGTAGAGCAATTCTGACAGTTCGTTCTCATCTTGAGCAACTCGGACTGAACAGCCCATAATTTTGCCATAAGTTGCCAATTGTTCGTGAGCACCAATGCGGTAGGTATCCGTCGTAATTAGGGCCACACTTTCTGCGCCATATCGAGATGCAAATTGCGCTGCCAACTTCGCTATAGTAGTAGTTTTCCCGACTCCAGTGGCTCCAACAAGAGCAACAGCCCCACCCTGCTTTAGAATTTCGTCGTCATCAGTTTGTAGCTGCTG
The DNA here is from genome assembly GCF_003610775.1 of Alginatibacterium sediminis. Lineage (GTDB taxonomy): Bacteria > Pseudomonadota > Gammaproteobacteria > Enterobacterales > Celerinatantimonadaceae > Alginatibacterium > Alginatibacterium sediminis. The sequence goes on along the minus strand of NZ_RAQO01000004.1, from coordinate 38,301 downwards.
ACAAATAAGTGACTTTGCGTCATTAATAGCTTGAGCGAGATCATCAGTGTCAGGTACATAACTGGCAATCTGGTCCGCCATATCATCGCTTAAACCTACTTTTCGTAAAATTTTAATCAACACTGCTCGTTGCGGTTCTTGGCGATCCATTTCTTGCCACATCAACCCTGAAACCTGATGCTCAAGTAACTTACGCATTGATGCCATTTCGCCTTTAAGTGCTTCTAATTCAGGATTTGCTGTCGGACTATTAGGGCTAGAAGGAGACGGCTTTGAGAATAAATTGGGGTTACGTGTAGGACTGCTTGCAGGATTAGCACGGCTATTAGCTGCATTCCAAGTCTGCTGCTTCATTAAAGGACTAGGGCCCGGGGCTACCTGAGCAGAACTTGGATGTTTTGGAGCTTGAACAGGGGTTTGATTTTGTTTAGCACTGGCAACTGCTTCGCCCATGTTCTTTTGGTGGCGTCGCATAAATGACGCTAAATTATCTTTTAAGCTGGCGTTGTCATCAAAATGACGTTCAACGTTCGCCGTATTATTGACATTCTCTTTAGCAACCGGCGTTCTTGCTTGAGGCTTGCTTTGCATTCTAGGTGCCGTTGATATGCTAACGCTATCATCAGCAAGACTGCGCTTAGTTTCGCTTGGTGTCGGCGCAGCGTTAGCCGTGTTTTTCACGTCAATAGCAGCTACAATTTCAATGCCACCGGTAACTTTTTTGTTAGACATAATAACCGCATCGCTACCCAAGGTTTCCTTCACTTCGGTCAGTGCTGTACGCATGTCTTTGGCAAAAAAACGTTTAATTTTCACGGCGTTAGTCCCATTTTAGTTTTCAGTGCTCAGTTACTGACCCACTGAACTTATAATCTTAATTTGTTTATCTTCTGGTATTTCTTGATAAGAAAGTACCCGTAGAGCTGGAATAGACGTCTTCACATATCTAGACAAGCTGCTGCGTAAAATTCCAGAAGTTAGCAAGATTGCTGGTTGCCCTTGCATTTCTTGGTTCTGCGCAGCTTGCGAGAGCGAAACTTGAAGCTTCTCAGCAAGTCCAGGTTCCATTCCCGAACCATCGTTTCCAGCGGCTTGCATTGACTTATGCAATATTTGCTCCAAATCTGGTGACAAAGTTATGACTGGCAGTTCTGGTTCACTTCCAATGAGCTCTTGTACAATAAGTCGTTTCAGATTTATTCGGCATGCAGCGGTTAGTACATCGGTATCTTGGCTCTTAGGCGCGTATTCAACCAAGGTTTGAACAATGGTGCGAATATCACGAATTGGAACTCCTTCTTGCAACAGGTTTTGCAACACTTTCACAATCGATGACAAGCTCATGACGTCAGGAACTAAGCCTTCAACTAATCGCGGGTGACTCTTCGCTAGCATATCAAGTAAGTTCTGAACTTCCTCATGCCCTAAAAGCTGCGAGGCATAATTACTCAGTAGTTGGCTTAAATGAGTTGCGATAACCGTAGCCGAGTCGACCACCGTATAGCCAAGTGTTTGCGCATGCTGGCGCTGTTCTTGTCCTATCCATTTTGCTTCGAGGCCAAAGGCTGGATCAATGGTCTCTTGGCCTGGAATTTCACCAAAAACTTGCCCTGGATTGATTGCCATTTCGCGGTCATGAAATACTTCTGACTCGCCATTAACAACCCCCATCACCGACACTCGATACTGGTTAGGTCCTAAGTCCAGGTTGTCACGGATATGCACTGCAGGGACTAAAAAACCGAGATCTTGAGAGAGTTTCTTACGTACACCCTTAATACGCGCTAATAGTTCACCACCTTGGCTTTTATCAACTAGAGGGATCAAACGGTAACCCACTTCAAGACCGACTACGTCAACAGGTTGCACATCGTCCCAATCCAATTCTTTGGAATTATTAGGCTGAGCATCATCGCGTGGTGCCAATTGCGTTTTGGCTTGTTCTTGCGCTATTACTTTCTTGGCGTTGCGTTGCATCCACCATGACGCACCAGCTGCTAACGCCGCACACCCCAAAAATGCCATATGTGGCATACCTGGTACTAAGCCCATTACGGCTAGAATTCCAGCTGTAATATATAACACTCGAGGTTGGTCAAACAGTTGACCAACCATCAATTCAGAGAGTTCTTCGGAGGTATTTTGGCGAGTTACAATAATCGCGGTTCCGATCGAGAGTAGCAAAGACGGTATTTGCGCAACCAATCCATCACCAATGGTGAGTAGGCTATAGATCTCCCCAGCCTCGGCAAAGCTTAAGTCATGCTGAGCGACACCAATAATAAGACCACCAATAATGTTGATCATTAGAATCAACAAACCGGCGATGGCATCACCTTTAACAAACTTACTCGCACCATCCATCGAACCGTAGAAATCTGCTTCCTTGGTTACGTCCTCACGACGAATACGTGCTTGGTCTTGGTCAATAATCCCAGCATTTAAATCCGCATCAATCGCCATTTGCTTACCAGGCATCGCATCAAGAGTGAATCGAGCGCTGACTTCAGACACCCTACCGGCACCCTTAGTGACAACCATGAAGTTGATAATCAAAAGAATCGCAAAGACGACTAAACCAACTGCATAATTACCACCGATCACAACCGAACCAAAGGCTTCAATTACGTTACCAGCCGCATTCCCTCCATTATGACCTTCAAGCAAGACCACACGCGTTGAAGCCACATTTAGTGCCAAGCGCATTAATGTCGCTACTAACAAAATGGTTGGAAAAACTGCAAAATCTAGAGGTCGTTTAGTGTAGATAGATACTAAAAGTACGACCATGGCTAAGGCAATATTAAAGGTAAATAGAAGATCGAGCAGCCATGCGGGAATAGGTAGGATAACCATACCTAAAGCAGCTAACACTAGCAGCGGGGTTCCGACCCCTTTTAGAACAGAAGCATTAAGTTTACTTAAATCACTAAACTTTAAGCTGCTAAGACGATTGATAAATTCCATAAGTGACAATTAGCTGACGGCGGCTGATGATAGCTAGTAATGCAACGATCGCACCAACAGCAGTATCAAAGCAAGTAGATCAGATAAATATGGTAAGTTTGCTTAGTATTTAAGCTCATCTGGAATTGGGAAATTTTGGTCGATTTTTTTAGGTCTGCCAGCGCGACCCTTTTTAAACTGAGCCAACTGATAAACGTAAGCCAGAATTTGAGCCACCGCAATATAAAGCCCTTCTGGAATTTCTTGGCCGATTTTACTAGTGTGATAGATTGAACGAGCTAGCGGTGGCGCCGCCATGATTGGGACATCATAATGACGAGCAATTTCCTGGATTTTCATCGCCACTTCGTCGACACCTTTTGCAACGACCATGGGTGCTCCAGTTCCTTTTTGGTCGTAACGAATGGCAACAGCGTAGTGAGTTGGGTTGGTCACAATGACGTCAGCAGTTGGAATATCTGACATCATTCGACGTGCAGCCATCTCCATTTGCAAGCGACGGATCCGCCCTTTTACTTCGGGATTACCTTCGCTATTCTTGTGCTCATCTTTTATTTCTTGTTTGGTCATTTTCAGTTGTTTAGCGTGATTCCAAATTTGGTACGGAACATCAACCAATGTAATCAATAACAAGCTGCAAACAAGCGCTAGAAACATCCACGACAGCATATCAAGTGCGTTATAAACCGAGCCAGGAAGGCTTTGTAAGCTTAAGGTCAAAATTGACTTAAACTGCCAATCCAGAATCCACCAAACCACACCGGCAATGATAAATACCTTCATAATGCTTTTAATCAGTTCCACCAATGACTGTATCCCAAACATACGTTTGAGACCTTTAAGCGGAGACATTTTACTCGGTTTAGGTGCCGCAGCTTTCCAACTGAAATTCATGCCGCCTAAGGCAATGTTTCCAGCTACAGCAGCAAATAAAATAACAGCCATAATACCGATTAAAGGTGCAACTAAACCAGAGACCATGTTTTTAATAGTGGCAAACAGTAGGTTTACGTCATAGAGCTGCTCGCGTTCCAGACTAAAACCAAGACGCATAACTTCAGCTAAGCCTTTACCTAATCCGGAACCAAACATCATCATTGCAATCGCAGCTGAGATTAATACTGCGGCCGTTCCAAGTTCTTTGGAACGCGCAATCTGCCCTTCCTTGCGAGCGTCTGCAAGTTTTTTCTCCGTGGGGTCTTCTGTGCGTTCCTGGTCGGTATCAGCCATTTAACAGCCTACCTCCAAAATCTGACACGCCAATTGTCGGGAGTTTTCCCATTGGGTGTTAAAATGAACCATAAATCCACCAATGGTCAGCCATAAAATCAGAAGACCAAATAGCATACCCACTGCAAAACCAATACTAAAGATATTCAACTGCGGCGCGGCGCGAGTCATGACACCGAAGCTAAAGTTTACCAACAGCATCGCCACAATCGGTGATATAGACATGGTCAGTGCAGCAAAAAATATTTGACTAAACCACGCAGCTAACGATTGGTAACTTACGACACTTAGGCCGGTTAAGCCAACAGGGATGGTTTCAAAGCTCATAACGACTAAGGTGATAAGCTGGCCATGACCATCCACAGCTAAAAACAGCAAAGTTGCCAACAACAAATATATTTGTCCGACTACCGGGGTATTTTGACCATTGATCGGATCGACCATCGATGCAAACCCCAAGGAAGTTTGCATTGCAATCACTTGCCCTGCTACGACAAAGGTTTGTAGTAATAAGCTTGTGCAAAAACCAGCTGCTGCGCCAATCAATATTTGCTGTGCAATAACTAGTGCTGCTTCTAAGGAGAACAACTCAATGCCTGTAACCGGAGGTAGAACCGGGACCACCACAAAGGTAATCGCAACCGAAAACAGCATTCGAACCCGGGTTGGTACCGTTTTACCGCTGTAGACAGCAATACTGAGCATCAACCCACTAATACGCGCTAAAGCCCACACGTATTCGCCAATCCATTGCATGATCAGCCCAGAGTCTAAGTTCATGACTAACCAATCACCTGTGGGATCAGGTCTATCATTGTATAAAACAGTCCGGTTAAACGTTCTACAAACCAGTGTCCTGCAAACATCAGCGACGCAAGTGTCACCAATAAACGGGGCAAAAAGCTCAAGGTTTGTTCGTTAATAGATGTTGCTGCTTGGAAAACCGCAACCGTCAAACCAACGAAAAGACTCGGTAAGATAGCGGCGCTCACTAAGACAACAACCTGTCCGAGCGCAATGCGAAACACGTCTACAAAGACTTCCGGTTCCATAAGCCTCTCCTAGAGTCCAAAACTACCAGCGAGCGTACCCATTACCAAACTCCAGCCGTCGACTAGAACGAATAGCATCAGTTTAAATGGCAAAGAGACAATCATTGGCGACAACATCATCATACCCATTGCCATCAGGATACTCGCGACGACTAAATCGATGACCAAAAACGGAATAAATAGCATGAAGCCTATCTGGAAGGCCGTTTTCAATTCAGAGGTAATAAACGACGGAACCAGCACCGAAAAAGGGACATCTTCCGGATTTTCTACTTCAATTTTCGCAATACGCACGAAGGTTTCAAGGTCTGTGAGCCGAGTTTGTGCCAGCATAAATTCATGCATCGGTTGTTTAGCTAAGTCAAAAGCCTCGATGGATGTCAGTTCTTCGTTAAAATAAGGCTGTAGTGCTCGCTCGTTAATTTCATTAAGTACCGGCGACATAATAAAAAAGGTTAAAAATAATGATATGCCAATAATTACTTGATTTGACGGACTTTGTTGTAGCCCCATTGCTTGTCTTAGAATCGACATCACCACCACTATACGGGTAAATGAGGTCATCATGATGACAACGGCAGGTAAGAAGCTCAGTGCCGTCATAAACATCAACACCTGCAATGTAACTGAATACTCTTGACCACCGTCAGGATTCGTACTCATCGTTATTGCAGGTAAAAACGGATCTTGAGCCATTGCAGGCCAAGCCAGTAACGCAATAGTGCCGATAAACAGCGTTAAAACAGTTTTCATTCAGCTGGATTCTGTTTTGATTTTGAATTTAGTTTAAGCAAAGAAGCAAAGTCTAGGCCGACATTTTTGCCAGAATGTTGACGTGGCTCCAACCCTGGCTCAAGTTTGTCAATTAAGCTGATGTTTTGTGCGGTCACAGCCAATAGATATTGCTGATCTGCAACACTTACGACGCACAAGCGTTCTCGAGTGCCAATTGCGGTGCTAGCGATCACTTGGATTTGTTGATTTGAACCGGGTGAGAAACGACTCTTTTTTACTAACCACGCAAGAATAAAGATACTAAGTAATACCAGTCCGGTTGAGAGTATCCAAGAGAGCAAGTCTGCGCTTTGAATTGAACTACCAGCCGCCACCCCAACCGATGGCGAAGATTGCGTCGCCACGGCGCTAGAGACTTGCGCAAATGCCAACTCTGGTGCCAATGCGAGTCCTATGGCGATGCTAGTATACTTAAGTTTCGCCACCAATGTGGCTATCGCTATACGCATTACTTAAGTTTCTTGATGCGTTCTGTCTGGCTAATTACATCAGTTAGGCGAATACCGAATTTGTCATTGACCACAACCACTTCGCCGTGAGCGATCAAGGTACCGTTGACCAACACATCTAAGGGTTCGCCCGCAACCCGGTCTAATTCCACAACAGAGCCTTGATTTAGCTGTAGTAGATTTCTAATGCTGATTTGACTGCGCCCTACTTCCATTGAAATAGTGACCGGTATATCAAGGATCGCGTCAAGCTTACTATGCTCTTCATCGCTAAGGTTTTTGGAGCTAATTTGTGGTTCAAATTCTTCTAAGGGAGCGGGCTCAGGTTCAGCTTCCGCCATTGCTGCTGCCCACTCGGCTGCCATTTCGTCTTCTTCGCTCATACCATTCCTTAATTTATCTAAGCTTGTGCTAACTATTCATCTTCTGGAGGACGGCGACCGACCACCATTTCTAAATCACTTTTTACTGTTTCCGGTCGTTTGAGCTGCTCAGTAATTTTTAGCGCTAATCCATCACCTTTTTTGCCCAACTTACCGCGGTAGCTTGGAAGATCTTCGATAAGCATCAGCGCGTGGTCTGGCATATCAACCGGAATTACGTCGCCGGCTTTGAGTTCCATTAAATCTCTCAAGCTTAAATCAACGTTCAGGAGGTGAGTGTTCATCGTAACCCCCACATCCATAATTTCGTCTCGCAGCGCGGTACTCCAGCGCATATCCGTATCTTGTTTGTCACTTTGAACGCCCGCATCAAGTAACTCACGAATTGGCTCAAGCATTGAATAAGGCATTGCAATATGAAAGTCACCACCACCACCATCAAGCTCGATATGAAATGAGCTGACAACGATGACTTCCGTTGGACTAACGATATTCGCCATTGCTGGGTTTACTTCGGAATCAAGGTAGTCAAAGCCAACATCCATTACTGGAGCCCAAGCTTCTTTATAATCCTCAAAAATTATTTTTAACAACATTTGAATAATGCGGCGTTCGGTTGGGGTAAATTCACGCCCCTCGATTTTGGCGTGATAACGGCCATCACCACCAAAAAAGTTTTCAACTAGAATAAACACCAATCGCGCTTCCATCGTAACCAAAGCGGTGCCTTTTAGCGGACGAAATCTCACCATATTCAGGGAAGTTGGCACAAATAGGGTGTGTACATACTCACCAAATTTGATCATCTGAACGCCATTAATTGAAACTTCTGCAGTGCGTCGCATCATATTAAATAGACTAATACGCATATGACGAGCGAAGCGTTCGTTCACCAACTCAAGCGTTGGCATGCGTCCACGAACAATTCTGTCTTGCGACGAGAAGTCAAAATCTAGTGCACTTCCGCCCTCTTCACTTTCAACAATATCTTCATCGATATCATCAACACCGTGGAGCAGCGCATCAATTTCGTCTTGGCTTAATAAATCGCTCACTGTTGTCCTTATTGCATCACAAAACCGGTGAACAGGACTTTTTCAATCACGACGCTCCCAGTCAAATCATTGAGTTTTTTCTGCACGTTTTCTAGGGACTGCTGACGAACGAGCTCTTTACCCTCGACGCTTGATAATTCACTAACACTGGCAGAGCTAAACGTATCGAGTAACGTGCTTTCAATTAGAGGAATATGCTGTTTAGTAAGCGCTTCGTTACTTGCTCCGCGTACTAACAGTTGTACTTTAATTTGTACTAATCGGTCCCGAATATCACTTCTGACATTAAAAACAAAAGGTCGAGGCATGCCAACGTAGTGAGCTGTCGCGGTTACCGCTGTTGCTTGTTGAGCATTTGGATCGGCACTTGCAGCCGGTGCGGCGTCATCGGAGCTAAAAAACATAAACCATACACCTGCTAGCACCGCGAGTAAAACTACGACACCAGCGATGATAATGATGAGTTTCTTTTTGCCTTTACCTTCTTTACCATCTTCGACAAGAAGTTCTTTATCGTCAGCCATGTACGTCCTGTATTGATTGCAGTGATTATCTGGTCTTGTAAAGCTTGCCTATACACTACTGAAGTAATTGAGCATAGCCTAGCTTTTGAACGAACAATCGTTAATTACTAATTATTATCCTTGCTCCACCTCGTCCATGCAACTAAGCATCTCTATTGTTTAGCAATATTTTTAAGTTAAGCGTAAAAATCAATCACTGAGCGTTCATTTTGTCGCTGTAAGACTCCATTTGACTGGTCTATATCTGATTGAGTTTCAGTTTGCCCACTTGAATTACCCATTCCAGCGCGTCCTCGTTCAGCTTCACCATGATGAGCATGCTGATGTCCTCGACCTTGATCGCTACCAACACTGCCATTATTCAACTCAATACCTTGTTGACTGAGCATTTCGCGTAGACGAGGCATCGTTTGTTCAAGAAGCTCTCTGGTTTGTGGGTTCTGAGCCTGGATTTGCACCGATGCGCCTTCTTGGGTGATTTGAAGACGAATTTGTAAGCTGCCTAAATCACCGGGATCGAGTCGAATTTCAGCGCTTTGCATTCCCTTAGCTGCCATGTACTGGACCCGTTCGTTGAGTTCAGAATTCATATTATTAGCAGGTATCGGCCGTTGTAACCATTGTCCCTGCTCTTTGGTTTCAGAGCTTGGATGTAAATTGGAATTGAGCTGACCAGACTGCTGCTGTTGTGATTGTTGCTGAGAGGCTTGCTGCTGACCATCTGACGATTGGCCAAAAGACTGCCCAAAGCTAGTGTTAGACACGGTATCCTGGCGTTCATTACGGTTTTGTACGCCAGTTTGCTGTGGATTAGTCTCACCATCGGCTTTGGTTGCGCTCCAAGAAACTTCTGGTTTGTTACTAGCCGCTGCTAAGGCCTCTTGCTCCGCATTGACGCGTTTAGCATCTGGTGTTTCCTGAGTTTGGTTTTGATTTTTGCTGGTGTTTAACTCCGACTTGGGCTCTGATGTCACAACTTTTGAATCTGGCGCATCACTATTTGATTTGCTTGTTTGTGATGTACTTTTAGCTTCGTCAGCAAGCTGCATTTCAACTGTTTTGCTTTGTTGGGGCTGTGCATCACTATTACTGACACCTACAGTGCTAGCGCTTTGTTTCACTTCATTCCCCATAACTGTAGCAACGGTTTGTGCTGGTTGTGGGTTGCGAGTCGATTGAAGTTCTCTGGCGGCTTTAGCATCGTCAATTGCCACACTTTCACTTTGAATTTTTGTACCCAAATTGACCTCAATTTCCGCCTTAGTCTTAGTCGTTGGCGTCAGGTCGACTTCAGTCTTGGGAGCTATGTTTTTAGCCTCTTCGGCGCTTAAACTTTTAGTTTTTTCAGTTTCGTCGCCTTTAGCAAGGGTTACGAGAGCGTTTACTTTTGCTTGCAGGCTCGATGCTGTTGCGTCGGGCTTGTGCTCAAATTTCAATTCGGTTTTTAATGGTTCCGCTTCACTTGAACTAGCCATTGCGGATTTATCAACCACTTTGGCTTGCGTCGATTCATCTTCGGCATCGGTGTTTTTTAGTGAAGGGGCCGAAACTATAGACTCAGAGTTTTGCGCGGTCGTTGAGCTTGTTTTTGCGTTGGCACTCGAGCCCATAAGCTCATTCAACCACGATTGCTTGAAGCCAAAATCACTGTTGTCTTCACTCGCAGCAATTTTGTCACTGGCTTTACTCAGAGGATCGCTTTGAAAACTCATTTGACTGAGATCTTGTGCAATTAACTGCGATAAGCGTTGTTCAAGTTGGGGGTTGTTTTGAGACTGATTAAGATCTGCAACCAAGTCTTCGATAGCTTCTAGTTGCTGCAGCAAAGCCTCGGTGTTTTGAATATCAGACTCAGCAAGTGTTGATTCATCACGCTCGCAATTTTCGTGAGCCCCATGTTCTTCACTTTCTTGTAGCTGTTGTTTCACATCAGCAAGTAAAGCGGCAACATCTTGCAGCTGTTCGCTACCTTGTTCACTTGTTTTTGAAGATTTATCTTCTACCAGTAATGCAATTTTTTCCAAAGCCTGTGCAAACACTTGTTTGGTATCTGTCGCGGTTTCATCAAGTGGCGCATCTGTGCCCAGTGATGTTGCTGTAACTGCCGATGACTCAAGAAAATAGTCTTTATTATCAGTAGCTAAAGAGCTTGATATCGGTCCCGTTTTTGTAAAAGATGTTTGTCCTAACATGAATTCCATATTCAGTATCCCGATACTAATTGACGACAATCCAACTCGATTGAACGACTTTCCATCAAAAATTGTACAGTAATTTTAGTCACTGGCATTGTTGTGACACATACGACTAACCAGAGTATTAGGTTTTATAAGCATATATCAGGCCAAATGCTCATCATTGCCCAAAATGTTGGCTTAAACTTCGCTTAAACGCCTCTGAAAGGCCATTTGAGCGTATTCATCAAGTTGTTTTTGCTCAATTTTGTCTTGGCGTATCACTTCACGGTGTCGGTCTTGTTCAATGAGATGCAACATAGCTTTGCGTTTGGTTTGCAGCTCAATCCAGTTTTGATGGGCTTTGTTAAGGTTTTGCTCCATTTGAAACACAGTTTTCATCTGCTGTTGACCTGCCAACTCAAGCTTTTGAATAAAAAGCTGATATTGATGAAAGCCATCAGCAGTTGTACCGTCCTTGCCTTTAGCTAACGCTTGTTTAAGGTAACCGCGACGATAGTCTTCAAGGTTATTGAGTTGAGTTTTAAACTGATCTAACTGTTGTCTAGCCGCGGCATAGTCTCGCGCCGCTTGTTGTTCTTGCTCAGCTAATCGTTGTTCCATTAAATGAAGAGCGCGCCTTGCCATAAGTCTCCTTGCGCGCAACAAACAGCTCTAGATCAGCCAGCTTGTTGCTGTAGATTCATGTTGGCCATTTGCATAGTACGTTCCATGCGCGCCAAACTATCGTCGTAATTAACGATTTCTTTCATACCTTGCTGCAAAAACTGATCCATTTGTGGCTTCATCGTAATCGCTAAATCAATCTTTGGATCTGCGCCGCGTTGATAAGCACCAATTGCGATAAGATCTTGGTTTTGCTCATAGCTTGAATACAGCATTTTTAACCCACGCGCCAGTTGTTGGTGCGCATCTTCGGTTACCGCTGGCATAACTCGGCTGATTGATTTCTCGATATCAATCGCAGGATAGTGGCCTGAATCCGCCAGTTTGCGCGACAATACAATATGGCCATCTAGAATCGCTCGTGACGCATCCGCAATCGGGTCTTGTAGATCGTCACCTTCGGTTAATACTGTGAAAAAAGCGGTCACAGAACCGGTGCCTTCAGGCCCATTTCCAGCACGCTCAACTAAACGAGGAAGTTTTGCAAAAACTGAAGGTGGGTAACCTTTGGTCGCAGGCGGCTCTCCAATAGCAAGTGCAACTTCTCGCTGGGCTTGCGCATAACGCGTTAACGAGTCCATCATTAGCAGTACATTTTTGCCCTGATCCCGAAAATGTTCAGCTATTGCCATCGTAGTATCACAGGCTTTCAGTCGCATTAACGGGGAAGCATCAGCTGGGGCAGCTACAACAACGGCTCGCTCTCGGTCTTCCACACCTAAAATATCGTCAATAAACTCTTTTACCTCTCGGCCACGTTCACCGATTAGGCCGACGACCACCACATCAGCAGTTGTCCCTCGACACATCATGCCGAGTAGAACTGACTTACCGACACCAGAGCCTGCAAACAAGCCCATACGTTGACCTTGCCCAACTGTGAGTACTGAATTGATTGCACGAACACCAACATCCATTGGCTTTTTAATTGGTTGACGAGACATAGGGTTAATCGGAGCGGCGTTAAAATCGATGGTCTTTTTACTGTGGATTGGTCCAAGACCATCCAAGGGTTTTCCTAGACCGTCAATAACTCTTCCCAGTAGTGCTGGTCCAACGGGTACACCATAGCTATGGCCTAAGGGAGTTACCCGCGCACCAGGAAGCACGCCGGTTAGTTGGTCAGAGGGCATTAGAAATAGTTTGTCTTGAGCAAAACCAACCACCTCCGCCTGCAAGCTTCCATTAATGGTTTCAACTTCACATAGCGAACCTAAAGGCGCACGACAGCCAGTCGTTTCAAGTGTAAGCCCTACAACACGTGTTAGCTTGCCAGCTACGGTTGGCTTGTCACGTAAGCCCTCGGACTTATACTGGCTCAGACGATTCGTTAGTGTCATTTAAGTCCTTATTTTGAGAGATAAAACGAGCCATCGCTTCACTAATAATCGCAGACATATCAACGTTTACCGAACTCAATTCACTTTCAACCCGGCAATCACCTTGGCCTAAACTACCATCGGCGATCAAGACCCATTTTTGCTTCTCTTGACTATCTTTTGGAAATGCAGCTTCAACAATTGTTAAGTCTTCAGGGTGTAAATAAATACTGGTTTGTTGTTGATGCACCGGTAAGGCTTGAATTGCTTGCTTGAGGGTCGCTAAAATAATTTGCGGATTTGTCGATAATTCAGTTTGAATCACTTGTTGGGTCAAGCTAAGCACTAAGTCCAATACCTGCTGTTCAAGTGCTTGGTCTAGTTGCTGTTGCGGGGTGTAGAGTTGTTCAATGAGGCTTTCCCATTGTGTACTAAGCGTGTCAATTTGGGATTGCCCCTCACTGATCCCTTTTGCTTGGCCTTCTTCATAGCCTTGTTGCTGCCCTTGTTCCAGCCCCAGTGCATGTCCTTCTTGTTGACCTTTCTCGATTCCCGCTTCACGACCTTCTGCGAAGCCGTCGTCATAAGCCGATTGTCGAAGTGCTTCAAGTTCTTCAATAGTCATCGGAACATACTCGGGCTCTTCTGGCTCGAGAGTTTCATCTTCTTTCTCAAACCAATCTGCACGCATATTTAGCGCATTGGTTTGAGCCGCAGCTTCAGAGTCCAAATTGTCATCAAACTCGGGTAAATCCCACGGCGGAGTTGCATCGATTTCCGATTCAGGCTCGGTATTAAGGCCATCACTGCCTAAGTTGGCCTCGTGCGAAACACTTGAAACAAGATCATCAATTTCATTTGTTTCTTCACGACCGGCTGTCGTTTCCGGTTGCGCTTGCTGCGCTACATCTTGCAGCAAGGCATCAACGTCAATATCTTGATTCTCATTGCTCATTATAAGAACTCGTCGCCACCGCCACTACCGATCATAATTTCGCCAGCTTCGGACAGTCGACGTGCAATTGATAGAATTTCTTTCTGGGCACTTTCAACTTCACTAACTTTAATTGGACCCATGGCTTCAAGATCATCTTTAAGCATATCCGCAGCACGCTTGGACATATTGGCAAATATCTTCTCTTTAAGTCCTTCGTCTGTTCCTTTAAGAGCTGCTTGCAATTGATCTTGTGGTACATCACGTAGCAAGGTTTGAATGCCGCGGTCATCAACATCAATGAGGTTTTCAAAGACAAACATAAGATCTTGGATTTGTTGCGCCATTTCTTCGTCGCTTTCGCGAATCGAGTCCATAAGCAAGCCTTCGATATTGGTATCTAAGAAGTTCATAATATTGGCAGCTGCTTTCAAGCCGCCCATCTTGGCTGCTTGTGCTCCTGCCTGACCGGCGAATTGTTTCTCCATGATCTCGTTTAGCTCGGTCAATGCTGCTGGCTGAACTTCTTCAAGGTTGGCGATTCGCATCATCAAATCAAGGCGTACTTTATCTTGGAATTGAGACATAATTTCAGCCGATTGCTCAGCTTCCAAGTAAGACAATACAATAGTTTGAATTTGCGGGTGCTCATTTTGAATAATATTGGCAACTTGGCGGGCATCCATCCATTTTAATGAATCCAAACCTTTCGAACCGCTACCTAAAATGATTTGGTCAACGAGGCTCGAAGCTCTATCTTCACCCAACGCCGTTGTCAAAGCATTACGAACAAAGTCTTCACTACCAATACCGATGTTGGTGAATTTTTGGATGTCATCAATAAATTGACGATGTACAGCAACAACTTTTTCATGTGCAAAGTCACGCATAGAAGCCATGGCCATACCCAAGCGTTGTACCTGTTTAGGCTCCAAGTGACGAAATATACTCGCCGCATCATCTTCATTCAAACTCAGCATCAATATCGCAGCACGCTCTATGCCGGTCATTTCAGCTAGTACGGCATCAGTGTTGCCAGTTTCTTGTTCATCAGCCATCGTTAATCACCCAATCTTTTATTACCATTGCTGCAAGGTCTGGTTCGTTAGCCACAAGTGCCCTAACCGCTTTGAGCAGGTCTTCATCTTTATGTAAGTCTGGCAGCTGAAGCTGACCTTCGCGAATTCCAAAATCAACGGCGGAGTTATCAAGTGCCAATAAGTCCACTTCATCATCATTCTCATAAGCTGCAAGTGCTGCATCCAAGTCAGTCGTTTCTTCTTCGGTCTCGCCACTACTCCACATCTTATTAAGAATAGGTCGGATAACCGCTAAAATAAGCACGATGAGTACCAAAACTGCACCAGCGGTACGAACTGCCCGCCAAAACCATTCTTGTTCCCAGATAGGCAGGTCACTAACTTCAAACGCGTCGGGACGAGAAAATGGCACGCTGACGACTTCAAGATTATCGCCTCGGTTAATACTAAAACCAACGCCACCTTGCAGTAAACGGCGAATATTGAGAATTTGTTCGGCGCTACGCGGCTCACCCTGAGCACCATCAGCGCCAGGTAAGTGATCGACAGCCACTGACACGCTTACTCGTTGTACCGTTCCAGTTTGCGAACGCGTATGGCTAATGGTTGTATCAAGTTCGTAGTTGCGGGTCGACTCACTACGGTTGCTGGCATTGGCATTACGCGCATTAGCGCCGCCGTCGGCAACCTCAGGAATATCAGCATCCAGTGGAGGCTGGTTCGTTAAAGCGCCAGGAATACCAATAGCACCGCCACCGACTTTATTGTCTTCCACTAACAATTCACTGCGAATTGCAGGCAAATCTGGGTTAAAGGTTTTTTGTGTTTGTTCAACCGCGGTGAAATCCATGGTGACATCAACTTCGGCGGTATAATTTCCAACACCTAAAATTGGGATCAATATTGCGTCAATTTTATTTTTATATTCGTCTTCGCGTTGGCGCTCAAGCTCAAACTCACGGCGATTACGTGATGAGATAGGGTCTTGGCTGCCAGAATTAAGCAAGCGACCATGATGATCGGTCACCGTTACCCGACTGGGTACCAAACCATGTACCGCCGAAGCAACGATATCGACAATCGAGTCAATTTCTTCTTGAGGTAAGCCGTTGTTGCGGCGAAGGGTAAGAACCACGGTTCCTGAAGGTTGTTGTTCGCGTTTAGCAAAAACATTGGTCTTAGGTATAGCGAGCAGAACTTTGGCGCGTTGCACCGACTGCATCGCTTCAATAGCTTCAGAAAGCTGTCGTTCTCGGCTCAGTTTAAGACGTTCAGTTTCAAGTCGTTGACTAACCCCAAACCCCATATCTTTAAGAAGAATATCTTCTCCGGCTAACTCGCTACCACTTGAGCTCAAGCCACTACGGGTTAAGTGTAACTTAATGGTGTTAAATTGCTCCGACAGAACATTGACGGTTTTACCGTCAACCTTGTATTCGTATTTATTTTGATCGAGAAAATCTAAGGTCTCTATCAACTGTTCAGTATTTAAGGTTGCAAGAGGTCGCATTTCTGGAGCTTTCGCCCAAAAAAACATAAATAAGCCAAGCCCCAAAATAATGGTCAAGGCCAAAATCATGATCACTTGGCGCAATATGTCGCCATTGCGCAATATGTCTAGAGTACCGCTGCTGCGTTGTTCGTTCGCATCAAGGTTGTCTTCCAGAATTGCATTGTCATCACTTAAGATGGAGTTGGACTCGTTAGCCATGTTTTATCCCCCTGTCCTTAGACAGGCATACTCATTACTTCCTTGTACGCTTCAACCAACTTGTTGCGCACTTGAACAGTTGCTTCAAAAGCAACACTCGATTTTTGTCCGGCAATCATTACATCACCGATACCAACACTACGATCCCCTAAATCAAAGCGGGTACGAAGGCTGTTCGCTTCTTGTTGCTGACCATTGACCTTGTTGAGAGCATCACTAAACAACTGACCAAAGTTATTACTGGTTTGGCTTAGTTCTTGTACACCTTGACCATTTGATAGCTCTTGTAGCGCTTGATCGACAGTAACAGGGCGCTGCATATTACTACGCATTTCCCCTTGTAGTGCCTGTAACTCACTCATTAAACTGTTAGATTCGACTCGCATTTTTCACTCCAACTGACAAAGCGCTGACGCTTGTCTTGCTATTCCTTTGTACAAGGGTAAAAGCAAGGAGCTTGCCAAGATTGAAACTATCGAAATGAACAGCAAAAACCTCGCACAAAATAGTACGAGGCTTAGCTTTAGCGTGATTTAATTTACAACAACCAAAGACTGTAAGGTGTCGAAATAATCGGGGAAGGTTTTTGAGGTACAACCGGGATCATTAATCGTGACCGGTGTATCACTTAAGGCGACCAAGGAAAAACACATCGCCATGCGATGGTCATTGTAGGTGTCTATTTGCGCATGTTGTAGCTGTTGCGGCGGGGTGACTTCAATGAAGTCTTCACCTTCCACGACTGTAGCGCCAACTTTTCTAAGCTCTGTAGCCATGGCTGACAGGCGGTCGGTCTCTTTGACACGCCAGTTATAAACATTACGAATGGCAGTAGTACCTTTGGCGAATAAGGCCGTGGTAGCGATGGTCATCGCCGCATCGGGAATGTGATTCATATCTAGGTCAACTGCTCTTAGCTTGCCAACCTGAGCTTCAATAAAATCGTCGCCCCAAGTAATGTTGGCACCCATTTGCTCAAGTACATCAGCAAAATGAACATCGCCTTGCATCGAAAGACGACCCACACCGTTGACACGAACGCGTCCGCCTTTGATGGCCGCAGCAGCCAAGAAATAACTAGCTGACGAGGCATCACCTTCAACCAAAAACTCACTGACTGATTTATAACCCTGACCCGCTTTGACTACAAACGATTGGTAATTGTTGTTTTCAACTTCAACACCAAAGGCAGACATCATTTTGAGCGTAATATCAATATATGGCTTTGACACTAACTCACCACTGATTTCAATCTCAATATCAGACTTAGCCAAAGGTGCAGCCATTAGAAATGCAGTAAGAAATTGGCTAGACACACTGCCGTCGATACTCACTTTACCGCCAGCTAGGCCTTGAGCCTTAATTCTAAGCGGTGGATAGCCTTCGCTCTTAAGGTACTCGACATCAGCGCCGACTTGGCGCAATGCATCAACCAAAGCACCAATGGGTCGCTCTTCCATCCGCGGCTCGCCAGTGAGTTCAATGTCGCCACTGCCCAGGCAAAGTGCTGCACAAAGCGGGCGCATTGCAGTTCCAGCATTGCCTAAGAACAAGGAAAGTGGCTGGCTAGGTGTAAATGCGCCACCTAAACCGTACACAGTACATTGCCGACGGTCGTCGCTCAGCTCAGTTTTTACCCCTAAGCTTTCTAATGCCGAAAGCATATGGCGGATGTCGTCACTATCAAGCAAATTGGTGAGTGTTGTGGTACCACTTGCTAATGCGGCTAACAGCAAGGCACGATTGGATACACTTTTTGAACCAGGGATGGTGATTTCACCATCAATCTTAGCGATAGGCTCAAGTTTAAGTTGTTGCATGTGGCTATTTGACCTCGTGTGATTTGGCGAATATTTGCATAAAGGACACCAATGCTTGGACTCCTTCAATCGGCATAGCATTGTAAATGCTGGCTCGCATGCCGCCTACAATACGGTGACCTTTTAAGGTTACCAATCCATTTTCTTCCGCTTGCTTTAAAAATTCAGCGTCTAAACTGTCGTTTTGCAGCGTAAATGGTACGTTCATCAATGAGCGATTGCTTGGCGCAACATCGTTGTTATAAAACGAACTTGAATCTATATAGTCGTATAACAAGGCAGCTTTAGCTTGATTTAGTTTTGCTACTGCTTCTAAACCGCCTAAGTCTTTAAGCCACTCAAATACCAAACCGGCTAAGTACCAAGAATAGGTTGGCGGGGTGTTGTACATTGAACCCGCTCCGGCCAAAGTGGTGTAATTCAAAATCGAAGGTGTATCGATATGTGCTTTGTTTAACAGATCGTCACGTACGATTGCGATAGCCAAGCCCGAAGGACCTATGTTTTTTTGTGCGCCAGCATAAATAAGCGCAAATTTACTCACATCGATGGGCTGAGACAAAATCGTTGACGAAAAGTCGGCAACTAAGTCTAAGTCAGTTTGCGGTACTTCATTGATGGCTACGCCTTCAATGGTTTCGTTTGGGCAATAATGTAGGTATGCAGCCTGAGGGTCGGTTTTCCAAAGAGAGCTATCCTCTACGCAAACCTTGCCATTACTGTCACGCGTCATGGCCTTGTGAACAAACGCAGATGCAAACTTCTTACCTTCAACGATCGCAGCTCGCGACCACTCTCCGGTTTCAATGTAACTAATGCTTTGCTTGTCGCCTAATAGATTAAGTGGTGCGGCTGCAAACTGGCCACGCCCACCACCTTGGCAAAACAATATCTGATAATTGTTAGGAATATTTAGCAATTCACGAATATCTCGTTCAGCTTTTTCAGCTATCGCAATGTATTCTTTACTGCGATGGCTCACTTCCATAACTGAAACGCCTTTGCCTTGCCAATTGACGAATTCAGCCTGTGCCTTAGCCATGACCGCGGTAGGTAACATCGCCGGTCCTGCACAGAAATTGTAAACTTGAGGCTTCATAAGACTCCTTGTAGCACGCTATGTTGGTATTAATATATCTCCAAGGCTTTTCTATGAAAGCTCATGTGGAGTCTTGCTTGTTGTACCAATCCCATCAATGGGTTGGTATTACTTATCTCAATAAATAAGCAATAAAAAAGGGCGTATAAAACGCCCTTTTAACGATCAACCTTTACAACAGCACATCAAAAGATGATTAGTCCTGTTGCTCTGGCTCATCTGCTTGCGGGCTTTGCTCGTTGTCAGCCTCTGGAGCACTTTGCTCTGGAGCTGCTTGAGGGGTCTCGCCTTGCGCTTCATCGTCTAAGTCTTGAGTTAGATCTTCTTCAATCTCATCGATGCGTTGCAATCCAACCACGTGTTCGTCATCAGCAGTACGAATCAAGGTTACACCTTGAGTGTTACGCCCGATAATAGACACTTCGTTAGCACGAGTACGGACTAAGGTTCCTGCGTCAGTAATCATCATGAGCTCATCAAGTTCGTTCACTTGAATCGCACCAACAACCGGACCATTACGGTCACTAACTTTGATAGAAACAACACCCTTCGTTGCACGGCTCTTAGCTGGATACTCGCTAATGGCAGTTCGTTTACCATAACCATTTTGAGTAACCGTTAGAATTTCGCCGTCCGACTTAGGTACAATCAAAGATACAACCGATTGTCCTTCGTCTAAGCTAATACCGCGTACACCAGCTGCGGTGCGGCCCATTGGGCGTAGCGCTAGTAACTCAGCACCTGTTTCAGCATCAAGTTTCACCGCACCGGTTTCAGAATCACGTTGTTTTTCATTGAAACGAACCACTTTACCAGCGTCCGAGAACAACATAATGTCGTTAGTACCATCGGTAATATCAACACCGATTAAGCGGTTATCGTCACTTAAGTTAATGGCTTTAATACCACTTGATAAAGGACGTTTAAAGGCACTTAGTGCAGTTTTCTTAACGGTACCGTTTTGGGTAGCAAACAAGATAAACTTATCTTCATCATATTCACGAACCGGCAAAATAGCAGTGATTGACTCACCGGCATCAAGCGGCAACATATTTACAATTGGTTTACCACGAGCTTGGCGACTGGCGAGCGGTAATTGATACACTTTAAGCCAGTACACTTTACCTGCGGTTGAGAAGCACAAAATAGTATCGTGGGTATTGGCCACTAGCAGCTTCTCAATGAAGTCTTCTTCTTTCATCTTGGTTGCAGCTTTACCTTTACCACCACGACGTTGAGCTTCGTAATCGCTCAAGATTTGATACTTCACATAGCCCGCTTGCGACAAGGTAACTACGACATCTTCTTCGTTGATCAAGTCTTCAATCGACAAATCAGCGTGAGCAGAAATCTCAGTACGACGTTCATCACCGAACTGGTCACGAATTTCTTCGAGCTCTTCGCGGATCACTTCGAGCAAACGCTCAGGGTTATTCAATATAAGGAGCAGCTCTGCAATAAGTTCAAGCAGCTCTTTATATTCACCAAGAATTTTCTCGTGCTCTAGGCCTGTCAATTTATGTAGGCGTAGGTCCAAAATTGCTTGAGCTTGGGTTTCGGTCAGGTGATACATGCCATCACGAATACCGAACTCATCTTCTAGCCATTCAGGTCTAGCTGCATCATCACCGGCGCGCTCTAGCATTTGCGCAACGTCGCCTAGCGGCCAGCCACGACTAATCAAACCAGCTTTCGCTTCACTTGGACTAGCGGACTTTTTAATCAGTTCAATAATTTCATCAATGTTAGCCAGCGCAATCGCTAAGCTTTCAAGGATGTGGGCACGGTCTCGTGCTTTGCGCAGCTCAAATACGGTACGACGCGTTACAACTTCGCGGCGGTGACGTACAAAGCAATCAAGCATGTCGTAGAGGTTAAACAGCTTAGGTTGACCGTGATCCAGGGCCACCATGTTCATACCAAAAGACACTTGCATTTGAGTCTGAGAATACAAGTTGTTAAGAACAACCTCTCCGACCGCATCACGCTTAATTTCAACAACAATACGCATGCCGTCTTTATCTGACTCATCGCGAAGCGCTGAAATGCCTTCAATTTTTTTGTCTTTAACCAGCTCGGCGATTTTTTCAATCAAGCGCGCTTTGTTCACCTGGTACGGAATTTCGTGAACAATGATGGTTTCGCGGCCATTGTCGGCGGTTTCAACTTCGGCTTTAGAGCGAATTGAAACTTTACCACGGCCGGTTTTATAGGCTTGGATAACACCAGAGCGACCGTTAATGATACCCGCAGTCGGGAAATCTGGCGCTGGAATAAACTCCATGAGTTCATCAATGGTGATGTCTGGATTATTGATAAGAGCCAAACAACCGTTAATAACTTCAACTAAGTTATGCGGAGGAATGTTGGTTGCCATACCAACAGCAATACCAGATGAACCGTTAACCAATAAGTTTGGTATGCGAGTTGGCATTACTTCAGGGATTTGCTCAGTACCATCATAGTTAGGTACAAAATCGACGGTTTCTTTATCGAGATCGGCAAGTAGTGAATGGGCAAACTTGGCCATGCGAATTTCGGTATAACGCATTGCCGCTGCAGAGTCACCATCAACTGAACCAAAGTTACCTTGACCGTCAACCAGCATGTAGCGTAAAGAGAAAGGCTGCGCCATACGAACGATGGTGTCGTATACCGCGCTATCACCGTGGGGGTGATATTTACCGATAACGTCGCCGACCACACGTGCAGATTTTTTGTAGGGCTTGTTCCAGTCGTTGTTGAGTACGCTCATCGCGAATAAAACGCGGCGGTGAACTGGTTTCAGACCATCGCGGACGTCAGGTAGTGCTCGACCAACGATGACACTCATCGCATAGTCAAGGTACGAGCTTTTAAGCTCGTCTTCGATGTTAACGGGCGTAATCTCTCTAGCAAGATCGCTCATAGACGAATAGTTCCTTCAATATTTCAGCTAAAATTAAGCTTAATTTGCGTAAAGCCGCATTCATCATTGCTGTTGTTATCGTGATCAAACAAGCAGCAAGAATCCAACTATTAGGCTTTGGATTTACATCCCACTAGGGCTGCCCAATAAACAGTCAAAATTGCTTAAAACTGCGCTACGGGCTTGTAAAGCTAATAGTCGTAAAACATAAGCGCCAAACTTTAGCACAAATACAGGCGGGTAACAGCTTCCAATTGGTAGTTTTGGCGTCATAAATTGTTAAAGATGGGCTAGCCTTGTGTTTTGGTGAATAAATCATCAAGTCAAGCACTTAAGTCCAAACAATTGGAGCTATTTAGCACCCTATTTAGGCAGGACATTTTGCTAAGCATCTAAGCTAGCAAACTCAACTTGGCCTAAGCGAGCAAAGCATGCTTGATGTTGGTAGTTGTTGTCGCCAATAAGCAAGGCTTTAAGCTCTGGTTTTCCCAACCCGTTAAGCTAATATCGTCCCAACTTTTCTAGGTGCATCTGGCGGCGCAATGTGTGGCAAATCTTTAGATAATTGTGGCTCAAATGACAATGGGATCTCCAACACACCATTAATCGAACCAATATGACCGAATTAGTATTGACCATCTTTAAGTACTATCTCATCACCGGGATTGGCTAAGTCGGCTGCAAGCTCCACGTGTCGACATGGCTGGCTTTGGGTGCATTGGGTATTTTTATAGCTAGCTTGGGGATCAAGCTAAAGACGCTGTGCCAGTAACAACGGCGAGTAATATAAAACCAAGATCAAAGCAAAACAGTGTGGCTTTAGATGATAGTGATTCATAAAGCGAGTCTCACACTGGATTAGAGTGAAAAGCTCGACGTGGTTCCCCTTAACTATTGACTCGACAAGCCCTATTTCTCTGCTTTAGTTAAAATCTATTTAGATTAGATCTCGTGTTCCGCCACCGTGACCACCACATTACCTTTAAAATCTCCTTTTCCAAAATACGCAAACGCTTCTACGCATTGATCTAAAGAAAAACAACGGTCAATGACCGGGATCAGTTGGTTTTGTTCAAAGAGTTCAAGCAAATAGCTGTTGTTTTTATTGGGCTTGTACACCAGCATATGCATTTTACATTTACGCCGAAGCTTTCCGAATAAAACGATCGGGAGAATTTTAGAGGTTTTTCCACCAACCGTTACATAGTTGCCATTATCGGTTAATACCGATTGATAATTTGACAGTCTGCGACTCGTTTTCATATCAAAGATCAAGTCGTACTTAGTAGGGCTTTGGGTAAAATCGTGGTTGGTAAAATTCATCACATGGTCTGCGCCAAGCTCAACCATGCAATCCAACTTCAGCTGATGGTCAACAGCGGTAACCTCAGCGCCGAAGGACTTAGCAATTTGTATTGCAAGGGTTCCAGTAGTGCCCCCTCCACCATTAATCAGTACTTTTTGTCCAGACTTAATCTGCCCGCAATCGGCAAGTCCCTGAACCGCAAGATTACCGCCATGGGCGAGACAAGCAGCCTTCTCAAAGCTCATACTCGCAGGCTTTATGCTGAGCTGATCCTCACTGACACAAATAAACTCGGCAAAAGCGCCCCAGCCACCTTCACCAAGGTCACCAAATACCGCGTCGCCGACTTGAAAATGGATGACTTTTTTGCCCACCGCTTCAATCACACCAGCGATATCGCAGCCATGGATCAAGGAACTTTTGGGCTTGAATAAACCCGAGCCAAATCGATACTCAAAAGGCTTGCCGGTTAAGGTGTCCCAATCCCAGGAATTAATCGACAGCGCATATATTTTTACCAAAATTTGACTGTCGCTGGGCTCAGGTTTAGGTACATCAGCCACTCGTAGAACATTTGGTGGACCATATTGATCATACACAATTGCTTTCATTTCTTATTCCTACTCGTATTGCATCCTAAAACCTGAGGCGTCGGTGAGAATGCTTCAATGTAGCAACTCAATAATACGAAATGTCCGAACCCGGTCAGCGTATCAATCATTGACGCTTAATTAATTCAATCGTAGACCGGATCACGCGAAGTGTATGTTGAACATCACCGATTTTTCACATCAACATGACGCTTTATAAGTTGCTGGTAAAAAACCAGCGAAGACGCGGTCGACGGCTTAATCCCAAGATCAGTAAAATCTCGATCCTGATAACTGGTCTGGTTCACATTTTGTTAGTTCACTACCTCATCAAGGCAATATTGAATATAAGATGAATGAGCATCCGTGCCAGCCCATTATTTGAGGATAATCCATGTTTAAAGCCAGCAGCGTACTTGAGTCCAATAATCACAGCGCTACCCTAAACGAGTGTTTTGAACAGATCTGCGCCAATTATGGTGTCGATGAAGCGGCTTACCTAGAGCAGTTGATCGCGCTGGTACCCAGCGACAATATCGAGGCAATAACTCAGAACGCCCACCAGATAGTGATGCAGGTGCGCCAAGTTGACAAAAAAGGGCTCAGTGTTGGTATTGACGCCTTTTTGCAGCAGTACAGCCTCGAAACCCAAGAGGGAATCATCTTAATGTGTTTGGCTGAGGCGCTACTTCGCATTCCCGATGCAGCCACCGCTGATGCTCTCATTGAAGACAAACTCTCGGGTGCCGACTGGAACAAACACTTAAAAGGCAGCGACTCCTTACTGGTAAACGCCTCAACCTGGGGTTTGATGCTCACCGGAAAACTGGTGAGCTTGGACAAAACTGTCGAGGATAAGCCAGCACCGATGCTGGGCCGCTTAATCAACAAGATGGGCGAGCCCGTCATTCGACAAGCAATGTACGCAGCCATGAAGCTTATGGGTGGGCAATTTGTATTGGGCCGCGACATTAGCGAGGCGCTCAAACACAGTACTGCCAATCGTAGCGTTGGATACACTCACAGCTATGATATGTTGGGCGAGGCGGCGTTAACGCAAGCCGATGCCGACAACTATTTTAACGACTACTACCAGGCTATTAGTGCGCTAGGTGCGCAAGACATCAATCTTAGCCAAGCGCCCGCGCCTACTATTTCAATCAAACTATCAGCCCTACATCCACGTTATGAGCTTGCCAATAGCAGCCGCGTATTTGTTGAGCTGCGCGATACCGTGCTTAAATTGGTTCGCCACGCACGCGCATTGCAAGTGGGCATTTCTATCGACGCCGAAGAAGCCGACCGTTTAGAGCTGTCGCTAGAGCTTTTTGAGCGTATTTACCGCCACCGCGATTGCCAAGGCTGGGGCGATTTGGGCTTGGTCGTGCAAGCTTATTCCAAACGAGCGCTACCGGTACTGGTTTGGATCAATACCCTTGCCGCGGAGCAAGGTGATCTAATCCCCGTACGCCTCGTTAAAGGCGCATACTGGGACAGCGAAATAAAGTGGTGTCAGCAAAACGGTAGCAGCGCTTATCCGGTATTCACCCGTAAAGCCGGCACAGATGTTAGCTATCTGGCATGTTCTCGCTACCTGCTTAGTGACGCAACTTGTGGCAATATTTACCCTCAGTTTGCCAGCCACAATGCCCAAACCTGCGCCGCGATATTAGCGATGGCGGCGGATCGCGATTTTGAGTTCCAGCGCCTCCATGGCATGGGGCAAGAGCTTTATGACACCTTACTGACAAAATACAGTGCGCTTAAGGTAAGGATTTACGCCCCGGTCGGTGCCCACAAAAACTTGCTGCCCTACCTCGTACGCCGTTTGCTAGAAAACGGCGCGAACACCTCATTTGTGCATAAATTGCTAGACCCCAACACCCCAATAGAGAGCCTAGTAAGCCATCCTTTGACACTGTTGCAGCAATACCCAAGCCTTAACAATCCTAAAATTGTCACACCCGAACATATCTTTAACGACCGACGCAACTCGCGCGGTCTCAACTTTAATCTGCACAGCGAAGCTGCGCCCTTCTTCGCTCAGTCCGTACATTTTGCACAAACCCAATGGCATGCCGCGCCACTGATTGGCGGTGAAATACGCAGCGGTGACAAAACCGTTGCGATCACCAACCCTTTTGATCGCAGTGCTGTGGGCAGCGTTATTTACAGCAACAGTAAGCAAATAGAAGAGGCATTGGTTCGCGCCACCGCAGCCTTTGTGACCTGGCGATCCAGCGATGTTGAGCTGCGTGCCCAAGCACTGGAGAAGCTTGCCGATCTGCTAGAGTTAAATCGAATCGAGCTGATCTGCCTTTGTACCCGTGAGGCTGGAAAAAGCATACCAGATGGCGTTGATGAAGTGCGCGAGGCAGTTGATTTTTGTCGCTACTACGCACAGCAAGCTCGCACTATGATGGCCAGCGATCCAACCCTACCCGGACCCACTGGCGAGCTTAATCTATTGTATACGCAGGGGCGCGGCACCTTTTTATGTATCAGCCCCTGGAATTTCCCATTAGCCATATTCTTAGGCCAAATTGCTGCCGCCTTAGTCACTGGAAACTGCGTTATAGCCAAACCCGCAGAGCAAACCAACTTAGTGGCATTTAGAGCCACCCAGCTGGCGCATCAAGCTGGGATCCCTTGTGATGTGTTGCAACTATTGCCCGGTATAGGCAGCCAGATTGGCCCCATTTTATGTGCTGATGAACGGATCAATGGCGTTTGCTTTACCGGCTCCAGTGCAACCGCGAAACAAATTAACCGCACCCTCGCCGCTCGCGACGGCGCAATCGTGCCTTTGGTAGCCGAAACGGGTGGGCAAAACGCCATGCTGGTTGATTCAAGCTCGCTGCCAGAGCAAGTGATCACCGATGTGATTCACTCCGCTTTTCAAAGTGCCGGACAACGCTGTTCAGCGCTGCGGGTGTTATACATACAAGAAGACGTGGCACCGCGTATGCTCAGCTTACTCAAAGGCGCAATGGCGCAGCTGTCAGTCGGCGATCCATCACTACTGAGCACTGATGTTGGCCCCGTGATAGATAGCAGCGCCAAAGCCAAGTTAGAGACGCATATTGATGTGATAACTAAAGAGGGTGAGCTTATCGCCCAAAGTATGATACCAAGCGATCTTAAAGGACATTTTGTAAGCCCAACAGCGGTCAAAATTGACAGCATTGCGCAGCTTAAAGAGGAGCATTTTGGACCGGTGCTGCATGTCATCACCTACCCTGCCAATCGATTGCCATTGATCATCGATGAAATCAATGCCACCGGTTTTGGCCTCACCTTGGGGATCCATAGCCGCAACGAGAGTTTAGCGCTTCAGATTGCCAATAGCGTTAATGTTGGCAACGCCTACATCAACCGCAACCAAATTGGAGCAGTGGTTGGGGTGCAGCCTTTTGGTGGGCAAGGTCTATCGGGCACCGGCCCCAAAGCAGGTGGTCCGCACTACCTCACTCGCTTTATCACCGAAAAGACCATCAGCAACAACATCACCGCCATTGGCGGTAACACAACCCTGTTATCTTTAGGCGATGGTTAAGTGAAAAATTTTTTGACTACTTGGTCGCTGGATATGGCAAAAGATTTGCGTAAGAACGACCTCGCCTAACCCACCAAAAAAGTGAACTAACTGCAGGTAGCAAGGCTATAAACCAAAGCCCGGTAATGAAAAACACTATCTCAAAACCAACAAATGCAAGTGCAATAACGATACCGGTATCCACAATAAAGCTTATTAAATATTTCATATTGAGCAGTTCCCCTAACAATCAAATGACCTGCCGAATACTACTGAATTTGAGTAGATAGATAAAAATACATTCCATTACGAATTCGCATAGGTCTGGTAATCCCAAAATCACAAATCACAAATCACAAGACACAAGACACAAGACACCCATGATACGTTCGACGCACAGCGCGAAATACAATGGTAGTAAGGCGTATCCGATAAACTCACGTGCTCTTTAAGTGGCCTTAGCATCACAGAACTCTTATTGATTAAGTAATCATTTAAGCCTAGACCATCATCCCGAGTGTGCCACTATTGTGGGTGTCTTGTTATTTTATGCTGTGTAGTTTGTATTGAATTGTGAACGTATGCGAAAAACCGACAGGTGCTAATTTCAATGATGTTTTTAAAGAAGTTATCATGCTCTAAAATTAAAATCTGGAACGATAAACTAATGAAATTCATCAATTTATTCAGTAAAGCTGGATTAGTCTACGGGTCTGTATTTGGAATATTTTTCCTTGCTATGGCGATTACATCGGAACTAGGAAATCATTCAATGGGCCAGTCTGAAGCTCTGAATATTATTCCTGTGATTTCTGCGGGTGCGGTCCTAATTTTCTTAGCTGTATCAACACAAAGATAAGCATAATAAAACCTAAGCTCGAAAGTTGGAGGTTAACTTTCTAACTTAGGTTGTGCGATGCCGGTGTTCAGGCGTTCATTGCAATGCGTTTGCTAGACCGATTTATTGTTCTTTGTAAGTACAATGCGTCTATTAAGACAGGCGTAACCACTTTTAACGTAACGCGCTTTGATATCGTGAAGGTCGTCGACGTTTTTCACTTCATCATATTCCACCCTAAAGTCACTTGCTGCAGAAAGAGCATCAAGCTCACTTTGAAGGTCTTCTTGACGGTTCCAGGTAAGAATATCACGCTGTATCGCCTTAATCGTCATACCTTCAAAATTCACATGTGTAGTCATGAAAAATGTTTGAGTAGTTTCAGAGATGAATATCCACGTTTTGTAAGCCATTTATTCTTTTTCTCCTTATTAAATAACGAAAGTTACGATGTTATGGCATTATCACGCACAAGCCTAAAGAAGTCAACGACCGTAATGAATCTAAAGAATATAAAGACTTCAAGGCTCTAAAATGACAAAGGTTTTCCTCCGACTGAGACTGGCGATAAAATAATAAAATAACAAGACACCCATGATAAGTAAGTACAGCACTACCGCAAAAACAATCGTCCTCTTAGACCATGAAGACCTCTGATTTGGACTAGGAAATCGTCACTCTTCCTGAATTTAGCCTCATTTGCTGTATCTCAGCTACAGTAAGTGGACTCAAGCTAGTTAGAGTTTCGAGTAGACTGAAGTTAGAAAAAGCTAAGCGCTGTTTAGTTGTCGTTTGGCCGCGCCCATGCCATGCAGGCGTTGTTGATTATGCTCGTTTTTATAGATCAACATACTCGTGCTACTTCTTGAAGATAACAAGACACCCATATTAAGTTATCAGAAAGTTCTTTGAAAACGATTCTCGGGATGACTGCAGACCAACGCGAAGAAGCAGGGTACCCTCGCGCTAAACCTGTATTTAAAATTAAACTTAATGGCATTCCAAAAGTCGCGCCAATGATGGCAAATGTTGAGTTGTCTAACGATGAAACCTTTATTGCTAGACAGAACTTCCTTAAGCGCAATCAAAAGCTGATCGACGATTGCGTTAAAGTCGTTGATGCCAAGGTTGTCTACGACGAACCTACACACCCAGATATGGCTATCTACTCACTAGGGTTTATGAACGCATTTGAGACATCTTGGTGCCAAGGCTTTAACGCCATATATTCTTGGGAAGAGAAGTATAAGTACTTCTGCGAGTCTAAAGTTAATCCAAAGTATGAAGGCCAGTTAACAATGCGAACCACTGAGATCCCATTTTACATGTTTGGTCGCAATGCCCCTCATGTATTTAGTGAAGAACATCAACTCATTTGGGAAAACTATGTTCATTTGAGAAAAACTGTCGGATTAGCGAACTCACCGAAAACGTCTTCTGGAGCACTGCATACTCTGGTTAACTTACAGAACCAAGTTAAGTACTTGTTTAGCCCAGACGAGCTTAAGGATAACAAGACACCCATAATAAGTTAATAAGTGTTCCTTTTGAAAGCAATGCAGAAACACTTAATAAAACCATTAGTTTTGGTATGCAAAGAGACATGGGTGATTGCGTTGCTCGTTAGAAAGCGTAAAATTTTTTGGGGCAAAAACGTATTTCAAGTCGGCCTAGCGAATGTCCGGAGATGGCACAGAATTACCGCCTTTAGCAACTAAATACCTACTACGTTTTGCTCCTGCTCGTGGTAAAATTTCCGCATCAGAATTACCGAGAAACTCTATGTTTATCCATCATGTTAACGGCATCGACTGGCTTGTGATTACAGCTTTTGAAGAACTGAAAACTATGTTTATCGAAGACGCTGGTGCGATCCCCTCTTGCTTCTCTACCGACAGCGAATTAAACCTGATTGATCAAGCCAAGCGCACTTATGGACTTTTGCCGACACTCAGCGGCGAAATCACTGATACCGGAACTTTTCAAAGCCAATACACCGAAGAAGATTTGAACCCACAGCTTGCCTGCTTAGTGGAGGGGCGCGGGCGGGTGTTTATCTATAACGGCGGATTTGTGGCGTTTGTGGATGACGATCAAACCTTTATTACCCAAATGGGCTGAAGATTATTCAGTAACTTGCAATCGGCGAATTGGTATCCCTTGCTAGCACTATCGTGGGTGTCTGGTTATTTTTGTTATTTTCTAATATACATCTGGCAGCATAGCGCTCAGATCTCTACCAACTATCTTCCGAATGCATGTACGGACAAAGCTCGAAATTGAATTTCAATAAAGTCTGTTATTCCAAGCAGTTGACGCAGGAGTAATACACAGTGTGCAACTTGGAAAGAGTGTTGGGCAACTTTAACAACCGATCAAATTGAAGGCCGTTCAGATGTGGTTAGTCTGTTGAAGATATTTGAAACAAGGCATAGGGTTAGTTAGATTTCCGAATCACTCGTACTGAGCATGCCGCAGAGAATTCATATTCTATTTGATTAAGTTAGTCGTCCCTGTTACCGGGACAGGACTAGCACTAATTTGATTCAATCACGTTGTTTATTCAATTAAAGGCTTTGAATTTAAACGAAATCTAAGAATCTAAAAAGCTAAGACATCAACAGAACAACGGTGCCTGCGAAGGCGGAAACGTATGCTGAAGCTAAGATGCACTCTCTAACATTTTTCGTCAGTGGGCTCTGTTTTGCTTGTTTGTTGTAGTCAGTAAGGTTGTATTGCAGATTTTTGTAGCGAGTCATATTTTTATCATCCTGATGTGTGTTTGTGGCTAGAATCTCAATTGATTTAAGTGTGATTAATATCGCACAATAACGTTAGTTTGTCACGATATTTCTTGACATCAGTTAAAAACAGTGGTGAGAAAATGGCGATTTCTTAAGTAAAAAACCATAAAAAATGTAGCAGATTTCTGCGACGATTATAGGCGATAAAACGGGAATAAGTTGAACAAGGGTCCCTCTTGTAGGCTCGCATATTTCACATTGGAAATTGTTATTCATACCTGTTTTTTAATCACAGAATAATGGGCAAACATGAGATAGCGCTGAACTATCTATTCCGTTCTAGTTATTTCCATTTCAAAAGGCACTGAGCGAATCTATCTACTTGGACATTTGATAAACCAAAATAACACAAGTTAACTCAAATCTGCTGATCAAAGTCGGTAGTACGCCGCTACAGTTCTATTATCGGTATCCGTTTTCTTGTAGTAAGGATATCCTTTGGTTCACCCAATGCAGAAGCTGCTTGGTTGCTTTGGATAAAATCTGGTTTTGCCGAACAATGTAACCCAAATCGGTCGTAGGAAAATCAAGTAAAGGTGTGACCTTTGACGAGAGATGACGCCTTGGTGAAAGTGCAAACTCGGGAACAATCGCCACCCCAAAACCTGCTTCAGCCCAATCAATTTGAGCATCGACACTCCCCACCTCCATCACTCTATAATTTGAGAGATTGAGCATAGGCAACGCGGTATCAATGAGATCTCTAGTACGGGTGTCATGCCCCAGCAAGATTAGGGTTAACTCTTTATCTTCATCATCGTCTAGCTCAATCCCGGTACCTATAGCAACCCACTTTACCTGTTCTAGTTCGACAAAATGTAAGGGTTGCGTCTGGTTTTGGGAGATGACAAAGCCTAGGTCAGCCTCAGCATTTCTAACCAGTTCAGACGCTTGTGATGAGGTCGTGTTTAATAGCACAATATCAATGCCTGGGTACTGTACTTTAAACAGCTTAAATGCCTCAATAAGTAACATACGAGAAATAATGTCGCTGGCCGCGATAGTAATCGTGCCTTTATCCAAGTCATTTAGAGCATTAAGATCCGCTTGGCAAACCTGTAATTCTTGAAGCGTTCTCTGGCAACTCTCAAGTAAGCGTTCACCCGCTTGATTTAAGTGGAATGGGCTTCGCTCAATGAGCTTAACGCCGGTAGCCTGCTCTAATTGTTTAAGGTGCAAACTGACATTGGGCTGTGTCATATGCAAGGCGATTGCGGCTTTTCCAAAATGTTTGTAGTGTGCCAACGTAACAAAAGTTTTGAGCCAATGAATATCTAGCATCGTTTCACCTTTACTGTGAGCCAAGTAAATCGGTTCGAACCACATGTATATGAAATTCTTATCAAGATGATTACTATAATTAATTTCTCTTATTAGGTCGACAGTTCTAGGATGATGCCTTCATCAATTTGGAGAAATATTATGTCGTCTATTGTGGTTGTGGGTGCCAATTGGGGGGATGAAGGTAAAGGCCGTATTGTTGACTTTTTAGCTTCAGACGCTTCTGCCAGTATTCGTTTTCAAGGTGGCAATAATGCGGGTCATACCGTTGTTAACGACTTCGGTACGTTCAAACTGCACCAACTACCAAGCGGCATTTTCAATCCGGATTGTATTGCTGTACTGGGTCCTGGAATGGTGATTAGCCCGGCGGCACTTACCGAAGAGATCGAAGGCGTAAAGGCAAGCGGAGTGGATGTGAATTTGTGTATCTCCGATCGTGCTACCTTGTGCCTACCTCTGCATGCACTTGAAGATACATTGGAAGAGCAAAGGCTCGGTGATGCAGCCTACGGTTCTACTCGTCAAGGTATTGCACCGGCCTACGGCGATCGTGTCATGAAGAAAGGAATTTTAGTCGGTTGGTTAAATCAGCCTGACGTACTCGAGCAGCGAATCCAATTTATGCTCGATTGGAAAATGCCTCAGTTAAAAGCCTTATACCCTGATTGTGATTACACGCAAAGTGCTGCAGAACTTACAGCATGGTTACTAGACATTACGCAGTCTTGGCGCCCATTCATTTGCAATGTCACAGAGCCCCTTAAAGCGCTGCAAGCAAGCAACGCTACGCTACTATTTGAAGCACAATTAGGCGCTGGTCGCGACCTAGTTTATGGCGAGTACCCCTGGACAACCTCATCAAATGTTACGGCTGCATATGCCGGTATTGGCAGCGGTTTACCCGCATTGAGGCCTGAACGTGTTATTGCAGTCGCTAAATCATTTAGCTCGTCCGTGGGTACCGGAACCTTAGTGACCGCAATGGAAGATCAAGACAACTTCCGAGAAAGTTCGAATGAGTATGGAGCAGTTACAGGCCGGCCACGAGATATGGGGTACTTTGATGCTGTAGCAACTCGAAATGGGATTGAGCTGCAAGCTGCAACCGAAATTGCACTGACTAAAATTGACTGTTTAAGCGGTATGAAGGACCTTAGGATCTGTGTTGCTTACCAAGGAGAGCACAGCGAGAATCCAATTTGGCCCCAAACAGCGGAGCTGCAAGCTGTTTACGAAAAAATGCAGGGTTGGGATGAAGACATCACAACTTGTCGTACATTCGAGAGTCTTCCTCAAAGCACACAGGATTATGTGAATCGCATTGAAGCATTAATGGGCGTGCCTATCGTCATGGTTTCGGTTGGGCCAGAACGAGAGCAAATGATCGTTCGCAAATAACGGTTTGATTTCACGAGTTGCTCAATAAAAATCTACGCTCTCACTCGCGTAGATTTTTTTCTTCTTAATACTTCAACGAGAGGTGTTTATAAACAAAGGCAAACCTTATACCCAAGGGTTTAAAACTGAAGCAGTAAAACAGGTCACTGAGCGCGGCTATTCAGTTCATGAAGTCGCTGAGCGCTTGGGAATACCGGCGAAGTCCCTTTACCGGCCAGATATTCCAAGGGAGCCCAAACTAGCTGCAGATCACCCGCCCCGCAGCTAAGTCTTTTATGGTTGAACCGGTTCTTGGAAAAATTTCTTGCTCTCTACAATGATGTCTACTATCGAGTAAATTAGCATGATCAGCGAGGATATTGGCACGCACGAATAGAGGATCCATTGTTTTATTTGAAATGCGGTTGTGACCTGATTCGTTTTAAGTGTCAATTTTAACGAATACCAAAAAAGGATAGCCATAAATATCGCAGATATAAGCACGATCACCAATTTATAAAACTGTTTTAAATTCTCATTTTTTATGCGCGGACTTATCCAGTCACCCACAGAAAAGTGCTGCTTTGAACACCATAGCCCGGCGGCGCCATAAAAAACCAGAGCAGCAAAACAGAGCTCAATCACTTCATCGAACCAGTAAAAAGAATTTATGGTAACAACACTTTGGATTGCGGTAGCGACCCCCTCCAAACCTTGTCCATTTAAAAACTGGATTAGGTCATTAATAAGGCGTAACGAAATATTGGCAATCAGCAGAATTGCCAGTGCCGAAAACATGGTCATCGCAATGTATCGTAAAATTCTTTGAACCCAAACATCGATAGTTTTAAGCAAAGCAATCATTACATTTCTCCCATGATGAGATTGGGTAGGAACAGCGAAATACTTGGCACAAAGGCGATCAATAGCGTGATGAGTAGAATCATTAACAAATAGGGCCATACTCTTTTGGCTAAAGCGGGCATCCCCACTTTGGCAAAACTATCTACGGCAAACAAACACATGCCGACCGGTGGCGTCAGATTTCCTATCATAATGAGCAATACCATTACGACCCCAAAGTTAACTAAATCTATGTCAAACATTGTCGCAATTGGCATAAACAAAGGCAGAGTGATAAGGAAAATGGCATTTCCTTCTAGAAATAAGCCCATGGTTAATACGATTCCGATCACGATCCACATTACAATGGACTGAGTTGCACCAAATCCAACTAAGGTTTCAATCACACTATCTGGGATTTTCTGGTGAATAATCAACCATCCAAAAAAGTTGGCGGAAGAGATAATGAACAGCAAGCTAACTGATTGGGCGATTGATTTATAAATAATGCTAGGTATTTGTTTTAGCTTCAAATCTTTGTAATAAAAGCCAAGCGCTGCAGCATAAACACAAACCACAACCGACGCCTCGGTTGGTGTGAAATAACCGCTCATGATGCCGCCAACAATAATGACCGGAGCCATGAGAGGCCAAAAGGCACCATTGAAAGCGGAAAATCGCTCTCTAACTGATGCTTTATGTTCAGCACGTGGATAGTTGCGCCGCTTCGCCAAAATACTTAAGGCGATCATCATGCCCAATGCCATCATAATGCCTGGTATAAACCCGGCCAAAAATAAGCGAGCCACTGACACACTGGTTATTGAGCCGTAAAGAACAAAGGGGATACTCGGTGGAATAACAGGTCCAATCACCGAAGAAGCGGCAACAAGCGTGGCTGAGTCAGCTGGATCATAACCTTGATCAACCATGGCTTTATGTTCGATCTGACCTAGACCCGCTGCATCTGCAACTGCCGAACCTGACATACCTGAAAAAATGACACTGGCAACAATATTGACCTGGCCAATACCACCAGCGACATGACCAACCATCGATTGGGCAAAGCGGAAAATACGGTCGGTGATTCCCCCCGTGTTCATTAAATTACCAGCCAAAATAAAGAAAGGTATGGCGAGCAAGGTAAATCCAGTTGTACCGTAATACATACGATGGGGCAACATGGCTAAAAGGCGTGCATCACCTAGACCGACAAAAAACACGACTGAGGTTAAGCCAATGGCAACCACAACAGGGACATTAATTAAAAGCAGGAAAATTAAAACGCCGAATATAGCTAAGGTCAACATACAATGTATTACCCAATGTTAAGGCAAATGAATTAGAGCTAGATGATCAGCGCTGCGAGTTAACGACATCATTCGCTGTGCTAAGAGCATTCGTAAAAAGCTGTCTCTAGCCACTTCTGACGCTCACTTACATCAGTAAGTAGTGAGCGCAACGAAAGCCTTTAGCTCAACTAATGCCAACGAAACTTAGACCGCAAATTCAGATTTCGTCACTTAATCCATTAATAAAAACAAAGATTCCGCCCTTCCGGGCGAAATCAATTTTAATACAACTTCTAATGCACTGTGCTACATAGCCGCTTTAGTCATTGCTATCCATTTATCAAAGTTTTCCTCACCCACTCTTTTCTTAATTTGCTCGTAAGCTGGGCCCATCATATCTTGGAAAGGAGCAAGCTCCGGTTCATCTATGACGATTCCTTTGGCACGCATATCTTCGATTTGCGCCAATTCTTCCTCTCGCATTAACTTACGCATAAGTAAACGAGCCGAGTCAGACTCTTCACGAACAATTTGTTGTTGCTCTTCGTTTAACTGGCCCCATGCATCGGTTGAAACTACATGAACCATTGAGCTATATAAGTAGTTAATAATTGAGATATATTTTTGAGATTCATAAAGGTTTAAGCTGTAAATCACACCAATTGGGTTTTCTTGGCCATCTACAACACCTTGACGCATCGCCATAACCAGCTCGCTAAATGAAATGGTCTGTACATTCGCACCAATCGCTTGCATTGCGGCTTGATAGGTCATCGCCGGTGGAGTACGTATTTTTAAACCTTTAACATCTGCAGGAGTCAAAATTGGGCGAACCGAGTTTGTTAACTGACGAAATCCCCAATCCCAACTCGATAGGTAGACCAAACCGACTTTTTCAAGTTCAGGTGCGGCCCATTCTTTAAAAGGTCCATCTAGAACGCGATCAGCGTGTTCGGCATTACTAAGCGAAAAAGGAATACTTACTGTGTCAAATAAAGGTACGTGTTTAGCCAGTTGGTCTTGACCAGAAAGACTCATGTCGATAACGCCCATGATTACTTGTTCAAGTACTTCTGGTGGACTACCAAGAGCATTGTTAGGATATAACTCAACTTCAACTTCGCCTTTTGTTCGCGCTTCAACTTGTTCAGCAAACTGCATAGCTGCGATGTGTGAAGGGTGATTTTCTGCACCAAAGTGACCAAGCTTAAATTCAACAGTGGCGGAAGCAGTTGATGCCCACGCCAAACAAAGTGCCGTAGCTAGGCCTGTTTTAAAACTAGAACGCATTGTTAACTCCTACTAGATTACAAGTTTGTAACTTGAGTTTGAGTGTTGCAATAAGCAAAGCACTCTCTATGAATATCCGTTATTTCAAAGGAAATTTATCGTACGTACTTTTAACGATGTTCCTTGTAAGCAATGTGGTGATGTTCAGCTACAACTTCAGAAACATACAATTGACACTAAGTTAAATCGAAGAAATTTGTAAACGTATATTTAAGGTCAACAAATCCGATTACGATAGATGTCAATTAGTTCCTTTTCTGACAACCCTCTACAAAAAAGCATGTCTAAAGACACGACTATAACTCGCGCCCGACTAAGCACAACATATATAATATGCATAGTTATTAGTGACATAACCGATTTGCATTACAATACTATAACAACAAACAAACAGCAGATATTCGCTCTAGATCTCATTTATGGATCAAATATCATACAAAACCTTAAAAAGTTTTTTCATTGAAATACACGGGATTTGAGCTGAAAATATCGATGAATTAAACATCAATATGATGATACTGGCGTAAGCTGAGCATAGTTCTCAACCTCGTGTGGGTCTTGATGTAGGATTTGGTGAAAGTATTAATGTATTAACAAGACAGCCATAATATTAACAAGACACCCATAATAAGTTGATGCAACACCACCTCTAACACAATCACCCTTTTCGACTCTGGTTACCTTAGATTTATACAATGAAATTGTTATTCCCCGTGAATTTAGCTGCTTTGCTAAATCACATGTATTAACAAGACAGCCATAATGAGTTGCTGGAGTGTATTAACAGGTATTAACAAGACAGCCATAATAAGTTGATACAACACCACCTCTAACACAATCGCCCTTTTCGACTCTGGTTACCTTAGATTTATACAATGAAATTGTTATTCCCCGTGAATTTAGCTGCTTTGCTAAATCACAGACGGTGTATTAACAAGACAGCCATCAAAGTGTATTAACAAGACAGCCATAATAAGTTGATGCAACACCACCTC
>NZ_RAQO01000003.1 GCF_003610775.1 Alginatibacterium sediminis | reverse complement strand
GTGGGGTGCATTATAGGGATCCCTTTGATCATGGCAAGCGTTTTTTGTAATTAATTGCGTTTAATTGATTTTAAGAGCTTTAAGCTCTTAAAAACACACAATTCGATTATTTATTAGCCGGCTTATCGTCACTATCTGCTGCGTCTTCTTCGCCATCTTTAGATTCAAGATTTTCTTCATCGTCATGATCATCACCGACCACATGTCCAAAGGTTAGTTTCTTCACGGAACGAATGGTATAAACCGGTCCCCACACTGCATAGACAACAGTGGCAGTGAAGAGTACTAACGAAGGCTTAAGCGCTATAACAACTAAGCCCAAGACGATCAACAACATGACAACAAATGGGACTCGACCTTTAAGATCTACACCCTTAAAGCTTGGATAGCGGAAGTTGGTAACCATCAGTACACCGGCCAGAACGGTGATCAAAGCGGCAAATGGTGCTAAAAAGTCTCCCACTACATGGAAGTCTTGGGCAACCCATACCATGCCCGCTACAACAGCAGCAGCAGCGGGACTCGCTAAGCCTTGAAAGAAGCGCTTATCAGCAATCCCTACCTGAGTATTAAACCTCGCTAATCGAAGCGCAGCGCTAACAGTAAAAATAAAAGCAGATAACCAGCCGACCTTACCCAGATCATGCAATGCCCAGTTGTAGGCAACTAGGGCAGGCGCAATACCGAATGAAACCATGTCGGCCATTGAATCATACTCAGCTCCGAAGGCACTTTCGGTATTGGTCATACGAGCGACCCTGCCGTCAAGCCCATCGAATACCATCGCCACAAAAATAGCTATTGCAGCGAGATCGAATTGAGCATTCATCGACGCAACAATGGCATAAAATCCAGCAAACAGCCCCGCAGTTGTGAAAAGGTTGGGTAACAGATAGATACCTTTGCTTGGAGAGTTATCATTCGAATTGTGCTCGTTCATTAATTTCTTATACCTTGTTAGATAAGGAGTGCTATTTACTTGATTACAGTATTATACCAGCGAAGAAGCGTAAGCGAACTCAAATCAGGAGCATACGTCATACGGTTCTTTATTGTTCTAGCCTCTAAGCTATGGTTACTACTTGTTTTCTCTCCTAAGGCCAAGCTTATCGGCCAGAGGACCAATTGCTCCACCTTGAATAAATATAGAAAACAAAACGAAAAAGAAGACCATGTGCACAATATCTATGGCACCAGGTACACCGGCCGCAGCAGGGATAAGTGCAAAGACAATCGGAGTTGCTCCTTTGAGCCCAATAAACGATATATAGACTCGTTTTTGCCAACTAGCTTTAACAAAAGGAAGATAGCAAAGTTGCACAGCCAATGGACGCGCAACAAATATAAGTAACAATGCAGGTAAGATCGAAATACTAAACACTGAGACTAGCGTCTGGGGGAATATCTGGAGGCCTAGTACGATAAACATCATCGCTTGTGCTAACCAAGATAAACTATTAAAGAAGTGTTGGTTAACTAGCTTGCCATGCTTAATGCCATTGCCAATGACAACACCAGCAACATAAGACGCCAGCAAAATATTCCCACCGGATAATTCAGCTCCATAACTTGCGATGACAAAGCTTGCGAGAACAAAAACTGGAATCAAGCCATATTCAGACAGTTTAATCTTATTCAATAAGTAGACGGCGATTTTACCAGCCACAAAACCAAATATAAGTGCAATTCCAATTTGAGAAAGCAGATTGAGAGCCAGTGCGGAACCAGCAATTGATTGATCCGAAGACAAAGCCATTTCGGTCAGCACAATAACCATAAGCATAGCTACTGGATCGTTGGTTGCGGACTCAAACTCCAAAACCGTATCGGTCTGCTCCTTTAGCACTAATTTTTTTGATTGAAGTATAGAAAATACAGCAGCTGCGTCAGTAGAAGACACAATGGCTGCAAACAATAAGCATGTGATAAAATTGAAATCGAGCAAGAAATACAAAATAAAGGAGAAAATAATACTAGTAAATATCACTCCGAATGAAGCCAACACCCCACCTTCTTTATAACTTACTTTGATTTTTTCAGTTGAAGTATTGAGACCGCCAACAAAAACAATAACGTTTAATGCCAATGCGCCAATCCAGGCCGTTCTGTCCAAGTTATCATACACAAAATTGAACTCACCATTACCTAGCGATAAACCAACACCCATAAAAATAAGTAACGAAGGGACGCCAAGGGTACGCGAGGGGTGATGGAGTAAAATTCCTATGACGATCAGAATCGACATACCGATCATGAGTATCTCTGTTGTCACGTGACCTCTTTGCAAAAAATAATATATTGAGCATGATATTAGCAGAAATGACAGGTTCATTTTTGAATAACAGCGTTGCAACTTGTTATAGTCGCTAGTGCAGTTGAATTGAACCCGCTCAACAATTGAGATCACTTGAAACATCAAGCCGTTTTATTATTGACTTAATCCATTATTGTTAGGTTTTAGCTGACGAACATAAACTAGCGAACCGCGGTTGATACGGTCACTAATCTATAGTTCTGTAGGACGTTTATGGGCGATACCATAGTGACAATCAATACAAGTACTTTCCAATGCATCCATTTTTTGGTGATTGGTCCGGGCTCGTGCTGGCTGTTTGGCTAGATCGAAGTTTTGCTCTTCGTTATGACAGTTACGACAAGCCTGTGAATCGTTGGCTTCCATTTCATGCCAAACGTGTTCGGCTAAACGTAAGCGTTCACTTTCAAAGTTCTCCATATTGATTGTGCCAATCAACATATAATAGATGTCGGCGCTGGCCTTGGTTTTAGTGACTATTTTACCAACAAAGTCTATGGGTACATGACAATCTGCACAAGTCGCATGAACTTCATCGTCAGATACAAAGTGAGGTGAAGCTTGGTACTCCTCGACGATCGTATCCATACCGACGTGACAAGCATAACAAAACTCATTTTGATTGGTTACATGCATCATGGTTTGAAAACCACCAACAGCAAACACGATAAAACCAACGAACACAAACAAGCCTAAAGGTAAGCCCAGCCAGATGCGGCGTCGCATCGCTTGCATTAACCGGGAGAATTTTTTACTCATATCTCAGCCTCATAGTTTGAGACAGCCCTTGGCTTACGCCAAGGGCACCGATTGCCTATTGTACGTAGCGTTCTTTAAACTCTTTTTGGGCTTTTTCGCGGGCCGCTTTTACTTTTGGATCTTCGGTCCCACTAAACCACGCATGCTCTGGTCGACTTAGAATTTCTTCGAGAACTTTGCGCACCGCTTCTGCACCTTCGGTGTTTCCAGCGTGCTCTGCTTTCTCTATAAGTTCTATTGTTTGAGGAACTAACTCAATGTAGAAACGCTCGGCTACTTCATACATTCCATGCCATTGAACGTAATCAGGTGCCATCATCGCTGCACCATGGCGTGCTCTTCGGCCTTCGTGGTGCCATAAATAGAACCATGTCCATTCAATTTCTTCATCAAACGGTTGCTCGGTAATCATTTCATGTTTTTTCAGTTCAGCCATAATGCCAGCCCCTGGGCGGGCAAACTTCTCGTTGTATAACTCAACGAGGGCATCAAACTGCATGTAGAAACTTTCGACCATGCCAGAACTATGGCAACTTTCACAAACAGCTTCCATATCTGCTCGGCGTTCTTGCCACGGTTTGCTTTCTTTACCATTGGCAATGTCTTTAGCATCTATTTTCTCAGAAATTGCAGGACGTAAGGTCCAAGAAATACGATCCCCTACATCGTGCGTTATACCAAGACGTTTAGTTGCTGACATGTGACAAGTTGCACAGGTTGGAGCAGCGTCATAGTCTTCACCAACAACCCACTTAGACGATTCCATGTTCATTCGATCCACATTGGCATAGAAGTTAATACCGTGTTTGGACTCTTCATAAATTTCTTTTTGAGGATGGTCTGGCCCTAAGTGACATTTACCACACGCTTCAGGACGACGGGCTTGTACCATAGAGAACTCATGACGTTGGTGACAAGCTGTACATGCCCCTACTGAGCCATCGGGATTAATACGACCAATACCGGTGTTAGGCCAAGTAGTCGGATCTAAGTCGCCATTTTCCATGACCTTAACCACAGAACCATGGCACTGCCAACAACCGCTAACAGCAGCTGGAGATTGACCATTAAAGGTTAATGCGCCTTCGACAACTTCAGCTAACATATTATCGAGAGAACCGAGAATTTTTCCAGCCTTTGCGTGGTGACTAGCCGAGAATTCTTCGACTTCTTTGCTATGGCATTGGGCGCAGTCTTTTGGTGAAACTATCACTGCAATGGTATAGCCCTCATGTTCAATTGCATCGGCATCAGCTTCATCGGCAACGTGACACTCATAGCAACCAACGTTTGCACCATAGTGCTTAGAGCGACCCCATTGTTGATAAAGACTGGTATGTTTGTCTTTATGGCAGGCAGCACAGTCTTGTGACTCGGCACTTAAGTTAGCAAAGGGCTTGAGGATATGCGCTTTGGGTTCACTATGACTAGTAAAGCTTAAAGCTGCGAGAACCAGTCCCGCAAGAAGGATAAAAAGACGTGAGGAATTTCTGTACATGTTGTTCATGCTGCCTCCATGCAATTTAAAAACTGCAATTGTCAGTACGACACAATCTCTGACTATTCCATATAATAACTAAGGTTATATTAGCAATTACACACAAAATAAACAGGTGTTCTCAGAATACTTGTACGAAATGTGAACTAGACACGAGTGAATAATAAACAAAAAAGCATAGCCAATGTTGACTATGCTTCATATTTTAGCAATTGATATGCTTAAGAAAAAATTAGTTCTCCGTCTTGAGCATCTACTTTAATCAAATGTCCTGGAACGACGTTTCCTGACAAAATGGCTTGAGCTAATGGGTTCTCCAGTTGATGCTGAATTGCCCTTTTTAAGGGACGTGCTCCATATACAGGGTCAAAACCAGCATTAGCAATACACTTCACAGCCGCGTCACTAAAACGAATTTTAAAACCTTTATCTTCTAATCTTGGGATCAATCGACGCAGTTGAATTTTGGCAATATGTGCGATTTCGTCTAAAGCTAATGGATGAAAAACTACCGTTTCATCGACACGATTCAAAAACTCAGGTCTGAAATGATCTGAAAGGACCCCCATTACCGCAGATTTCATCTGCTGATAGTTCATGTTCTGAGCTTGATAGCCTTCTTGGATAAGGTCGGATCCAAGATTAGAGGTCATAATCACCACTGAGTTTCTAAAATCTACGGTGCGACCTTGTCCGTCTGTAAGACGCCCATCGTCAAGTACTTGCAGTAGAATATTGAATACATCAGGATGCGCTTTTTCTACTTCATCAAGTAGAATCACAGAATATGGCTTGCGACGCACAGCCTCTGTTAAATAGCCGCCTTCCTCATAGCCAACGTAACCTGGAGGTGCTCCTACTAGTCTTGCAACTGAGTGCTTCTCCATAAATTCAGACATGTCGATACGGACCATTGATGTATCGCTATCAAACATAAATTCTGCAAGTGCTTTACACAGCTCAGTTTTACCGACTCCGGTTGGACCCAAAAACAAAAAAGACCCAATCGGACGATTCGGATCGGATAATCCAGCTCTACTTCGGCGAATCGCATTGGATACCGCGTCTACAGCTTCACCTTGTCCTATAACACGGCTATGCAACTGGTCTTCCATTTTAAGCAGCTTTTCGCGCTCGCCTTCAAGCATGCGGTTGACCGGAATTCCAGTCCAGCGAGCGAGCACTTCTGCTATTTCATGTTCGCTGACTTTGTTCCGCAGTAAGGTCATATCCTGCATT
Source organism: Alginatibacterium sediminis (assembly GCF_003610775.1). Lineage (GTDB taxonomy): Bacteria > Pseudomonadota > Gammaproteobacteria > Enterobacterales > Celerinatantimonadaceae > Alginatibacterium > Alginatibacterium sediminis. Next base: position 94,372 of record NZ_RAQO01000003.1, on the reverse strand, counting down.
TCTGCTTGTGACGCTAGGTCGAGTTGACGTTCAAGTTCAGGAATACGCCCATATTGTAGCTCCGACATTCGGCTTAAATCACCCGCTCGCCGTGCAACCTCGAGGTCTAATCGAGCTTGCTCTAAGTCGGTCTTAATATGTTGTGTGCCAGACAAAGCTGCTTTTTCGGCTTTCCACACTTCATCAAGCTCTTGAAAAGAGATTTCTTTTTCCACCAGCTCATTTTTAAGCAACTCTAAGCGCTTAACACTAGCGGCGTCATGCTCCTTTTCTAAAGCCTGTTGCTCGAGCTTGAGTTGAATAATTTTGCGCTCAAGCTTATCGAGAACTTCCGGTTTGGAATCTATTTGTAATCGAATCGACGATGCTGCTTCGTCGATTAAATCGATGGCTTTATCCGGCAGTTGTCGCCCTGAAATATAGCGATGGGATAAGCTAGCAGCGGCAACAATGGCAGGGTCTGTAATTTCGACGCTATGGTGTAACTCATAGCGTTCTTTAAGGCCACGCAATATAGCAATGGTATCCTCAACACTCGGCTCTTCGACCACTATTTTTTGGAAACGACGTTCAAGAGCGGCATCTTTTTCAATAAATTGTCGATACTCATCAAGCGTTGTCGCACCGACACAATGTAATTCACCACGAGCCAGCGCTGGTTTCAGCATATTTCCCGCATCCATTGCGCCCTCGCCTTTACCGGCACCAACCATGGTATGCAACTCATCGATAAATAAGATGACCTGACCTTCTTCTTTGGCTAACTCATTGAGAACCGCTTTTAAACGTTCTTCAAATTCACCGCGATATTTAGCACCGGCAACTAAGGTCCCCATATCTAACGAAAGTACCCGTTTGTTTTTTAGGCCTTCGGGAACTTCATGATTAATAATACGCTGAGCTAAGCCCTCAGCAATCGCGGTTTTACCCACTCCTGGCTCACCAATTAATACCGGGTTGTTTTTGGTACGACGCTGTAAGACTTGAATGGTACGGCGGATTTCATCATCACGACCGATAACAGGATCTAGCTTGCCTTGCTCGGCACGTTCCGTGAGATCGATAGTATAACGCTCGAGAGCTTGACGCTGATCTTCGGCATTTTGTTGATCTACTTTTTGTCCCCCACGCACTTTAGTGATGGCAGCTTCAATGCTCTCTTTGCTAGCGCCGAGGCCACGAAGAATATCACCAAGGGTGCCTTTATCTTCCAAGGCAGCTAAAAAAAACAGTTCAGATGAAATAAAACTATCTTTACGTTTTTGCGCCAGTTTGTCGCACAAGTTGAGCAGTAACACCAACACATTTGAGAGCTGGACATCGCCACCACTCCCTTCAACTCGCGGCAATTGTTCCATTGCTTTTGATATTTGGGAGCGAAAAGCACTGACGTCTATATTCGCAGCGACTAATAATGGTCTGATAGCGCCCGAATCTTGATTGAGCATTGCCGCCATCAGGTGGACCGGTTCGATAAACTGGTGATCACGGCCTAAGGCTAGGGACTGAGCGTCAGATATGGCAAGCTGAAACTTACTGGTAAAACGATCTAAACGCATAATACTTCTCCACAAATTAAAATTCGTTCTATGTATGTAAATATGGGAGTAAATCTTGAGCTTTCAAGCGAGGATGGTTAAAAAACTAGCAGATATAGAGTGTTATTATCTATTTTTCGAGATAGATAAGACTGGCAAAGCGTCCAGTAACTGGCTCGCGACGATAGGAATAGAAACGAGTGTCATCAAAGCTACACAATTGGCTTTGGAAGATGCTCTTAATACCAAGCTGCTGTAATTTTTGTTCCGCCAACAAAGGCAAATTGGCTAGATATTTATCAGCATTTGTTGCTTTGAACGCAAGGCTCGCTTGTGGATTAGTATTCACAAATACCTGCTTAACTTCGGCGCCAACTTCAAAACGTTTAGGCCCAATTGCTGGTCCAATCCACGCGCTAAAGTTTGCGTTGGGATAAGCAATTTTAGCCAAGGTCTGCTCAACAATACCATTGGCAAGACCACGCCACCCAGCATGAATAGCGCTAACAACCGTGGCATTTTGGTCGCAAATAAGGATAGGTAAGCAATCGGCTGTCATCACCACGCAGCCAAAACCAGGTTGACGACTAAAACTCGCATCGGCAGCTAGTGCTGTGTTTAGATTAGTTGAAGAACTGATTTCTATGGAGTGACAGGAGTGAGTTTGATCTAGCCATGCTAAAGAACAATTACTCCGTTGGTTTAACCAGTCTCGATTAGACTGCACATGTGCAGCATCATCGCCAACGTGTTGAGCCAAGTTAAAGCCTTGATAAGGCCCTTGGCTCACACCGTTAACGCGGTCGGTAAAAAAAGCTTTTACCTTTGCTGGTGCGTCCCAGTCAACCGCGTGAATAGTCATTAGTCTTGAGGGTTTTGAAACAAGGCTAAGTCATTACGCATAGCAACCGTTAATACGCGCATATCCATTGGGGTTGGCGCTTTCCATTGCAGTAGCTCACAGCTAACCGGGTGCTGTAATTGCAACATACGGGCGTGCAATGCTTGTCGCTTAAAACCACGTAATATTTCGGTAAATTCGGTGCTCGCATGCTTTGGTAGACGCAAACGTCCACCATAGTTAGGATCGCCAACTAGCGGGTAACCTAAGTGATCCATATGCACTCGAATTTGGTGTGTTCGTCCGCTCTCCAAGCGCAAACGTAAGCGAGAATGCTGACGGAACTTTTCTGCAACGCGATATTTAGTTGCAGCGGGTTTGCCGTTATTTACCACTGCCATATTGATACGTTTAGTGGGATGACGACCGATAGGTGCGTCTACGCGACCACCAGCGGTTAGCACACCATTTACTATCGCTTCATATTCTCGAACGATAAGACGCTTTTCTAAGTCTTTAACTAATTGCGTTTGCGCAATGATAGTTTTAGCGACCACCATCAAACCGGTGGTTAATTTATCGAGACGGTGAACAATACCAGCCCGCGGTACGTCAACAACGCTTGGGCAATGGTGTAGCAACGCATTAAGTAAAGTACCTTCTGAATTACCTGCACCAGGGTGTACGACTAGACCAGCTGGTTTATTGATAACTAGAATATGCTCATCTTCAAATACAACATCTAGATCAATTGCTTCCGGCGCCCAAACTACGGCCTCTTCTACTGCCGCACGGATTTCAACCTGTACACCTTCATGGACTTTCTCTTTGGGCTGAGTTTTCACCTCACCATTAATGCGAACTTCACCTGCTAAAATCCACTCTTTAATGCGGGTACGAGAATAGTCAGGGAATAGAACTGCTAACGCAGAATCCAAGCGGTTTCCACTTAAATTACCGGGTACAGTTTCATTTAGCTCGATTTGCTGGCTCATAAGTCACCTTGTTGTAGCTCAGCGACATACAAATGTACATCAGCCGTAAAAATAGGTCGCGAATAGTACAATAGCTAAGCACTCGATAAAAGGAAAAGCGACGGAATAACGCAAGACAGTCGCTTTCTATCAATAAAGCGTCGAGTTTCTGCCTAATTTTACTTTTCTAGCTCGCTTATCTCGAGCTTGAACATGCTTTAACGTTGACCATTGATGTTGCATCTAGGATACTCTGCAAAACTGTCAAATTGGAATGATGACAAATATATGCTAATCGGCAAAAAAATTTGGGCTATCTTACTCTTCTCAGCCTTTTTAGCCGGCTGTTCAGGAAACAAACGCGAACAACCAAAAATCCCAGATCAGCCCGCCTCTGAGCTTTATGCGCAAGCGCAAAAACAGTTGAATGCGGGAAGCTATTTGAATGCCTCAGAAACACTCGAGGCTTTGGATACACGATATCCATTTGGCCCTTACTCTACGCAAGTTCAACTTGATTTGATCTACGCTTATTATAAACAGGGGGAAACAGCCAAAGCACAAGCTAATATTGATCGCTTTTTGCGAAATAATCCAACCCATCAATCCCTAGACTATGTCTATTACATGCGTGGTTTATCACACATGGCAGCAGACTATAGTTTTTTCCAAAGTATCATGCGGGTTGACCGATATGACCGTGACCCAAGTTTTGCCCAAGACGCCTTTAGTGACTTTAGATTATTGATTAATCGTTACCCCGATAGCGTTTATGCCTCAGACGCGCGTCGACGTATGATCTACTTGAAGTACAACTTAGCGCGGCATGAGCTAGCAGTGGCACGTTATTATGTGAAGCGTGATGCGCCTTTGGCTGCGATTAATCGCTGTCGTTACATCATTGAGACCTTCCCCGATACCGAATCTGCTCGCGACGCGCTGCGGATCATGGAAAACAGTTATCGAACCCTAGGGCTCAATGATCTTGCAGACCAAGCAGCTAAAGTTGCTCGCTCAAATAGCTAATTGATGTTTAAACATAAAAGGCCGCGTTAGCGGCCTTTTTTATACCTGAATATCTTAGTTAAAAGAAACCAAGTGGATTAATGTCATAGCTAACTAACATGTTTTTAGTATTTTGATAATGGTTCAATGCCATTTTATGTGTTTCTCGACCAATACCAGATTTTTTGTAGCCACCAAAAGCAGCGTGAGCTGGATAGGCATGGTAGCAATTAATCCAAACCCGACCCGCTTCAATTCCACGACCCATGCGATAAGCCAAGTTAGTATCCCGAGTCCATAAGCCTGCCCCTAAGCCAAATTCTGTGTCATTGGCAAGCTCCAAGGCCTCGGCTTCGTCTTTAAATGTTGTAATTGCAATGACAGGTCCAAAGATCTCTTCTTGGAAAACTCGCATTTTGTTATTGCCTTTAAGCAGCGTCGGTTGAATATAAAATCCGCCATCTCGACCGTCATTGGTCGCCAGTGCTGCGCCTCCAATAAGCGTTTGCGCCCCTTCATCTTTCCCTATCTGAAGATAACTAAGGATCTTATCAAACTGCTCTTTGCTGGCTTGAGCTCCCACTTGAGAGTCAGTGTCTAGTGGATGGCCTTGGTTGATTTGTTCTGCGCGTTCCATAACTTTGGCAATAAACGCATCATAGATAGATTCCTGTACTAACACTCGAGACGGACAAGTACAAACTTCACCTTGGTTAAAGAAACCAAGCAACATCCCTTCGACACACTTGCTGAGATAGTCATCTTCGTGGTCCATGATATCGGCAAAGTATAAGTTTGGTGATTTGCCACCTAGCTCAACTGTAGAAGGAATTAAATTATTTGCTGCACATTTAAGAATGTGGTGTCCAACTTCCGTGGAACCAGTAAAGGCAATTTTGGCAATACGCTTACTATTTGCCAGCGCATCACCAGCCTCTGCGCCATAACCATTAACCACATTGACAACACCAGGGGGTAATAAATCTTGGATGAGTTCCATCATAATCAGAATTGAAGCCGGCGTTTGCTCTGCGGGTTTAAGCACTACGCTACAACCTGCTGCCAGCGCGGGTCCCAATTTCCAAGCGGCCATTAGTAATGGGAAATTCCAGGGAATAATCTGCCCAACCACTCCAAGTGGTTCAGATATATGGTAGCTAACCGTCGTTGGATCTAGTTCAGTTGCGCTTCCCTCTTGGGCTCGTAAACACCCCGCAAAATAACGGTAATGATCCACGACCAAAGGTAGATCGGCATTAATCGTTTCGCGAATGGGTTTACCGTTATCCCATGTTTCTACTAACGCCAGATACTCAAGATTATCTTCTATTCGTTGAGCGATTCTCAGTAATACGTTTGATCGCTCTGCAGCACTAGTTTTGCCCCACGATTCTTGCGCAGCATGTGCAGCATCTAAGGCCAATTCAATGTCTTTTGAACCTGAACGAGCAACCTCACAGAACACCTCTCCATTAACAGGTGAAATATTTCCAAAGTATTGACCTTCAACGGGAGCTACCCAATTACCACCAATAAAATTATTGTATTGGCTTTTAAACTTTACGACTGAATCACTAGTACCTGGTTGTGCATATTTCATGGTTCCATCCTTGTCATTTACGATAACGATGCGCAAAAAGTGCGCTAATGTGACATAGCTCTAAGGCAAGGAGGGTGCCATTGGCATACAATAAAGGTTAAATAATTGTAAACAACTGATCGTTAAGGTTAATTTAAATGACCTAAAGTTCAGGTTACACTTTTTGAATATCTAAAAATCTCACATTGAATCAATGTGTAACGCTGCAATTGTATCAAAGTGACACACTTAGGATGCCCATGATAACGCTTCAAGAAAGCAACAGTTGGTTAACACATTCATGGCAGCGAAGCCAAGCTGCTGGTTTACTGCGCGACAGTACGCCTGAGCTAATAAAAGTTGATCGTAGCGAATTACAATCCAATCAACATCATGCGCGAGAACTTATAAACGCTTGTGAAACAGCTGCGCTGCCTTTGTTTATTCAAGCCATGGCGCATAGTGCTAGTCGACTGATTTTGGCAGATCCACAAGGTATGATTTTAGGCAGTTGGGGCCAAGAACACTTCTCCAAACGACTAGTGGATATCGCTTTAGAACCGGGTGTATTTTGGCAAGAACAGCACAAGGGTACCAACGCTATCGGTACCGCTTTAAGCGAACAAAGCTTGGTGACCATTCTCGGAGACCAACATTTTTTACATCAAAACAAGTTCCTCAGTTGTACCGCTCATCCGATATTCGATAGTACCGGTCAACTGGTAGGTGTCATCGACGTCACTACTGAACAAGCCATTCATCAATACGACACTCAATTGTTGGTGCGACAAATAGCGCAATGCATTGAGAATCAACTCATGATAGAAAGCCCTAGCGCTTTCTATCAAATGAAAGTTGCAATTGATCCCAAACTATTAACTAGCGGATGGCAGGGCTTAGTGATAGCCGATTCAAATCAAAAAATTATTGCGTGTAACCGAACGGCTCAACGCCTGTATCCAAAACGGTCAATTCTGGGGTCGCAACTTAGTGAATTGACCGGGTTGGAGGATATGCTAAATTTCAAAGGGCCAGAGTTCGATGCAAGTAATACTCTTTACTTCGAACTCACACAGCAACGCCAACAAAACTCTCACGTTAAAGCTAGGCCTGCACCTATCGAAAAACCTTCGCACAGCTATTCGCGTGATGACAATTTGCAGCGCAGTTTTGAACAAGCACTGTGTGTTATTGATGAAGACATCCCCTTACTTATTTATGGTGAGAGTGGCGTAGGTAAAGAGCACTTTGTGCGCAATCTTCACCAGCAGAGTGAACGGGCCAACCAAGCCTTGGTTGCGATCAATTGTGGGGCTTTGTCGTCAAATCTAATTGAATCGGAACTATTCGGCTACGTTGACGGCGCTTTTACTGGCGCAAAACGTAATGGTAGCAAAGGAAAAATCCGCCAGGCACAACAAGGAATTTTGTTTTTAGATGAAATCGGAGACTTACCGCTAAGTGCCCAAACTCGGCTATTAAGGGTGCTACAAGAACGAGAGCTAAGCCCACTTGGTTCAGAGCAATCTTATCCAGTAGATATACGTATTGTAGCGGCAACCCACACCTCACTTGAAAAACTATGTGAACAAGGGTTATTCCGAGAAGATTTGTTTTTTCGATTATGCGGCTTACAACTCGAGCTACCAGCCCTTCGCGACCGAAGTGATCTAGAAGCCATGGTTACTGATGTATTCAACAAACACAGCCATATTAGCCAAGTATTAGAACCTGAACTAAAACGGCAATTAATCGAATATCATTGGCCAGGAAACATTCGCCAGCTTCAAAGCTTGTTGCAAACCGCCTGTGTACTTACTCGACATAAAGCGAGTTTAACGTGGCAAGATTTACCGAAACATCAGCAGGACTTGATCACCAATCAAGCCCAAAACAAAGTCAGTAAGAACCATCTTGAAGACGAAATGAGCCTAGCAATTAAACGTTGTTATCAACAACATCGGGGTAATATAAGCCAAACAGCAAAAGCCCTAGGTATTGGCCGCTCTACCTTGTATAGAAAAATAAAACGCTTTGAGATTAAGCTAGAGTAAGTCGGTTGAACCAAGTTTTGATAACGCTGCACTTATTTTTTTATAGTGCTCAGCTTGCCATTGCTCAAGGCTTTGGTGCTTTTCTTTAAAACATTTTTGTTGGGTTTTCTTAAAAACCTGTTCAGCTACATCTTTACCAATAACAACAACACCTTCTTCATCGGCAACGACAATATCTCCGTTACGCACCTTCGCGCCGCCGCAGCTTATACCAATCACAGTAATTTATTGATCACTATTGTTTGACTAAAACACCAATCTTGTCGTCATAACTCTTGTCATTAGACCGCTAATAACCGCGAGTTCTTCCTAAAGCTAAGCGTTTTAGTACAACAAGTAAAAGACCAAAAATATAATGGGATTGGTATTATAACTGAGCCAAGCTCTCCTAATTTTTCTTTGCCACCAGGCTTGGGTACATTACCTCAAGCGTATACTGAAAAATCTAAACGGCGGATCTCGCCCACATCTCTAATCACCCCATCGATAATAAATCCCTTAATGCCCCGCTGCTGAGCCGTTGCGCAAACATTACCGCCAGCAACCGCAGATCGGACATCTCCAGCATCGATAACCAATATAGAACCCGGTGGCGCTTTATAAATTGCGGCATGTACCATCAGGTTGTCCCCTGCATCACAGCGTACTGTATATGCTTTGCCAACCAAACGAGAGCTACTTAAATGCAAGGGCCTAATACCGTGATCCATAAACGAATTTTGTTCGAGAAAATCTGCGTAATCACAGCTGGAAAAATCAGAAAACGAACTCAAGGTGTTCATAACATCCCTTGCCAACAATTGAGAAGTGGGTTAATGGTACCAAAAGCCAATAACGCATTGAATCACATGCTATTTTTACTATGGAGAATGTTTAAGGTATAGGGTTTCAAGCGATACTAGAAACTCGCGCCAACTCGAGATAGGGAAATGTTGGCGCGGTTAGACTGGGTAGAACTTAGATCGCTTCGTCGTTTTCTTCGCCGGTACGAATACGTATGACGCGTTCAACTTCGCGCACAAAGATTTTTCCGTCACCGATTTTTCCGGTTTGCGCTACGTTTACAATAGTTTCGATACAGCGCTCAAGATCCTGAGTAAGCACAACCAATTCCAATTTAACTTTTGGAAGAAAATCTACTTTATACTCAGCGCCTCGATAGAGTTCCGTATGCCCTTTTTGACGGCCAAATCCTTTGACTTCACTAACGGTCATGCCGGTTATTCCAACTTCTGCGAGCGCTTCACGAACATCATCGAGTTTGAAGGGCTTAATTATCGCAGTTACTTGTTTCATGTTAGTAATTCCTTGTTTTTATTCTTTTTAAAGAAAAGATAGCGGCACATTCAACCCCTACTTTAAACCCTGCTATGAAAAGTCTCAAGAAAGCTATTCGAAAAAACCAAGTTCTCGGGCAATAGACTACAATTGATACATTAGTCATTAATGGATTCTTCTATGCAAAACGGATTTACGCTTTTAGAGCTATTATTTAGTCTTGTCATTGTTTCCATAGGGATGAGCTTGAGTTTTGTCGGATATCAGAGACTCATTTCAGAGTTTGAACTAAAGCGGAGCTACGCCTTATTTCAGCATCAAACCAGGGTTGCGCGTCAAGAAGCACTAAATAGTGGGGTAACAATGGTGTATTGTGCTCTTGATTCAAATTTGAACCAATGTACTAGCGATTTTAACTCTGGCTTTGATTTGTTTGTTGACCACAACAATAACGGAGCTCACGAGCCTAGCGAACCGATCATCTGGATCACAAGCGAGCTGCCAACACAGATCCGTATTCACTCAAATCTAATTGCCTTTCGATTTCTCGCTAATGGCTACTTGGCCACCGCTGGTCGTATTGACCTTTGCGGTGAAGGGCTCGACAAAAACTACGCGCTTGTATTATCACGAAGCGCAAGCAGCAGACTTGAGTTATCAGACGATTGCTCGTTTTAGTTCCAACAATCAGAACTCGCTTGCAGCTCAGAATCAACACTAGTGCGTAGCATTTGATGATTTAGATGTAGCTGTTTACAAGGGCTAAACCCATTAGCGATCTGCGTTGCACTGACGGTATAGTTACTTTCACTCGCATTGAGTTCTAGCTGGTAGAGCCCACTATTGGAATTCAGTACGCTGCTTGCAGAGTTCGTTATCCCGAGCTCATACCAGCTTAAAGCATACTGCCCATAGCGCACTCGGTACTGTTCTTGTGCCAAGGCAATTTGAAATAACTCAAGACCGACTTCATCTCGCCGCGCCTCGTTCACAAAACCACTGTAGGCGGGGTAGGCAATGCTGGACAAGATTGCGATTAAGGAGAGTACAATCACCATTTCTATTAAGTGTAAACCTGAACAAGCCGCGTATTTCATGAGGCACCTCTAGGGTAGTAGCTATAGACTCGCCAACGGGCTAAGAAGGATCCCATAAGCTGTTTTTGAGTTTGTATATGAACACACTGTTTAAGCGATATATTGACCTGATCTATCGCGCATACTTTTAACCAATCACATTGCGAGAGAACGGTATTCCACTGGCAAACACTGCGTTGATGATGAGTAATTTGCAGTTCAATGCTTGCACTTTGAATCGCAACTGACTGGCCATTAGATACCAGCATTAATGTGCCGAGAGTGCTGCTCTGGTTTAAGTAGCTAAATAACTGTTTTTCTACAAAGATGTGTTGCGATAAGGTCGATTGTCGATTTTGTAACTGCTTTAAAGCGACAAAGGTATGCCTAAGCTCGTCCAAGGCTATTAGGCTCAAAAATCCTAAAAAGATCAAAGCTGCCACAAGCACAACTCCGGATTGATATTTCATTCACTCTCACTCCAAGCTTGCTCAGCGTTACGGAACACCACCAGAGATTGATAGGATTTGTACCAATGGCTATCTTGGGGAATCGGCCACTGCTCCCCTAATAGCTGTAAACTTAAATCTGCATGGGGTTTTGTCACTTTTGACTCGCTGCGCACCACCACCGCAATTTGAAGGGCTCTTACTCGCTGTTCAAGCCAATCATCTACACTTAATTGGCTAACCAGTTGCTCATCATCCACCAAGTAATCCAAGGGATTGTCACTGTCGATGAGGGCTTTAATTTTTATCCAAACGACATCACGAACTAATGCCGGATCGTAGTACATTCGTAAGTTTCCGTTGGCCGAGCTGCGCATTAAATACAGTCGGCGCAGACTCGGCCTTGCGTCAACGCCGTAACTGTCAATAAAGAAAAGCTCTTGATTGAGCTCTCTGCGTTCACTGGCCTCTAAAGCATTAACTGGATCATCAATGGTAAATGCATAGGCTTGCCCAGGGCTGGAGGCCCACATAACTCGGTTAGCCACTCTCTGCGGTAATCTTGGACCGAGTCCTTTTACAAAAATCACATCAGAGCCCTGTTGTACTTGGGTACGAGAACGTAAACAGTCGAAGCCTTGAGTAGCAACATATTGGAATTCATAGGCATATAGGACAAGGTCTCGCCCAGGTTTAGGAAGTGCATTAAAGCGTTGGGATTCGTGCACTGTGCTGCAAGCGCTGGAAGCTAATTCATTTTGCAACGCATTGGATAGCACCATTGTTGAATTAATGTCAGAATGAAAATCAGCCCAAAATCCAGCCCTAATGACTGCCGACTTTAATAAAGACAGCGCCATACTAGCTCTACTATCCATCACTTGCTGAGTTGAAAGTGTATGAGAGTGATGACTTTGGTTGGCATACCAGTGACTTAAACCGAGTACTAGAATTGCAGAAATGCATACACCGATAAGGCTTTCAATTAAGCCAAAACCATGGCTTTTAAAGGCAAGCAAATAAAGCTTCTGCACATTAGTTTTGCGCTGCAAGCTGCACCGTCCATTGTTGGGGTGCAAGTTCAGCGAATTGCAGCTGATATCCATTCAAGGACCTACTTGAACGTAATTGGGCTTTTAGCTTCTCTATCCAATGCTCTCGCAATTCAAAGTTGCTGCAATCAACACTTTGACCGGCTAGTTCACAACTCAGACTATTTTGGGATAGCACCCAACGGTCAGCTGATAGTTCTACATCACTGGCTTGATCAAGCCATAAATAATGATGAAACTGCACAAATGCTGCGAGTGCATACTCGCCTCTTTGCACGGCCTCATAGTTTTGATAACTACTGATCCTTAGCTGCAGTATAAAGAGACTTAGTACACAACTAACAAATACAGCAATAGTGACTTCAATTAGACTAAAACCAGTTAGCTTTGGAATACAAGGTAGATGAGTCGACAAAATGTGGCCTCAATTTAAACGATGTGACTAAAACATAGCTTAATTGATAGATTTGTCAAAAATAGAGCTGAGAGGAATAACTAAAGGATTAGGGGATCAAGACCTTAAACAAAGCCCAACAGTTTTCGCCCTGTTGGACTCATATTAATATTATATAATTCGCAGCTCAGCTGGCACTTCAAACGTGGTGTTTTCTTGACGACCAGGATTTTCGTTCACAGTCATTCCACCTCGTTTTTTAAGATCGTCAACCACTTGTTGGACTAAGACCTCTGGCGCTGAAGCACCTGCGGTTAATCCTACAACCTTAACCCCATGTAACCACTGGTCTTGAATGTCTTGAGCACTATCGATGAGATAGGATTGCGCCCCCGACTTTTCGGCTTTTTCGCGTAAACGATTAGAGTTAGAAGAGTTTTTAGACCCAACCACCAGCACTACATCACTTTTTTCCGCGAGGTTTTTTACAGCGTCTTGACGGTTTTGAGTTGCATAACAAATATCATCTTTGCGCGGCCCTTGAATGTGCTCAAACTGCTCACGCAAAGCATCGATGATGGCGGAGGTGTCATCAACCGATAAAGTTGTTTGTGTGCAATAAAATAGCTTATTTGGGTCGTTAATCGTGAGTCGTTTTACATCGGCTACGGTTTCTACTAAGTAGATCCCACCTTCGGCATTATCATATTGCCCCATGGTTCCTACAACTTCAGGATGACCATTGTGACCGATCAAAACACACTCAATACCTTTACGACTAGCGCGTGTAACTTCCATGTGAACTTTAGTCACTAGAGGACAGGTGGCATCAAATATTTTGAGCTCACGTTGCTTCGCTTCTTTGCGAACCTGTTGCGAAACGCCATGGGCACTGAAGATACAAATACTATTACTAGGGACATCACTAAGCTCGTCAATGAAAACAGCCCCGCGAGCACGCAGACCTTCTACCACATAACGATTATGAACAACTTCGTGACGAACATATATGGGCGCTTCGAACATCTCTAAAGCTCGTTCCACAATCGAAATCGCTCGGTCAACACCAGCACAAAACCCACGCGGATTGGCAAGAAGTATTTCCATGCTTATTTAACCTCAATAATCTCAACGTCAAAAGTAACGCTTTGACCCGCAAGCGGATGATTGAAGTCAACAGTAACTGAATCGCCAACCACATCTCGAACAATGCCAGGGACTTCTTGGCCATCACGTTGGGTAAAAGCTAATATCATTCCAACTTCCGCCGGTGCATCGTCATCAAAACGACTGCGGTCCATATGTTTAATATTATCTGGGTTACTTTGTCCAAAACCTTGTTCTGGGCTTAAGGTAAAACTTCGATTATCGCCAGGCGCAAGGCCAATTAAGCAACTTTCGAAGCCTTCACTCATACTGCCATCGCCTAAAACAAACGCAGCAGGTTTGCCATAGTTGAAGCTAGATTCTGCTATAGAGCCGTCCTCTAGCTTAATCGTAAAGTTTAGTACCACCGCTGAATCGGCGACAATAGCCTTGCTCATGAACTTTCCTTGTTGCTTGTTGTACTTTCACTACCGGTTCTAAACCCGTCTAAGATTAGCAAGGCCGCACCCAACATGATGACACTATCTGCCACATTAAATGCCGGCCAATGTGAACTGTTCCAGTAGAAATCTAAAAAGTCGACTACATTGCCATAAATGACTCGATCGATGGCGTTACCAATTGCACCACCAATAATCATTGCGTAGGCAATTGCTGTTAACTTATGCTCTTGCGGAGTTTTACGTAGCCAATAGATCAGCAAGCCGCTGATAAACAGTGCTAAACCGGTAAAAAACCACCGTTGCCATCCACCAGCATCACTTAGAAAGCTAAATGCAGCCCCCTCGTTACGAACATGTACGAGATTGAAAAAACTACTAATTTCAATTCGACTATACAGCGGCATCCACACCACAACAGCCAGTTTAGTCAGCTGGTCAACAACAATGAACGCTAAACTTAACCACAGCCACTTAAGGCTGCGGTTGGAATTTGATATCGGGTTCATTAGGCGAAGTGTCGGCTTTCGCCTTCACCCTCAACGTTAGTAATACAACGTCCGCACAATTCCGGGTGCTCTGGATGTTGTCCTACATCTTCTCGATGATGCCAACAGCGACCACACTTTTTAGCATCGGTTGCCTGGATACTTAATTTAAGTGAAGCAAGTTCGGTACTGTTGGCCGTTTCTGGGGCGCTAGCTAAGCTAGAAATGACGACATCTGAGGTAATGAGTACAAAGCGTAGTTCATCTCCCAAGGCATTTAGCTTATCGGCCAAGTCGGCATCGACAAACAGTTCCACTTTAGCTTCTAATCCTGAACCAATAATTTCCTCACGACGGGCCTGTTCTAAGGCTTTGTTAACCTCGGCACGTATCGCCAAGATCTGTTCCCAATAGGCGTCATTCATTACCGTATCTTGATCAAGGCTTTCTAAGCCCTCGTACCATTGCTCGGTAAATACGAAATCACTGCGCTCACCCGGCATTGCAGACCAAATCTCGTCAGCTGTAAAGCTAAGGATAGGCGCCATCCAGCGAGTTAATGCTTCGCAGATATGGTAAAGCGCGCTTTGGCATGATCGACGCGCTGTACTGTCAGCTTTAGCAGTATATTGGCGATCTTTAATAACATCCAGATAAAAACTGCCCAATTCAATGGAGCAAAAGTGCATTAGCTTTTGATACACAACATGGAATTGATATTCGTCGTAAGCTTGCTCGATTTCTTGTTGTACTGCCGCAGCGCGACCAACAATCCAGCGATCGATAGCTATCATATCCTTTGCAGGAACAAGATCTTTGGCCGGATCAAAACCTGCCAAATTAGCCAGTAAGAATCGCGAGGTATTACGAATACGACGATAGGCGTCAGCGCTGCGTTTAAATACTTCGTCAGAAACGGTCATTTCGGCCGTGTAGTTGGTTGACGCTATCCAAAGACGTAAAATATCTGCGCCAAGTTTGTTCCAAACGTCTTGTGGTGCAACACCGTTACCAAGCGATTTAGAAAACTTATGCCCTTTAGCATCGACTGTAAAGCCATGGGTCAACACTTGACGATAAGGGGCTTTGCCATCGATAGCAGTGGCAATCATTAGTGATGATTGGAACCAGCCACGGTGTTGATCAGAACCTTCAAGGTACATGTCGGCAGGCTGACCATTAAATTCTTCGCGTGTCTTTACAACGCTCGAATGGGTTGACCCCGAGTCAAACCAGACATCAAGCGTGTCTTCAACTTTACGATAGGATTGTGCGTCATCGCCAATTAAGCTTGATGCGTCCAAATCAAACCAAGCTTGTATACCGTCTTTTTCAACTAATTGAGCCACTTCTTCCATCAACTCAACCGCTCGCGGATGCAGGGCATTGGTATCTTTATGCACGAACAAAGCAATCGGTACACCCCAGGTCCGTTGGCGCGATATACACCAATCAGGGCGGTTAGTGACCATGCTTTCAATACGATTTTGGCCCCATTCAGGGATCCACTGTGTCTTTTTGATTTCGCCTAATGCTTGATCACGAAGACCGTTTTTGTCCATGCTGATAAACCACTGCGGCGTGGCTCTAAATATAATTGGTGTTTTGTGGCGCCAGCAATGCGGGTAACTATGACGATACGCATGGTGATGCAATAAAGCGCCCGTTTCTTTTAGTTTTTCAACTACTGCATCATTGGCTTTAAAAACATGCTGACCTGCAAAAAACTCAGTGTCAGGCAAGTAAACGCCATTGCCACCGACTGGGTTTGCAACTTCAAGATTGTATTTTTGACCGACACTGAAATCTTCTTGACCATGACCCGGTGCGGTATGCACACAACCGGTGCCTGACTCGGTAGTTACGTGCTCGCCAAGTATCAGTGGCACACTAAAGTCATAAAACGGATGTTGTACCTGAGCCAACTCAAGGTCAGCCCCTTTAGCCCCACCTAAGATGTGGAAGGTTTCGATACCGGCGCGGTCAAGGGTCTCTTCCATTAAATCGCGAGCTAGAACGAGACGCTCTTTACCGGCTTCAGACTCTACCTGCACCAATACATATTCGAGGTGTCCATTAAGCGCAACCGCTCGGTTTGCTGGCAGTGTCCATGGTGTTGTCGTCCAAATCACAACCGAGATATCACCTTCGCCCACATGCTGGTCCGGGTGTTCAAAACGTTGCTCAAAACTTGCGACATCTTTTACTTTAAAACGCACATCGATAGCTGGAGAGGTTTTGTCCTCATATTCAACTTCGGCTTCGGCTAGTGCCGAACCGCAATCGGTACACCAATGCACCGGCTTGGAGCCTTGATGTAAGTGATCGTTAGCGACGATTTTAGCTAAGGCTCTGATGATGTTGGCTTCGGTGTCAAAATCCATGGTCAAATATGGCTTATACCAGTCACCTTGAATACCCATACGGATAAAGTCTTGGCGTTGCCCATCAATTTGCTTTGTAGCAAATTCGCGGCATTTCTCACGAAACTGAGCCGCGGTTACTTTTTTACCGGGTTTACCAACTTTTTTCTCAACCATTAGCTCAATGGGTAGCCCGTGGCAATCCCAACCAGGGATATACGGAGAATCATATCCAGCAAAGCCTTTGGACTTAACGATAATATCTTTTAGGACTTTATTTACCGCATGACCCAAGTGGATATTACCGTTCGCATATGGAGGACCATCGTGCAAAATAAAGCTTTTCTTACCCTTTTTCGCAGCCCTAATTTTTTGGTATAGGTCATTTTCTTGCCAGCGTTTAAGCATCGCAGGCTCACGATTAGCGAGATTTCCTCGCATAGGGAAATCAGTCTTAGGTAAGTTTAGCGTATCTTTATAGTCGCTCATTGCTCAATAGTTCCACTTTGAAAAGTTGCTAATGAAAAGTATTCTTTAGCTTGTTGAATATCGTTCTCGACCTGCTGTGTTAGCGCTTCGAGAGAATCAAATTTTTGTTCACCACGAATTTTGAGTCGCGGTACTATTTGTAATCTTTGGCTATATAGCGAACCCGTAAAATCGAACAGGTGCGCTTCTAATAATAATTCTGTACCGCCGGCACTAGGACGCCAGCCTAAGTTGGCAACGGCGTTCCACACTTGCTCTGGGTGGTCTTCACTTGAAACTTGAACTGCAAATACACCATGTAAAGGACTGCGAGTTCGATTTAAGCGAATATTTGCGGTCGGAAAGCCTAATTGCCGACCTAGCTTTCTACCATGGACCACTGTGCCATGAATAGCATAAGCTCGTCCAAGCTGCTGTTGAGCGCTCTCGAAATCTGAGCTCTCTAAACCAGCGCGGATCTGGGTACTACTGACCCGTTGATTTGCGACACAAAATGATTGAGTTGCACTCAATTCAAAGCCAAGCTTTGATTTTGCCAACTGCAGCGCTGCAAAGTCTCCTTCGCGAGCTTTGCCAAATCGGAAGTCATCACCAACTACTAAGTAACGCACACCTAACTTCTTAGCTAATAAGGTGCTCATAAATGCGCTTGCGTTCATATCAGAGAAACGTTGATTAAAACGTATGCAAAGCACACGATCAATGCCTAATGATTTGAGCAACTGATATTTTTCACGAAAGGTACACAATCGGGCAGGAGCTTTATCGGGAGCAAAAAACTCCAGCGGCTGCGGTTCGAAAAGCATAACCAACGACGGCAAGCCTAGTTGCTTGGCTTTGACAACCAAGTGTTGCAATACTTGTTGATGCCCTAAATGTACGCCATCAAAGTTGCCTATACTTAAAACACAGCCATGATGCTGAGCTTGAATATTATGAATGCCCCGAATCAACTGCATTTATTTTTGTGACCTCTTAGAAAACCGGCGAATTATAGCCTTAATCAGCTTAAGTTGCAGCATTTGTACGCAAATGTCTTGGACGAATTCCCAAGCCTAGAAGACAAACTAAATAGCTTAAAGCCGCCGCCGCAATAGCGAAGCCTAAAGTCGCTGCACTTTGCCACCAGCTATAGGCTAACCACTGCTCACGACTTGGAGCAAAGTAATGAATTAGAACCCCCATTAACAGTGCTGAGAAAATGACTTTTGCAATAAACACTAATCCGCTTCTTTGTAGTCTGAATACCTGCTGTTGATGTAGGCCCCGATACAGTAATGCGGCGTTAAGCAAGGCAGACAGCGAGGTTGCTAAAGCCAAACCGACATAAGCAAATTTAAACACCAAGATAATATTGAATAACATATTGCAAGCCATCGCAATGATACCTATACGCACTGGCGTTTTGGTGTCTTGCCGCGAGTAATAGCCTGGAGCCAGGACTTTAATCAGCATAAAAAATAACAAACCGAGCGAATATGCTTTTAGACTGGCAGCTGAGCGCAAGACATCATCAGCGCCAAATTCACCGCGCATAAATAATACTTGCAACATGGGCTCAGAAAGCACCATCAGCCCTACAGCAGCGGGAAGGCCGAGTACACAAACCATCTTAACCCCCCACTCCATCGTCAATGAAAAACCTTCTCGGCTTTTGGCGACATGCTTTTGCGATAGATTGGGTAAAATAACAGTTGCGATCGCAATTCCAAATAGACCTAATGGGAATTCGAGCAGGCGATCTGAGTAGTAAAGCCAGCTAATCGAGCCTGTCATGAGAAAGCTGGCGATAAAGGTATCAAACAATAAGTTTATCTGCGCGACTGATACCCCGAACAACGCTGGAATCATCAGGGTTCGGATTCGCTTAACTCCACTATGGTTCCAACCCCATGATGGTCGGCGCAGGAAACCCAAGCGCGCCATAAAAGGGAGTTGAAAACAAAACTGAATTAATCCGCCCAAGAAGACACCCCAAGCAAGCGCATATTCTGGCTGATCCAGCTGCGGTCCCAGGTAGATGGCACATGAAATAATCGCAACATTTAAAAATACTGGGGTGAACGCCGCGACGGCAAAGCGATTGTAAGCATTAAGGATGGCACCAGATAAGCCGGTAAAGGTAATAAACCATAGATAAGGAAAGGTAATTTTGAGTAAGGACGAAGCAAGGACGAACTTTTCGCCATCGGGTTCTCCCGCTAACCATGCTTTAAACCACCCGGTGCCAAACAGACCAGCGATTACCGGGGATGCAACAACACCAATCAGCGTGACGACGGTTACCACTAAGCCTAAGGTGCCTGCAACCTTAGCCACCAACTGTCGCACCTCTTCTTGGTCTTGCTGCTGTTTGTACTCGGTGAGTACCGGCACAAAGGCTTGCGCAAACGCGCCTTCCGCGAAAAGTCGACGTAAGAAATTAGGAATTTTGTTGGCAAAGAAGAACACATCTGCGGCAACCCCGGCGCCCATTAAATTGGCAACGACAACATCACGAACCAATCCAAGGATCCGAGAGATAAAGGTCATAGCGCTTACAATAGCGCCCGATCTAAGTAGGTTTTTGCTCAAAACTAAAATTCCATGTGACAAAAAGCTGCATTTTTCTGCAGCATGGGCTAAAATCCGCGCCACAGTTTAACCTGTCTAGGTGACTCTGCGCCATTACCCATTTGATCCGGCCGGCTGCTTTGCGATTATTTGAGTTTGATTCAGACCCAAGAGAGGATCCTCAACTGCTAAGCGTAGGTTGTGGTTTTTATGTTTTGCACTATTTTTCGTTGACAATAGAACGAAAAAGCGGCATATTCCACGGCCTTTGAATTCAGAATTCCAAGACTACGTTTCAGGAGTTAACCTTGGCTAATATTAAGTCAGCGAAAAAACGTGCTATTACTTCCGAGAAAGCACGCCAACACAATGCAAGCCGCCGTTCAATGATGCGCACTTCGATGAAAAAAGTTATCGCAGCAATTGAAGCCGGAAATAAAGAAGAAGCGACTGCGGCATTTGCTGCTGCACAGCCAACTCTTGACCGTTTGGCAAATAAAGGCATTATTGCTAAAAACAAAGCAGCTCGTCATAAGAGCCGTTTGACTGCTAAAATTAAAGCTCTATAGTTTTTAAATTGTAGAACGAAAAAAAACCGGCAATAGCCGGTTTTTTTATACCTGAAACAAAATGCTACCTTATGCAGCTTCTGCTTCCTCTTCTCGGCAATACAATCCATGTAAGGTACGTAAAACTTCACGAGCTTCATCACTAGATAAAGAATAGTAAATCGTTTGAGCTTCTTTACGAGTCTTCACTAATTCATCTTTACGTAACCAAGCCAGGTGCTGCGAGAGCGCCGACTGACTTAGTAATACCTGCTCATTGAGTTCACTAACTGAAAGTTCCTTTTCTAGCAAATGGCATAAAATCATCAAACGATTTTCGTTTGCCATTGCTTTAATAAGCTTCATTGCAGGCGCTGCATTTTGTTGCATGTCTTGGATATTCATCTCGATACTTACCGTCTAAAGAAACTGAAATAAATATATCAAGCCCACTGTTAAAGGTATATTTGCAGAGTCTAAAACGATCAAAAAGACCTAAATTGCAACCGGCGCTTTAATGGCAGGATGCGGGTCGTAGCCGATTATTTCAAAATCCTCAAAGCGATAATCTAAAATATTATCAGGCTTGCGATTAATCTTTAAAATCGGTCTTTTTTTCGGCTCTCGAGACAATTGTAGCTTAGTTTGTTCGATGTGATTTGAGTACAAATGTGTGTCGCCACCCGTCCACACAAACTCGCCTAATTCTAAATCACATTGCTGCGCAACCATGTGTGTTAAGAGCGCATAACTGGCAATATTAAATGGCAATCCTAAGAACACATCACAACTACGTTGATACAATTGACACGATAACTTACCTTGCGCCACATAAAACTGGAAGAACGCATGGCAAGGAGCGAGCGCCATCTTTGACAATTCGCCAACGTTCCAAGCCGACACAATAATACGCCGTGAATCGGGGTCGTTTTTCAATTGTTCGATAACTTGTTTAATTTGGTCAATATGCTGGCCATCTGGACTAGGCCATGAACGCCACTGCGCTCCATAAACAGGGCCCAAATCACCATTATCATCTGCCCACTCGTCCCAAATACTCACACCATTGTCTTTCAGATATTTGGTATTAGTATCGCCATTCAAAAACCAAAGTAGCTCATGAATAATAGAGCGTAAGTGACACTTTTTGGTTGTCACCAGCGGGAACCCCTCATTTAAATCAAAGCGCATTTGATGACCAAACACAGAGTATGTGCCGGTACCGGTTCGATCACTTTTTTCAACGCCGTGATCTAAAATGTGTTGCATCAAATCCTGATAATTCTTCATAACTTAACTCTTTGCCTTTTGATATGCGCGCAGCATGAACCAAGCGCCGATAATAATCATTGGTGTACTTAATACTTGTCCCATCGTTAAACCAACATTGAGTACTCCGAGGTGCGCATCCGGTTCACGGAAAAACTCGACAATGAAACGAAAGCCACCGTAACCGAGTAAGAATAAACCTGAAACAGCTCCCATTGGTGGATTCTTACGACGATAGAGCAACAAAATTACGAGTAAAACGATGCCTTCGAGGAAAAATTCATATAATTGCGATGGATGTCTTGGTAGTGCGCCACCACCGGGAAATACGATACCCCAAGGCATGTCAGTGGTTCGTCCCCAAAGTTCTGCGTTAATAAAATTACCTAAGCGACCGGTTGCTAAACCAAAAGGAACTAAAGGCGCAATAAAGTCGGAAACTTGAAAAAACTTACGATTAGTTTTACGAGCAAACCACCATAGCGCAGCAATAACCCCTAGCAAGCCACCATGGAAGGACATACCTCCGCTCCAAATTTCAAACAGATAGAGCGGGTTAGTTAAGAAGTAGGCGGTTTGGTAAAACAAGACATAGCCAATTCGTCCACCGGCAACCACACCGACAAATCCATAAAAGAGGACGTCACTGACTTCTTCGCGAGTCCAGCCACTATCCTTTTTATCGGCCATTCGATTAGCTAGCCAATAAGCAAAAATGAAGCCGAATAAATACATTAGTCCGTACCAACGCACGGCTACGGGCCCAATGCTAAAGATAATGGGGTCAATTTGAGGAAAGGCTATCACGCTTAGTTCTCGTATTTAAAATAGAACAAGCATTGTGCCGTGCGTAGCTTAGCGACTCAAGCCTTTAAGCACTAACCCGAGGCGAAGCTTGAATAAATTGTTCTAAATCGAGCTCGTGGATGTACTGAAATAAGTACTGATATATCTGCTCAGCGGTTTCACAGGCCAAAATTTGCTCGCGCATTAAGACCAGATCGTCAATTCTTACTCGCCTAATCATGTACTTCACTTGCGAGATATTGGCACTACTCATACTTAACTCACTGTAACCCAGCACTAACAGCAATAAACAACCTAATGGATCTCCGGCTATTTCACCACAGATACTCACTGGAATGGTGCACGCTTGTGATTGCTGTTGTATATGGGATAGAGCCCGAACAACCGCTGGATTGAAGCTATCGAATAATCGCGCAACTTGTAGGTTATTACGGTCAACCGCCAATAAATACTGGGTTAAGTCATTACTGCCCACAGACCAAAAATCTACATGTTTTGCTAGCTCGGGTAACACATACAATAAAGATGGAACCTCTAACATCACACCTGTTTTAGGCTGTTGCATAGAACATTCAGGTAAGTCATCACTTACTTCTTTCCACGCACGTGCAAGTAGCTTCTTGGCTTCTATTACCTCATGAATACTCGAAATCATCGGCAACATCACCGACAAATTTTGAGTCTCTAATGCTGCTCGGTACATTGCCCGCGCTTGGATCAGGAAAATCTCAGGGTGGTCGAGGGTTAATCGGATCCCGCGCCAACCCAAAAACGGGTTTTCTTCAATGATAGGAAAATATGATAGTTCCTTATCACCGCCAACATCTAAAGTGCGCATACAAACATTGTTGGGTAAAAATGCACTTAGAATTTCACTGTAACGCTGGTACTGCTCTTGCTCAGAAGGAAAGCGGTCAAGCAACATAAATGGAATTTCAGTCCGATACAAACCAACACCATCGGCCCCTTGATTGACGGCCATGTCGGCGTCTGGACTCAAGCCCGAATTAACCAGCACCATAACTCTACAGCCATCGCGGGTTTGTGAAAGCTCGTCACGCTCGCTGTCAACTAAAGCCTGCAATTCACTTTGGTCATTTTGCAGTTGTAAATATTCACTGCGCAGCACCGAATCAGGCTGTACAAATACCTCGCCCGCGTGGGCATCAACTATTAATTCTAAACCATCCAGCGAGGCTAGATCGGTGTCCACTCCTAAGACGGCTGGGACGCCCATAGCCCGCGCTAAAATTGCTGCATGGGAAGACGATGAACCGCGCTGTGCGACAATTCCACGCAGACGTTCCCGTGGTATTTCTGCAAGCATCGGCGCGGAAATTTCGTGGGCGACTAAAATAATGTCCTGCTTGGGTAGGCTTAACCAGTTTTGCGCTAAATCTAAGTTTTGCAGCAAGCGTTGACCAAGCTCACGAATATCTTCCGCACGCTCTCGTATATAACTATCGTTTAGTGCTTCGAATTCATCGACCATTTGCGCAACTACCTTGCGTAAGGCGCTGGCAACAACAAATCCTTCTTGAATTTGCTGACGGATCTGCTTTAGGAACTGATCATCGGCGAGCATATGCAAATAACTTGAGAATATAGCATTAACATCCTGAGGGACTTGACCAGATAAACGCATTTTTAATGCTGTCAATTCGTCACGAGTCTTAGACAGAGCCGCTTCGAAACGCTTCATCTCTGCCCCAACAAAACTAGTTTTTTCTAGTTCAACATTTTCAAGTAGTAAATGAGGTTGGCTATACCAGGCACAACCAAACGCAAGTCCTTTGGAACCTGATGCTCCGTGGAGAACTGTTGTCTTGTTAGCGGTTGCGTTGGGTAACTTAGGATTTTTCTGATAATTTCGCAGTACTGAAGCCAAATGCGCTGCGAGGGTTACTAAAAATGATTCTTCTAAAGAATCGTAACTACGCTCTACTTTTTGTTGAACGACTAAAACACCGAGTACATCGCCCTGATGGATAATCGGGGTGCCAAGAAAAGCGGTGAAACTTTCTTCCGCGGTCTCAGGAAAATACTTAAAATGTGGGCTTTGGGCAACATCCGCGAGATTAATAGGTTCTTCACGAAGCGCGACTAAACCTACAACCCCCTCGCCGATGCTTAGGGCAACATGACCAATTGAACTTAAAGCCAGCCCCCTTGAAGCCTTGAGCTGAAGAACTTGATTGTCGTCTTTGAGATATACAGAGCAGCAGTCACAAGCCATCACTTCTCGAACTTGGCTTACTAAAACTTCTAGCGCCTCGGCAAGGCTATCTGCGTGCCCGACGTCTTCTACAATTGTTCGCAGTTCTTTGAGCATTCCATCTACCTAATCGGTCTATTTATTGGCCAGCTAAACATAGGAATCTCGAATTTTTTCCGAGTCCAAGACTACTTAGTGGCGCCTCCTTTTGGTTTGCGTGAACGGTTTCGTTTAGGCCGAAAGTTTTTCGCTACAGGCTTTTGCTGCATCATCGCGAAATTAGCGAACTCTTTCATTGCCCGTCGGTAAACATCACGTTTAAATGATACGACTTGACGCACAGGATACCAATAGCTTACCCAACGCCAGTCATCAAATTCTGGATGTCCACAGCGATCAAAACGTATATTCGACTCTTCACCTTCTAACGAAAGCAAAAACCATTTTTGTTTCTGGCCGATACAAACCGGCGCACTATCCCAACGGATCAAGCGTTTTGGCAACTTATAACGTAGCCAATGACGAGTACTAGCAAGAATTTTCACATCCTTGGGTAGTAACCCCACCTCTTCATGTAACTCTCGATACATGGCTTGTTCTGGCGTTTCACCATCATCAACCCCACCTTGTGGAAACTGCCACGAATGTTGACCACAACGTCGTGCCCACAAAACTTGGCCGCGTTGATTACAGATGATGATGCCTACGTTGGGACGATATCCGTCCCCATCAATCACTGAACTACCTTCAGCATAGTTATTAGTATAATAGCCTGATTCTTGCATAGTTTAGGGGGCGCGGCAAACTATGACCGCTGCTGATTGGGTAATTTGCGCCGCAAGCCGCAGTTCCTAGTAAAAGATCAATAAAGGTAGATCTTTCACAAATTGCGATCTTTTACAGATCATCTGCGGATAATCTTGTGGATAACTAGGTATAAGCGTTAGTGAAAATAAAGCGCTCATTTGGGTAGTCGAAAAGCACCTAAGCAAATCAAGATTACTTGATTAAATTCAGAGACTTAAAATACCAAATAAAGTTCTCTACTTGAGTGCCTGTATACTTAACCAGGTATATCTTGAAAAAGGGTGTGGATAAAGATCATTGTTCACTATCTGTTCGCATTTGTAGTTGTTCACCACGACCTGGCTAAAACACCAGCATATATTGGATAAACTCTTCTAAAAATGTGAGTTACTCCCAAAAGAATTACCTTTTATCCATTTTTCCATATTTATCCACCATTTCTGTGGATAAGTATGTAGTTAAACAGTAAATACAGCTCGCTAGCTTTAATGAAAGGATCAAATCTGAAAAACTTCCTCTCGCAGTAAGATTAAATAGCACATTAAAACAATAGCTTAAACATATGCTATGCTTAATTAACCTTACTTTTTAAGCGATTCAAAGCTCATTAGCAAATATGCCTAGTTTTCAGTCATTATCGCCAAACGTCGAACCGCCTCGTAGCGAAGCAGAACTGCTACAACGTGCTTTATCCTTAGCCGGACGAAGCTTTGCCGAAATAGCTCAGCAACATCAGACCGGCATCCCCCAGCATTTACGCAAACAAAAAGGCTGGGGAGGCATGTTGATGGAGTTGTGCTTAGGCGCGAGCGCCGGAAGTAAGCCGGAGCAAGATTTCCCGCATTTAGGTGTTGAGCTAAAAACAATTCCAATTAGTACCAAAGGACGCGCTTTGGAGAGTACCTATGTGGCTATTACGCCTTTACTCGAGCTAAAAGGAATCGATTGGCAGCACTCCAACGTGCGGCTTAAATTAGCAAAGGTCCTTTGGGTGCCTATCATTGCAGAACGCGGGATCCCCGTTGCAGAGCGTGTCATAAGTACGCCATTCTTATGGAGTCCGAGCCCTGCTCAAGAAGCAATGCTTCAAAAAGATTGGGAAGATCACATGGAGTTGATCAGTCTAGGAAAAATAGACACGATTACAGCTCATCAGGGTGAAATTCTACAAATTCGTCCTAAAGCGGCTAACAGTAAAGTGCGAACCCAAGCCACTGGGCCAAACGGTCAGATCATTGCTACTTTACCGCGGGGCTTTTATTTACGAAGTCGATTTACGTCAGGCTTATTGGCGGATCATTTTGGCTTAAATTAAAGGAATCGGCATCGATTTCAATTGCCCACAATTACCCCAAAAGTATAAGGCATTGACCTTGATGCTTTTGTGGTTAAAAATAACTCAGTCAACAATGCTCAAATTATCCATTTTTCTCTAACCATGCTGAGGTTATCTATGCCAATAAAAAAACAACATTTAAAATCTAAACCCGAAGTTAAAGTCACATTTGAAGTCTCTAAAGAAGCTTGCCAAGGTGCAGTTCAGGTTTTCTTGCTGGCTGAATTCAACGACTGGGCCGAGCTTGAAATGAAAGCCTTGAAAAGTGGCAGTTTTAAGCTGGTAGTCAATATTGCTAAAGATCAGCAGCTGAGCTACCAATACAAATTCAAGTTTTGCATGCCAGACGGTAGCATTCGCTTTGACAATGATTGGCAGGCTGAGGCATATGTTGCCAATGAATTTGGAGAAGAGAACTCTTTATTGAACCTAGAATAACCGTAAGCGATGTATTTATTTTAAATAAAAAAAACCCGCGATTAACGCGGGTTTTTCATTAAAGAAATGAGGCTTACTTAGTAGCCAATTTTTCTTTAATACGTGCTTTACGGCCTGAAAGCTCGCGCAAGTAGTACAACTTAGCACGGCGTACGTCACCACGACGCTTCACAGTAATGCTGTCAACTAACGGACTGTGAGTTTGGAACGCACGCTCAACGCCTTCACCGCTTGAAATTTTACGCACGGTAAATGCAGAGTGTAGACCACGGTTACGCTTTGCAATTACAACACCTTCAAAGGCTTGTAAACGCTCACGGTTACCTTCTTTAACTTTAACCTGTACGACGACAGTGTCACCTGGAGCAAAAGCTGGCAGGTCTTGTTTCATTTGCTCATCTTCGAGCTGTTTGATGATATTACTCATTTTTAAATCCTAGACTTAACTGAAATATTATTTACTATCCGAAAGCTTGTGCTCACGGACAAACTCGTCAAGCAATGTTGCTTGCTCATCAGTCAGAGCTAGAGCCTCTAATAAATCGGGTCTTCTCAAATAGGTGCGCCCTAAAGCTTGTTGCGCCCGCCATTTCTTAATCAAGGCGTGATTGCCGCTAAGCAATACGCTTGGAACCTGTTGTCCGTTGAGAACTTCAGGCCGGGTGTAGTGTGGGCAATCAAGTAATCCATCGCTAAAAGAATCTTCTATCGCTGAATTCTTGTCCCCTAATACACCAGGAACCAAACGCGAAATCGCGTCTATCATTGTCATTGCTGGCAGCTCACCGCCGCTAAGTACATAATCACCAACCGACCATTCTTCATCAACTTGCGCTTGTATCAAACGCTCATCAATTCCTTCGTACCTTCCGGCAATCAGAATAAGCTTGGTCTGCTGAGATAACTCAACAACTCCCTGTTGATCCAGAGCTCGGCCTTGAGGTGACATATAAATCACTTTAACGCCGGGTCCTGCCGCCTGTCTTGCCGCTTGAATAGCATCCTCTAGAGGTTGCACCATCATTAGCATTCCAGGACCTCCACCATAAGGGCGGTCATCAACAGTTTGGTGACGATCACTGGTGAAATCACGCGGATTCCAACACTGAACTTCTAACAGCCCGCGTTTTACAGCGCGACCTGTTACACCATATTTGGTAATCGCTTCAAACATTTCTGGAAATAAGCTTATTACGCCTATCCATGCTGATGCTTGCGTCTTACCTGTCATCACGTTGGTCCCTAAAAACTTGGGTCCCAATCGACCGTGATTACACGAGAATCTTTATCGACCGTATCAATCGTTTGAGATTCTAGAAACGGGATTAACCGTTCTTTTTTGCCAAAGCCATCTTTCAAATTCGCCTTTACGACAATCACATCATTGGAGCCAGTTTCCATTAGATCGGTCACTTCTCCCATGCGATAGCCTTCGCGATTTACAACTTGCATGCCAATTAAGTCACGCCAGTAGTACTCATCCGACTCTAAGTCTGGTAGGTCATCGGATTTAACCGAAATGTCCTGGCCAGTCAGCGTTTGAGACAACTCTCGTAAATCATAACCTTCTATCTTGACGATATAAGACTTGCTATGACGTCGCCACTCAGTCAATTTCAACTCTCGTTGCTTGTCTGCGGGGCCTACCAACCAAGGTTGGTAACTAAAAATATCTTCGGGCTCTTCGGTAAAGGAGTTCACTTTTAGCCAGCCTTTAATGCCGTAAACAGCACCCAGACGACCAATGATGACCGTTTCTTCGCTCATCGACTCCTCCGCTGAACTAAGCTGCTGCTTTTTGATCTTTGATCAACTTAGCTACACGGTCAGAAACCGTTGCACCTAGTTCAACCCAATGGTTGACGCGATCCATTTCCAAGCGAATACGCTCTTCTTGGCCAGCTGATAATGGGTTAAAGAAACCTAGTTTCTCAATAAATTTTCCGTCACGTGCGTTACGGCTATCAGTTACTACAACTGAATAGAATGGGCGTTTTTTCGCACCGCCACGTTGCAAACGAATGGTAACCATATCGTCCTCATTATAATTTGAAATTTAGTCTCACTAGGAGACACCGTTAGTTGAAGCCGCGAAATTTTACTCTTTTCTGCTGCAATTGCAACCAAAAGCCCAGCAAAATAGTATTATTCTGCTGGGCTAAAGAATATACCTTTATTTCAAAGGCTATTTGTCTTTCTGCGCCGTTGTAGAACGCTATAGATGTTGAACTCTCGTTAGCGTGTTACCGGCTTAGTATCAACTTGCCGACTATCATTAGCTTGTTGAAGCAATGCTTTACTCTCTTGCATAAACTGCAAAGAGTATTCACCGAACCAGGTTTTGATTTCATCAAAGGTCTTTATAAACGCTTCTTTATCGCGACTTTCAAGTATTTGAATCAACTCGCCAAAGCGTTGGTAATAGCGCTTAACTAAGTCAATATTGTCGTCAGATGCCATAATAATATCAGCGTAAAGCTCTGGCGATTGTGCAAATAAACGTCCGACCATCGCTAGTTCTAAGCGATAAATGGGTGAACTCAGTTCTAGTAGCAAGTCTAGATCAGCGTTTTCGCGCAAAAGGTGTGCGCCATATGCATACGAAGCAAAGTGTCGAAGTGCTTGAATTAGCCCCATTGCTTGATCGTGTTGACCAGCATCGATAGGTGTAACCCGTGCCCCCCAGATTCCCATTTGCTCGATCAGCCATTGATAGCTCTCAGGCTTTCGTCCTTGAGCAAATACAATAGCTTGTTTTGCAAAACTGGCGACATCGGGACCAAACATTGGATGCAAACCAACGACCGGTCCACTGTGTGCGGCAAGCATTGCCTCAATAGGCTTAGCTTTAATACTGGTAATGTCAGCCAAGATACAGTCATTTGCCAGTTTCGGCAGTTTGGCTATAACCGACTCGGTTAAATGTATAGGTACCGAAACCAAAACCAAACCAGCGCCACTGCAAATAGACTCGGCATCCGGCCAATCTTGAGTACTGAGGACTCTAACGTCATAACCAGAGAGTTTGAACATTTGCACAAACAACGAACCTAACTGACCTTTACCACCAACCACAACGATAGGACCAATGCTTGGATTAACGGTTTTAAAGCCTTTATCCTTTTCATTGGCGTAAGACTCTCGCATAACGCGTCGCAGCACGTCTTCGATCATATCAGGAGACAAACCACGCGCGCTGGCTTCTTCCCGACGCTTACTGAGCATCATGGCTTCACGATCGGGCGCATAAATCGGTAAACCATGTTTGGTTTTTACTTCGCCAACTTGATGAACCAGTTCCAAACGCTGTTCGAGCAACACCAATAATTGCTGATCAATTGCATCGATCTGGTCGCGCAGCGGCTTAAGAGCATCGGACATTGATTTTTACTCTGTCACTAAACGTGCAGCCAGTTTATCACTAAGCTGTTGATGAATGCTGCTAATAAGCTGGGTTGTGGTATTCCAGCCAATACAAGCATCGGTCACGGAAACGCCATACTTAAGT
Organism: Alginatibacterium sediminis; assembly: GCF_003610775.1. Taxonomy (GTDB): domain Bacteria; phylum Pseudomonadota; class Gammaproteobacteria; order Enterobacterales; family Celerinatantimonadaceae; genus Alginatibacterium; species Alginatibacterium sediminis. The sequence goes on along the minus strand of NZ_RAQO01000003.1, from coordinate 63,764 downwards.
TGATCGCGCGCCAGTTCACTGCTCTGAGCACCTGAATGCAAGTTACTCTCAAGCATAATACCGATAATAGAACGGTTACCATCGTTGATCTGGTGAACCACGTTTTGAGCCACCAAGGGCTGCAACTCATGATTTTTGTGAGAATTGGAATGACTACAATCCACAACTAAACATGGATCAAGATTAACGCGTTCCATTGCCTGTTCAGCTAAGGCTACATTTACCGAGTCGTAGTTGGGTTGCTTGCCACCACGTAAGATTACGTGGCCATCGGGGTTACCTTGGGTTTGTAATACAGCCACCTGACCTTGGGTATTAATCCCCATAAAGCGGTGTGGAGAAGCAGCGCTTTGCATTGCATTAATTGCCGTGCCCAAATTACCGTCAGTGCCGTTTTTAAATCCAACCGGCATTGAAAGGCCACTGGCCATTTCGCGGTGAGTTTGAGACTCCGTGGTACGGGCGCCAATTGCAGCCCAAGAAAACAGCTCACTCAAAAACTGTGGGCTAATCGGATCCAAGGCCTCCGTTGCGACAGGCAATCCTAACTCAGCGATCCAAGTCAGTAGCTCACGCGCATTATGCAATCCAGTTTCTAGATCAAAGGAATTGTCCATGTGTGGATCGTTAATAAAGCCTTTCCAACCAACCGTAGTTCGAGGCTTCTCAAAATAAACTCGCATGACGATAAACAATGAATCCCGATACTCATCGTGTAACTTTTTAAGACGCACCGCATATTCTTTCGCTTGCTCTAAATCGTGAATTGAGCAAGGACCGGTAATCACCAATAAACGCGGGTCTTTTTTATGGCAAATATTAGCAATCGTTTGGCGAGACTCTCGCACAAATGATAAGGCAGCTTCACTGGCTGGCAGTTTTTCGCGAAGTTGCTCTGGGCTAATTAAAACTTGTTGGGATTGAATATGTATATCGTTGCTTTGTTTGTCTGGCATGCTGAGTATTTCCACTATACGAATGAGTATTCATTGCTATTTTTATATCGGGGAAATCACATTACCAGTGCCTAGAATATTTGCAAGACCAAGTTCCCATCAACTGCTTACTTTGCCTCAAATCAACAATAACTAGCTTTAAAATACAGCTTATTTATGAAGTTATTGCTTAGCAAAAGCCAGTTATGCTACTCATCTCGATAATTGGTCTACCTTTTTTGTGATTGTTGAGCATTTTGCTCAAATAATGCGCGAAGTCAAATTGACAATGCAACGAGTGTGTACAATCCACGCTCGAATACAACCACAGGAGTGTTGTCGTAGTTTCGATGCACTAACACATGGTCTTTGTTAGCTCGTCTTTTTAATAAGTAATCAAATGTTAGATATGATCCAATGGCTTTACCCTTTCTCATGGCTTTTCGCACTATGTTCTTTTAGCCCGCAAATATTGCGTCTCGTGCGCACCAAATCCTCAGCTCAAGATTTATCCTTGCCAAGCTGGTTAATGTTTTTGGCCAATGCCTGCCTTGGATGGAGCTATGCGTTTTTCGTGGTAGAAGATGGGATGTTAATCGTGTCGGCGTCGCTAGTCGCAGTGGCCAATGTATGTTTAGTTTCTGTCCTTATCTACAAGCGAATGAAGTATCGTAGCCTTGCAAATCCGATGGCAATGCCAGCCTAAGGTAAGTCAATTGGAAGCAGCAAGCCCAAAAGGCTTGCTGTTAACATCTATTAAAGCGCCTTAACCCACAAAACGCCGACTTCAGCTCTCACCACCACAACTTCGGTACCGGCGCTGATCGCAGACTCACTTTTAAGTGCCCACTTAACTCCCGAATACGAATATTCACTTTTCCCACGTTTATCGATGTCATGTTCACAAAAAAACTGATGCCCATCGAAATCACTAGTCACCGGGCTGGTGTCGGTTTGATTTTGTAGCTTACGTAAAGGCTTCCAGAGCACCAATGCTAGAACGGATGTACATAGCGCATTTGCTAGTAAAATACTGTTCCAGCTATCAGGCAGAATATCGACCCATATCAGGCTGCCAGTAATCATTAATGACAAGCCCAAAAACAACAGGATAAATGTTGCAAAACCAATCACAGCGACTTCAATAATAATTAAGAATATGCCAGCTGCGACGAGGATCTGTGGGATGTAATCCGCCCAAAAAGATGCCATGTTAACCTCTGTTTAAGGTATTCAAAATGGTCGTTGCTTGCGCAACCAAAGAACCAGCTTCAGTGCCACTGTCTGGTAGTAAAACCACACTAGACTCTTTAGCTATTGCATGCTTGGCTGCAATGGCTTTAGACGCCAAGTCCAATTGAATCGCTTTTTGACCTTCTTCAGTTGCAGCCGATGCACCAATGGTAGCAATAGCTTCAGCTTGTGCATTAGCAACCGCGACTAAGGCTTCAGCTTCACCCTCTGCGGCCAAAACTTGTTCGGTTTTTTCAGCTTCAGCAGCTAAAACGCGAGATTGTTTTTGACCTTCGGCAATATTAATCGCAGCAGACTTCTCGCCTTCCGACTCAAGGATTTTCGCACGACGCTCACGCTCAGCTCGCATCTGTGATTCCATCGCATCCATAATTGAGGCTGGCGGGGTAATATCTTTTATTTCATAGCGCATAACCGCGACTCCCCAAGAAGCCGAAGCATCATTAATCGAATTAACGATTTGTGCATTCAGGGTGTCACGCTCTTCAAATGTTTTATCGAGCTCTATTTTACCAATTTCTGAACGCATCGTGGTTTGAGCTAACTGAGTTACCGCAAAAACATAGTCTTCAACACCGTAAGTTGCTTTATGCGGATCTAACACTCGAAAATATAGAACACCATCAACTGTTAATGAAATATTGTCTTTGGTAATTGCAGCTTGACTAGGAATATCGAATGCCTGCTCTTTTAAACTGCGACGTGCTGATACTTGGTCGATTACAGGGATTAGAAAATTAAGCCCTGCTATTTTAGTTGACTGGTATTTGCCAAAACGTTCAACAACCCAGGCAGAATTTTGCGGTACAAACTTAATTGAAGATTTAAGCACGAATAGAGCAAGTATAAGCAGTGCAACTTGCACGGTCAGTAGATAGTCAAAAATGACGGGCATTGAGTGGTCCTTAGTTGGATTCAAAATCAAGCCAGCAGACTAGCAAGCATTGATTAACTATTTATATAGCTTTAGAAATTGGCTTAACCACGAACGGCTAAGTTTATGAATTATATGCTGCTAGTCATCCCGTAGCCACAGTTCATTTAACTGTTTTTTAGACAGAAACTCAACCACTTCGCCTCCCCATCCAAAACACATGAAAAGAAAGTTAGTGGTAATCATAAATCTGACGGATGCTTTGTAGCTACCTTCCCGTGTTAACTGACGTTTGAACGAAAAATCGATACAGGTTGTTTAGATTTTGCCTCGACACTAACTCCAACACGGTTTGGAAAGCTAATAAGCTTCCATTAGCGAACCCAAAAACAACTACCAACAACTTTGGAATAGCAGTTGGGGACACCAAGCAATTGAAGGCAAACGCCAAGGATTTTATGAACTTTATCTCGGAGACCTAAGTTCGATGTAATGTAACTAGATAGAATGCTTAATAGCGATCGTTTTGGCGAGGGGGACTTGTTTCCATATCATGCTTTTCGCGGCTAGGAACCTATTTATAATCTGAGTATTACAATCTCTGTTGGCCATATTTATTTTGGCGTTTTAGGCCACTAATAGATGCTATACGCCGATACAACCGTGCGTTTAACAATCCTCAGTACCGGCTGTCATTCACCGCTCAACTGCTCAATCGTGATCTTATGCTCGGGGGTGAATGAAATGTATGTCTTTGAAAGCAAACTTTACTCTAATCATCTGCAGTTTAGCCTCGTTTGGCGATTCGCTATTGACTAAAAGAGAAAATCCACAAAAGCCGAATCAACTATTTTATATAAAAAAACCCCTAACGATAGCATCGCTAAGGGCTTTTTATTAGCGGGTAACTATCCGACTAAAGTGATCGAATCACATCAAATAGTTCACGCTGTTCTGATTCGGCGCGATAGAAAACTGCGGGCTGGCCGATTGGGGCTTCAACGTCAACCCAGCCACCAGTATAGGTTTCACCAGTGAAGGCATGTACCCAAGTGTCATTGGGTAGATAAACCCGTTTCAGCAATTCACCTTTGTTGTAAACCGGGGCGACTAAAATATCCCGACCCAAAAGGTACTGATATTTAATCTCAAAGGTTTGTGCATCGTCTTCATAATGCATAAACAAAGGTCGTTGTACGGGCATACCCTTCTTAGAGTTTAGTATAACCGCCTGCTTTATATAGGGCTTAAGATGCTTAAAGATACGGCTGAACTTAGCCAAATGTATTAGCGTCTCTTCATCAGTATCATACTGATGGTTATCATCAGGACGGTTACCTTCGTGACCACGCATAATAGGGGTAAAGGCATTCATCTCAACCCAGCGTTGGAACAATTCTTTCGAACGTTTTTTGCCGTGCAAAGTGGTGTATCCGCCGATGTCACTGTGGTGTATACCATTGCCCATTAGGCCTGATGACAGCGCCGCAGGGATGACGGAAGCGAGACCATCATCGAGGCACCAATCCACTAACTGATCGCCACCCCAAAGGGTATGGCAATAGCCTTGAATACCTGTGCCTCCGGCGCGCATGAAGAATAGGATATCATCAGTTTTACCCGCTTCTTCAATAGCTTCATGCTGAATTTTAGCCCAACGGTAAGGCCATTTATTATGCTCAATCTCGGCATCAACACCATTGCTTAAGGTACAGTCAGTTGGCAAGTACTCACCAAAGTCCCCCATCCAGCCATCAAGACCAAAGTCAATCATGTTGGTTTTAATGACACTTTTATACCACTCACAAGCTTCTGGGTTAGTGAAGTCCACAACCCCACAGTAAAACTCACCAAAATCAACCACATACTTCGAGCCGTCTTGCTTTGTTGCAAGATAACCCTTCTCTTGCGCTATTTTGTATAAAGGATAATCTTCGAGTACGTATGGATTTATATAACCTAAGAAACGCACCCCATCAGCTTTAAGCTCATGGATCTTAGTGTCCAACTCTGGATACATCTCAGAGTTCCATTGCCAATCCCATTGCAGACGCTTCCCAAAAGAAGTTACTTTTTTGCCTTGCCAGTCCTGACACCAAACACCACTGACTTCCACGCCGTGTTGCCTTGCCTTCGCAATTTTGTCATATGTAATGTCAGTGCCACCTTGAATGCCGAGAATCACGCCATCATGGACCCAATCAGGCAACACCGGCTGACGGCCAAAGACACCTGTGATGTTTTCCATCAGTGCCTCATAGCTTTCTTCTTTATCCAATAGCAAATATTGTGGAATGTCCCATGCTTGTAACTCGTGAAATTCTTCATTGCTAAAGTCAAAGTCTGCATAGGCTGTTGTTTCTAGATGGCAAAAATATTTTTCATCCGATACGAAAGTTGGCTGAGGGTAGTTGGTTGTGTAGTAATCACCACCAGCTTTATCATTAACATCAGCCATAAAGGTTACTTCGGTCTGTTTGTTACGTCCAACACCTGGCTCTGAAGACCAAAGGGGAAAGTTCTTACCTCGGAGGTTTAGATAGGTCAGCTGCTCACCACAGCCGAATACGCGCTCCTGCTGATTTGCATCTACGCGCAACCAGAAGCGATTATATTTTTTATCGATGGCTTCAAAATCAGCTTTTAACCGGCCCTCTAGAGTCTGAGAGACTGTCATCTTTAAGGTAGGTTCACCATCAAATTTAAAAGTGATTACCGCTTTAACTGCTTCATCACTTTCGAATGTTTCTACATCAACCTGACGCATTGCAAGACGTTCGGTAACATAGTCAGTAATATCGAAATTTCCTCGATACATATCAAAATTGGACTCACCCACACCAAGAAATAGCATTGGAGATTCGGTGCTGTGAGTAAAAATAACCCGGTTTTTATGAGAAAGGATAAAGCCGTTTTCGGTAGAGAGTAGTTTCATTATTATGCCTCCACAGGTTCTATTGCCGAAGCCTGTGTTTTTCAGGTATTTGGTAATTGTCGACTTCGACAACGAAGCTTAAAATCAAAGTGAACAGCTCGATAATTAGGACTTACTTACTAGCCCCCATAGAAGGAGGCTAGGTTTAACGATATGAATTAATTGAACTGAATGTCGTAGTCAGCCTGAATCTTAGTTTCACAAGTTTTGATTTCATTTTCAAAACGAGCTAGCCACATCGCACCTTCTTCACCAGAAGTCTCTAGGAAGTACTCTTTAACAGGTGCAGTTTTCTTTTGAAACTCAGCTTTTTCAGCAACACTTGGGTTATAAATTGTACCGTTTGCTTTGCGGAATTCTTCGTAAGCGGTGAACTCTTTGTGCTTAGGATACGCACGTAAGTACTGGTTTTGTGCATCAATTCCGTCAACGATGACTTGCTTAAGCTCACCAGACATTGACTTAAACTTAGTATCGTTGAATACCCAAGCACCACCCATGTAAGCGTGTCCATCAAGGATCAAGTAATCTAGGCTTTCGTGGAATTTGTTTTGCACGATATCAACAATACCATTCTTCGTTCCATCAACAACACCGGTTGAAAGTGCAGTATATACTTCAGGCCATGAGATAGGCGTAGGAGAACCATCTAGACTTTTTACTAGCTCTTGCTGAATTCTTGCCGGTACTGTACGCAATTTAAGACCTTTCACATCAGCTGGCGTTTTAACCTGCTTCTTAGTGGTTGCAATGTTACGCCAGCCACCAGAGTTAGAGACCATCATTAGACGAACATTTGGAGCTCGCGCAAGAATTTCGCTTCGCACGTCACCAACAAAGGCTTCGTTGTCATAAACACACTCGGCAACACGGTCATTCGGAAGCATGTATGGTAAGTCAAACGCGCTAACCGGCTGCCAGAAATTACCTAACTCAGGAATTGTTGTTTGGAAGTAATCAAACATCCCTGCTTGTACCCCAGCAATACACTCTTTTGCCGTACCACATAGCTGACCAGATGGATAGATATCAACCTCGATAGAACCGTTAGAGCGTGACTCAACGTAGTTCTTAAACACCAAAAGAGATTGGTGGTTATAGCTATCTAAGTTAGATACATGCGGCACGGTAAGTTTGTAATCTGCCGCGTTCGCTGCACCAGAGGCTAGCAGTGCTGTAGTGGTTAAGGCCAAAAGTAGTTTTTTCATTGAATGTTCCTTATTTTTTTAGTAATTCTCGTTTACGTATTCTTAGATTTGGTTCACATCACGCCAAGAAGTTTGGGTAGACCAATAACCAAGTCAGGTAAGAATGAGATGAGGAAGATGATCAAAAACTCTATTATTAAGAATGGAATGATCGCCTTCGAAATTTTTTGCAGCGGTTCTCCAGAAACCCCGGAGGCCACAAACAACACCAGTCCCATAGGCGGTGTTGCTAAACCAATAGATAAATTGACGCACATCACAACACCGAAGTGCACAGGGTCGACGCCGGCATTGATCATGATGGGCGCAATGATAGGTCCAAAGATTAAAATGGCTGGACCCGCATCCAAGAACATACCGACAATGAATAAAAATATGTTGATGATGAAGAACAGCATCAGAGGGTCACTAGTGATACTCAGGAAAAAGTCAGTAACGGTTTGTGAAATACCCGAGAAACTGATGGCTGAGGCAAAACCACTGGCCGCCGCTACAATAATCAGTACTGTCGCAGCATTCACCGCAACCTTGGTGAACAAGGCGTAAGTCGCTTTTAAATTAGTAACTTTGATTACATATACTGATAAGAAAATCGCATAGGCAACAGCAACTGCCGCAGCTTCAGTCGGGGTAAAAATACCGCCGTATATACCACCCAAGATAATCACAGGTGTTAGTAGTGGCAAAATTGCGAGTTGTAGACTCTTTCTGCGATCTAACTTAGTTGCTCGTGGTAACGTTTCCACTTGCGGGTATTTTTTTATCTGTACCCGGTTAACTAACATCAGACCAGCACAAAAAATAATCCCTGGAACAATACCTGCGATGAACATTGCTGCAACCGATGTATTCATAACAAATGCGTACAACAGCATTAGGCCCGATGGCGGAATAATGTTACCTAAAATAGTTGCAGCAGCTGTAAGAGCGGCTGAATAACTTCGGTCATACTTATACTTTGTCATTTCTGGGATTAACATGTTGCCAATCGCAGAAGTGGCCGCAACAGCCGAGCCGGTTAATGCACCAAACAAAGTTGAAGTAAGAATAACCACATGGCCTAAGCCCCCACGCAAGTGCTGAACACGAGCTTGGGCAAATGAGATGATACGCGGTGTTATACCGCCACTGGACATGCACTCTCCAGCCAACATAAAGAAGGGCAGCGCCAACAACAAGAAGTTATCTAAGCCCGAGTAAAGGCGTTGATAAAGCATGTTGATAAACAAAATTTGGTCATTTTGTACAAACGTAATGATTGGAGATAGGCCCAATGCAAACAGTACAGGTACTCCGAGCATAAGAAAGGCCATGAAGTACACTAAAAAGATTGGAGAAACCATGATATTACCTCTACTCAGCCGCTTGAGCGGCTTTCAGTTCTTGCTTAACCGCATTAAAATGAATCAGTTTATGCAGAGAGCCACACAGTTTCTCTAAAGCAGAGAAACAAGAAATAAACAGCATTACTGGCGGAATGGCATATACCATATACATAGGGATCGGCAGGCTGTCAGCCATCACCGAACCGGTCTTGAAGAAGGTGTAGCCAAAGTAAATCCAAACAGCAAATAGCACGAGCGCAGCAACATGAGCGATAATCATGAGTAATTCATAAACGCGAGTGCCTTTGAGTTTGTCCGTCACAAAGCTCATGGCAATATTGCGGTCATTAAGATAGATAAGTGGCAAGCACAGGTAAGTCATGTAGATCATCAGGAAGCGAGACGATTCATCTGTCCAGCTCAAAGGAGTATTTAAAACGTAGCGAAACGCTACCTGAATCAATACGATTACCGTCATCACTAGCAGCATAAAACCGGCAAGGTTAGCTGTCCAACGCGAGATCGGGGCATTGATAGTATGTAAAGCTCTTTCCATTGCTTTAAGCATAAAACCACCGTTAATAGTAGTATTTGTTATTGTTAAAACGACACATCGTTTGCTTGGCGTATTGATAACTCAGCTTGAGTCTTCAATCCGTGATTGTTTTCACAGCAAGCAACAATGTGTATTTTTTTGTAGGGTTTATGTCACATAGTGGACATTTTGTTGACTTAGGCTTTGCCGTTTGAACCAAATAGACGAATTTTGTGTTGAACAACTTCCATCATTGCGGCAATACCGGTATTCATTACATCAGCCAAAATGAAGTCGTCTTGGTTCTTGCTCCAATGCGATTGCACGCCCTTAATAAAGCCTTGGCGTAGTTCAGTATCAACATTGATTTTTGCAACACCGCGCTTAACAGCTTCGATAACTTGGTCATCAGGCACACCTGAACCACCATGCAATACGATAGGCTTCTTAACCGCTTCTTTAATTTCGCTTAAGCGATCAAACTTAAGCTCTGGCGTTGTTTTGTAAACGCCGTGTGCTGTTCCGATAGATACCGCTAAGTAGTGAACTCCGGTACGCTCAGAGAAGTCTAGCGCCTCTTCTACAGTGGTGATCATCGCGTCTTTTTCATCAACGGTAATGTCATCTTCTGTACCACCGATTTTGCCAATTTCGCCTTCAGCCCCTAAACCTAATGCCTCTGCGACTTCAACGACAGTTTTTGTGATTCGTACATTGTCTTCAAACGGCAACGCAGAACCATCAAACATCAACGATTGAAAGTTACGGGTTGCGGCTTCCATGCACTGTTCGAATTTGCGGCTATGGTCTAGATGAATACAGATCGGCACGCTAATTTGATGGTGTTCGATCAAGGAGTCGACAGCATCACGTAGTGGTTTCATGCCCATTTCGTTAATTGCTTTCTGACCAATCTGAATCATAATCGGTGATTGTTCTTTTTCAGCCGCCAGCAGTACAGCTTTGATAGTTTCTAGATTATGAGCGGTGAAAGCACCAATGGCATAACCCTCGCTCCACGCTTGCTGAATCATTGTTTTACCAGACATATAAGGCATAGTAGGTGTTCCTTTAAATAAACTTGTTTGTTTTGAATGACGCTAAATTATCAGCCCTACGCTTTCATTTCTGTTAGATGCTCGCCATTTTCAACAAAAACGGACACAAATAGACAAAAATGAGCGCTCTGACACATTTTAGTTTTAATTTCTCTTGCAGTGCAATTGTTCATGGCTATTTGCGATCTAAAAAAATGACAGCCTGAGGCTGCCATTTCTTTTTAGAGGTTTTTAATCTGGGTTAACGATTACTTCATGGCGCTGTCAAGCAAACCTGCTTCTAAAGCAGGTGCCAAACCAGGCGTTAACGGTAGCCGAGGGATCACTAAACAGTGCATCAAATGATAGATGTCTTGCTTTCCATCCCATACCACACTAGTTCCAGCTTGGTTATTGACGTCCAGCTCTTGCCACCACGAACACCCTTCATAGTCGATGAGGTAAGTACGGCAATAATCCCACCAAGTTCGATACCAATCTTCGTATTTTTTCTCTCCGGTCACCGCAAATAGTGCATATGCGGTACCAATTGCTTCAACCGGTGCCCAACGAATACGTTCGCGAACGACAGGCTTACCATCCCAGTCAACCGAATAAACAAAGCCCGGAGCTCCATCAACATGCCATGCATCACGTACCGTAGCATCAAATAAACCAATGGCATCTTCAAGCATCCAATCAGGAGTATTCATGCCTATGGTTTGCATGCTTGCATGCAGGTGACAAATTAAACGGCCCCACTCAATCCAGTGGCCAGGGGTACCACCGTATGCTCGGAAATGACTAGCTGGCGTGTCTTTATTGTAGTCTGGTAGCGGGTTCCAATCAGAATCAAAGTGCTCATTAACACGATAGCTAAGGCCCTTGGCTGTTTTATGGATCATAAACTCAGTAATGTGCAACGCTCGCTCAAGCCACTTTTTATCTTTAGTAACATCATACACAATCAAAAAAGCTTCAACGGAGTGCATGGCTGCATTGCCGCCACGATAATCTTCTGTTTCAGTAAATGCTTCATCCCATGACTCAAAACACATTTGATTTTCTTCACACCAAAAGTGTTTTTCATAGACATTAATAGCTTCATCTAATAGGGCCTTTGCGCGAGGATGACCAGTGGTCGCGGCGCTTGCAGCACCAAGCAGAACAAAGGCATGCTGATAACCTTGCTTCGATGCATCCATAACACCCTCGCCTTGGTTATCGACAGTTGCATACCAACCTCCATGAGTCCTGTCTTTTAGTGGACCCTCTAGGGCAGCGATGCCATGCTCAACTAAGTCAAAAGCACCGGGACGTCCCATCAGCGTTGCGAGTGAATAGCAGTGCAGCATACGAGCAGTAATCCACAGGCGTGTGCCCATTTCGTCGCGCACATTACCGTTATTACCTATCCATCCAAAACCGTTGGGAACAAGCGCATTTTTGCCAAACTCAAAGATTCTATCGGTTTCAGCTTCAAGCCAAGAATTATGAGAACGAGTGTTGATCCACTTCATAGATTAGTCCTTATATTTTCATTGCGACCGACGTTATCAGTCCATCGCGTATAATTATGTTAATTAGATAATGTTTAGTACAAAAGCACTCACCAAGAATCAATAAATGACCTTTGTATTCACTTCAAACCTTCAAATTTGGCTTGCTGTAGATTTGATTCATTTATTTGATACGAAAACGGTGAATCGTCTTCTCTTCATAGACCTCGCCCGGGTTGAGACGCACCGAGGGGAAATGAGGTTGATTTGGACTGTCCGGAAAATGCTGCGTTTCTAAACACATCCCTTCTCGCGCTTCATACTTATGACCGTTACGACCAAACCAAGGTTTATTCGACAACTTATAACCGTTATAGAACTGCAGGCCTGGTTGCGTGGTTAACACCGTCATTTCGCGACCACTTTTTGGCTCGTAGAGCTGGGCAGCATAGCGATATTCACCCATGCGTTTGTCATTGTTTAAGACAAAATTATGGTCGTATTCGTTGGCGCCAATTTCCCGTGGAGAGCTAAAATCTAATTGAGTTCCCTGAAGCGAAAGAATCTCACCACTAGGGATCATGTCTTCGCTAACAGGCGTATAGTAATCAGCGAAAAGAACTAGTTCATGTTGATCAACGGGTCCCGAATCATGCCCAGCTAGATTGTAATAGCTATGATTAACAAGATTGACTACGCTTGGTTTGTCCGTGCTTGCTTTAAAATTGTAATGGACTTGATTCATTTCATCTAAACCAATACTACACGTGACCTGCATCGTACCGCCGTAGCCCGACTCTCCATCGGGAGATACACGACTAAAATGCACAAAAGTTGCTTCATCTTGCTCTTCAATAGCGTAGTCCCAAACATAGCGATCAAAGCCTTTGCTTCCGCCGTGTAAGTGTTGCCCTGTTGGCAACTCATTGGTTTCAAGCTCAAAGGATTGGCCATCAATTTGATAGCGACCATTTTTGACTCGATTGGCAACGCGGCCAGCAATGGCACCGAAGAATGGGTGTCCGGCAAGATACTTGTCTAAACTATCGTAGCCGAGTACAACATCCGCGTAGTGTCCATTGCGATCTGGCGTTTCAATCGACGTTACAATGCACCCATAGTTGCTCACCAGTACTTTCATGCCTTGGCTATTTTGTAAGGTCAACAGTTTTACAGGGACAGATTGTGTTTCGACCAATCCCCAATCTTCAATGCTCAGTTTCACTTTTTCGTCTCTATCCTAAATTAAAGTCACATCGTTTGAGTCTATTCAATTCTTGATAGACTCAGCATGTCTTCACTTTATTTTCGCCTCAAGCCCAGAAGTTACGCGTAGCTGTTCGAAAACTGATGTCCAATCTTGACGACCACGGCCCGCAGCACGGGTGATGCTATACAATTCACGAGATGCCGCACCACACGGCATTGGAACATTGACCTGATTGGCAAGATCGAGCGCAATACCCAAGTCTTTGTGAGCATGATCGACCATAAATGCAGGCGATAAATCACCAGCTAAGACTTTACCCGGCCAAGTGGTCGTGAAATGACCGTTGCCAGCAGGTGTACCACTCATGACTTTCATTGCATCTTCAAACTCTAAACCGATAGCCTCAGATAGTGTCGCAGCTTCAGCAGATAGTGCGTTTAACGCAATACTCATGTAGTTATTAATGATCTTTACTCTAATCCCTTTACCAGGACCACCAGCATCAATGGTTTCAGAGCCCATACAATCAAATAGGGGTTGAGCACGTTCAATTTGAGACTTCGTTCCACCAGCGAGAATCAGTAGCTCACCTTTAATCGCATGAACCGAGGTTCTTCCTACTGGCGCTTCCATCATCTCAAAACCTTGCAGCGACAAATCGCTGATCAAAGCATCAGTTTCAAAGGGATGAATGGTCGACATATCAATGATTAAGGCTTGCTTTGACAGCGTGGATATCACGCCATCATCAGCAAAGATTACCTTGCGAACTAAATCGCCATTAGGCAGCATTGTGACAACAAAATCTGCTTGGCTAGCGGCTTGACCAGGTGTTTGAGCTGCTACGGCACCAAGCGTGACCATTTGAGCAACAGCGTCTGCGTTTACATCAAAAACTTGTAGCGAGTGCCCACCTTTGATTAGATTTGCAGCCATTGGGCTACCCATTTGGCCTAAGCCGATGAAACCGATAGTTGACATTATGTTTGTCCTTACTGAATAAGATATGGCATTACTATAGGCATTATTGGCGACAGAACTTTTACCAATGTCACATTTTGTTGTTTTTTGTCGTTTTATCGTCGTTACGTGACAACTATCGCAGTCAAGATCACTTTTTTTCCTATAATGAATCCATTATCTTTGTTATTCGCCCCTCATGTTTGTGCGAATATATAATTCATCGAACTAGAGTTTTGTTTGTTCTACTGCAATTTGAGACGCAAAGCATACCCGCTCTAGATAATATAGAAGAGATTAATCATGTCGATTGCATGTATTGGAATCACCGTTTTAGACCGAGTCCAGCTCGTCAAGCAACTGCCCATAACCGGTGGTAAATATGTGGCTAACAACTATTTTGAAGTCGGCGGCGGTCCTGCAGCTACCGCATCAGTGGCTGTGGCGAAACTGGGACATCACGTAGATTTTATCGGCCGTGTTGGAGACGACTCAGTTGCCGACACTATGCTTAGTGAACTTGCTAGCTATGGTGTTGGCGTTGAAAAAGCAGTATGCATAAAAGGCGCGTCCTCTGCTTTTTCTGCGGTTATTGTCGATGAAGAAGGTGAGCGTATGATCATTAACTATCAAGATGAATCATTGTCCAAAGATCCAAGCGCGCTAACCGAAATTGATTTCTCAAAATATGCAACGATATTGGCCGATGTGCGTTGGGTTGCTGGGGCAAAGTATGCATTGGAGCAAGCGCGCAAGTTTAGTATCCCATCGGTGTTAGATGCCGATATTGCACCTGACAATATTGACGAATTGGTTGAACTTGCAGACCACGTTGCCTTTAGTGAGCCCGGGCTTGAAAAATACAGCGGAAGCAGCGATCCGATCGAAGGGCTCAAAATTGCTCAAAAAAGGACAAATAATAAAGTCTATGTTACGGTAGGTTCGAAAGGATGCTATTGGCTTGAAAACGATGAACTTTGTCATCAAGCAGGTCTAAAAGTGGATGTTGTTGATACGACAGGTGCCGGAGATGTATTCCATGGTGCGCTCGCTGTCGCGATTGCCGAACAAATGTCGACCCGCGATGCTATCATTTTTTCCAACACTGTGGCTGCAGTAAAATGTACCAAACTGGGTGGCCGTGAAGGGATCCCAAGCCGTAAGGAGGTTGATTCCGCGTTGGACAAATAAGCATTGCACGGCACGCTGAATTCATCATCAATAAGACTAGTGAATCCAAGAGTTGAGCCAAAAACAAGCGAACAAAGGAAGATTCAACGGTGACAAACCCTAGACAAAAACAACTACTCAAATTGATTAATGATAAAGGTTACTGCAGTGTTGAAGAGCTAGCTGAAAGCTTAGATGTCTCGACGCAAACCATACGTCGCGACATTAAAAAGCTTAATGAAGAAAAGTTACTCGTTCGTCATCACGGTGGTGCAAGTTCTCCAGACACCACCACCAATCTCGACTATGAAGTACGGAAAGTCACCGATACCGAACAAAAAAATGCTATTGCCTCAAAGATCGCTTCGATGATCCCGGATAACTCAACCATCTTCTTGACCATAGGCACAACCATTGAAGTCATCGCCTCTCAGCTCTTAGAGAAGAAAAACTTACAGATCATTACCAACTCTTTACGAGTAGCTAATATATTACACCGCAACCCAAATTTTGATGTCTTGATACCTGGTGGAAAAGTCAAAGCTTCAAATGGTGGCATCGTTGGCACGCAAGCCCTCGAGTTTATTGATAAGTTTAGATTTGACTATTTGATAACCAGTACTGCCTCAATAGATGTTGACGGAACACTCTTGGAGTACGATCTTAACGAAAGCCTCATCACACAAACCGTGATGAAATCGGCACGTCATGTCATGATTGCTATGGATTCGAGTAAATTTGTCCCAAAAGGATCGATAGAAATGGGCCACATTGGCGAGACCGACTACTTATTTACCGATACCAGCTTGCCCGAAGAGTTAGCCGAAGCGATGATGAAAACAGACACTAAACTCGTTATTTGTGAGGGTGAGTAAGTCCATGTTTCAAGGCCTAGCCGCTTACACAAGTACATAGAGCAGTTAGGCTTAAAGCCAACGATTACAGTTCGGCTTTTTCTTTCGCACCAATCATGCAATGGATGCCGCGCTGATTAAAATAGACAGCAATCTTTTCGACTTTTTTCTGGAATGCAGCCCTATCAAATTTCAGATCCTGCATTTTGTAGGGTAATCCCAAAGACTGATACTTCTCTTCCCCAAGGCGCATGAAACTAAGTAGTTGTAAGGTCCTTACCTTGCCCTGCATCTGTTGCAAAATGAAATCTGCGCTGGCCTTAATATTATCCTCATCATCGTTTATGTTAGGGATAACGGGGATCCGCAGTATCAAAGGTTTATTGGTAGCTGAAAGCGTAATAAGGTTTTCTAATATCTTGTGATTATCTACTCCGGTATATTGTTTGTGGCGTTGGCTATCCATTAGCTTTAAATCTGAGATAAACAAATCGGTAACTGGCAGTAGAGACTCAATCTTATTCCAATTGGCATATAAACTAGACTCTAAACAAGTATGGATACCTTGTTGTTTGCAGGCCTTGAACAACTGACCCACAAAATCGCTTTGCAGCAGTGGCTCACCACCAGAGACGGTTACTCCTCCACCCGAGCGCTCATAAAACCCTCGGTCTTGTATAATCACCTTCATACACTCATCAACTGTCATCGAGTGTCCCCAAGGTCTTATCGCTTCTGATGGACACACTTGTGCGCATTCAAGACATGAGCTGCATTGCTTTCTATCGATAGAATCCAATTTTGAATCAGTAAAAATCAACATCTGAAGATCGTGACAAACTAGTTTGCAATCATCACAGAGCTCACTAGAGATACAACGATTAGCAAACACCCCCACTTCTGGCTGGCGAGTAAAACTCTCTGGGTTTCCACACCAATCACAGCGAAGTGGACATCCCTTTAGAAAGAACTCAGTACGAATACCAGGGCCATCATGTAAGGTAAAGCGCTGTACATTTAAGATAGTAGCTTGCTGTGCCAAAAGAACCTCAGATTGATGTTGGGGTAGCTTAATGCGCTAGTGTATTGACTACACTAGCGCGACTTGTGATTGCATCAGTTGGCTAACTTAATTCTCCTGAAATTCGGCCTTTAAGGATTAAAATCTTAGCTCAGTTCGATGTATTAGATCGTCTTGTAATGGTTTACCTAGCTCTACAAAGTAAGCGCTATAACCAGCGACCCGAACCAGCATGTCAGCATATTTTTCTGGGGCCTTTTGCGCAGCTCTCATCTTTTCTGAACTCATAATGTTGAACTGCACGTGCATACCTTGTTTAGCAATATATTCATCGACAAAGCTCAGCAAGATATCCCGTCCCTCTATTCCTGATACGGCATCTTCCGGAAAGCGCAGATTAAGTAAAGTACCATTGGTTGCAAGGCTATGATCCACTTTAGTTACTGAGTTAACAATAGCGGTCGGACCGCTGATATCATGTGAACCACCCGCTGTATGCACCGGTCCCATATTATCGGAAATCGGTTCTTCATTTTTGCGTCCATCCAAAGACGCATTGGTATACAGCCCCATTCCCACATTGGCATTAACCGTATATACGCCTGGACTGAACTCTCCACCTCGAGCATTGCGACGTCCTTTGATGTGTCGGCAATAGCATTCAAACATAAAGTTAAACAGCTGGTCGGCTTCATCGTTGTCATTGCCGTAATGTGGGATTTTGCTGCTGTTGACGAGCGCGTAAAGCTTTTCATGACCTTGCCAGTTATCTTTGACCGCATCTAACAGTTCTTTACCACTGTATTTTTTCTGCTCAAAGACTAGCTCTTTGATACTAGAGAGCGAATCAGCACAAGTCGCGATACCAGCAGCTTGCGGAGCTGTACCATTGTATTTAACCCCGCCATAAGTCATATCTTTTCCCGATTCAATACATCCTTCAAAGAAGGCCGAGATATAGGGGGTTGGTTTAACTTGTCGATGGATTTTATCGGTCACATTCAAGCAACTACACAGTTGATCACACCAGTAAGCAAACTGTTTATCCACACTTTCCAAAACTTCATCAAAGTTTTTATAGCTCTCTAAACTACCGGTATCTGGACCCAGTTGTTTACCGGCATTTGGACCCGCTAGGATCCTGCCACCGTTGATCACCATCTCTAGCATTTTTGCTGTATTGACGTAACCGGCGTCTAACCAGCCAAACTCCTTACCTGGTAAGGTTGGTTCAACGCAGCCAACAACAGCGTAGTTTCGCGCTTCTTCAAGACTAAGCCCTTTACTAATCATGGCCTTAATCGCCGGCCCATCATTGAATGATTTTGGGTGACCGTAACCGGCACGAACACATTCAATCGCTTTAACTTTTAGCTCATATGGCGTGTTTTCATGCAAGCGCAGACATACCCAAGGGTTCATCATGCGGGTATGCACCGACGCTTCTAACATCAGCATCGATAGGTCGTTGGTTGCATCATCCCCAAGGCTATTCACACCACCAATGGTAAGGCTTTCGCCCCCAAAACCGCGCCCATTGCGAACCTTCACCGTGCCCTTATCTTTTAACTTGGTCGGGTTGTTCATTTTCACATATAAAACTTCAAGCAGCTCGAGTGTGAAAGATTTGTCCACTGCATTTTGTTCAAGGTCTTTTTCGTAAAAAGGAAATAACCACTGATCCATTCTCCCGTAAGAGATGGAGTGACCATTGCCCTCAATCTGGGTTAGTGTCACAGCAAAGTTAAACAGCTGCAGCGCCTGCCAAAAGCTTTGCGCAGCCCCACCAGCGATTTGCTCGCAGTTTTGAGCCATCTGTTGCAGTTCATGCTGGCGCTTTATATTGCTTTCGACTTTCGCCATTTCCCTTGCAAGTGTGGCGTAGCGTTGAATATATGTCTTGGCCGCTTCTAAGCTAATCAGGGTAGCTTTGTAGTAGTCACGTTTTTCACTGTAATCTGGGTCTTGCTTCGATAGTTTCGCAAAAGCCTCGCGTGCTTGCTGTAATACACCATCGTAGCCTAGGGTCATCAACTTGGTAAAATCCATCGCAAAGTGGCCAATACCAGCAAAGTGATAATTATTGGTTTGGAAAACTTTCTCCCCCATATGGGAGCCTTTCTTCTGATCTTCATCCAAATGCGCTGTAATAATTTCATTGGCGCTTTTGCCCTTCCAATACTCGCACAGCGCTAGTATTTCATTGCGATCTTGGGCGTTTCGTATATAGAACTGATCGTTGCTACGTTCTTCAAACGGTGAATTGCGAATCTCATCCAAAATCCAATCTACAGAAAACTCTGGATAAATAGGCGAAGCCTTGGCTGGGGCAGCAATTTCGCCCAAGATTAGGTCTTGATCGTAGATATGCAGGGTGGAATTGAGCAAGATGTTTTCAAAGGCGCGTGCACATTGAATAATGCGAGGACAAGCTTCATTCGCTTGATAGGATTGCGTCACCAAACGCAATCTTTCGACATCAATGTCATAAGGGCGATCCAAAAAGGTTTGGCGTAAATAATTAACCCTTGGATACGGCGACCAATCTTCATGGCCAACTTCATAACCTAGTCCGTATACCTTATCAAAGTCATCAAGCCCCTTTGCTAGCGTATGGTGTTGCGTGCCTTGCACTTGCAGATGCTCTGCGTCTAGCGAAAAGTTGTCCATTGTTAAGCCCTCAAACTCAAAAAATTACCGGGTAAATATGGTAGCCATGTTGATTGTCTAACAGCAGAAACTAGCTCAATGCTAAAGGCCCTAATTAATGTAATGCATTATACGAGCACAGGGATCAACATCTGGGACAAATGTCACAAAGCGAACCTAAAACAACAAAAATGAACATAATGTGACATGTGTAATGGTTATTAAATCTATTCCGCTTATAGTGTGCGTGGATTTCTTAATCTCAAACGAGCGCGACAGGGTCTCGCTACCCATCTCTTAGGACGAAAAATGGACACCACTCTAATTCTAATTTCTTTAATCATAGCCTTAGCTGGATTTACTCAAGGCTTAACTGGCTTTGGTTCAGCCATGGTATCGGTGCCACTACTCTCGCTCGTGGTTGGAGCGCAGACCGCGGTTCCAATCGCCGGAATATTTGGCTGGATAGTCACCTTTCCAATCGTTTGGAAAATGCGACATTCAATTCAAACCAAAGCAGCTCTTATCTTATTTGCTGGATCTGTACCGGCTTCCTTTATTGGTGCAAAGTTGCTCGCCAGCTTACCCTCGCAATATATTCTTCTAACGATGGGTGTTGTGCTCATTGTATCTAGTATTCACTCAATGCGTTCAAGCAAGTCTTTGTTTCAAGAAACTTCCGTTCCCATCACCCTTGGAGCCGGATTTACCTCTGGGGTGCTCGGTGCAAGTGTTGGCGAATCAGGCCCGCCAGTTATTGCTTATACCTCCATGCAACCTTGGAGTGCTGACCAAACCAAATCAACACTAGCATTCTTTTTTATGCTCCAGATGATCGGTGCCAACATTAGCTTTTGGAATGAAGGCCTGATTACACAAGATGTTCTTTCGCACGTAATGTCCGCCATGCCAGCATTTATTGTTGGTCTTGCTGGCGGGATGGTTGGCTATCATTACTTACAAAAATACAAAATTAATTACCACCACATCGTGCATGTATTTTTACTATTTATTGGTTGTACTTTGGTGATTAAAAACCTGTCTTTCTAGACTATGGTTCATCAAAGAGTTTCAAGTTATACCAATCACATTAGATTTTTGGTTTTTACTTGTTGTAATAGAACGCTTAGCTTGAGGAAGAAGTCGCTGTTATTAGCCCTCTAATGACAAGGCTTATGACGACGAGATTAGTGTTTTAGTCAAACAATAGTGATCAATAAATTACTGTGATTGGTATATTACATTCACGTTTAACAACGATAAACGCCATAGATTACAATCGACTTAAGCGCTTTGTTGCTGCACACCAAGCAAGATCGGCGCTTACAGTGTTCTTGGATTAATCGCATGCACAAAGGTTGCCTAACAAAACAATATGACCGAAGCTTTGTTAGTGATGACTAGAATACCTAAAAACTAGCAAGCCTTGATTCGCTATTTATTAAGTTTGGGAAATTGGCGTAACCAAGGTGGGCTAAGTTTATGAATTATATGCTGGTAGTCCTCGCGCAACCACAGTTCATTAAGCTGCTTTTTAGCCAATAGCTCAACAACTTCGCCGTCCCATTCAAATCGCATAGCAAAGCAATGTAAATAGGTTCTACTAGCGGGTACACCACCGTAACGTGAATCGCCTAGAATAGGTGTACCTAGGCTTTTCATCGCAACCCTAAGTTGGTGGGTTTTACCGCTATAAGGTTTTAACAAATAGCATCGTTGACCAGGTTCAACTGAAAAACTTAAAAACTGAGTAATTGCAGGGTTTTCTAAAGTATGGCTTAACTTCCATGATCCATTACGGGTACGCAGCATGTCGCCTTTGATTAAACCTTGCTTTTTCTTGGGCTTACCAGCAGCTAAAGCCAAATAGTATTTATCTATTTTGCGCCTGCTAAACAGCTCTTGAAAACGCGCTGCTGCTTCGGCACTTTTGGCGAAAATCAAACAACCAGAAGTAACTTTGTCAAGGCGATGCACAGGCCAGATCCGATAGCCCAATTCTTGACTTAACTGTTGCGCAAAACCGGCTTGTAATTCCAGCTGCTCGTTCTTAAACGAATGGAACTCTATGCCTGCAGGTTTTTCCACAACCACAAAATCGACATGATCGCACACAACAACAAGCATTATCTTTCGCCCTGTTGAGCGTAAGCGCTCACCGTGAGCTCAACATAAGGCGAAGCCCGAGGGCAATCAAGACAGTTCCCATTCCTCGATCAAACCAATGGCCTAAACGTAAAAACTGCTGTCGTACCCGCTCGGTGCTCAATATAGAAGACAGTAAGATAAACCAGATACTGGTAGCCAACATCATGTATAGGCCATAGGAAAATTGCACCATAAGCGGGGTTGTAGGACTGATGATGACAGTAAATAGCGATAAAAAGAATAAGGTGGCTTTGGGGTTTAAGCCGTTAGTCATAAAACCAACGACGAAAGCTTGTTTAGCGCCCAAGCCTTCACCTGATTTAAGATCCATGTCAGTTGAAGTAGCTTTCTGACGCAGCCCTTGTATGCCTATATAAATAAGGTAAGCCGCTCCCAAGTATTTAACAATGTTAAACAGCATGACTGATTGAGAAACAAGTAGCCCAATCCCTAGTAATGAATAAAGCACGTGGATAAGTATGGCGCAACCAATCCCGAGAGAAGCAAAAATAGCCGAGCGTCTACCATTACTAACACTGACTTTAACCACCACCGCGAAATCAGGCCCTGGAGACGCCACTGCTAGTAAATGCACCAAAGCAACGGTTAAAAACTCTTGCCAATATAGATCCAACATGTTCGTCCTTGAGCCTTACAAAAGAACAAACAATATACTAAAAAGTAGGCAAAATTTGAATAAGTTCATGTTTTATTGACCCCGCTTACCTGCTTATGTGGCAGTGCGAGCCAGATGCCTTTATTATCGTTAACAGATTTCTCAATAATAAGTACACTAACCATGCAAACCACTCAAAGAACCATGAAAGCATTCAAACGGATAGCCTTAGTCGCCCATGATCATCGAAAACAAGATTTGCTCGATTGGTCTAATCAACATAAAGAAAAGTTAGAAAAACACCAACTTTTTGCAACCGGAACAACCGGTAGCTTGCTGGCAAAAAAGGGATTTAAAATTAAATCACTGCTAAGCGGACCGATGGGAGGCGACCAACAGTTGGGAGCTTTGATCGCTGAAGGCGAAGTAGATTTGTTGATATTCTTTTGGGACCCACTTAATGCGGTACCCCATGACCCAGACGTCAAAGCTTTACTGCGCTTAGCTGCGGTATGGAATATTCCAGTAGCGACCAATCAAGCTACGGCTGATTTTATTCTTAACAGTACTTTACTTGAGAGCGAGTACGACTCATCAGTGCCCGACTACCTTGGTTATTTAAAACAACGCACTGACGAACAATAGGCGAATATAATCAAGAAAAACGCTGCTACGCAGCGTTTTGTGACTCGTTAAAACGAATACGAAACACCTTGCCATTATGCGTACGATTGGCTTTGTATTCAGGGCGTAAAAACATTGGGCGAAGTGCACGCAAGTGATCAAGCTGACTTTCGTTAAGCTTACCTACCGGTAGGCCTAAAGCTTTAAAACTTAGTACCGGACGCGCCATCACAGCGATCACCAACTTAGCATGACCTCTAGTTTCAAGGTTATCGCTTGGGTTTTCAGCCTCTAATACTCCGTGGCGTATCAAATTTTTGACGCTGGATTCGGTTAAAGGTAATTCAAGCACTGAGCGTCGCGTAAGTACAAATTCACGTAATATGGCGCGCTCGCTATGGTCCAGAACAGCAACGCAATCGTTAATCCGTCGTTGTTTGTCTTTAAGTATGTGGTTCTGGTAGACCGCATGTAAGCCAAAGCTTAACAAACGGCTTAGGACATAGGCTAACGACAAACTAAGACTCACTGCCATTGCACTATGCATAGAACTATGGACCTCACCTAGATCCAACACTGACTTAGGTAAGATTAACAATAAACCTGAGGCGATTCCCATCCAAGCGAAAAACACATCCAAGGCTCCAAAACGAGACAATAATCGATAGAGTGTGTGCATAATAATCCTTAACTGACAAAAAAATGTCGATGCTAACTAAACCTAATAAAGCATAGTGCGTGCCAAAGTGATCATTTTTACTCTATGAGTAAATTAAAATAGATAGATGCCTGCTGGCGTACTATTTACATACAAAAACAGCAATAAATGCGCCAAGAGTTCGAGACTCAAGTCACAACGCTGCAGTTGCCCTTAGATTCGGTTAAACTAGGCGGCAAGAACCAAGAACAAGGACTTTTAGTGGCCGGCTTACTTCGCATTATTCTTATCAATACGCATTTAAAAGGCGTAGTCGAACTCAAACTCGACCAACACAGCAACATTTGCGGCACCAATGCCAGCGGTAAAACTACATTGCAGCGCTTAATCCCGGTGTTTTATGGTGAATACCCTAGCCGAGTAGTACCTAGCACTCGCGATAGTTTTGAGAACTGGTACCTGCCCCAAGAAGCCAGTTATATCAGCTATGAATATCAGCGGTATAACGGCGATATTTGCCAAGTTATTCTAAGCTCATCACGTGAAGAGCAAGGTCTGAAATACCGTTTGGTTAACAAAGCTTTTGAACTCGAAGATTTCATTAAAGAACGTCAGCAACAAGAAGTGTTGTTTCATACACCTAAAGAGCTGCAAAGTGAGTTTAGAAAGTTAGGCCTGAGTTCGAGTCGCTATCTCAATACTCGCGAATATCGGGCCATCATTCAAAACGATCGCAGCTTACAAAACAGTGGTTCTAATCAGAGCCAACTGCGTGCGCTTGCCCGTCAATATACCCTAAGTGACCCGCGGCATAGTTTGCGGCATATGGAAAAGCTAGCCAAAGCAGTGCACTCCAAAGAAGGCAAAATGGAAACCATTAAATCCATGATTGCAGCCATTTTGGAGGAAGATGGCGTGGAGCTTCGTACAACTTGGGTTGATGCGAACAAAGCACAAGCTTGGCTTGAAGATAGTCGTTTGATCCAACAATTTGAGGCGATTAGACCGCAATTTCAGAAATTAGAACAGGCCCATCAACAACTACAGCAACACGAAACCCGACTATTAGGTTTAAAACAGCACTTAGCCAAAGATGAAGAAAGCTTAGATGCCGCGCGAGACCATTTGGAGCTTAGTTTAAATACCAACCGAGCAGAACGAAAGTCATTGGACTCCAAATGGACAAGCCAACGTGACGAACTCAATCAAGCTTTGTCTAAAGCTAAAGCCGATAGTCAAAACTATGACCAACGCTTAAACGCTATTGAAGACGAGTATGATAAGTGGCAACAATCTGATATTGAAAAAGCTAAAACCAATCTTGATAAGCTGCCAAGTCGCCGTGAAGAGTTACAAAGTGTCAGTGCCCAACACCAATTATTGACTGAACAACATAGTGATATTGAGGCTGCATATAATGCACGTAAAAACGATATCAATGAAGCGCTGTTATCGACCTTAAGCCGCTTAAATCAAAACAAAGACCAGATTGCCACTCAACTAAGTCAAGAGCGACGTTCAGAGCTCGAACAAATGCACCAGCTAGAAGGGCAATACCACACACAAATTGAAAAGCTAAAGCAGGCCTTGCTTGAGCAGCAGCATAAACTACAGCTTGAGCAAGCTAGTCTTGAAACTCAAATGGCGCAAATGGGGTTTACCGACCAAGAAACCATTGCCATTCGTAGTATCCAAAATCGCTTAGATGAAGTGCGTAAACAGCAAGACCAGCATCGCGCTCAAGCAGATTCAATCTCAGCTGAGCTTCAAGCGGCCAAAAGTGAACGTCTAATTGCCGACAAACAACTCAAGCAATGCAGTCAAGTTCAGAGCCAAGCAGAACAACAATTGCAGCAAATACAACACCAGCTAAACCCAGAATCAGACACCGTTTTAGCGTTTCTTCGTGACGAGCTGCCTGGCTGGGAGCAACATTTAGCTCGGGTTATCAATCCAGAATTGCTTTCGAGAAAAGATCTAAAACCTGAACTAGCGCCGCAACTTGACGACAGTGCCTTTGGTTTGGTTCTTGACTATAAGTCAATCGACTTACCTAGCTTTGCCGTTCATGAAGCCACATTGCAGCAGCGTTTGTCTGAAGCGCAAACAGCTCTTGAACTGGCAAAAAACAAGCGGAACCTGGCCGAGAAAAGTTTGGCCCAAGCTCATAGTTTGGTGCGCCAACACGAACAAAGTTTTGCTGAAACGCGCGCCACCAGCCAACGAATAGATGAAGAGCTAACCCGCATTGCGGCAGAGCGTCAAATCCTTAACGAACAAGCCGAACAAGCACTGCATCAACGTCGAGCTAAAGAGCGCGATTCACTAGAATCGCTAAAAATATCGCAGCAGCAGATCCAACAAAACTACGAGCAGAACCTCGCCGAGCTCGAACAACAGCACCAAGAAAACAAACTAGAACGCATGGCTTGGTGGCAAGACAAAATTGGGGTTTTGGAAGACCAAAAGCAACAAAATGATGAGCAAATACAAAATCTTCAACGTTCTGCAAAAGCTGACTTAAAACAAGCCGAAGCTTGGTATCGCAGTGAACTTAAGGATCAAGGCCTCGACGACGGAAATATTATTAAATTGGCTCAGCGCCGTAAGCAACTTATAGAGCTTATCCAAGCAACAGAACAACGTCGTGATGAAGTGCTTGAGTACAATGACTGGTTCAAGCGTGTTTGGCAGCAACAAAAATTGGAAGTCGCTGAAGAGCTCAGTATTGCTAAATCGGCCCTCAGCCAAGCCAAAAACCAGCTACAAAGCCAAACCCAAATCGTGACCAAACAGCGCAATGAACTGGGACAGCAGGCCAGTGAATTAGAATTATCGCAGCAAAATAACAACCTTGAGCTGTCGCGTTGCCAACAGCTTCTGAAGCGACTTTCGGGCGAGGAATTTGCCAAACTCATTGCAGAACTTGACGAAACCGAACGCAGCGTTGCAGAACGACTACGCGAAACAGAACAGTTGTTAACGCAGCGCGAGCGCTTACTTAAACAAATAGAAGATGAAGTTAAGAACTATGATCAACTGATTGCTCAGCGAGCTGGAAGTCAGTTTGGTGAAACTTGGGAACTATCGCGCGCTAAAGCCAGCTATACCACTGAGCTTGGAACCACAATGGTTCGTTACCGAGACCTGGTACCTGAACTGGCTTATATTCTTAACGATCTCGTGCCACAAAACATTGCAGCCTTAGTTGACTATGGGCATACCTTAGGTATGAATATCAACGACTTCTACCACAACTTGTTGGATATAGATAAGCGCATTGTGAGTCAAAGCCGGCGCATTACTCAAGAAATTGGCGAAGATCTAAGCCTTGACGGTGTCAGTGGTAGTGCGGTTCAAATTCGCTCCAAAATTAGCGAATTGGAGTTTTGGGACGAATTGAAAGCTTTTGTAGCTGCGTATGAGCAATGGCGGGAACAAGGCTTTAACCAATTACCCGAAGAAGACTACGCGATATTGATGAAGCGAGCGCTAGAAATTATCGGTCGTAGCGCACTCAAAGATGGTATTTCCAAATTGCTACAAATTGAACTACGTCTTCGGGAGGGCAATAGTGATTTGGTCATTCGCACCGATCGTCAGCTTAACGAGTCTAGCAGTCACGGGATGGCTTATCTCATCTTGTGTAAGTTCTTACTTGCCTTTACCCGTTTACTACGCGGCAATGCGGACGTTTACATTCATTGGCCAATTGATGAACTAGGTACGCTGCACCAAAGTAACGTGAAGAAAATATTTGATGCTTGCGATACTAACAAAATCCGTATTCTTGGCGCGTTTCCAAACCCAGAGTCAGAAGTGTTACAGCTATTTACCCATCGCTACATTATTGACCGCGAAAAACGACAACTGCAAACGGTCCAACCCAAAGTGAATAGCATAGAAGCAAAATTGAAGGCGAAACAACAATCTCAGGAGCAAGCAATATGAGTGATTTTATTCTAAGCGAAACTGGGAATGTTTTAAGTCAGCTCTTAGAAGGAAAATTCATCTGTCGCATCAGCAATGAACAAGCCTTCGAGTTTTTACAAACGCCAGAGAATCGAGACAAAATTGACTATCAGCTTCGGGTACTAAATCGCTGTTTAACCAGTGGTTGCGATGGTGAAATTTATTATTGCTCCTACCAAGATTTAGGTGGGGCTGAACACAAAGTTCTAAGTGAGCAATTTGGCGATATCGCTAGCTCTCTGTTGCCACTGGTCGAATGGCTGGTATTGGTTCAGGAGTCAATCGGCGGAGATACGCCTTTGAGCGCTGGCAATCATATACGCCTTAACGAACTTCAAACAGCCATTGAAGACACACCAGCATTTCGCGAGCAGTTGACCAAGATTAGCCAATATCGCTTGTTTGGTTCCAATAGTTCTCAAGTTGACGGCCAACTCAAGCAAGTGTTTAAACGCTTAGTAGAGCAAGGCTATCTGATTCGCCCAAATAGTGAAAAACAGATTTACATTGCCTGCGCAAAAATTGACTACTTATTTGAAATTATTCGCTTTATCGACGAGACCGAAGACTTATCATTAGAACAACGCGCCAGCGATAGTTTTGGGCAGGAGAACTTGCTGTGAATCCTAATCTTCATCGCTCTGGCAAACGCTTCTTAAACTTGCTAGCGCGCAACTCGGATCTATTGATGAATGCCTATTTAAGCGGCAGCGTCGATGAGGACAACAAGGATAACAAACAGGTCAAGGACTTGCTTGCAAGCCACGCCATTTGGCGTCCAGCAGTTGATGAAGATCTACAACTTGGTCTGGCACTACGTAAGTTGCTTGAAGAAGCCTTGAGCGACGAACATAACCAACAAGTTGACGCGAATATCGGTTCGCGTTTGGCGAGTCTCAGAACCAAGGCGGAACATTATCGAGAAGCCGTTCATGAAGGCGATTTAGCAAGCGCAGATGCCTATCTTCAAGACTTAAGTCTCGTTACCTATGACTTAAACCAAAGCCTGAAACAAAGTGTCCGAGTACTTTGGAGTCGAATCAATAACGAGTTTGGCTACGTAGCAAGCCTAAAAGCTAAAATCCGTGAAAACGAACTCGCTCAACAACAACTCAACGAACTATTGCAAAGTTTAGAGCTACTCAATTTTGAGACGCTTTCGAAAATTGCGGGTGACTTACGAGAGTTACGTCGATTGCTGTGCAGCAACCTACATCAGGTAGTTGTAGACGTAAGCCAAGAATTAGCTGTCGTACAAACTAAACTGATTAGCTTGTTGGGTCGTTTTAGACAATTACGCGGTCGCTCTCGTTTGTTAAAAGGCTTTACCTTATATTGTGAGCAACATCCTGACTTTCATCCTAGCGACCCTTCAGGGCAACTACAGGTTCCTTCATTATTCAAACAAGCTGCACCGCTATTAAAATCAGCCTCTGTAAACCTGTATAACCCAGAACATGAGCAGCAACTGCTTGGTATTGTTGCAAAAATTCATGTTCAGCGTGTAAACGGCACTCAAATACAAGAGCAGGAAGAAAACTTCACAAGCTTAGAACAAGCTGAGCTATACGAAATCCATGACTCTGGTATATCAGCCGATGTGGAGCGTTACTTAAACGAGATTATTGATAGTGCTCAAGACCTAAGTGCGCTCGACTTCTTTGAACGTGAACAACTAAAGTGGCGAGCTGAAGATTGGCTCTACCAAGTGATTGGAGGTTACAATGCACTAAGCGATGAAGGCAAACAATTCTTTGCGCTTGAAGCCATCGAAGAAGCCCACCCTGAGTTTAGTGGTAATAAGTATATTCGTGATTTACGACTTTGGCTGCGCTAGTGCGTTGCCGCTTTAAAGCCTATAAAAGTTTGCTTTAAATCAAGTGTTTTTCGATGCCAAACGCTTCTGCTATAATGAAGGTGTGGCCATTACAGTTTGGTCGTTCTTTGCCTTTATTGGCTACGTTAGATTCGAGGTAAAATGAAAGTAGTTGATTTTTTAAAGGAGCGTAAAGAGTTTCTAGCTCAGAACCCCTTCGAACTCAAAGACTGGCTTTCCCCTACGATCCGTGATTATTGGATTGAATTTCTAAACAAGGCTAATCATAGTCAACTTGGAAACTGGGTTCGAGATCAACAAGTTGTCGGAGATCCTACATCCGAGCAAGTGGCCGAAAAACCAATTGAGCTGAGCCCCAAGGCAGCGGTGGTCTTTGAGCAGCTACAACATCAGTTGGGATTAGAGGTGCATATTGGCCAATGGCTGTGCGTCGATCAAGAGCGCATCAACGCCTTTGCCCAAGTTACCCATGACCATCAATGGCTACATACTGACCCCGAGCGTGCTCAGCAAGAGTCCCCCTTTAAAACCACCATTGCCCATGGCTTTTTAACTTTGTCTTTGTTGCCATTTTTAACTCAAAGTGTAAGCGATGAAGAACAAGCTTACCCCGATGCAAAAATGGTGGTGAATTATGGCTTAGATAAAGTGCGGTTTCCTTACCCGGTTAAGGTTAATAATAAGATACGTGCGCGGACAACCTTGGTCAAAGTAACCCCGATAAAACGAGGTCTCGAACTCGTTAAAGAAATAAAAGTTGAGATTGAAGGCTGCCGCAGACCCGGGTGTGTCACAGAGTCCATCACCCGCTTATATTTTTAACCTATAGCTCCCAAGATCAGGGAGCAAAGCTCAAACCAAAATCCGCTTTTGATAGCTTTCGCTGTCCATATCCACAAGTTCAACGCTTAAACTAGGAACTTGTGGGATCATCGCATCTAAAGCTGCTAGCATCGATTCACTTAAAGCTAGTTTTTGACTCGCGCTGCGACCCGCAAATAAATGAATACGCACATGCAACATTTGTGAGTCTCCCTGCCCGCTTGCACAATGAGAACAAGCAATTGCTCTCGTTTTAATTGCGCTTGGTTCGAAAAGCCCACTCTCAAGAGCACATTGCTGTACGCCTTGAACAACATTTTCTATATCAATACTTGTATCCAAGCTTTGGTCATACTCAATAATACAATGCGGCATACTTAGCTCTCCAATCCAAAGGGGTCATCAACGCTATAGGACGGCTGAGTAAACCAACGCGGTCCTTGCGAGCTCATATAAAAGTGGTCTTCTAAACGTACCCCAAACTCATCAGGAATGACAATCATAGGCTCATTACTAAACACCATACCAACATCGAGCGGTGTTTGGTCACCTTTGACTAAGTAAGGCCATTCGTGAATATCCAGTCCGCAACCATGGCCGGTGCGATGGGGTAAGCCAGGTAATTGATAATCAGGTCCCAATCCTGCTGATTCGAGCACACGTCGAGCGGCTAAATCTACAAGTTCACACTGACTGCCGAGCTGAGCTGCATCAAAAGCAGCAATTTGAGCCTGTTTCTCAAGCTGCCACATTTGTCGTTGTTTTGGGCTAGCGGTGCCGAAGCAATAACTACGGGTTATATCGGAATTATAACCTTCGAGCTGACATCCGGTATCAATCAGTACCCAATCATCGACTTGCAAAGCTTGCTCGTAGTTCACACCATGCGGAAAACTAGTCGCTTTAGCAAAAAGTACGATACAAAAGTAAGAGCCACTTGCAGCACCTAAAAGTCGGTGCGCTTGATCGATAAACACTGCAACTTCAGCCCGAGAAATCCCCACATGCAAAATTGCAGCAGCGGAGCGTTGTACTTCTAAGGTTAAGGATTTCGCACTTTGCATAAGCGCTATTTCTTGGGCACTTTTACGCATGCGGCAAGCTGCTACAATCGATTTGGAGTCGCACCATTGCAATTGTGGCGCGGCTTTCATTAATCCATCAACAATAAAGAAAGGTGTCGATTCATCTACCCCAATTTTACTGTTTACCACTACCTGTTGTTGGAGTAATTGTGCTAAAAGTAAATAGGGTGACTCATGTTCCTGCCAAGCGATTATAGGTGCATCGATAAGCATAAATTGACGTAAAGTATCGAGCTCGAAATGAGGAGCGATATACCACAATTCACCCGTTGCAAGTAAGACTGCGCCAACCATACGCTCGCTGGGGTTCCAACGAAGGCCGGTAAAATAGTATAAGTTGGTACCAGCATTAAGGTAGACAGCTGATATTCCTTGCAGCTGCATTAGCTTACAAGCCATGTCGCAACGACGGCGATACTCACCTTCTTGAATGGGGATGACTGGAAAACTTAATTTAGATAAACGCTGCATTTCTTGCTGTACTGTAGAACCGCCGACACCTATTGTCACAAAAACTCCTTTTGTAGATTAGCTAACAGTTTTTTACTAAAAACACTGCAACTGTACATTCATGAGTTAAGATAAGCCGCAATAAATCAGGATGATAGTAGCAATGCAAAAAAAATACCTATTGATGTTGGTGCTGATTGGATTTGCAGCTTCGGCAATCTTTTCCAAGCTCAATGAATCAAACCCAAGAGACCAACAACCCATTACCTGTGACGCCAATCAGGTATGCGAATGGTCTTTCGCCAATCATGAATATCGCTTACAGCTACCCGAGCAACTCTACAGCATGCAATCACAAGTGATTGAAATAGTAACAACAGCGCCCGACGCCGAGCTCAGTATTAAACTTGAGGGCATCAACATGTATATGGGCGAAATGCGCTTTTCGTTTGAATCAAAATCAAACCAGCTTTACCAAGCACAAGTATTAATCCCTGCTTGTAGTGAGGACCTTATGACTTGGAAGGCAAGCATTGAAAACTCCGCAGTAGCACAATGGCCCAACTTTACTTTTGAGGTACAAAGTCGATGAACAAATCAAATTTGCTAAGCATAGTAGTGCTGGCATCCAGTTTTGCCGCTGGTTTATGGTTTTTCAATAGCAACCAAGCCGAACAAACAGCACCGATCGCAAGCCCTGCAGCAACTCGTATTCCTACTGAGCTATTTAATATGGAGAGCGCTGACGGCCGCTTCCAAGGTTTTGTTAGCAAACCGCAATTGTACGTTAGCTATTTTGGATTCACCCATTGTCCCGATGTATGCCCGACTTCATTAGCCATGTTAGCTGGCGCACTTCAACAGTTGAACGACGAGCAACGCGCTCAGCTTACCCCGCTATTTATCAGTCTCGATCCGGAACGCGATGACGCAAAAAAAACCAACGATTATGCAGCATTTTTTGATGCTCAAATTGTCGGTCTTAGCCCTCACCCTGGCCAATTAAAAGGCTTGGCACAACTACTGGGGGTCTACTACAAGTACGTGGAAATTGAAGGTTCAGAGATTAATTACAGTGTTGACCACAACTCTTTCTTTTATCTACTTAATCAAGATGGAGATTTGTTAGAGAAAGTTCCGCACACCTTAAGCCCTACTCCTCTACTCGAAGCGATTGTTCGTCACCTACCCAAAGACTAGATTTCCTCATAAAAAAAGCCGGCTAAAAGCCGGCTTTTTGAGATTGAGCATTAAGCGCTATTTAACTGAAACAAACTCAGGGTAAGCATCAATACCACAATCCGAAACATCCATACCTGACATTTCTTCTTCTTCTGTAACTCGAATACCCATCACTGCTTTTAGAATACTCCAAACTACAAAGCTAGTTCCAAATACCCAACCAAAGATAGTTAGTGCGCCAATGATTTGGCCAGAGAAACTTGAGCCATCATTAGTTAGTGGAACAATCAACAGACCAAACAGACCAACCACGCCGTGTACAGAAATGGCACCAACTGGATCATCAATTTTCAGTTTGTCTAAGCTAATAATCGCAGCAACAACCAACACACCTGCCACAGCTCCAAACAATGTTGCTTGTAATGCCGTTGGAGTTGAAGGTTCAGCTGTAATAGCAACTAGACCAGCAAGAGCACCGTTCAAACACATGGTTAAATCGGCTTTGCCCCAAGTGAGCTTACAAACAAGTAGCGCTGCAATCGCACCAGCAGCCGCTGCTGCGTTAGTGTTTAAAAATACCATCGCAACAGAGTGGGAGTTAGCCGCATCAGCAAGTTTAAGTACTGAACCACCGTTAAAACCAAACCAACCCATCCACAAAATGAATGTACCGATAGTAGCTAGCGGCATGTTTGAACCAGGAATAGGATAGATCTCACCGTTTTTACCATACTTACCTTTACGAGCACCAAGCAATAGTACACCTGATAACGCTGCTGCTGCGCCAGCTAAGTGAACAATACCTGAACCTGCGAAGTCAGAGAATCCAAGGTCACCAAGATTATATAAACCAAATACATCCTTGCCGCCCCAAGTCCAAGCGCCTTCCATTGGATAAATGATGCCTGTCATAACTACTGCGAATGCCAAGAAAGCCCACAACTTCATACGCTCAGCGACCGCGCCAGAGACAATTGACATTGCTGTTGCAACAAATACAACTTGGAAGAAGAAGTCAGATGCGCCGGAGTAAACACTACCGCCATCAAAACCTGCTTCGGCTTTATCAGCTAACACTGTAGCCAAATCAAAGCTTTCTATACCGCTTAAGAAAACACCGCCGCCGTACATAATTGAGTAACCGATAACTAAATACATGATGCAAGAGATTGCATATAGTGCGATGTTCTTAGTTAGAATTTCTGTGGTGTTTTTAGCGCGGACAAGACCGGCTTCAAGCATAGAAAATCCTGCTGCCATCCACATAACGAGCGCGCCGCATACCAAGAAATAAAAGGTATCCATCGCATATTGAATTTGAAAAATTTGTTCTTGCATAGTAACTATCCTTTTTAACTCTAAACAATCCGTGTTGAATTAAATCGCTTCAGCGTCAACTTCACCCGTACGAATACGAACTACATTGGTAAGGTCATAAACGAAAATTTTACCGTCGCCAATTTTGCCCGTATAGGCTGCACTAGAAATAGCTTCAATAATACGTTCAACGTTCTCGGCGTTGCTGGCGATTTCAAGTTTTACTTTTGGTAAGAAATCGACTTGATATTCAGCTCCACGATATAGTTCTGTGTGACCTTTCTGGCGACCAAAGCCTTTAACTTCTGAGACTGTAAGTCCGTCAACACCTGCTTCGGCGATGGCTTCACGCACATCATCGAGTTTAAATGGTTTAATAATTGCGCTTATGAGTTTCATCCCATCCCCTCTTATACCAACGATAAATTAGATTCAGCAATTACATTACAAGGCTTGTGCCAAAGATTATAAGTATATATATAACAAGGGTTTAGCTGTGTCGCTTTAAGTTCCAGCAAACACGTACGCACCTTTTTGGGGCAAACTTTTCGATTGGGCGCACCAATATGAAACAATGTTAAATTTATTTACTGTTTTGGTGCAAGGCTAGAATAGTTAAAGAAGGGGGATAAAAGAAAGTTATTTAAACTCAGATACTTGCAGAGAAATCTATAAAGGCATTACTCGATAAATGCCCTAGCTTTCACTAGGGCATTGGACACTATGCGAAGTTCAAAACAGAACTTGTTCGTAGCTCAATTTGAAAAGGTACTAATTGATAAGCAGCTGTAGGCTTCAGTTCAACGGTTTCGTTGACTGCAGCTTCTAATTGACGACGAAACTGATCCGAAGATACCGGTTTTAGCATCAGTGCTTGAATATCCATCAATATATTAAAGCCCATCAACGAAGGGTTAGCTTCGCGGAAAGTGGTCACAATCTTGACATCCGGACGCAGTACTGTTCCGCCAGTACGGATATTTCTTATCAGCTGCAGACCTTGATAATTAGCGATACTGGCATCAACAACCAACAGATCAAATTCTCGACTGGCCATCATTCTGCAAGCATCGTTGATGTTAGTGACGACATCAACGTTATGTAAAGAGTTCTCTAAGCAATAACCCGAGAAATCTTCAGCAATGCTGGCACTACTTTCGATCACCAATACCCGAGTGTTAAATAAACTCTTCATGGCTTCACTGGCAGCAATAGCAGCGCTTTCACATCGAGCAATATAGCCTTTTTTCGGAATCGTAGAGATAGTTAGATCTTCGCGGCTTAATTGTTGCAAAGACTTACGCAACTGTGAGATATGTTGGTTGATAGTATGGTCTGACACACTTCGCCCCCAAACACTATCGGCTAAATCGTCACGAGCCACAACTTTATTGATATGCTTACATAGGTAAGCCAAAAGTGATGCCCTTAAAGGCCCCAAATAAGTACTTTCTCCGTTATGGATTAAGCTATTTTGTCCAAGATCAACAGCAAACGGCCCGACATTTATTACTTCGTTATAAGTCATACATTTATCTCCCACATAAACAGGTTAGTCTTAGCGGGTATCCTGCCCAACGCATAAACAACTGTGATATTACATTAATAAAACGATATTTGTGCCGAATAAATCACCTTAATGATCAATTTATTCAGCCGATAAAGCACATTTTAGTCAAATTGACAGTAATGTCTGTTCTTTGAAGAACACTTCTGCACGATAAACAAAAAAAAGCGCAACTAAAGTTGCGCTTTAAAACAATTGTTTGACCCGAGAGAGCTAAACTGTCATTTGTATGATTACTTCATCAGCTACGTCGGTGTAATCTTTAATTTCATCGAAATTCAAGTAACGATAAGTATCCGCTGCAGTGGCATCAATTTGCTTGGCTATTTCAAAATACTCGGCTGGACTCGGAAGTTTGCCTGTAATTGAAGCAACCGCTGCTAATTCCGCTGAAGCCAAGAATACGTTTGCCCCAGTCCCTAAGCGATTTGGGAAATTACGTGTTGAGGTAGAAACCACCGTTGCGCCATCAGCTACCCGCGCTTGGTTACCCATACACAATGAACAACCCGGGATCTCAGTGCGCGCACCAACGCGGCCATATATACCGTAGTAACCTTCTTCTGTCAGTTGCTTTTGGTCCATACGCGTTGGCGGAGCTACCCATAAGCGCGTTGGTAAAGCGCCTTTGTGTTTATCAAGTAGCTTACCTGCAGCACGGAAGTGACCGATGTTAGTCATGCACGAACCAATAAAGACCTCATCTATTTCTTTACCAGCAACTTCAGACAACAAGCGAGCATCATCTGGGTCGTTCGGTGCACATAGAATAGGCTCAACAATGTCGGCTAAATCAATTTCGATAACTGCCGCATACTCAGCATCTTTATCGGCTTCCATAAGATCAGGCTGCGCGATCCAAGCTTGCATGCCTTGAATTCGACGCTCAATAGTACGTTTATCACCGTAACCTTCTGCAATCATCCACTTCAACATCACAATGTTGGAGTTTAAGTATTCGATGATTGGATCTTTATCCAGCTTAATTGTACAACCAGCAGCACTTCGCTCAGCAGAAGCATCTGATAGTTCAAACGCCTGCTCAACTTTAAGTTGCTCAAGACCTTCGATCTCCAAAATGCGGCCAGAGAAGATGTTTTTCTTGCCAGCTTTCTCTACCGTCAACAAGCCTTGCTTAATAGCTGTATATGGAATGGCGTGTACTAAATCACGCAAGGTGATACCCGGATTCATTTCGCCTTTAAAGCGAACCAATACCGACTCTGGCATATCTAAAGGCATAACACCTGTGGCTGCTGCAAACGCAACCAAACCAGAACCAGCAGGGAAAGAAATACCAATAGGGAAACGCGTATGAGAATCACCGCCAGTACCAACGGTATCGGGCAATAACATACGGTTTAACCAAGAATGGATGACACCATCACCTGGGCGCAGTGAAATACCACCGCGATTCATAATAAAATCTGGCAAAGTATGGTGTGTTGTTACATCCACCGGCTTAGGATAAGCCGCCGTGTGACAAAATGACTGCATGGTTAAATCAGCAGAGAAACCTAGGCAAGCTAAGTCTTTTAGCTCGTCACGAGTCATAGGCCCAGTTGTATCTTGCGAACCCACAGTTGTCATTTTCGGTTCACAGTACTGACCAGGTCGGATGCCCTCAACGCTACACGCCTTACCAACCATTTTTTGAGCTAGAGTAAAGCCTTTGTTGCTAGATTCAACTGCAATTGGACGCTCGAATACAGTAGATGGGCTTAAACCTAGCGACTCGCGTGCGCGGTCGGTTAAACCACGGCCGATTATCAAAGGAATACGGCCACCAGCACGAACTTCATCTAACAGAACATTGGTTTTTAGTTCAAAGCTAGAAATGACTTCGTCAGTTCCAGCTTTTCTTACCACACCTTCAAGCGGATAAATCTCAATCTCATCGCCCATGTGCAGCTTCGATACATCAAGCTCAATAGGCAAAGCTCCAGCATCTTCCATAGTGTTAAAAAAGATCGGAGCAATGTTGTTACCTAAACAGAAACCACCAGCACGTTTGTTTGGTACAAACGGAATATCGTCGCCCATTAGCCACAATACTGAGTTGGTTGCTGATTTTCGTGATGAACCGGTACCGACCACGTCACCAACATAAACTAATGGATTGCCTTTTTCTTTGAGACTTTCAACTAACTTCATTGGGCCAACAACGCCGGCTTCATCGGGTTCAATACCATCGCGAGCATTTTTAAGCATCGCAAGCGCGTGCAATGGGATGTCAGGACGAGACCAAGCATCCGGTGCAGGGCTTAAGTCATCAGTATTGGTTTCACCGGTCACTTTAAATACGGTTAGTTTTGTTTTAGCTGCGATTTCCGGCTTATCTAAGAACCATTGTGCATCGGCCCAACTTTGCATCACTTGTTGTGCAAAATCATTACCGGCTTTGGCTTTAGATTCAACATCGAAGAAAGCATCAAACATAAGTAGAGTATGCGACAACGCTTTAACAGCTATTGGTGCAAGCTCTGCGTTTTCGAGCAACTCAACTAAGGTTGTAATGTTGTAACCACCTTGCATAGTGCCAAGGAGTTCAGTTGCATAAGCTGGGCTTAAAATGGGTGAACTTCCTTCGCCTTTCGCGATTGCAGATAAAAAACCAGCTTTCACATAAGCGGCTTCATCGACGCCTGGTGGGATTCGGTTTACCAACAAATCTAGAATGAAATCTTCTTCACCGGTCGGTGGCGTTTTAACTAAATCAACCAACGCTGCAGTTTGTTCAGCATTTAGGGGGGTGGGAACAATCCCTTGGGCTGCACGCTCTTCGACGTGTTTACGGTAGCTCTCTAGCACGACTCGCTCCTTAATATAGAGTGCTAGGCCGCGATTTAATCTGAGACTTTTTTGCGGCCCAACATTTGGAAATGACTAAGCGTTTACAAGCGCTTAACCAATAGGTCCTTATAGGGGCGTTTACTGTAGCAAATTTAACCTCGAATTAAAATATAGTTACTTTATACCTTAGGCTAGAATGCGATTAAGCTACTGATATTAATTAACATTTTCCTTAAATACGAAGCGCGTTATTTGCAAGTTAACAATTCAATTACAAATAAACGCGCAAAAAGCTCAGTTTTTGCACGTTTATAGTGCTTTAACTCAGGACTTAAAGCTCATTTCCGACAAATAAATAGAGACTTTGCGCGTCTTCGTTGTGACCATAAGCAAGCGATATTGGACCTAGCCAAGTTGAGTCGTAGCTGACAAATATACTGCCAGCAAGAATGGAGCTATCCCAGTTCATCTGATTCACTTCATCCCAAACCCCACCGCGCTCAATTGAGGCACCAAGGTAGGTACGTGAACTAATAGGATTGGCTGCATCACCAAATAATTGATAGCGGTATACAAGAGTTGTCAGTGCCTTGTAACGTCCGCTGACTTCTTGTTTGCGATAGCCTGAAAGATTTAAAAAACCACCGAGATCTTGAGCAAAGGTGGCGAACACAAACTCACTATCACCACCTCCGAATTCTCCGTTCCAAGCTAAGGTGTGGCGATCAAAACTGTAGGGTAAACTCCAGGAGCCCTGTACGCTGCTAATCCAATCAAGCTCTTCGCCGTCAATGCGTTCGTTCTCATAGAAAAACCCAAGATTAAAGCGTCGGCCTTTTCGGGGGAACATCAAGCGATCTAAAGTGTCATAAGTGTAATTAAGATAGGGGCCAAAGCGCACATACTTTGCGTCTTCTTCAAAGCCTACCGGCTTCAAACCGCCGTATTTGTATAAGCCGCCAGCTTCGATATTTGCCCACGGTTGAAAGTTCCATTGAAGTTGCGCTCTGGCAGTCCATTCGTCCATTTTTACTGGAATAAAACTATTGCCGTAGTCGCCATCTTTATCGCCAATAAAGTAGTTTTTTTCAGTATCCAAATAACGTATCGAAGTACTCCATGCTAGATTGGCACTGGCGTCTATCGGACTATAGTACTCTGTAAAAAACTGCTTTCGAGAACCAATTTCAAGTTCGGTACGCCACTGCGCACCAAGCGCGTTCAAGTTAGTTTGGGTAAAAGCTAGCCCCAGTTGGATATCCGTCGAGTCTTTAAAGTTCTCTTGTAAGCCTATT
Organism: Alginatibacterium sediminis; assembly: GCF_003610775.1. Taxonomy (GTDB): domain Bacteria; phylum Pseudomonadota; class Gammaproteobacteria; order Enterobacterales; family Celerinatantimonadaceae; genus Alginatibacterium; species Alginatibacterium sediminis. The sequence goes on along the minus strand of NZ_RAQO01000003.1, from coordinate 23,932 downwards.
TTTGCATCAAAATAGCCAGGTCCCCAACGTTTCTCTATCACATCAATGTAAAGCAATTCACCTTCGTCGGTCTGCTCTATTTGATAGACTGCTTTTTCTATGGTCCCCAGCGCATACAGCCGTCGAATGCCATCCTCAAGCTGCTTCCGGCTTGTCATATCGCCTTCTTTAACTCCGAGTTTTGCGTAAATGACAGAATTACTAAGCCGTGTTTGATTGACGAGGTTGATTTGCTTTACTTGAAAACTATCAACTTTGCGTAATTGCGATTGACGATGCCCTTTCTCAATCAGGTAATCATCAAAGTCTCCATGCCCTGCTTCAGAGTTTGAATCTAGACGTTTAGCTAGCGCTTCAATTGCTGGTTTGGCGGCTTCTAGCCCTCGTTCTTCGGCAAGACCCATTTGCGAGAAATTAGTGGTTCCGATCCCGCTAATATCCGGGACGATAAGCAGGTCTTGCTCGCGCATTAGTGCGATTTGGCGATTGGTGCCGGAACGGGTTAATTGCGTACTTAGCTGATTAATCATGCCCAATGCAGAATCGAGCTCTTCTCGGCTGGCTAATTGTCCACCGATATCAACCGCGATGATGATGTCAGCTCCCATTTCAATGAGCACGTCCACTGGCATATTGTTTACCACGCCGCCATCGGACAGAACATTGCCGTCAATAGCAATTGGACGCAGAACACCCGGTACTGACATGCTAGCCTGCATTGCGCGAGCCAAGTTGCCTTGCTCTAAAATCACTGCTTGCATGGTTTCCATATTCGTTGCAACAGCTCGAAAGGGTATGGGTAAATCATCGAAGCTTTTAAGCGTTTCTAGATTACTTGTCGATTCGCGAAGTAGTTTAGCCATGGTCTGGCCTTGTACGGCACCTTGCGGTAAGCGCAGGCCCTCACCATCATAGCCAAGCACTGCCGATAACTGATATTCATCTTTTTCAGCTTTTTTGTGCAACGACAGCTCACCGCGAGCAACGGAATCGCTATAGCCTGAATCCCAGTCTAAGTTTTCGGTTATCGTGCGAACTTCTTCAGCGTTATACCCCATAGCGTATAGGCCGCCAAAGTAGGCACCGATACTGGTACCAGCAATATAATCTACAGGAATATGGTTTGCTTCTAGTAATTCGAATAGCGCGATATGAGCGCCACCTTTAGCCCCACCACCACTAAGAGCCAAACCGATAGTCGGTCGTTGCTCAGCACTAGCAAAGCTTGAATGAACCAATAACAACGTGGTAAGCCACGCCCTAAATTTCCACATTCAAAAATTCCATTTGTGTTGCTTTGCGTTGCTGGTATTTAAACAAAAACGGATGGCAATCGCCATCCGTTTTATAGTCTTCGCTCAAGCTACTTCTTTTTGCGAGCTTTTGCATTTGGAAGGTCAGTAATACTACCTTCGTATACCTCAGCCGCTAAGCCGACCGATTCATGCAAAGTTGGGTGGGCATGAATCGTGAGTGCGATGTCTTCTGCATCACAACCCATTTCGATTGCTAGGCCAATTTCACCAAGCAGTTCGCCACCATTAGTGCCCACAATAGCACCACCAATGATACGGTTGGTATCTTTATCAAAGATCATTTTGGTCATGCCGTTTGGACAATCAGAGGCGATAGCACGCCCTGATGCAGCCCACGGAAATACTGAAGCTTCGTAGTTAATACCTTGTGCTTTGGCTTCTTTCTCGGTTAAACCAACCCAAGCCATCTCTGGCTCAGTATACGCAATTGAAGGAATGACTTTCGGATCAAAGAAGTGCTTCATGCCAGAAATGACTTCAGCGGCAACATGACCTTCATGCACACCTTTGTGAGCTAACATCGGTTGACCGACGATATCGCCAATCGCATGGATATGCGGCACATTAGTACGCATTTGCTTATCAACTTCGATAAACCCACGTTCAGTAACCGTCACGCCTGCTTTTTCAGCGTCAAGATTTAGACCATTTGGTACACGACCAACAGCAACTAAGACCGCATCATAGCGAACCGGCTCATGTGGAGCCTGTTTGCCTTCGTAGCTGACATAAAGCCCATCTTTTTTGGCTTCAACAGCAATCACTTTGGTCTCTAGCATGATGTTGAATTTTTTCTTCACATGCTTTGTGTACATACGAACGATATCTTTATCGGCAGCTGGTACCAATTGGTCGGCAAACTCGACAACGTCGATTTCACTACCAAGAGAGCTATATACCGTTCCCATTTCTAGGCCGATAATACCACCACCAAGAACTAACAACTTCCCCGGAACTTCTTTAAGTTCTAGCGCGTCAGTTGAATCCCAAACACGCGGATCATTGTGAGGAATAAATGGCAATTTTACTGGGCGCGAACCCGCAGCAATAATTGCGTTATCAAAATTAATTGTGGTCGCACCGTCATCACCTTCAACGGTAAGGGTATTCGAACCACTAAACTTAGCCAAACCTTGCACAACTTTTACTTTGCGCATTTTCGCCATACCATCGAGTCCACCGGTAAGTTGACTTACCACCTTCTCTTTCCAAGTACGAATTTTGTTGATATCGGTTTGTGGTTCACCAAAAACGATGCCGTGATCAGCCAGTGATTTTGCTTCTTCAATAACTTTGGCTACATGCAGTAACGCTTTTGACGGGATACAACCAACGTTTAAACAAACGCCACCGAGACTAGCATAACGTTCAACAATCACTGTTTCCAAACCTAAATCTGCTGCTCGAAACGCCGCTGAATATCCTGCAGGGCCGGCGCCGAGTACCACGACTTGGGTCTTGATTTCCTTACTCATGATGACCTCTTAGTGTTTTTATTTTAAGCCTAAAGGCTTCGCAACTTGAGTGTACTGACTCAAGATTGAAAAAAAAAGAGCCGCAATCAAAGTTGCGGCTTTATTGGACTAAAGAACTAATCGGCGAATATCGCCAAGTAAGCCGCTTAAGACGGTGATAAAGCGTGCTCCGTCAGCGCCATCAATGACACGATGGTCATATGACATAGCCAAAGGCAACATCAATTTCGGAACAAACTCACTGCCATTCCATTTGGGTTTCATCTCACTACGAGAAACACCCAGGATAGCAACTTCAGGTGCGTTAACAATTGGTGTGAACTGCGTACCACCAATACCACCCAAACTTGATATGGTAAAGCAGCCACCTTGCATATCTGAAGCCGTAAGCTTACCGTCACGCGCTTTAACTGAGATTGCCATCAGCTCTTTGCTCAAATCGTAAATGCCTTTTTGGTCAACATTACGAACCACTGGAACAACCAAACCGTTCGGCGTATCAACAGCAATACCAATATGAATGTATTTCTTCATAATCAGGCTGTTACCGTCATCAGATAAAGCTGAGTTGAATTTTGGCAACTGCTGTAGTGTTTTAGCGACAGCTTTCATCATAAACACCAAAGGTGTAATTTTGAATCCAAGCTTTTGCTTATCGCAGATAACATTTTGTTCTTTACGGAACGCTTCTAGTTCACTGATATCAGCTTCGTCAAACTGAGTCACGTGCGGGATCTTGACCCAATTGCGATGCAGGGCAGGTCCAGATATTTTCTGAATGCGCGATAGCGGAATTTCTTCGATTTCACCAAACTTGGAGAAATCAACAGACGGCCATTTGGCCACATCCATGCCTGAACCTGAAACAGCACCACTAGCAACTTGCACCAGGGCTTGTTTCACAAAGTTTTGCACGTCTTCTTTAACGATACGTCCTTTGCGGCCGCTACCCTTCACTTTAGACAGGTCAACACCAAATTCACGCGCTAAACGGCGAATCACTGGCGATGCATGTACATAAGCGTTGCTTTCCACAAAACCAGATGTGCTACTAACGCTGGTTGGCGCAGCTTTGCTCGCAGTTTTAGCTGGCGTTACTACTTCGGCTTTTGCAGCAGGTTTTGCTACAGCAACGCTTGGAGCACCACTGACTTCAAAGACCATGATTAGAGAGCCAGTTTTAACTTTGTCACCAGCATTCACTTTTAGTTCTTTAACCACGCCGGCAAAAGGAGCTGGAACTTCCATTGCTGCCTTGTCGCCTTCAACGGAAATTAGCGTTTGCTCAAGCTCGACACTATCGCCAACCGAAACCGTAACCTCGGTAACTTCAACCTCATCATCGCCAATATCAGGAATATTAACTTCTTTGATTTCGACAACAGTGCTGGCTGAAGCTTCTGGCGCAGCCTCTACAGCTTCTATTGACTCAAAAACCATAATTAACGTATTGGTCGAAACTTTATCGCCCACACCTATCTTAATATCGACAACTTTACCAGCAAATGGCGCTGGAACTTCCATTGCAGCTTTATCGCCTTCAACAGAGATTAAGGTTTGTTCTTCTTCAACCACGTCGCCAATGGAAACAGAGACCTCAGTAACTTCAACTTCATCATCGCCGATGTCGGGCACTTGGACATCTTTGCGCACAGCTTCTTTAGCTGGCGCACTTGGCGTATCAACGGGCGCTGCTTCGCTTGTTTCAGTGGCTCCAGCAGCATCTTCAAAGATCATTATTAATGAGTCTGTCGCAACTTTATCGCCGACCTGAATTTTAATTTCTTTAACCACGCCCGCTTGCGATGCAGGAACTTCCATGGCCGCTTTATCGCCTTCAACTGAAATCAAAGACTGCTCAACGTCAACGTGATCGCCGACATTGACAAGAATTTCTGTAACTTCGACCTCATCCGCGCCGATATCTGGGACTAAAATTTGAATCGTCATGAGCTTACCTTACGCGTAAAGAGGGTTGATTTTGTTAGCATCAATACCATAGGTTTCGATAGCCTGCTTAACCACGTCGACTTCAATGCTACCTTGTTCCACTAACTGAGTTAGAGCTGCAATAACAATGTAGTGAGCATTCACTTCAAAGTGACGACGTAAATTCTCACGGCTATCACTTCGACCGAAGCCATCAGTACCTAGAACTTTATAAGATGCTGGAATATATGCACGCACTTGGTCTGCATAGACTTTCATGTAGTCGGTTGCAGCAATAACAGGCTCACTACCCAATACTTGAGTAATGTAAGCTTGTTGCGCTTCTTTGCCAGGGTTAAGCATGTTCAAACGCTCAACGGCTTGGCCTTCACGTGTAAGTTCGTTAAACGAAGTTACACTGAAGATATCAGAGCCTATGCCAAAGTCTTTGCAAAGGATATCAGCAGCTTTAATCACTTGCTGCATGATGGTTCCTGAGCCTAGAAGCTGAACTTTGCCTTTCGCGCCGTCTTGGCTAGCAAATTTATAAATACCTTTGCGAATGCCCTCTTCTACGCCTTCAGGCATCGCTGGTTGATGGTAATTCTCATTCATCAAGGTGATGTAATAATAGACGTTCTCTTGATCGCCATACATGCGACGCAGACCATCTTGCAGAACAACCGCCACTTCATAAGCAAAGCTTGGGTCATAAGAAATACAGTTAGGAACTGTATTTGCCAACACCAAACTATGGCCATCTTCGTGTTGTAGACCTTCACCGTTTAAGGTGGTTCGCCCAGCAGTTGCACCGAGTAAGAAACCGCGCGCTTGTTGATCGCCAGCCATCCATGCCATGTCACCAACACGCTGGAAACCAAACATAGAGTAGTAAATATAGAATGGGATCATTGGAATATCGTTGGTGCTATAACTAGTAGCAGCTGCAACCCAAGAGCTCATAGCACCTAATTCGTTGATGCCTTCTTGCAATACCTGACCACTGGTATCTTCTTTATAGTAAGAAACCTGTTCTCTGTCTTGTGGCGTATAGGTTTGTCCTTGTGGATTATAAATCCCAATTTGGCGGAACAAACCTTCCATACCAAAGGTACGCGCTTCATCGGCAATAATCGGAACAATATTTTTGCCTACATTTTTATTTTTCAACAACACGTTTAGAGCACGAACATAGGCCATCGTGGTTGAAATTTCGCGTTTTTGTTCATCAAGTAACGCTGAAAATTCACTTAATTCTGGGATAAGCAGATCTTGGGTGAAGTTTGGTAGACGCTGAGGCGTGTAGCCTTTAAGCGCTTTACGGTGAGCATGCAGGTAGTCATATTCTGGCGTACCTTCTTTGATGCTTACATAGGGTAGATCAGCCAAGGCTTCATCTGACACATCAACACCTAAACGGTCACGGAATTGAGCCACATGGGTCATATCCATTTTTTTCACTTGGTGAGCAATGTTTTTACCCTGCGCCGCTTCACCCATGCCATAACCTTTAACAGTTTTAGCCAGAATAACAGTCGGTGCACCGGTGTTTTTACGTGCGGCATCAAATGCAGCGTACATTTTTTGAGGATCGTGACCACCACGTCGCAAAGCAAAAATTTCGTCGTCGTTCATATCTTTAACTAAAGCAGCGGTTTCGCTGTATTTACCAAAGAAGTGTTCGCGAACATAGGCGCCATACTTAGACTTAAATGTTTGGTAATCACCATCGACTGTTTCGTTCATTAGTTGAAGAAGTCGACCAGAGCTGTCTTTATCAAGCAGGCTATCCCACTCACTTCCCCAAATAACTTTAATCACATTCCAACCTGCGCCTTTAAATAGGCCTTCAAGTTCCTGAATGATTTTGCCATTACCCATTACCGGACCATCAAGGCGCTGTAAATTACAGTTGATAAGGAAGCAAAGGTTGTCTAGGCGCTCACGCGCGGCAAATGAAATCGCGCCACGTGATTCAGGCTCGTCCATCTCGCCATCACCTAAAAAGGCATATACGCGTTGGTTAGAGCAATCTTTAAGGCCACGACCCGTTAAATATTTTAAGAAGCGAGCTTGATAGATGGCCGAAATAGGTCCCAGACCCATAGAAACAGTTGGGAACTGCCAGAATTCAGGCATTAATTTAGGGTGCGGGTATGAACTAATCCCCTTACCATCAACTTCCTGACGAAAACCATCAAGTTGGTCTGCGCTCAAGCGGCCTTCAACAAAGGCGCGAGCATAGATACCCGGAGATATATGACCCTGGTAGTAGACCAAGTCACCACCATCTTTTTCGTTACGAGCACGGAAGAAATGGTTAAAACAAACTTCGTAGAATGCTGCTGAACTTTGGTAAGAAGCCATGTGGCCACCGAGTTCGAGATCTTTCTTCGAGGCTCGCAAAACGATCATGATGGCATTCCAACGAATGATAGACCGAATGCGTCGTTCAATACTAAGATCACCCGGGTATTCAGGCTGCGCAGCAACAGGAATAGTATTGATGTAATCACTGACGATTGAACCACCTGGCAGAGCTAGGCCATCAAACTTTGCATTTTTTAGCATTTGTTCCAATAGAAATTGAGCGCGCTCAACACCATCTTCACGAATCACAGACTCAAGAGCGTCTAACCATTCTTGGGTTTCTAGTGTGTCCAAATCATGCTTGAGGGTCTCTGACATGACTGTTTCCTTATCTCAATGTTGGGTAAATCTAAGGTTGTGGCCTTAGTTTCTCAGTTGATTTAAACGACGATGCGAGCGTTCAATACGACTCTCTTCGCGGTCAATCTCTAACAATGTTGCTTCGATGTAAGCTAAATGCTGCTGAGACGATTGCCTAGCATCATCTGCTTTACCATCGATAATGGCTTGTAATACCGCTTGTCGATGACTGGCTAGTTCTTCAGCCATGCCACTACGGCGATATAAAAGCTCTAAATTGCTTTGAATATTAAGTTTAAGTAAAGCACTTAAACCGCGAACCAAATGCAATAAAATTAAATTATGCGAAGCTTCGGTTATCGCTTCATAAAACTTCAGTACAGCCTGCGCTTCAGCTTCAGTATTTGCGTCCGTTTGAGCTAACTCAATTTCTTGATAACAAGATTGAACTTTTTCAATGTCCGCATCGGTACCTCGAATCGCAGCGTAATAGGCTGATATGCCTTCAACAGCGAATCTAAATTCTAGTAAATCTAGCTGTGCTTCGTCATGATTGGCAAGCAAGTTAAATAGAGGGTCGGTTAACCCGGCACGCAATCCAGCCTCGACAAATGTTCCACCACCTTGGCGGCGAGAAACAAGGCCTTTGGCTTCAAGCTTTTGAATTGCTTCGCGCAGAGACGGCCTAGACACGTCAAATTGTTTAGCTAATTCGCGTTCTGCTGGCAAACGTTCTCCAGGCCCCAAACTACCTTCTAGGATCATGCGCTCTAGCTCCACCATTATCACGTCAGCTAATTTCGCTTGCCGAACCGGTTGATAGCTCATGTAATAGTAATCCTTAGAAACTCGACTGCGAAATTGATAACACAGACCGAAAATGGGCTTTATTTAATTAACGCCTGTTAAATTGGTATTACCATTTAACAGGACGCAATTTAACAAAACTGCTTTCTGCTGTCTAGGGAAATTGACCTATATCAATTTTATGCCGTATAAGGTAGCGACTACAGCTTAATCAATCGCTAGCTGCAAACTGGTATGACCATTTAAATTTGAGTTTGAGTTGAAATATTTAACAATTGGAATTGTTACCTTAATCAGACAACTTTCGTCCAATCAAAGAACGGTCCCGGATCAAGTTTTCGACCTGGTGCAATATCGCTATGAGCAACAAGCCTCTCACGGCTGATCAACGGGTATTTTGCGTAGAGTGCCGCACAAACCCAATTTAAACTTTGATATTGTGCAGCTTCAAAGCTGCTATGAATGTCACCTTCAAGCTCAATGCCTATAGCAAAGTCATTACAGTTGTCCCGCAATTCATAGCTAGAGACTCCCGCATGCCAAGCCCTTTTATCAAAGGGCACATATTGAGTAATAGAACCGTCTCGTTTAATAACAAGATGCGCAGAAACTCTCAGCCCTTGCAGTTCTGAAAAGCTAGGATCAGCATTGCAATCTAATTGCCCCATAAATAGCTGTTCAATATAAGGAAGATTAAAACAAGACTCGGGTAAGCTGATGCAATGGACAACCACCACACTGATGTCAATTTTATTAGGTCTTAAGTCAAAATGAGGGCTGTCTCGAAAACTCAATAATGCTGGGATAGCATCATCTAAATCTAAACTTAGTCGGTGCTGCTCATCTATCGAAAATGGATTCAAAACCAAACCTCGCTATGTTGTATCGTTTAAGTGTGCGTTAGCCTCAAAGTTTTTCAAGTGTTTTTAGCCTTCAGCCCCCTTGTTGCGTTAAACTGCAAGCAATAATTATCAGGAGCCCCCAATGAATCCAACTCAACTTGAACTCAACGTTCGCCAAGCTTTAGCTGAAGATCTCAATGGCAACCAACAAACTAATGACATTACCGCTCAACTTATTCCAAGTGATCACCAAAGTTTAGCCCGTATAATTAGTCGTGAATCAGCCGTTTTTTGTGGTAAAGCTTATGTTGAAGAAGTCTTTAAACAATTGGGACAAAGCGTATCTATTTCTTGGTTAGTCGATGATGGCGACAGCGTAGCTGTCAATCAAACCTTGTGCGAGTTAAGTGGGCCTGCACAAATCCTGCTAACAGGGGAACGTACAGCGCTTAACTTTGTACAAACGCTTAGTGGTATTGCGACTCAAACAGCGCAATATGTAGAAAAACTTAAGGGTACCCAATGCGTATTACTCGATACGCGTAAAACCATTCCAGGACTGCGCCACGCATCCAAGTATGCGGTAAATTGCGGCGGAGGAGCGAACCATCGTTTTGGGCTTTATGATGCCTATCTAATCAAAGAAAATCATATTCTGGCCTGTGGCGGCATTAAAGGGGCAATTGAGCAAGCTCGTATAAATCAACCCGGCGTTAAGGTCGAAGTAGAAGTTGAAAACTTGGATGAATTACAACAAGCCATAGACGCTAAGGCTGATGTTGTGATGCTAGATAATTTCGGTATTTCTATGATGCGCCAAGCTGTTGAATTTGAACGCGGTGATACTCAACTAGAAGTTAGCGGTAATGTAAGCCTAGATACCATTCGCCAATATGCGGATACCGGTGTCGACTATGTCTCCGTTGGTGCCTTAACCAAAAACCTTAAAGCCTTGGATCTATCCATGCGTTTTGTTAACTAGATGTAAAGCGCATGAGCTTATTGTTATATTTAGGCTCCAAATTGGGTTGCGGATAGGTTTTAGTACGACATTTGCCTACAAAATCAGTCATTCAACTAGAATAAACGCATTTTGACTTGTAGGTATTATTTTTTAAGCACTTGTTTTTTTAATGATTATTATAAGTAAGAGTTGATTTTAAGCACACTTTTGTTAGAAGATTGGCTCAGCTAGCAGTTTTTACGTTATTTTGACGTATACAGTCAAGCAAAGTTAGATATAATAAATCTCGGTTAAAAAGGCAAGCGCAGGTATTTAGAGCTAAGACTCTATACGAATACAAATTATAAACGCTGCTATTTTAGTTTTACCGACGGTAAACAATCAAACTAATTAAACACTATCTGTGGAAAGGAAAACGCAAATGAACAAACAGATTTCGACTGCCAAACAAGGCGGTTTTACGCTAATCGAACTCATGATCGTAGTTGCAATTGTTGCTATTTTGGCGGCTGTCGCACTACCTGCATATCAAACCTATACCAACCGCGCAAAGTTCTCTGAAGTAATTGCTGCTGTTGGACCAGCTAAAACAGCTTTTGAAGTTTGTACTCAAGCAGCAACACGTACTGAAGCAGAGTGTCGCACTACTGCACAAAACTCTGTTAGTGGTGCCTTCGATACCACCGCTGACTCGCTAATCGCTTCAGTTTCTGTAACTGCAGCAACTGGCTCCGGTGCCATTATCACCGCTACCGGTAAAAATGCTCTTGCTAGTGAAACCTACCAGCTTGTTGGATTAACAACTTCTAAGCTTCAAGTTCAATGGACAGTTTCTGGAAGTTGTGTGACAAACGGCCTTTGCTAATCAATAATGCAAACTAGTATATTAAACGGTCTAGCTCAAAGCTTGGCCGTTTCTTTTCCGGAGCAACTTCAAAAACTGACAGAGCTCAGTAAGCGCTCACACCAAGAAAATGTTCCACTGACCACTCTCATTGTTGAAAACAGTATTTTAGACAGCTTGGCGCTTGCCGAGTTTTGTGAAATGCAGTTTGGCATCCCGCTGCTTGATTTAGATGCAGTTGACACCCAAACCATCCCGCAAGAATACCTCAACGAAAAACTTATTCTTAAGCATCACTGCTTGCCAGTTTACACCCAGTCTAAAACCCTTTACGTGGCCATGGCCGACCCAACCAACGCGCCAGCACTTGAAGATTTTGGGTTTAGCTTTGGTTTGCATGTGGAAGCCTTGCTGGTTGAAGAAAGTAAGCTAACTCAGGCAATTGGTAGCCTACTAAACGCCGAAGGCAGCCTTGAGCTCGGAGATATTAGTGATACTGATATTTCCGACATCGAGGTTGGTAAAGAAGATAGTCGCTTAGACGAAACCCAGAAAAAAGATGACGACGCCCCGATTGTTGTTTATATCAATAAACTGTTAATGGATGCGATTCGCCGCGGTGCTTCTGACCTGCATTTTGAACCTTATGAACATCGCTACCGTGTGCGCTTTCGTATTGACGGGATCTTACACGAAATCGCAAGCCCTCCGGTTAATTTAGCCAACCGCTTTTCTGCGCGGCTTAAAGTGATGTCACGCTTAGATATTGCCGAGCGACGTCTGCCGCAAGATGGGCGTATCAAGCTAAAACTGGGGCCCAATAAAGCCGTTGACATGCGGGTTAACACGCTTCCGACCATGTGGGGAGAGAAAGTTGTTATCCGTATATTGGATAGCTCAGCTGCTGCATTAAACATCGATATTCTTGGATACGATGAGAAGCAAAAGCAGCTTTACAATGACGCGCTATCTCGTCCGCAAGGTATGATTTTAGTCACCGGACCTACCGGTTCTGGTAAAACAGTATCGCTGTATACTGGTTTGAATATTCTTAATACGACTGAAATTAATATTTCTACTGCCGAAGACCCAGTTGAAATTAACTTGCCCGGTGTCAACCAAGTACAAATAAACACTCGGGCCGGTCTTAATTTCGCCAGCGCACTGCGCGCCTTTTTGCGACAAGATCCCGATGTGGTAATGGTTGGTGAGATTCGCGACTTAGAAACAGCCGAGATTTCAATTAAAGCGGCACAAACCGGACATTTAGTCTTATCAACCCTGCATACTAATTCGGCAGCTGAAACACTGACACGTTTGCTTAACATGGGTGTGCCAGCATTCAACATAGCGTCTTCCGTAACCTTAATTATCGCCCAGCGCTTAGCGCGACGCTTATGTCCACATTGTAAAAAACCCTCGACTATTAGTAATAGTCATCTTCCAGCTTTAGGCTTTGACCAAGAACAACTTGGTAAAACTATAACCATTTACGACCCGGTTGGTTGTAATAAGTGTACTGATGGCTACAAAGGACGTACTGGTATTTACGAAGTGCTGCCAATGAGCGAAGCAGTCGCCGAAGCTATCATGGCCGATGGTAACTCTATTGAGATCGCCAAAATAGCAGTTGCAGAGGGTATGAGTTCGCTACGTCGTTCAGCACTGCAAAAAGCCGCTGAAGGTTTAATTTCGATGGCAGAAGTACAGCGCGTCACCAACGTTTAATTCCTTTTACCAAACTTAACAGCGACAAGGAAGCCCCACAGTCATGGCCACGGCGAGTAAAACTGCTAAAAAAATCAGTAAAAAAGTATATACCTACGAGTGGTCCGGAATTAACCGTAAGGGCGGTAAGGTCAAAGGTGAGTTTCAAAGCGAGAGTATTACTCAGCTAAAAGCAGAACTGCGCCGCCAAGGCATTAGTGTAACAAAAGCCAAGCGTCGCAGCGAAAGCATGTTTGCTAAGTTTAGCCAGCGTATTAAGGCAATGGATATCGCCATTGTATCTCGCCAGATTGCTACCATGCTGGCAGCTGGCGTACCACTGGTTCAGACTCTTGGTATTATAAGCCGCAGCGCTGAAAAACCGCCGCTACGAGAGTTGATTGGCAGCATCAGCGACGATGTACAAACAGGAAATCCGCTATCCGAGGCCTTAAGAAAGTACCCTGTTCAATTTGATGATTTATATTGCGACTTAGTCGAAGCTGGCGAGCAAAGTGGTGCTTTAGAGACTATTTACGACCGGGTAGCTACTTATAAGGAAAAGGCCGAAGCGCTAAAGTCCAAGATCAAAAAAGCCATGTTTTATCCAGCGACAGTTTTGATTGTAGCGCTAACTGTAACTGCCATTTTATTACTTTTTGTTATTCCGCAGTTTGAGAAAATCTTCGCAGATTTTGGCGCAGAACTGCCAGCATTCACTCAGTTTGTTATTGGAATTTCCCAGCTACTACAACAGAGCTACCATTGGGTTTTTGGAGGGATACTTGCCTTTATAATTATCTTCACCAAAGCGCATCGGAAATACCAAAAAGTACAGGATGCAACTGACCGATTTGTATTAAGACTACCCGTGGTAAGTCCTATCCTTCATAAAGCAGCAATGGCTCGCTTTGCGAGAACCTTATCGACCACTTTTGCCGCAGGTATCCCACTAATTGAAGCGCTAGGATCAGCTGCGGGGGCTTCTGGGAACGTAGTGTATCGCAATGCGATTATTCAAATCCGCGACGAAGTCACCACCGGTATGCAGATGAATGTGGCGATGAAAACTGTTAATATTTTCCCAGATATGGTCACTCAAATGGTGATGATCGGCGAAGAAGCAGGTTCCTTGGATAGTATGCTAGATAAAGTAGCAACCATTTATGAGGGCGAAGTGGACGATGCCATTGATGGCCTTACCTCACTCATTGAACCTTTAATAATGGTGGTACTCGGAGTGCTTGTAGGCGGAATGGTTGTTGCCATGTACTTACCAATCTTCCAACTTGGTAGTATTGTTAAGTAATGTCTTTTACTACTAATTTATTAACGCTTGCGGAGCTGTTCCCAACAGTCATACTCGCTTTTTGGATTGCTTTAGCACTTTGCATCGGTTCTTTCCTGAATGTTGTGATTTATCGACTTCCAATTATGCTGCAGAACCAGTGGCGCACAGAGTGCCAGAGTTTTCTAGAAATTGAACCTGAGCTAGCGCAAAAATCACCAGAACGCTTCAACTTAATGGTGCCGCGCTCGCGTTGTTCTTCATGTAAAAGTTTGATACCAGCCTGGTGCAATATTCCCCTTATCAGCTGGTTAATACTTCGGGGCAAATGCCGAACTTGTAAAGCTGCAATATCAATCCGATATCCTCTAGTTGAACTAGGTTGCGCGATATTGGCCTTTGCCTGTTATATTCATTTTGGCTTTAGTTCGCAGCTGATCTGGGCCAGTCTTTTCTGTTGGCTTATGCTAAGCTTAGCCTTGATTGATTTCGATACAATGTACCTTCCCGACCAAATAACCCTCCCACTATTATGGCTTGGCTTACTTCTAAACCTTGACCAACAGTTCGTCGCGCTAACCGATGCCGTTCTGGGCGCAGCCGTAGGCTATATGAGCTTATGGTGTCTTTTTTGGGTTTTTAAACTGTTGACTGGAAAAGAAGGCATGGGCTACGGGGACTTTAAGTTGTTCGCCGTTATAGGCGCTTGGTTTGGTTGGCAAGCACTACCGTTGACTATACTTTTAGCATCCGCCGTAGGTGCGATCGTTGGCATTTCACTGTTGCTGCGTAAATCCATTTCAGGACAACAAGCCATTCCATTCGGGCCATACTTAGCTATAGCCGCTTTAATCAATTTATTTTGGGGCGGATTAATAGTTGATTGGTATCTTTCAGTCTCAGGATTGGTCTAATTGGCTAGCTTCATTGTAGGATTAACTGGTGGCATTGCTAGCGGAAAGTCCGAAGCCGAAGCAATTTTTAATCGGCTCGGTATCCAATCCGTAGATGCAGACATTGTGGCTCGTCAAATTGTAGCTCCAGGTAGTGATGCTTTGAAACAAATTTGCACACACTTTGGCGACAGTATTCTTAATATTGATGGCTCGCTAAATCGTACTAAACTTCGCAATATTGTTTTCAATTCAGCGCAACAGAAAACTTGGCTTGAGCAACTTACCCACCCCTTAATCCGAGAACATATGCTAAGCCAACTTCTAGGTATCAACTCTAGTTATGGCTTACTGGTTGCTCCACTGCTGTTCGAAAACAATCTTCAACAATATGTCAGCCGCTCATTAGTTATAGATACGAATCCAAGCATTCAACTTAAGCGTACTATGGCTCGAGATAGGTGTTCAGAACAACAAGCCAAAGCTATTATCGACTCCCAAATGCCTAGAGAACAACGATTAAGACTAGCCGATGATGTTGTCGACAACAGTCAAACCCATTCCCATTTGGAAACCCAAATTGAACAGCTCCATTTACGTTATTTGGCGCTATCTTAGAATTAGCTTACAGGATCAAATCAATCACAAGTCAGTCCCGGAAAATTAGGTAAAATTTATCTAAATGCTGTATAAGTCATGACAGATCCCTTGGTGGTGGTTACACTCCATAACAAGGCTTTAGAAATGTTAGACTCAGCAGGACGCCACAATGTCAGTGACCGTATTCGAACACCCTCTCAACGAAAAAGTTAGAAACTACCTGCGCTTAGAATCACATTTCCGATTGATTCGCGATACCAAGTTACTCGACTCTCATTCTCAGCAACATGTTTTTTTTAGAAGCTACTTCGAACTTATTGAACTACTTGAACGTAGTGATTGGCGAGGCGATTTAGTCAAAGATTTGGAGAGGCAAAAGAAGCAGTTACACTCATGGAAAGCGCATGCGCAAGTAGACACCCAAACCATAGACCAATTGCTTGCCCAAATTAACCGGCACTTAGCTTACTTAGCGAAACCCCATCGTTTTGACATGCTTAAAGAAGACAGACTGCTCTCAAGTGTAAAGCAGCGCATTAGCTTACCTGGCGGTTGCTTTGCTTTCGATGTACCCCAGCTGCACCACTGGTTGCATCAAGAGCGGGCTTATCGCGATTACCAAATCTCACAATGGCTTGAGCCTCTGTACGAGGTTGAACATGCCATTGAGTTATTGCTAGGCTTGGCTCGTCAGCAAAAACATCCAGTACAAATTTTGGCTCTAAAGGGTTTTTATCAAGGCAGTGTTGACGATGCAGAGCTGTTACAAATTAGTATCGATTCTAACCTCTGCGCTTACCCAACCGTAAGTGGGCACAAGCATCGCTATGCGATAAAATTTGTTGCCACAGAACCCTTGCAGCAAGAAGATATCGCTTGTAGCATAGCCTGCTGTAAAATTGCTTAGCTGGAATTATTATGACTGTTGAAGTGAAATGCCCTACTTGCAGCAAAACTGTAGTTTGGGGCGAACAAAGTCCATTTCGACCTTTTTGTTGTGAGCGTTGTCGTCTCATCGACCTGGGGGAATGGGCCAACGAAGAAAAAGTGATTAAAGGCCGCCCAGTCCAAGAAGATGAAGGAAAGTCTGATAACTGGGAATAGCAGTTAATTACAGTAGTTTTTTAAGCTCACTAATTATCACTGCGTTTGCTTTTGGGAAATCCGAAGTTTCTAACTCTTGAACCTTAAGCCAGCGTAGTGGCTGCCCCTCTAAACCTTTAGCTTCCCCTTTAAAGTCTCTGACTATAAAAACAATCAACTCAACGCGTTTGTCCCCATAGTCATGGCTAAGCGAAAGCCAAGGCTCTTGTGCTAGAGATATAACTTCAAGGTTAACCTCCTCTAAAAGTTCGCGCGCTAGAGCTTTGCTCGCTGACTCCTGAGGCTCTATCTTCCCGCCTGGAAACTCCCATAGGCCCCCTTGATGCTGGTCTTCATGGCGTTTTGCAACCAACACTTCCTCAGCGCGTAGAATAACACCTACCGCTACTCGAACTATTTTACTCAAAGCCAGCTCTCCTTGTACCTAGTACCTTGTACCTTGTACCTTGTACCTTGTACCTTGTACCTTGTACCTTGTACCTTGTACCTTGTACCTTGTACCTTGTACCTTGTACCTTGTACCTTGTACCTAGATCTTAAAACGAAAAAAGCCCGCGTTAGCGAGCTTTTTTTAGACTGGGTGTACTACATTTCGACTAGGCGAAAATCTTAGCTACAACACCAGCACCAACAGTACGACCACCTTCACGAATCGCGAAACGTAGACCTTCGTCCATTGCGATTGGGCAGATTAGCTCTACAACAAATTTCAAGTTGTCGCCTGGCATTACCATTTCTACGCCTTCAGGAAGCTCTACAGCACCTGTTACGTCAGTTGTACGGAAGTAAAACTGTGGACGGTAACCTTTGAAGAATGGCGTGTGACGTCCGCCTTCATCTTTGCTTAGTACGTATACTTCAGCTTCGAATTTAGTATGTGGGTTGATTGACCCTGGAGCTGACAATACTTGACCACGTTGTACATCTTCACGCTTAGTACCACGTAGAAGAATACCACAGTTCTCACCAGCACGACCTTCGTCTAGAAGCTTGCGGAACATTTCAACGCCAGTACAAGTCGTTGTAGTCGTTTCTTTAATACCAACGATTTCTACAGACTCACCAACTTTAACAATACCACGCTCAACACGACCAGTTACAACAGTACCACGACCTGAAATTGAGAATACATCTTCAATTGGTAGTAGGAACGGCTTATCAATGTCACGCTCTGGCTCTGGGATATATGAATCAAGAGCTTCTGCAAGCTCGATGATTTTAGCTTCCCACTCTTCTTCGCCTTCAAGCGCTTTAAGTGCTGAACCTTGGATCACAGGGATATCATCGCCTGGGAACTCATATTCAGAAAGAAGTTCACGAACTTCCATTTCTACTAGCTCAAGTAGTTCTTCGTCATCAACCATGTCACATTTGTTCATGAACACGATGATGTAAGGAACACCAACTTGACGTGAAAGCAAGATGTGCTCACGCGTTTGTGGCATTGGGCCATCTGTAGATGCAACAACCAAGATTGCGCCATCCATTTGAGCAGCACCGGTAATCATGTTTTTAACATAATCGGCGTGTCCTGGGCAGTCAACGTGTGCATAGTGACGCGTAGGAGTATCGTATTCAACGTGAGACGTTGAAATAGTAATACCACGCTCGCGCTCTTCTGGAGCGTTATCGATTGCTGCGAAATCTTTAGCTTCACCGCCGTAAACTTTAGCAAGTACGTTAGTGATTGCTGCTGTAAGAGTAGTTTTACCGTGGTCAACGTGGCCAATAGTACCTACGTTTACATGCGGTTTTAGACGTTCAAATTTTTCTTTAGACACAATGTGTACCTTCTTTGCGTAAACCTGCTTTTAGCAGACATTAAAACTAAATTAATACTTCGCTTCGATTACTGCGCCAGCGACATTTTTAGGTGCTTCATTGTACTCTTGGAATTCCATCGAGTAAGAAGCACGTCCCTGAGATGCAGACCGTAGATCAGTAGCATAGCCGAACATTTCAGCTAATGGCACCTTGGAGCGAATAATTTTCAGACCACCAGGACCATCGTCCATGCCTTCAATCATCCCTCGGCGACGGTTAAGATCGCCAACTACATCACCCATGAAGTCATCAGGTGTTGTCACCTCAACTTTCATCATTGGTTCAAGTAGTGCCGGATCCGCCTCCAGTGCACCTTTTCTAAAGCCCATTGAACCGGCAATTTTAAACGCCATTTCATTGGAGTCAACATCATGGAAAGAACCGTCGAACAATGTGACTTTAACATCAAGCATAGGATAGCCTGCAAGTACACCTTGATCCATTTGTTCTTTACAGCCTTTATCGACTGCCGGAATAAATTCACGAGGAACAGTTCCGCCCACAATTTCATTGACAAACTCATAGCCCGAGCCAGCTTCTCGTGGTTCCAATTTGAGCCATACATGACCATATTGACCGCGACCGCCAGACTGACGAATGAATTTACCTTCAACCTCAACTGCTTTGCGGATCGATTCTCGATACGCTACTTGTGGTTTACCCACGTTGCAATCAACTTTAAATTCGCGTTTCATTCGATCCACGATAATGTCGAGATGCAACTCCCCCATTCCTGAGATTAAGGTTTGCCCTGACTCTTCATCAGTTTCAACCTGGAACGAGGGATCTTCAGCAGTTAATTTACCTAATGCGATTCCCATCCTTTCTTGGTCAGCCTTGGTGCGTGGCTCAACCGCGATTTGAATCACTGGTTCTGGGAACTCCATGCGCTCTAGCACTACTTTATGGTCTAGGTCACATAGCGTATCGCCTGTTGTGACATCTTTTAAACCAATTGCAGCAGCGATATCGCCGGCACGAACTTCCTTAATTTCTTTTCGGTCATTAGAATGCATTTGCACCATTCGACCTAAGCGCTCTCGTTTTTCTTTTACCGAATTAAAAACCGTTTTACCGGTTTCGACGGTACCAGAGTAGACACGCATAAACGTGAGCGTACCCACAAATGGGTCAGTAGCAATTTTAAATGCTAATGCTGCAAACGGCTTGCTATCGTCCGCAGGACACTCAACGATATTGTCATCTAAATCATGACCAGTTATCGCCAAAACATCGGTTGGCGCCGGCAAGAAATCAACAACTGCATCAAGCACCGCTTGCACACCTTTGTTTTTAAACGCACTACCACAGGTAGCGAGTACAATTTCATTAGCCAGAGTGCGCGTGCGTAGCCCAAGTTTGATTTGCGCTTCGCTAAGCTCACCTTCTTCCAAATAGATGTCCATAAGCTCTTCATTCGCTTCTGCAGCGGCTTCGACAAGTTGTTCATGCAACTCGTTAGCTCGCTCGAGCAATGACGCTGGAACGTCTTCATAATTGAAGCTAGTACCTTGATCTGCTTCGCTCCAGTTGATGGCCTTCATTTTAATCAGGTCAATCACACCAGAAAATTCTTCTTCGCTGCCAATATTCAATTGGACCGGTACGCAGGTCGCACCTAAACGATCTTCAATCTGAGCCACCACGCGTTCAAAATCGGCGCCTTGTCGATCCATTTTATTAATGAAGACCAAACGAGGGACATGGTATTTATCTGCTTGACGCCAGACAGTTTCAGATTGAGGTTCAACACCCGACGCGGCACAAAATACTACAACCGCACCGTCAAGCACGCGCAAAGAGCGCTCTACTTCAATAGTAAAGTCGACGTGTCCTGGGGTGTCAATAATATTGATTCGATGCTCTTCAAATTGAGCATCCATACCGCGCCAAAATGTAGTCGTCGCAGCTGAGGTAATTGTGATCCCACGCTCTTGCTCCTGCTCCATCCAATCCATGGTAGCAGCGCCGTCGTGAACTTCGCCAATTTTATGAGATAGACCGGTATAAAAAAGCACACGTTCGGTCGTTGTTGTTTTACCAGCATCAACATGCGCAACGATACCAATATTACGGTAGCGCTCAATCGGAGTTGTACGGGCCATTCTATCCTCTTACTAAAGCGTAAGCCTTAGATTTGAAAAAGATGCGCAATTGCCTTAGCAATTGCGCAACAGTATTACCGGGTATTCTACCAGCGGTAATGTGCAAACGCTTTGTTTGCATCAGCCATGCGGTGAACGTCTTCACGTTTCTTCACTGCAGTGCCTTTGTTTTCTGACGCGTCGAGGATTTCTCCAGCTAGGCGCAGAGCCATTGATTTTTCACCACGTTTACGCGCAGCATCTACTAACCAACGCATACCTAGAGCGTTGCGGCGTACTGGACGCACTTCAACAGGTACTTGGTAAGTAGAACCACCTACACGTCGAGATTTAACTTCGACTGAAGGGCGTACGTTTTCAAGGGCAATTTCGAAAATCTCTTGGTGTGACTTAGTTGACTTTTCAGCAGCTACGTCAAGTGCACCATATACGATCTTTTCAGAAGTTGATTTTTTGCCGTCAACCATTACTACGTTGACGAACTTTGCCAGAAGTTCCGATCCGAACTTAGGATCTGGCAGGATTTTACGTTGACCGATTACGCGACGTCTTGGCATCTTAATATCTCCGGTTTGCTTCAGGTTTCCCCAAAACGAAATTTATGTTTCGTTAGTTACTGTTTGGCCTTACTGACGGAGTGCCGTTAAGACTTAGGTCGCTTAGCGCCGTACTTAGAACGACCTTGACGACGAGTAGTTACACCCGCGCAATCAAGCGCTCCACGAACAGTGTGATAGCGAACACCAGGTAAATCTTTAACACGACCACCACGGATCAAAATGACCGAGTGCTCTTGTAAGTTATGACCCTCACCACCGATGTAAGATGTTACTTCGAAGCCGTTAGTTAAACGAACACGAGCAACTTTACGTAGTGCTGAGTTAGGTTTCTTAGGAGTGGTAGTATATACACGAGTACATACGCCACGACGTTGTGGACACGCTTCTAGTGCTGGAACATTGCTTTTTGAAGCTTTGTTTGCACGAGGTTTGCGTACCAACTGATTAATAGTTGCCATTTAAAATAGCTCCTGAAATACAAGTAAGTAGGTGAAAAATCACCCCGAATATCGGGGAGGCGAAATTTTATGCGTTGAGGGGGGGATAGTCAAGCCTTGTTATTACCTGAAAAGCAAAAAATTAATGCCTTACCAAGTCAAACAAGGGTGATGCTTCGCAGTTAAATCAAGCATGCCGTTATAGTCAACGATATGACTTTGATATAATTGATATTTCTCAACTAATCCACGCGCTTCGAGGTCACTGCGAAGAATAGAGAAATTGAAGTCTAGAATTTTAGAGTCTTGATCATCTTCACCGACCAATAAGGCGAAGCAGGCCTCTTCTATAAGCAAGACTTGGTCTTGTTTCTCACACTGTTTCAAGCATGTAGGTAGCGCCGCTAATGATTTTACAATATGTAGCATACTAAAACCTTAATATTGCATGGGCATTGCGCCGAAGCTTAGTCAAATCTTTCAAACTAAGGACCTTAAGCTCAATTGCTAAGTCGCTTTGTTGAAGACCCAAGTCCTGCAAGCAGGTATCTAAGACATACACCGCTTCGACATCATACAAATCCAACATTTTGAATGTCGGCAATATACTACGCACTAGGGCTTGGTCCGTTACCTGATTAGTTAATAGCTGCAATGGCCCTAATTGATGAAACACAACCACGATGTCATCAGTTACAGCGCTAGCCGCAAGTACCGCATCTAAGCCTTCGCGTGAGTTAGCGCTCTGATGAGGCGAACTGACAAACTCATACAGTAATTGACTCATAACTGAATCACCCGATCCGCCTTCAAACTAAGCATCGCCAGCTCAGCTAAACCGGCACTAATAAAGGCGTCATCTTGAGTGCAAACTAAGTCAGCAGAAGTTGCCTCCGTCTCATCAATGAGGCCACGCCGAGCCGCCGCTGCACTACAAACGAGCAGATCAACGCCATGTTGACGGCCAAGATCTTTCCACCGATGAACTAAATTAACTTCATCGCTAGCAGGTAACAGCGTAGATAAGGCATTACTCACACCGTCTTGATAGAAAAAAACAGCGCTTAAGGTATGTTCCGACTCGGTTATAGCTTGAGCAAACTTGAGCGCATGGGCTGCACTTTGCTGCCCATAAACAGCTGAGTTCACCACAAGTAGGTAAGTTAAGTTAGACATACCTGTTTCCACTAAAGGATTTGAGCAATCGCTTCGACTTCAACCAAAACGTCTTTAGGTAAGCGCGCCACCTCAACACAAGAACGTGCTGGCGGGTTGGCAGGGAAATAACTCGCATAGACTTCATTAAACGCAGAAAAGTGATTCATATCGCTCAAAAAGCATGTGGTTTTGATAACCGTATTTGCACCAGCACCACCGGCTTCTAGTACAGCCACAAGATTATCCATCACCTGCTTAGTTTGCTCAGCGATCCCACCTTCAACAACTTCCATAGAAACAGGATCAAGAGGGATTTGACCCGAGGTGAAGATCAACTCATCAACTTTAGTCGCCTGAGTATAAGGACCGATCGCCGCAGGAGCCGCTTCTGTATTTACGATTTGTTTGCTCATAACTATCCTGAAATTAAAGTATGTACATCGTCTTGCCAATACTGCCAAAACACATCATTTATCAATGCAGACATAGTTACAAATTCCACTGCTGTGAGCAAGGAAAAGGAAAGTGGAAAGTGCGCAGCAAAGCTGCTTCAAGTAAAGCTTAAACCACACCCTAAGAAGGTCAAGACAATTAAGGCAAAATTGACGAATCCAACACCATACACTTAGATACAATCCAAGCTCGGCTTGTTAATTGTTGGGTAACTAACACTCAATAACCCAGAAGCACGTTTTTGCAGGCACTGAGGTAAAAGTGTTTCTAATTTGGCAACGTAGCAACGAATTGATTTAAACGCCCAATTAAGTAGTAGCACACTGCCACGAACTGAAACTATTGTGACGCAAATACTGAAGTCGAATCAATCCGAAAATGCTACGCGTTGCGAATCTACCTAAATTGTTTGTTAGGTGTGTTTTGCAACTTACGTCCAAAATCACCTTGAAATGTACATTTCCTATTAACGAAAATATTCCAAAATTTTTTCGCCAGTAAATGCCAACAAAGTTTCCTGACTGTCCAGCGAATTGCCAGCGAACGCCATAAAATCCATTAAAACCTTTATTTACAGATGGTTACGCCATATTGACAGTTGTGCAGAGAACTCCTAATATCGAACTAAGACCACTAACGGATAAACTAAATGCGTGAATATACCGAGATACTTATATTAGGTTTAATCCTCGTTGAAAAGGCAGTTCGCTTAATAAAACTATTAAAGACTGGCGGTAAGTAGAGAATCATAACCTAACACTGGATACACATAAAAAGCCGGTCATGAAACTATCTGGCCGGTAATTATTTACTGTAAGCACCTAACAATGTATTACTCAAACTTCTCATTTAAACCCTGACACCTAGGTTCAAGATTAAGCTCGCTCAAGCAATATTTTATCCTAATGTCAGATGCTTACAAAACCTCAATTATGGTTGATATTCCTATCTCACCA
>NZ_RAQO01000002.1:222514-297149 GCF_003610775.1 Alginatibacterium sediminis | reverse complement strand
TCCAGACTTTTTAAGACAACACGTTTTTTGCCTGGCGGCCATAGCATTGTGGCCCCACCTGATCCCATGCCGAACTCAGAAGTGAAACGCAATTGCGCCGATGATAGTGTGGGGTTTCCCCATGTGAAAGTAGGTCACTGCCAGGCTCTTATTAAAACGAGAAAGCCCATCCTAACGGATGGGCTTTTTTCGTTTTAGCAACTGCGTTGCAGGACTACTTGCGGGGAACACAGATGTGAAAGTTGGGTGTTTGCGGAACATCAATCGGTGCGATGAATCATTACCGTGCTTCTTCTCATTACTATCAGGTCGCATCGTAGATGCTCCCGCTGCACAAGCTCAGAGCAATGCTCTTCGAATTCCTTGTTCCGCCTGCCAGGCTCCAATTACACGAAAGGCCTCTGCTCACGCAGAGGCCTTTTTCGTATAAGCGCTGACGGCAATATGCTCCTGCATTGCTCTACTACCGACATCCATGTCGGCAGCGCAGAAACCCACTTGCGGGGAACGCACCTTGCGCACAAAGACCTTCATCCCGCTAATTCATTATTCTATATCTTTTATAGGCCGTTAAGGGTTTTGCAGAGCTCAACCCGCTCGCAAGGCTCGAAGCTATGCTTCTCGAATTCCCTTGCTCGCTGTGAAAGTAGGCGCTAACTTCCCAAAGACTTCTCTATCCGAATTGCATTAAATCCACTCTGTAAAAGTTACGTGTTTGCGAAATACCTTTAGCTGCGATGAATCAGTACAGTGTTTATTCTCATTTCCATATGGTGCCATCGTATCTCGCCATGGATGGCGAGAGTAGCCAATGCAGGAGCATATTGCCGAAAGCTCAACCCGCTCGCAAGGCTCGAAGCCATGCTTCTCGAAACCCCGACTTCACTGTGAAAGTAGGAGGCAGACAATCAACACAAACCTCAGTTCCAAGTTCATTTACACCATCCTTCTTAGGCTCCAATTACACGCCAATTACTATCGCTAGCGAAAAACATACTTGTTAAAAGTGTGCTGGGCTCGGAAGAGTTATATTGTCGATGATTTACTAGCTAGGTTTTTAACAGAGCGTTAACGGTATGAGCGGTGCGGTGGATAGTTAGAAGTTTAATTTCGTCTTAATTTGACAACGGCACCCGACCTTATTGAGGGTGCCTTATTATTAATATGCCTATGATCTTTTGCGCTTAACTGTAAGTCCTAATAACGCTAGTCCAAAAATAGCTAGAGTGGTGGGTTCGGGGACAGTGCGGTAGCTTAAGTTGTCATACCTTACATTGTATTCAAAACCAGCATCTTTAGCGTTTAGAATGACGTTGCCAAAATATGCTGTCTGGTAGATGTCATTTGGATCTGTGTAAATGACATTGCCATTCACTAAGTATTCAACGCCAAAATCATTTATTTGAAATGCAAAGTTATTAAACTCATCCGGATTATAGCTTGCATCAGTTGCGTGCCAGCCATTATTGTCCCAGGCTTGTATTCCATCATCACCTTGAAACTCTAATATCGGCCAGCCTGATATACCACCGAGCAAATTAAATGCAGTTGCCCAGATTCCTCCGAAACGATTGACGCCTTCCCAGGCAGAGTCAATCATAATATCGATGGCTAAATAATCCGCGCGTCCTATGTCTAACTTCATCCCTTTTGTTTTATGAAAACTAGAGTCAGAACTGGTTCCATCGATTGACATAACCAATTC
Organism: Alginatibacterium sediminis; assembly: GCF_003610775.1. Lineage (GTDB taxonomy): Bacteria > Pseudomonadota > Gammaproteobacteria > Enterobacterales > Celerinatantimonadaceae > Alginatibacterium > Alginatibacterium sediminis. Next base: position 295,444 of record NZ_RAQO01000002.1, on the reverse strand, counting down.
ATTATTCACGATTTCGAAACCAGCTGGCGCTGCTCGATCAACAGTCCAATCAGACAATGAATCTCCGTCATTGAATTCAACCGTTACTAATCCAGCGTTTGCAAATGATGGTAAAAAAGCTAATGCGGCTAATAGCGATAGAGGTGTAAGCTTATTCATTTTTACTCCTTGTGAGGGTATCTCCAGTACCGCGCATGAGGAAATGAACGGCTGAGTAAAAAGTACTGCATTTAATATGCCTAAAGAGCTATCCCTTACGGGGTATGGAGTGCGTATCTATTACCTATAAGTAGTGTAAAAAATCACGACATATCAGACTCTTACTTAGATTCAGCAATCTCTCTATTAAAACTGTCGTCATGAAAATTAATGTTAAACTATATAAATGTATGTTGCTAAGTTGAGTGTAAATATTTCTGACAAAGCTGTAGGTCATGTCTATGCTCCTTAGTTACCTTGCATGAGCGCAAACGAATCTAGCATTAACCTTTCTATGACTTTTCTTAACTGACTGATACATCTCTAAGGTATTTGTCGCGATTAATCCGGCTTACAGAACTATATCGAATGTGAACTTTTGGGCTTTGTTCGATTAAAGGCATTGCTAAGATGGTCTAAAATAAAAAAGACAAGATAGATCCCCAAAGCTTGTAGACCGGAGACTCCGGTGAAGTAGAGGATGATGGCGCAAAATATTGCGGCTGCTATTGCGGCAATGCGAACGCTTCCGGTGAGTAGCTTTATGCCAGCTAGCGACGCGGCTAGGTATATAACGACAAACATGGCGTTAGCTATGGCGAGTAAGCTTTCAAATGAAAACTGTAGGTTATTTCTGGTGATTAGTACTAGTGCAATACTGAGGCTTACCAAGAATAAGGCGGCAACTGGAATGCCTAACGATGATTTCTTTCTTAATGGGTGTTGATTACCTTTGCCCTCGAACAAGCTATAAAGCATGCGTACAAAGCTCATGAGGTATAAGTTTACAGCGGCGAAGCAGCCTAAAAATCCAAGGATGGCAACTAAGCGTTGGCCAAACACGCCTAAACCAATTTCGGCTATATGGGTGATGGAATTTAGGTTTTTGCTCTCGCTACCATAAGCACCATGCACCACCACGGCGTAACTAATCACGATATATAAGGCGGCGGCTGCGCCAACCCCAATAAATACAGCTTTCGGAAAATCACGGCTGGGATCTTTGAACTCGTTGGCAACGTGGCAGATAGCTTCAATACCAACAAATGACCAGAACATGATTGCGATTGCGGCGCCTAAATGTCCTATCTCAAATGGCACTATAGGGGCTTGTATTGTTGCGTCTTGATAAAACAAACTACTAATACTGACGAGAATGATGGCTACAACTAGTGCCCATGAAATAAGCGATTGCAGTTTGGCTGACGTTTTTAGCTTTACGAAGTTCATTAGGGTAACTAGCGCTAACATCGCTAGTTCTAGTGTTAAGGCGGGCAGTGTTAAGCCGCCAAAAATCTGGGAGAAGTAACTTGCTCCGGTGATAAATACAACCGGTGGTCCAATCGGTGCAATGGCTAAGTAGAGCCAGGCGATAGCTTTGGAATGAGATGGGCCAAAGGCGTGGGCAACGTAGTGGGCGGTTCCGCCTTCGTGCGGATAGCGGCGTCCTAGTCCTGAGAAAGTAAATACCACCGGGATCATCACCGCAATGATGATAAGCCAGCCCACAAGAGAATAGAGTCCTGCTTCGCTTGCTGCGAGTGCTGGAATAATCAGTACGCTGGAGCCAAGTAGTGCGGATAGTAGAAGATTGGCACCTTGGAAAACACTTAGCTGGGCATTAGGCATGGTTATATTGATTCATCCTTGAATAGCGTTGTTGTAGGCTATCAGAGCCAATAGCAAAATAGTTGAGCGAGATCACTAGCTGAATATAAATGCTGAAATTTTGATTGTCCATGTGAAGCCTGCTTTTAGGGCATGGTTGAATGCTTGAGAAGCGTGCTAATCTTGCTTGCTCATACCTATAAGAATTGGGCATAGTAGTTTGGCTATATTTATCCAAGGAAGAAAGTGTGATTGATAGTGATTCAATTCAAGTATTTTTAGCCGTAGTTGAGCATGGTTCTTTAACGAAAGCGGCTAAAAAACTCGGGCGTTCGCATCCTACTTTAGGCCGGGTGATCGCAGCGATGGAAGATGAACTCGGCTATAAACTATTTGTACGCGAAGCGTCGGGTAAAAGCATGCTTATATCTGAGCGGGGTAAAAGACTGCTCTCGAGAGCAGAACTGACGCTGGCAACTGTAGAGCAGTTTTCTACTTTGGCATCACAGCTCTTTGATGACTCAATGCCAGAAACACTACGCTTGGCAATCCCTGACCTATTGCCCAACGAACTGATCGCGGATTTGTTCAGCCAAGTTTATACGCGTTGGCCACACTTAAATATTGAAATATCCCAGCCTTCGATATTTGAAGGCTATGGCTTACTTATGAGTCAACGGGTCGATGGCTTGTTGGTTCTACGCGAAGATGCCACCTTGCGAGGTCTCTTAGTCGACAATCTTGGAACGATTGGTTTCAATATTTATGCAAACCCCAGTCATCCATTATCCCTGTTGGACGGAACGCGTGTTGCTGCAGATTTCACGCCTTATCGTATGTTTTGGCCCAAGACGGGTTCCAACGATGTGAGTCGTTTGCAATGGGAGAGTTGGGCCTTAAGTACTTCCTATACCCAAAATTTTTCCCAAGCTGCGGCTTTTGCAGCGCAAGGCTTAGGCGCAGCTCCTTTGCCTGACTTTACCGCAAAACCCTATGTTGAAGCGGGGGTATTACAAGCGGTGTCTTTAGACACCGTTGCAAATAGTAATATCCAACTTATCGATTGGATGGTGTTGGAGAGCTATGAATACCGAGATCTCATGCTGTTTGTCACCCAAACGCTGATTGATCTATGTAACAAGTATAAAAATAAGCTAAATAGTAACGAGAGCGCTTGAACTTAGATTGCGCTCTTTGCCTGTGATCTATTAGTGTTGTAAAGCTGCCTCGGCTTTCATCACCGGCTTGCGTTTTTCGCGTAAGCCTTGGAAGAATACGAAAGCGGCGGGTACTAGCAAGCAACCGACAAACGTAGCAAAGATAATGCCACCGAACGCTGCCCAGCCAATTGCCTGTTGCGCGCCTGCACCGGCACTGGAAGCAATCATCAACGGTATTTGGCCTATGGCAAAACTAAGTGCAGTCATTAAAATTGCTCGCATTCTAAGTTGAGTTGCGCTCGTCGCGGCCTTAATTAAGCTATAGCCTTGCTGTTCTCGAAGTTGCTTAGCAAATTCCACAATTAAGATTGAATTACGTGCAGTCATACCAATCAAAAGCACCAACGCAATTTGGGTGTAAAGGCTGATGGTTCCACCGACAAAAAATCCAGAGCTCATAACCCCTAATGCTGCTGTTGGAACGGGCAGTAAGATTGCTAGAGGCGTTAACCAAGACTCATACTGGGCAACGAGTAACAAGTACACAATAACCATCGCTAGGGTAAAGGCGATACTCGCGGCGTTACCGGCTTCTTTTTCTTGGCGACTTAAACCTGACCACTCATAGGTAAAGCCACTGGGAAGCTCGGCGCTCACGCGTTCCATGGCGGCAATAACGTCGCCACTACTATAACCCGGTGCTGGCATAGCATTAATTAATGCTGAATTATTGATGTTGTAGCGTACTAAGGTCGCTGGGGAATACTCGATATGTGTATCGACTAAGTTACCAACGCGTAGCATCTTGCCGGCTTCATTACGTACATAAAGTCGGTCTAAAGACGACTCGTCTAGGCGCTGGTCTGCTTGGGCTTGTACCATCACCATGTAGTTGCGACCTTCCATCGTAAAGTCATTGACATAGCTTCCACCAAATTGAGCATTAATGGTGTTTACAAGGCTTGCAAAGGACACGCCTTTCATCGCTGCGCGTTCTTCGTTGATGTCTAACTTCACATTAGGTGTGTCTACCGAAAAGGTAGAGAATGCCGCGGCGATTTCGGGTTGTTGATTGGCTATATCGAGTAGCTCATTCAAAGCCTGTTCGATTTCTTCGGGATTGCGCCCTCTCTGGTCGAGTAGCATATACTCGACACCATCAACAAACCCAAGCTCTGGAACACTTGGTAGTCCAAAGGCCATACCTTGCCCCTCTGGCATGTTATCGATTGCGTCTTGAATTTGAGCAACGATCTTATCTTGGTGTTGCTCTGAGCTGCGCTCACTCCAGTGATTGAGCTTAGTTACAATTAAAGCTGAAGAACTATCAGTTGCCTCATTGAACAAATTGTATCCGGGCACGCTTAGTACACTAGCAACACCATCAAGGCTCTGCACGGTTTGGGTGACGCTAGCAACCGACTTGCGGGTGCGCTCTAACGAAGCGCCTTTAGGCAGATCAACGACTGAGAATACAACCCCCTGGTCTTCTGACGGAAACAAGGCTTGTGCCATTTGTCCATTAACAAGAACGGTTGCAACAACCAGAGCCACAATACTTAAAAATGCAATCAGCAGCCGCTTACACAGTATGCCAACCACCATTCCGAATTTGGTGGTGAAGCTTTCTAAAGCGTGATCGAACCGTTGTAATACTTTGGGTTTGGTTTCGATCTTCATCAACATTGCCGATAAAGCTGGGGTTAGTGTTAGTGCAACCAAGGTAGAAATGATCACCGCAATAACTAGTGTTTGTCCAAACTGGCTAAAGATAATACCGACCATGCCAGGCATCATAATTGTCGGCGCAAATACCGCGACTAGCACAGCGGCGCTGGCAATCAAAGGGCCTAAGACTTTCTGCATCGCTTCTATGGTAGCCAGCTTGGGATCGTGTTGACCTTCGTGCATTATTTTTTCAACGGTCTCTACAACGATGATGGCGGCGTCAACCACGATGCCAATAGCCAAAATGAGACCAAAGAGGCTGATTGTGTTAATTGACATGCCTAGGGCTTGTAGCACCGAGAAGGTTGCAATTAGCGAGACTGGAATTGCGCTACAAACGATAAATGTTGCGCGAAGTGAACCGAGAAACACCCAAGAAATAGCACTGACTAACAGTACTGCAATCAGCAATGTCTCAAGGGCGGAATCAATCGTTACCTTAATGTTGTCAGTCGCATCATAGGCAATCGCATATTCCAAACCATCAGGGAAGTCTTGGCCGAGCTGTTTAAGTTGTTCTTTAACACCTTGTGCTACTTGAACGGCGTTAGCGCTGGGGTCTTGGTAGATAGCCAAGGCCACCGCTTGATTGCCGTTGTGGAAAGCGTCGTACAAATACTGGTTGGCACCGATACTAACCTCAGCAACATCTTTAATGCGGACCTGTGAGCCGTCGGGATTAGTGCGTAGGCGAATATTGGCAAACTCATCGGCATTTTTTAAGCGGCCTCGGACTGTGACTGAATACTGCCATTGACTGTCACCAACAACAGGCTCCGCACCAAGAGAGCCAGCTGAACGGGTTTGGTTTTGAACACTGATAGCTTGAATGACATCTTCAGCAGTAAGATCTAGTGCTAATAGGCGTTCAGGTTTGAGCCAAACGCGCATTGAATATTCTTTCTCACCTAGAATCTCGACTTTTGAGAGGCCATTGATTCGGGCTAAGCTTTCTTTTAAATATTTTGAGCCATAGTTAGATACATCAATACCGTCAAAGCTTGCATCTGGAGAGTAAAGGCTCACTAACATCAGCATTGAGGGGGAAACTTTTTCAACGAAAACACCTTCACGCTTGACCGCCTCGGGTAACATCGGAAGCGCTGCATTGACACGGTTTTGAACCAATGTTGCGGCGCGGTCTACATCCATATCGGTATCGAAAAAGACATTAAGTGAATACTGTCCTGAGTTTCCCGAATTGGATCGCATATAAATCATGCTCTCAACCCCGTTCACTTGTTTTTCAATAACCGAGGCCACAGTGTCATTGACCACTTGTGAGTTAGCACCGCGATAGTTGGAAAAGACATTGACGGTTGGTGGGGCAACGTTGGGATACAGTGCAATTGGCATCTTGAGTACAGCGGCAGCACCAATCATCATCATTAAGATGGAGAGTACGATTGCGAATTTAGGTCTATCGATAAAGAATCTAATCATGATCTAGCCCTCAACCGTGACGCTTTGGTCTACAGATAGTTTGGCTTGTCCTTCGATGATGACTTTTGAGTTAAGAGCTAAGCCGTGAACCACTCGTTTTGCAGCGGATGCTTGGCCTAATGTGACCTCAACTTTTTTAACCTTATCGTGTTCAACTACATAAACATAGTCGGCTTTTGCGTCACTAACGATTGCTTGTTGCGGGACCAACATCGCCGTTTCAGAACGCACCACCAATAGTTCTGCATATTGCCCGGCGTAAGCTTGGCCATTGTTATCAAATTCGATACGAACGGCGAGACTTCCGGTGCTTGGGTCGACATGATTGTCGATTGAACTTATCTCACCTTCAGAGGGTAAAATGCTACCGTCGATGAGCTTTAGTTTGGCTTTAAATTCTGCTCTGCCTTGGCGAAGGTCATCAGTGATGGACAGTAGTTTTTTCTCGTCGATGTTAAGTACGACTTCAAGCTGTTCGTCGTTAACAATCGTATTTAAAGTTTGTGACGAGCTGATCATGGCGCCGATATCAAAGCTTTTTTCACCAACGACACCCGCGATAGGCGAACGAATTGTAGTACGCTCAATACTAAGATTTACTCGGTCAATTTGGCGTTCAAGCAGTTGAACTTGTCCTTGCGCGAGCTTAAAGCGTGTTTCAACTTCCTCTATTTCTTGCGTAGCAAGGCTACCAATTAGTTTTTGTGAACGTTTATGGTCGCGTGACGCCATATCGCTGCGTGTTTTCGCGATGGCTAGTTGCGCTTCTAGTTCAGCTTTTTCCAACTCAAAATCTAGTGAATCCAACTCGTACATCAGCTGGCCTTTTTCGATCTTGTCGCCAGCATTAACATAGCTTTTCAATAAGTAACCGGGTGTGCGGCTCGTGACATCAACTTGATGCTTGGGAAGCAACAGTCCTGAGTGTTTTTCAGTAAATTCAGCCGTTTGGGTTTGAGCGACGTGTACCTTAACAGTGGTGATTGTTGTTTGCTGATGCTGTGGTTCGATGCTTTCTTGAGCGCATCCCACTAATGCCGAGAGGGTGATGAGGGCGAGCATAGTTTTTTTCATTAGTGGTCTCCAATACGAAAGCAATATGAGCTGTTATTTGATAAAAATTTTAGTAATTGATGCCACCATACTGCGAAGATGGGCTAATAGGCTAACCTACAGCAGTTCAAATATGAACTGCTTTTATTGAACAAGATTTAATCTAGATAGCGCAAACTTTCACAGTGTGGATTATGCTGATAAAACAACCGATTACATAAGGCCACGGATTTGGCATTGAACATTAGGCCCTTGAGTGCGACTCAACTGTGGCTAAAAGTATTTTTCCCCTTGATCAAAAGAGCGCTCAGTTTAGGACTGATGGTCTATGCGCTATGGTTTTTCCATTACAGCTTGTTGGATGTTAGTGATTGGCAGCTTCAACAAAGTGATTACTATTCCCAAGTCGAACGAAACTGGACGCGTTTGCTGAGTGATCCCAGCCAAGTCTTGAAGTTTTCTATATGCATTATGTTTGTGGTGATTGGGTTTCGAGGGTTTGTGTTTCCAGTACTCAAAGCTCTTTATGGCTTTGTCCCTCAGTGGGCTTCGACCTTATCAGTCCACTACAAGTCTCAATTAACAGTGTTGAAATCTTGGTTTTCTAATGGCGCGGATATTATCGATAAAGGCTCGATGTGGTTGCTGCTAATATCTTTAACGGTTTATCTATTCAATGACCGCGAAGTGAATGCAATTGATAGCTCTTGGGAGACTATATATCGAGCTCAAGGTAAGTGGGGAGATCTCGGGCGACGTGATGCTTTAGCAACCTTAATTGATTATGACGTTAGTATTATTGGGGTTGATTTGAGCCATGCTGTTCTCAATCAATTGGTCTTTGATGGCGAGCATGACGACTATTGGATTGAACCCGATAGGGCAATGCTTGATCTCGTTATCTTGAGCTACACCGATCTTAGTTTTTCTTCATTTCCTTGTGTCTTTATGCGACAGGCTAATCTGCAGGGGGCCAAACTTAGTGGGGTGCGCTTTAGTGCAGCGGATTTGCGAGATTCCCAATTCAACAACAGTGACTTTGGTGGGAAGATTGTTAGTCAAGGACAGTATGTGTTAACTGACTTTAGCTTTGCCGATTTACGCGGCGCGGACTTAAGTGATGACGGCAAGGATGCTACTGAGCAAACCTCTCCCTATGGAAAATACCAAGATGATATTCAAGCACAGGGTGCGTGGTTTATTGGCGCAGACTTGCGAGGGACAAAATTGGGGCAAAAGGCCTTGGGCATAGGCCCTCAAGCAGATGCGCGGCAATTGGATTTTGTGCTTAGTAATCTTAAAGCCTTTGCACGCTGGGACGACACTACAGAGTTTCCACCGCTGGTTCAGCGTGAATTACAAACCTGGCAGGGTGCGCTTGAATCAACAACTATCAAAGAACAGCGGTGGAATAAGCTTGTCGATATTTATCAAAACAGTTTTGGTGAAGATCGGGCCCAACGTTTAAGAAGCTATCGTTTACTCAGTGTTGAAAGTAATGCCGCCAAATTGTTGAACCCAAAGCAAAGCTTTAGCGATCTTAGTTGTCAGAAAACTAACCGAGTGAGCTAGATTATTGAGCTGCGCTTCTAGTGCGCAAGCTCGGAGTGCTTTAGAAGCGAAAATTTTTTGTATTAGTCAGCGAGGGTGGTATTCTGCGCGCAATTCAAAAGATGAGATTTCAATACCGATGGCTCGACAAATACGTTACACCTATAACAACGTAGTAAAAACGATTGGCTTTGCTAACGACCGATTTAATAGCTTACAAGAAGCGGTAGCTGCTGCGGAAGGAGTGGATCTGAGCAACTATTTGGCGATGGAAGCCCAAGTATTGCAGCATTCTAAAGGTAAAAACGCCATGCGTGAATTCCGAGACAGCGAGTTCAAACGCATGGGTTTTAGCAATATCGAGTTTATCAAAGACTAAGCTAAACCATCACCGGTTTAACTGTTTGACATGACTTCGGCTAAGCGTTCAACTGCTTGTTCAAGCTGGGCATCATCAAGCGCAGTAAAGTTTAAGCGAATAGCTTGATAGTCAATGCTGGCATCACTTGGCCAAAACTCATCACCGGGTACAACCGCCACTTGGTAATCTAGGGCTTTAGCAGCTAAATCATGAGCTTGGTGTTGTTTAAGCTTGGCCCAAACAAACATTCCACCTTCGGGTACTTCAAAATCTATCCAGTCGCTCAAATGCCGATTTAGTGCATCGACGAGTACATCACGGCGTGCGCAATAGTGTTGTTTAAGCTGCTCTAAATGCGCCGGAAATTCAGGATGAGTGATGGTTGCAAGTAGCATTTGTTGCATCGGCAATGCTGAGTGCAAATCGCTGGCTTGTTTGACTTTCTTAAGTGGTTCCAGCAATTTTTGGCTGGCCATTACAAAACCAACCCGCATGCTTGGCGTAGCAATCTTCGAAAACGATCCCATGTAAAACGCTTGCCCTTTACATAAGGAACTAACGCTAGGTAGCGTTTCGCCGCTGTAGCGTAGTTCGCGATAAGGTGCATCTTCAATGAAGGCGACATCGAAGCGTTCGCACAACAAAGCAACGCCTTGGCGCTTTTCCAAAGTCCAGCAACTTGAACTAGGATTTTGGAAATCAGGGACTGCGTAAAAAAGTTTGATTTGGTTTTGGCTAAGCATGCTTTCAAGGTGGTCAAGATCAGGCCCCGTGCTATCACTTTTAACCGTCAGTGTCTTTGCTTGCGCCAAATCGAAAATCTGTAGCGCTCCTAAGTAGCTTGGAGCTTCACATAGTACTTGATCGCCGGGGTTTAAATAACTGCGAGCAATGAGATCAAGAGCTTGTTGAGAGCCGCTAGTCACCATAACGTCGTCGGCCAAAGCGAGCGAATCAATCAGCCATTTGCGCAGCGGTGCATAGCCTTCGGTTGCGCCGTATTGATAAATAGATGGGTCATCCGCTAAGTGCTGCGCTGCTTGCGCGAGTATCGCTTTTGGGAAACGCGACGCATCGGGAAGACCACCGGCAAGCGATAACATGCCTGGTTGTTGGATGACTTTGAGGATATTACGAATATAGGATTCTTTAGTTTCTTGTACGCGTTGGCTTGGCTCTATCATCTCTTTCTCATCGTTTTACTATTTGTTATGACATCCGTGTAACCACATCATTACAAAATTAAGTCAAAAAGTATCGGTTTATTGGCTTAAAGTCTAAACCGATAATGCTCACCACTTAGCTGCTAATGCTAAGCGCAATTAATCTTTATTGCCTAATGCCGCGCGTAGCGCTGCAATTCCCTTGGCTCCCTTAGCTTCTCGTTGCTCTGGGCTAACTTCGCGCTTGTCGTTTGGCCACTGTAAATCATCTTGCGGTAGCTCATACAAAAAGCGGCTGGGCTCCGGTTTGAAGGTTTCGCCATACTGCCGGCGTTCTCGGGTTAGGGTGAAGAACAGTTCTTTTTGGGCGCGAGTAATACCCACGTACGCTAATCGGCGTTCTTCGTCGACATTTTCTTCATCAATGCTGCTTTGATGCGGCAGTAAGCCTTCTTCCATACCAATTAAATACACATAGGGGAATTCGAGTCCTTTGGAGGCATGCAAGGTCATCAGTTGCACCTGGTCGAGTTCTTCGTCGTCTTCGCCACGCTCCATCATATCGCGCAATATTAAGCGATTGACCACTTGGGGTAAGGTCATCGGCTCTTTGTCGTTGCTGCCCTCTAACATGTCGGTGATCCAACGAAATAACTCTGAGACATTTTTCATCCGCATTTCTGCGGCGCGCGGGCTTGGGCTTGTTTCGTAGAGCCAGTCTTCGTAGTTAATGTCGCGGATGAGGTCGCGCACCGCTTGCTGGGCTTCTCCGCGCTGTGCTCGGTCTGAAAGCTCGACTAACCAGCGGCTGAAACCTTCAACAGCTTTACGGGCTCGAGCCGGCAAAGCGGCCAACAAGTCAGCTTTGCAGCAGGCTTCGAATAAATTGACGTGGGTTTCATTGGCATAGGTACCAATGCGCTCCATCGTTGCTGGACCAATTTCACGGCGCGGCGTATTGATTACCCGCAACAAGGCGTTATCGTCCTCGTCATTCACCATAACCCGTAGGTAGGCCATAATGTCTTTAATTTCACTACGCGAGAAGAACGAGGTACCACCACTAATCTTATAGGGGATACGGTTATTCATTAGGGTTTTTTCAAGCAGGCGTGATTGGTGATTGCCTCGATATAGAACCGCGTAGTCTTTATAACTAGTGCCGTTCATAAAGCGGTGTCCTATCAGCTCCGCTACAACCCGCTCTGCTTCTTGTTCTTCGTTTTTAGCAGAAATGATTTTAACCGGTTCACCATAGGGTAATTCCGAGAACAGGCTTTTATCGAAAATATGCTCATTGTTTTCAATCAGAATATTGGCGCACTTTAGAATGCGTTGCGAACTACGGTAGTTTTGTTCAAGTTTAACAACTTTCAATTGAGGGAAGTCGGTCTGCAGCAACATTAGGTTTTTAGGCTGTGCCCCGCGCCAGCTATAAATGCTTTGGTCGTCATCGCCAACTACGGTAAAGCGTGCGCGCTCACCAACCAGCAACTTCACTAATTGGTATTGGCTGGTATTGGTGTCTTGGTATTCATCAACCAACAAGTAGCGAATACGGTTTTGCCAGTACTCACGCACCGTTTGATTGGTGGCCAGTAAGATGGTTGGCATAACAATTAAGTCATCAAAGTCTAAGGCGTTATAGGCTTTCATGTGCTGGGTATAGATTTGGTATAAATGCGCAAATAGTTGATCGCGTTCACCACTGGCCTGGTCTTTGGCTTGTTTTGGCAAGATCAGGTCATTTTTCCAATTCGATATTTGCGAAATCAGCTGCTTAATTAGGTCTTTATCTTCTTTAAGCTGATCGATACTTAGCTCTTTAAGCAAGGCAACTTGGTCTTGGTCATCAAATAAGGAGAAATTAGCTTTTAAACGCAGATGTTTATGCTCACGGCGAATGATATCTAAACCCAGGGTGTGAAAGGTACTCACGGTTAATCCGCGAGACTCTTTACGACCTAGGGTTTGTCCAACCCGCTCGCGCATCTCACGAGCTGCTTTATTCGTAAAGGTTACCGCTGCAATATGTCGAGGACTCATACGACACTCTCGCACCAAGTGGGCGATCTTGTTGGTGATTACGCGTGTTTTACCGCTCCCCGCACCCGCAAGTACCAGGCAGGGGCCAGAGACAAATTCGACAGCTTGTTGTTGAGCGGGGTTTAACTTCACCAAAAATACCTATTTTCAAACGTAACGGCCTAGTTTACCTGAACTCTCAGCTCTCGCACCTTACTTATAGCGATAATTATTGCTTGCAGCGCGTTGCAAACACGCAGTACAATAATGAATGAACGTTCATTCATTATTTGTGGAAGCTATGAGTCCCGATAAAACCAGGTTAATTTTGGACGCCACGGAAGAGGTGATTGCGCAGCAAGGGATCATGAATACGTCCATGAGCAAAGTGGCTAAACACGCCGGTGTAGCAGCGGGTACGATATACCTTCACTTTACCGATAAGTCTGAACTTATCTCAAAGCTTCGAGAACGCAACATCCGTGACTTTAGTCTGGTGCTGCTTGCGGGGCATGATGCAACTCTTAGTTTTCAACAGCAGTTCGAAAACCTATGGGCTAATTCCTATAATTTTCATTTGCGCTATCCAGAAAAAGTTAAATTGCGCGAAATGATGCGTTTATTACCAGACTATGAGAGTTCCTGGCAGCAATTTATGGACCTCTTTACACCCCTCACCGAATTCTTTGGCCAAGGCGTTGCACAGGGCGTGCTTAAACCACTACCGGGTCCTATTCTTTACAGTTTAGGTTTCGGACCGATTGGCGAGTTTTCACATCAAAGTACAAATCAAGGCTTAGTCATGAGCCAAGAATTACAAAAATTAGCGGTTTTAGCCTGTTGGGATGCCATCGCGCTGAATCCTTCTATATCGATTTCGGAGTAACAAATGAAAAAGTGGATTGCTTTTGCACTGCTGTTTGCAGTTTTACTGTTTGGCAGTGTTTTTGGTTTTAATATGTTCAAGCAACAAAAGATTGCTGAGTTCATGGCGGCTAGACCGGTACCGAGTTTACCGGTTGAAGTTCAGCAAGCAACGGTTCGCGACTGGACACCTTCGATAAAATCAATTGGTTTCATCGAACCCTTTCAAGGGGTAACCGTTAGCTCATCGGTTGCAGGTTTAGTGGATAAAATTCACTTCCAGTCTGGTGATAAAGTTAAAGCCGATGATCTACTAGTAGAGCTCGAGGCCAAGGTTGAAAAAGCCAATCTTGCGTCTGCTCAGGCACGCTTACCTGCTTTAAAGCGTCAATTAACTCGAAACCGTACCTTGTTGGGTAAGGGCTCCGTTTCACAAACTCAGTTTGATGACTCCGAAGCACAGTACTTAAGCTTGGTTAACGATGTGGTGGCCTTGCAAGAAACCATTAAACGTAAGCAAATCCGTGCGCCCTTTGATGGCATTGTGGGTATTCGCCAAATTAACTTAGGTGAGTATTTGCAGCCAGGTAACGATATCGTTCGCCTTGAGAATCTGGACAAAATGCAAATCCGCTTTATTGTTCCGCAAAAGCAATTGTCACAAATCTATATCGATATGCCAATTGAGCTGCATACCGACGCCTACCCCGATACCAACTTTGTAGGCGCTATTTCGGCCATTGAACCAACCGTAGACTTTCAAAGTGGCGTGGTTCAAATTCAAGCCGAAATTCCTAACAGTAATCAACAGCTACGCTCTGGTATGTACGCAGACGTAGTTGCTTGGCTTCCGGTACTTAAGGACCGAGTGGTTATTCCACAAATTGCGGTTAATTTTACCCTTTATGGACAATCGGTCTTTGTGGTTGAAGAAAGTCAAAACCAAGCCAGTGGCGAGACCGAACTGCATGTAAAACAGCGTAGTGTTGTGATTGACGAGCGTCTTGATGACGACGTGTTGATTGCTAGTGGTGTAGAAGGCCATGAGAAGGTGGTTGTTGCAGGGCAAGTACGACTACAAAATGGTGCCAAAGTACGTTTGGTTGAAGATTCGTTTATCGATCGCAAGCAAGAATTGCCGAACGAATAGAGGCCGCAAAGTATGAAATTTACCGATATATTTATCCGTCGCCCAGTGTTGGCGCTGGCCCTAAGTTTGCTGTTGGTGATTCTTGGTATTCAAGCCATCTTTAAGATGCAAGTGCGCGAATATCCTGAGCTCACCAATACCGTGGTAACGATCTCGACCGCCTATTATGGTGCGCCTTCAGATGTGATCCAGGGTTTTATTACTCAGCCGCTACAACAGGCAATTGCTGAGGCTGATAACCTCGACTTTCTACAATCTGAAAGCCGAATGGGCAGCTCTACCATCACCGCCTATATGGAAATTGGCACCGATCCCGATGCAGCTTTGTCAGAAATTATGGCCAAAGTGAACAGCGTGCGAGCAAGGCTACCTTCTGAAGCACTTGATCCCAATATTAGTCGTTCAACAGGCTCAAGTACGTCAATTATGTATTTGGCATTTGCCAGCGACGAGCTAAATTCCGCCCAGATCTCAGATTATCTACAACGTACAGTTCAGCCCAAGCTGGTCACAGTAACCGGGGTGTCCAAAGCCAACGTATATGGACCTAACTTGTCGGTTCGTGTGTGGTTAGATCCGCTAAAAATGGTTGCCCATAAGCTCACTGCGTCTCAAGTTGCGGCCGCGCTTCGCCAAAACAATTATCGCGCTGCACCGGGGCAGGCTAAAAGCCGCTTTGGTTTGATCAATGTTGAAGCCGATACCGACTTAAAAACAGTCGACGAATTTAAGCAAATGATCGTGATGCGTAGCGACAGCGGTATTGTTCGCTTAGGTGATATCGCTGAAATTGAAATGAACGCTGGCCGTGAAACCATCCGCGCTAAAGTGGATGGTAGCTCCGCGGTTGTAATTGCTATAGACCCAACCCCAACTGCCAACCCTTTAGAGGTTGCCAAACTGATTAAAGAGATGTACTCCGAGATCGACAACAATCTGCCTGATAACATTGATATGCAGTTATTGTATGACTCCACGGAATACATTGAATCCTCAATCAATGAAGTATTAACCACGATAGTCGAAGCCACCATAATTGTGGTTATTACTATCTTCCTGTTTATGGGAAATTTGCGCGCAGTTATTATTCCGGTGATTGCTATTCCTTTGTCATTGATTGGCGTGTGTTTGGCGATGCAAGTCTTAGGATTTTCCATCAATCTATTGACACTATTGGCCATGGTCTTGGCAATTGGGCTGGTGGTCGATGACGCGATTGTGGTGGTTGAAAACGTCGACCGACATATTCGAATGGGGAAATCTCCCTTTGATGCTGCTGTTATCGGGACTCGTGAGATTGCGGTTCCGGTTATTTCAATGACCATAACCTTGATTGCGGTTTACTCTCCAATCGCTTTACTAGGTGGCTTGACTGGCGCACTGTTTAAAGAGTTTGCCTTGACCCTCGCTGGCGCAGTTTTTGTGTCAGGTTTTGTGGCGCTTACCTTATCGCCGGTAATGTGTGCTGGGATCTTGAAGAAGAACGAAAACCCTGGTCGTTTCGAACTTGCTGTTCATCGGTTTCTAGATCGACTCGATGATGCCTATGCAAGTACTTTAGCGGTGACTCTAAAGCGACGTCCCGCGATTGTGATTTTCGCCATTATTGTATTTGCAAGTTTGTACCCATTGATGCAATTAATCCCATCAGAGCTAGCGCCCGCCGAAGATAAAGGCGCTAGTATTCTAATGGTATCAGCTCCGCCAGGCTCAAATTTGGATTACATCGACCAATACATGGACGAAGTGAGTCGACGCACGCTTGAGATCAATGATATTGAAGGTACCTTCACCATGGCGGGTATCCCATCTGCTGACAGTGGTCTTGGGATTATTCGGTCGGTGCTTTGGGATCAACGTGAACATGACCAAGACACTTTAATGAATATGGTCAAAGACACCGGTAAAGACATTGCTGGCGTGAGTGCTACTTCGTTTCCTATGCCAGTGCTGCCCGGCTCTAGTGGCGGTTATCCAGTACAAATGGTAATTAAAGGTATTGGCGACTATCGCTCAATCTTGGCAATGGCAACCGAGTTACAAAATGAAGCCACGCAAGCGGGCTACTTTGTATTCTCAGATCTTGACCTTAAGTACAAAACTCCGCAGCTGAGCGTTGAAGTTGACCGCGACAAAGCTGGCGCCTATGGCGTGAAAATGGAAGATATTGCCAATACTATGTCGATGCTCATGGGCGACGGTTACATCAATCACATTAATATCGATGGTCGAAGTTACGAGGTTATTCCTCAGGTTAAACGTGGCGATCGTCTTACGCCTGAGTTGATCGGTAACTACTATGTCAACAGTGTGTCGGGCGCGCCGGTTCCCTTGGTCAACTTAATCGATTGGAAACTTAATGGTGAGCCTTCAAGCTTGCTACAAATGGATCAGTCAAACACGGTGACACTGAACGCGGTACTTATGCCAGGACAAGCGATGGGCGATGCCTTGAATTTCCTAGAGCAAAAAGCGGCAGACATACTGCCACCGGGCTACACTTTTGACTACAAAGGTGAATCACGACAATTTGTGCAAGAGGGCTCGGCGCTTTACGTTACCTTTGCGCTAGCCTTGGCGATTATTTTCTTAGTCCTAGCTGCGCAGTTTGAAAGCTGGCGCGACCCGCTGGTGATCATGGTGTCGGTACCCTTGGCGATTTGTGGCGCGCTGCTGCTGATGGGCTGGGGCTTAGCCTCGATGAATATTTACACCCAAATCGGCATGATTACTTTGGTCGGCTTAATCACCAAGCACGGTATTTTAATGTGTGAAGTGGCTAAAGAGCAGCAAATGGAGTTTGGTAAGAGCAAAGTAGAGGCGATTCAATATGCAGCGCGTATTCGTCTGCGGGCGATTTTGATGACCACTATTTCGATGGTGGCGGGTCTTATTCCACTGCTACTCGCTGTTGGACCAGGGGCTGCGGCGCGTTTTGATATCGGCATGGTGATTTGTGCAGGACTATCAATCGGCACCATCTTTACATTGTTTGTATTGCCAACCATCTACACTCTGTTAGGGGCAAACCATAAAGCCTTGCCAGAAGTAGAGCATTTGTAGCAGCAACTAAACCTAAATAGCAAAAAGCCGCGAACGACTCGCGGCTTTTTTATGTCAGTAAAACTGTCTTATCGCTTAAGGAAGTCCTACGAACGGTATAAGGTTTTCACGATATGCCAGCCAAACTGTGTTTTAACCAGGCTTGGTTTAAGTATTTCGCCCTCAAAACAAACTTTGTCAAAGGCCGGGACCATTTGTCCGCGACGAAACTCACCTAAATCACCACCTTTACGGCCTGATGGGCAAGTGGAGTGCTTTTTAGCAAGCGCCTGAAAGTCGGCACCTTTTTCGATTTGTTGAAGTAGGTCGTCAGCTTTTTCTTTGTCTTTCACAAGAATGTGCAGTGCTGCAGCAGTATTAGCCATGGTATTGAGTCTCTCTAAATGTTTGCGCGGTAGTATAAAGCAGTTGATTTAGCTTGGGTAATAAAAAAGCGCCCGAAGGCGCTTAGTTAGTAGAGCCAGTACCGATTAGGCTTCAACTTGCTCGAGCGTGGTGTTGTTTTCATCATCGCCAGCTGCAAGCATTTTACGAATAATGACCGATGAAACCAAAGCGATGCCAACCATCACAACTGCCCAGAACGTAAGCGTACTAAAGTAACCGCCATATACGTTTTGTACAATTTCTTGAGTGATTTCTTGGTCTTTCTCAAGTGCGATAGAGGTTGAGAAAACCGCCCCAACAATACCGCTAAGTGCGATAGCTACCGAGAACAAACTCACCGAGAAGTTCTCAATGTGTTTAGGGGCAACCGACAAGATAAACGCAACTACCATGGAGCCAACAATCACTTCGGCAAAGGCTTGGAAGAAGTGAATCGCTAAGAAGATTTCTGGACGAATCACTACATCGTTGCCTACGTTCTTCACGGCAAAGGTTAATATGCCAAACGCGATTGCAGTTAATACAAACGAGAAGGCAACTTTAGTGGCGGTAGTTAAGTTGATATTGCGCTTTTCAAGACTTGAGAAAACTAGCGCAATAACTGGACCTGCAACCATACACCATAGTGGGTTCATCGACATCGCCGCCTCTGGAGCAATTGGAATAAATCCGAATAGATCGCCGCGCATGGTGTTAATAGTCACCATGGTCATTGAGGTCATCATTTGTCCGTAGTAAACGAAAAATGCAGTGGTTAAAGCGGTCATTATCAAAATGGTGCCCATCTTGAGAGCGTCTGAACGACCAGCTTTGAACATTAAGCTAATGAAATAAAGAATCGCTGCAGCGCCGATTGCGTATACAACATTTTGGCCGATATCCATGTTTGAGAACATGAAGAACACTAAGCCAATCATTGCTAGCGACAACACGCTAAATGCAGCCCAGTTTTTAGCACTAACTGGCTCTTGGTCTATCTCAGAACCAATTTCTACAAATGATTTACGAGAAATAACCAGGATAACAAAGGCTAGGGTTGCCATGGCTGCTGATAAGACAAAACCACCGCTAAAACCGATAACCAAAACAAACATTGGGAATAGGTATTGCCCTAGGAATGCGCCAACGTTGTTAACCGAATAATTCACTGGATAGCAGTTTTCGAAATGCTCTTGGCTGTTAAAGGTACGCTTAAACAAACTTGGGTAGCTTGGCGACATTAAACCGCGCGCATAACTAGCAAGCGCGATACCAGCCAAACTCATGGGCACATTGGTTGTACTTGCGCCGAGGACGAGTAGAACGTAACCCGCCGCAAAGGCAAAATAGGCGATGGTTAAAGAGCGATAGGCTCCCAAAAATTTGTCAGCAATAAAACCGCCAGCAATGGCAAACAAGGGGCCGATTGCAGAGAATGCACCAACAACCATCATGGTGTCTGCTTCATTATATTGTAAGTCTTCCAAGAAAAAGCGGGTCAAAATGACCATCACGCCGTAGAAAGAAAGACCAAATGCCATCTGGCATATCATCATGGACTTATTTAGTTTATTCCACATAAAAACCTATCTCTATTAAGTTATCCAGTTTGAACACGCGGCAAATGTATCATGAGGTGGTTGTATAAACTTGTGACGAGAGCGTTAAAAATACCGATAAATTTCTAAAATCTAATATTTATTGATCTAGGTGAGGGTTTTTGGATTAATTCGTTTAATTTATCAACAGCGCTGACGAGGGGGGAAATAAGGTTCGAGCCATTGGTGGCTCGAAAAGTGATTGATAAGCCCTAATTTATGAGTTGCAGCTGGCTGACAATGAATAGTTGATTAGCTAATTATAAGGATTTAGCCGATTGTTCCGCGAGCTTCTTCAATACTCTAGATACGGCAAAAAAACCAAAACTTGCGGTAATGTGAGTTACAGCACCAAATCCTTCTGAGCAGTCCATGCGCATGCTACCGTCTTGGGTATTTTTGGCCATACAAGTTTCACCGTCGTTGTCTGGATAAATAAGCTGCTCGGTTGAGTAAACGCAGTCGACGCCAAACTTTCGCTTAGGGTTTTTAGTGAAGTTATAGAAGCGTCGCAGTTCAGAGCGTACTTTCTTAGCTAAGGGATCTTGAATGGTCTTGGCTAAGTCACCAATAACGATCTGGGTTGGATCGATTTGACCACCGGCTCCGCCAATGCTGATGAGCTTAATTTTGCGATATTTACAAAAAGAGATAAGAGCAGCTTTAGCTTTAACACTATCAATAGCGTCAATCACGTAGTCAAATTCGTCACTAATATAGTCATTGAGATTGGAAGGCGTAATAAAGTCTTCGACTTCAAGGCATTCGCACTCGGGATTGATATCTAGAATACGAGTACGCATCACCGCCGTCTTGGATTCACCAATTTGGCTGCGAAGGGCATGAATTTGGCGATTAGTATTGGTGGTGCAAACATCGTCTAAGTCGATGAGAGTGATTTTGCCGATTCCGCTGCGTGCCAAGGATTCAGCACACCATGATCCCACGCCACCGATGCCAATGACACAGACATGACTGCCTCGAAAATATTGGAGGGCACGCTGACCGTATAAACGACCAATGCCAGCGAAGCGAGTTTGATAATCAGACATGTTAGTGTGGCGCTTTTGCAAAAGGTTGGCGATTATAACAGCCATCTAGCTTTGGCAAAAGATACGTCTTCTTGGACTCTTGTTGATTTTTGTGCCGTAATACATAAAAGTTCGACAAACTCGAATATCAAATTTTCAACTTTATTTTCAAATATGGGTATCTCTATGAAAAAACTTGTATCGGCATTAGTAGTGCTTTTTAGTTTGGCTGCTTGTACACCAAGCCCTATTTATGATTACGATAGCAGTGTTGATTTATCGCAATACAACTCCTTTGCATTTCTTGGCTACGATGATGCTGAGAATGAAAACATTCTAAGCTTGGACGCGGGGCGCGCCCAAAATGCAGTGACCAGCCAATTGAAGTTAAAAGGAATTGAGAAAGTCGATGCTGATCCGGACTTGCTCGTGAGCTTTGATATTCTGGAAGAGTCTGAGCTGCAAAGTTACGGTGGAAGCTTTGGCGTTGGATATTCGAGTAATCGTTATGGTGTAGGCATGCGTACACCTGAGCGCTACCGCGAAGTAAAATATGGCAAACTAGTCGTCGAAGTCGCTGACTCTCAATCGCGTCAAGTTGTTTGGCGAGCACAGTCGCAACGCAAACTTAGCCAAACGATGAGCACTGATAAACGCAGTGTGTTTATCAATGAGCAAATTGACCAAATGTTTAGCCAGTTCCCACAAACCACTGCGCAATAACATGTTAACTCTAATAGAAAATGTTGAACTGTTTGCACCACAGTACCTAGGACAACGGCAAGTTCTGATAGCAGCCGATAAAATATCTGCAATCTATGAAGAACTGCCGGAAGGGCTGGTCGTCGCAAAGCAGCAAGGACTGCTTAGCTGTGTTGATGGTCGGGCAAAACGTTTATTACCTGGTTTTGTTGATGGTCTGGTGCATTTTTGTGGCGGCGGTGGAGAGGGTGGTTTTGGGAATCGAACTCCTGAACTGCTTGCACCTGAGGCTGCTGCTGCAGGGGTCACGACCTTAGTTGGTGCTTTGGGTACCGATTCAATTACTCGTACCTTAAGTAACGTACTGGGAAAAGCCCGAGAGCTGCAAGCCAAGGGCCTATCGACCTACTTTTACAGTGGTTCTTACCACATCCCCTTGGCAACACTAACTCAGAGTTTAGAGACCGATCTGCTTTATATCCCTGAAATCATCGGTGTTGGTGAAATCGCCCTTAGTGACCATCGCGGCTCCGTACTGGAGTATCAAGATTTATTGAGCATTGCGAAACGAACGATTACCAGTGCGTCGCTTGCAGGCAAAAAAGGGGTCATCTTTTGTCATATGGGGGATGGCAGCGAGCAACTTGCGCTGCTAGAACAAATTGCAGAACAAGCCGATATTCACATCAGTCACTTTGTTCCAACTCATATGAATCGTAACCCCAGTTTATGTGCTAATGCCATCCGTTTTGCAAAGCTTGGCGGTTATGTCGATTTAACCACCAGTAGTAATCAGCAGTTGTTGGACTTAGGAGAGGTAAAAAGTGCTAGCGCTTTAGCCCAGTTGATAAATGCAGGGGTTGCCCCAAACTTAATTACCATGAGTTCAGATGCTAACGCCAGCTTACCGGTTTTTGACGATACTGGACGTGCGATCGGGGTTGATGTCGGGAGAATTGCCAGTTTGTATGAAGCGGTGTGCGAGGCTCATTGCGATTACGGTGTCGATTTCTCAACAGCCTTGATGAGTATTACGCAAAACCCAGCAACTGCGCTTGGTCTTTATAGAAAAGGGCTGATTAGCGGTGGTTATGATGCGGATCTAGTTCTGGTCGATGAACAGCATTTGGCAATTGAAAAAGTTTGGTCAAAAGGCCAACAAGTATTTGGATATTAAAATGACAAGTAAAACCCAAGTTCAACTCGATATTGTTTCTGACGTCGTGTGCCCATGGTGCATTGTTGGTTACAAGCGACTGCAAACGGCTATTAGTGAGCTTAGTGACGTAGCCGAGTTCTCGATTAACTGGCAACCTTTCGAATTGAATCCACAAATGCCAGCTGGTGGACAGCACTTGGGTGAACACATTCAAGAAAAATACGGATCTAGTCCTGAACAAAGTCAACAGTCTCGCCAACAGCTACAAAATATTGGCAGCGATATTGGATTTGAGTTTAACTTCAACGATGAAAGCCGAATTTACAACACTTTTAATGCGCACAAATTGCTGTTATGGGCCAAGGATTTCGATAAACAAACCGCTTTAAAGCTAGCTTTGTTTGACAGCTATTTTACTGCGCAACAAAATATTGAGAACGATGAAGTGTTACTTGCTGCAGTTGAAGTTGCGGGCTTAAGTGCAGCGGAGGCTGGTGAAGTTCTAGCCAATGATGAACTAAACACCTTTGTGCGCGCTGAACTAAATCGTTGGACGCAAGCAGGAATTAGCAGCGTGCCTTCTGTGATTGTCGACTCAAAGTATTTAATCAACGGCGCTCGTGAATCTAGCGATGTTAAAGCACTGCTGCTACAAATTATCGATGAACAAACAACCGCTTAGCTAGCGGGAGTAATAGAACCCTAAGCTAGAACCCTTGGCCACTTGCTAACAGCCAAATAAAGAAAACCGTACTAAGCTATTAAGCGTAGTACGGTTTTTCATTTCTCAGTAGCGATTAATTACTTAGTCGAACAATTTAGCAACGCTAGCAACCAGCTCAGCAAGCTCGTCCCAACGCTCTTCGTCTACCAAGTTATTTGGAACCATCCACGTACCACCACAAGCAAATACTGCTGGGATATCAAGATATTCGTGTACGTTGCTTGGTGAAACGCCACCAGTAGGCATAAATTGAATTGGGTATACAGCTGTTAGTGCTTTGAGCATGTTTACACCGCCTGAAGGACCAGCGGGGAAGAACTTTAATGTCTCTAGACCTAGTTCCATCGCTTGCTCTACTTGGCTTGGGCTGTTAACGCCAGGGACGATTGTAACACCGCGCTGTTGGCAGTATTTAACCGTAGTAGGGTTCAGGCCAGGGCTTACAATAAAATCAACACCAGCGTCGATAGCACTATCAACTTGAGCTGAGGTTAAAACTGTACCCGCACCGATAATCAAATCTGGGTAAGCGTCGCGCATGTTGCGGATCGCTTGCTCTGCTGCAGGTGTACGATACGTAACTTCAGCACATGGCAAACCATTTTCGATTAGAACTTTTGCCAAGGGTGCCGCATGCTCAGCGTTGTTAATAGCGATTACTGGAACAACTTTAATCGCGCGTAACGATTCAACTAAATTAGACATTTTTTTTCCTTTGGTTTTGATTCGGTATTAGCCAATTTGCGGCATAAACTGTTGGTCAATGATTGCGCCGCGATGTTGGATAACAGTTCCAGCAACACGGTGGGCGATTTCAGCACTTGCTTGTGGATCTTTCCCGGCTAAGCGACCGGCTAAGTAGCCTGCACTAAACGAATCACCGGCGGCCGTAGTATCGACCACGTTGGTGATTTTTTGTGCTGCTACACTCAAAAAGTGTTCTGGGTAAGAGATCTGGCATGGATTAGAGCCTTGCTTAATCACAACTTCGTTAACACCACTTTGATGCGAGTTGTCGATACAGGTTTGCGGTGTATCTGTGCCAAACAAGTCTTGCTCATCGTCGAAGGTTAAGATAGCCAAATCGCACAATCCCATCATGTGTCGGTAAGCCACTTGTGCATGTTCTTTGCTTTGCCATAGGCGAGGGCGATAATTGTTGTCGAATGCAACCTTGCCACCATTAGCCCGAAACGCGGCTAGCCATGTGAAAAACTTTTCACGGCTTTCGTCAGACAAAATAGCGATACTAATTCCGCTTAAGTAAATCCAGTCCATTGTCATTAGCTGCGCGAGCGTGTCTTCGCTGCAGTCTTGATCGAGCCAAAACTTAGCCGCAGCCTGCTCACGCCAATAAAAAAAGCTACGTTCGCCGCTTTCATCGACATCAATATAGTAGAGGCCGGGAAGGTAGTTTGGTAGGCGCTGGATCAAAGAGGTATCAACCCCTTCACTATTCCAAGCATCTACCATTTCTTGGCTAAATGGGTCGTTGTCGCCTAACGCACTTACATAGTACGGGGAGAAGGCTGAAAGGCGTGAAAGATATACAGCGGTGTTCAAAGTATCACCACCAAAACGACGTGCCACCTGTCCTTTGTTTTCTGACAGTTCAATCATGCACTCGCCGATAATGGCAACTTTTGGATTTGTAGTCATAAGGGTTCTCTATCTTTATAGTTTGTTACATACTAATGCGGCAGCTGGTTGTGAGTGCCTCCACATCTGATATATCGTTTTTAAGTTTACGACCATTAGCGTCGCTTCTAATAAGGTTCCGCCAATCGAGCCAACAATAATGTTGTTGGTCAGCCAGCAGCACATGCCTACCAACAAACCTAAGCGCATTTTGATGCCTTTTAGGCAAAAGAATGCCAGCGTTCCCATGCTTGCTCCCATAATCGGAAAGCAATCGGTCCACGTTTCAATCTGTGGATAGCTAAGGATTATCGTTAAAGCTATAAATATAGCCGCCATCCATGATGAACGAAACTTTATCGATAAAGCTGAGCGTAGTGCAGAAATAGCGGCTGCTATCATTGCTGGATATGCGTCAAGCAGGAAAAAATGCAAAGTATGGGAACAATTCAGACCACACATAAACTGCTTTAAACGGACATCGTTTTTTTGCCACAAACTAAGGATACCCAAAGTAAGGCTTACAAAGCCAAAAAACTGAGCTATAAGTTGCTGGTGCTCAAACATTTGCCCACTTGTGCATCATTTAGTTGAATTAAGTATAATTTAAAACATTGTTTCAAAAATTGAAAGGTATTTGTATGACAAAATTAAAAAATAGTCTAGCATGCGCGATATATGTTAAGAAAATTTCGATTTAATAGCTGTTTTGAGGTCATACAATGAATGAGACGTCGTCACCAGATTCAGTATCTTCTGTGATTAAGGTGTTTGGTATATTGCAAACGCTGGGAGAAGTTGACGAATTAGGCGTTACCGAACTGGCACAAAGCTTATCGATGTCCAAAGCAACGGTCTATCGTTTTTTGCAAACGATGAAACAGCTTGGTTTTGTTCAGCAAAATGACGATGGAGAAAAGTATCGTTTAAGTCCTAAACTGTTTCAGCTAGGGTGTTTAAGTCTTAAAGAAAATGCCTTAACTCAGTTTGCCCATAAGCACATGCTGCTGTTGGCTCAGCAAACCAAAGAGACGGTTCATTTGGGCTGCTTTGATGACGACGCCATCGTTTATGTAGATAAAATTGATTCGGCCTACAGTCTACGAATGCATAGCCGCATTGGTCGACGAAATCCGCTACATACTACGGCTATTGGTAAAGTATTAATTGCTTTTCAAGATCTCGATATGCAAGCCCTAATTTTAAGTCAAATGCGCTTTGAGGTGCATACGCCAAATACGATTAGTAAGGGCGCTTTATTTGCAGCTTGTCTTGATCAAGTCAAACTAAATGGTTATGCAGAGGATAATGAAGAGCAAGAGCTCGGGATTCGCTGTATTGCGGTTCCTATCTTTGACCGATTTGGAGTCGCTATTGCAGGATTAAGCGTCAGCTACCCAACAATTCGCTTTGATTCGAGTAATAAACAACAAGTATTGGCCCAAATGTTTGAACATGCGGCGCAAATATCTTTAGACTTAGGGTTCGACAGTTACCCAAATTTTGGTAGCGAATAGATAAGCAAAGGATACTCAGATGTTTAAGGATTTACCCTGGCGCAAAGCGGTTAAACTGCCACTATTTTTTAGTGCTGCGCTGGTCATTATGTTCATATTAGAAATTCTACTTCCGCAGTCGCTTATCTCTGCAATGAGTGTACACCCGCGCAAGTTAGGCCACTTCAGTGGCATTTTGTTTCATCCTTTGGTGCACTTTTCGATACCCCACCTTGTATCGAATAGCCTTGGGGTGATTGTTCTTGGAAGTTTAATTAGTGTTTATTCAAGTCGCTATTTTTTAATTGTAACGGCAGTCGGTTGGCTAGGCGGCGGTATATTGATTTGGTTGATTGGATCAGGACAAACCATGGTCGGTGGTGCTAGCGGTATTGTGTATTGCTACTTGGGCTTTTTGATGGCTTACGGTTTTATTGCAAAGAATTGGAAATCAATTTTGCTGAGTGTGGTCGTGGTTTTCTTCTTTTATTCGAGCCTTACGGGTCTCTTTCCAACCCAGAGAGCTATCTCATGGGAAGGCCACATAGCTGGTTTCGCTTTAGGTTTAGCTTGCGCCTACTGGCTTGGCCGTCGCAAGCAAGTTAAAAACTAAAAGCACTATATTGGTTCACTAGCGCACCATAAGCGTGCGCTAGTGAAGTGTTCGCTCTCTTTCTCTGCACTACTAAAGCGCTTTTTAGTTCGCTGTTGTTTAAGCTTATTCCCTATTTGCTGCCTATTTCTCCCTGTTTTGGTGCCGCCTGAGGTGTTTTGTAGAAAACTAGGCGCGATTTTTGCTCTATTTTGGCGCAAGCAACAATAAATAGAGTTTAAAGGGAAATATAGATGGATAACATTAGTGATGCGATAGGCATTTTGTCGCAAAGTACCAATACCTTGTTTGTGCTACTTGGGGCAATTATGGTTTTGGCAATGCATGCTGGTTTCGCATTCTTAGAAGTGGGTACTGTTCGAAATAAAAACCAAGTAAATGCCCTCGTTAAAATCATTACCGACTTCGCCTTTTCTGGTTTAGCTTACTTTTTTATTGGCTATTACCTTGCTTACGGCAATCACTTCTTCAGTGGAGCTCAGTCATTAGTTGAAGGCAATGGCTATGAGCTAGTGAAGTTCTTTTTTCTATTAACTTTCGCCGCTGCAATTCCCGCGATTGTGTCCGGTGGTATCGCAGAACGCGGGCGATTTTATCCGTTCTTGATTGCCTCTTCGCTAATTGTTGCTTTTGTTTATCCGTTTTTCGAAGGGATTGCATGGAACGGGAATTATGGTTTTCAAGCTTGGCTCGAAGAAAGCTTTGGCGCAGCCTTCCATGATTTTGCTGGCTCGGTTGTGGTTCATGCGATGGGCGGTTGGTTAGCCTTAGTGGCTATCACCATTCTAGGAGCACGCATGGGGCGTAAGCCCGGCGTTGCCTTTGCCCCTTCAAATATCCCGTTCCTAGCCTTAGGTGCATGGGTTCTTACCGTTGGCTGGTTTGGCTTTAATGTGATGTCTGCTCAAACCCTTGATGGCATTAGTGGTTTGGTCGCAGTCAACACCCTGATGGCGATGATTGGTGGAACGATTGTAGCTCTATTACTAGGTAAAAATGACCCTGGTTTTGTACATAATGGCCCCTTGGCTGGATTAGTTGCAGTGTGCGCTGGTTCTGACTTAATGCACCCCGTTGGTGCTTTGATTACCGGTGGTATTGCTGGTGCTTTATTTGTTTGGGTATTTACTTGGTTACAACAACGCTCGAAGCTTGATGACGTATTGGGTGTTTGGCCTTTACATGGTTTATGTGGTGCTTGGGGTGGTATTGCCGCAGGAATTTTTGGTCTAGAATCGCTCGGTGGATTAGGTGGCGTATCATTGATGTCTCAAATTATTGGCACTATTGCCGGTATAGCAGTGGCGCTAATTGGTGGCGTTATCGTCTATGGCGTTGTGAATAAAGTTTCGGGATTACGCCTTAGCGATGAAGAAGAATTCATGGGAGCTGACTTGGCGATTCATAAAATCCGCGCAACTTCAAAAGACTAGTTATTACTAGATACAATTTTGCTATTCAATTGATAGTTAAACAAACGGTGTTCAAACGTCTGATTTGAACACCGTTGTTGTTTTAGGTTCTTAGCAACTTCGAGTGGTTTATCAAGCTCAAAAGAACCAATAATAAAAGGGGGATGCTAACTAGCAGTAAAGTCTGCCATCCGTAGCTGAATAGTATCCAACCGGCTGACAATGAAGCTAAAGCTTGTAGGCCAAAAACTATAAATTCGTTTGCTGCTTGAGCCTTTGAGGCCTCTCCAATTTGATAGCTTTGCGGCAGTAGACTGGTGCCTGCTACAAATAAGAAATTCCATCCAACACCCAGCAAAATTAACGCAAACCAATAGTGCAATAGGCTTCGATCGATTACGGCTATCAATATACACATTGCGAAAGCGATAAGCCCGGCCACAATGACGCGTTCAGGACCAAATTTACTAATCAAACGCCCGCTAAAAAATGAAGGGATGAACATCGCCATAATATGGCTTTGAATGACCCACTTTGTATCTTCGAGACTATGGCCACTGTGAATATGCATACTCATTGGAGTGGCGGTCATAATAAAGCTCATCACCGCATAGCCAATGGCAGCAGAGCTTACTGCTAGCAAAAACACCGGTTGTTTTGCAATTTGAATAAGCGCTCTGCCCTCAGTTTTTTGATGTACCTTTTTACTTTTTGTTTCTCTGAATAAAAATAACAAGGCTATACAAAATGCATAAATCAACGCCAGCCATAAAAATGGGCCGACAAACTCAGTTTCGAAGCTATCTTTGCTGCGCAAAGCGAGCTCTGGGCCGATAACAGCAGCTATGAGGCCTCCGAGTAAAACAGTTGAGGCCGCAGTGGGCATTTGTGGAGGGCTAACCGATTCCATCGCCGCGAAGCGATACTGTTGAACAAAGGCTAAACCAGCACCCAGTAAAAAAGTACCGGCGCAGAACCACCAAAAATTCTGTTGGTTTATGCCGAAGGCCGTTAGCAAGGATCCAGCAATGCTTATCCCAGAACCAAGCATAAAGGCAAGTTTTCGTCCTATAACGCCCATTAGCAAACTTACAGGGATCACCGCGATGGCTGTTCCCACGACCATTGAAGCAATCGGCAGCGAAGCAAGGGCTGAGCTTGGCGCTAATGCGTTACCCACAATACCACCACTAAAAACAACCAGTGGTGCAGCGGACATTGCGCATGCTGCACACAGCATAAGCAGCCAAACATTGAAGGGCATATTTTTCACGCTAGATCCCTGCGATTAAATGATAGTCGGTTACGTTAACGTAACGGGGCTTACTCAGGCTAGTAAAATAATTGGAATGGCAAAAAAAAGCCCCTCGAGTGAGGGGCTGACAATTTGATACTTAGCGGGCTAATTAGCCGCCAACAGCAATATTTTTCATGTCGGTCATGTAGCCACGTAGTTCTTGACCAATCCATTCTACTGGGTGGTTACGAATCGCATCGTTAACTTCGATTAAGCGTTGGTTGTCGACGCCGTTGTCAGCCGTTTCAAAACCTTTGCCAATATAGTCTTGGCTCATGTTGTTAACGGTGTCACGCAACAATGGAATCGCCGCATGAGAGAACAAGTAGCAACCATATTCAGCTGTGTCTGAAATAACTACATTCATTTCATACAAACGCTTACGAGCAATGGTATTTGCGATAAGCGGTGTTTCATGAAGTGACTCGTAGTAAGCCGATTCTTCGATGATGCCAGCAGCAACCATGGTTTCAAACGCAAGTTCAACACCCGACTTAACTAAGGCAACCAATAAGATCGCTTTGTCGAAGTATTCTTGCTCTTCGATATGCTCGTCGCTTACTGGGGCTTTTTCAAAACCGCTTTGACCGGTTTCTTCACGCCATTTTAGAAGGTTTACATCGTCGTTTGCCCAGTCAGCCATCATGGTACGTGAGAACTCACCTTCAATGATGTCATCCATGTGCTTTTCAAAAAGAGGACGCATGCTTACTTTTAGCTCTTCTGCTAAATCGAAACATTTGATTTTAGCTGGGTTAGACAAACGGTCCATCATGTTGGTGATGCCGCCATGCTTAAGTGCTTCAGTGATGGTTTCCCAACCAAATTGAATCAGTTTAGCGGTGTAACCTGGCTCATGTCCTTCAGCAACTAGCTTGTCATAGGCTAAAATTGCACCCGTTTGTAGAACGCCACAAAGAATAGTTTGCTCACCCATAAGGTCAGATTTAACTTCAGCGACAAACGATGACTCAAGCACACCCGCGCGGTCACCACCGGTTGCAGAAGCATAGGCTTTAGCAATCGCAAGTCCGTCACCACGAGGGTCATTCTCAGGGTGTACTGCAATCAAGGTAGGAACACCAAAACCACGCTTGTATTCTTCACGTACTTCAGTACCAGGACACTTCGGAGCAACCATTACAACTGCGATGTCTTCGCGAACTTGCATGCCTTCTTCAACAATGTTGAAACCGTGTGAATACGCTAGTGTTGAGCCTTCTTTCATCAAAGGCATAACCGCGTTCACTACGCTGCTATGTTGCTTATCTGGTGTTAGGTTCAACACTAGGTCTGCTTGAGGTATTAGTTCAGCGTAAGTACCAACGGTAAAACCGTTATCAGAAGCTTGAACGAAAGAAGCTCGTTTTTCAGCAATCGCTGCATCGCGTAAGGCGTAAGAAATTTGAAGACCAGAATCGCGCATATTTAGGCCTTGGTTTAGACCTTGTGCGCCACAACCAACGATAACAATGTTCCAATCTTTGATGTAATTACATCCGTCAGCAAATTCGCTGCGATCCATAAAACGACACTTACCAAGTTGTTCTAATTTTTGTCGTAAGTTCAAGGTATTAAAGTAGTTAGCCATGTCTCTTCCTAATCTGGTTTACAATTCGCCAAGCGATTCGATGCTAAAAGTATGTTGTGTTTGCGGTCTTTGACCTGTTGTATGATTGAAACTATAGGGGGCTTTTGTTGTTGCGTAAAATGATTATTTTGCGATAGAGTGTTGCAATAATTGCAATTCAAGGCACTTTGAATGGACGCTCGCAGTATTGAGCTATTTTTACACCTCAGTCACAGCCTGCATTACGCCAAAACCAGTAAGGCGATGCACGTTACTCCTTCGACCTTAAGCCGGGTTATCCAGCGACTAGAGCAAGAGATGGGGGCCGAATTTTTTGTTCGAGATAAACGCAGTGTGAGCTTAACTTCTGCTGGTGGGCGGTTTCGAAGTTTTGCCGAACTTTGGTTGGAGCAGTGGCGAGGCCTACAAACCGAGTTTTCTAATAAACAGCACAGCCTAAGTGGCGAGCTAAAAGTCTATTGCTCAGTGACGGCAAGCTATAGTCACTTGCCTGAGATTCTTGATAAATATCGTATTGTTTGCCCCAATGCAGACATCAAGTTGGTAACAGGTGATGTGGCCTTGGCTATTGATAAAGTTGCCGATGGTGAAGTTGATATCGCACTTGCAGCGCGGCCCGAGCAACTTCCACTTAGTATGGCATTTGCCAGTATTGCTAAAGTACCGCTTTCGATTATTGCACCGATGGTGAATTGCGCCTCAAGGCGGCTGCTTGACACTAAACCCATCGATTGGTCGCAAATACCCTTCATATTGCCGGAGCACGGTCCCGCTAAGTTACGCTTTGAACGCTGGTTTCAGGCAATGCGAATTGAACCGAATGTCTATGCGACAGTTGTAGGGCACGAGGCTATTGTAAGTATGGTAGCGCTTGGTTCAGGTGTTGGCATAGCACCACAAGTGGTACTAGAAAATAGTCCAGTTCGTGACCGGGTGCAAAGTTTAAACTTAGGCCTTGAACTAGAGCCCTTTGATTTGGGGATCGCAGTATTGTCACGTCGATTACATGAACCATTGGTACAAAAATTTTGGCAGATTGCTGCTCCTAGTCATTAACTTTATTTAACGGGATCAACGCTATGACGCCTGCGATTCGGTATTTAGAAAAGCACAAGATAGACTTTAAGATTTACGAATACGAGCATAGTAGTGCAGGGCGAGGTCAAGCTGATAATTTTGGTCAGCAGGCCTCGCAAAAACTAGCGCTGCCTGAGTCGCAAGTGTTTAAAACCTTAATGGCTGTTGATGAGCACAATAGTAAAAATTTGATAGTTGCGGTGGTGCCTGTTGATTCTAGTTTAGATCTTAAAGCCTTAGCCAAAGCTGCCAAAATAAAGCGCTTGCAGATGGCTCCCTTGGATTTAGCTGAGCGAGTCAGTGGCTACGTTAAAGGAGGCATTAGCCCTTTTGGTCAAAAAAAACGTCTGGCTACTTATCTTGATGCAAGTGCACAGCAATTTTCACAAATTGTTGTCAGTGGTGGTAAACGCGGTTTGTCGATAGGCGTATCGCCGCAAGACTTCTGCAGCTTACTTAATGCATGTTATGCCAACATAAGAACTGAGCTCTAGGTTTTGACTAGCAGCTAGGCTAGGTTACACTGCAAGCAAGCTAAATGGATTAGGACTGAAGATGATCAACCCAAGCAAAATTGAAGAAATAGCTAAACAAATAAATGGCCTAGTACCCCCTGGACTTAAGGCTGTGGGCGACGAATTCGAGTCGAAGGTAAAACAAGTACTGCAAGCCCAGCTTAATCGTATGGATGTTGTGAACCGTGAAGACTTTGATGTACAAACCCAAGTACTACAACGCACTCGTGAAAAATTACAGGCCTTGGAAGAAAAAGTAGCGGCCTTGGAAGAGAAATCTAAATAGCGTCAATTGCACCAAAGCCTTTTGCTTTCAGTTTAAAGCGATAGGCTTTCCACTTTCCGCTTTCCGCTTTCCGCTTTCCGCTTTCCGCTTTCCACTTTCCACTTTCCACTTTCCACTTCTACTCTATTGCATTTCCCAACCGTTCCTTTATTTGCTCAATTTACATCAAATTCAAGTCATTTTTTGGCTGCGCTCACAAAATTGGAAACCAAAATCGCATCTTTCTATTCGAATTCACCAAAGAGTAGTATTGTATTACTTAATGATTTGGTAATTTAATATTGAGGAATCTATGAAAAAGTCTGTTATCGCGCTAGCAGCGCTAGTGAGCGTAAACGCATGGTCAGCAATGACACCTTATCAGCAGCAATTGTCTGACAAATTAGATCCAAGCAAAGCTCCATCTGAAAACTTTGAGATGGAAAAGTGGAAAATCAACTTACCGATTGGTGATAACAAGCCTGAGCGTGCTGGTAAGGAAATGGAAATTACTGCAGCAGAGTTAAATAACGTGAATTATCCATATGTTCATCCGCAGTGGTTTTACACTGATGCGCAAACAGGCGCTATGGTCTTTGCTGCCCCCAATACCGGTCCTACGACTCCCAATAGTAAGAACACTCGTAGTGAACTGCGCGCGATGTTAGATACAACACAGGCCTATCAATACAAAGCTCCTGCTACCAATTTTGCTGTGGCGTCACATCCACAAGCATCCGAATTTGGGGCCATTGGTGGACGTTTAAGTGCAGCACTGACCGTTGATGCGGTAAGCCAAAGTGGCGATGATAAAAAGATGGGTGCTTTTGCTTCCGTGATTGGACAAATTCACGGCTCAGATAATGAACCACTCAAAATCTATTACCGTAAATTGCCAAACCATACTCATGGCAGTTTGTTCTGGAATTATGAAATCAATCCTAAAGATAAAAAAGACCGTTTTGATATCTCTCATGATGTATTTGGTATCCATGACTTGCAAAAAAGCGATGCGAATCCAGAAGACGGAATTTTGTTAGGCGAACTATTCGAATACGAAGTTAATATTGTTGGCACTGTCATGAAGCTCGAATTCACCAAGAACCCAGGTGAAGCCAATGAGATTAAAAAGAACTTTGAAGTAGACTTAGCTAAAGCTTACCCAGGCCAAGAAAAACTCGATACCAGCTACGGCAGCGATTGGATGTATTACAAAGCTGGTGCATATAACCAGTGTAACCAAGGATCGTCTGGTTGTGAGAATAAGGGCATAGAGGCAGGCGACTATACTCAAGCGAGTTTCTACAAACTGGAACTTGCACAGTAGACTACATATTTATGGTTTAAAATTTTGAAGGCGGCCATTGGTCGCCTTTTTGCATTTATGTGTAGTACCAAGCAACGATTGAATGATATTTGGCACTAAAAGGTCTTGTCGCAGCGCGCAATAACTAAAGAGTAATACCATTTTTAAGGCTTTGATCTCGCGCAAACGGCTTAAATAGTATTTTTTTGTATTTTCTTGTGGCTTTGGTCTAGTCAAGGGCATTAAAAGCCTTATGATGTGATTGGAATCAAAAATTAAGAAGAATTTTAGTCACAATTAAACACAATGAATTGAGAGCAATATAATGAGTCAATGGACCCCTTCTAGCTGGCGTGATAAGCCAGTGCAGCAACTACCGAACTACCCTGATCAAGCCAAGCTTGCAGAAGTAGAAAAGAACCTTGCTAATCAACCACCGCTTGTATTTGCAGGTGAGTGTCGTGCATTGCGTGAAGATCTTGCAAAAGTATCACGCGGCGAAGCATTTTTGCTTCAAGGTGGTGACTGCGCAGAGAGCTTTGACGAATTTAGAACTAGCCATATTCGCGATGCCTTTAAGGCCTTAATGCAAATGGCTGTTGTGTTGACTTTTGGTGGTCAAAAGCCAGTCGTTAAGATTGGCCGTATTGCAGGGCAGTTTGCTAAGCCGCGCAGCGCTGATATGGAAGAAATTAATGGGGTAAGCCTACCTTCATATCGCGGCGACATTATTAATGCGATTGATTTCACTAAAGAGTCGCGGGTCCCAGATCCTGAGCGTATGATCTTGGCCTATAACCAAGCAACTTCAACTCAAAACCTGATTCGAGCATTTGCGCAAGGCGGCCTTGCAGATCTGAACCAAGTTCATAAATGGAATTTGGATTTTGTTAAGAAAAGCCCTCTTGGCGAACGCTACGAGACTTTAAGTAACAGCATTGAAGAGTCGCTGGCCTTTATGAAGGCTTGTGGCCTTGATTCAAACAGTGTTCCACAATTGCGTGAGACAACCTTATATACCTCGCATGAAGCCTTGTTATTACCTTATGAACAAGCATTAACGCGCTGCGATAGTTTGACAGATAAATGGTATGACTGTTCTGCGCATATGTTGTGGATTGGCGATCGTACCCGTCAAATCGATCATGCTCATATCGAATTTCTACGTGGTGTTGAAAATGCGATTGGGATTAAAGCTGGCCCTACAACGGATCCAGACGAACTCTTACGCATCATTGATATTATTAATCCGACCAATGAAGCGGGTCGCCTCAACCTTATTGTACGCATGGGTGCAGATAAAGTTGGAGATCACTTGCCTGAATTGATTAAGGCGGTACAACGCGAAGGTAAGAACGTAGTTTGGAGCAGTGACCCAATGCACGGCAATACCATTAAAGCTCCAAATGGTTATAAAACTCGCCGAGTTGACGACATTTTGCGTGAAGTACAACAGTTCTTCCAAATCCATAAGGCTGAAGGTAGTTATGCGGGTGGTATCCACTTCGAAATGACCGGTCGAAATGTTACTGAATGTGTTGGAGGTGCTTTCCAGATCACAGAACACGATCTAGCTGAGCGCTATCATACTTATTGTGATCCACGTTTAAACGCAGACCAAGCCTTGGAGTTAGCGTTTTTAATCGCTGACCACATCAAAGCAGCACGCTAAGCTCTAAAAGCTATTGTCGAAAGGAGTGCCATCGCACTCCTTTTTTTTGCCTGTTGTCTTATCCAAATGAACTCGTTTGGACCATCTATCGCTGATAAGGCCCTTGAATGCTACACGCACTGTTGTTTACCATCGCGGTAATTGTCTCAGGTTTTACTCTTGGTCAAATACTTCAGTTTAAGTACCCACAACACCAACGCACTCTAAGTTTACTGTTTACCCGAATCGCATTGGTATTTGCGATTCCACTTTCCTTGTTTTCTGCTATGTGGCAACTGCCAGATCTAGACCCTAGTCTGCTCAAACTACCTATTGTTGGGCTACTCACTATCGCTTCGGGTGGCGTACTCGCATGGATAGTGGCGGGCAAACTCAAACTAAATTCTGAGCAAAAAGGTGCGTTGATACCTGTAGGCACCTTTATGAATATTGGTGCTGTGGGGAGCTTGTGTGTTTATCTATTTCTGGGCGAAAGTGGTTTGGCATTGGTGCCGATTTATAAGCTATTTGAAGAGCTGATTTATTTCGGGGTGATATTTCCAATGGTGCGGGCCATGGGGAGTTTTGATAAAGGCAAACGAAAACCATTTTGGCAAGATCCAATTCTCATTACATCCTTGAGTGCTGTAGCCCTAGGTTTTTTACTAAATCAGCTACAAATTCCACGGCCTGACTTTATGGCGACGGTCACCAGTATTGCAGTGCCTTTAGGCAGTTTCTCGTTAATTTGCTCAGTCGGGCTAGTATTTAAGATTGCGCGACTAAGCCGCTGGCGAAATCTAGGCTTGGGCTTGGCAGTGAGCCGCATGATTTTATGCCCTCTGGTCGCAATGGCCTCGGTGTGGGTTTTCGGTCTTTGGAATAGCTTGGATGGATTAGTTTTGCAAGTTGCATTTCTACTGGCTTGCATGCCCACAGGCTTTATGTCGGTTTTGCCTCCAGTCTTATTTGGACTTGACCAAGAGTTAGCGAACACGGGTTGGTTTTATTCCACGCTCGTATTTTTGTTTAGCCTGCCATTGATCATGCTGGTGGTAAGCGCGTTATAAGCTGATAGTCACCTACGCTAACCAGCAGCTCAATTTTGCTGTTAGCGCAAGAAAAACCGGTAAGCAGGGTTCTGGGTTTCGTCACTGTAGTCGAAACCGAGTTGCTCTAAGTACTGCTGAAATACGCCAAGTGAATCTTGGCTTAACTCAAATCCTGCTAATACCCGACCATAGGCAGCACCGTGGTTGCGATAGTGGAATAATGTGATGTTCCACTGGCTGCCTAAGGTGCTTAAGAACTTAAGTAGCGCACCGGGTTGCTCGGGAAACTCGAAACTAAATAGGTGCTCTTTTAGTTCTAAGTTAGGTCGCCCGCCAACCATATATCGAACATGTTGTTTGGCAAGTTCATCGCCGCTCAAATCGACCACCTCGTAGCCATCTGATTCTAGGTTTTGGATCAGTCCTGGCAGTTCTTGGTCGGCGTCGCTGACTCTGATCCCAACAAAAATACTTGCTCGATCGGCGTCCGCATAACGGTAATTAAATTCTGTAATGGCGCGCCCGCCTAGATGGCGCACAAAATCAAGATAGGCACCACTGCGCTCAGGAATGGTAACGGCTAAAATTGCTTCTTTACGCTCACCTATTTCAGTACGTTCAGATACGTAACGCAGGTTGTGAAAATTAAGATTGGCCCCGCTTAGAATCGCCGCCAAACGTTGATTGGGAGCCTGTTGCTTGCTCCACTGCTTTAATCCCGCTAGTGCAAGTGCTCCTGAGGGTTCGGCAATGGCGCGTGTGTCTTCAAAAATATCTTTAATGGCTGCGCAAATTTCATCTGAATTAACCGTAATAACTTCGTCCACATATTGCTGGCAGAGGCGAAAGGTTTCGGTGCCGATTCGCTTGACGGCAACACCGTCGGCAAACAGACCAACCCGGTCTAAGTCGACGGGTTCCCCAGCGGCAAGTGCAGCCTTTAGACAAGCACTATCTTCAGATTCAACCGCAATCACTTTAACGTGTGGCATTAGTTGTTTTAGATAGACAGAAATACCAGCAGCAATGCCGCCGCCGCCAACGGGTACAAAAACCGCGTCGAGGTGCATATCTTGTTCGAGTAACTCTTTGCCAATAGTTCCTTGACCGGCTATCACATTGATGTCGTCAAAAGGAGGGATACGGGTATAGCCGTATTGTGTTGCTAGTTGCTGGCTATGTTGGCTCGCTTCGTCAAAGTTGTCGCCAAATAATCGCACTTGTGCTCCCCACGCTCGCACCGACGAAACTTTAATTTCGGGCGTGGTGGTGGGCATAACAATGACGGCTTTAATGCCCATTTTTTGCGCCGACATAGCCACACCTTGGGCGTGGTTGCCGGCGGACGCCGCAATGACTCCTGCTTGTTTCTGGTTATCGCTTAATTGCGCCAGACAATTGTATGCCCCGCGCAATTTAAACGAATGAACCGGCTGCAGGTCTTCACGCTTAAGTAGTACCTGTTGCCCCAGGCGTTGTTCGAGCTTTTTCATTTGCTGTAATGGTGTCACGCGGGCCACTTCGTAGACAGGTGACAACAGTATACGGCGCAAATACTCGTTAGCGCTTGGGGTGTTTGCAGGCATTTCTAGTCCAGTTTACTAATATCACGAACAGCACCTTTATCGGCGCTGGTTGCCATGCTGGCATATATTTTTAGTGCGGTGCTGACTTCACGAACCCGATGTTTAGGTTTCCAGCCTTCGCTTTCTTTGGCTTCTCGACGAGCGGCCAAATCAGCTTCGTTGACCTCAAGCGTGATACTACGTTTTGGAATATCGATAGCAATAATATCGCCATTTTCAACCAAACCGACAGTACCACCACTAGCAGCCTCAGGCGAAACATGCCCAATTGAAAGGCCTGATGTGCCACCAGAGAAGCGACCATCGGTAAGTAGTGCACACTTCTTACCAAGCCCTCTCGATTTCAAGTAAGAGGTGGGGTAGAGCATCTCTTGCATGCCAGGGCCACCTTTAGGACCTTCATAGCGAATAAGAACGACTTCGCCAGCAACCACGGTGCCGTCTAAAATACCTGCTACGGCATCATCTTGGCTTTCGAATACTCGAGCTGGGCCACGGAACACTAGGTTGTCGTCGTCAACACCGGCGGTTTTAACCACGCAGCCATCAACGGCAATATTACCGCGTAAAACGGCTAGGCCGCCTTCTTGGCTATAGGCGTTTTCAATACTACGAATACAACCATCTTCGCGGTCATCATCAACACTGTCCCAGCGGCAGTCTTGGCTGAACGCTTTAACGGTGCGGATACCCGCTGGACCTGCTTTGAAAAATTCATGCACAGCCGGATCTTGAGTTTGCTTGATATCCCACTTTGCTAGACTTTCAGCCATGGTTTCGCCCAAGACATTTGTGACATCACGATGTAGTAAGCCCGCTCGGTCAAGTTCTCCGAGAATGGCAAAAATACCACCGGCACGATGCACGTCTTCCATGTGATACTTAGGTGTTGAAGGGGCAACTTTACATAGTTGTGGTACGCGTAAGGATAGTTCGTCCATATGCTGCAAGTTGTAATCAATACCAGCTTCTTGAGCGGCTGCCAAAAGGTGCAGCACGGTATTAGTTGAACCGCCCATGGCGATATCGACAGTCATAGCATTTTCAAAAGCTTCGAAGCTTGCAATATTACGTGGTAATACAGACTCGTCGTCATTTTGATAGTAGCGCTTACACAGTTCAACAATACGTTCGCCAGCACGCTCAAATAAGACCTTACGATCGGCGTGAGTTGCTAACATGCTGCCATTACCAGGTTGAGCTAAACCAAGGGCTTCAACCAAGCAGTTCATTGAGTTAGCGGTAAACATACCAGAACAAGAACCACAAGTTGGACAGGCGCTGCGCTCAACTTTTTCGCTATCTTCGTCGCTGACATTTTCGTCTGCACCCATCACCATCGCATCAACTAAATCTAGTTTGATTAGCTGGTCGCTAAGCTTGGTTTTACCCGCTTCCATGGGGCCACCAGACACAAATATCACCGGAATGTTTAGGCGCATACTGGCCATTAGCATACCTGGGGTAATTTTGTCGCAGTTAGAAATACATACCATAGCGTCAGCGCAATGTGCGTTGACCATGTATTCGACTGAGTCAGCAATCAAGTCACGCGAGGGCAGGCTATATAACATGCCGCCGTGCCCCATAGCGATACCATCATCAACGGCAATCGTATTGAACTCTTTGGCGATCCCGCCAGCTTCATAAATTGATTCAGCAACCAATTGCCCCAGATCTTTAAGGTGTACGTGACCAGGTACAAATTGAGTGAATGAATTCACCACAGCTATAATAGGTCTGCCGAAGTCGCTATCTTTGGTTCCCGTTGCTCGCCATAAGGCGCGAGCGCCAGCCATGTTGCGACCTTCAGTCGTGGTTGCACTGCGTAATTTTGGCACCGTGATTCTCCTATTCTGCGTTTACGTAATCGAGCCAGCCCCAGCGGTCTTCAGTTTCACCACTGAAAAGGCCAAAAAAGCTAGTTTGTAATTCTTGAGTAATCGGGCCCCGTTTACCGCTCCCAATATCTATTTGGTCAACACTTCTAACTGGCACGATCTCAGCTGCTGTGCCGCACATAAACATTTCATCGGCAAGGTACATCGCTTCTCGTGGGATCGACTGTTCATGCACAGTATAACCTTTGTCTGTTGCGAGAGTGATAATACTGGCCCTAGTGAGACCCGGCAAGATGCATGCGGTAACTGGAGGGGTATATAAAGCGCCATCTTTCACCAGAAAGATGTTTTCGCCAGCACCTTCGCTGATGGTTCCGTTAACATCAAGTGCAATACCTTCAGTATAGCCGTGTCGACGGGCTTCTCCTGAGATCAGTTGAGATGACAAATAGTTTCCGCCGGCTTTAGCACCTGTAGGCATGGTATTTGGGGCAAGTCGATTCCACGACGTGACAGCCGCATCGACGCCATGCTCTAGACTCTCTTCACCTAGGTAAGATCCCCATTCCATTGCTGCGATTGCAACATCTGCTGGTTTTCCAGTGCCGGCATTTATGCCGAGGCCAACATCCCCCCAAAAAGCGACTGGGCGAATGTAAGCGCTAGCCAAGCCATTAACTCGGATGGTTTCGCGTAATGCTTGCATTAACTCTTGTTTTTGATAAGGCACTGGAATGCGATAGATTTTGGCCGAATCAAAAAGGCGTTGCATGTGGTCTTCATGGCGAAAAACCGCTGGGCCTTTAGGCGTATCATAAGCGCGAATGCCTTCGAACACCGAAGAGCCGTAATGCAAGGCATGGCTCATGACGTGTACCGTGGCATTTTGCCACGGCATGATTTCTCCGTTGAACCAAATAAACTCAGCTGAATTGGCCATAATTACTTCCTATGCTTTTTTTAGTTGTGGCTGCTTAGTGTCTTGTTGCAAAGTAACTTCGGCAACATCGAAGAGTTTTTCGAGTTGAGCTTGAAGTTGGGTAATGGGTCTAACGCTAGTAACGCGCAACTGGATCTCCAGTTGCTGTTGTTGCGGCTCGCGTTCTAGCTTTTGCATGCTTAAGTTATCAAGCACAAACCCACGGTGGCGGACCACGCGCAGAACTCTCTCCATAACTTCAGGGCTATTGTTACAAACCAGTTTTAGTTGATGAACTTGAGAATCAGACATTACACTTCCTCCAGCATATTTTCGTTGGATACACCTGGCGGCACTAAAGGCCAAACATTATCTTGTGCGTCAATGAGTACATGTAAAAGATAAGGGCCTTCGCAGTTAAGCATGCGATCCAAAGCTGCAGAAATTTGGCCTTTTTCAACAATGGTCTCACCGGGGATATCGAAGGCTTTAGCTAAGGTGACAAAGTCAGGATTGTCTTCCAAAATCGTTTCGCTGAAACGGCCATTGAAGAACAGTTCTTGCCACTGTCGAACCATGCCTAAACGATTGTTATCGATCAGTAGCATTTTTACCGGCAATTGAGCGCGTTTTATGGTGCCAAGTTCTTGCACGTTCATCATAAATGAACCGTCGCCTGCAACATTAACCACGGTTGCATCCGGGCGCGCAAACTTGGCGCCAATCGCGGCAGGTAAACCAAACCCCATTGTGCCTAAACCTGCACTGGATAAGTGGTCATGAGGACTATTAAATTGCATATGCTGGGCGACCCACATTTGATGTTGACCTACATCGCAGGCAACTACTCGGTCACTGGGTAATTGGTCGCTAAGTTGTTTAAGCAGCGCTGGGGCATAAATTCCTTTGCCCGGATGGTCATATCGCCATGGCCATTGCGCTTGGTACTGCGCTAAGTGCTCTAACCATGGGCTAATCGACGGTGTGCATGCCAGTTTAGGAAGTACCGCCTTAAGTGGGTCAGTGATTGCTACGTCGGCTAAGCGTCGTTTGTCAATTTCGGCCGCATCGATATCAAGGTGGATTACTTTAGCAAGACTTGCAAATTCATCTAGCTTACCGGTTACCCTGTCGTCAAAACGAGCCCCAATGACGAGTAAACAGTCACATTCTTGGACTGCAGTATTAGCCGCTTTGGTGCCATGCATACCTAACATTCCTAGGTAACCCGGCGTGTTTGGCGCGATAGAGCCTAAGCCCTTTAAAGTAGCCACACTGGGGATTTGGCTTTGGCTTAGAAAATCGCGTAGTGCTTGTACTGCATTGGCCATACCGACGCCGCCGCCGACGTAGGCGATAGGTCGCTGGCTGTTTTGTAACAAGGCTTTAGCTTGGTTTAGGAGCTCACTATCCAAACGATGGTTTAGGTCTGCGACTATTTGCAAGGGGAAGTTGGCTTCAACTTCGGCAAGCTGCACATCTTTAGGCACGTCAATAAGGACCGGGCCTTGGCGTCCGCTACAAGCAAGTTCAAAGGCTTGTTCGATGGTGCTTTGCAGCTCGTTAACATCGGTGACTAGAAAGCTATGTTTGGTCACACTTAGCGACATACCTAATACGTCAACTTCTTGAAAGGCATCTGTTCCAATAAAGGTTTGGGGTACTTGTCCGGTGATTGCAACTAAGGGAATTGAGTCTAATTGGGCTTCAGCGAGTCCAGTGACTAAGTTGGTTGCACCAGGGCCAGATGTCGCTAAGCAGACTCCAACTGATTGTCCTGCACGGGCATAGCCAATAGCTGCCATTGCTGCGCCTTGTTCGTGGCGTGTTAGCTGGTGGGCTAAGCCGCCGTCGTACAAAGCGTCATATAAAGGCATTATTGCCCCGCCAGGATAACCAAATACCTGGGTCACACTTAGATGCTTTAGTGTCTCGACTATTAGTTGTGCACCGTTCATAGAACTCTACCCTTTAATATTAAAAAACCCCCGAGTCTTGCGACGCGGGGGTTAGAAACTGTTAGTCGTAATTTTTGGTTACAATCCAGCATCCCCGCGTGGTGTTTGAATAATCACCACAAGGACCTCGACAATAATCACTGTAACCAAATTCAACAT
Organism: Alginatibacterium sediminis; assembly: GCF_003610775.1. Lineage (GTDB taxonomy): Bacteria > Pseudomonadota > Gammaproteobacteria > Enterobacterales > Celerinatantimonadaceae > Alginatibacterium > Alginatibacterium sediminis. The sequence continues at coordinate 252,121 of NZ_RAQO01000002.1, read as the reverse complement.
ATGAATCCTCTCAAAATATGCTTCTGTTTTAACATAGAGCGAATAGCAGAACAAGTTGCCAAAGTAGCAATGATTAGCGTAAAGGACTGTGCTTTACCCGTCAAATAGCAAAATTGCGGCATATTGAACTGCTCATGGTTTTATATGCAGTCTATAACATTGCAAATATATATAAATGCCGAGCATAGTATGGAAGTCGAAGCTGTGAATAAAAATATCCCTGCTGATTATCCAGTACCGTAGGTGTCAGTTATATTTACAATCTTTGCTACTGTTGATAAATCAATAATCCGACTTATGATTTAAGCGGTTGAATAAGATAGTAAAACTATAGTCGGTGTGAAATATGCAAGTAGTTACGCATATATAGTAGTCGGTGGTGGTCGTATGTTTGCAGCTAAAACGCTAAAATTTGTTCGATGTTGGTTCGCGCTTTTGTTGTTGTGCGTGAGTAGCTCTAGTATTGCTTCGCCGCTCAAATGTAATAACTTGTCAGTTAGTAGTGGGGGATTTAGTAACCTACTTAGCGGCTCACCTTGTGTGGTTGACGATGGCGATCAATTCAGCTGGAATGCTTCTGATATTGCGGGTTCTAGCTATAACTATAGTTACAATATCAGCTTGGGTAGCGAGAGTTTATCTGATGTAGCAAATGTACTTGGGTTTATGACGGATTATGGTCTAAGCCACAGTTCCTTAAATGGAAACTATAATGGTACTTATAGTTTTCTTGATGACAATGGTTTTGTCATTGAGAGCTTGATCCATTTAGGAAAAGATAGCTACGGCAGTGATCAGGCTAATAGTGGTCTTCTAAGTGGCACGTGGCTGACCCCGGTTGCAGCAAACTTTATGACTGTAAAATCTGCGCAATCATTTTTGCTTTACTACTACTCTCCGGGACAAACTAGCGGTGCTTGGTCAACAGACGGTATTTTTAATCAGCCCAAAGGCAAGAACCAAGCCCAGCAGCAAGGCGTTTCGCACATCAATTGGTGGGCTTTGGACTCAGTATTTAGCCCTGTTGTGTTTGATGTGCCCCCTGCGCCCAGTATTCCAGAACCAAGTTCCATTATCCTGTTATTGCTGTCAGCAATAGCAATGTGCTTTAAGGCTCGAAAGGCTGAGCGTTTATAATTGTTTGGACTTATAGCGGATAGTCTTTGAGCTCTTGAACAGCATAAAAACCACCACTGCCTTTAGCTTTTTCGATGACGACAGGCACCAACACTCCCGGAAGAACGCTATCTGGATGATTGGGTGCGTCTGGGCCTCCTAGATCTGTTGTAAGCCAGCCAGGATCAGCTAAATTGATTAATACATCGCTGCCCTCAAGCGTTGAAACCATGTCACGGACATAACGGTCGATGGCCGCTTTAGAGCAACTATAAGCCATCAGTTGCGGTTGGTCGGCTATACCGGAAGTCATCATAACCACACGGCCAAATCCCGAGTTCAGCATTTGTGGGATAAAGGCGTCAGCAAGTTTAGCGGGTGCGATGCAATTAACTTGAAAACTTAGTGCGTAGTCCTGCGCCTGTTGCTTAAATGGCTCGCTCCACGGTGTCATAATCGCAGCGTTACAGTATAGAACCTCTAAGTTGTGCTGGGTAATCGTGTTGACTTGGGTTATCAGCGCTTCAACTTGTTTATTATCAGATAGCTCAGCACCAACTTGAGCAACGGTACATCCTTGTGATTTGAGCTCTTGAGCTAGCTCGTCACAGGACTTAGCGTCACGGGCGTGCAAAATTAGCTTGCAGCCTTGATGCGCAAGACCCTTGGCGATTCGTAATCCCACACCTCTACTGGCTCCGGTTACTAGCGCCCATTTATTACTTAAATCAACATTCATGGTTTTCGCCACCTCATATTTGTTCTCGATATTGGAAGATACTAGCAATGATTGATGCAGCACTAATCTATACGTGTTAAGAAACGAGAGCTAGCGCTGACTATCATCAAGGATTAATCAGTTTTGCCAATTCAATTCATTGTTGTAATCGATTTCTGTTATCGCCGGTCTATATCTATAGTGTGATCACTTAGGCAAATAAAAATTATTCGCATTATTTGCCTTTCAAGGAGTCTATATGAAAGAGCTAAAAGTAAGTCACTACATGAATCGCTCACCGATAAGCTTTCAACCTGAGCAACCCGTAGCTGCGATTGTTGAGTCTCTAAATAAGCATGCGCTAATCGGTGGACCAGTACTCGACAGTGAAGGTTTAGTCATTGGTTGGATATCGCAGCAAGATTGTTTGCACCAAATGTTGCAAAGTACTTATCACTGCGAACAGACTGCGCTTGCGAGCGATGTTATGCGCAAGGACGTGCTATTGGCACTGCCCGATACCAGCATTGTTGAACTAGCAGAGCAGATGCTACAACAAAAACCCAAGAGTTATCCGGTCGTTGAAGCTGGCAAACTAGTTGGCGTGATTGACAGACACGCGGTACTTAAAGCGATTAGCGAGCATCAAACTAGCTGCTAACAATCTAAGCGGGCTGGCTAAACTGTCATTATCCACTATTGTTAATTAAGTCATTAACAGTTTTGGGTAACTATGGGATTAGCTACAATTCAGTCTCGGGCGTGTGTTGGGATTGATTCGCCCTTGGTCAATGTTGAAGTTCATATTGGGAATGGACTGCCACAGTTTAATATCGTTGGCTTACCTGAGGCTTCGGTTAGAGAAGCTCGCGACCGGGTACGTAGCGCGATTATTAATAGTGGATTTGACTTCCCAAGCTCGCGGATCACGGTCAATTTAGCGCCTGCCGATTTACCCAAAGAAGGTGGTCGTTTTGATTTGGCCATTGCGCTGGGTATTTTACAGGCTGCAGGTTGCATCGATATTGTTAAGTCTGATAGCCAAGAGTTTGTTGCTGAGCTTGCACTAAGTGGAGAGCTGCGACCGGTAAGTGGTGAAATACCAGTTTGCTTGGCGGCTACGAATGTTGGTCATCAATTGTTTATTGCGCAGCAGGGATTGATTGCGGCCAAAAAAGTTCCGGGATCCGAGGTGTATGGGTTGCAACATTTACAGCAGCTATGCGCTTTTCTACAAGGAAAAATTGAGCAGCCAACTAGTGAAGCAACAATTGAAAACATAATCGCGTTGCCAAACTATCCCGATTTTCTTGATGTTATAGGACAAACCCAGGCCAAGCGAGCCTTAGAAATTGCTGCTAGTGGCGGACACCACCTGTTGTTTATTGGCCCTCCGGGTAGTGGTAAAACCATGTTGGCTAGCCGCATGCCTAGTATTTTACCAAGTTTAACCAAGCTGCAAGCGATTGAAGTTGCAGCGCTGTACTCTCTTACAGAACACCGGCGTGCCGAGCAGGACTGGTATGTACCGCCATTTCGCGCACCCCACCATAGCGCTTCTCCGGCAGCCTTAATTGGCGGCGGGACCATCCCGCGTCCAGGGGAAATCAGCCTTGCTCACCATGGCGTGTTGTTTTTAGACGAAATGGCAGAAGCGCCGCGGCAGGTACTTGATCACTTACGCCAACCCTTAGAGTCAGGAAAAGTACATATTTCGCGAGCGCGTGCGCAAGTTGAGTTTCCCGCACAATTTCAGTTTTTGGCGGCGATGAATCCAAGCCCATGCGGTCATATGAGCGGCACAAAGTTGCGTAGTAACCCGCTTCAAATTCAGCGCTACCTAAGTAAAATATCGGGACCATTGTTGGATAGATTTGATCTCAGTGTTGAAGTCAGTGTGCCCGATACAGCCTTTTTTAAAGCGCATCTTCAAAAACCCGATCCGAATTGGAGCAGTGCTAATATTAGAGCGAGGGTGGTTGCTGCTCGCCGGCAACAGCTTACCCGCAGTTGCAAACTAAACGCCCATCTTAGCGGTAGCGAATTACAAACGTTTGCGCCCCTAAGCGAGAGCCTAATGCTGTTATTTGAGAGAGCCAATCAAAAGCTTGAGCTATCGCTGCGAGCGCAGCACCGAGTATGGCGAGTAGCCAGAACGATTGCGGATATTGGTTTATCAGACACGATTGAACGGGAGCATTTACTCGAGGCACTAAATTTTAGGGCCATGGATAAGTTGCTCAAGCTGGCTTTTTCTAGCAGTTAATCATTATGTGTTGGAACTAAGAAAAGCAAGCGTAATACACATAGCAAAAGTTAAGTTGTATTGCGGTTTGCTAAGGCTTACAGCTGCGGTAAAGTAGTGCCTGGTTCTTCGGCTTCGGTGCAACGCTTGCTATATTTCTACCAAAGTAATCAATTGGATGTGCTTTCCCATCTACTTTGTTCATTGATTCAAAAACAACCCCTTGCTAATCCTTTAGCCCGTCAGCAAATTCTGGTTCAAAGCCCAGGTATGGCGCAATGGCTAAAGCTTGAGATGGCACGCACCATGGGGATTAGTGCCAATACCGATTTTCCGCTACCAGCGAGCTTCATTTGGCAAATGTTTCATTTGGTGCTTGATGATGTGCCCGAACAAAGCCCATTTAACAAAGAAGCAATGGCCTGGCGCCTTATGCGAATATTACCAGGGCAACTAGACCAAGACCCATTTTCACCGCTGCGCTTCTACTTAGAGGGCGATGAGCAACATGGTGGGCGTAAGCTTTGGCAATTATGCCAAAAGATTGCTGATATTTTTGATCAATACTTAGTTTACCGGCCGCAATGGACGCAAGCTTGGGAAGAAGGGGACGACCTTAGTGACATAAGCGCAGCCCATCCTTGGCAGCCTTTGCTATGGCGCTTGCTGGTGGATGATACGGTTGAGAATATGCACAATCCGTATCATCGAAGTAATTTGTTTCAAGATTTTGTTGAAGCCGTAGAGCGACGTCAAGTCGGTGAGCTTGAGCAATTACCGCAGCAAGTATACGTGTTTGGCATCTCGGCCTTGCCTCCAGCCTACCTTAAAGCCTTGGAAGCACTGGGTAAGCATATTGAAATTCATTTGTTCTTAACCAATCCATGTTGCCTGTATTGGGGAGATATTAAAGACAGTAATCCACAGGACAGCTTAAGCGTTGGTAATCCTCTGTTGGCGTCTATGGGTAAGCTTGGCCGCGATTACATCGAGCTACTCGCACAAGTGAACAAGCATGAACTTGACCAACAGCCATTTGTAGAGCCGCAAGCAAATACGCTGCTGGCGAATATACAAAGAGATATATTGAATTTAGAGAACCCGGTTGATCCCTTAGCTTTCGAATCCAGCCAGCATAAGCGTGTTGTGGCTGAAACGGACCGTAGTGTTTGTTTGCAGCTGTGCCATAGTCCGCGACGTGAACTTGAAATTTTACATGACCAACTGTTGGACATGTTAGCTGAGGATCCAAGCCTGTCGCCACGCGACATAATTGTGATGGTTCCGGATATCAATACCTATAGTCCACTGATTCAAGCTGTATTTAGCTCACGTTCTGGTGAACAAGCGATCCCGTTTGCTATTTCTGATTGCAGTGCCACGGTTGAAAGTCCGGTACTGTTAAGTTTTATTGAGATTTTAGGTTTAAGCCAAAATAGAGCCGGGGCAAGCACCATTCTCAATTTACTTGAAGTACCGGCTATCGCTAGGCACTTTGGCATTGAACTCAGTGCCATACCAATGCTGCGCCAATGGGTACTAGAAAGTGGAGTGCGTTGGGGTTTAGATGCTGACGACATGCAACGTTGGTCTATGCCCGAAGGCGAGCGCAACTCTTGGATTTTTGGTTTAAAACGGATGTTGCTCGGCTACGCCATGGACTCGAATATTGGGTTGCATGAGGGGGTTTTGCCCTTTGACGAAGTGCAAGGGTTACAAGCTAGAGTGTTAGGTCGTTTAGCCCATTTTGTTGATGCGTTAATTGAGGTACAAAAACTATGGTTATCTGAGCAAGATGCCCAGCAATGGCAAGCTAGTTTGCAGCGGCTGGTTCATGACTTTTATGACTTTGAAGCGCAAGAACTAGCAGAGCAACAGCAATTACTGTCTCTGATTCAAAAATTTCACGCTGGTGCCGAGTCAAGCCAGTATCGGGCCACTATTTCAGCACAAGTAGCCTTAGATTATTGCCGCAATCAACTCAGTGAACAACGCGGTAGTCAGCGCTTTTTAGCGGGGCAGTTAAACTTTTGTACCTTGTTGCCCATGCGAGCGATCCCTTTCAAAGTTGTCTGTCTATTGGGGCTTAATGATAAAGACTATCCGCGTAGTGTAGCTCCGGTTGGTTTTGATCTGATGGCCAGTCAACCGGCGCAGCGCGGTGATAGAAGTCGGCGTGATGATGACCGCTATTTATTTTTAGAAGCCTTAGGTGCAGCCCAAGATCGATTATATCTATCGTATATTGCTAAAAGTGCTGTGGACGATACCCAGCAAGAACCCTCGGTACTACTTGCTGAGCTAAAAGAATACATCGGGCAATGCTTTTGTCTCGAGCAAGACCGCGATTTGGATAGTGATACATCCGCTAACAAACTGCTGAATGCACTTTCAACACAGCATCCTTTGCAAGCTTTTAGTCCACGTTATTATCAGAAACAAAGTTCGCTGTTCTCATATCAACAACGCTGGTTACCACTGGCGTCGCAGTTACAATCAGGTTTTGACAGCAGTACTTCTGCAGTCGCGGTATTGGAGCAACTAGAGCTTGAACCTGACCAACAATTGGCAGACTTACAGAAATTCGCTCGCGCACCAAGCCATTGCTTTTTTCAACGTCGATTAAAAGTTTTCTATCCTCGCTTGGAAGAACAGTTAGTTGAAGCGGAAAGCTTTGCGCTTGATCCACTTTCGCGTTATCAACTCGATAGCCAACTATTAACAGCGCGTCTTAAAGGTCAAGAGTTTGAAGCGCTGCGTTTGCAACATTTAGCCAGTGGTTTATTGCCTCATGCGCATTTCGGGGAACTTACATTAAGTCAGCGCTGGCATGAGTTGGATGCTTTGATGTCGGCTTTAGATCCTTACTTGCCCATAACTAAAGCCCGGCAGCGCGTTAACCTTGAGTTGGAGCGCTTTACTTTGCAAGGCTGGGTTGAACCACATAGCGCCGCTCTGATTCAATACCGAGCCGGTAGTTTACGCGCACCGGATGTCACGCAGTTGTGGCTCAATCATTTGGCTTATCATGCGATGCAATATCCTCCCTTACCCTCGCTGCTATTTGGCCGTAGCTCGTCGATCAGTTTACGCCCGATTGACGCATCCCTTGCCAAAGAATTGCTTTTTGCTTGGCTCGAATTATATGAGCGCAGCCATAATCAAACCAATATTTGGGCACCTCGCAGCGTGTGGGCTTGGTATCTTAAATTGTGGAAGCCAGGCGAAGGCTTAGATGATGACCCGAGTAAAATAGCCAAAGCAGAGCTTGCGGCTAAAGAGTGCTTTGAAGGCGGGTTTATAATGGTAGGAGAAAATCAGGACCCTTACCTTGATCAATTGCTGCCGGATTTCAGTGCTCAGTGGCCAGAAATGTTAGCGCTTGCTAGCCCCTTTGTGGACCCAATATTTGAATACTTGGAGAGCAATAACTATGAGTAATGCTTTAGATGTTGTTCGATTTCCATTATTTGGTAGCCGTTTAATTGAAGCCAGTGCCGGTACCGGTAAAACCTATACCATTTCTGGCTTGGTATTGCGGCTACTACTTGGGCATGGTGGTGAAAACGCCTACCATCGCCCTCTAAAAATAGAAGAAATTCTGGTGGTGACTTTTACTGAAGCCGCTACCGCTGAGTTGCGTTCTCGGATCAGAGATAAAATCCATAAAGCGCGGATCGCTTTCTTGCGCTCTCAAGAGCATATTTTTAAGAGTGACGACCTATTAATCAATGCCTTGATCGAAAGTAGCGGCGATCGACTTGCGGACGCTCAATGCTTACTGATTGCTGAGCAAAACATGGATCAGGCTTCCGTATTTACCATTCATGGGTTTTGCCAGCGCATGTTAAAGCAGCACGCGTTTGAGAGCGGCATGCCTTTTGAAAGCGAGTTTATTAGCAGTGAAGCGCAATTGCGACTGCAAGCGGCTGAAGACATTTGGCGCGAGAACTTCTACCAAAGTGACCTTGCAATGGTAGCGCGAGTGATGAAGTTGTGGAGCGAGGGTCCAATGCAATTGCTTGGGCAATTGCGTAGCTTGTTTTCGCAAACCCAGATTCAGCTGCAAGGTCAGCCATTAGACCAAGACTTTGAGGCTTGGTTTAACTCGCGCTGCCAAGCGATAGGCCGTTTTAAACATCTATGGATAGAGCATGCACAGGAGATTGAAACACTACTGGGTAAGGCTCAACTTAATGGTCGAGTATATAAAAAGAACACTCTGCCGAAATGGTTAGCAGAGCTTCAAAGCTTTGCGGCCAATACCCAAGATAGCGATGAGCTGAATAAAAATGTTTACCGTTTCTCGCAAGCGGAGTTGATTAGTCAAACCAAGGACGGATGTGAGCCGCCGTTGCATGCAGTGTTTAGCCTTATTGATGAGTTGTTAATTGATACCACACGGCTTAAAGATGCGATTGTTGCAAGCTTATATCCTCAAATTAAAGCGCGTTATCAAGCGCTTAAGCAGCAACAACAAAGCTTAAGCTTTGATGACCTATTAAGTTTTCTGGCTTTGACCTTAAAAGGCGAAAGTGCAGAACGTTTGGCAACCGGGATCCGCGAGTTATACCCAGTTGCGATGATAGATGAATTTCAAGATACCGATGCCCAGCAATACTTCATTTTTAATCGGCTCTATGGTCAACAACAAGACTTAGGTATGTTTTTGATTGGAGACCCGAAACAAGCTATTTATGGCTTCCGTGGGGCTGATATCTTTACTTACATGCAAGCCCGACAAGAGTTAAGCGATCACTATACGCTTCCGGTTAATTGGCGATCTAGCGCCGCAATGGTCGACGCCAGTAACGCGGTCTTCAATTGGCATACTCATCCCTTTATTTTTAAAGATGCAATTGATTTTGAGCCGGTGAGCGCCGCTGAGAAAAACCAGGATATAGCTGGGATTTGTATCGATGGTATTGAACAAAAAGCACTACAACTGATTGAAGCTCAGGGTGACAACGCCGTGATGAGTAACAACGCCTATAAGTTGGCTCAAGCGCGAGATTGTGCGCTACGCATTCAAGGTCTATTACAAGCCGGTGATGAAGGGCGAGGCACTATTGGACCTAAGCAAAAGCCAATTGGCGCGAGTAGCATAGCCGTGCTAGTGCGTACTCGAAAAGAAGGTGAGCTAGTTGCCCAGCAATTGGCGAAACAAAACATTGCCAGTGTTAGTTTATCCAATCGCGATAGCGTATTTAGTTGCCCAGAAGCCATGGCTTGGTATTTGCAAATGCAAGCGGTGCTAAACCCAAATAACGAACGATTGATGCGAGCAGCCTTGGCAGCCCCGGTGCTGGGTTATGACTTTGCCGTATTAGACGCCTTAACCCAAGACGAAAACTTGTGGCAGCAGCAAGTGGATGAATACCACGAGCACCAGCGGGTTTGGCAACGTCACGGAGTATTAGCGATGTTCTACCAATGGTTGGCGCAACGTAAACTCGGTGAAAAATTGCTCTCGCAAATGGGGGGCGATCGGGTTCTAACCAACTTGTTGCAGCTGGCTGAAATACTACAGCAACAAAGCGCAAAACTCGAAAGTGAAGCGGCACTACAACGTTGGTTTGCACAACAACTACTGGAGCCGGACGGGGATGCAAGTGAACAACAACTTCGCTTAGAGAGTGATGCAAATCTAGTTCAGATTGTAACCATCCATAAAAGCAAAGGCCTTGAATATGACATCGTATTTTTGCCCTTTGCCTTTAGCTTTATGCCCGCTAGAGAATGCATTTATCATATCGAAGAACAGCTGGTGTTTGACCTAAACGGTGATGAATTAGCTAAAGAAGCCGCTGAAAAAGAACGTCTCGCCGAAGATTTACGGCTGTTGTATGTAGCCTTAACTCGCGCTGTCTACTGTTGTTTTATTGGCATTGCAGCGATTGGAAAAGTTAACAAAAGTTCTAACAGTTATTCATCGCAAAAAAGCGCCTTGGGCTATTTGCTACAACGTAATCAAAGTGGCGATAAAACGTTTCTACAACAAGAGGTTCAAGCCTTTTTACAAACCACCCAACACGCCAGTTTAGAGAGTTGTATCGACGATGAACGACCCATCTATGCGCCTATTCAAAGCGCGGCCGATCAACTCGAAGCCAAGCCGTTTAGGTCAAGTATCGATAATAATTGGTGGATCAGCAGTTATTCGGCCTTAAGTCGAAGCCGCCACGACAGACATAACTTTGATGCCAGTTTTGAAGTTCAAGGTTTAGATTTAGCTTTACAACAAGATAGCTTAGAGCAAGACCTCGATGTTTTAGATGTGTTTCATTTTCCGCGTGGTAGTGAGGCGGGAAGCTTCTTGCACTTGGTATTTGAAGAATTAGACTTTCAGCTAGCGGCGCCCGAAGTTGAAGCGCAGTTAGCGCTGTTGCTGGTAGACCATGGCTATGATAGTAAATGGTTGCCCGCGCTAATACAGCTTAGAACTCAGGTGCTACAGACGCCATTACTCGATAATGGCCGCTATTGTTTAGCAGACATTCAAGCAGGGCAGCGACTCAATGAAATGGAATTTGTGCTGCCTATGGCCAATCTCAAAAGCTCGGAGATGAATCGACTATTGCGACATTTTGACGCTCTAAGTGCCAAAGCTCGCGGCTTAGATTTCCAACAAATCAAAGGCATGCTTAAAGGATTTATCGATTTAGTTTATCAACACGAAGGCCGATACTACGTGCTTGATTATAAGAGTAATCATCTTGGTTATGTTGACAGTGATTATAACAATCAAGCCATGGAAACGGCCATGATTGAACACCGCTATGATTTTCAATACCAGTTATACGCCTTGGCTTTGCATCGATTTTTGGCACAGCGTGTGGTCGATTATGACTTTGAGCAGCATTTTGGTGGTGTGTATTATCTATTTATGCGCGGTATGCCTGGCGCAACGCTGCATAGTCCTGCGCACGGGCAACAACATCAAGGTGTCTATTTTGCTAGGCCAGATGCGAGTTTCATTCAGGCTTTAGACCGTGCTTTTCAAGATGGTAGCCATAGTTTTAGCGAGGATGCGCAACCATGTTGAACCACATTGATACAGCATCTGCGCTTGGTTGGCTGAACCATTGCTTAAGCCATGAGCGCCTTGATGAACTCGATTTTCACTTTGCTAAGTTCCTACACGAGCATGGCGCTAACAATGCAAGTGTGATTGCTGCCGCGCTACTTAGCTCAGAATTGGCAAATGGGAATAGCTGCTTAGAAATTGCTCATATTAAATTCAAGCTAAGTCGTTTGCAGCAACAAACCGATTTAGCCATCGATTTTGATTTGCCTGAAGCGCATCACGATTGGATTAGCGAGCTAGAACTTGCGTCTGTGGTTGGTGAACAGCGCCCATTGGTACTAGAGTTTGATAGGCTCTACTTAAATCGATATTGGCAATTTGAACGTAGCGTTGCGCAGCGTTTTAGCGCGCCGGCGCTAAAGATTAGCCCCGAACCCAATTTAGTTCGCAGCGGAATTGATAGCTTGTTCGCTCATGATTGGAGTTTTCAGTGGCAGATATTCAGCCAAACAAGCCCCGAGCGACGTGCGTATTATGTAGAGCATTACTTGGATCTGCAAAATGCTTGGGTGGATGCTAATCCACAAATTATGAATGAGCTTGCGGCGATAGAATCGCCAACGCAGCTTGAAACTTGGTATAAAACCTTACCCGAATTGGCCGTACTAAACTGGCAAAAAGTTGCGGTTGCGCAAGCTTGCCGTCAACAATTGTTGGTGATTAGTGGCGGGCCGGGAACCGGTAAAACCACCACCGTAACCCGACTCCTCGCATTGCTTCAACAATTGCAAATAGAACAAGGCTTAAGCCCTCTTAAAATAGCTATGGTGGCCCCAACCGGAAAGGCCGCTGCCCGTTTGAGTGAATCGATTTCTGGTGCTCGAGGACAACTTAATGCCAGTGCGCAAGTGGTCTCGGCAATTCCCGAACAGGCCACAACTATCCATCGTCTGCTTGGTGTTCGAGCGGGGCGACAACAATTTATACATCATGTTGATAATCCGCTAGCATTGGATCTGTTAGTTGTTGATGAGGCCAGTATGATAGACCTTAGTTTGATGGCCAAACTACTCGATGCTCTGGACTCATCCACGCGCATTATCCTGCTTGGGGATAAAGACCAATTGGCTTCGGTAGAAGCGGGTTCGGTGATGGCTGACCTTTGCTCCTTTGCCCAGCAGCCTAAAAGCCAAGACTTATTAGCGTATTTAGCTGTAGCAACCGGTAGTTGCTTTGACGGATTAGCACAAGGTCCAACGCGGGCAATTAACGACAACTTAGCGCTTTTACATAAAAGCTATCGCTTTGATGCAAGCTCCGGCATTGGACAACTTGCAGCATCGGTAAATCGAGCTGATGTGGTGTCTAGTAAGCAACAGTTTGCGCGAGGGTTCGCCGATATTGATTGGCATCAACTCGACCAAAACAGTTACCAAACGGCGCTCGACCAAGCCCAAGACCATTATCGTGATTACCTTGAAGCGCTGCAGCAAGGTGCGGATATGCTGGACGTATTTAAACGATTTAATCAGTTCCAGTTATTACTCGCACTTAGAGAAGGCGACTTTGGAGTTGAGGGCTTCAATCAGCGTATACAACAGCGGTTTGCAAAAATGGGCCTGTTAGGCGAACAGCAAGGCTGGAGCGCAGGCTTACCAATTATGGTCTTGGCGAATGACCATGAACAACAGCTTTACAATGGCGATATTGGTATCTTTGCGCTTAATGAGCAGGGGCGTTTAATGGTGGTGTTTGAGAACGCAAAGCAACTGCGCTGGATATTGCCTAGCCGACTACCTAGTCATCAAGTTGTATTTGCCATGACGGTGCATAAATCGCAGGGTTCTGAATACCAATCAGTGAGTCTTTTACTACCTCCCCAAGGCAAAGCACAAGTCAGTCGAGAGCTACTGTATACCGGTATCACCCGAGCAAAACAGCACTTCACCTTGTATGCTGACGACTTAAGCTTTACCAAAGCCGTAGAACAAGGCACTGAACGATTTTCTGGCTTAACGCTGCGTTTGTAGAGATCGCCGCTCAAGGGCTATGAGCGGCGGCGTGAGAGAGCTTGAACAGAGTTACTTTAAGCGAAGCAGTTGTGTTTCGCCGCTATTATCTTTAAGGCCGTCATTATCGTTGATGACATAAAGAGCCCCATCGATCGTTCTGGCCATCCCTTCATACTTTTCAAAGCTAAGCGCGCTATTGCGCGTATCTTTGAGTAGATCTAAATGAAGCGTTTTAGTTAGATTTCTACCTTCGCTCAGCTGGCTTAAATCGACTTTATAGATACGCTTAACCGCGGCATCTGGACCCGACTGATTGTCTCGCTCCAAAACCAAAAATTGCTGCTCACCTATGGCTGTGATTTCGCTTATCCCCACCCAACCACCGTTGGGGGAACTAACGTTATCCAAGGGATAGTTGAGCATTGTGGTCGTGGCACTGGCTAAATCGTAGACCCCAATTTGTGTGAAGTTCTGCATACTCCAAGGGCGTTGGATCGCAAAATACAGCTTACCTTGATACTCACTGATACCTTCGAGACCGAAACGTTGTTGGTTTAGATTTAGCTGAGGTTCCAATTGAATCACTTTTTCGATGACGGCATTGTCATCAAGTTTCAGAATCAGATTGCTACTCATGACTGGACGTTTATCATCTCCAACTGTACCGGCACCTTCAGAAGCTACCCAGAATCCCCCATCTTGAGAGACAGAGATACCTTCGGGGTCAATATTGACAGTTTTATCGGCATTGGTCATCGCGCTTAAGTCGGCAGAGTCGAAAACATTGCGCCGCTCTGGATGTTCGGGTGAAAGCTGCGCGTCGACGGTGACTACCGGAGTCGTTGCTAACACGTCATTGGTATCTTTAATTGAAAGTGCAGCCACAACTTGAGCAGGGTAGTGACTGGTGTCAATCGTAAAGACCTGATTTTGTTGGTAATAGCTATCATTAACCGCGTACAGCAACTTGGGATCTTTTAAATCTGCACTTAAGCCTGACATCGCACTCCATGCGATTGGTCGTTGCTGCTCGATTACCGAGACTAGACTTGGATAGTCTGGTGATTGTTTGGCGTACTGATAAATATTCAATGCCGAGCGTAATTTGTCACCACGATCATCTTTCTCGCTTGCTGCAATCAGTAGTTGGCGCTCAGGGATGGCATAAACGCCCTCAGGGGCTGCTGCGGTAGGTAGTATTTGACGTAGTTGAGGCTGATTGATGTCGCTAAGGTCATAGATGAATATCAGGCTTGAGCGTTCAGAATTAACAAATAACAGAGGCGTGTCGCCAAACTGGGCAAACTCGGCGTTTTCTGGCTCATTACCTTTATTCTTTGAACGAGAATCTGGGTAATGCCCTAATTGAACTGCTAAATGATCAAGGCTATTTCCTGAGCCGTAGACAACCACGCCATCTCGGTTAAATATTGTAAATCCGCGGCTTCCCCCAGCCAAGTCACCTTCATCTGCGGTGACAAAGTGTTGGTCGTCAATCCAGGTCACGCCGTCAGGCTCGCGAGCAAGGCCTTTCAAGTTGCCACTAAGGGCTACTAAGGCAGGCTTTTCTTCTTCTACGTCAACGTGTTCTAAATCTACGCTGCCTGCACTGAAATGATTGATTACACTGGCGCTCTTAAGATCTATAAGAACGATATGATTGTTCTCTTGAAGTGTCACAACCGCGATGTTTTGGCTATTGATATCAACAAACTCTGGCTCTGGATCGTCGCTGTACCAATCAGCTAACCCGGTAAGAGCAACTCGCTTCATTTGCCAAAGGCTTGGGTCTGGATCTTGGGTATTAAACACAATAAATTCACCGGCCGGCATCTGATAAGGCTTTCCTTCAGTTGCTTGGTGGTCTTCGTCGCGTTCATTTTCGATTACAACGCCTAGATAATTACCGTCTGGGCTTACTGCGATAGAATCCGGTTGCCCGCCTAATTCAAACTGATGGACGATAGTCTGGGTTTTGATATCTACGATAACAAGCTGGCCACTGACATTTACATAGTCTTGTGAGCTATTTACAGCCGCTAGTGCCCAGTCGTTAAGCACGGTAACCGAAGTGGGTTCCCCAGCGAGTTTTAGTTCGCCTAAGGCTTGAGCTTGTTGGGGTTTAGTTATATCGACAAAGCCTAAAGACTGATAGGGACTATTAGAGTATATGAGTGTATTGCCATCGTTACTCGCGGTCACGATTTCGGCGGAGGTTTCAGTGTCGGTGTTACAGTTTTCATCAAGCTGACGACAAACAGCAAAGGTCGCAATTCGATTAAAGTTATAGGCTTGTTGTTGGTCAACGAAATTGGTTTGAGCAAATGAGGCTAAATTAAGCCCAAAGCTTAAGCTCAGTCCGAGCCCAGCTGAATAGAGATGGCGCGATGAAATCATTCTAGCTTCCTTGTTAAGATGATTGAGTGGCTAGATTGAGTCTATTTCATGACAGCGAGAGCTAAATTAGGTTTCACTTTTGTGAACTTTGTTTGGCGCGACTCCAAGCACAAATTGATGCAGCCAGATAACTATCCTTGTATGCTGTGGTAATCAACGTGGACTACAAAATTTGGAAAAGGAAATAACTATGCGTTTTGTCTCGTGGAACGTGAACGGTATTCGAGCCGCAATTAAAAAGGACTTTTTTGAGGCCTTAGAGGGGTTTGAATGTGACGCATTGTGCCTTCAAGAAACCAAGGCTCAGGATGATCAAGTGGCTACTGCACTCGAGTCATTAGAGGGATGGCATATCTACTCTAGCTCGGCTGTAAAAAAAGGCTACTCAGGTACGGCTATTATCTCTAAAGCAGAGCCTATTTCAGTACGTTACGGTATTGGTGATGAAGCACATGACCAAGAAGGCCGCGTTATCGCAGCTGAATTTGAAAACTATTTTCTGGTCACCGTATACACCCCAAATTCTGGTGGTGAGCTTAAACGTTTAGATTATAGAGTGAGCTGGGATCAAGCATTTCTAAACTACCTGCAAAGCCTTGAATCAGAAAAGCCAGTTGTTGTTTGTGGCGATCTTAATGTGGCACACACTGAATTAGACCTGGCGCGTCCAAAGCCAAACTACAATAAAAGCGCCGGTTATATGCAGGCCGAAATTGATGGTTTGGATAATCTAGTTAAAGCTGATTTTGTTGATAGCTTTAGGGCTCTAAACCCAGAGGAAATTAAGTACAGCTGGTGGAGCTACCGCGGCGGAGCTCGGCAACGCAATGTTGGCTGGAGAATTGATTACTTTTTAGCATCCAAAGTACTGAGGGAAAGTATACAGTCGGCAGACATTTACACTGAGGTGATGGGTTCGGACCACTGTCCGGTTATGATTGAACTTAAAGACTAGTGACGAAATAGAATAAGGGACAATACTTCAGTTGGCCCTTATTCTGCTAAAATCACTTGATTTCGACCACCTTGCTTAGCTTGGTACAAGGCTCGGTCTGCGCGGCTTAAGCTGGATTGATAGTCACTTCCCAAACGTGATATGCCAATGCTTAACGTCATATGAAAACTAAGGTCATTTTCAGCTTTAAATTTATGTGCTTCAAAGTCACCACGGATCTGCTGCGCAACCTCTACGGCTTTTGCCGGGGAGCAGTTCTTAATCATAATCGCAAACTCTTCGCCGCCGAGCCTAGCAACTAGGTCTTCATTTCCTATATGTTCTGAAAACAGTTCTGCTGATTGTGCTAGTGCAATGTCTCCGACGAAATGACCGTAACTGTCGTTAATGTTTTTAAAATGATCCAGATCGATTAATAGCACTGCGCAGTCAGGTTTTGCGTGAATCGCTAACTTAATTTGTTCGATAAAGTGTCGGCGGTTAGATAGCTTTGTAAGCGAATCGGTTTGAGCTAAGTAAATGAGCTCTTGGTTTTTATCTTCAAGTCGGCGGCTAAAGTTTAGATAGAACAAGTAAAGTGAAAAACTA
Source organism: Alginatibacterium sediminis (assembly GCF_003610775.1). GTDB lineage: Bacteria > Pseudomonadota > Gammaproteobacteria > Enterobacterales > Celerinatantimonadaceae > Alginatibacterium > Alginatibacterium sediminis. The sequence continues at coordinate 235,063 of NZ_RAQO01000002.1, read as the reverse complement.
ACAGCGCCAACTGCGAGTGTCGTCAAAATACCATTTTGAAAAGCATCTAGTTGATACCAGGGCGGCGTGATGCGAAAACTAAGAGACAAGGAGCTTAGAACAAAAACGAAAAAAGTTAGCAGCGTCCGTAACCAATAATCGCGTCTTTCAAAAAACAGGAAACTGGCGGGTACTAACGCCAGTAAATATAGAAACATTCCCGAATCGCGACTGAGAAATATAGTGCAATAGGCGAAGCAATGTAGCAGGGGTAAAAAATGAGAAATGGTTCGAGAAATTAGCGGATAGCGAGCTTCGATGACTAGTAAAGTAAGCCCGTAAATGATGATGACAACAAAGTCTAAGCTGACTAAGAATGGTGCACCAAAAATAGCGAATAAAATAGCATGTATGCTTGATAGTAGAATGAGCATTAGCAAGTAAACTCGGTGAGTCATATGGCTGAAATTTATGCGTTCGAGTATTGATTTAGACAACAACATAGCGGTTTCGGCCATTGTTTTTAGCATTATAAAGTGCGCGATCTGCAGCTTTTAAGCTGAGATGATAGTTCTGTCCTACTTCGCTAATCCCAATACTAACACTGCGCTTAAGGGCTGGCTGAGATTCCATTTTTAGAGGGTTTTGTTGCAGCGCTTCAAGTAACTGTTCACTATATTGTTTGACTTGTTCAATACTTCTTTCGCAAAGTAAAATCACAAACTCTTCACCACCAAATCGAGCTAACAAGTCCTGCTCTTTGAGTCCCTTACTCATTTGCTGACTGATGTGGATTAGCATTTTATCGCCAATATGGTGACCGTAATTATCATTTACGGTTTTAAAGTCATCGACATCGAGCATGAGTAAGTAGTCGTTATTTGGCCCATTATCCGTGTCACCGAAACGTAGTTGAAGTTTGTCCATAAATACGCGCCGAGTTTGCAAATTGGTTAAGGCGTCGCGCTGTGAGATGCGGGTTAAACCTAATTGATAGTTCTTTAAGGTTGCGTCGAAAACAAACATGATAGCAATGCTGCCGGCAACAATTGTAGATAGGGCAATTAGTAAGGCAATGGTATTTTGAGTGGTGCTAAGGCTGTAGTAGCCATTCGGAAACAAACCGAGTTCGGTTGACCACAACAAAAAAACTGCACAAAGGATCACCGATATGCGGTGAATACCTTCTTCATTACTATAAACTAAAAAAGAGGTTGGAATGATTGCTATGGCATATAAATGCATTCCAGATTGCTTATCAAATAAGAAATTACTGTAGGCAAAGCAGTGCAGAATCAAACCATAAAAAAGCATGTTTTTGGCAAGTAAGGTTTGCTGTTTGCTTAAAGGGTAGAAACACAAAAAATACCAAAAGGTAAAGCTGATGTTGAGCACAATTAGAAGTTCAAAACCTAAACTTCCCCAAAATAGTGTGTATCCCAAGCTACCAAAAAATAAAATGTTATTCATGACGAGAGCGGCGCGGTTTCTATAATCTTCAGCCGAAGGCTGCACCGACATCATCGAGGGCTTAGGAAGCCTAAGCTTAGACAAGAACCTCTTATAAACCTTATCAATGGTACTAATTGTTGGTCTCCTTTCGCAGGAGAAACTGACGGGCTTTAAAATAGGCTGCTATCGTTTTCGCATCTATTATCTCACCGCTAAATACCTTGCCCTCAAACTCTTCAAAGCTTAGGCGCAGTGGCTCAATAAACTCGTCTTCGTCGCATTGACCAAGGCAGGGGCTGAGCTGCTGCGCCATATATATATACTGGCGTTCATCACAAAACCCGGGTGCTGGAAGCAACTCCCCTAGCTTTTGCCAGGTTTGTGCTTGGTAATTACATTCTTCAATCAACTCTCTTTTGGCACTTAGCTCTGGAGCTTCATTAGGTTCTAAGGTGCCTGCTGGCAGTTCGATTATCCATTGGTCAATGGCTGCTCGATATTGGCGAATACATAAAAGATCAAGGTTATCGAATAAAGGGACAATAACAACGGCACCTGGATGGTGAAGAAAAGTATGTTCTTGAAGTTGTTGATTGGGAAGGCGTAACTTGGCGCGTCTAACTTCAAACTTATGCCAACTAAAAGGCACCGTATGCGGTTTGCTCATAACGTAAAGTGCCTTTGCGAAGTGAATGGAGCCGCGTGCGCTTAGTTATCTAATAATAAGGGAAATTTTGATATCGAGGTAGTTTGAAGGGCGTAAAACAAGTCAAATATTTATAAAGATACGTCATTTATGAGATGAAGTGCCGCGAGTCGTCACTAGCGGCACTTCATTGGTCTAACGGCGCGTTACTTTAGTGCCCGGTTCATAGTCTGCAACATCCACACTACCTAGGTCTGCTAGATAGTCTTTAAGTACTGCAGCATCGACCAAACCACTGTTTACGAAACCTGGGTGGTCAGATAGTTTAGGGTACTTATCGCCACCAGAGGCCGAGAAGCTGTTCACTGACATACGGTAAACGAGATCGTCTTGTACTTTTTGTTTACCACGGCCATAGACATAAAGATTACTCACTTTGCCATTGGCATAGTCAAAACTAACACCGCCGAATTGAGCAAACGCGCCCGAATCAATAGGCATAGCGGCCAAAGCGGCTAAGTAGTCTTTCAGTTCAGAACCCGTCATTTCAACGTAACTTACAATGTTGGCAAATGGCTGTACTTTAAGCACATCTTTGTAGCTAATATCACCAGCTGCAATTGAATCGCGAATACCACCAGAATTGATCACACCTAGGTCAGCTTTAACTGACGTCATTTGCGCCAATGCAATCAGCTCGCCTAAATTCGTTGGTTGGAAGCGAACCACGTTACGGTCGCCTTCTAACTTACCATTACTATTAGATACAATTGCATTAAGTTCTTCTGCGCCTGAATCTTGGTAAGGCTGAAGGAAGGCCACCATAGCGGCATCTTCTGCGATAGCGTCAGCAATTAGAACGCGTTTGCTTTCACCGTCAACTTTGATTTTTTTCTTCAAATTAACCGGAATTAACTGGTAACTGTCTAAGCTAAGCTCCCCACCGATAAAGGTAAAGTCAGCGCGACCAACATATTTGCCCCATTCGTGGGCCTGCACAATAACAGTTCCGTTTTGGGTGTCTGGTACACAAGCATCACCAGCTTTAAAGTCAGTGTTGGCTTCGTTTTGTGCGGCCATACAAACTGGGTCTTGCGAATGTCCACCAACGATTAAATCTATGCCGTTAACTTCGCGCGCTAGTGTGACATCCCCTGGTGCGTTAATACTGTGCTGGGCATCAACATAATGACCCATGTGGGTTGCTGCGATAATGATCTGAGCTTTTTCGCGCAACTCTGGGACCACTTTTGCGGCTTCGTCAATTGGACTCGTAAATTGGATATCGCCTAAATATTCAGGGTTACCAATTTTCACAGTGTCATCGGTTGTTAAACCCATAACCGCAACTTGTAAGCCGTCTAGGTCAAAAATTTCGTAGGGGGCGAACAAGCGCTCTCCAGTGCTTTTCTGATAGATATTTGCAGCCAACATTGGGAAGTTAGCCCAACTTTCTTGCTTGCGTAGCACGTCTATAGAGTTATCAAATTCATGGTTTCCAATAGCCATTGCATCATAACCAATCATGCTCATACCCTTGAAATCAGGTTCAGCATCTTGCAAGTCTGACTCAGGAACACCGGTGTTAATGTCGCCACCAGAGAGCAGTAAGCTTTGGCCACCGCTTGCGGCTACGTCTGCTCGAATAGAGTCGATCAGAGTTTTACGGGCTGCCATGCCATATTCGCCGTACTTATTCGACCAAAAACGACCATGGTGGTCATTGGTGTGAATAATGGTAATTTGGTAGCTCTTTTCGGGGTCATAATTGCTAGAGGGGGTGGTTACGCTGCAGGCAACGAGAAAAAGGCCCGTGCTTATCACACTAAGCTTGAATAGATTGGATTTCATCCGTGTTTCCTTGTTTTAGTGATCTTATGGTTTCCTAAGGCTAAGCTTATGTCTCTAGTATGAAAAAATAAAGAAGGCAATTAAAAAAACTGTCCATATGATCAACTTTGATTCGCAACAACATTACTATTGGCTGCATTTTTGGGCGCTCATTGACAGTGTCGAACTGCGCCTAGGAGACTTGTTCAATGCTCAGCAAAGCCAGTGGATATCGAAGCTGCGAGCATTACCGTTTAATTCGCAATTGCTATATATTCGCTTGCTTCAGCGCAAACCCATTGTTTTCGCACAGCATAAACTAAAATATCCAGAGATTGATGAATTGGATACGGCGATAGAGTTTCTAGAGCAGAGTCAATTAATCCTGATTTCAAAAGCCTCTTGGTCACCGTATTGCGAATGCCTTACTAAATTAGAGTTACTAAGCTGCATTGACCTCAACGCTGAGCAACTTAAACCGCTAAAAAAGCTGGCTAAAGCTGAGTTCCATTTGGCTTTAAAGCAACTGCCTATTAAAGCCAACACACCTTATACAATCCTTGAGCTTAAGGATAACCCGTGGCTACAATTTCAAGCTTGGTACTTTGAAAACTCTCGCCAACAGCTTTCTGAGTTTGTGTTAACTGATATTGGACAAGTGAGTTACGAAGATTATCGAGTGGACCGCAAAAGTCGCCTTTGGCAAAATTCTCAACAGCTTAGTGACTATTGGCAGTTACTTCTCATTTCCAGCAATTTGGAATTGGCAATTTCGCCAAGTGACGAGCAAGTGACTTGGCTACAAAAGGCTCGTTTCGATTTAAGTAAACTAAGATCGATTCAAAAGCGTTGTCTAGACCTTATTGCGCGTGAACATGAGCGCCAAACTAACTTTGAGCTAGCTTTGCAGCTGTATGCCATAAGTAGCAGTGACTTTGCCAAAGAAAGGCAGGCTAGAATCCATATACAACTAACGAATTACTCAAAGGCAAAGCAGTGTTTAATAGCATATAGCTCGCCACAGGCTAACGATGGCTTGCAGCGTTTTGCTCGGGCTTTCGCCTTTCGTCAACGTAAGCACCTCGATATGGAGATCTCTGCACCAGTCCGCTATCAGGTTGAAATAGTGCAGCTGGAATGGTTTGGAAGCGATCTTGGGCCTGAACAGCAAGCGTTGGCGCAACTGGGTCAATTTGGCTGGCAAGGTTGGCATCTCGAGAATAGCTTAGTAAATAGTATCTTTGGCTTAAGCTTTTGGACGGTGTTTTTCGCCAACATACCTGGGGCTTTTAGCCATCCTTATCAACGCCGGCCCCATGATTTGTATTCGCCAGATTTTTGCCGTTTACGAGAGCAACAATTGGCGCAAGCTTGGCGCTTATTTGAAAGTGAAGATTGGCTTGAACATTTGTTAACTTGCTATCGACAAAAGCATTCTATTGCTAATCCGTGGGTTGATTGGAATCGAATGTCGGTATCCATTTTAACCACGTTGGTGTCAACCATTCCAAAACTAGTGTGGCGACAACTGTTCCAAAGGCTTTGGTTAGATTTACGACATTATCGCAGTGGAATGCCAGATCTCTTTGTTTATAAAGATGGGCGATACTGTTGGTTTGAGGTGAAAAGTCCCAGTGATAGCTTAGCTAATCATCAACGAGATTGGCTGCAGTTTCTTCGCCAGCAGCTGAATCAAAACGCGTTTGTACTAGAGCTTAGAGCCGATGCCCCTACGCTGAAAGAACAGTGCTTTGAAGCCTTGCTGCTTGATCCATAAGAAATTCTGAGTTTTTATGACATACTTTGTATAGCAATTTTGCCCTTATTCGGAGAAGAGCGTGTTCAATTTTAGTCGATTACTTAAGCCGCGTTCTCAAACTATCGCCGCTCTCGATCTAGGAAGTAATAGTTTCCATCTCCTAATTGCTGACTTGGAAGACGGAGAGCTTCGGGTTAGGGATAGGGTTAAAGAGATGGTTCGTATGGGATGGGGGTTGAAATCCGACGGCAGTCTCGATGCTGAAACATGGGAGCGCGCCTTAGAGTGTCTTTCACGTTTTGGTGAGCGTTTGCGTGAACTACAATCAGGCAACGTGAGAATTGTGGGCACTAAAACCCTGCGTAGTCTAAAAAAAAGTGAGCAGTTTTTAGCACAAGCGGAGCAGTTGCTAGGTCACCCCATCGAAATTATCTCGGGGGATGAAGAGGCGCGACTGGTTTACGTTGGGGTCGCACGCTATAAAACCCCGAAACAAGGCAAACGCTTGGTTATCGACATTGGCGGAGGCAGTGCCGAAGTTATATTGGGTCAAGCCTTGGACATCGAACTTAAAGAAAGCTTAGACATGGGGTGCGTAGCGCTCACTCGTCGGTTTTTTAAACAATCAAAAGTGAGTGCTAAACGCCTTCAAAAAGCACATGTCTATTGCGCCGGTCAACTGCAACCGGTTGTCCAAGCTTTTTTGCGCGAAACCTGGGATGAATGCCTTGGTGCATCTGGAACCATCAAGGCGGTTGCGCAAGTGTGCATTGCGCAACAATGGAGTGAAGGTGCAATTACTCTTAAATCTCTAAATAAAATAGTGAAGCTTTACCAAGAACATAGCTCTACAGAACTAAGCATTGATGGTTTGTCCAAAGATCGCGAGCCGGTCTTCTTAGGCGGTGTTGTGGTCCTGCGAGCCTTGTTTGAAGGCTTAGGAATCGAAAGCATGATCAGCGCACAGTGGGCCATAAGGGAAGCACTACTTTATGAGTTGACAGGCCGTTTGGATCATCACGATATACGTCCTGCAAGTATTCAAAAGCTCAGTGAGCGTTTTCACGTGGATCAAGATTATGCAGAACTAGTTAGTCTGAATGCATGTCATCTTTTGGAACAAGCTAGCGAAAATTGGAACTTGGATACCCAACAAGCAACACAGGCACTACAATGGGCGGCCAAATTAATCTTGGTAGGCCTTGATATCAGCCACAGTGATTTTCATAAGCATGGTTCCTATATTGTCCAGCATTTTGACTTAGCTGGCTTTTCTCGATCTGAGCAGCAGGCCTTGGCAGCCTTGGTTCGCGCCCACCGTAAGCGTTTCCCAAGTAAATTGTTTCCAATTCAAAATACCAACTTATTAAGGTTATGCTTGTTATTGCGTTTGGCAGTCATTTTAAGTCGCGGTAAAAAAAATAGCGTGACTGATACTATTGAATTTGAGGTGACTAAACATACCCTGCGTTTAACTGTCAGCCAAGAATGGGTCGCGGAGAGTCCCTTGACGATTGCCGATCTTGAAAATGAAGTTCGCTATTATGACGACCTTGGCTATCGCTTGCTGTTAGATTGCCCTGATTGTAAAGATGCATTTGATTAAGGATATCGCGTGACTAAAGAAATCCAGTGGCGAAGCCGAACCTGGGTAGTTTTCTATCGAGCTGGCCATCAAATAGAAGCCCAGCTGATCCGTGGTGCCTTTCAACAGCAAGGGCTTGAAGTGATGTTCCCGCAAAGTTTTCTTAGTGGTGGTTTGGGCGAATTACCAGGCGCAGTTTTGGAACAAGAGCTGTTTTGCCAGAAGCAGGATTTTCAATTAGCTCGCAATTTAATCACTGAATATGAGAAAAAACGCCAGCTCGACTGGTATTGTTCGACATGCAATGAAGTCAACGGCAGTAGCTTTGATTGGTGCTGGAACTGCCAAAGCGCTCATTCTGGAAACAATTCTTGACGGGGTTGGCTCAGACTAAGTTAGGGTTACTTTAGTCTTGCTTAATATGGTTTGTGCTATTATTAAACAGTTCAGACTATTTTCTTGGTGGCATGGCTCAAAACAAGCCAACTGAGGCTTTAAGCAAAGGTTCAATATGATAACGAATAACGTTAATTCAAGTAGCAATAGCTTCTATCTGGATCAAGTTCAAAAGAAGCAAGAGGAACAAGACGAGCAACTTGCTAGCGGCAAGCGCGTAAACAAGGCGTCTATTGATCCCGCTGCTTTGCAGATTGGTAATCGTTTGAGTTCTGAAATCAATGCTGACGAAGCCTATTCTCAGATTTATCAAAATCAAATTGGCCAGAACAACATCCAATCAGCACAGCTGCAATCTGATACAGAGTTACTGCAACAAAACCAAAGTTTAGCGATTCAAGCGGGCAATGGCATTTATAATGATGACGACCTTGCCGCTCTGCAAGCCCAAGCTGATGCTAACACCGAAGGGCTAAGTGATCCGTCAGCTGTCGCAGGTGTTGATATTACCAGTCCTGGTGCAGGCGACGCATACGCGGCCGCGCAACAGACTAGCGATGGTCTACAAGCTCAATTAGGTGCGCAAAGCAATGTCGCAGAGTCCGCAATCCGAAGCGCACAAGCCGCTATTGAAGCTCAGTCCGCAGCTCGTTCCCGCTTGTTGGATACAAACTACGCTCAAGCAAGTTCTCAGCAAAGTCAAAATCAAGCTTTGTTTGAGAGCTCAATTCTTTCGAGTCAAAAACAGCGTGAACAAGCCGCAGGGACTTTAAACAATATCGTTTGATTAGCTGGTAATTCAGGAAAATGCGTTGAGCTTGTTTCAGCGCATTTTTTTTGTCTCGAATTTGGCCAATAATCAGCGCACTTAAACTATTTGAGAACAACGATGATGTCTGAATCAATACATGCGCATGCGGTTATGGAACTAATGATTGAAAACGGAGGTTCGTTCACTCAGCAGTCCTTACTTGAGCTATTACAACAGCAGTTTGGAATGGATGCGCGTTTCCATACCTGCAAAGCGCAGGATAAAACTGCGGCGGAGATTATCGAGTTTTTGGAAGCTCGCGGTAAATTCATCGCCAGCGATGCTGGTTTTAACACCTCTAGCGATAAAATTTGTTCCCACTCTCACTAATTGCTGTGAGCTGAAGATCAGCGACTTAGGCGGATTAATATGCTTCGTCGCTGCCATTTAAAATGGGTGATTAACCCCCACGTAGACTTTGCTGTCTTGGTCACTTACGGCATAGGAGCCTTGCAACACTAATCCTTCAAGCATGACTCTAACACTTGCACCCACACTGTATTTCATATCTTTATGTAGCTCAGACAAGTCATAGTCATCCGCTACACGGCCTAATTCGCCAAAGGCTACCCAATGCCATGCAGGGATATTGAAACGGCGCACGAAGGGGATTAAGGGCATGGGGTTCCACTTGGGCGTAAAACGATACTCGCCGCTGTAGTAAATCGCGCTTCGATCATAAAATCGATTAGTTTGATAACCGCGCATACGCTTCCAGCCACCTAAACGAGCTCCGGCAAACCATGCTGGGCGTTGATAGGTACTTTGACCACCAACCACGCTAGTGTCATTCCACGTTGGGGTATCAATAGTCCAAAAGTTAAAGGCGAGCACTTGTTGATGTGCCCATTTGTTTTCGCCTAACGCGACATATTTTGATGCTTCGAATTCCCAGGTGTACCATTCTGGTCTTTTGCTATCACCCCAGTCACGATTAACCGTAAATTTTTGATAACTTCCACGCGTAGGGTTGGAGCGATAATCTCGGTTGTCGTACATCAGTTCAAAGCGCAAACCCACTGAACGTTCCGGCTCATCATAGGTATAGTCTGATTGATCTTGGACATTTTGTTCCCAGAAATAGGGTTCAAGTTTCAAAAAACTACGCCCGCTGGTTAAGGGGTTCCATTCTCGGCCTCCGGATTCGCTTCCGGGAACAACCACTCCGTTACGGGTATGATAAGTATGGACAGGATTGGCCCCTGCGCCATCACCAATAGGCAACAGGTAGTTCAGGTATAAACGGTATTCTTGTCCCTCTGTATGGGCAAAAACGTAGTCGTCTACATCCGAGTCGTTCGAACCAGGGCTGCCTGGATTACCTGCAGGATTTGGGCCTCTACCAGTTGTGGGTATATAAAGCTGGTCTTTAGTAAATCGTGTTGAGTAAATGAGTGCATCCACAAACAAACGATTGGCGCGCGGCATTTGCAAATCAGACATATACACAAAACCAAGGGCGCTGTCATTGGTTGATACCAAAGCCGTACCAACAAGGTTCAAGTTAGGTTGGCCGTAGCCACTCATTCCACCGCCGACTCCAGCAAACCACTCCATACCAGAGGTATAAAAGACATAGGGCAGCACTTCCCACCAACCATCTTCACCACGATCAATCGCTGCATCATCAACAACAGTGACATAACTAGCTTGGGCTGCTCCACAACTTAATAGAGCTGCGAAACATGCGGTCCTTATTGAAGATTTCAAGAGTCACCTTCCGTGGTTTTCGTTTCCAAGCGAGATCTGATTTGCCATAGGGCAAAAAAGCCGAATATAACAACTTGCAAGGCGTCACCTTTTTGGAGTATCCCTGCCTCGCGCAACGCTTTGCGGATTGTAATAAATTGTAGGCTATGCAAGATAGCAATACCGATAGCGGCAAAAAGAAAATACTTCGGTGAAGGCGGCTGTGCAAATGCGATGGCCGCGAACATACCTAACCAAATTAAAGCCATCAATGGCTTGCCGATTTTTACCAGCATACGTAAATAAGTCCTGTTAATTAACGTTTTGATATAAGGAAAAGGTCACCTGACCAGCGGTCTTGGTTTTTAGTTGGGTCCACGTACTAGGGGTTATCCAATCCTTCAGATCGCTTTCGTGTTCAATATATATTAATGCTTTTTCCTGCAAGTGATTATTCAGCAACTCACAGCTTGACGACACCAAACCTTGTCGAAATGGCGGGTCGATAAAAACGATATCATATAAAGTTGTAGTCGGTCTTGCTAGAAATGCCAAGGCATCAATTTGGTGAACTTGATAGCGTTTAGGATCCAAACTTAAACGCTTTGCGTTATCTCGAAGCAGCGCTGCAATTTTAGGGCTTAGTTCGCAGGCATCAACGTGTGCCGCGAAACGGGAAACAGCTTCTAAACCTAGACCTCCACTACCTGCAAAAAGATCCAAGCATTGGCTGTCTGGTAAATCCATGTTTAGCCAGTTAAACACTGTTTCTTTGATGCGGTCTGTGGTTGGTCTTAAGCCTTGAGCATCTGCGACTGGGAGTTTTCGGCCGCGGTATTGGCCCGAAATAATGCGAATTTGACCACTTGCAGCCGTTTTTTGAGCGCTGGATTTAACAATAGACTTTGGCATTTCGAAATAGTTTAAGATGCGAATAGTCATAAGTGTAACACGCAGCTGTGCGCGCTCTGTTCGAACTTTTGGTAAAAGCTGTAAAAATGCCTAATGCTAGCGCTTGTTGGCGATGGAGTTGACCGTTACTATTCAAGGCATCATTAATGGTCGTTATCGATATGAAAAGGAAAGTTCGTTCATGTATCGCGAGTTAACTAAATTTATTTATCGAGCTTTTAAAAGCTTGCATGCTGAAAACAAACTCCATTTATTAGGTTTCATTTTATTCATCAGCCATGGTGCAAATGCTAATCCATGGGAAGCATTCAAATCGCCACTCGATAAACCGGCCGATGCTATTGGTAGTTATAGTAATGGCTGCCTCGCAGGTGCGAAACCTTTGCCGATTGATGGTGAAGGTTACATGGTTATGCGAACCTCGCGAAATCGTTATTATGGCCACCCGTCGTTGGTCGATTTTGTACAAGACTATGCGAAATTAACCCATCAAGCTGGACTGCCTTATCTGTTGGTGGGAGATATGTCGATGCCCCGTGGTGGTAATTTCAGTTCAGGGCACGCAAGTCACCAAATTGGTCTTGATGCGGACATTTGGTTTAAGCGCCAGCAAAAAATGCTATCGATAAAGCAGCGTGAAAACATCAGTGCTGTAAGCATGGTTGATCTTGCCAATTATCGTGTACATCCTAAAAACTGGTCTGATAAACATGCCCAGATGGTGCAACTGGCTGCTAGTGATGAGCGCGTCGCCCGAATTTTTGTAAGTCCCATTATCAAACAAGAGCTATGTGCCATGGAATGGAGTGATGATGCTTGGCTTGGAAAAGTTCGACCATGGTGGGGGCATACCTATCACATGCATGTGCGGCTCAACTGCCCAGAAGGCGACACAAGCTGTGTCGATCAAGCACCTCCGCCGCCAGGAAATGGTTGTAATGATATGCAATGGTGGAAAACCACCTATGCGCAAATTGAGCGCGAAAAGAAAGACCCTTCTCTTAAAAAACCGAGCCCTCCTAAGGCTAAGAAAAAGCCTAAAATAAAACCTTCGCAATGTGAGTTGGTTTTAAGTAGTTAAAGTTGCCATACCGCGGCAGTTGTTGTCGCAATAAATGGTACTTTAAGTGCTATTTTATAAAAGCTCGGTAAGAGCTTAACCCCAAGGCTTGCTTTCGTGTAAAATCAGGCCTAAAGGCTTGTCCTTGCATTCGCAGCGGCCAAATTGAATATCAAATATAGGTTTGCAACATGGCAAAAAAGAAGGGTTTGTTTTCTTGGTTTCGAAAAGACAAGAAAGAAGCAAACGAAACAGATAAAAGTGTCGATTCTGATGCACTAGAGTCAGCTTTAGATTCCGACTTGGATGAACAAACACATTCCGAGCAAAATGCACTTGACTCCAGCCCTGAGCAACAACATCCTGCAGAGCCAGAGCCAGAGCCAGAGCCAGAGCCAGAGCCAGAGCCAGAGCCAGAGCCAGAGCCAGA
>NZ_RAQO01000002.1:0-222508 GCF_003610775.1 Alginatibacterium sediminis | reverse complement strand
AGCCAGAGCCAGAGCCAGAGCCAGAGCCAGAGCCAGAGCCAGAGCCAGAGCCAGAGCCAGAGCCCGCCACACGTCCTGGTTTTTTCGCTCGCCTTAAAGCGGGTCTTAAACGAACCCGACAGAATTTTGGTGATAGCTTTGTCAGCTTGTTCAAAGACAAAAAGATTGATGACGAGCTATTTGAAGAGCTTGAAGAGCAGCTGCTAATTGCCGATGTCGGTGTAGACACCACCACAAAGATCATTAGTCAACTGACCGAACATGCAAGCCGAAGCCAACTTAAAGATGCAGAATCCTTGTATCAGTTGTTAAAGCAAGACATGTGTCAATTGCTTGAAAAAGCCGACTCTGACTTCGATGTGAAAAGCAGTAATGGCCCCTTTGTGATATTGATGGTTGGTGTTAATGGTGTGGGCAAAACCACAACGATTGGCAAAATGGCTAAACAATTTCAGCAGCAAGGTAAGTCAGTAATGTTAGCCGCCGGCGATACTTTCCGCGCAGCCGCGGTTGAACAACTGCAAGTGTGGGGACAACGCAATGACATTCCAGTGGTTGCCCAACATACCGGTGCAGATAGCGCCTCGGTTATTTTTGATGCCTTGCAAAGTGCCAAGTCTAAGAATGTTGATATATTAATTGCCGATACCGCCGGTCGCTTGCAGAACAAAGCACACCTCATGGATGAGTTGAGTAAAATTGTACGTGTCATGAAAAAAGTTGACCCTGATGCACCGCATGAGGTCATGCTTACCATTGATGCCAGCACCGGTCAAAATGCAGTCAGTCAAACCAAAATATTCCATGAAGCAGTTGGATTAACCGGTCTCACTGTGACCAAACTGGATGGAACAGCGAAAGGTGGGGTTATGTTTGCTTTGGCCGATCGATTCGCTATCCCTATTCGATATATTGGGGTTGGCGAAGGTATTGACGATCTACGACCATTTGAGTCTAAGGCGTTTGTCGATGCCTTGTTTAGTCAAAACGAAGAAGCCGAATAGGGTAAAGCGAACATGATTCGATTTGAGCAAGTGAGCAAGGTATACCCCGGTAGCCACCGCGCACTACAGAAGGTCAGCTTTAATTTGGAGCAAGGTCAGATGGCTTTTCTGACTGGTCATTCTGGCGCAGGGAAAAGCACCTTGCTTAAATTAATCACGGCAATAGAACGCCCCAGCGATGGTCAAGTTTTTATTGGGAATCGCGACATTAGCCGGATTAAGGCTAGCCAAGTACCTTACCTTCGGCGTCAAATCGGTGTTATTTTTCAAGACTATAAATTGTTAAATGATAAAACGGTGTTTGATAATGTCGCACTGCCGTTGATTATTGATGGCTATGGGCTTAGCGACATAACGAAACGTGTACATGCGGCGCTCGATAAAGTTGGCTTGCATGATAAAGCTCGTTTTTTACCCTTAGAGTTATCTGGTGGCGAACAGCAGCGCGTTGGTATTGCGCGCGCTGTAGTGAATAAGCCTGCGCTGTTGATTGCTGATGAACCAACCGGTAATTTGGACCAAGAACTTTCGCTGGAAATCATGCGCTTGTTCGAACAGTTTAATCAAGTAGGGGTAACGGTATTAATTGCCAGTCATGACTTGAATTTGATTCAAGAGCGAGGCTACCCATGCTTGGTGCTTAAGCAAGGACAGCTAGCCCATAACGGATTACTAAGGGAGCAACTCTAATGGCTTCTGTGCATCGCGTCTCTTTTACTCAGCGCTTCAAAATGTACTGGGTTCGCCACTTGCAACAAGCCTTGGCGAGTCTGGGCGAATTATGGAGAACACCACTTAGTTCAATGCTGTCTATCGCCGTTATTGGCGTGTGTTTAAGCATGCCGGCCGCTTTGCAACTAGCCTACAAAAACGTACAACGCTTAACCGACTCAATCCAAAGTAATAGTCAAATCTCACTCTACCTACAACAAAGCGTCACTGAAAAAGAGGCCAAAGCATGGCAACTTGAGCTCAGCTCAGAAGGCGGCGTGGCCGATACTCAATTTGTTCATCGTGACCAAGGTTTGGATCAACTGCAGCAACGTGCTGGTTTTGGTTCGGTATTGTCGCTTCTTGAAGACAATCCTTTACCGCATGTGATCGTGGTGCAGTTAGCGAGCTCATGGCAATCTGCAGATAAGGCCGAGCAATTGTTAAGTCAATTAGCGCAAGCCCCTTGGGTTGAACAAGCTAAGCTAGATTTGGAGTGGTTGGAGCGACTTGATGCCTTACGGGCGATGTTTAGCCAGAGCGCCTTGTTTCTCATTGTGCTGCTGGTGGCCGCGGTCGTGTTGATTATTAGTAATACGCTTCGTTTAAATATACTCAGCCGCCGTGACGAAATTGAAGTGATGAAATTACTCGGTGCTAGCTCTCGTTTTATTCAACGCCCGTTTCTTTATACCGGGTTTTGGATAGGCTTAACCGGCGGTTTATTGGCTTGGGTTCTATGTAACTTGATGCTGTTCTGGTGCGAATATGCGCTATCTCAGTTAGGTTTAGCTTTTGGTCAGCAGCTCACATTACTAGGACAAAGTGCCCAAGAATTTTTGCTGTTGATGATCTCCGCACTTGGTGTATCACTGCTTGCCTCGTGGTGGTCAGTTCGCCGAAATATACGTCTGATTGAACCGAAGTAATGGATTATTCGAAGTGATACGATTAGTTACCCAAGCAGATGCTCCACGCTTTGTTGATTATTATCAACGCAATGCACATCATCTAAAAACATGGGAGCCTCAACGCGAGGCGAACTACCACAATTTGAAAAGCTGGCAACAGCGTCTTGAGGCTTGGTGCTCTGGCCAAGAGCAAGGACTAGAAGCACACTTCATCTGGCTTGAACAAGATAACATGCTGGGATTAGCCAATCTCTCAGGAGTTATTCATGGACCATTCAAAGCCTGTTACTTAGGCTATTCGGTCGACGGACAATCGCAAGGTAAGGGGATCGGTAAGCAACTGGTTGAGTATAGCTGTACGCATGCTTTTGAAGTACTAAAGCTTAATCGTGTTATGGCTAATTACATGCCGCGCAATACCCGTTCGGAACGTCTACTCGCGAGTGTTGGCTTTAAGCGTGAAGGGACTGCGCTCAAGTATTTAAAGATCGACGGACGCTGGCAAGATCATATTTTAAGCGCGTTGCTTAATCCAAATTCTGATTAAATTGCGCGTATAAAAAAGGCTGCACACTAGCAGCCTTTTGGATTTTGCAAGTTGGCTACTTAGGCCGCAATCAAAATTTCGCCATTACTTTCTTTAATTGGGTAGACGGCGATTGATACGTGCTCGTCATCGAAGCATTCACCCGTTTCTAAGTTAAACCGCTGCTTATAGGTTGGAGCAGCAAGCATACTTTGCCCTTGATAGTCTCCAATCAAGCCGCGTGAAAGCACGTTAGCTTTGCTAAACGGGCAGTAATTGCTTACTGCAAACAGCTGGTCTTTATGCTGATCCCAAAAAATAGCGATTTGCTGCTGATTGACGAGAGCACAGACCCCAGTATTAGGAAATAGTTGCGACTTATCAGCCACTTTCACCCAGTTTGGTTGCCCGTCGTTCGATGTTAATTGACTCATGATCTGCTCCTTAAGCCTCAGTGACAAGTTCGATGGTTGAAATTTTTTCTACTTCAGTTGCCGGACGGCGCTGTCCGCGCTCTCTGACGTAACTGATGTTGCTGTCGAGTTCATCGGTATTAATAAACTGTTTAAAGCGTTGTAGGCGCTTTTCGTCATTGATGGTGGTTTTCCACTCACACTGGTAGTTTGCAACAACATTTTGCATGTCAGACTCAAGTTCGGCAGCTATGTTTAATTTGTCGTCGATCACGACTTCCTTTAAGTAGTCCAAACCACCATCGAGATTTTCCATCCAAACTGAGGTTCGTTGCAGGCGATCAGCGGTTCGTACATAGAACATAAGTACGCGGTCAATGTATTTGACCAAGGTTTGGTCATCAAGATCAGTGGCAAAGAGGTCTGCGTGACGTGGGCGCATGCCGCCGTTACCGCAAACGTAAAGCCCCCAGCCATTTTCTGTTGCAATAATGCCAATGTCTTTACTTTGAGCTTCCGCACATTCGCGGGTACAGCCTGAGACGCCAAACTTGATTTTGTGGGGGGCGCGAAGGCCCTTGTAGCGATTTTCCAAATCAATGGCCATGCCAACACTATCTTGCACACCAAAGCGGCACCAAGTTGAACCCACACAGGATTTAACGGTTCGTAGGGATTTGCCATAAGCGTGACCGGTTTCAAAGCCGGCATCTATAAGCTGTTGCCAAATGATCGGTAATTCATGCAACTGGGCACCGAACAAATCGATCCTTTGACCGCCGGTTACCTTGGTATAAAGGTCGAATTGCTTTGCGACTTGGCCAATTGCAATCAACTTATCTGGGGTAATTTCTCCACCAGGTACGCGAGGTACAACCGAGTAGGTACCATCTTTTTGCATGTTACCTAGGAAAATATCATTGGTGTCTTGTAAACCGATATGGGCGTCATCTAAGACATAATCGTTCCATAAGGACGCCAAAATTGAACCGACTGCTGGCTTACAAATTTCACACCCACCCCCGCTACCATATTCACTTAATAGAGCGTCATAGGATTGGATCTTTTTCACTCTAATAATGTCGAACAGTTCTTGACGTGAATAGGCAAAATGCGCGCAGATGTCGGTGCTAACTTCAACGCCTTGTTTTTCCAACTCGCTATTGAGTACTTGAGTTGTGAGGGCGCTACAACCACCACAACCTGTGCTGGCTTTAGTGCATGATTTAATATCCGCCATACTGCAAGCGCCAGCTTGAACCGCTTCACGGATCTGGCCTTTAGTAACATCAAAACAAGAACAAATACTTGCTGAGTCTGGTAGTGCATCAACACCCATTGCTGAGCTAGATGAGCCTTCGTCGGCGTCAGGGAGCAGTAAATACTCTGGGCCTTGGCTTAAAGGCATATCGTTTAAATACAGTTGTAGCCACTGACCATAGTCGCTGGCATCTCCAACCATTATTGCACCTAACAAACGATCACCAGACGAATTGACGACCAGTTTTTTGTAGACGCCGTTTACGCCATCTAAAAACTGATAGGTTTTACAGCCGTCGCTTACGCCATGTGCGTCTCCAATGCTAGCTACATCCACACCTAATAGCTTAAGCTTGGTACTCATATCTGCACCAAGGAATTGCTTATCGATATGGCCATCAATGTGCTTTGCGGCAACTTTTGCCATGCTGTAGCCTGGTGCGACAAGACCAAAAATCTTGCCTTGCCATAAAGCACATTCACCAATCGCGTAAATGTCTGGCTCGCTGGTCTGACAATAATCGTTAATCACTATGCCGCCGCGTTCTCCAATTTCAATTTGAGAATCGCGAGCCAGCTTGTCTTGAGGTCGGATACCCGCAGAAAATAAAATCAGATCGGTTTCTAAGAAGCTGCCATCTGCAAAATTCATTCGGTAGCGGCAGCTTTCGCCTTGGGTAATACTTTGGGTGTTCTTCTCGGTGTGAACTTCTACGCCTAGCTCTTCGATTTTACCGCGAAGCAATCCACCCCCTTCACTGCAAAGCTGCACCGCCATCAAGCGCGGAGCAAATTCGACTACGTGGGTTTTTAGTCCTAAATCGACCAAAGCCTTGCCAGCTTCGAGACCTAATAAACCTCCCCCGACGACGACGCCTATTTGTGCGTCTTTGGCGCTGTTGCGAATAGCATCTAAATCTTCAATGGTACGATATACATGGCAATGCTCATTGTCATTGCCAGGTATAGGGGGAACAAATGGAAATGAACCGGTGGCAATAACTAGGCTATCATACGATGCAGTTACGCCATTTTGGGTATGGATACATTTTAGGGTTTTATCAATGGCAACAACTCGATCATTCACTAAATAGCGAACCCCATTGTCATCGTAGTATTGCTCATTTGTAAGCATCAGTGCTTCGACGCTATTGTCGGTAAAGTAGCTGCTCAAATGCACGCGATCGTAAGCTAAGTGCGCTTCTTCACTAAAAGTGGTTATCTCAAACTCGCTGTCACTAGCAAGTAATTGATCGATGAAGTGATGGCCAACCATGCCATTGCCAACGACGATAATTTTTTTCATGGCTTTCTCCCTAAAATCATTATGATTAAGTACGCAAAGCCAATGCCAGAGTAAGATCTGGTTCACATAAATTAAATTAATCCTTATTTAACAATTGGTTAGAAATATTTCGTCGGAATCCAAAGTGTAGCGAATTACTACTCCTTAGGTTATAGCTTGCACTAGCGTGGATCGATTTCGCACCTTACAAGTGCTATTGGTGTTGATCCTTACATCAATTTTAATCGTAAAAACTACAGTTCACGAATTGATATCGTGGCCTATAATCACACATAGCAGGATTACCATTCGTAAAGACCTGTAAATTTGGATTTCAAACTTCAATCTATTATTGCGCTTGTGCTACACTCGCTTCTTGAATTTTTTATGGGGTAATTATGAACCACAACATTGAGTCTATGTCTTTGGTCCCTCAAGGGAGCATTGAGGCCTACATTCAAGCCGTCAATCAAATTGATATGCTAACGCCAGAGCGAGAGCTTGAGCTCGGACATATGTTATTTGATGATGGAGATGTGAGCGCAGCAAGAGAGATGGTTATGTCGCATCTTCGCTTCGTTGTGCATGTGGCTAAAAATTATGCCGGCTACGGTCTGCCACAAGCAGATCTTATCCAAGAAGGTAATGTTGGTTTAATGAAAGCGGTTAAACGCTTCAACCCGACTGTAGGCGTACGTCTTGTTTCGTTTGCAGTACATTGGATTAAAGCTGAGATCCATGAATATGTCTTACGTAATTGGCGCATGGTAAAAGTGGCAACAACCAAAGCACAGCGCAAACTGTTCTTTAATCTTCGTAAGAATAAAAAAAGATTAGGCTGGTTCACACAAGAAGAAGTGCATACAGTTGCTAGCGAACTAAACGTCAGTGTTAAAGATGTACTTGAGATGGAGTCGCGAATGAGCGCTCAAGACCAAGCCTTCGATCTTGCCAATGACGATGATGAACGCGAAGGCGGTGGCTTTGCTCCTGTTCAGTTTTTAGAAGACAAAAGCTCTGATCTTGCTGCTGGTGTTGAAGCACAAGACTGGGATGATAACTCCAATCGTAAACTTAAAGCTGCTATAGAAACGCTTGATGAGCGCAGTGCTCATATTGTGACGCGCCGCTGGTTAGATGAAAACAAGTCAACCTTGCAGGAATTAGCAGAGCAATACGGCGTTTCTGCAGAGCGAATTCGCCAGTTAGAGAAGAACGCGATGAAAAAACTGAAAGCACAGATGTATAATTAGGCAGGTTTAGCAGAATTTTTTTGCTAGCTATGCTAATTTTAGTCTTTTACTAAGTTATAATTTTGGCTCATGGACGATCCTCTCGATTTAAACAAAGTTAGTTTTATTATTGATAATGATGGCAATAAGTCTGCTGCCATCATTCCTATCGATCTCTATCAACAGTTAATCGCTTTAAAATCATTGATTAGCAATCAACCTGAACCCGAACCCAGCGCCGATTTTAGCTTTAAGGTAAAACACGTTAAAGCGTGGGGTTTTCCGCAAGGCAAGAAAAGTAAGCCCGGCTTCACCATTGTAAAAGGCTCTACGATTGCTTTAGGCAACGCGGATTCATTGCGGCCCAGCATTTTGCAGCTTCGAAATAAGCTGGTTGAAGAGCACGTTTTGGTTAAGCTTGACGATGAGCGACTTCAGTTTATGCGAGACTATGCATTTGCTAGTCCCAGCGCCGCTGCTTGCTTAGTGGCTAGCAATGCTCGCTCTGGCCTCGATGCTTGGCAGGATCACTGGGGACGTAGTCTAAAACAACGAGGCTATGGACAAAAAAAAGGCTCTTAAAGAGCCTTTTTCGCCTATAAGTAATGGGCTACCTAGTTCAGTAGGGTTTCGCTGGTTACGTAGTCCAATTGCAGTGCTTGGGCCACCTCTTCACAACATAATTTACCGTGCATGACATTCAAACCATTACGTAGATGCTCATCATCAAGCAAGGCTTGGCGATAACCTTTGTTGGCTAATGTAACGATGTAAGGAAGTGTTGCATTGTTTAGGGCCATGGTTGCCGTTCTCGCGACACCACCAGGCATGTTGGCTACACAATAGTGAACAATGCCGTCCACAATGTAGATTGGGTCTTGATGCGTCGTTGCCTTTGATGTTTCAGCGCAACCGCCTTGGTCAATAGCGACATCTACAATCGCAGCTCCGGGTTTCATTTTGCTAAGCATTGCACGGGTAATCAGCTTGGGAGCTGCCGCACCGGGCAGTAGTACGCCGCCAATCACCAAATCTGCTGTGCTCACTTGTTCTTCAACACTGGCGCTACTTGAATAGATAGTTTGCAATTGACCACGGAAATCGGCGTCTAGTTGGCGAAGTACATCGACATTTCGGTCAAGTACGCTTACATTCGCCCCCATTCCAACCGCCATTTGTGCTGCGTTACGTCCAACCATTCCACCGCCTAGAATAACGACTTTTGCTGGCTCGACTCCAGGTACTCCACCCAGCAGTACTCCTCGACCTTGCTTAGATTTTTCAAGTGCCATTGCTCCAGCTTGGATAGACATACGGCCTGCAACTTCCGACATCGGCGCAAGTAATGGAAGACCGCCGCGTGCGCTGGTTACCGTTTCATAGGCGATGCATACAGCACCAGATTTAATAAGATCTTCAGTTTGTGGTAAATCGGGCGCGAGGTGCAGGTAAGTAAATAGAATTTGATCATGTCTTAGTAGTGCTCGTTCAACGGCTTGTGGTTCTTTTACTTTTACTATCATATCCGCTTGAGCGAACACATCGGCAGCGTTTGTGACGATGGTAGCACCCACATCTTGATAATCTTGGTCGCTAAAACCAATGCCAACGCCGGCCTGTGTCTCAACCAATAGCTGATGACCATGTTGGCATAGTTCATAGACACTTGCCGGTGTCATTCCGACCCGGTACTCGTGATTTTTTATTTCCTTAGGTACGCCAATAATCATAGTCATTATCTCCATCTAATAAGGTTAATCCAGCGCGTTACGCTAGTCTGTGGCTATATTATTAGCACAAAGCGAATGCCGATCAAGTGATAGATAGGTGCATGCACTGCCACTTAAGGGTGCATTTGAAACTAAATTCTGAGAAGCTTCAGCTTAGCAAAAGGAAATCATTTAAAGGGCAACAAAAATGCAACAAACGACTTTGGAACGGGTAATTTCAGATATTGATTTTTTTAATGAAGACGACCCAAATAAGGAATGCAACGAGATAGGGCAGTGGCTTTCCAAGGAAGTACTCTATAGTCAGCGAATGACGCAAGTACTAAGCGATTTTGAACCTAATGCTAGTCCTGAGTTACAAATTGCCGCCCGAGCTCAACACATGGGGCGCTGGCTTTCTGCACGCAGTGATTATCCTCAAGGTAAAGCTGGGTACCTAAATTGGCGCAAAGACCTTGGTAAAAAGCATGCGCAATTATGCCAAGAAATATTAGAGAAGCATCACGTTGAGTCATCACAGCAGCAACGAATAGCACAACTATTGCGTAAAGAGCGGCTAAATAAAGACGCAGAAGTTCAGTGTCTTGAAGATGTGATATGCATTGTGTTTGTAAAACACTACTTAAGCGATTTTGCTGCGAAGCATGATAAAGACAAGTTGCTGTCTATCATTGCAAAGACTTGGAACAAGATGTCAGATAAAGGGCATGCTTCGATTTTGGAACTCGAGCTAGCGGCTGAGTTAAAGTCAGTCTTGCTTGAAGCCTTAGCCTAACTTCTGCCTTGCACCCTTATCTCAATCACTTACAGAGACGCTGAAATTTACCTCTGTTGAGTTCTCATCTGCTATAATATGCCACGATTTTGAACTAACCAATGCCGCCCCGTGTGGTGTTGGTTAAGCCCGTCCAAGCTTCAAACTATAGGTTGAGTAGATAATGAAACGAGAACTCGCATTCCAATTTTCCCGTGTGACAGAAGCTGCGGCTTTGGCTGGTCATCGCTGGCTAGGTCGAGGTGACAAGAACAAAGCGGATCAGGCAGCGGTAGAAGCCATGCGATTTATGCTCAATCAAATTGACATTGATGGTGAGATTGTCATTGGTGAAGGCGAAATAGATGATGCGCCAATGCTTTATATTGGCGAAAAAGTGGGTATCGGAGGCGACAGTGTCGATATTGCGGTTGACCCTATCGAAGGGACTCGCATGACGGCTATGGGGCAAAATAATGCTTTAGCTGTATTAGCGGTCGGTGAAAAAGATACCTTTTTGCGTGCCCCCGATATGTATATGGAAAAATTAGTTGTGGGTCCGGCGGCGAAAGGCAAAATTGATTTGGATCTGAGCCTTAAACAAAACCTAGAAATTGTAGCTAAAGCTAGCAATAAACCCCTAACTGAGTTGACTGTGATTACCTTGGCTAAGCCGCGTCACGACGACATTATTGCCCAAATGCAAGAATGGGGCGTACGGGTATTCGCAATTCCAGATGGTGATGTTGCAGCTTCAATACTGACCTGTATGCCTCTAAATAATGTTGATGTCATGTATTGTATAGGCGGTGCTCCTGAAGGAGTAATTTCGGCCGCTGTTATTCGCGCATTAGGTGGTGATATGCAGGGGCGCTTACTACCACGTGATTTGGTTAAAGGAAGCAGTGACGAAAACAAAGTTCTCGCAGCGGACGAAATCCGACGTTGTAAAGAACAGTCCATTGAAGTCAATCAAAAGCTACTACTTGAAGATATGGCCAAAAACGACAATGTTATTTTTGCAGCAACAGGGATCACTAAGGGAGACTTACTTGAAGGGATTGTGCGTCAAGGCGACATTGCGACCACAGAGACCTTGTTGATTCGTGGTAAAACCCGAACTATCCGAAAGATTCAGTCAACTCACTACCTTGATCGTAAAGATAGTGAATTACGTGAGTTAGTCGTTTAGCTTAAACCCTACATTGTTGCTATAGCTTGTAGTCTTGCATAGGAACAATGCCTAAATGTCTGTAAAAGCCCAGTGTTGCTGGGCTTTGTGTTTCTGGAAAGCGCAAACTTTCGAATTGTTGCTGTTTAGCAAGCCCCGCCAACTGTTGAAACAGAAACACGCCTACACCGCGACGACGGGTAATATCACGAACTTCAAACTCAAGTAGTTCAAGCACTACTCCATTTTTTTCTGCCCAAGTATAGGCCACATGGCGCTGATTAAAAGTGGCGCACAATAACAGCCCATTGCTGTTCTCAATACGTTCAACAATCTGTTTAGGCTTAAGTTTTGAGTCGAAGGCTTGCAGGTCATTAATTAGCTGTTCGCTAACTTGTGTTACTTGATAGGTTGATAAACGCATGTTTAATCCGCGGCTAACTAAACGGCCTGCTGCTTGGCATAGCTACCGAGCTCAAGATTTTTAATCTCAATGCGCAGCTCTGCGTATAATTCTAAATACTCGACAAGAGTTTCAACCGAAGTATTTAGGGTTAGTTGCAGCTTTTGGTCGTTATAAGAAATGTCAAAACGCGCCAATTCTTCTAGCGTGAATGCTATTTGGCACAAAAGGGGAAATAGATCGAATTGATTGCCAGTTCCGATTGACGGCGCATTTGGAGCTGTTGAATGACGTTTTTTCCAGAATTTGTATGTGACTAAAAACAAACGCATTAGCTCTTGGCCGTTAACACTTTTTAGACAGCTGTTGTCAGCCCAGGCACTGGTCGAGTTATCTACGATAGCTTGGTAGTCGACCGAGATCGCTTGCAAATAGTCATGATCGATGTAGTTGGGGATCGATAGAAGCTTCATGAATAATTAACACAACCAAATAAAATAGTATTTTGAGGTTAACTGCAAAGATGCCTAAATCCAAGACTAAAAAGCTGAAAATAGCTAATTTGTGAAATTTTGCACGTAATTCTGACCGTTTAGATTAGTTTCTTTAGATCTTGGAGATCAAATTGTTTCTATTTCCAAACGTTCTAGAGTTTTCAACGCTTGTTTGGGGCCATCACCACAGATCCAATCGCAAGCTTTAAACTGGCTACAAACTGCTGGTCTTTCGGGTTTGTCGAAAATTAAACATAGATTTTCTGAACTCAAATGCTTACATCTAACGCCAGCGGCTTTGTTCAAAGAGCTAATTGACGGGGCTATACAGCAAGCTCCACAGCCCAAAACACAGTCCATTTTAACTCCTGAAATTGCGTAAAAGGCGCGTAGTGTAGCATAGCTAGTTAGTCGATCACCGTTTCACTATTGTTGTGTATTGGTAAGACCAACGCTAGTTTACTTGAATCGTCTATTGTCTCACCTCGCTCCGTTTGGTCAGAGCCATTGTCTATGGACAGCTGTGCCAATAATTGTTGGGTTGAAACCAGCTCAACTGAAACGGGTAGTTGCATTTGTTGCAATGCAAGTAAGGTATTGCTTCGGGGATGACCAATAGCAACAACATGACCATTGCGTTGTGCCGCAGCAATAGCCCTTTGTAGCTGTTGTTTGATCATCGGAAGCGAATCAACATGGTCGAGGAAAATATGTCTGCGTAAATTAGGGATATTAGAATCAATTGCTTGCTGCTGGGCGACCGTAGCGATGTGAGTTCGGCTATCGACAAAAAATAATTGTTGCTGCTTAAGCACTTGCATCACCCACAGCATGGCCTGCGCGTCACCAGTTAACAAGCTTCCTTTGTGATTGTTTATACCGACGGCCTGTGGCAGACCCTGCAATGCTTCAAGAAGATTACTTTTTATCTGGATCTCATTGTGGTGTTGCTCAAGGCCATGTTCGCCAAGGGCTGAACCATCAAGCGCCTGCATCGGCATATGTAGCATGATATCGCGCTCTTGTTCATACGCAGCTTGCGCTAAGGCTTGGGAATAATGCCGACCAGGTAAAATAGAGAAAGTAATCTCAGTTGGTAAGCCGAGCCATTCGAAATCGCTATTGGAATGCCCCAAATCATCAATAATTATATTTAGCTGGGCTGCGAAACTAAAAGGTGCAAGCACAAGGCTTGTTAGAAAAATTAAGGTTTTAACCATCGTTTAGGATTTTCCGTTTTTCCTTTGTAGCGCATTTGAAAATATAGGGAATTAGTCTGTTGACCGCCGCTGTTACCAGCTTTCGCTATTAAATCCCCAGCTCGCACAAAATCGCCTACATTGTGCTGAAGTGATTGGTTATAGCCGTACATGCTCATATATTCTTTGCCATGGTCAATGGCTATCACTAAACCGTAGCCACGCATCCAATTTGAAAATACAACTTTACCATCAGCGATACTTAGCACATCTTGCCCGGGATGAGCATCGAATACGATACCTTTCCAAGTATTACTTCCTTGGCTATTGCTGCCGTATGAATGCAAAACCTTACCCTTGGTCGGTGGGTTTAACTTACCTTTCAAACTGGCCAATCCCACAAGCGGAAACTCTGAAACCTGAGTGCTTGTCGATTGTACTTGCTGCTCTTCGATTATTTGGTTGATTTGGAGCTGCAGACTTTGTTCATCAGCGAGTAATTTTTTAACTTGTAACTGATCGTTTTCAAGCGCTTTGTTCATTTCTTTTAGAGTTAACATGCGCTGTTCTTGTTGTGCCTTGTTGGAGTTTTGAACCGACTGCTGTTGAACCACCAACTTTTGAAGTTTTTGCCTCTGGCTATCGAGGGCTTTCTTATTTTTGAGTAAGTCTTGATGATTTTGCTGTAGTAATTTTATTGCCGATACTCGAGCCTCCCCTAAATACTGGTAATAGGTAATGTTGCGCTCCATTTGATCCAGATCCTGCCCTTTAAGCAGTAATTTTATGGCTTCAGCATCGCCAGCAATATAGGCCGCACGAAGGTATTTGGAAAGTTGCAGTGACTGATCTTTGAGCTTAGCTTCTAAGTTGCTTTGTTCGGTGACGAGTTTCGCTTCGGTCGCTTTATTTTGTTTCAGATCGCTTTGTAATTCGCGAAGTTTTTTACTGCTGCTCGCTAGAGCCAGTTCATCTTTTTTCAGCAAGTCTTGGATAGCATTTAAGGTTTTTTGCTGACTTACGATATCACCCTGTTGGTCACTCATTTTAGCGCGAAGCTCTAGCAATTGACGGCTGTGATCAGCGGCCGCCATTACTTCTGAACATAGAAATAATAACAAGCTTGCCATGAATAAATTTTTCAATCGTTTTATTTGAAACAAGGGGCTGCCAGCGGTGAAAATCAAAGCGTGGCTTCATTCTACAGAAATTGACAAATTGGGCGACAAAAAAAGGGCCCGAAGGCCCTTTAACAATGATTACTTAAGTCATTTATTTAATGAGCATAAGTGGTTTTCCAGTCATTTGCTCTGGAATTTCCATACCCATTAGATTCAGCATTGTCGGAGCAATATCGCTTAGCTTGCCGCCTTCTACGGCTGTGGCTTCGCGGCCAACATAAATAAATGGAACCGGTAGGTTGGTATGTGCAGTATGTATGCCGCCAGTTTCAGGGTCGACCATTTGCTCCGCATTACCATGATCGGCTGTGATTAGGCATTCACCACCTGACTCTTTGAGAGCCTCTACAACGCGCCCAATTGAGTGGTCTACAGCTTCGCAAGCTTTAATCGCTGCATCATAAACGCCAGTATGCCCAACCATATCGCCATTGGGGTAGTTACAAATGATCACATCATACTCAGCGCTCTTAATCGCTGCGACTAGTTTGTCTGTCAGCATTTCGGAATTCATTTCTGGTTGCAGATCATAGGTAGCAACTTTAGGTGACGGGATAAGCTCTCGCTTTTCACCTTTGAATGGGTCCTCGTTGCCGCCATTAAAGAAGAAGGTTACGTGCGCATATTTCTCAGTCTCAGAGATCCGCAATTGCGTTTTACCCGCGCTTTCTAGTACTTCACCAAGGGTGTTTACTAAGTCTTCAGGTGGGTAGGCACTTAATGCTGGAATGTCTGCAGCGTACTGAGTCAACATGACAAACTCAGCATTTGGAACTTTACTACGCTCAAATCCATCAAATGTTGGTTCAACAAAGCATCGGGTAATTTCGCGAGCACGGTCCGCTCGGAAGTTCATAAATAATAGTGCATCGCCGTCGTTTATCGTGGCAGCACTTTCACCGATAACTGATGCTTTTACGAATTCATCATTTTCATCTCTAGCATAAGCAGCTTCAAGTGCTTCGGTTGCGCTCGCATACTGAAGTCCTTTACCTAGAGTTAATAGGTCATAGGCTTCTTGGACACGATCCCATCGATTATCTCGATCCATGGCATAGTAACGGCCAACCATAGATGCGATACGGCCTTTACCAAGTTGAGCAAACTTCTCATCAAAACGGGTAATGGTATTTTGAGCACTACGCGGTGGCGTGTCACGGCCATCAAGAAAAGCGTGTATGTAAATTTCTTCTGCACCACGCGCTGCTGCCAAATCAATCGCAGCCAACATGTGGTCTTCGTGGCTATGGACGCCACCTGGTGAAAATAGACCCATAATGTGAACCGCTTTCTGCGAAGCAACTGCTTTGTCTACTGCGCCACAGATAGTTGCGTTATCAAAGAAGGTTTTTTCAGCAATATCTTTGGTGATACGAGTGAGGTCTTGATAGACAACACGACCAGCGCCGATGTTTACATGACCTACTTCTGAATTCCCCATTTGACCGTCAGGCAAACCAACATCATAGCCTGAAGCTTGAATTAAGGTGCTTGCATTATTCGCCCAAAGCGCATCTAGGACGGGGGTTTTGGCATTTGCAACAGCGTTGTTACTGTTGTCTTCACGATAACCCCAGCCATCCATAATAATTAGCGCTAAGGTTTTTTTGCTCGCAGACATGATATCTCCCTAAAGGTATGAAATTTTGTTAAACGCGATAATACTGAAAGTTTACTACACTTTTGGAAATGTTCACCTGATCCAGCACAATTTGCTGTAATAAATCATCTACTCACTTGTTATCACCACTAATTTATTTGGTTGAGGCAGCTCTATTAACATTGGTTTACAAGCTTATAAGCGGGTTTAGCTTCACAAGATGATAGTTTCGATCAGCTGTGGCCACGGTAATAGCTGCTATTGTGGTATAGGCGGTGTATACTCTGCGGCCGAAACTTTAACTGATAAATGATGGGAATACTTGATGCAAGAAGTAATGGAATTTGTCGGCAACCACACGCTGATGTCTGTTGCCTGGCTCGGTCTTTTGGGCGCAATTATCTACAGCTTTTTTCAATCGGCGACTTCAAAAGTCAAGTCGGTGAGTAATCATGAAGCGACAATGCTGATCAATAAACAAGATGCTGTTGTGATTGATGTTCGAACTGCAGATGAGTTTAAAAAAGGGCATATTGCGGGCGCACATCACATTCCGCTCACACAAATCCAAGCAAATAACTTTACTCCTATTGAAAAGTTCAAAGCTACCCCAACCATCGTAGTATGCGAAACCGGAATGCGTTCTGGAACTGCTGGTAAAGCCATGGTTAAAGCTGGGTTTACACCCGTATATAGTTTGAGTGGTGGCATGGGTGAGTGGACAGCGTCGAAGTTGCCAGTAACTCGTAAAAAATAATAGAGTGATCTAAGAGCTCGTACATATTCATATTAAGAAGGTTTATTTAGCATGGCTGAAGAAGTTCAAAATGGCGCTGGTGAAGCGCAGCAACAAGTAGAATTCTCGATTCAACGTATCTATACCAAAGATATTTCTTTTGAAACGCCTAACTCTCCACAGATTTTCCAAGCTGAATGGAAACCTGAAGTTAAAGTTGATCTTGATACTAACAGTAGCAAGCTTGCAGACAACATCTATGAAGTTGTCCTGACTTTAACTGTAACGGCCAAAGTTGCTGATAAAACGGCTTTCCTTTGCGAAATCCAGCAAGGCGGTATCTTCACTTTAGGTAACCTACCTGAGCCGCAACTTGCGCATGCTATTAATGCATACTGCCCGAACATATTGTTCCCATATGCTCGCGAGTCAGTTTCAAACTTGGTTGCGCGTGGTTCATTCCCACAATTGAATCTAGCTCCGGTTAACTTTGATGCCTTGTTTGCGAACTACGTTCAACAACAAGTAGCAGCAAAAGAGGCAGAGACTCAAGCTTAATGGCTGTGTCTCAAGATGCCGCAATGGTGGTACTAGGAGCCGGCTCCTACGGTACCGCCTTAGCCATTGCGATTGCTCGCAATGGCCACAGAACTATTTTGTGGGGGCACGAGCCCGCGCACGTTGCTAATCTTGCTAAGGCGAGAGAGAACCAACAATTTCTAGCAGGGATCCCATTTCCTGAAAGCCTTGAGCTTTGCGATGATTTACAACTCGCGTTATCCCAGACTGATCACGTTCTAGTCGTTGTCCCAAGCTCGGTATTTGCTATGGTGCTTGAACAAGCAAAGCCGTTTTTGCGAAAAAATGCATCTATTGCTTGGGCCACTAAAGGGCTTGAGGCCAATAGCGGCAAACTATTATCGCAAGTGTGCGATGAAGTACTAGGCGATGATTTTTCTCAAGCGGTGATTTCCGGACCTACCTTTGCACGTGAGCTTGCCGCGGGTCTACCAACGGCTATTTCAGTGTCGTCTTCAGACACACAGTTGGTAAGCTACTTGGCGCAAACACTGCATTGTGAACGACACTTTAGGGTATATACCAACGACGACATTATTGGGGTGCAACTTGGCGGAGCGGTTAAAAACGTTATCGCTATTGGTGCGGGCCTTGCTGATGGACTCGGTTTTGGCGCAAATGCCCGTACAGCATTGATTACTCGCGGCCTTACTGAGATGACTCGCTTAGGTTTAGCCTTAGGCGCTAAAAATGAAACCTTTATGGGTATGGCGTGTTTAGGTGATTTAGTACTGACTTGTACTGATAATCAAAGTCGAAATCGTCGCTTTGGATTAGCTTTAGGTAAAGGCTTAAGTATTCAAGAGGCTGAAGAGTCGATTGGACAAGTGGTCGAAGGTTTTCGCAATACCAATGAGGTCTATTTATTGGCGCGTAAACATCAGGTAGAGATGCCGATTGTTGATCAAATCTATCAAGTTTTGTATCAAGGCAAATCAGTCAGTGAAGCGGCAAGAGATCTATTGGCTCGTTCGCAAAAAGATGAGTAAGCTTGTTCTTTAATTGATAAAACTGCGCGGCTTTAGCCGCGTTTTTTTTGTCATGTGGTTAGCGATAGTCAAATATAAGGATGTTATATCGTGCAAAAATCTTTAATCCGCGTGGTGGTAGCGTCTCAAAACCCGGTGAAAGTGGCTGCCATAAGAAATGCCATTGCTGCCTATAATCCTCAAGCACAGCTCGAAGTACAGGGAATAGATGCGCCGTCCGGCGTTCGCGAGCAACCCTTAAGCAACGCAGAAACCCGCCTAGGCGCGCTCAATCGGCTAGAATTTTGTCAAACTAAACATCAGGCCGACTATTACGCTGCTATTGAAGGTGGCGTGGATAACTTTGAAG
Source organism: Alginatibacterium sediminis (assembly GCF_003610775.1). Classification (GTDB taxonomy): domain Bacteria; phylum Pseudomonadota; class Gammaproteobacteria; order Enterobacterales; family Celerinatantimonadaceae; genus Alginatibacterium; species Alginatibacterium sediminis. The sequence goes on along the minus strand of NZ_RAQO01000002.1, from coordinate 203,981 downwards.
ATGGTCCTGCTACTTTTGCTTATGTTGTTATTGCTGATGGCCGTCAAACAAGCGTCGGAAGAGGAGCGCAATTACCGCTACCCATGAGTGTCTATCAATCACTATGCGAGGGGCAAGAACTGGGGCCTTTGATGGACCAGTTATTTAATACTCACAATATTAAGCAAAAAGGGGGCGCCATCGGTTTGTTAACTAATGGGCTTGCTAGCCGACAAGGAAACTATGAGCAGGCTGCTATTCTAGCGATGAGTCGTTTTGCATCCCCTAAGCTGTTTGGTGCAAAGGACAATTCAGATTAGCGAAGGGAACTTTGGCGAATAATTTTATAAAACATCGCTATCAGCTACACTAGTAAGGTAGGACATCAATTGCGTAAACCACAACTCGCTGTATAAACCATTTAGCAAAGCACTGTAGTTAGCCTGAAGGCAGCAGAGCAAAAAAATTGAGGATCATATGCGAATTATTAGACTGTTAACACTCGTAACTTTGATAGCTACAACATCTTCTGTGTTTGCTCAGGGAAAGCCGGACAACGGTTTGATTAATGTTCAAAGCGAACACAACTTTGCGAGAACCCGTAGCTTGTTACAAAAAGCACTGGATGACAAAGGCATGCGCACCATGACTCGTGTTTGGCACAGTCAATCGGCATCGATGATTGGCGTTGATTTAAGATCAACTGAATTATTCGTTTTTGGAAACTCTAAAGTGGGTTCTCCACTCATGGTCTGCGAACAGCTAATTGCCATTGATCTGCCACAAAAAGCCTTAGTTTGGGTCGATGAAGAAGATGTGACCTGGGTATCGTATAATGATCCGGCCTATTTACAACAACGACACCAAGTTGAAGGTTGTGACGAGTATTTTACTAAGATTTCTGGAGCACTGGCCGCGATATCGAAAGCCGCAACTCAATAGTTGCGTTGTGTTAGAACAGTGATGTGTTCGAATGGGGTTGCGAACACATCAACTTTAGGGCTTAAGATTCAGACTTTGAATCAGCTATTCTCTGCAAGTTTTCGTGGATCTTGAATAGAACAATCATCAACTCACACCAAATCCGAGCTCCAACAACGCCGCCAACCATCATCATCAAGCCACCGAATACATTGCTTTGATAGCCATTAAACATAGTTATTAAGCCGCTAATCACAGCGGATACTAATAAGATCCAATATACGAAAGTGATTATTTTAGGGGTGAGCATTGAGTCAAAAAAGAAGATCTGTTTCATACCGGTTCCTGAGGTTAATGTCGCTTTAATCGAGCTGCGTTTTAAACACTGTGAATGTCTATTTTCGCAATGAAAGTAACATCAAAAACTGAGACAGGCCAGTAAATACATCTAAATGGGTACCTCTAAGGTGTTGAGTGTTAAAGCATGTTTGTCGTTTTTTTAGCTGATCTGATATAAGGGTAGTCAATCTGGCTAGCTAAGGGAATAGAGATGGGAAAGCGATTCGAACAGTTGAACGATAAACAAGTTGCGTTTATTCAAGCTCAGCAGATTTACTTCGTTGCAACGGCTGCGCTGACGGGGCAAGTAAACCTTTCGCCTAAAGGTGGGGATAGTCTGCGAGTCATTGATAACAAGACCATCGCTTGGCTTAATTTGACCGGTAGTGGTAACGAGTCAGCAGCCCATGTGTTGCAAGAGTCTCGTATGACCTTAATGTTTTGCGCTTTCGAAGGTTCGCCACTTATACTTCGAACTTATGGGCATGCTCAGCTTATTCATAAAGCAGACCCTGAGTGGGATAGCTATGTGGGGCTATTTAAGCCTAGCGTTGCTGCTCGCCAGATCTTCATTTTGAATATCGATTTTGTATTGGCCTCGTGTGGCATGTCGGTACCGAATTATCAGTATTTAAATGACAGGGAAGACCTAAGTCAATGGTCTGAGCGCCAAGGAAAGTCGGGCATCGAAAAATACTGGCTAAAGAAAAACCAACAAAGTATCGATGGTTTTGAGACGCAGATAGCAGTGCGCAGCGGGATTTCAGAAGACTAGTTTATTCTGAGCGAAGGTTGCTGATAGCCGAGAACTCCTTGTGCAAACTCGTCATCAGATACCGGCAAGCTTATACCAATCACAGTAATTTATTGATCATTATAGTTTGACTAAAACACTAATCTCGTCGTCATAAGCCTTGTCATTGGAGGGTTAATAACAGCGACTTCTTGCTCAAGCTAGGCGTTCTATTACAACAAGTAAAAGACAAAAATATAATGGGATTGGTATTAATCATCGAGTCTGTGATAAGAAGCCCTTGGCACGTTTGTGCCTCGGGCAACAATGGTTTAGGTAGCTATTTCTTCAAAACGAGCAGTAAAGTGGCGCAGAACTTCGGGCTCGTAGCTAAAACTCAGTCCTTTCACCTTAGCGGCATTCTGTTTCACTTTTTCAAACGCTTCAATGATGAAATCCATATGGGTTTGGGTGTAAGTTGCCCGAGGAATGGTCAAGCGGAGTAACTCTGCTGGGCAAGGTAGTTGCTCACCTGTGTTTGGATCGCGTCCAAGTAGTAGTGAACCAATCTCTACTGAGCGTATGCCCGCAACTTTATAGAGTTCGCAGGCCAACGCGTGGGCGGGAAATTGATGGCTTGGTATATGTGGCAGTAGCTTGCCAGCATCCACAAACGCTGCGTGTCCGCCCGCTTGTTGGCATACCACACCTATTTTTTCCAGCCCCTCGACCAAATATTGAACCTGAGTTATCCGATAGGCAAGCCAGTCCAAATTCATACCGTCGTATAGTCCAACTGCAAGGCGCTCCATGGCGCCACCCTCCATGCCACCATAGGTAGGAAAGCCCTCTTGAACGACACACAGAGTTCTACATTGGGTATAAGCCTGCATTAAGCTGTCGTCTTTAAAGCACAGTAATCCACCCATCTGAACCATGGCGTCTTTTTTGGCCGACATTGCCAGTAAATCAGCATATTTGTAGCTTTCGCGAGTTATGTCTTGAATGCTCCAATCTTTGTAATCAGCTTCGCGCTGTTGGATAAAGTAGGCGTTTTCAGCATATCGTGCAGAGTCCATGACTACAGGTATTTCGTAGCGTTGCGCTATCTCATAAACGGCTCGTAAGTTGGCGATAGATACCGGCTGTCCACCGGCTGAATTACAGGTAATCGTACTCACAATGTAAGGCACGTTTTTAGGGCCCGCTTCGAGTATCGCATGCTCTAACTTCTCAATGTCGAAATTGCCTTTAAAGTCCGCATTCACCGCCGTGTCGAAAGCCGTTTCGGTATAGACGTTCTTAGCAACACAGCAGTTAATTTGGGTATGACCCTGTGTGGTATCAAAAAAGTAGTTTGATAGCGCAACCATTTTGCTGCGATCTAAGCCTTTTTCAAGTTCGCGTTGTTTTATTAATACGGGAATATAGATTTGCTCTGCACCGCGTCCTTGGTGAGTAGGAATGGTATGTTGGTAGCCGAAAATATCTTTAACCGCATTGGCGAGCGCGTAATAGCTGCGGCTTCCGCTGTAGGCTTCGTCACCACGAAACATTGCTGCTTGCATGTTTTGGGTAATCGAGCCAGTTCCGCTATCGGTAAGTAAGTCGATAAATACGTCTTCGCTATCGAGCAAAAACGGATTCATCCCGGCACCTTGTATTGCTTGCGCGCGATATTCGCTAGTAGTGCGTTTCACCGGCTCTACAACGCGGATTCGAAAGGGCTCGGGTAAGTGTTTAAAATTTTCCATAGTCATTAACCTTGATAACTTCGAAGATTTATATGCCGTCGAAGTGCTTACAAACACGCATTTAATATAGCGATAGACAAACTCGCTCGGTTAGTAGCGAAGGCGTGTTGGTAAATTAGAGAACAGTTGTGCGGCGATCACGGTTGATTGCTTAACACAGAGGTTTGTCTGATAAGAGACGAGTAAATGACTACTTAGATGGGAAAAAATACGCAATATTGGTATCGAGGTTATACCAAGTCAGTGATAGATTTAATGGTGTCATGGTTCTGTTTCTGCTTTTTTGTTTTCCTCATCCCCATTGTTCAACAGCTGTGGTTTTTAGTCACTGCTTAGTGGTTATTTATGCGATCCAAAGCTCAACAAAGTTCTCTAAATCGAGAGCGTTAAACCAATCGTCTACTAAAGGGGATACTTGTTAGTATTCGAATTACTATTGAAGGCCATGATATTACCATTTGGTATATCAGTTATAGCTTTAAATGATTTGAAAACACATCACCCCCCGCCTACTATTCATACAACTTCTGAGATAAACAATGCTTAGAAATAAGCTTTATCTCTGAACTCAAATTAAGTGCAGACCATTAAAGGGAATAATCGTAAAACAACAATTACTAGTGGGTGTTAGCTTAGTCGAAACGCGATCTGTGATGAGAGCATATAGCGTATACCTGTATTAGTTTGAACAAATAAATGTAAAACATATTGGGGTTTCAGCTTCTATCTGAAAAGGCAGGCATGCCAAGGATTCTCGACTAAAAGTCATAGTGATTCCTACTGAACACTATGTTGGATATTTCTTAAATTCAAATTAGGTGAATAAAATGAAACATATTTTACTAGCGGTTTTGCTTGCTACTACGTCGATATCAGCGTTGATTCCATTAAGCGCTTCTGCTCAAATCGTTGGTGATCATCGTGAAGATCGTCGTGATGACCGCCAAGACACGCGTGAAGTGTGCCGAGATCAAGAAGGTCATGGCAAAGATAAACGTGACTGTAAACAAGATGCAAGATAATGATGTGTTTATACCAATCACAGTAATTTATTGATCACTATTGTTTGACTAAAACACCAATCTTGTCGTCATAACTCTTGTCATTAGACCGCTAATAACCGCGACTTCTCCCTAAAGCTAAGCGTTTTAGTACAACAAGTAAAAGACCAAAAATATAATGGGATTGGTATTAGTAGGACGGTGATTGTTTTCGACAAAGCTTAGGCTGCAAGGGCTGTGATTTTAAGCGCTGATGCCTAGCTTTATGATTCTCATCGACAAGTTCGGTTAAGCAAACATAAGTTAATAAGAATTATGGTTAAAAGCACCAAATCGCTTTGGTGCTTTTGACAAGGGCATCAAACTAGTAGTAGCTGTGCTCGCCAGCTTCGTGTTCGGTAATATCGCGTACACCGGTCAATTCGCCTGGGAAGAGCTCTAGCAATTGTTTTTCGATACCTTCTTTTAGCGTGAAGTCGACTTGGCTACAACCGTTACACCCGCCACCAAACTGCAGTACTGCTACGCCTTGATCGTCAAGTTCTAACACAGTGACATTACCACCATGTGAAGCCAATCCAGGGTTCACTTGAGTTTGAATGACATACTCAACGCGCTCGATCAAAGAAGCGTCATCGCTAACTTTTTTCATTTTTGCATTGGGTGCTTTGAGGGTCAGCTGTGCGCCCATTTTGTCAGTGACATAATCAATTTCTGCTTCTTCAAGATAAGCGACACTGGTGTCATCAACCAAGGCGTCAAAATACTTGAACTTAAGACGAGTATCCTCATCTTCTACAGAATCAATAGGGCAATACGATACCCCACACTCGGCATTTGGGGTTCCTGGGTTTACCACAAATACCCGAATGTTGGTCCCTTCCGGCTGTTTTTCGAGCAGTTTAGCGAAATGCTCTTGCGCCGAATCCGAAATGTGAATCATGCTTTTCCTTAATACCTGAGTTTATTACTAGGTTAATTGTAATGATTTTGCGCTTAAGTGCCAGTCTTGTTTGGTTTTGCGGTGCGAGCGATTAGCCAAACCCCCACTCGTTGCACTCCGGCAGCTTTTAATTGTTTGCTTAAGCAATTTAATGTGGCTCCTGTGGTCATCACATCATCAATAAGAACTATGTGTTTAAGCTTAGGTTTTGCTCTTAAACTGAAGCGTTTGATCAAAGCAATTTGTCGTTGTTTCGCATTGAGCTGAGCCAGGCTTTTAGTTTGGAATGTACTTTTGAACAGAGCATCGGTGGGGATCTGACTGAATTGACTGAGGTACTGGCACAGGGCTTGGCTTTGATTGAATCCACGGCGATGTTTTTTCCACCAGTGCATAGGGACGAAAACAAATTGCTCGACATCATAGCTATAATCGGAGAACTGTAGCCACATCTGCTGTGCAAATAATTTAGCTAGCGAGCGTTGTTTTTGATACTTAAATTTTTTTATGAGTGCAGCATAAGGCCAGTCAAAATCACTAAGGCAGTAACTATAATCAAAGTAGGGCGGTTGGCTAAGGCATTCGCCGCATAAGCCATCAAATGTCACCTCTATTGCGCATTGTGGACAGCGTGTTTTTTGGGGGAGCTGCAGACGCTGCCAACACCATTGGCAGCAAGCATGTTCTGTCTCACCTAAGGGCTGCATGCAGACCGGACACATCACTAAGCTTGCGAGTATTTTTTGGATTTTGGGTCCCATCTTCCGTTAGTATTGGCGTTCAATCTAATTAGTGTAGGCTATTTTGTTAACTATCGACTCAAATATCAATAGACCAGATTTGGTGTTGATCCACGGCTGGGGAATGAACTCAGAAATTTGGCAAGGTATTCGTGGGGAGCTAGAACCTCATTTTAAACTGCACTGTCTAGACCTACCTGGTTTTGGTAATGCTTTGGCAACCGACGATTATAGTCTCGATAACATCTGTAAGTTAGTTCTAGAAAACCTACCGCAGAAGGCAATTTTTGTTGGTTGGTCTCTCGGAGGTTTAGTCGCAACTAATATCGCCATCACCTATCCACAACGAGTCCAAGCTTTGGTGACCGTTGCCGCAAGCCCTTGCTTTGAGCAACAAGCGCAGTGGCCCGGAATGCAGGCAAGCGTTTTAGAACAGTTTGCTAAAGGATTAAGCCAAAATTTTAAGCGAACCTTAAATCAGTTTATGGCAATTCAAGCAATGGGCAGCCCCCATGCAAAAGCTGAGATTAAGCAGCTGCGAACTTGGCTGGAAACTAAGCCTGTGCCCAGTCAACAAACCTTGGAACAAAGTTTAGCCTTGCTAAAAAATAGCGATTTGCGTTCACAGCTTGGTCAAATTGAGCTTCCGTTTATCCAAGTTTACGGCTATTTAGATCGTCTTGTTCCGCGTCAAGCTATTGAAAAAATAAGAGAACTTAACTCAAATGCGCAACAACTTGTGTTCCGCGATGCGTCCCACGCACCTTTTATCTCTGATCCTGCCGAATTTTGTAGTGCAATAAAGCGGCATTTACTGGCGTAATATTAATCATTTGTTATAATTGTGGACGGCAGATTGCGACTTTTTAACTACTTGTTGTTGGTTGCATCGACTCAAGACTAGCAGTCGTCGAATTAGCATCTAACACAGAGCGCTTTTTAAGGTATGCTAAAAGTGAACAGCTTAGGCGGTAAACATGCAGATTACAGGTAATTCGGCGAGCCAATCAGGCTTACAACTACTGCGTGAAGCGGACCAAAAAATCGCTAATAATGCTCAGCAAATAGCGAGTTCATCATTGGTCGATAAAGGGCAAACAACACAGCCGCTTACCGAATCAATAATTCATTTAACTGAGGCTGAGCATAGTGCTCGCATCGGCGCAAAAATTATCGCTGCTGCTGACGAAGCCTTAGGAACATTAATCGATATTAAGGTGTAATTTTGAATATCAATGTCACAGCGCCCAACATGATTCCGTTAGCGGTTAACCCGCCGACTGATAGTGCGCGCCGTGATAAATTGCTACGTGAGGTTATCCCACCGACCAAAGAGTTATCACCCTACGCCAAAGAATCGCAAGTGGGCTCGCAAAAAGATAACTTTAAGAGCAGTACCCAACCGCCAGCAACCCAACAACAAGAATCCAACAAAGTTGAAGCTGCGAATATCAATGACGACCTGCGAATTCCTGATGACCCAAACGATGGGCAATCTGGTTCACAACAAGACTCAAGCCAGTCTGACGCTAAACAGCAAAACCCGAACGCTGGTAATCAATTAAGCGAGCAAGAACAGGCCAAAGTTCGTGAGCTTGAGAAACGTTCTCTCGAAGTTGAAACCCATGAACAGCAACACGCTGCGGCTGGAGGACAATATGCTTCAGCGCCTAGTTATACTTATGAGCGTGGTCCTGACGGTAAAAATTATAAAGTTGATGGCGAAGTCAGCATTGATGTCGCTCCGATAGCCAATGACCCGCAAGCGACTATCGACAAGATGCGTCAAGTTAAGCGTGCGGCTCAAGCTCCTAGTCAAATGTCGGCAGCTGATCGGCAAGTGGCTTCTCAAGCCGCAAGTCAACTCGCAGCAGCGCAACGCGAACTTGCAGCACAGAAAAGGGAACAGATAGAAGGCTCGCAAGAATCCGATGACGAAGCGCAAGCGACTCAAACTGCGGGACAACTACAAGCGTTTCCTGAACCAGAAAAAAAATCCTCGACCGATAGTGAATTCGAACCATTCACGCCATTTGAGTTAGAACCTAAAAACAGCCAAGAAACCTTTGAAAGAAACTATGCTGCAATCAAGGAATCTATGGATGAGCGCATTTCAACTATTCAAAACCGCTATCAAAACAGTTATGCAAACTTAGAGATTGCGCGGCCTAACCTTTCGATTACAGCTTAGTCACTATTTTTTAGCGTGGCAAATGCATCTGCAAATGCACTGTTAGTTGGCTTGCTTTGTTTCTTTGTTGGCGCTTTAATTCTATGGTTTGTTGATGACTTCGCCATTGGTGCTTGACTCGGTTTCACCGTTTGCGCGCTTACTACCTCACTACGCATGCTTAAAGCAATACGCTTGCGCTGAATGTCCACTTCTAGCACCGTTACTTTAACTATGTCGCCAGCTTTGACGATTAAGTGCGGATCTTTAACAAAGCCATCTGCGAGCATTGATATGTGAACCAAGCCATCTTGATGCACCCCGATGTCTACAAAAGCGCCAAAATTGGTAACGTTGGTTACGACACCTTCAAGTCTTTGGTTTGGAGCAAGATCGTTGATGGTTTCGACCCCATCTTTAAAGCTAGCCGTTTTAAATTCTGGACGAGGGTCTCGACCGGGCTTTTCGAGTTCAGCAACCACATCTTTAACCGTAGGCAGACCAAATTGATCATTCACATATTGGCCTAAATCCAATTGTTCTAGCTGCTTAGAGTTATTGAGTAGTTCATCTATTTTTAGGCCGCTGTCTTGTTGCATGGCTTTAACTATAGGATAGGCCTCGGGATGCACGCCACTGTTATCGAGAGGGTTTTTTGCTCCTCGGATGCGCAAAAATCCGGCGGCTTGTTCAAAGGCTTTAGGACCAAGGCGTGGTACCTTCTTGAGTTGTGAACGTGCGCTAAATGCACCATTAAGGTCGCGGTATGCCACGATATTCTCAGCTAAGCTAGCACTCAAGCCTGAAACATGCGAAAGCAAGGGAGCTGAAGCGCTATTAAGTTCAACGCCCACTGCATTTACACAGTCTTCAACTACGGTGTCTAGTTGTCTATTAAGATCAACTTGGTTAACGTCATGTTGATATTGTCCGACCCCAATGGCTTTGGGATCAATCTTAACTAGTTCTGCAAGTGGGTCTTGTAGACGTCGGCCAATAGAAACGGCTCCGCGCAAGGTGACGTCCATATTCGGAAACTCTTGGGCTGCCAACTTTGACGCAGAATAGACTGAGGCACCGGCTTCACTCACCATGACTCGCTGTAAGTTGCTTGCCCCCATTTTGCTTTGCATTTCTGCAACTAGCTTCTCGGTTTCGCGGGAGGCGGTACCATTGCCGATACTGATGAGCTCAACGCTATGCTTTTTCACCAGTTTTTCTATCAGTGATAAACTCTGACTCCACTGATTTCTTGGTGCATGTGGGAAAATAGTATCTGTATCAAGTACTTTGCCGGTTGCATCAACAACCGCAACTTTAACTCCCGTCCGTAGCCCAGGATCTAAAGCTAAGGTTGTTTTGGTACCAGCGGGGGCTGCGAGTAACAAGTCTTTCAGGTTCTTAGCAAACACTGAAATTGCTTCTTGCTCACTGCGTTGACGTAGTTTAGCGATGAGTTCAGTTTCCAAACTAGGGCTAAGCTTGGTTTGCCAGCAACTACTAACGACGGATGTTAACCAAGAGTCTCGGGCATTCGTACTGCTTCGGATTTGAAGATGATTAGCAATCAACTCAATTGCTGCTTGCGGGCCTAAATGCTCAGGTAGTGCTAGCTTTAAACGTAAATATCCAGCTTGTTTACCGCGAAGTAGCGCCAGTGCACGATGCGATGGAAGCTTTGATATCAATTCCTGATAATCAAAGTAATCACGGAACTTTTGCGCTTCTTGCTCCTTCGCTGGAACGAGGCGACTCACCAAAGATGCGTGCTTCTCTAGTAGTTTTCGCAGTTTGCCAATAAGCTGGGAATCGGTTGCAAACTGCTCAGCCAGAATGGAGCGGGCGCCATCAAGCACTAATTTTACATCGCTAAAGCCGGCTTTCTCATTGAGGTAACTCTTCGCCAAAAGCTCTGGAACCTGATTGGGGTTTTGGAATAGCTGTTTAGCTAACTCACCAAGGCCGGCTTCAATTGCAATTTGACCTTTGGTACGGCGCTTACTTTTGTAAGGCAGGTACAAATCTTCTAACTCGGTTTTACTACTAGCGCCATTAATTTTGTTCAGTAAGTTAGGATCAAGTTGGCCTAGCTCCTCGATCGCTTTAATGATGACAACTCGGCGCTGTTCAAATTCAGTCAAGTAGGCAAGGCGACTCTCAAGGGTACGCAATTGCTCATCATCTAAACCACCGGTTTTCTCTTTGCGGTAGCGAGCGATAAATGGGATCGTACAGCCTTCATCTATGAGCGCTAAAGTAGCTTCTACTTGTTGGGGCTTACACCCAATTTCGCTGGCAATCTGGCGTGAAATTTTTACGGAAAATTGAGTATGTTCAGACATCGAGGGCTCACAAAAATGGTTTGCACCACCTTAGATATATTCCGAGCAATTGGCAAATGGCTTTACCGTATTCACTGTATTGAGGGGATGGTTGGCAATTTAGGAGCTTATACCCAATCTACAAATATTTAATCAGCGTCCAAAACGGTGTTAGTAGCTTAACTAGTAACTGCGTTGTTACCTTGATCCAAGCAAATTTATATACGACTCATAAGGACCTCAATGCCTTGACTGGGCAAAGAGGTTACTAAAATTAATTAAAGGCTTGAGTAGAATGCTGCAATGTTAGCGATATCTTCGGGTGTTAAAGTCGCCGTCATTGCGGCCATAGTTGGATCAATACGCGTCCCGTCTTTGAATGCGATAATTTGCTTTTCCAAATAGGTGGCTTTTTGACCCGCTAAGTTGGGGTAAATTTCTGCGTTCGAAATACCATTGGCGCCGTGACAAGCGATGCACATCGCTGATTTAGTTTGACCTTCGGCAATATCAGCTGCAAAGGCTGAACTTGTACTCAAAATGACGCCAAGCCAAAAAGCCGAAGAAACATTTTTTAATAACATTGGTTTTCCTTGTAAAAAAAAAGAAGGGGCGAGCCCCTTCATCCATCATGCAATCGAAGCGCTAAACAATGTTTCGCGGCGCAAAAGAGAACGCTCTGAATTCATGTTTATATTTCGATTCGCCAAGTTTCTTAATATTAGCGACACCCATTTTATAGTTGTAGTTGCCGCTAATTTGGTCGACTACGCGAGTGGTTAAGGCGTTACTTGGTTGACGCATATCGATCATATTGGCGTATAAGCAACCTTGCTTGGTTGACTCAGTTACAATCGCAACTGCCGTGACGGCGGCTTTATCCAATTTGATGTGTCCGTTTTCCATAAGCTTGGTAAATTGGAAGTCGTCGCCATGAACACCCAGAATCGTATCTTTAAAGTTAGCTACCCGGTCTGAATACATCATGACCTGATCACCCGATTCAATCCCCCGCTTTTTAGCGTCTTCTGGGTGGATTTCAACCCAGTTTTCTGGCCAGCGTTGCATCACGTAGGCACGGCGTTCAACATCATCGAAGCCTGATTGCCAGATTTCATTAATGCGGCCATTGGAGAACCAAAGTTCGTCTTCGCGAGGTTGTAGCCAAGCGTAAAAGTCACTAAATAAGCCCCAAGGGTGTTTCTGCAAATTAACTTTACCGGTTTGGCTGTTAAAGGCTGTGAGTTGCTTCTTCAGTACGTTTGCACCTTGAGGTCCATCACTTAAGCCTTTTTCTGCCAGTTCTTCACTGGTCATTTCGGTGTCGTGCAAGCGTTTGGTGCCCACCAATTTCTTGGTATCATAGTTGTAGAAAACCGGACCTTGTATGCCGTCAGTACCGTATTCTCTAAGCTTCTCATGCAGAGTTTTACCTTCCGCGTGAGCAGCTACTTTGATCATATTGAAATCTTTACGGCTACCACGACTAAAGCGTGAGGCTTCTTCGGCGACATCGTTGGAGTTTTCCCAATCAAAGCCGTCATAACCCATACGTTTAGCCAATTGTGAAATGATCCACCAATCGGGTTTTGCATGCCCAGGAGCGTCAGCAAATTTCTGGTAAAGACGTAAGCGACGCTCGCCATTAGCACGCATAAAGTCGACTTCGCCCCAGGTTGCAGCAGGGAACACGATATCTGCAAACTTCGCCCCAATTGGGTCGCGTAAATAGATGTCTTGGTTAATAACAACCATGCCACCTGAGTCTGCACGAGCTTTGAGTGTATCGATAATCTCTTGTTTGTCGTAGGTATAAACTTGGTGCGGATTGGCCGTTGTGAGTTCCCAAAACTTTTTCTGTAAGCCTTGGCTACCACACATGGCTTGGATCCAAGTGGTTCCAATAACATGTGCCATACGGGTATGACCGGAATACAAATAGCGGTCGGTATCAATGGCGCGACGTCTGCGACCAGGTACTTTCTCAGGAGACTTATTACGTGGAAGTTTACCACCAGATTGCCCACCACGTTGGTGACCACCAAAGCGACCAATCACTCGGCCTTCTCGTCCACCCGTACCAATCACCGACGCCAAAGCAGAAATCGCGTTGGTATTCCCGGTATTGTTTGACCAATAAAAGCCTTTCTCGATACCAATTGATGCGCGAGGGCGTTTGTCACCATCAGGCTTAGCCAGCATTTCTGCGGCTAAGAATAGCTTGTCGACGTCGATGCCAGCCATTTGGGCGGCATACTCAGGGTCATATTCCTTTTGCGCCAAGTTCCATTTTTTATAGTCTTCGAAACCATCAGTTTGGAATTTGCCCCAAGTTGTACGCCACTGCCAAGGTGTGTTTCGCGTACCTTGCCCGAAGCCTGAACTTGATTCCCATTTGTTATTTACCCAGTTCTCAATCCACTCGTTATCCTGCCAGCCGTTTTCTAGAATGATGCGAATGATTGCACCTACAACTAGTGTGTCAGAGCCTGGGTTGAGATCGATGTGTAAACCACCCTGTTTCTTCAACCAGGCAATACCAGCTGTTTCGCGAGGGTTCAGAATCACAGTTTTCATGCCGCGTTGTACCGCTGGCATAATGAATTGAGTAAAGATAATGGTTTTAGTTTCGTAAGGGTCAGTACCGCAGATCATTAAGGTATCTGCAGCGCCCCAGTCATCGTAACTCGGTCCAAAGTTATCAAAGCCGGCATCTCTAAAGCCCGGGGTTGATGTCACATCACTCGGTGTGTCATGGAAACTAAAGTTTGCCGTATTCACATGTCGTAAGGCGTACTTGGTTATCGCGTATGTATTTTCAATATATTGATATGAGTAGGTTTTTACGCAATAAGCGTTCGCACCATGATTATCAATAACATGGCGTCCAACTTCAGCTGCGATTTCAAGAGCGAAATCCCAAGGCACGGGCTGTAAACTACCGCCAATACGCACCAATGGTTGGGTTAAACGGTCGCGAGTACCGGTTGATGGGTTGTAGAGTTTTTGAGCCAGTAAGCCACCGCGCATGGATGAGTCACCAGTCTTGTTGACCGCTTTAGCGTCTTTATCAGGGACAATGACAATATTGTGCGGTTTACCTTGGTGCATAACCACGTTGTGCTGCGCCGGTGCAACCCAAGACTGTAAGGGAGCTGTCGGAAATTGAACCCCAAAGGCGTTTTCATCAGCGCCAAGCCCACCATTAGGCTGCTCTAAACCCCAGCGATATACTTTGTAGCCGCAAGCTACAATACAATAATCGCAAGCCGTGGTTATGACATCAGCATTGGCTGGCGGTAGCGGTGCATGGTCTTCAGGTATATAAAAATTAGTCGTCATGATTAGGCCTCCTGCATCGCGATAATATTGTCAGTTCTGCCAAATAGCAGCCCCATAATCCCAACCGCATAAATGTCATCACCGTCTAGCTCAAGTAACACCTGAGGCAAGCTTTCATAGGCTTGACCACTAACAATTATTCCGTGGCGTCGCATATCAAAGGTAGACAGATGGAATGGACATTGGCCTAACACACGGTGTTCGCCCACAACTTTGTATTGTCCGATCAATGGTCCTCCTTGGTGAGTACACATTAATGAGAAACCAACCACGTCTTGTTTTTCACCAAGACCACCGCCGGCAGGGACATCCATTTTAACTAGAATGGCTTGCGAGTTGGGTCCGTCATCGGGATAGTTGAAATAAACGGGCTCATTTTCTTTAAGCGCGCTTAATTTCCCAATGTTCATCCGCGGATAGCCAACAACGCGTGCTTTGGTTTGTTTGGCTTGAGCAGTGCCAGGGAACAAAGTAATCGACATAATGCTTGCTGCCCCTGCGCTTGCTCCTGAATACATCAAGAACTCGCGTCGAGATAGCATACACTTGCCGTGCTCCTCTGCGCTTTCCTTACGCTTCTTTTTGTCGAAAATCATTTTTTCACCTCGGCAAGTTGTTCTTCACTAAATAGGCGTTGGTAACCTGGAACTTTCGGCGGAGTCATTGTCATTTTCTCCCCGGAAAAGGCTTCAACAAACGAAACTAGAGCAGCTTTTTCAGCATCATCAAGTCCAAGTGGTTTGATCAAATCGCTCTTGGTTTTAAAGCTTGAGCTACGGCCATCGGCAGCAACACCACCCAAATTATAGAAATCGACAACATCAGCTAAGGTTGCAAGCGTGCCGTTGTGCATATAAGGCGCGGTGTACAGGGTGTAGCGTAAACTTGGAGTACGGAACTTACCCTTCATGTCTTTGCGTTTTCCGCGGAAGTAGACACCCGGGTCTGACTTAGTCTCGCGATACATTTTCTCGTTACTACCTTTGGCATACAGCTCATAGCGGAAGGTAATTTGAGCAAGTGCATCCGACTCCCAGCGAAGGTTACTAGGTACACCCACGTTGTAGTTCTTTTGATCAGATGCAAGCGCTCCGTTATGGCAGGCTATGCAATTCGCTTTGCCTTCAAACAATGCTTTCCCTTCAATTTGCTGCTGACTTAAGGCACTTTTGTCGCCAGCTAAATAGCTATCTAATGGTGTATCGGTTTGGACTAAGGTGCGCTCAAAAGCAGCGATGGCTTTCCACGCATTACTCACCTTGGGATAGTTGTCGCCAAAGACTTCATTAAAGGCTTTCACATACTCAGGCACCAATGCTAAGCGTGCTTCCATTAAGTCGTCTTCACCATTGCCGGCAACGCCACCTTTGGCGGCGCTTTTAGCTTGTCCTTCAAGTGATTTTGAAGATCCCGCCCAAAACAAATTACCGTAATAAGCTGAGTTAATGATGGTTTGACTGTTACGCCAGTGCACGGTACCCGGATAACCTAAGGATAGGTCAGTTGGGAAATCCCAACCTAATGCCGGATTGTGACAAGCCGAGCAAGGAGTTGAAGTATCACCACCAAGTTTACCGTCAAAAAAGAGAACCTTACCCAATTCAACCTTTGCGTCTGTCATTGGGTTGTCTAGTGGCACGGGTACAGGACCTAGCGGGGATAAGCCAGGATAAGATTGACCATTAAGCTCAACCATTGGGGCCGGCTCTTGGCTTTGTTTGTCGTCTGCATGCGCGGGCATGTTAGCGAAGGCTAAAAACGCGGATGCGAGCATCGACAAGCTGATCGTAGTGTTTTTCATCTCGAGCTCCTTAGTTTTTAACGTTCTTCCAGTCGGTAATGACTTCGTACTTATAGTCATTCTTTGACCACACGTGCTTATCAGTATCGAGAAGTTCACCAGATAATGAACGTAAGAAAGACACTAAATCTTTTTGTTCTTGGTCGCTTAAATCTAGTGGCTTAATTGCTGGGTCCTTGTGGCTATCTTCGCCGCCACCAACGTTGTAAAACGCAACAACATCCTCAAGGCTCGCGAGCATACCGTTATGCATGTAGGGGGCGGTATGAACCAGTTCACGCAAGCTAGGTGTCATGAATTTTCCCATGTCACTACCATCAGCTTTGTGCTTTTGAACGTGTGCACCGACATCGCGTTTTAGGTTCATGTAGTTTTCAACACCCATAAACATATTGAACGCAATAAAGGTTTGATGACGCATTGGGTCTCGGAATATCTCTAGGTTTTCTGGAACACCTGTGTTGTGGGCTTTTCCATCACTGAGTAATGGACCGCTGTGACAAGCTACGCAACCCGCTTTGCCGGTAAATAAGGCTAATCCGGCTTGTTCATTTTTTCCCAGATCACCGCGGTCAAATGCTGTTGGTTCAGAGAGTAGTGTTTTCAGGTACTCAGGAATTGCGTTACGCACGCCACCGTTTGAGGGCTCACCCATACCAGCTTCTTTAAACATCGCGACATAAATTGGATCTTGCTTAAGGCGTTCTTGCATTAAGCGCATGTCCATATTCATTAACCAATCTTCGGTTAAGTTTTCGCGGGTAACATCATTGAGATTTGTGCCGAGTCGTCCATCGTGAAACCACGACTTTTTGTAAGCGGTGTTCATTAAAGATGGTACGTTGCGGAATCCTTCGCTCCCCGTATAGGCAGGACCCATTTGACTTGAGTTGGCGAAGCCAAATTTGGCCTCGTGACAAGATGCGCAAGATAAAACTGTGTTCCCAGACAATCGCTTGTCGAAGAAGAGTCGTTTTCCTAATTCTGCTTTGGCTGTATCGACTTTGAGCTCGGGTAAAGCGGATATTTTCATATCGGTGTCTTGCCCATGAGCTGTGAGTGAAAATACAGCTGTAGCAGCAAGGATAAGCATTTTTTTCATAGGTTGCCCCTTAGCTTCCAGCTAGAGCGGCGTTGTAAACTCAAACGCTGCAAATAATAGTTCCTCGTGAACTATTGAGCATTTATTAAGCCAAGTTGTAACTTTCTTTAAACCCTTGCTGTTATAGGGTTTTGTCTCAAATATATAGAACTAATACGCTACAAATTGAACGTTTCGTTAAAACCATTATTTTGAGTTTGAACAAAACATTAAATAGTCGAATAAGGGTCATAAGTCCCTCAAAGATGTGGGCGCTAATTATCTGGTTTCTCAGTAATATTTATTATCTGAGGCTTCGGCATAGTTCGTGCTTAAACAAGCTACTAACCAACGTTCTCTTCATGTGGGTTGGATTTCTCTAGGCTATTACAGGAAGTGAACATGCCAGACAATAATCGCATCGTCGTTAACAGCACCCAGATTAAAGCCAACGCACAGGATCTACTTTCGAATTATCTTGAGCAAGGTAATGAAGCTCAACGCTGCTTTAGCGCATCTGCTGTTGCACAGGCAAAAATGCTAAGTGCAGTGCCAGCCTTAACGCAAGGGCTATATCACGAAGATCCCGACGTAGTTATTGATTGCGCTAATGCTTTAGAAAAACTACCTGGGGCAGGTGCTCGAGAGCTCGAAGAAGTCGCTCGCTTTCATCCCGAAGGAGATGCCCGTTTAAGTGCGTTAAAAGCCTTATGGTTCTGTGCGCAAAACTTATCGGAGCAACAAAACAAGAACGACAGTTACCGAAAAATACGCTACCTATTTTCAGAATTTGCGTTAGGGCGTCCTAGTGATGAAAGCTTTGAGTTGAGCGGTGATTGGGATGACTGGTGGGATTTACAATTGTACGCGGTCACGTGTCTACTACAGGATATACAAACAGATGACCTTCAATTGTTTTCAGACCTTTTGGCAGATGATCCCGAACCTGAATTACTAAAACTACTTTGTCAGGGCATGGCGAAATTAGCACCAGAGCAACTTATTAGCCTATATGCAGACAAGCCAAGCAATATACGCCGGCAAATAGTCAAGGCTTTAGCTCTGGCTCCGTCGCAATCTGCGCCCTTGGTGTGTGAGTTCTTATTGCAGCAGTTACTAAGTAATGATGTCATCGTACGCGCGCTATCGATTGAGTCACTTTCCAATTTTATGGATAACAACATCAGCCATGAAATTCTTATGCGTGCTTGCGATCCATCAGCGGAAGTTAGGGCTGCGGCTTTCACTGCCATGCTACGCAGCCAGTATCAATTTAGTTTTGAGTTACTTCTTGCTTTAATTAACGGCAGTGATGACCTTACAACGACGTTTTATTTGCGATTGTTTGCGCAAATCGGAACCCCAATTAATACGCAGCAACAAGCTGAATTGGCCTTACTAGGTGAAAACCTTGAGACTCAGTCCCTACTAAGCTTAGTTGAATTACTAGATGTTGAGCTCTTAGAGTCGATTCATAGAGAGAGCTTGCTTTTGGGTTTACTAGAACAACTCAAACCAGATTTATCCTCAGAGATAATGAGTCAGATATTACGTCAAGTTCGACGTTTCCCTGCACATGAAGAGCACAGCTTGCCATCGCTTAAGCATATTATTGAAGAACGAAGCAATGATCGCGAAGGTCCATTGTTTGAGAGTAGCGTACGCTTAGCTGCAATTGAGGCGCTGGTGGATATCGATGGCAGCCGTCATCTAAAAAAGCTGGTGCTTGGCGAGCTGGCTAATGACGAAGCTATCGCTGTCACAGTAATTGAACCTAGTGTTGATGAGCAAACTGATAGCCCAGATACAACATTGGAATCCCAGTTGGAGGCACGAACTCAAAGCACTGGTGAGTACCAAGCACTAACTACAGTTCCACTTTCAACCTTGGCTGCTATTGAGCAAATCAGTGTTGAACAAAACTTAAAAATTGAGCAACAACCGCAAGTTTCTAGCCAAGACCACATTATGGGATTGGCGAATCAGTTAGATGACTCATTGCAAGATTACGTCGATATTGTGCAAGGAAATTTTGATAGTGCAGATAATCTTGATCTAAATCGCAAAAAGAAAGCTCGTTTACCCGAATTTGATAATCAAATTCTAGCGGTGCGAGCTTTGGCCAGTGGTAACAATGAGGCGAATCAACTGCTACTGATTGAGGCATTGCTAGGTGCAAGCCCGGTATTACATCGCGAGATACTCACCAGTTTGACTCAGCTTTGTTCAACCAAACAAGGCCGTAAAGTGGCTAGCAATGCTATTGGAAGCGCTGGTAACGCGATGCATCATGGCGACGTATTAAGCAAACAAGCCGCTGCTCAGCTATTGAGTTATATGCCGCGTTCCAAAGCTATACCATTGCTACTATTTGCGGTAAACGATAGCAATGCGCACGTACGCTTGGCTTGTTTAGTTGCCTTGCAAAGCCATATCGGAAAATCGGGTATGCAAAGCTACGTGGAAGGTTTAAGCAGCATATTGCAGCGCCGACTTGTTGATAGCGAAACTGGTGTTCGAAAGGCTGCATTTTCTTTGTTTGCTAAGTTAGGTATCGATAGCCTAAGTGTCGAGATACAAGAACAGATGCTGAAGGCTGCGATAGAAAATGATGAATGCTATGTGTTAGCAACTAGTGCTTTTGAACCCATCGCGCTTTGGGCTTTAATGAATTTAACCCAAAGCCTACCTGAATTAGAGGCTGAGTCGGAAAAACGTGCGATTGCTCTCATTGGCAGCCTGTTGAAATATAGTTAGACCAACAATGGTCTACACTGGGCTCCTATAAAGGATATGAGTCAAGCAATGCATTCAACTGCGACTAAACCAAGCTTAAAAATACAAATCTCAGAACTGCTGCTTTGGCTGGTTCCTGGTGTGCTGGCCTTGAGTTTACTCATGTTGGCCCATTATCAACTGAGTATTGAGAAAGATAAGCAATATGCACTTAATAACGAGTTGGTGATAGTTGGGTTAGTTGACGAGGTACTAGGTGAAACTTTAGCCACAATGTCAGCAGATGCTAAAAACCTGGCCTATGTATCACAAAAAATTGTGAGTCAAAATTCTCAGTCAGTAGTTGAGCTCACGGCTTATTTTGAACAACTTAGTAGTAATAATCTTAATTACGACCAAATTCGTTTTATTAACCCTAATGGGATGGAAAAGCTTAGGGTTAATAATTTTCATGGTGAAGTCGCGGTAGTTCCCTTAAATAAGCTTCAAGACAAGTCACAGCGCTATTATTGGCAACAAACTATCGGTCTTGAGGCCGGTAAAGTGTACATATCCCCAATGGATCTCAATGTTGAGGACGGTAAAGTTCAGTACCCCTTAAATCCGACTATACGGGTTGGTACACCAGTCTACGACGACAAAAATAGGCTCTTAGGTGTAATTGTTCTGAACTACAAAGGTGACCAGTTAATTCACAAACTATTTAATATTGCCCCTAATTTTATCAACCACCTTTATCTTCTCAATCCGCAAGGTTTTGCGGTGATCCATCCGTCAGACGATCCCCGAACTCGCTTCAATTTTGATACTAAAAGCTCTTTGGATGCTAGTGTCCTAGACAAAATAAGAAGCCTTGAACAAGGGCAGTTTTCTGATGATGGGCATTACTATAGTTTTGCATCGGTTGATGCGCCTAATAATGGGGTTTGGACCGTTGTTTCTGATTTCCCACAGCAGCGCTTCGATCTGGCTCACGTGGCCTTTTTTGAACGCTATGCTTGGGTTTATGGACTGCTGTTGGTTGGCCTAATATTTTGCGCCACGGTCTTTAGTCGCTATCGGGTGCAAACCCGATTCTTAAGTCAGCAAAGACACAACGAGTTGCAGTTTCGGCAAACCATGGAAAATATTCAACTTGCGGCTGTGACCATGGACCGCCGAGGAATCATTACCTTTTGTAACGATTACTTTTTAAATATGGTGGGCTATCGACGTGATGAAGTCGAGGGCTCTAACTGGATACAACGTTTTATTCCCCAAGAACTTCATCCACAAGCGAGCGAAGCATTACATGAAGCGATACGCCTGCAAACTCATCAAGCCCAAAGTGAAAGCGTGGTGATGAGTAAGTCGGGAGAAATACACCTTGTCGCGTGGACATCCACATTTAGTGAAAGTTTCCATCAGCAGTTAAGCCTAACCTTACTCGGTGAAGATAGAACCGAACAAAAGTTAGCACAAGACCAGCTACAGCAGTTGAGTCATGCGGTCGAAAGCAGTCAGAACTCAGTTATGATTACCAACCTAAAAGGTCTGATTGTTTATGTGAATCCATTCTTTTGTGAATTAACCGGCTACTCCCGCGATGAAGTATTAGGGCGCTCACCAAAGTTTCTCCAGTCAGGCGATATGGATGTAAACGATTATACTAATTTATGGGCAACCTTAACCCAAGGCATGGAATGGCGAGGTGAGTTTCATAATCGTAAAAAGAATGGGGTGCTTTATTGGGAGCGAGTTCGTATATCAGCGGTCAATGATGTCGAGGGCCGAGCGCTTTACTATGTTGCTGTTAAGCAAGATATTACCGAAGAGAAGCGCTTGCTTGCGCAGGTAGAACGCCAGCAACGCGATCGCATTCAACATGAGAAGCTCGCAGAAGTCGGTAAAGTTGTCAATATGATAGCCCATGACCTGCGTAACCCGCTGAGCTCAATTAAAATGGTTCTTCAAATCAACGCTCGTAAATCTGAAGACGAAATGTTCACCATCTCTTTAGATCAAGTTCGGTATATGGAGGCTATTCTTGAGGAGTTGCTTGCCTACTCCAAGCCTGATGAGTTTAAGCCAGAATGGATCGACATTAATAAACTGATACAAACCATCATCGCCGGCCAACAAAAACTGAGCCGCGAATGGGGAATAGCTTTAGATGTGCAGTTACAACCTAACTTGCCGACTTTATACGCCGATCCGATTAAGATTAGACAGGCTTTGCAAAATGTATTGCTCAATGCGCTTCAGGCTGCCAAGTTAAGTAAGATAGCAACAGCAAAGGTCATGGTCAGTACCAATATCATGATTACCGATTCTAATACCCAACTATTAATCGATATCGAAAATAATGGTCAGAGTATCGACCCATGTTTGGCCGATAAAGTTTTCGAACCATTCTTTACGACCAAAGCTCAAGGCACCGGTTTGGGCTTAGCGATTGTTAAACGTATAATAGATACTCATTCTGGAAATATTTCTCTGCAGGCGATGGAGTCTTCAGGTACTCGGGTGCGAATTCGTATCCCTACTACCCAAACAGAGCTTTGGGAGCAAGAAAAGCAAGGATTGGCGGTAGTATGACCAAGTTATTAATCATTGATGACGATCTCGGAATTTGCCGCACACTGCAGCTGCATTTCGAATCTTTGTCCTATGAGGTGCAAGTCGCACATTGTGTTGAAGACGGCTTAGCCTTGTGCTCAGAATTTAGTGCCAATGTGATTATCTTGGATATTCGAATGGAAGGCACGTCGGGTTTAGATGGCATCCCACTGTTTAAGCAGCTCTTACCGCAAGCTCGTATCATTATGATTACTGCATTTCATGATATGGACAGCACGATCACGGCGATGCAGCAAGGGGCTGATGAATACATACATAAACCCATCGATATCGATGAACTAGACAGTGCGGTTGAATCCGCGGTCGAATATAGTGCATCAACGCAAGAAGAAGCATTTCTAATTCCAAGTAGCTTTGGTCAGTCGATGGTGGGTAGCTCCCACGCAATGAAGGAAATCTACAAAACCATAGGGCGAATTGCCGCAACTAATGCGTCGGTGATGATTACCGGCGAATCTGGCACTGGCAAAGAGATGGTCGCGAGAGCCATCCATAATTCAGGCAAGGGTAAAGATGCGCCATTTGTTGCGATTAACTGTGCCGCGCTGGTGGAAACACTGCTTGAGTCCGAAATGTTTGGTCATAAAAAAGGTGCTTTTACAGGCGCTGTTCAAGATCAAATAGGTAAGTTTGAATTGGCCAATGAGGGCACTTTGTTTTTAGATGAAATAGGTGAGCTTTCTTTAGTGATTCAAGCAAAGTTACTACGGGTACTTCAGGAAAAAGAATTCACACCAATTGGGGCAAAGCACAGTAAAAAGACCAATGCGCGCATTATCTGCGCGTCGAACATTGACTTTAGCGAAGCCTTAAAAGCCAAAACCTTTCGCGAAGATCTTTATTATCGTTTGCAGATTGTACCCATTCATTTACCCCCCTTGCGCGAACGCCGGGAAGATATTGATGCCTTAATCCCAGAGTTGTTAGCCAGAGCGAACAAAGAGTTAGGTTCTAAGATCACCAAGGTTGCTGTTGACGCGATGGAGGCATTGCGACACCACTCATGGCCAGGTAATGTTCGAGAATTACAAAACACCTTAACCAAAGCTGTGGCCATTTGCCGCGGGGATATTTTGAGTTTGGACTTATTAGAAGATATACAAATGCCTGAAGCAGTATCTTTATCGGCATTGGATCTTGCTGATTTATCAACTGACCAAAGCCTACAAGAAATTGCATATCAGTATGCAATGCGTGTGTTGGCTAGCGTAGAAGGACACAAAGGCAAAGCCTGCGACATTCTTAAAATATCTAGACCACGGCTACAACGTCTACTTGAGCGCGAGTAAATAGTCAAAAACCTATCGAAAATAGCCTAATCGTTAAAATGATCTTAAAAAATTGTCAAGATTCGATGTAAAAATCAACACAGGGTGTTATTTTGAGCACTCTAAAAAATTTACCGAAGAAATATCCAAGGATTTAGTTGTGAGTTCAAATAGTGTTTGTCCGCAATGCGGTGGTCATAAGCCTTCTCTAATGGCTTGTCAGGATTGCGGCTTCAAGTTAGCTGTAGTATCTCGCCCCCCAACAAAGCCGGAAGTGTCCGATAAACCCATTACCTTGCCGAGCTATGGTCGTTCTTATCAGGTACAAAATGAGAATCAAAACCGCAGCGACGTGGTGATTAAAGTGAAGAAAAAACGAACCTACACCTTGCCCGACGAATAAGCACAGGCAGCATTGCTATAGGCTATTGTTCTAAATCTGCAGCGGGATAGCTGATAGCATTGATGTACCAAGTTGTTTCGCCTTGCGGGGTGAGAACTACAGCTTCGTCGTCAATGGCTTTGTTTAGTAGCGCGCGCGCCATTGGGCTATCGATAGATATATAATCATTGCGGCCAAAAATTTCATCATAGCCAACCACCCGAAACTCGCGCTTAACGCCGTCTTCGTTTTCGACCTCCACCAATGCACCGAAAAAAACTTTACCCTCTTGTACGGGGGAGTAGTCGACAACTTTGACGTTTTCTAAGGTTTTGCGCAGGTAACGAACCCGACGATCAATTTCACGTAATTTACGCTTGTTGTATTGATAATCAGCATTCTCGCTGCGATCGCCCAAACTTGCCGCCCATGTGACAATCTTGGTAATGGCTGGCCGTTCATCTCGCCATAGAAAATCGAGCTCTTGTTTAAGCTTGTTAAAGCCTTCCCGGGTGACTATTGCAGTTCTCATAAGTTCGCTAAGGATTGTTATGTATCTGCGTGAAATATACCATGTTACACAGACCTATCCATACAGCCTAAAATCAAAAGAATTCGTAATACCAATCCTACTCATTATTTAATCAGCATAGCCGACTACAATCACTTGCCTCAGCATCAATAATGGTGTCATTAGGTCAACTAGTAACTGCGGTTTTTCCTTAATTCAAGCATTTCTATATACGACTAATCACGACCAACTAACAGATAGGAATGGTATAACGTCCTTGTTCAATCTGACTTTCTATTATGCTGCCGCACGCTGCAAATAATTCTCGCAATGTCTAATAAGCGCCTGACACAAGTTGACGGACCAAAACTGACCCGCAAGTGTCATAACCCATTGCTGACCTATCGGTTCTACTAATCCGTTTTTTTGCCAAGCTTTAAGTAAAGCCAAACTGTGTTGACCCAGTTGCTTCGAAGCGCACGCTTCTATCGCTCTGAGGTCTATCACTCCGCGGTCGCAAGCGGCCTTTATCTGGCAAACCAGAGCGGCGTTCTCCGCCGCTGGAATAACCATCATGGAAGGAATTTGTCCCTGCTCGATACTGCTCACGTAAGTGTCAATATCTCGATGTTGCATGTAGGAGAAACCTGAAATATTTCCGCCCGCACCAGCGCCAATAGGTAAGACTTCAGCTTGAGTCTTAGCATAGCTGTTATAAAGACTACGCTCGCGATTATCCCTAGCCCAGTGGTTGGTGCTCAACTGTCGAAACTGCCCATCAGTTAGGAACTTATGTCCTTGTGCGTACAACTTCGCTTTTTCAACCGTGGTACTTGGTGCGGGTAGTTTCCCAGCTTCAACCAGCTGATGCATCGGTAAGCCTTGCATGCCTATGAGCTGGTATAGATCTACTCCGTGAGCACCTGATTCGGTGAAATCTTCTAGGTCTTGTTGAAATATTTGCGGATCGATATACGGAAGTCCGAGAAGTAGGTCAATACAGATGGGAGCGGCGTCATAAGCGACAAAGCTTTGCAGTCGTTTGATCACTACTTCTCTGTCATCGAGACGTTTTGCTGCTCGGCGAACTTTGGTGTTAAAGCTTTGAACTCCAAAAGAAAAGCGATTAAACCCTCCCGCTAGAGCTGCTTCAAACTCACGCTCATGGAAGCGATGAACGCGCCCTTCTAAGGTAATTTCACAATCATTGTGCAGCGGAAAATGTTGACGAATTAGACGCCCCAGTTCTTGTATCTGTTCAGCATTTAAATCAGTTGGAGTCCCGCCGCCTACATAGACCGCATGAAAAGGTGCGGCTTGGGCCCAAGCGGTACTAGCGCGAGCAATGAGCTCCGTTTTCAAGGCCTTGAAATAATGGCTAATCTGCTCGGGCTTGGATGCGTATTGAAAGAAATTACAGTAGGTGCAGCGCACCCGGCAAAACGGAATGTGAATGTATATCACGCGCTTACCAAGGTGACCGCTACGGGTAAATCGTTGTTGGAGAACGCTTTGTGCTTGCTGACCTGAAAGTGGGGGAGCATTTTGCGAACCCGCATGCGGTCCCAGCTTTTTATCGAAAGCAAACAGCAAAGGCTCGGGCGAGTGGCGTCCGGTTAAAGAGATATCAAGTGTCATGGGCGGCTCTATTGCTCAGCGAAAGATTGAGCGTTGGATTTCCAAGCTTGAAAGCGCTCTAGCTGCTCACTCAACAGTTGCCGACGCTTATCTCGACCTAGATAGATTTTAAACAAGTTATGACCTTGTGCATCTAGGAACTGAAAGCAGTGACTCTCCGATTGTCGAAAGGGCTTACTCACTAATGCAATGTGAGCAATATTTTCTAACTTTAAGTGCCCGTGAAGGTGGCTGTTGGGATCGCCAATATTGTAGTAACCATGGCCGATTCGACCCTTAGGGAATACATCTTTTACCTCAAATATGAGCTCTCCAGCCTGAATGATGGTGGTCATCTTACCGAAATTTGGCAACTCTTTTAGTAAGGGTTCGAGTTGTTCGCGCTCTAGAAACGCAACCATGTCTTTGGGTAATTGCTTTAAAACCTCTAGTTCTGAGCAGTTTAATTGCTGCGCTATTTGGCGTGGAAGTGAGTCTGGGCTGCTGGTTAGGGCGCTTTGTATTTGTTGTTGCATGTTGAACGTTCCGTTTGAATTTTGTATAGCATAGCAATTTTGTAAATGGTAATGCAAATGATAACGGATCTTGTTTACATGGATTCAATCGATTGCTATAGTGCCGGAAATTTTAGAACTCGATGTGATTATGCTTCGTTTGGTTTTGGCCTTGTTGTTGTCTTTATTGCTGCATTTAAGCTATCAGCCTATAAGCGCTAAACAAGCGCCACTAAAGGTATCAATGGCAGGACAAAATGCGTCACAAATGAGTTTGAAGCTGGTCGCGGCTCCGCATCAAAAAGAAGCGTTAGCAAGTACAGATGAAGAAAATGCCTTGTTATCAGACCCATTAGAAATGAAGTCGGACCCTGAAATCTTGGAAGAAGAATCCGAAACTCTTACTAAAGACAGCGTTGAGCCAGAACCTAAGCCAATTGTTGAAGTGAAGAAAGCTGAACCAATGATAGCAGTGGCAGAAACCAAGAAGCGCGAAAGCAGTGCTAAAAAGCCAGTACCTAAGAAAAGTACCAAAGCGCCCAAGCCAAGTAAGGAGCCCGCAATGCCTAAACCTGCACGCCCAGAGCTGGTGCCGGAGAAGGTGATTGATGTGGCTAAAACGAAGCCGACGCATGAGTCAAAAACAGAGTTGCCGAGTAAATCGCAGCAGCAAGTGAGTTCAGCACCGAAGTTAGGTTTAGACCAATCGGCACAACTAAACACTAAGCCACAGTTTGCCCGGCCCCCACAAGCGCCAGACTATCCGCGCAAGGCTCGCAAACGTGGGCAGGAAGGGGTTGTCACCATCGAAGTTAGTTTGAGTCGGGCGGGTCATCAACAACAGATAAAGATCATAGCGTCATCAGGGTACAAAGACCTCGATGCAGCAGCGCTAAAAGCAGTACGAAATTGGCAGTTTAAACCGATGCAAAATCAAGGCAAAGCAGTTGCTTCGAGAGTACGCATTCCGGTTCGATTTGATTTGGGGTAAGAGAGATGTTTGAGCAAGAACAATTATCAATGCAGCAAGTTTTTCAGGGTTTTGACCCGCTTGTCCTTTTAACGATTGAAGGGTCGTCGCGACTTGGCGCGGTGCAAATTCCGCTGATGATGTGTTCTGTTATTGCGTTAGCAATCATTATTGAGCGTTTGTTTTGCTATAGCACATACGCCCTAAGTATACGTTCGCAGCATTGGCTCAAAGTTGCGCACAAGCTTAATTCGCAAAGCCCAGAGCAATGCAAAGAATGTAAGCAACAGCATTGCTTTACCCGCTCTAGAAGCCCAGCTGTATCGGCACTTAAAATTCTGTTTTTACACAAGGATTGTAAGAAGTCACTGCGAGAAGAAGTGGGCCTAATTTGGCTTAAAAAACAACAATCTAAACTTGATCGAGGGCTTAGAGTTTTATCACTAATCGCCGTCATTACACCGCTGTTGGGCTTGTTAGGTACGGTCTTAGGCTTAATGGAAATGTTTGGTGCAATGTCGCAAAACAGCCAAGGCGTTGAGATTGCACAGTTATCCAATGGCCTCGGTTTAGCAATGCAAACGACCTGTGTTGGACTCATGTTAGCGGTACCGGCTCAAGTGGCAAGCTACTTACTTGGATTATGGAAACAAGTTTTGGTTGAGCAACTCGAACAGATCCTTAACCAAGGGAACTTGTTGCTTGAAGGTGTCGATACCATAGCGGCGATTGCTAACCCAAAACAACAGTACACCCAAAGCCAATTACAGCAGCAAGGCGATTTTGTGATGGTCACCGCAAATGATTAATTTGCCAGCTCAGAGCTCTCAAAGCGGTCTTGGTGCGGACTTAACCCCGCTTATCGACATTATTTTTATTGTCATGGTTTTTTTAATGTTCAGCTTAAATGCCAAAGTTCATAGCCTCGAATTTCAGCTTCCAACTTCGGGCAGTTCTGCGTTGCACAGCGTGGATCAAAAACCGCAGCTGGTGATCGGAATTGAAAGCCAAGGTTGGTATCTCGACCAGCAATTTTATGACACTTGGCAAGATTTCGAACAGCAACTACTCGCCCACTTAAGCAATGCACCCGATCAGAAAATTAGTGTGGCAGCTGATCAAAACCTGAGCTTGCAGAAGTTTATGCAAGTCCTCGCGTTGCTTCGCGAAAACGATATTACCGACACCCAAATATTGATGGAACAAAACCTATGAAGTTTAAGATTTTTTTACTGATGTTTAGCCTAAGTTTCAGCTTTGCTAGCCAAGCGCAAGTGCGCGTTATTAGTGCCGGGGCTAATGTAACTGAAATCGTCATTGCGCTTGGTGCTTTAGATACCGTGGTGGCAGTTGACTCGACCAGCCGCGCTTTAGTGGACGACTCGATACCCGTGGTTGGCTATCACCGTGCGCTTGCCAGTGAAGGTTTATTAAGTCTAGAGCCAACATTGTTAATCGGTAGCGAAGAAATGGGGCCTAAAAACACCCTTGAAGTTCTAAGCAATGCTGGTGTTGAAATCAGTACGTTACCAGCAACCAAGGGGGTCGATGGTCTTCTCGAACGTATTGCTCATACCAGTAAAGTTTTGTCTAAAGAAATGCAGGGGCAAGCATTAGTTGAGCAAACACGCGCTGAGATACAGAGCTTGGACGACTCGCGAAAGCAATTGCTTGAAACGCAAGTTGCGCCAAATCGCGGCATGTTTGTTATGAGCTCAGATGGACGCAAAATGACGGTTGCTGGTGATAAGACGAGTGCGAGTGAGCTACTGCACTTAGCGGGAATAGAGTCGGTTACTTCTGGCCATTTTGAAAGCTATAAACCCTTGAGTCCTGAAGCCATTTTAGAATTGCAGCCGGACGTCATTTTGATCAGTTCCCATAGCTTGCAAGCTATAGGAGGTGTGGATGCAATGCTTGAAATGCAGCCCTTGTTGAAGCTTACGCCGGCAGGTCGTGATCGTCGCATCGTTAGTATTGAAGGAACTGCGCTAATTGGTGGAGTAGGCATTAAAACCATAGAGCTTGCTCAGGTCCTTATAGAGCAGCAGCTTGATGAGCTCTAAGACGTTGGACATGCGAAGCGCCTATCAGTTGCAGTGGGGCCGTTTGAGCTTGGTCGTTCTCGGTTTATTCGCCATTTTGATGCTGACGATTTCTCAAGGACCCATGGCCATTTCGTTTGCGGATACCTTACGGGTACTGCTGAGTCGTGGATTCGGTTTTGATTTCGAACTCTCTCATAGTAGTGAAGTCATCGTGTCTCAGATCCGTCTACCACGAGCCTTATTGTGTATTTCAATTGGTGCGATTTTGGCGCAATGCGGTGCGGTAATGCAGGGACTGTTTCGGAATCCTTTAGCAGATCCTGGGATTATCGGTGTGTCTTCTGGCTGCGCTGTTGGGGCGGCGCTTGCCATTGTTCTATTTTCAAAAGTATCTAACAGTTTTGACTTGCCAGAGCAGTTATCGCTAGTTGCAGTGCCGCTAGCGAGCTTTAGCGCAGGACTAGTTACGACCTTACTTATCTATCGTTTAGGAACCTCAGTGAATGGAACATCGGTCACCATGATGTTACTCGCTGGAATCGCAATATCAGCTCTAGCGGGTTCGTTAATTGGGCTGATGAACTACCTTGCTGACGACCAAATGCTACGTGATTTAAGTTTATGGCAAATGGGCTCTTTGGCCGGAGCCAGTCAATTTAATTTGATACTCAGTTGGACGTGCTTGGTGATCATTAGTGTCTTTTTCCAGCGTGATGCCAAGGCTCTTAATGCCTTGTTGCTTGGAGAATCCGAAGCTCGTCACTTAGGGATAGACGTTCAAGCACTAAAAAGACGGTTAATTTTGCTTACTGCGTTTGGGGTTGGGGTTGCAGTTGCTTGCGCAGGATTGATTGGTTTTGTCGGTTTGGTTGTTCCGCATCTCATTCGTCTCATTCTTGGGCCAAATCATTACCAATTGATCCCCTATAGTGCGTTGCTGGGTGCTGGCTTGTTGTTAGCCGCAGACACCGTTGCTCGGATTGTGGTTAGTCCTGCTGAAATGCCCGTTGGATTAATAACCGCAGTACTCGGTGCCCCATTCTTCTTAAGCCTGCTGCTGAAACAACGCAACTTATTATCGGGGGCGTGATGGTATGAATGACATAAAACAAAGTGCCAGTTTAAGACTCGAGAATGTCAGTTTCGAATATCAAGAAAATCGAGTTCTTGAAAACATAAATTTACAGGTTTATCCCGGCGAGCACCTTGGACTATTAGGTGCCAATGGCGCTGGGAAATCGACCTTACTTAAGCTTATCAGCCGAGAACTTAAGCCTAGTTCAGGCACCATGTTTTGGTTTGGTAAATCGTCAGACCAGTGGCAGCCTTTAGCGCTTAGCCAGCGACTAGCAGTGCTACCTCAGTCATCAAGCTTGAGCTTTGCATTTAGCGTTAGTGAAGTTGTCGAAATGGGTTTGCTTAGCAGTAGTCTAGGCTACCGACGTCAGCAAGCAATTTGCGAGCACCGCATGCGTGCAATGGATATATGGCGCTATAAAGATAGCCCCTATACCCGGCTTTCGGGTGGCGAAAAACAACGGGTTCACTATGCGCGAGTGAGTGCTCAATTGGCACAGTCTGAAGACCAAGCGAAGTTGTTACTACTTGATGAGCCAACCAGTGCCTTAGATCTTAATCACCAACAGGCATTAATGCTTGATGCCCAACAGCAAGTTTCTAGAGGATGCTGCGTCGTCAGCGTTCTGCATGATTTAAATTTGGCGAGCCGATATTGCTCGCGATTAGTTTTACTTAGTCGAGGCGAAATTATCGCTAATGGCAGCCCAGACCAAGTACTTACCCCCGAAAATATTGCCCAAGTTTTTGACTATAAAGCCCAGGTTATCCGCAGTGATAGTGCGAACTTCCCGGTGGTCATTTGAAGCAATTTATAACAATTCTAATCCGTCTATAAAGACAAGGAGCTCTATCCAATGAGAATTAATCCGCTTACATTAAGCATCCTAAGCGCATTTTGTTATTCCGGTTTGTTAAGCGCTGAGGAAGCCGAGCAAGGCGTCACTGTGTTTGACCAAGTGGTCGTGTCAGCCTCACGCACAGAACAAAACTATGAGGATGTTGCGGCGACAGTTAGCCGTGTCGATTCCGAGCAGATGCAAAAACAAGGCGTGAATCGACTTGAAGACACCGTGAAGTATATTCCGGGTGTTTCGATGAACAGTGATGGTCGCTTTGGAGCAACCGATTTCAATGTCCGCGGTATGGAAGGTAGTCGCATCAAAGTATTGGTTGATGGTGTTGAGCAGCCAGTCGCCTATGATCCAGGCGGCGGTACGATGATAAAGGGGCAGGGCGGTATAGAGACTGATACCTTGTCAGTTATCGAGATAAACAAAGGTCCCGCGTCGAGCCTATACGGTAGTGACGCACTTGGCGGGGCGGTTGTGATGCGCACGAAAAGCCCAGAGGAACTGCTGCAGGGTGAAGATGGCCATGCCAGTTTAGATGCCGGTTACCAAAGCCGTGACGAAAGCTACAAAGCCACTGTCAATTTAGCCAAACAGGTCAATGACAAAGCGCAAGCTATGCTGATTTACACCCATCGTGATGGCAGTGAATTGAAAACCCATAGTAGTGGGTTAGATGTTGAAGGCCGCGATCGCGGACAAGCAGACCCCGCCGATTATCAGAGCGATAACTTTTTAGCGAAACTAAATCTAAGTCTGAATCCTTCGCACAATTTGAACTTTACCGGCGAGTACTATCGATTGCGCAATGATATCTCGGTTCTGTCGAATGAAGGCTATGTCATTGTTCCGGGTATGTTTGAGTACACAAATAATTATGCGAAAGATGAAGTTGATAGAGCGCGACTAGGTTTGGAGCATCAATGGTATGCCGATATACAGGCCTTTGACGAACTAGTTTGGAAGTTAAACTGGCAGCAATCGAATTCCAAATACAGCACTTTAGATACGACTCCTTTTTATGGGGATCGAGTACGGCAGCGTGATGGCAAAGATAGCTCGCTTCAGTTTGATGTTCAGGCCGAAAAAGAAATATCTCGAGAAAATGCGACCCATTTGATCAGTTATGGGGCAAGTATTCTCGATGCCCGTTTTGAGCTAAATCATTCTCAAGTATCGGAAAACTATGGCACGGCTATCGGCACCGATGAGATGCCGCCGCAAACCGATACTTTAAAATACGGTCTCTTTATCCAAGATCAAATTGCTTTGCTTAATGAGCGCCTGCAGCTCAGCGCTGGCTTACGCTATGACAATTACAGCTATAGCCCTAGTGAGAACCCAGATCGTCCTGAAGGTTACGTAGATTTTGATAGCGATGCGATCACTGGGCGTTTAGGTGCGGTATATCACCTGCTCGAAGGTAATAGTATTTATGCTCAATACTCTCAAGGATTTAAAGCTCCGACACCGCAAGACCTTTACTATGTATATGGGCAGGGTGCGATTATCGAGCCCAATGCTGATTTAAAACCAGAATCAAGTGATTCAATTGAGTTGGGCTGGCGCCACAAAGGCAGCGCCATGCAGTGGGAACTTGCCGCTTACTATAATGACTATAAAGACTTTATCGATCGAGTTTTAACCGGTACCAGCGGCACTAAGGATGTGTATCAGAACCAAAACATTGGTAGCGCGCGCATTTATGGCCTCGAGTTGAGCTCTAATCTTAGTCTTGATCGCGTAAGCTCACTACCTGTAGGTAGTTATGCTCGATTGTCGGCGGCCTGGTCTAAAGGCGAAAACCGAAGTGATGATGTGGCCTTGGATAGTGTTGCACCTCTAACTGCAGTTTTGGGTTTAGGATTTGATAGTCGCAATAAACGTATGGGCTGGTCAGGCACATTGACCGCAGTTGCAGGAAAAGAAGGTGACG
The DNA here is from genome assembly GCF_003610775.1 of Alginatibacterium sediminis. Taxonomy (GTDB): domain Bacteria; phylum Pseudomonadota; class Gammaproteobacteria; order Enterobacterales; family Celerinatantimonadaceae; genus Alginatibacterium; species Alginatibacterium sediminis. The sequence goes on along the minus strand of NZ_RAQO01000002.1, from coordinate 170,326 downwards.
ATTGGTCGAATGAAGATAACCTGAAAGCTCCGGGGTATGCCCTTGTCGACCTTGATGCTTACTATCAAGCCACTGACAAGCTAAGCATTCGCGGCGGTATCTATAACCTTCTTGATACCAAGTATTGGTATTACAGCGACATCCGTGATTTAGATGAAAGCAGCCAAGGCGTTGACCGTCGCACTCAAAGCGGTATTAATTTTGGTGCGAATTTCAAATACGAGCTTTAGTTAAACTTTATACAACATGCCTGCGTTTCGCAGGCAATAAAAGGAAAATAGCGTGAGTAGTGAACGTATTCAAAGTCGCATTGGCCCTGAAATATTAGAGCTATTAGACCTACAAAAAGCGATGTTTTTATCTAGCATCACTCCAGATGGGGACCCATATGCTTCATATGCCCCCTTTGCCATCGAAGACGATGGTTTTTATGTGCTGCTTAGCGAACTTGCCTTGCACGCGGTAAATCTTCTCAAAACGCCAAAGGCAGCGGCATTGATTGTCGAAGATGAAAGCCATGCGAAAGATTTATTTGCGCGCAAGCGGGTCAGCTATAGTTTTACTGCGCAGCCTATCCCTCGTGATAGCGAGCAATGGCACAATGGGGTTGCTTGTTTAGTGGCTCGTCATGGAGAGCGTTCACAGAACCTAAGTCAGCTTGGGGATTTTCACTTATTCAAATTGGTGGTAACCCGCGGTCGTTTTGTGAAAGGTTTTGGCAAAGCTTTTGAATTCAGTGGCCCGAATGTGTGTGGCGAGTCCATGGTGCATTTGCGCGATGGACACCTAACGACTAAGGCTTAAGTTGATAAACAATAGACGAGTACGCTTGTCATTTTTATCAGCAATAATTCCAAAGTCATGAAATAAATTCATGATCATGGCTTCAGTAAGTATAAGCGTTGATCAAAGCTCCTTTTATTGTCATCTTGTAGACATATAGACGTCCAAACGTCTCAGTGGCAATAAAAGGGAATTACTGATGGGCTTTCATCACGCACAACAAATCGAATCGTTAAACCAAAGTGTTAGCGAGTTGAAAAAGATTAACGTCTCATTTGAGTTTTTCCCACCAACTACTGAAAGTATGGAAAATACCTTATGGGACTCAATTGAGCGTCTACAAACTCTTAAGCCTTCATTTGTTTCGGTGACATACGGCGCTAACTCAGGTACCCGTGACCGAACGCATAACGTAATTAAATCGATTCAAGAACGCACCGGCTTGGTAGCAGCTCCACATCTAACCTGTATTGATGCAAATGAACAAGAGCTACGTCAGATTGCGAAGGATTATTGGAATAGCGGTGTCAAAAACATTGTTGCGCTGCGCGGCGACTTACCCAGCGGTTCAAGTAAACCGAATATGTATGCCAGTGACTTAGTCGAGCTGCTTAAGCAAGAAGCCGATTTTGATATTTCGGTTGCAGCCTACCCTGAGGTGCACTCCGAAGCTAAAAGCGCACAGGCGGATCTACAAGCACTTAAACGAAAGATGGACGCCGGCGCTAATCGAGCAATTACTCAGTTCTTTTTTGATGTGGAAAGCTACTTACGCTTTCGTGACCGCTGCGCAGCCATTGGAATTGAATCGGAAATTGTTCCGGGAATTTTACCCGTGTCGAATTACAACACCCTGCTAAAATTTGCTAACTTTGCTAATGTCAAAGTTCCCAATTGGCTGCACCAGCAGTTTCAAGGCCTAGACAACGACCAAAATACTCGCAACTTAGTCGGGGCTAGCATTGCTATGGATATGGTCAAAGTTCTATCGCGAGAAGGCGTCAAAGATTTTCATTTTTACACCTTAAATCGCTCTGAACTAAGTTATGCAATCTGTCACACCTTAGGTGTCCGTCCTTAATATTTTATTTGTAGAAATCAATAGTCATTGATCTTGGCCCAACAGATAAATGTCTTAAGTGTATGATAAGCTAATTATTAAATGGACTTTAAAGCTTATCCTAGTGATGAATAGTAGATCTAAAATCACCAACTACATTGAGCAGGGGTGTATTGATAAACACGATATCCCCCAAGCTTTAGGGCTTGCCCACTTAAGCCCTGAGCCAAGACACTGGTACAAATTTATCTCTCAGCTGAGCTATTGGCTGAGCGCCATCGCGTTTTCCTGCGCGGTCATCTTCTTTTTCGCATATAACTGGGATGCAATGGGCCGCTTTGCCAAATTGGCTGTGGTTCAAAGTCTTTTAGTGTTAGCTATCGGTAGCTATTGTTTGCTCCCAGCTAAGTCCATGTTAGGAAAAATGCTGTTATTTACGTCCAGCTTATTTGTAGGGGCCTTGCTGGCTTTAATTGGGCAAATTTATCAAAGCGGCGCTGATCCCTGGACTTTGTTTGCGCTATGGGCGCTGCTGATTGTCCCATGGATGCTCATCAGCCAACTACCAGCGCTTTACTTGTTTTGGATTGGTCTGTTGACCTTATCCGCTGGATTATATGTCGACGGTATTGGCTACTCTGGTTTTGTATATTGGGTGTGTTTTGTTATTAGCAGCTTCGCGTTAATTTGCTGGGAGCTTTGCAGCCTAAAATATAAATGGCTTAAACAGGCCTGGGCAAGCCGGATTTTGCTGGCTATCAGCTTACTCAGTATCAACAACTTATTGGCTGAACAAGTATTTTGGAGTCAAGATGCAAGTTACTGGCGCTGGCTGGTCTGGGGCCTTTGGAGCTTGGGCTGTTTTTTCATTTACCGATTTAAAAAGCCTGACCTCATGGTACTCGCTGCACTGGCTTTATCATTTATCGTAGTTGTCGACATGCATCTAGTGAAATACGTACTAGAAAGTGCCGGAGGCATGCTGTTGATTACTGGGCTAACAATAGCCATGGGTTCTTTTGCTAGTCATTGGCTTAAAACAGTGGGGCGTCAATGGAACCAGTAAAAACTAATCAACTGTGGCAAATCCTAAGTTCGAATAATTTAGTGGATGGACTTGAGCCGACATTCGATGACGGTGCGCCTTGGTATCTAAAGATCTTGATGGCCGTTTCTGGTTGGATAGCTGCACTTTCGATACTTGGCTTTCTTGCGCTGGCACTACTCGAAGTGTTTGAGGACCCAATTTTTGCAAGCATCTTTGGCTTTATCCTCATTGGGTGTGCATTTCTTCTTTTGCGTTCCCAAAACTCAGACTTTAGAGAACATATTGGTTTAGCACTTAGCTGTGCGGGACAAGGATTACTGGTGTGGGCACTATTTAGTGAAGCGCATGGCATAGAGTTTTGGCTGGGTTTCGCATTGATGCAATTGCTTTTAGCTTTGCTGATGCCAAATGCGCTACACCGCACTATATCGGCGTTATGTTGTTTGTTGGGATTAGCTGGTGTTGGAGCTGAAATGTCGCAGCCTTTGCTGGCGCCAAGTATCGGACTTATTTTAAGCACCTCCTTGTGGCTACGAGAGTTCCAATTTGGTCGCTACATTTCTCAGTTTAGAGCGCTTGGCTATGGCTTGACCTTAGGCAGCTTGTTATTGTCCGGGGCATATACTCAGTTTTGGCTTTATGATTTGTTTTTAAGCGGTCAGCTTGAAAGCAGCGATTGGTTTTGGTCTGGCGGCATTATTCAAACCGTTGTTGCAATGCTGATGCTAAGCGTCTTACTTAGGCGTTATGACTATTCATTTAAGAGGAACACAACGCTTCTGATTTATTGTCTCGCCTTATTGGTTTGCTTCGTCGCTGCACAAGCCTCTGGGGTACTGGTTGCCATAATTGTTTTGATCTTAGGGTTTTCTAGACAAAATCGAATTCTGATGAGCTTAGGCATTGCCTTTGGTTTGCTTTACTTGAGTTTCTATTATTATCATTTAAGCGCAACGTTACTTGAGAAGTCGCAACTTTTGGCGGTGTTAGCGCTAGCTCTAGCGATGATCCCTCGCTTAATTCGCCATACCATGCTGAAGGACAATCTGCATGAATAAACGCATCGCAATTGCTGGCTTAGCTCTGATTTTGGCATTTGCAAATTGGACGATTTTCCAAAAAGAACAACACCTGGAAAATGGTGAAACGGTCTATCTAAAGTTAGCTCCGGTCGATCCGCGTAGTTTAATGCAAGGCGACTACATGGCGCTGCGCTATGTTGCCAGTACGCAAATATCACAAGCGCTTGCCAAGTTTGGACGCTCAAAGCATGACTTCGCAATTTTTGATATTGATGTTAATGGCTTGGCAAGTTTTAACCGTCTTGATGACGAAGTAAGCCTGAGTGCGAACCAACAGCGAATTGCCTATGGTATTGAAGCTGGGCAATTGCGCTTTGCTAGTGATGCTTTTTTCTTTCAAGAAGGCAGCGCTCAGGTATACGAAGCTGCCGAATATGGGGTATTTTCATTATCCGATAATGGACAGCTGGTATTGATTGATTTAGCTGATGACAATTTTGTGGCTTTATCTAAGGACTCTAAATAGATCCATATTGGCAAAATAGAAAGCCCCGAATAGACGGGGCATTTTGTTCATTAATTTTTGTTTAGCGTCCTAGAAGCTTACAGCAAAACCTACAAAATGGGCTTTCATGTCGAAGTAACCGTTGAGGTTTGAGCCGAGACCGTCCACTTGAGCAATCTGTGGCGTGCCTAGATCTGCATATTCGTAGAAAAAATCTACAGGTACGGTATTGATAATAGTGCTTACGCCAGCTGAATAGCGTATTTGGCGATCGACTGGCAAATCAGGTGTTTGATATTGCGCGTCATCAAGTGGTGATGTTTCGTATGATATGCCAAGTTTTAATCGAGTCTTAGCATTGAGACGATAATCTACCCCGACAGCATAAGCCCAGGTATCTTTCCAATTGCGCTCAACTGTAAGTGCATTATTTCCATTGATAGATACAGGTGTTTCTTGCAAGTCACTCCATTGTGTCCAGGTAATACTGCCGAGTAACTTGAGATCGGAATTAAGCTCGTGGCTAATATCGGCGCGAGCAAAAGCTGCCGAATCGAGTCCGACGACATAGTTCCCTTGCTGGTTCACCATGCTTATGGTTTCGCTAAATTCATGTTCGAGTTTGGAGCGATAGCTTAAACCGGTAATCGTTTGCTCGTTCCACTGGTATGCCATACCCAAGTTGTATCCAAAGGCCCAGTCGGTGCCAGCTTCGAGGTCGATAGGCCTTCCCATAGGACCTTGCATCCCCCCTTCAATCGCACCGTAGTTTGCTTGAACACCTGCACCAATCGAGAATCGGTCATTTACTTTATAACTAAGTGAGGGATTGATTTGCATTGTGACCAAACTAACATCTACGATTTGGTCTGCGCCTGCCCAGTAGTGTCCATAATCAAGTGCTGAACCACCAATGGTTGCAACAGCCAAACCCGCTGACCATTGTTCATTTAGGTTTTGAGTATAGAAAATACCTGCTGCACCGAGTAAACCGCCGGATTCCCCAGAATTATCAGCCGCATTTTCATAATCGTAGTACTTATTAGAAAGACCAAGCACCAAGCCGTTAACCGTAAATATGTCTTCTTCGATAAAACTGTTAATAGCTGGGTTTGACCAGATTGAAGCTGCGGATCCGGTGTAGACACCGTCACCGGCGCCAGCTGTTCCAAGATTGGCATAGGCTGCTTGTGGAAGGTGAAAACCTCCGGCTAAAACACTGGTTGGAAGGAGAAAAAATACGAAGGTGGAATGCTTAAAACTAGGTTTCATGAATGACCTTTAGTAATGGTTATAAGGGGTTCATCCATGAATGGTGAGCAGTATAAGAGTCGCGAGTTAAAACGCAAGTCAAGACTACACTAAATTATAGTTTTTACTGATGTTTAGTCGTTGCTCGCCTTAAAGCCAATTCTAAAACCACCCCAATGGCGCTCATTTACAAATATTGGCACTGATAAATCGTGCATTACTTCTCCGGTATCGCGCTTATAAGTTTGTAGCAACACTTTATCGGTGTGTTTACCACAGCGTATCCCGGTTGGGTCGTCAAAAATACGCTTAGTGCGGTTATTTGCCATGTCCAACTGGTAGTCGCCAGTCAAAATTTGGCTAAATCGACGGTTATGGGTAGGAAAGTATCCGCGTTGATCGACTGCGCCGGCATAAATAATTTGTGGATTACGTTCGAGGATTGGTTCTTGGATAGCCGGAAACAATTTATCAGTTAGTTCGTCAAATGGTGTCGAATATTTCGGTGGGTTGGTGCCACTTTGTTCTTCGTATTTAGGGTCAAAAAGATCTCTTTCGGTGAATTGGCCGCTTAATAGCCCGTTTGCTAGCTCCTCGCCACAGCGCAGTGCGGCGCTATTCGCTTCTTCCAGTACTTGCTGTTCAAAGGTTCCCGTTTCCCAATCGCCGAGCTCAGTAAATATCCCTTCGGTGGTTTGCGATAAAGAATAGGCTTGGCTCGAAATGTCTTTGCTGCGGCTACCGGTATGGGTAAGTGAGTCGCGTACTTGATTAATTGAGCTTGAAATATCCGCTGTGGTATCGGCTTGTTCTTGCAAAGCCGACTCGATATGTCCAATAGCATCGGTGGATTGGTCGATGCTGGACGATATGTCGCCAAAGCCTTCGTCAAGTTTTTGCATGGCCTCCACAACACTGGAGGTTTGCTCAACCACTTGCTGCATTAATGCCGAAGTTTGGTCAGTTTCATTGTGGATGTTAGCTAGCATGCTTTCTATGTCGTTAGTGGCTTGTGCCGATTTGGCCGCAAGTGCCCTTACTTCGTCAGCAACCACGGCAAACCCGCGGCCGTGTTCGCCCGCTCGTGCAGCTTCGATGGCTGCATTGAGCGCAAGTAAGTTGGTTTGTTCAGCTACGCCACCAATTAAACTAGTGATATTACGAATTTGATCTGCGCTGGATTTTAAGGCCAATAATTGTGATGCCGCAGTGTCGACATCTTTGCTTAATTGGACAATTGACCGGTAGCCTTCTTGGGTGGTTATTTTTCCATTTTGGCTTAGTTGTTGAGCATGACGCGCTTGCTCTAGAACATGTTTAGCATTGTCACCTAAACTTTTAGTCGTCTGGTTAAGTTGTTCGGCAGCTACCGCAATGCGGCTAGCGTATTCGCCATTGTTATCAATACTCTGATTTACTTCATCGACAAAATGCGACACCTCAGCTGCGCCAATCGCAATTTGACTGGTTAGTGCACTGATATTCCCAGCTGAACGATTAAAACTTGAATTGTCTGGGCCCTGAGAAAGAACTCGTTTTAGGGTCCGTTGTTGAAAAATACACAAAGCGATAATACTTAGCGTGCTGACGCCAGCGGTTATAAAATAGCGCGCAGCTATGGCTGAAGTTGGTAATAACTGTTCGCAAAACCATTGTAAAAACATTATAAATGCTAGGTATGCGAAACCTAGGCCCAACCAAAAAAAACGTTTCATAAGTAGCACTATAGAGATGAAGTGGCTATTAGTTTGGCTAGTTGTTGGTGCTGAAGGAAATTAGACCTTAGTCAAAATGTTATATTTTTGTTACAAAAAAAGCGGGCCGAGCCCGCTTTAGTAATGCTGGAAAGCTAGTTTGCCTAGCCGGTATTACGCATACCAGCAGCAATACCAGCGATGCTGACCATTAGAGCTTGGTCGACAAGCGGGTGTATTTCACTATTGTTGCGCGAGCGATTAAGCAACTCAACCTGCAATACATGCAAGGGGTCAATATACGGGTTACGCAAGTTAATGGACTCAACCACCCATGGCTGATGGCTCAGCAACTCGTCCTTTTTGATTAGCGACAATAGATTACTGCGTGCCTGTTGTAGATTCTCGCGTAAACTGACGCCCAGTGGTTTTTGCTCATCAGCAACTAAGCGGTCATCATAGATCTGCGACAGCCAGCTATCGGCTTTCATAAATACCATTTCTAACATTTCTAGGCGATTGTAGAAAAATGGCCATTGGGTCATATCGCTGAGTGTCTGTTGTTGCTCTTTATCGATAATTTCTTGCAGTGCTTCACCGCTACCGAGCCATGCTGGTAGGAGTAAGCGATTTTGTGACCAAGAGAAAATCCAAGGAATCGCTCGCAAACTTTCAACACCACCATCCAAACGACGTTTAGCTGGTCGGCTACCCAGAGGCAGTTTACCAAGCTCGCCTTCAGGTGTGGCAGCGCGGAAATACGGAACAAATTGCTCTTCGCCCCAAAGTACTTTGCGATAAGCATCACAAGAGGTCGCTGCCATTTGGTCCATTAGTTCGCGCCACTGTGGTAGTGGTTCCATAGGCGGCTTCAGATTCGCCTCTAGCACTGCGCTTGCGTAGATTTCTAGACTTGCCAATGCCACTTTTGGTAGACCAAACTTAAAGCGAATCATCTCACCTTGCTCGGTGACGCGCAGACCACCGTCTAAGGAGCCCGGAGGTTGTGAAAGTAAAGCTGCATGTGCCGGTGCACCACCGCGACCAATCGTACCGCCACGACCATGGAATAAAGTCAGCTTGATTTGTTGATTGGCGCATATAGCCACTAAAGACTCTTGAGCACGATATTGAGCCCAAGACGCTGCAAGTACGCCGGCATCTTTGGCTGAGTCTGAATAGCCAATCATTACATGCTGATGGCCGTTGATATAGCCGCGATACCAATCTACACCTAATAAGTTTTGCATGGTGGCAGGAGCGTTATTAAGATCGTCTAAGGTTTCAAATAAGGGAGCAACTGGCAATCTGAATGGGCAACCGGCTTCACTTAATAGCAACTGCACCGCTAGAACATCCGATGGATGACTTGCCATGGAGATAATATAGATACCGAGTGCGTCACGGTTTTGTTGTGATACCACGTGGCAGGTATCGAGTACTTCTTGAACCGCTTCACTAGGTTCCCATTTTCGCGGAATTAGTGGACGCTTGCTATTTAGCTCTTGCAGTAAAAAGCTCTGTTTGTCACGTTCTTCCCAATGCGCATAGTCGCCTAAGCCTAGGTGACGAGTTAGCTCAGAAAATACGTCAGTATGGCGTTGACTATCTTGGCGAATGTCTAAGCGCACAAGGTTGATGCCAAAACACGCCAAACGGCGCAGTACATCAAGTAGTGAACCATCAGCAATAATACCCATGCCACAATCGTGTAGCGAATGGTAACAAAGCTCTAATGGTTCGCGAACTTGTTCGGTGCTGGTGATTAGATCGCGAGCTTCAGTATAGTGACCTTGGAGTACAGCGCTCAAATACTGATGGGTTTCACGTAAGTCATTACGCAGTTCTTTTAAGATAACGCGATAGGGTTCATCGTGATCGTTGCTGTACTGCATGAGTTGCTCATTAGCATCGCTCATTGACAGCTCTGAGACCAGTTGACTAATTTCTTTTAAGTAAAGGTCAACGGCTACCCAGCGGCTGCTTAGTAACACTTCTTCAGTCACTTTAGCCGTAACAAAGGGGTTTCCGTCACGGTCTCCACCCATCCACGAGGTAAAGATGATCGGGGCAGCGTCTAGCGGTAAGCGCATATTGAAATGCTCAAGGGTGAGCTTTTCAAACTGACGTAAGAATTCAGGGACCGCTTGCCAGAGCGAATTCTCGATTACAGCAAAGCCCCATTTCGCTTCATCTACTGGCGTTGGACGTTGTTTTCTGATTTCGTCTGTATGCCAAGCTTGATTAACCAATTGCTCAAGGCGATCTAACAGGCGTTGACGCTCGTTTTTTGGTAAACCGTCTAACTCCAACCAGTCAAGGCAGTCGTTAATCGCGACATGTTTGTTGATCAAAGTTCGGCGCGTCACTTCGGTAGGGTGAGCCGTTAGCACCAATTCAATTGATAACTCGTGAATCGCTTTTTTGATTTGATCATCACTTAGGTTTTGTTCCTTCAAGCGAACAAATAAAGCTTCGATAGGGTCACACGAACAGCTATCGCCCTCGCAATTACGCGAAACCGTATGAAATTGCTCTGCGATATTGGCTAAATTTAAAAATTGGCTAAAGGCGCGTGAAACCGGTAGTAGTTCATCATCGCTGAGATTACGCAATAAACTCAATAATTCTTGGCGGGCTTGGTCATCACCATTTCGAGATTGTTTCGCTAAGCCCCGGATAGTTTCAATTTTGCTAAGAAATTCTTCACCGAGGTGAGCCTGAATCGTTTTTCCCAGTAATTGCCCTAAAAGGCTAACGTTGGAACTTAAACTACTGCTGTTTGATTCATGTGTTGGTAAATCCGCCATACTATTTTCCTTTATGACCCAAAGTGATGTTGCCGACACTTTATGGGCTTGCTTGTAATAAAACTACAGTTAATCTTGCAGTGGCTCACAAAATTTACCCGAGCAAGAGTTCTCAGTCAAAGTTTTGATTAAAATACTACATTCGAGATAGAAAATTTCCATCAAATACTTATTCATTTTTATTGAATAAAAATATCGCTCTGTTACTATTCCTGTTAAATAAGATGTGTGAACTGTCAAAACATCTAAAACATATTTTTTTCTGAGTTCAATGCATGAACTTTTAGTACTGCGAAGGGGTTGTAGCAGCATGTTAAATACAGTAATTATTGGCGCTAGCGGATACACGGGTGCAGAGCTTGCTAAAATGGTGAATCGTCACCCACAGCTGAGCTTGAGCCGTTTATATGTTAGTAAAAATAGTGTAGATGCTGGAAAACCTTTGTCTAGTTTATACGGTGAACTAAGTGGTATTGTTGATCTAGAGCTCGAAGGGCTTGATCCTCAGGATATTCCACAATTATTTCCCAATGTTGATGTGGTTCTATTAGCAACTGCCCATGAAGTCAGTCACGATATTGCCGCGGCCTTACTTGATTGCGCATGCATAGTGTTTGATCTTTCTGGAGCGTTTAGAGTTCCGAATACTGACTTCTACCAGCAGTTTTACGGCTTTGAGCATCGTTATCCTGAGCTGCTAGAAGAAGCGGTGTATGGTTTAGCTGAGCACAACGCAGCACAAGTTGCGCAAACACGTTTAATTGCTGTCCCTGGTTGTTATACAACCGCCGCCTTGACTGCCTTAAAGCCCTTAGCCAACGCTAATCTTATTAGTGACTCCCATAAATCAGTTATTAACGCAACCAGCGGCGTAAGTGGTGCAGGGCGTAAAGCCAGCATGGGCTCTAGTTTTTGCGAAGTGAGTTTACAACCCTATGGCGTGTTCAATCACCGCCATCAGCCTGAAATAGTTCATCATTTGGGCCAAGACGTTATATTTACCCCTCATTTGGGCTCCTATAAGCGCGGTATTCTTGCAACCATGAACGTGGTTCTTAAAGCGGGAACGACACCTGAACAAGTACAGCAAGCATACGTGAGTGCCTATCAAGATCAGCCCATCGTGCGTCTACTCGATGGCGCTTGGCCAAAGTTGCAAAGCGTAGTGAACACTCCATTTTTAGATTTGGCATGGCAACAGCAGGGCCAAGACTTGATTGTGGTGAGTGCAGAGGACAATTTATTGAAAGGCGCCGCAAGTCAGGCCATGCAGTGTATTAACATTCGCTTTGGTTTTGACATGATGGAGTCATTGCTATGAGCGTGAAGCCTATTATTATTAAGCTTGGCGGGGCCATTCTTAATGCTCCTGAAGCCTTAGCCAACCTTTTTGTGGCGCTTGGCGAGCTAGACAACCAGCCTTTGGTGTTGGTGCATGGCGGTGGGATAATTGTTGATGAACTGCTAAGTGGTTTAGGTAAAAGCAGTGAAAAGCTAGACGGATTAAGAGTGACACCGCTTGACCAAATTCCGTTTATTGTAGGTGCGTTAGCAGGTACGAGTAACAAGTTGTTATGTGCACAGGCTAAGACCAGCGGCTTTAATGCGGTTGGTTTGTGTCTTGGTGATGGCAATATGACCCATGTTGAGCAGCTTGACCCACGTTTAGGGCAAGTGGGTAAATGCACGGCTAAAGATGCCAACTTACTAGAGCTGTTACTGGGATCGGGTTTTATGCCGGTTATCAGTTCAATTGGTATCGGTGAGCAGGGCGATCTATACAATGTAAATGCTGACGACGCTGCAATCGTAATTGCTAGTTTGTTGCAAGCGCCATTGCTGTTGTTATCGGACGTGCCAGGGGTGTTGGATCACGATGGTAAAGTTATCGCCGAAATAACTCCGAAATCTGCTCAACAATTGATTGATGCTAAAGTCATCACTGATGGTATGTTGGTCAAAGTAAAAGCAGCACTCGAAGCATCAGCAAATATTGGAGCACCGGTTAATTTAGCCTCATGGAAGCAGCCTGCGCATTTAGCGCAATTCTTACGAAGTTTGGGCGCAAGCCCCGAACATAAGATGGCGCTGGGTCAGGCCCAGGGAACACGGATTGTTGGAAACACCTTTTAACCAATTTTGGAACAAGCATGTCACAACTAAATAGTTTATTAAGCCTAAATCAACTCAATCAAGACCAACTATTGGGCTTGCTAGAACTCGCTGCAAAAATAAAACAAAAACCGCAAGATTACTCACAAGCGCTTGTCGGAAAAAGTGTCGTCACGCTATTTGAAAAGCAATCACTGCGAACCCGCGTAACTTTCGATATAGGTATTAATCGCTTAGGTGGGCATGCGGTTTATCTCGACCAACAAAATGGTGCTATGGGTGTTCGCGAAACCGTTAAAGATTTTGCTTCTAATATTACCCGCTGGGCCGATGGCATTGTAGCTCGAGTTAATTCTCACAAAACCTTGTTAGAACTACGCGAGTATAGCAATGTGCCAGTTATCAATTCACTGTGTGACCTGTACCACCCCTGCCAAGGTCTTGCCGATTTCCAAACCATCGCAGAAAACTATTCTGATTTGTCCAAAGTAAAACTGGCCTATCTTGGCGAAGGTAATAACGTGACTCATTCATTACTTCTGGGTGGTGCGATCTTAGGTATGGAAGTGGCAGCTATTTGCCCTAAAGGATACAGTCCTGATGCGCAAATTGTTCAACAAGCTCAAGCGTTGGCGGCTAAGCATGGCGGTAAAATTATTGTAAGTGACGATATCAACGCGATTAAAGGCTTTGATGTTGTCTATGGGGACACTTGGGTTTCTATGGGCGATGACACACCTTTAGAAGCGGTTAAGTCTCGTTATATGCCGTATCAAATCAATCAGCAAATGATGAACGACAATGGTATTTCGCATGTCTTGCATTGTCAGCCCGCACATCGAGAGTTAGAAATTACATCTGAAGTTATGGATGGCCCTAGCTCAATTATATTCGACCAAGCCGAAAACAGAATGCATGCCCAAAATGCAGTTTTGGTTTCGTTAATCGCAAAATAAAATAGACTTTGTCCGGTATCGGCAAATACTTTTAAAGGAATAGCACATGGCACTTCTACAAACTAAAGAGATTAAAAAGGTCGTTTTGGCCTATTCAGGCGGCTTGGATACCTCGGCAATCATTCCGTGGCTTAAAGAAAACTACAATAACTGCGAAATTATTGCTTTTTGTGCCGATGTTGGCCAAGGCGATGAAGAACTTGAAGGCTTGCATGAGAAAGCCATCGCCTCAGGTGCCAGCGAGTGTCACATTGTTGATCTTAAAGACGAGTTTGTTGCTGACTATATTTATCCAACCATAGCAACCGGCGCTATTTACGAAGGAACCTACTTACTGGGTACTTCGATGGCTCGTCCAATTATTGCAAAAGCACAGGTCGAAGTCGCTCGTAAAACAGGCGCCGACGCGGTATGTCACGGTTGTACCGGTAAAGGTAATGACCAAATCCGTTTCGAAGGCTGTTTTGCAGCACTAGCCCCTGAGCTCACCGTGATCGCCCCGTGGAGAGAATGGGATATGGTTAGCCGTGAAGATTTGTTGGACTACTTGGCCGAGCGTGATATCGCAACTACAGCAAGTGCAACTAAGATCTATAGCCGCGATGCAAACGCATGGCACATCTCTCACGAAGGCGGTGAGCTAGAAGACCCATGGAACGAGCCTAGTAAAGGTGTTTGGACGCTAACAGTTGATCCTATCGATGCACCTAATGAGCCAGAGTATGTGACCTTAGGTGTGGACAAAGGACGTATAGTTTCAGTAAATGAGAAACAATTGTCGCCTTATAACGCTCTTGTTGCCCTAAACGATATTGCTGCTGCTCATGGCGTAGGCCGTATCGATATTACTGAAAACCGCTTAGTCGGCATGAAGTCACGTGGTTGTTATGAAACCCCTGGCGGTACGGTTATGGTTGCAGCACTGCAAGCCATTGAAGAATTGGTGTTGGATAAGACTAGCCGTACTTGGCGCAATCAAGTGGGGCAACAAATGGCACACTTGGTATATGATGGACGTTGGTTCACGCCACTATGTAAGTCTTTAATTGCTGCAAGTGAAGCTTTGGTTGAAGATATGTCTGGTGATGTTGTCCTGAAGCTTTATAAAGGTCAGGTCCAAGCAGTACAAAAACGTTCGCCAAATAGCTTATACTCTGAAGACTTTGCAACTTTTGGCGCTGATGACGTTTATGACCAAAAACATGCCGAAGGCTTTATTCGCCTATATTCATTGGCAAGCCGGATAAAAGCATTAAAATCGCAGTAATTAGCTAAAAGAATAACACAGCAATATACGCGCCACTGGCTTAGCTCCGTGGCGCTACCGTTTAGAAAGAGATAGGAATTTTCACATGGCATTGTGGGGCGGACGTTTTACCCAAGCAGCAGATTCACGGTTCAAACAATTCAACGATTCTCTGCGTTTTGATTACCGCTTGGCCGAACAAGATATTATCGGTTCAATTGCTTGGTCAAAGGCGCTTAAATCAGTTGGAATTATCACTGAGCTTGAGCAACAACGATTAGAAAAAGCCCTTAACGACCTGCTAAAACAAGTTATTGAAAATCCGCAGCAAATTCTAGGTAGCGATGCCGAAGATATCCACTCATGGGTTGAAGGACAGTTGATTCAACGGGTGGGGGATTTAGGTAAAAAACTACATACGGGTCGTAGTCGTAACGACCAAGTAGCAACTGATCTTAAGCTTTGGTGTAAAGATCAAGGCATCGAACTTCTGGCTCATCTTGACAAGCTACAACAAAAATTGGTGTTGTTCGCGCGCTCTCAGCAAACCACCGTTCTACCGGGTTACACTCATTTACAACGTGCACAACCAGTTACTTTCTCACATTGGGCAATGGCGTATGTTGAAATGTTTGAGCGTGACTACAGCCGCTTAACCGATAGCTTGAAGCGTTTAGATAGTTGCCCGCTCGGCAGTGGTGCCTTGGCTGGTACTGCTTATCCAATGGACCGCGATCAAATTGCTAAAGACTTAGGCTTTCGACGCGCAACGCGTAACAGCTTAGATTCAGTTTCCGACCGAGACCATGTGGTAGAACTACTCTCTACGGCTTCAATTAGCATGCTGCATTTGTCACGAATGGCTGAAGACTTAATTTTTTACAATTCTGGTGAATCAGCATTTTTAGATTTATCTGACCAAGTGACATCAGGCTCAAGCTTGATGCCACAAAAGAAAAACCCGGATGCATTAGAACTTATCCGTGGTAAAGCTGGGCGTGTTTATGGCTCTTTAAGTGGCATCATGATGACACTTAAAGCACTACCACTTGCATACAACAAAGATATGCAAGAGGACAAAGAAGGCCTGTTTGACGCTCTAGATACCTGGGGTGATTGCCTGATGATGGCAGAGTTTGTACTTGATGATATGCAAGTGCATGAAGAGACAACCCGTGAAGCCGCGCAAGGTGGTTACTCCAACGCAACCGAACTGGCAGACTATTTGGTTGCCAAAGGTATTCCGTTTAGAGAAGCACACCACATCGTTGGTATTGCAGTTGTCAAAGCGATAGAGCTAGAGCTGCCCTTGGAAGAAATGAGCATTGCTCAGTTTAAAGAGATTGCACCTGAAATCGAAGACGATGTCTATCCGCATTTGTCGCTCGAATCAACCCTCGCTAAGCGTCAAGCTAAAGGTGGTGTCGCACCCGAACAGGTTGAATATGCGCTCAATGAGGCAGAAGAACGTCTAGCGAGTCGTGATGTTAGTGGTGGGCGCATTCGCGCTGCCAAAATGACAGACTTAGATGCAATTGAAGAGATGGTGAGTTATTGGTCCGATGCCGGAGAGAATTTACCTCGCGCGAGGCCTGATCTGGTTCAAGCCGTGGGCGAATTTGCTGTAAGTGAACAAGCAGGGCTCATCAATGGATGTGCATCGCTTTACGTCTATGATACTGGCCTTGCTGAAGTTCGCTCTCTAGGTATGAATCCTGGTTCACAGGGGCATGGGCAAGGTCGAGGCTTGGTTGAATTTGTACTCAAGAAAGCACGTAAGATGGAAATTGAAAAAGTCTTTGTGTTAACCCGAGTGCCAGAGTTCTTTATGAAACTTGGCTTCAGCCCAACCAGCAAGCATTTACTGCCCGAGAAGGTGCTTAAAGACTGTGATATGTGTCCGCGTCAACACGCCTGTGATGAAGTTGCTCTCGAGTTTATCGTAGACCGTCAAAGCCTGATCCATAAACAAAACGTGGCTTAGTTAGCCACGGTTCAATTTATGTAATTGCAACAAATAGACCCTCGCATTGCGAGGGTTTTTTCAATCAAACAAATGCTCTAACTCGGTGTACATCCATTGCATAATGGGTCCGATACCTGTGTCTCGGCGAATAACAATTCCCATCTCAACCAATAATGAATCGGGAATGTATTCACAGCTTAGTTCATCAATACCTTCGATAACCCATGGCGATCTGGCAATGTGTTCGGGTACTAGGGCCCAGCCTAAACCGCGGGTCACTAAGGCTGCAATGTAGTAGAAGCTGTCAATGTGCCAGTGCTTCGCGGAGATTGCTTGTGCGCCTTTGGCGGCTAAATCCCAAATTACTAACTGACGGTATTGATTGAGTTGCGTCAGGTTTGGAGCTGGCGTTGCCGATAAAGGATGGTTTTTACCTACAATTAGAGTCTGCTTAAAGCTTCCAATTGAAGTGAACTCCAATGACTGTGCTAGCTGTCGTTGATAGAACAAGATCCCAAGATCGCAAATACCATCGTCGACCCATTGCGCTATTTCATATTGACTGCCATTGATGATGGTCAGTTTTAACAAAGGGAATTGGTCTGATATTTTTTCAAAAAATGACTCAAAGGCAGTGATGGGCACAGCTTCATCGATCGCAAAAACAATCGCAGCTTCGTTGCCCTCAGATACTGAAAGCGCCCGTGAGTTTAAGCGCTGGCATTGCGATAAAACTGCTTTGGCCTCGACAAACATTTCTTTGCCATTATCGGTCAATTGCGGCAAGCGCTGACTTCGATCAAATAGCTCAAATCCAAGATCGGCTTCTAAGTTGGATATATCGGTACTTACTCTCGATTGTGCTTTACCAAGGCGGCGCGCTGCTGCAGAGAAACTCCCTAAATTCACTGCATTTACAAAAGAGTTTAGTTGTTCAAAAGACCAGCTCATTGAATCTACCCATTAACATCCATCAAATTAGAGTATATCTATCCGTTTTGCGGATGGAAACCATCTTTCATTTATCTTATTTCCTTAGATAATGCTAGGCCAACTACAGAGGTTACGATCAGCATGTCTAGCGCGAGTACTATCGATATAAAGCAATTAAGTGTGTCCCAAAATTTTTGGCGTTATGTGATCCCTTCGGTCGCTGCAATGCTGATTAGTGGCTTGTATCAAGTTGTTGATGGCATTTTCGTTGGGCATTATGTTGGCTTTGAAGGTCTCGCTGCGATTAATGTGTCGTGGCCTATTTTAGCTATTATTATTGGCTTTGGTTTGCTGTTGGGTATGGGCTTTGGCGCACTTTTGTCGATAAGCCGAGGGGAGAAAAACCCGTCAAGGTCACAACGCATTGTAACCAGCGCGTTTTATTCGAGTCTTGTCATAGGCGTGTTAGTTGTTTTGTTTATGCTGCTTGCCAGTGACGCCATGTTAGCAATGCAATCTGTTGAGGGAGCAAGCTTAGGTTTTGCACAGCAGTATCTGAACATATTTGCTAAAGGGGCTCTGATTACGGTATTAGCAACCGCACTTCCACTGCTAATTAGAAATGACGACCAGCCCAATATATCAACTGCATTAATGGTGATCGGCGCCGTTATGAATATTGTTTTGGACTATCTATTTATCGCGGTCTTAGACCAGGGCTTGCGCGGCGCTGCACTGGCTAGTGTTGGCGCTCAAGCGGTTGTGGCACTGCTAGGTTTAAGTTATTTTTTGAGCCGCAGAGCAGCGACTCCCTTAAAGCTTGATATCAGACTGCTTGATGTCCGTGCGTCATTAAGTGCCTATAAGCTGGGTGCTTCAAGCTTATTTATGTTTTTGTATTTTGGTTTTATTTTAGCGATCCATAACCGACTTTTACTCGCCTATGGAAGTGAGATCCATGTAGGTGCGTTTGCAATTGTTGGTTATATAGCAACGCTTTACTATTTGTTTGCAGAGGGTATTGCCAATGGTATGCAGCCGCCGATCAGCTATTATCATGGTGAACAATCAAAAGAGAAAATAAAGGCGACTTTCATTCTAGCCCTAAAAGTAGTCGTAGGTGTTGGCTTATCTTGTCAGTTACTTATCAATCTATTTCCTGATGCAGCCATAGGTCTGTTTAGTCATCAAGACCCGCTACTTGCAGAAAAAACACTTAGGGGGATCCGTTTGCATCTATTGGCGCTATTCCTAGACGGTTTCATATTTGTTAATTCCATCTACTTTATGGCGATCGATAGGGCAGGAAAAGCGATGCTACTTTCGATAGGTAATATGTTGGTGCAATTACCGTTTTTGTACGTCTTGCCAAAACTATTTGGTATTGACGGTGTCTGGTTGTCAGTTCCGTCTTCCAATATCGTTTTCTGCTTGTTGATTAGTCCAATGCTATATCGCGAATATCAGCGCTTAAGTGTGCCAAAAACAGCATTCTTTGATAGAGCATTACAGCCTTAAGCTCACAAGCCTGAGAAAAATCTTGTGAGCAATGGGTCAAATCTGTTCATTGTTGCTCGTAGTTGTCCAAAAAGTCACTCACGCTACCTTGGAAAATAGGCAGCGCTTCAGCAATCTTGTGGTGAGGCCAGTTCCACCATTCCAAATGTTGCAGGCGCTCGCCAATGTCACTCGTCTCAAATCGAGGGCGTAACTCTTTCGCAGGGTTCCCAACAACGATCGTCCACGCGGCTACGTCCTTTGTGACAACACTACCGGAGCCAATAATCGCCCCGTTTCCTATGCTAACACCGGGCATTATGATTGCCCCATGACCAATCCATACGTCATGACCTATGCTGACTTTGTTTTCTGCGCGCCATTGAAATACCTATTGGTCTCGTTTTTCTTCGAAACCGTATTTGCTAGGTCGGTAGGTGAAGTGGTGTTGACTTGCGCGCCACCACGGATGATTACTAGGGTTGATACGTACGCTTGCGGCGATAGAAACAAACTTTCCGATTGAGCATAATGAAATATCAACGTCTTGTTGTACGTAACTATAGTCGCCGATTTCAGTATTTTCGATTCGACAGCGCTGGCCAATCTCGGTCCAATTCCCGATTTCACTTTGATGAACGTGCGCACAACTGGCAATGTTGGTAATTTTGCTTAATTGATCGTTGATATTCATTTGGTGCTCTCACTTGAGGGGAGTATAGGCAAGCTAAGTCCGTCATATCCGAACATGATGTTTTTGGGTAGTTTCAATGCGCCAGAAAGTCGCACGCAATCCAATTCGTGGCCTATATGACTTGCCACCCACATTGAACCGGGCAAGATTTTAGCAAGTCGGATCAAGTCATCTAGGTTGTTGTGGTTGTCGTTATCGATGTGAGCAGGGAAACTACAGTCAATAACAATGTATTGAGGATTGAGTCGTTGTAGTACTTCAATACTTTGCTGCGGGAGCCCCTTAGTGTCAGTTAAGTAGGCAATTGTTAACGCGGTGCTTTGAAATACATAACCGTTACTTTGCTTGCTGTGATTTAACGCTATTGGAGTGACTTTAATCTTAGATAAGTGAAACGTCGTGCCATTTGTATTGGGTGATTTGAATTTGAGAATACCGGGATTTTTAAACAAATCGTCACAACCGCGAGGGTCATTAGGATGGTACACATCTATGGGATCTGTAATGGCCCAGCGTAACTTAAATAACTCTTGGACATGGTCCATATGATAGTGAGTAATAAGAATGGCACTAATGCTACCAGGCTCGAATATCTGTTGTAGTTTAGGGTGACCGGCATCAATCAAAATCGTATCTTTGCCAGTACGTAGCAGGGCTGAGCAAGGTGCACGGCTAGCTGATGTATAGTTTAAGGCATGTTGACAAGCAGCGCAGCTACAACCATAGACGGGTGGAGCATGAACGCTGCCGGTACCCAAGAGCGTTAGGCTGAACATGGCTTTAAGCTTTCCTGATGTTGGTATACTAAATGCTGCAGCCGTTGCACAGCTACAGTAAACGGTCCGCTGTTGTCCAAAGTGACGACTGTCAGTTGCTGGCTGATCATGTTTTTGTTCGCTTGTTGCTGTTGGTTTCTATGCAGACGCTGCTCAATTTCAACCGTCGATTCGCGCTTACGCTGCTCTAAACGTTGACGTAATATTTCTGGTGAGACCTCAATCCAAATGACACGCAAAGCGTCGCCAAAACGCTGATGGGCTTGCAATATGTGCTCGCGAGAGCCGTTGAAGATAACGTTTTGACCCGCATTCAACCATAGGTCTATTTCTCTACCGATGGCGTATTGGCAGTTGTTCGCTTTCCAATGCAAAGTGAATAGCCCTTGCTGCTTACGTTGCTCAAACTCTAAGGTGCTTAGGCTTATGTGGTCCTCACTATTATTTTTACAGCGGGTAATATATCGGTGGGCGAATAGTAATGGCGTTCCCTCGCATAACTGCACGCGAACTTGAGCAAGCAAACTATCTTTACCGCAGCCTGAGGGGCCAACCAGCATAAACAGTTTTGCATTGCTGGTTTGATGTTGATGGGAAGGCGTTTGCATTAGAATACCCTTTTTCCCTGACGCCACACTTGGTCTACCCGCAGTCGGTCTTGCGCCGGACGAGCGAGTACTAGATCGGCTCGTTTACCTGCCACTATACTGCCTCTATCGTGCATAGAAAGCGCTTTGGCGGGCCTAGCACTAACCATTTGAACGGTATGTTCTAGGCCGTAATCGTTGCTGGGCATTTTTGCTAATTGATAAGCGGCATCGAGTAAACTCGCTGGATAATAGTCGGATGAAAGAATATCTAGTACACCGATGTCGGCTAGATCTTTGGCTGCGACGTTGCCTGAATGTGAGCCGCCTCGAACGATGTTTGGTGCACCCATCATCACGCAAATTCCGGCATCATGAGAGGCTTGGGCCGCTGCGATAGTGGTTGGGAATTCCGCAATCGCGCAACCTAAACTCGCAGATTCTTCGGCATGGGCGACAGTCGCATCGTCGTGACTTGCCAAAGGAATGCCACGAGCGCGTGCAGACTCAGCAATTGAGAGTCTATTTCTATGCGACCACTTTTTTGATGCAAGTGTTTGCTCTGCTTCGAAGCTGGCCATCTCTTGTTCATTCATTCCGTACTTCCCCATATAGTAAGTCCGGTATTTCTCACTATTTACAAATTGCCGTTGACCCGGGGTGTGATCCATAAGAGACACCATGGCAACTGAACCTTTGCCGACAAACGATTCGAAAAGACCCGCGGTATCTTGGTTCGGCAATTCGCAGCGTAAATGTAGAAAATGCTCTGCTCGGTTATTACCTTGGAGTTGTGATTCGCTAATGGTGTGGATCATGCGTTCAAGGTTTTCAATTCGACCGCCTTGATCATTGATATATCCCAAAGCAACAGCATCTAAAACGGTTGTTATACCACTTGAAATCATTAAAGCATCATGGCTAGCCATTGCGGAGTTTGCTGGCCAGTTAACTTTTGGTCTAGGGGTGAAAAAACGCTCTAAGTTATCGGTATGAAGCTCGACTAAACCGGGTAATAAATAGGCTAATTCGCCGTCGATAGCTGCGGGAAGCTGACTTAAACTTTGACTGACCGATTCAATATGGCCATCAATAACTTCGATTGAGCCAACGACAACTTCCTGTTCTAAGACTAACTTAACGTTATTGATAATCACGAGTTTTCCCCTTTGGTGTTATCGCTTGCATAGTATAAATACGGTCGGCTACTTGATCCCGAACCCAGGCGTCATGAAATATCCCAACAATCCCAGCTCCGCGTCGTTTGGCAGCTTGTATAAGCTCAATCACCTTGGCGGAGTTGTTGTCATCTAAAGAAGCTGTTGGCTCATCTAATAGCAAAATTGGGTAATCGAGAGCGAAGCCTTGAGCAATATTGACGCGCTGCTGTTCGCCTCCCGAGAATGTCGCAGGTGGGAGTTCCCAAAGCCTTTGGCTGACATTTAGATGGTTCAACAGGTATTCGGCTTTATCGCGCGCATGATGTTCAGTGATACCCGATTCCAACATCGGTTGCATGACAACCTCAATGGCAGGCAAGCGTGGAATGACGCGCAAGAATTGACTTACCCAACCAATCGTATTTCGGCGAAGTGCAACAACTTTACGTGGGTGAGCGTGGCAGATATCGACGTAACTATTTTCTGACAGAATGTTTATATTGCCGCTATCGGTCTGATAGTTTCCGTACAATGAGCGAAGTAAGCTGGATTTTCCTGAGCCAGAAGGTCCGTTCAAGACTAAGCATTCGCCAGCATGAAGTTCCAAACTTTGTTGGTACAACACTGGCAATTGAATATTCTGGTTGTGTAGCACAAAGGTTTTACTTAGATTTTCGGCTATCAATAGTGCAGGCATTTTCTTTCTCATTTTAAGATTGAAGTACAGAGGAAACAAGCAACTGGGTGTAGGGTGCTTGCGGATCGTCAAGCACCCTGTCACTTAAACCCGCTTCAACGATTTTGCCTTTTTGCATGACTACAATTCGGTCGGAGAGTAAGCGGGCAACTGATAAATCGTGGGTGACGAGTACGACACTCAATTGCAGTTGTTTGACCAACTTACGCATCAGATCGAGTAAACGCGCCTGAACCGATACGTCGAGTCCAGCGGTAGGTTCATCCATAAAAATCAATCGAGGTTGTGTTACTAAACAACGAGCAATTTGCAAGCGTTGCTGCATTCCTCCAGAAAAAGTTGTTGGTAAGTCGTCGATGCGGTCGCAGTCAATCTCGACAGCATCTAACCAATGCAAGGCTTGAGCACGAAGTTGTTCATAGTTACGCTCGCCATTTTGCATCAGGGGCTCAGCTATATTTCCGCCAGCCGATACCCGAGATCTTAGTCCATCCATTGGATGTTGATGCACCAGCCCAAAGTCGCTGCGAATGAGCGATTGACGCTTAGCTTCGCTGATATTTTTTAAGTTAAGGCTGGTTGTTGAAGAAGCTGGAAAATAATTCAGCGAACCGTGTTGCGAATCGATCTGTGCAGAAAGTGTTTTTAGTAAACTACTTTTACCAGAACCCGATTCGCCAACAATAGCCAAAACTTCGCCACTAAAGATTTCTAGATTGGCATTTTCGAAGCCCTTGCCTGGTTCATATAACATGCTTAAGTCGCAGCATTTTAGAATTGCTCTCTCTTGTGCGGGTTCATCATCAGCTGGCTTACCGATGTTACTCTCGAGATTAATCATTAGAATTTCCTTGGCGCTGTTGACAAAAATCAGTGTCGGAACAAACAAACATTCGACCGCCTTGGTCATCGATGAGCACTTCATCTAGAAAACTATCGTGACTACCACATTGGGCACAGGCTTGATCCCATTGCTGGATTGAGAATGGGTGGTCTTCAAAATCGAGACTTTTGACATCCGTATACGGTGGGATACAGTAGATTCGTTTCTCCCGACCGGCACCAAACACCAACAATGCCGGGCTCATGTGTAACTTGGGGTTGTCGAATTTTGGAATTGGAGATGGGTCCATCAAATAGCGTCCGTGGACTATAACCGGATAGGCGTAGCTGGTAGCAATGTGTCCATATTGAACAATGTCCTCGTATAGTTTCACCTGCATAGAGCCGTAGTCACTATAAGCGTGCATTTTTTTGGTACGCGTTTCTCTGGGTTCAATAAATCGTAAAGGCTCAGGGATTGGTACCTGAAATACTAGAATCTGGCCCTCAACTAAACTATGTTCTGGTATTCGGTGGCGAGTTTGAATGACACTTGCATTGGCTGTTTTCTGCGTAACTTCTATATCGCAAACCTTTTCAAAAAACTGGCGAATTGAAACGGCATTAGTGGTGTCGTCAGCACCTTGGTCGATGACTTTAAAACAATCTTTTGGTCCCAAAATTGAAGCACTGAGCATTATTCCGCCGGTTCCCCAGCCATACGGCATTGGCATTTCCCTACCTTGGAAAGCCACTTGGTAACCTGGAATAGCAATACCTTTGAGAATCGCTCTACGGATCATTCGCTTTGTTTGCTCGTCTAAATAAGCAAAGTTGTAGTTTTGCTCAGATTGAGCGCTTTGATTGATATGCTCGTTTACAGACCTCATAGCGTATCCTTGGTGTTTCTCATTTTTCTAATCAACTCAAGCTCAGCCTGAAAATCAACGTAGTGGGGTAACTTAAGATGACTTACAAATCCTGCGGCTTCGACGTTATCTCCATGGGCAAGAACAAATTCTTCATCCTGCGCTGGACCGTCGATAGCCTCCCCGTAATCACTTGCTTGCAACGACCTATCAATGAGTGCGATGGCCATCGCTTTTCGTTCTGCTGCCCCTAACGAAAGGCCGTAACCGCGAGTAAAATGGGCTTGCTCTTGCTCTGGTTTCACGAAACCATTAACCATTTCACATTCGGTAACTTGAATTTGACCAATGCAAATGCTGAACCCAAGCTCCTCGGCTTCTAATTCTAGTTCCATGAATCCTGTTCGTATTTCGCCTGCGAATGGATGATTGCGTCCATATCCGCGCTGGGTTGAATAAGCGAGTGCTAATAAAAATCCTTCGTCGGAGCGCGTCAATTGAGCGAGACGTTCGACTCTGGAATATGGAAAACTTTGCGAGGTAGTTAATGGTTCTTCAGATGGTTCACGACTCTGTTCTGATTTAGCTAAACCTTGTTGTTCCAACAGTGAAAACACTTTGGTAAAAACCTGCTCATCTTCAAGCTCATTCGCCTTTATTGGATATTCGTTTGATGGTTCGGACTCGGCCATTAAGCTAAAATCTAGCAGTCGATGATTGTAGTCAAAACTTGCACCGAGTTGCTGGCCGCCAGGCAGGTCTTTGTAGATTGCTGAAATACGCCTTTCAACAAGCATCTTGGCACAATCCAAAGGTTCACAGCTTGCAATGTGGGCTAAGGTTGTCCGATAGGCGCGCACTAAGAAAATAGCTTCCACTTGATCACCACAGGCTTGTTTGAGAGCAAGAGCAGCTAGCTGGCGATCATAAATACCTCCTTCGGTCATGACTCTATCAACAGCAAGACTAAGTTGTTGTTCGATCTGGTGGATGCTTATTTCATTTAACTTCGTATCACCACGTCTTTTTTTTGCCTGCAGTGCATGGGAAGCGGCGATCGCTTTTTCACCACCCTTTACGGCTACATACATGCGGATATCTCCACTTTGGTGGTTCGGCTGATCGCGACTATTTGTTCCCCACAACAAAATATGAAATCTTGCCCGAGAGGGTATTTGTAAGCGGGTTGAATTAGCGCATCAAGAAGACTGGAGTGGATGTGGCCAAGTCTCACTTGCCGAGTATGTTCAATGCCAGGTCCGCTGAGTTGCAGTAAGGTGCCACCTTCAAAAGAGTTGGTTTCCAGTAAAATTGTGGCACTGTCTTCAGGATACATCTCAGTACCGGACTTATAGTCTTCGGCAACAAAAGGTGAGCTGGCACTGGTGATAACAAAATCAGCACGAGATTTATCTGAGATCTTGGTATCGGTATGAAATTTAATATTTTCAATCACGTTGTCTAATGTCGACTGCGATTCCATAAGTGAAGAGGGATCAACAAACAGCTGGGTATGGTTGTCGCATAAGCTTAAGACTATTTGGCAAACGCTTGCAGCTAAAGGTTCAAAGCCTATGTGTAAACCAAGCGTATTAACGCTCCCTGGCTCACTAAGCGCAGCAAGTACTTGTCGAAAGCAGGCCTGAGAGTCTAAGACTGGCTGTGAAAATCCTGATTGAATGGTCATTCGTCTTCCCCGCGAATTAAGGTAAAGAAATCAACTTGAGTTTTTTTATTATCACTACGGATTTGAGCCACTTCTTGAGCAAATATCTTTTCCAAAGGAGAAATTACAAGTTTTTCAACTTGCGCGCTGAAGTCTCGGTTTTGCATTAATGCGTCGAGAATTGCTCCAACTAAAGCGTGTTTTTTCGAGCGGCCTTTTATATAGCAGACGCCAACGTGACCACTGTCTAAGCGCACGCTGCTGCGGGTTATTGTGACGT
Source organism: Alginatibacterium sediminis (assembly GCF_003610775.1). Classification (GTDB taxonomy): domain Bacteria; phylum Pseudomonadota; class Gammaproteobacteria; order Enterobacterales; family Celerinatantimonadaceae; genus Alginatibacterium; species Alginatibacterium sediminis. The sequence continues at coordinate 143,892 of NZ_RAQO01000002.1, read as the reverse complement.
CTGCCAGTTTGTAAGCATCACCACTTCCACCTGTTGCTGCCTTGACTTGTGCAAGACCGATTTCAGGTTGCCGAATAACTTCAGCGATAGGGTTTAGCTCAAGAGAGTCCCAAAATTCGAATAGTTGCGATGGCTGCGCAAGAGCAATGACTCTTAGCCAGCGCTGACGTTCGGCATTATTTTGATTAGATGTCATGTGTCATGTTCCATACAGAGTTCAACGAGTTCGGCGCGATTTTTAGAAATTGAATATTCGAAAGGTCTTCCTTGGATGTCGCGATTAAGGGTGTAGAGACACAGCAATGGCGCTGATTTGACCGTATTCAACTTACGGCTCTCATCGTTGTTAGCACTTGCAAGGTTTACCAAGGTTCGACTTCTTTTGAGTTTTATTTGGCACTGCTGATTCAACAAATGATGCAGAGATCCTTCTCTGAATTGGCTTAAAGTATGCCTGTGCGGTCCATCGATAATGTGGTGAGAAATTAGTGATACCGGAACTTCATCCACATAGCGTAAGGTTTGAATGAGCAGTATGTTGCTATCTTTGGCGACGCCTAAGTTAAGAGCACATCGCTCATCAGCTCTTTGTGTCGAGTAGCTGAGTACTTCGGTTTTAGGAGATGCACCAGCTAAGCGAAAGCTATCGGTAAATCGTGCTCCACTATGCAAGGCATAACGAACGGGTTTTCTAAGCACTTGTAGTCGCTTACCTTGTTGACGCAGAAGCCATCCTTGACGTACCAACTCATCGACTGCGCGGCGCAATGTATGACGATTCACGCCATAACGTTTCGCTAAGTCTTGCTCAGCAGGAAGCTGTTCACCAAATTGATAATACTTCGAGATTTCTTGTTCTAAACTCAAAGCGATGTCGAGATAAAGAGGCATATTCTTTGGATTCTTTTGTAAGACAGTTGCTTAGATAAATAGCTTTCGAATGCGCTGTGAGGCGAAATCAAGGCTACTGACTGTAATGACAATGATGATCATCACTGCGCATGTTTGTTCAAACATAAAACCGCGAATGCTTTCCCAAAGAATGACACCAATGCCACCTGCGCCGACCATACCAACAACGGTTGCTGAACGGACATTAGATTCAAAACGATAGAGAGAGAATGAAATCCAAAGTGGGAGTACTTGAGGGATCACGCCATATAGTATTTCCTCAAGTTTGGTTGCTCCGGTAGCTCGAACACCTTCAACTTGCCCAGGATCGATAGCTTCGATGGCTTCAGAAAAAAGCTTTGCTAATACGCCTGTGGTATGGATAAACAAAGCCATAACTCCCGCAAATGGCCCCAAACCAACCGTTACGACGAACAGCATAGCGAATACCATTTCATTGATAGCTCTGGCTGCATCCATCAACCTACGCATCGGCTGATAGACCCATGCTGGCACTAGGTTTTCCGCACACAGCAGCGCGCAAGGGATGGAAAGAAAAATTGCGAAGATTGTGCCCCACAACGCAATATGTAAGGTGATCAGCATCTCTTCAAGGTAGTAAGTAATATGTCCAAAATCAGGAGGGAAAAAGTCTGCTGCTAACTCAGCCATATTCCCAGCGTCCTGATACAATTTGTAAGGGGCTATTTCTGCGCCTTGCCATGAATAAACTAGCACTGCAAAAACTAGAGCCCAGCTTAGGGTTTTAGCTATAGAAAAACGTGATGATTTCGGTTGGGATATCGCTGCTATATTCATTAACAAAAACCTATCTAGACATGTTGGGCAAAAAAAATTGGACGGCGGACCGTCCAATGATGTGGCTATTGGCTCATTGCGAGCAGAGCGCCTTGTTGGCGGTCCAATTCAGCTAATTGAGCGTCAATTAGCTGAAGCTGCGCGGTTTTGTCGTCAGTGGCTAATTTGGTATCGTTCTCTATTCCTACGCGATTTTTGAATAACACCAACTGGCGGATTGGAAGTAATTGTAAATCGCTCGAGGCTTTAAAAGGCGCCCACTGTAATGCTTCAAGAACGGCAAGTTCTTTCGCGTCACCGCTGGTTCCATACTCCATAAAGAAGTCATAGACGGTTCCTTTTACGTCTTCGGGTAGATTTTTTCGCCAAACGATTGGGTCAGAAGGAATGAGGGGTGATTTCCAAAGTACTTTTAATTGAGCATGTTTTTCTGGAGCCGTTATCTGTAAGCGGTCCATGTTCTCAGTATTCCCTGTGGCAACATCAACTTGCTTCGCCGCAGCGGCTAAAGCATTTGTTTCGTGCCCTGAGTTCATCGAGCGTTTGAAGTCGGATACCGAAATGTTGTTCTTGGCGAATACATAATATGAAGGAACCAAAAATCCTGAGGTTGAATTTGGATCGCCATTGCCAAAGGTAAGTTCACTACGTTTAGCGATTACGTCTTCAAGTGAATTCAGAGGGCTATCTTTATGCGTCACCAACACACTCCAGTAGCCGGGATTCCCTGTTACATCGACAGTTTGAGCGAAGATCTCACCACCTGCACGGTCTACAGCTTCCATTGCCGATTTATTGCCAAACCATGCAACGTCGACTTTATTAAAACGCATTGCTTGAATAATTCCTGAGTAATCAGGTGCGAAGAAAGCCTTAACTTCCAGACCGGTCTTGTTTTCCATTTCCTCAAGGAAAGGTGCCCAAGTGGTTTTAAGGTTTTGTTGGGACTCGGTGGAGATGATCCCAAAATTCAAGGTTTTCATGCTTTCATCAGCCGCAAAACTTAACGAGCTGCTTAGCGTTCCGGCTAAGATTAGTCCAAGCGTGGATATTTTTCGCAGAGCTTTAAACATACCATTATTTCCTTATTAATGGTTCAGGCCAACTGAGGCCAAAGGGAGGGTGAAAGATTGGGTAGAGCTTCGGCAGCTTTTCGCTGAGTTGCTCCGTAAAGTTGATCTATTTTCGATTGATTTAAATCGTGACTCGGGCCGTCGAAATAAATCTCGCCATCTTTAAGAGCGACAATTCGAGGGCAGTATTCAAGTGCAAATTCTACTTGGTGTAGTGTCACAACCACGGCTATACCTAGTTCTTTATTGATAGAACGCAGCAGTTCCATTACGGTTCGTGAAGCTTCAGGGTCTAAGGATGCAATAGGTTCATCAGCTAAAATTAGTTTGCTGTCTTGCATAAGAGCGCGAGCGATAGCAACGCGTTGTTGCTGTCCACCGGATAAGGTGGAAACCCGTTGTTTAGCAAATTGTTTAAGACCAACTTTGTCGAGGGCCTGTAGGGCTTTCGATTTTTGTAGGGTGGTAAAGTTTCCCGATAAGCTGCGCCATTTAGGCGTGCTACTTAAGGCTCCAATTAAAACGTTTTGAAGAACACTTAAGCGAGAAACTAAATTATGTTGCTGAAAAATATACCCCGTTTGACTGCGGCTTGTTCGCACGCTTCGGCTAAATTTTCCATTTATTTGAACATCGTTACCTAATGTTTTAATGCTGCTTTTGCTGTTTTTGTCAGCGCGAACAAGGCCGTTTAGATGGCGAAGTAATGTGGACTTACCTGATCCTGATGGCCCTAGTAATCCAAGCATCTCGCCTTGTTTTACATCTAGATCAATGTTTGCAAGTGCACATGTGTCTCCAAAATGTTTCGCTAGCTTTCTAACTTCGATTACTGTTGATGTCATCACTGTGTCCCCTTTCTTTAGATGGCTCTAAATTAGGCGGGAATTGTGACAATGAAGTTATCTAGACATGTATGTTTAATGACCATTTCATGACTATTTTGAAATACCGACTAGCTTTCTTACGGTTCATTTTTCACACATAAAAAAGGAAAACGATAAGCAGTATTGTTATTTACGAGAATCAATAAAACAGCAATATTGAGTTTTGAATAAGCTAGGACTAGTTTGATTCGTTATGTGGAAAGCGAAAGTTTTTACAATTTTCAAATGCAACGCACGAATTTGGTGCGTTAGATGCGTGACTGCATCAATTTGTTAATCCTGTTTGCTATAACTTGGTGCGCTGTACACTAATCTTTACGTTAATGAATGAGTGTTCGGGGTTTTTGTTTAGTAAAAACAAATAGATATGATAACTCTCTGTTTTGAATATACCTTTGGAACACTAATTGCTCCCTATAAATCTAGCCGATAGATTTTGTAGTCATGGGTGACAAGGAGTTTCGCATGCATAGATATCTTCGTTCCTTAGGAGTGAACCGAGCAGCGTATGGTCAACTATTGACGCTTTTCTTGTGTTTTGGTTTGGCGGTTTTTGGATATGAGCAACAAGCCTTTGTCATTTTGTTCGTTGTTTCGACGCTGGCTTGGAAAGTGTTAGATGGAATCCGGCATGACCAACAAGAGTTTTTTAAGCAAGGAGCCGCCTTTGAAGCAGGAGAGTGCAACGAGTTTGATTCAAGCTCTGCAGGGCCTTTAGAGCCCTTATACCCCATCATTGATGATTTAATGCGTATGGCTAAAAGGCGGCAAACTGCAGTTCAAGCAGTGGCTGACGAAATGGGTTTTTCTGCCAAAGAGCTTGCTGGAAATGCCAGGGAAGTGGCTAGCCATTGTCAACGCCAAGCCGATGCCACAACCAACTCTGCTTCAGCTGCAACCGAGATCTCTCAAAGCCTTGATGATGTATCGCAGCGACTTGAAATTACCAGCAAGGTAATAGTGAAGGGCTCAGCTTTGAGTAAGCAAGGTAGAGATGACTTAGTGCATGCTCAACGTCAGGCTACGATTGTTAATCAGCAGGTTGACATAACTAGCACCAGTTTAGAGGCCCTTGATCGTAAACTTGAAGCTGTGATTTCCATGTCTCGCTTTATCCAAGATATCGCTGAACAAACCAATCTTCTAGCACTTAATGCCGCAATAGAAGCTGCGCGGGCAGGAGAGCATGGCCGAGGCTTTTCGGTTGTAGCTGAGGAGGTACGCGCGCTTGCCAAACGCAGTCATGACTCAGCACATGCAATCAACCAACAGGTGAGCGAAATCACTGACAGTATGAGCGAGCTGGTCCAACAGATGTTGTTAGTCGTCAAAAGTACTGATGACTGTCAAAGTAGCGTGGCAGACGCCACCAGTTCCTTAGAACAGATAGTGATTGCAATGGATGAAATGACCGACCAAGTTTCGGGTATCGCCAGCGCGTCTGAACAACAAGTAGTGGCGACTCAAGAAATAAGCAAATCAATGGAGCAAGTCGCTATAACGGCAGACCGTAATGCCTATATGGCGAAGCAAAGTGCCAATGTTGCGCAGCATCTTAAAAATCTAACTCAACAGGCGGTGCACTAATGGAAATATTTAGTAATAGTTCAGCACAAGTTGTCATGATATCAACCACAGTATTGCTCATAGTTTTGATGGTTACGCTAGCTATTCGTGAACGACGGATTTCAAAGGCTCGCTTCTTGGAAGGCTTAATTTGGTTGCAGAAGCTTCGCAATATCCTAAGCCTAGTTCAGCAACATCGCGGCTTAAGCAATGGTTATGTTTGTGGTGATCACAGCCTCTCGTTACGTATTCTCCCGCTACAGACACAAATTAATTTACAACGCATGGCTTTGTCTAATCATGGAACTTGGATTGCGAACAACCCCGATTGGGCGGCCATTCAAGAACATTGGCAGCGTTTATCAACTGGTTTCGAGAAACTTGATTCGAATAACAACTTGGAACAACACAGTAAGCTTATTTCCAGTATTTTGTATTTGATAGACGATTGTGCAGAACAGCACCAATTGTACGAGGTTAAAGATCAAGATCAGCGCTCGATCCGCTATTTATGGCAAGACTTATTAGTAACGGCCGAAAATGTTGGGCAAGCACGGGCCATAGGCACAGGAGTGGCTGCAACAGGTCGTTGCACCAGTGTCAATCGCATCCGTTTGAGCTACTTGCATCAAGCTATCTCGAATGTTAGCCAACAAAATCATGATGTTCGTAATGCCGCGCTTAACAATCTTCTCGATTTATTGACGCAAAAAGTTATTGTGGACAGCCCGTCGGTCAGCGCAAATGATTACTTTGATGTAGCTACATTGGCACTTGAAGAGGTATTGGTACGTTTCGATGAAACCTTAGCTGAACTTAAACAGCTTATTGCGAGCAAGTCTTTCATTTGAGGCTTGACCTGCGGCTTACAGCACAAGACACTAGGCTCATCAAAATATGAGGGCTAGAGAATGATCGGAACTATAAAAAAAATGCGTGCTCAATTAGGCGAGAGTATTGACTATTTTTTACCTTTAGGTGAGCAAGAGCTTCATTTAAATCCGCTTATCGGTAGCAGTATCTCATTTCAGTTCACGGGCAATATCTACTGTAGTGCATGCAGTAAGAAAACTAAAAAGAGTTATTCTCAAGGGCATTGTTTTGTATGTATGCGCAAGCTGGCTGCGTGCGATATGTGTGTGATGAAGCCAGAGACCTGTCACTACGACGTTGGAACCTGTCGCGAGCCGCAATGGGGCGATACGCATTGTATGGTGCCGCACTATGTTTATCTCTCTAATACCTCGGCAATCAAAGTTGGAATAACTCGTCACAATCAAATCCCAACCCGCTGGATTGATCAAGGCGCAAGTGAAGCCCTTGCCATTCTTAAGGTTAAAAATCGCCATTTATCAGGATTGGTTGAGATTGAGTTAGCGCGTTTTATTGGCGATAAAACTAATTGGCGAAACATGCTTAAAGGCCCAGCAGACAGCATCGATTTAGTGACACAAGCTCGTCAGCTATTAGAACAAATTGAACCTGAGCTCAAAGCACTAGAACAACGCTTTGGAGAAGGCAGCATAGAACACATACTTGAATCCGAGTCAGTGCAGCAACTTAATTTTCCGGTACAACAGTACCCTGAAAAGATAAAGAGTCTAAACTTAGACAAAGAACCGTTAGTTCAGGGACAGCTCTTGGGAATTAAAGGGCAATATTTGTATTTGGATTGCGGCGTCATCAACATGCGAAAATACAGTTCATATGAATTGGAGTGGTTGTCTTAGACCACCCAAGTTAGGAGGCTGGTGTGAATAGAGAACAGTTTAACGACTACTTACTATCGAAACCCGGTGCCAGTGTGGACTACCCCTTCGATACGGTTACGCCGGTCTATAAAGTTGCAGGTAAAATGTTTGCATTAATGGGGGAATATCAAGGCGTAGCTCGAGTGAACCTAAAGTGCGAGCCAGAAGAGGCACTTGCGTTGCGCGACATATTTGAAGCTGTTACCCCCGGTTATCATATGAATAAACGCCATTGGAATAGTGTCCTACTCAATGACAGCGTGCCTGAAGGTGAATTACAGCGCATGGCTGACAATTCGTACAATTTGGTCTTGGATTCTTTGCCGAAGTACAAGCAGCAACAGTTGTTGGGCAGTCTCCAAGACTCATCGCAGCAATAATCCCTTATAGCGCCCTTACCGAGTTCTTAGGGCGCGCAAACTTTGTTTTAACCATTGCTCACTGCTCATGGTCTCGCTTCACACTCAATCGTGTAGGTCCTATTCGTCCACGAACTTTTACTCGCAAGGCGCTCGATGAACTGCTCGCTGGTGTTTACATACTTGGCACCATTGCTTAGCTTGAGGCGAAGATGCTCAGCGGCGGACTCTGCATCGTGCGAGCTGCCGTTTCTGTGGAATATACAGCTACTATCTGCAACCGTCTGAATTAAGGCTTCAATCTCAAGCATTGTTTCTTGATTTGGTTTCGCTTGTATAGCTGTCGCGACCAATAAAGGTGTAAGCAGCACTAGTTGAAGGCGCTTAAGCAAATTGTCAGTCCTTATGCGGTTTGAGTTTTAACTGCGCGATAACGGGTCGATGGTCGGAAAATAAAGCAGGGCCATTGCGATAGCTAACAAACTCAATTTTTGGACTAACAAAAATCCAGTCTATTCGGTCGTTGCCGTAGCTACCTAATTCATTCGAATCAACAGCATAGGCTTTAAGGTGCGGGCTGTTGGCTACACTTCGTACCACGCTTTGCGGCTTTGCCCATTGACTATTAAAATCTCCCATTACGATGCTTGGCGCCGCATTGAGGCGCACTAAATCATTCATTGCCTCACTTTGCGTTTGGCGTACGCTACGTCGCGCAAAATCTAGGTGCATGGACACCACGTTAACGCGCTGCTGTTGCCATAACACTTCGATATGGGTAAAGCCTTTTTGTGGGGTTGGAGGCGATGGGGCGAAATTATACCGATTGGCTGCAAGTATCGGATGCTTTGACAAAATGGCCGTACCATAGTTGCCAAAAATATTTCGCGTGTTGATACCATGACTTGACCAAGCAAAGCCCGATTGTTCGGCCAAGTAACGCACTTGGTCTACGTTTCCAGTCCACCAAGATGGCGCATCTATTTCTTGCAGGGCGACTAAATCAGGGTCCTCTTCAATAATATACTGGGCTATCGCATTTAGATTGGCTTCGATTTGGTCTTTGCTAAGCAATATTTGGCTAAAGCTGGTTCCACGACCATGTGCAGCATTAAGACTCATCACCTTCAATACGGTTGTGTTGTCTCGCGCCTTAGCAGCTTCATATTCAACGATAGGATTTTCAACTAAGCGAGAATGCGGGTCTTTTGATGACGGCAGAACTAGCAGAGCCACGCACAAAAGCAGGCTTAGTGAAGCAACAACAACGATTAAGCGACGCGGCATCTGTGTTCTCTGTAGAATACTGAAACAATGAATAGCAACTCAGTATAAACGAGCTCGTTCAGATGCCTAGTATAGATCTGAATTCCTGCTAGTCGAAATTCAGCCGATTCTGTGCAACCGCTTCAAAAATACGTTTGCTATCAAGGTGTTGAGCATACTGTAGCGGGTTCTCGTCATTTTCGATGACATAATCAGTTAATTTCTCTATCACCACTTTTTGGAGTTGTTCAGGTTTCCATGGCTTCGCTAGGTAGTAACTAAGCCCCCCCCTATTAATAGCCTCGATGGTTTCTTGAAGACCGGCTTGTCCCGTCAGTAATATTTTTTTGCTCTTGATGGTTTGCTCTTCATGATTGAGGGTAATCAAGTACTCAACGCCTAGTTCATCAGGCATGATATGGTCCGCAAGTACTAAGGCAAGTTTGTTACCATCGGCTAGATTATCTGCGATGACTTCTTTTGCTTCGGCGACACTTTCACACGCTTCTACAATAAAGGCTTCATTGAGCGCTTGTAAGTCATGGATAACACTATCTAGAACGGCGCGCTCATCGTCGATGCATACTACAAATAGTTGGCTCATTTTTATCCTCGCTGGTGGTTTACCGGTAGGCTAACTGTGAAACGGGTGAAATTTCCGGGCTCTGACACGACGGTTATTTGCCCCTGGTGCTGTGTGACAATTTGTTGGCAAATAGTAAGTCCAATCCCAAGACCAAAATTACCTTCTCGTTTGGTGGTGTAGTTTAACTCAAATATCTTGTCTTTAATTGTATCTGGAATACCTGGACCATTATCTTCGATAACAACATTTATATAGCTTGGTGATACATCAAAAAATTGACTGCTAATACTAATGTTTCCACCTTCTTCCATGGCATCTAAGGCATTAGCGATTAAGTTGGTCCAAACTTGTTGCAGTGCAATAGGGTAACAAGCTAAAGAGGGCAGTTCGCCGTAACGACAATCGACATTAAAATGCTTCAGACGGTTGTCTAGAATCATAACGGTTTCAGCTAGTCCTTCATTGATATCGCTTTCGACTTGCTGTTCTGGGTCCTGTCCGGAATAGTGCTTAAGACTTTTAACCAAATCCGCGATGCGATGACTGCAAACTGAAATGTTGCGCAGAAAAGTGCCCACTTGATGGTACTTCTCCAAGGCATCAAGCTTGGTATCGCTATCGCTACTTGTGAAATGGGCTTTGAACGCTTCTTTTGAGTCTAGTCCCATCAATACGGCTTTACGGGCCATTAGATTATTGGGGTAATATTGCTGTGCTTCTCGAGCTCGGCTGCGGATGTCTCGGGTAGACAGCGGACTAATTTTCATGGCGCTTTGTAAAATATCAAGACCCAGTTGCTGTTCTGACTGAGGCAAAGAGTTTCTAACTAAATCTGGAATGTGTTCACTGATTGTTTCGCTACCACGTAAAATGGCAGCAACAGGGTTATTTAATTCATGTGCAACACCAGCGATGAGTTGTCCTAAAACCGCCATTTTTTCTTTTTCAAATAACTGTTCGTAAGCTTGATCTAAGGAGTTAATGGTGCGCTGCAATTGCAACTTGGTCAGAATGCTTTTTTGAAGTCTACGATTAAAGTTTCGTAGTAACAAGTTAGTAAACAAAGCAAGCAGAGAACTGCTTGTTTCCATTACCCGAGCAAAGGTTTTCCTATCGAGTTTAATCACTTCGGTATTGCAGGTTGTCTCACCAGAGGTAAACGCGCGTTCTCCAGTGACAAACGACATACCGCCAACCAGTGAACCTGTTCCCATCCGCGCTACTTCTAGTTCTTGTTCTTCGTCGCTGCGTTTTAGGACCACTTCGCCACTAGAGATAAACCACAAAAAGTCGTTCTCGGCGCCTTCTTGAGTAAGTAAGTGGCCTTTACTATAAGTACGGCATAAATGGTTTTCGTCGTTGTCTTGAAAGAACTTAAACAACTCTTGACTAACTTTGTCGACCAGTTCGGCATCTGTCATGCTGGTGTAGTCAAAAAAGCCAGCGCGCATTTTACTAACTTTGGCTTCTACTTTTTGTTGCAACCAATCTTGATGATGTTGGGTATAACGTTCCAGAAGTTGTGGGGTAGAGCGGTATTGTTCAACTAGACGTTGTACTTGAGAAATGAATGCCCCGGCAGTGTAAGGCTTCAGTAACAGGCCGTTAAGTCCGGCGATATTAGTAATTTTTGCCAATTGTTGCGGATCATGGTCTTCGCTTAGATCTCTAATCACTAGGGTGAGCGGATCGCCATAGGCCTTAATACCGGTGAGCATTTCGCAAAGTGGTTCATGTTTAACACCTGCTCCACAAATAACCATCACTAACTCTTGCTTGTTCAGCTTGAGTTGCTGCGCTTGGTTTAGTGCTTGCTCTAGGTGATTGCAATTAAGTAAGTCAAAATCCTCGCGTAAATGCTCCAAGTGCGGAACCAAATCACCGAGCTCAATCGAGTTGTTGCTATAAAGGATAATGGAGCGTCTATTCTGACTTGCTGGCATAAAGCTCTCTATTCAAGGAATAACCACAGGCTGGCGTCATTATAGATAACTTTTGAGAGTAAAAGAGTGAACCAAGTAAGCATTTTGAGGTAGATACCAAGACTAAGGGCCTAGTTACAGCATATATCGAGCTTTGATTTTGGATAGGACGAGAGTATCGCTGTTTTTTTCTACATAAGGCTTGTTTTAGAAAGCTGGCTGAGTATAATAGCGCCACCTTAATTTAAGGCGGTCTAACGACCGGCTGCGATTCGATATGAGTTGCAGTAATGACAGTACTCCCGATTTGGGAGTAAACGTTACTCGTCGCATGCACCACCATCCCCAGATTTTGGAATAGGATGTAGTTGGTGTTTGTTAGGTTCTTTTATTTTAATTTGGAGCTCTGTACATGCAGAACCAAAGAATTCGAATCCGCTTGAAAGCATTTGATCACCGTCTGATCGATCAATCTACTGCGGAAATCGTAGAAACTGCAAAACGCACTGGCGCTCAGGTTCGTGGTCCAATTCCACTTCCTACTCGTAAAGAGCGTTATACAGTACTTGTATCACCGCACGTTAACAAAGATGCGCGTGACCAGTATGAAATCCGCACCCACAAACGCCTAGTTGATATCGTTGAGCCAACTGATAAAACAGTTGACGCTTTGATGCGTCTAGACTTGGCTGCTGGTGTTGATGTGCAAATCAGCTTGGGTTAAGCCTGAGTCTGACGAATAAGAGGTTTTTACAATGATTGGTCTAATCGGTCGTAAAGTAGGAATGACTCGCATCTTCACTGAAGAAGGCGTCTCGATTCCTGTGACTGTAATCGAATGTGAGCCAAACCGTGTTACTCGTGTTATCACTGAGGAAACTGACGGTTACCGTGCTCTACAAGTGACCACTGGCGCTAAAAAAGCGAGCCGCATCAACAAACCTACTGCTGGCCAGTTTGCCAAAGCAGGTGTTGAAGCAGGTCGTGGCCTGTGGGAATTCCGTCTAACAGACGGAGAAGGTAAAGAGATTGAAGTTGGCAATGAGCTAAACGTTGATCTGTTTAATGAAATTAAAAAAGTAGACGTTACTGGTACTTCTAAAGGTAAAGGTTTCCAAGGTGTTATTAAACGTTGGAACTTTGCTACCCAAGACATGACTCACGGTAACTCTCTGAGCCACCGTGCACCTGGTTCTATTGGTCAAAACCAAAGCCCAGGTAAAGTCTTTAAAGGCAAAAAAATGTCTGGTCACATGGGTGCAGAACGAGTTACTACTCAGAACCTTGAAGTAGTACGCGTTGACGCTGAGCGCAACCTTATCCTTGTAAAAGGTGCGGTACCTGGCGCTATAAACAGCGATGTCATCGTTAAACCAGCTATTAAAGCGTAACGTTAGGAGATAGTAATGGAATTGGTATTGAAAGATGCGCAGAGCGCTCTTGAAGTTTCCGAGACTACCTTCGGACGTGAGTTTAACGAAGCACTGATTCACCAGGTCGTAACTGCATATGCTGCAGGTTCGCGTCAAGGTACTCGTGCTCAGAAGACTCGTTCGGAAGTGTCCGGTGGCGGTAAAAAGCCATGGCGTCAAAAGGGTACTGGTCGTGCTCGTGCAGGTACAATCCGTAGCCCATTGTGGCGCAGCGGTGGCGTAACCTTCGCAGCTAAGACTCAGGATCACAGCCAAAAAGTAAACAAGAAAATGTATCGCGGTGCTATCCGCAGTATCCTTTCTGAATTAGTTCGTCAAGAGCGTCTTATCGTTGTTGAAGCTTTCACAGTTGAAGCTCCAAAAACTAAAGATCTTGTCGCTAAATTGAAAGAATACGAATTGAACGATGTTCTAATCATTACTCCAGAAGTAGATGAGAACTTGTTCCTAGCTGCTCGCAACCTCTACAAAGTAGACGTACGCGATGTTGCTGGTATTGATCCAGTTAGCTTGATTGCTTTTGATAAAGTATTGGTTACTGCTGACGCAGTTAAGCAAATTGAGGAGTGGTTAGCATGATCAGCGAAGAACGTTTGTTGAAAGTTCTAGTAGCTCCACATATCTCTGAAAAGAGCACTATGTCTGCAGAAGTCGACAACACTGTCGTTTTCAAAGTAGTTGCTGATGCAACTAAAGCAGAAATCAAAGCTGCTGTTGAAAAATTATTTGAAGTTGAAGTAACTGGCGTTTCTACCTTGATCCTTAAAGGTAAAACTAAGCGTCACGGTGCTCGTTTCGGTCGTCGTAATGACGTGAAGAAAGCATACGTGACCTTGGCAGAAGGCGCTGATATCGACTTTATGGGCGGCGCAGAATAGGAGTTAAGCTAAATGGCTATTGTAAAATGTAAGCCTACGTCTGCTGGTCGTCGCCACGTTGTTAAAGTGGTAAACAAGGACCTGCACAAAGGTAAACCTTACGCACCTTTGTTGGAGCCTAAGTCAAAGACAGCGGGTCGTAACAACAGCGGTCGTATTACTGTTCGCCACCATGGTGGTGGTCATAAGCAGCATTACCGTATTATGGATTTCAAACGTACTAAAGATGGCATTCCAGCCAAAGTAGAACGTTTAGAATATGATCCAAACCGTAGCGCGAACATCGCGTTGGTATTGTATGCAGATGGCGAACGTCGTTACATCTTGGCTCCAAAAGGCGTTTCTGCTGGAACCAAATTGATGTCTGGCGTTGACGCGACAATTGAAGCAGGTAACTGTCTTCCAATGCGTAACATTCCTGTGGGTACAACAGTACACGCAGTAGAAATGAAGCCTGGTAAAGGTGCTCAAATAGCACGTTCTGCTGGTGCTTACGTACAAATCATCGCTCGCGATGGTGCATACGTAACGCTTCGTCTACGTAGTGGCGAGATGCGTAAAGTTTTATCTGACTGCCGTGCAACAATCGGTGAAGTTGGTAACTCTGAGCACATGCTTCGTAAACTTGGTAAAGCTGGTGCAACGCGCTGGCGTGGTATCCGTCCAACGGTTCGTGGTGTTGTAATGAACCCGGTTGATCACCCACACGGTGGTGGTGAAGGTCGTACATCTGGTGGTCGTCACCCGGTTACACCTTGGGGCGTACCTACCAAAGGTTACAAAACTCGTAAAAACAAGAGTACTGATAAATATATCGTACGTCGTCGTTCTAAGAAATAAGGGGAATCGCCATGCCACGTTCTCTCAAGAAAGGTCCATTCATTGACCTGCACTTGTTGAAGAAGGTAGAGAAAGCGATGGAAAGCGGGGACAAGAAACCATTGAAAACTTGGTCTCGTCGCTCAATGATCATACCTCAAATGATCGGGTTGACCATCGCTGTCCATAATGGTCGTCAGCATGTTCCAGTTTTTGTTACTGATGAAATGATCGGTCACAAACTGGGTGAGTTCGCACCAACACGCACTTATCGCGGCCATGCTGCAGATAAGAAAGCGAAGAAGAAATAAGGAATAAATGATGGAAGCATTAGCTAAACACCGTTTTGCCCGAACTTCTGCGCAAAAAGCACGATTGGTTGCTGACCAAGTACGCGGTCTACCAGTGGAAGAAGCTTTAACTCAGCTTCAATTCAGCACTAAGAAAGCTGCCACTTTGGTTAAGAAAGTATTGGAATCTGCAATTGCCAACGCCGAGCACAATGAAGGCGCTGACATTGATGAGTTGAAAGTAACTACAATTTTTGTAGATGACGGACCAACTCTAAAACGCATTCGCCCTCGTGCGAAAGGCCGTGCAGACCGTATTATCAAGCGTACCAGTCACATAACTGTGGTTGTATCTGATAACTAGGAGATAAGCAATGGGTCAAAAAGTACATCCTAATGGTATTCGCCTAGGTATCGTAAAACCATGGAACTCAACCTGGTATGCCGATAAAGGCGAGTATGCTGATAACCTCAACAGCGATTATAAAGTTCGTCAATACTTGACTAAAGAATTGAAGAGCGCCTCTGTTGCACGTATCACTATCGAACGTCCTGCTAAAAGCATTCGCGTTACTATCCACACAGCCCGTCCAGGCGTTGTGATTGGTAAGAAAGGCGAAGACGTAGAAAAATTGCGCAAGCGCGTCGCTATCTTAGCTGGCGTACCTGCACAAATTAACATTGCTGAAGTTCGTAAGCCTGAACTTGATGCACAATTGGTTGGTGAGTCTATCGCTAGTCAACTTGAGCGTCGTGTAATGTTCCGTCGTGCTATGAAGCGTGCTGTTCAAAACGCAATGCGTCTAGGCGCTAAAGGCATCAAAGTTCAAGTTAGCGGTCGTCTAGGCGGCGCTGAAATTGCACGTGCTGAATGGTATCGTGAAGGCCGTGTGCCTCTACATACACTTCGTGCAGACATTGACTACGCAACGGCTGAAGCACTGACTACCTACGGTATCATCGGTGTTAAAGTTTGGATCTTCAAAGGTGAAATTCTTGGCGGTATGCCAATTCCTGCACCAGAAGCTCCAAGTAAGCCTAAGCGTGCCAAGCGCAACGCTAAATAGGAGACTCGGTAATGTTACAACCAAAACGTACTAAATTCCGTAAGGTTTTTACCGGTCGTAACCGTGGTCTTGCCAAAGGTCAATTAGTATCTTTCGGTGACTTCGGCCTTAAAGCGACTGGCCGTGGCCGTCTGACAGCACGTCAGATTGAAGCTGCACGTCGTGCGATGACACGTCATATTAAACGTCAAGGTAAAATTTGGATTCGTGTATTCCCAGATAAGCCAATTACTGAAAAACCACTCGAAGTTCGTATGGGTAAAGGTAAAGGTAACGTGGAATATTGGGTAGCTCAAGTCCAACCGGGCAAAGTACTTTATGAAATGGACGGTGTTTCTGAAGTAATTGCACGTGAGGCATTTGAACTTGCTGCTCGCAAGCTTCCAATTGCAACCACTTTTGTAACTCGGACGGTGATGTAATGAAAGCTAACGAACTCAAAGAAAAGAATGTAGAAGAGCTTAATGCTGAACTTCTAAACTTGCTACGTGAGCAGTTCAACCTGCGCATGAAAGCGAGCACTGGTCAGCTAGCGCAATCGCATTTGTTGAAAAATGTACGCCGCGACATCGCGCGTGTTAAAACTATTTTGAACCAGAAGGCAGGTGCGTAATGAGCGAATCTCTCCGTACATTGCAAGGTAAAGTAGTTAGTGACAAGATGGATAAGTCTTTCGTTGTTGCTATTGAACGCCAAGTGAAACACCCTATCTATGGGAAATTCATTAAGCGTACTACTAAGCTTCACGTTCATGATGAAGAAAACGTTGTCTCTGAAGGCGATGTAGTAAGCATCAAAGAATGTGCACCAATCTCTAAAACCAAGTCTTGGACTTTGGTTGAGATTGTGACAAAAGCTTAAGCTTCGGCTTACCGCGCTGATTCTTTTTAGAATCAACACTAAGGCTCCTTCGGGAGCCTTTTTTGTCAGTGAAAATTGAGATAGGGTATTATCCCAATCCTACTAATACCAATCACAGTAATTTATTGATCACTATTGTTTGACTAAAACACCAATCTTGTCGTCATAACTCTTGTCATTAGACCGCTAATAACTACGAATTCTTCCGTTTTAGTACAACAAGTAAAAGACCAAAAATATAATGGGATTGGTATAATTTTTTAATCAACCTAGTCGATTACTATCTCTTTCCAGCGACAAAAACGGTGTCATTAGGTCAACTACTAACTGCGATATTTTCATTGATCCAAACAATTCTATATACAACTAATGACGACCAACTCATTAATAGGATTGGTATGACTTGTTTATCATTTTTCTAGTCATTACTATCAACCGCTAACATAGAGATTAAGAATAGCCATGAAAATCGAAGATCTTAAACTTTTCGTAAGTGTTGTTGAAATGGGCAATTTTGCTTCGGTTGCTACGGCATATGGCGTTCCTCGCGCTAATGTAAGTCGAAGAATAAACACCTTGGAAGTTGAGCTAGGATTCAAGCTTTTTGCCAGAAGCACCAGACAAATGACGCTAACAACAGCCGGTCGTCAATACTTTGCAGGTATTCAGGCAGCTATCGGGCAACTTGATAACGCACAACATGCTGCGCAAAGTACGCAGCAGATTTCAAAAGGAGTCGTTAGAATTGGATTGGCTCCATATAGCGAACAATGGTTAAATGGTCCGCTTCAAGAGTTTAGGGCTCAGTATCCTGATATTGAGTTAGACTTGGTTTTCTCTGATAGCCACTTAGACTTGTACAAAGAGGGCTTGGACCTAACTTTTAGAGTCGGCGTTCTTGATGACGCTAGTTACGTGGCAAAACCTATAGTATCGACACCGTTGGTTTGCGTAGCTAGCCCTGATTATTTACAAAGCAATGGCATGCCACGCCAACTAGATCAACTCGAACAGCACGAATGCATCCGATATCGCCACCCAAAAACCGGTACACCCAGTCCTTGGACTTTTGATGGAACAGACATTGATGTTCATGGCCATATTGTTAGCAATAATTACAATTTTATTGTGCTAGCGGTGCAAAGTGGATTGGGTATAGCTTTGCTACCTCAACATCAAGTTCAACAACAACTTCAATCTGGGCAATTGGAACAAATTTTTAGTCAATATCAAAGTGAAATTGAAACTATTTGGGTTGTTTTTTCTGAACGAAAATCCCTAAGTCACGCAGCTCAGAGTGTTCTTGATTTCTTTAGCCAAAGAATTACCGAGTATTTAGTTCCTTTACCTTAGTTGTTTCTGTTTGTCTCAAAAAACGAGACAAAGAGATCTCGATTCACGCACTTATCATAACGGTTTTCATTCGTACAATACCTCGATTATTAAACTAAGAGGTGCCGTATGAACACTGCTCTGCGAATCATTACACTAGGGATGTGTACGCTCAATCTGAGTGCCTGCATGGAGCAGCAAGATTTAAACCAAAGTAAAACACTAAGACCCGTTAGTGTTATAGAAATAGATTCAAATAGCTCTATCCAACGCCATGAATATAGCGGAGAGTTTCGTTCCACTGACGTTACACGTCTTAGTTTTCGCGTACCAGGGACTATTACCGACATTCATGTTCAGTCTGGCGAGGAGGTTGTCGAAGGGCAATTGCTGGCAGAGCTAGACCCGCATGATTACCAAGTCCTAGTTAATGAGATTGAAGCCCGTCTAATCGAAGCCAAATCATCGCATCAACTGGCCAAAGTGGAACAAAAAAGATTACAAAAAGCCAATGCTAATAATGCGATAGCCGCGGTCAATCTTGACCGGGCAAAATCAGCTGTTGCTCGAAGTGCAGCGGGTGTGCAGGTCATCGAACAGAATTTACAAAAAACCCTAGATGCCTTGGCTTATACCAAATTGTATGCACCTTTTGATGCTACCGTTGCCGACGTTTATTCAGAAAGCTTTGAGCAAACCTTACCTGGTGTGCCGGTGATGTTTTTACAGGCGAATGATAGCTTGGAGTTTGTAGCGCAAATTCCAGAGGCCCACCGTCAACACTTTGAACATGGACAGTCTGCAAAACTAACATGGTTTGGGCAAAGTCAGTCGCAATCAGCGCACGTGAGTGAAATGACAAGCTCGCCTGATCTGCTTAAACAAACGTATGAACTTAGCTTTAGTTTGCCAGAACAGCCGGAGTCAGTATTGCCAGGTAAAATGGCACGAGTTGCCGTTGAGATTGAGAACTCCAGTTTGGCTGGACTTGTTTGCCTGCCGCACAGTGCCGTAAGCATGAATGGTGATCAGGCCAAAGTATACAAAATTGATGTCAATAAAGTGCGCAGCGTTATGGTAGAAGTGCCGCTAATCGACAGCCATAAGATATGTGTATCTGGCGATGTAGAACAAGGAGACAGATTACTTGCAGTTGGTGTCGACTTTGTTGTCGAGGGCCAAACGATTGGACAACAACAACGATACGTTTGGGGTGCTCAATGAACCTTGCACAATTCGCGATACGTCAAAAAGTCTTTGTTATTTTCTTCACTGTTATCTGCCTGATATCAGGGGTTATTTCGTACTTCCAATTAGGTAAATTGGAAGATCCTTCGTTTACTGTCAAAACTGCAGCCGTAGTCACCTTATACCCCGGAGCGTCCGCGCTTGAAGTTGAACGGCAAGTGACGGATACCGTTGAAACTAAATTGCAAGAAATGGGCAGTTTACGCCGGCTTCGTTCAATCTCACGTCCTGGAATGTCGATGGTCTTTGTTGATCTTCAAGAGGGATTACCAGGGAGTGAGTTGCCACAACAGTGGGATTTGCTAAGACGTAAAATCAATGACCTCAAGCTTCAGCTACCAGCGGGTGCACAAATTAGTATCGTGCAAGACGAGTTCTCTGAGGTTTACGGCATGGTGTTTGCTGTTTACGGAGAAGACGTTCCTGCCAGTTCACTGCATGACTATGCTCAAGAGCTACAAAGACGGATTAAGTCTGTAACCGGAATCAAAAAAATTGAGCTACACGGCGTTGCTCAACAAGTGGTTAATATCGATATTGCTGATGAGCGCTTAGCGCAGTATCAGTTGTCCGGTATTCAAGTCTTAAATCAACTTGCTAGCCACAATATGACCTTTGATGCAGGCCAATTCGAAACCCAATTTGAACGTATCAGAGTGGATCAAAGCAGTGGTTTTCACACTCTTGATGATATTAAGAACCTAAGTTTATACAGCGGTATTGGTGAACTAAATAGTGGGATTGTGAGGCTCGGAGATATTGCGGATGTCTACTTTGATTACCAAGATCCAATGTTGGTTGAGAATCGATATAATGGACAGCCCGCAGTCGTTCTAGCTGTCAGCCCGCAAAATGGGGTGAACGTTGTAAGTTTAGGTGAGGAAATAAAGCAGTTAATTACCCAGTATCAGAACGAATTACCTTTAGGCGTAGAAATAGGCACTATTGCTTTTCAACCAGATGAAGTTAACAAGTCACTTAAAAACTTCATGGTGAATCTAGCTGAATCAATTTTAATTGTAGTAGCGGTTTTATGGATATTCATGGGACCCAAAAGTGCAGGGATTGTAGGATTTAGTTTACTACTAACCATCTTGATGACCTTGTGCTTTATGTTGTTGGCGGGCCTTGACTTGCATCGGGTTTCAGTTGGAACCTTTATCTTAGCTCTAGGAATGCTAGTTGATAATGCGATTGTGATTGTTGACTTGTATATTAGTAAACTAAAATTACGAGTGGCACCTAAGCAAGCGGCTATTGAATCCGTCGCTGAAATGGCTTGGCCTTTGTTTGGGGCTACTGTCATTGCCATTATGGGCACGATGCCGGTGTTGTTTTCCACAACTGATGCGGGTGAATTCGCCATATCGGTACCGATACTGGTTGGTGCGTCTTTACTATTGTCATGGTTTATAGCAATGACAGTAACGCCGCTGTTGTGTACGCATTTTATTCAGCGCTGTCCTGAAGAAAAATCTTCAAAATTTGGCAATCAAGCAGCTAGGATTTATAACAAAGTATTGGATACTGTGGTGAATAGACCCTTTGTTGTTTTGCTTTCTATTGTCCCCTTAATGCTGATCACCGCTCTTGTCGTCCCGCATATGAAGTTAAACTTTATCCCTGCATCTGATCGGCCAATGTTGTTTCTAGATTATTGGTTACCAAACGGCGGTCGTGTTGACTTAGTCTCGACCGATCTCAAAAAAGTTGAGAGCTGGTTATTGGAGCAAAATGAAGTTCTTGATGTACTAACAGCAGTAGGCACCAGTGCGCCTCGATTTTCTGTAACCGTTGAACCTGAGCCCTATGACAGCAGTTACGGGCAAATACTGATTAACGTGCGTGCGCCGGAGGATGTCGATACCTTGATTCAACGCGGCGTACCTTGGTTGGAAGAAAATTTCACCTATGCGGAGCCTCGGTTTCGTAAACTAAAACTTGCTACTAGTGACAAATACAATATCGAAGCAAGATTTAGTGGACCTGACCCCCAAGTTTTACATCAACTCGCAGATCAAGCTAAAGCTATATTCGAAGCCAACCCAAATACCTTGGCAGTGAGGGATGATTGGCGTCAGCAAAGTAAAGTATTGGTCCCCCTACTAAATCAAGATGCGGCTCGCAAAGCCGGGATTAATCGTGCTGACGTAGCATTGGCCTTGAAACGAGCGACAGAAGGCGTGCCGGTTGCGGTCTTTGCTAAGGATAATCGTCAAATACCGGTAATTTTGCGCAGTACGAACACTAGTTTGGATAATCTTGACTCACTTCCTGTGCGCTCAATATCTGGAATGCATAGTGTTCCGCTGGCTCAAGTTGTTGATGATTTCGAGTTCAAAGCCGAAGAAAGTGTAATTTGGCGCCGTGATCGAGTTCGAACCATCACTGCCCAAGCAGATGTTTGGGGTAAGACTCCAAGTGAGGTTCGCAAGCAACTCATGCTTGAAATCGAAGCGATAGAATTACCATATGGCTACAGCTTCGAATGGGGTGGCGAGTATTATGATGAGCACCGCGCTATCAGTGACACTCTGGCTCAACTGCCCAAGGCGATGCTGGCAATGCTTATAATTCTGGTCGGTATGTTTAACAGCTTTAAGCAGCCAACGATTATTTTTCTTAGTTTACCTTTAGCTTTTATTGGTATCGCTTGGATGTTGTTTTTAAGTGGCATACCTTTCGGCTTTATGGCTTTGGTTGGGGTGATAACGCTGACAGGAATGATCATTAAGAACGGAATCGTATTGATGGACCAGATCGAATTAGAGCGAAATCAGGGAGCGAACCTAAAAAGCGCCGTTAAATCTGCGACTCAAAATCGTACTTTGGCAATTTCAATGGGAGCGCTGACAACCGCTTTAGGCATGATTCCTTTGCTTAGTGATTTATTGTTCGACCAAATGGCCGCAACAATCATTGGAGGCTTGTTTGCCGCGACATTACTGTCGCTAGTGATCATGCCAGCAATGTATGTACTGGTACATCGTCACCAATCTAAGCCAAATCCCTCTGTCGAAAGCTTAAAAGTGGAGCACCTAAACTATGACATATAGTCAACGATTAGTAATTGTGTTGAGTGCACTGCTGGTAACTGCTTGCGCAACAAACCATACCGAAGTTCAGCCTGAACAACATTGGGATCGAGTGTATCTAAACCAGAGCCCAGAGCTAAGCAAGGGTCTTGACGTGCAACAACAATATTGGTGGTACGGTTTTGAAGACGAGCAGCTCAATGCATTAGTTGCCAGAGTACAAGAGCAAAATATCAATCTCAAAATGGCACAGCAACGTATAACAGCAGCGCGTTCTTATCAGCAGGCTGTCGAATCATTTAAAGTCCCGACGGTAAGCTTAGGAGCAGGTGTTGCAAGCTATGGGCTAAGTAAAAACGATCCGCTACTTGGGCCGGTTTTTGATCTGCAAGATTCTAATGCAGGTCAACAATTATCTCAGATGATGGGTGGGGACTTATTATCTCAAAATAACGATGCCTTTTTCTTAGGTGCTAGCGTGTCCTGGGAACTGGATGTGTTTGGTAAGATTGACAACTATGCTCAAGCGGCAGCATTGCAAGCAGAGCAAGTGGAGATAGTAAGAGAGGGGGTGCTAATTGCGGTTAGTGCCGAGGTTGTTCAAAACTATTTGCAATTTAGAGGCGCGCAAAAACGATTGAAGATTGCAGATGAAAATATCAGCGATCAGCGGAAAACTTTAGACATCGCTCAAAGCCTTGCAGAAAATGGCCTTGCATCAGATATTGATGTGACCCGTGCGAAGGCTTTGTTGGCAACAACTCAGGCTAATCGTTATGCGATTGAGGCTGCACAAAAAGTTCACTTACATCGTTTGGCGATGCTAGTGGCTGAAAGCCCAACCCAGCTTGCAGATCTATATAATGACGTTGATTTACCCGCTTATAAGGCATCAGTTCCTTTAGGACTGCCATCGGAGCTATTGCTAAACCGGCCTGACTTACAATTGACTTTCAGCCAAATCGCCATCCGTGATGAGCTATTAGCAGCACAAATAGCGCAAGGCTACCCTAGCTTCTATTTAACCGGCGGACCGGGACTTTTAAGTGGTGATTTTGGAGACTTGTTCCAATCCAATTCTTTCACATGGGGAGCTGCATTGGGAGTTAAGTGGGATATTTTTGACGGTGGCAGACAAGACGCTTTACAGCAAATAGCTGATACGCAAGTTAAAACGTCGGTGCTAATGCACCAACAAGCTTATCAAGCCGCGGTGACTGAAGTAGAGACCTTGCTGATCGCTTATGGTAATGGTTATAAATTCTACCAAAGTATCAGAGAAGCAAATATCCAAGGACAGCGCGCGTTGCAGCGTGCTCGGGAGTTATATCAAGCAGGGCTGATTGATTACCTTGCGGTGTTGGATGCTCAGCGGCAGGTAAATCAGCTTTCTGACGCCATGATCATTGCTGAATTACAACAGGCACATACGGTAGTTTTACTACATAAAGCCTTAGGTGGTGATTGGAATATAAACAGCTTACCTAATGTTTAAGTGAAATAATGGATAATGCAGACAGGGAGGTTTGCTATTAGTAGTAGTTTTTTATAAGGTTGTGGCGCTTAAACTATGGAGCACCCTATGCAATTTGCCGCCCAAGGCGAACACGGCCCTCTCGAGTATTTCGACTACCAACGTAGTGAATGGGCACAGCTACGTCAATCAGTCCCGATGACGCTTAGTGAAGACGATTTAGCCAAGCTCCAAGGTATCAATGAAGATGTATCGTTGTCACAGGTTGTCGATATCTATTTACCTTTGTCTCGTTTACTTAATCTGTACGTAAAATCGCGACAGGACAGACGTGAAGTCATTACCAATTTTTTGGGGAATAAGCAGCATGTGCCTTATATTATCGGTGTTTCCGGTAGTGTTGCCGTTGGTAAAAGTACCACCTCGCGCATTCTCCAAGCCCTGCTTTCTCGTTGGCCAGAACATCCCAAAGTTGACATTGTTACAACTGACGGATTCTTATACCCGCTTGAGGAATTAAAAAAGCGTGGTTTAATCAAGCGCAAAGGCTTTCCTGAAAGCTATGACACAAAGGCCTTATTGGATTTTGTGGCGCGTTTAAAGTCTGGCAGAGACGTGGTTAGTGCACCGATTTATTCACATCTAAGCTACGATATTCTTCCTGAACAGTTTGTTGAAGTGCGCCAGCCTGACATTGTGATACTAGAAGGTCTCAATGTGCTGCAAAATCGCAGCGATTTCGATGGCAATAGTCCACGTTCTCTGATTAGTGATTTTTTAGATTTCACGATTTTTGTCGATGCTGAAATGGACTTGTTACGCCGCTGGTATATTGAACGCTTTCTTAGGTTCAGAAAAGGTGCGTTTGCTGACCCACAAAGCTATTTCCACAGTTATGCTCAGTTAGATCAGAAACAAGCAACCGATGTCGCTAGTGGCATTTGGGATTCGATCAACGAAGTAAATCTACTAGAGAATATTAACCCAACCCGCGGCCACGCCGACTTAATTCTGGAAAAAGGTGACAACCACCAAATTCAGCGTGTTCGTTTAAGAAAATAAGAACTATGAATTCACTTGCTAAATACAACAGCTTTGGACTTGAGTGCAAAGCTGAAAAGCTGTACATCATTGATAGTACAACTAGGCTTAACAATGCCGTCGAATTGCTTAAACCAGATCGTCCATTACCTCTAATCATTGGTGAAGGGTCGAATCTACTGTTGACCTGTAATTTGGAAATCGACGTTTGGCTCAACCGTATTCTGAAGCGAGAAGTTATTGAATTAGAGCACAGCTGGATTTTAAGAATTGGCGCCGGTGAAAATTGGCACGAGTTGGTGCAGTGGTGTATCACTCAGGGCATCTATGGGCTTGAGAATCTAGCACTTATCCCTGGCACGGTAGGCGCCGCTCCGGTGCAAAATATCGGCGCTTATGGCGTGGAAGTTTGTAAGTTTGTGAATAGAGTTCGGTATACGGACCTTTACGATGGAGTAAGCTACCAACTCAGTGCTGAGCAATGCCAGTTTGACTACCGCGATAGTATTTTTAAATCGAGTCTTAAAGGTCGCGCAGTCATTACTGAAGTTGAATTAATGATGCCTAAAAAATGGCACCCAGTATGTGATTATGGACCTCTGCGAGATCTAGGCCCTATACCCACTGCGCAAGCTATTTTTGATAAAGTCTGTGAAACTCGTAGAGCCAAATTGCCAGACCCAAAGGTGTTGGGTAATGCCGGTAGCTTCTTTAAAAATCCTATCGTCGATAGACAGACCTTAGAGACATTGTTATCTCGGTATCCTGATGCACCTCATTTTGCTACCAAACAAGATGACGAAACAAAACTTGCGGCGGGATGGCTCATTGATCAATGCGGTCTTAAGGGATATACAGTCGGTGGTGCTCGAGTACACGAGCAGCAGGCCTTAGTCTTGGTAAATGTTGCGCAGGCAAGCGCTAGTGATGTTCTGCAGTTGGCCAAGTATGTACAGCTACGAGTGCAAGAAAGATTTGGAGTCAAGATTGAGCCGGAAGTGCGATTCATTAACGCCTTGGGTGAATGTGATGCGATGGATTGTTTGGCAAGGCTGAGCGGAATAAACCATGCAATCTGATATGGCGTTTAAACTGGTTCGTCATTTAAATCAGGGGCAATTTGTGTCTGGAGAAGCCCTGGCTTTAGAGCTAGGGATTAGCCGAACCACCATCGCTAACTATATCCACGATCTAGAACAAACTGGACTGGAGATTTTCAAAGTCAAAGGTAAAGGTTATCGTTTGGCAACCCCATTAAGTTTGCTTGAAGAGAGTCGAATTTCTGCTGAGATAGCGCCGCACCCACTGAAACTATTTCATAGTATTGATTCAACCAATGCATGGTTGATGGCGAATAAAGATGCATGTCCTCCAGGGCAAATTGTGGTTGCTGAACATCAAAGCGCGGGACGTGGACGGCGAGGGCGAAATTGGCTTACCCCCTATGCGTCTCAGTTGTGTCTTTCCTTGCTTTGGCAAATCGACGACGGCATAGAAGCGGCCATGGGGTTGAGTTTGGTCGTCGGAATCGCTTGCGCTCAAGCTCTACGAGACCAAGGTTATAACGATGTTGGACTCAAGTGGCCTAATGATATTTACGCCAACGGAGAAAAGCTTGGCGGTATCCTAGTTGAAATGGTGGGGCAGGCCGACGGTAGATTGCAATTGATTATCGGTGTTGGCATTAATGTCCAATTACCTTTGTCAGCCTATTCGCAAATAGACCAAAAAATTTGTGACTTGCAAAGTTTGAAAACTGAAACGGTAGACCGCAATGCATGCTTAATCGCAATTGTTAATCAAGTCCACAATCAATTGAGCCTATTTTTAGCTCAAGGGTTTTCTCCGTTTGCTAAGGTTTGGCCGGAATTTGATTGTTTTGCATCGCTTCCGGTCTACCTACAATTTTCTAATGGTAAGAAAAAGAGCGGATATGCACATGGTATCGATCAACAGGGAAACTTTTTATTGAACGAAGCCGGTCAAATAAACGCCTATCTGGCTGGAGAAGTATCCTTAAGAAGCCAATAATTGGTCAAAATGCCCGAAAAGTGCGCGGCTAAACAAAAAAGCGTGTTTTTTTTGAAAATTGGTGTTGCTTTTGAAAATGGGGTTGCATAGAATGCGCAGCACTTAAGCAGTGCCGACTTAGCTCAGTAGGTAGAGCAACTGACTTGTAATCAGTAGGTCACCAGTTCGATTCCGGTAGTCGGCACCATTTAGCTTAAGTACTTTCGAAAGAAAGACCGTGGGGGGGTTCCCGAGTGGCCAAAGGGAGCAGACTGTAAATCTGCCGCGCAAGCTTCGATGGTTCGAATCCGTCCCCCCCCACCACTATTACGGTAATAGGTCGTCTTACCAGTAGGTATTGATGCGGGCATCGTATAATGGCTATTACCTCAGCCTTCCAAGCTGATGATGCGGGTTCGATTCCCGCTGCCCGCTCCAAGACACAAAGATTGTGCTGATATGGCTCAGTTGGTAGAGCGCACCCTTGGTAAGGGTGAGGTCGGCAGTTCGAATCTGCCTATCAGCACCAGTCTTCCCTGCTATAAGTCCATCTGTTATCATTTTTGTCGTTTTGACAAAACCAAAATCCTATGTGCACCGCGTGGCACAGATTTTTATCCAGAAGGGACTATCATGTCTAAAGAAAAATTTGAACGTCTAAAACCGCATGTGAACGTAGGTACTATTGGCCACGTTGACCACGGTAAAACTACTCTTACAGCAGCAATCACTAACGTACTTGCTAAAGTTTACGGCGGTGAAGCTAAAGATTTCGCAGCAATCGATAACGCTCCAGAAGAGCGCGAGCGTGGTATTACTATTTCAACGTCTCACGTTGAATACGATACTCCTACGCGTCACTATGCACACGTTGACTGCCCAGGACACGCCGATTATGTTAAAAACATGATCACCGGTGCTGCTCAAATGGATGGCGCAATCTTGGTTGTTGCATCTA
Source organism: Alginatibacterium sediminis (assembly GCF_003610775.1). Classification (GTDB taxonomy): domain Bacteria; phylum Pseudomonadota; class Gammaproteobacteria; order Enterobacterales; family Celerinatantimonadaceae; genus Alginatibacterium; species Alginatibacterium sediminis. The sequence goes on along the minus strand of NZ_RAQO01000002.1, from coordinate 116,326 downwards.
CAGATGGCCCAATGCCACAAACGCGTGAGCACATCTTGCTTTCACGTCAAGTTGGTGTTCCTTACATCATCGTATTCATGAACAAATGTGACATGGTTGATGACGAAGAACTACTTGAGCTAGTAGAAATGGAAGTTCGTGAACTTCTTTCTGAATATGAGTTCCCAGGCGATGATATCCCTGTGATCCAAGGTTCAGCACTTAAGGCGCTTGAAGGCGAAGAAGAGTGGGAAGCTAAAATCATCGAGCTTGCAGAAGCTCTTGATTCATATATCCCAGAGCCAGAGCGTGACATTGATAAGCCGTTCCTACTACCAATTGAAGATGTATTCTCAATTTCAGGTCGTGGTACTGTTGTAACTGGTCGTGTTGAGCGTGGTATTGTTAAAGTTGGTGAGTCTGTAGAAATCGTTGGTATTAAAGAAACGACTACAACGACTTGTACTGGCGTTGAAATGTTCCGCAAGCTTCTAGATGAAGGTCGTGCTGGTGAGAACTGTGGTATTCTTCTACGTGGTACTAAGCGTGAAGATGTACAACGTGGTCAAGTATTGTCAGCTCCAGGGTCAATCAACCCACATACTAAGTTCGAAGCTGAAGTATACGTACTAAGCAAAGATGAAGGCGGACGTCACACTCCATTCTTCAAAGGTTACCGTCCACAGTTTTACTTCCGTACAACTGACGTAACAGGTGCTGTAGAGCTTCCTGAAGGCGTAGAAATGGTAATGCCAGGCGACAACTTGAAATTTGTTGTAGAGCTAATCTGCCCAATCGCGATGGACGAAGGTCTACGTTTCGCGATTCGTGAAGGTGGTCGTACTGTTGGTGCTGGTGTTGTAGCTAAGATTTTCGCCTAGTCGAAATGTAGTACATCCAGTCTAAAAAAAGCTCGCTAACGCGGGCTTTTTTCGTTTCTAATGTTCTAAAAAACTTTGCCTGTTTTATATCCATATTTTAAGCCATACACCTCATCTGCTACTTTATTCACTACTGGCTGTTTTTATAGCGCTCAAAGCTTGTTTAATCCGCTCATAAGCAATACAATCCGCCCTTGGATTTCCAGCGAAGAATTTCGACATGTAAATGTGTCTAGAAATTCTTGCAAAGACTTTTCCATATCTAGATATGGAACTTTTTCGAATCAGTTACGGGTTTTATTGATGAGTGAGAATGTTGACAACCAATCAAGCCGATTGGACGGACTAAAGTGGGGCTTAGTTGCAATTTTGATTGCAGCGGCGATCGTAGGTAACAATATCTACAGTGACGTATCAATTGTGGTTCGTGTTATTGGGGTTATTGTCGCATTGCTAATCGCCTTTGCTGTTGCCTTTCAAACTGGGAAAGGAAAGCAAGCATTTAGCTTCTTTCGAGAATCCCGTATGGAAGTTCGCAAAGTTGTGTGGCCAACACGTCAAGAAGCGACCCAAACGACGTTAATCGTATTAGCGGCGACCGCGGTTATGGCGCTTGTCCTTTGGGGATTAGACGGTATTCTAGTACGAATAGTCGCATTTATAACCGGAATAGGCATCTAATATGACAGAACAACAAGATAAATTACGTTGGTACGTTGTACAGGCTTTCTCAGGCTATGAAGGGCGTGTGCAAAAATCTCTAAAAGAACATATCCAAATCCACGAAATGGAAGATTTCTTTGGCGAGATTATGGTCCCAACTGAAGAAGTCGTTGAGATGAGAGCCGGCCAGCGTCGTAAGAGTGAACGTAAATTCTTCCCAGGCTATGTTCTTGTACAAATGATCATGAACGATGAAAGCTGGCACTTGGTACGTAAAGTTCCACGTGTTCTTGGCTTTATCGGCGGAACAGCTGATCGCCCAGCACCTATTTCTAGCGCCGAAGCGCAAAAAATTCTAGACCGAGTTAATGATGCTGGTGATGCACCACGTCCAAAGACTTTGTTCGAACCAGGCGAAGTGGTACGTGTTTGCGATGGTCCGTTTGCAGATTTCAACGGTACCGTCGAAGAAGTCGACTACGAAAAGAGCCGCGTAAAAGTATCCGTATTGATCTTTGGTCGCGCCACGCCAGTGGAACTAGAATTTGGTCAAGTCGAGAAAGGCTAAAACCGAATTTGAGTGTACAAACAGCATTTTAAAGTTGTTTATAAAAAATACAGATTTTATCTTGTACTAGGGCAGTGGGTCGCCTATAATCCGCTGCCCTTTGTTATAACGGGAAGCTGAGACCCAATTGGTTCGGTGTTGAAGCGTTATTACCCATATTGAGGAAGTATAATGGCTAAAAAAGTCCAAGCTTATATTAAGCTACAAGTTGCAGCCGGTGCTGCAAACCCGTCGCCACCAGTTGGTCCTGCTCTAGGTCAACACGGTGTGAACATCATGGAGTTCTGTAAAGCGTTTAACGCAAAAACAGATTCTCTTGAGAAAGGCGCTCCAGTTCCTGTAGTTATTACAGTATACAGTGACCGTTCTTTCACTTTTGAAACTAAGACTCCACCTGCTTCTTACTTACTTAAGAAAGCGGCTGGCATTAAGTCAGGTTCTGGTGTTCCAAATAAAGAGAAGGTTGGTACTGTAAACCGTGCACAACTTGAAGAGATTGCAAAAACCAAAGAACCTGATCTTACAGGTGCTGATTTGGATGCAATGGTTCGTACAATTGAAGGTTCTGCCCGTTCTATGGGCTTGGTAGTAGAGGGCTAAGACGATGGCAAAACTTTCTAAGCGTATGCGCACAATCCGCGAAAAAGTAGAAGCGGGTAAAATTTATGAAATCAATGAAGCAGTAGCTTTGTTGAAAGAGCTAGCGACAGCTAAATTCGTTGAGAGCGTTGATGCATCAGTAAACATGGGTGTTGACCCACGTAAATCTGATCAAAACGTTCGTGGCGCGACTGTATTACCGCATGGTACTGGTCGTGACGTACGCGTTGCTGTATTTACGCAAGGCCCTAACGCTGAAGCTGCTAAAGAAGCCGGTGCTGACATTGTTGGTATGGACGACTTAGCTGCTCAAGTTAAAGCTGGCGAAATGAACTTCGACGTTGTTATTGCTTCTCCGGATGCAATGCGTGTTGTTGGTCAACTAGGTCAAATTCTAGGTCCTCGTGGCCTTATGCCTAACCCAAAAGTTGGTACCGTTACTCCTAACGTTGCCGATGCGGTTAAGCAAGCTAAAGCTGGTCAAATCCGTTACCGCAATGATAAGAATGGTATTATCCATACTACTATCGGTAAAGTTGATTTTGATGCTGATCAAATTAAAGAAAACCTTGAAGCCTTGTTGGTTGCTTTGAAAAAAGCTAAGCCGTCACAGTCTAAAGGTCAATTCCTTAAGAAGATCAGCTTATCTACAACTATGGGTGCCGGTATTGCTATCGACGCTTCTAGCTTAGATATCTAGTTAAGCATAGGTTTACAAAGCGCGCGATTAGCTCTATAATTTCGCGCTTTGAATTTATGGGTCGGGATTCTTTATGAATCCTCGTCCAAGACCGCAGGGGTCTTTCATTGAAATACTTAATTATCCTGCGTAGACGGTGCGGAACCCCCAGAAATATTTAATAATTTTGGACCTCCAAACCGTGAAACTGCTCAAGCCATCTTGAGTAATACACGATTAGGCAACTAATCTTTACTGGAATCCAGGAGTAAAGCCAATGGCATTAGGACTCGAAGACAAAAAAGCGATTGTTGCTGAAGTCAACGAAGCTGCCACCGCTGCACTTTCTGCAGTAGTCGCCGATTCACGTGGTGTAACTGTAGGCGCGATGACCACTTTACGTGCACAAGCACGCGAAGCTGGTGTAACCATGCGCGTTGTACGGAACACATTAGCACGTAGAGCGGTTGAAGGTACTAGTTACGAATGTTTAGTAGAAACATTTACTGGTCCTACTTTGATTGCGTTTTCTAACGAGCACCCAGGTGCTGCAGCACGTCTACTTACAGACTTTGCTAAAACAGAAGACAAATTTGAAGTTAAAGCTGCTGCCTATGAAGGCGCACTTGCAGACGTAAACGTTCTTGCAAAACTACCAACTTACGACGAAGCAATTGCCAAGCTAATGGCAACAATGAAAGAAGCTTCGGCCGGAAAACTGGTACGTACTATCGCAGCTATTCGCGAGCAGAAAGAAGCAGCTTAATTGTTTGCTTGTTGCTTAACCAATTATTATTTATAAATAAATTTAGGAATTTGATTCATGTCTATCACTAAAGACCAAATCATCGAAGCTGTTGCTGAAATGTCAGTAATGGATGTTGTTGAACTTATCGAAGCAATGGAAGAGAAGTTCGGCGTATCTGCTGCTGCTGCTGTTGCTGTTGCTGGTGACGCTGGCGCTGCTGCTGAAGAACAGTCTGAATTCGACGTAATTCTTACTGGCCCTGGCGCAAACAAAGTTGCTGCTATTAAAGCGGTACGTGCTGCTACAGGTCTTGGCCTGAAAGAAGCTAAAGGCTTAGTTGACTCAGCTCCTGCTGCAGTTAAAGAAGGCGTTGATAAAGCTGAAGCTGAAGCACTTAAAGCTACTCTAGAAGAAGCTGGCGCAACTGTTGAGCTTAAGTAGTCTATACTTGTATAGATTGCTGCCTGTATAGGCATCGGCTGGTGACTTTTTAGTCACCGGCCTTTTTGCGCTGTAGACCTCTGTCTTTTTCTCCGTTTCAGACAAGGTCAGCATGCCTAGGTAGCCCTAGGATATCAAAAAGTAAACGGGTGTTAGAGCTGTCCCAGATTTAGCGGACAGAGTGGGTCACTTATCAGCGAGTTGAGGAACCATATGGTTTACTCTTATACAGAGAAAAAACGCATTCGTAAGGACTTTGGAAAACGTCCTCAAGTGGTGGATACCCCTTACCTACTTTCGATCCAGTTGGATTCTTTCGAGAAGTTTATCGAAGCGGATCCAGAGGGAGAGTACGGTTTGGAGGCTGCATTTCGCAGTGTATTCCCTATTGCCAGCTATTCAGGCTATTCGGAACTGCAATATGTGAGCTATCGCCTGGGGGATCCCGTATTTGACGTGAAAGAATGTCAAATTCGTGGTGTCACCTACTCTGCTCCATTGCGAGTTAAGCTTCGTTTGGTGATTTATGATCGTGAAGCTCCGGCAGGCACGGTTAAAGACATCAAAGAGCAAGAAGTGTACATGGGTGAAATGCCACTCATGACCGACAACGGTACCTTTGTAATTAATGGTACAGAGCGTGTAATCGTTTCTCAGTTGCACCGTAGTCCAGGTGTATTCTTCGATCACGATCGTGGTAAAACACATAGCTCAGGTAAAGTGTTGTATAACGCTCGCGTTATTCCTTACCGTGGTTCATGGCTCGATTTCGAGTTTGATCCAAAAGACAATCTGTTTGTACGAATAGATCGCCGTCGTAAGTTGCCGGCAAGTATTATCTTGCGTGCTCTTGAGATGACGACACCTGAAATTCTGGAAACTTTCTTTGAGAGCACAACTTTCTCAATAGAAAAGAATTCCATCAAAATGGCATTGGTACCACAGCGTTTACGCGGTGATACGATTTCATTTGATTTTAAACTCGACGGTGAAGTGGTTATTGAAGCCGGCCGTCGTGTAACAGCACGCCACGTACGTCAGCTTGAAAAAGCCGGCATTACTGAGATTGAAGTTCCAGTAGAGTACCTAGTGGGTAAAACTCTAGCTGATGACTACATCAATGAAACTACGGGTGAAGTTGTTGCAGCAGCTAATACAGAGCTGAACCTAGAGCTTGTCGCTGAACTTTCACAAGCTGGCTTTAAGTCGCTTAAAACGATTTATACTAATGAACTGGATAATGGTTCGTTTATATCTGACACATTACGTGTTGATTCTAGTACAAACCGTTTGGAAGCTTTGGTTGAAATCTATCGTATGATGCGCCCAGGTGAGCCACCTACGAAAGATGCAGCAGAAGGTTTGTTCCAAAACTTATTCTTTAATGGCGAACGCTATGACTTATCAACTGTAGGTCGTATGAAGTTCAATAGCCGTGTTGGTCGTGAAAGCGAAGACAACATTGGTGTGCTTGAGAAAGAAGACATCATTAAAGTGATGCAAACATTAATCGACATTCGAAATGGCCGTGGTGAAGTGGACGATATTGACCACTTGGGTAACCGTCGTATTCGTAGTGTTGGTGAAATGGCTGAAAACCAATTCCGTGTTGGACTTGTTCGAGTTGAGCGTGCTGTTAAAGAGCGCCTAAGCTTGGGCGATCTAGATGGCCTTATGCCACAAGATCTGATCAATGCAAAACCAATTTCAGCAGCAGTTAAAGAGTTCTTCGGATCTTCGCAATTGTCGCAATTTATGGATCAGAACAACCCGCTATCTGAAGTCACGCACAAGCGTCGTATTTCAGCATTAGGTCCAGGTGGTTTGACTCGTGAGCGTGCTGGCTTTGAAGTTCGTGACGTACACCCAACGCACTATGGTCGTTTGTGTCCGATTGAAACACCAGAGGGACCAAACATTGGTTTGATTAACTCTTTGGCTGTTTACGCACGTACTAACGAATATGGTTTCCTAGAAACGGCATACCGTAAAGTAATCGACGGCGATATTACTGATGAAGTTGAATACTTGTCAGCAATTCAAGAAGGTACTTTTGTTATTGCGCAAGCAAATGCTGAGACCAATGCAGACGGTAAACTAAGCTCAGAAGAACTTGTACCGGTTCGTCATAAGGGTGAATCAACCTTTATGAAAGCAGAAGATGTTCAGTATATGGATGTAAGTCCGCAACAGATTATTTCGGTTGCTGCTTCATTGATTCCATTCCTTGAACACGATGATGCTAACCGTGCCTTGATGGGTTCTAACATGCAACGTCAAGCTGTTCCAACTCTGCGTGCTGATAAGCCGCTAGTAGGTACAGGTATTGAACGTGCTGTTGCTGTTGATTCAGGTGTAACTGTAGTTTCTGGTCGTGGCGGTGTTGTTGAATATGCCGATGCTAGCCGAATTGTAGTTAAAGTTAACGAAGAAGAGCTCACTGCTGGCGAAGCCGGTATTGATATCTACAACTTAACCAAATACACCCGTTCAAACCAAAATACATGTATCAACCAACGTCCAGTTGTTGCAGCTGGTGAACTTGTTGCTAAAGGCGATGTACTTGCAGATGGTCCTTCAACAGACCTTGGTGAATTGGCGCTAGGCCAAAACATGCGCATTGCATTCATGCCTTGGAACGGTTTTAACTTTGAAGATTCAATTGCGATTTCAGAAAACGTCGCGAAAGAAGACCGCTTTACTACCATTCATATTCAAGAGCTTAGTTGTATTGCTCGTGATACGAAGTTAGGTAGCGAAGAAATATCAGCTGACATTCCAAATGTTGGTGAGTCGGCTCTAAGCAAACTTGATGAGTCAGGTATTGTTTATGTTGGCGCTGAAGTTAAACCAGGTGACATTCTAGTTGGTAAAGTGACACCTAAGGGTGAAACACAGCTAACGCCAGAAGAGAAGCTATTGCGTGCTATCTTCGGCGAAAAAGCATCGGACGTAAAAGATACCTCATTGCGAGTTCCTAACTCTGTATTTGGTACAGTTATCGATGTTCAAGTCTTCACCCGTGATGGTGTGGAGAAAGACAAGCGTGCGGTTGAAGTTGAAAACATGCACCTTGCAGAAGCTAAAAAAGATTTAACCGAGAAGCATGAGATCTTGGTTAATGGCATCCTTGAGCGTGCTCGCTCAGTATTGATTGCAGCTGGCAAAGATGCGGCAGAAATCGATAGATTGCCACGTTCAGAATGGTTAAGTATCACGGTTGAAGACGAAGCTGCTCAAACACAACTTGAGCAAATTGCTGAGCAACACCTTGAACTTAAAGCTGACTTTGATAAGCAGTTTGACATTAAGCGTCGTAAGATCACACAAGGTGACGATTTAGCACCTGGTGTACTTAAGATTGTTAAAGTCTACCTTGCTGTTAAGCGTCGCATTCAACCGGGTGATAAGATGGCCGGTCGTCATGGTAACAAAGGTGTTATCTCGACTATCGTTCCTCGCGAAGATATGCCATACGATGACACTGGTCGTCCGGTAGATATTTGCCTTAACCCATTGGGTGTACCATCGCGTATGAACATTGGTCAGGTTCTCGAAACCCACTTAGGCCTAGCGGCTAAAGGTGTTGGTGAGAAAATCGAAGCCATGGTTAAAGCGGAACGTGTGACGCAATTGGCTGAACTTCGTGAGTTTATTCAGAAAGTTTACAATGTAGGTAAAGACGTTTGCCAAGTTGTTAATCTCGAAGAATTTACCGATGAAGAAGTCATGACTTTGGCTAAAAACCTTAGTGGCGGTGTGCCAATGGCAACACCAGCATTTGATGGTGCAGCAGAAGCTGAAATCAAAGAATTGCTAACACTAGCGGGCTTGCCAGAATCTGGACAGATCACACTTTATGATGGTCGTACAGGTGATGCTTTCGAGCGTCCGGTAACAGTTGGTTACATGTACATGCTTAAATTGAACCACTTGGTCGATGATAAAATGCATGCACGTTCAACCGGCTCTTACAGCCTCGTTACTCAGCAACCACTTGGTGGTAAAGCTCAGTTTGGTGGCCAGCGCTTCGGTGAGATGGAAGTATGGGCACTCGAAGCATACGGTGCCGCTTATACGCTTCAAGAAATGCTTACGGTTAAGTCAGATGATGTTAACGGTCGTACTAAGATGTATAAAAACATCGTTGACGGCAATCATCAGATGGAGCCAGGCATGCCAGAATCATTCAATGTTCTACTTAAAGAAATTCGTTCTTTGGGTATCAACATGGAACTGGACGAGCTGTAAGACAGGGCTAACCTGCATAAAGCATGGCGGGTATCTCAGCTTAATCGAGATACCCCAGTTTTAACTCCACACTGGAGAGAAACGTGAAAGACTTATTAAAGTTTCTAAAGCAACAAGGTAAGACCGAAGATTTTGAAGGTATCAAAATCGGTCTAGCGTCACCAGATATGATTCGTTCATGGTCGTTTGGTGAAGTTAAAAAACCAGAAACCATTAACTACCGTACCTTTAAGCCTGAGCGTGATGGCTTGTTCTGTGCGCGTATCTTTGGTCCGGTTAAAGATTACGAGTGTTTGTGCGGAAAGTACAAGCGCCTGAAGCACCGTGGTGTAATTTGTGAGAAGTGTGGCGTAGAAGTTACACAATCTAAAGTTCGTCGTGACCGTATGGGTCATATCGAGCTAGCATCTCCGGTTGCTCATATCTGGTTTTTGAAGTCGTTGCCATCTCGCATCGGTTTGATGCTAGACATGACTTTGCGTGATATAGAACGCGTACTTTATTTTGAATCATTTGTTGTTATCGAGCCTGGTATGACTAGTCTTGAGCGCGGACAAATGCTAACTGAAGAAACTTATCTAGACGCACTCGAAGAGTACGGCGATGAGTTCGAAGCTAAAATGGGCGCAGAAGCAATTCTAGCCTTGCTAAAAGAGCAGGACATCGACCACGAAGTCGAAGAAATGCGCGAAGAGCTAGCGACGACCAATTCAGAAACAAAACGTAAGAAAGTTACCAAGCGTCTAAAATTGATGGAAGCATTCCGCGATTCTGGCAACAAGCCAGAGTGGATGATCTTAACTGTATTACCAGTTCTTCCACCAGATCTACGTCCTTTGGTACCTTTGGATGGCGGCCGTTTCGCGACTTCAGATCTTAACGATTTGTACCGTCGTGTGATTAACCGTAACAACCGTTTGAAGCGTCTATTAGACCTCGCGGCACCAGACATTATTGTTCGCAACGAAAAACGTATGTTACAAGAAGCGGTTGATGCGCTACTTGATAACGGACGTCGTGGCCGTGCAATTACTGGTTCAAACAAACGTCCGCTAAAATCTTTAGCAGACATGATCAAAGGTAAGCAAGGTCGTTTCCGTCAAAACCTTCTAGGTAAGCGTGTTGACTATTCTGGCCGTTCTGTAATTACCGTTGGTCCAACACTGCGCTTACATCAGTGTGGTCTTCCTAAGAAGATGGCACTAGAGCTATTCAAACCGTTTATCTACGGCAAACTTGAATTACGTGGTCTTGCGACGACGATCAAAGCTGCTAAGAAAATGGTTGAGCGTGAAGGTGGCGAAGTTTGGGATATTCTTGAAGAAGTTATCCGCGAACACCCAGTACTATTAAACCGTGCACCTACTTTGCACCGTTTGGGTATCCAGGCCTTTGAACCTGTCCTTATTGAAGGTAAAGCAATTCAATTGCACCCATTGGTTTGTGCGGCTTATAACGCCGACTTTGATGGCGACCAAATGGCCGTCCACATTCCTTTGACAATTGAAGCGCAACTTGAAGCTCGCACCTTGATGATGTCTACCAACAACATCTTGTCGCCAGCTAACGGTGAGCCAATTATCGTTCCTTCGCAAGATGTTGTCTTGGGTCTTTACTACATGACTCGAGAAGCAATCAATGCGAAAGGCGAGGGCATGTACCTTGCTAGTCCTAAAGAAGCTGAAAAGGTATTCCGCGCTCATCATGCAAGCCTACACGCTCGTGTGAAAGTACGTATTACTGAAGTAGAGTTTGCTGAAGACGGCACTCGCAAAGAGCGTACTGAACTTAAAGATACTACGATTGGTCGTGCAATTCTGTCATTGGTTGTTCCTGAAGGATTGCCTTACGATATCGTGAACCAACCGATGGGCAAAAAACAAATCTCGAATTTGTTGAACACTTGCTATCGTAAATTGGGTCTTAAAGCGTCGGTTATCTTTGCTGACCAATTGATGTATACCGGTTTCCACTTTGCGACTCTTTCTGGCGTATCTGTCGGTATTAACGACATGGTTATTCCTGAAGCGAAGAAAGACATTGTTGGCAATGCGTCTGAAGAAGTTAAAGAAATTCAAGACCAATTCTTTGCCGGTCTAGTTACCGCTGGTGAGCGATACAACAAAGTTATCGATATCTGGTCGTCAGCGAATGACCAACTAGCGAAAGCGATGATGGACAACTTGAAAAAAGAAGTTGTAACTAATCGTGATGGCGAACAAGAAGAGCAAGACTCTTTTAACAGTATCTACATGATGGCCGATTCGGGTGCTCGTGGTAGTGCTGCTCAGATTCGTCAGCTAGCAGGTATGCGTGGTTTGATGGCTAAGCCTGATGGCTCAATCATTGAAACACCAATTATTGCTAACTTCCGTGAAGGTCTAAACGTTGGTCAATACTTCATCTCAACGCACGGTGCACGTAAAGGTCTAGCCGATACCGCACTTAAAACAGCAAACTCGGGTTATTTGACTCGTCGTTTGGTTGATGTTGCTCAGGATTTAGTTGTTAACGAAAACGACTGTGGCACCTTGAATGGTGTAATCATGACGCCTCATATTGAAGGTGGTGATGTTGTTGAACCGCTACGTGAGCGTGTTCTTGGTCGTGTTATTGCAGAAGACGTGCTTAAGCCTGGTACTGAAGAAGTACTGCTTACTCGTAATACGCTAATCGACGAAAAACTTTGTGATTTGATTGAAGAGCATTCAGTTGACACGATATTGGTTCGTTCTGTTATCAGTTGTGAAAATGACTTTGGGGTTTGTGCCCACTGTTACGGACGTGACTTGGCTCGTGGCCATATGGTTGCTAAAGGTGAAGCGGTTGGGGTTGTGGCAGCACAATCTATCGGTGAACCTGGTACACAGCTTACGATGCGTACCTTCCACATTGGTGGTGCAGCATCACGTGCAGTAGCTGAAAGCAGTGCAACTGTTAAGAACAGTGGTTCTATCAAGTTACATAATGCTAAAGCGGTAACGAACTCAGAAGATAAACTTGTTGTTACTTCACGTTCAACAGAGCTAACAGTTATTGACGAGTTAGGTCGCACCAAAGAATCTCATAAACTTCCTTACGGTAGTATTCTTGAGGTTAAAGACGGCGATGCAGTTAACGCTGGTGCAATCGTTGCTAACTTCGACCCACACACCCACCCTATTATTACCGAGGTGGAAGGTCGCTTGAAGTTTGTTGACATGATTGACGGTGTTACAGTAACGCGTCAAACAGATGAGCTAACAGGTCTATCTAGCACCGTTATTCTTGATGCAGGTGAGCGTACAAGTGCGGGTAAAGAAATGCGCCCGACAGTTAAACTTGTTGATGCGGATGGCAATGACATCCTTATCCCGGGTACTGACCTTGTCGCTAGTTATCCTTTGCCTGGTAAGGCAATTGTTAACTTAGCCGAAGACGCAGTTGTTGGCGTTGGTGATGCGGTTGCTCGTATTCCTCAAGAGTCTGGCGGTACTAAAGATATTACCGGTGGTCTACCACGCGTTGCTGACTTGTTTGAAGCTCGTCAACCGAAAGAAGCAGCTATCTTGGCTGAAATCTCGGGTACAGTAAGCTTTGGTAAAGAGACGAAAGGTAAGGTTCGCCTACTGATCACTCCACCAGAAGGTGATGTACACGAAGAAATGATTCCTAAGTGGCGTAACTTGAACATCTTTGAGGGTGAAAAAGTCCAAAAAGGTGAAGTTATTGCTGATGGTGCAGAGTCTCCACATGACATCTTGCGTTTGCGCGGTGTGAGTGATTTGACTAACTACATCGTCAATGAAGTTCAAGATGTATACCGCCTACAAGGTGTAAAAATCAATGATAAGCACATCGAGACAGTTGTCCGTCAGATGTTGCGTAAAGGTTTGATCCTTGATGCTGGTGATTCTGACTTCTTACTTGGTGAACAAGCTGAAGTTGCCCGCGTTAATATCGCCAACCGTGTATTGATTGCAGAGGGTAAACGCCCTGCTGTGTTCCGTCACGAGTTACTCGGTATTACCAAAGCATCTTTGTCTACAGAAAGCTTTATTTCTGCAGCATCGTTCCAAGAAACCACACGTGTCCTAACGGAAGCAGCGGTTTCTGGTAAACAAGATGAATTGCGCGGTCTTAAAGAGAACGTAACAGTAGGTCGCTTGATTCCTGCTGGTACTGGTTACGCATACCATGAAGCACGTCGTGCTGCCAAGGAAGCGCCACCAGTTGTCGTCTCTGCAGAAGAAGCAAGTGATAACCTAGCTGCGTTGCTAAACGCAGCGGACTCACAGTCCGAATAAACTAGGTCTATCTAAGAGGGTCGGGTCACTTCGATGTAATATCGAATTGACGCGGCCCTTTTTTTTTGGTCTAGTGAAATAGCAAACGTTGAAATGCCACTGGCTTGGAGGCCACTTTGGAAACATCAATGTCTACGCTGTTTATTCTCGATACCAATGTACTACTACACGAACCTCTCGCCATTTATTCCTTTCAAGAACACGACGTCGTTATTCCAATGACGGTACTCGAAGAGCTCGACCGTATTAAAGACCGCCAGAAAGACGTAGCCCGTGATGCCCGCGTGGCGATAAGATCACTAGAAGACGTATTTAAAGATGCAAGCCCGGAACAAATCATTAAAGGCGTTGCGTTGCGGCGTAATGGGCAAGAAGGCGCTAGCGGACGGATCTCCATACAAACGGAGCAAGAACTAGCAAAAGCTAATCAAAGCTTTAGCAGCGATGAACCAGATAATCGGATCATCAATGGTGCCCTGCACCTACAGGCACTCAATCCACAGCGTAAAGTTGCTCTGGTTACCAAAGATATAAATATGCGCCTTAAAGCCAAAGGCGCTGGTATGCAGCATGTGGAAGACTATAGAACTGACCAGCTTATTGATGATATTAGTTTGTTGGCAAAGGGCTTTTATGAGCTTGAAGGCAGTTTTTGGGGACGTGTCAAAGACTGTAAAAGTGAAACTCAAGGGCGTGAAACCTTGCATACAATCCCTAACGGCATTATTGAGTCTGCTCATATCAACCAATACATCGTTGATGATACGCAGAGCTTTGCTGCACGGGTTGTGGCTCACAATGAAAAAGAGCTACAAATACTAGACCTTGGCTACGAGAAACTGATGTCTCGTCATGCTTGGGGGGTGCGGCCTAAAAATATCTATCAAGGCATGGCTTTTGACGCTCTCCTAGATCCCAATATAGATTTAGTGATTCTCAACGGGCCGGCGGGTAGTGGTAAAACCCTATTAGCGATGGCCGCAGCTTTAGAAATGGTCGTTGAGAAAGGCATTTATGACAAAATTATTGTGACACGTAATACCCCTGAGATCGCAGAATCAATTGGCTTTCTTCCGGGCACAGAAGAAGAAAAAATGGCGCCTTGGTTAGCTGCAATTACCGATACCTTAGAGGTGCTGCATAAACATGACGAAAGTATGCAAAGCTCAATGGCTTACATCATGGAAAAAGCTAACATCCAGTTTAAATCGGTAAACTTTATGCGTGGACGATCGATTCAGCATTCCTTAGTCTTTTTGGACGAATGCCAGAACTTAACTTCGAGTCAACTTAAAACCATCATCACTCGCTGTGGCGAGGGTACTAAACTAGTTTGTTGTGGAAATTTAAGTCAAATAGATAGTAATTATCTAACCGCTGTCACGTCAGGCCTCACATATATCGTAGAAAGGTTTAAGGATTTTGATGGCAGTGCTAATGTTTATCTAAACGGGGTCGTCCGAAGTCGATTGGCCTCTTTTGCTGAGGCCAACTTATAGTTTAAGGACTAAGTGAAACTATGTTAAGAGAAGAAGAGAAGCGAGCTTTCCAGCGCATGGCGGTCGACGCGCCAGTCTTTATAAAAACACTGTCGGGTAATATTCAAGGTCAGTGCAAAGATCTTAGTGCCACTGGAATGAGCATTTCAACTAGCGAAAATGGTGTGTTGGTCGACGATGTCGTTGCTGTTTCACTTGGTGAGGCCGGAGGGCCGGTAAGCCCTCTTCGTGCCGAAGCTCGTGTGATTCGCGTGGATCAAGAGCGCGATTACAATATCGCTTTGGAATTTATTCAACTTTATTAAGCTTAGGGAATGCTAATCGACACATAAGCGCCCGATTCAATTTGAGAGCGGGTGCTTGCCGCCAACTGCCCAAAGTCTAAGGCCGCTGGACCTGTCGGTTCAGCAAGCACTAGTTGTCGTCCATCTTCATTGATGGTTTCATCCTCGCCAACTGCCGCTAGCGTGAAAGCGAGCAAAGCATGGTCTTTGGTATAAATCATGCGAATTCCTAAGCGTGGGAACACATAGCGCATAATGCTAGCCATCAAGGCGCTCTTGCTATCACAATCACCTAAATTGTTACGTAAGGTTTGGATTGGGCTCAAGTAACCAGCACCGCGTTGGACAGGGCTCAAGTGCTCATAGGGTATGTTCTGCACAAAATTCAGCACAAACTCAACAATATCGCGAGTTACAACTCCATTCTGAGTTTTAGGGAACTTATCAACAATGGCAGTGCCAATACTCTGCATAAAGGGCGAGCTATCGCTTATCAGGCGTTGATAGTCGGGTAAAATGATGGCAGAACCACTAACGCTGGTCTCCACTTTCCAGTAGTTGATATCCAAATACTGTTGGAACAGATCGTTTTCAAGTGCCCGAAGTTCGCTATAAATTTGTGAGACTTCTTGATTATCTTTTGCCTGAATACTGTAGTTTAAGCGGTTGTTTTTAATAGTAAGAGTTACTTGCTGCTGTTGGTTTGAAGCTGCCGCAGGGGATTTTCGCAGTTCGCGTAGCAAAAAGTTATTTAGGTTTTCAGTTTTGTAGGCACTGAATTGACTTAACTGTTTTGGATAGCCTGCTAGCTCAAATGCAATTGATTGTCGCTGTTGCTCTTGATCAATCCAAACAATCTCGAAATCAGTTGTACTGCGGACAAAACGTAATTGCTGTGCCTGTGTACTTGTAGCAACAAGGCTGCTAGCGAGGGGCAATAACACACTCGCTAGCAGAGACAAGTACCTACGCTGACTGCTGGTCTTGTTGTTCATGCTTTATTTCTGCAACGCGCTGGGCGCGGTAGATATGATTTAAGACATGAACAAAAGCTTTGGCTGATGCCTCGACGATATCTGTGGCTAAACCCATGCCGTGATAACGACGGCCTTGATAGCTTGCCACGATATCGGCCTTGCCTAATGCGTCTTTGATATCCGCTTTACTTGCTACGGTACTGCCACCACCGGCGGCCTCGATGGTGTAATCATCAATTTCGATTTGATAACCGCTGAGTTTTGATAAACAACGATAGGCGGCATCGATAGGCCCATTCCCGGTTGCAGCATCGACAAAGGATTCGTCTCCGACGACAAGTTTTACGGTCGCTGTGGATAAAACATCGGAGCCACTTTGCGCGCTTAGATACTCCAGCTTGAAATGATCTAAGCCTTGGTTCTGATTATTAAAAAAGACTAAAGCTTCGAGGTCATAATCGAAGACTTGCCCTTTACGATCCGCTAGCTGAAGAAAGCTTTCATATAGCTCGTCCAAGTTATATTCATGCTCGGCATAACCAAGCTCCTGCATTCGGTGTTTTATCACGTGGCGACCGGAACGAGAGGTTAAATTAAGACTGTTTTTATTTAGACCAACACTCTCTGGTGTCATGATTTCGTAAGTGTTCTTATTTTTAAGCATTCCGTCTTGGTGGATACCCGAGGAGTGGGAAAAAGCATTTGCACCGACGATAGCTTTATTGCTCTGTACCGGCATATTGCACAAGTGGCTGACCAACTGACTACTTCTTGATATCTCGTTGGCTTTAATATTTGTGAATACGCCACCTAAGTCTCGGCCGCGTGTTTGTAAGATCATTGCAACTTCTTCTAAAGAGCAATTACCAGCGCGCTCACCAATACCGTTAAGGGTACATTCAATTTGGCGAGCGCCTTGCTCAACAGCTGCAATTGAATTGGCAACCGACAAGCCCAAATCATCGTGGCAATGCACAGATATCACCGCTTGGTCAATATTTGGAACCCGCTCATACAACTGGCGGATAATTGAACCAAACTCAGTAGGGTAGGTGTAACCCACGGTATCAGGAATGTTGATCGTGCGCGCGCCAGCTTTTATTGTCGCTTCAACCATACGGCAGAGGTTATCGATTGGCGTACGCCCGGCATCTTCACAAGAAAACTCTACATCCTCGCTTAGGTTACGGGCATGTTTTACCGCTCCGACAGCCATCTCCAAAACGTCATCGAAGCTACGCTTTAACTTGCTTTCAACGTGGACTGTCGACGTGGATATAAAGGTATGGATCCGGAAGGCTTCAGCCACTTGGAGTGCCTGCGCCGCGACATCAATGTCTTTTTTCAACGCTCGAGAGAGTGCGCAAACTCTTGAGTTTTTTACATGCTTGGCAATGGTTTGAACCGACTCAAAATCACCGGGCGAAGAAATAGGAAAACCAACTTCCATGACATCAACGCCAAGTCGCTCCAATGCGAATGCGATTTGTAGTTTTTCTTTTACGGTCAAGCTTGCAGCTAAGGCTTGTTCGCCATCGCGCAAGGTTGTATCAAATATAATTACTTGATTGTTCATGAGTATGTCCCTTCACCAAAACTATCGGGTAAAGTTACGCTGTAATAAATGGTCGTGCAAGTACTGAGCGAGGGATTAATCAGTACGATTAAGTTAGAGGCTTAGCAAGTTTAGTATTTGCCTGAGAATTCTCTCTCAGGTGTAACTTCCAAGCCAAAGTAAACAACAAAGCGTACATACAACTCCCACCAATGATAACTCCTTGCCAGTGATACTGTTGCCAACAAAACAGCAGAACAAAGCCGCCTAAACTGCCACCGACATAGTAGTGAACTAAATAGAGAGCTCCAGCACTGGTTTTTTGTTGTTTAGCTTGCTGGTTTACCCATGCATAGGCTAAGGAATGGGTGAAAAAGCCTCCAAAGCTTATCAGCAATAGTCCGGCTACAATCATCAATATACTTGAAGAACTCGCGGTCAGCATTCCTAGTAGTCCGAATGTCCCCCCGAGCATCATCCCTAGAACTGGGCTGCGGTGTTTGGACCAATAACCGCTGTATGAAGAGCTTAGAGTGCCGGCGAGGTAACACAAAAAAAATAGTGAGCTGATGGAGGAGTCTAAATTGAACGGCGCGTGCGCGAGACGAAAGACCACGACAGAGTACAGGTTGACAAAGAGGGCGAAATTTAGGCCTCCAATTAACATACCAAACCAGACTGTGTTGTCGTTAATGTGGTAGCGCACACCTCGATTGAGGTGCTGCAAGCTAATCCCCTGGGCTTTAAAGTTGTGTTGATTGGGGAGTAGCAAATATACAGCGATTGCTCCGACTAAACTTAGCGAAACTAGAGTGATGATTGTAGCCTGCCAACCGAGATGTTGATTAATCACGCCTCCAAGCACGCGGCCGCTTATTCCTCCTAGAGAATTGGCCGCAATGTAAAACCCCATCGCGCTTGCAAACCTGGGACTTGAAAGCTCTTCAACAAGATAAGCAACTGCCACCCCCGCAAAAGCAGCTAGGGCGATCCCCAACAGGCCACGAACTAAGACTAGGCTTTCGAAACTAGTGCAAAAAAGCATAACAAAACTAGTGGCTGGGATTAAGAATAGGCTGCTTATGATAATTGGCTTTCTACCGCATTTATCGGAATAAACCGCCCATGGGACGAGGCTCACAGATAAACCAAGCGTGGTTGCGGCAAATAGCCAATTAACTTTGGTTTCACTAATTTCAAAGTGGAACGACAACTGGGGCAAAATGGCTTGCACACTGTACAGATTACAAAACACAATAAATGAGCCAAGGCAAAGAGCAATGGTAATTCTAAGGCTGCGGTGAGAGTCGTCGCTTGGCATTCTATTTGCGGCTATTTCTGAACTAGATATGAGCAGTTTAGCAAGCTTGATTGTATAGAAAAAATATATTGTTATTATGGGTTCTATATAAAATTTATATAGCTACGTAATGACTCTAAAACAACTCCAGCATTTTCTCGCAGTACAACGCCACGCTAGTTTCACTTTAGCTGCGCGTGAGCAGAGTATTGCACAGCCTGCTTTAAGCATCTCGATAAAAAACCTCGAACGGCAACTTGGGGTAAAGCTGTTTTTGCGTCACGACCGAAACGTAATCCTTAGCGATGAAGGAAAAGTGCTGTTTAGTTACGCAGCAAATATTGTGCAACAACTGGAAGATGCTCAACTAGCCATGTCGGAGCTTAAAGGCCTGGTTAAGGGTGAGGTGCGGCTGGGTACTCCAAGCATGATGGGGTCATACTTTTTTCCAGATATAATTATGGCCTTTAAACAACGCTACCCAAAATTAAAGCTAACTGTCGTAGATGCTGGTACCCAATCGATTCGCGAAATGCTGCTTAGTGCGGAGCTTGATGTAGGGGTTATTCTTAACCAGAACGTGCCCCCAGCTTTAGAAACACAATTGTTGCTTAGTTCACAGATGGTTGCAGTGTTTAGCCCACAGCATCCATTAGCTAAGCAAGCCCTTGTCAATTTTGAGCAGTTCTTTGAAAATGATTTGGTGATGTTTAAGCCGGGCTATTTTCATCGGGATTTTATCGACGCCGCTTGCGAGGCGCACAATTTAAGCGCTCGTTTCGCATTTGAAACTAATCTATTGACCATGATCCTTAAAATAGTGGGTCAGAACTTTGCCACGACAGCCTTGCTCGAAATTGTGACCCAAAATGAAGACTCGGTAGTTGGGGTTCCTTTTAACCCGGCGGTGCATTTAGATTTAGCTTTGGCTTGGCGCAAAGAGGGTTACTTGTCTATCGCTGAACGTTGTTTTATTGATTTTGTGAATGAGTATATGAATAGTAGGGGGGATACGAGCTTATAATTTAACCTCAACGCGTAATATTTTTGCATTTTCTCCCTTCATCTATTGTTCCTATAACTGTCATATAAGCGTCAACTTCAAGCTTCACTCTTAAACCATAGACCTAATTTAGTGTACTCGGAGCATCGCTATGCGGGACTTGATTGTGAATTTGGATTACGCGTTTTCAGCCCGTTGCCTGCAGCATCGATTTAATCGGCATGTTGCATACGTTTCAAAGTGGATCTCTCATGCTGGCGATGGCTATCTATACGTATTGCTTGTCGTACTTACTTATTGCTACGCCGATCGAGGCGTGGAATTCATAGTCTTAGCAAGCAAGTCATTTGTTGTTGAGCTTGGTCTTTATTTGAGTCTCAAGCAACTCTTTCGACGTGACCGCCCTAAACAACTCCCGGTATTCATTAAGCCCAGTGACCGTTTTAGTTTTCCTTCGGGACATAGTGCTGGCGCATTCGTAATGGCCGCCTGTGTGGATGAAGTTTTTCCTGCGTTTAGTGTGCTTGCATTTACATGCTCAAGTTTGATTGCTTGTTCTCGAGTCTTACTTGGGGTGCATTTTATTAGTGATGTAATAGCTGGCGCGTTGCTGGGTCTTTGCGTCGTCTGGATGGTGGTATGAGTATGCGCGTTTTATATGGGGTACAAGGCACTGGAAATGGACACATAACCCGTGCAAGGTTATTAGTTAAAGCCTTAAAGGAACTTAATATAGAAGTCGATGTGCTGATGACCGGTCGGCGTGGATGCAAACCGATCATTGAAGAGTTTGGGGACTTCGATTTTAAACGTGGCTTAAGTTTCGCAAGTCATGCCGGTAAAGTTAGTAGCTGGCGTACAGCTCAAGATTTTCGTCTTCAGCAATGGATAAAAGATAGTCAGTCGCTCAATTTGGAACGCTACGACTTACTGATCAACGACTTTGAGCCTTTATCTGCCTGGGTAGCAAAACAGGCAGGACTACCAAGTATTGCTATTTCACACCAAGCTGCGTTGTTAAAGTCGATCCCGAATGCGCATATGAACCCACTACGTCGAAGTCTTGTTAAGAATTTTGCGCCATGTAAGCAACTCATGGGATTACATTGGTATCATTTTGATCAGGAAATACTGCCTCCAATCATAGCCCATAGTCTTATTGAACAGACTCAAAACTTCTATCTGGTGTACCTTCCTTTTGAAGATCTAAGCCAAATAACACGGCTGCTAAAACGTTTCAGCCATACTCGTTTTCGGTGCTTCCATCCCCAAATAAAACAAGTTCAACGAATCGGCAATATTGACCTTGAACCTATTTGCCGTGAAAGATTTCCGTTGGCTTTGGCGCAGTGTAGCGGTGTATTTTGTAATTCAGGCTTCGAACTACCCTCGGAAGCGATGGCAAGCGGCAAGAAGTTATTAGTTAAACCGCTTCAAGGTCAGTTTGAGCAGCAAAGCAATGCCGCAACTTTACTTAACCTAGGTTTAGCGAGTGTCTGTGAGCAACTCAATACTCAACATCTTGCCAATTGGTTACATGAAGACCTGCAAGAGTCGGTGGTGTTTCCAAATGTGGCTAATGCGATCGCCGATTGGATACAAGCTGGAAAGTGGGATGATTGGAGTGACTTGCGCCAGCAGCTGTGGTCTCAGGTCAGTTATCCCAGCTCAGTGATGCTTCGTATCGCGGAATTGGATCAAAGCCGACCAGCAGAAACTCCACTATGGTCTAAACTGAAGTTGAAGCGGGCAAGCTAAGGCATTGCTCTGAGCTTTTGTGGGCTAAGAAAGGAAAACGAATGCGCTTTATCAACGAGAACAACGAGCAAATCGAAATCGCGAATGATATGACTTTAGCCGAGTTGTATGACATGGGGGTTAGTATTTCATTAAGTGAAGAAAACGATCCTGAGCAGCAAATCTGGCTGACCGAAGAGCATGGTGTATTGTCTCAAAACTAAGTCATGAGTCAGCAGTACTTGCCGGCCTTGGTGAGTACTGCTAATTCAAACCCATTCTACGCAATACCATTCTAAAGCTATTCCTAAGACTTGCCGCGCTCTCGACTTTTTGAGTTTTTATTGCCATTTAAGCGTAGACGTAGACTATCTTTCCACGGTAAAGTTTAACTTCAGGCAAAGCTCATTGCGTTTATAGGCTTGAGAATTTGCACACAACATAAAAACTGCTTTTTATCGACTCTTCTCGAGCGTTAGATTGCACTATAAGAAGAAAGCCTGGAGGCTTAACAATGGAGAAGTTATCCGGCGCCGAAATGGTCGTTCGCAGCCTGCAAGACCAAGGGGTAAAACATATCTTTGGATATCCCGGCGGGTCTGTATTAGACATTTATGACGCACTCTTTGACAACAGCGATATCGAGCATATCCTAGTTCGTCACGAACAAGCCGCCGTGCATATGGCGGATGGCTATGCCCGATCAACTGGTGAAGTTGGCACAGTGTTGGTTACATCTGGGCCCGGAGCGACCAATACCATTACTGGTATTGCCACAGCATATATGGACTCCATTCCCTTGGTGGTTTTATCTGGACAAGTCCCAACCGGCTTGATTGGACAAGATGCGTTTCAAGAAACTGACATGATTGGGGTTTCTCGTCCGGTCGTGAAACATAGTTTTCTATGTAAAACCGCTTCTGAGATCCCGCTTGCTATCAAAAAAGCCTATTACATCGCTTCAACGGGGCGACCAGGCCCGGTAGTCATTGATTTACCTAAAGATACTCAAAATCCTTTACTGAAGTTTCCTTACGAATACCCAGAGTCGGTTGAGATGCGTTCTTACCATCCGACCCTGACTGGTCATAAAGGACAGATTAAGAAAGCGGTTAAAGCACTTACTAGTGCCGAACGTCCTGTACTGTACGTTGGTGGGGGAGCGATTACATCAGATGCCGATACCTTAATCGCCGATTTAGTCGCACAATACAATCTACCGGTAACCTGTACATTGATGGGTCTAGGCGCTTTCCCAAGTACTGACGCTCGAAGCTTAGGCATGTTAGGTATGCATGGTACTTATCAAGCGAATATGGCGATGCATAATGCCGATCTTATTTTCGCTGTAGGGGCGAGATTTGATGATCGCGTTACTAATAATATTGCCAAGTTTTGTCCTAACGCTACGGTCATGCACATTGATATCGATCCAACCTCGATTTCAAAAACCATACAAGCGGACATCCCTATTGTTGGGGATGTGAGTTCAGTGCTGCGTCAAATGTTAGCTTTTATCGAAGAAAGTAGTGCACAAGCACAGCAAGTTGAGCTTGATAATTGGTGGCAACAAATTTCTGCTTGGCGAGAGCGTAAATGCCTCGACTATGCACGCAGTGAAACGCAGATTAAACCGCAACAAGTGATCGAGTCTATGTATCGCGTGACTGGTGGTGATGCATTTGTTACGTCTGACGTTGGGCAACATCAAATGTTTGCCGCGCTTTACTATCCCTTCGATAAGCCGCGCCGTTGGATTAACTCCGGTGGTCTTGGAACAATGGGCTTTGGATTCCCAGCTGCGATGGGAGTGCGTCTTGCGCATCCTGATGCACAAGTTGCCTGTGTAACTGGTGATGGTTCAATTCAAATGAACATCCAAGAGTTATCGACTTGTTTACAATACAATATCCCGCTAGTGATCGTTTCGTTGAACAACCGATCGCTGGGTATGGTTAAGCAATGGCAAAAAATGTTCTACGGAGGCAGACAGTCCCATTCTTACATGGACTCGGTACCTGACTTTGTAAAACTTGCCGAAGCTTACGGACATGTCGGGATTGCTGTCGAACATCCAGATCAACTTGATGCAGCAATGGAGAAAGCATTTTCGATGAAAGACCGCTTGGTGTTTATGGACATACTAGTTGACCCCGAAGAACATGTTTATCCAATGCATATTAAAACTGAGTCGATGAAAGACATGTGGTTAAGTAAAACGGAGCGTACCTAATGCGACGGATCATATCAGTACTACTCGAAAACGAATCGGGAGCATTGTCCAGGGTCACTGGCTTATTTTCCCAGCGTGGGTTTAACATTGAAACTCTTACTGTATCGGCTACCGAAGATCCGACGCTTTCTCGAATGACAATTACCTCCTATGGTGATGATCGTGTTATTGAACAGATCATTAAGCAGTTAAACAAACTGGTTGATGTATTGAAAGTTTCGGAACTTACTGAGGCGGCGCATGTTGAGCGTGAAATCATGTTGGTTAAGGTTCGCGCCTCAGGTTCTCAACGTGAAGAAGTAATGCGTTGTTCTGAGATTTTTCGAGGACAAGTTGTTGATGTTAGTGCGCACACCTATGTGGTACAGCTCAGCGGTGATAGTGCAAAGCTCGATGCATTTATTAGTACCGTACAGCAAAGTACAGAAATATTAGAAGTTGTTCGAAGTGGCGTCTGTGGCGTAAGCCGTGGTGAACGAACCCTTAGGGCATAGTTAGCCAAATCTTATAAATAGAGCCAGGTCATAGACCTGGTTTTTTTTGTTTACAAATGACGAAAATAATCGCAACGCTAGTACGCAAAAGCATTCAACAAGCTATTAATGCTGTCTGTATAGCTGGCTCAAACGCTAGAACTTATCTGCGCGATTGGTATTAATGTTAATAGCAGTTAGAATGTTAAGAGAACCAAAGGATTGGTCTTATGTTCTTGACGTTTTAAATGTTCGCGAGGGATTTTTAGCCCATACTTATTTTTGTAGTTTTAGCTAAAGGATTAGCCTAACTTGAGGTTTTCCAATCAGGTCATTTTGTTTATTTCCTCTTGTGTGATCATTGCCGTGTGCTTGGTCTTACTTGGCGGAGCTTTGACCTTTCGCCAGCTCACCTATAACCAGCAACAACATAAACTCTCGACGGTTGTTTCATTACTTGATGAGCAGCTGGACCTCCAACCTGATACACCAGCATTTGCTCAGTGGCTTCCTAATTGGCTGCGGGCTCACGATATTATCCGACTTGATGTCGCTAACTCCGGCGGGTCCTTGTACTCGTTCCGTAATCTAGATTACAAAGGATTAGAATCTGTACTCGTGGACTATAGCTATCCAATGCCAAAGCACCCTGGTTTCAATTTAAAGATAAGGGTCGAAAAACCGTTTCGCCTACTTCGATACGACTGGCAGGCAATGTGGGGGATTGCAATGGGTCTGATTATTATCACCTTGGGGATGTGGGCGAGTATTGTTTGGCTGCGCAAGCAGCTACGTGGCGCAGAATTACTACAGGCGCGCGGAAACAAAATATTAGCTGGATATAGCAGCAGTGTGCGACAAGGTGACCCTCGAGAATGGCCTAATGCGGCTTCCAAGGCGTTCGACCGCTTATTGTTACAAATTCAGGACTATAGTTTGGAGCGTAGCCGCTTCGATAGACTCATACGTCACAATGCCTTTATCGATGAGTTAACTCAGCTCTCAAATCGAACCCATTTCTATAATCAACTTGAAGCCGAAATCCGCGATACAGATATTAATTCTGGAGCTGTTCTGTTGATTTACCTTAAGGGTATGGATGACATTAATTACGAGCATGCGCGTAGTCAAGGCGATGTGGTACTTCAGCAAGTTGCTAATATGATGCGTAAACACAGCGAACGCTATATCGATGCAAGTTTAGCGCGTCTAAGTGGTGATACTTTTGCAATTTTGCTCAGCAATACCAACGCTAAAGACGCAGAATCAGTGGCTTCATCGTTATTGCGTCAGCTTGAACGTATCCCTTTGCCGGAGAAGGCAGAGCAGGATGACTTTTATTACATAGGTATTGTCGCTTATCATTATGGCGACCATCCAGGTCGAATCCTGGATCGAGCCGACGAAGCAGTTCGCGTTGCGCAAATGCAAGGTAACAATGCGTGGTACATCGAAGAACAAAGTTTAGATCTTGCCAACGCCGGCCGCGGTTCTGTTCGTTGGAGAACGATGTTACAAGGTGTTCTCGAACAAGAAACCTTACAGTTTTATAAGCAAGCAGTAGTCGACCAAGATGCAAAAACAGTTTGTTATGAGTTGTTAGCTCGTATCACTGAAAGCGATGGCAACGAGCTGACTGCTGGAAGTTTCATTCCTTGGGTTGATAAGTCTGGCTTAAGCCTGCCTATGGATCGTTTAAGTTTAAAAGTTGGTCTTGAGCAAGCGACCAAAAAACGTGAGCAAATAGCAATCAACTTGCGAGCTAGTTCACTCATTGAGCCAGAAATCATGCGAGCGTTGTTACGCTGGCGCATGAAAGCTTCTTCTGCAGTGCGTAAGCGTCTGATTATTGAACTGCAAGAAGATCAAATTGCTCAGCTCAACGACACCCAAATGATAAGACTGAGAGCTCTTAATAAAAACGGTATTCAAATTGCGGTTGATAGAGCTGGGCAAAAGGTAGTTAGTACTCGTTATATCAATGAGTTGCAGTTAAGCTACCTTAAGTTACATCCAAGCTTGGTCCGAGATATTCAATTGCGGCAAGTTAATCGACTAGCGGTGAGTTCCTTGGTCGCTAGCTGTAATCAACGGGCTCCTGTTGTTGCAGTTGCCGTTGAGCGCGAAGAAGAATGGCGGGTATTAAAACGTCTTGGAGTGTCGTGGGGGCAAGGTTTCTTGTTTGGAAAGCCTAAACCTATGGATTAGCTCAAAAAATTATAAAATTTTTCGAGTAATATACCCATTTGCCTTAGTTGTCGCTTAAACTAACGCGTTGCCTCATATAATTACAGTAAGCGGGAAGCTAACGTTCAATGAAATTTCCTTTTCTCGGTGGTAAAAACAGCAAACCCCATTGTGCTATTTACTTAAAAAGTGATCGGGTGGTGTTGGCATATAAGAAAGCCGACGAAGAGCACCTCATAGAACAGAGCGTGAATTCGATGAAAGATTGGCAGCCTGCTTGCCAAGATCTTATTCAAGACGCAGACCTCAGTAATCACTCGGTACTCATTATTCTAAGTAGTGAACACTATCAATTGATTCAAATTGAAAAACCAGAAGTACCCGAGGAGGAGCTGGGTAGCGCATTACCTTGGGCAGTTAAAGACATGCTGGCAGAGGACCCCGGCTTTTATGTACTTGATTATTATCACTGTGTGACTGCAAACAATACGCCGCAACGTATTAACGTGGTTGCTGTTCTTCGCTCATTGGTTGTGAACTTAGTAGCTATGTTTGAAGAGTTATCGTTAAGTTTAAGTGCGATTAGTTGTGAAAACGTAGTGCTTGGGAATCTACTCGCTAAAGATGACAAAACTAGGCTGTTATTGTGGCAAACGGCGCATAGCGAGTTGGAGATCTTGGTTGTTTGTAACACTGATATTGTGTTTCAGAGGCAATTACGTGGTTATTCTAATTTGTCGAGTATGCAAGAGATTGAGTTTAATAACGAAATGTTTGACAACTTAAGCTTAGAATTACAACGTTCAATTGACTATCTGCGCTCGACGCTTAAGCAGTCTGCAGTAAGCAACATCGAAGTTGCGATATCTAGTGCCTATGTAGATTCTATTTGTACTCGGTTGCAAGACAACTTTTCTATCCCGGTTAAATCCGTGAGTTATGAACTCGAAGCCAGCTCTACATATAAGCTTGAGAGCAAAAAGTTTTGTCGTTTAGCCGCAATTGCCGGTCTGCGTGAGGAGCTATAGTGATGAAAACGCGGATTAACCTGTATCTAGACGAATTTAAACCCAAGACTCAACCGGTTTCTTTAGGACAAACAGTCTTGCTCTGGGTATTGCTTTTAGTCGTACTAGTATCAATGACTTGGCTTAATAGTTTAGAGACGAAATCACTTGATCAGCAAACGCTTCTCGTGAGAGAAAACTTAGCCAACGAACAGGGCATCCAAAAAGAGCTGCAAGTTCAAGTAGCTAAACGCAGAATTGACCCAGACTTAGAATTACAGGTTGAGCAGTTAAGCGCAGACCTAGCCCTGAAACAAGAGCTTAGCAAACGATTAAGCGGTAACAGCTTTGCCAATGGCGGTTTTTCTGAGCTTATGCAAGAACTAGCCGATATAGACGAACCGCAGCTATGGCTAAACGCGATTGATATTCGCGGACAAGCATTACAGCTTCGAGGCTTAACTCTCTCAGCAGATATAGTGCCGCGTTGGATTGGACGCTTTTCTCAGCATCCTAGCCTTGGGAACAAAAGTTTTCATTCGATGCTTATTGAACGCGACCAAGAGCAAACTGACCTACTGCACTTTCAACTCTCAAGTGAGCTTGAATTGGACGAGTTAAATGTAGCTCCAACATTCGAGGAGCTAAACTAGATGAAAACGCATTGGGATAAGTTGAATAAACGTTTTAGTTTACTGAGTCTACGAGAGCGCATACTGATTCTGTTTGCAGGCTTGGTGGTGATTGGATTTCCTTATTACACTTTATTTTGGGAACCACAGCAACTTGAACAAGATCAACAAGTTAAGAATAAAGGACAATTGGAATCGCAGCTTAGGGCTGTCCAAGCGAGCAACCTAGAGCTAGCTCAGAGTTTGAAGACAGACCCTAATATTGCCCTACGAGAGCAGTTACAAGTACTGTTAGTCCGCAAAGAGAGCATTGATGCTCGACTGGATGAACAACAGTTAGGCTTGATCCCGGTTGAGCGTATGGCTGCTGTTTTGGAAAGCATGCTACTAGATAGTGAAGGCGTACAATTAAATCGAATGCAGTCTCTAAAACCAAGCCCAATATTGGAATCTGGATCTGAGCAGGCACAATCAAGTTTCTATCGACATGGTTTGCGAATAGAGCTGCAAGGAGATTATTTCTCTCTCTTACGCTATTTGGAGCGCTTGGAATCACAGGAACAACGTTTCCTTTGGGGGAGCCTTGAATTCGAAATCATTGAGCACCCAAATGCGCAACTTGTCATAGAGCTATATACGCTGAGCTCAGCTAAGGAGTTTGTTAGTGGCTAGAATACTAATCCTAATGTACTTATGTTCCCCGTTAGCGTGGGCAATTAGCGATCCAACCGCACCCCCAGGTGCAAGTGAAAAAGCCCAAACCGAAACTCAGGTTGCTGTTAAGAAAGCTAGGGTTCCACGATTAAACGCGATCTTTTTCAACTCATCTCAGCCTGGAGCTGTGATTGACCAACAGTTTATTCAGCTTGGTGGCAGCATTAAGGGCTATAAACTGGTTTCTCTTAAAGCCGACTATGTAACACTTTCACGCTCAGGTAAGCATTACACTCTGCGAATGAGCAATCCATCGATTATCAAGGTAGTTCCGTAACATTATGAAAAAAATAACTAAATTCACTTTCATGTGCGGTCTGTTGCTTGCTTTGCAGGCTTGTCAAAATCTACCTAAGCCCGATAGGCCTGACCCAACAGAGTCCAAGAACGCAATAGATGAAGGCTTGGCTGTTGCGACCGAAGCGGCAATTCCGAGTGCGCCGCAGATCCCTCTAGAAGTTCAGTCTGAGTTATTACCAGAGTTAAACTTAGGCGCTAATGCTCCTCCTGTGGAGCGCCGATTTGATGTTAATGCTCGTGATATTGATGCGGGTGCATTTTTCAAAGCCTTAGTCGTAGGTACACCCATTAGTGCTGCAATTCACCCCGAGGTTAGCGGTAAGATTTCGGTATCCCTTAAAGAGGTGACCGTTAAAGAAGCGGTTGATGTGGTGCGTGATATGTACGGCTACGATATTCAACTCCGAGGACGTGTACTACAGGTTTACCCTAGTGGGCTGCGTGTTGAAACATTTCCGCTTAATTATTTGATGCTACAACGTAATGGTTATACTCGCACGTCGATAAGTTCCGGCGGTATAACCTCTAGCGAAAATAACAATTCGAGCTCAAGCGGTAACTACAACTCAAATAACAGCTCAAATAATAATTCGTCAAATTCGAATAATAACTCGTCGAATGGTAATTCATCGAATAGCTCCTCATATAACGGGACCCGAATTGAATCCTTGGTTGAAACCAATTACTGGATTGAGCTTGAAAACAACTTGCGTGGCATGATTGGTTTAAATGAAATTCGCCCAGGCGAAGCAGCGCAGCGCAGTACTACCGATGATGGTCGTATGGTTGTTGTCAGCCCCCAATCAGGTCTCGTCACCATACGTGCTTATCCAAACGAAATCAGAATCATTAAAGATTATTTGGAACGTGCTGAAAATCAATTGCAACGTCAAGTACTGCTAGAGGCTCGTATAATAGAAGTCTCGCTGAGTGATAGCTATCAACAAGGTATTGACTGGTCTGGCTTAAGTGCCAGTGCCGGTGGAACCCAAATCATTGGTGACAGCTTATTGCCCGGAGCTGGCGTAGGTGCTAGCAATTTAATTGGCACGGTCATAGGTGGTGGTTCAAACATTACCGTAAGCGATGGTAACTTTACCGCCGTATTAAGCCTGCTCGAAACCCAAGGCGACGTGAACGTGCTGTCTAGTCCTCGAATAACGGCAAGTAACAATCAGAAAGCTGTGATTAAAGTGGGTACTGACCAATATTTTGTAACCGATGTAAGTAATACAACGGTTACCGGAACCAATCCCGTAGTGACCCCAAGTGTTGAACTTACGCCTTTTTTCTCTGGTATTGCTTTGGATGTAACACCGCAAATTAGTGCCAGTGATGAAGTTTTGCTGCATGTACACCCCTCAGTCACAGATGTTAAAGAAGAAACTAAAACCATCAATTTTGGAAATGATAGTAATTTGATATTACCTCTGGCCAAAAGTGATATTCGTGAGTCTGATACGGTAATTAAGGCGAAATCTGGAGACGTAGTCGTCATCGGAGGATTGATGCAAACCAAGAGTATTCAATTAGTCTCCCGTGTTCCATTTATTGGAGCCATTCCCGGATTGGGAGAACTGTTTACAAATCGTTCTAATGAAGTATCAAAAACCGAGCTGGTGATTATGATTCGTCCCATCGTAGTGACTAAAAGTACTTGGTCAGAGGAACTAGAACGGTCCCAGCAAATTTTGCGTGAATGGTACCCAGAGGACTAAGCGTTTTAATGTATCAACAACACTTTGGACTTATACAAGCGCCGTTCGCCTTAACTCCGAACACTGCTTTATACCAAGCTTTGCAACCGCATCAAGAAGCAATTGAAGTTTTGAGAGTGGCGCTTGAGCAAGGTGAAGGTTTTATTAAAGTTACCGGTGAAGTTGGTACTGGCAAGACCTTGTTGTGCCGAAAGTTGTTAAATGAAATGGGCGAGGGCTACCAGTTTGCTTACTTACCTAATCCTACTTTAAAAGCCGAAGAGCTGTACCCTGCACTAGCTGCAGAACTTGAGATTCATGGTCAGGATGAGCAATGCCCCTTGCTTATCGACCGAATTCATCGCTGTTTAATTCAAAAAGCACAGCAATCGATTCGGGTTGTGTTAGTCATTGATGAAGCGCAAGTGTTAAGTGATGAAAGCTTAGAAGCAATACGCCTGCTGGGCAATCTTGAGTCTCAAACTAGCAAATTACTACAAATTGTATTGTTTGCTCAGCCTGAACTGGATAAACGTTTATCAGCGGAGCATTTACGTCAGTTACGTCAACGAATTTCGTTCTCATATAAATTAAGAGCACTCGATCGTGACGAATCGGCGAGCTATCTGCAGCATCGATTGCATTTATGTGGCTATCGAGGCGTCCCTTTATTCTCTGCTAAGGCCTTGCTAGAGCTCATTGCGGCAAGCCGCGGAGTTCCTCGTCTACTCAATATCCTCGCACATAAGTCCTTAATGCTTTGCTACGGACAAGGAAAACGCCAAATTAGTGAACAAATGGTCAAGTTAGCAATTTCAGATACTGAAGATTGCCATACACAATCAAGCTCGGCTATTAGTGCGTGGTGGTTAGTAGCTTTGATTCTATTGCTGAGCTTGGGAGCAGGTTTGTTGTATGAGGGGGTCTTAGCATGAGCGTAATAAATAAAATGCTCAAAGACTTAGAGCAACGCCAAGACCGCATTGATTCTGAAATGGTACCATTAGTTGCAAACACTAAGCCGCGAAACAGAGGTGCCAAACCATTGCTTTTGGTCCTGTGTTTAGCCTTGTGGGCAGCCGCTGGCGCATATTGGTGGCAACAACAGAAGTCGTCATCGGATGTTGCGCCCCAAGACTCAAGTTCCACTACCGGAATAAGCTCGGAAGTCTCCTTACTGGCTAACGCCAATGCTGTACCTTTTACTGACGATATTTCTGCAGCAGCGGCAAGCACAGTTCCAAGTAAAACCAATACGAAACAAGAGACAAAGACGCCAACAAATTCGGCGGTGTTATTAGCCAGCCCATCTTCGAATACTCCAGAAACGGTTGCTGATACCAAGGCTGAGTTACAGTTGAACCAAGCGCCCGACACTTTAGCTTCAACAGCAACCAACGTCGATACGCAAGAGCAACATAAAGAACCGAAACCAAGCGGTAGCACGACTGACAACAACGCGTCCTCGACTCAAACGTATTCGTCTGCTAGTAAAGAGGCCGAAATTGTTCCTCAAGCTATCGTTGTTCCAGCGTTGAAAGATAGCTCTCCTAAGCAAACAGCTACGAAGAATGAAGTGGTTAGAAAGGCTGAGCCTGAACCCGTCCTAACTTCAGAAACGTCCGCTAGCAAGCGGTCAACGCCGGCAAAAAAAGTCGAGATAACAAAGCCAACAGCTAAGGAAATTGCAGCTTCAAGTAGCGCCCAACTTGAAATCAAAGCCCTTGATTTGACGCCCAGTCAATCAGCTGACTTACATACCCGACGCGCTATCGCTGCTAAAGATAAAAA
The DNA here is from genome assembly GCF_003610775.1 of Alginatibacterium sediminis. Lineage (GTDB taxonomy): Bacteria > Pseudomonadota > Gammaproteobacteria > Enterobacterales > Celerinatantimonadaceae > Alginatibacterium > Alginatibacterium sediminis. The sequence continues at coordinate 83,841 of NZ_RAQO01000002.1, read as the reverse complement.
CAATTTGGAATCCGCGCGCCGAGAGTATGCCAAAGCATTGCAATTTGATCCCACCCGTCATCAAGTGCGAGAGCAACTTGCTGCCCTGTACTACGGCGCATCGCAGAATGCTGAAGCCATAAGCCTCTTACAAGAAGGTTTGGAACGCTATCCCAATGAGGCTGGACTGCGTTTAATGTTGGCGCGGATCTACACTCAAAATAAAGACACCAGCAGTGCCTATCAATTACTCCGCACCCAGCAACCTGAGGTTAGTGCAAATATCGATTACTACGCAATGCTGGCAGGTTTGGCACAGCAAGCTAAAGACTATCAACAATCTAGAGCCAGTTATAAGCAGTTGATTGCCGTTGACCCTTTGCGTTCACGCTGGTGGATGGGGCTTGGGATTGCAGAGGACCAATTGGCCAACTACCCGCAAGCACTTGTCGACTACAAGCGCGCTGTAGAATTGGGTCAATTATCAAGTAGCTCTTTGGCCTACCTCGAATCTAGAATTCAGCAGTTGGAGCAATAACATGGCACAACCTCGTTTACGAATGCGCCTAGGCGACTTACTTGTTAGTGAAAACGTTATTACCGAACAACAACTTAGTAGCGCGCTAAGTTCGCAGCGAAACACGGGAAGCAAACTAGGTGCGGCTCTAATTGATCTTAAGTTTATTGGAGAAACACAGTTACTACAGTTTTTGTCTCAGCAGCTAGGGCTTGCTTTCATCGATTTAAGTCAAGTATCGGTGGATCAAAATGCAGTTCTAAAGCTGAGTGAAGTCCATGCGCGGCGACTGCGCGCGATTGTGGTTCATGACGATGGAGACAAGTTAACCGTAGCCTTGTCCGACCCAGCAGACTTGTCGGCGATGGACACCTTGGCCTCTTTGCTCGCACCTCGGACAATAGAGTTCGCGGTAGTGCGCGATGCCCAACTAGTCGACGCCTTTGACCGTTTTTATCGTCGAACCCAAGAAATCGTAAACTTTGCACAAGAGCTGCAAGAAGAATATAGCAGTGGCCAAGATTTTGACTTAGGTATGGCAACCGCTGAAGATGCGACCGGCGACACGACCGTGGTTAAATTACTGCAATCTGTTTTTGAAGATGCAGTACAAGTTGGCGCTTCGGATATTCATATTGAACCTGACCAAAAAGCACTGCGGATCCGGCAACGGGTTGATGGAGTACTCCAAGAAAGCATACTCAACGAAGTCCAAATTGCTTCAGCCTTGGTGCTGCGCTTAAAGCTGATGGCTGGTTTAGATATCTCGGAAAAACGATTACCGCAAGATGGGCGATTTAGTATTACTGTACGCGGCCACAATATTGATATTCGTCTGTCGACAATGCCGATTCAAAATGGAGAATCGGTAGTGATGCGTTTGCTTGACCAAAGTGCTGGTTTACTCTCATTAGAACAAACCGGTATGCCCGATGATATTCGCGAGCGTTTTCGCCGACAAATCCATCGACCGCATGGCATGATTGTGGTTACTGGACCGACGGGTAGTGGTAAAACGACCAGTTTGTACTCGGCACTTAGCGAGCTGAACAAGCCCCAAACCAAAATCATTACGGTTGAGGACCCTGTGGAATATCGGATCCCTCGGGTTAACCAAGTGCAAGTGAATACAAAAATTGGTCTTGGTTTTTCTCAAGTATTGCGCACCTCTCTTCGACAAGATCCAGATATATTGCTAGTAGGCGAAATGCGCGACCAAGAAACCGTTGAGATTGGACTGCGCGGTGCTTTAACTGGGCACTTGGTCTTAACTACCTTGCACACCAATGACGCGATTACTTCAGCCTTGCGATTAATGGATATGGGAGCTGCGGGTTATTTAGTGGCGAGTTCATTACGAGCTATTTTGGCCCAGCGGCTGATAAGGCGTTTGTGTGAGACCTGTAAACATGAGCATCCACTTGATGTGGAACAAAAAGTTTGGTTAGAGCACCTAGCTTTAGAAAGCTTGGATAGTAGTGATTTTTATTCGAGTAAAGGCTGCCAAAGCTGCAATTACACCGGCTATAAAGGACGAGTTGGTGTATTTGAATTACTCGAACTCAACGAACCAATGATGGAAGCTTTGCGACAAGATAACCCTGATGCCTTTGCAGTACGGGCACGAGAGAACTCAGGGTATAGACCTCTGTCTCTGGTCGCGTTGGATTATGCTAAGCAGGGTATTACTAGTATTAGCGAAGTACTGCGGTTAGTTGAAGAAATAGATATGAGTTCCCAGCTAGACCGAAAAGGTGAGTACTAGCTATGCCTCTTTATCGCTATAGCGCCCGTGACCAAAGTGGAAAGCTGGTGTCCGGAGAAATGGAACAGGGCAGCGAAAATCTAGTTGCTGATAACTTGGTGCGTCGCAATCTTATCCCTATATCTATCACGATGGGCAGTTCTAAAACCGAAAGTAATATCGACTTCAAAGAACTATTGCAACGCCGTGTCAGCATCGAAGAAATGGTGGTGTTTTCGCGACAAATGTACTCACTAGCAAAAGCCGGGATCCCGATTATGCGAGCGGTGGGAGGTTTGGCTGAATCAACCAGTAATGAGAGGCTTAAAAAGGCCTTAGATCAAATATTTGAAGGCTTAAGTAGCGGTCGGACCTTGTCTGCATCGATGGCTGAACACCCAAAAGTTTTCAGCCAATTGTTTGTTAGTATTGTGCATGTAGGTGAAAATACAGGTCGATTAGAGCAATCTTTTCTGCAGTTATCTCAATACCTTGAGCTAGAAATGGATACACGAAAGCGGATTAAAACCGCAATGCGTTACCCAAGCTTTGTGGTTTTATCTATTGTTGCTGCTTTGGTGATATTAAATATATTTGTAATCCCTAAATTTGCTGATATCTTTGGCCGGTTCAATGCTGAACTACCACTAGCTACTCGAATTTTAATTGGTACATCTAATTTCTTTGTTCATTATTGGCCCTTATTGCTGATCCTTATCGTGGTTTCATTTATCGGATTTAATTGGTGGTTGCGCCAAGAGAAAGGCCGATTAACGTGGGATAGGTTCCGAATTAAAATGCCTATTGTGGGCAGTGTAATTGAGCGCGCGCTATTGGCCCGCTTTTCGCGTAGTTTTTCGATGATGCTCGCCGCTGGTGTGCCGCTCAACCAAGCTTTGTCTTTAGTAGCAAGCGCTGTTGATAACAGCTACATGGCTAAACATATTGTAGAAATGCGCCATGGTATTGAACGTGGTGAGAGCTTGCTGAGAACTGCAACGAGTAGTGAGCTGTTTACGCCCTTGGTATTACAAATGGTAGCGGTCGGTGAAGAAACAGGTCAAATTGAAGAGTTGCTCAATGAGGTTGCCGACTTTTATGAGCGCGAGGTAGATTACGACCTTAAGACATTGACTGCTAGGATAGAACCGATATTGATTGCGGTTGTGGCTGGCATGGTTTTGATATTGGCCTTGGGTATTTTTACGCCAATGTGGGACATGATGCGAGCGGTGAGGGGGTGACCTCAGATGAGGTCAGTGAGCAAGGACTTAAGCTAAATCGATTTATGGCCTATGTGGTATTGATTTTGCTTATGGTGCTTATGTTGCTACGAGCAGTTATGGGGGTTTGGCCGCAAGCTGAGCAACAATTGGCCACAGAGACTCGAAATGCTTGGGTTAATCAACTCAGTATGTTGCGTGGGCGATGGCTGTATGAATCTAAACCAAAAGAATTAGCCCTTAGTTTTCAAGGGGGTATGTCGGCATTATCATTCAGTGATTTGGGCTGGCCGATAGTTTCAAGTAAATCTGATTGCACGCAGCTGTGGCAAATCATTTTTGACCGTAGTGACATTGAGTTTAACAATTTATTGGCGCAGGTGGATAAAGTGCCATCACAGAAAAGTTGTCAGTATCGATTTTCTGACGCATGGGTTTTTTATTATGACGCAAGCGTTGGTCGAGTTTGGTGGCAAGACGATGGACGCGTCGAATTTTAGATATAGGTAAAAAATGAAATCTCAAAAACAAAAAGGTTTTTCTCTTATCGAGTTAGTGATCGTAATCATTATCTTAGGTATTTTAGCGGCAACTGCATTACCACGCTTCCTCGATGTGACGGATGAAGCCAAAGTTGCAAGTCTCGAAGGTGTCGCTGGTGGATTTGCGACGGCCGTTACTTTGGTGCGCTCTCAGTGGGAAGCCGAAGGCCGTCCGCAAACAAGTGAAAAGAACACGGTTCAATATGATACGGATACGATTTACTTAGGCACCCCGACTACTGCCAATGCCTATTCACCCGGTTATCCTGTTTCAGTGTCAACACAGAATGCTGATGCCTTAAGTATCAGTGCTGCCCAATGTTTAGAAGTTTGGGACAGTATTTTCCAAAGTCCTTCGCCTGCCACAACTAGCAGTGACGCCGCTGTTATTGCTAAGGCCAAATATGTGGTGCGCGCTAACGCACAAACCGCGCCACAATGCATTTTTTATCAGGTCGTTGGTCTGGACAAAGACGGTAGTGGCGCATACGTGCCTCCAGCAGCGAATGACACAAGTAAGTATCACAATTTTACATACACCCCTAGTACTGGGCGTGTACTAACAAATATTATCGACTAAGTAGGAAACGACATGGGCACGATTTCAAAAGCTAAAGGTTTTACGTTAATCGAGTTGGTCATTGTGATCATTATTTTGGGCATTTTGGCGGTTACAGCGGCGCCTAAATTTATCAATCTACAAAAAGATGCTCGAATTTCAACACTGCAAGGTTTAGAAGGCGCAATTAAAGGCGGTGCCAGCTTGGTATATTCGAAAGCTGCAATTGCAGGCAAAGAAACCGGCACATCATCGGTAGCTATAGGTACCGGAACAGTGAACATTGTTAGTGGGTATCCCGATTCTGCTAACTTTGCAGCAGACCTAGGCAACTGGTTAGACATTAGTGCTACTAGTAGTGCTACCGCAACTGATGCCGACTGGTATGTGAATGACAACGAAATTAGTCCCGCGGGCTACGCAAATGGTTCAACATGTAAAGCGGTATATAGCCAATCAACTGGTGACGGTGAGTCGCCAACGGTAGCGATAGTTTCAGACGGCTGTTAGTTAGCCTAATATCTTTGTGAGGAAGTAATAATGAGAAAATCAAATGGTTTTACCCTTATTGAATTGGTCATTGTAATCATTATCTTAGGAATATTAGCGGTAACGGCTGCACCTAAATTTATTAATCTACAATCTGATGCGCGAGAATCGACGCTCAAAGGTCTAGAAGCTGCCGTTAAAGGTGGTGCAAACTTGGTTTATTCTAAGGCTGCGATTCAGGGGCAAGAATCTGTTGATGGTTCTAGCAAAAACGTTGATGTTAGTGGCGATGGAGCTGCTGATGTAACAGCTAAATTTGGTTATCCATCAGAGTCATCATTTAACGACAATACAGAATTAGCGCTATGGCTTGATGCAACTATTAGCGGTGCTATCGGTACTACAGGTGATTGGGAACGAGTTCCAAGTGAAACCCAATTAAAACCAGCAGGTTTTTCCGGGGCAGATTGTTACTTTGAATATGAAGAAGCGACTTCGATCGCTGCTCCAACCTACACCGTTGAAGCCGATGGCTGTTAATCATGTAAAGCATTACTTAAAGAGCCGCATTCAATGTTAAGCTATTGGACTTACAGGGCTTATCCGCTGTAGTTCAATGAATTCGGCAGCACACAACTAATTACAATATAGCTTATTTTGGCAGCACATATTGGTAGGAAAAAAATGAAAAGAACTAGCGGTTTTACGTTAATAGAATTAGTAATTGTCATCATAATATTGGGTATCTTAGCTGTTACAGCTGCACCTAAGTTCATCGACTTACAATCGGATGCGCGCGAGTCAACCCTTAAAGGGCTCGAGGCGGCAGTGAAAGGCGGTGCTAACTTGGTGTATTCCAAATCTGCGCTTCAAGGTTTGGAATCTTCTAGTTCAGCTCAAGATACTGATGTTGATGGCACCAATGTGAAAACCATTTTCGGTTATCCTGCGAATGAGTCCTTTAACAGCACAGCGGTTGTAAACTGGGTGGATATGTCGATCAGCACAGCCAGCGATACAGGTGATTGGGAATTTGTTACCGAAGGGGCTGATGGGACTGAAGGCGTTGTAAAACCAGCTGGTTTTTCCGGTACAGGTTGCACATTAACCTACAAAGAAGCGACGTCTGGAAGTTTGGCAACGGTTGAATTGGACGTGAGCCAGTGTTAGCCAACTAACTACCTGAGTTACAACATTTTAGGTATACTAAAAGCCGCATTCGTGCGGCTTTTTGCTAGAAGGATTACAGGGTGCGTTTAACCGAACCGTTAGGCTTTAGTTTGCTAGAGCTTATTATTGTTATCATTATCATTGCGGTATTAGTCGTGGCGGGCGCCCCGCGTCTATTGACGGGTTCGAACTATGCAAGCTACACCCAACAACAAGATATCATTGCTGAGCTTCGCCGAGTACAGCAGTTGGCGATGAATAACCGGGATCGCTGTTACCGTACGACTTTTACGGGTACGAGCTACAGAAGCCAGCATTTGGATACAAGCTGTTCAACCATCATCGTTAACGATCCAATAATAGATATCGACTCCAGCGTCCAAGTCACACTATTGCCATCTAATGCGCAAAGCTTCGATGTATATTTTGATTTCTTTGGACGCAGTAGTTTTAACTCAAGCCAAGACGGAGTGTGTCAACCATCATGCATACAAATTTCGGGTGTTGACCAATTAGCTGTTTCTGTTAGCTCAGAGGGCTACATTTATGCGCCGTAGCTCGAGGCATGCTCAGCGAAAACAACAGGCCGGCTTTACCCTAGTCGAGCTTATTCTGGGGATCATTGTGTTGGCTATCAGTTTAGTTTTTCTAGCCACAGCTATATTCCCTGAGAGTGGCCGTTCGGTTTCAAATCTGCATCGGGTTCGCGCCGCTGAACTAGCCCATTCGATTTTGAATGAAGCCTGGAACAGCCGTTATGATGAAAATAGTGGCCCCAGTGGTGGCTTACCTGCATGCAATGGCAACGATCCCCTGAGCAAAACATGTACCCCAAGTAGTTTATTTGGGCCCTGCGTTGCTAATGATTGTGGGCAAGTTAAACCGCGAGATTTCTACTCTGATGTTGATGATTATCATGGACTAAATCAAAACACCTTAATGGTTTCTAGCTCGCGAACTTACAGTGACGACTATCCAGGTTATCAAGTTGAGGTTACGGTGTATTACCCGAGTTCGTCTGGCGCTGAAGATCAAAGCCAAAAAATTATTGAAGTTGCGGTGACCACACCCGGCAACGAAGTTATTCCTTTCCACGCGATTCGGAGCAACTATTAATGAAGTCGACTAAAGGATTTACTTTAGTTGAGTTGGTGATTGTGATCGTCATCCTTGGCGTGATTGTGATAGGTGTCAGTAACTTTACTGGCTATGGCATTCAGGTTTATACCGACAATACAGCGATAGAGCGCACCTTGGCTCAAAGCCGTTTTTCAATTGAGCGCATGACTCGCGATATCCGTAGTGCAGTTCCTAATAGCATTCGCATTTCGGGTGGCGGTCGTTGTCTGGAGTTGATCCCAATGAGTAATGCCGGTAGTTATATTGAAGCACCTTTCTTTCCTACAACCGCTAATAGCATGCATGTTTTTTCGTCGAGCGTTCCACTTGTTGGTGAGTTTGTCAGTATCGGTGCTCGCAGCGATGCTGAGCTATATCTATCACAAGCTGGCGCTAGTGCACGATTTGAAGTGCTGTCTGTTGCTAATGCATCTGCTGATGTCTTCGAGCTTGAAATTGGTAGCCCTGGGGCATTTATATCTGAATCAGACCGCAACCGCTATTATATGTTTGAGCGCGCGATTACCTATTGCGTGCTCAACAATGGTGAACTAATGCTCTATCAGAATTATGCTTGGCAGAATGCTTCAACACCATCCGAGGGAGCATTGGGGCAGGGCATTTTGATGTCTGAAAACATAATTAACGTTGATGTATTTGCCGCTCGTGAGTCAAGTTTGGTCGGTGCCGCACTGGTGGTATTGCAGCCCGAATTCGAAGTGCTCGGCGAGAGTTTCCGGTATAACCATCAAGTTCAGGTAGTCAATGCGCCATAGTCATTTAGTATCTCATCAACAACGCCTACCGTCACAGCAACGGGGGAGCTCTGTGATTATTGCTGTATTTATAACCGTTGTGATGTCTTTGGTGGCAATTTCTATGTTTCGTTTTTTTCGAGCTAGCGAACATGCACTAAATATCGAGGTGCTTGGTATCCGCGCTCTGTATGCAGCTAACAGCGGAGCGGATCGTGCTTTAGCGAGTCTTTATCCAATTGATTCGTCATCTTCTAGCCCTAGCATCGAATGCGCAAGTATTGATAATAGTCAGTGGGATATCGGCTCAGATACTGGTTTAACCGGATTTCACAGCTGCGCTATTACGATTCGCTGCCAAGAGTTTACAACTAGTCTTAGCCCAGCCCTTGAATATCAAATAAATAGTACTGCTAGCTGTGGCACAGACGCTTGTAGTAGTAGTGATTCATTCAATTCTTGCTTGCGAGTACAACGAAGTATAGAGGTAGGTGCCCGTGAAGATTAGTAAGCTTATTGTTTCGATTCTGCTTTTGATCGTTGCTGGGCAGCTTCGTGCCGAGGTGAGCATTCCTGTGGATGACTTTGAGAGTTATTTCCCTGCGGTAGCTCAAGGGCATTTGGGGAACAATGCTGATTGTAACTCGAACGGCGACCATTTAATCATGCAAGGTAGTTCAACTATCGATGGTAGCGGTGGTGCAGTATTGGATTACTGTAGTAACCCCAGTTGGAGTAGCGGAACTTGTGACGATGGCTCCGGCGGCAGACAGCGCTGCGAGATCAGTGGCAACCCGATTACGGGTATTACACTTCCAGCAGTTGATCCTTTGCCAAGTATTCCTGCCTTACCAAGTAAGCCGATTAAACCGAGCGGTTCTTTCATATATTCGAGTAATAACGATCTCAGCTGCTCGGGTGGGATTTCAGCTTTTGAAGATGAATATGACACGATCACCTTAAATGATGGTTGCGTATTATATATATGGGGAACATCAGTAAAAGTTAATAACCTAGTCGTGAACGGAAGCGTTGACATAAACTTCCTCGGTTTTTTCGGGACAGATTTTAATTTGTGGGTGACTAATTTCAGTATTGGCGGTGCAAGTAACTTAAGCTTTGGTTCTATTGGCGGGTCTTCTGATTTTACTCAAATTAATGTCAATAGCTTTTCGAGCCCGTCCAGCCGATCGACAATTCAATCGCAAGACTCCAGCCTTCAATTATTTTTCCACCAGAGTGCCCAGCTGAATAATTTGGATCTTGATAGCGAGGTTGTTTTTGAAGCTTATGGGAACTCGCTAGATAATACCAATGTAAGTGGCGACGTTCATGCAAATGGTGACGTCAACGTGCGTAATAACTCGGTACTTAGCGGAAATTTGGTTTCTCAGCTTAACGCTGTGACGCTCAATCAGTCTAGTGTCGCAGGAGATCTTGCCGCGGCCGGTGTCGCCAAGCTTGAAAATTCTGCGTCGGTTGCGAAAAACGTCTGGTCGAGTGCAAGTAACGTTGATATCAGTAGTGCCTCAGTGGGCGAAAATGTGATGGCACAAAAGCAGCTAACTGTTAGTCAAAACACCAATATTGCCGGCTATAGTGTGAGTAATCAGGGGAATACCATTGTCAGTGGATCGACAATTACTGGCTCTGTATATTCAGGGAGTTATACCTCTATCGAGTTGTCTACGCTTGGGGATGGGCTGCGCGTTGTTGGTCAATTTGATATCCAAGACTCTAATATCACCGGAAACATTGTCGGAGAAGGTTCATCGGTTTTCTCATCTATGTCTGGCAATACAATTGTTACCGGCGATGTATTCAAAGGTGAAGGTAAACTAGATATTTCGGGAACTTCTGAAATTACCGGAAATGTATATGGCCATGGAGAGGTCAGTATTAGCGGGCAATCGGGTATTTATGGGCGAGTTAATAGCCAAAAGCTACGAATGAATGGGCAAGGTTTCGTATATATTGAGCCGCCGGTTCCGGAAACCATTTTCTTATGGGGAAAAGTCAGTAATCAGGCTGGTGGTGCTCAAGGTCGAGTTGATTTTGGCTCAACACTTAGCGATATTCCGGTTGTTTTCGCCATGAGCAGTATTGATCCAACTGACGCCAATAATGATGGTCCAATTGCAGTGCAAGTCTCTAATGTAAGTACGACAGGTTTTGACTATTGGGTACGTATTCCACCCGGTAGTATTACAACAGCTAAAGAAAGTGATTTTCATTGGATTGCAAGTTCGGTTGGATCCCAGGTTCAAACCATTGATGGTGTTGAGTTTTATGCCGGAACAACAACTAACAACGAGAGCTTACTAGGGCCACCGAATACAACCAATGCAACTAGCATTTATCAAAACACCGGAATTAATGCAAATGATTATCCGGTTGTCTTAACTCAAGTTCAGACGCTAAACAATCGTCAAAATCAAAATAGTGATGCATGCTGGTTTACGTCTCGTTCGGGGACCATTAATGGTAATGTTTCTACTGCCATTGATGCCTCAGAAGCCTATGACGGGGGCAATAACCCTCGTTGTCAACCGGGTAACGTTAGAACTAATAGCTTGGATTCTGAGACAGTAGCTTATTTAGCGGCGAAAGTTGGGACAGGGCAAGTTGATAAAGATAGTGTGAGTTACAAATTTCAATTCGGTCGCGGTGAAACGTTGGCTGGTGGCGGGGTTATTGACCCAAATGGTCAATGTAGTGATTCACATACCCAAACCTTTCAAACGCTACTGTTTTCTAACCCGCCTTCGATCGTCGCTTCTATCAATGGTCGACTAGGAAATAATGGCGGTTGGTTGAGACGTTGTAGTATTAGTAATACTCAATACAACCTAATGGTCGAAGAAGATCAGTATCAGAACTCTGAACGTAGTCACGTCAACGAGAATATCAGCTACTTTGCCATTGAAGATGATCCGGTGGTCAACAATATCGATCACTACCGTTTAAGTTTTAGTAGTTCGGCGCTGGCTTGCCAATCGCAAGAATTAACAGTTCGTGCTTGCATTGATGAGACTTGCAGCACTGAATACTCTGAACCGGCGAATGTTAAACTATATAAAAATAATGTTGAGTATAGCGACTTAAACTTTACCGGGAACACTGCCGAATCCTTATGGCATACCGATGGCGGCAGCGCATTACTTGACCTTAGAAACGGCAATCCAGACGCTGCAATGCGTTGTTTTGTGGATGGGGCAGAAGTTTCCGACAATAGCCAATGCTTAGTCAATTTTGAGCAAGCCGGTCTGCTGATGCAAACACCAACTCAACTTGCGTGTAAGACTTCGGGTGAACTGGAGATGTATGCTGTTCAGCAAAGCACCACAAATCCGAGGCAGTGCCTACCTTTATTACAAAATCAACAGCATGATTTATTGTTTACTTTTGACTATCAAAACCCAAGCAACGTTGTAAACCAAGCCAGTATCAGTATTAAAGATTTAAGTACTAGCGGACAAACCCTTAGTTTGTCAGGTGGCCAAACTAATACCTTGCGAGCCGTTCAATTTGATGCAACGGGAGCGGCTAAAGTATCCCTTGATTATCCTGAGGTCGGCAGTTTAAAACTCGCATTTGAACTCAGTCAAAGTGTTCCCGATAACAGCGGGCAAACGATTGAGCTTGAGGGAAGTTCACAATGGGTGAGCCAACCACAAGGGATCTACTTTAGCGGTGGAGTCGCATCATGCCTCAATACAAGCTGTAGTGTGCAAGCGAAAGCTCAGGAGAGCTTTAACTTTGCGGCTCAAGCGGTGTGTTGGGTGCAAGATAATGATAGCGATTATAGTGACAATCCAGTGGTCCAAAACTTTGAGCTAGCTAATATTGGGTTACAAGCCTATTTAGAAGCGCCTACAGTTGCCGCCGGTGATCCAAGCGATGGAACCCTTGGAGCGATCACCACTGAGAGCATCGCAATGGCGCAAGGTGCGAGTGCCAATTCTTATAGTCAAAGCTATTCAGAAGTCGGTAGCTTTAGCCTCGAACTATCCAGTGATTTGACCTATCTAAATACAACTATCGATCAATCACGTTCATCTAGTGATCATTATGGGCGTTTTACGCCTGCTTATTTGGAGCTTATAGAACAGGTCGAACCATTGTTAGCTGCCCAGTGCAGTACTGCTACAGCGTTTACCTACATGGACCAGCCTTTTAAATTTGACAATGCAGCGCTACCGACGATTCGAGTGCTTGGTTTTGGTAGCCTCGGAGGCGCAACTTCAAATTATCAAATCGGAGATTGGTGGCGTTTTGCCAATGCCCAACAGTGGGATACTAGCTATTCCCATGACAGTTTAGATACGCCAATTGAAGCAGTCGCTGGTTCAACGCAATATAGCCCAAGCTCACAAACCCAAAAGCTTGCTTGGCTTGAAGACACCGAACTTCTTTATCAACGCAGTTTTGATCCTGTCGTTCCGTTTTTCGCAGAGTTCGATTTGACCTTGGCTGCTGATAGCCTCTTTGATTTGGATAATATTTGCTATCGAGATAGTGCTTCGGCTGCGTGTCTAGATTTTGTGTTTGAAGACATAGCGAAAGATAAAAACTTTTTGATGCGCTACGGACGATTGCAAATGAATGATGTTAGCGGGTCGCCCTACCAAGAATTTGCGATGCCGGTGCGAGTTGAGTATTTCGATGGTAACGTATGGCTAATCAATGTTGATGATAGTTGCTCAACCTATACAGGTGTTGCGCTTAGTGATGTGACTGAAAGTTACGATCCAGCCTTAAGTGGTGATCAATTGGTGAGTAGGCGCTCGAATACCACTCAAATAGTAGAGGGCGAATCAGAGCTATTTTGGAGTGCTACTGGTTCAAGCGCCTACATTGGCACGGTAACAGCCCCTTTGGTGCTTGAACCTTGGTTACAATGGTTTTGGGATGGTGAGGCAACTGGTTTAATCGAACCGAAAGCAAAGGCCATTTTTGGAGCATATAGAGGCCATGATCGAGTTCTATATTGGCGTGAATTAGGCAATTAGGATGGATAAAAACCTTAGCGTAAACATTTTGATGCTCAAGCTATTGCGATCCTAGAGCAGGCCTTGCTTGCTCTATGCTGAAGGGATTGGTAAAGTTAGGCAAATTTTTCTCTTCCACTTTGAACTCTCAGGATTTAGTCCCGTATGTTAAAAAAGCTTCGTGGTGTGTTCTCAAACGATTTATCTATCGATTTGGGTACAGCGAACACTCTGATTTACGTTAAAGACCAAGGGATCGTGCTTAATGAGCCTTCCGTGGTTGCCATTCGTCAAGACCGTGCCGGTAGTCCAAAGAGTGTTGCGGCAGTTGGTCACGATGCCAAGCAGATGCTAGGTCGTACGCCGGGTAATATCACCGCGATTCGTCCAATGAAAGACGGCGTGATAGCCGACTTTTATATTACAGAGAAAATGCTGCAGCACTTTATCAAACAAGTGCATGACAACAATTTCTTGCGTCCAAGTCCTCGTGTTCTCGTGTGTGTACCTTGTGGTTCGACGCAAGTAGAGCGCCGAGCCATTCGTGAGTCTGCTCTGGGTGCTGGAGCTCGTGAAGTCTTTTTGATTGATGAACCTATGGCAGCGGCAATCGGAGCGGGTTTGCCTGTCTCTGAAGCGACCGGCTCTATGGTTGTTGATATCGGTGGCGGTACCACAGAAGTTGCCATCATCTCGCTTAATGGTGTGGTTTATTCTTCATCGGTTCGTATTGGTGGTGATAAATTCGATGAAGCGATTATCAGCTACGTACGTCGTAACTATGCCAGCCTAATTGGAGAAGCTACAGCTGAACGTATTAAACATGTGATTGGTTCTGCTTATCCTGGCGATGAAGTTCGCGAAATTGAAGTACGTGGACGTAACTTGGCCGAAGGTGTACCAAGAAGCTTTACCTTGAACAGCAACGAAATATTAGAAGCGCTTCAAGAACCTCTATCGGGTATTGTTAGTGCTGTAATGACTGCACTTGAACAAAGTCCTCCCGAGTTGGCTTCAGATATCTCAGAGCGTGGTATGGTTCTTACTGGTGGTGGTGCCCTCGTGCGAGATTTAGATCGTTTGCTTATGGAAGAAACTGGTATTCCAGTTGTAGTGGCAGATGATCCTTTGACCTGTGTTGCTCGAGGTGGCGGTAAAGCCCTAGAGATGATCGATCTACATGGCGGCGATTTGTTCCACTACGAGTAAGCTTTATCGCTTTACGGATTTCCCGTTTATCCAAAAATATTGCAGGGACTCGTGTGTAAGCCACATGAAGACCTGCAATTTTGTTTTAAGGCAACTTGAAAACAGATGAAACCCATTTTTGGTCAAGGACCTTCACTTGAACTCAGGCTACTTGTCGCGGTCATATTGTCGTTTGTACTAGTCGTTGTCGATTCAAGTTTTAGCTCGTTCAACCAATGGCGAATGTATTTACAAGCAGCGGTTAGTCCTCTGCAATACATTGCCAATGCCCCTAATCAAGCCTTCGATGAAATGTCGACCAATCTTAAATCTCGATCCGCGCTGTTGCAGGAAAATCAAAATTTAAGCCAACAGATCATGCAGCTTAAAACTGACCAACTGCTGCTAGAAAACCTCGGACGTGAAAACGACAGACTACGAGCACTACTCGGATCGCCTTTGCGAAATGACAGCCGAAAAGTTGTGGCCGAAGTTATGGCTGTTGATTCTGAGCCGTTTTCCTTTCAAGTGGTTATTGATAAAGGCAGTGCCGATGGTGTTTATGAAGGCCAATCAGTTATCGACGAGAATGGTGTTGTAGGACAAGTTTACCGAGTTGGGGCTACCAACAGTAATGTGCTACTCATTAACGATACCAGTCATGGCATACCGGTACGCGTGGCCCGTAACGATATTCGTGCTATTGCCGTTGGGAGTGGCGATCTCGATCGATTAGTTCTACCCAATTTACCACGTAGCACTGATATACAGGTTGGAGATGTGCTAGTGACTTCGGGCTTAGGAGGACGTTTCCCGGAAGGGTACCCGGTTGCTGAGGTGAGTCGATTTGACTATCTAGAAGGGCGTCCTTACGCCGAAATCGAAGCCAAACCTTATGTGAAATTGGATCGTTTACGCTATCTATTATTGCTGTGGCCTGAGTCACAAAGCCGCAAATAGGACTCATCATGTTAGCCATTTTATTTACCATATGCGTTGCACTCGTACTTACTATTATCCCAGTCCCAATTGTGCTTGAGAGCTTTCGTCCGGACTGGGTTCTTTTATGCTTAACCTATTGGGTGACAGCATTACCGCGCCGAGCCAACGTCGGGGTTGCATTCATCTGTGGCTTATTACTTGACGTACTATTAGGTTCAACGCTTGGGGTTCGGGCATTAGCCCTTTCCATCGTGGCTTACTTAATTGCCAATAACTATACTCGAGTGCGCAATTATTCAGTCTGGCAACAAGCGCTTATTATCGGTGTCCTGTGTGGTTTAAACCGACTTATTGTGTTTTGGGCTGAGCATGTAGTACATGATGTTAGGCTCAACAGTGGCTACTTTATCCCCATTGTAAGTTCGATTTTTGTGTGGCCATGGGTATTTTTAATCCTGCGACGGATTCGCCGTACTTGGGATATCAAATAGTGGGCTCAGACATCGATTTAATTCTGGCTTCTTCATCACCTAGGCGCCAAGAGCTGTTAGCTCAGTTAGGGTATCGCTTTAGCGTAATCGCTGCTGATATTGACGAAAGTCCATTAGCGCAAGAGCCACCGGTCCAACATGTACAACGATTAGCCAAGCAAAAAGCGCAGAGCGTGTTTTTGAGAAGTGATCAACAGTTAGCGGTTCTGGCTTCTGATACCATCGTTGTTCTTGAAAATGAAATATTTGGTAAACCGACTGATTTTAGTGATAGCCAACGTATGTTACGCCAACTATCAGAGACCGAACATCGGGTGATGACCGCAATTTCGATTCATAACAGCGAATATCAAATCACCAAACTGGTCACAACTAGAGTTACGTTTACCAAAATCTCTGATGCCATGATCCAAGACTATTGGAATACAGGTGAACCGCAAGACAAAGCAGGTAGCTATGCGATTCAAGGAATCGGTGGCAGATTTGTACGGCGTATTGCCGGTAGTTACAGTGCCGTTGTTGGTTTGCCCCTTGTCGAAACCGCCGGCTTATTAGAATCGATAACCTTGAGAGCTTAATATGTCTGCAGAGCTGTTAATTAATACCACACCCGCCGAAACTCGGGTGGCACTTGTAGAGAATGGGATCTTACAAGAGTTTCATATTGAACGTGGGGCAAAACGCGGCATTGTAGGTAATATCTACAAAGGCAAAGTTTCCCGGGTCTTACCGGGCATGCAAGCGGCATTTGTCGACATCGGTCTAGACAAAGCAGCATTTCTACATGCTGCGGATATCGTTCCGCATACTGAATGCGTCGACACCGATGCCAAAGAAAAATTCCAAGCGCGGGATATAACAGGGCTGGTTCATCAAGGTCAAGACATTGTTGTACAAGTCGTCAAAGACCCTTTAGGAACTAAAGGTGCGCGGCTAACCACTGACATCACTTTGCCTTCGCGCTACTTAGTCTTTATGCCCGGTAGCAGCCATGTAGGGGTGTCGCAGAGAATAGAATCTGAAGAAGAACGAGAACGTCTTAAAACGATATGTAGTGCTTATGTTGATGAACTCGGAGGGTTAATCATTCGTACTGCAGCTGAGGGTGTTGGTGAAACTGAATTGGCTCAAGATGCGTTGTTCTTAAAACGAGTATGGCGCAAAGTATTAGAGCGGCGAGACCATCGGCCGTCAAAAACCATGCTCTACGAAGACTTAAGTCTGGCACTACGAACTATTCGCGACTTTGTTGGTACCGAGCTTGAGCGAGTGAGGGTCGACTCTAAAGAAACCTATGAGAACTTGGTTCAATTTAGTGGCGAGTACGTCCCTGAGTTTTCTCAATTGTTAGAGCTTTACACCGGTGAACGCCCTATATTCGACTTGTTTGATATTGAGAACGAAATAAAGCGAGCGCTTAATCGTCGTGTCGACCTTAAGTCAGGCGGTTATCTAATTATTGATCAAACCGAAGCCATGACCACTGTAGATATTAATACCGGTGGTTTTGTTGGGCATCGAAATTTAGACGATACAATTTTCAACACCAATATTGAAGCGACCCTTGCGATAGCCCGTCACCTGCGGCTGCGCAATCTAGGCGGTATTATTATTGTTGATTTCATTGATATGAACTCGGCCGACCATAGGCGTCGAGTACTCGCAAGCTTTGAACAAGCGTTAATATCTGATCGGGCCAAAACCAAAGTCAATGGATTTTCGGCCTTAGGCTTGGTCGAGATGACACGTAAACGTACACGTGAATCCTTGGAACATACTTTGTGTGTCGAATGTCCAACTTGCCTTGGTCGTGGTACGGTTAAAACGGTTGAGACCGTTTGCTATGAAATCCTGCGTGAAGTATTGCGTGTTAATCGCGCCTACGACGCTGATAACTTTGTTGTCTATGCCGCCCCGCAAGTAGCAGAAGCCTTAATTGGTGAAGAATCACACAGTTTGGCAGAGCTTGAAGTTTTTATGGGAAAACAAGTCAAAGTTCAAACCGAATTGCTCTACAATCAAGAGCAATTTGATGTAGTACTTATGTGAGCTTATGACGGAAAAGCTATGGCGATTTGGCCGACACAGTTGGTTTTGGCTAGCAATTTTGCTGGCCATTTTCGCTCTATTACTTAGCTTTTTACGCTTAGGTTTATATTTTTCCAATGATTTCAGGCAGGGTATTAATACTTACCTCAATGATAATACTGAACTTAACGTCGATATCGGTGGATTAGACGCTAAATTTTACAATTTTAGACCGGTATTGGTGCTTCGCGATACCAAACTAAAGTTTGATGAAACAAGTGAAAATAGCATTGAGATTGGTGCTGTGCTTATCGAATTGGACTTATGGCAAAGCATCGATCAAGGTAAGTTGCAGATCAAAGACCTCATATTGGATAATTTGAGTCTTGATTTTGACCCTCGCTATCTTAACTCAGGTGTTGGTCGCGCCGAAGAAGGGACTAACACATCTTCAATCACTTCCCTTTTCCTTAATCAATTACAAAGCTTTACCCTCAATAACGCCCAGTTAAACATCACCACACCAGCTCATGACTTTACCGTATTAGTTCCTCAGTTGTTTTGGAAGAATTCTGGATTTAATCACCAGGGGCAGGGCAGCCTACAGTTGTTTGGTCAAGGTCATGAAGGCGAGTTGCAGCTCAGTGTAGACCTAGAAAGTGACCCTAATGACGGTCGTATTACCGGACAATGGTATATCAATGGGGACAACTTAAACGTAGCGTCATTACTTGGGGATAAACCCGAGTTGGTGGAACGCCAGCTTAGTAGTGGTTTAAATTTTTCACTTTGGGGCAGCCTTGGAGCAGGGCAAAACGCAAGTGTGCAAATGCAGTGGCAACCAAGCCGTATCAGCTGGCAGGATCACCAAAGCATTGAGCATCAACTGAAAATTGACAGCGCGTATATGCAGGCTTTAGCTACTAGTGATAGGCAATGGCGAGTCGATAGTGATGATTTCAAACTGCATCATAGCTCTCAACACAACGTAGATGCTCAAAGTCAGGAACTAAAACTGCAGGGTGTTTTTGAGTCCGATCGGGCCAAACTGTTGCTTGAGCAATTAGATGTCGATTTCTTTGCGCCGCTTATCGATCTCTTTGATCCCAGTGATACAGACTGGAACAGTTATATACAGGCCGGGCATCTACAGCAGATTGAGTTGGATTTTAACACCGAGCAAGAAGGCTTGTCCTATGCCTTAGTGCTTGATGATTTCTATACAAGTGAGCATTCAGTATTACCGATGTTTCAAGGACTTGAACTGGAATTGAAGGGAAATAGCAGCGGAATTGAGCTCAAAACACAGCTGCCAGAAGGGAAGCTTCGATTAGGTAACTTTTTCCAAGACCCTTGGCAGCTCAATTCAGCCAGTGCACATCTTAGTTTAGAATTCTCGCAGCAACCGCAATTGTTTGTTCATCAATTTGCTTTGGACACTGAAGAACTCAATCTAGAAGGCAGTGCTCGCTTATTGTGGCAAGCGGGACAAAGCCTGCCGCATATGAGTCTTGTCGCTAATTTGGATTTAGACGATGCAAGCCGAGTATCGCTTTACTATCCGCGGGTAATGCCGAGTGGTGTCCATGAATACCTGTCGGCAGCAATTGAATCCGGTAACGCTGAATCGGCTCAAGTATTGTGGTATGGCGATTTAGGCCAGTTTCCATATGCCGAGAACAACGGCATGTTTCAGGCAATGCTACCGCTTCGAAATGCTCAGTTTCGTTTCGACCCCAATTGGGATGCTCTAACCCAACTAGATCTAGATTTGCTATTCCAAAATGACGGCTTATTTATGCGCAGCGATTCAGCGCGTCTTGGACAAGCAAAAGCCCAAAGTGTTTTGGCGACTATCGACCCGCTAACCGGGGAGACCCCCTTATTAATTGAAGCTAAAGTTACGGGTGAAAGCCATAAAGTGAGCGATTACTTACTTGAATCTCCAATCAAGGGACTCGTAAGTGGGTTGCGGCAGTTACGTCTTAAAGACGGTCGTGTTGATGGTCAATTGTCTTTGCAGATCCCGCTTAATGGCAAGGATGTAGCTTCGGCTAGTGGAGATGTTCAATTTAAAGATGTTGAGATTCATATCGCTGCATTAGGACATCACATCTCAGGTGCTAATGGCGCCCTACATTTCGAAAACGAATCAATTGAAGGCAAAGAATTTCGAGGCTCGTGGAAACAACTGCCTTTGGACTTTTCGTTTACTAGTGCACCACAAGCCACAAGCAATCAGACCCAAATTCAGCTTGGAGGTCGTTGGCCAGTTGCGCTGTTTTCAGAGGCAATTACGGTTGACTTAGATCCCTATGTGAAGGGTGATTTTAATTGGAAGGGTCAAGTAGATATTGATTTACCTAGCAGTGGAGACTTCACCTACAGTGCTAATTTTAATAGTGACTTGGTCGGTGTTCAAAGCTTGTTTCCAAAACCATTGGAAAAAAGTCGTGGTCAAAAATGGCCGAGTGTACTCAAGGTTTCGGGTTCAGAAAAAGGTAGCCAAGTTTTCTGGCAAAGCCCAAATCACGTGCAACTCGACGCCAGCCTACGTCACCAAGAAAAGTTACAAGTTCAATCGATACACTTGCAACTCGGTGGCGTCAAATCAGTACGCAAGGATTCAGGTTTAGCGATTGACATTAACTATCCCAGCTTAAGTTTACAGCCTTGGTTGGACCTGGCTTTCAACTCCGTAAAGCACAAATCGTCAACGAGAACAGTAAATTCTAGTTCGACACTACAGTGGCCAAACTTGGTATATTTGCGTACCGAAATCGATAAATTAGACTGGAATCAGCAATTTATCGACGACCTAAGTATCGAATACTTACCAAGATCATCGACGCCATTACGCTTACAATCCAAGCAAGTGACACTAAGCGCTAAGATCCCAAAACTGATTAGCATTCAAAATCCTATTCAAATTGATATTGAGAAAGCGCTATTAGCACAAATGCAAATTGCTAAACCAGATGAAAATGAAAGTTTATTGGAGAGTCAGAATCGTCGCATGCCAGTGGAGCAAGTTCGTCGTTTGAGAGAGAATATGGTGCCTTGGCGTTTGAATTGTAAACGTTGTGAAATTGGTCGCTATAATCTCGGACAGGTAGCTATCAATGTACCGGTCAAAAAAGGTGTAATTGAGCATGCAACGCTCGATATCAACCAGGCTCAGAATAAACTAAATTTGGATTTCGATTGGTATAGCCGCTCCTCTAAAAAAGAATTTACTCGAATGCGAGTTGACTATAACAGCCAATCCTTGGAGTCCTTCATCAACAACTTAGGCATAGAAAGTCCAATTCTAGATACGCCAGCCACGCTAGTTGCAAACCTTAGTTGGAATGACGCCCCCTTCCAACCCTTGCTATCTTCGCTGAGCGGTTATGCAAAGTTTAATGGTGAACAGGGTACATTTACTGAAGTCGATGACAAAGGAACCCGTTGGCTAGCTATTGCTAGTCTGGAAAGTGTAAGGCGTCGGCTTAAGCTTGATTTTACCGACGTGTTTGATAAAGGCCTGCACTATGATTCCATCAGTGCGTCAATTCAGGCTAAAAATGGTTTAGTACAAAACGATGATTTTTATTTAAATGGCGGAGCCGGAAACCTACGAGGGCAGGGAAGTTTGAACTTTCAAAGTGGTTTGATTGATTATCGAGTGAGTTTTTCTCCAAATCTAACGACCAGTGTTGCCGTAGTTACCGCTTTCGTTGCAACTCCGATTACGGGCGTTGCTGTCTACGCACTTTCAAAACTATTTGAACCGGTGGTCGATGTCGTTACCCGTGTTGATTTCCAACTCAGTGGTAATATCGAACAACCGGAACTTATTGAATCGCAACGAGTGCAAGAACCTATGAAAATGCCGAACGATATGTGGGAAGCCGTTAAGGGAAGTGCTCAATAGTACCGAAGGATTATAGCTATGCAATTGCACGCGATACAAATGAACTCCCAAGATGATCTCGACGCGAATCTTGAACAAGCACGGTTGCTAATAGAGGGCTTAAGTTGTCGAGCTGGCGACCTTATCTTGTTGCCTGAAAACTTTGCATTAATGGCGCAGCGAGAAGCTTACCTTGGGATTGCAGAAGCGCGGGGTCAGGGTCCTGTTCAGCGTGTTTTAGCACAATGGGCTAAAGAGTCGCAAAGCTATTTGATAGCCGGTAGTTTTCCGATTTTATGCTCGGATCCTCAACGATGCTATACGACATCTTTAGCCTTTGATCCGCAAGGTCAATTGCTCGAATCATACGACAAACTGCATTTGTTCGATGTTGATGTAGCTGATGGCGTTGGTCGGTATCGTGAGTCTGATAGTTTTAAGGCTGGCTCGCGTTTGGCTTGTTTTGATACTAAAAAAGCTCGCGTAGGTCTAAGTATTTGCTTTGATCTGCGATTTAGCGCGTTATATCAGCTGTTGCGAAAACAGGGCTGTGATATCGTTACCATCCCCGCGGCGTTTACCGCAGCAACCGGTTCTGCGCACTGGCAACAACTGATACAAGCCAGGGCGATTGAAAACCAATGCTATGTAGTGGCAGCTAATCAATGTGGTCAGCACGGAGAAAAACGCCAGACTTGGGGGCATTCGATGATCGTCGATCCTTGGGGAACGATTGTCGCCAGTTGCGAGCAAGACATCGCAACGATTAGCGTACCTGTTGATTTCGACCTTATAGATCAAGTGCGGCGTAACATGCCTTTAGCTGTTAGTGAGCACTTGCAAATTTCTTGGAAATAGAAGACTAAACATGGCATTTGAAAACCTCAAACAATCTGTTCTTGTATCTGCCAAAATTGGAGAGTCAGGGCTCAAACAAGCGCTCAGTATTCTTCAGAAAAAAGATGTGGATTATTCAGATTTATACTTTCAGAAAAGTCGCCATGAGTCGTGGGTCTTAGAGGACGGGATTGTCCGCGAAGGTAATTATAATGTAGAACAAGGTGTCGGTGTTCGCGCCGTTAGTGGTGAACAAAGTGGTTTTGCCTATTGCGACAGCATCGAAATGGATTCGCTATTACAAATCTGTGAAGCTGCTTCAGGTATTAGCCGAATTGGTGGTAAAGGCCAAGTGGCCGACTTTACGCCTCAAAAGCATCCGGCATTTTATAGCCATGTCGATCCGCTAAATAGTATTCCTCGACCACAAAAAATAGATCTGCTAAAACGAGCCGACGCATACGCGCGCAGCTTAGAGCCGAGTATTACGCAAGTAACGGTTAGCCTTAGCGGTGTATTTGAAGAAGTGCTAGTGGCCGCAAGTGATGGAACTTTAGCTAACGACGTTCGGCCACTGGTTCGTTTTAGTTGTTCAGTGCTTGCCGAGCGCAATGGACGCCGTGAGCGCGGCTCTTCTGGTGGTGGTGGACGTCACGATTACAATGTATTTTTTGAAGAACAAAATGGTTTAGAGCTGGCAATGAATTTTGTTAAAGAGGCCGTTCGACAAGCCATGGTAAATCTCGAAGCGGTAGATGCTCCTGCCGGTTTAATGCCAGTGGTACTTGGTAGCGGTTGGCCAGGCGTGCTTTTACATGAAGCTGTTGGACACGGACTCGAAGGTGATTTTAACCGCAAAGGCTCATCCGCTTTTTCTGGAAAAATGGGTAAACGAGTTGCGTCTTCGTTATGTACTATCGTTGATGATGGCACCCTTCAAAATAGACGTGGCTCATTGAGCATTGATGATGAAGGTACAGCGGGTCAATATAATGTACTCATTGAAAACGGTATTTTATGCGGCTACATGCAGGACAAAATGAATGCGCGCTTAATGGGGACTAAAGCGACGGGTAATGGCCGACGAGAATCATATGCTCATTTACCTATGCCGCGTATGACCAATACCTATATGTTAGCAGGCGAGAGCGAACACGAGGAAATCATTGCCTCGGTTAAAAAAGGTATTTATGCGCCTAACTTTGGCGGCGGCCAAGTGGACATTACATCTGGTAAATTTGTATTTTCGGCATCGGAAGCCTATTTAATCGAAGATGGCAAAGTAACTGCTCCGATTAAAGGCGCAACATTGATTGGAAATGGCCCTGAAGCGATGCAGCAAGTCTCTATGGTTGGTAACGATTTAAATCTCGATATGGGCGTTGGGATTTGTGGCAAAGACGGTCAAAGCGTACCGGTAGGTGTGGGACAGCCGACTTTAAAGCTTGACCAATTGACCGTCGGCGGTACGGTTTAGCTCGCACGACTTTCAATAAAAAAGCGGCACTACAAATGTAGAGCCGCTTTTTTTGTTCCAAAACGATTACTATTTTAGAATAGACCGGCTTCCAATAGTTCTTTTTTCAAAAACTTAGTCAATTCCACTATCGTCTTCTCTTCGCCATTCTTCTTAGTGTTGCGCGTTATTTGGCGGATCCGTTGGCGCTCTAATTTAGGATAATCGGCTAATAGCTGCTCGACTGCTGCATCCCCTTCTTGGATGACTTTTGCACTCAAAAGTTCAAGTTCTTCTAGCTTGCGCTTGTGTAAAAAAGGCGCATCTTTGACTAATCTTAACGCTAATTCTATGCCTTCTAGATCCTCATGGAACATCAGTTTGGCCATATAGTTTAAGTGGCGACGCAATGCTTCATGCTTACCTTGCAAGCGACGACCTAAGGCAACCGCTTCAAACATTTCCGCACTTAAGGGCACGGTTTCTACTTGCTTGACTTTCAAGGCTATCAGACTGATAGCGATCTCACGCTTTAACTGCGACTCGCGTTTCATCTCCGATTTACTGACCCAGATGATCTCGTCTTCTGGTTCGTCAAATGGCTTTTCTGACATGGGGGCTTCTCAATAACTGTAATCGCGCAATGATATCACTAAAGCGGATTGATGTTTAATGATTCAAAGGCGCATTATTGCTTGCTAGGTCACGCTCTTAGTCGTGTAAAACTGGGCCCTGCTTTTCGTGGCTGTGGTATGATCCAAAAATCACGAATTAACGAACGTATCCATGAAGCCCGAACAACAAGTCAAAGACGAATTAAGCTCGCTAAGTGAAGCTGTAGAATTTGTTCTCAAACGCGCCAAAGAAAAAGGTGCGGATCAATGTGAAGTTTCCGTCTCTCGTCAAACTGGCGTGTCTATTTCAACCCGCGACCAACAAGTTGAAACTTTAGAGTTCAACCGCGATGGCGCGATGGGAATCGCTCTTTACAAAGATAGCTGTAAGGGTAGCGTTTCCACCTCTGACTTAAGTCAGAGTGCGATTGAACAGGCCTTAGATGCTGCTTTGGATATTTCGCGGTATACCTCACAAGACCCTGATGCGGGAATTGGCGATGCGGATTTAATGGCGAAAGAGGTTAGAGATTTAGATCTGTTTCACCCACAAGATCTTAAACCGGCACGTTTTATTGAATTAGCTTGCGAGCTAGAAGCTAAAGCAACCAGCTATTCTGGAATCAAAGCTAGCGATGGTGCCAGCCTTAATAGCCACTATGGTGCTAAAGTCTATGGTAATTCCCATGGCTTTATCGGTGGTTACCCAACCAGTCGCCATAGTATGAGCTGCATGTTGATTGCTGGTGAAGAAGAAATGCAGCGCGACTACGCGTATAGCGTAGCTAGAGATTTTAACGATCTTCAGTCGATCGCAAGCATTGCAGATGAAGCGGCACAAAAGACTTTAAGTCGCTTAAATAGTCGAAAAATCGATACATGTGTCGTTCCTGTCGTATTTGACCGGGAAGTTGCCAGTGGATTATTTGGGCATTTTGTCGGGGCGATTAGCGGTAGCAATTTATACCGTCGTTCGTCGTTTCTCTTAGACAGCATGGGTCAAAGTATTTTCCCCGACTGGTTGTCAATTTCAGAAGATCCATTTGTTCTCAAAGGTCTTGGTAGCACCCCTTTTGATAGCGAAGGCATCCGCACTCAAAAACAAAACATAGTGACTAGTGGCGAACTGCAAAGCTATTTGTTGACTACCTATAGTGCACGTAAATTGGGAATGAAAAGCACAGGGCATGCTGGCGGTATCCATAATTGGTATGTGCATGGTATGAGCGAGACGCGTCAGGCTTTGCTCGATAAAATGGGAACAGGGCTTTTGGTGACTGAACTCATGGGGCAAGGGGTTAATATTGTTACTGGAGATTATTCACGTGGCGCCGCCGGATTTTGGGTTGAAAATGGAAAAATCATGTATCCGGTACATGAAATCACCATTGCCGGAAACCTCAAGGAGATGTATAAAAACATCGTCGCTATTGCCGATGATCCTGATCCTTGTAGTTCAATCCAATCGGGTTCGGTATTAATTGAATCGATGAAGATTGCGGGCAGTTAGCTAATTCAGCATAATTAAGCGCCAAGATTGGCGCTTTTGATATAACTTTGCAGTTCTTTACACCATAACCTCAGTACTTTTCAATATTCTTTAGTACCATTCAAGCTCGTGATGATTTGTTTACTAATTTTTGGAAAGGACGCTAATGCTTCGTTCAACTGTCTTCTTTATCTGTGCTGGGCTGCTTGCCTATTTCGCATTTTCTCAACTCAATGCTTTAAAACAACCTGAATCGGGCCGAAAGGGACGCACTCCCAGTGCCATTGAAGTTGCGACCGCTTCAGTTGCAGCGCAAAATCTAAACTCAAGCGTTAAGCTGGTCGCCAATCTTAACGCTGTTACCAGTGTTGAGATTTCGTCATTG
Organism: Alginatibacterium sediminis; assembly: GCF_003610775.1. Lineage (GTDB taxonomy): Bacteria > Pseudomonadota > Gammaproteobacteria > Enterobacterales > Celerinatantimonadaceae > Alginatibacterium > Alginatibacterium sediminis. The sequence goes on along the minus strand of NZ_RAQO01000002.1, from coordinate 57,428 downwards.
GTGACAGCCCGAATCGATGACATTTTGGTCAGCGAGCAAGGCACGGTTGAACAAGATCAATTACTTATTCAACTTGACGACCGACGCGCTAAGAGTAACGTGGTCGAGATGAAAGCACTACTGAGTGACCAAGAACGTATTCTTAATGATTTCATCCGTTTAGTTGATCGAGGCGCCGTTACTGTCACCGAAATCGATGCCCAGAGAGCATTGGTCGCTGTTGCCCGAGCACGTCTTGAGGCTGAAACAGTTGAGTTGTCCGAACATCAAATTAAAGCACCATTCGCTGGAACGGTTAGTCTCATTGATTTTAGCCGTGGAAAACTTGTAAACAGCGGTGAAGAGCTGCTGCAACTTGATGATTTGTCCAAGATGCGCTTGGATGTCAATGTACCTGAACAATACCTGTCAAAACTTGCTTTGGGTATGCAAGTTAGTGCGACAACAGCGGCGTGGTCCAATCGTTTGTTCGAAGGGGAGCTTGTTGCAATCGACTCACGAGTTAACGATGAAGCGCTAAATATACGGGTGCGTATCGAGTTTGGTAATCAAGATCTACTTCTAAAGCCGGGTATGTTGATGTCGGCAAGCCTACATTTTCCTGAAGTTCAAGCCGCGGTGATTCCAGTTCAAGCGTTAGAATATTCAGGTACCAAACGCTATGTATATCGACTAGATGAAGAAAATACCGCGCGCCGTACCGAAGTTAAATTAGGTGCACGTATCGACAATCTAGTGATGATTGAAAGCGGTGTTGATATTGGTGATGAGATTGTTGTTGAGGGTCTAGTTAACATCCGCGACGGCGTTAAAGTTAAAACTCAAAACCAAGCCAAATCGGAGCAAGAGCCTAGGGGCGATAAGTCAAAGAACGGCCCTCGCGCCGCAAAAGGATAGGGGCTAGTCATGTTGTTATCAGATGTGTCAGTTAAGCGTCCCGTTTTTGCATTTGTATTATCGGGTTTATTGCTTTTGTTTGGGCTTGTTTCAATCAGTCGCTTAGCTATTCGAGAAATGCCACAGATCGACAGTCCTGTGGTTTCGGTTAGCACCAGTTACCCCGGCGCTTCGGCGTCAGTCATGGAAAGCCAAGTAACCTCTAACCTCGAAGATCAATTATCGGGGATCAGCGGTATTAAGTCGATCACATCAACAACTCGTAATGGTTCATCTCGGATTAGCATCGAGTTTGACTTAGATTGGGACCTCAATGTCGGTGTTAGTGATGTACGAGATGCAGTATCAAGGGCTCAGCGAAGCTTACCCGACGATGCCAATGATCCGGTTGTATCCAAAGATAATGGTAGCGGTGAAGTTGCCCTATATGTGAACTTAGTTTCGCAGACCATGGATCGCAGCGATCTAACCGACTACGCTGAAAGAGTTTTAGAAAACCGATTCTCGCTTATCAATGGGGTGAGTTCAGTCGACTATACGGGGGCTCTGTATAAGGTTCTCTATGTTAAGTTTGATCCCGATTTAATGGCGGGTAGAAAAGTTACAACCAACGATGTAACTGCAGCGCTGCGTAAAGAGAACGTTGAGCTGCCAGGCGGCCAGGTTAGAAACGATACTACAACCATGTCTGTCAGAACGCAGCGGATTTATCAGAGTGTTGAAGACTTTGAAGGGCTGGTTGTAGGCAATAGTAGTGATGGACAAGCCATCTATTTGCGCGATATTGCTGATGTATATATTGGTGCTCAAAATGAAAACTCGACCTTTAAAAGTGACGGTGTCACCAACCTAAGCTTAGGTATTGTGCCGCAGTCGGACGCGAATCCTTTGTCGATAGCATCTGAGGTACGCAGACAAGTCTCCCTGTTGCAAGATGCAATACCTGACGGTACCCAGCTTTATGTAGATTATGACTCCACCAAATTTATTGAACGCGCAATCTTGGAGGTTCTAAGTACCATTTTGCTCACCGCAATTTTAGTGGTGCTAGTGCTCTATCTCTTTATTGGTCAGCTTCGTGCAACCTTGATCCCGGCAATTACGGTGCCGGTGTCTCTCATCGCTGCCTTTAGTGCCGCTTACTTCTTTGGTTTTTCAATCAACCTATTAACACTGATGGCCTTGATCTTAGCCATTGGTCTGGTAGTTGATGATGCAATCGTAGTGGTCGAAAATATCTACGTGCATTTAGATAAGGGTGAAACGCCACTGGTTGCCGCCTACAAAGGCACCCGAGAAGTTGGGTTTGCAGTTATTGCAACGACCATGGTTTTGGTCATGGTATTTTTGCCTATATCCTTTATGGAAGGCAGTATTGGTCGACTCTTTGTCGAATTCTCGGTGCTACTTGCGGTCGCGGTGATTTTTTCGTCGGTGATTGCGCTGACCCTAAGCCCGGCACTTGCAAGCAAAATGTTACGTAGTGAGCGCAAGCAAATTTGGCTCACGCGGGTTATTGATAAAGGCTTAAACAAGCTCACCCAGGGCTATAAAAACGCATTAAGCTGGTTGATGCCCAATGCCATTTTTGCACCGCTAGTACTGATTGGATTTATTTTGCTCAGTTATAGCTTTAGTCAAAAGGTGCCATCAGAGCTGACGCCTACTGAGGACCGTGGAGTCATTTATGTGTTTGTTAAAGGAGCTGAAGGCACCAGCTATAACCGTATGGCGAGTAATATGGAAGAAGTTGAATCGCGTTTGCTTCCGTTAGTTGGAGAAGGGCTAGTGCGCTCCTTTAGTATACAAGCACCGGCTTTCGGTGGACGCGCTGGCGACCAAACAGGTCTAGTCATTTTACAACTTGAAGATTGGGATTTACGCGATGAAACGGCCACCCAAGCGGTTGGTATCATAAACAAACGCTTGTCTGGCATTAGTGACGTTTGGTTGCGTGCGATGCAGCCTGGCTCGCGACGCGGATCTAGCGAAGCGGTGCAGTTTGTATTAGGCGGCGCAGATTACGATGAGCTTCATCAATGGGCCATCAAGCTGCAAAATATTGCAGAAGAAAGTGGCATCATGCAACGGCCTGATCTTGATTACTCACAAACAACGCCTGAGCTCTTGGCTAGCGTAAACAAAGACCGCGCTAATCAATTGGGAATTGCTGTCAGCGATGTCGCGAACGCTCTTGAGATCATGCTAGGCGGTCGCTCTGAAACTACCTTCGTCGAACGCGGTGAAGAGTATGATGTTTACTTGCGTGGCGACGAGGATAGTTTTAACAGTGTTAGTGATCTATCGCGTATTTACCTGCGCACAGACAAAGGTGAACTTGTCACTTTGGACACCGTGGCAACTATAGAAGAAGTAGCCTCAGCTCAGCGCTTGAGTCACTTTCAAAAACAAAAATCAATTACCTTAAAGGCAAATGTGGCCGATGGCAGCACCCTAGGTGAGGCGCTAGCATTTTTACAAGAACAAGCCAGAGAGATATTGCCACCTGACATTGTCATTGATTACGCCGGTGAGTCACGTGACTTCGTTGAGAATCAAAGCAGTACTTGGGTAGTTTTTGCATTGGCTTTACTGGTTGTTTATTTAGTATTGGCTGCTCAGTTTGAAAGCTTTATTAACCCGCTAGTGGTTATGTTTACAGTTCCAATGGGTATTGCTGGGGGATTCATGGGATTGTGGTTGAATAACCAAGGTTTGAATATCTATAGTCAAATTGGTTTGATCATGCTCATTGGCATGGTGACTAAAAATGGTATTTTGATTGTTGAATTCATCAATCAGCTTAGAGATAGAGGTTTGGCGTTTGAGACTGCGATCGTCGAGGCTTCGGCACGTCGTTTAAGACCCATTTTAATGACAGCTGCTACAACGCTATTTGGATCGCTTCCTTTGTTACTCGCTAGTGGCGCAGGTTCGGAGAGTCGAATAGCGGTTGGTACCGTAGTTTTCTTTGGCATGCTACTCGCAAGCCTCGTTAGTCTGTTCATCGTCCCGATGATGTATCGACTATTATGTAAGCATACCCATTCACCTGATTATGTTGCGCAACAACTCGAGCAGCAGCTTTTGGAAAGTGAAACCAAGGATTAAGTATGCGCTTAGAAGCTAGTTGTCATTGTGGCAGGATAAAAATAAGTTTGGAGCAAGCGAATAAACAAATGACGAGCTGCAATTGTTCGGTTTGTCGTCGCTATGCACCGTTGTGGATATATGGTCAAAAGCAGTTTGCTGAGCTAACAGCCAAGCCTAAAGACATCCACATTTATCAATGTGGAGATCGCATGATTAACTTCTGTTTTTGTCGCCATTGCGCAAGTTTGACACATTACAGTGCTAACCCTGAGCGCCAGGACTATAAAGAAGACGCAACCGAGCGTTTTGCTCTCAATGGTCGAATGTGTGAACCACTAGTGATAAAAGACTTTGAACAGCGCCTATTTGATGGCGCTGATTCTTGGCAATATATTTAACTTAGTGACTGCTCGCTAAGAACAACAACAGTGTTGTTCTTAGCTATAATGCTGAAGTAGATAAATAGCCGCTTTGAAATTCGACAAACTTCCTAACAGTAGCCCCCAAATTCAACTCACACTAATAGATCCGCATGGTTTCGCACTTGTCGGCGTAAAAACGTAATTAGAAACCGTTTTCAAGTTACATATTTGCATTTTTTGGTAATTAAATTACTAAAAGTTAAATATCGTAATAATAAAACTAAATATAACAATACTTAGTGTGCGCTAAATCACTTATTATTAGCCCGTAAGAGAAATTCAGCGACATTCAAGGGGTTTCTCAATAAAACAACTATAAATTTACATTTTGTGAGGTACATCATGACTAACGTATTCACCTACTTATACACCAATGTGTTCAAAGCAGATAACCATATGAGCGCTCAAGAACAAGAACAACGTTTTTACGACCGTTACTAATCAAGCCACATCATTAGGAGATAAACATGAAATATTTAACAGTTTTTAATGGTTTTTTCAAAAATAACGATGGCCTAAGCCAAGCAGAGCAAGAGCAACGTTTCTACGACAGTTTCTAGTAAGTTAAGTTATAAACAGAGGAAAATATTATGAATTTATTTGCAGCCTATTTTGCCAACTACACTAATAATCCGCATATGAGTGCTAGTGAAAAAGAGCAACAGTTTTACGACCGTTACTAATATAACCACATCATTGGAGTTCAGCATGAAATATTTAACAGTTTTTAACGGATTTTTTAAGAATAACGATGGCCTAAGCCAAGCAGAACAAGAGCAGCGTTTCTACGATCGCTTTTAGTTTTAATAAAGTAAGATTTGGCTAGGTACCGACCCGTGCGGTAGAGCCAGGAAAGCCTAAGAATAACCTGTAATAAACCATTATTGCCGATCAGGCAAACTCTTCATGATTCGTATCTAATCCCTAGTCCCAACCAGCAGTTGTGACAAATTGTCTTTATTGTGCACGTCACAATCATCGCTAAGTTCTATGATCAAGCCCGCAGCTTGCATGAAGGCATAACAAATTGTTGGACCCACAAAATTAAACCCGTCTTTTTTTAACGCTTTAGACATCGCCTCAGATTCACTGCTTGTAGCTGGGATATCCTTACTGGTTTGGTAATTATTGATGCGTGGCTCGCCTCCGACAAAACTCCACAAATAGTCTGAAAAAATGACACCTTGTTGCTCTAATCGCAAATAAGCCTGTGCATTTTTAATAATGGAATTTATTTTTAGACGATTGCGGACAATACCCGGATTAAGCATCAGGGCTTCAACTTGATCTTGACCGAAACTGGCTATTTCTTTTGGGTCAAAGTTTGCGTAAGCCGCTTCGTAACTGGCTTGTTTCTTTAAGATAGTAATCCATGAAAGCCCCGCTTGTTGGCCATCGAGACAAAGCTTTTCAAACAATTGTAGCGAGTCGTAAACCGGTCGTCCCCAGACCTCATCATGGTAAGTATTATAGATGTGGTCCTGCTGGGTGCTAAAACAGCGCTGTTTAATCATTGATGTCATATAGAACTCGATGTATGCCTAGCCGAAGCTAAGCATACATTATTTTATAGCGCCTAATAACCATTCATACGATCGAAGAATTCCGGCAAAAATAATGATATTTGCGGAATATAGGTGATCATCATTAGGAATATTAGTAGCAAGCTTAGCCAAGGTAGGCAGGCCTTGATAACCCAGCCAATGCTGCGCCCCGTTATCCCTGCAGTTACAAATAGGTTCAGTCCTACCGGTGGAGTCAGCATGCCTATTTCCATGTTCACAACCATAATGATTCCAAGATGGATGGGATCAATACCTAGTTGAGTCGCAATTGGAAATAAGATTGGCGCCATGATTAACAAAATTGCAGTTGGTTCCATAAAGTTACCGGCAATTAGTAACAGTATATTCACTACGATTAAGAAGGCCCAAGCTTCGAGTCCATGGCTTACGATGGACTCAGCAATCATGTGCGGAATGCGTTCAGTCGTGAGCACATGAGCGAACAACATGGCGTTAGCAATGATGAACAGCAGCATGATGGAGACTTTTGCTGCATCTTTGACCACAAGCCTTACTTCTTTATTGGTAAACGAAGCGACGAACACATAGGGCAAGCTTATAATGTTGCTAAATACACTTGAAACCAGCGACTGTCCTGGCTTGCGCCACGGGGTGTCTTTCAATGGCCCGATATCGCGATAGCCCCAAACAGCGACCAAATAGGCGTAAATAGCCGCAACGGATGCTGCTTCTGTTGGGCTAGCCACACCGCCGTAAATAGACCCCAGCACTAGAATAATTAGCATCAAACCACCGGATGCTTTGGCTAAGCTTAAGCCCCAAGCCCCAAGCCCTGGAAAAGGTTGTGAGGGTAACCCTTTGATTCGTGCGACGACGTAGATTGCAATCATGAGTATGCTTCCCATCATGATGCCTGGAATAAAGCCGGCCATGAACATTCTAGAAGCCGAAACCTCAGTCGCAGCTGCATATACCAACATTACGATAGATGGGGGAATCAAAATTCCCAAGGTACCAGCGTTGGCGATTACACCAGCTGCAAAGGACTCGGGATACCCTGAGCGGACCATACCAGCAATCACAATCGAGCCAATGGCTGCAACAGTTGCGGGACTCGATCCCGACACTGCAGCAAACAACATACATGCGAGTACCGAAGCCATAGCTAGTCCACCGCGAATGTGGCCTACAGAATTGATAGCAAAGTTAATTAATCGTTTGGCGACACCACCGGTTGAGAGAAATGATGAGGACAAAATAAAGAAGGGAATAGCAAGTAAAGTGTAATGCTCGGATGCTGCTTCAAATAGTTTCAAGGAAATGCTGGCCAAACTGTCGCTAGAAAACAACAAAATGGTCATCATACTGGAAAATCCCAAGGCAATAGCGATGGGCATGCCAATGAACATACAAACGAACAACAGCGCAAATAAAGTGAGTGTAGTCATGCTGTCAGTCCTGTTTAGTGTCGTCGATAAGGTGCATACTTTCTTTGGCTTCGTCTGCCAAATGGAAGCCCAATTGCTTGCCGGTATACACCCGCCACGCTAATTCAAAGAAACGTAAACTAAGCAGCGCAAAGCCTATAATCAGAACACTCATGGCTTGCCATTTTTGTACTGGTAAATCTTCCATTTCGATGCCTACGCTTTTCATTTTGGCAAGATATACCCAGCTTCCATATAAGAATAATGTGCAATAAACGAGGCACAAAAATATAGCGACTAAGCTCAGTAGTCGATGTAGGGGGTCGGGTAGTAATTTAACAAAGGCATCGACGCCAATGTGCGCGCCTTCGCGTATGCCCCAACTTGCGCCTAGCAGCACTAACCAGGCAGACAGGTAAAGCGTCACTTCTTGCGACCAGTGAATTCCGGCATTAAATACGAAGCGCATGATAACTTCCCAAAATACCAGTAAGGTCATGCTAACTAAAATGAGACTGATGAGGTTTTCTTCGAGCTTATGTAGCTTGTTTATAATATTCATTCGCAGATCCTTGCGCTGCCTGTAGCCGCCGAGGGACGGTTACAGGCATATAGTGCTACTGGTTTGAAGCGACTGCTGCTTGTATCAAGTCAGTTCCGATTTGATCTTCAAATTGACTCCAAACTGGCTTCATCGCATCAACCCATTGTTGACGTTCGGCATCGGTTAAAGTAATGAGTTCAGAGCGGTTTGAGTCAATAATAAGTTGACGATCTGCGGACGCTTTTTCGGCAGCAATTTGATTGCCCAATGTAACAGCTTCGCTCAGGGCTTTACTTAGCTCCATGCGAATGTCGTCAGGCAAGTTGTTCCAAAAGTCTGCTGAGGTGACAACCATATAGTCAAGAACCCCATGATTGGATTCGGTAATGTAAGGTTGTACTTCAAAGAATTTTTTAGAGTAAATGTTAGACCAAGTATTTTCTTGACCATCAATTGCTTTGGTTTGAAGCAAAGTAAATACTTCAGAGAAAGGCTTTTTCAATGGTACTGCTTCAACCGCTTCAAATTGTGCTGATAGCACGTCTGAGCTCATAATGCGGAATTTCTTACCACTTGCGTCATCTGGTGTGCGTAGAGGTGCGTTTGCTGAAAGCTGTTTTAAACCATTGTGTAGGTAACCCAAACCGACTAAGCCTTTTGGTTCGAGCGATTTTAGTAGGCCTTGGCCTGCATCACTTTGCTGAAATCTATCGACTGACTCAATGTCTTTAAACAGAAATGGCAGATCAAAAATTTGAAGTTGATTAGTATATTTCTTAAATTTAGATAATGAAGGAGCGATCAACTCTACATCACCCAAAAGCATCGCTTCTAGCTCTTTGCCATCACCGTAAAGTTGCGAGTTAGGATATACCTTAACTTCAACTTTCCCGGCCAAGCGCTGCTCAACTAACTCTTTAAATTTGAGGGCCATTTGTCCTTTAGGCGTGTTTTCGGCAACGACGTGTGAAAATTTAATTTCTATTGGTGCTGCTTGAGTCATGGCACACAGTGCTAATCCTAAAATGGCAACGCCAGCTTGCAATCGTTTCATAATATCTTCCTTGTAGTGAATAGGGACCTACGCCCGATATTTCGGCTAGGGCGCAGTGTGTACAGCAACAAATACGCCAGCATGATCACAAAAACGTAAAATCCGCTCGGGGCGGGCTTTGCTAGCCTATATAGGGTGCTAATATTCAAGCAGTTCTAAAGTAAATTGGGTGTTTTCCCACCCATAAAAAATGCTAGGGGGTTGAAACACCCACACAAGTGATAATAGTGCTTGGGTCGCAAATGCGGATTCGTTGGTTCGACTCTATTTGGTCGAGACCTGTTTATAAAATCTACGTTCAATTAATGGTGTTAACTAATGTCCGATAATCGTTATTCTCATTTTTCTAGTAATTCACTTATTCGACATACATGCGCGCTCGTGCTTGCAGGTGGACGTGGCACGCGTTTAAAGGGCTTAACAGCAAAAGTAGCGAAACCGGCAGTAGCTTTTGGCGGGAAATATCGCATTATCGATTTCACTCTTTCTAACTGTTACAACTCAGGAATAAAAAGCGTTGGTGTGTTGACCCAATATATGGCTCACGAATTGATTCAACATGTCCAAGGTACTTGGCCGATGCTAAGTCCAGTGCGTAGCGAAGGGGTTGCCATACTGCCAGCGCAACAACGAACCGGTGATGATTGGTATCGCGGTACAGCCGATGCGGTATACCAAAATATGGATTTGATCGATAAAAGCTTTGAACGGGTGCTTATTTTAGGTGGTGACCATGTCTACAAAATGGATTACTCCCGCATGGTTAACTTCCATGTTGAAAACGGCGCTGATGTTACCGTTGCTTGTATACGTAAACCTCTCTCGCAGGCCTCATCTTTTGGTGTGCTTGGGCTTGATGAACACGGTACGATTGTAGATTTTGAAGAAAAACCGGCGAATCCAAAACCTGATCAAAACGACCCCGAACAAGCGTTAGTTTCAATGGGAATCTATATCTTCAATACTGCTGTTCTGGACAAAGAACTTAAAGATGGCTTAATGAAACCTGGTTACGCTCATGATTTCGGCCACAATGTTATCCCCGAAATGCTGCGCACCCATAAGGTATGCGGGTATGTGTTTACTGAAAGTGGTCACCCCGGTGGGAATGCTTATTGGCGTGATGTGGGTGATATAGATGAGTACTTCGCTGCAAGCATGGATTTAGTTAGCCCTGATCCTTTGCTCGATCTATACGATAAGGATTGGCCAATTGTGACCCAGCAGAAACAACGACCTGGTGCTAAGTTTGTTTTTAACGATGATGACAGAAAGGGTTTTGCAATTGATTCTGTGATTTCTGCTGGTTCTATAGTCTCTGGAGCACAAATACAACGTAGCTTGTTATCTACCGATGTTAGGGTCGAAGAGAAATCAGTGCTTGATCAGGTAGTAGTACTTGATGGCGCATGTATTGGTAAAGATTGTAAGTTGCGTAAAGTGATTATTGCTGAAGGTACGCAAATACCCGATGGTACAGTGATAGGTTATGACCCAAGTGCTGACAAAGACCGCTATACAGTTTCTGAGCAAGGGGTCGCTTTGGTGACCGGCGATCATTTTGCAAAGTAGTTTGTGCTTTTTTCATGCCCTTTGAGGTTTTAATCCAATAGCCTAAATGTTACTAAAACCCTATACTGATTGGCATAACCAATCGGTATAGGATTCTAACTTGAATATCCGTGATCTTGAATATCTCGTTGCATTGCAGGAACAAAAACACTTCCGTAAAGCCGCAGAGCGCTGTTTTGTAAGTCAGCCTACCTTAAGTGGTCAAATTCGAAAGTTGGAAGAAGAACTTGGTTTGTTGTTGATAGAACGCACCTCTCGTAAGGTTATTTTTACTCCAGCAGGTGATCAATTAAGCAATCAAGCTAAAATTATTCTGATGGAGGTAAAAGGTCTTCGGGATATGGCTAAAAACCTGCAAGCGCCGTTGTCGGGTCCTATTCATATTGGACTCATACCAACTGTTGCACCTTACTTACTGCCCCGAATTATCCCCAAGTTAAAATCAGAGTTTAGTGAGCTTGAATTGTTTCTTTATGAGGAGCAAACCCATGTTTTGCTGCGGCGTTTAGACGATGGCGAACTTGATTGTTTGATATTGGCCTACTTACCTGAAATGTCACGTTTTGGCTCGGTCGACCTTTATCAAGAACCTTTGATGCTGGCGATGCCCAAAGCCCACCCTTGGCATAACCGCAGTAAGGTAGCCATTGAGGAGCTAAGTGGGCAACAAGTGCTGATGTTAGAAGATGGCCATTGCTTGCGCGATCAAGCGATGGGATTTTGTTTTGCTGCCGGTGCTGACGAAGATACTAGTTTTAAAGCAACTAGTTTAGAAACACTTCGACACATGGTCGCGGCAGGGATGGGAATTACCCTACTTCCCCAGCTTGCCGTGAATAAACTAGATGATGATAACGGTATTTCTTACCGCAGTTTTGAAGAACCGCAACCTCGTCGTTTGATAAGCTTGGTGTATCGTAAAAATTCAGTGAGACGCCCTTGTTTCAATGAGATAGCGAAGCTAATTAGTTCAGCTACCGATCAACTGAAATAGATATTAGTCGGAAACAAAAAGGCCTGCGCTTGTGCAGGCCTATAGTTAGAAATGGGGTTAGAAGTTAGAAAAGCTCTTCAGCTTGGGAGTCACTAGCACCCGCGCCACCAACACCACTTGAGTAACGTTGCGGCTGTGTGCCCTTAAGAAAGTATTCGTTTTGACTATAAGCGCCGCCGCGGCTAAGTAAACCAGTAGCACTATCGATGCGCAATCGAACCACATCACTTGGAACTGGGATCGGCTGTTCTTCTGTGCCTTCTAGGGCATCTCGCATAAAGCTAACCCAGGCCGGTTGAGCTGTCTGGCCGCCAAATTCACCGCCAACCGCTTGCTTGTCGCCCATACCCGGATGGCGAGAGGCGTAGCCCAGTTCACGACCGAAGTCATCAAAGCCAACCCAAGCCGTCACAACAAGCCCGCCACCATAGCCAGAAAACCATGCATCCTTAGCATCGTTTGTCGTTCCGGTCTTTCCACCTAAGTCGTTTCTGCCGAGTCGAGTAGCGCGCCACCCTGTTCCATTCCAGCGGTTTTTAAGTTTACTTGAACCACCGCCGTATACTCCGCTAGCCAATGCTTGCGAGGTCAGGAAGGCATTTGCAGAAGAGATGACTTGTGGAGCACGCTGCTCATGCTCAGGGTCTTTGCACACTGGATTAGCATCGTTCTCTAGACACGCAAAGCGAATTGTTGGCTCGTAAATACGCTCGCCTTGGCTATCATCAATGTGACTAATAAAGTGGGTATCCACTAAATGACCACCATTGGCGAAAACAGCATAGGCTCGCACGACTTCAAGCGGTGTAAGTGAGGCAGTGCCAAGAGACAGTGATTCATTTGGAGGTAACTGATCTTTTACGAAACCAAACTTGGACAAATGGTCAATTGTGGTATCAATACTTAGATCGCGGATCAAACGCACCGACACCACGTTTTTTGATTTTGCTAAAGCAACACGTAAGCGTATTGGACCATCATAGACATTGGGACTATTTTTTGGACGCCATGCGACACCCATAATTGGATCCCAACGATTAATTGGAGCGTCATTTACAATGGTTGCAAGTGTTTTACCTTGCTCCATCGCCGCTGAATAAATGAAGGGTTTTATATTAGACCCAACTTGACGAGCGGCTTGGGTAACACGGTTAAACTTACTTTGACTAAAACTAAACCCGCCGACGAGTGCTTCGACAGAGCCATCAATGGGATCCAAAGCGACGAGCGCCGAGCCAGCATCTGGCAATTGACTCAGTTTATAGTTGCTTGGAAGTTGCAACGCAATTTGTTCTGTCTCATCTACAGCATCATCGCTGGCAAGTTGCTCGGTCGGAGTTGAAACGCTCTGGCCATCACCTGTTTCGTTAGGCTCTTCGATAGCTGTCTCGATAGCTTCAACATATATAAGGTCGCCAACCGTTAAGACTTCGGCGATTGTTTTAGGCGGATTCGATTGACGTTTACTGCTGATGTACTTTCGCGCCCATTTGGCTTCTTCCCAATTTATGCTGCCGCGATGGGAGCGTTTTAAGGCGATTTGAGCTTGCTCCTTTTCTACATTTAGAACTACAGCTGGTTGAAGTGGTCCGTAATTGGGGAGCTGAGCAAGTGCTTTATCAAGTTCTTCTTCAGTTAATGCCTCACTTTCTTCTTGCCATAGCGATGCCACCGCGCCGCGGTACCCATGTCGGTGGTCGTAGGCTAGTAAATTTTGTTGCAATGCCTCGGTCGCAGCATGTTGTCGCTTAGAATCGACAGTTGTATAGACATTCATCCCAGTTTCGTAGGCTTCCTCGCCATAGCGTCGCAAGATTTCTTGGCGTACCATTTCCGCTAAATAGGGAGCGGAAAGAGTAATCTCAGCGCCATGGTAGCGAGCCGTAAGCGGTTCCGCATTGGTAGCGTCATAGGTTGCTCTGTCGATGAAGCCCACATCGAGCATTCGTAATAAGACAACTCGGCGCCGCTCAGTTGCACGTTCAGGACTCCGGATAGGATTAAGAGCAGAAGGCGCTTTAGGAAGTCCTGCTATCATAGCCATTTGCGCCAAACTTAGTTTGTCGACGGTTGTACCGTAATAAACCTGAGCCGCTGCGCCGACGCCAAACGAGCGATAGCCAAGGCTAATTTTATTAAGATATAAAGCTAGGATTTCATCTTTACTCAACTCTTGTTCAATTTTTAGAGCTAAAAAGATTTCTTTGATTTTCCGAACATAGGTTTTTTCGTTAGATAAGAAGAAGTTGCGAGCAACTTGCTGAGTGATGGTACTCGCTCCTTGACTCTTTTCGCCGGTTGCCAGTAAATTTATGGCGGCACGGGTAATTCCTATTGGATCGATACCGGGGTGCATGTAAAAGCGGGTGTCTTCAGTCGCTAAGACTGCTTGGATTAATTGCTCTGGAATTTGTTCTAGCTCCAGAGGAATACGCCTTTTTTCACCAAACTGCGAGATTAATTCGCCATCTGCACTATAAACCCGTAAAGGTGTTTGCAGTTGAACTTCTTTTAGGGTTTTTACGTCGGGTAGATCTTGTCCGAAATAATAGTAGAGTCCAACAAAACCTGCAATTCCACATAAGCCTAGGAAAACACATAGATAAAAGAGCCGTTTGAGCATCTTTGAAAACATAAAAAAGTACCAAAATTGCGAATTACGCTAATTATATAGCCAAAGTGTGACGGTTTTCGACATCTTTATCAATTAGTGCTCGCAGTCGAGCTCGGATACGATTATGATTTTCGCTTAGCGGTATGTAAAACTAACCATAAAGGGATTCTTGTGTTTGGCTTTGGGAAACGCAGTTCTAAAAACTATTTAGGATTAGATATGGGATCGTCTAGCCTAAAAGCTCTCCTGGTGAGAACCTACTCAAGTGGACTGGTCGTTGAAGACTTCGCTGAAGTTTTAACACCAAAAGGCTCGCTCGTCGATCATCAACTGATTGCTCCTGATGAGCTATCTATCGCTCTAAAACAACTCCACAAACGCCTAAATAGTAACGTTCGTGATGTCAGCTCGGCCGTTGCAGGGTCTCAAGTTATAACCAAGTTATTGCAGTTGGATGCCAATCTAAATACACAAGAGCTGGAACAACAAGTCGAAATGGAAGCCGAGAATTCAATTCCCTTCCCTATCGATGAAGTCAGTATTGACTTTGAAATACTAGGTCCAATGTCTTCGGACGACACACGCAATACCATTTTATTAAGCGCAACTCGCACTGAATCGATCAGTTTACGTACTGAAATCATGTTGAATGCAGACTTTGACGCCAAAATCATGGACGTCGAGTCTCATGCTTTAGGCCGCGCTTGGTCTTACATTGTCAAGCAGGGTGAGTTTGGTCATGAAGTTCTCGATGATGATGTTATCGGTCTAATTGACATAGGCGCCAACGCTTTAACATTTGCGGCTCTAGAGGCTGGTGAGGTTATTTATAGCCGTTCCCAAAACTTCGGAGGCACTCAATATAATCAGCAGATTGCTAATTATTACGGAATGAGTTTGGATGAAGCTGAAGAGGCAAAAAAAAGTAACTCTCTTCCTGACACCTACGAAATTGATGTACTGTCGCAATTTGTGACGGGCTTGTTGCAGCAAATCCGACGTCAGCTTCAGTTATTTACGAGTTCAACGGGTAATCGTGAAGTTAAATACATCGCTTTGAGCGGTGGTAGCGCGTTGGGTAACGACGTATTTGCACAGCTCGAAGATGAGCTTGAGTATGACGTTGTCGTGGCACAACCTTTTGTAAATGCCAGTTTTACTAAAGGTGTTAATAGTGAGCATTTAAAACGCCACGGTGGTAAGTACATGGTAGCTTTGGGCTTAGCATTAAGAGGTTCAAACGATGTCTAGTATTAATCTATTACCTTGGCGAGAGCAGGCAAAGCAGCGTAAAAAGACACAGTTTTGGATCTTGATGGGTGTTAGCGCCGCGCTTACCTTACTGGCGACTGTTGGTGTACAGATGTATTTCAGTAGCCTACAAGACGTTCAGAAACAGCGGAATCAGTTTTTACGTACTGAAATTGCCGCTTTGGATGTAAAATTAGGCGAAATTCGGAAAATTAATGAGCGTAAGAAAAGCCTTCGTTTAAGAATCGATCTCATCCAAGAGCTACAACGTAGCCGACACTCCTTAACCCGAATGATGAACACCATGCCTGAGGCTACACCGGCAGGGATTTACTTCGACACGTTTAGT
The DNA here is from genome assembly GCF_003610775.1 of Alginatibacterium sediminis. GTDB lineage: Bacteria > Pseudomonadota > Gammaproteobacteria > Enterobacterales > Celerinatantimonadaceae > Alginatibacterium > Alginatibacterium sediminis. Next base: position 41,685 of record NZ_RAQO01000002.1, on the reverse strand, counting down.
TATGATTCAAAGGTAGTAAAAATCGACGGTAAGAGTGAATCAAATCCTCGAGTATCGTCACTTATGCGAAATATTGAATCTTACCCATGGTTAGGCACTCCTCAAATCAGCTCTATCGTTGCTCTAAATGCCCAGTCAGGTATTGACCTCAGTCGTTTCCAGCTTAGTTTTAATGTGGACGAAAGTAAGCTCAAGGTTGAGGACATTGCTAAATGAATTTACAAGAATTAAATGAACTCGATTTTGAAGACATCGCTGGATGGCCACCACTGGCTAAAGTTGTTTTTGGCTTCGTAGTCTGCGGGCTAATCGTTGCAGGGATGTACTACTTTGTGCTTAAAGATGAACAACTAGAGCTAGATAAGCTACATAAGCAAGAAGTTGAACTGCGAGCACAATTTGAAGGCAAGGCAGGTTTGGCCGGCAACCTAGAAGCGTATCAGTTGCAAGTCGATGAAATGGATAAGGCTTTCTCAACCTTACTGGGTCAATTACCATCTCAGCACGAAATTGCAGGCTTACTTGATGAACTAAGTTTTATCGGAGTGAAAAATGGTTTGGTATTCCGACGGATTAATTGGGAGCGAGAAGTTAACAAGGATTTCTCGACGGAATTACCAATTAGCTTACTCGTTGAGGGGAGCTATGATGAACTTGGAAAATTTGTAAGTGACATTGCAGCACTGCCGCGGATTGTTATCCTTGGAAAGGTAAAACTGAGCCGCAAAAATGGCGACGAGTCGGTATTAGTCATGTCCGTGACTGCCCATACTTATCGATATAATGGAGAATGAAGATGAATAAATCATTCTTAGTTGTTGTTTCGACAGTACTATTATTATCAGCTTGTGGCGGACAGAACGACGATCTTCAACAATACGCTTTGCAGGTAAAAGCCCGGCAAGTTCCTATTGTAGATGATGTACCGGAGTTGATTGAATATGCCCATTTAGCCTATGTAGCACCAGCTGAACGGCATCCGTTTACGCTGCCTCAGGCAGAGTTTGCGGAAGCTAAAGAACAAGAGAAAAGTGAAGTTTGCGAAATTGAACCACCTCAAGCTCATGAGCAAAGTCCACTGGAACAGTATTCATTGATTAACTTGAAAATGCGTGGAGTACTTGGAAAAGGTAATCAATTATGGGCGCTGGTACAGTCGCCTGATGGAGAAATGTATCGAATCGATCAAGGTTACTATATTGGGCTCAATCAAGGACAAGTAACTGGCGTCAAGCCTGATGGATTTGAAGTTCTTGAAATTATTCCTGACGGCAAAGGCTGTTGGACGCATCGCTCAACCACAATTGAATTAACGCAAGCACAGTAATGAATAGGGACATTTGGATGAACAATAAGTCGCGATACGCTAAACGCATTTGCCTAGCTTGGCTCGGTATGTGCCTCAGCGTCTCAGCCTTTGCCAGCGTAAACTTAGTCTCACTTAACAGTAATTCTAAAGTTAAAGGTGCACTAGAGTTGGAGCTAGTATTTGATGGTCCTGTTGGTGAATTAAATGACCGATTGGAATATCAACCAAACCAATTAATTGTGGATGTTAGTGATGCATCGTCAAACTTGAAGATGAATCCCTTACCTATCGATTCAAATGGCGTTACCGATCTTCAAACCCGCAAACAAGGGAACAATTTGCAACTGGTTTTCCAATTGGAACGCTTGGTACCTTATCAGCTAAAGAAAGATGGTAATCGCATTTTGATGCAAGTTGGAGCTATGCCAGCTTTAGCTGCAACGCCAACATCTCAGGACGAATATGTTGCGAAAAAACAGGCTGAGCCGAAAACTGTAAGTCAAAATTTTGATGCGCAAAAAGCGGCTGCAATTAATAGTGTTACCGCAATCGATTTCCGCCGAGGTAAAGGTGGTGCAGGGCAATTACTACTCAGTTTGAAAAACAATGCCATTGCTTCTGATATTCAGCGCCGCGACAATAAGTTATTGGTTGACTTAATTAATACAGATATCGCTGATGAACTTGTTTATTTACTCGATGTGAGTGATTTTGGTACGCCGGTTTCTCAAGTGGAAGTGTTCCGTTACGCTAACAAAGTACATATGGAACTGTCGATCACCGGAGATTACGACTATCGCTATGACCAGTCTAAAGGCTTATTACTCGTTGAAGTAAAACAGCAAATAAAAACAGCAAAAACTGATGATACAGTCGTTTATCAAGGCAAACCGATATCGCTGAATTTTCAGAACATACCGGTACGAACTGTTTTGCAGATTATTGCTGACTTTAACAAATTGAATCTGGTTACGACCGACTCCGTAGCAGGCAACATTACCTTACGTTTAGATGATGTGCCGTGGGAGCAGGCTTTAGATATTATTCTTAAAGTGAAAGGCTTAGACAAACGTCTAGAGAACAACATATTACTCGTTGCACCCGCAGCGGAGCTTGCCGAACAGGAACGGCAAAGTTTGGAGAATAAGCAGCAAGTTGCTGACCTATCACCGTTGTACTCAGAATACATTCAAGTGAATTATGCAAAAGCTAGTGCCATGTCGGCTTTGCTTAGTGGCGAGTCGTCGTCTTTGCTTTCTGAACGTGGAACGGTAACCGTAGATGAACGTACCAATACTTTACTGGTGAAGGATACTGAAGCTTCTATTCTTGCGATAAAGCGTATGCTTAGTGCGTTAGATGTTGCTGTTGAGCAGGTAGTCATTGAAGCGCGCATGGTTTCTGTGCTTGATACCAATGGCTTAGACTTAGGTGTGGAATGGAATTTTTCTAGCACTGAGACCAGTAACGGAAATAGCGGTGATTTTAATGTTAATCTTCCGATCGGTAGCCCTGCTGGTAGCCTCGCTCTGCAAATCGGTAGTTGGGCTGGCGGTGTCTTGGATTTAGAACTAACGGCTTTGGAGCAAGTGGGTCAAGGCGAAATCATCGCAAGTCCTCGTATTACCACGGCAAATCAACAAACCGCTTATATAGAGCAGGGTAGTGAAATCCCGTATAACGAATCTTCATCTAGCGGTGCAACATCGGTTGCATTTATCAAAGCTGTGCTCAGTCTTGAAGTAACGCCGCAGATTACGCCGGACGGAAAACTAATTCTTGACCTGAAGATTACCCAAGATAGCCCGGGTGAAACTGTAAATACTGGTACCGGTACTGCGATTGCGATAGAAACACAGCGCATCGAAACACAAGTATTGGTCGATAATGGAGAAACCATCGTATTGGGCGGGATTTACCAGCAAACATCGATTAATAGTGTGTCTAAGTTTCCGGTACTGGGTGATATCCCAGGCGTAGGCGCGTTATTTAGAACTACAAGTGAGAGTATTGAGAAGCGTGAATTGCTAATTTTTGTCACGCCAAAGATCATTGTAGAGCAGTTTTAATTGGTGACTTGGTCACGGCCTGAAGTTTGCGCTTGCAATCCAAGGGTCGTAGCTGAGATAATCGCCGGCCTGATCTTAAAGCTAAGGTTGGTAGAACCCATCTCTGCACCGCGGGAGATGACCCAAAGACGTAAACTAAAAAAATAAGACACATGGCTGAAAAACGAAATATCTTTCTAATCGGACCGATGGGTGCTGGAAAAAGCACTATTGGACGACATTTGGCACAACAACTTCATATGCAGTTCCACGACACTGATCAAGAAATTGAGAAACGAACCGGAGCTGATATTGCATGGGTATTCGACGTAGAAGGCGAAGCAGGTTTTCGCGTGCGTGAAGAAACCGTAATCGACGACCTAACGCAAGAGCAAGGCATTGTGCTAGCAACTGGTGGTGGCTCTATATTAAGCAAAGAGAACCGTAACCATTTATCTGCACGCGGCATTGTTGTGTATTTGGAAACAACGATCGACAAGCAGTTTGCGCGAACCCAGCGTGATAAGCGTCGGCCTTTGTTGCAAACCGAAGAACCCCGCGGTGTACTCGAGTCACTGGCTGCTGAGCGTAACCCGTTATATGACGAAATCGCTGATTATAGTGTTAAAACTGATGATCAAAGCGCTAAAGCCGTCGCTAATCAAATCATTGACCAATTAGGTTTTTAAGCAGCTATGCAAGCGCTTCAAGTAGAACTAGACCAACGTAGTTACACGATTCATATTCAAGGCGGATTACTTTCGCAAGCGGATATGTTTCGTTCTCATATCCGCTCCAAACGAGTCATGATTGTAACCAACGAGACTATTGCTCCTTTATATTTGCAAACGCTTGAAAGAAGCCTAAGTGAGTATCAACTTGATGTATGTATTTTGCCTGACGGTGAGCAATACAAAACATTAGCTGTACTCGACCAAATATTTACTGCTTTACTTGAAGGTAGTCATGGTCGCGATACAACGTTAATTGCACTCGGTGGCGGAGTTATTGGTGACATGACCGGTTTTGCTGCCGCAAGTTACCAACGTGGCGTAGATTTTATTCAGGTCCCTACCACTTTGTTATCACAAGTTGATTCTTCAGTTGGTGGTAAAACGGCCGTCAATCACCCTTTAGGCAAAAACATGATAGGAGCCTTCTATCAGCCCAAATCTGTGGTGATTGATTTAGACTGCTTGTCAACGTTGCCGCACCGGGAACTCAAAGCTGGTATAGCTGAAGTGATCAAGTACGGTATTATTTACGATGCTGACTTTTTCGCGTGGCTTGAACAGAACATGAGCGCTCTTTTATCTTTAGATCGTAACGCTTTAGCGTATGCGATTCACCGCTGCTGTGAAATTAAAGCATTGGTAGTAGCTGAGGATGAGACCGAACAAGGAATTCGCGCTTTGTTAAATCTTGGCCATACTTATGGGCATGCTATCGAAGCGGACCAAGGATATGGGCAATGGCTGCATGGCGAAGCGGTTGCTAGTGGCATGGCTTTGGCTGCTGTGTGCGCGCAGCTAGAAGGTATGCTTGACGAAGAAAGTGTGGTTCGGATATTAGCGCTTATTGAGGCTGCTGGATTGCCTGTACTTCCACCTGAGTCAATGCAGCTCGAACACTTTTTGGTGCATATGCGCCGAGATAAGAAAGCCGAAAATGGCCAAATGCGACTCATTTTGCCAAGCCAAATTGGCCAAGCTAGTTTGGTTAAGCATATTGAGGCCGAGCAAGTTGAAAACAGTATTCAGGCGCTTCGCGCGAGGTATTAAATGAGCCAATTGCTGGGGGATGTTCCATTTGCTCATCTACCAAGTCAGCAGTTACTCTGCCAACGTATCCATTCTCAAATTCGATTTAAATCTAGCTTGGTGTTAGTTGGGGCGAGCCCTGGCGGTGGCAAGTCTTTAATTGCTCAAGAATTATTAGAACAAGCTCAGTTTTCTCAGCACGCACTCGTTAGTGTCGATGCCGATAGTGAAGATGGGGATTTTAGACGGGCATTAATGCTGCAATTGGTTGCAGAGCCTTTGTTTAATCAAGACGATCCAATCGCTGATAGTCTTTTTAGAAATTTAGATCATGTTGATGGCCCGCAATTATTGGTCGTTGATAACGCTCAGAACCTTAGCGCAGATTTGATCTTAGAACTGCTTGTTTTACTGCATAGTTATCCTACTCGATTCAGTCAGCGCTTATCGATAGTACTCATTGGTGATGAAGAACAGCTTTTTGCAGAAGCTGAAGCCGTTGTAGGGCAAACCGAAATCCAAGCGATTTGGCTTAGTATTCCGCCGCTAACCGCAGGTGAAGTGACTATTTTAGCGCGTTTGTTGTTTGAGCGAGCTGGTTATCAAGCACAGATGGAAAATCGTGAAGCAATAGAACGGCAACTACGATTAGCGCGTTTTAATCCTAAACGCGTTGTATTTTTTGTCGACCAAATCGTCAATGGAGAGGTCATAATGTCAGACACACCCAGTTCGAAGAAAAATCTAGTGTTGTTGGCGGTGGCAATTATTCTTATTGCAGCGCTTGCGGGACTTCTTTACCAAATGTTAGCTAACACCTCACAATTGGAACCACAGCGTCAAGCTATCGAAACTATAGAGAAAGACGCAGCCTCAAACGGCGCTCCAGGAGATACTGGTGAAAAAGAGCCTGTAAGTTCTCCAAGCCAAGCGGAAGCAGAAGCCGCGAGCGAAACGGCTACAACTGAGCTTGGATATGGGGATGACAATGCAGTGTTGCCTGAGTCTGGTGAAGTCAAAGAAGTGCGATTAGAAGACAAACAAGAACAAAGCGGTTTACGCATTGTAGTGCAAGATGAAGTGGTAAGCCGGATCATTGAAGAACAAAATAATCCTCAGGCGGTTGAAACAGCCTTACAGACCCCAAATACAACAGAAGAAAGTGTGACTGCAATAGCCGAGACGCTAACTGAAACTCAAAGTGCGGTGGTGTCGACAAGTGAATTGCTCGTAAGTGAAGCTAAAGCCACGCAAACGGACACGACGCTAGCCGTCCCGGAAGAAGTGCCAGAAGATATAAAGCCAGTCGTAGTTGAAGAAGCCACAAAACCAACGGTTGTGACCGAGCCTCAAGCTATAGCTGAGACGACGATAGTCTCTGAACAAAAACCTTCTGCAACGGGGTCTAGCTCAATAACCCACCCTTTAATGAAAATTGATGGCAGCCGTTATACACTCCAACTTATCGCTCTAGCTAACGAAGCCAAAGCTAAAACCTTTGCCGATAGTCAACCATGGGCACAACCGGTTTGGGTATATCGCTCAAATGTGAATCCGAAAACGCCATATAAGGTTGTTTATGGCAACTTTGATACGCGCCAGAGTGCAAATGACGCACGCCAACGATTGAAGAATCAAGGTATAGATTCCTTACTCAAACAATTAAAGCAGGTACAATTTGAGATGCAGCCCTAAGGCATGAAAAAAACACGTGCATTCCTAAAATGGGCTGGCGGTAAGTACGGACTTATCGACGAGCTAAACAATTACTTACCTGAAGGCGATGTTCTGATAGAGCCCTTCGTTGGTGCGGGTTCGGTATTTCTGAATACCAACTATTCTCGGTATGAGCTTTGCGATATCAATCCTGACTTAATCACCATGTATCGGATTATCCAAAAACGCGGCGACCGATTCATCAAAGACGCTCAACTCTATTTTAACCAAGAGCACAATGACTCCGAGCGTTACTATGAAATTCGTAAAGAGTTTAATGCTTGTCAAGATAGTTACCAACGAGCTTTAATGTTTTTATATATGAATCGTCATGGTTATAACGGCTTATGTCGTTACAACAAAAAGGGCATTTTTAACGTACCTTTTGGTCGTTATAAACGGCCATACTTTCCGCACCACGAACTAGAAGTTTTTGCTGAAAAATCACAACGGGCGAAATTTCGTTGCTGTAGTTATGTAACTGCATTTAAAGACTTTGGCTATGGCGATGTCGTGTATTGCGATCCCCCATATGCGCCGATTAGTAAATCCGCTCAATTTACCTCTTATAGTCGAGATGGCTTTGGCTTAGAAGATCAAAAACGTTTAGGACAACTTGCTGAGAAAGCCCAACGAAATGGTGCGACAGTGGTAATCAGCAATCATGATTTGCCAATCACGCGCGACATTTATCAAGGCAGTTTACTAGCTAAACTCCAAGTTAAACGTACCATTAGCCCGAAAGGTAATGGTCGTAAGAAAGTTGCTGAGCTAATTGCACTTTATCCAGGTTACCTAGAAGAAGCTAAGGTACAAGCCAATGGACGAGGCTAGCCACGCCTAGTAGCATTGCAATGATTAAGATCACGCCAACAATAATGAAATCGCGAGCCCTTTGTTGTTTAAAATCATGCTCGCGGGTTTTCTCCGATTGCACACCAAATAATGCGCCTAAAACGCTCTTTACTATCGACATGCCTTGTTTTTCTCCAAATGTGGGGGCAACTAGGCTAATATTGCCAGCCATAACGCCATAATCTGAGTTTGATATGAAACCATTTTTAATTGCCCCCTCAATTTTAGCTGCCGATTTCGCACGTTTAGGTGAAGAAGTTGAAAACGTTCTCGCTGCAGGTGCTGATATTGTGCATTTCGATGTGATGGACAATCACTATGTACCTAACTTAAGTTTTGGCCCTATGGTTTGTAAAGCTTTACGTGATTATGGCATAAGTGCAGAAATTGATGTGCACTTGATGGTTAAGCCTGTGGACGCGATCATTCCGCAATTTGCGCAAGCCGGAGCTAGCATTATTACCTTTCATGCGGAAGCTAGTGAACATATAGACCGAAGCCTGCAATTAATTAAGTCTGAGGGCTGTAAAGCTGGTCTGGTTTTTAATCCGGCAACACCGTTGCACTACCTCGATCACGTGATGGATAAATTGGATATGATACTACTTATGTCTGTGAATCCTGGTTTTGGCGGTCAAAGTTTTATTCCGGCGACCTTAGATAAAATTAGATTGGTCCGTGAGCGTATCGATAAGTCTGGTTTTGATATTCGCCTAGAAGTTGATGGCGGAATTGGCGCACACAATATTGCGGAAGTTGCATCCGCTGGAGCCGATGTATTTGTGGCAGGCTCTGCAATTTTTAATCAAGATAATTACCAAACTGCAATTGACGAAATGCGTCAGCAATTAGGAAACATTTAGGCCATGAATAACATTGATTTTAAGGCGTTAGACTTAGTTATCTTTGATTTAGATGGCACTTTAGTTGATAGCGCTCCAGACTTGGCGTTGGCGATTAATAATATGCTACAAGATCTTGAACGTTCGACTTTTGCACAAGAGTTAGTTTGTTCTTGGGTTGGCAATGGCGCTGAAGTCTTAGTTCGCCGTGCTCTAAGCGGCAGTTCAGAAATCAAGGACTCAATTGACGAGGCTCTTTATCTCAAAGCTCGAACTAGTTTTAATCATCATTATGCACAAGGTTTATGGATTAATAGTAGCTTATATGATGGTGCAATTGAGGCTCTTGAACTTCTAAAGCAACATCATATCCCAATGGCTTTAGTAACCAACAAACCTCTTGAATTTACTCTTGAGTTACTTAAGCTTGCTCATTTAGAGTCCTACTTCGAAATGGTATTGGGCGGAGACTGTTTGGCAGAAAAGAAACCAAGTCCTTTGCCTTTGCTACACGTTTTATCTAATCTAGGTGCGCGTGCGAGTCACACCTTGATGGTTGGCGATTCACGCAATGACATTGAAGCTGCTAAAGCTGCTTCATGTCCAAGTTTAGGTTTGAGTTATGGCTATAACTATGGCGAAGATATCGCCAGCTACGGTCCTGACTATACTAGCGACAATTTACACTCATTTTTTCATCAAGCTCTTAATTTGGTAGGTAGTAAATAGCATGACAAAGCCGATTGTTCTCAGCGGAATCCAGCCCTCAGGCGCATTGACTCTAGGAAATTACATTGGTGCTATTCATCAATGGAAACAAATGCAAACTGAGAATGACTGCCATTTTATGATGGTAGATCAACATGCAATCACGGTTCGACAAGATCCAAAGCTGTTACGTCAGCGAACGCTAGATGCGTTTGCGATGTATGTGGCTTGCGGCCTTGATCCTGAGCAAAGTACTATCTTTATCCAATCACAGGTGCCGCAACACGCACAGTTGGCTTGGGCCTTAAATTGCTACACTCAAATGGGCGAGCTGAATCGTATGACTCAGTTCAAAGATAAGTCAGGCCAACATTCGAATAATATTAATGTGGGTCTATACGCTTATCCGGTATTAATGGCCGCGGATATTCTGTTGTACCAGCCGAAATATGTGCCAGTTGGAGACGACCAGAAGCAACATCTCGAATTAGCTCGAGATATTGCTCACCGTTTTAATACACTTTATGGTGACGTATTTACTATTCCTGAACCGATGATCCCTAAAGTAGGGGCGCGAGTCATGTCGCTACAAGACCCAACTAAAAAAATGTCTAAATCGGACGAAAATCCTAAAGCATTTATTTTGCTTGATGATGCACCAAAGGTCATTGCTAAGAAGATTAAAGCAGCGGTAACTGATGCTGACGACCAAGCACGAATCTATTTCAATCCAAGCGAGAAACCCGGTATATCTAATCTGTTAACGCTGCAACACATCGCAACGGGTACATCGATGGAATCTTTGGTCGAAAGCTACGAAGGTAAAATGTATGGTCACTTGAAAGTCGATACTGCCGATGCTGTAGTGGCGATGCTTGAACCGTTCCAAGAACGTTATTATTCGTTACGCGAAGACGAATCGAGCATGCTTGAACTGTTGCACAAAGGGTCTGCGCGAGCTAGAGAACATTCGCAGCCAACACTTGATAGTGTATATGATGCGATAGGGTTTATTCGTTAAACAATCCTTGTGTTCGATATAAAACCAGTACTTGTGTACTGGTTTTTTTTGCCTCCGATTCTGTAATTTACCGCCCGCAATGTAACGTGGTCTTGTCTTATTCTCATTTTCATTTTTCTTGAGCCGATGAAGCCAAGCTTTCTAAGTTATTTACTGATAAAAATACAAGTAACAACAGTAAATTACGCTAGAATATTAAATATGCCTATAAAACAAACTTGTGTATGGAAACTCAATCATAAAGGGAGCTAGGATGTTTCGAAGTTTGTACCAACTGCTGATTGTGTTGTTGTGTTTTAGTTCTATCGTTTTTGCTCGCCCTAACTATTTCATTGAAGATCAAGATCTGAGCCCTAGCCAAGTTGCCGCTCTTCGAGAAGGAGACCGCTTAGCGCGCATGGCGTCTGTTCCTATGTATAACCTCGATATAGAACAATTGCAGAATATATTTGAAGGTGAATTGAAACAGGTGAAAAATGTAAAGGCGATGCGTATTGTAGATGGCTTTACAGGGCAAGAATTACTCCGTTTTTATCGCAACGAAGGGCAGTTAACATTTGGTGATACATTGCCAGAAGCTGTATACAACCTTGATATGCGCAGTTTTGAAGTTCGTTATCAAGGTGAATCTTTGGGTCAGTTGGTGATCTATTTTGATCTAGCGGCGCTTGAAGCGACCATCATTAAAGAACAGATTTCTATTTCAGCCCGGCAAAACTATCAACTTAGCGATAACGAAAGAAAATGGATCCAAAATAATCCACGTGTTCGGATTGCTTTAACCAATTGGGCTCCGGTTATTTTTACTCAGCCAAACGGTAGCCCAGCAGGTATTGCATGGGACTATTTACGTTATATCGAGAATAGTACCGGCCTCAAATTCGATCCTGTCCATTTTGATAATTGGGGGCTCGCGCTTAACGGTTTTAATAACTCAGAAGTTGAGATCTTACCTGCAGTTTTTTTCTCCAAAGAACGAACAGCGTCAGCTGAACACAGTCCGAGCTATTTCAGTCTAGATGAAAGTTTGTTTGTGAAAGCTGAATCCCAAATATCTAGTTTTGCTGATCTCCGAGGCAAACGGCTAGCGATTACACAAGGTTATGCGCATACCAAAGCATTAAAGGAAAACCACCCCGAGATCGAACTCATTACTTATCCTCATTTATCGGATTCAGTGGATGCCGTCCTCGATGGTAAGGTTGCTGCGCTACTTGATGCGCGCTTGGTCATCGACAAGTATCGTCTAGATTACAATATTAGTGGGCTCAAAGTTTTAGAAGACCGCGCCTTTGGATCGCCACAACTACATATGTTGGTTCAGAACACCCAAGCAGAGTTGGTCAGCATTATTCGCAAAGGCTTAGGCCAAATTAGTAATGAGCAACACTTAGCAACTAGCGAACGTTGGACACAGCTAGAAGCTATCGAAATCGACACCATGAGCGTTGTACCCAAGGACATCATTAAGCTTTTAGCAATCTTGGCTACATTGCTTGTCGTGTTAATGCTTATTGCATTCATTCTTAGGCGTTACTCGCGCTCTGATAAAATTGAATTGGCGTTTGGGTCAGACAATTTCCGACGTATGGTGATGCTGGGCTTAGCAACGTTTGCAACCTTGGTGATTGTTGTGGTCATCAACGCTCAAAACACCATTCATAAAAATATGGTGAGTAAAAACGTATCGACATTAAAAGTTCTGTCTGCAACATCGATGGAACGATTGGAGAGTTATATCGGGCGGGCAAGTAATGCTGCAAATGTCTTATCAAGAAATCAGAACCTCAATCGACTGGTTGAAGACTTACTGTTGTTAGAGAGCAATCCTGAGAAACTTTTACAGTCTTTGGAGCTACAAAAAACCCGGGATTATTTAAACCGATTTGAAGATATTACGGGTGAACTCGGCTTTTTTATTATTAGCCCAAGGGGTCTCAGTTTAGCGTCAAAACGCGACGTAAATGTTGGTCAGCTTAATATCATTGCCAAACAACGTGAAGATTTATTTCGACGGGTATTACAAGGTGAAACTGTATTCGTTCCCCCCATTTTCTCTGAGTTGGACGAAATGGAATACACGATGTTTGTGGCAGCACCTATCTACGATAAATTTGGCGATATTATTGCCATATTAACGATACGTTTAGACCCACTCAATGAATACACATCCATCGTTCAAAATGCTCGCTTTGGACAAAGTGGAGAGTCATATGTGCTAAACGATCAAGGCCTAATGCTAAGCAACAGTCGTTTCAAACGTACCTTGGTTGAAATAGGCCTATTAAAAGCTGAACAAAGTAGCACGCTGAATATTCTACTTAAAGACCCTGGCTTTGAACTTACTTCAGAAATTGAAACTCGAAAAGCGAATGCTGGAATTCAAACTCTGACCAAAATGGCGCTCGGGATCCGCAATCATGAGTCAGGTTTTTCACAAGATCCCTACCGTGACTATCGAGGCGTAGAAGTGATGGGTGCATGGAATTGGAGTAAAGAATTACAAGTTGGAATTGCTTCTGAGATCGATTTGAATGAGTCTCTTATCGGTTATAACCGAGTACGAGTAGGTACGTTGACATTAGCTGTGGTGATTATTCTGTTTTGCGCCGTTTCAGTGATGTTTACGTTAAACCTTGGGCGAAGGGCGACTAAGCGTTTGAGTGAATCTCGCGATGAGCTTGAGGCTCGAGTTGCTAGTAGAACCCAAGAGCTACATGAAGAGAAAGCCTTACTGTCGTCGCTGCTAAATAGCTTGCCAGATCTCGTTTACTACAAAAATAAGCAGGGTCAATATTTGGGGCATAATCAAAGCTATACACAGTGGATTGATCCAACCTTGTTACCCTTAGTTGGAAAAACTGACCAAGAGTTAGGCTTCACAGAGCTTGAGCAAGTTAGTAAAACATTAGAGGCTAAGGCTATCCAAGATGACCGAAGTCATACCTCCGAATACGAACTCGTGAATCACGTAGGTGAGGTCAAGATGTTTGACACTATTCACAGTCCAATCCGGAGTATTGATAACGAGGTAGTTGGCGTTGTTGGCGTGGCTCGTGATATCACAGCGCGTAAAAACATGGAGGTAGAACTCGCACAAGCTAAAGAGCAAGCTGAGTTGGCTTCTCGCGCCAAAAGTGACTTCTTGGCCAATATGAGTCACGAAATTCGCACTCCAATGAATGCGATTATAGGTATGTCCTACTTGGCCTTAGAAACGGACTTAAACCATAAACAGCGAAATTACATCGATAAAGTTCATCGCAGCGCCGAATCTTTACTCGGCATCATTAACGATATTTTAGATGTATCGAAAATTGAAGCCGGAAAACTAAGTTTGGAAAACATCCCTTTTGAGCTCGAAGAGGTATTGGACCACATTATTAGTACAGTGAGTCTCAAAGCCGAAGAAAATGGTATTGAGCTGCTGTTGGATATTGACCCTAAAATCAACAGCTCTTTAATAGGAGACCCGCTGCGAGTCGGTCAAATTGTTTTGAACCTTCTCAATAATGCGATTAAGTTCACTAGTGATGGTGAAATTATCATTCGAATTAAACAAACCAGTATCCACGAAAACATTTCTCAATTGCGCTTTGAGGTTCAAGATAGCGGTATAGGAATGAGTCAGGAGCAAATTCAAAATTTGTTTAAAGCATTTTCGCAAGCCGACAGTTCAACCACGCGTAAGTATGGGGGTACCGGTTTAGGTTTGAGCATTAGCAAAACCTTAGCTGAAATGATGGGGGGAGAAATCGGCGTTGAAAGCGAAGCTGGAGTGGGTAGTTTGTTTTGGTTTAGTATCAGCGCAAAGGTACAAGAGCAAGTACAAGCGCCTAAAGTTAAACGTCAACTTAGTTTCTCTGATCTTCGTTTACTAGTTGTAGATGACAATTCTTCCGCGCGAGAGATCCTTGAGCAAATGCTAAGCAATATCGGGGTTGGCCATATTGACCTTGCGGCCAATGCTCAAGAAGCTTTAACTGCTGTCGAGCAGTCGTCGAATGATAATCTGGCTTATGATTTAGTGTTTATGGATTGGAAAATGCCCACGGTTGATGGCATTGATTGTATTCGACTGCTGCAAGAGCGATTTGGACAAACTAGCCCTTCAGTGGTGATGGTAACTGCGCACGGACGTGACGAAGCTTTAGTTGAAGCCCAATCGAAGGACGTTGAACCTCAAGGTGTACTTAGTAAACCTGTAACTGCCTCAAGTTTAGTCGATAGTATAATGGCAGCTTTGGGGCAGAAAGATGGCGCGGTGGGTTTAAAACCTAAAGCCCGAGATAAGCTTGAAACAGAGAGTTTGCAGGGTGCAAAAATACTATTAGTTGAAGACAACGAGTTCAACCAAGAGTTGGCAAAAGACATATTAAGTCACAATGGCTTGCAGGTAGAGATTGCCAACAATGGTCGAGAAGCAATTGACCAGCTTACTTTAGACTCGGACTTTGATGCAGTGCTGATGGATGTACAGATGCCTGTGATGGATGGTTATACGGCAACACGTCATCTCAGAGCTTTGCCTCAATTCAAGCAATTACCAATTATTGCAATGACAGCTAATGTAATGACAAGCGACTTGGAAAATGCGCAGCAGGCAGGCATGTCGGGTCATATCGGTAAACCGATTAACATAAAAGATTTGTTTAAGACGCTCACCAAGCTAGTTCAAGTTAAGCCTGAACGCCAGCAAAGTGTGTCGTCAACTCAAAGTGACAGTCAGCTAGAGCATCAATTTAATTTCGCAGCTTTAAGTTTACTCGATACCAAGCAAGCGTTGCAGCAAGTGAATAATGACAGCCGTCTATATCACAAGCTTTTGGGGCAGTTTTTGGATAGTAACGAGCATACTATTGGCTTGTTAAAGACGGCCTACCAGGAACAGGATATCGACGATCTTAAGCGAGTTGCACATACCTTGAAAGGAGCTAGCGGTAGTATTGGCGCCAGACAGGTTCAAGATCTTGCCAGTCGAATAGAAAACGATAGCAGTACTATAGAATCAGCGATTGTGGATCAAATTGATGAACAGCTATCCTTGGTTCTTAGTCAAATCAGCGACTATTTAGATCAAGACCAAAGACCCCAAAAGCGTGCCAGCAGCGCTCAAATTGGTCTTGATAATCAAGAAATACAGTCGCTGTTGAAGACCCTCCAGGAGCAGCTGACCGAATATGATACTGCTGCAACAGATACGATTGCCATAATGCTTGATATGGATCTCGAGGCTAATACTCGTGCAGCCATCGACAAAGTGGCAAGTAAAATAGATATGTTTGAATTTGATGATGCTCTCGAAGCACTGAGCATACCAATTGCCAATTTAAAATAAGGAATAGGCTCGATGGAAAAAGCACTGATTTTAGTTGTGGATGACAATCCGGTTAATATCAATGTATTGAGTACAATTTTGCGGCCAGATTATAATGTCAAAATGGCAACGCGCGGTGAAAAAGCGCTGGAGATAGCCAATCAGGCGAATAAGCCGGACTTGATTTTACTTGATATTATGATGCCTGAGATGGATGGCTATGAAGTAATTGCGCGCTTAAAAAACAATCCGAAAACCTCGAATATCCCAGTGATTTTTGTGACCGCAAAAATTAGTGTCGAAGATGAGACTCGAGGTTTGGATTTAGGAGCTGTCGATTATATTGCTAAACCAATTAATGCCAGCTTAGTTCAAGCAAGAGTGCGTACTCATTTGGCGCTCTACAATCAAAGTTTAGAGTTGTTCAGGCAAGTTACCGAGAAAACCCAAGAGATAAATCAGACCCGCTTGTCGGTAATACAACGTCTTGGGCGCTCCGCTGAGTATAAAGACAACGAAACTGGCATGCATGTTTTGCGGATGAGTCATTATTCACAGGCAATCGCGCTGGCAATGGGTTTGGATAAAATATGGTGCGATCGACTTCTAAATGCTTCGCCTATGCATGACCTCGGTAAAATTGGTATTGAAGATGCGATACTGAAAAAACCAGGCAAGCTTGATGGCGACGAATGGGAAACGATGAAACAACACCCTCGCTTTGGAGCAGATATTCTTTCCGGTGACGAAAGCGAACTTATGCGCATGGCTCACGATATAGCCTTAACCCACCACGAAAAATGGGATGGCAGTGGCTACCCACAAGGATTAAAAGGTGAAGAAATTCCTTTATCTGCTCGAATAGTAGCGGTCGCTGATGTGTTTGACGCCTTGACCACTGCTAGACCTTACAAAGAGGCTTGGAGCATCGAAAAAGCATGTAGTGTTATTTCTCAAGATGCCGGCACTCATTTTGATCCTGATGTTGTCGAGGTGTTTGAGAGTATCATGGATAAAATATTAGAATTACGAGCCCGTTTCCCAGAACTTAAAACTTAAACCGTAATCGAGCGTTGTCTTGAAAATCAGCCTTATATTTAACTACAGTAAGTCGTCTCGATTACTGTAGTATCTGTTTTCGTCTAAACACCACTTTCAACCATAGATCTAATACCTACTATGCTACTCATCATCGATAACTATGACTCGTTCACCTATAACCTAAGTCAGTATTTTGCACAGCTAGGGCAAGATATTGAAGTGTTGCGTAACGATGCGGTTAGTATTGAACAAATTGAAGCTATGGCACCGAGTTCTATTGTTATATCCCCTGGTCCGTGCAGTCCCGATGAGGCCGGCATATCGCTTTCTGTCATTGATCAGTTTAAAAACCAAGTACCGATATTAGGTGTTTGTCTTGGGCATCAGTGTATCGCGCAGTACTTTGGTGCCAAAATTGTTCGAGCGAATGCTCCTTTACACGGTAAAGTCAGGCCCGTACATCATCAGCAAATAGGTGTGTTTCAAGGGCTAGAAAGCCCGTTTAAGGTCACCCGCTATCATTCTCTAATTGTTGATGAGACGAGCTTGCCTGAGTGTTTAGAAGTTACAGCGCGCAGCGACACAGGAGAAATCATGGGCTTACGCCATAGAGACCTACCAATCCAAGGTGTCCAATTTCATCCAGAAAGCATTTTGAGTGAGTACGGTTTAGATCTATTGAAGACATTTTTAGCTTCTTAAAGAGTAATCTACTTACTCTGGTGTAATTTCCCGCCCTTGGTTGTTTCTAGTTCATAAAACCCCAATTAATCTTGATATGAACAATAAACGCGTAACTATTCACAAGAATTGATGAATAATTTGGCATAACAATTCATAAAGAGTCGAGTTTTTCGAGTCGTTATTCCAATTATTTCCAGAGATATGCACTAAGACTTGGTTTCGCTTCCCCTTGATCCACTGATTAATAAAGCAGTTTCGGTATGCTAAGCTATAGATGTTATAAAATGCAAAGATGTTATTACAAAATTTTAACTTGCATAATGATTCGGATTAAAGGATAAAGTAGAGATTATCCCTTGCTGAACAAAATCGTTAGCAAGCGGAAAAATTGGAACCCAAACTCAAGGATATAGTTATGAAACCAGTCGTTACCCGCGCTCTTTTTGATCAAGTAATGGTCCCCAATTATGCCCCTTCGGCAACCATTCCTGTGCGAGGTAAAGGCTCTCGAGTATGGGATCAAGATGAAAACGAATTTGTAGATTTTGCAGGTGGAATAGCCGTTTCTTGCTTGGGCCACTGTCATCCCGCTTTGGTTGATACGCTTAAGCAGCAAGGTGAAAAGCTATGGCATTTGAGTAACGTTATGACTAACGAGCCGGCTTTGCGTTTGGCCAAAAAGTTAGTGGATAACACCTTTGCTGATAAAGTATTTTTCTGTAACTCGGGCGCAGAAGCCAATGAAGCTGCTTTTAAACTGGCACGCCGTTATAGTTTTGAAAAATTTGGTCAAAAGAAATCTAAAATCATTGCCTTCGAGCAGGGTTTCCACGGGCGTACCTTTTTCACGGTTACCGTTGGTGGGCAAGCTGCGTATTCCGACGGATTTGGCCCAAAACCACAAGATATTCAGCATGTGCCATACAACGATTTAAGTGCACTTGAAGCGCTTATTGACGATGACGTATGTGCGGTTGTTATGGAGCCTCTGCAAGGCGAGGGCGGGATTGTTAGTCCGGCACTTGAGTTTGTTAAACGAGTGCGTGAACTGTGTGACAGCCACAATGCGCTACTAGTCTTTGATGAGGTCCAAACTGGCGTAGGTCGTACCGGTGAGCTTTATGCGTATATGGGCTTAGGTGTAACTCCCGATATCCTAACCACCGCTAAAGCGCTTGGTGGTGGTTTTCCAATCGCAGCCATGATAACCACAGATGCGATAGCTGCTTGTTTCAAGGTCGGTACTCATGGCAGTACTTATGGTGGAAATCCGCTAGCTTGTGCAGTAGCTGAAACGACATTTGATATTGTGAATACCCCAGAAGTTCTTAGTGGCGTTTTGGAGCGTGAGCAATGGTTCCGTGATGGCTTGGAAGCCATTAACAGTAAATATAAGGTATTTTCCGAAATTCGGGGTAAGGGTCTTCTAATTGGCGCTGTGTTAAACGAAGACTATAAAGGTCGCGCACGCGACTTTTTGGTGGCGAGCGCGGACCAACAACTGATGGTATTAGTTGCTGGTGCTAACGTGGTTCGTTTTGCACCTTCACTCATTATTAGTAAAGAAGATGTGCTAGAAGGTCTAGCTCGATTCGAAAGAGCTATCGCAAGTATTGTTTCATAGATTCCAAAGAAACTAATAAACCAAAGGGCCTGTGTGGCCCTTTGTTCTAATCAGTACTATAGCATTGACGTGATTTCATATTGAATTGCGTTTTGACAAAACCCTAGTAGCAATAAACAGCATATCTTGGCTGCTACGAGGGATTGTGCTTCAGATAGGGAGATATGGCGATGTTGTTTATTCGACCCATTCAAAGTAAAGACTTTCAAGCCTTGTTACAGATGTCCGTGGAGTCCGGTGTGGGTTTCACTTCATTGCCCGTTGATGAGCCACTACTACGCGAAAAAATTAACCATTCTATAAAATCATTTGCTGGCGATGCTAAAACGGCTGGCGATCAAAGTTATCTAATGGTGGCTGAGGATAGCGAAACGGGAGAAGTGGTAGGTACAACTGCAATTGATGCCTCCGTTGGCTTGGCATCTCCTTTTTATACCTATCATTTGGGTAAAGTTGTACATGCATCCAAAAGCTTAGATGTCTACAATGTGGTAGATACCTTAACCCTAACCAATGACTACACTGGCGTATCCGAGTTGTGTACTTTATTTCTACGCGAGTCTCACCGTGAAGGAGTGAATGGGCGCTTGTTATCCAAAGTTCGCTTTTTGTTCATGGCGCAGCACAAGCATCGTTTCGACGATATTGTAATAGCTGAAATGAGAGGTGTATCGGATGAACAGGGCAGCTCTCCGTTTTGGGAGTGGTTGCAGGAGCACTTCTTTAGTGTCGACTTTCCAACGGCGGACTATTTAACCGGTGTTGGTAAAAAAGAGTTTATTGCAGAACTCATGCCTAAATACCCTATCTACGTCAGTCTACTGAGTAAAGAGGCGCAAGCGGTGATTGGTGAAGTCCATGAAAAAACCCGACCAGCTCTGCGTTTACTCGAAGCCGAAGGTTTTGACAAACATGGCTATGTCGACATTTTTGACGCGGGGCCTACCGTTCAGAGCTCTTTCTCCCGAATTAAATCTATTCGAAACTCGCGTCTGCTGAAGGTGATCATTGGCAACATTGAGAAAGGTGAAGATCAGTTGGTTAGTAATACCAAGGTAGAAGATTTTCGCGCTTGTTGCGCTAAAGTCATCAGCGACGAGTTTGAACAAACCATTATCATCGATGCTCATACAGCAGCGATATTACAAGTTAACGAAGGCGATGAGCTTCGCTGCGGCGCATTGCGCCATGATGAACACGAATAAGGATTTAGCATGAGTGCACAAGGATTATTTATTGATGGGCAATGGCTAGCAGGCTCTGCTGCAAAATTTGACTCTATCGATCCCGCTAAAAATGAGAGTTGTTGGTCGAGCCATGCAGCCGATGCACAGCAAGTGGATGCGGCTGTAAAAGCTGCGCGAAATGCGCAGTTTGCATGGTTTCAGATGGGCGTTGAACAGCGCGTTGCAGTATGTAAATCGTTTGCCGAATTACTAACGCGTGATAAAGAAGCCTTAGCTTTATGTATTTCTCGCGAAACCGGAAAGCCGCTTTGGGAAACGCGAACTGAAATAGCAGCCATGATTGGCAAAATAGCGATTTCCGAAAAAGCCTACTTTGAGCGCACAGGCGAGCAAAGCAACCAGCTGCCTATAGCCAAAGCCGTATTGCGTCATAAGCCACATGGTGTTGTGGCCATTTTTGGTCCTTATAATTTTCCAGGGCACTTGCCAAATGGACATATCGTACCGGCTTTAATTGCCGGAAACGCAGTCGTTTTGAAACCTTCTGAGCTCACACCAATGACTTCCGAAATGGTCGTGAAGCTGTGGCAAGAAGCTGGCATCCCCAAGGGGGTTCTTAACTTGGTTCAAGGCGAAATTGAGACCGGTAAAGCGCTAGCAAGTCATGCTGACATTGATGGACTTTTCTTTACCGGGAGCTCTAATACAGGCCACATTTTGCATGAGCAATATGCTAGCCAACCAGGGAAAATCCTGGCACTTGAAATGGGTGGAAATAACCCGATGCTTGTGGAAGAAGTTGGCGATATCGACGCGGCGGTTCATGACATTATTCAAAGTGCCTTTGTGTCGGCTGGGCAACGCTGTACTTGTGCTCGTCGTCTGCTCCTGCCAAGTGGTGAGTGGGGCGATAAGCTGCTACAACGCTTGCAAGAGTTAACCAGTAAGATTGAATTAGGACATTACGACGCGCCTGAGCAGCCATTTATCGGCTCTATGATAAGCGTAAAAGCCGCGCAGGGTATGGTCGCTGCCCAGCAGAACCTTGTAGAATTGGGGGCAAAGGTTATTGTTGAACTGCGGCATCTCGACCAACGTACTGGCTTTGTTTCGCCGGGTATCTTAGAAGTAAGCGATATTCAAGACTTACCAGACGAAGAGTACTTTGGGCCCTTACTGCAAGTGATCCGCTACCAAGACTGGGATCAAGCAATTCACATCGCTAACAATACTCGTTTTGGTTTGTCTGCTGGGCTAATTAGTGATAGCGAGTTGCATTGGAACGACTTCCTAGCCCGCAGTCGAGCTGGCATTGTAAACTGGAATAAACCCATCACTGGCGCGTCTAGCGCAGCTCCTTTTGGGGGCGTTGGGGCTTCTGGCAATCATCGTGCTAGTGCGCTTTATGCCGCTGACTATTGTGCCTATCCGGTTGCATCGATGGAAGCTGAGCGCTGCGAACTACCAAGTACATTAAGCCCGGGATTGAAGTTTTGAGTTCAGTTTTTGGAGGGGTAACTAAGCTCGTTTAACCCGAGCTACCTTACTCATCGGAATCACAGCAACATCGGAGGCAAGGATGCAGCAACAACAAATTTTTGATGCTCTATGGCATCAGTATTTGAAGGTGACGCCAAGCGCGCAAGCAATTCACCAGCTCTTAGGTCATGGTCATGAAATAATAAATGACCATATAGCTCTGCGCACATTAAACCTACCTGGTATGGGGGAGGCGGTATTAGGTCAGCATTTTATTGATGCTGGGTTTAAGCAAGCTGATGCCTATCATTTTGAGAGTAAAAAGCTGCGAGCGCATTACTACTTGCACCCAGACCCAAAGGTTCCGAAAGTATTTATCAGCGAACTTTGTGTTGATTTACTCAGTGAGCAAACTCAAGCATTGCTAGCTAAGCTGCTGCAAAACTTTGATGTAAAGTGCTTGAGTGAGCCGAGTGTGCTTTGGTCAGGCAGAGCTTGGGAAATAAGCTTTACGGACTATCAGGCTTTGTTGAACGAAAGTGAGTATGCAGCATGGTTTGCAGCCTGGGGTTATAGAGCAAATCACTTTACTGTTAATGTGAATCAACTGCCAAACTTCGACAGCTTAGAGCAGGTTAACACAGCCTTGAAAGCCGCTGGATACCAACTTAATGTTGGAGGTGGAGAGATCAAAGGTTCGCCAGAGGTATTACTCGAGCAGTCAGCAACCCTTGCTGATGAAGCCAGAATCAGTTTTAGCGATGCTGAGCACGAGATCCCAAGTTGTTTTTATGAGTTTGCGCGTCGTTATCCCAATGACAGTGGAAAGCTATATCAAGGCTTTGTTGCCGCAAGCGCAGATCAAATATTTAGCAGTACCAACGCGCGTTAGTATCATTTAGATTCATAAAAAAGGGCTCGCATTGCGGGCCCTTTTTGTTGCGTTTAGATCAGTCTATTTGCTGAACATATCGCTATAGGCAATTGTCTTGCCTTGTGGTTTTTCGTTTGCAAGCTTGGCTTTAGGCGCGCCAGCTTGGCTAAGCCAAAACTCAGGATCTTTCTCTTCGTTGAGTTTAGGTCCACAAGCACCTTGAGCTTTACTTCGTTCTAAGCGTTGTAAAACTTTATCTTGGGCGGCGGCTAAACCATCCATTGCTTGCTGCGGTGTTTTCTCACCACTTGCAGCTTCTGCGACATATTGCCACCATAACTGAGCCAGTTTTGGATAATCAGGTACGTTGGTCCCGGTTGGGGTCCATTGTACGCGTGCATCACTGCGGTAAAACTCAACCAGTCCACCTAGTTTAGGCGCGGCGTCAGTCATTGCTTGCGAGTTGATATCAGACTCACGAATTGGGGTTAAACCAACCAATGTCTTTTTCAAAGAGACGGTTTTGGAGACCACAAATTGTGCATAAAGCCACGCAGCTTGACGACGATCCAATGGTGTTGATTTAAGGAAAGTCCAAGAACCAGCATCTTGATAGCCTAGTTTCATGCCTTCTTCCCAATACGGGCCACGTGGCGATGGAGCCATACGCCATTTTGGTGTTCCGTCTTCGTTCACAACTGGTAGTCCAGGCTTGGTCATATCAGCTGTAAATGCGGTATACCAAAATATCTGTTGCGCGACATTTCCTTGGGCAGGAACTGGACCTGCTTCACCAAAGGTCATGCCTTGCGCTTCAGGTGGGGCGTATTTTTGCAGCCATTCAACATATTTAGCGGTTGCAAATACGGCGGCTGGACCGTTGGTTGCTCCGCCGCGACTGACGCTCGAACCTACCGGTTGACAACCTTCTACGCGGATACCCCATTCATCCACAGGAAGACCGTTTGGAAGACCTTTGTCGCCAGCACCAGCCATAGACAACCACGCATCAGTAAAGCGCCATCCCAGTGAAGGATCTTTCTTGCCGTAGTCCATGTGACCATAGACAGTTTGACCATCAATGGTTTTCACTTTTTCTGAGAAGAACTCTGCTATGTCTTCATAGGCAGACCAGTTTAGAGGAACACCCAACTCGTAGCCGTACTCCATTTTGAACTTTTCTTTAAGGTCATCGCGCTCAAACCAATCAGCTCTAAACCAGTATAGGTTGGCAAATTGTTGGTCTGGTAATTGGTATATTTTACCATCTTGTCCAGTTGTGAAGCTGATACCAATAAAGTCTTCAATATCAAGTGTTGGCAAAGTGACGTCTTTGCTGTCTCCCGCCATCATGTCTGAGATAGGAACCACTTGTCCGTAGCGCGAGTGAGTACCGATCAAGTCTGAATCATTGATATAGCCGTCATAGATATTACGACCCGATTGCATTTGGGTCTGTAGCTTTTCAACCACATCGCCCTCTTGAATTAAGTCATGATTAATCTTAATGCCGGTAATTTCGAAAAACGCTTTGGCAAGCGTCTTTGCTTCATACTCATGCGTAGTAATGGTTTCTGAAGCGACATTAATTTCCATGCCCCGATAGGGCTTAGCTGCTTCGATGAACCATTGTAGTTCTTCAAGCTGCTGCGCTTGGCTAAGTGTTGATGGAACAAATTCGTCATTTGCCCATTGCTGTGCCGCATCACTGTATTGATCGGCAAACGCTGCTTGACTAAACCCGGCAATGAGCAAAGCCATCGCGACCGGTTTTAGCTGAAGTTGCAGCTTTTGGTGTTTCAACATAATTCTATCCTTGTGATTGTGTAGTGCGCAGTCTCGTTCCCGCATGAAGGCTGCTAGTTTGGTGCTTCATTTCCTTAACCCCATTTCATGACTATCAATAACCAAATAATGGCGATTGTTAGTGGCACGAGTAGGGAAAAGTCGGTGAAGCCAACAAAAGCCAAATGAATAAATGCGCTACTCAATAGGCTAATGAAAAGTCTATCGCCACGGCTTGTCTCCAAGGGAATAAACCCCCGTCGAGAAATCGAAGGCGAACGTAATTCCCAGATCGTCATACCAACCAACATGCAGCCGATCGTGGAAAAAAATATTGCTGAGGGTAGAGTCCATGCCATCCATCCCATTTTTGTATCTCCTAGACGCGCCCGAGCGCGAAACCTTTAGCCACATGATTACGGACAAACCAAACCACCAGAATTCCCGGGACAATAGTGAGTACCCCTGCCGCAGACAGTACTCCCCAATCGATCCCTGAAGCGCTAACAGTTCGCGTCATAACCGCTGCAATGGGTTTAGCATTGACCGATGTTAATGTTCGAGCGAGTAGCAGTTCTACCCAGCTAAACATGAAGCAGAAGAAGGCCGTTACCCCAATGCCGGAGCGGATTAATGGAATAAATATCCGAGTAAAAAATCGAGTAAAGCTATAGCCATCAATGTAGGCTGTCTCGTCAATTTCCCGAGGTACCCCTGACATAAAGCCTTCCAAAATCCAGACTGCTAGCGGCACATTGAATAAACAATGGGCTAAAGCCACGGCGATATGGGTATCGAATAAGCCCACCGAGGAATACAGCTGGAAGAATGGCAATAGAAAAACAGCGGGTGGCGCCATTCGGTTGGTCAACAACCAAAAGAACAAGTGCTTATCACCCATAAAGCGAAAACGAGAGAATGCGTAAGCGGCGGGCAATGCAACCGCTAAAGTAATCACCATATTTAACAAGACGTAGTAGATCGAATTGACGTAGCCCATGTACCAGCTTGGGTCGCTAAATATGACCTGGTAGTTATGCAGCGTGAAGCTTTGCGGCCAGAAACTGAGCTTGCCTAGTATCTCGTCATTATGTTTAAAGGACATGTTTAGCAGCCAGTAAATAGGCAATAACAAAAATATGATATATGCCGACATGCCTATATTTTTGGTTTTACTCATTTGAAATTCCTTTACTTGGCGTCATTGCGAGTCATGAGGGTGTAGAACAACCAACTGAGCAGCAAAATTACTAAGAAATAAATAATTGAGAACGCACCTGCTGGGCCAATATCAAACTGACCAATCGCCATTTTTGTAAGTGTCTGACTCAAGAATGTGGTGGAGTTACCTGGGCCACCGCCGGTTAAGACAAAGGGTTCGGTATAGATCATGAAACTGTCCATAAAGCGCAGTAACACGCCTATCAAAAGCACGCTTTTGAGTTTTGGCAGTTGGATATAGCGAAATACTGCCCAGCGACTCGCTCGGTCGATTCGAGCGGCTTGGTAGTAGGCGTCAGGGATGGCGCGTAGTCCCGAATAACACAGTAAGGCAACTAAGGATGTCCAATGCCATACGTCCATCAGTAGCACCGTAAACCATGCATCTACTGGATTAGCTGCGTAGTTGTAATCCACGCCTAGACTATTGAGCGCCCAACCAAACAAGCCAATATCCGCCCGTGCAAAAATCTGCCAAATTGTGCCGACAACGTTAAGCGGGACAAGTAGGGGAACCGCCAAAACAATCAGACTAGCAACCGAACCAATACCTCGAGTTGGCATCATTAAGGCGACCGCTATACCTAGCGGAATTTCGATGGCTAGCACCGCGCCGGAGAACAAAAACTGCCGTACTAGCGAGTCGATAAGCCGTTGATCATTTAGGATTTCTCGATACCATTCGGTGCCAACAAAGTAGCGAGTATTAATGTCAAAGATATCTTGAATTGAATAGTTAACAACGGTCATTAAGGGGATGATGGCGCTAAACGCGACCAGCAGAAATACCGGCAAAACAAGAAACCATGCCTTATTGGTATAGGGTTTAAGCATCGCTATTCTCCTTAGCAACGAGGTATTCATCCACATAAAGCATTTGCCATTGCTCAGGGAAACTGATGTACGCTTGATGTTCAGGAACTTTCTGGTCTTCAAGTAACCGGGCTTTTAAATCGGTAGTGCCAACTCGCAAGCTCAAAATTTTGTAGCTACCTAAATCCTCTAAGTGCAAAACCTCTGCTTGCATGGCATTTTCTTGGGCGTGTTCCCAGACGTGAATAAACTCGGGACGTATTCCGATCTTCACGTTCTTGGAATTTGAACCAGCTAATGCATCTAGCTCGTGTTTACTAATGGGTAGGCTGTGACCTTGAAACAATAGGTGTTCGTCTTTGAAACTCACTGGAAGCAAGTTCATACCAGGACTGCCAATGAAGTAGCCAACAAAGGTATGGTTTGGTCGCTCAAATAGTTCTCTAGGTGTCCCAAATTGCACGACCTGGCCGTCGTACATCACGGCAATTTTGTCAGCAAATGTAGACGCTTCTAGCTGGTCATGAGTGACGTACACCATGGTTATTTTGAATTGCTCATGAATTTGTTTCAGTTTTCGACGCAGCTTCCATTTGAGATGAGGGTCAATAACGGTGAGCGGTTCGTCAAAAAGAATTGCAGACACGTCGTCTCGCACCAAGCCCCTGCCCATAGACACTTTTTGTTTTTCATCGGCACTTAAATTGAAGGCTTTTTGTTTGAGCACCGAGTCTAGTTCCAATATTTGCGCGATTTCTCGGACTTTTTTATCAACTTTGTCGGCTTTGGTTCCCATGTTGCGCAGTGGAAATGCCAAATTGTCATAGACGCTCATGGTGTCGTAGACAACAGGGAACTGAAATACTTGCGCAATGTTACGTTCCTGAGGGCTGACATCGTTCATAACGCGGCCGTCAAATAGAACTTCACCGTCAGAGGGTTTCAATAGGCCGGAAATGATATTCAAGAGGGTGGATTTTCCGCAGCCAGAAGGACCTAACAATGCAAAAGCACCGCCTTGCTCCCAGGTATGTGTCATCTCACGGATGGCATAACTGGGTTCAGCGGCAGTTTTATCGTAACTGTGCGCTAATGATTGCAGCTTAATTTCGGCCATGTGCACTTCCTTGAGAGTTCAGGCGCGGGGCTTGAATGAGCTCACCTGCGGCAGAAAAGATATGTAACTTGTGAACAGAAATATAAACTTTGATACGCTCATCAACGTTGTAGCTATGCACGCCACTGACATGCATCACAATGTTAAAGCTTCCATTTTTAACGTGTAGGAAGGTTTCTGAACCACTAATTTCGGCAAGTTCGACTTGCACACTTAATTCCAAATCATCATCTTGCCGAGGCAATAAACTGATGTGGCTAGGGCGAACACCGAATCGATAGTTACCCTGTTCGAGACTCTTTAGCTCAGAACTAAGCGGGAAGTGGACGCCTTCGCTGAGGGATATTTCTGATTGACTGATTTTTCCATCCAGCAGATTGATTGGTGGCTCATTGAATAGCGTTGCTGCAGTAACGTTGCAGGGCTGGTGGTAGGTTTGTGCTGTAGGGCCACTTTGAACCACTTGTCCTTTGTGCAAAATAGTGGTGGTTCCACCGAGTGCCAGCGCTTCGTTTGGTTCGGTGGTTGCATAAACTGCAATGGTATTTCTGCGAGAGAATAGTTCGCGCATTTCCTGGCGTAGCTCTTCGCGTAATTTGTAGTCCAAGTTAACCAAAGGTTCATCAAATAAAATCAGCTTGGCGTCTTTCACCAAGGCCCTGGCCATGGCCGTGCGTTGTTGTTGTCCTCCCGAAAGCTCAAGCGGGAAGCGGTTAAGAAACTCAACAATGCGCAGCATTTCAGCGGTTTGATATACTTTTTCTTTAATTTGGCTTTCGTTTTCTCCTGCGAGTCGAAGCGGTGATGCGATGTTTTCGAAGACACTTAAGTTGGGGTAGTTAATAAACTGCTGATAGACCATAGAGATATTACGTTTTTGAACACTTTGATCTGTAACGTCCTCACCATCCATAAACACGCGGCCTTGGCTAGGTTTGTCTAGTCCTGCCATAAGTCGCATTAAACTGGTTTTACCTGCAAGAGTACGGCCCAAGAGAACATTGAAACTCCCTGGCTCAAACCTGAGCGATACTTGATGAATGTGATATTGCCCATCAACAAAACGGCTAACGTTTTTTAGTTCTAAGGACATTCGATTACCAACTCCTGTTCAGCACTTGTTCGATTAGAAATAAGATTCGTAGATTGCTGAAGCTAATTGCGAAAATGGTGCCAGATTTCGAGATTGCCATTAAGTTTATTAAAAACAATCATTTAGAGAGAAACCTGTTGTTTGGCATTCAAAATAAAGTGTTCACTTTTTGTGATCAATGTGAACATTTTGTTAACTGCTCTTTGAACAAAAGCGAAAGCTGTGCCAGATTGATTGGGTGTTTTCGAACAAAAAATGCGCGAAAGCGCGGGTGACTAACGAGTGAAATCAGAAATATTAGAGCAAGACCAGCATCAATCAATAATTCAAAAGTCTTGGCAACGCTGTCGAGATATTGGTCTTGATCACGACACAAAACCAATCGTTGAGAAGCTCGAGGGTAGCCACTTAAAAGTGCTGGTAGATGAACACGACAAACTCATTCAAACCACTCACCACCAAGTTTTACCGTGCTATGAAAATCTATTAGTAAACAGCTCAAGCCAGGTGGTACTTGCTGACAAACAAGGCACGGTATTACAGCAATGGGGGAAGCCTAGTTTTGCCAACTCAAAGCAAGCACTATTTCGTAGCGGCATTTCTTGGCAAGAGCAATGTTTTGGTACTAATGCCATTGGTACCGCATTGAAAACAAAGACACCAGTTCAAATTCAACAAGATGAGCATTTCCTAAGCGCGAATAGATTTATGAATGGTGCTGCCGCACCTATTTTTGGAATAGATCGACAATTGGTTGGGGTTATAGATATTTCAAGTGATTCGTTTTTACCTCAATCACATACTTTGGGAATGGTTCGACTCATGTCTCAAGCGGTTGAAAACCATCTCATTAGCTCTTTTTATCAGCGACTTAATTATTGCCTAACCTTTAACACTAGTCCTGACAATATTGATAGTCAGTGGTCCGCATTGATGGTTATTAATCACGCTGGATGTGTTATTGCAGTTAATCGAAGAGCAGAGCAATTGTTAGAAGGATCAATTGTTGGTGAACCGATTGATCGCTTGTTTGGTTTAAGTCTCACTCAATTGGAATCACTCTCGCAAGCCCATTTTTTCCAGCTACAATGTCGCCAGGAATGTCGTTTCTATGCCCAGCTACATATTCCAGAACACGATAGAACAAGTACCAGTGTAGCGTTTCGAAAACCTAAAATTGCTAAACCAAATAAGTCCTCTTTAGAGCAACTTAAGCTTGGCGATCCAATTATGGATAAAGCAGTTTTTCAAGCTTCACGGGTGATGGACAAAGACATTCCGATTTTAGTTCGGGGAGAAACCGGGGTTGGTAAAGAGGTCTTTGTGCGAGCTCTACACAACTCTAGTCGGCGCAGTGAAAGCGAATTGGTTACGATAAACTGCGCAGCCATTCCAAAAGATTTAGTGGAGTCCGAGCTTTTTGGATATGCCAAAGGGGCTTTCACCGGCTCAAATACCAAAGGACATATCGGCCTAATCAGGCAAGCTGCTGGGGGCACATTATTTTTAGATGAAATAGGTGATATGCCGCTTTCTGTTCAAGCTCGTTTATTACGAGTTTTGCAGGAAAAACAAGTTACTCCGCTTGGTAGTGTTGAGTCGTTTACGGTTGACTTTAAGCTAATAACGGCAACTCACAAAGACCTTAAAACGGCAGTTACTGAGGGTAGTTTTCGTCAAGATTTGTATTATCGAATTTGCGGCCTACAAATTGTACTTCCTTCGTTAAAGCAGCGACTAGATAAGCGTCGTTTAATTGAAAATATCTTCGACAAGCTCAGCAGCCACGCAAGGGCCTCTTTGAGTGAAGAGGTGATGAGTTATTTGCTTGTCTATCATTGGCCTGGAAACATACGTCAGCTACGCAGTATTCTTGAAGTGGCGCTAGCCTTGGCTATCGATGAACAAGTCGAACTTGAACACTTAGAGCTTGATATCATTGAGTATGTTGACCAGTTAAACCTAGGCGCTACAGATATCGACGGCAACCTAGACCAAGAACGAGACGCTTTTGCCCAAATTTACTTTGCCAATCGTTGTAATGTGAGTCTCACGGCGAAACAGCTGCATGTGAGCCGTAACACCGTTTATAAACGACTGCGTAGTTTTGGAATCAATGCCAAACTAGATCCCGAAGCTTAGTCGCGAAGCTTACTCTTGTTCCGCAAGGATCCGTTCTATGTGGGCCAATTCGCTATCACTAAAAATTAAGTTGTCGATGGCACCCATATTGTCTTGTAGTTGACTGACGCTGCTAGCACCGATTAACACCGAACTAACTCTGGTGTCACGGAGTAACCATGCTAACGCCATTTGTGATAATTTTTGTCCGCGATCACTAGCGATGTTATCGAGTGCTCTAATCTTTTGCTGATGTTGTAGCACCTGTTGCGTTCCCAAGTAGCTTTTATCTTTTGCGGCTCGTGAGTCCGCCGGAATATCGTTTAGGTAGCGGTCTGTTAGCATCCCCTGTGCTAGCGGTGAAAAAGCGATACAGCCGACGTGTTGAGACTCCAATTCTTCTAGTAATCCGTCTTCAACCCAGCGATCTAACATGGAGTAGCGGGCCTGATGAATTAAGCAGGGCGTTCCAAGGTCTCTAAGTATGTTAATCGCTTTGTGTGCAAGTTTAGGGGGATAATTGGATATTCCCACGTACAAGGCCTTGCCAGAGCGCACAATGGTGTCTAGTGCTCCCATGGTTTCTTCTAGAGGTGTATTGGGGTCAGGGCAATGATGATAGAACAAGTCGACGTACTCTAAGCCCATACGTTGTAAGCTCTGATCCAAGCTAGCCATCAAGTACTTTCGAGACCCGCCATACCCATATGGACCCGGCCACATGTCATATCCGGCTTTGCTTGAGATAAACAACTCGTCTCGAAATGGTTTTAGGTCTTGTTTCAGAATTTGTCCAAAAGTGGTTTCAGCACTTCCATATTCAGGGCCGTAGTTATTGGCTAAATCAAAATGGGTAATACCTAAATCGAAAGCGGCCCGAGCGATTTGCTTAGCATTCTGAAAACTGTCGATGGAACCGAAATTGTGCCAAAGCCCGAGAGAAAGGGCTGGAAGTTGTACACCACTGTTTCCGCAACGGCGAAATTGCATGTTTTGATAGCGTTGCTGCTTTGGTAGGTAATGTCCAGCTGGTGATTTATCGTTGATCTGCATAACAAAAATCTGCTCATTGGAAGGGGATTCGACTAAGGATGCCAGAACTGAATTGTTGAGCCTAGGTTCAACTTTAAAATATCGGAGCAAGACACGATTTATTTTTTAGTACCTACTTACGGTTAGAGATTTTGTTCCACTAGTGCGATTATTATTTGAGGGTTCGTGCATGAAGGTATTATTATCGCTTCTTTTTTAACTCTAAGTGCTTGTCAATTGACGAATGTTGAAGGGGAAGTTGGAGACGTAACAATTAAGGCTTCTAAGGATGGCAGCAATTCAGGAAATGGTAGTTTTTGTCCACCGGGTCAAGCAAAAAAGAATAATTGCTAGTTAATTAATCAAAAAAAAAGCCGCATTAAGCGGCTTTTGTTATTAAAAAAGCTTGTGACTAACGTGTGCCATAGACAACGATAGTTTTACCATGGGCTGTAATCAGCCCTTGTTCTTCAAGCATTTTCAAAATACGTCCAACCGTCTCACGAGAACAGCCAACAATTTGACCGATCTCTTGGCGCGTAATCTTAATTTGCATACCATCTGGATGAGTCATCGCATCTGGTTGTTTCGCCAAATTAAGTAGCGTTTCAGCAATACGACCAGTTACATCCAAGAAGGCAAGATCACCTACTTTTTGACTAGTCACTTGCAAACGTTTTGCCATTTGAGATGCTAGGCGCATTAGTATTTCAGGGTTCACTTGGATCAGTTGTCGAAATTTCTTAAACGAAATCTCTGCAACTTCACAGCCTGTTTTAGCTCGGATCCAAGCGGTACGAACCGGTGTCTCTGAATCTTCAAATAGGCTTAGTTCACCAATAAAGTCACCTTGATTCAGATAGGACAAGATCATCTCTTTGCCTTCTTCATCTTTAATCAATACGGCAACAGAGCCCTTAACGATGAAGTATAAAGTCTCAGCTTTTTCTCCAGCGTGGATCAAAGTGCTCTTTGATGGGTACTTATGGATGTGACAGTGGGAGAGAAACCATTCCATGACTGGATCAGCTTGAGGTTTGCCAATTACCATATTTATAGTATTCCTATTGGTTCTGTGCATTATTAATGAAATTTCAGTAATAATTTATGTTGTAGTTACTGCTCTAGCATATTCGGCTTACGCAGCCGCTGCAACACTAAAATTAAGTAAGCATGTTATGGCGCAGGTAGATTAAGATACTTGACCTAGATTAAACGTTTAGCATTTACGCCATTTTCATGCTGAAATTGTGCGATGGATCTAATTTAAGGCACTTTATAATGAAATCACAAGTAACATGGTCAAAAGAACTACAGTTTACAGGGGTATCTGAATCCGGACATAAAATTGTAATGGACGGTAATCAAGGCAAAATTGGCCCAAGCCCTATGGAATTAGTCCTAATGGCAGCTGGTGGATGCAGTTCAGTTGATGTTGTTTCGATTCTAGAGAAAGCTCGCCAGGCTGTAAGTGACTGTCGAGTTGAACTTGAAGGTACCCGTGCAGACAGTGTGCCGAGCGTATACACGGCCATTCATCTGCACTTTGTAGTCAGTGGAAAAGACCTCAGCGAGAAGCACGTTGCTCGCGCTGTCGATCTGTCTATGGAAAAGTATTGCTCAGTCTCGTTGATGCTAGCCAAAGCTTGTGAAATCACTCACAGCTTTGAAACAGTCGCGGCTTAGCCGACTTTACCTGTTTCCAGCAGTTGCTGAATCATTGGCGCTAAAATGAGCTCCATAGTGAAGCTCATTTTTCCGCCAGGTACAACAATGGTGTCCCTGCGAGACATATACGCACCGTCTATCATCGACATCAAATACGGGAAATCGACATTTTTTAGCCCGCGGAATCGAATCACTAGCATACTTTCATCTAGGCTAGGAATACTTCGTGCTGAGAAAGGGTTAGAGGTATCAACCGTCGGGACGCGCTGGAAGTTAATATGGGTGCGAGAAAACTGTGGTGTAATATAATTTATATAGTCATCCATTGAGCGCACAATTGACTCTTGAACGGCTTCGCGCGAGTGGCCTCGCTCTGATGTATCGCGAACCAGTTTCTGAATCCATTCTAAATTGACTATTGGCACCATGCCGATTAATAGGTCAACATGTGCAGCCACGTTGTAATTTTTGTCGACAATGCCTCCATGTAAGCCTTCATAGAACAACACATCGGTATTTTCTGAAACATCCTGCCATGGGGTGAAGGTGCCAGGCATTAAGTTGTAAGGAACGGCCTCATCGAAGGTATGTAGGTAACGACGATATTTCCCGCCTCCCGTTTGACCGTATTCTCGAAAAAAGTTTTGCAATAATTCAAAGTCATTTGCTTCTGCGCCGAAATAGCTAATGTGCTTGCCTTGTTCACGTGCTTTGCGAATAGCGACATCCATTTCGGGGCGAGTATAGCGATGGAAGCTATCGCCTTCGATAAATGCTGCGTTTAGCTTATGTTCACGAAACAGGTGGGCAAAGGTTTCGCTCGTGGTTGAGGTCCCCGCGCCTGAGGAGCCCGTTACCGCAATTATAGGGTGTTTAGCAGACATTCATTCTTCCTTGAAGTAAATAATTTGGCTCTATTCTGACTTGGCATTGTGAGGCCGGAAGCAGGCTTGGTCAAGCAAGCCTATGTTTGAGTGATATGCTTAGGCTTATTCAAGCTGAGACTTGAAATAACTTGGAATAACGTGATTCAACCAAGACTGAGGGCGATTCATTTCCCCTTCTAAGAACCCGACATGCCCGCCGGATTGAGTTAACAAATACTGGCCATGACTTGAAACCTGCGTTGGCTCAAGCAAAACCTCGTGATTCATAAACGGGTCATCCTGAGAATGAACAACTAGATGGGGAGTTTTAATAGTGGCCATACGTGTTTTTGGGCTGCATTGTTGATAGTAATCGGCAGCATCTACAAAACCATGTACCGGGGCTGTGTATACATTGTCGAAATCCCAAAACGTACTCGAATTTCGTAACTTGAGGTGCTCTATTCTGTTTGGGTGAGAGCGGTGCTTGGAAACAAGAGAGCTGCGCATTAGCGAGATGAGATAACGCTGATAAACTTTTGAAAAACCTTTGTTGATAGCATCCGCACAAGCCCCCAATTTCAAGGGAGCTGAGACACTAATTGCGGCTTGAATAGGGTTTTTCGGCTCACCAATGAGGTAATTTAGTAGGATATTTCCCCCCATCGAGTAACCAACTGCAAATAGCGGTGCTAGTGGGAAGCGCTGTTTGATCATTTGAACAACCTGGCCAAGATCATCGGTTTCGCCACTGTGGTAACTGCGCCAAAAACGATTGGCTCGACCACTACAACCGCGTTGATGCATGACCACCATCCGCCAACCTAGCTGAGCGTTGACCTGCATCAAGCTTTTAATATAAGGCGATTCAGCGCAACCATGCAGTCCATGTAAAAGTAAGAGAATAGGGCGCGTATCATCATTGGCAAACTGGTTTTGCCATGCAAGGTCGACAAAATCGCCATCGTTCAATTCAAATTGCTGCCACTGTAAGCGTGCTTTACTTCGGCGCCACAAGACACGCGGTGCGATGGTTTGAAAATGAGGATTCTTGGCCCAAATTGGTGCCTGGTAAGTTCTAATTTGATGCGTTGTTTGCAAAGTTCACTTGATCCTTAGCCACGGCATTTACGCTTTCGTGAGTTTCTGAATACATTAAAACAATTTGCTCAGATTCTAGTTGTTGGCGTAGGCGAGATAGTTTCTGCTCAAGGCTTAGCTCTAGCTCTCCGTAGTCGGTGCCTTCACGTAGTACAATACTTTCGAGCAAATTGTGAAGAGTCTCAGCTTCAAGTTCTCGCCAGGGTATAATCATTCATGGTTACTCATATTTTATGATTGTATGCAGCTTATCGTATTACTGGCTTAAGTCGAGTTCAGTCTTGGCTTCGCAAACGCATACATAACTGAGATAATCCAATTCGCCGTAAGTTCTTTGTAACAAGGTTAATATGCAAGATTCTAAAACAGATTGTGGACAATGCCAAAGCCCCTGGTTTAGGCAAAAACTCGGTCGTTGTCGACAGTGTTTTATGTGGTCTAGCATTGGTGTACTTTTGTTTAGTCTAATATACATTTATTGGGACACTAGCATAGCCGTTTATCAAAGCGCGGTAGCTGTTATTAGCATTTGTTTTATAGGCTTATGGCTGGCGCATTTGTTCGTGGCCATCTACTTGAGACTGATCAAAGATGCTAGCGGCCTGTTTGGTTAGTTTCATGCGCTAGCAATGTTGGTCTCAAATCAAAGGAATGTTCAATGGGGCTCGATCAGACAAAGAATGCCGTTCGACATTTTTTACTTGTTGTCTCATGTTTACTCATATCGGTGTTCAATGCTCATTCGAGTGCGAACTACATTCAAGCTTCTGTTCGCCAGCAATCCTTTCCAAAAATTGAAATAAAAAATGGCTTAAAAAATAAGCCTCAATTTTTCTTGTCTGGTACCCAAACTGTGTTTATGCCACGAGGTTATAACTATACACATGTCGAAGCGCTGACCGAACCGTGTTTGACGCTCGGGGTGTCTTATCACAGTACTTTCAACGACACTAAGTATAGTGAACGAGAAGCAACTAAAATGCTGCGCTTACTTAGCTCAGCTGACTACAATATTGTTCGAGTTTTTATCAATCCAGAATGTATTGTCACCTTAAGCGGTGAACTTTCAGCCGTCTATATGGCAAACCTAGCTAACTTTTTGCAGTTGTCTAGCTCATATAATATTCGAGTGATTGTTACGTTAGATCAACTACCGTCTACCTTATACGGTGCAGTTCTCAAACACGAATCTGATATTTGGTGGTCAAACACCCAATATTTGGATAGCCAACTGATCAGGCTAGAACAAGATTTTTGGAAACAAGTTATTACTAATTTAAAACAACTCGGGGTCAATCTAAATACTGTATTTTCTTGGCAAATAAGAAATGAATTTGTATATCGTAACGACCAAGAACCTGCGAGTAGTTCGGTCGGAAAGTATCGAGCTGCTAATGGTGAAACTTATGATCTGAGCGTCGTTGCTGAGAAAAGGAAATTAGCCATCGATAGCTTCTTGTATTGGAGTCAGGAAATTAGAAATGCAATACAGTTTGTTGATCACGGAGCATTGGTTAGCGTTGGCTTTTTCGCCAGTGATAGCATATGGAATGGAGTCGTGCTCAGTGCGCTCGAAAACTCACAATTAGATTATGTTGATCTTCACCTTTACCCTGATAGCCAATTAGATTTTGATGGCTATATCGAATATTTCAATCTTAAGAAGCACTACAAGAAACCGATTATTATGGGTGAGTATGGCTTTGTTGACGCGCACGGTCTTTCGCAATTAGAACAGATAAACCAGCTTCAACAATGGTTGATACGCTCATGTGAATTTGGGTTTACGGGCTGGTTGAATTGGACATGGCCTACGCAACGAGGCGTTCAATTATCAGTTGATGACCATGGCAACTTTTTTACTAAGCTGGGACCCAAACAACTTAAGTTGGATTGCTCTTAGTTAAAACGACAACTACTTTTAGCTTTCTAAAGACCTTCGACCTTAGACTGTTCAATAATGATAGTGGCCTGTTCACATAAGTTTTGGCTAGGATCAAGCCAATGAATGTGGTCACCACGTCGCTGCATTTTTCGGAACCAAGTATCTTGTCGTTTTGCAAACTGATGGATTTTGGAGTTTAGTTTTTGTTGTAGGTCATTTTGGTTAAGTTGTCCTTGTAAATACTGGGCAACTAAGCGGTACTCAAGACCGTAGAACTCAAGAGTTTCATAACTAACTCCTTGATGGTGCAGATCTTGGACTTCTTCAATCAGTCCTTCATCAAAACGTTGTTTTAGACGAAGGGTTATTCGCTTACGTAGTTCGCTTCGATCCCATTGTATGCCAATCAACAAAGACTTAATGCTTGGGAATTTCGATTTACTTGCCTTTGGATTGTGTTGTTCGAAAACAGCAATCTCTATCGCTCTTACTAAGCGTGGCCTCACAAGTAAGTCGGTGTCATTGTGTAGCTCGGGTTTGAG
This sequence comes from Alginatibacterium sediminis, assembly GCF_003610775.1. GTDB lineage: Bacteria > Pseudomonadota > Gammaproteobacteria > Enterobacterales > Celerinatantimonadaceae > Alginatibacterium > Alginatibacterium sediminis. The sequence continues at coordinate 3,976 of NZ_RAQO01000002.1, read as the reverse complement.
CTTAATTAAGCGTTGTTGCAGTTGCTCCAAAGAGTCTGTTGCAAGCTCTGCCCGTAAGTCTTGGTTCTCGTGTACTTGCGTCAATTGATAATTTTGGGTAATTGCGTCGATATATAAACCAGTCCCTCCCACCATTATCGGTACCTTGTTATGGTTTTTTACTTGCGCATAGGCTTCAAAAAAATCCTGCTGGTATCGAAATACGCTGTATTCGTCACCAGGGTTAACCACGTCAATCAAATGGTAGGGAACGTCGCCAAATTCGGCTAAATCTTTGCCACTCCCTATATCTAAGCCGGTATATACCTGCCTAGAATCAGCAGACAAAATTTCGCCGCCAATTTGCTTAGCAAGAGATACACCTAAGGATGTTTTTCCTGAAGCTGTAGGACCTAAAATGGTTATAAGATTAAAAGCAGACAAAATAGACTCAAATAAAGCAACTGACGGTTTGGAGTTTAGCAAATTGTTAGGCGTGGCAATAGGGATAGCAAGCTAAGGGTTTACAAAGATTATTGATGTTCTCAAGCTGAGATTGGATGCAATGGTTATTTTGGCAAAAGGGAGAACGATGTGAACTGGGGATAACTAAAGTGCGAGATACGCCTTACAGCGCATCTCAGAACGGGCTTCCATGCACAGACTTTAGTTTTGCCAGAAGTGCTTACGGCTCTCGCTATAACGATCTGCTTCTGTTAGACCAACATCACGTAACAAGTAAGCTGGCATTTGCGCTAGCTGACGGCGTGTCTTTTGACGTTTTAGCCAAGTTTCGCCGATGTCATGCATACGTACTAAAAGGCTTTTAGCATTTGAGATAGATACTGTGTTTTCTGTGTGTTGTACATTTGCTGTAGAAGTGTTCATAACCCGTTCCTCATATTCGTTGTTGTTTGTATATTAGTCAGAGAATGGATAAGGATCAAATGACATAAATTCCATTTTCAGATTACTTTTACTAATCCATTTTGGTTTTGGTTTGAACCTAATACTTAGTTTCATGAACACAAAATCACAGCACTGGGATACTATTGAATAACTATTCATTAATTTTGAATTTGAAGCCGATTTGCTGCTGGTGTAGTGTTCGTAATGCACTGTTTTAAGGGTCTTTTATCTTTTTCTGGTCATGAGTGAATATTCGTCTGTAAAAACAAGTTTATTGACGCGTTTGACTAGGGCTGTTGACTAGATGTTAAGCGGCTTGCTGCTAATTTGTATTGTTAGTGTTAAATTTTTGTGTTTTTGTTTTGACTTATTTATTCTAACTCAAATTCGAGGCTTTGGTTTTTTAGCATAAATGCATGAACTGCTGTAATTTTAATCGGGGTTAACACGGAGGTTAAAACAATGTTAAAGTTATTCTGACTGCTCCGATGAGGTCCTTCTCATACGTCGCAGCATAAACATAATAATAAAGCACCACAGATAAGGATAGCTCGATGACCTACACTTCTTTTTTCCCTCAACAACGTACCTTAATGGGCCCTGGGCCTAGTGATATTTCTCCCCAAGTTCAATTGGCTAGTAGCAAACCTCTAGTAGGACACCTCGACCCACAGTTTTTAAAGCTGATGGATGAAATTAAGCAGATGTTACAATTGGCATTCCAAACTCAAAATGCCAATACTTTCGTAGTTTCAGCGCCTGGTTCTGCGGGCATGGAGACCTGCTTCGTAAATCTTCTTGAGCCCGGCGATAAAGTTATCGTGTGTATAAACGGTGTGTTTGGTATGCGCATGAAAGAAAATATTGAACGCTGCCAGGCACAAGCCATTGTTGTAGAAGACCCATGGGGTAGTCCGGTGAGTGAGGACAAGTTGGAGTTAGCGCTCCAGCAACACCCGGATGCGAAGTGTGTAGCCTTTGTACACGCTGAAACATCAACCGGGGTGTGCTCAGATGCTCAGGCCTTGTGTGCGATTGCAAAACGCTATAATTGTTTAACGATTGTCGATGCTGTGACTTCATTAGGCGGAGTGCCGTTAAAAGTCGACGAATGGCAAATAGATGCTGTTTACTCTGGTAGTCAGAAGTGCTTGTCGTGCATACCGGGCTTGTCTCCTGTCAGTTTCTCTCCGGCGGCGATAGACGTTCTCAATGCGCGAAAAGTTCCAGTTCAGAGTTGGTTTTTAGATCATACCTTAGTGATGAACTATTGGAGTAGTACCCAAAAACGCAGTTATCATCATACTGCGCCAGTAACCAGCTTATATGCAATGCATGAAGCGTTAGTTCAACTCCATCATGAGGGACTTGAAAACTCGTGGAATAGACATCAACAACAACACATGGTGTTAAGAGATGGGCTAGAAGCCATGGGTATTGAGTTTATCGTTGATCCAAAATATCGTTTGCCTCAGCTAAACACCGTTGCAATTCCAAATGGGGTGGATGACGCCTTGATCCGCTCGCGCTTACTAAACGAATACAATTTGGAAATAGGTGCAGGCTTAGGGGCTTTTGCTGGCAAAGCATGGCGAATTGGATTGATGGGCTACGCTGCTCGAACAGAGAATGTTAGTCTGTGTTTGGCGGCGCTGCGCGAAGTGCTATAAATTGTTACTTGCTGATCTTTCGCAAGATCAGCAAGTTGGAGTCAGTTTTATGATTATTGATTTAAATTCATTAAGTACTAACGAAAGTTACCATTTATTAACTCAAGTGATCGTGCCTCGTCCTATCGCATGGGTACTCACCGAAAATCAAGATTCTGAAAGCTATAATCTGGCTCCGTTTTCTTTCTTTAATGCGGTGTGTTCGGATCCTCCTCTTATTATGTTGTCCATCGGTCAACGGCCTGATGGACGTCAAAAAGATACCCTGGACAATATTCAAAGAAGCAAAAAAGTTACGATACATATACCTAGTGTTGAACATGCTGCTGAAGTGACGGAGTCATCGCGTAGCCGAGAGCCAAATGATTCCGAGATTAATGCACAGAATATTAAGCTAGTAGACTTCGAGGGTTTTGCGCTACCGCGCATTGAGAATAGCAAAATAGCATTAGCTGGCGAGCTTCATTTGCACCAGACTATTGGTCGCCAACAACAGAACTTAGTTTTTATCGAATTAAAAACGGCGTACCTTGAGTCTAGTATCGTATCGAAATCTGATCAGCGACTTAAGGTTGATCATCTTGGGCTTGATCCTCTGGGCCGATTAGGTGGCAGTGATTATTGGGTAAACGGTCATTCGCTTACAATTAAGCGACCAATGTAAGCTTGTTTGAATGTACCTTGACTTAGGCCACTATTCTTTGTTTACGAATATTTATCATTGCTGACACTTTTGTTCTGTAGATAGATGACTATTTAGACTTGAACATAGCCATGCTATATTCACCAATCAAAACATTAGATGATTGTGAATCACAAAATAAGAGGTACAGGTGGGGCAAAAGCAAATACGTGAAGTAACCGTTATCTATTATATGGACAATTCTCTTGAGCTTTTTCATAAAGTACTCGAGCTTGAACAAAAGCCAAACGGGCGAGTTGTTGTTCCCGAATCGTTCAAGCGCGATAAATCAATTATTGCTATTTGTGATGGAAAAGTAGAGATCCTTAACCGTATCGGTGACCGAAACCTTGACCTCGACAACTTCATACTACTTGATGAACAAGCATAGCCGGATGTAAGCCTTTAACTTTAGTCTTTCCTAAGTTCTATCCACAATAATCTCTATCGACTTGCGGTTTCATGTACTTTTTCTTTTTTTAGCGCTGCTTTACGCTTAAACAATCAACGAATTGTTGGCTTTGTGAGCGCTTGAGCTAAAAGGCGATATAAATCACAAAAAAGCCTTGCGCTCCAAAGTGTGATCCCTATAATGCACCCCACTGAAACGCGGCAGCCACTCCTTGTTCCATAAGGGATAGAGAGGGATGCAACGGCTCAGGACGGTATTAGAAGCTCGCTTCAAACCAGCGGGATGAAAACTGCAAACTTTCTTGAAATTAGCGGTTGACATCAA
>NZ_RAQO01000018.1 GCF_003610775.1 Alginatibacterium sediminis | reverse complement strand
CATAATAATAACGGCGAAACCAATGGCTGATTGGAACGTTGCTGATGTTTTAAATATGGTGGTTAAGTCTTTCATGGTGGAACCTCGTATGTAGTTGATGGAGCTACTATAGAATGGTTCCGGTTACGGCATAATCTGTAAAATTACTAGTCGGTACAGGAAATTTTACCTATCAATAACTAATTTATTTTCGCATGACTGGGTGTCCAGTATTCACTAGACAGTTTGTTGTTTCAAAAAATACGCTTCCTTGAACTTAGCTGTTGATACTCCACCAGTATTTGAGTGGCGTTTTATCGGATTGTAAAACATTCCTATAATGCTAAATATCTCTGCCTACACCCCATCTCTTGTCGGATATATCTTCTTGCGAGTCACTTGCTTTTTAAACGTAGCAAAAAAGCTCTCTGCTACTAAATTGTCATGACAATTTCCTCGACGACTCATAGACGGAACGCCAAAGTGATCGGACATGAACGCGAGGTTGTCAGCGCGACCATATTGGCTCCCATGGTCGCTATGAACCAATACCTCTTGTTTGGGACGACGTCGGTACACGGCCTTCATTAATGTGCGAATAGTAAGGTGTTTATCCATCGTTCGGTCCATAGCCCAACCGACTACTCGGCGCGAGAATAGATCAATGACCTTTGCCAGATAGAGAAAGTCTTCATAGGTTCGAACATAAGTGATGTCGCTCACCCATGAAGTGTTAGGGGGCGTTTGGCGCAAAATCCCGCTCTAACACGTTATCAGCGATTAGAGATTGTTTGCCTCCTTTGATATACCGTCGTTTATAACCGATCTGCGCTTTGAGGTGGTTCAACCGCAAAATTTTGCAACACGATGCACACTTATAATGCGATGGTTACGCATTATAAATATGAATTAAGTCAAACTATGACTGAATTCAGGGGTCATAAGACGATTATGAGAAAGACTGAGGGACAACATCAAAATGCAAAAAACCAAGTGCTCTTATGAAGAACACTTGGCTGATAGGCCTAACTTTGTG
>NZ_RAQO01000017.1 GCF_003610775.1 Alginatibacterium sediminis | reverse complement strand
GTTAGCTCCGCACTATTAATGAATATAGTGGGGCTTAATTTGCGGCCTAAGCACTCGCTTTTTCCATATCGTCGCTGAATTGATATCCAGCAAAGCCAACCATTGCTAATGTCCAACCGCCTACTATTAACTTGATACCTACGAAGGTTCCGATTGCATAAAGTCCTGATACGGGCCAATCCATAACCAAAAATGCGGCTAATACAAGGCTTGATATCGCACCTAACAATATCCAACCGGCGCCGCGTTGCTTACGTTGCTCATAAGCGCTGTAACACATAAATAGGCCATCTACGATAAAGTAAACAATAGCCGTTAAAGTTAGAAGACTTAGGCTAAGCGCCGGTGTTCTATAGAAATAAACCGCAGCTAACAAGCCAACGACGCCTGAGAAGAACTGAAATAACCCCTGCTTCATCGTGTCGGCTTTAAAGGCAAATCCCGCCGTTGCAATACTAGACGCCGCAATCGTAATCGCCAGTAACTCAGAGAACACAACTCCGCTAATAAAAGGGCTGTACATCGCTATGCAACCCATAATAATAACGGCGAAACCAATGGCTGATTGGAACGTTGCTGATGTTTTAAATATGGTGGTTAAGTCTTTCATGGTGGAACCTCGTATGTAGTTGATGGAGCTACTATAGAATGGTTCCGGTTACGGCATAATCTGTAAAATTACTAGTCGGTACAGGAAATTTTACCTATCAATAACTAATTTATTTTCGCATGAACTTTAATTCCTTTCACAAAACAGAGTAGAAGGAACATACATATTTATAAGCTACTCATTGGTAATCCCCAAGAACAGTAGACAATTCATAGCGTTATAATAAGCATAAATGGACTTCCCAGCATTCACTAGTAAATTTTCCTCTAGGGCAAGTAATTTTGCGAGTTATCTCGTTACTCTCCATACCTTAATCTGATGGTGTTGAATAGATACCTACCAAATTAAGGAAACAAAATATGAACGCACTAACACTTATACCTTTCGCACTATTCTCAGGTGCAGTATTAGCTGAACAAAAAACTGAAGACTTAAAAGACATGTCGGACCCTATGGCAATTTACACTCAAGTAGGTATGGGTGTTACAGACAAAGGCTTAAACTTCAAGGCCGGTAAAACATACGAAACGGGCCAAGACAATCGAGGCGGAATGAATCTTGTTGAAATCAAAGGGGTTGCAGGAGATACACTAGGCTGGAGAGACCAAAATGAGCAGGTTGATGGTAAACCTATTTATGGTGGTGTGGATGATAGCGTGGACTCTATTCGCTTTAGAAACTTCGAAGTAAACCTTGCTAACGGACGCGGTACTCAGCTAGACATCAATGTTGCTTTTGGGCGGACGAGTTACGTGCAGACTGTTGAAAATGCCATGCAAGGTGATCCAACCATAGAAAAAACAACAGCCGCCGATATTTCATATAGTTTTATGCAAGCATTTCCCAAATGGGGCAAGTTTCAATTTTTCCCATTGGCAGGTGTCGGGGTAAACATCGAAAATTCTGCAAGTAACGGTTTTGAATTTCCTGGAATGTTCGGTTTGGTGGGAATGTACAGTAAGCTAGCAATCACTGATGATATTTGGCTGATGTATAATCCAATGTGGGTCACTACACTTGTGGGTAGCGACATCTACAAAGATTATCAATTTGGTGGAGATAGTAATCTGTTAGCTCATGAAGTTTCTCTCTCTTATAAAATAAGTCCGCGTACTAGTGTCCGTTACTTCGGCAACTGGAATGACAAAGTAGATTATGCACACGGCGATCACCGTATCGAATTCAATTATCAGTTTTAGGTAATATTTAAACTAATTATGATTTTTGTAAATTATATATTTTAAACAGAAAAACAATAACAGCCATAGTTATGAAGAAACTAAAAATACACTCTGATAGAGATACAGAACTATGGCCGGGTAGGATCTAAGTTAATACTCACTTAAGCCTGTTAGATAATAAACTACCCTACTTAAAGAGCACACTATTTTATCGAATACTTTATATTGTTACTGCATGTTAACTTAAACTCGTTACGTATGTTGGGGTTTCGTCGATACAATAAGAGATCGAACTTCTGAGTGGCGCCCGTCGATACACCCGAATTCTAAACCGACAGACGACAGTGATTACACGATGGACGTAGACTATAAGTGATTTAGTATACGATATTGTATAGATTTGCATCCTTGATATATCTTGTTTATGAATAAAGAATTTTCCGTTAAGTATTCACCTACTTTTGGACTTGGAATCATGAATACCCAATTATTAATACATATTTAGGTTCCGAGACTAATTGTTTACATATGCTTATCTCGAGCTCAGTTAACGATTATTTTGAACTTGCTAATCATATAAGATTAGTCAATCCTATTAAGGCATAGGGTTTACAGTGTAATCTCGTTAATTAGAAAATGGGATGATCGTCCAAATATGAGGTTACGTCGAATAGATCACTTACAATATATTGCTTCATTGAAATCGCCCAAGATGATCACTTGATAATTGACTAAGACTTCGGAGTTAAATTAAGGAGATTTCATATTTGGGTAAGCTTCAAAAGCTATCATAGCTTTGGCTTTATCTAAAAATGTAAACATTTTTTTGCTTAGTTTTAATTTATTCAAGATAAATTTATCTGGGCTCTGCTAAGTATGGAACACATACGAAATATTGTACCCTTTAAAGGTGTCATATCATTATCCATAGTACACCACCATTACCAAGCTGGAACCAAACTTTCCAAGACATGTTACGCTGGAACAGATTGTTTGAAATGCAACCCTCTACTTTTGTCCATTTACTTGCAACTAGGCTATTCAAAAATACTGCGCTTGCTTACTTCGATAGCTTTTCAACGACAGACGCGATGTCCACTATAGTATTTCTGATTCATAACCTTCTTTGACGATCCATTCTCACTTGTAATAGTGCCCGAGTTCACTATATCACTGCATTTAACCCTATATGTACTATGCCTGACAGAAAACTCCTTTTTAGAATGTTCTATATATTATTGTTGGCCCCAATTTCTTCGTAGTTCGATGATTGTAACCAGAAGAACAGGATTGATTTTGCAAGACTAATTCCTAGCTATGAGTACGACCAGCAACACACTTTCAAATGCAAAAGTATTGCTTGTAGTTATCCACGATTTATAAATGAATTGGTTACATTGCAAGTCAGATGGACAATGATCTTTAATAGTAGTGCGCTTAGTTAATCGACAATAAAGTATTCTTTTATCTCTCCACTATTTCCGCCGAATTTATTTTGATTGTGTTTTACAAATGTCTGACAAAAATCGAGAAGTGTCTGTAGTTTTTCTCATTTAGAGCATCAATATTATTTTGTTAACTAAGCGTCACAAAATGCTAGGAATCAGTAATGCCATGAGCTAGACCACCTTTAGTTTCGATATACAAACTTGCCTCAAGTTGTTCCGAATAGTGAAATATGTACTATCAGTAACAGTACATAGCTAATCATCCCTGTCTATCTGCTCATCACTTTAGTTTCAAAGAACGGATATAGTAACTCAGAGTGGTAGAAGCTATAAGTTAGATGAAACAGATAAAACAGATAAAACAGATAAAACAGATAAAACAGATAAAACATCGGTATTACACTATATTATTTGTTTCATGGTGAGCAATTAAACGGCGAAAGCACGATAAATCAACCAATTAACTGGAAAAAATAATGCGATGGTTACGCATTAAAAATATGAATTAAGTCCAACTTTGACTGAATTCACGGGTCATAAGACGATTATGAGAAAGACTGAGGGACGACATCAAAATGCAAAAAACCAAGTGCTCTTATGAAGAACACTTGGCTGATAGACCTAACTTTGTGAAGGGTTAGCTCCGCACTATTAATGAATATAGTGGGGCTTAATTTGCGGCTTAAGCACTCGCTTTTTCCATATCGTCGCTGAATTGATATCCAGCAAAGCCAACCATTGCTAATGTCCAACCGCCTACTATTAACTTGATACCTACGAAGGTTCCGATTGCATAAAGTCCTGATACGGGCCAATCCATAACCAAAAATGCGGCTAATACAAGGCTTGATATCGCACCTAACAATATCCAACCGGCGCCGCGTTGCTTACGTTGCTCATAAGCGCTGTAACACATAAATAAGCCATCTACGATAAAGTAAACAATAGCCGTTAAAGTTAGAAGACTTAGGCTAAGCACCGGGGTTCTATAGAAATAAATCGCAGCTACCAAGCCAATGACGCCTGATAAGAACTGAAATAACCCCTGCTTCATCGTGTCGGCTTTAAAGGCAAATGCCGCCGTTGCAATACTAGACGCCGCAATCGTAATCGCCAGTAACTCAGAGAACACAACTCCGCTAATAAAAGGGCTGTACATCGCTATGCAACCCATAATAATAACGGCGAAACCGATGGCTGATTGGAACGTTGCTGATGTTTTAAATATAGTGGTTAAGTCTTTCATGGTGGGACCGCGTATGTAGTTGATGGAGCTTCTATAGGATGGTTCTGGTGACGG
>NZ_RAQO01000016.1 GCF_003610775.1 Alginatibacterium sediminis | reverse complement strand
TTTTTAAGACAACAAGTTTTTGCCTGGCGGCCATAGCATTGTGGCCCCACCTGATCCCATGCCGAACTCAGAAGTGAAACGCAATTGCGCCGATGATAGTGTGGGGTTTCCCCATGTGAAAGTAGGTCACTGCCAGGCTCTTATTAAAAGTAAAAAGGCCACCTTAACGGGTGGCCTTTTTGCGTTTTAGCAACTGCGTTGCAGGACTACTTGCGGGGAACACAGGTGTGAAAGTTCTCCGTCGTTAGAAAACCTTTAGCATCGATGATTCAATTCCGATTATCTTTTATAGCTCTTCAGGGACTCGCCGAGCTCGCCCCGCTCAATGGGCTCGAAGCCATGCTTCTCGAAATCCCCATTTCACCTGCCAGGCTCCAATTACACGACAAACCCTATCGCTAACGCGGTAGGGTTTTTTCGTATAAGCGCTGACGGCAATATGCTCCTGCATTGCTCTACTACCGACATCCATGTCGGCAGCGCAGAAACCCACTTGCGGGGAACGCACCTTGCGCACAAAGACCTTCATTCCGCTGATTCATTATTCTATATCTTTTATAGGCCGTTAAGGGTTTCGCAGAGCTCAACCCGCTCGCAAGGCGTAAAGCTATGCTTTACGAATTCCCTTACTCGCTGTGAAAGTAGGCGTTAACATCCCAAAGACTTGTCTATCAGAATTGCATTAAATCCACTCTGTAAAAGTTACGTGTTTGCGAAATACCTTTAGCTGCGATGAATCAGTACAGTGTTTATTCTAATTTCCATATGGTGGCATCGTATCTCGCCATGGATGGCGAGAGTAGCCAATGCAGGAGCACATTGCCGAGAGCTCGCCCCGCTCAATGGGCTCGAAGCAATGCTTCTCGAAATCCCCATTTCGCCTGCCAGGCTCCGACAAAAACAATTTTATTGCTACTCCGAGATGGTAAATCAAGCAACAATTAAAGCCCCGAATTTGGATTGTCACTTTGTATATCGTGTTGGGTTCGTCAATTTTTTCTTAATTGTCTTGACCTGCTTAGGGTGTGCTTTAAGCTTTTCCTTGCTCCT
>NZ_RAQO01000014.1 GCF_003610775.1 Alginatibacterium sediminis | reverse complement strand
CTGACGCTTAAAACACAAAAAGCTATTTTCTCTCATGACCTAAAGAACTCAAAGATAAGCGGATGTTTATCTTTGACTTTTTAGTCAATTGCTCTTTAAAAATTTGGAAAAGCTGAAAAAGAAATATCTCAAGAATATGAGTTTGAAAAAACAAGTGTTCTTGGTATTCAAAGAAAAAACTAAGGTGATCGTACTCGAATGGCAGAACTTATACAGTCTGACCATTCAGTTACAACTTATGACCCTTTTCAGGGTTGTATGGTTAAGTGACTAAGCGTATACGGTGAATGCCTTGGCAGTCAGAGGCGATGAAGGACGTGTTAATCTGCGATAAGCCATGTTAAGTCGATAAAAGACGTTATAGACATGGATTTCCGAATGGGGAAACCCACTGCATTCAGTGCAGTATCATATAGTGAATACATAGCTATATGAGGCGAACCCGGGGAACTGAAACATCTAAGTACCCGGAGGAAAAGAAATCAACCGAGATTCTGGAAGTAGCGGCGAGCGAAACCGGATTAGCCCTTAAGCTTATTATTGGTTAGTGGAATGTGTTGGAAAGCACAACGGTACAGGGTGATAGTCCCGTACATGAAGACTAATTTTAAGTGAAATCGAGTAGGACGGCACACGTGATATGTTGTCTGAACATGGGGGGACCATCCTCCAAGGCTAAATACTCCTGACTGACCGATAGTGAACCAGTACCGTGAGGGAAAGGCGAAAAGAACCCCTGTGAGGGGAGTGAAATAGAACCTGAAACCGTATACGTACAAGCAGTAGGAGCCCCCTTGTTGGGTGACTAGCGGAGCCGTAGGGAAACCGAGTGTTAACTGCGCGAATAGTTGCTGGTATTAGACCCGAAACCCGGTGATCTAGCCATGGGCAGGTTGAAGATTGGGTAACACCAATTGGAGGACCGAACCGACTAATGTTGAAAAATTAGCGGATGACTTGTGGCTGGGGGTGAAAGGCCAATCAAACCGGGAGATAGCTGGTTCTCCTCGAAAGCTATTTAGGTAGCGCCTCGGACGAATACTAGTGGGGGTAGAGCACTGTTAAGGCTAGGGGGTCATCCCGACTTACCAACCCTTTGCAAACTCCGAATACCACTAAGTAATATCCGGGAGACACACGGCGGGTGCTAACGTCCGTCGTGGAAAGGGAAACAACCCAGACCGTCAGCTAAGGTCCCAAAGTGTATGTTAAGTGGGAAACGATGTGGGAAGGCTTAGACAGCCAGGAGGTTGGCTTAGAAGCAGCCACCCTTTAAAGAAAGCGTAATAGCTCACTGGTCGAGTCGGCCTGCGCGGAAGATGTAACGGGGCTAAACATACCACCGAAGCTACGGGCACATGCTTGGAAGGGGTGCTGGAGGTATCAGAAGTGCGAATGTTGACATGAGTAACGATAAAGGGGGTGAAAAGCCCCCTCGCCGAAAGACCAAGGTTTCCTGTTCAATGTTAATCAGAGCAGGGTGAGTCGGCCCCTAAGGCGAGGCAGAAATGCGTAGTCGATGGGAAACAGGTTAATATTCCTGTACTTCGTATAATTGCGATGGGAGGACGGAGAAGGCTAGGCTAGCGCGGCGTTGGTTGTCCGCGTTTAAGGTTGTAGGCTGGGAACTTAGGTAAATCCGGGTTCCTGTTAAGGCTGAGAATTGATGACGAGGCTCTACGGAGCTGAAGTAGTTGATGCCATGCTTCCAGGAAAAGTCTCTAAGCTTCAGATTATACGAAACCGTACCCCAAACCGACACAGGTGGTTGGGTAGAGAATACCAAGGCGCTTGAGAGAACTCGGGTGAAGGAACTAGGCAAAATGGTACCGTAACTTCGGGAGAAGGTACGCTCCCGACGGTGATGAGACTTGCTCTCTAAGCTGTTGGGAGTCGCAGATACCAGTTGGCTGCAACTGTTTATTAAAAACACAGCACTGTGCTAAATCGAAAGATGACGTATACGGTGTGACGCCTGCCCGGTGCCGGAAGGTTAATTGATGGGGTTAGCGCTTGCGCGAAGCTCTTGATCGAAGCCCCGGTAAACGGCGGCCGTAACTATAACGGTCCTAAGGTAGCGAAATTCCTTGTCGGGTAAGTTCCGACCTGCACGAATGGCGTAATGATGGCCAAGCTGTCTCCACCCGAGACTCAGTGAAATTGAAATTGCTGTGAAGATGCAGTGTACCCGCGGCTAGACGGAAAGACCCCGTGAACCTTTACTACAGCTTGACACTGAACATTGAACCTACATGTGTAGGATAGGTGGGAGGCTTTGAAGCGTTGTCGCTAGATGACGTGGAGCCAACCTTGAAATACCACCCTTGTAGTTTTGATGTTCTAACGTTGGTCCCTTATCGGGATTGCGGACAGTGTCTGGTGGGTAGTTTGACTGGGGCGGTCTCCTCCCAAAGAGTAACGGAGGAGCACGAAGGTTGGCTAAGTACGGTCGGACATCGTACGGTTAGTGCAATGGCATAAGCCAGCTTAACTGCGAGACAGACAAGTCGAGCAGGTACGAAAGTAGGTCATAGTGATCCGGTGGTTCTGTATGGAAGGGCCATCGCTCAACGGATAAAAGGTACTCCGGGGATAACAGGCTGATACCGCCCAAGAGTTCATATCGACGGCGGTGTTTGGCACCTCGATGTCGGCTCATCACATCCTGGGGCTGAAGTCGGTCCCAAGGGTATGGCTGTTCGCCATTTAAAGTGGTACGCGAGCTGGGTTTAGAACGTCGTGAGACAGTTCGGTCCCTATCTGCCGTGGGCGTTTGAGAATTGAAAGGAGCTGCTCCTAGTACGAGAGGACCGGAGTGGACGAACCGCTGGTGTTTGGGTTGTCATGCCAATGGCATTGCCCAGTAGCTACGTTCGGAACAGATAACCGCTGAAAGCATCTAAGCGGGAAGCTGGCCTTGAGATTAATTCTCACTGGGAATTTAATTCCCCTAAAGGGCCGTCAGAGACTATGACGTTGATAGGCAGGGTGTGTAAGCGTTGTGAGGCGTTGAGCTAACCTGTACTAATGACCCGTGAGGCTTAACCATACAACCCTGAGTAGGGTTGTAGAATTGCCTTAGTTTTAGAATATAAGAACGCTTGTTTAACTCAAGCCTTGAGCCTTTTTCAGATTTTTCCAGACTTTTTAAG
>NZ_RAQO01000013.1 GCF_003610775.1 Alginatibacterium sediminis | reverse complement strand
TAACCGCAACGGCGACTGATGTGGCGGGTAATACCGCTGATGCAGACGCCTACAGCTTTGAGGTGGATACCCAAACCAACGTTGCGATCACCGACATCAACAGCGACTCGGCGATTGATGGCGACAATATCACCAATGACAACACCCAAGTCTTTAGCGGGGCTGCCGAGGCGGGCGCCTCGGTTGAGGTCTTCTTGAACGGTGAGTCAATCGGAACAGTTGAAGCCGACGAAAATGGCGATTGGAGCCTTGATCATAGTGCTGTCGAGCTTGCTGATAATGACTACGAGATTACAGCCACTGCAACTGATGTCGCAGGTAACACAGCTAACGCCGATGCGTATGCTTTTACAGTAGATACAGAAGCTGAAGCGACAATAACGGTTAGAAATATAACTCAAGATGACATCCTAAATGCAGATGAAGCCAATGGCTCTGTAACAGTAAGTGGTAATGTGGGCGGCGATGCAGCTGTTGATGACTGGGTTACTTTCGAAGTAAACGGTCGTCCGTATTCAACCCAGGTCATTGATTTAGGCGGTGGTCAATTAGGTTATTCTGTTGATGTAGCCGGCAGTGATCTCAAAGAAGAGACTAGTTTTGATTTGACCGTAACGGGCAGCGATGATGCTGGTAATCCATTTAGTCAAAGCGTGACTTCAGAGCACAGCATCGATTTGGAAGCTGCGGCAACAATTACTGTCGATGATATTACGCCGGATGATATTTTAAATGCGCAAGAGTCTGGTGGCGACGTAACGGTAAGCGGTCACGTAGGGGGAGATGCTGCTCTTGGTGATGATATTACGTTTGAGGTAAATGGCACCGAGTATACGACTGAAGTTGTGGATTTGGGCGGTGGTCAGCTGGGCTATAGTGTTGCTGTTGAAGGTAGCGATCTCAAAGAACAAACCTCTTTTGATATCACGGTGACAGGTGAAGATGCCGCAGGTAATTCATTTAGCCAAAGTGTGACGTCAGAACACACTGTAGATTTAGAAGCGGCAGCAACTATTACTGTCGATAGTATAACCCCTGATGACATCTTAAACGCAGCTGAAGCCCTTGGTGAAGTATTGGTTACTGGGACAGTAGGTGGTGATGCTGCAATTGGCGATCCCATTACCTTCCGAGTTAATGATCAGGACTACTTTGGTTCGGTTATTGAATTAGGCAACGGGCAACTAGGTTATGAAGTAAATGTTGAAGGTGTAGATTTATTGGCACAAACTAGCTTCGATATCACCGTGAGAGGTAGCGACGAAGCTGGCAATCCATTTAGTCAAGAAGTGACTTCAGAACATACCTTAGATCTATCTGCACAGGCGACGATTACGGTAAATGACATAACCGAAGACGACATTTTAAATGCCGCGGAATCGGGTGCAGAAGTCTCCGTCAGTGGCAATGTCGGTGGCGATGCTGCGCTTGGTGATGCAGTGACTTTCCGAGTTCACAATACTGATTATTCAACAACGGTTATCGACTTAGGCAGTGGTCAACTCGGCTACCGAGTCGACGTTGCTGGTGGTGATTTAAAAGAAGATACCAGTTTTGATATCACAGTGACGGGCAGTGATAACGCGGGTAATCCCTTCAGCCAAAGCGTGACCTCTGAGCACACCGTCGACTTGGAAGCCGCCGCAACGATTAGTGTTGATAGTATTACTCAAGACGACATCCTTAATGCAGCTGAATCCCTGGGTATTGTAACCGTAACCGGAAATGTTGGTGGCGATGCAGCCGTTGGTGACCCTGTGACTTTTCGGGTTCACAATACTGATTATTCAACTGAGGTGGTTGCTCTCGACAACGGTCAACTAGGCTACAGCGTTGAAGTAGCAGGTAGTGACTTAAAAGAAGATACAAGTTTTGACGTCACCGTGACAGGCGAAGATGACGCAGGAAATCCGTTTAGCCAAACAGTCACATCAGATCACAGTGTTGATTTGCAAGCCGCAGCAACGATTACGGTAGCGAATATCACTTCTGATGACATTCTCAATGCAGCTGAAGCCGATTCAACGGTTACTGTTACCGGCTTGGTTGGCGGTGATGCCGCTGTCGGAGACAAAGTTACTTTTACAGTGAATAATCGCGATTACGAAGGCCTAGTAATTGAAGTAGGTAACGGTCAGCTGGGATACGGTGTAGTCGTAGAAGGTAGTGATCTCAAAGAAGATACAAGTTTTGATATCACTGTTACGGGTACCGATGATGCCGGAAATCCGTTTAGTCAAAGTGTTACTTCTGAACATACTCTAGATACAAGTGCTAGCGCGACCATAACTGTCGAAGATATCACTGAAGATGATATTCTAAATGCTGCCGAATCGCAGTCTTCAGTAACCGTCAGTGGTCAGGTGGGCGGAGATGCTGCAATTGATGATATCGTCACATTTGAAGTCAATGGTCGAGACTATGAAACTAAAGTGGTTGACTTGGGCAATGGCCAACTAGGGTATAGCGTAGAGGTTGCAGGTAGTGATTTGGTGCTACAAAGCAACTTCATTCTTACTCTAAATGGGAGCGATAACTCCGGTAATGCATTTGAAGCAACAACTATATCCGAACATACGGTTGATTTAAGCGCTACGGCAACTATCACTGTCGATAATATTACTGATGATGATATTTTGAATGCTGCTGAAGCGCTAGATGATGTCATGGTTAGTGGACGAGTTGGCGGAGATGCAGCGGTTGGTGATACCGTCAGTTTTGAAGTGAATAATAAACCCTATTCAACTTTCGTCGTGGACTTGGGCAACGGTCAGTTGGGGTATAACGTTCCTGTAGCAGGTAGTGACCTCAAGGAGCAAACAAGTTTTCAAATCACGGTTTCTGGTAGCGACGATGCTGGTAACCCTTTCGAAGCAACAACTATCTCTGAGCACACAGTAGCTACGCAAGCCGAAGTCACAATTACTGTCGATGATATTACGCCGGATGATATTTTAAATGCGCAAGAGTCTGGTGGCGATGTAACGGTAAGCGGTCACGTAGGGGGAGATGCTGCTCTTGGTGATGAAATTACGTTTGAGGTAAATGGCACCGAGTATACAACTGAAGTTGTGGATCTGGGCGGTGGTCAACTGGGCTACAGTGTAGAGGTTGATGGTGACGATCTCAAAGAGGATACCAGTTTTGATATCACGGTGACGGGCACTGATGACGCGGGTAATCCATTTAGTGAAAGTGTCACTTCTGAACATACCGTTGATCTTGAAGCGGCTGCAACGATTACGGTTCATAACATCACTGAAGATGATGTTTTAAATGCAGCAGAAGCTGGCTTAAAGGTCACCGTTAGTGGTTTTGTTGGTGGCGATGCAGCCGTCGGTGATCCCATTACTTTTGTCGTGAACAATCAAACTTATTCGACAACCGTAATTGATTTAGGAAGTGGTCAGTTAGGTTACGGTGTTCTTGTTGAAGGCAGTGACCTTAAAGAAGATACCAGTTTTGATATCACAGTGACGGGCTCTGACAACGCCGGAAATCCATTTAGTGAGAGTGTCACTTCTGAACACACGGTTGATCTCGGGGCTGCTGCAACAATTACCGTGAATGACATCACACCCGATGATGTCTTGAATGCCTCGGAGGCTCAGGGCGACGTGAGCGTTAGTGGTACCGTAGGTGGTGATGCAGCGATTGGGGATAAAGTTACCTTTCGCGTGAATGATACTGATTATGAGACCGACGTGATTGATATCGGTGGCGGTCAACTTGGTTACGCTGTAGACGTTGCTGGGGAAGATTTATTAGCCCAAACGCGGTTTGATATTAATGTTAGCGGCGAAGATGACGCCGGTAATCCATTTAGTCAAAATGTTACTTCAGAACACACCCTTGATGTAAATGCTGCGGCAACAATAACCGTGGACAACATAACCGATGACGATGTGTTGAATGCGCTCGAAGCGGGTGAAGACATAGCCGTATCGGGTACCGTTGGTGGCGACGCAGACTTAGGCGATGTCATCACCTTTAGAGTTCACAATACAGATTATTCAACGACAGTCATTGACATTGGTAACGGTGAACTGGGCTATACCGTTGACGTTGCAGGTAGTGACTTAGAACAACAAACTAGTTTCGTAATCACTATTACTGGGGAAGATGAAGCTGGTAATCCCTTTACTCAAAGTGTCACATCCGAACATACACTTGATTTTGGTGCGCAGGCTACAATTACGGTTGATCCTATCACCGAAGATGACATTTTAAACTCTATTGAAGCTGATGGTATTGTGGTGGTAACTGGTGGTGTAGGAGGAGACGCAGCCGTAGGTGACCCAGTAACCTTTACTGTGAATAATCAATTGTATTCAACTACCGTGGTCGATTTGGGTAGTGGCCAGTTAGGTTACAGTGTTGAAGTTGAAGGTAGTGATTTACAAGAACAAACTAGCTTTGATATTACCGTCACCGGGGAAGATGCAGCAGGAAATCCATTTAGCCAAAGTGTCACATCAGATCACACTTTGGATCTCGATGCATCAGCCACGATTACTGTTCGGGATATAACGCCGGATGATGTCATTAACGCTGTCGAGTCAGGCGTAAAACTAAGCGTCAGTGGCACCGTTGGTGGCGATGCCGCGGTTGGTGATGTAGTGAGCTTCCGAGTCCATAATACCGATTATTCAACTACCGTGATTGATATAGGTGGCGGGCAATTAGGCTACGTTGTAGGTGTTGAAGGCAGCGACCTCAAAGAACAAACGAGTTTTGATGTCACTGTAAGTGGTTTTGATGATGTTGGGAATCCGTTTAGCGCCACAACGACTTCTGAACATACGGTCGATTTAGAAGCGTCAGCAACGATCACCGTGGATAGCATTACTGCGGATGATATTTTGAATGCTGTTGAGGTCAATGAACAAATAACAGTTAGTGGAACGGTCGGTGGTGATGCTGCTATTGGTGATGCAATTAGCTTCAGAGTTCATGACACAGCGTACAGCGGTTCAGTCATTGATTTAGGTGGTGGGCAATTAGGATATCGCGTCGACGTTGCTGGCAGTGATCTAAAAGAACAAACTAATTTCGATATTACCGTGACAGGCACTGATGACGCTGGAAACCCGTTTACTCAAAGTGTTACCTCTGAACACACTGTTGATTTGGAAGCGGCAGCGACGATTACAGTGAACGACATAACTGACGATGATGTTTTAAATGCAGCAGAAGCGGGAACAGAAGTAACGGTTAGCGGTAATGTTGGTGGTGATGCAGCTATTGGCGATCTCATCAGTTTCCAAGTCAATAATGAAGACTATACAACCAACGTCATTGATCTGGGTAATGGTCAATTAGGCTATAGCGTTGAAGTGGAGGGGAGCGATCTTAAAGAGCAAACTAGTTTCGTCATCACTATTACTGGGGAAGATGAAGCAGGCAATCCATTTAGTCAAAATGTGACCTCGACACATACCTTGGATTTAAGTGCGGCGGCCACCATCACAGTCAACGACATCACTGCTGACGATATGTTAACAGCCAGCGAAGCAAATGGACTCGTTAATGTTAGC
The DNA here is from genome assembly GCF_003610775.1 of Alginatibacterium sediminis. Lineage (GTDB taxonomy): Bacteria > Pseudomonadota > Gammaproteobacteria > Enterobacterales > Celerinatantimonadaceae > Alginatibacterium > Alginatibacterium sediminis. The sequence continues at coordinate 101,137 of NZ_RAQO01000013.1, read as the reverse complement.
GGAACTGTAGGCGGTGACGCTGATATCGGCGATGTTGTTAGTTTTCAGGTGAATAATCAGAATTACACCGGTGAAGTGGTCGATTTAGGTAATGGTCAGTTAGGTTACAGTGTTGAGGTAGCCGGAAGCGACTTACTAGCGGATACCAGTTTCGATGTATCGGTGTCTGGAACCGATACCGCCGGTAATCCTTTTACTGCCACGACTACCAGTAGCCATACGATTAACTTAGCTCCCGTTGCCGTAGATGACGACCTGACACTCTCTGGTGGATGGGGACTGGAAGGCAGCTACTATGGGGTTCTTAAGCAAGACTCCGATAGAAATAACTTTGAGGTTGACGATTTAAATGACCTCGTAAATATGATCAACAGTGGTAGCAGCCAGTTAGTACTTGGTTCTGATTTTATTGGAACAAACATTGACTTTGCCCAAGGCCAAGTCAATTTACCATCCGGAACGCCGACGAGCGTCGCAAATAAAATTAAGACCTTTTTAGGGCAAGATGGTGAGAGTTTAACTGAAACCGAAATCGCACCTTCAGAAGAAGCAGCATTCGCGATGTCGGGTATGATTTACCTAGAAGCGGGCACTTACAACTTTGAAGTCTATGCGGACGATGGCTACGGAATCTTTATTGATGGAGACAATGTAGCGGAGGCCGGAAACCAATCGCCGACTAACACTAAACATTCAGAATTCGTGATAGCTGAAGATGGGTTCTACCCAATCGAAATATATTATTGGGATCAAGGTGGCCAACAAGTATTTTCACCTAAATTAGCTAAAGATGGCAGTGATGCTTTACCGATGAGCGAATATGATCTGGTAAAAGAAGGTACTGGAATTGAAGACCGCCCATTGGTGTTTAGTGAGCAAGAATTGTTACTGGAAAATGATAGTGATCCTGAGAGCGATGACTTTAGTATCGTGTCTGCCCAGGATCCAGTTAACGGAACCGTTAGTTTCGACCGGGACACGGGTGAAATCACGTTCATACCAGACTCTAATTTTAACGGTATAGCGAGTTATACCTATACCATCGAAGATGAACATGGTAATCAAGATACGGCAACGGTTAGCTTCACTATTCTGGCAAGCAATGACGCCCCGAGCTCGCAAGATACAACTGTTTCGGTAGATGAAGATGAAAGTTATAACTTTACTAGCTCTGATTTTGCTTTCGATGATATTGATCTTGGTTCGAACTTAGAATTTGTAACGATTAAAACGCTCCCGCAAGACGGTACTCTATACCTTGATGGGGCAGAGGTTTCGGCAGGGCAACAAATAGCAGCAAACAATATAGGCGATTTATCGTTTAAGCCCGCGGGTGATGAAAATGGTAATAATTATGCCCAGTTTGAATTTACTGTGAGTGACGGCATTGATGAAAGTGCAGCGCAAACAATCACTGTCAATGTAAATCCAATCCAAGACGCACCTAGTTCGCAGAATGTATCAATCACCATTGATGAAGATGCAAGTTACAACTTTACCGCAACTGATTTTGCGTTCGCTGATGTCGATGCCGGAGATTCGCTAGCATTTGTTACCATTGAAACCCTCCCTACGTCAGGCACTTTATACCTTGATGGCGAAGAGATTATTGCTGGCCAGCAAATTGCCTCTGTAGCTATCGGTGATCTATCGTATACGCCTTCACATAATGGCAGTGGTAGTGATTATGCAGATTTCACCTTTAGCGTAAGTGATGGCAAAGATTCAAGTGAAATCTACACGATGAATATTGATGTCGATGCTGTTGCTGACTTGCCTAATCTTGCGGCAACAGTTAGCGATACAATCGTTTTCGATGGCTTCGGCGGCTTTATTCAAGCACATGGGTATACCTCAAATGAAGACCTAGTGAATCAAGACATATTGGATCTCGATTTTACTAAAGCAACGGGCAGTGTTGAGCGAGGTCAAGGTGATGATGCAGGATTTGGTGTCGTCGAGGCATTATCTGGGGGGGGGAAAGCTGAACAACTTGAAATGGACGCAAATAATCCGGATATTTCAGAAGCCATAGTGTTTGAACTCGCCGATGAAGTGACCGAGCTAAATGTAGAGATTGTTAAACTATTCGCAGCGGAAAGTGAGGGGCGCTCGGAAGCGGGTCGGTTTACCTTGTTTGACTCGCAGGGAAATAGAGTGGGAGGTCCAACGACTTTCCTTAGTAGCTCGAACGGTACCGCTTTTGTACTGCCGATAATTTCTGCGATTGCATTTCAGTATGTTGTATTTGAAGCTGAGGCGAATGCTGGCTACAACGGCAGTGATTTCAATGTTGAACCCATATCTTATGCCTATGATCTAAACGTTTATGGCAAAGTAGCGGATTCTTCAGAGCAGCTAAGTGATCTAGATATTAGCAATATTCCTGAGGGTGCTAGTTTGTGGTTAGACGGCGTCCAAGTGAGTGTTGTTGACGGCAAAGCTGTGGTTGATGCACAGCAGATGCAAGGTGAACTGAACTTTAAAATATACTCAGGCTCCACACTCGATGCTAACGAACTCAACCAAATACAATTTGATGTAGAAAGCTCTGATGGCTCTTCAAGCATACAAGTAACCGCGGCAGCTCATAGTGATGTCGGAACTGAAGGCAGCGATGTATTGACAGCGGAATCTAGCGAAAACACCTTGCTTATGGGTCGAGGAGGTGATGACGTATTGGTTGGCGGCGATGGTAATGATGTGCTTATCGGAGGTCTAGATAGCGACATTCTAACCGGAGGCAGCGGTGATGATTTATTCGCATGGGTTAACGGTGATGCAGACAATAATGGTATTGATACCATTAAAGATTTTGCCGTCCAAGGTGATGGAAGCGGAGATTTTGACCAATTAGATTTAAGTGACTTGTTAGTTGGCGCAACTAATGACAATCTTGACAACTATCTCACTGCGACAACTGATGGCACGAATACCACCATTGAAGTTTCTAAAAATGGCGATGGTACTGTCGACCAAACGATTTTGTTAGAAGGGGTCAGCTTTGATACGAATATACTGCAAACACTTATCGATGATCAGCAGTTGATTATTGATAACAGTTAAGTAGAACGAAGCATGTTGTATGTCTTGGCCGGATAAGCCAAGACAATTGGAGACCTATGGAACAAAACACAGTTAGCTCTGCACAGATTGTAAAAGAATCTGAACTGGCCTTTAATGCCGCAGCTATCGATCCCTTAACAAGTTCGCTAGTCTTTCTTAGCAAATTTTATGGAAAACCATTTTCATCTACAGTTCTGGTTGCTGGGCTGCCGGTTGAAAATGGCCGCCTTACTGCGCAACTTTTCCCTCGTGCTGCAGGTCGAGCAGGCTTGGACGCAAAGTTACACAAAAAGCCAATTACCAAAATTTCTCAACTTCTATTGCCCTGTGTTCTATTACTGGATGACGGCCGAAGTGCCGTACTTATGTCTTATGAGGATGGTCTAGCTCAAGTAGCTTGGCCAGAACTCAGTGATAGCGTTGATGAGATCGAGCTTGAAAAACTTCAACAGATCTATAGTGGTTATTGTTTCTATGTACGCAAGCGCTATCGCTTTGATGCGCGGAGCCCTGAACAGCATAAAAGCTCAAAGGGGCACTGGTTCTGGGGCACTATATTCAGTTCTATGGGCAGCTATCGAGATGCTTTATTAGCATCGCTGCTGATTAATCTGTTCGCGATCGCTTCTCCTTTATTCGTGATGAATGTCTACGACCGAGTTGTACCTAATCACGCAATGGATACATTGTGGGTATTGAGCATTGCAATGCTGTTGGTGATTGTATTTGATTTTGCGCTCAAACAAGCTCGTTCCAGCGTACTAGACCTAGCTGCTAAGAAAGCGGATGTATTGCTATCAGCCAAGCTTTTTGAAAAAGTATTAAACATGCGATTATCCAGTCGACCCGACTCGGTGGGTGCTTTCGCCCGTAATATTCAAGAATTTGAATCGATTCGAGACTTTATCACCTCGGCGAGTATTATCGCTTTGGTGGACCTACCTTTTGCGATTCTTTTTCTAGGAATAATATTTGTTGTCTCTGGTCCCGTAGTTGTTGCCCCAGCTATCGCTATGCTGTGTATGATTTTCTATGCTTTATGGATTAAGCGTCGTATGCGTTTAGAGGTTGAAAAAGGGAATCGTTTCAGTTCAATGAAAAATGCTCACCTAATTGAAACCTTAAGCGGAATCGAATATCTCAAACTGGTTGGTGCTGAAAGCCAATTTCAGCAGCGATGGGAAGAGTTAGTCGGTAACTTGTCGACATGGAATATCGCAATTAAAAAGATAGCGAACTCCGTTTCCAGTGTGAATAGCTTCATGCAACAAGCTGCAAATGTTTGCGCTGTGATTGTTGGGGTGTATTTTATTACGCTAGGTGAGTTATCTATGGGGGGAATGATAGCTGCAATTATGTTGAGCAGCCGCGCACTAGCACCGTTTTCTCAAGTATCAATGCTTGCTACCCGCTATAACCAAGCTAAGTCGGCCTTACAAAGTTTGGATGAAATCATGGCGATTCCAGACGAAAATCTTGACCGCTATCTACATCGACCTCATGTCGAAGGAAAGCTTGAATTCAATCATGTTGATTTTACCTATCCAAAGGCTCAAAAGGCGGCCTTGAATCAAGTTAGCTTCAGTATAGAACCAAAGCAAAAAGTAGCTATTATTGGCCGTATTGGCGCGGGTAAATCTTCCATCGAAAAACTAATTATGGGTTTCTATCCAGCAAACGCAGGAGCGATCCGTATCGATGGCATCGATATTAATCAAATTAGTCCAGTTGATCTTCGAACCAAAATTGGTTGTTTGCCGCAAGACATCCATCTTGTATATGGCAGTATCCGTGACAACATCACACTGGGTGTTCCTCACGTTGAAGATGAGCTTATCTTCCGTGCTGCTCACCTTGCAGGCGTGACCCAGTTTACCGATCAAGACCCGGAGGGGTTGGATCGTCAAGTTGGTGAACGCGGTATGTTTTTGTCAGGTGGACAACGTCAAGCCGTTGCTTTGGCTCGAGCACTTCTATTTAACCCGCCAATGCTAATTTTGGACGAACCGACCAGCAGCATGGATAGCAATAGTGAAGCTCACGTCAGGCGCTCAATCGCTGAGGTAACTCAAGACCGAACCACCGTGATCATTACCCATAAAAGCTCGATGCTGGAACTCGTTGATCGCATCATTGTTATTGAACAAGGACGAATAGTTGCGGACGGCCCTAAAACGAAAGTGCTTGAGCAACTCAAAAGTGGTCAACTTAGGGCTCAAAGCGAATGAGTAAAGCTAAAACACCGAGCCGCAAAGAGCTGCTCTATATTGACGACATCAACGCAGCAATGCTGCAGCGTAGTACCCGTCGTTCTCGCTTAGTCGTTTACCTCGTGTGCCTGTTTTTCGCTGCGATTTTGGGTTGGGCGTATTACGCCGAACTTGATGAAGTGACCGTCGGTAGTGGTAAAGTCATTCCTTCTCAACAACTGCAAGTAATCCAAAATTTAGAAGGTGGCATTGTTAAGGAAGTGTTTGTTCGAGAAGGACAAAATGTTGAACGAGGAGAACAATTGCTGCGCATTGATGATACTCGTTTTGCATCTGACTTTAGGGAGCGAGCACAAAAACTAAATGACTTGATTGGTGATTTGGCAAGGCAAAATGCTTTGCTTGAAAGTGTTGTGGTTGATAGTTCGATCGAAGACAGTCAATGGAAACAACAAGTCCGAATCGAAGAGGTTGATTTAGAATCGCAGCCTCAGTTTGCACAACTCAGTGAGCTTGAAAAATCACGCCAATTATCGCAATTAGCCACCGAGCAAAGGCGGCTTCGTAATGCACTGTTTATTGCAGACCAGACTATTGACTCAAAACATCAAGAGATTATTGAACAAGAGTCTCGTGTTAGTCATTTTCAACGAAGCTTGAACTTGGTTAGCCAAGAACTAAGTATTACAGCGCCGCTAGCCGACGAAGGGGTTGTATCGAAAGTTGATGTATTAAAGTTGCGTCGGCAAGCAAATGAGCTACGCTCAGAGCTTGAAAGTGTAAAACTGCTGCTACCCAAGTTGTCCAACGAACTAAGTGGAGCTATTTTTCAGCGTCAGGACTTAGCGCTGAGTTACTTAAGTGAGACCCAAATTGCGCGAAGCTTAACTCAGGCCGAGTTAAGCTCATTAACCGAGGGGCAAGCCGGGCTGAAGGATAGAGTTGAGCGCACGGTGGTTGAGTCGCCGGTTGCCGGGACTGTAAAAAAAATATTCACCAATACCGTTGGCGGCGTAGTACAGCCAGGTATGAGCCTTATGGAAATTGTGCCTACTGAAGACAACTTGTTGATTGAAGCTAAAATTCAACCTAAAGATATCGCGTTCTTACGGCCAGGTTTACACACGGTCGTAAAATTTAGTGCCTATGACTTTTCTATTTATGGTGGATTGGATGGCACTCTAGAACACATAAGCGCAGACACTATTGTTGATGAAGAAGGTAATAGTTTTTATCTGGTTCGCGTGCGAACCGAACAAAGCGAGCTATCCAAAGGGGAGCAAAAGCTACCCATTATTCCGGGTATGTTGAGCAGTGTTGATATTATTACTGGCAAGAAAACAGTATTAGATTATTTGTTAAAACCTATTTTAAAAGCTAAGCAAAACGCGTTACGCGAGCGTTAGCCTAAGCATTCAAGGAGAGAATTGGAAATGAAAAGATTAGTCGTAGCAATGCTGCTAGGCCCTCTGGCTGGAAGTATTGCCGCAGAAGAATTGAGCTTAGAGCAAGCTGTTGCCAGTGCTATCGCTGAGCATCCTCAGCTGCAAGCCAGCTTCAATGAATTTAAATCTTATACCGAGAGTTACGCCGGCGCTAAAGGTGGTTACTATCCAACCGTAGACTTAGTTGCAGGTGCGGGCTGGGATTATTACGACAATAGTATTGAGCAGTCTCGTAACGATACTCCGAAAGAAGTGGGTATTAGTATTCGGCAAATGTTATTTGATGGTTTCTCTACCTCGAACGAAGTTGAACGTACCAGTATGGAAGCTAGGGCGGCTCAATGGAGTCTGTTTTCTCAAGCAGAAAACTTAGCACTACGGGTGAGCGAAGTTTACTTAGAGGTGCTTAAAAACCAACAATTATTGAAACTGTCGGAACAAAACTTAGAAACCCACCTGGCGATTCAGTCCGATATTAAGCGTCGAACCGATGCTGGTGTGGGTTCTAGTGCCGACCTTACGCAAGTACAGGGGCGTGTAGCACGGGCGAACACCAATGTGCTTTCAGCGCGCAACAACCTGCAAGATGCGCAGGCCCAATATGTTCGAGTACTTAATCAATTACCAAAAGACTTAACATCTCCAGAAGCTGATGCATTGTTACTTCCAAGCGACCAACAGCAGGCGATCAAAAAGGCCTTAGACCAACACCCAACTTTGCGCAGTGCCAACTTTGATGTGCAAGCCAGCAATGCGCAATATCAACGTAACAAAGCCAACTATTATCCTGAAGTGACCTTTGAAATTGATGGTAATTGGGATTGGGATTCGGCAAGTCGAATTCCTTTGAACCAGCGAGAAGATGATCTGTCAGCCATGGTTAAGGTGCGTTACAACTTGTTCCGTGGTGGGCAAGACGCCGCCGAGGTTCGCCGTAGCGCACACCAAATAGCCCAAGCTAAAGCAATTGGCGACGACAGTCATCGCCAAGTTGAAGAAGGAACCCGTTTGTCTTGGAATGCTTTGGAGGTGTTGACCCGCCAAAAAGAATTCTTACAACAGCATGTTGAAAACAGTGAGTCCACGGTTAAAGCTTATCGAAAACAATTCAATATTGGCCGTCGTAGTTTGTTGGATGTACTTAATACTGAAAATGAGCTCTTCCAAGCTCAAACCGATTTCATTACTGCCAATTTTGATGAGTTAACTGCTCGTTATCGCTTACTCAATGCAACGGGTGAGTTACTAGCCTCATTGCGGGTAGAGAAACCAGAACAGTGGAGTTTCGAATAATGAAAAGGCTGCTAGCGCTATCGCTATTATTAGTTATGGCTGCGTGTAGTTCGGAACCTGAGCAAGCGACAAGCTATCAGGCTCCTCAATCGCAAGACTTAAACGATGATGACCTAGATGGTGTGATCAATGCACGTGATTTGTGCCTAGAAACACCCCCTAATGCTGTGGTAGGTAACAACGGCTGTGAAACTATGCTTAGCCAAGAACTCGAGAACGAGTTATTAGTCTTTTTTAAACACGATTCGGCAAGTATTGAACAAGACTTCATAAATGAGTTAGAGATCTATGCTGCGTTTTTGTCTCAAAATCCAAGTTTAGAGGTACTGATTCAAGCTTATGCAAGTGAACCAGGATCACAGGCCTATAATCAGGATCTATCAGAGCGCCGGGCAAATCGCGTACAACAAAGCTTGGTAAAGCTTGGTGTGGATAAAAATCGAATTGAAATTCAAGCCGTTGGGGAAGCACAATCGATAAATGCGAGCAGTACACAGCAGCAAACTCTATCCCGCTATGCCCGCGTAGCGACACAACACAGTGAGCAACAAGCTAAACTTAAGTGGTCTGTATTCCGCGAGCAACGTGGGGCTTTACTATAACAATGCTGCGTCATATCGCGCTGAGGCCTTTGCTTAAGGTCTTAGCGTGTTTGTGTCTACTTGCGCCTATGCTACTAGTCGCATTAGAACAAGATGCCCAAAAGCTAATCGCCTTAGTTCGAGATAATTATGGCGAAAGCGCTGCTCAGCGCGTGACCCAATGGCAAGCCCTTTTGGAGCAGTCGAAAACCGAAAGTGAGTTGACTCAGCTTACGCTGGTGAATGATTTTTTCAATCAAATGCAGTGGCTAGAAGACCAAACCGTTTGGGGTAAAAATGACTATTGGGCAACCCCTTCTGAGTTTTTAGGCGCTGGCGCTGGCGATTGTGAAGATTTTAGTATTGCTAAGTATTATAGCCTTAGAAAGCTAGGCGTAGATGATGAAAAGATGCGCTTGATATACGTCAAAGCATTAGATTACCAGCAGTTCCATATGGTACTTGCCTATTACGAAACCCCCTCATCCGTGCCGGTAATTCTTGACAACATTAATCCTCAAATACTTCCAGCAACTAAACGCAATGACCTAGCTCCCGTTTATAGTTTCAACGCGCAACACTTGTGGCTGGTGAAAGAACAAGGGCGAGGAGAGCTTGCAGGAAAATCAGATCGACTTAAGTTATGGACTGAATTGCGCGAAGGTTGGCAAGCCCAACGCATGCGCCAACCAATTTTGAAGCAAGGGACAGCACAATGACCTTACATCGACAACTTCTAATCACCATACTCTTTATCTATGCCTTGCTGTTGTTTGGCGTGTTTAGCTTGGAGCTCAGAAATACTTATGATTACTTGACTCTCCAACTTGCGTCGGATGTTGACAATACAGGAACCTCGTTGGGATTATCTTTAACGCCTTATATTGAGTCACAAGACATGGTGGGCGCAGAAACCGTTGTCAATGCGATGTTCGATGGTGGTTTCTACGAAAAAATTGAAGTTGAGATATACCAAGATCCCCCAGTTAGTATCCATCGGAAAAATATCAGTGGCGCACAAGGGGTACCGCTTTGGTTTGAAACCTTACTGCCGCTACCTGAATTAGAGTCAAAGCAAGTGCTTACGAGTGGTTGGATGCAAATGGCTCAAGTTACCGTGGTAGGGCATAGAGGTTTAGCCTATCAAAAGCTATGGCAACTGGTTATTGATTTGGCGAGCATTTTTATCATTGGTTATCTTATAACCGTTTTACTATTAATGCGTGCGCTGCGCTACCTACTTGGTCCGCTTGATGCCATTCGTAAGCAAGCCATTGCGATCAGTCGTCGCGAATATCAACAAGCGCTTGCGAAGCCTAAAACCAAAGAGTTAATCGACGTGGTCGACGCGATGAATGTTATGGCTGAGAGTATTGAACGTCAGTTTAATGAGCAACTTCTTGAAACGGAGCAGCTTCGACGCAGTGCGTATTTGGACGCGGTTAGTGGACTAAGCAATCGTAAACATTTTATGCAACAAGCTGAGGTCCAAATCGATGAATTTGGTCACGGTAGTTTAATCCTGATTAAAATCCCCGTACTTACCGATATTTATCAGCAGTTTGGTTTTGACTATAGAGATAACAGCATTAAGAAGTTGGCCGATGCATTAATTGAAAATGTAGCCTTTGAAAGTGAAAGCTTACTCGCTCGTATATCAAGTGATGAGTTTGTGTTGTTATTACCTTTACTCCATGGCGAAGAACTAAAAACTTACCTAGGCAAACTAATTCCGAAATTAAAAGACATTCTCTCAATTGATACTACGGTACAAACACAAAGCTTAGTGATTGGTTGTTGTGAATTTGAGCCTAAGGCCCAGTTGAAGGTTGGGGAGTTGTTAAATGTGGCTGATTCGGCACTTCAGCGTGCGGTGCAAAACTCTCAACCATATGCTACTGAAGCCCTGCAGGCGCAAAGCAAAGGTCGTTTAGAATGGAAGGCGATAATTGAGCAAGCCATTAAAAACGATGATATTGAATTTAGCCAACAAATGGTTAGCTATTATCCGAATGCTACGATCCGGCGCAGCAGCAGTGAAACCTTGCACTACGAACTCTTTAGCCAAATTAGGATCGAAGGCGAATTAGTGAAGGCTGCTAGTTTTATCTCAGCTTTAGAGCAATTTGGTCTAGGAGCCGACTTCGATAAGGCTGTATTGCGAATACTCGCTAAGCGACTCGAGTCCAAGCCTGGATCTGAGTCATTGGCAGTGAACCTAAGCCTTAGTGCTCTTCGTGATCCTAAATTCATACAATGGTTAGCAGTCTTTGCGCCACAGCATCGCTCGTTTATGGCGCGTTTGTGCTTCGATATACCCGAACAATACTTTGTTAGTGATGACTTTGATTCACTACTAAAAGTGTTACGCCGTAATAATATTCGTTTTGGAATAGACCAATTTGCTCGAAATCTACAACAGTTGAGGTATTTGAAAAAAGTGCAGCCAGACTACGTCAAAATTGATTTTTCCTATGCACATAATGCTATTGAGTCTGAGCAGCAAGCCATGGTTCTCAATGGTCTCTGTCGCGCTGTCCATGCTATTGATGTTGTGGCAATTGCACAGCGCATCGAAGATGACAACAAAGTGAAAGCCTTACAAAATCTAGCTCTCGATGCCTACCAAGGTTATGTTGATCCAGAAACTCCACTACTATTCGAGATGAAATCATGAGACTAATTGTTTTACTTTTGTGTAGCCTAAGCAGCTTGGCGATGGCGCAGTCGCAAACGACCTTGCATACGCAAGGACATGCACAGCAAAGCTTTGCTGCCGACCAAGCGATTATGAAATGTGAGTTTATTCAAAGCGCTAAGCAAGCTAAACAAGCCCGTGAACAAGTTGATACCCAGCTTGACAAGGTAATTGAACGATTACAGCCTATCATCAAAGATTCAGGAAGCTTAAGAGCCAGTCAAATTGGTATTAATGCGCAATATGATTATGATGATAGAAAACGAAGTTTTACCGGCTATCAAGTACAGCGAAGCTTAGTGGTAGAGATTGAAGACATGGAGTTGATTGTTGCAGTGATTGACAGCGTACTTGAACATAGTGACGCTCAAATTTCGCTGATTAACTATAACTTAAATGATCCCGAACAGTATCGCAATGCCTTACGCATCAGTGCTATTAAAGATGCCAAAGCGAAAGCGGAACTTATGGCGCAAGAAGTTGGTTTAAACCTTGGCCAGCCTATCATTATTAGTGATGTTGCTTTGGTTTCGGCTAGCGCACCTAATGAGCGTTATGCCATGGCTGCCGATGTTGCGCCGCAAGTCGCATTTCAAGGCGAAAGTATTATTTTGCAAGAGTCTGTAAATATCACTTATCAGTTAGTAAGTGAATAAAAAACAACCAATAAAAAGGCCTCGTATTACGAGGCCTTTTTATTGGTTTAGCAAAAGCTCAACGAGCTTTAGTGCAGTATTCGCGCCCGGATAGTACCGTCAATTCCTTTAAGCTTGGCTAACGCTAAGTCACTTTGAGACGTCTCAACGTCAATGACGACATAGCCGATCTCAGCATTCGTTTGTAAGAACTGGGCAGCGATGTTGATAGAATCCTCGGCAAATGCCAAGTTGATTTGAGTTAGCACACCGGGTTGGTTACGGTGGATGTGTAACAATCGGCTAGTACCCGTATGCTCAGGCAACGATACCTCTGGGAAGTTAACTGCTGACAAGGTCGAACCATTGTCTGAATACTTCGCCATTTTAGAGGCTACTTCAATGCCAATGTTGGCCTGCGCTTCTTGGGTTGAACCACCAACATGCGGGCTTAGAATGACATTATCCAAGCCACATAAAGGTGATTCGAATCGCTCACTGTTCGATTTCGGTTCTACTGGGAATACGTCAATAGCAGCACCTGCAAGGTGACCACTTTTCAATACTTCTACTAATGCATCAATATCAACAACTGTGCCACGCGATGCGTTGATTAACAAGGCGCCAGGCTTCATACGTGCCAGCTCAGAAGCTCCAATCATGTCTTTGGTACTGTCATTTTCAGGGACGTGTAAGCTAATAATGTCCGATTGTGCCAGTAGTTCATCTAAACTCGTTACTTGATTCGCATTACCAAGTGATAGCTTATTTTCAATATCATAGTAGCTAACGTTCATACCCAAAGTTTCAGCAATAATACTAAGCTGAATACCGATATGACCGTAGCCAATAATGCCAAGTTTTTTACCACGCGCTTCATATGAGCTTTCAGCCGATTTGAGCCAAACACCGCGGTGTGCTTTGGCACTTTTTTCGGGAATGCCTCGAAGCAGTAATAGGATTTCACCAAGTACTAGTTCAGCTACACTTCGAGTGTTAGAAAAAGGGGCATTAAAAACTGGAATTCCTCGGATTAAAGCTGCATTTAGGTCAACCTGATTGGTCCCAATACAAAAACAACCGATGGCGACTAATTTATCGGCGGCTGCAATAACCTTAGCATTTAAGTCAGTACGCGAACGGATCCCGATAAAGTGAACATCTTTGATTTTTTCGATCAGCTCTTCTTCACTTAAGGAAGTTGAAATGGACTCGACGTTTTCGTAACCGGCATTGTGGAAAGACTCAACCGAGTTTGGGTGTAAGCCCTCCAAAAGTAATACTTTTATCTTTTCTTTACCAAGCGAAAAACGCGCCATTCTATGTCCCTTAATCTATATTTTTGAGCCCATTGCATATTAAGAACGAAACCCAGTAATTCGGGGCGAACGTTGAATTACTGGGACATGAAATTTAGCAAAAAAAAGGGCTACTGAATACCGTTTTGCGATTTAGATCGCAATAATTACATTTTTTCATATAGACAAAGAATTTTGATTTCGAGTAATTAATATTTTTTGTGTTTCTACCGCTTTAGTGTAAGTCTTACCCCATTATTAGTTTTATTACGGACGTTTATGACTCTCGCTTACTTAGCCAAATCTATCCTTCGAGACTTTGAAGCTGGCTCGACCCGAGAATTTTTAGTTTCTAATGGGCGGGGCAGCTATAGCAGCGCCGCGGTTAATGGCAATCTCGCACGAAAGTTTCATGGTCTCTATGTCAAAGCGATGGAAGAACCGATGGGGCGCTATATCGGAGTCCACAAAGTTGAAGAAGAAATTGACGGCGTTGATCTCGCAGTGTATCGATACAAAACAGGGGACCTAAATGTCCTTGGCGACGGGCAGCGTTATCTTGACCGTTTTGAAATAGATGTTTTACCAACATGGTATTACGGTGTCGGCAATCTAGTACTTAAAAAGCAGTTGTGCTTCGTATACGGTAGCGACCTATTGTTAGTGCGTTATCAGTTAAATGGACCAGATCATCAATCCGTGGGCATAAGGCTCAATCTATTCAATCATTTCCGTCAAGCTAGCAACGTCGATGACAGTATCACCAAACTTTCTCCGTTTAAAACCGAGTATGAAAGGCTTTCAAAAGGATTGCTATTACGACAAAGTGATAGCAATTATCAACTGACTTTGTCGTTGCAATCCAATCATGGGCAATGGCAAAACACCTTAAGTACTGTACCAATTCGAGAACACATAGCATATGAAATAGAAATGGGTGAGCAAGGCGACTATCGGCTTGATTCTAGCCAACAGTTTGCCAAGCTTAACGCGACGCTGATTTCAGGACAAAGCTTGTGGATTGCAATTGGGAACGAGCAACAAGAACAACTCAATGATCTGCAAGTGGAAAGCTATTTTGAACAAGAAACTCAACGGATTAAAGCATTACGTGTTACTTGCAGCAGTAATAAAACTCAGCAAGATCTAGCGCAAGCGATAGACAAGCTAATCGTTGATCGCCCGAGCGTACACGGAAAAACGATACTAGCTGGCTATCCTTGGTTTGGCGATTGGGGGCGAGATACCATGATTGCTTTGCCCGGAGCCTGCCTAAGTACAGGGCGTCATGATGACGCTAGGAAAATACTGCAAACATTTGCTCACTATTGTAGCGAAGGTATGTTGCCAAATAAGTTTCCAGATTATGCCAGTGAGCCGCTACGCTATAACACCATTGACGCATCGCTTTGGTATTTTTGGGCGATCCAAATGTACCTTGAATCAACCGCGGACCTAGCCTTATTGGAAGAGTTATTTCCATGTTTAGAGTCGATTATAAATGCGCATATTGCGGGTACACGTTTTGATATCAAAGTGCAAGAAGATGGCTTACTTAGCGGTGGAGACTCAAGCACTCAACTCACTTGGATGGACGTGAAATATCAGGGAAAAGCGGTAACCCCACGCTATGGCAAAGCTGTTGAGATTAACGCACTTTGGTACAACGCCTTGCGTGCGATGCAAATGTGGGCCAATCAACTGGGTCATAAATCAAAAATCTATCAAAACTATGCTGACCAAGCCCAAGCTAGTTATATCCAAACCTTTTGGAATGAAGAGCGCGGGTGTCTCTACGACTATGTGTGCGAGCAGGGCATCAATGCAGATCTAAGGCCCAATCAAATATTTGCAGTAAGTTTACCCTTTAGCGTGTTAAGTGATGGTCAAGCCAAAGCAGTAGTTGATAAAGTTTGGCAACACCTTTGGACGCCTATGGGGCTTAGGAGTTTGGAGCCCGGGCACGTTGATTATCATCCGAATTACTTCGGCCCGCTCTCGCAACGTGATGAGGCTTATCATCAAGGGACAGTTTGGGCATGGTTAATCGGGCACTTTATTGATGCGTGGCAACGGGTTTATCAACAGCCAAAGCAAGTTGAGATTATGCTTCAAAGCTTAATTGATCATTTCTACCAAGATGCTGGCATTATGGGGATATCTGAAGTCTTTGATGGGCAAAGCCCGAACCAAGCACGCGGTTGTTTTAACCAAGCTTGGTCAGTTGCAGAAGTTCTGCGTGTATTGAAGCGCTATGAGTATAAAGAATAGCGACAGATATTAAAAAGCAGTGCAAGTGGCACTGCTTTTGTTTCTTTTTGGCGACCTAAATGGTGTTTAGAGTTCTATTGCACCATTCTTACTACCGACGATCACGTGATCTGCGCCTCGAGCAGCAAACAAACCATTGGTAACTACGCCAACAATAGCGTTGATGTCGCGCTCAAGTGCTACGGCATCGGTTATTTTCATGTTGTGAACATCTAGAATTACGTTACCGTTATCGGTGACAACACCTTCCCGATAAACCGGATCGCCACCAAGTTTGACTAATTCACGTGCAACATAACTCCTAGCCATCGGAATAACCTCTACTGGCAGTGGGAATCGGCCCATGACATCGACCTGTTTGCTCGCATCCACAATACAAACGAACTTTTTGGCAACTGCTGCAACAATTTTCTCGCGAGTTAAAGCAGCTCCGCCACCTTTGATCATATGCTTAGCTGGGTTTACTTCATCTGCGCCATCCACATATACCGAGAACTCCCCAACACTGTTTAGATCTAGAACTTCAATCCCTAGAGCTTCTAGGCGCAGAGTTGAAGCCTCTGAGCTTGATACCGCTCCTGCGATTCTATCTTTTTTAGCCGCAAGTGCATCAATGAAGAAATTTACAGTCGATCCGGTTCCGACTCCGATAACTTCGCCATCGTTGACATAAGCTAAAGCGGCTTGTGCTGCTTGTTGTTTTAATTGGTCTTGATTCATTGCTGCATCCTAGTGCGTTGAATTTGAGGCTTGGCGATTATAGCGACCATTAAGTCCTACGCCAAACTTGTCGAGAAGTAATCACGAAATCAAGGGACTGATCCCAAGCTTGTACATCGATATGGGTTGTTTTTTGGCATTCGAAAGCCAGACCTATCGTTATGCATGAAGGATTTAACCAAATTAGGCTGCGGTCATAGTAACCACCTCCCATACCAATGCGTTGACATTTATCGTCGAATCCAACTAAAGGTACCAGCATCACATTAACGTCCTTCAGCGGGACCACATGTCGCGCATCCAGCGCAGGTTCGTCCAAACCGAATTTATTACGCCTCATTTTTGTCGTTGAATCATGTTTCTGGAACAGTAAATGACCAGGGCGAAAGGGATGCAAAATAGGTAAACAATATTGCTGACAACCATGTTCCAAAGTCTGGTTGATGGCTTTAGTTTGTAGCTCTTCGTTACTACTTTGATAACTAGCAATCATCTTAGCGTGTTGGATTTGCGGCATATTAAAGAGACGTCCTAAAACCTGCGCAGACTCTTGCTGCTTTTGCTCGATTGTTAGGTTTTGTCGTGCGCGACGTAACTGTTGTCGGGTTAAAGGCGTTTCCATTGAGTTGACTAAATTAAAGGGGAATAATTTATTCTCAAACATCGCATCGCAAATGTAAATGCAAACAAGACTTGATCAAATGCTAATAGTGTAGATAATGCTAATGAAAACTATTATCAATCAATGAATTCTAAAAGGACTTTACATGAAATTGGGTTTCTTCTCTGCCATGCTTTGCGCATCAATGGTGACTAACGCTGCTGAAACCACGCCAGACACTGTGGCGCAGCATTACTCCGACTTAGCACATGCGGTCTATAGCGATGCTCTTAGCTCTGCACGTAGCTTACAAGCCGCAAATCTCGAATTTAGCCAAAACCCAAGCGAGCAAAGCTTAGTCTTAGCTCAAGAAGCTTGGAAGACTTCACGGGTTTTCTATCAACAGAGTGAAGTATTTCGGTTTGGCAACCCTGTCGTAGACGATTGGGAAGGGCAGTTAAATGCATGGCCGCTGGATGAAGGCTTCATTGATTATGTCGATACCGCAAGTTACCCAAGTGAACTTGGAAATCTTGCAGCCAATTTGAACATTATCGCAAGTGATAGTATTGAGGTTGGCGAGCAAAAAATAGATGCCAAAATTATCGACAGTAAACTTCTTGCGAGCTTAAACGAGCTATCGGGTTCAGAAGCAAACGTGGCTACTGGCTATCACGCAATTGAGTTCCTACTTTGGGGTCAAGATCTCAATGGGACAAAAGAGGGGGCGGGTGAGCGTCCTTATACAGATTTTGTGGTCGGTGAAGGCTGTACTCATGACAACTGTGACCGTCGAGTTGCATACTTAAACGCAGCCAGCGATCTATTGGTCGAGGACCTCAATTGGATGGTTGGTCAATGGCAGAAGGGTGGTGACTATCAAAGTACACTTGCTTTTGAACCACGCGAACAAGTTCTGCGCAGAATGTTTTTCGGTATGGGTAGTCTATCTTTGGGTGAATTGGCAGGTGAGCGTATGAAGGTTGCACTTGAAGCTAATTCTACTGAAGATGAGCATGACTGCTTTAGCGATAACACCCATAATTCACATTATTACAATGCATTGGGCGTTCGTAATGTACTTACCGGTAGTTTCCAACGACTCGATGGAAGCGAGCTTACTGGGCCAAACTTACTTGATTTGGTAGCCAAACAAGACACTAAACTTGCAGAACAAACATTGGCTGCTTTTGATGCGACTCAAGTTCAAATGACGGCACTAGTCGATAGTGCAGAAAAAGATGGCGTTCATTTTGACCAGCTGATAGCACCGACTAATACCGAAGGCCACACCTTAGTACAGAATTCTATCGATGCACTTGTTGAGCAAACGCGTTATATCGAACTTAGTGCTCAGCAATTGGGTATTGTTCAATTGAACCCAGATACAGCGGATCACACTTTCTAATTCTCCGCCGTTGTTGTTAACAAAGGTGCCAACACTGTTGGTGCCTTTTTGTGTTTAAAGCACAGCAAGCAAGTTTGCTTGTGGTTGTTTGATATATAGGGATGTAACGTGTTTAAAGTTCAATTGTTGATGGTGTTGTGTGCAATCAGTGTTACTGCAATAGCGCAACCACAACTTGCTGGTGGGGCGACAACGACAGTGCAGCAAGACCATAATGCATTTTCTCAACCTGCCAGTAATTTAGATTTCAGTGGCAGGCTCGAATTTAGCACTGGTAATAGCTTTTTTCGAAATCCATGGGTCGCTGCGCCAGCAACCACCATCGCTCGCGACGGCCTAGGACCATTGTTCAACACTAACTCGTGCCAAAGTTGTCATATTAAAGACGGTCGCGGCCGAGCTGCAGCTGTTGGAAGCTCGAACGCTGTATCAATGTTAGTGCGCGTTAGTGTTCCTGCTACAAATGCTGAACAAGAGCAGCAACAATTGAAATTAGGGCCCCTACCTGAGCCAAATTATGGCGGTCAAATCCAAGACCAAAGCCTAAGTGGGCATCATTCGGAAGCGAGAGTACGCATCGAATATGGTACTAAATCGGTTGACCTCAATGGCAGTGCGCCAGCGAAGTTACGTGTACCTAAGCTAGTCGTCGACCAACTTGGTTATCAAGACATGCACCCTGAGACTTTATTTTCAGTCCGAGTTGCACCGCCGATGATTGGATTGGGCTTACTCGAAAGCATCGCAGAAGAAGATATTCTGAAAAACACAGATCCTTTGGATAACAACAAAGATGGAATTTCCGGACAAGCAAATTGGGTGTGGGATGCAAAAACACAGCAACACAGTCTCGGGCGATTTGGTTGGAAAGCAGGGCAACCCAACTTAAACCAACAAAATGCTGCTGCGTTTTCTGGTGATTTAGGTCTAACTACAAGCATGTTTGGCAGCGATGACTGCCGAACCTCACAAACTAATTGCATTAGCGCTGTTAATGGCGGCACACCTGAAGTCAGCGACAAAATCCTTGCAATGGTGGAATTCTATACTCAGCATTTAGCGGTTCCTATGCGCCGTGATGTCGATAGTCAGTCAGTCATGCAAGGCGAGAAGCTATTTACACAAGCTAATTGTGTCGCGTGCCATCAGCCAAGTTTCGTGACGCAAAAGCGAGAGGACAGACCTGCATTAAGTGAACAAGTTATCTACCCATATACGGACTTACTACTTCATGATATGGGTGATGATTTGAGTGATAATCGTCCTGAATTTGCGGCAAGTGGGAATCAATGGCGTACGCCACCACTATGGGGCATTGGGTTAACACAAAGCGTCAATGGTCATAGCGAGCTGTTACATGATGGGCGAGCACGAAATGTTGAAGAAGCTATTTTATGGCATGGTGGGGAAGCTGCACCTTCGCAACAGTTTTTTCGTGAGCTTGAACCGAAGCAGCGTCAGCAGCTAGTTGATTTTGTCAATTCCTTGTAGGGACCAACATATGTGTTTCAGTATTAATCGTTTCAAGACAGTGCTACTGAGTGTCACTTTTGTGTTTGCTAACACGGCAGTAGCAAATACCGACACATCTGAAGTGACAGAGGCAAAGGTACAATGGTTAAAGGCCGAAAAGTCGTATTTATTGACGCAAAGTGAAGCGTTGTTAACGTCGCTTCAAAACTATAGGTCATTGGCTAATAGTTATTGCTTGGCACCTGATATGGCATCACTTTCTAGCCTAAAGACTGCTTGGCAAAACAGCTACCAACAATGGCTGGTGTTTGACGGTTTAGGACTTGGACCTTTACAAGATCTGCGAAACGTTTGGTTGATGAGTTATTTTCCGGATAAAAAAGACCAAGTGGGTCGGCAATTGACACATGCCTTGGCTGAGCCTAATACTTCACAGTCCTTGAATGCGGTTCAGAGTAACCTTAGGGCCCACGAAGCACTGTTGTTCGATGAAAAGTTTGCGCAACAACGCTGCGAGATACTCCCATTTGCTGCAACAAAACTTGAGCAAAGTGCATTTGCACTTGATGCTGCCTGGAAAGATTGGGCGGTAAAGCTGTCTTACAACCAAGATGCGCAGCGAAGCATCTTAGCAAGTTATCGTGCACAACTGGGCTGGATGCGTAAAAAAATGCAGTTGGTCGTTAATGAAAAAAACCAAAGTCTTAAGCCGATGTTATCTGAATCCTGGCGCTCACAACAAAGTACGCAAATGCTTAGGGTTCAAAGCCAGCTGTTTGTAGAACGCAGCAATGCTTTGTTCTTTAAATATGCCTTAGATAATCAAAGTCCGGAGCTTGAACAGCACAGCCGTGTGTTACTTCAGAATATGGTTTCAGCTTTACCTCAAGGTACAATTCAAAACACTAGTTTTGAACAATGGATAAATTTACTAGACCACACTGATATCGCTTATGTTGAGGTTGAGCAGCAATGGGCGAAAGCACAAGGCTTGGCAATAGGCTTTAATAACAATGACGGCGATTAAACAACAAGGTGTTGCCGAAACCAACAAAGATAGGCGACGGGTACTAACTCAGCTGTTTAGCCTTGGCGCTATGCTGCCTTTTGCGTGTTCAGGCGATACCTTGGCCGCACTGTTGGCTAAGCCAAATGGGAATAACTTGGAGCCCTTGTTAAAGGGAGTCCGTTATTTTGGCTGCGCGAAACGTGAAGACAATTACTATGTCCTTAGCTTCGATGAACAATTTCGTCAGCAGTTTGAAAGTCCGCTGGTTGCCAGAGGGCATGGATTGGCCATTGCTAAGATGCAACGACAGTTGATCGTTCTCGATCGTCGTCCTGGTCGTAGTATCCATATTTTTGATGCCTTAAGTGGTCAAAAAGTTCAACAGATAGACCTAAGTCCAACTTTAAGTCTGGCGGGGCATGCCGCGCTCCATCCTGACTCGCAACGATTGTATGTAAGTGCTTATGAGAACTCGAGCAGCGAGGGGCTAGTGCAAGTGTATGATTGGCAAGAGCAACACTGGGAATTATCAGAAACTTGGCCAAAGTTGGGTACTGGTCCGCATGAATTATTAGCATTTGAGCAAGGCGTAGTTGTCGCCATTGGTGGTATTAAAACTCTAGCAAGAAAAACAATTGAACTTGAGAATATTCAAGCACAATTGATTTTCTTAAACCATCAAGGGAAAGTATTGAGCCGTCACCAATTAGACAATGCTGACCTCAGTGTTAGGCATCTCAGCGGCTCTTGGGATAAACTGGTAGTTGCTTGCCAAGCTCAGTTACACCCTGAGTCAGTCAACTCATTGGTTTACCTCTGTGAGCAGCAACAAAGTTTAAAACCGCTAGACCATGGCGCTCACTATTGGCCGCTGTTTGAGGGTTATATTGGTAGCGTAGAGGTTTATCAAGACACGATAGTCGCCAGTTCACCAAGAGCCGGCTTGCTAGGCTCTTGGGATGCAACTGGACAACTTAAATCATTGCTTAATATTGAACAGGTTTGTGGGCTAACATCAGTTGAAGGACAGCTTGTGGTTTCAACGGGAACTGGAGATTTAGGTCACCAAGATCAATTACAGGCAAATGATTACCACTGGGATAATCATTTGCTTGCTGCAAGTTTCTGATCTCGAATTTTACGCCAATGTGTCATTAAGTATCCAAGTATCAAGTAGCCGATTGCCAACAACCAAAGCATTTGTACGTGATTGGTAATTTGGCTAAGACTTGCACCTTGTTGGTTTAGCTTTAGATTTGCTAATACCATACTTCTAGCGGGTATGAGTTCAGCAATGGCGTTGACCATGGTTGGCATTGAGTGTATTGGCCAAATAAAGCCGCTTGAAAAAACGATTGGCAATGAGGTAAGAAGCCCAATAATCATGGCATTGTGGCCATTGTTAAGTATGCTCGCCACACACATACTCAATCCAATAATGGCCAAAAAATATGGCAATTGCAGCTGTAATAGTTGTCCTGCGCTTGCCCAACGATGAATGTCGTAATGCTGTAATACGAAGCCTTGATAAAAAGAGGCCATTAGCACATATAAAAGCGTGAAAATTAGTGTACGAACTAATACCAGTTTTACGCTTGAGTCGACACTAAGCGCACTTTTTCTGCTTAGGGGCGAGCAGGAATGTAAGACCACGGCAATTAGTAGTGTTTGCTGTAAAATGATCAGAAATACAGCTGGGATGACATAGTCCAAATAGCCCTGATGGCTGTTAAAAACGGCCTGATTATTGGCACTAAAAGCCTGAATATTATCGTTGGCTGGGGAAATTGGGATCCCTTCACTGGACAGTCGTTGCAGTTTTATTTGTTTCGCTAAATCATTACTGACTAGATTTAAGCCTTCAATTACATTGCCATATATTAGGAAATACGAAGCATCTCCAGCAAATGCTAGTGTTGGGCTGCTGCCTAAACGTAAATCGCGGTAAAAATTCTTGGGGATAAACAATAATCCGCCGACGTGCCCATCACGAATTTGTGTAATCGCTTCTTCAAGACTCGCTACGCTTTGGTCAACTTCTAACAACGGACTCGCGTCGACCATCCGTTCTAGGCGTCGGCTTATAGCGGAGTTGTCCTGATTAATGATAACGATTGATTGTTCTCGCGGGCTTTGCGCTAAGTAGGGGCGTGGATACAAAAATGCGTATAAGCATAAGCCCCCTACAACGGTAAGCATCAGTGCACGGTTACTAACAACGAGCATTAACTCATGTTTAAAAAGCTGCCAGAAACTCATGCTTGAACCTCTTGCTTTTGGACTTGTGGTACCAAACATAAAGCTGCTAGAAACAGCAAGCCAAACATGGCTAGTTTAAGCAAACTATCAGCGTCGTGAACGATTGCTGGTGCATGATTTGATTGGGAAATCTGAATATCCACATAATGACAGATAGGGATCAATTGGCGCCATAATAATGAAAAAGTTGGCATACTATCTAATGGGAAAGTGACGCCCATAAATGCAAAACTGGGGGCTGTTAATGCGGCGGCAAAGCTTAGCGCTCGAGTTCGATCCTTAAGTAGAAAAACCAAAAACAAGGCAATCGCTTGGCTTGCCATAACACATAGCACTTGGGCAAAAACAATAAGGCTCCAATCTCCACGCATGGGCCAGCCTTTGTAGACAAATAAAAGGCAAGCCATCACTAAGCCCTGTAGTACCAACATTGCCCCACTGACTAAGGATATGCGCAGAATACTACTGATGTTACGTTTGTTTTCAAGAGACTCGGTTTTTAAAAATTTAGAGTAAATAAGCACCATGCTAAGAACGATAATAAGTTGCCAGGCGGCAGGTAGTGCGCCTGAAAGGATGAATTGTGCATAGTCATTATTACTATTAAACAGCGCACTCATCTGAGCCCTAATAGGCATAACACTGCCAAAGGCTTGCAGAGCTGGAGTATTACCTGTACCCATAACTCTGCCGACATCAATTCCTACGTTTATTGTGGTATGGATGCCAGCTAACGCGGCATTGACTTGTTTACCGATGACCAGAAACTGTCCATTGTAATAACTTTGAACAAGGGGTGAGCGAAAGCGTTTTACGTCACGCTCAAGATCATTAGGGATGATTACATAGGCATAGATGTCACCTTTGACTAGAGCATCTTTTGCCGTTTGAATATTACTGCTCATAGTCACCGACAGATTTGGACTGGCATGATAACTGCGGATTAACTGACGACTCAGACGACTATTGTCTTGGTCAACGACCATAATTACATTTTCTCGAGCAAAGCTAGAAGAGAATATCGCTGCAATACTTAGAAAAACGACCAAGGGTAACCAGCTCAATAGACTATATAACCATCGGTCATTGAATAAGCTTCTCAGTATTAACGAGTAAGACATCATTGTTGGTCTTTTAGCTCATCTAGCAGTACATATGCACTCATCCCAACCCGAAGGTTTTCAATCTCTTGCATTGGTTTAGCTTCAACTTCAAAGGTGCGTAAATCAAACCCGGTGTCGCTACTCGTCGCTCTCCAAGTTGCAAAATCACCCATGACTGCAACGTGACTTACTTTGAAACGAAAGCTTTGCTCACCAAAAGCGGGTAATGTCGCTTCAAACTCTTGACCAACTTGGAATTGAGATAAACGGTCTTCTCGGACATTTAGGGTCAACCATGCATCTTCCATATCGGTTAAGGTAACCACTGGGAAGCCTTGCGGTGCAAGCTCGCCCGATTGCAGTAATATTTGACTCACTTCACCACGATGACGGGCATCAACTTTGGTGTCGGCGGCATAGGCTTCAACTTCAGCTACCGCGCCTGCAGCTGCCTTAGCTTGTTGACTTGCTGCGCGCTTGGTTTCATCGCGAGCGCCTTCTTGAGCCAATTCATACATTTGGAGCGCAGAGTTTTGAGTAAACTTGGACGCTTGCCATTGGGTATAAGCTTCATCGCGTTTTTGTTGAGAAACAACCCCATCTTTATACAAATTATCAACACGGCGATAAGTGGTTCGCGCTAAGTTTGCCCCAGCAACTGCTTTTTGCCATTGGTCCTTAGCAGCCGCTATATCTTGGCTACGCGCACCATTTTCAGCTTCGTCAGATAGCGCAGATGCGGCCGCTTGACCCGCTTGAGCTTGGACCAATTTAGCATCGAGTTCAGGGCTGGTAATACTAAAAATAAGTTCACCAACTTCAACTTGTTGGCCTTTGGTCACTAACACCTGGTCTAAGCGACCGGCAACTTTAGAAGACACACTATACTGCTGCGCTTCTATTTGGCCCTGTAAATATATGGGCGTTGGTTGGTAAGCTTGCCAAAATGACCAAGCTACCCAAGCGGCAATGGCCAAGAGCGGGAGTAAAGGAATAAAAGAGTTAAACTTGCGCATAAAAAAGTCCGCTTATGATTGTGGGGGCTGTACTAAAGAAGCATTACGATAAAACTGGCTAAACTGTTCAACTTGGCTGCTTATTGCAGAAAGTTTAGCTAGTGCGACGACATGTTGGTACGCAGCGGCTTGACGTTGAATATTGACTGACGCTTTAAACATTTGCGCATCGACGACATCAACAGACGTCGCTAAACCTTGGGAAAAAGCTTTTTGACGCATGCGTAGATTTTCCTCCGCGAGGGTCACACTTGATTTTAAGCCATTGTATTCTTCCAAAGCTTGGCTGGCTTCACGGAAAGTTTTTTCAACTAATAAGCCTAAATCACGTTTTGCCTGAGATTTTAAATGGCGAACTTGTAATTCTAGGCTATGTGCCGCCTGTACTTTTTCCGAACGACCACTATTGTCTATAAGAGGGATAGAAATCCCAACACCGACTGCCCAATCAGGGGTGACTTTTGCCGCTAGGCTATCCCCTTTATAGACATTGTAGTTACCAAAGGCAGCCACCGTTGGCATATAGGCAGCCTTTTCAATATCGATGACGCGTTTGGCTTGATATTGCTTGCTGTCGAGTAAGGCAAGCCCGGGATAGGCCTCGAGGGTTTTATGTTCATAGTCATGTAACTGACCAAACTGTTCTTGAGTGAACAATGGCGTCGTTGGATGCACACCGTTTTGGTGGATTAAATCGTTGAGTGCAAGCTGAGTTATTTCATAGTTGCGCTGGGACTTTTTCTGGTCAACTTTAGCCTTGTCGAAAGAGGCTTGAGCTTGCAGCAGCTCAACGTAAGCAATCTGGCCTTGTTGTTGCAGTTTTAGAGCATTTTCATAATGGGCTTGCAAACCGTCAACTACTTGCTGATTTACATCGACGACTTGCTTGGCTAGTACCACCGCAAAATAGGTTTTAGCAAGCGATTCAAATTGTACCTGACGCTCCATTTGCCAAAGGTGTTTGGCTGACTCACCTTGCTCTCTAGCAATATCAATCGCCGCTTCGCGTTTACCACCGGTAAAAATCGGCCAAAGAGCTTGAATGGAACTGGTAGTGACATCTTGCTCGGTAAAATTAGTCACGGTATTAATACTTGATAAATCGAGACCAAACCCAGCTAAGCCGTGCAGAAGGTCTGGGTTTGAAGCGATTGGCTCAAGATCTTTTAAATCTAAGGCGACTGGTTTTTGTAAGCGAGTGTAGCTGCCTTGCAAGTCCACCTTGGGGTAGTACAAAGATAAGGCTGCTTTTGCTAAAGCGTCGCTGCGGTCAACATTGGCTTGATTAGCAGCAAGTTTATCACTGGATTGTAGCAGTGTGTGCCAGGCTTGTTCGAAATCCATTGCATAACTGCTCTGAACAAAACCGATGAAAATCAAACTCGTTATAAGTTTGGGGCGAAATAGAATTCTTAGCACGCTGCATCCCTAGTCTAATTAGAGTATATACTCTAAATATATTATTACTGTGTAGCAAGCCCTAAGGCCAGCAAATTCGCATTTCGTACTCATTTACCATAATCTAAGATCTGATCTGGCGCTAGGCATGTCGAGAGATTGAGTTCTATTTGATCGCATATGCCTAGGATCATTCTTGTATTTGTTAGTTAGGGACACAATATGCGTTATCGATTACTGGGAAGTTCGCAGCTTAATGTGAGCGAAATCTGTTTGGGCACTATGACTTGGGGGGAGCAGAATACGCAAGCTCAAGCCTTTGAGCAGATCAATTTTGCACAGAGTAAAGGAATTAACTTTCTCGATACTGCCGAGCTCTATCCGGTACCACCAAAACAAGAAACGCAAGGTGTAACCGAAACCATCATCGGTAATTATTTTAAGCAACACAAAAATCGTGATGAGTTTGTGCTAGCTTCTAAAGTTGCAGCCCCTAGTGCTGGTGGCCGCGGTGAGCATATTCGCCCAGATATGTCCTTAAATTGGACGTCGATTCATCAGGCCTTGGAAGACAGCTTAGAGCGCTTACAAACCGACTATATTGATTTGTATCAGGTTCATTGGCCTGACCGTGCCACCAATTTTTTTGGCAAATTGAATTATGAACATGTCGACGGTGCCGACGAGACCCCAATTGTCGAAACACTAGAAGCGCTGGGTGAGTTAGTTAACTCCGGAAAGGTTCGTTATATAGGTATTTCCAACGAAACCCCTTGGGGAGCGATGCGTTATTTGCACTTAGCTGAAAAACACAATTTACCGCGTATCGTGAGTATTCAGAACCCATATAATCTTCTAAACCGCAGTTTTGAGTCGAGTCTAGCTGAGATATCACATCGCGAAAATCTACCATTACTAGCATACTCCCCGTTAGCCTTTGGGGTATTAAGTGGTAAATACTTAGATGGACAGTTTCCAGAAAATGCTCGTTTAAGCGTATACAAACGCTTCAATCGCTACCTAAAAACTGAAAAAGCTCAACAGGCGACTAAAGCTTATGTTGAACTGGCACAAGAGTTTGCTCTTAATCCAGCGCAAATGGCCTTGGCCTTCGTGAATGGCCGAAGTTTTGTAGGCTCCAACATAATTGGAGCGACTAGTCTGGATCAGCTTGGGCAGAACATTGAAAGTGCTCAAATTAGTTTAAGCGCAGAGCTTATGGGCAGAATCGAAGAACTTGAGACGCGCTATACCTATCCTTGTCCCTAAGACTTGGAGCGTTTTCTGAAAAAGAATACGCAAATGGGTAAAAAATAGATGGGTAGCTGCATAGCACCCATGTAGACCATGTAGTCGCTTCCAAGGTAAATCCCGGCTACGCTGTAGGTCAGGAGTACATTTCTATTGGTGGCTGTGATCGCAGCCATCAAGGCAAGATCAGCGCTATGTCGACGATAAAGTGCGTAACTAAGCGCAAATATAATCAAACACATCACAAAAGCCAGTGCCAGCCATAACAGCGCACTGCGCGGATCAACATCAAATTGCTGTCGAAATGCGCCCATCAGTCCTAAGGGGAAGAAGAACACTACCAAAATCGTATATGGGCTGATACGGGTAACCGCGGCGTTGACGCGACTGGCACCAAATAGACGCGGCGCAAATAAACTGATGGCAATCGGTAATACGATGTAGATTAATAAGCGGCGGCTATATTCAATGAAATCGATGCTAACCGCATCTTGGCCGATCCAAAGTTGAGCAAGGGCTGCATTAAGTAGCAATACAAAAGGCATAAGCAAGGTGGAACATAAAGTCATTGCCATGCAAGCTTGCGCATCAAGTCCAAGTGAGCGAACAATAGCTGGGCTTGCAAACAAGGAACCAGTGGCTGCTACAGCAAAAAGCGGCATCAGGGTTTGGAGGGGGAGATCCAAAGCCCAGACAAGTAAGGCACTAATCAATGTCAGCCCTAAGCTGTGCCAAAGTGCATACAACCAAGGTTTACAGCTACTGAGCTCAAGAAACAGGTGTTTCATATTCAAGCTCAGCATTGTCAACACCATCAGTACAAAGAGTACCGCGGGAAGGTAAGGCAGTAAGGCGTTTGAAAACTCGGGTAAAGCAAAACCAATCAGAGCGCATGCACTAAGCAAGGGTGACGAGTAGCGTCGCAGAAAATCAAAGATAGCAGTTTGCCTTAGTGGAAAGTTTGTGGTGTTTACTATTGAGCGTATTGCGCCACAAATTCTTGAAGTTCTTCAATACCGCCAATATTTACCACATTTTTATAACCTAAAGCTATTAGACTTTGCTGTGCAATGCCTGAGCGGCGACCACTACGACAATAAAGCAGCACTGGCGTTGATTTATCGGGAACTTGCGCTGCTATTTGCAGCTGAATTTGATCATATGGGATGTTTACCGCACCGCGCATATGTCCAGACTGATACTCTTGTAGTGTGCGTACATCGATCATTTGACCTTCATTTAGCCACTGCGACATGTTCTCTTGGGCCTGTCCCAAAGCAGATACGACTAGCAAAAGTAACGCTAAAAAGCTTGGTTTCATTCTAATAATCCTTTATCGATTGGTAAGTTATGCAAGCAGTTTACAAGGGCTACTCTTGTTTTCAATTGTTAGCTTTGTAGACCTTATCTGCTCTAGGTGGAGTCTTCATTTAATCGTTGATTGTTAAACTCGAAACTAAAGTAAATGGCACATTATTGGTCTTTGAGTGGTACATCGCTTTATCTGCTTTGTCGATCACTGAAGCTAGCTCTTTATCATCGTGAGGTAAAATTGCAATGCCAATGCTTGCTCCCACAGAAATATCTTGTTTTAGTTTTTCGACCTTAACTGGGCTTGAAATTAGCTGCTGTAATTTCTTGGCGATCCCTGCTGCTTCATGCTCGTAGTTCTGATGATCATTAATGTTAAACAGCACTAAAAACTCATCCCCCCCAACCCGAAAGCAAATATCGCTACTTCGCAATTGTTGGCGTAAACGAGTCGCAATTTCAACCAGTAGCAAATCGCCAATGTCGTGACCATGGGTGTCGTTAATCGGTTTGAAACCATTAAGGTCGATATAGGCGACTCCTAAGCATCCTGAATCCTGAATAGCCAGATACTGCTTCTCAATCACATTCTCTAGATGACGACGGTTAAACAAGTTGGTGAGCGCATCGGTACTTGCTTCGTTTTTTAGATTGTCGATAAGTTCTTGTACGGTTGAATAGTCTTGTATGGTGGCAATGCCGCAGTCTTGTTGTTTATAAGTGATGTTTGCAATGGAAATTCTGGCATTAAAGCCTTCGCCGTTAGCATTGAGGCAGGGCATAATACTTCGCGACATCATGGCTCGAGCTTGGGATTGATTGGAAATGAAACTACTGACTTTGTGTTCATGCCCCTTTACCACATCGGTTTTCATTAAGTCATCTAGTCCTAATGACATTAGCTCTTTCTTTTGGTAACCAAAGAGTTTAGCGCAAGAACGATTAGCAAAGAGAATGTTCGATTGTTTATCAACAATGAGAATTGCGTCGACAAGAAAATCTAAAAACCGGGAAATTTCGTCGCTTTGCTGCATAGTTGGAACTGACTCATTGGTTCACATCAAGTTTATTAAACTAGTATATCCCTGCTTTTATGTGAAGCTTTAAATGCCACATAAAGTAGGGTTATTGAAGCCAGATAAAGGGGTAAGACAGTTTTTTGCAGAGCTTGAAAGGTTAGAACGACAAAAATCCCATTATTCTTGTCGCTATTTAAGAGGGACTAGGCTACTGAATCGCTGCTAAGAAGTCGCTGTCTTCGAGATAAAATGCGAAGTCTCCATCTTTCATAAACTGCTCTCTAGGTTTATCCATTGTGCGAGCGGCCTTCACCGCTTTAAGCATTTGGGCTTTGTTCCGGTTTAGCGAGTGTACGCAAGCAAGGTTGTAGACCAAGGTTGGATTTCTGCTGTTAACGAAATCGAAATCAGGACCAAGTAAGGTGTCAACCACTGTAGATAGTACGGCTTTATTATCCCCAACCGCATAAATAATGAGTCCCTGACTGGCGATGACTGACACTGAGTATTGTATTTGTTGGTCATCAATGTCTTTAACCCGCGGAAAAACATCGTTCGCATAAGTATTAAATATCAGTTCAGCACTATCTAAATCACCTTTGCTATTGGCGTCTACTAACAATTGAGACAGCTTCATCCCTAAATCTGAGGCATAGATTGTATAGCGTGGCTCAATCGCTATAAGCGCCTTCGAAAAGGTTAAGAATTTGCCCAAGGCTTCTGAACTAGATTTTGCTTCAATATAATAGCTCTCTAGGAGTTGCTTTTCATAGGCAACCAAAGCTGTTGTGCCGTTGCCTTGACGCGCAAATTCTGGGTCATCAGGACCAAAGTATGGATCGCTATTAATATTGTTATCAGTGATATAGGTAACATTACTAGGCTCGAGCATTGTCCATGGTGAATTCTCTGCTAGAGGGTTAGTGGTTTGCGGCTTAGCGTTGATGCATTGCTGTGTAACGCTAGTAATTGTTGCTTCATCTAACTCGCCCTTGGCTGAGAAAAACTCGTTTTCAAACTGTAATCCTTCGGCATTGAGTTGGGCAATAAAAGATTCTGGGATCATATCTGGTTGTGGATTAAAACCGAGTTGAAAGGTATCAAATAAGCCTATTTTGAACTGACTCACTGTAATTTCACTTGATCCGTCGTTATTGCTTGATGTTTCACTTCCGAGGTAAAAATATTTCGCATCAGCGGGTGTGATGAGGGGAAGAGCATATTTGCTTCGACCTACGCTGTTGTTGGCAGGTAATAAGGCTCTGAACTGTTGCGGAAATTGATTGTCCTTACTAAATGCAAATACGGGACTGTTGATATCTCTAGTACTGTAACCTTCGATTACAATCGATATTTTTTTGTCGACGCGCTGACTAAGCTTAGCTCGGACTTGATGAGGATTGGCTTCGACTTGGGTTTGCTGTAACTCAATAGTGCTTTCTTCTTGATCAATGACTTTCCAAGCACCGGCTATTTTTGCATCGACGGCACCACCCATAAAAACAAAACAAAAGCTTTGATCGTCTAAGAGAAATAGTTCCGCCAGTGTTTCACGCTCACTTGATGAATACTTACCAACAAAGTTTTCTGCGGTATTGGCTTGCAGTGCTGTGCTTAATAAACATAGGCCGAGTATGGTGGCGCGAAAATTGATTGTCATTCTAAAATCCATTTAAGGTGAAAACCGAAGTATTTGGTAATTATGCATTGAGAAGCGGTAGCTTACAGCATTGCGAGAACAACTAATCAGTTATTAATCATTAAGCCTAAACTATCGCGCCAGTCTTAAAACTTTGAGACTTAAGAACAGAAAATCATGTTTTAGAGTGATATTGTCGGAGAAGGTCTGTATTTCAGCGGCTGTCGTTACAAGGGAAGCCCCGTGGTGGGTATTAATGGGAGTATTTCGTGAGCTATACCGGACAAATCATTACTTTTTTACCTAACCGCGTTTGGCGCTCCTATGTTGGCGGAAAAACCTTAGATCGCATTCAAAACGTCACCCAAGCAAGTGACACACACTTTCCAGAGGAGTGGATAGCGTCGACGGTTCAAGCGGTGAACCCAGGCAGAACAGCTCACATTGAAGGGATATCTAAAACAGTCATTGAAACTCAACAAGTCGATTTTGCAAGCTTGATTCAATCCGATCCCGAATACTTTTTAGGTTTTAAACACTGCCAAAAATATGCTGCAAATCCTATGGTTTTAGTGAAATTTTTAGACTCAGCCGTGCGCTTACACTTTCAAGCACACCCGAGCGCTGAGTTTGCCAAGCAAAAACTGAATTCTAGTTCGGGAAAGGCCGAGGCCTATTACATACTCGATATCAGAGAAGGGACAAATGATCCTTATATTTATTTAGGCTTTCAACACCCGCCAAGCCGCAGTCAGCTTAAAACAATGATAGAGAATCAAGAGATTGATAGCATTGAATCTTGCTTTAAGAAAATCAGTGTCAGACCTGGGGATTGTTTCTATATTCCCGGTGGCATGCCACATGCCATTGGCGAAGGTATTCTTATGATAGAGGTCATGGAGCCTTCAGACTGGGCTGTGCGCTTTGAATTTGAAAAATCCGGATATACGTTGCCGGAAGAAGCCAGATTTATGCAAAGAGGCTTAGATTTTTGTTTAGATGTATTCGACTACACTCAGTACACACCTGAATATATACTTGAGAACTTCAAACAAAAACCACGCAAGTTATTTGAATATAACTCGTTTTCTTTCAAAGAATCACTAGTCGATAGCAGCAGTACCGACCGATTCAGAATTTGTAAGTCGACGATTAAAGGGAAGGTGAGTAAGTCGGAAAACGACTTTTTTATTGCGGTGATTACCCGCGGTACATGCACCATAGAAACGGCGGAATCAAGCCTTCAATTATCGCAATATGACACTTTTTTCTGTCCCTATGGCCTTGAGGAAATCACCATTATCTCTGACTCTGGAGTCGAAATAATCGAGTGTTATCCACCAGTGTAAGCTAGCAACTGCTCCCACACACCTTATCGATTTGTCACTATTGATAGAACAAGTAAATGTTTACCAATTTAAAGCTACATTTCTGAAATTGACAAATACTTCGTTTATAACGATAGCCTAGAAACTCGCAAATTTGAATTCAAACAACTGTTTTAATAATGTTGCAACCTTGTTATATTGCTTCGACTATTGGCGCATAGTTATTAGCGAAATAGTGAGCAACACTATATAGATTGTTTCGTGGTTTTCACCTCGGAAACGAAAGAAAATGCCGACCAGCATAATAAAAAGCAAGCTTCGATGATGCGCGCTATAACAATAATAAAAGGACAATTTATGCCCTCACAACCTACAGACGCAAAGCATAGCCCCTCAACCCCTCAATACCAAAGGATTGGAAAACTAAAAGTTGCTAATGCTTTTTACGACTTCATTAATCAAGAAGTATTGCCGGGCTTGGAAATTAATCTGCAAAAATTCTGGCCTCAGTTTGTTGAGTATCTACTCGAATTTACGCCACAAAATCGCGCATTGTTGCAAACCCGTGATAGTTTACAGCTACAAATTAATGATTATCATTCAAAGCACCAGTCGATTGATGCACAGCACTATCAACAGTTTTTAACGCAGATTGGTTATCTTGAACCTGAGCCAGGTGCCAGCGATATTTCGGTTCAAAATGTTGATGCTGAGTTGTCGACTTTAGCCGGCCCACAGTTAGTGGTGCCGATGATGAATGCGCGCTATTCATTAAACGCCGCCAACGCTCGTTGGGGAAGTTTATACGATGCTCTCTACGGTACTGATTTAATCCCAGATACGCCGGAGCTTAGCCGTGATGGCGGCTATAATCCGCACCGCGGGGATGAGGTTATTGGCCAAGCTAAGCGTTTACTTGACCAGCACTTCCCACTGCAAACCGGCTCCCATCAAGACGCAATATCGTATTCCATTCTTGATGACAAGTTACAAGTTGGGTTTGTCGATGGCAGTTTTTCTGCACTTAGCAAGGTTGAGCAATGCTTAGGCTTTACCGGGGATGCACAACAGCCTAAAACACTACTTCTACGGAATAATGGTTTGCACTGGGAGCTACAATTTGATGCGCAAGGGCTCATTGGTCAAGGCGATAGCGCTTTCATTAACGACATGTTACTTGAGTCTGCACTCACCAGTATTATGGATTGCGAAGACTCAATTGCAGCGGTGGATACACAGGATAAAATCGCAGTTTATCGCAATTGGTTAGGTTTAATGAAAGGTAATCTGAGCGAGCAAGTAGACAAAAATGGCCGTAGCTTTACTCGAAGTTTGAATCCTGATCGCGAATACTTGGGTTTGAATGGTGAGCGCATTGCTTTAAGTGGGCGTGCTCTGATGTTTGTACGCAATGTTGGGCATTTAATGGATACCGACTTGGTGCTCGATGACCAAGGCCGTGAATTTCCGGAGGGCTTAATTGATGCGGTCGTAACCGCCATGATTGGAAAACATGATCTGTTAGGGAATAGTCCATTTCGTAATTCTAAAACTGGTTCAATTTATATCGTAAAACCTAAAATGCACGGCCCAAGTGAAGTCGAGTTTTCCAATCAGGTTTTTGCACGGGTTGAACAAATCATTGGTCTTAAACCCTACAGTGTAAAGTTGGGTATTATGGACGAAGAGCGCCGTACTAGCCTAAATCTTCGTGCTTGTATTCAAGCGGCGAAAGAGCGTGTGGTGTTTATCAATACTGGTTTCCTAGATCGCACCGGAGATGAGCTACACACCTCTATGTTTGCAGGTCCGATGGCGCGTAAAGGTGATATTAAAGATAGTGTTTGGATTAAGGCCTATGAGCTTAGTAATGTGGCGCAAGGTTTGGCTTGTGGATTAAGTGGTAAGGCTCAAATTGGTAAAGGAATGTGGCCCAAACCAGATAATATGAGCGAAATGATGGCAGCCAAAATAGCCCATCCGCAAAGCGGGGCAAACACAGCCTGGGTTCCTTCCCCAACAGCTGCAACCTTACATGCTTTGCATTATCATTTAGTTAAAGTCGCCGATGTTCAAAGCCAATTGAAGCAATCTCTTGAGGCAAAGACGGACGTATTTACAGACTATCGTCAGCAATTATTAGTACCTCCTTTGGCTCAACATTGTGATTGGACGGATCAGCAACTCGATGATGAACTTGATAATAATACCCAAGGCATACTCGGTTATGTTGTACGCTGGGTAGAACAGGGCGTTGGTTGCTCCAAGGTGCCGGATATTAATGGTGTTGGCTTAATGGAAGATCGTGCAACTTTGCGGATTTCTAGTCAGCACGTAGCTAATTGGCTACAGCACCAGGTGGTTAGTAAAGCGCGTGTGGTGGCAAGTTTTCAACGCAGCGCTAAGTTAGTTGATCAGCAGAACAGAACTGACTCTGCTTATCATGCAATGGGGCCAAACCTTGAACAAAGTATGGCTTATTTAGCAGCGCTTGATTTGGTTTTCAAAGGCTGCACTCAGCCTAGTGGATATACCGAACCACTGCTGCATGCTTGGCGTCGCAAATTTAAAGCCAAGCAGCAGCAACGCCAATCCAGTGCTGAACTAGTCTCTTAAGCTAAGTCTTGGGTTGGTAAGCTTTAACAAAATTTTGTTGTTCAATTTGACGAAAAGCATTTGGGCGCACATGTTTGATAGCGTCCATTGCTTTGTCATCACTCCAGCCTAATTCCTTAAGAATAAGTGCGGCGATTAAGCCTGTGCGACCACTTCCACCCATACAATGAATAAACACATTTTCTGAGCCCGCTAATAACTGCTTGATACGAGGCAATACTTCGTTAAAGCGCTGCATTGTTTGGGCATTGGGTACGGTATCGTCTTCGATAGGTAGATGAAACCATTGCATACCAATGGTTGAACTTTGCGGGCCTAAGTCTTGAACCGAGCATTTATCCATCTCTTCACTGGTGATTAAGCTAATAACGGCACTGCAATGACGGTGAATAATATCTTGTAAGCTAGTCACTAGATCGACATCTTTAGTGCCTGGACAAGGGCCTAGGAAAAGCGAGCTTTCGCTGTTAATAGTTAACTCATAGATTGGGTGTTGAGACACAATTACACTCGAAATTTTCTAAAAGGAAAGAATGTACCGTGAGTGGAGCAATGAGGCAAATGCTAATCTGCAAAAAGCAAAAGAGCAGCTTAGAAGCTGCTCTTTACCACCGGTGGGCTCTGTTGGGTAAACAGGCTGTTGCAATTTAGTAAGATAATACTAGCTGCTTATGAGCTACCTACAGGCCGGTAAACCTGCGGTGACTTGAGTCTTGTGAGCTCAAGCTTTACTCCAAACCGTTAGATATATAATAGAATTGTATGGCTAGAATGTGTTTGCGTTGTTTGCTAGCTATAGCTAAATAATAGCAATTATTTTGTTAAAATGAGCGCTATGCTAGTGTAATGTTGTGTGATGTTTGCCATAATCTGCAATCTTCATATCTGTTAAAGAAATTTTGATGATCAAACTAGACCGCACCGACCGTCGTATTCTGGAATTAATGCAAGCTGATGGTCGTATCAGCAATTTAGAACTGGCCGATAAAATTGGCTTGTCGCCTTCACCTTGTTCTCGCCGAGTCAAAGCTCTTGAAGAAGCTGGATTGATTGCTCGCCATGTAACCCTTCTCGATCCGGTTAAATTGAATCTCAACTTAACCGCATATATACATATTTCTATGGATAGGCACACGCCAGATCGATTTGAAAACTTTGAAACCAAGGTGTCGAGCTACGAAGAAGTTTTAGAATGTGTATTAGTAACGGGCACTGATGCTGATTATCAGTTGAAGGTAGTCGTGCCAGATATGGCGCATTACCAAGAATTTTTATTAGGTAAATTGACCCGAATAGACGGCGTCACGGGTGTGCGTTCAAGCTTTGTATTACGCGAAGTTTTCCAACACACCGCTTTGCCTTTAACGCACATTCGCTAGTTTAAGGCGCTCGTTAGGCGCCTTGTGATTTTTTAAGCTTTGTTGGCTAAGTAAAGATCGCGTTTGTTGGTGTATTTTTGCACCAACTCGTCGCTAACCGCTTGTTCAAAAGGCAGTAGCTTACCAAGTACCATACGTTTTTGACCGATTCCAACTTGGCCGTTTTGACCCATCACCTTAAAATTAAGTAGTGCGATGTAGCGTTTGCCCTCAGGTACAAGTTCACCTCCAGCAAACTCAATACTAGCGTCTTCAAGCTCTAAGGAATCGAGATGTAAGCTCATGCTTTCATAGATAACTAAGGGGCGGTTAAGGTTTAGCATGAGATCATGCTGTTTCAGTAGCGGTTCAAGAATATGCGGGAAATTCTGTCCGGAAAAGCGTACATACTCTTGTACGAGGTTACTAATTAAGGCTTGGTCGAAGGTATGCTGGCCCTGATGCGCAACCTTTAGATAGCATTTTTCATCTTGGTCTTGCAGTTGGGCATGGCTTTCATCAAGTTGAGCAATGTGTAGTTTTCGGTCATCATTGATCATGCCTGCAAAGTTTACTGTCACTTCTTGGCTTAGACCTAATTTACTTAATACCACTGAGAACAATAAATCGCCAGGTACACAAAAACGTGATGAATCGGCATCGTGGATCGCGTTAAAGTCGTTCGCTACGCTTTTGGCAAAGTCGCATGCTTGCTGTTTTGTGAAGCTAAATTGTTCGAGTTCGCTATTGTTGCTCGATGATTCACTGTAGTAATGCTTTAAGTTCATGAGTATTGCTTATTCCTATATTAGGCGCACATGCTAACAAAAAAAAACCAACAATTGGACAAACCAGCGGTAGTTGATGCAAATGATATTTAAAAATGAAGCCGAGAATACTAGAAAGATGGCGGTTGCTTCACTTAGACTAGGTTAATTACCATGCTTAAACTGAACTCAAGTTATTGTAAATACAGTTATAATATTTTCTAGTATTTGTGCTCAGAGAAGAAAACCCTGCTTTCGGGCAAACTGGAATAGTTTTGGACTCAAGTAATAAATCATTACGCAAATGATGCGAGGGAATAATGAAACGAATTTTGTTGATTTTGGCGCACCCAGCGCTGCAAAAATCTACAGCCAATGCCTCATTGCTTAAGGCCGCCCAAGGATTAGATAATGTAACGGTCCATGATTTGTATCAGGTCTACCCTGATTCATTTATTGACGTTGCACGAGAGCAGGCATTGCTACAAGATCATGACATTATCGTATTTCAGTACCCATTTTATTGGTATTCCTGCCCGGCCATTGTCCATGAATGGACAGACTTAGTGCTTGAATATGGCTTTGCCTATGGCGAAAACGCAACCGCTTTACAAGGCAAAGATTGGTTATGTAGCGTTAGTTGTGGCGGAAGCTTTAGTTCTTACAACATCGATGGTTACAACGAGTATCCTTTGATTCAATTCTTTTTGCCGTTTCGTCAAACGGCTAAAATTTGCGGTATGCGTTTTTTACCGCCATTTGTGCTCGACGGCATCCATAAACGAGCTTCAAAGGATCGTTTACAACGCAAATCACAGCTCTATAAACAGCTACTTATCGGGCTCTCCGAGGGCAGCTATCCCGAGGCCGAGATACACGAAGCGACCTTTTTGAATCAGCTTGAAGAACATCATATTCCCTGGGATAAACACGCGCGAGGTGGTCATGGAGCATAATGTATTGCTGGACGCCTTTGTCTATTTGGCAGCAACGATTATTGCTGTGCCTGTTGCCAAGCGCTTAGGTTTTGGCTCTGTTTTAGGCTATTTATTAGCTGGGATCCTAATTGGTCCATTCGTGCTCAATTTTGTCGGGAATCAAAGCGACGTTATGCACGTTGCTGAGTTTGGCGTTGTAATGATGCTATTTCTTATTGGATTAGAACTGAATCCAAAACTGTTATATCGAATGCGCTTGCCAATCATGGGTTATGGAGGTGCTCAAGTAGGCCTTACTTTATTGATGTTTATGGCCTTAGGACTTGGCTTTGGCATGGACTGGAGGGAAGCTTTAAGTCTGGGTATGATTTTGGCCTTGAGTTCAACAGCAATCGTATTGCAAAGTTTGCAAGAGAAAGGACAACTAAAAACAATTGTAGGGCGAAAGATTTTTGCAGTTTTACTATTTCAAGACATTGCCGTTATTCCTATGCTCGCAATTTTACCCTTGTTATCGACTCAAAGTGGCGAATTAAGTAATAGTACAAGCGGTATATCTCAAGCGATACAAGTGACGGCTGTGATTGCAGGTATTGTGGTTGGTGGTCACTATGTACTGCGTCATTTGTTTCGATTTGTGGCTAAAACCGGTTCAAGGGAGCTCTTTGTTGCAAGTGCACTTGCGGTTGTAGTCGGGGTGTCGTTGGCGATGACATGGGCTGGCTTATCACCGGCTCTTGGCGCATTTTTAGCGGGTTTAGTTTTAGCTGACTGTGAATACCGACATGAGATCGAATCTGACATTGAGCCATTTAAAGGATTGCTTTTAGGTTTATTTTTTATCTCAATAGGAGCTGGGATTAACTTTGACTTGTTGTGGTTTCAGCCAGTATTGATTGCCGCCTGTGTTTGCATCCTGATGCTAGGAAAATTGCTGATCCTATACGTCGTTGGTCTTATTTTTGGATTTTCGAAACGTCATAATAGTTACTTCTCGGTCACCCTTGCGCAGGGGGGAGAATTTGCTTTTGTGCTTGCTGGCGCTGCCTTGAGTTATCAAGTTATCGATCTGGCCCTATTGCAGCTGTTGGTATTGGTCGTGACTTTATCGATGCTACTGACCCCAATTGCATTGATTGTTTATGACAAATTCCTCGCCCCGAGATTTACTAGTGATATCAAGCGCGAAGCCGACCACATCGATGAAAGCAACCCAGTTATTATTGCTGGTTTTGGACGTTTTGGACAAATTGTTGGACGCTTGCTTCACGGCTACGATATTGGAACCACAATCCTGGAGCATGACGCCAGTCAGATAGAAACGCTGCGCAAGTTTAATTACACCGTGTTCTATGGCGAAGCAACTCGTTTAGACTTGCTAATCTCCGCCGGCGCTGAGGACGCTAAGCTGTTAGTGGTTGCATTAGACGACCCTGAGAGCACCTTACAAGTGGTAAGTTTAGCTAAACGGCACTTTCCTAATTTACAAATTATTGCACGCGCAATCGATCGAAAGCATGCCCGTCAATTAGAGGCTGCCGGTATCGATTACTGCATACGTGAAACCTTTGAATCATCGGTCGCATTAGGGGTTAAAGCTTTAGAACTATTGGGGTATAGGGCAAATCAGGCCTTTAGAGCTGGGCAAGTTTTTAAACGCTACGATCAAGGTTTACTAAGCGAGTCGGTGGGGCAAAATGATGAAGAGCGGCAACGTGTTAGTCGCTCCATGGATGCGCGAAACTGGCTAAACGCCTTATTGCAAGACGATGATTTAACAGCTCGAGTGGAGAAAGAAGACCACGCCTTTGAAACTGAAATGCCAGTGAAAGAAACCGGACGCTCAGCTCGCAGTTTATTGGCGGGCCACAAGCATAATAAAACCTCGCGCTAATGGCCAAAAGACATCTAACAGCTGGGTGCTAAATCCTTAGAGTTTTGCAGAGCAATAGGATATTGGTCGATAGCGACGGTTCAATGACAAGTTTGTAGCCGAAGGTCAATATTGTCTGCGTTCTGAAAACAGTACCAATTATGGCTTTGCAACAAGTTATAGGCTGTTTACGAGGTGTATTGATAGTTTTTAAGTATTTAGATAAGTTGTAATGCTGCGCTAATTTAACGCACTAGCTCTCGCAGCTCTAACAATCTAGAAATAGGTAAACTATGAATTTCCCTATTACACTTCCTGATACCCATAAGCCTTTGCTGCTCAAAATAGTCGAAGTTTTATCTAATGTTGATCGTATATGCGGCAACTACGATTGCTTGTGTCGAGTATATTGAAACCGCCTTTAGCTTACATATTCTGCCTTTGGTTCAGTTCAAAATTCTCTAGTAATAAAAATTTTCGTTCGAAACTAAAGTCTGTAATTCCCTACAAAGTTATAAACTTGAGGCCAACAATGGTAACAAGGCTTGGCTAAGTTTATCGCTATCGTGACGGATGATCCCGCCATCTTGGTCTAGTAATGGTGCTTCTATGACTTGATAGTTAGCTTTAAGTTGATTGATATCATCAACGGTGACCATTCGCGCTTGCTGTACTTGATAACGCTCTAATATGTCGGGATCAGCTGGTTCATTATTAAGTACAATGATGTCTATGGCTCGGCCGATGTAATGCTCTAAGGCCTCAATAAACGCTTCAAGCCTAAAGCCATGGGTTTCACCAAATTTGGTCATAATATTACTGACATAAATCAGCTTTGCGGGGCTATTAATTAGCGCTTCTTTTACCCCTGGTACCAATAGGTTTGGAATAATACTGGTAAATAGATCGCCGGGCCCAAGGATGATGGCGTTTACGTTACTAATACGCTCAATCACTGTTGGGTAAACTCGTACTTGGTCGGCATGATGGGGCACTAAAAAAACGTTGGAGATTTTTTCTCGCTGATTTCCGCGGGGAATATCAATTGCGCTTTCCCCAAATATCCGCTCTCCACTGGTTAATTCCGCAACAAGTGTCGACTTGTCAACGGTCACCGGCAATATTTCACCTTTTGCATTGAGTAGCTCAGCTAAGCCATGAATCCCTTCTGAAAACGAACCACTGTATTGGGACAACATAGTAAGCAACATATTGCCAGCGTTGTGTCCGACCAGGCGCTTGCCCTTAGTAAAACGCTTAAGTAATAAATCGCGAGCCATTTCTCGATAGGGTGATAGGGCTAACACACATTTTAGAATATCACCGGGGGGTAAAATTCCCAGCTCGTCGCGTAATCGACCGGTGCTGCCACCACTATCAGTCATTGATACAATCGCGCTAATGTAAAGCTGTTCCACATCGCGTAAACC
Organism: Alginatibacterium sediminis; assembly: GCF_003610775.1. Classification (GTDB taxonomy): domain Bacteria; phylum Pseudomonadota; class Gammaproteobacteria; order Enterobacterales; family Celerinatantimonadaceae; genus Alginatibacterium; species Alginatibacterium sediminis. Next base: position 59,123 of record NZ_RAQO01000013.1, on the reverse strand, counting down.
CGACAACAATACAAATTGTCCTGTTCCTCCGCCAATAGTGGCGACTCGGATTGGAGAAGGGAGTTTGTAGCTGGGCGGGTTAGACAATGCAATGCTCCGTGACGCAGTAATTTAAGAATAGGTGCTTTGATTTTTGAACAAGCTAAAGGTTAAGTTATCTTTAGCTCTAGGTCAAAACAGTGAGAAAGCCCACAGCCTGAACATTGGTATTGTGAATGTTTTGGAAAATGACTGCGAATCGAAAGATTTACTCCAAAGAATTCATATTTTGTATACGCCTTGTGGCAGTGGGCTGATAAGATTGTTATATCTTTCGAAAAGAGGACTTTTGATGTTTGAATCTCTACCGGTCGCCAAAGCAGACCCAATACTCTCGCTAACTGTAGCATTTCGCCAAGATACGCGGCCTAATAAGGTCGATCTGGGCATTGGTGTCTATCGAGATGCTTTGGGTAAAACCCCTATTATGAAGAGTGTTAGCGCCGCCCAAGAGTATTTGTTTGCTCAACAAGAAAGCAAAGGCTACGTCGGTTTAGCCGGTAACGAGTCCTTTAATATAGCTATGCAGACCTTATTGCTTAATAACACCAATGCCATGGCTCGAGCCGCGACTATCCAAACCCCAGGCGCTAGTGGAGGCTTACGTTTATTGGCGGATTTGATTAAACAGGCAAAACCCAATGCAACGGTTTGGCTCAGTGATCCTAGTTATGTAAACCATCATCCGATTATGGAAGCAGCCGGTCTTAACGTTGCGTACTACCCATACTTTGATGCTCAAACGAAGCAAGTAAAAGAGCAGGCTATGCTTGAGTGTTTAGCTGGTTTGGGTAGCGATGACGTGGTTTTACTACATGGCTGCTGCCACAATCCAACCGGTGCAGATCTGTCTAAGCAAGCTTGGCAACAAATAGCGCAGCTTGCGCCCAAATGCGGATTTTTGCCTTTCATTGATATTGCTTACCAAGGTTTTGGCGACGGATTAGACGAGGATGCCTATGGCCTGCGTTTATTATCTGAAGTTTGCGACGAGATGTTAATTACTGCTAGTTGTTCAAAAAATTTCGGTTTGTATCGCGAGCGTACTGGTATGGCTTGTGTTATATCACCGTCAATCGAACAGGCACAAAACGCTAAGGCAAACTTGATGTCTTTATCGAGAAAAACCTACACCATGCCGCCAGACTGGGGCGCTGCATGTGTGGCGCATATTCTTGGGACTGAAAGGTTGACAGCCAATTGGCGAGAAGAACTCGATGTTATGAATCAACGTATTTTGTCGTTGCGAACAACGTTACGAGATGCGCTTAATCAAGCGACAAACTCAAACCGATTTGATTATATCGCTTTACACAAAGGTATGTTTTCAGTCACAGGGCTAACACCTAAGCAAATAGACTGTTTGCGTGATGATCACGCTATTTATATGGTTGGCGACGGACGGATGAATATTGCTGGTTTGCTTGAAGCGGATGTCCAACAAGTTGTTGAAGCTTTCGTTGCTGTTGGTGCTTAGTAAATATAAGTAAAGTAATTACTACAATTAGACAAGCAGCGCTATAATTGCGCTGCTTGCTTATGTTTAGCAAGGTACGATTCAAGCGAGGTAAGCGTAGTTTACGTATACCAACGTATTTAAAGGCACCTCAGCATCAAGGAGCTGGGTGTAAAGTCACGGATGAATGAATGTTTGAGGTTCGCCGTGTTCAAATTTACTTCTATCCTAGTTTTATCTCTATTTAGCTCGCTTGCTTCCGCAACGATTATAGTTGACCGAAAAGGCGTTGATGAGCGTGAGTATGCTGCTGACATGCACGAATGCACTCAAATGTCCCTGCAGGTTGAGCAAGAAGCCGCTACTCGTGGTGGGGCTGTAAGCGGAGCTGCAAAAGGGGCTGCGATTGGAGCGGCTGGCAAGGCCATTGCTGGTGGGTCAGGCACTGAAGGCGCTAAAACTGGCGCCGCTATTGGTATGGGAGCCGGCGTGTTATCTCGTGGTAGCGACAGGCGTCGAGTTGCCGATAACTTCCAAGCTGAGCAAGAGCAAGTTGTACGTAACTGCATGACTGGTCGTGGTTATACGGTCCTGAACTAGTGCGAACAGCACATTTGAATTAACGCCAAGGATGGTTACAATTATCTCGATAGCCTTAAGTGGTGTTCGCACAAAACCTCAATCGATACACCTTACGAGATGTAAGTCTAGTTTGCGTCACCCTAGCCTTGCATTAGTTTCCACTAAATCAATGCGGCAGTTCAATTGGCTGGCATTGCAGCTTGGGCCAGTTATAAATGCTAGCGCGCATGATTTTGGTGCGTAATTCTGAAATCAAATATTGTTTGCTCCAATCTGGTGCTAATGCATTTCTGTGCGCACCAAATTGGTGGTGAATAAAAATTGCCTAATTATCAATCGAAATAAAACCTATAAAATAAATCTTATAAAACAATGCTTTAATGAAAAAATTAATACTTTGGTATTATTGGCCTAGTGTTTGCGACACCTTGCATGACCGTTTACAAGGAGTTCAAACCAACATGAAAGCTACATCAAAATTTAAAGCAAGCGTTACTGGCCTCGCAGCATCTTTGGCCTTGTCATTCAATGTAGTTGCAGCAGACGACACCATTAAAGTCGGCGTGTTGCATTCGCTCTCAGGGACGATGGCGATTAGTGAAACCACACTTAAAGACACCATCTTGATGATGGTTGAAGAACAAAACCAAGCTGGTGGATTGTTAGGTAAACAGCTTGAAGCAGTTGTTGTTGATCCTGCTTCAGATTGGCCTCTATTCGCTGAAAAAGCGCGCGAATTGATTCAAAAAGAAAAAGTTGATGTCGTTTTTGGCGGTTGGACATCGGTGTCGCGTAAATCGATGTTACCGGTATTTGAAGAGCTAGATAGTCTTCTTTTCTACCCGGTTCAATATGAAGGTGAAGAGTCATCCAAAAACATTTTCTATACAGGTGCTGCGCCAAATCAACAAGCAATCCCCGCTGTTGATTATTTGATGAATGATATCGGTGTAGAGCGTTGGGTTCTTGCTGGAACTGACTATGTTTATCCACGCACAACAAACAAAATTCTTGAAGCCTACCTAGTTGCTAAAGGTGTCGCTGCTGAAGACATCATGATCAACTACACACCGTTTGGCCACTCTGATTGGCAGTCAATTGTGTCTGATATTAAGAAATTCGGTGCATCGGGTAAGAAAACCGCGGTTGTTTCAACGATTAATGGCGACGCGAATGTTCCGTTCTATAAAGAGCTTGGTGCCCAAGGTGTATCTGCAGAAGATATCCCTGTTGTTGCATTTTCTGTCGGTGAAGAAGAGTTATCTGGTATGGACACCTCATCATTGGTGGGTCATTTAGCGGCTTGGAACTACTTTATGAGCGTTGACACTGAGGTAAACGATGAGTTTATCGAAGCGTGGCAAAGCTTTATTGATAGCGATGAGCGTGTCACCAACGATCCAATGGAAGCAAGCTATATCGGCTTTAAAATGTGGGTAAAAGCGGTTGAAAAAGCCGGTACTACTGACGCCGAAGCTGTTCAAGATGCGATTATTGGTGTAACGGTTCCTAACTTAACTGGCGGCTACGCAACCATGCTGGCTAACCACCACATTACCAAGCCGGTTTTGATTGGTGAAATTCAAGATGATGGTCAGTTTGAAGTTGTGTGGGAGACGGGCAGTGATGTAGCCGGAGACGCCTGGTCTAACTTTCTACCTGGTTCAGCCGACTTGTTCTCTAGCTGGGCAAAACCATTTGCTTGCGGCGCGTTTAATGTCGTAACCAAGACCTGTTCAGGTCAAGTTACTGAGTAAGACACCCAAGGTGCTTAAGTTGTCTTAAGCACCTTCTCTCTATTTATTCCATATTTTGAGGCCGTACATGAGTACAAGTATTCGGCGTTGTTTCTTTATTTTAATGCTTTGTATTGGGTTAGTCAGTTTGCCTTCTAGGGCTCAGATATCTAACGTAGTTGAAGTAGAGCAGAGCTTAGTTGGAAAGGACTACGCGTTAAAATCAGAGGCTATTGTTTGGCTTGCGCAAAGCGGCGATGACAATGCCCGTTTTGTATTTGAAAAACTCATGCAGGGCAATGTTTACTTCCATAAGAAAACCAAACAAATTGTGTACGCTAGCAAAGTAGAAAAGGGAGCTAGTTTACCCTTCCTATTTAGTGATGAAACGATAGTTGTTAATAAGAAAAGAGATTTTAAAAAAGTTGGTGTGAATAACCAGCTTCGTAGTGAACTTAGAACTCAATTGGCAAGCCTTGACCTCTATAGTGATGACGCTAGTACGCGTTTTGATGCGGCTAAGAATTTACTCAGCAATGCCAGCTTAGAGCATCAAGCTTTAATCCAAGACGTCATAAAGCAAGAAAGCGATGCTAAAGTTCGAGACGTACTGGCATTGGCATTAGCGATTATCGATTTACGCGGTAGTGACGAAGGAGCGCAACGTGCTGCCATTGAACGTATTTCCGACTCTAAACGACCAGAAGCGCTGCAAGCCCTTAATTTGGCGAAACAAGAATTAAGCGATCCTGAATTACTCATTTTGATAGATAAATCTATTGCCGATTATCAAGCGTCGCAGAAGCGTTATGCGATGGTTGAAACCTTATACTTTGGCCTAAGCCTCGGCAGTGTATTGGTACTCGCAGGGATTGGTTTAGCGATTACATTTGGTGTGATGGGCGTTATCAACATGGCCCATGGTGAGCTGATCATGCTGGGTGCCTATACAACTTACGTTCTACAGCAACTGATGCCTAATAACTTGGGAGCGTCATTGCTGATATCCATTCCTATAGCATTTATGGTCAGCGCTATTGTCGGCATTATTATTGAGCGATTAGTGATACGCCACCTATACAATCGCCCACTAGAAACGCTTCTTGCTACCTTTGGTATTAGCCTGATTTTGCAACAAGCGGTGCGCTCGGTCTTTTCGCCCTTAAACCGCAGCGTTGCTACGCCAGAGTTTATGAGCGGCATGTTTGAAGTCAATCCCATGCTTTCACTCACCAATAGTCGACTGTATATCCTATTGTTTTGCATGATTGTTTTTGTGTTGTTAGTGCTTATTTTGAAGAAAACCGCCTTAGGTTTGCAGGTGCGTGCTGTATCCCAAAATCGGGAAATGGCTAAAGCAATGGGCGTACGCTCAGAGCGCGTCGACGCGATGACTTTCGGTTTAGGTTCGGGAATTGCTGGTGTTGCTGGAGTTGCACTCTCTCAACTTACCAACGTTGGGCCAAACATGGGCCAAGCTTACATCATTGATAGTTTTATGGTTGTTGTCTTTGGTGGAGTTGGAAATCTATGGGGCACTTTAGTTGCTGGATTAAGCCTCGGTATTTTCAACAAAATGCTTGAGCCATGGGTAGGCGCAGTCTTATCTAAGATATTAGTGCTGGTCTTTATCATTTTGTTTATTCAAAAGCGCCCACGCGGATTATTTCCGCAAAAAGGCCGAGCTGTGGAGAGTTAAGCAATGCTGAATATCTTGCGCCAAGACCGTGGTGGGAAAATATTGTTAGCAATCCTGATGATTGCAATTGTGCTTGTTCCATTCTTGAACTTGGCCTTGCCAAGTGAACACCCCTTACACGTGCAAACCTATACCGTCACTTTGATGGGCAAGTATCTATGCTATGCCTTATTGGCCTTAGCGGTTGATCTAGTCTGGGGGTTTTTAGGCATACTGAGCTTGGGACACGCGGCATTTTTTGCCTTGGGTGGCTACGCGATGGGCATGTACTTGATGCGCCAAATTGGTTCACGTGGTGTTTATGGCGACCCCGTGTTGCCTGACTTTATGGTCTTCCTTAATTGGCAAGAGCTTCCTTGGTTCTGGCAAGGTTTCGATCAATTTTGGTTTGCTGCGCTAATGGTCGTACTCATCCCTGGCTTGCTCGCTTTTGTGTTCGGATATTTTGCCTTTCGCTCGCGAGTTAGTGGCGTTTATTTATCAATAATTACTCAAGCTATGACCTATGCATTGCTCTTGTCATTTTTCAGAAACGAGATGGGTTTTGGCGGTAACAATGGCTTAACTGATTTCAAAGATATATTGGGCTATAGCTTGCAATCAGACCAAACTCGAATTGCGTTATTTGTCGCAAGTTGCGCAGCCCTAATTGGGGGCTATTTGATTTGCCGAGCTATCGTGGCAAGTCGTCTAGGGCGATTATCAGTTGCCATAAGAGACGCCGAATCTAGAACACGTTTTATTGGTTATCGCGTTGATACGGTCAAGTTATGGATCTTCGTGATTTCGGCCATGTTAGCTGGTGTTGCCGGAGCGTTGTATGTTCCACAGGTTGGCATCATCAATCCCGGAGAGTTTGCTCCCATCAACTCGATAGAAGTTGTGGTTTGGGTTGCGCTCGGTGGGCGAGCTACCTTGTTTGGCGCGGTAGCGGGAGCTGTTATCGTTAACTATGCCAAGTCTTGGTTTACCGTTGAGCTGCCTGAGGTATGGCTATTTTTCTTAGGTGCTCTATTTGTGCTTTCAACACTCTATCTACCCAAGGGAATCGTGGGCTTAGTTAAGTCTAAATCGTCCACTATGACCAGCAACTCTAAGGATGAAGAATCAACAGCACAAATTTCGGAGGCAAAAGCATGAGTGCTCAAGTCCATAATCTGCCGCTTGGGAAACAAGTTATCGAGCCGGTGCAAAAGTTTTTCCAGCGCGACCAAGTCTTTGACTTTTTGGTTCCGCAGCATCATCCCTTGCTCGACACCCGACACAAAATATTGCTCTACCTCGAAGGGGTTTCGGTAAGTTTCGATGGCTTCAAAGCCATTGACGACCTCAACCTTTATATCGAAGAAGGTGAACTACGCTGCATTATAGGTCCCAATGGTGCCGGTAAAACCACCATGATGGACATTATTACCGGCAAAACGAAACCTGATAATGGTCAAGTCTGGCTTGGCTCTAATATTAACTTATTGGAAATGGATGAGGCGCAGATTGCAAACGCAGGGGTGGGGCGAAAATTTCAAAAGCCGACTGTTTTCGAATTCTTAAGTGTTTGGGAAAACTTGGAACTCGCCATGGCTGGTCCACGAGGTCCATGGCAGGTATTTCTATCCAAGCTTACTGGCGAGCAGAAAGACGACATTGAACGGGTGTTGTCGATTATAGGTTTAAGTGACCAATTGGCCTTGTCTGCTGGAAGTTTGTCCCACGGACAAAAGCAATGGCTAGAGATCGGTATGTTACTTATGCAAAGGCCTAAATTGTTATTAGTTGATGAACCTGTAGCGGGTATGACCCACCAAGAGATGGATCGCACCGCGGAGCTATTAACATCACTAGCGGGGCAACATTCAGTGGTTGTGGTAGAGCACGATATGGACTTTGTCCGTTCAATTGCCAACAAAGTCAGTGTATTGCACCAAGGTCATATCTTGGCTGAGGGCAGTATGAGTGAGGTTCAAAATAACGCCAAAGTTAAAGAAGTCTACTTAGGTGAGTAAATCGTCAGGGAGTTGTTGTGATAGAAATTAGTAAATTAAATCAATTCTATGGCGAGAGTCATACGCTTTGGGATTTGGACATGTCAATCCCAAAAGGAGAGTGCACGGTACTCATGGGCCGCAATGGAGTGGGTAAAACCACCTTGTTACAGTGCATTATGGGCCTATTACCGCTTCAAAGTGGTGAGATTCATCTGGGTAGCACTGATATCAGCCGATTAGCCGCTGAAAAACGCGCCTATCATGGTATCGGTTACGTCCCCCAAGGTCGTCAAATATTTCCGCTGTTAAGTGTGGAAGAAAATCTGCAAGTTGGTTTACCGGTACGAGCCAGAAACGATAGAAAAATTCCAGAGTTTATCTACGAGTTATTTCCCGTGCTTAAACAGATGTTAAATCGGCGCGGAGGAGACCTAAGTGGTGGTCAACAACAGCAACTTGCAATAGGACGAGCCCTTGTGGTGAATCCTGAATTACTTATTTTGGACGAGCCCACTGAAGGGATTCAGCCAAACATTGTTCAGGAAATAGGAAACATCATCGAGCGACTGAATCGCGAAATGGGTTTAACAGTATTACTTGTAGAGCAAAAGCTGCCATTTGCACGTCGCGTTGGAGATCGTTTTTGTTTACTTGACCGGGGGCGATTAGTTGCCCAAGGCGACATGGAAGGGCTTAGCGAGCAGCTAGTTCAGGAATATTTAACTGTATGAGCGATTTGGCTAAACAATTTGATAGCTCGAGTTCTTGGAAAGGACATTTGCAGTTGGAGTACCAGCAACGCGGCTCTCGGACCGTCATTAGTCGTCGTAGACAAATAGGGCCCTTAAATGTACAGCGGCCTTTTTACCCTGAAGAAGCCGTTTGCCATACTTATCTATTGCATCCTCCTGGTGGCGTGGTTGCAGGAGATTCACTAAAAGTCGATATCAAGTCGCTGGGTAACAGTCGCGCTTTAGTGACAACGCCTGGCGCCACCAAGTTTTATCGCTCGCTTGGTAAAACCGCTTATGTTGACCAACAGCTACAAATAGAAGACGGAGCCATGTTGGAATGGTTACCGCAAGAAAACATATTTTTTCCTGGAAGTCAGGCTCAGATTAATACTGATATTCACTTGCAAGGCAGTGCTCGTTGCATCGCTTGGGAAATGCAATGCTTTGGACGGCCGGCGCTACAAGAGCGATTTAGTACCGGTTGTATCCTTGGGAGAACTCGCGTCTATCGCGACAACAAGCTTGTCCTTAACGAGCGGTTGGCTAAACAAGGCTTCGATCAGCATCAGTCCTGTGCCGGGATGCGAGACTATCCCATGCTGGCGACCATGATCATTTCATCTGACGACACGCAATTGTTCGAAAGCTTGAATGAAAGCCTACAAAAAATAAACGCTGGTATCTCCCCGAAGCGATTAATCCTAGGTATCACCTGTGTTGACGGATTAATCGTCGTCCGAGCGATGGCCGTATACAGCGAAGATATTCTTAGAGCCTATGTGAAGATGTGGCAAATAACCCGCGAACATTGGTTTGGTGTAATCCCCTTAGCCCCCCGCATTTGGGCAACTTAAGTTAGAGGTTGGAATGGAACTATCCCCAAGAGAAAAAGACAAATTACTCATTTTTACTGCCGGATTACTAGCCGAGCGTCGCTTGGCTCGTGGTTTAAAGCTCAATTATCCAGAAGCCATTGCTTTTATTAGTGCGGCTATTATGGAAGGCGCTCGCGACGGTAAAACGGTGGCTCAGCTTATGAATGAAGGGCGTGAAGTTCTAAGTATTGACCAAGTAATGCCGGGTATTGCTGACATGATTCACGATGTTCAAGTTGAAGCAACTTTCCCCGACGGCACTAAGTTGGTCACGGTTCATCAGCCGATTGTTTAGCGCACAGCGCAAGGAGCAAACATGAGTTATAAAGATGACGTCATTATTCCGGGTGAGTTAAAGGTAGCCAGTGGTGATATTGAACTCAATCCAGGGCTGCCCACGACAGAAATTAAAGTGGCTAATCTTGGCGACCGACCAGTTCAGATTGGGTCTCACTACCATTTTTTTGAAGTGAATGAATCGCTGAAGTTCGATAGGGAACAAAGTTTAGGCAAACGTCTAAATATTGCTGCTGGTACTGCCGTGCGCTTTGAACCAGGCCAAAGCCGCAGTGTTGAACTGGTTGCGTTTGGCGGAGACAGGATTGTCTATGGATTCCAAGGCAAAGTAATGGGTGCTATCGATAAGGAGAACCGCTAATGGCTAAGATTTCTAGGCAGGCCTACGGCGAAATGTTTGGCCCAACGACAGGCGACCGTTTACGTTTAGCCGATACCGAACTGTGGCTTGAAGTTGAAAAAGACTACACCCGCTATGGTGACGAAGTTAAATTTGGCGGCGGTAAAGTTATACGCGATGGTATGGGGCAAGGGCAGCTTAGCTGTCATGTTACGCCTGACTTAGTGATAACCAATGCGGTGATATTAGACCATTGGGGTATCGTAAAAGGTGATGTTGCCATCAAAGATGGCCGCATTGCTGCCATTGGTAAAGCGGGTAACCCTGATGTGCAAAGTGGCGTGGATATTCCAATTGGACCCGGAACCGAAATTCTTGCCGGAGAAGGTTCGATACTAACCGCCGGTGGTATCGACTCGCATATTCACTTTATCTGCCCGCAGCAAATTGAAGAAGCACTCATGTCTGGAGTGACCACGATGATTGGTGGTGGAACAGGGCCAGCAACGGGTACTAACGCCACAACTTGTACACCTGGCATCTGGAATATGCATCGCATGTTGCAGTCTTTAGATGATTTTCCAATGAATTTTGGTTTGTTAGGCAAAGGCAATGCAAGCTTACCTTTAGCACTGCATGAGCAAGTTGACGCTGGCGCAGTAGGCCTAAAGTTACATGAAGATTGGGGCACAACTCCGGCTTCAATAAGCAATTGTTTAGATGTCGCTGAAGAGACAGACGTTCAGGTAGCGATTCATACCGATACACTCAACGAATCAGGTTTTGTGGAGTCTACGCTTGGTGCGATTGGTGACCGCGTGATCCATACCTACCATACCGAAGGCGCTGGTGGTGGTCATGCACCTGACATTATTCGTGCCTGTGGCGAGTCCAATATATTACCGTCTTCAACTAATCCTACTCGGCCTTATACGATTAATACGGTTGACGAACATTTGGACATGTTGATGGTTTGCCATCATTTGAGCCCTGCAATAGCCGAGGACGTTGCTTTCGCAGAGTCGCGAATACGCCGTGAAACAATTGCCGCCGAAGATATCTTGCATGACTTAGGTGCATTTTCAATGATTGCCTCGGACTCGCAGGCCATGGGCCGAGTCGGTGAAGTTATCATTAGAACGTGGCAAACCGCCCACAAAATGAAGGTGCAGCGCGGTCCACTTAAAGAAGACAGTGCCCGCAATGACAATAATCGTCTAAAACGCTACATAGCAAAATATACGATCAACCCTGCAATCACCCATGGCATGAGTCATGAAATTGGGTCTATCGAAGTCGGTAAACTTGCAGACTTAGTGTTGTGGAAGCCAGCCTTTTTCGGTGTTAAGCCAAGCATGATCATTAAAGGGGGCATGATAGCTGCAGCACCTATGGGCGATGCAAATGCGTCTATTCCAACTCCTCAACCGGTACATTATCGGCCGATGTTCGGTAGTTTTGGCAAGGCAAAATTTGCGACATCAATTACCTTTATGTCCAAATCGGCGATTACAAAAGGCGTGGGAGAGCAAATCGGTTTACAAAAAATGCTGTCAGCGGTAAGCAATTGCCGAAACATCAGTAAAGCCGACATGATCCATAACCACTGGCAGCCAACCATAGAAGTTGACAGCCAGACTTATCAAGTTCGAGCCAATGGCGAACTACTTATATGCGAACCTGCGGTCACATTGCCAATGGCGCAGCGCTATTTTCTATTCTAGGGCGAAGGAAACTTTATGATTGAACTAACCACCATTATTGAGCGAAGCGACGCTCAAAATCTACAAACTACAGCGTGTTTGAGTTTGCCAATTAACGCGCGAATTAAAAGTCGTATCAAAGTTGAGCTAGACAGTGGTGAATCAGCCGGCCTGTTTTTGCCTAGGGGTAAGGTGTTACGCGATGGCGATGTATTAGCTAATGAGGCAGGACTGCATGTTTTAATTAAAGCCGCTGACGAACAAGTTTCCACCGTACATTGCGCTGACGCTCATCTTTTGTCGCGAGCCTGTTATCACCTTGGCAATCGGCACGTACCGCTACAAATTGAAGCCAACTGGGTCCGCTATCAACATGATCATGTGCTTGATGCAATGCTACGCGATTTGGGCCTGAGTGTGGATGTAGCGATGCATCCATTTGAGCCTGAACCCGGAGCATACGGCGGCAGCTCAGCAGGTGGTCATTCGCATCATCACTAGACAATCACACTTTGACTACAATTTAGTTTCTCTATTTTAAGGACTTATTATGAATCGCGTACTTCTCTCATTTTTGGCATTTTTTGTTGCTATTGCTTCACCTTTTGCAGCAGCGCACACCATAGATACAACGGTAAGTAACTCACTTATCCACGGATTATCTGGTGGGTTGTTGCACCCATTTACTGGCGTTGATCATTTGCTGATGATGTTTGCATTGGGAATACTCATGTTTAAGCAAGTTCGAGTAAAAACCAAAATAGTAGCGGCCCTTGCCTGTTTAGCTTTAGGCATGATTGCAGGATCTACGCTCGGCGGGTTTGTCGGCTTAGAAGGGTTGATTATGGCGTCACTTATCGTTGCTGGAATAGGTCTGTTAGCCCGCTTTCGTAAGGCATCATCTGGCCTACAGCGGTTTAACCTTAGCTTGTGCAGCGCAGCTTTAATGGCCCATGGTTGGGCACATGGTGCTGAAGTCAGTGGTAGCAGCTCTATGTTTTTGTTAGGTATGTTAAGCAGCGCGACAGTGATTATGGCATTGGGTTTAGCTGTAGCGAAGTCAATAAGTGTTATGTCAGCGCGTAAACAGTACCAACTTGAGCAATTGTAAATGCAAGGAACAAGCAATAGCACTAGCCCTAAATTAGCGCAGCTTCGTTTATTTCAGCTTATTAGTCCAGGTCTTCCAATTGGTGGGTTTACCTATTCTCAAGGTCTGGAATGGGCGGTTGAAGCACAATGGGTCACATCGCAGAAAAGCTTAGCGCTATGGCTAGGTGACATTTTGCAGCATAGTTTAGCGACGTTGGAAATTCCGCTGTTGATGCGTTTATATCGTGCTGTCGAGCTCAAAGATTTACAAAAAATCAGCGAGCTTAACCAATTCTTAGTTGCGTCTCGCGAAACGTCTGAATTAAGAGCTGAAGAGTCGCAACGTGGTCAAGCTTTGGCTCGTTTGTTAAAACAATTGCTCCCAGAACTTGATCAAAATTTGTTAAAGGTATGTGCAGAAAATCAACTCGCTGGCATTGCTTTGGCGGCCAATTATTGGCATATCGAGCTTGAGCAGCTTTGCTTAGGTTATTTATGGTCATGGCTTGAGAATACTTCAGTGGCAGGGGTTAAGCTCATTCCACTGGGGCAGAGTGCAGGCCAACAAATCTTAATGGAGCTTTCGAGTCAATTTGAAGCCGCCTTGGATCGAGCTTCTAGCATTAGTGATGAACAAATGGGCAGTTTTACGCCAGCACAAATTATCGCTAGTTGCCGTCATCAAACTCAATACACTCGTTTATTTCGCTCATAGAGACGTAAAAACGTAGTTTAAGAAGGAAGAATTACTTATGGATACTCAAGCACAATATAAATCACCGCTTCGCATTGGTGTTGGTGGCCCGGTCGGTTCGGGAAAAACAGCATTGCTAGAAGTACTGTGTAAGGCTATTCGCGATCATTTCAGTATAGCGGTAGTAACGAATGATATTTACACCCAAGAAGATGCAAAGATTCTGACTCGAGCAGAAGCCTTAGCAGCGGATCGCATCGTAGGGGTTGAAACTGGCGGTTGTCCACATACTGCTATTAGAGAAGACGCCTCAATGAACCTAGCAGCAGTTGAAGACTTAGCTCGGCTACATGGCGATTTAGATGTTGTTTTTGTGGAAAGTGGTGGCGACAATTTGAGCGCCACGTTTAGCCCTGAGCTTGCGGACCTGACCATCTATGTGATTGATGTAGCAGAAGGCGAAAAAATTCCTCGCAAAGGTGGCCCCGGGATTACGCGTTCGGATTTGTTAGTGATTAACAAAATAGACTTAGCCCCTTATGTTGGCGCGTCTTTAGAAGTAATGGAGCAAGATACAAAGCGCATGCGAGGAGAAAAGCCATATGTATTTACTAACCTTAAAAAATCGGTTGGTTTAGACACCATTATTGAGTTTATTGAAACCCAAGGTATGCTGAAGCGCAAAGCAGCATAAACTGTGAACCACAGTGCTAGTAATATCATCATTGCGCTGTGGTTATTCGTTCATTTCTAAACGATCCTGCCGTGCAAAGTATTAATATTTATTAGCACATAGCACTTCCAACTTATTGTCCTTTCTAAGCATTGTGAGCTGCGTTATATTCAAGTAAGGTGATTTAAATCTATTAAATTTGAAAACGTTAGAAAATAAGGTGCGGGTGCAGTATTAGGAAGATATTGCTTTGATAATGTTACTTGTTATCGTGAATGCCATAAAGCTTTGTGCGCACATAATTATGCGTACTATTTCTGCGTTTTTCTCTTTCGGCTACTACTGTTTACTTTTTCTCTGCTTATCTTTAATCCCACCGTCTTTTGCTGCAAATCAATCAGAACTTGAAGTGGTAACAATGCAATTGCGTTGGCATCATCAATTTCAGTTTGCAGGTTATTACGCGGCATTAGAGCAAGGGTTTTATCGTGACGAAGGGCTAGATGTTCGAATAATAAATGGAGACCCTTCACGCCAACCGGTTGATGAAGTGCTGTCAGGTCGAGCAGATTATGCCGAGGGCAACAGTGAGGTTCTATATCAACGCTTGCTCGGTCAACCTCTCGTTGCGATGGCTTCCATATTCCAACATTCTCCGTCAGTGTTAATCACGCTTCAAAGTTCTGGTATTCGGTCGGTTCATGACTTAGTTGGCAAAAAAGTCATGTTAGCAAATCAAGATGCCGACGCTGATTTTCTAACGATGTTAATCAATGAAGGAATTAGCCTTTCGCAGCTCGACATTATTGCTAGTAGTTACCAGCTTGATGATCTCATTACTGGCAAAGTCGACGCATTTAATGCCTACAGCACTAATGAACCTTACTATTTAGAACAAAATAATATCGCCTATAACATCATTGACCCGGTTAGCTATCGTGTCGATTTCTATAGCGATATTTTGTTCACTTCAGAGACTGAACTTAAAGCTAATCCGAAACGAGTTGCAGCGATGTTGCGAGCCACGCTTAAAGGCTGGTCATATGCGATGAATCATCCGGATGAAATCATTGACCTTCTAATTAATGATTATCAAGTGAATAAGTCGCGCGAGCATTTGAAGTTTGAAGCACAACAAATACGAAAACTGATCATTCCTGACCTTATTCAAATTGGTCATATGAATCCAGAACGATGGCAACATATGGCGGATACATTTATTACATCGGGCCTAGTGGTTGACGATCATCATCTTGACGGCTTTATTTATGGTCCTCGAAGTAGCAGGTTACCAACATGGGTATTACCGGTACTGATTGCGGCATTAACCTTGGTTGTCTTAGGTAGTATTACCATATTCTATTTGCATCGTTTTAATCGACGCATGGCTTCAACACAAATGACCTTGCGCGAAAGTGAAGAACGATTTAAAGCACTTAGCGCTGCAACTTACGGCGGAATTATAATTCACGACAAGGGGAAAATTCTCGAGTGTAATTCAAGCCTGTCTGATATTACCGGCTATAGCTATTTCCAGCTTATTGGCAAAGACGGCTTGGAACTTATTGCCCCAGAGCATATCGACACAGTTTTGGAAAAAATGCGTTTGGATTATACGCAAAGCTACGAAGTGGAGGGCTTACGAAAAGATGGTTCTAAATTTCCGTTAGCTATTAAAGGCAAGAATATTGTCTACAAATCGCAAGACGCGCGGGTCATCGAGTTTTTGGACATTACAGAGCGTAAGAAAACTGAAGAACAATTAAAATTAGCAGCGAGCGTTTTTACCCATGCTCGAGAAGGGATTATGATCACCGATCCCCAAGGAAACATCATTGATGTGAACGAAACATTCACATCGATAACCGGTTTTAGCCGCGAAGAAGCACTGGGTGAAAATCCTCGAATTTTACGCTCAGGGCGACATGATAAAGAATTGTATGAGCAAATGTGGAACTCACTTATTGAGCTTAAGCAATGGAGTGGCGAACTTTGGAATAAACGTAAAAATGGCGAGTTATTCGCTGAATTAGTTACAATTAGTGCGGTTTTGGATAGCTTTGGCAATACTCAAAACTATGTCGCATTGTTTTCCGATATCACACCAATGAAACACCACCAACAACAGCTAGAACATATTGCTCTGTATGATGCGCTCACCAACTTACCCAATCGAATGTTGCTCGCTGAGCGTTTAAACCATGCCATGAGTCAAAGTGAGCGACGAGGGAGTTCGATAGCCGTCGCTTACCTTGATCTAGATGGCTTTAAAATAATCAATGATAACTACGGACATAAGATTGGCGATGAATTGTTGATCGCCTTGTCGGATTTGATGAATAAAAGCCTGCGAGATGGGGATACATTAGCCCGAATTGGCGGTGATGAGTTTGTTGCTGTTCTCGCGGATATTGAGCAAATGGGTGACTATACATTGGTCTTAGACCGTTTGCTTTGTGCGGCAAAAAGCAAGGTTGTTATTGGCGGACAAGAGTTACAAGTCTCAACAAGTATTGGGGTTACCATTTACCCACAAGATGGTGTTGATGCAGACCAACTCATGCGCCATGCGGATCAGGCGATGTATATAGCAAAACAGACTGGAAAAAATCGCTATCACTTATTTGATGTTCATGAAGACCAGTCTATTCAAACCCAACGTGAAACCATTGAGCATATTAAACAAGGTCTGTTACAACGTCAGTTTGTGTTGTATTTCCAACCTCAAGTCAATATGAAAACTGGGGAGGTCATTGGTGCTGAAGCCTTAATCCGTTGGCAGCATCCAGAACGAGGTTTGGTGTATCCCGCGGATTTTCTTCCAGTTATTGATAATCACCCGATTAGCTTAGAAATTGGTGACTGGGTTATCGAGACAGCTCTTGAGCAAATGACTAAATGGCAGCATGAAGATCTAGACATTTCGGTGAGTGTTAATATTGATGCTTTTCAATTGCAACAACCAGGGTTTGTCGAAAAGTTGGCTACAGCTTTAACTCTACACCCCTTAGTTAAACCAAGTCGATTGCAATTAGAAATTTTAGAGACTAGTGCTTTAGGTGAAATAGCTGAAGCATTAAGTACGATGAATGCTTGTATTGAACTCGGGGTGAATTTTGCTTTAGATGACTTTGGCACTGGCTTTTCATCTTTAACTTATCTTAAGCGCCTACCCGTAGGCTTATTGAAAATTGACCAAAGCTTTGTAAGAGATATGTTAGATGACGCCGACGATCAAGCAATAGTTAGAGGGGTTATTAGCCTTGCGAATGCATTTAATCGTCGAGTTACCGCTGAAGGGGTTGAAAGTATTGAACATGGAACGCAATTGCTAGCCTTAGGCTGTGAGCTTGCCCAAGGTTATGGAATTGCGCGTCCGATGCCAGCCGAGGACATACCAAGCTGGGTTAAGCAGTGGCGTCCAGATATCGCATGGAAGTCTTAATTGTGCCTAGCAGCCGGCTTCCTAAGGGGTAGCTTAATAGAAATAGCAGCGGCAACAGCGACAAACAAAGAACTGATCCATAGGCAAGCTTCAAAGCCATACACTTGATACACCCAGCCTGATAATACGGTACCGATTAAGCGTCCCATGGCGTTAGCCATGTAGTAAAATCCAACATCAAGAGATACGCCATCGGCATCGGCATAACTAACAATAAGATAGCTATGTAATGATGAATTTATGGCAAAAACAACACCAAATATTAGTAATCCGATGACAACTACGGATTCTTGGTTGCTAGAGAAATGGAGTCCAAGTGCTATGCTTGCCGGAATTAAAGCCAAAGTACTGGCCCAGATGAATGCACTTTTGCCGTCGGGAACCCGACCTTGGCGTTTACCTGTGAAGTAGGGGGCTACAGACTGTACAAAGCCATATGCAATAACCCAGCATGCGATAAACCCGCCTACGTTCCAGTGGTCCCAAGCGAATACTGAGGCTAAATAAACCGGAAGGGCGACCACAAACCATACATCGCGAGCGCCAAATAGGAACATTCGTGCAGCGGATAAAGTATTTACAGGGCCGCTTTTCGAAAATATTTGTGAGAATTTTGGCTTATTCTTGGCTCTACCCAAATCTTGTTTCAGACACAATAGACTGAAAATCCAAACCAATGCGAGTGCTACGGCCATAATAGCGATAGCAGTCTGAAAGCCATAAAGGCTTAGCAGCGCTCCTCCCAAGAAAAAGCCGCAACCTTTTAGCGCGTTTTTTGAGCCGGTTAACGCTGCAACCATACTGTAGAGCTTCGTTTGTTGGCTATCACTTACTAAGGCTTTAATGGAGCTCTTGGCACTCATTTTATTGAGGTCTTTGGCGACTCCAGAAATTGCTTGAGCTAGCATTACCCAAGCCAAACTTAACAGATTGTTTGGGATTAACATCAGCAGGGCTAATATTTGTAGCCCTAAGCCAATGTTCATGGTTTTGTTTAAACCGATGCGCGCCCCCAACCATCCTCCGACCAGGTTGGTTATTACCCCGAACACTTCATAGAACAAAAACAACATGGCAACTTCAAATGGGCTATAGCCCAAACGATGGAAATGCAAAACGACTAACATTCGCAGCGCACCATCGGTAAGGGTAAATGCCCAGTAGTTGCCGGTGATAATGAAATACTGTTTTAGCTGTTCGGGAAGTTTTGACATGATTTATTCTGCCCTGCTGTCCATATCGGCCACTTTACGCATTAACTCTGCAGCCCGGTTGGCATAGCCCCACTCATTGTCGTACCACAAGTACATTTTCACCTGCGTATTGTTTACAACCATAGTTGATGGCGCATCGACTATGCAGCTTCGCGGATCGGTTCGATAGTCCACGGAGACTAGTGGACGAGTTTCAAAGCCCAGAATGGTTGGCATCGCTTTAGAGGCATCTTCTAAAATACGGTTTACTTCTTCAACACTAGTTGCGCGATTAACTTCAAAAACGCAATCGGTTAAAGAAGCATTTGCCAATGGTACTCGCACTGCGTGGCCATTTAGCTTTCCTTTAAGTTCGGGGAATATATGGGTGATTGCGGTTGCACTACCTGTTGTTGTTGGGATTAAGCTTGCTCCACAGGCTCGAGCACGGCGCAAGTCACTATGGGGAGCATCTAAGATAGTTTGAGTATTAGTAATATCGTGGATGGTGGTCATACTTCCATGCTTGATACCTAAGGACTCATGAATGACCTTAACTACAGGTGCTAAACAGTTTGTGGTACACGATGCTGCGGTAACAATGGGATGCAGATCTGGTTGGTATTGGTCGTCATTGACGCCCATCACCACATTGAGAATACCATCTTCCTTTACTGGTGCGGTGACGACCACCCGTTTAACACCTTGGTCTAAATAGGCTTGTAATAGCGCTTTAGTTTTCATTTTGCCACTGGCTTCGATAACGATGTCGCATTGTGACCAATCATTCTGAGCAATATCTGTATACCTACTGCATTCAATCCGATGGCCATCGACGAGTATGGTGTTATCTTGGGCTGAAGCTTCGTGGCTCCAACGTCCATGAACTGAATCGAAATTGACCAAATGCGCAAGGGTTTGTGCGTCGCCGGCAGGATCGTTAATCATTACAAATTCGATTTCAGGCCAGTCAAAAGCTGCCCGAAAACTTAAACGGCCCATGCGTCCAAAACCATTGATACCTACTTTAATCGTCATGTTATTCCTCGAGAGTTGTTGAGTCTAATCAGCAATTTATTGCTCATAAACGGACTAGATTTTTATTGTTAAACGCGCATCAAATTTGAGTGTACTCAAGTTGTTGATAGAACCTTTGCAGTTGCTCAGCATTAATGCGGTAGCAAGTTTTGGGGGCTTGAACCTGAGCAATAACAAGTTTTGCTTGACGTAAAATACGTAAATGTTCAGATACCGTAGATTGCGCTAGGTTTAACTCATTGACTAAGTCACTGGTCATACAGCCATTGAGCTGAGATAAAATTCGAATGATACGGACGCGGGCAGGGTGTGAAAATGCTTTTGCAATATTGGCGATATCAGATTCGAGTTCAGTATCGATGCTGATGTTATCGATAGAAGAAGTGCAGTGCATAAAAGCAAGGGCCTTATCGTTCATAGACGATGAACGATAAGGCCCTTACTTGATTATTGCAAGTGAAAGTTTTAAGACAAAGCTTCGACTCTAGCGATAGCTTGATTTCTCGCTTGATTTATCACTGTCTTGCTCGCCTAAAACTTCGGCTAAATCGCGGCGTGATAGTTCGCCATGTAGGTGGCCATCTTCATCTACCACTGGTAGAGCGTAATCCGCTTCTAATGTTTCTGGGATCACCGTCTCCAAAATAGCATCCGGCATAACGCTAGGAATCTCATCTTGGATTTGATCGTTAAGATGGCTGCTGGCATCGTCCTTCAATGCCTGTTCCAAAGTGTCTTTAGTTACGACGCCTTGGTAACCATCATCGCTCACTAAATGTCCGTAATCACTGTCGATTTGCTTCATTTGTTTGAGCGCGCCGGCTATTGTTTCTGCTGTGATACGCGCAGCTGGTGCTTGCATGACCGTCGCAACCGTTAGTGCTCGAGCGCGGTTTACATCTTTCACAAAAGCTTCGACATAGTCATCGGCGGGTTCAAGTAAAATTTCGTCGGGCTTACCTTGTTGAACTATCACACCATCTTTCAAAATTGCAATTCGATCTCCAAGGCGCAAGGCTTCATCCAAATCGTGAGTAATAAAGATAATTGTCTTGTGAAGTTTTTCTTGAAGCTCAATAAGCTGGTCTTGCATCTCACTTCGAATTAACGGGTCAAGCGCAGAAAAGGCTTCATCCATTAATAAAATCTCAGCATCGGTACAAAGCGCTCGTGCTAGGCCAATTCGCTGCTGCTGACCACCACTGAGTTGCGAAGGGTAATGGTTTTCATAGCCAAGTAAGCCAACTGCTTCTAGCCATTGCTGTGCTTGCTGTTGACGCTTTGCTTTATTTAAACCTTGAATCTCAAGACCATAGGCGACATTTTGCCCAACGGTACGATGGGGGAGCAAGCCAAAGTTTTGAAATACCATCGACATTTTGTGACGTCTGAACTCCATTAGAGGCTTAGGCTCAAGCTGCATCACCGAAATTTTATCGACTTCAATTTCACCACTGCTAGGGTCAATCAGTCGATTAAAATGACGAATTAATGTTGATTTTCCTGAGCCGGACAAACCCATAATCACAAATATCTCGCCACGTTTTATCTCTAGATTTATGTCCTTCAGACCAACGGTATGATTGGTTTTAGCCAATATTTCGTCTTTAGATAAGCCCTGTTCTATGAGAGGGAAAACTGACTCTGGTTTTGGCCCAAAAATTTTGTATAGGGACTCAACTTTAATTAATGTGTCGCTCATGAGTGCTTATTCCCTAAATGTTGTTGGGTACGCTTAGCATAGGCCTGTGAAGCTCTATCGAAAATAATTGCTAGTGCAACAATGGCTAAGCCGTTAAGCAAGCCCATGGTGAAGTATTGGTTAGTAATGGATTTCAATACTGGTTGGCCCAATCCTTTTACACCAATCATTGAAGCTACAACAACCATCGAAAGGGCCATCATTATTGTTTGGTTTATACCCGCCATTATGGTTGGCATTGCCAAGGGGAGTTGAACGCCGGTAAGACGTTGCCAAGGACTTGCTCCATAGGCTGTTGACGCTTCCATGACTTCTTTGTCGACTAACCTTATCCCTAGGTTGGTTAAACGAATGACAGGCGGAATAGCGTAAATAACCACGGCTATTACACCAGGTATACGGCCTATACCGAGCAACATGACCACTGGAATAAGGTATACGAATGCAGGCATGGTTTGCATCACATCTAAAATGGGAGTAATAATTTGTTGGCCGCGATTGGAGCGCGCCATAATAATACCGATAGGAATACCTAGAGCGATGGCAATAAAGGTACATACGACGATGATACTCATGGTTCGCATGGTATCTTCCCACATGCCAAAGTAGCCGATGAGAAGCATAGATACAACGACAGCGACGCAGAGTTTCCAAGAACGGGCAACGCCATAGACAAGTACGGTCATTGTCAGTAGAACGATCCACCAGGGGGTGGTGAGTAGTAGTTTTTCAAAGCCAATTAAAAACTGTAATAGGGGTTCAAAAAAACCTTCGATGGCTTCGCCATATTCGCGTGAAAATCCACGGTAAGCATTGTCGAGAGTTTTTCGAATGGCCAAAAGATCGGCGCGTTCCATTTGTGGGAATTTGGTTAACCAAGATGAGTCAGACATTGTCTTCCTTGTGCAATTGACGTGTAGCAAGTTGCAATATTTTCTAGTGAGTTGGCGATCTGTTTTGCCATCAATAATAACTTACAAAATTGACTTAGGGAGGTCAAAGACCTCCCTACCGAAAACGCTCAGAATGTAGAGCATTTGTTTATATCTTTTAGCAACAAAACTAGTTGCTAGGAAAGACTATAGCGAGTCGAGTGCCGCTTGAACTTTAGAAGCAGCGTCTGCACCTAACCAAGCTTTCCAAGTATCTGGGTTGTTGACCATGAAGTACTCCATAGCAACTTCGCCATCAGCTTGGTTGTCTTCCATCCATGCTAACAATTCGTTCATGTTTGCATTAGTGAATGAACGTTTAGCCAAGTAGTCGTACGCTTCTGGCGCGCGGCTTGCGAAGGCTTCCGTGGTCACAGTTTGAACGACTGAAACAGGGTACATGGTCGGTTTTGGATCAGCACAATCGGCTTGAGTGGTACACGCTTTAAAGTGCTCTTCATCAATACCAGAACCAAAATCAACTTTAACCATTTTGTACTTGCCCAAAACAGCAGTCGGAGCCCAGTAGTAACCAAACCAAGCTTCTTCACGTTCATATGCTTTTGCAATTGAACCGGATAGACCGGCACTTGAACCTGGATCGATAACAACAAAGCCAGCTTCATCTAGACCAAGTGCTTTATTCAGGTTTTCACCACTGATTTGGCAGTTCCAGCCAGCTGGGCAGCCGTAAAAAGCGTAACCATCTTCACCTTCTGGATGCTCAAATAAAGCCGCATTTTTTATTACACCTTCGATGGTTGCAAGGCTTGGGTCTTTGTCAACCATGTATTGAGGAACCCAGAAGCCTTCTTCGCCGCCGTCAGATAATGATTGACCGGCATAACGTAAGCGTTTTTCAGCAACACCACGGTCAAGAGCTTCACGCATAGAGTTAGTCCAAAACTCAGGAGCGATATCAGGTTGGCCTTTTTCCATCATAGAAGCACCGGTTGGCATGGTGTCTCCAGGGACGATCTCTGCATCACAGTCGTAACCGTGCTCAAGAATAAATCGGTCAACATACGCTAGGAATGTTGCTGAACTCCAGTTCATATCTGCAATCGTTACAGAACCACAGTCTTGCGCTTGTACGCCAGTGCTAAGAGCTAAAAGCGACACGGCGCCTAAAAGTTTTTTCATATCCTACCTTCCTTGTTGAGATTCTTGGATCCTTGCTCGCATTGTAAGCAATTACACTTATATACAGCAGAAAATTTGTACTTACTCGTGCATTAGGTTACAACTCTAATCATTAGACTTCAAACTATTGTGTGTAAAGTAGGATTTGATTTGATCGATAATGGCATTGAAAACAAGGTTAAAGCATGAATAAAAGTGATTATTGGCAAGAAGTTTTAATTTCACTTCGAAGGATTATTCGTGCAACTGATTTGCAATCTAAACGTATTATGAAGGTTTGTGGGTTAACTATTCCGCAAGTGATGGTACTTCGGGCGATTGACGAGCTCGGTGATGTGACGGTAAAACGAATCTCTATTCAGGTATCTCTCAGTCAGGCCACAGTAACAACCATTTTAAATCGCTTAGAACAGCGTGAATATGTTGCCAGGGTGCGCAGTGCCGTTGACCGCAGAATCGTAAATGCACGCTTGACTAATCAAGGTGCGGCAATTCTAGAGGAAGTCCCACCATTATTGCATGAGCAGTTTATTCAACAATTTGAAAGCCTTGATGAGTGGGAAAAAACCCAGATTCTGTCATCGTTGCAGCGGGTTGGACAAATGATGCAGGCGGATGAAATTGATGCTGCGCCATTGTTGGATATCGCACCACCAAACAGAGATTTACAGGTATAGAACTAAGACCCTTATACTTTAATCATAAGGCTTGCTAAATACTGAGCCTAGGTTGAGTTGAGAGTGCTTTAGACAACAAGACTGTATCTAGATAATCCAATATTGTTTGCGCAAACAATATTGGATTGAAGAATCAAACCATGGATCCCAGATCAATCTGCTTCACCGGACTTTTACCTGCACTGCTGATAGGCGTGGGTTAATTCATCTCTTAGTATGGTGCCCGTTTACATGAAATGTTTCTTCGAGAATTAAAATATCCTAGTTTGATAATCATGAACGATTGCGTGTTACTTTTTCTCTTTGATAATAAATTCGGGTTCATTAGCGAAGTGATAAGCCGCAGTATCCGGTTTTGCGTAATGCCCTGGTACTCCTATGTGTAAGTCGATATTCCCGACATCGATAGCTATTGTTTGGGGTTTACTTGAGAACCTTTTAATATCACCCTTTCTGTCATCTACCGTTGCGTAGCGAACAACCAATTCATAAGAACCAGGGGCTAGTTCGATTCCTCTTCGGGTTTCGGCATCGGTTTTAGCACTATCTACTGAAAGCAAAGTCATTCCCGAACCCATTTTTACAAACGCAGCATGTCCTGCAAAGCTTGTGAGTAACAGAATTGTTGTCAAAAAAGGTGTAATAGTTTTCATAACAATCTCCAAAACATTCTAAAGTTGGTTCTTTCTATACGTACAAAGTATGCGATAAGTTTACCAATAAAAAGACCGTTTTTATGTCTCAGCTTTTGGGACTCTATATCAAGTGTAGCATTTTTGAGTTAGACACCAGGGATAAGGACTATAGTCAAAGAGCTCTAGGCCGATTACTAGCTAATCAAATCGCCGATGATATACCCGCAGAACTTCCCAGAGGTAATTTAGGAGTGGAAGTCTCACGACCATTATTATTAGATCGCGATTACTCTAAGAGGGCTCAGTAAAACTGATTGTTGAAGTAAATTGTAACCCAGTAAGCCAGCAGACTTGATTGACGCGGCGGCGCTATTGAGTATAACGCCGGCAAACAACGATTTACTGGGGTATTGCACTAGATGGCTACGCCATTAACGCTAAGTTTTACGTCAATATTATTGCGGGTCGCGTTGGAGTAAGGGCAGACTTGATGCGCCGTTTTGACAAGACTTTGAGCTTGCTCAGCTTCGAGTTCAAGTTCAACACTAAGACTTACTGATAATTCGAATCCACCTTCAGCCCGGGGATGGATTCCTACTTCTGCACTTGTAGGTGCTTGTTTTAAAGCAATCTTAGCTTCGTTAGCCACAAATAATATTGCGTTGGAGAAACAAGCTGCGTAGCCGGCGGCAAACAGTTGCTCAGGATTGCTGCCTAAACCGGAACCACCCATTTCTTTTGGGTAACTTAGTTCAACATTCAATTTATTGTCGTCAGTAGCTACTTGGCCATTTCGTCCCGCTAGGGCTGTTGCTTTAGTTGTGTAAAGTGCGCTCATTCTAAACTTCCTTATATATGTTTACTAATCAATTTGTAATCTGATGGGCGTTTGGGAGATCGCCCATTTTGTTTATCATTTAACTATTATTTCTGGGCTTCTTGCGAAGTGATAAGCGGCCACTTCGGGGTCAGCGTAATAACTTGGAACACTGACGGTTAAGTCGCTGTCTTGAACGTTTACAGTGATAATCTGGCGCTCACTGTGGAAGTAGCTAGCATCGTTGCTACTGTGATCTTGAATGCCATAGCGGACTGCTAGTTCATAGGTCCCCGGGTTTAACTGGGTAGATGGTGGCCGCATTTACGCCAACTGCGCCAAGGAAACTAAGGGCTACGATTGCTTTGATTGAACTTTTCATGTTGACTCCAAAATTTTAATTCGATTATTTAACGATGATTTGTGGGCTGCGGGCAAAGTGATAGGCGGCCACTTCGGGGTCAGCGTAGTAACTTGGAACACTGACAGTTAAGTCGCTGTCTTGAACATTCACAGTGATAATCTGGCGCTCACTGTGGAAGTAGCTAGCATCGTTGCTACTGTGATCTTGAATGCCGTAGCGGACTGCAAGTTCATAGGTCCCCGGGTTTAACTGGGTAGAGTGACGTGTTTCAAGGGTGGTGTTTACGCCATCAATGGCACTCACAATGACACCTGGGCCGGTGTTGATGGTGGCTGCGTTCACTGTGAATGCACCGAATAGTGCAGCGGCTGTCAAAAGAGTTGTTGTTGTATTCATCATATATCTCCAAAAATACTTATTTTGATATCGAAGGACTAAAATCTAATTTCGAGACGTTCTTGTTTTGAAATCTTGTTTAGCTCTTCAGTTACAATTACTGGATAACTGCGATTTAGCAATTAGGTTGCGGACAACTATATTGGTAGTGTCGATTGATTGCAATAGGGTTGTGCGCAATTAATTTGATGGCAACTATATTGCTTGTTATTTTTTATTTAATTTCAACGCCTTAGAAAGTTATTTTTTTAAAATGTTTTTTAAACTCGAGTGTATGAGCTGAAATAGAGCAAATGCTAAAGCAGAATTTATATTGAATGTTGTACAAAAAGAGGTCGAAATTAAAAGAGTTTTGAAGTATATTGTGCGCAATGTATATAAAAGGTCGACGAATATGAATAAGCCCTGTAATGCCGAAATGATGTTAGAAAACCAGTTGTGTTTCTCTATCTATAGTCTATCAAATGCTATGACTCGTGCTTATCGGCCAATCTTAGAGGCAATAGATTTAACTTATCTGCAGTACATTGTGATGATGGTATTGTGGCAAGAGCAGCAGGTTAATGTAAAAGTTCTTGGTGAGCGTTTACATTTGGACTCTGGAACGTTGACGCCTTTGTTAAAACGGCTCGATAGTAAAGGTTTAATTATGCGCCGCCGTTGCGAGATGGACGAGCGAGTACGCCTGATAAGTTTAACTGATGAAGGCAAACAACTACAGACAGAAGCTAGCAAAGTGCCTTCGCAAATGCGATGTCATGTGGATCTAGATATGCAAGAAGTTGAAGGTTTGAAACTAAAAGTTGATAAATTGCTTATGCTTCTTCTAGATTCGAAAGCTTAAAATGATCACTCTGTCCAATACTGTTGAGCTCGAAGAGGATGCACTAGAGCTGACAGCTATCCGTGCTCAAGGCGCGGGGGGACAAAACGTCAATAAGGTTTCAAGTGCGATCCATTTGCGCTTTGATATTGTGAATTCCAGTTTGCCTGAGTTTTATAAGCAACGGCTGCTTGAGCTGAAAGACAAACGTATCTCCAAAGACGGTGTTTTGATCATTAAGGCGCAGCAGCACCGAACTCAAGACAAGAACCGCCAGGACGCAATTACTCGATTCATAGAGCTTGTCCAATCAGCTGTTGTGGTACAAAAAGCGCGCCGCGCTACAAAGCCGACTCGTGGGTCGCAACGACGACGTATGGACAAAAAAACTAAAGCTGGCCAAACCAAAGCGCTACGCAGGAAAGTAAGCAACTCAGAGTAGTCTTGGGCTATTGATCGAAGCTGATTGATTGTTGTGTTTAACGAGCCTTATAGCGCATTTCTTTAGTAAGTTTGTCTGTAGCTTGCTATGATCCACGAATAAATGGTTTCTAATCGAGAATTACTCAATGCACGCTTCCTCAGATCCCCTTCACGGTAAAACCCTTAAGCTGATCCTAACCGAGCTTCAGGGCCATTACGATTGGGATGGGCTGGCTAAGCTCGTCGATATACGTTGTTTCTCTCATGATCCAAGTTTGAAGTCTAGTCTCACATTTTTGCGTAAAACTCCTTGGGCTAGAACAAAAGTTGAAGAGTTGTATATTGATTTGCAAGCTAAACAAAAAGCCGACGACCCTTGGGCTGATTCACCAAGAGCCTAATTTAAGAGTAAACTTCCAGCTGCTAAAACAATTAGACACCTGACAGACCATGTGAGCTGAGTAAAACTTATTCGTTTGAGTAGTTTGTATCCGAGCCATGCACCAAGCAATAGACTTGGTAAAGCACTCAAGCTTAAGAGTGCTGTTTGTGTGTTTAAAGCTCCAATGCTAACTAACAACGGTATTTTGATGATATTAACCATTCCGGCTAGCCATGCTCGAGTGCTGACATAGCTGGGTTTACCTAGCTTTTCTTCGAGTAGGTATAGGCTCATTATTGGGCCCGCCGAATTTGCCGTCATACTAATAAAACCTGCGAAAATACCGCTACTGGATTGAGCCAGCGAAGATGTTCTTATTTGCGTCTGGTTATATTCTAGGTAGATGCTCAGTAGCAGCATACCAAGTATAGTTAGGCCTATAATCCGTGCAAATTGGTGAGTGTTGATGCTATTCATAAGCACGGCTCCTAATACGCAACCTACCGCCATCAAAGCTAGTAGGCGCAGTAAGACTTTCCAATTAATGTTTTTTCGATAGCAGACCATGGTTAAAAGATCTGCGACAAGAAACATTGGGATGAGTATGGCAAGTGCTTGCTGACCAGGGAAGGCCAACAAGAGCAAAGGTAGAATTAATGCACCCATTCCGCCAACTGAAAACTTCGAAATGCCGCTAAGCATGGCTGCTACATGTAATACCAATATTGAATTATCCAATGTACCTCCTGTTTGATTGCA
The DNA here is from genome assembly GCF_003610775.1 of Alginatibacterium sediminis. GTDB lineage: Bacteria > Pseudomonadota > Gammaproteobacteria > Enterobacterales > Celerinatantimonadaceae > Alginatibacterium > Alginatibacterium sediminis. Next base: position 30,492 of record NZ_RAQO01000013.1, on the reverse strand, counting down.
GCAAGAATAACAGCCAGTACATAAACATAATAATTGCAAGTTTGATTAATGATGATAGTTTTAATCTATGATGTTTTTGGCTTGGGAATCTCATTACTATGAACCATGAACACTTACGAGCGTTTATTGCAGTGGTCCAATTTGGTAGTTTTCGTAGTGCGGCCTTACACCTTCACAAAACTCAGCCAAGCATTAGTGCATCGGTTAGAAAACTGGAAATGCATTACGATTTACAACTGTTCGATCGTGAGCCTTACCGGCCGCAGTTAACCAGCGCAGGGGAACAGCTGTATCAGCAAGCGCAACAATTAATGCTGCATGCTCAAGAGCTCGATTTATTTGCTCAGCAACTATCGAAGGGCGCCGACCCGGTTTTACGCTTAACCTTAAGCCCGATGTGCGAACTAGAACCCCTGTTTACAGCGATTAAGGCGTTCAAAACTCAGCAAACTAGCTTGCAGCTCAATATTGAGACAGGTCATTTATCTGGAATACTAGAACCCTTGCAACTCGGTAGTAGCGATTTATCTATAGGGCCTAGTATTGGTGCTGATGGACATTTTGAGCTTAAACAGATTACTAGTATGCGTATGTTAACCGTTGCTGCCCCCGAGCTATTTGAAAGTATGGTTGATGGTCAAAGCCTGAGTCATGCCCAAATTAGAAGGCATCCGCATATTTTGCTCGCCGATTCGGGATCACAAGCACCGTTTGACAATATCAATGTGATTAATGGCGCGCAGCGCTGGTTTGTAAGTGATTACTACGCCAAAAAGCAGCTCTTACTTAGTGGCATGGGCTGGGCTCGTATTCCCTTACACTTAGTTCGTGAAGAACTTGATAGGGGGCAATTAATTGCAATTAAGGTTCAGGACTTTAATTGGCAAAGTGAAGTTCCCATATATATGCTCCGACACCGTGACGTTGCACTAAGAGAAACGGTTTCCCTGTTTTGGACATTCATCGCGGAGCACTTTGATAAAGACTAGGTTTTTTGTAGTTTTTTAGGTCGGTCAGGTTTAGTATAAAACATACTATTATTGATTCTCATTTAGGTTGGCATGTCAGTCGTACCCTCTGTAGTAAATACTCTTTCGTGGCAGCAAATCCGCCAGCAAATTTTCAAGCATAAACCCGTTCTTATAAAAGCGCATGTGATTGCATTGCTTGCAACCTTAGTCTCGGTACCGATCCCACTAATGATGCCCTTATTGGTCGACGAAGTGCTATTAAATCAGCCCGGGAAAGCCGTTGATTTGATGCAACAATTTTTGCCGCAATCATGGCATGGACCCACTGCATACATATTGTTCATCCTTGCTATGGTGTGTTGTATGCGCATAGCAGCTTTGATTCTTGGCGTTGCCCAAAGCCGGCAATTTACAATTATTGGAAAGCAAATCAGTTTTCAGATTCGCGAACAAGTTTTGGATTTTTTGCCCAAGGTGTCGCTGCGCGAATACGAAACTCAAGGTGCTGCTGCTATCAGTGCTCGCTGTGTAACAGATGTGGAAACGCTCGACAAATTTATCAGTGTATCGTTGTCAAAGTTATTGATGAGCGTTATGACGATCATTGGTGTGGCTGGAATTTTGCTCTGGATTGATTGGACTTTAGGTTTAATTATCATTGTGCTTAACCCTGCGGTTATTTATTTTTCCCGCAGTTTTGGAAAGCGAGTAAAACAACTCAAACGTAAGGAGAACGCTGCATTTGAGGCTTTTCAGTTATCGCTTGTCGAAACCTTGGATGCGATTAATCAACTTCGAACGGCGCAACGAGAACAGCAGTACTTTGCCCGCGTATCAGATGCTGCGCAGCAACTGCGAGACTATTCAATTGAATCAAACTGGAAAACTGAAGCGGTTGAGCGCTTAAGTTTCACCATCTTTTTGCTTGGTTTTGAAATATTTAGAGCCATTGCGATGTTGATGGTGGTGTTCTCTGGGCTTAGCGTGGGGGAGATTTTTGCGGTCTTCGGATATCTGTGGTTCATGATGGGACCTGTGCAAGAGTTGCTAAGCATGCAATATAGTTTTTTTGGCGCCCAGGCAGCAATGTCGAGGCTCAACGAATTGTTAGCTCTAGAGACAGAGCCATTTTATCCCAATAAAGTAAATCCTTTTGAGCAACCGGAAAAAGGTATTTCTGTCGAAATTGAGAATGTTGATTTCTATTACTCTAAGAATAAACCGCTGTTAAAACAGGTTTCTATGCAAATTGAAGCGGGCCAAAAAGCAGCCATTGTTTCTGTCAGCGGTGGCGGTAAGTCGACAATAGTGCAGCTATTGTTAGGCCTATATCAAGCCCAAGCTGGTGCTATTCGGTATAATCGGCATTCGATTGAAGATATTGGTTACCAATGCGTACGTAATAACGTGGCGACGGTACTGCAACAACCTATATTATTTAACACCACAATCCGCGAAAACCTGAGTATGGGGAATAGCTTTAGTGACTCTGAAATCTGGTCAGCTTTAAAACTCGCAGAGCTGGAGTCGACAGTTCGGGAACTCAAGGATCAACTTAATACCCGAATAGGACGTAATGGGGTGCGTTTGTCTGGCGGTCAAAGGCAGCGTTTGGCGATTGCTCGAATGTTACTTAGCGATCCAAAAGTAGTTATTCTTGATGAAGCAACTTCTGCTCTTGATACGGAGACCGAAGCTAGGATTTTGGCGAATCTGGATAGCTTTCTAAAAGGACGGACGACATTAATCATTGCTCATCGACTTAGCGCAATCCAACGTGCAGACCTTATTTACGTTTTAGACGACGGTAAAATGACACAGTCGGGAAGCCATCGGGATTTAATAGACACACCTGGTCTTTATCAAACCTTGTATTCCAATTAACTTTAATGAACTAAAAAAAAGACGTGGTTATGGCAAAGCAAAAACATAGACGAAATGCAAAAGGATCAGCGGGACAAAATAAAAACTTAGCGCAGAATTTTATTGATAAGTACTGCAACAAGCATGAGGTAGAACATAGTCATAGCGGCTTAATTAGCCGTGTAATCGCCTTGCCAGAAATTGACGATGGATCGCGAGCCAATTTGAAGCAAAGGGTGGAAGTTAACCAACGGATTTTGCTGGCTGATGGCAGTGTGATTGATGACAGTTACAAACGCGCCTTGCCGGAGCGATTTCACATGAATGAAGCTATCGAAGGTTTGAAAGAAGGCATTGCATTAATGGCAGTAGGATCTCGATACGAGTTTTTGATCCCACCCGATTTAGCCTGGGGGAAAAAGGGCAATGGGAGCGGTATCGGACCCAATGCACTGATGATTGTCGATGTACGTTTGCTGAAAATACTCGATTAGTTAAGTCTATTCGATAAGTGTTGTAACAATGCCAATCCCTTCGATCTCGACGCTCACTTGGTCACTTGCTCGCAGTGCTCGGGTTCGGCCAGGAGTACCTGTAAAAATAAGATCCCCTGCTTGCAGTGGTATATATTGGCTAATAAAGGAGACAATGGCGGCGCTTGAATGAATCATGTTCGAGCTGCTTTCTTGTTGAACAATTTGCCCATTTAGTTTTGTAGTTACATTAAATTTGGGCTCAGAAGTTGAAAATGTTGTTACCCACTGGCTTATGGGTGCGAAACCTTTTGCTCCTTTGGCTCTCCACCATTGTAGATCCCTTGATTGCCAGCTGCGTTCGGTTAAATCATTGCCGGCTAAATATCCAAATATGCATTCCGGTGCCATTTCAATGCTTACTGCGTCACATTGTTTACCGATAACCAACACCATTTCGCCCTCGAAATGAAGGTTTTTCATGTCCTCAGATAGAGCTAATGTATCGCTTAGCGACAAAGAAGCCGGTGATTTGAAGAATACTTCAGGTTTGGCTGCTCCTGAATCCCCTGCGTGGCTGCGGTAATTTAAGCCGATAGCAAATACGTTGGTTCCTGTAAATGGAACCTCAAACTCGACTTCATCTAGTGGCAAGGGGTCAGCGACGTTTGTAGGGGTCATCCAAGGCGCATCACTTAAGAGTTGTAGTTGAGAAGAGTCGACGCTTTGAGCCCAATAAAGCTGGTTCTGGTAATTTACCCGAGCAAATTGTGTTGAACTGGTTTCCGCAGCATTTGCTTTCGAGCTAAGTAATGCTAAGCCAAAACTCATCATAAGCATGCTAGTTAGTTGTATGGTTGGAGCACCGCGATAGCGGATATTGCTGACTGTACGCATTGAACATCTCTTATATCGTTTAGAATTCGTATTAACTTACGATCATAAGCTGTAAATAGATTAGTAAGGTTCAAATTTTCTTGTATGGGGGTAAATAGATGAGATAAACATCTATTTACCGCGTGGGAAATGCTTAAAATCGTTCTGGTTTGGCGGGAGTATTGTCCAGAATTGCATCGACACGAGCCCAAACTGAAGCATTGCATTTGTTACGTTGCTCTAGCGCACTTAAGTTATCGTGCAACTGGGATAGTTTCGAAACCCCTAAGATGACACTACTAACATTGGGATTGCGTAGACACCAATTAAGCGCTAAGTGATGCAGTGGCATGCCTAAATCTTGGGCTAAATCCTGCAAGCTTGAAATGGTAGCGAGTTGGTTCTTTTCACCAATTAGCATGTCTTTCAGCCATTCGTAACCAGGCAGGTTAAGGCGACTGTCTTCAGGTACTCCACTTAAATATTTACCGGTTAGAAGCCCACTTGCTAAAGGCGAGAATATAGTGGTCCCTAAACCGGTTAGCGAATAGCAGGGCAAATATTCAAGCTCGACTTTTTCGCGTACCATCATATTGTACTGCGGTTGCTCCATTACCGGTGCGTGCAGGTTTTCGGCCTTGGCAACTGCCCACGCTTCGGTAATTTGCTGACTACTCCACTCAGACGTTCCCCAATACAGAACCTTACCTTGAGTAATCAAGTCGTGCATGGCGCGCACTGTTTCATAGATTGGCGTATCTATATCGGGGCGGTGGCAATAGAAGAGATCCAGATAGTCAACTTGTAGTCGAGCTAGCGCAGCGTGGCAGGCATCGAAGATATGTTTACGACTTAAGCCGCGTTGAGTTGGCTTATCGCCACCCCAAAATACTTTACTGCTAACAACATAACTATCACGAGACCAATTAAGATCGCTTAAGGCTTGTCCCATTAAGCGCTCACTTTCACCCGCTTCGTAGCCCTCAGCATTGTCAAAAAAATTAATTCCGTTGGCGTAGGCTTGGCTCATAATTTCTTTGGCTGCACTTAAATCTACTTGTTTACCAAAGGTAACCCAGGAGCCAAGTCCAAATTCACTAAGTTGCAAGCCACTACGGCCTAATCGACGATATAACATTTACATTCCTTTTTTATTAGACACTTCTTCATATTGGTTAATTCTAAGAAATATCGGACAGTATTAGTGTTACGTAAGCCGCATTTAACTAGAAAGAAACTGATTCAAACTAATCCTCATAAACACTTTTTCAACAAAAGTTGAATAAGTTCCTAAAATATTTGGAAAAAAAGGGATTTACGACTTTAATAAATAGAGACTAATTAAAAGGTGACACTATGGAATTGAAGTACGCCACCGTACTGATCGTAGATGACATGGAAGCAATGCGGAAAATCAATATCTCTAACTTACGCGGATTTGGGGTAGGGATGATTTTAGAAGCGGACAATGGTCAAGCTGCACTAAATCATATGAAACAGCGTAAAGTTGATTTGATTCTTAGTGATTGGAGTATGCCTGTTATGGATGGACTTGAATTGCTCTCGCAGATACGCAAGAACCCTGCTTGGGAAGATATTCCATTTGTGATGGTCACTGCTGAGTCTGAACGTAGTCGAGTCGCTTACGCAGTTCGTAGCGGCGTAAGCGACTTACTGATTAAGCCATTTACTCTAGGCAGGTTAAAAGAAAGGGTTGTAGCTGCACTAAATGGCGAAATTAGAAATAGGGTGAAAAGTAAAGAGCTTGAGTTGGAAAAAGATGTGCGTATTAGCCCTAACACCAGCTCTCTTGGAAGTACTACTCAGCGAAGTGTTTTGATTGTCGATGATGTAGCTGACAATTTAACCCTGCTAGCGGGTTTGCTAAAGAAAGACTACCGTATTCTTTTAGCCAAAGATGGACTAAGAGCGTTGTCGCTTTGTCAGTCGGAAACGCCTCCTGACTTGGTTTTACTTGATGTGATGATGCCTGGCATGGATGGATTTGAGGTGCTAAAGAGGATGCGCGAACATCCAGCTTCAGAACAGATACCCGTGATTTTTGTCTCTGCTCTTGGCGATGTTGAGAGCCAGAGTCGTGGTTTAGGTGGAGGAGCGGTTGACTATATTACCAAACCGGTTCAGCCCGAGTTGTTGAAGTTGAGAGTTAAGAATTTGATGCAAGATGTACGCATGCGTCAGAACTTGCAAGATGATTACCAGCAAATGCTCGAGAACCAGAAGTTAAAAGATGACGTTGAACAAATTCTACATCATGATTTAAAAGGACCAATGGCGGGTATTTTTAGTTTAGCTGAACAGCTATTGGCGAATCCGCGCCTACCTTCTGCGGTCCGCGATAGTTTGGAGATGATAGAAGATTTATCTACCCGAAGCTTAGACATGGTTAATAACACCGCAGAACTTTACAAAATTGAGTCCGGGTCCTACACCCTAAAACCTGAGAAGTTTAGTTTGTTGAAGCTCCTGGAGCGACTATTAAAGACCTTAGATAGCACTTATAAATCGAAAGGTCTGCAGTTTGAAATTAAAAACCTAGCCGGAGAGCACTCGAAAGTTGAGTGCTATGGTGATGAATCCTTGAGCCAATCAGCGTTATTTAATTTGTTTAAAAATGCCTGTGAGGCGTCGCCTGTCGGTGGAAAAATTACTGCTCGACTAGATATCAAAGTTGACCACATCGAATTTGGCATCTACAACAGTGGGGTTGTGCCAGAGGATATTAGAGACAAGTTTTGGCGTAAGTATGTCAGTTCCGGCAAAAATCAAGGGACAGGCCTAGGGACATACTCGGCAAAATTAATGATAGAAGCTCAAAAGGGGCAAATAGAAATGCAGACGGATGATAGCAGTGACCTCACTCGGATTCTTATTTCGCTACCCTTCGTGATTTAGCTCGATATTGGTGATTCATAAACTGCAACCATGAATGGTTTGTCTATTCTAAGGATTATTTTGACAAAAAGAAAACAGCAAGAGAATCCACTAATTTTAATTGTTGATGATGTGCCTGAAAATATTGACGTATTGGCCGGTGTGCTCAAGAACAACTATCAAATTAGGGTCGCAAGAAATGGTCGCACTGGAATAAAGCTCGCAAGAATGCAGCCTGTTCCAGATCTGATATTACTCGACATTATGATGCCTGAAATTGATGGTTATGAAGTCTGTGAAACCTTGAAAGCTGACCTCGAAACCAAACATATTCCTATCATCTTTGTGAGTGCAAAAATTGCGGTAGAAGATGAGATTCGAGGGCTTGAACTCGGCGCTGTAGATTATATCACCAAGCCCGTAAGCCCGCCGTTGGTCACGCAACGAGTGAAAGTTCACCTCGCATTGAGTCAACAAAATAGAGAATTGGACCGCAAAGTAAACGAGCAAACCAAAGTTATCAAACAGACGAGAAGTCAGATCATTCAACGCTTAGGTCGAGCTGCTGAATATAAGGATAACGAAACGGGTATGCATGTGATACGTATGAGTCGATATAGTCAATTGTTAGCCGCCGCAGCTGGGCACTGTGAAGAGTTTTGTGAGTTATTGCTTAACGCTGCACCTATGCATGATGTGGGTAAAATTGGAATTCCAGACCACATTCTCAAGAAACCTGCGGCCTTAGATGCTGATGAATGGCTAATTATGAAGGAACATACGCAAATTGGGGCAGAAATTCTTGGCGACGGTTCGAGTAGTTCTTTAATGAAAATGGCTCGAAGCGTCGCTTTAACCCATCATGAGAAGTGGGATGGTAGCGGTTACCCGAATGGCTTAGTGGGTGAGGGAATCCCCATTGAAGGGCGAATAGTAGCCATAGCAGATGTATTCGATGCGTTAACCTCAGAGCGACCTTACAAAAAGGCATGGAAGGTTGACGACGCCGTTCAGGAAATCGAAAAGTCAGCCGGCTCCCACTTTGATCCAAAGTTAGTAGCCGTCTTTGTTGCTCTCGTACCCCAGTTACTCGAAGTACGAGATAGCTTTAAAGACTAGTAGGCGCTCCCTTACTTTACCTCAACCCCTTTTGCTTGCAGGTCTGCGTGATATGAAGAACGCACCAAAGGACCGCAAGCGGCGTGGCTAAAGCCCATAGCCTCAGCCTTAGCTTTTAACTCATCAAATTCTGCAGGTGGTACGTAGCGCACAACTGGCAAGTGATGTCGGCTTGGTTGCAAGTATTGACCAAGTGTGAGCATGGTTACACCATGGTCTCGTAGATCTTGCATCACTTGCAAAATCTCTTCGTTAGTTTCTCCCAGACCCATCATTAAACCTGATTTGGTTGGGATGTCTGGGTGTTGTTCTTTAAAGCGTTGCAATAACTTTAAAGACCATTGGTAATCCGCGCCAGGCCTAACTTGCTTGTATAGACCCGGTGCAGTTTCCAAATTGTGGTTGAATACGTCAGGCGGGCTGTCTTTGATAATCGCTAATGCTTTATCCATACGGCCTTTGAAATCGGGTACCAGTGTTTCAATTTGAATACTGGGTGAAGCCTGTCGGATTTGTGCAACGCACTCAGAGAAATGCCCAGCACCACCGTCTCGTAAATCGTCACGATCTACCGAGGTTATGACGACATACCGAAGCTTCATATCCCTTATAGTGGCAGCCAATTTAGCTGGTTCATCAACATCCAAAGCCAAGGGTTTGCCATGTCCAACATCGCAAAACGGACAACGGCGAGTACAGATGTCTCCCATGATCATAAAAGTAGCGGTGCCATGATTAAAACACTCAGACAAATTGGGGCATGACGCTTCTTCACAAACTGAGTGAAGTTTATGTTTGCGCATTGCTGCTTTAATCTCGTTAATCCGGGTTGAATCACTGGGTAACTTAATTCGCATCCAATCCGGCTTACGCAACATATCTTGTTTTTCTGTTGGTAAAACTTTAATTGGGATATAAGCCATCTTGTCGGCGTCGCGAAGCTTAACTCCTGCTTCGAGCCGGCTTGGTTTGTTAGTCATTATGATTGCTCACTATGTTGAATTCGATGCTGATAATCTAGTGTCGTCATCAGGCTTTCGATCAGCGCTTGTTTGGCTAAATCGAGATTTTCAAAACCACCTTCTTGGCAGGTTTGAGTCATGTTTAGTCCGGCATATCCGCAAGGATTGATGCGCGAAAAGGGTTCTAAATCCATATTGACGTTTAACGCTAAGCCATGAAATGAACAGCCTTTACGAATGCGTAGCCCTAGAGACGCAATCTTCTTGTTGTTAACATAAACACCTGGGGCATCAGGTTTAGCGTAGGCATCAATTGAACAAGTCGCCAATGCTTTGATTAAGCTGTTTTCAATAGCCGTTACTAGCTCTCTGACACCCAGTTTGCGGCGGCGTAAATCGATTAGAGGATAAGCGACCAATTGGCCGGGACCATGATAGGTAACTTGTCCACCCCGATCCGCTTGAATTATTGGGATATCACCAGCGTTAAGCACATGTTCTGCTTTACCTGCTTGTCCTTGAGTAAACACCGCTGGATGCTCAACCAACCATAGTTGGTCCAAGGAATCGCTGTTTCTTTGGTCTGTAAACTGTCGCATCTGCTCGAGACATTGCGCATAGTCTTGCAAACCTAAGTCTATAATTTGAATGCTGTGTTGCAGCGCGTCATAAGGCATTAGTTAGAGAATGTGCCGAACATCTTCGAGAGCACCAACTTGGGTATAGATGGCCTCAATAATCTCTTTACTCGTCACCACGACCGATAGCGTGAGGGCTAGATAATTGCCTTTTGAGCTAGGACGCGACTTTGGCGAGTATTCGCCAGGGACAAGTTCTTGGATTACTTTGAGGACGTCAGCTTCAAGCTTGTCGTTGTTTACACCCATGATTTTAAACGTGAAAGCACAGGGAAACTCTAGGTATTCGTCAAATTTGGTTTGCATAGATATCACTTGAGAGTAGCAAAAAACGCGTTATTTTAACGCGTTTTTAGTTGGAGTGCCTTAGTTTCTAGTTATATACAATAACTGTTATACAAAGAGGCTAAAACCATTGAGAAAAGAACAATTTAATGTAATCCAGTATTTGTTTAAAAATGCTGCCTTCAGGCACCGGCTCTAAAACTACTAAAGGATATTCAGCAACATCTTTATCTTCAAGTTGGAAATAAACCTTACCCACAACCTGTCCAGCGCTTAACGGTGCTTTTAACTGTTGTGATAATTCGAAGTTGGCAGTTAGGTCTTTAGCTTGACCGCGAGGTAAGGTCATGGCTATATCATTTGCAACGCCTAACGCAACTTGATCTTGTTCACCCATCCAAACTCGTTGCTGACTTAAGGTATCTCCAGCAGCATATGGTTTAACCGTTTCGTGAAAACGAAACCCCCAATTCAATAGCTTTTTAGACTCAGCAGAACGCGCTTTGCTTGAAGCCGTACCAAGAACTACAGATACCAAACGCATGCCATTGTCAGTAGCTGAAGACACCAAACTATAACCGGCTTGGCTAGTATGTCCGGTTTTCATTCCATCAACATTTAAACTACGATCCCAGAGTAAGGTGTTGCGGTTCGATTGAGTAATGTTGTTGTAGGTAAACTCTTTCTCAGCATAAATAGCATACTCGTCTGGCACATCTCGAATAAGCGCGATAGCCAAATGTGCCATGTCCTTGGCTGTGGTGTAGTGAGTATCGGTATGCAAACCATGACTGTTCTCAAAGCGAGTGTCTTGCAGACCCAAATGCTCAGCCCAGCTGTTCATTAAGGTTGCGAATGAATCTTCACTGCCTGCAATGTGTTCTGCCATGGCAACACATGCATCGTTACCTGATTGTACGATGATTCCGCGATTTAGATCTTCTACACTGACTTGTTTACCGACTTCAATAAACATTTTTGAAGAGTCTGGAAAATTAGCTGCCCATGCGTTTTCGCTTACAGTAACCATATCTTTGGGGCTGATATTGCCATTGACGATTTCTTTACCAACTATGTAGCTGGTCATGATTTTAGTTAAGCTTGCTGGGGGTAGACGTTCATCAGCATTGCTTTGCGCTAGTACTTCACCTGAATCAAAATCGATTAAGTAATAGGCTTTCGCGGAAATTAACGGCGCACTTGGGATTACTTGCGGTGCAGCGACTGCAATTTGAGTTGTTAGTGCTAAGGCGATAAGGCCATTTCGAACGATTTGCATCATAAAAAGTCTTCTTGGTCGTTAAGGGCGAGTAAAACGCCGGTAGTTTAACAAATTTGGCAGCAGATAGAATGACTAGGCTAGATATCTAGCTTGGAAAAATGTCACTTTAGGCCCTCGTTTGCTAATTCGATAAGTTTTGCTCAATGATAAAGGCATTTTTGTAGTCGGGTTCCCGAATTTGTTCCAGAGTTTTAACCGCTTCTCTATTGTCGACATAGGGGCCTAATTGTAATTTCTGCCACCCTTTATCTTCGACAATTCTAGCTTTTAAACCCTGCTGTTGTAATTTCCGCTGATGTAATTGTAATGCTTCTTTGTTCTTACTGGCGGCAAGTTGGATTAAGAACTCGCTTTCGTAAATGTAAGCCCGTTCAGTATCCGTCTGTGGCGCATCCGGTCGTATCAGTTTTACGCGAACCTTGGCCGTCCCATTTGCTAGCATATCAAGCTTGTACGCAGCTGCGTATGATAAATCGATCTCGCGTTTACTATGAAATGGTCCGCGATCATTTACCCGAACAATCACTGATTTCCCGTTGGCTAAATTTGTAACTTCAACGTAGCTAGGTAAAGGCAAATTCTTATGCGCTGCTGAGAAGCTATACATATCGTAAATTTCACCATTTGAAGTAAGGTGCCCATGGAACTTTTTACCGTACCAAGAGGCGATACCATCGACTTCATAGCTTTCAATATCACGCCAAACTTTATATGCAATCCCACGTACCGTGTAATCTCGGTTACCCCCTTTGCTAAGCGGTTCCGCACGAGGGACAGGATTTTCTAAATGGTCCAATTTTGGCGCGTCGTCTGGTGCTATGTCCTGACTGATGGAATAGCGGCCGGCATTGGGGTCAGCAGCACTGGGTTTGCTTTGTGGCGGTGGCGCTTTAGAACTACATGCGGCTAAAATTAGGCTTAGCGCTGCGGCAGCAATTAAGCGCAGATTATTCGGTTTAATTCGAAGCTTGATAAGCACGTTTGATCTCTTCACTTAGTTGGTGAACGGCCATAGCGTACAACACACTGCGATTGTAACGAGTAATGACATAAAAGTTTTCGCGAGCAACCCAGTAGCTGGTCTTGGTGTCACTTTCTTTGAGGCTTACAAACCGCACTTTCGCTTGTTGGGGAATAGCGTCGCTGCTTTTTAGACCCTGAGCATTTAATTGCGCCCAAGTGTGGTCAAAACTCAAGCCTTTTTGCTCAAATAGAGCTGGATCTAACTCACCTATCTCAATTGGGTGAATAACGGGCTCTCCAAAACTCCAATGGTGCTCACTGAAATAATTAGCAACTGAACCAATCGCATCAACTTCATTATTTAGTATGTCTACTTTGTTGTCACCATCGAAGTCGACACCGTAATGGATGTAGCTACTGGGGATAAACTGGCCATATCCCATCGCTCCGGCATATGATCCTTTTACTGACTTTAGGTCCCAACCTTGTTCTGCTGCTAGTTTGACGTAGTAAGCAAATTCTTTAGAGAAAAATTCGGCTCGTTTGGGATAGTGGAAACCTAAACTATACAGAGAATTTAGAACTGAAAGACTTCCTTTATTACCTCCGTAATAAGTCTCCACTCCAATGATAGAGACGATAACATGGGCGGGTACTTGAAATTCCTGTTCGGCGCGGATTAAGGTGTCTTGGTTTTTCTTCCAAAACTCAACACCCTTATCGATGCGTTTTTGGGTTAGAAAAATGGGCCTGTACTCATACCAAGGCTTGGCTTCCCAAGGTTTAGTAATTGCTTTAAGAACAGTTGGGCTCTTTTTAGCTTGGCCTATAGCTGCCTCAAGCTTGCTTTGATCGATCGACAATTGCTCCGCTAGCTCAGCGATTCTGGTTCGTGTGGCGTCGTCCATAGGGGCTGCTAATGCAGATTGAGAAAAACCGAGAGCTAAACTTAGCGCGAGAACAAGTTGGCGCATTCTTTCTCCTAAAATTCTGAGGATTGAGTTATTGAGCATATAATCGCTTGTGAGTGTGCACCGACATTAATACACCAAAACCTGCCATTAAGGTTACGATGGATGTGCCGCCATAGCTAATTAAGGGTAAAGGTACGCCCACAACCGGTAATAGTCCGCTAACCATACCGATATTTACGAACACATACACGAAAAAAGTGAGTGTTAGGCTTCCTGCGATTAAGCGTCCGAAGGCTGTTTGAGCTTGAATAGCGATTAAAAGTCCTCGAGCGATAATATATAAATATAAAGCCAGTAACAGTATCACTCCTATATAGCCAAACTCCTCCGCGAAAACTGCAAAGATGAAATCGGTATGCCGCTCGGGTAAAAAGTCTAGTTGGCTTTGAGTGCCCTGCAACCATCCTTTGCCGGATAAACCGCCTGAGCCAATAGATATTTTTGACTGAATAATATGATAACCGGTATTGAGAGGGTCTCGCTCTGGATTTAGTAAGGTGAGCACTCGCTGACGCTGATAATCGTGCATGAAAAAATACCATAATACTGGGAGCAAAGCTGCGATAGCGGCTGCGGCAGCGGCAACTAAAGCCCAGCTCATGCCAGCAAGAAACAGAACGAATATTCCTGAAGCTGCAACCAGTAAGGACGTGCCTAAGTCTGGCTGTCGAGCAATGAGCAAGGTAGGTGCGATGGCGATGGCTGCACCCACAAGCAGCACCGTAAACTTAGGTGGAAGTGAGTGCTTACTGATATAACTTGCAACCATTAATGGGACAGCTACTTTCATTATTTCAGAGGGTTGGAAGCGAACTACACCTAGATCAAGCCAACGTTGGGCCCCTTTACCGACATGTCCGAAAACGAGTACCATAACCAACATTATCAGACCGACTAAGAATAGTGGTAGTGCCCAACGTGCATACACATCGGGTGATATTTGCGCCATAACAAACATCACCACAAAGGCAAAGAAAACACGCACTAATTGTCGATTGAGCATCGCCATACTTTCGCCACTAGCGCTATATAGGATGAAACTACCGACACCGCAAAGCACGACCAAACCGAGTAACAGTGGCCAGTCGATGTGCAGTCGCCACCAAATTGACTGCTGTTGCTGTTTATTCATTTTCATCCACTAAATCATATCTGTTTAATACATCATTGAAGTCTTGCCGACTCATGAAACTATCGAAAAGCTCGCGAGCTATTGGACCGCCATTTGAACTACCCCCACCAGCGTTTTCGACAACGATACTGGCAACAATTTTTGGCTTGTCATAGGGAGCAAAGGCAATAAACATCGCATTGTCACGGTGACGCTCGTCGATCGCATCTGCATCGTATTCTGCGTCGTCAGCGATTGCGATAACTTGTGCTGTGCCCGATTTCCCAGCGGAAACGTAAGGGGTCCCTACAAAAGCTCGTCTGGCTGTACCATTAGAGCGATTAACAACACCATACATGCCATTAAGCGCGATCTCCCAGTGCCTCTGATCTCTTACTTCAATTGAATCATGTTCGAGTAGAGGCAAGGCTACGGTTTGGTTTCCGTCGTCTATCGCATGGACAATTTTGGGATCAATTACGCGGCCTTTATTAACTAAAATATTAGTTGCTTGAGCGAGCTGCAATGGGGTTGCTGTCCAGTAACCTTGACCTATACCGACTGAAATCGTGTCACCTTGCCACCATGGCTGACGATGGCGCTCTCTTTTCCATTCTCGGCTTGGCATATTGGCTTTTGTTTCTTCATGGATATCAATACCCGTATAACGTCCAAAACCAAATTTATTCATATAGTTATGGATGTTATCGATGCCTACATCGTAGGCGAGTTTGTAGAAGAATGTATCAACACTTTGTTCAATTGCTTTAGTAACGTCTACCCAACCGTGTCCCCAGCGTTTCCAGTCTCTGAAACGACGTTTAGTATTGGGAATTTGAAAGAAGCCGGGATCGAAAATTTGTTCTTCTTCATCAATTTTGTCGAGCTCTAAGCCCATGACTGCCATCAAAGGTTTTATGGTTGAGGCGGGAGGGTAGGTACCTTGGCTGGCACGGTTAATTAGAGGTCTATCGCGCGAGTTTAGCAAAGCACTATAATTGGTGTTACTGATGCCGCTTACAAACTGATTAGGGTCATAACTAGGACTGCTAACCAACGCTAAGATGCCACTGGTTTCAGGGTCTATCAACACGATAGAACCTCGACGTCCTTCCAAAATGGAATGGGCTTGAAGCTGCAAATTAATATCAATGTTCAAGTATAGATCGTGGCCGGGTACAGGTGGCTTAACCCTTAATGTCCGAATAATACGCCCACGGTTGTTGACTTCAACTTCTTGGTAGCCAGCTTCACCATGTAGTAAGTCTTCGTAGTAGCGCTCAATGCCTTGCTTACCGATGGTTTTGGTGGCGGCATAATTGGTGATTTTTTCATCTTTAGTTAGGCGCTCAACGTCTTTGGTATTAATGCGGGCAACATAGCCTAAAGCATGGGTAATCGCCTCTCCATAAGGATAGTAACGGCTGAGATTACTTTCGATTTGAGCCCCTTTAAAGCGATGTTGATTCACGCTGAAAATGGCGACTTCCCGTTCGCTTAGACGGTCTTTTAAGGTGATAGGCTTGAAGCGACGACTTTGTTTGTGCCGGGTATTGAAACTACTGATATCGGTTTCGCTGAGCGTGATAAGACTGCCGAGCTCTTTAAGCATCACGTCAATATCATCAACGCGCTCCGGTATAATTTCAATACTAAATGTTGGACGATTCTCCGCTAACAATACTCCATTACGATCATAAATTAGGCCGCGTGGAGGTGCTATCGGTACGATGCTTATTCGGTTGTCGTTGGAGCGAGTGTTATAGGTTTCGAAATTTTGTAATTGCAGATAGTACATATTCGCGAGTAATAGGCACAACAAAGCTATAACACCGACAAAACAAACAAATGCTCGGCGCTTAAATAAATTTGATTCTGAGCTATGATCGCGCATTGCGACGCGCTTATTCATGCAACTTATTCTCTATGATAAGGGTGGTTAGCTGTGACACTCCAAGCGCGATATAAGCCTTCTGCGACAATGACTCGAACCATAGGGTGCGGTAAGGTCAACGCAGAAAGCGACCAACGTTGCTCTGATGCTTGAATACAAGCTGGCGCTAATCCTTCGGGACCGCCAATGAGCAAACTAACATCGCGACCATCCATTTTCCAGGCGTCCATATTCTTTGCAAGCTGTTCGGTCGTCCAGGCTTTTCCTGTCACTTCTAAGGTGACAATACGATTACCTTTGGGAATTGCTGCTAAGGTGGCTTCGCCTTCTTTCTCAAGAATACGGCGTATATCAGCATTTTTACCCCGCTTACCGGCACTAATTTCGACGAGCTCTAAGGGCATATCTTTAGGGAATCGGCGGGCATATTCTTGGTAGCCTTGCTCAACCCACGCCGGCATTTTGTGGCCGACGGCAAGTAGCTGGATTTTCATCCTGCAGCTGACTCACTTGGGCCTTGTGACCATAGTTTTTCGAGTTGATAGAAATCACGAGTTTGATCTTGCATCACGTGTACAACAACATTACCCAAATCAACCAAAACCCATTCACCTTCAACTTGCCCTTCAATTCCGAGAATTTCTACCTCGGCTTGTTTGGCTTCGATATTGACATTTTGTGCAATGGATTGAACGTGACGTTTTGAATTACCGCTACATACAACGAGATAGTCAGTTACCGTCGATTTTTCTCGTACGTCGAGTACGCTGATATCGCGGCCTTTCAGGTCTTCTATTTTGTCGACAACAAAGTCGACAAGTGCTTGTTCTTTTTTCAAAATCGGTCCTATGTGTTTTCGTTGCGGCCGAGTATAACACGGCCTAAGCCGGCCGTACTGCCTTACAACTGATAAATACCTTCGGCCTGGATGTAGTCGTATACAGACTTCGGCAACCATCGTTTCAGATCTGGGTGTTTAGGCTGTGATACTAAGTAATCCCTGATCTGACTTGAAGATATAGGTATTTCTTGCTGCTGGATAAAGGCAATTCTTCCAGCCTCGGTTTGGCTTAGCGCATTAGCACTATCAACTTGGCGAGGCGCTAAGAAGTCTCGCAGCTCTGGTGCGAGTACCCGGTTGTATCCGGGACGATTAAGAACCAGTAAATTGGCATAATCAAATAGCTCTCGCCACTTGTACCATCGGTCTAAATGAATTAAAGAATCCATACCAAGCACAAAGATACGCGAGTCATGGGGGGATTCGTTAGCAAACTCTTGTAGACTAAGTAAGGTATAGCTTGGCTCTTGGCGCTTCAATTCGCGGGTATCTAGTTGCAAATTCGGCGATTGAGCCACGGCAAGTTCTAAGCAACGAAGGCGCTGCTCAGGCAAGCAGAACTGTTTTTGTTTTAGCGGCGACAATGCATTTGGTAACAGAATTGCTTCGCAAGGATCGAATTCTTGCTTCAGTGATTCGATATGCTGTAGATGCCCTAGATGGATAGGGTCAAAACTACCGCCAAAAATTAACTTAGTGTGGAGCTTGGACATAATTGGGTTTGACCATTAACAACATACAACGCTCTAGCAAATGCCAAGCCCACGCTGCATCAAAGGTTTTCAGAGCTATATCAATTTGGGCTAGTAATTCGTAGGCTGAAGCTAACTGTTGTTGGCTTAGAGAGTGGCTTGCATTTCGCAGCATGTTTTGGCGTTTTGACCAAATTCTAAATCGTTGGAACACACTGCGTTCAGCTTCGCCGTTCCACAAGGCTTGAATGCATTTAAAGTCATTGCTTAGCCCCCAGTTGACGAGTAATAAACTATCACTTTGCTGTTGTTGGAGTTGATGCGCGATATGTAAGCTACGGCGCAGGTCCATCTGTAGCATGGCGTCGACAAGGTGAAAGGCCGTAAAATGACTGGCTTGATCGAGGCAATTCTCAATGTCGTGAATGCTAAGTGCGTGTTGCTTCTTACCGTGACTTAACAAAGCGATGGTTTGAATTGCTTGTGACATCGCTGGTAAGTTTCCCTCGTAATAATGAGAGAGCAGTTCAACGCGGTCGTTACTGGGTTCTATTTGATTATTCTTAAGCCGCTGGACTATCCAACGATTGAGTTGTTGTCCTTCTGGTGCATAGACCATAACCAGTAAGCCCTGTTGCTCAAGTGAGACGTACCAGTTTTGTTTCTCAACACTTTTGTTTAATTTGCTAAAACTTAGCAATAGGCGACAATCAGCTTGGAGCAACTGCATTACCCGCTCTAGCTGCTGATTGATGCTTTTATCCGGGCTTTGT
The DNA here is from genome assembly GCF_003610775.1 of Alginatibacterium sediminis. Taxonomy (GTDB): domain Bacteria; phylum Pseudomonadota; class Gammaproteobacteria; order Enterobacterales; family Celerinatantimonadaceae; genus Alginatibacterium; species Alginatibacterium sediminis. Next base: position 11,880 of record NZ_RAQO01000013.1, on the reverse strand, counting down.
TCAAAGTGGATCTCAACTAAGCGTTGTTGGGCAAATAATGAGAGCTCTTGAAAGGCATCGATGACGTCTTCCCAACGAAAATCGCTATCAAAGTTGAAGCGTAAACGCTCTTCAAGCAAACCCTGTTGTCGCAAGGAATTCCTAATTGCGTCGCAACTTTCAAGTTTGATTAAAGGTTCCTCACCAACAACTGCGTAAGCCAAGCAAGCTTTATCTAGATACTGGTTTAAACGATCTGCGTAAATTTTAGTCAAATTGGATCGCAGCCAATTGACGAATGATTTGATCCGCAGCTAGACCATTAATTTCCTTATCCAACATATCTTCTTCACGTTGCTTGGCTAAAGAGCTCAGTGGGTTGTCTTGAAAATCACGGTGCATTTTCACGTTTATAGGGTAAACCTGGTTGTTATGCTTTGGCGAGATTAATGATGAATTGATGCGATAACTCATTTCATATTCCGCAACTTGGCCGTTTTCATAGAGCGATAAAGTTCGTTTCGTTCTTGATACTCTTCCTAAACGCAGAGTTGGGTAGTCATCGCTAGGCTCAGCCATTAATTGTGTACCATTAAGCTCTAAACGACGGCGTACTTCACGGTGGATAGGCGAATATTTTTCGCCACCACTGACATACATACGATTGAGCTCTTCTGACATCAAGTAGTCACCGCGCAGCTGGAAACCGCAACCCGAGAGGGTTGCGATAACAATGCTGACAAAAACAATCTGAACTGCTTTAATCGACATGCATTTAGACCTTAATTTGCAACAATATTAAGAAGTTTACCGGGTACAAATATCACCTTACGGATGGTTTTTCCTTCGGTAAATTTCTGAACGTGTTCATCATTCATTGCTAGCGTCTGCACTTGGTCTTGATCCGCATCAGCGGCAACCGTCAAGCGGCAACGAAGCTTACCATTGACTTGAACAATTATAAGTTTACTACTTTCAACCAAGGCTTTTTCGTCAGCTAGCGGCCAGTCAACGGTATCTATTTCTTCTTGATTACCTAGTAGACGCCAAATCTCTTTGGAGATATGTGGTGTTATAGGGCTAAGCATTAGTACTACTGCTTCGATGGCTTCTCGCATTAATGCTCGATCTTGTTCGTGCTCTAAGCTTGCTTTGCCTAGTTTGTTCATCAATTCCATTATGGCTGCAATTGCCGTATTAAAGGTCTGACGACGACCAACATCATCACTTACTTTAGCGATAGCTTTGTGCAAATCACGACGCAATTCTTGTTGAACAGCGCTTAGATTTTCAACATCTAATTTGGAGTGTTCGCCACTGTTACTGTAGTCGAAAGCCAGTTTCCATACCCGGCGCAGGAAGCGCAAGGAACCTTCAACAGCGCTATCTTGCCATTCAAGTGTTTGTTCAGCAGGTGCTGCAAACATCATAAATAGGCGCACGGTATCAGCACCGTAACGGTCAACCATTTGTTGGGGATCAATGCCGTTGTTTTTTGACTTAGACATTTTGCTCATGCCCGCATAAGTCAGAGTTTTACCGTCAGTTGTAGCAGCTGAAGTAATACGACCTTTTTCGTCTTTTTCGCATACCGCATCGCTTGGAGATACCCAAACCTTGCCGCCTTTCTCATCTTCATAATAGAAGGCGTCAGCGAGTACCATGCCTTGTGTAAGTAGTTTCTTAAACGGTTCGTCAGACTCAACTAAGCCGCTATCACGCAATAGTTTGTGGAAGAATCGCGCATATAGTAAGTGCAAAATGGCATGCTCAATGCCTCCGATATATTGATCAACGGGTAACCAGTAGTTGGCTTGTTCTGGATCAAGCATGACTTCATCTTGATTCGAGCTACAGTAGCGAGCGTAGTACCAGCTTGACTCCATAAAGGTGTCAAAGGTATCGGTTTCATGGAACGCTTCTTCGCCTTGGTAAGTTGTTTTAGCCCACTGCGGATTTGACTTGATTGGCGAGCTAACGCCATCCATAACCACATCTTCAGGTAAGCGCACCGGCAGTTGGTCTTCAGGTACGGGCACCACGTCACCATTTGGCAAATTTAGCATGGGGATTGGAGTGCCCCAATAGCGTTGGCGCGATACGCCCCAATCTCGCAATCGGAAGTTTACGGTTTTACGACCTTTGTTTTGAGCTTCAAGCTTACTGGATATGGCATCTAAGGCTGCTTGGAAATCTAAGCCATCAAATTCACCAGAGTTGAATAGAATCCCTTTTTCTGTATAAGCAACTTCGCTGATGTCTACATCTTGGTCGGCAGGTTTGATAACCGCTTTTATGTCTAGGCCGAAAGTCTTAGCAAACTCATAATCGCGTTGGTCGTGTGCGGGTACTGACATTACGGCGCCTGAGCCATAATCCATCAGCACAAAATTAGCTGCCCATACTGGGATTTGCTCACCGCTAATTGGATGAATTGCTTTTAAACCGGTATCAACACCTTTCTTTTCCATCGTTGCCATATCAGCTTCGGCAACTTTGTTGTTACGACAGTCATCAATAAAACTCGCTAGTTCCGGATTGTTGACAGAGGCTTCAACAGCTAAAGGATGAGCAGCAGCCAATGCTACATAGGTTACACCCATTAACGTGTCAGGGCGGGTGGTGTAGATATCAAAGCTATCGTCGCGCCCAGCAAGACCAAAGGTCATTTCTACGCCTTCAGAACGACCTATCCAGTTGCGTTGCATGGTCTTAACTTGCTCTGGCCATTCATTTAGCTGATCTAAATCATCAAGTAACTCTTGAGCGTAATCAGTAATCTTAATGAACCATTGCGGTATTTGCTTTTGTTCAACTAAGGCTCCAGAGCGCCAGCCGCGACCGTCGATAACTTGCTCATTGGCGAGTACAGTTTGGTCAACCGGATCCCAGTTAACCGTAGCCATTTTCTTATAAACCATACCTTTGTCATATAGTTTGGTGAAGAACCATTGCTCCCAGCGATAGTAATCAGGGCGGCATGTGGCCAGCTCGCGGTTCCAATCATATCCAAAACCTAGCTGTTTTAATTGGGTCTTCATGTACTCGATGTTTTCGTAAGTCCACTTCGCTGGCGCAGTATTATTATTGATTGCTGCGTTTTCAGCGGGTAGACCGAATGCATCCCAACCCATGGGTTGGAGAACGTTTTTACCCTGCATGCGTTGATAACGCGAGACCACATCACCAATAGTGTAGTTGCGTACGTGACCCATGTGCAGTCGTCCGCTTGGATACGGGAACATTGATAGGCAATAAAACTTTTCCTTGCTAGCGTCTTCGGTGACGGCAAAAGTTTGGTCTTTATCCCATTGTTCTTGGATGCGGGTTTCGATATCGCGCGGACTATATTGCTCTGACATGTGTGGCATTGCTGAGTACTTCCAGTTGTTCCGGGTTTTCCGGCATGATGCAAATCAGCATAGGATACCGAGTACGCCTTACAACAACAATACTCCTTGTGCTATGAAGTGTTTTTTCTATGCTTAAAGTTGTGATTTAGAGCGCTTTTATTCAAGCGATTGCTCGTTAGAGTTAAAACTAGCCGCTAGGAGGTATGAAATGTCAAAATTTACCGATGTATATCAGCAGGTGATTAAAGATATTGGGCAACGTTTAAATGGGGAAAACAATCCAAGTAGTGAAGAGCTAAAAAGCTTACTAGAAAAAAGTTCGCAATACATTAATGCAGCTCAAGAGCTCAGTAAAGATGAGATAGAACTTGTTAAAGTCTATGTGAAACGCGATATTGCGCAGTGGCAACAAGATTATCGAGAAGATTGGCAAGCCAGCCCATCGATGGGGTTATTGGAGGATAGTATTTGGCATTGGTTAGGCAAAGTAAGTGACCCAAGTCAAATCGCGTGGCATGACCTAAGTGAAGATCTAAAACACCAAGGTATTTATAAAAGTGGTGAGCGATTAGGTTTGGGACTTATAGAATGTACTAAGTGTGGGTACCAACATGCGATTTGGCACCCAGAAAAGCTTAGCCCTTGTCCAAAGTGCCAACATGATAGTTATCAGCACTTACCGCTGGATCAGCTATTTGCCTTTGAATCTAAATCGGTAGACAACCAAAACCAATAGCATTACATATAATAGCGGACGCTCTCCCCAACGTTGGAACGGGGTGAGCCCCTGGGCGCCTGTTATATTGGCAACTAAGGTTGCTTCTTCAAAGCTTGCTGCCTTAGCGTTTATTTGGCCGCGACGGTCTATGATGGCGGTCACGCCGCTGTTTGTTGAGCGAATTACTGGTCGCTGCAATTCAAGAGCGCGCATTTGAGCTATTTGCAAATGTTGCTCGGGACCGATTGATGAGCCAAACCAAGTATCGTTACTAACCGTGATGATTGCATCGCTGTGCTTATTCGCATATTTTCTAACTAATTCGCTAAAAGCAATTTCATAACAAATTGCGGGTATCCATTGTTGGCCTTTAACCACTAGATTTTTTTGAGTGCTATCACCTCGAGCAAACGACGACATCGGAAGGTTAAAAAAGGGAGCCAAGGGCCTTAAGATGGTTTCAAAGGGGACAAACTCTCCAATAGGGAGTAGGTGTTGCTTATAATATCGATTATCCCCTTCAAACTCATAACTGAGCTGCTCATGTTCGGTACTCTGATCGGTGTTAGGTAAGGTGTATTGTCCAAGCGTAATCATCGCGTTATAAAAATGATTGCTTTGGTAATCTAGCGCGATGATTCCAGTAACTAAAGCTTGTTGGCGCTCTAATAGTCGGCGATCAAGTGATTCCAAAAAACCTAAGGTTTCGAATTCGGTTGCTGCAATAGCTGATTCTGGCCAAATGATAACGTCAGCTTGGGGTTGGGCAAGGCTCAATTCTTGATAGCGCTGTAGCATCGGTACTCGATTTTTGCGTAACCATTTCTGATTGAGATCAATGTTACCCTGGACAAGTGCGAGCTCAAGGCTAGAACTATCTTTTGTCCATTGAATGGGCTTAACAATCATCAATGCAACTGCGCTTAGCACAATAAGGGCTGCAAGGGGCAAGCGATGTTTAGGGTTCAAAAAACCATAGGCTAGGATGCCGGAAAGCACAAAAGTTGCAGCGCTGACCCCAAGTACACCTAGATAGGGTGCGAATGCTGAAAGCGGCGATGCCAACTGCGAATAACCAGGTTGAAGCCAAGGAAAGCCGGTTAGTAGCCATGAGCGTAGCCATTCGGTTAAAAGCCAACAGCTAGGTAGGTAAACTAAGTAAAAACCTATGGAGTAATTTCGCGCCCAGCGAAAGGCGAGATGCATCGCTAAACTAGGGAATAGGGACAGGTAGCTTACCAACAACAGCATTAACCCTAAACTAGCTGCGAGCGGCATTCCTCCAAATTGAGCCATGCTTACATGTACCCAAGAAACACCGTAACCAAACCAACCTAACCCATAAACGAAACCAAGTTTTCCTGGGTGATTGTGGTGACTCGCTAGGAGCCATAAGCCAGCAAGGCTTAGTGGCATTATTGGCCAGATATCAAAAGGAGCAAACGAAAATGGGGTGCTAAGGCCTAATAAAAAAGCTAGCAGGTAAGCCTGCCAGCTTTTGAGCGTTGAAAGCGCCAATAGATTAATCCTGATTAAGGGTTACCACGGTGCCTTTTGGGACTGTCACGCGTAGTTGATTTAAGCGCCGGCGGTCTGCACTTTTGACTTTAAATTTAAATCCATCGATTTTTATGATTTCACCTTTAGCCGGCAGGTGACCAAAAGCGTGTGTCACTAAACCACCAATGGTGTCTACTTCATCACTATGAAATGAACACGAAAACTGTTCGTTGAAGTCTTCAATTTCGGTTAGCGCGTTGACTGAATAAGTGCTGTTGTTAATGCGCTTTACATCGTCGAGCAAGTCTTCAGCCTTGGCGAATTCATCTTCAATATCACCGACAATTAGTTCTAAAATATCTTCAATGGTCACTAATCCTGAAACGCCACCAAATTCATCAACCACAATTGCCATGTGATAACGCTTGCTGCGAAACTCTTTGAGAAGTTTGTCGATGCGTTTACTCTCGGGGACAACCACTGCAGCGCGAATGGTCTCGCCAATGAGTAAGGTTTCAGCATTGTCATCAAAACTATACTGCAATAAATCTTTCGCAAGCAGTATTCCTTCAATATGGTCTTTGTCTTCGTTGATCACGGGAAAGCGCGAGTGACGCGCTTTGATCAGCTTTGGAAGCGCCTTACTGATGGTGGTATTGACATCGATAGTCACCATTTGCGAACGCGGGATCATAATATCCCGCACCCTCAATTTGGTGATGTCTAATACTCCTTCGAGCATATCGGTAGTATTACTATCGATTAATTCTCGTTGATTCGCATCTTTGATTAGTTCTACGAGTTGTTCTTTGTTTTTCGGCTCGCCTGAAACCAATTGTGCTAGTTTTCCTAGCAAAGATTTTTTAGAGGAGCCGTTGCTCGAGTTTGGGTCGTCGTTCATTCGCTTCTTGTTTTAACAGTTATAAATAAGGATCAGCAATGCCCATGCTGTTTAAGATTTCGACCTCAAGGGCTTCCATTTCTTCAGCATCGTGATCATCGATATGATCATAACCTAGCAAATGCAGGCAGCCATGTACAAGCATATGCGACCAATGATTGATCTCAGGCTTGTTTTGTTCAGTAGCTTCTTTAGCAATAATGGCTTGGCAAATCACTAAATCACCGAGTAAAGGCAGCTCTATACCCGGGGGAGCGATAAAGGGAAATGACAACACGTTGGTTGGTTTATCTTGATCCCGAAACTCATGATTTAAGGTCTGACTTTCGTCTACATCAACAATGCGCACTGTTATTTCGGCTTGTTCTCGAAACCGACTCAGTACAGATTCAACGCAGCTTTGAATATAAGCTGGTTCAGGAATCGATTGTTGGTCCTTGCAGGCAATTTGCAAGTCGACGTCAAAACTCATAACGGTGCCTTGCTATTGGATTGCTGAGCTTTTTCGCGAGCTTGCAAGCGTAAACGTTCTGCTAACTGCTCTTTTAAGTCAGCTTTTTCGTAAGCAAGAACAATACTAGCAACCACTGGATGACGCACAACATCTGCAGCTTCGAAGTGATTAAAGCTTAAAGCCTCAACTTCATTGAGCACTTCCATGCAGTGGCGTAAACCTGACTTCTGATGTTTTGGTAAGTCAATCTGGGTTACATCACCAGTAATCACTGCGCGCGAATTAAAGCCTATGCGAGTTAAGAACATTTTCATTTGTTCAGGGGTCGTGTTCTGGCTCTCGTCAAGGATAATAAAGGCATCGTTTAAGGTACGGCCGCGCATATAAGCAAGTGGTGCAACTTCAATTATGTTTCGTTCTATGAGTCGTTCAACTTTTTCGAAACCAAGCATTTCGAATAAGGCGTCATAGAGAGGGCGTAAGTAAGGGTCAACTTTCTGGCTTAAGTCGCCGGGTAGAAATCCTAGTTTCTCACCTGCTTCAACAGCAGGCCTTGTCAAAAGAATCCGACGCACTTCTTGACGCTCTAGTGCATCGACAGCGCAAGCAACAGCTAAGTAGGTTTTCCCGGTACCGGCAGGGCCGATCCCAAAGGTGACGTCATGACGTAAAATATTGGCTACGTAATTTGCTTGATTGTCACCGCGTGGTTTGACGACGCCACGTTTGGTTTTTATGTTTAATTCTTTGGAGTAGCTTTGTGCGGCGTGATCGGATTCTAGTGCATTACTTTGCTGAATTGCCAAATGGACTTGCTCAGGATCTAACTCCGTCACTTTTTTGCCTTTAAGACCTTGTGTTTCTACATAAAGCTTTTTCAATATGTCTGCACATGCAAGGGTTGCTCGTGAAGGGCCGATGATACTAAATTGATTGTTGTGGTAGGAAATCTCAAGCCCAAGACGGCGTTCGATTTGCTTTATATTGTCATCAAATGGGCCGCACAAACTGGCTAAACGTTGGCTATTTGCTGGCTCTAGGTGGATCTCTATATTACTAGTCTGACTCAAAATAGTCCTTGTTGGCCGCTACGCGGCCAAGTTTCGAGGGATGTTTAAGCAGGGGTAAAGGTACTTACGCCAAGTTCATCCGCTTGTCCCTCTTGGGATTTCTCAATAATGCTAGATGGTGACATCGCATCACGTAGCTTCATCTCTGACTCAACACGTACAAGTTCGCCACGTAAGGAGTGGGCAAACACATCTTTGATTTTTACATCAACAAATTGTCCAATGCAATCGTGTGGCCCCTCAAAATTGACAACGCGGTTGTTTTCAGTGCGACCCCGAAGCTCCATTGGGTTTTTCTTGGATGGACCTTCAACCAAAATACGCTGCTCAGTAACAAGCATTCTACGACTAACTTGCATGGCTTGTTGATTGATACGATCTTGCAAAATATAGAGTCGTTGTTTTTTCTCATCGTCACTGACATCGTCAGGTAAATCAGCGGCAGGCGTTCCAGGGCGTGCACTGTAGATAAAACTATAGCTCATATCGAAGTTTATTTGTTCTATCAACTGCATGGTGTCCAGAAAGTCGGCTTGGGTTTCTCCTGGGTAGCCAACTATGAAATCGGAGCTTATTTCTATATCCGGCCTAGCGACTTTTAATTTACGAATTATAGATTTGTATTCCAAGGCGGTATGACTGCGTTTCATTAAAGTCAGAATACGGTCGCTGCCACTTTGTACCGGTAAATGTAAAAAGCTAACTAATTCTGGTGTATCGGCATAGACATCAATAATGTCATCGGTGAACTCAATAGGGTGACTGGTTGTGAAACGAATTCGATCAATACCATTAATTGAAGCAACATAACGCAGTAATTCAGCAAAACTACAAATGCTCTCGTCGTGTTGTAATCCTCGATAAGCATTTACATTTTGTCCGAGTAGATTAACTTCTCGAACTCCTTGCTCGGCTAGGGTGGCAACTTCGTAAAGTACGTCGTCTAAGGGACGGCTAACCTCTTCACCACGGGTGTAGGGGACAACGCAAAACGAGCAATATTTGCTACAGCCTTCCATAATAGAGACAAACGCTGTGGCTCCATCTGCCTTTGGTTCGGGCAAACGGTCAAATTTTTCGATCTCGGGGAAACTTACGTCCACTACTGCTTTCTCACCAGCTTGCACTTGTGCAATCATTTCAGGCAAGCGGTGCAGGGTTTGGGGGCCGAATACTATATCTACATAAGGTGCGCGCTGACGAATGGCTGCTCCCTCTTGTGAGGCAACACAACCACCCACCCCAATAACTAAGTTAGGATTTTTTTTCTTAATATTTTTCCAGCGACCAAGCTGATGAAATACTTTCTCTTGAGCTTTTTCTCTAATCGAACAGGTGTTGAGTAGCACGACATCTGCATCTTTTGCTTCGTCGGTAAGTTCATAGCCGTGGGTCGCATCAAGTAAGTCCGCCATTTTGGACGAATCGTACTCGTTCATTTGACAGCCCCAAGTTTTGATGTGAAGTAATTTGGCCATAAGTTGCTCTATTTCTGTTCAGATTTTTAAGGAGCGGCATTTTAAACCTTTGTTGGAGGGAATGCCAGTTCATGGCTTAATCTAAATGGGATTAATCTAGGCAAGTAAGGAATTAGGTAAACGGTGTGTCAAAACGATTGCTGGGCTGCACTATAAGGGAGTAAAAACGCAGTCTTTGGTATACTGTTGCTTATAGAGCAATTTTAAAGGTTTAGGGTTTGAAAAACTACGATTCAATTGTCATCGGCGGGGGAATGATTGGAGCAGCTAGCGCTTTAGGGCTGGCTAGACTTGGTCAGCGGGTTTTAGTTGTCGAAGCGTGTCCACCAGTGGCCTATCAAGCCAGTCAAGCGATTGATCTTAGAGTTAGCGCGCTGAGTCATCAAAGCATTGCACTGCTAGAGCGTCTAGGCGCATGGCAGGCCGTAGAAGCCATGCGGCATGCCCCTTATCGCAGTTTGCAAGCTTGGGAAAATCCAGAGCAAGTTTTAAGTTTCGAGGCTGATGATGTTGGCCTAGAGAATTTAGGTTCGATTGTAGAGAACCGAGTTATACAACTTGCACTTTGGGATCAGCTTGAAGCATTTAATGTTGAGTTTGTTCAAAGTGATAGTAGTAAGCTAGTTTCTATCTCAGAGCATGACTGTCAAATTCTACTAGGCGAGCAACAAGTGAAAGCCAAAAGACTACTAGTTGCTGACGGAGCTCTCTCTAGTATGCGCAGCCAACTTGGAATAGCCACGAGTGGATGGAATTATCGACAGCATTGCTTACTCATAAATATTGAGTTAGATGCACCGCAGCAAACTACAACATGGCAACAGTTTAATCCTTCGGGACCCCGGGCCTTATTGCCCTTGCCCGGACAAAAAGCAGCCTTGGTCTGGTACGATACTCCAGCCCAAATCAAAACGCTTAAAGCACTATCCTCAGCTGCTTTAAAACTCACCATTAAGGAACAGTTCCCACAGCTACCAGGTAACTTTGAGATTTCCAACTTTGCCAGCTTCCCATTAACTCGCATGCACGCAAAATCTTATGTTAAAGATTGTGCGGTGTTGCTTGGTGATGCTGCGCATACCATTCATCCGATGGCAGGGCAGGGAGTTAACTTGGGCTTTAAGGATGTTGAAGCTCTTCTCGAGTCGATAGCTGAACATGGTAAATCGGTGGACAACTTTGCCTTAGCGAATTATCAACGCCAACGACGTCGTGACAACCTTTTAATGCAATCGATGATGGATGGTTTCTACTTAGGCTTTTCAAATGACAATCCGCTAGCGAAAGGATTGCGTAAAGTTGGATTAAATCTGGCGCAAAAAAGTGGCCCTCTAAAACTCGTAGCTTTGCGCTATGCGCTTGGATTAGCGCCTTTATAAGGCGTTTAAGAGCGTCCTTTTTTAGCTTTTTTACTGAGGATTTTGGTGATTTTATAGTCTACAGTTTGGGGGCTCGCAATACAGGGACTTGGTGCTTATACAAATCGTTCAAATTATTAACTCAACTTCGTCGACCACAATTTCTGATATCAGCGTCAAAAATGGTGTCATTAGGTCAACTAGTAACTGCAATTCTTTCCTTGATCTAAGCAATTCTATATACGACTAATAAAGACCAACAAATTAATAGCAATGGTATTAGATAGATTCCTGGGGGATGAATTATTTTAACGCTAATAGTGGCTTGGTTCTGTGCTTGGTTCTGTGAGTGCTTTGGCGCACACAATGAAATTAAATCTTGAGTCGGGCGATTGAAGATTGTAGTTATAGACTTTTAGAAGTGATGCTGCTGTGTGCAAAGTTCGGTTGAGTAGCTGTTATTTGTTGGGTAAGGGAGCTTAACTGCTGGGGGACAAAGACTATTAGAACGTACTCAACATTAATGGTGCGGAAGGAGAGACTTGAACTCTCACGCCGCGAAGCACTGGAACCTAAATCCAGCGTGTCTACCAATTTCACCACTTCCGCATCAAAATGTTGTTGTTCTCAAAGATGGTGCGGAAGGAGAGACTTGAACTCTCACGCCGCGAAGCACTGGAACCTAAATCCAGCGTGTCTACCAATTTCACCACTTCCGCATCTTTGTTCTCTTAAGCCAAAACTTAAGATGGTGGCTATGGCGGGACTTGAACCTGCGACCCCAGCATTATGAGTGCTGTGCTCTAACCAGCTGAGCTACATAGCCAACATATTCAAGTAACTCCCGAAGAAGCCATCTGAACTGTTTATCTTACTCTCATCCGAAAATAAAAGTAAAATTTGGTAACGATTACGAATTACCGCATCGCAAAACTTTCGTTACAAATAACCAAAGTCTAAAGGTTGGCAGGGATAGTGGGTTTGAATCTACGACATATTGCGCATCAAACTCTATCCTACCGACTCTCGTTACGAATAACCAAAGTCTAAAGGTTGGCAGGGATAGCAG
>NZ_RAQO01000012.1:47397-249997 GCF_003610775.1 Alginatibacterium sediminis | reverse complement strand
TAGAGTATAAGAACGCTTGTTTAACTCAAGCCTTGAGCCTTTTTCAGATTTTTCCAGACTTTTTAAGACAACAAGTTTTTACCTGGCGGCCATAGCATTGTGGCCCCACCTGATCCCATGCCGAACTCAGAAGTGAAACGCAATTGCGCCGATGATAGTGTGGGGTTTCCCCATGTGAAAGTAGGTCTCTGCCAGGCTCTTATTAAAAGTAAAAAGGCCACCCTAACGGGTGGCCTTTTTGCGTTTTAGCAACTGCGTTGCAGGACTACTTGCGGGGAACACAGATGTGAAAGCTCTCCGCGGTTAGAAAACCTTCGGCAGCGATGATTCAATTCCGATTATCTTTTATAGCCCTTCAGGGACTCGCAGAGCTCGCCCCGCTCAATGGGCTCGAAGCAATGCTTCTCGAAATCTCCATTTCGCCTGCCAGGCTCACATAGAGGTGGCAGTTGCGTGTTTGCGGAACACCTTTAGTAGCGATGAATCATTACCGTGCTTCTTCTCATTACTATCAGGTCGCATCGCATCTCGCCAAGGACGGCGAGAGTAGAGCAATGCAGGAGCACATTGTCGAGATGCTCCCGCTACGTTGGCTCAGAGCAATGCTCTTCGAAACCCCAACTTCGCCTGCCAGGCTCTTATTAAAACGAGAAAGCCCATCTAAACTTCGTATATGCGCTACCGCGCAAACCCACTTGCGGGGAATGTGCGCTCGTTGCTGAAGACCTTTATCTACGCTGATTGATTACCGCGTATCTCTAATAGGCCGTTAAGGGTTTCGCAGAGCTCAACCCGCTCGCAAGGCGTAAAGCTATGCTTTACGAATTCCCTTACTCGCTGTGAAAGTAGGCGTTAACATCCCAAAGACTTCTCTATCCGAATTGCATTAAACCCACGCTGTAAAAGTTGCGTGTTTGCGGAACAACAATCGGTGCGATGAATTGTCGAGATTCTCTCGCTACATTGGCTCGAAGCGTTGCTTCTCGAAACCCCAACTTCGCCTGCCAGGCTCCAAATACACGACAAACCCTATCGCTAACGCGGAAGGGTTTTTGCGTATAAGCGCTGACGGCAATATGCTCCTGCATTGCTCTACTACCGACATCCATGTCGGCAGCGCAGAAACCCACATGCGGGGAACGCACATTGCCCACAAAACAGCCTTATCGTAGCTGATTCATGAATGCATATCTGTTTGAGGCCGTTAAGGACCTCGCTGTGAAAATAGGCGCAGACATCCAGAAATCTTCCGCCGGACCTTCATTCTCGCTGATTGATTACCGCATATCTATTTGCGGCCGTTAAGGACCTCGCATCTCGCCGAGGACGGCGAGAGTAGCCAATGCAGGAGCACATTGTCCAGATACTCCCGTTACGTTGGCTTAAAGCTACGCTTTACGAAGCCCTAATTTTACCCTGCGCGGGCTCTAATTAAACGACCAACCCTATCGCTAACCCGGTAAGTTTATCCGTATAAGCGCTGACAGCAATGTGACTATTGGTGGGACTTCGTCATATTCAACAAGCGATGAGTGTTTGAAACAATACTTGACGATATTTGATCCGTGTTTATCAAGCGTTGTTGTTCGTTGTAGTTTAAAATTACCTTAGTAGTTATAAAGCGCTTGGAATTGTTTATGGAATTTGAATTTAGGTATGACGAGATGATGGATCAATACATTGCTCGTTTTGAAGCGGGGTTTGAGTTGTTCGAGGCGTGGTTTACCGATGAGCTTGGGCGCAATAAAGAGCTGCTGGCTACGGTACAGACCAATATTGAACAATTGCAGAGCCGGAAGGCGCTTCACTGGCAGCATTGTGGTCGAGAGTTGTTGCTAGATTTGGATCACGAAAGCGCGGTGCTTAAGTTCAACGCTAGTGACGATGATGAAGCGCTCTATCAAAATGAATTAGAGGTTTATCGCGGTGAAGCGCAATGCGGTTTAGAAGATTTTGCATCTGCGCTTATACAATGGAAAAGCTTTGTGCGTTTATGAGGCTTTAGTTTGTTGTAATTTCCTCTAACCAGTTGGCTATCGATCTAATTTGCGCTGGGCAAATACTGTGATCCATTGGAAAGCTTTCGAAGCGTGGTTCATATCCTTGTTCGAGTAAGAAGGATTTAGCATCTAAAGCAAATTGCTCTGGAACTACGTCGTCATGACTTCCGTGCTGAATTAAAATCGGTAGAGTTGCGTTAGTTACTTGTTCAGTAATTCGACGTCGGCTTGCAATGTAGCTCGACATAATCAGTAAGCCGGCAATATCTGCTTGGTACTGCGCCATTGCTTGGTAAGCGACCGCTCCGCCTTGCGAGAATCCGGCGATAAAGATCTTTTCGCTGTTAATCCCTTGCGCTACTTGCTCTTCGATAAGCGCTATCACTTGTTCGACACTGTGGTCGAGTTGAGCCATATCAACTTTGCGCCGCGGTAGCATCTGTTGAATGTCGTACCAAGCGCTCATTTCAAAACCAGCATTGACAGTGATCGGCCTAACTTTGGCGCTCGGAATGACAAATCTAATATTGAGAGTTGATGATTTGGTGATTGCTCGGGCTAATGGTTCTAAATCACTCCCGTTAGCGCCGAGCCCATGTAGCAGCACCATGCAATATTCAGCAGTTTGTGTTGGTTCAGCAATAATTAGATTTTCTTTAAGCATAAATACTATTTCCAGCACTGGCTTTAATTTATAGTGAATTCTTACGCTAGAGAATAGGCATAAGAAAATCAATAGTATATGACTAACGATCGCATAACTTTCAAAGAACGTATCTATTCCGTAGTTGGAAGCATACCCAAGGGCAAGGTTTTAACCTATAAAGCTGTGGCTCAACTCGCCGGAAATTCTACAGCTGCAAGAGCTGTAGGTACGTGTCTAGGGCAAATTCCCCATGATAGTAAGCTTCCATGGCACCGCGTCATCAACTCGCAAGGCAAAATATCGTTCGAGCTGGGCAGCGACCGTTTTGTGGCTCAAAAACAACGCTTGCAAGATGAAGGTGTCATGTTTGTAGGCCAGCGCTGTAATCTTAAACAATACTTATGGGATCTATAAAAAATGAGCGGAGTATCGACGTAATATGTCCTATATCACTAAAAAGTTTGCCTTGTCGGTCAAAGCGCGTGGTTTTCATCTGATTGATGATCAAATCTTAGCCGCCTTACCAGAGATATCGACCTTCAAGGTGGGTATCTGCAATCTAGTCTTGCAGCATACTAGTGCAAGTTTATCTTTAAATGAGAATGCTGACGCGACTGTTCGAGGGGATCTGGAACGATTTTTTAACCACCTGTTACCTGAACCGGTTACTTATTTCGACCACAATTATGAAGGTTATGATGACATGCCGGCCCATGTGAAAAGTTCACTTTTGGGCGTTAACCTTACTCTGAATATTGTTGGCGGACAGCTGCAACTTGGTACTTGGCAAGGTATCTATTTAGGTGAACATCGAGATAATGCCGGCGCTCGCGTAGTTAGTGCTAACTTACATGGCGAGCTCTATTGAACTTGATAATGGACGATTACTTGGATCGTGTTAAATAAAGTAAGCAATGATCGACGAGACACCTGAGATAAAGCAAACCAGCATAGTAAGTGTGCGTACTTGCTCTCTTGGGATCCTGCTTGCAAATCGCCTACCCACCCATGCTCCTAACAAGACTGCGGGTAGTAATGGCGCTGCCAACTTAAGGTGAGTGAAATTCAAATGCCCGATTGGTGCAAGAACAAGTAGGGACATTACACAGCTAAATACAAAAAAAGCAGAAAGATTCGCGCGTAAATATTCGGCTTTTTGATGTTGTAGCAATAGTGCCATTGGTGGGCCGCCTATTGAACTGGTTGTGCCCATAAATCCAGACAAAAAGCCTGCTATCCCCATTCGAAATTGGTTAGGTTCCAGGCGAAATGGAGAATAACTAACGGCTACAGCAAAAATTACAATAGCCCCTAGCCATAACGATAGCGCTTCAGTATGGAAGTGGACCAGAAACCAAGCACCAAGTAGTGAGCCTGGAATTCTTCCAACAATTGCTGACCATAGACCCTTAAAACTTAGGTTTTCACGATATTGATAACAAGTAATTGAAGAGATGATCAGCGCCATCATAATTATTGGAGCCGGTACATAGTCTTCGTTAAGTAAAAATAGCCAAGGAGCGGCTACAATAGCTAAGCCAAAACCGATAGTGAATTGTACCGTTGCACCTACAAAAATAATGGCCATTGCGGCGAGTATTGTATAAATATCCATCACAAGTTTTGACCCAAATCGAGTCGATAAACACGGCTTTGATTGTCGCGACTGCGCACGGCGCTCAATAGATACAGATTCTGGTCTTTTACAGCGAGCGCTACAGCTTGTTCATTTATCGCTAAACTTATTTGGAATTGCTTAGATATTTTGAAGTTGGTCAAATCTACTTCATAGATAGTTCCACTGTCTTGGCTAAGTATGTAGTAGCTATTATTAAGTTTCGTGATACTACTTAATGCCGACTCACTTGGGTCTATAGGTCGTCCGCTATGCAGCTCCAATATTGGCATTGTTTTAAGCAGCTGCCCTTCTCGGCTATGTTGGTAACAGAGCTTTGCACCTAAATGTTCGCAGCTAACCAGCAGCTCCAAGTCGGGATCCCAAAGCATGGCTCGGGTTCTATGGCGCAATCGATCTTGAAACAACTTACGTTTACCAACATAGCTCCAAGCTTGTTGCTCGAGTTTGAGAAAAATTAGCTTACTGTCAAATGAGCTCGCCGCGAGCTGCTCACTATTGATTAAGCTCAGGCCAAAGAGGTCGCCACTACTTTCCAAATCGACGCGGTCGATGTACGTGAAATTTTCGTCAAAACGCAGTAGTTGGGCGGGACGCGAGCCCAAGAGGTCGTTCGAACTCTGGGTACCGAGCAACCAGCTTTGAGAGCTAGCATGCCAAATAAGGCTCGCCGCAGGCTCTGGACTAGAAAAACTAGCCTGAGCTGTCAAACCAATAGGGTTCTCAAGTGAATTTTGAGTTGAGTTTTGCTGGGATAATGATAGATAGACACCAAATAAGGCAAAACCGAATAAACAGATGACGAGCAGTATGATTTTTTTCATGATTCTCTACTTTGAGGCACAAAGAAAGCTTAGCCAAACGGCAACTTTGTTAGATCAATGATGGTACACCTGGGATGAAGGATTGGCTACTGTCCTATAGACGGGTATGCTGACAACTTACTTATACAAAGGAAGATATTATGAAGTGGTTGGTATGGGCTCTAGTGGTTGTTATTGGTGTGTTTGTTGCTAAACGATTTATGTCCAATGGTTCAGGATATGATGAAAATGTAGCTGCCGGTCAGCTATTTCTAGATCAAAACCAGCAACATGAGTCAGTAGTGGTTACGGAGTCGGGCCTGCAGTACCAGTACCTAGAGCGTGGGCAAGGAGAGGTACATCCTCAAGCCAGTGATAAAGTTGAGGTTCATTATCATGGCACACTTATCGACGGCAAAATATTTGATAGTTCAGTTGACCGCAAGCAAACGATTGAATTTGGCGTCACGCAAGTTATTAAAGGTTGGCAGGAAGGCTTACAACTAATGGTTGTAGGCGATAAAGTGCGATTTACTATCCCTAGCGATTTAGCTTATGGAAAGCGCAGTGCTGGCAGCATCCCTCCCGGTTCGGTTTTAGTTTTCGATGTTGAACTCATCGCGATTAAGTAAGTAGTGCCGCAATCCATGTTGCGAGTCTATAGTCTAAGCCTTTTATGCATGTTGGCTTTTGCCGCAAATTCCTACTTTTGTCGGTGGGCGCTTGGCGATCAAAGCATTGATGCATTTAGCTTCAGTTTTGTGCGGCTGTTTAGTGGTGCAGTTGCGTTGTGCATTATTGCTATGCTTAAAACTAAAGTGAGTTTAAATCTTAAACTGTTGCGAAAGCATGGTTCTTGGTTGGCGGCTACGTCATTAAGTGTGTACGCCATATCATTTTCTGTTGCTTACCTATACTTGGATACAGGCACAGGTGCGCTAGTTTTGTTTAGTGCGGTGCAACTAACGATGCTTGGCTTTACTTGGTGGCAAGGCGTACGACCGAGTTATGGCGAGCTTTTGGGCAGTTTAATTGCCTTTAGTGGGTTTGTGTATTTAGTATTTCCGCAACTGAGCCAACCTGACTTTATCGGCTTTGTGTTAATGACAGCCTCTGGAATAGCATGGGCAGCCTATACCTTGATTGGACGAGGAAGCAAAGCCGCAGTACTTGATAGCTGGGCCAATTTTAGTCGCGCTGTCGTATTTGCTGCGCTAGCACTAATTTTAATGTGGCAACAGATACAGCTCAGTACTGCTGGTTTGATATTCGCTGTGCTTTCTGGGGCGCTTGCTTCAGGTTGTGGCTACGCGCTTTGGTATAGCGTTCTGCCGCACCTTAAAGGGCAACAGGCAGCTGTTATGCAACTTAGTGTGCCAGTTCTCGCTGCTGCAGCTGGCAGTTTGATGCTCTCTGAAGATCTTAGCTTGCGCTTTATCTGGGCCAGTTTGGCGACACTCGGAGGTATTATGTTAGTGATTGCAAGCTCAAGGAAAAAAGATGCCTAAACCCAAGTGCTTACTCTTTGATATTGGAAATGTATTGGTCGAACTCAATGGTCGACCGATTCAACAGCAATGGTTAAAGCAAAAACTAAGCCTCGAAGATAACTGGCGGGCTTGGATTGAATCGCCCATTGCTATCGCATTTGAAACTGGCGAAATTGGCCAGCAGGAGTTTGGCGATGCAATTGTAAATCAGCTGCGGCTTAACATTAGCAGCCAGGAATTTTTGTCGCATTTTAAAGTATGGCCACATCGTGTGTATCCAAAGGTGTTTGAGACACTTGAAGTGCTTCGAGAGAACTATATATTAGCGATCTTTTCCAACACTAATGGGCTCCATTGGTCATATCTGATGAGCGAACTAGAACTACAGGGTAAGTTTGACTATTATTTCGCGTCACATCTAATCGGAATGGCGAAACCGCAGCCAGCGGCATTTACTAAGGTACTCGAGTGGATGAATGTGGATGCACAAGAGGTGTTATTTTTAGATGACAATCAGGCTAATATAAATGCTGCGAGCCAACTCGGCATACAAACCGAATTGGTGTTAGGCTTTGAACAGGCTATCAAGGTATTGCAGGCTCGAGAAATTCTGTAGAAACTTGCGGTTCCATTAGCTAACTATAGGCATAACCCGGTTTCTTCCTAGGTTTTTAGCTTCATAAAGCTGTTTGTCTGCTTCTGCAATTAAGTCTTTAGGGGACTTAGTTTTATGGTCAAACGCAGCAACACCAAACGACGCGGTAATGTTATCGATATTTCGATTTTTACGGCGGTCTCGCAAACTTAATTTCTCAACAGCTCGTCGCATAGATTCTGCTAAATGGCGAGCTGAACGAAGGGTTGAGTTGGGCACCAAAATAGCAAACTCCTCCCCACCAAAGCGATACAACCTAACCTGTTCTCGAACTGAATCGTTGAGCCTTCGAGCCACCGCTTTAAGGACTTGATCACCGAGTAAATGCCCGTACTCGTCGTTAAATGCCTTAAAATGGTCGATATCAATTAAGATCATGCACAATTTGTCATGCCCAATTTGATAGTAGTTGTTTAGATCTTTATCAAATGCTCTTCGATTCAGTATCCCTGTAAGTGAGTCATGAAGAGCGTCAACAGTAGTAGTTTCAAGTTTCTGTTTTAGCTGGGCAATTTCTTTTTGTGCTTGCTGAAGGTTATCACTAAAAAAACTGGTCGACTGTTGGATCTGATGAGCTTGAGAGACAAAATCTCTAACCAAGGCCATGACTTGTTCAATTGGCATGGGATCGCTTTCAATGCGGTCTAACTTAGCAAAGTTTTCGTTGATTTTATTTTGAAACTGAGTGGTGTCAGTATTGGTATCGAGCATTGAACTTGAGAGCTCTTGAACCATTGCTTCGAGGTTAATTCGTGTGGTTTCATGGTCAACTGAGAGCGGTTCAGAAATATGACTTTCGAACAAACCTTCTTGAATACTTGGGGATATGACAGAGTTGCTGCTTTCTAAGGTCTCTATCGCTTGATTCAATTTGGGCCTATTACCTTCAACATAGGAATACCACAACGCATAATTCTTTGGTGTCGTCGGGATCTGGTGCTTCATCATTAGTGGCACAGCTTTTTTTAGATTTGCTGCTGATTTCTTAAAATCGTCTTGGGCCATGTAAGTATTCCGTTGCTAACAGCCAGCCCAGATGAGCCGGCCCAATGAATTACGATAAATCTATACTAACGGGTTTCTAGTAAAATACGTAGCATTCTGCGCAGTGGTTCTGCTGCTCCCCAAAGTAACTGATCACCAACAGTAAATGCAGAAATGTACTCTGCTCCCATCGATAGTTTACGGATTCTACCAACTGGAATGCTCATGGTACCGGTTACCTTGGTGGGGGTAAGCTCTTGGCAACTTAACTCACGGTCATTAGGGATGACCTTAACCCATTGGTTATGACTCTCGAGTATTTGTTCGATTTCTGAAATAGGTAAGTCTTGCTTAAGTTTTAGTGTGATTGCTTGACTGTGACAACGCATAGCCCCAATACGCACGCAAAGACCATCGACAGGAATGGCGTTATCTGAGCTACCCAAAATTTTGTTGGCTTCGACTTCAGCTTTCCATTCTTCTTTGCTTTGCCCTGATGGCATAGGTACATCAATCCATGGGATTAAGCTGCCTGCGAGCGGCACACCAAATTGGTCACTTGGAAAGCTTGGGTCTCGCATATGTTCTGCAACTTGTCGGTCAATGTCTAAAATAGCAGAAGCAGGGTCACTCATAAGCTCGCTGACACTAGAATCAATTGAACCCATTTGGCTGATAAGCTCCCGCATATTACGGGCACCAGCGCCAGAAGCGGCTTGGTAGGTCATAGGACTCGCCCATTCAACCAGGCCTTTTTCAAATAATCCACCCAGAGCCATTAACATCAGCGAAACCGTACAATTTCCACCAACAAAGCAACGAACGTCATTACTAATTGCTTCATCGATGACTTTGCGGTTAACCGGGTCGAGTACAATTACTGCGCTGTCATCCATGCGAAGTGCGGAGGCTGCGTCAATCCAATATCCATCCCAACCTGAATCGCGTAATTTTGAGTAGACAGCTTTGGTGTAATCACCACCTTGGCAAGTGACAATGGTATCCATGGTTTTTAAGGTGTCGATATCGAATGCGTCTTGAAGCTTACTGGTACCGAACCCAAAGTCAGGGCTATCAATACCAATTTGTGAGGTACTAAAAAAAGTAGCCTCGATGTGCTCGAAGTCATTTTCTTGCTGCATGCGTTGCATAAGAACAGAACCAACCATTCCACGCCAACCGACTAACCCTACTTTCATGTTAATAATCCTTCCTAGTGTTGTGTGCAAAACGAGTGTCTTTTAGACACTTCTATTGCGTTCAGACTACCACCGGGCGGGCTTAAAAATCTAGTAGTTATGCTGTCTCGCGCTGAGTAAATGGGACGAGCGTTGTTTCGTTATCAGCATTGTTAATTATTTTTACTTGTTTGTTACGTCTTTGCCCATGTTGGTAACGATCATAGTTGGCATCGCTTACCCCCATAGTTTGAAGAAATTGATAAAACTCCGAAAAGTCCCGTTGAGTAAATGGGGCATCGTTACGAGTAAGTTGATTATCAATGTAGGCTTGATCGCCGTTAAAGCTCATGTTGCAGCATGCATCGTAAGGTTGTCCATATTCACTAACGCGTATAGCTCGTACGCTTTTTACTTCAAAAAGCCATTGGCCGACTCGAATATACCGCTGGGTAACCTGTTCCATTTATTTTGTCCATAGTGGAAGGAGAGCTTTACATAAGCAAAAACTGAACCACTATGTTAAGTGTAACGTTTTCAGTATGTTAGTGATTTAGAAAGGCAGTGACTGTCTCGATTTGGAGACAGTTTTGGTCTTAATTATATAGGTTTGAAGTATAGAGTTGATTTTTATTTGACCTTTATTAAGCAAAAACAATTACTTATGGAAATTGTGTGAATACCCCCTAATTGTCGCGTATCGCAGACGCTGGGAATTTGATGTTTATCTGGCATGATGGTGCGAATTTTGGGCTATCTAGCTGCGAGGACCTTAAGTCATTGTTTAATTCGTCTACTTCAATTCGCCGATTGAGTTTTATGGCCTTGGCTACTCTAGGCATTCCGCTGCTGGTAAGCTTAATATTTGCGATGTATAGCCTACAAAAAATTTCTATAGAAGGCCAACGGGCGGCTTTTCAGGTTGCTCAACTTGTTTCAAACGGAAAACAACTTGATGAATTATTACTGAATATGGAGCGTAATGCCCGCCAATACTTTGTTTTAGGTGATACCCAACTCGAGCGACTATTTGAAGAGCAATTGGAAGAACTGTCGCAATGGCCGGAAGGTAACTTCGAGTCCCAAGAGAATCAACAGACGCTCGAGCTTATGGTGCTTACATTTAATCAAGTTTGGGTGATCGCCCAACAGGTTAATCAGCAACCATTATCAGCGGGCGAACAACAGCAGGTCTCGATGTTGTTGCAAAAACTAAAGCGATTAAACGATGTTTATCAAACACGAATACAACAGCAGGTTGTAGACCAGGCCAGTGCGGTTAAACAAGGCTCAAGTAAAGCGCAGCAACAAATATTGTGGAGTATATTGTTTTTACCGCTGGTGATATTTGCTGCCATCAGTTTTGTCTGGTTTATTACCCGTCCCATAAAACAACTTGGCCAGCAAATTAAGGCTTTAGAACTCGGTGATTTTGAAACTCCGATTGTGATTAATGGGCCGGCTGATGTTGCAGAAATAGCCCTAGCCTTGGACCAAATGCGCGCCAGGCTGCAATTTTTGGAAACGCAAAAAAATAGATTTATTCGCCATATTTCTCATGAGCTTAAAACACCACTGGCTGCAATAAGAGAGGGAAATGAGCTCTTATATGATCATAGTCTCGGAGGCTTAAACGAGCGACAGCATGAGGTGTGTCAAATTCTTCAAGAGAATAGTTTAAAATTACAACGACATATTGAAGATCTACTAAACTTTAATCACATCATCGATAACTCAATCTCCCAGAGTCATCAATCGGTATCCCTTGGTGAGTTGTTTGATGTTGTTTTGAAATCACATCAACTTACCATCAACAATAAACAACTAGACCTTCAAGTAAATCTAGACAGCTTGAGGGTTAGCGGAAACCAAGAACAACTTCGCGTTATCTTTGATAACTTAGTCTCCAACGCGATCAAATTTTCGCCGCGTCAGGGGGTGATTATTATCGACTCAAAAATCGATAATAACGGGCTTGCTTGTGTTGTTATTGAAGACCAAGCTGGTGGTATAGATGAAGTTTTTCAGGCTCAGATGTTTGAGCCTTTTAGTCAAAACAAACATGCGATTGAAGTGCCCTTAAAAGGCAGTGGCTTAGGGCTAACAATCGTCAAGGAGCTTATCGATCGGCATCAGGCTAGCCTCTGTTATCGCCGCTCGGAACTAGGGAGTATTTTTGAAATATGTGGTTTCAAATATGAACAATCGTAAAGCATCAAAGCTGTTCCTCATTATTAGTCTAATAACGGTTGTAGTTGCATGTACCGGTCCAATACAAAACTCATCATCTTCGGAGCCTAATCCAGAATACACACAGTATCCTTATTACCGAGTAACCAGTGATCAGTACTCGCAGTATTACACTTGGTTGTCTAGCCTATCTAACCAAGAGTTTGAGCAGCAGATAGACATCGTAAAACAGCAAAATTCAAGTCTTAGTCAACAAATCAAACTGGCTCTTTTGTATGCGCATCGTAACTCTCCGGTTAGAAATGTTCACCGCAGTCAAAAAATACTAGCGTCGCAATTGGATCTACTCAGTGAGCATCCGCAGCTCGGATGGCTTGAAGTGATGAATGACCAAATGAAAGATGCCATTCGATGGCAGAATAGATACGAAGAGCTGGAAAGCAAATTTGAGAATGCGGAGCAAAGCAGCATGCAATTACAAATTGAAATTGACAAATTGAACGGTCAGTTAAAGCAACTTACCCAATTAGAGCAGCAGTTACATGACAATAAATAGTAAAGGCCATGTTTTGGTTGTCGATGACGACCCAAGTTTACTTCGACTCATCAGTATCCGCTTACAATCAGCAGGCTATGAGGTTAGCTCTGTGGCTAGTGCAAAACACGCCTTGGCCCAAATAGAAAGCCAAATACCTAGTTTGCTTATAAGTGATGTTTGTATGAGTGGTATGGACGGGCTTGAGTTGTTTGCCAAGGTTAAAAAAGAGCATCCTCATCTTCCTGTTATTTTACTTACGGCTCATGGAAGTATTCCAGACGCAGTTAGGGCAACAGAGAAGGGGGTTTTTGGTTATTTAACCAAACCGTTTGATAGCAAAGTATTGTTAGATAAAGTGGCAGATGCCGTTGCTTTATCTGTGGACCCTAATCGACACGAAACAGCGAAAGAGCAATCGAGTTGGCGTAATAGTGTGATTACTCAAAGCCCGTTGATGTTGACCTTGCTCTCTGAGGCTAAACAAGTGGCTAAGAGTGATGTGAGTGTGATGTTGCATGGGCAAAGTGGTACTGGCAAAGAACTCTTTGCAAAAGCAATTCATCAAGCAAGCCCGAGAGCGAGTGGGCCGTTTATTGCGGTCAATTGTGCTGCAATACCCCATGAGCTGTTTGAATCTGAGCTTTTTGGTTATCAAAAAGGAGCGTTTACCGGAGCCTACCAAGCCCAACAAGGACTGTTTGAGGCTGCCAAAGGGGGGACGCTGTTTTTAGATGAGATTGCAGATACCCAATTAAACTCTCAAGCCAAACTATTACGAGCATTGCAAGAGCGAGAGATCCGTCGTTTAGGTTCACAACAAAGCACTGCAATTGATGTCCGCGTTATTGCTGCGAGTCATCAAGACTTGGCATCCTTAGTCAAACAACGTCTTTTTCGTGAAGATCTCTATTATCGACTTAACGTCGTGGAACTGGATTTACCAAGACTAGCCTCGCGATGCGAGGATATTCCTTTGTTGGTCGAACACTTCGCCAATCAATTTGCCGTAAATCACAATGTTCCCGCTCGACATTATAGTAGTGAGGCAATGTCTTTATTAGTGTCTGCTGATTGGCCAGGGAATGTACGTCAACTGATGAATGTAGTCGAACGTACCCAAGCGCTAAGTACAGAATCGTTTGTAGCCCTTCACCTAGTACAAAACGCCTTGAAAAAAGAGAGTGAACTCAGTGGTTTTAATCAGGCTAGGGATGATTTTGAACGTGGTTATTTAGCAAGAGTGCTGCGATTAACTCAAGGAAACGTTAGCCAGGCAGCAAAGATCGCTCAACGGAATCGGACCGACTTTTACAAGCTGCTTGAGCGTCATCACCTTAAGGCTGATGCATTCAGGGTTACAGAGCTGGTCGACTTAGAATAATACAGCGTACCCTATGAGAGACTTTCGCTTTACCGCAGTGTTGAAATGAAAACAAAAAAGCCAAAGTGTAAATACTTTGGCTTTGTGTTTGTTTGGAGTTTCACTTTAAATCACGGTTCTTCCACGCATCATAAGATCTTCTATCTCATTGAGACTTGTCGGATCATCAATGGTGGTTGGGATAGCGTAATCTTCGCCATCAGCGAGTTGTCGCAAGGTTCGACGTAAGATTTTTCCAGAACGCGTTTTAGGCAAGCGCTGCACCACTAAAGCTTGGTTAAAACAGGCTATTGCACCAATCTCATCGCGGACTTTTTGAATTAATTCACGTTGTATTTCTTGGGTGTCTTGGGTAATGCCATCTTTTAGGACCACTAAACCAAAGGGAATTTGACCTTTGAGTTCATCGTGACTGCCTATAACGGCACATTCAGCAACCGCAGGGTGAGCGCCGACAATCTCTTCCATCTCTCCAGTGGATAGTCGATGACCTGCGACGTTAATCACATCATCAATACGACCCATTACAAATAGGTAACCGTCTTCGTCGATGTAACCGCCATCACCACTGACATAGTATCCAGGGAACTGCTTTAAGTAGGCTGATTCAAATCGAGCTTGATCGCCCCAAACAGTAGGCAAGCAACCCGGAGGTAGTGGCAGTTCTATTGCGATAAAGCCTTGCTCAAGTGGTGCACAAGTTTCCCCAATTTCGTTCAAAATTTTAACCTTATAGCCGGGCAGTGGCTTACTCGCACTACCGGATTTAAGCGGTAAGCGCTCCAGGCCTAAGGGATTGCCTGCAATTGCCCACCCGGTTTCGGTCTGCCACCAATGATCGATAACTGGTTTGCCCGTTTTTTCTAAAGTCCAATCCAGCGTTGGTGGATCAAGTCGTTCGCCAGCCATAAAAATATCGCGCAGATGACTTAAGTCATATTGTTGGATCAGCTTTGCGTCTGGGTCTTCTTTTTTAATCGCCCTAAAGGCTGTCGGTGCTGCAAACAAAATAGTGACTTTGTGCTCACTGGCTACTCGCCAAAAAGCGCCAGCATCTGGGGTTCGAACCGGCTTACCTTCATACAAAATAGTGGTGCAGCCCTTAATCAGTGGTGCATAAACAATGTAGGAGTGGCCAACGACCCAACCAACGTCACTGGCAGCCCAAAACACATCACCAGCCTGAACGTCATATACACTTTGCATGCTGTAGTGCATGGCCACCGCGTGTCCGCCATTGTCGCGAACCACGCCTTTCGGTTTTCCGGTAGTCCCTGAGGTATACAAAATATAGAGCGGGTCGGTGGCTTTAACCGGCACGCAAGCGGCAGGTTTAGCCAATGCTAACTGTTCTTGCCAGGATACAAGCTGTGAATTGAGGGTGGCAGGATGCTGTTCTCGTTGCCAAACTAACACTGTCGTGTCTGCTTGCGAACTAGCTTTGAGTGCGGCTTCTAGCATAGGCTGATAAGGCAGTATCTTTTGCCCTTCAACGCCACAACTAGCGCTCATCACCAACTTTGGTTTGGCGTCGTCAATTCGCACTGCCAATTCAGCTGCAGCAAAACCACCAAAGACGACAGAATGAATCGCACCCAATCGGGCACAAGCGAGCATGGCGATGGCTGCTTGGGGGATCATCGGCATATACAGGACAACTCGATCGCCCTTGCTGACACCGTGTGCGGCTAGCATGCCTGCTGTGAGAGCCACCTCGTCACGTAGTTCTTGATAACTGTATTTACGCTGGGTGTTGGTCACCGGAGAGTCGTAGATCAGCGCAGTTTGATTGGCTCGACCATTGTCGCAATGAAAATCTAGGGCTAAGTAAGCAGTGTTCAATTCACCATCCGCAAACCAGCGATAATTGCCATGTTCATCTTGGCTTAAAGCTTTCTGTGGCTGTTTATACCATGCCAATTGCTTGGCTTGCTCTAGCCAAAATTGTTCCGGCTGTTGGCTGGCAAGGTCAAAATTTGATTGATATGTCATGATTTCTCCTCGTCCCTGGCCAATATTTTGGCCCAAGGTTTTGAATAATTCGGCAACAACAAAACACCGTAAATGTCTAGACTATTGGTGGTATGTGGACCCAGCCCTGCATCAGGATTCGGGCACTTCTACCCATACTTGCTTGGCTAACTACCCATTTGCCATCTATTTGCGTTGCCTTTGCGCCAACCTCAAGGGTGCCCGATGGGTGGCCAAATTTAATCGACTCTCGCGGTATTGATCCGGCAGCTTGATTGACCAAGGTGCCAGGTACCGCAGCTGCTGTCGCTATTGCTACTGCGGCTGTTCCCATCATGGCATGATGCAACTTACCCATTGAAAGCGCGCGCACTGAAATATCGATTTGATTGGCTTCAATTGCTTTACCGCTGGAGCTGACGTAGTCCGCAGCCGGCGCTACAAAGGCTACTTTTGGGGTGTGTTGCCTGGTTTGAGCTTGTTCGATTCGCTCAATAAGACCCATTTTTACAGCGCCATGGGCTCTGATTAATTCAAAGCGCGCAAGCGCTTCTGGATCATTGTTGATGTCGTCTTGGGTTTCCAAACCGCTGTATCCAAGTTGCTCAGCGCGTAAGAAAATGGTCGGTATTCCTGCGGCAATGAAGGTTGCGTCAAGTTCACCAAGGCCCGGTACGCTAAGCGTATCGAGTACGTTTCCAGTCGGAAACATTTCACCACTGGCGTCTGTTGGGTCAAGAAAATCGAGCTGAATCTTGGCCGCTGGAAAGGTGACGCCATCAAGCTCAAACGCACCGGTTTCTTGAACTTTGCCATCGGTGATCGGAACATGCGCCACAATGGTTTTCTTAATATTCAATTGCCAAATTCGAATGACAGCGACGCCGGTGGTTGGGATTTTACTTGGGTCCACTAGGCCATTGTTGATCGCAAATGCGCCAACCGCAGCACTGAGGTTGCCACAATTTCCGGACCAGTCTACAAAAGGTTTATCGATTGCAACTTGACCAAAAAGATAATCAACGTCGTGACCATTTTGAGTACTTTCGCTAACAATGACGGTTTTACTGGTGCTAGAACTAGCTCCTCCCATGCCATCAATCTGCTTTGCATATGGATCTGGGCTACCGATAACCCGCAATAACAGTGCGTCACGCTTTGCACCAGCTTGTTGTGCGTATTCAGGTAGATCCTTGAGGCTGAAGAAAACCCCCTTACTGGTTCCGCCACGCATATAAGTTGCAGGGATTTGAGTTTGAGCTAAGTAAGTCATAAGGGTTCCTTAGGCGCTTAGCGTAGATTCAAGAAAGTCTTTTGCAAAACGCTGTAGTACGCCGCCCGCTTCGTAAATTGACACTTCTTCGGCGGTGTCTAATCGACATTTTACCGGTACTGAAAGCTGCTCTCCGTTGCTACGCGTGATGCGTAGATTCATGATAGAGCCAGGCTGCCTTGTTCCTTCAACGTCATAGATTTCGCTGCCGTCAATCCCATAGCTATGACGGTTATTGCCTTCAACAAACTCTAAAGGTAGTACACCCATGCCAACTAAATTGGTTCGATGTATTCGCTCAAAGCCTTCGGCTACAATAACCTCTACTCCCGCTAATCGTACGCCTTTCGCTGCCCAGTCTCTTGAAGAGCCCTGCCCGTAGTCGGCACCGGCAATAATGATCAGTGGCTGATTGCGTTGCATATAGGTTTCAATCGCTTCCCACATGCGCTTAACGTCCCCTTCGGGCTCAACACGCGCTAACGAACCTTGTTTTACTTTTCCATGTTCAACCACCATTTCGTTGAACAGCTTAGGATTGGCAAAGGTTGCACGCTGTGCGGTTAGGTGGTCGCCGCGATGGGTTGCATAGCTATTAAAATCAGCTTCAGGTAAGCCCATTTTGTCTAGGTAGGCGCCAGCTGCGCTATCGAGCATGATCGCATTTGATGGAGACAAGTGGTCTGTGGTTATATTGTCACCAAGCACTGCTAGCGGGCGCATGCCTTTCATAAGACGTTCACCAGCGAGAGCTCCTTCCCAGTAAGGTGGGCGTCGAATATAAGTACTATTGGGTCGCCAATCGTACTGGGGGTCAATATGATTGCCGTACTCGACTTTGATATCAAACATAGGTTGATAAACTTTGCGAAATTGCTCAGGCTTAACACTGGTTTTGATAACCGCATCTATTTCGGCATCGCTTGGCCACAAATCTTTTAGCAGAACCGCTTGGCCTTGTTGGTCATAACCTAGGATATCTTTTTCAATATCAAAACGAATCGTACCTGCGATTGCGTAGGCAATAACCAAGGGTGGGGATGCTAAAAATGCTTGCTTAGCATAAGGATGGATCCGTCCATCGAAATTACGGTTACCGGATAACACCGCAGTTGCGTATAAATCACGATCGATCAGTTCTTTTTGTATTACTGGATCAAGGGCTCCGCTCATACCGTTACAGGTGGTGCATGCAAAACCAACAATCCCAAACCCAAGCGCTTCTAGTTCAGGTAGCAATCTCGATTCTTCGAGGTACATTTGTACAGCTTTTGAGCCCGGAGCGAGTGAGGTTTTCACCCAGGGTTTACGTTGTAAGCCTTTTGCGGCTGCATTACGGGCTAACAAGCCGGCAGCAATCATATTGCGAGGATTGCTGGTGTTGGTGCAACTAGTGATGGCAGCAATGATGACAGCACCATCAGGCATTTTTCCGTCTTCGTTTTCAACCACTCCACTAATACCGCGGACAGCAAGTTCGCTGGTGGGAACTCTGCTGTGCGGGTTTGACGGGCCCGCTATATTGCGACCTACGCTGGACAAGTCGAAACTCAGAACGCGCTCGTACTCGGCATTGTTTAAGCTATCGGCCCAAAGACCGGTCTGTTTGGCATAGTTTGCTACAAGCTTAACTTGGGCATCATCACGACCGGTCAGGGTTAGATAGTCAATGGTTTGCTGGTCGATATAGAACATGGCCGCGGTTGCGCCATACTCTGGTGTCATGTTCGAAATGGTGGCTCGATCACCTAAAGTTAAGTGCTTCGTTCCTTGGCCAAAGAACTCGAGGTAGGATGAAACCACTTTTTGGGCGCGAAGATATTCTGTCAATGCGAGCACAATATCGGTTGCGGTAATGCCTTCTGCAGGCTTACCGGTAAGCTCAACACCAATAATATCCGGCAGTCGCATGTAGGATGCGCGCCCTAGCATTACGCTTTCAGCTTCCAAACCGCCTACACCAATGGCGATTACCCCAAGAGCATCAACATGCGGAGTATGACTATCGGTACCAACTAGCGTATCGGGGAAGGCTACGCCATCGCGGGCTTGCACAACAGGTGACATGCGCTCGAGGTTGATTTGATGCATGATCCCGTTGCCAGGTTGGATCACGTCTACATTTTTGAAGGCGGTTTTAGTCCAGTTGATAAAGTGAAATCGATCGTCGTTGCGTCTATCTTCGATTGCTCGGTTTTTTTCAAAGGCGTCTTTCTCGAATCCAGCGTGTTCTACGGCTAGTGAGTGGTCAACGATGAGTTGTGTCGGAACCACCGGATTCACTTTTGAAGGATCGCCTCCTTGCTCACTTATCGCATCGCGCAATCCTGCTAAATCAACCAGTGCTGTTTGTCCCAAGATGTCGTGACAAACAACACGGGCAGGGTACCAAGGAAAGTCCATATCGCGTTTGCGTTCGATGATTTGAGTCAGCGCACTTTGTAGTTTTTTGGGATCACAGCGCCTGACTAGGTTTTCAGCATAGACTCGTGAGCAGTAAGGTAGTTTGTCGTAAGCATCTGGTTTAATGGCGTTGACCGCGGCGCGGGTATCAAAAAAGTCTAAGTCGCTACCGGGTAAAGGCTTGCGGTATTCGGTATTCATAAGCAGGTCCAATTGTTTTAATTAGGGCCCGCTGGTGGGCCCTGATGCTGGTTATGTATAGTGCTTAGCGTTGTGAAATTGGAACGTAACTGCGCGGTTCACTACCAGTGTAATCGGCGCTTGGTCGAATAATCCGATTGTTAGCACGTTGTTCCATAATATGCGCCGCCCATCCGCTGACACGAGAGCAAACAAATATAGGGGTAAATAAGGCTGTAGGGATCCCCATAAAATGGTAGGCGCTGGCGTGGAAGAAATCAGCGTTGCAAAATAGTTCTTTTTCGCGCCACATCACTTCTTCGACTTTCTCCGAGACCGCATATAAATGTGCTTTATCGCTTTGCAAGCTTAGCTTGCGAGACCATTCCTTAATCAGCGCATTACGTGGGTCGCTGGTGCGATAAATTGCGTGCCCGAAACCCATGATCTTGTCCTTACGCGCTAGCATTGCCATAATTTCTGACTCCGCTTGTTCGGGACTAGTCCAGTTTTCAATCATTGCCATGGCTGCTTCGTTAGCACCACCGTGTAAAGGACCGCGCAGGGCACCAATTGCGCCAGTAACAGCAGAATGGATATCACTTAAGGTTGAAGCGATAACGCGTCCAGTAAAGGTTGATGCGTTAAATTCGTGCTCAGCGTAGACAATAAGCGAGCATTGCATGACTTGCTCGTGCAGAGGATCTGCGGGGCGAGAGTGCAGCAATTCAAGAAAGTGTCCAGCAATCGAGTCGGAATTACTTTGGGTAGAAATGCGCACACCATCGTGACTGTAACGATACCAATAACAAATAATACCTGGCAGCGTTGCTAGCAAGCGATCCGATTGTTGCTGCTGCTCATCAAAGCTTATTTCAGTTTCCAGATTTCCAAGCATACTCACTCCGGTTCGCATCACATCCATAGGATGGGCACTAGCGGGGATCAGCTCGAGTACTTTTTTTAAGTTCTCTGGTAGTTCGCGTAGCGATTTTAGTTTACCGATATAGGCATCTAGCTCGCTGGTATTGGGCAACTCACCATGAAATAACAAATAGGCGACTTCTTCGAAGGTTGCTTGTTCAGCAAGCTCTTTTATATCGTAGCCGCAATAGGTTAAACCTGAGCCACTTTGCCCAACTGTACATAGTTTGGTTTCTCCGGCGCTTTGCCCACGCAGGCCTGCGCCTCCAATTGCTTTTTGTACCATGATGTTCTCCTTTCAGTTTGAACTGAGCTGTTATTTATTTTTTTTGCTCAGTGAACGCTATGTTGTAGGGTTATTTTTGTTCGAAAAGTTGATCCAACTTGTCTTCGTAGTCGTGATAGTTCAAGTAATCGTAGAGTTGTGCGCGTGTCTGCATGGTTTCAACAACGTCACGCTGGTGGCCGTTTTCTAGAAGCGAGCGGTACACATTAACGGCGGCTTGATTCATGGCTCTAAACGCTGAAAGCGGGTATAAAACCATACTTACACCTGAACCACTTAGCTCGGCGCCGCTAAATAACGGGGTTTGGCCAAATTCGGTAATATTAGCCAGTACTGGGACTTTAACCGCATCAACAAACTGTTGATATTGCTCGAGAGTGTTCATGGCTTCTGGAAATATCATATCGGCACCAGCCTCAACACAGGCGCAAGCTCTATCAATTGCAGACTGCATACCTTCTACGGCTAGGGCGTCGGTACGAGCCATAATGACGAATTTGCTATCGGTCTTGGCATCGACGGCAGCTTTGACCCGGTCAACCATTTCTTGGCTGGATACGATGGCCTTATTTGGACGGTGTCCACAGCGTTTTTGAGCGACTTGATCTTCAATGTGAACAGCAGCAGCTTCACTGCGAATCATTTCCTTAACGGTGCGCGCAATGCTAAATGCACCGCCAAATCCCACATCAATATCCACCAGCAGCGGGGTGTCGCAAGCAGCTGTGATGCGGCGAACATCTTCAAGAACATCGTTCATGGTGGTAATACCTAGATCGGGCAAACCATAACTGGCATTGGCGATACCCCCGCCACTAAGGTATATCGCTTGGTGGCCCTCGCGCTGTGCCATCATCGCGCAGTAGGGATTGATGGTTCCAACAATTTGTAAGGGATTGTTGTCTTCAATAGCTTTTCGAAAGCGGGCACCGGGTGAGAGGGTCATTATTTTTCTCCTTTTGAACTCGTGAATGCTTGGGCATCAACTTGTTGTTCTATTAGTTTTCGAGCGCGACCGATATGGCGACGCATGAGTATTTCTGCGAGATCTGCATCTCGGTCTGCAAGGGCTTGCCAGATTGCGCGGTGTTCGTTTAGTGCGCGATTGGGACGTGAAATATGATTGCTGGCTTGCCGCCGGTACATGCGTAACAGGTGATAAAGTTCATCACATAGCAAACCAATCAAATGTTTGTTGGCACTGGCTTGGATTATTCGATAATGGAAGTCGAAATCGCCATCTTGTTCGAAATAGCGTTGCCCTTCATTCTGCTGAAGGTAGTCTTGGTGATGATTTAACAGTGCTTCGAGTTGGTCGATGTCGCTTTGGCTCATCGCCAAAGCAGCCTGGCGACAAGCCATTCCTTCTAGGGCTTCTCGGATAGCGTAGATATCAAGCAGTTGTTGTTTGTTGAGCTCAACAACGCGAGCCCCCACATGAGGTAAACGCTCAACTAATCCAATGCCTTGTAAGGTTAGTATGGCTTCTCGCAGAGGACCGCGGCTGACACCATATCGACGGGCTAATTCAGGTTCAGAAATTTTACTTCCTGCACTAATGTCTCCGCTAACAATAGCTTCGATCAAGATGTCGCTGAGATTCTGCGACTTAAGAGGTGTTTTGACTTGAATTTGGCTCATCTAGATCTGATTTAAGTAAAATATGTAAATTAGCTTAGCGCTAAGAAACACTGAAATCCAGCTTTTGTAGACAATATAGGTGTATACATTGGTCTAATATTCCAAATAGCTATTAAAAACTACATATTGTTGACAATGTGGCCATGCTCTTATGAGTAGGGAGCGAGTCGATAAGATTGTGCCGCTAACTGCCCTCAAGTACACTACAGTCATAAGTAAAACGCACGAGGCAACCCATGAGTTTGGATCAGGAAACAACCCACTTCGGTTTTAAGACCATTGAAAAACAACAGAAAGTAGCGAAAGTTGCTGAGGTCTTTCATTCAGTAGCCGCAAAGTATGATGTGATGAACGATCTTATGTCAGGTGGCGTGCATCGCTTATGGAAGCGCTTTGCTATTGATTGTTCAGGTATTCGTCCAGGGCAAAAGGTACTTGATCTTGCTGGTGGAACTGGCGACTTAACCGCCAAGTTCTCTCGAATTACGGGTGAGAAGGGTGAAGTGGTTCTTGCTGACATCAACGACTCAATGCTTAAAGTTGGCCGAGCTAAGTTGCGCGACCGGGGTATCGCAGGGAATGTCAGTTATGTGCAAGCAAATGCTGAAGCGTTACCATTTCCTGATAACCACTTTGACTTAATTACGATTGGTTTTGGCTTGCGTAATGTCACCGATAAAGACCAAGCGCTACGCTCAATGTTTCGGGTACTTAAGCCCGGAGGTCGTTTATTGGTGCTTGAGTTCTCAAAACCAAGCTCCGAGTTTTTAAGCAAAGCTTACGATACTTACTCTTTCCAAATATTGCCTAAACTCGGTGAGTTGGTTGCTAACGACAGTGAGAGTTATCAATACCTCGCAGAATCAATTCGTATGCACCCAGATCAAGACACCTTGCAGCAAATGATGAATGATGCTGGTTTTGAAGGTACCCAATACTACAACTTGACCGGCGGCATTGTGGCGCTACATCGTGGGTACAAATTCTGATGACAGGCCAAAGCAAAGCGATTGTAAATGTGGTGGGAGCTGCGGTCGAAACCTTTAGTAACCAGATCATGTCTTTGGACAAAAACAGTGCTCAACGACGTAGCAAATTAGAGGGTAAGGTAATTTCGATTACACCGAGCCCTTTCCCACAGCTGTTTTTTATCGTGAGCAAAGACCAAATCGATGTTTTGAGCCAATTTGAAGCGCAAGCCGATTGTGAACTTAAGTTTAGCCCAAGCTTACTATTAGCCTTAGCAAAGCGAGAATCGGTCAGTGATTTGCTCAAGTCAGAACAATTAGAAGTCGAAGGCGATATTAAAGTCGCCCAGAAATTTGCGGATTTGTTTTTGGAAATGGAAGCCGATATTGAAGGGCGACTAGCAAGTTACTTTGGAGATGTGATTGCTTATCAGGTCTTGCGTAACTTGCGACTGTTGGTGCAAGCAATAAAGCAAATGGCGAAGTCGAGCCCCCAACGATTGAGTCAAATCTCTGCTCAAGAATGGCAATTGCATTTACCCTATGAGGCCTTTAACTATTTTAAACGTGACCTAGAAGAACTTGAGTCTGAATTAGACGCTTTAGAATTACGGATACGGGATTTAGAAGCATGAGCGTGAAATCGGTGTTTCGTTTTTTTGAAATTCAACGTGTCATGCTTAGTTACGGTATCGACAAGCTTTTACCCAAGCAGCATTGGCCGTGGTATC
Source organism: Alginatibacterium sediminis (assembly GCF_003610775.1). GTDB lineage: Bacteria > Pseudomonadota > Gammaproteobacteria > Enterobacterales > Celerinatantimonadaceae > Alginatibacterium > Alginatibacterium sediminis. The sequence goes on along the minus strand of NZ_RAQO01000012.1, from coordinate 226,119 downwards.
TGAAATTATTTCGTTTGGCGCTATTCTTTTGGCAGGATAAACACCCTGACTTGAGTCGCGGAGCAAAATTGCGCTGCGCTGCTGAAGAACTTGGCCCTGTTTTTGTCAAGTTAGGGCAAATGCTATCAACCCGACGCGACTTACTTCCTGATGATTTAGCCTACGAACTGGCAATGCTCCAAGATCAAGTCAAAGCCTTTGATAGTCACTTAGCTAAAGCGATCATTGAGCAAGCTTACGGCAAAGCATTTGAAGAAGACTTTGAGAATTTTAGCCAACAGCCTTTAGCGAGTGCCTCGATTGCTCAGGTGCACACTGCGCGTTTGATCAGTACCGGTGATGAAGTAGTCATTAAAGTGATCCGCCCTGGCATTGAACATACCATTCATAGTGATATCGCACTCATGCAACGCATGGCAGCCAGTCTAGCGATGGTGTTCAGCGAAGCTAAGCGGCTGCGTCCGCAAGAAGTCGTTGAAGAATATCGGCGTACTATAATTGATGAGTTGGATTTGGCCCGAGAAGCGGCTAACGCGATGCAACTTAAACGAAACTTTGAAGGCTCTAAAGAGCTATATGTACCGAAAGTATATAGTGATTATAACCATCGTAATGTAATGGTCATGGAACGTATTTATGGTATCCAAGTATCTGATATTCAGGCTCTAGAAGCGCAAGGAACAAACTTTAAATTGCTAGCTGAACGTGGCGTTGAAGTGTTCTTTACTCAAGTATTTAGAGATAGTTTTTTCCATGCTGACATGCATCCGGGTAACGTTTTTGTCTCAAAAGAACACCCTGAAGATCCCCAGTATATTGGGATAGATTGCGGCATTGTTGGTACCTTGAATAAACAAGACCAACGTTACTTAGCGGAAAATTTTCTAGCCTTTTTCAACCGAGATTATCGACACGTAGCGCAATTGCACATTGATTCGGGATGGGTTCCAGCGGATACCAAAGTGGAAGAGTTTGAGGCTGCAATTCGTACGGTTTGCGAGCCAATATTTGCTAAACCTTTAGCAGAAATATCATTTGGTCAAATCTTGCTAAACTTATTTAATACGGCTCGTCGTTTCGATATGCAGGTACAACCGCAATTGGTGTTACTGCAAAAAACGCTTTTGTATATTGAAGGGTTGGGGCGTCAGTTATATCCACAATTAGATTTATGGGCGACTGCAAAACCTTTTCTCGAGAATTGGATGAAACAACAAGTGGGCCCAAAGGCGATGTTTAAGGAGTTTCAAGACAAAGCTCCACTGTGGGCTGAAACCTTCCCACAAATACCAGAGCTTATATTTGACAACCTGCAAATGGCGCGGCGGCAACAACATCAAGTACAGCTGTTTGCCAAAGGGTATGTAAAGCAACAACATCAGCATAAAATTGCCTTAATTCTCGCAATTGCATCTAATAGTTTGTTGTTGTCGGCAGTCTTGTTATATTTAGATAATCAATTAGCGCTAGCCGCAGCTTTTGCGAGCGCTTGTGTGATCAGTGCCGCCCTCTGTTGGCGACAACTGGTGCGCAAACCTTTTGCCTTATAAGGCAATTCATATACTTAAGGAATGTTCATGGGCGGTATTAGTGTTTGGCAGTTGGCAATTGTTGCAGTTATTGTTTTATTGTTATTTGGAACCAAAAAGCTACGTAACTTAGGTAACGACCTTGGAACTTCGGTCAAAGGTTTCAAAAAAGCGATGTCAGATGAAGCAAGCGAAACTAAATCTGATGATGCGGATGTTGATCAGATTGCGAAATCTGAACAAAGCGACGAATCGCCATCAAAACCTAAAGAATAAGCTAAGCCATGTTTGATATTGGTTTTTGGGAATTAATTGTGATCTCTGTGATGGGCTTGGTTATTTTAGGTCCTGAGCGCTTACCTAAAGCGATTCGCAGTGTGATGTCGATAATACGTAGCGTGAAAAAGACGGCGTCTCAAGTCGGCACTGAACTTCAGCAAGAACTACGCTTGCAAGAGCTCCATGACGACCTTAAAAAGTCTGAAGCAATGCAAGATGTGTCAGGTATGAGTGAGAGTCTCAAAAACTCTGTTGATGAGCTCAAAGCCAGAGCCGAGTCAGTGACTCGCCCTTACGATATTGCCGGTGAGCAAGGTGATAAGCCTGTTAAGCCCGCGAGCCCCAAACCAACGGAAACTAATGACGGAAACTAGTTCCAGCCAACCCTTGATCGGTCATCTGCTTGAGCTTCGAACGCGATTAATGCACAGCATTTTAGCGGTGTTACTCGTATTCGTAAGTTTAGTTTATTTTGCCAACGATATTTATCGTCTTTTGGCCGACCCTCTAATGAAGGTGTTGCCTGAAGGCGCGAGCATGATCGCCACTGATGTCGCCGCACCTTTTTTCACCCCGATAAAGTTAACTATCGTGGTGTCCTGTTTTATCGCAATGCCATATATGCTGTCGCAATTGTGGGGTTTTATTGCGCCAGGACTCTACCAACATGAGCGAAAAATGGCAGTGCCTTTAGTTGCGGGTAGCGGTGCTTTGTTCTATGCCGGTATCGCGTTTGCTTATTCAGTGGTGCTACCGCTAGCATTTGCCTTTTTTACCAAGGTGGCTCCAGAGGGGGTCACTATTGCTACCGATATATCTAATTATCTAGATTTTGTTCTCAAGATATTCTTTGCCTTTGGGCTCGCGTTTGAAATTCCGATCGCCACGGTTTTATTGTGTTGGTCTGGTGCAACAACGCCTGATGCACTGCGCCAAAAGCGCCCCTACGTTATCGTCGGTGTATTTGTCATCGGTATGTTACTAACGCCACCAGATGTAATTTCGCAAACCTTGTTGGCTTTCCCTATGTGGCTGTTGTTTGAATTAGGCTTGGTGTTGACGCGCTTTTATTCGCCTCGAGAGCAAACCGAATCAACGGATGTTTGATTTAGCGCTAAATTTGAGTTCGTCTCAATTCGACAAAGATAGAGATGAGATGATGCAACGTGGCTTTGATGCTGGTGTAGCAGGGGTCCTCGCGCTTTCTAGTGAACTCGAAGAGTCTAAATCTTTGCCGACTCTTGTCGCCAACTGGCCACAGCGTTGCTGGGCTAGTGTTGGTGTGCATCCACACCACGCAAAGTCTTGTTCTATTGAACAGTTGCAGCAACTGCTTGGCTTAAGTGCAGCTGACAATGTAATTGCTATCGGTGAGTGCGGTCTGGATTTTAATCGAGATTTTTCGCCACGAGATCAACAAGAACAGATTTTTGAAGCGCAACTTAAAATTGCAGCTGAGCTCAAAATGCCTGTGGTCATGCACGAGCGTGATGCTTTTGAACGATTCTATCCTATTTTGAAAGCATGGCGGCCTCATCTCGTCGGAGCGGTTCTACATTGTTTTACCGGTAGCGAGTCTTCCTTAAAAGCTTATCTTGATTTAGATATCTATATTGGTGTCACAGGCTGGTTGTGCGATGAAAGGCGTGGACAAGACTTACAAGCGATGTTGCCCTTAATACCCAATGAGCGACTTTTTCTAGAGACAGATGCTCCTTATCTGCTACCAAGGGATCTAAAACCTAAACCGAAATCGCGGCGTAATGAGCTTATGTATTTGGGGCAAATCTACAGCACTGCTGCGAGGCTGCGCCAACAAGAATTAAGTCAACTAAAAGCAATGACTCAAGCAAATGCCGAGCGACTGTTTGGTATTCGATTGTAATTTTTACGTTTAAGATAAACAAACCAAGGATTTATTATGAGCGCATCACAGCGATTCCCCGGCACTCGTTTACGTAGGCTCCGCCGACATAGTTTTTCGCGTCGTTTGGTTCAAGAAAACAAACTCAGTGTAGATGATCTTATTTATCCAATGTTTATTCTAGACGGAGAAGGGCAGCGCGAAGCCATTCCTTCAATGCCCGGTATTGAGCGGCTAAGTATTGATCAACTGCTGCTAGAAGCTGCAGAACTGGTACGCCTTGGTATCCCGATGATAGCTATTTTCCCAGTCACACCAGTCACAGAGAAGTCCTTGATGGCAGAGCGGGCCTATGCTGACGATGCCTTAGCTCAGCGTGCCGTGCGCGCTCTCAAAGCCAACTTTCCTGAACTAGGCGTGATGACTGATGTAGCATTGGATCCATTTACCACCCATGGCCAAGACGGCATTATCGATGAGCAAGGCTACGTATTAAACGACGTCACGACTGAAGTTTTGGTCAAACAAGCGATTTCACATGCGCAGGCCGGAGCGGATGTCATCGCACCTTCGGACATGATGGATGGCAGAATCGGAGCGATTCGAGAGCAATTGGAAGCACAAGGCTTTGTTAATACCCAAATAATGGCCTATTCTGCTAAATATGCTTCCAGTTATTACGGCCCTTTTCGTGATGCGGTTGGTAGTGCTGCTCAGCTAAAAGGTGGGGATAAGAAAACCTATCAGATGGATCCTGCAAATAGTGATGAAGCACTCCAAGAAGTTGCTTTAGACTTGCAAGAAGGCGCTGATATGGTGATGGTGAAACCGGGTATGCCATACTTAGATATAGTGCGTCGGGTTAAAGATGAATTCAAAGTACCAACTTTCGCATATCAAGTCAGCGGAGAGTATGCGATGCACCAAGCGGCCATACAAATGGGTTGGTTAAGTGAACGCGAGGTCGTACTTGAGTCGTTACTAGCGTTTAAGCGAGCTGGAGCCGATGGCATTTTGACTTATTTTGCCAAAACGGTTGCCCAATGGTTGAGTGAAGAAAAACCTAGTTAGGAGTCGCAAATGCGAAGATTTTGGTTTGAATGTCGGCGCTTTTTAGTTTGCCTTTGTTTGCTGAGCCTTCCGGTATCTAGCTTTGCTCAGCAAAACCTTCAAATCAATTTGCCCGAATATGTTGATGATTCACATTTGTTTTATCATGAACTGATTCAATCCGCGCTAGTGGCCCAAGGCCACTCGGTTGAAATTGGCACACCGGGTCAATCATTACCGCAAAAACGTGCTTTTAGTATGCTACAACGCGGTCAACTAAGCGCAATGTGGGTCATGCCAAGTCAAGCACGTGATAATGATGACAGCATAGTTCGTATAGATTTTGATTTAACCCAAGGGCTTTTGGGTAAACGAGTCCTGCTTATTGCCCCCGATCAAGCAGATCGCTTTGCCAATATAGAGAATCTAGCCCAATTTAGGCAGCAAGCTGGAACCGCAGCCTTTGGGGTTGGCTGGCTTGATGCTGCAGTCTGGCATGCAAACCAATTACAGTACCGCGAGATTGATGGCGAGTGGCGACGGATTTATCGGATTTTACTCAATCGGCACGGTATTGATTATTTTTCCCGTGGACTAACTGAAGTACTTGCGGAACAAGAACGTTATCCTTTTCTGTTAGTAGAACCGAGGTTATTGTTGGTTTATCCCGCGGATTTTCAACTCTATGTGTCAAAGAAACACCAGCAACTCATACCGATACTAGACGCAGCATTACGACGGGCTCAAGAGTCTGGCTTACAACAGCGATTGATAGATAAGTATTGGGCGGATGATTTACGTGAGCTTAAGCTTGATGAGCGGCTACGAATACCATTGGCGATGCCACCGAAGTAGGGAAATTCATGTTTAGATCGCTACCGATCAAAAAGCTTCCAAGTAAGGCCTTAGTTTTTGCTTTTTTTAAGTATTTGGGAACACGTTTTTTACGTCATAAAATCAACGTTATTGCAGGTTCGCTTGCCTATGTAAGTTTATTGTCTTTGGTGCCGCTGTGCGCTGTTGTTTTTTCTCTATTTAGCGCTTTCCCTGTATTCGAAGGCTTTCGCGAGCTTATCGAGTCTTATGTTTATCAAAACATGCTGCCGACTTCAGGTGACACGGTTCGCAACAATATTAATGGTTTTATTGATAATGCGAGTCGCATGACAACGATTGGTGTTAGTGCCTTGATTGTGGTCGCCTTAATGCTGATCTCAGCCATCGACAATGCCCTCAATATGATTTGGGAGAACGCTAAAAAGCGAAGTTTCATCAAGGCCATTCCTGTGTATTGGATGATACTAACTTTAGGACCGATATTGCTTGGTGGCAGTCTTGCGATAAGCTCCTACATGCTTAGCGTTCAGTTATTCACTGGCACCGGTTTAAATAGTCTTTGGGCTGACTTACTTAGCTGGACTCCCGTTCTTTTTTCTATCACAGCGTTTACCTTGCTATATTTATTGGTTCCCAATAAACAAGTTGGTTTTAGGCACGCGTTGGTGGGTGGCATATTTGCAGCGTTGGCTTTTGAAGCGAGCAAACGAGGGTTTGCTTTCTACGTCAGTTCATTCCCTAGCTACCAGATTATTTATGGCGCATTAGCTGTACTACCCATTTTATTGGTCTGGGTTTATGTCATCTGGTTAGTGGTGTTAACCGGCGCCGAAATAGCTGCCAGCCTAGATGAGTTTGATCCCAATCTTCATGGAGAACGTTTGATTGAAAGCCTTGATACAAAGAGTGAGCCACGCCAAAGTTGAAGTCGACTCAAAACTTATTTCTAAAATTGATGCGGGCTTGCTAGTTTTACTAGGTGTTGAGCAAGGTGACAACCAAGAAAAACTACAAAAGTTGGCCCATAAAGTATGCCACTACCGTATGTTTGCCGATAAGAATGGCAAAACTAACCTTAATGTTCAGCAAATTGGCGGCCAATTGTTGGTCGTTTCACAGTTCACCTTGGTGGCTCAAACTGACAAAGGCCTTCGTCCAGGTTTTTCTAAGGGTGCTAGCCCTGAAATGGCCGAAAGTCTTTACCTTGATTTCGTAAGCGCCTGTCGCGCTTTAGGAGTACAAGTGGGTGAAGGACAATTTGCCGCCAATATGCAAGTGAGCTTGTGCAATGATGGGCCAATGACCTTTATGATTGAAGTCTAAGTACAATGATAAACGAGACCTAGCATGAGCTTTCAGAAACTGAATATGGAACTGTCACAGCGCATCGTGATAGAAAGCGAAAATGTAGCCTGGATAGACAGTCCTGCCAACGGCGTTAGACGCAAGCCACTTGAGCGAGAAGGGAAAGAGTCTGGTCATGTCAGTAGTATTGTGGAGTACTTGCCTGGTTCTCGCTTCGCCCAACATAATCATCCCTTGGGTGAAGAAATTTGGGTGTTAGAAGGCGTGTTTTCAGACGAGCATGGCGATTATCCAAAAGGCAGCTACCTTCGTAATCCTCCTGGTAGTTCTCATAGCCCATTTAGTATTAATGGTTGTGTGATTTTCGTTAAGCTTAACCAGATGGATCCCCGTGACCTCTCAAGTATTGCTGTCAATAGCGAACAACTTGCTTGGCAAGCTGGAATTGGTGGTTTACGCGTAAAATCGCTACATCAATTTGAGCATGAACACGTAGCTTTAGTGAAATGGCCTGCGGGCGAAGTGTTCTCACCGCATCGACATTTTGGTGGTGAAGAGATTTTGGTTCTAAGTGGCAAATTCGAAGATGAACATGGGGAATACCCGCAAGGGACTTGGATTCGTAGTCCTCACTATAGTCAGCATCATCCTTTTGTTCGCGAAGAGACTGTAATTTGGGTAAAAACAGGTCACTTAGCTATCGCATAAGCGCCTGCATTGTTTGGACTTTATCAGTAGGCTCTAATTATCCATTTATCATTCCAAATAAAATAATTGCGCTAAAACAAGTTTTCTTCAGATCGCTCAAAAAACAGCTCATTATTCTGTAGAAAAGTTGCCATTTGGTAACGCGCGCGTAATCACAAGCTACCAAGCGGCAACGAGTTGGTAACAGCTTCTTTAGTTTCGTTTACTCCAATTTAGATAATTGCCAGTTTTTATGCTTATAGGAGCGCATTGAGTAGCAATTTATCAACTGCTTTATACAATGAACTTGGCATATCTACCCGAATTTCTTTAGGGACATTGGCATGAACGAAACGCTCGTTGAACTCTCACGCTTACAATTTGCACTGGTTGCAATGTACCACTTTATTTTTGTACCGCTTACCCTTGGTTTAAGCTTTATGTTGGCAATTATGGAATCCATTTATGTGATGACCAATAAGCCAATCTATAAGGAAATGACCAAGTTTTGGGGTAAGCTTTTTGGAATTAATTTTGCTCTTGGCGTTGCTACCGGCCTCACCATGGAATTCCAGTTTGGTATGAACTGGTCTTACTACGCGCACTATGTGGGCGATATTTTTGGCGCCCCCTTGGCCATTGAAGGCTTGATGGCGTTTTTCCTTGAGTCCACATTCGTCGGACTATTCTTTTTCGGCTGGGATCGCTTGTCGAAAAGAAAACACTTAATGGTGACTTGGTTAGTTGCATTTGGTAGTAACTTTTCTGCACTTTGGATTTTGGTTGCAAACGGTTGGATGCAACATCCGGTCGGTGCTGAATTCAATATCGATACGATGCGTATGGAAATGGCTAGCTTTGCAGAGTTAGTATTTAACCCAGTGGCGCAAGTTAAGTTTGTTCATACCGTCTCGGCTGGATATGTGACCGGAGCGATGTTTGTGCTCTCCATATCGGCTTACTACTTACTAAAAAATAGAGATGTCGCTTTTGCTCGTCGTTCATTCGCGATTGCAGCAAGCTTTGGATTGGCTTCGGTGTTGTCGGTTATTGTACTTGGCGATGAAAGTGGCTACGAGTTAGGTGACGTTCAGCAGGTAAAACTTGCAGCAATTGAGGCTGAATGGGAAACCCAAGAAGCGCCAGCATCATTTACTTTGTTTGGAGTGCCCAACGACGAGACCCAAACCACTGACTACGCCATAAAAGTTCCATATCTGATGGGAATTATTGCAACCCGTTCTGTCACTGAAGAAGTGATGGGTATTAAGGAGCTCAAAGAACTTCACCGAGAACGTATTTATGAAGGAATTGAAGCTTATCGTCTTGCGGAACAAATCCGTGGTGGCGATGAGAGCCCTGAGTTGCGAGCGGAGTTTGAGGCAAACAAACGTTACTTGGGCTATGCATTGTTGCTCGAACCGTTTACTGACGATATGGCCAATCCCAGTGCTGAAGCAATAGACCAAACTGTAGAATACAGCATACCTAAGGTTGCTCCGCTATTTTGGAGCTTTAGAATCATGGTTGTCAGCGGAATGATTATGCTTGGGGTTTTTGCTCTATCGTTTTACTACAGCACTAGGCACCGCATCACCAAGCCGCGTTGGTTACTGAAATCTGCACTATTTGCGCTGCCACTGCCTTGGATTGCATCTGAAGCGGGTTGGTTTGTCGCTGAATATGGTCGTCAACCGTGGTCAATCGCAGAAGTTCTGCCGGTGCATACGTCGGTATCGAATCTAAATGTTAGTGACGTGGTGTTCTCACTCTCTATGTTTACCTTGTTCTATTTGGTGATGTTTATTATCGGTTTTTATTTGATGCAGAAATTCGCCAAGAAAGGTCCTTCGGCCTATGCAGCAGAGCAAAAAGCAGCTGAGCAGCAACTTACAGGATTAGACTCATGATTGATTATGAAACGATACGACTCATTTGGTGGGTTTTACTTGGCGTCATTTTAGTTGGCTTTGCCGTAACCGATGGTTTTGATCTGGGTGTGGGTGCTTTACTGACCTTAGTGGGTCGAAATGATACTGAACGCCGGGTGATGATCAACACGATTGGTCCACACTGGGAAGGGAACCAAGTTTGGTTTGTAACAGCAGGTGCCGGAATATTTGCAGCTTGGCCCACCGTCTATGCCAGCGCATTCTCAGGTTTCTATGTTGCATTCATGCTTACTCTTGTCGCACTGTGGATGCGGCCTTTAGGCTTTGACTATCGAAGTAAGCTAAAAAGTCCTCGCTGGAGAGCAAGCTGGGATTGGGCGCTCTTTGTTGGCGGTCTTGTGCCTGCTCTTATCTTTGGAGTGGCATTTGGTAACTTGTTACTTGGCGTACCGTTTGAGTTAGACTCAACGCTTAAGTCAACATATAGCGGTAGTTTTTGGGGCTTATTACGTCCGTTTGCGTTGCTTGCTGGTCTATTAAGCGTGGCTATGTTGTTGATGCACGGCGCTGCATGGTTGCAAATGAAGACCACCGGAGAGTTGCGTCAGCGCGCTGAAAAAGTAGCAATGGCGTTAGCAATAGCTAGCGTGGTTCTATTTACCGCCGGTGGCCTGTGGGTCAGTGTACTTGACGGGTATGTGATTAGTTCAGTGATGGATCATCATGCACCGTCGAACCCTTTGCTTAAAGACGTTGTGGTGCAAAGTGGTGCTTGGTTAAACAACTACCAACAATACCCTTTGATGATGATCGCACCGCTGTTGGGTTTGCTGGCTCCGGTTGGGGTATTTTGGGCATCTAAGGCGTCTCGCTGTGGTTGGGCCTTTGTGTGCAGTGCTTTGAGTCTTGCGGGGGTTATATTTACTGCGGGATTATCGATGTTCCCATTCTTGCTTCCGAGTAACATCACTCCAAGTATGTCGTTGACCATGTGGGATGCAACTTCAAGTCAGATGACATTGAGCATCATGTTCTACGTTGCACTGGTATTCGTACCGATAATTTTAGCGTACACGCTATGGAGCTTTTGGGTAATGCGAGGCCGACTAAAAGCCGCCGATATTGAAGCCAAATCGGCGTCGATGTATTAAGAGGAAAAAACTATGTGGTATTTTACTTGGATTTTAGGCGTGTTATTAGCTTGCGCATTTGGCATTATCAACGCAATGTGGCTAGAAGCAACCGAGGACATGGATCGCAGCGGCGACCAAGACTAATTCATGCAACAACTCTCTGCTGAGCGTCAGACTCAGCTTGGTGCTTGGCTTAAGGCTGAGCACCAAAATTATGCCTTTCAGATTCGGGTTCAACTGGGTTTAGGCGCGGTGCGCTTTGCCAGCCAATGTTTTCTATATTGGGTGCTTGCAAATTTCACACATAACTTACTGATAAGCGCTCAGCTGACTAGTTCGGCGCAATTGATTCAGTTTGCTATCAGTCTGGCGATATACTTTACATGTCTAAGTATTGAAGGCAGGTATCGACAGTATTTCGAAGCCCTTGTTATTGAAGACTATCATCAACGTTTGGTTGCAAACCTTGAATCGTCTAGCTTTGCATTGGTTCGCCGCCATAGCACTGTGGCTTGGCAGCAATACTTTCTAGTACAAATCCCTGCTCTGGCAAGCTACATCAGCGCTTATCAGCCGCAGCGTTTGTTGTCGGTATGTGTACCGATTTTTGTTTTAGTGCTCGTTACACCAGTCTCTTGGGTGGTTGCACTGATTTTAGCGATGTCTATTCCACTGATCCCCATGTTTATGGTACTGCTTGGGAAAAGTACAGCCAGTGCTCACCGCAAACATTTTCTAGCTATTGAACGTTTAGGCCAGTTATTTCTAGACCGGCTGCGAGCAAGCCAAGTAATTGATATTTTTAGCGCTCAGACGCGAGAAATTGAGCGTATGCAGGTAGCGAGTCAGGTGCTACTGCAACGCACGATGCAGGTGTTACGCCTGGCATTTTTGAACTCAAGTGTGCTGGACTTTTTTTCTACTATTGCTGTCGCGCTAGTCGCGGTCTTTGTAGGTTTCTCGCTACTAGGTGAAATTAGCTTCGGTCATGCTTCTCAGCCCTTAGTTTTGGCTCAGGGTTTATTTCTATTGTTGATATCACCCGCCTTTTTTGCCGAAATGAAAGAGCTCGGGCGCTTATACCATGCTAAAGCTGAAGCGGTAGCAGCCGCCGATGAACTCAGCGATTTACTATTTGAACCGCTTGCGCCAATTGATGAACACTCGGATCTGGGTTTTAGCGGTGTGCAGTTGCCAGCAACTCAAATTAGCAATGAGCTCGGGCAGGCGATTGTTCGCTTTGATGCGCTTGAGATCAAAACTGGTGACTGGTTGCGAATTGCAGGCGAGTCGGGTTCGGGAAAAACTAGTTTTATTGAAGCGCTATTGGGATTGAGATCCTTAGATAATGTGGAGCCTGAGTTGCACGCTCATTTGCGCAGTATGCGCCACCGGGCTAATTATTTAGGACAACAGGCCATCATTAAACCAGGTACGGTTCGGCAAAACATTAATATTCACAGCAAGCTTGATGACCAGCAGATAGCACTTATCCTCGACAAAGTAGAGTTGTGTAGTTGGTTAGCGCAGCTTGATAAAGGCTTGGATAGTGAGATGGGAGAGCATCCTCCGTTGTCGGGTGGTCAGGCCCAGCGTCTTGCGCTTGCAAGGGCCCTTGCATGTGAGCGAGAGGTGTATATTTTTGACGAACCCACGGCGCATTTAACCGCAGGTCAGCATCAACAATTGTGCGCACTCATTTTTCAGCAGCTAAAGCATAAAACCGTAGTTTGGGTGTCGCATAAAGATATCCCCGAGACTTGGTTTGACCATCAATGGCATATTGGCGCTAATGGTGTGTTGCAGGAGATAAAAGATCATGCTGCATAAGCTGTCTGCCATTACCAGCTTACTGTTGGTGACGATCCATGCGCTTAGTGGTCTTGCGCTGTTGCTGTTTTCAGCATGGTTTATCGCAGCTTGCGCTATAGCTGGAACGGTGCCAGTTGTAGGCTTCAATTATTTGTTACCAGCTACCTTCATTCGCGCCTTAGCTTTAACTCGGATCGGGTCGGGTTACGCCGAAAAACTACTAGGCCACCATGTGATTTTATCGGCACTTGGTCGAATTCGCCTGATGGTGCTGCAGGCCGTGTTTTTTGCTAAAGATAACAGCAAGTATCAGCGAGCTCAGCAAAGCGAACAGCTTGAAAGTCATGCTCAGGCTATGGCATATGTATGGATTACCGCAGTTCATCCTTATGTTAGTGCTCTATTGACGTTAACTGCCTCGGTGGTCATCCTCAGTATATTGTTAGGCGCGTATAGTGTGTATTGGATAGGATATGCGGTCCTTGTTCTCGCTATCTTTTTTGCGTTTTCGCAGGCAATCATCGCTAGTGTTAAGCGGCGAGATAGCGCCCGTGAAGCCTTTAAATTCGAAAGTGAACATTGGTTGCGTGAGGCCCCGCTTTGGGATTTGCAAGGTAGTAAGAACGCCAGCGAATCAACCCGTGCTAGTTATCAACGCTGGCATAAAGCGAACCAAGCTATTGAATCGAACATATTTTACTGCCAGCAAAGCCTTGTGTTGCTTAGCCTTTGCGGTATGTGGCTATTTGTAGCAAATCTAAATCCTAATGGTATTGGGCAAGGCTTGGAACGAGCTCTAATTCTAGTGCCTCTGCTTTGGCTTTTAGCTAGCCGAGATTGGATGGCGCAGGCGATTCGAGCGCTACCTGCTTTGCGCGAATACCAACTGGCAAAACAACCAATGCAGGAGCTTGATTTACAAAGAAACCCTGTACTCCCTGGTAGAGTTGATAAAGTCCCATTGCTAAGTAATAAGCTGAACCTCGATTTATCAGCGTTTAATCCGCAACGTGGATCGCGTTATATCTTGGACTCGGCGGTGACCGTTTCGTTGCATGGGCCCCAATTGCTGTTACTTCGAGGTGGCTCTGGCTGCGGTAAATCCAGTGTATTAGAGGCCTTAGCGGGTTTAACAAGCTACAGTGGCAGCGCCATATTCGCAGATTTGTCCGTGCGCGAGTATCCGGATCAACTCCGTCGACAGTACATCCACTACGTGCAACAGGCACCTCAGCTCTTAAGCGCAAACTTACGCGATAATTTAACCCTTGCTGATTGTGATGCTAGTGATCAAATGCTGCTCGATGCTCTGCAATGGGCAGGTTTAGAGACTCTAGCCTCAATAGAAGCGCTTAATCAATGGATCGGAGAAAAAGGTAGAAGCCTTTCCGGAGGGGAGCTTAAGCGCATTGCTTTATGTCGGGCCAAATTGTTTAAAGCACCTCTCATTCTAATTGATGAGCCTTTTGAAGGCTTAGACAGCGAGCGACAACAACAATTAAGTTTAAAACTTAATCAGCTTAGTCAAAAGTCGATCATTATTCTGGCGTCGCACATTCAACCGAGTAAACTTCAAGTTACACAGGTGCTTGATCTCAGTGATTAGAGTGTTAACGCGCCAACTAGACGCGTGACAATAAGCAACGGAACTTAGCTTGAATTTTGTAGCTGCCATCAAGTGTTTTAAAGGGGCCGAGGGCTGTGGCGTTGGCAAGATCCACTGCGTCTTGGCCGCTGTGCTCGGCGGCTTTCACACTCACTCCCGACGAGCCAAGACCACGTACCCCAGTGTCCAAATCAGGGTAGTGCCAAACACAGTCCACATCAAATATTTCCAAGACACTGAGCTGGGCTGCTGATGCAAATTGCTTCAGCACAGACTTTAGAGAAAGCGCGAAAGGTCCAGGAGCTCCCGGTGGAGGCGGAGGTAACAATGGTTTTAGGGCGGCCACTAAACTGGCAGCTTGCATTCCCTCAGGTTCACCCCAAGTCATCACTAATACCAGCCCTCCAGGCTTGGTAACTCGTTGTGCTTCTTGTAACGCTAGGCTTGGATTTGCTGCGTATTGCACGGCATTAAACGAGGTAACGATATCAAAGGTATTGTCCGAAAATGGGAGCGTCTCTAGATCACCGATATGAAACTGCCCATCAGGAACTCTATGCTTGGCAATTGTCAGTAATTGCTCCGACGCATCAAGGCCTTTGACTATGGCGCCGTGTTGCTGTGCTAACAGCGCTGCTTGGCCAGCACCGCAGCCCAGATCTAAATAGTGACTGTCTTTGTTAGTTTTAAGGCGTTTAAAAGCTTCAAGGTATACTGGGTAACAAGTGGCTTCTTGGATGTTTGCCCAGTCCTGTGCCCGAACTCCCCACAAACGCCCGTTGGCGACTTGCGAACTAGGTTTAAGGTTTATCGACATATACCGTCTCTGTTTTCGAAGAAAGAACGGTAGCTCAATTCAGTCCGTAAGCTACAAGGGTTAATTCAATCATTCTGGAATGGAATAGCTAAGTATAGTTGTAAAGGAATAACTAACCGCTAGTGATGATTAAAAGCTCCATTTGAGGCGTGCCGAAAACTGTCCACCGCTGTTATTAGAAAATGTTGAGCTTGCTTGCATGCCATCAAACCATTGAGCAATCATTAGCAGCTCCCAGTTTTCTGCAAGTGAGCTTTGATTCGAAAGTCCCAAGTAATAGCTTTGGTCACTGTAATAGCTACTGCTCAATTCAACTCTATTTAAAGCATTGATATCAAATCCAAGGTTTGCAAATGCTGTCCAGCGGCTAAAGCTAAGGTTACGGGCATCGGTTCGCTGAGTGAGGTAAGCCAAAGGATTGATAGCTTGGGGCTGACTAATATAAAGCAGCGATAATCGCAACATCAAAGCAGACTCCGGCCGAAGTAAAGACTCACTTTCCAAAGTTGCGACATGGCTTGCCGGACTCGTATCTAATTCGTTATTAGGTTTAGAAAAATAGCTCCACTCTCCGCGAATATTACTAGCGGCAATATCGCTTGCGAAACCCGAACCGATAACCATGCGGTCTCGATTGATTCCTCCTAGGATTTGCCAATCACTGGCATAATTATTACTGCGATAGCGTAATAACGCCGATTGGCTGTTATCTTCCTGCTCTTGGCTCAGAGCAATATTAAACTCTGTGGCGTAGTTTCTATGTAAGCTGTAAACGAGACTATCGCTGCCGGGGCCTTCTTCGTAGTCAAAATCATAGATTGAATAGGCGTTAAATAAATCATTGGGGTTAAACACGGTTGCCATAGCCCAGTTAATTCGTTGCCGACCGAGCCGCAATTGCTGTTGTTGTTTTTGTAGGGTCCAGTAAGCGCGATCGATTTGACTATTCACAATAAATTGTTGGTGTTCAACCCAATTTTTACTTAAATCAAAATAGCCAGGATCGTAGCTCAGCAGTTCAGCGTAATTTGGATTGGCGGCGGCATTATTAGCAATGAGGCGATTGCGTAAGGACAAGTTAAATGAGCCAGCGTCAGTGGTGGTATAGGCGAAGTTGAGCCGATTGTGAATTAGGTATTCGCCACTGTTACTGGCGTTATCGAACACGTAAGCACTAGCCATAAATTTAACATAACCGTCAAACTGCCAAGGAGATACAGGGCTTACGCCTGGTATTTGAGCTAGCGAAGCATGACAATAAAAAGTTATAAGCCAGAGCCAAATCTGCTTCATTGTTGTATATCACTGCTAATTTGCCCATCTTCAAAGTTAATCACACGTTTAGCACTAGTGATAACTCGCGGGTCATGGGTTGAAAATATAAAAGTAGTTTGCTCGCGCTGATTTAGATCTTGCATGATATGAATCAGCTCTTGAGTGTTGGTGGCATCAAGGTTCGCTGTAGGCTCATCGGCAAGTATAAAGCGGGGTTTCGAGGCCAATGCTCGAGCGACTGCGACGCGTTGCTGCTGACCACCAGAGAGCTGTGCAGGGCGCTTATGAATATGGGCTGCTAAACCAACGTCGCTTAATAGCTGTTCTGCGCGCTGGGCGCATTGGTTATCGGGTAGTCCTTGTAGTTGCATGATGAATTGGACATTCTCAAGAGCACTAAAGACTGGTAATAAGCTATAGTTCTGAAAAATGAAGCCAATATGATCGCGTCGAAAGCGTATCAAAGCTGAATCACTCAAGGTTTGTAAGCACTCTCCATCAATGGTAACTGTGCCAGAACTAGGTTGGTCAATACCACCGAGCAGATTGAGCAAGGTGGTTTTACCGCTGCCAGAAGGCCCCATAATTGCTAAAAACTCACCCTGAGCGATGTCTAAGTTGACTTGATTGACCGCATGCACTGGAAAATCAGTATGGGCTTGGTAAGTTTTTACTAGCTGTTTGATTTTTATAGTCATTAATGTCTCTCCGCCATGGCGGTATGCGGCGCAAGCTTAAACAGCCGACGTGCGGGAACCAGCGCTGCAATAATTGCGACAACAATGACGCTAGCTGCGCTATAGCAAAACTGTAACCATTCGAGCTGAGGGTAAATTAGGCTGTTGGAACCAAAGGCATTGAGCCCTTGTGCCATTTGACCAAGGTCGAGACCATATCGGCCGAAATAACTCAGAAAGGCTAAACACAACAAACCTGCAATGCTGGTAGATACGCAAGCCAATAGACTTGATTCAAGTAATAAAAGGGTTGCTATCATTCGACTTTGCATTCCAATGGCCAACAGCACACCAAATTCACGAGTGCGTTCAAATACGACCATTAGCATGACGTTAATGATGCCGAAGCCCATTGCGCAGACGAAAATAGTTAGAATAATAGCGTTGGAGAAAGCAGTAGCCTGAATCATTGTTGCTAACATGGGCTGGCGTTGATCCCAGCGTTGAATACTCAGTTGGGCGTTAAAGTGTTGTTGTAAGTCACTTTGAAATTGGTTTAGGGGCGCAGATGGCGGCAATCGAATTGCGATTTCTTGGATAAGATGACTCTCAACCGCGCTACTTAGATCCGATTGCAATACGAAGGCATAACCATCGTCAAACATACTCGAACCGGATTGAAATATTCCGACAACCCGAAAAGCGGTCCCTGCAACTTGGGCATTGCTATTGCTATAGGTCACTATTATTTTTGATTTGAGTCTGGCATTGAGGCGCTTAGCATTGCGCTCGGAAATAACAATCGGTTTTTTCTGACTATCGTTTAACCAAATCCCTTGGCTTAGTAATTGCTCGATATTGGTGGTTTTAGCTTCCATCATTGGATTGACCCCTTGGATTCTAATGCCGCGAGAGCGATTTGCGGTTGCCATCATTGCCGGGATGGATAGGCGCGCACTATAATTCAGTTGCTCTCCTTTATACTGGTAACTATCAAGGCTGGTCTGCAGTGATAGTAGCTGCTCACTACTCAGGCTGTTATCGAGGCTCGCTTGTTGTAGATATTCGGGGTTATGGATCTGTATATGGCCAAGTTCAGAATCAATGGCGTTGTTTATCATCGACAGTGTCATGCCATTGCTAAAGGCCATGATCATTAACACGCCCAGCAACCCTAAGGACATGGCCGCAATAATTGAAAAACTGCGCCATGGATTACGCCATACATTGCGCCAGGATAATTTGAACATGGAACGTTTTTTCATAAGCTCGCCTCGCTCAACGCTTGCGAGATGTTCAATTGAAACGCTTTAACTAGAGGAAAAACTAAACAGGTACAAGACATGCCGAATACGATTAGCAATTGCTCTTGAAATAAGTCCATGCTGAAATTAAACGGTAAGATTGGATCAAAACCCATATCTAGCATCATCTGAGCTGTTTCACCTGTTAGAGGTATAGGATTGAGTGCAAAATAGCCTAGCAAAGGTATAGAAATCCCGAGTCCAAGCGCTAGACCAATTAGGCTCATAAAGATGGTTTCCAAACCCAACATTTGAGCTAGCTTATACCGCGTTAGCCCACTAGCTAACAACATTGCAAACTCACGGCGCCGCTCTAATGTCATCATGATTACGGTTGCAAACAAACCAAATCCAACCACAACATAAAGCGCCAATATCATTAATTGTCCACTGATTCGGTCCAAATCAAATTGTTGCGCCATTTCAGGCGATGAGTCTCTCCAGTCGAGTACTCGATAGCTTGGGAAGAGCTGTTCAAATTGAGGCTTAAGAGAGGGACCTAAACTAACCTCATTAGCATGTACCAGAATTGAACTGATGAGATCTGGGCTGCTTAGTAACTGTTGTGCATCTTTAAGTTGAACAAAGGCAATCTGGGATTCAAGTTGTTGATTCGGATAGTTAATGGTTCCAATCAGAGAAAAACGATCCGCTGCAGTATTACCATGGCGGCCTTGACCAAATAATACGACGCTGTCGCCGACGTTGAGTTTTAAAAAAGTGGCCATGGAATGACCCATGATAATCGTAGGGTATTGGCCTTGTTGATCTTGGCTACGTTGGAAATACGTGCCGTTTTTGATCCGTTTATCTAAGGCTGAATAAGCCCGCTCTGCATCGGCATCAAATCCAATTAGCAGCGCCGCCTTACTCCTCTCGTTCCCAGAAAAAAACAGTGGGCTTTGAAGGCGAGGAAGTAAAGCTTGCACACCATTGAAAGAAAGTGCTTGGGTGAGTTGTTGTGACGATAGTGAGATCAAGTCATTACTACTTTGGCTGTCTTCGAAATTTGGGTCTTGCAGCTGCAGTACACCGGTTGATAACTTGCTGGCTGAGAGTAAGTTGTGAGCATAGCTGCCTTCTTGCATAGAACGCATAAACAATGACAAAACTAATGCTAAGGCAATTGCTGAACTGCTAAGCCAAGTGCGTCGTTGTTGCCGCCAAATGTTACGCCATGCGAGTTTGACTACGACCATCATTTTGGACCGTTGTTAGTGAGAGTTTTGCAGTTGCTCTAAGGAAAAAAACTGCGCGTCTATTTCAAAGTTGAATGCAGCGTCATGAGTAATGATTTCGGTATATTGCTTTGGTTTATCCATAGGCATCATTCTCATTCGCGTTGCTATTTTTCGGCCCCCAACAGTTGCAACATCCCAAGTGGTTAAGATGTTTACCACTTCGTCAAATTCATCATAGAACTCGGCTTGGCGTTGCAGGTAACTGTCCTGACTTATCCAAAGTTTAACCTTACTCCAGACTACAGGCGCATCGGGTTTTGCGTTTGCGATGACCACAAAACAGCGGTCGTTATCAACCACATCATCGCTCAACAGACTGTGGTCGTAATCAATGACAATGGAGCTTTGATTGATAAGGTCATCATTGGTGAAATCTGAACCCATCCAACTTTGGCTTAGCATTGAGCTTGAAAGCTTGATGACTTGAGAAACCTTTGGAATCCACTGCCACATTTGTTGCTGACGTTTTAGAGAGCTGTTCCCTTTATCTTTGGCAGGCTCGATAACGGTTACTAGTGCGTAGTCGCGGCCTAAGCTCCAAGACTTCATACGCATGCTACGCTGCCAAGTAGGACGGACGATGGTCATGCTTAATTCACTGTAAGCGCTGTCACCACGCATTTGTTGGTCAGACTGAAGAACAATTTCACTGGCTGTTTGGGCCATAGCTGGCTGTGCTAACATCAACAATAGTAAGCCGGTCATTGCTCGCATAGCGCCTCCTGAAGGGCAATTTACTGGGTAGTGCTCTGTATACTTAATTATAGGTAAAGCTTCGCAGTAAACTTGTGAGCAGCCTAGCAAATATACGGTGATTGTCAGTGGTTACAAAAATGTTAATATGGGTGCGTTTTTACGTAACAATAAAAGGGAATCCATGTTTGATGTGATCGTACCAACAAGTGCGCAAGAGCTAGAGCAGTACTATCGCTTCCGCTGGGAAGTGTTAAATAAGCCGTTACAAATGCCGCTTGGCAGCGAACGAGATGCTTATGATGAGCTTAGTGTACATCGTATGGTCCGCAATCAAGATGGAGAAGCGATTGCAGTTGGTCGTCTATTTATAAGTGATGCAGATGAAGCACTCATTCGGCACGTTGCGGTAAGTCCCCATTTACGTAAGCAAGGGCTAGGTATTAGCTTGATGGCAGCCTTGGAGTCAGCGGCTCACAGTGAGGGGGTTCGTCGTCTGGTGGTAAATGCCCGAGGGGACTCTTCAAACTTTTTTAGCCGTTGTGGTTATGAAATGGCCTCTGAGCCTGAGTTTGATAAAGCTAAAATCAAGTATCAGCAGATGGTGAAGCGACTGGATCCCGAGCACTACTTCATCCGACAGCCCAAATTATGTGTTGAGTTGCAAAACATGCTGAGTCAACAAATTCCAATTAGCGATAAAATGGGAGTGCGTTTAGAGCAATACACTGGACGCGAGCTAAGCGTTAAAATGCCACTACCTGGGAATACCAATCCCCACCAAAGTATGTTCGCAGGTAGTATTTATAGTTTGGCAGTGATGGCTGGTTGGTCAATGGTGTGGCTAATGTTGCGCGAACATGGCTTGCAAGGCGACATTGTGCTGGTTAAAGGAGAAATTAAATACCGCAAGCCGGTGCTAGGTGACGCGCTAGCCTTGGCCAATAAAAGTGCAATGCAAGGTAGCTTATTACCCTTGATCGAGAGTAAGAAATGTAAAATGAAAATCACCATTGAGCTATTTAGTAATCATGAGTTAGTAGCTCAAATGCATGGTATGTATATGATTTTACCCAAGGAAAATGCAGAATAGTTAAACTTTCATTAAGTAATGGCGTGACATGGGTCTTCATCTTCGATTTACCTTAAAGCAATTACAAGTTTTTGTGGCGGTTGCGCAGCAAAATAATGTTGGCAAAGCGGCGCAAAAGCTGGCGCTTAGCCAAAGTGCTGTGAGTATGTCTTTGTCACAATTAGAATCCGCACTTGGTCAAAGTGTATTTGAGCGGCATGGTAAACGCTTGCAGCTAAATCATTGGGGTGTATGGCTACGCCCTCGTGCTCAACGAATTTTATCCGAAGCACAACATTTAGAACTAGGATTTGCTGGTCAGCAATTAATTTCTGGTGAAATGCCAATTGGCGTAAGCCAAACCATAGCCGAGTGCTTGTTACCCGACGTTATAGGTCGATTGGACCAGCAGTATCCTCAATTGCGAGTAGAAGTCAGCGTCAGTAACAGTGAACTGGTGGTTGATGGCTTGTTAGAACATCGTTTTGCATTGGGTATTATTGAAGGGAATTGTTTTGATAGCCGGCTCGAACAAGCGCTTTGGTGTGACGATGAATTAGTTATTGTTGCAGGTAAACAACACGCCCTTGCCCAAGTCGAGAATGTCAAAATGGCCCAATTGGCTAAAGCTAGATGGGTACTGCGCGAGTCAGGATCAGGAACCCGAGAGATTTTCCAAAGCGCAGTCAACGGTCGGATTAAAAATCTGAAAGTATGGCGCGAATATAGCCATGTACCAACCCTGATTAAGCTGGTTGAACAGGGGAGTTATTTAAGTTGCTTGCCTAAGCGTAGCGTAGAACAAACCCTGGAGTCAGGGCAGCTAGTTCAACTACAAGGTCATGAATTAGAAATGCTACGTCGTTTTAGTTTTGTGTGGCTTAAAAGTAGTGGCAACAGTCCGTTAAGGGATTGTGTTATACAAACCGCTCGTGAGCTCATTCATTGATAAACATCGTCATCATGATGGGCGAAATGCAGGTCTACATGGGCTTGGTCGATTTGGATTCACCAAAAAGGTATTTAGTTTAGGAAAATAGCTTCGATCCTTCAGGAAATGATCGATAATAACCTCTGGCTCACTAAAGTCTCCTTCTAGAGTTCGCTGTATTTTCCAACAATCGCCATCTTTAACCGATAGTCGCCAACCATCGTAGCTATTGGAACTCAAATCGAACTGACCACTTAAGGCTAAGGAGTAGGGCTGTGTTAATAGGTTCTGTTCTGGAATACGTAGCAAGCCTTCTTCTATGCTTGCCTGTAACTGAAGATTATTGAACTGGCTATCTCCCGACGGAAGGGCTTCATATGATTTCCATAGCGCGCTCATGCCTTGTGCTAGTGGTTTCTGATAATCGATAAAGCTTTTGTCGGGGTCCTCTATTAAGTGCTCGAAGTATTGATTGAGGTCGATGTTGTTTAAAGTTATTTTTTGACTGCTAAGAGTAAGACTGCCATCAACACTTTCTGGGATTTTGTGCCATAAACCGCGTGCGTTGCCACTTAGTTCCATGTCTCCAGCGATTTGGAAGCCAGAACTGCCGCTAATGCGGGCCAAGGGAGAAATATCCAGTAACAAGCCCTTTAGTTCCGCTTGCCAAGGTAGTCCCTGCTGCTCCAGCATTACTTTAACTTGAAGTTCAATTTGGCCCAGGGGTAACTCGGCATACAAATTTGCAAATGAAACATCAGTTTTAGTGCCAATATCGGCGCTCAACTGACTTAGAACTAGCCCCCGATAAGCAAATTCAGGAAGTTCCATAAATACTTTGGTTTGGGTCTGCCACATTTGTTGCCAGTCTTGAAGCTGCCCATCTTTGATAATAGTAATGGTATCCAAATCTAGATCTAAGCCTTGCGCTGATAATGGCAAACTATCTACATATGACAATACCTTTACTCCTTTAATACGAGCTTGTTGTAAAAACAGGTAGGTGAGCGGTAGAGAACTATCAGCAGATGATTCAAACCACTCCGGCAGAATGGGGATTTCGTTACCAGATAAGCTTAGTTCATGCACGGTCAGTGCATTGTGTGGCGGTGGCTGGTAGCTGGCGCTAAGCTGTACTTTGCCTTTATTCCAATTGCCGTCCAAGGCGGTGAGTCGTAATACACCTTGTTCGAAAAGACCGTTGGCGCTTACTTTTTCAAGCTGATTGTTATCTAAGACTAACTGATCCGAAATTATAGCGAACTCCAGTTTTAGATCACTTGGGTCTAGCGGCCAAGCCATGCTAGCTTGGCTAATTTCAGCACTAAGTTTATCGGCACTGAAAAGCTGCTGATTGTAGCCAATGACGGTATTGATTTGACTGACGAGAGCTTCGTCAATTTCGATTCTCGTTAGCCAGGGAACAGGATTGGTAGCGGTGCTAGTCACAGCTTGTTCAATATAGGGTACGTAGTATTCCAAATTAGCGTTTTCGAGACTGAATTGGCTTATGCGTAAATTACCGTTACTAAAGCTAGCTTGCGCTCGTACTCGACCCTGAAAAATGTCAGCACCGAAATGCTCTAGTTCAAGCTTGCCTTGAAGCCATTGAAAACTTATCTGCGGGAGTTTCATATCCACGTGATTGCTATTTAAATATCCGGCGTTTGCATGCAAGCTAAAACGCCACATTAGCGGGTCACTAAAATGCTGCGTAGGTATTTCCAAGTCTTCAATGCTTAACTCAAGCTTCTGCAAGCGCAGATCATTGTGCTCATCTTTATAATGAATCTTGGCATCACTGAGTAGAATTTTGCTGATATTAAGTTGATCAACCCAGTCGATAGACTGGCTTGTTGAGCCGGTTTGCTCGGATTCTTTTAGGGCGCTGGCATCGATTTCAACATTGACCTTATCAAGATAGACATGCTTCACGTCCATCGTGCCCTGCAATAATTGCGTAATACCGAGATTTACGCGAACTTGCGCAGCACGTACTTTTGCTGCTTGCGCATAATTTAAGTCAAGGTCACTAAGTTGTAGGGTAAGTGGTTCGAATATATTCCATGCGCTTTTCCGATAAGAAATCTGTATTTCAGGGTTGCTATTAAGCTGCTCAAGGATTTCACCGCGATAGCGATCGGGGTGAAATGAAAATAGAAAAAACGTGAGTGTGGCTAGAAATATGAGTAAGACTAAACCCAGCAAGCTTAATATACTTCTCATCGATGCCACTATTCCCTAACTATTTGTTTACGAGCTCTAAATTAATAAATACCACAAACAAAGGAATGCAACAATCAAAGCTTGGACAAGCTCGCTGAGAGTTTGAGCTTTAATTAAAAGGGCTAAATAATAGACAAGGCCCTAAATTGCTATTCGCAAATAGGGCTAACGGTCATTATATGCTTGCACGCAGTGCGTCGAAACTAGGTTTGAGGTGTGTTGCCAATTGTTGCTGTTCTTCTGAACTCATCTCCAACCCTGTCTTGGTTCGTCGCCATAGTATGTCGTCAGCAGTAATTGCCCATTCATATTCGCGTAAATAATTGACTTCAGCGAGGTACAAGTCAGCTCCAAAGTGTTGTCCTAACTGCTCAACGGTACTTGCACCATTAAGAAGATTAGGAATTTCACTACCATATTGGTTGACCCAACGACGTAAAAGAGTCTCTGGCAACTGTGGGTAAGCACGCTTTACTTTCTCAAAGTAATTGTCACGGCTACCAGAAAAATGAGCTCCGGGTAGACGAGCGCTTTTGGTCCAGGCAGGCTTTGGTGCAGGGACTCGGGTGGTGATTTGCTCAAGTGCCGCCTCCGCAAGTTTGCGGTATGTGGTTAGTTTACCGCCAAATACAGATAGTAATGGTGCGCCCTCATGTTGCTCCGATAGCTCAAGCGTATAATCACGAGTTACCGCAGAGGGATCGCTTGATTCATCTTGGCATAGTGGTCTCACACCGGCGAAGCTGTGTACGACATCAGCCGGACTAATTTGCTTTTTAAAGTGTTGATTGACGACATCACAAAGATATTCAGTTTCTTGAGCGCTAATATGCACTTGCCGAGCGTTGCCTGTAAACTCTACGTCAGTGGTACCTATTAATGAAAAGTCATTTTGATATGGAATCACAAATACGATTCGTTGGTCTTCATTTTGAAGAATATAGGCTTGAGGCTCATCGTGGATCTTCGGAACCACAATATGACTGCCTTTGACTAGGCGAATAGTGCGAGGTGGTTTGGCCTTAAGTTCTTGTTCAAAGAAGCTTTGTACCCAAGGACCTGCAGCATTGACTAAAGCCTTACAGGTATAGCTTTGTGTGGTCGCTGTTTGCTGGCATTCCACTTCAATCTCCCAATGATCAGCTTGGCGTTCAGCACTGATGACTTTATGCTGGGTTTTAATCAGAGCGCCATGCTCTTTCGCAAGCCGAGCATTGAGTATGACCAATCGCGCATCGTCAACCCAACAATCAGAATACTCGAAGCCACTGGTTATCTTTGAATTGAGAGCGCTGTGTTCGCCAAACTTGAGTCCGGTGCAGCCTGGTAGGGCAGAGCGACTGGCAAGATTGTCATATAAAAATAGCCCAGCACGTATCATCCACCAAGGTCTCAAATGAGGTCGATGAGGAAGGCGAAATCGCATTGGAGTAGCAATGTGGGGAGCCAGTTGTAGCAAAACTTCACGTTCTTTAAGTGCTTCACTGACTAAGCGAAACTCATAGTGTTCTAAGTAACGTAAACCACCATGTATAAGTTTCGAGCTTGCAGATGATGTAGCACTAGCCAAATCTTGCTGTTCGAATAAAGCGGTTTTTAAGCCTCTGCCAGCTGCATCAGCTGCGATACCCACACCATTGATACCGCCGCCTACAACAATAATGTCGAAGTCTGTTGTTGCCATGATTACTTCCCTAAAACTAGTTTTCGCCAACACCCATGGTGGTTTAATTCGAAACCATAAATGTTCGTATTCGAGCATTTTAGCGAAAAGTCGAACAATTTAAAGTTAAACTTTGAATAAAAGCTTAATTATTGTTGATTTGAGGTTAATTAATTGGTGGGAACTGTTGTGACTGGCAGACTAAAAGTTCATTTTAGATTGCACAAAGCACAAATTTTACGTCGCTGGCTTCAATTTGTTTAAGCAAAGGCTCAGGTGCTTGCTTATCGCTAAAAATTTGGTCGAGCTGTCGAATGTGACCAATATTGACCATAGCGTTACGGGCGAACTTAGTATGGTCAGCGGCTAACATAACATGGCGCGCACTACTAATAATCGCTTGAGTAACACGTACTTCATGGTAGTCAAAATCGAGTAAGCTACCATCAAGATCGATACCGCTGACAGTGACGATCCCAAAATCAAGTCGGAATTGCTTGATAAAGTCGATAGTCGCCTCGCCAACGATGCCGCCGTCTCGATTGCGTACTTCTCCACCAGCCACGATGACCTTAAAGTCTTGTTTAGGCATTAAGATACTCGCGACATTTAGGTTATTGGTCACAACGCGTAGATCTTTGTGGTTAAGCAGGCCTTGAGCAATCGTCTCAGAGGTGGTTCCAATGTCCAAAAATAGTGAGGCACCATCAGGAATTTGTTCACAAATCGATTTAGCGATGGCTTGCTTTTCTTGTTGCAGTCGGATTTTACGACTGGCGTACGGATCGTTTGTCACACTACTTTCAAGTACTGATGCACCACCATGATGGCGCCTAATCTGCTGCAGTTCGCTTAATTCATTGAGGTCCCGTCGTATGGTTTGGGGACTCACTTTAAAGCTTGCGACAAGTTCATCTGTGCTCACGAAGCCCTGAGCTTGTGCGAGTTCAATAATCTGCTGGTGGCGGGTACTTTGTTTCACGCGAATCCTTGTGGCTGTTGTGAACGTCTATTTTAAGCACATGCAGTGAGGATTACTATCATAGTGATAGTCCGAGGCCAATCATGTAGGTTAAGTCGGTATTTTTGGCTCGTTGGCCATCTGAATTGGGCTGGGGATTTCTGGAATAGTCCCAAATAACAGAGAAGTCCAAATCAAAATCTTCATTAAGCTCATAGGAAATTGTCGAAACTAAATGATGATTATACCCGGATTCAGATGAGTCAAATAATTGGGCGCGATATGTGCTTTCCCAATCGGTTCGATCGCCAATTTCGTGGTCTAACTCAGATTCCAATACGATGGTTGCAGAGTTTTGGGTTGAACGCGTACCTTCCGTAACACTTGCGTAGCGAGTGCTTTGATAGGCCGGACCCACTGAAGCGTCCCACTCCGTTTTTTTGGTGTCGATAAGGTGTTTACCTAAGGCTGCACCAAGGGTATTTCTGTGGGCGATATTCTGAAAAGTGTCGGTATAGTATTCGTAAGACAGCGGAGTAAAAAAGTACTGCGGCGAAAAGAAGTAGTCGTACTTAAGATTAATACGGTGATTATCGCTGGTTTGGATGTTTTCTGCTTCTGATACGCGCCCCAAGTAGTCTAACGACAATCGGTCCTTCGCCGAGCGACGCACACCGCTGAAAGTGCCTGAGAAATCGGTTTTATCGCTGTTACCACTGCTGGAGGACAAACCCAAGGAGGCCTTTGCGGTCCAAAGGTTGATTTCACGCTCACTACTACCGCCTATGGTTAATAGTCGGCTTCGGTCAAACTCGAGTTCGGTTCCTTTGGAATTGGTAAGCAATACCTTATCTTTGTTTATTTCGATAATGCCTTCAAATGTTGGACCCGCATAAATATTAATGCTTTTTGGCTTGCGACTCAGTAGGCGCACTACTTTGTACCACTTAATGGTGAGGGTACCAAGATCGCGACTTTTGAATTCTAGTTCTTCGTTGTAAAGACCTCGGATCGTTCCACTAAGCCGCTCTCCGCGCCGAAGCTCAACCCAATCATATTGATCGTCAGGAAAGTCATTTGAGCTCGATTGAGCCCAAACAGGACCAATTAACAACAGCCAACTGGCTAATACAACTGCTATTCCTTTCAAATCACTCATCCATGACAAATTCTATTGCGTATATAGAGTAACTGATTTTGGTTGCGAAATAATATAGGCACTGGTCGCTTGCATGTCATCAACATAGTGCATTTGTGTTTCTAGCCTTCCCTCTATCCAAACCGGCTCCCAGATGTCTTCAAGCATAACGCCCTCGTCGGACTGGACATACACAATTTGGTTGGCAGGAGGAGGAGGGTAGTGGATACAAGCGCCCATATAGGGCACCAGTAAAAACTCTGTAATCAGTTCGCCTTTTGTTTCTAACGGAACCACAAATCCTGGAATACGGATATCTTTGCCCACAATATCTTTATTAATACTCACAACCGCGCTTTGCGTCGCAATATTATCGTGGCTTTGTTGGGGCATAAATTGACTTTGCATGCGCTCGTTTTCGGGAATTAGCTGCTCCCATATATCCGCGTCAGCATTGGCAAATAAAGGGAGTAGTAAACATAAATTTATTAGTATTTTTTTCATAAGTTAAGTCTTTATCATCATGCCGTCACTCAGTGACAGTCGGTAAGCGTGAAGAGCAGGTAAAATACCTGCGGCCATACTCGCGGCAATGAACAAAGCGAGCATTTTCCATTGCACTAAACTTAGCGCTTCAATGCTTAAGTAAAAGCCTAGTTTTGATAACAGTATCGGCTGTAGAGCAAATAAACCCAAGTATAGAAATCCGACAGCGATTAGGGTTGAACCAATAGCCAAAATAAGAGACTCGCTCACCAATAACAGAAAAATTGAATGGGCTCGAGCACCTAGGGATCTCAATATCGCCATTTCTCGGCGACGCTCGCGTAATCCGGCTAAAATAACGGTTATCATGCTTAGTAGACCGGTAAACACAACGCAGATTGAGATAGCAAATAGAGCTTGCTCAACACTGTCCATCATGGTCCAAAGTTCATGTAGCGCTATTCCAGGTAGGATGGCTAGTAGCGGTTCTTGTGAGTACTGGTTTAACTCGCGTTGCAATTCAAAAACTTGCATTCGTGATTGAGTGCCAACCAGAGCCGCGGTTATGTTGCTGCTCTTAAGTTGTTCTGGGCTATAGGTTTCTTGATAAGGCAGGTGGATCGCTTCTATGGCAGCAAGTGATACAATGACACTGCGGTCGACAGGAGTTGCTGTTGGTTTTAGGATGCCATCAATTGTAAATGGATGTTGCTGATGTCGACTGAAACTAACATCACCTAAGCCATGTGCTACGACGACTTGGTCCCCGATCGAATAGCCAAGTTCACGGGCAACCTGCGCGCCAATAGTGACCGAATACAATTGGCTTAACGGCCCTCCTTGAGCAAATTCTAAGGCTTGTTTGTTACCATAGCGAAAGAACTCAAAAAAGTTATTATCAGTACCGACAACCCGAAAACCACGATGAGAATCACCTAGGGAGATGGGGATACTCCACTTCGTTTTAGAATTATCTCGAAGTGCCTCATAGCTGTTCCAACTAATATTGTTGTTGGCATTTCCCATATGAAAAACTGAATACA
Organism: Alginatibacterium sediminis; assembly: GCF_003610775.1. GTDB lineage: Bacteria > Pseudomonadota > Gammaproteobacteria > Enterobacterales > Celerinatantimonadaceae > Alginatibacterium > Alginatibacterium sediminis. The sequence goes on along the minus strand of NZ_RAQO01000012.1, from coordinate 196,598 downwards.
AGAGTAGCTGAGTTGAACCACTTCGGGCTCCGACAATTAGATCTGTACCAGAAATCGTATTGGTAAAGCTTTGCTTGGTTTGAACTCGAATAGTTTCGACTCCAAGTAATAAAGTGACACTCAGCGCGATGCTCAACATGGTTAAAAAGGCGCTTAGCTTTCGATTCCAAAGACTAAGGAATGCTAACTTAATCAATCGCATGACTAGCACTCCTATTGAGTGTTGGCAGCGCAATTTGCTGCTCGAAATTGTGGGCAAGACTCGGGTCGTGGCTGACAAATAACAAGGTGCTGCCGTTAAGGCTTGCCTCATGCATCAACAATTCTATGAAATGGTCTCGGTGCTGTGTATCCAAAGCGGAACTGGGTTCGTCGGCAATAATTAGCTCCGGACTAGCAATCATGGCACGCGCTGCAGCGACTCGTTGTTGTTGGCCAATACTCAGTTGATTGACAGGATTTCCAAACATGGAACGGTCAATGTCGAGTTGCTCTAGCAGGCGCATTGACTCATTCTCGATACTGAGGCCTCGTTGTTTCAGGCGCTGACTTCTAGTCTTCGAAAACGCACAACCTAAGCCAACGTTGTCTAAAACACTCAGATATGGAAGTAAGTTAAACTGTTGAAAAATAAATCCAATATGGTTGGCTCGTAAGCGATCTGCTTGCGCTGGGCGAAGCTGGTTGATCGACTGTCCTAAGAGTTTAATCTCGCCCAATTGTGGCCTTAATACTCCTGCGATCAAACTTAAAAGTGTCGATTTTCCACAGCCACTAGGACCTTGTAAAAAGGTGTGTTGGCTTGGATTTAGTTGAAAACTGTCGATATCTAGGCATAAGTTTGCTTGGCGTGGCCAAGCAAACTGTAGGCCCGATATATCCAATATCGGTGTTGGGGTCATATTACCAGTCCAGTGTATCGTTGCTAGGATCTAGGCGAGTTTGATGTTGACCTGAATCAGTAATCGCGCGTACATCCAAGTGTTGTAAACCTTCAAAAACCTCAAAGCCCTTAAAGCGGAGTTGCGAGATAGCTTCACAATTGAATTGATAGTGGACATGAATATCCATGTGTTCAGAATCATCATGCTCATCATGCTCATCATGCTCATCATGCTCATCATGCTCATCATGCTCATCATCGTGGCTCGATAAACCAGCCATATCGATATCAAACTCGCTCAATACGCACTGGCTGCCAATATCAAACAAAAAGCTGGCTTGTTGTAACTCGGTTTCGAGCTGTTCTACTTGCTGTTCTTGCTGGCTGTTTGCAGGTTTATGCTCAAATCCAAGGGCCGAGTCAGCTGGAATGATTAGCTCTAGAGCTAGGCTTTGTTGATCTTGTACTAAGTTCAGTACCGCTAGACCATGTTGATGCGCAGGCTGCGCCACGCTTAGGCCAGAAATGAAGGCTAAGCTTACAATTGTAGTTCGCATGGGTTCTCCCAAAAATAAAAAATAGATATTAAATTTTTTGTCTATTCATTATACGAGGGAGGAGAGCGACAGCGCTTAACCGCCGGGCAACGTTGCTGACAAGATGTAAACAATGAAGGACGGAAAATAGGCTTGCTTGCGGAGACGGCAACGAGTTCAACATGACTTTCAATTAGACCGTTTACCCCGGCAAAGCTCTGGCCAAGTTGACACTCTATGTGATGATTGTCTTCAATTGCGTGTTCCAACTGATGCGCAGCCGAAACTATATTTGCACCCAAAAGAGCAAATACAATAAATAACAAAGGCGCTAAGCGCTTTGGCCATGTAGTAAGGCCAGCAACAAGTTTCATCATCTCGCGATAGTAACAAATAAATCGCGGCTGTGGCATTTGAATTAATCATGACAAATAACGAAGGCAATGCTAGTTTTAAGCGGATTAACTTAATAATTCAAGGATTGGAAATGACAACTGTTACACTTCAAGGCAACCCATTTAGCATCATTGGCGATTTACCAAGTGTGGGTTCTCAAGCACCAGATTTCGTTTTGGTAAAATCTGATTTATCCGAAGCAAGCTTAAGTTCCTTTCAAGGTAAACGACTTATCCTTAATATTTTCCCTAGTATTGATACGGGAACTTGTGCGACTTCAGTACGGACTTTCAATCAAAAAGCAGCCGAGCTTACCAACACGGTTGTGCTTTGCATTTCTGCCGACCTACCTTTCGCCCAGGCTCGGTTCTGTGGTGCTGAAGGTATAGAGAATGTAGAAAGTCTGTCGTCGTTCCGTTCAGCCTTTGGTGCAGACTACGGTATCGAGTTGAGCAACGGCCCCCTGCAGTCATTGCTGGCACGTTCGGTTGTCGTACTTGATGAGCAAGGCAAAGTATTACATCAAGAACTTGTTGGCGAAATTGCCGACGAGCCAAACTATGATGCTGCCTTAGCTGTTCTATAAGCGCTTTATTATTAGGGCAAGTCTTCAGGACTTGCCGTTTTCGTTTCGCTTACCAGCGCCAACACATAACATTCGCTTTCAATTTCTCACTATCCTACCGCTGTTCCTAACTTGAACTAGGCAAATGCTGCGATTATATTGCAAATAAGTGTCTAAGGTGTTGCTCCAGACTTTGGAAGAATGTAACATTTCGAACATATTATCATTTGTACTTTCGTTTTCGCTCATCAGGTGTATTTATGGAAAAAGCCCAATACGTTGTTGCCCTCGATCAAGGGACAACTAGCTCTCGCGCAATCATTTTTGATAAACATGCGAATATCGCCGGGACCACGCAACGTGAATTTACTCAGCATTTTCCAAAACCAGGTTGGGTCGAACACAATCCTATGGAAATTTGGGCCAGTCAAAGTGCTGCTTTAACCGAAGTGTTAGCTAAAACCGGCATTCGCTCCGACCAAGTTGCCGCCATTGGCATCACCAATCAACGTGAAACGGTGATCATCTGGGATAAAACCACCGGGCAACCTGTATATAACGCGATTGTATGGCAATGTCGTCGCACCACTGCTATTTGTGAGCAGTTACTTGCTGATGGACATGAGGACTATATTCGCGAAACCACGGGTTTAGTACTGGATGCATATTTTTCTGGTACAAAAATTAAGTGGATTCTGGATAACGTTGAAGGGGTTCGTGAACGCGCCGAGAATGGCGACCTTCTTTTTGGTACGGTTGATACTTGGCTGCTATGGAAGTTAACCAACGGACGCTCACATTGCACCGATTATACAAATGCCTCACGAACGATGCTTTTCGACATCAAAACTCTACAATGGGATAGCAAGATGCTAGAAATCTTGGGTATTCCAGCATCGATGCTTCCTGAAGTTCGATCATGTTCAGAAGTGTATGGTCAAACCAATATTGGTGGTAAAGGCGGTACACGTATTCCAATTTCTGGTATCGCAGGGGATCAACAAGCGGCTTTATTTGGGCATCAGTGTCTGGAAAAGGGTATGGCCAAGAATACCTATGGTACAGGTTGTTTCTTGTTGATGAATACCGGCGAAGAGCTGGTTCGTAGTAAAAATGGCCTAATTACAACGATAGCATTTGGCTTAGATGGCAAAGTGAATTATGCCCTTGAAGGCAGCGTATTTATGGGCGGTGCCGTTATTCAATGGCTACGCGACGAGCTAGGCCTTATTCGAGATGTATCCGATACCGGCTATTTTGCGTCTAGAGTTGATGACTGCAATGGTGTGTACTTGGTACCTGCCTTTGTCGGTTTAGGGGCTCCATATTGGGACCCGTATGCGCGTGGCACCATGGTTGGTTTGTCACGTGGTGCGAATCGTAACCACATCATTCGTGCCGCACTGGAAGCAATTGCTTATCAAAGCCGAGACGTATTAGACGCAATGGCAAATGATGCTGGAATTAAACTGAAACAACTTCGAGTTGATGGTGGCGCGGTTGCCAATGACTTTTTACTACAATTCCAAGCCGACATTGTTAATACACCTGTAGAGCGCCCAAGTTTGATTGAATCTACTGCCCTAGGCGCGGCATATCTTGCTGGTTTAGCGGTTGGTTTTTGGAAAAACACCGATGAATTGGCTAGTAAAGCTAGTATCGATCGGGTGTTCGAACCCAATATGGAAAATCAACAAAGAGAGCATTTGTATAAAGGCTGGCAAAAAGCGGTTAAACGTAGCCGTGATTGGGAGTCACATTAAACAAATAAAAACTGTCAAATAAAGGTCATATAAGCTTGCACGAATACGTTTTCAGGTACTATAGAGTTACAGAAATGTAAACTCGGAGAAGCGTGGTGCAAAGACGGTGGCCTAAATCATTGGCAATTCTGTGTTGCTTAGCATTGCCCAACCTTAGCTGGGGGGGCACAACGCTTACACTATGGAATATCCATGACGCGCATGAGTATATTGAACGCATTTCCAAAGAGTATTTTGAGCAGCAAGATATAGAGATAGAGGTATCTACTTACTTGTTGGAACCGATGAAAACCGAGTTGCTCGCTCGCAAAGGTCGCAGTTCCATGCCAGATATGTTGATCGTACCTGCTGATTTTTTAGGCATGCATGTTGAACTAGACTTTATCCCCTTAGATGACTCATGGTCATTGAATCTTATCAACGACAGTGCCCGTCAAAGCGCTAATCTTAACAACACCTATTACGGCCTGCCCTTGCTTCAAGGGAATCACTTGATGCTTTACTACAATAAGCAATGGGTAAAAACCCCTGCTAAAAACTGGCAAGCCATGTTTGATCAACAATCGAAATTGGCGAAACAAGGTGTCGAAACCATTGTTTGGGAATACGACCAAATGTTTTGGTTTATGCCTTTTTATGGTGCATTTGGTGGTAATCCAGTGATAGATGGTGATGTTAACCTTGATAATCCAGCGATGGTTAGCGCGTTAGACGCCTATAAAAATTTATATGACAAAGGGCTGGTTCGTCGCGACTGTGATAATTACTGTGCAGAAAGTAGTTTTAAGGCGGGTAAGCAAGCCTATGTTATAACAGGCGATTGGGCGCTTTCAGACTTTAGTGAGGCCTTGGGTGAGAATTTGGGGATAGCTGAGCTGCCAGCTATCGGAGAGCTAAAACTAGTTCCGATGTCATCTTCATATGTCTTGGTAGTACCCGGACAAGTAGATGGGGCTCGTTTAGCAGAAATAAAAAAATATGCGCAACATTTAGTTAGCTATGAAACTCAAATTGAAACCTATAACGAAACCAAACTACTACCTACCAACGCCCAAGCATTTGATCAAGTATCCAAGAATTCTAGTGGTTTAGATCGTGAAATTCTTAACCAATTTGCCCAAGGTCAAGGCATGCCAATCGACCCCGCGATGGGTATAGCATGGGAGGTTATGACCCATAGCTTCCGACGCTTTATGGATCAAGGGTTTAGTGCTTGGCGCACGGCAAAATACATGCAGCAACTAGCCGACAAAGTAAGTAAACAAAGGGCCGAGGAATAAATATGCCGAGATCGCGCCTCAAGTACGCCCGGGTGATTGCCTTATCGGTGTTCATTGCTTCAGTTTTACCTAGTATTGGTTTGTCATGGTTATTGATCAATAAACATACCCAGAATGTAGAGCAAGCTACTGAGGACGAACTTACTCGGATTGCGCAAAGCGTGCGTGTTGAACTCGTACACCGTTATAATAATTTACTGAGCAATATTGAACTCATATCCAACGACCGTACCTTGAATCAAGCCATTGAAGACTTTTTGTATGCCGGCAATGCCTACAGTATTTTAGAGCGTTTCTCAAATCTGAGCTCAAGTAGACAATCAGTTTATTTGGTATCCAAAGATTTTGAAGTAGTGGAGCAATATCAAGGCTATATTGATGCGTTTGAACAAAGTCCGATAGTTCGTAAAATTAAGCGAGAAATTGCACAGCAGCCGCTAGACCATGACCGACAACTGGTGATGGTGATCGAAGACCAAGAGTTGTTTAATAGTCCCGATGGTGAAAGACCAATTAGTATGGGATTTGCCATTGTTAGCCCGATTTACAATATGGCGTTGCATCACGATTTACGAACTGAAGCCAACGGTTATTTGATTTCTATCAATAGCTTTCAAGCAGCCATCGAATCACAACTTGGTACGCTCGGAAAGTCAGACATTTTGACCATAGATTACAATGGTGTGTGGTTGGCTAGTAGTCGTAACCCGGACACACCGAAGGGCGAACACGAGCTTAGTGTCGTTGAAAGCTTTGTTGTCTCCGCTCCAAGTATGAACTCCGATTTAGCGTTTAACCTACATATAAGTCGTGATTTTGGTGCACGAGGAAATAGAATCAATTATCTCGAGACCCTAAGCTTTAGCTTTGCAGGGATTATCGCGCTAAGTGTGATCATATCTTTGATTATTGGTCGAATGGTCAGCCAGCCTTTTAGACGTATGTCTGAGATCATAAACCAATTTAAAGATGGAAATTACCGTTTGGACCAAGAGCGAGAGTTTCGATTTGATGAACTACACCGCATGCAAATTTTAATTCAGAGCATGGGCGGCAGAATCGAACAACAACTGTTCTTGATGAACAAAAAAAATAAAGAACTTGAGCAAGTTTCGGGCTTAAAAGATCAATATTTAGAGGAAGTGAAACAGTTTAATGTGCAACTTGAGGCGCGGGTTGTAGAGCAAACTAAAGCCATGTCTTTAACGCTGAATCATGCCCAGCACCACCGGGAATTACTGCACACATTACTAAACCTTAGCTATGATTTACAACAATGCAAAAATAGTGATGAAGTGAATGAAATCTGTGTTTCTGGATTATGCCGAATCTTAGTGAGCGTGCCGGTTGCTATTATGATTCGTCGTATCGGCGAGCAAAACGATAGCTTTTTGAGCAGCGGTATTAGCCTAGAAGAGCAGCAGCTGATACGTGATCAACTCGAGGTGTTTTTTAACCGAAAACATTCGCAAACAGCTGAAATATTCACGGTTGCATCGTTTAACTATTCCTTATTCCCACTTGCGGGTGTGAGTGAGTTTTACCATGGTTGTATATTGATACGCAGCGATGAACTTAATCTCGAAGTTAAGGATTCGATGAGCCTATTTGCCCGTCAGGTTGGCTCCATAGTTGAAAGCATTGAGCTTAATTCAGAGCTACAACTGGTTGCTCGAACCGATGCACTTACAGGATTGGCAAATCGAAAAGCTTTTAATGAAGCAATGGAGCGCCAAACCGGTTTATATAAACGATATCCCAAGGATCATTTTGGATTGTTTATTGTCGATGCAAATGGTTTAAAACAAGTTAATGATCAGTATGGGCACGATCAAGGTGATGCACTAATTTGTAATATTGGTGAGATTTTACGTAGTCAAGTTAGAGGGGTGGACAAAGTTTATCGCTTGGCTGGCGACGAGTTTGCGATCTTAGTAAAAAAAGGGGAGCTGGTGTCTTGTAAGGCTCTTGAACTGCGTCTGCAGCAGGTCAGCTTAGAGCATTTTCAAGTAATGACACCTAATGATGGCGAAACAGTTAAGCGCCCAGTGAGTTTTAGTGTGGGCTACGCTTCAAGCGAGACGATGCCGATAGAGGACATGTTTAAAGCTGCTGACAAGGCTATGTATGAACACAAAAGTGCTTATTACCAACATCAAAAAAGTTAAACATTGGCTAATTGTTTGGGATCGATCGCGAAACTGTTAGACTTGCCGCCTAAAAATCTCCAAGGATAAACAATGAGCGATATTGAACTAAGTACCAGCCAAATCTCTGCGATAGAAAGCATGAGTGACCAAGTCCGTTATGACTATTTGATTTCTCAAATGAAGAATCAAGGCAAGGTATGGACTTTGGCTGACGATGAAGGTTGTTTGATGGTGCATACCGGCCAAGAGAATGCCCTGGTGTTGTTCTCACATGAACAGTTAGCGCAGCTTTGGGCAAAGCAAGACCACCCGCAATGCAAGCCGCTGATGATCGACTTCGAAGTATTTGTTCAAAAATGGCTTCCTGGAATGCAAGCCGATGAGCACTTCGTGGCGCTGTTACCCAATCTAAATGGTGACTCGCTATTGGAAAGTGCCGAGGACTTTGCCCAAAATTTTTAAGCCTGAGCGTAGGCTCGTTTCTCCCCAACCCAGCGCTTAATCAGTGGCTCGGCTAGTTCAGGGAACTGCTGAGCAATTGATCTTGCGAGACTTTGAGCAGGCGATATCAGCGCTTTATCACGGATTAAATCACACAGCTTAAATTCTGCTACTCCGGTTTGTTTGGTTCCTAGTAATTCGCCAGGCCCTCGCAATTCCATATCGCGTTGAGCAATCACAAAACCATCATTACTTTCACGTAATACACTCAAGCGCGCGCTGGCTGTTTTGGATAGGGGGCTGTGATACATTAACACACAGTGACTGGCGACTTTACCGCGCCCAACTCGACCGCGAAGTTGGTGCAATTGCGCTAATCCTAAGCGTTCTGGGTTTTCAATAATCATTAAGCTCGCATTGGGTACATCCACTCCAACTTCAATCACCGTTGTGGCGACTAAAACGTCAAGTTCATGGGCTTTAAATTGTTGCATCACCCACTGTTTTTCTTGCGCTTTCATTCGACCATGAACCAAGCCAATACGTAAATCAGGTAATTGATTTTGTAGTTGCAGCGCCGTATCTTCAGCCGCTTGGCATTGTAAGCTCTCAGATTCCTCAATCAGGGTGCAGACCCAATAGCTTTGCCGGTTTTCATTTTTACAGGCTTTATGGACCCGTTGGGTTACTTCTTCGCGGCGGGTGTCTGGAATTGCAACGGTTGTGATTGGGGTTCGCCCTGGTGGCAACTCGTCGATTACCGACAATTCTAAATCGGCATAAGCGGTCATCGCTAAGGTGCGCGGTATCGGCGTCGCCGTCATGATCAGTTGATGGGGTAGGCTTCGCTCTCCAAGCTGGTGAGCTCCTTTGTCGCGCAAAGCCATACGTTGATGTACGCCAAATCGGTGTTGCTCATCAATGATCACCAGTGCTAATTTATGAAACTGGACTTGATCTTGAAAAATCGCATGGGTGCCTACAATCATGTGACTTTGCCCAGTGGCTACTCGCTCCAAAGTTTTTTCGCGCGCTTTACCTTTAAGTTTTCCACCGAGCCAGTCAACTTCGAAACCTAAAGGCTCAAGCCAAGCCTTAAAGTTTAAAGTATGTTGTTCTGCAAGAATCTCAGTGGGTGCCATTAACGCCACTTGGTAACCTCGTCCAAGGGCTTGGATCGCTGCCATTGCCGCCACTAATGTTTTGCCACTGCCAACATCACCTTGTACTAATCTCAACATAGCCTGATTTTGGCGCAGATCTTGGCTTATCTCTTTAACCACTCGGCTCTGAGCATTTGTGGGCTTAAAGGGCAGTGATTGTAGAAATTGTTGTTTAAGTTTTCGAGGTTCGCGCAATGGGCAAGCGGGCTGTGCCTGCTGTTGTCTGCGCATTGCTAACATGCTTAATTGGTGCGCACATATTTCTTCTAGCACCAAGCGCTGCAGTGCTGGGTGTTGCCCATTGACCAAGGACTCAAGTTCGACACCTGGCGGCGGGCGATGCAGCATTTTAATCGCTTGGTTTATATCGTCTAGGCCCAAGCGGTGTTGTTCGGGTAATAATTCTCGCAGCGGGTATTGAGCTAATAAAAGCAGGGCTTGGTCGCTTAAGTTTCGAAAGGTATTTTGTTTTAGTCCTTCGGTTGTGGGGTAAACAGGCGTCAGCGCTTCTTCATGTTGGTCAAACTCTCGGCTACCCTCTAGGCGATACTCTGGATGAATAATTTCCCAACCATGATGGCCGCGTTTTACTTCTCCAAAACAACGTATTTGTTGGCCAACGACTAAACTAGATTTTTGCGCATTACTGAAGTTAAAAAAGCGCAGGGTTAAGCTGCCGCTGCCATCATCAATATGACAAACCAACATTTTGCGCCGAGCATATACCGATTCAACGCGACGTATCTCACCCACAACACTAGCTTGGATGCCATGCAGCAGCGATTGAATTGCCCAAATTTGAGTGCGGTCTTCATAACGAAGTGGCAAGTGAAAAAGTAGATCGGAAACCGTGCTTATGCCTAGATGTTCAAGCTTTTGGGCAAGTTTGTCACCCACGCCTTTGAGCGCGGTAATCGGCATATTACTCAGTTTCATTGATAGGAACTACTGTAAAAATGATCAGATAAAACTGAGTATATAAAAAAGCCCGCAATTAGAACAGGCGGGCTAGAGGGCTAGTCTTTGTTTTTTGGTAAATAGATGTTTTCGTAGCAATAGTTGGTTGCTTCTATGTAACCTGGCACGCTACCACAATCGAAACGTCGACCTTTAAATTTGTAGGCAAGTACGCAACCAGTTTTCGCTTGTTCTAGTAAGGCGTCGGTAATTTGAATTTCATCATTTTTACCGGGCTCAGTACGTTCCAAAATATCGAAAATATCTGGAGTGAGAATATAGCGACCAATAATCGCTAAGTTGCTTGGGGCAGTCCCTGGTTCGGGTTTTTCGACCATATCATCGACCCTAAATAGGTCGTCTTTTATCATTTCGCCAGAGATAACCCCATATTTATGAGTTTCTTCATCGGGGACTTCCTGCACCGCAACGATGCTACAACGAAACTGTTTGTATAAATCGACCATTTGGGCAAGTACGCCTTTATCTTCGTTAATACATAAGTCATCGGCAAGTACCACGGCAAAGGGATTATCACCGACCAATCGTCTGCCGGTTAAAATCGCATGCCCCAAGCCTTTCATTTGACGTTGGCGGGTCATCGTAAAGCTAGCACTCTCGATCACGTGGCGAATATCTGTGAGCAATGCTTCTTTAGAGGTGCCGCTGATCTGGTGCTCTAATTCGTAGTTGGAATCGAAGTGGTCGCTTATCGAATGCTTACCACGGCCTGTCACAATGCACATGCCTTCAATACCAGCTTCAAGAGCTTCTTCAACACCATATTCAATTAAGGGCTTGTTGACGATAGGCATCATTTCTTTAGGCATGGATTTGGTCGCAGGTAAAAAGCGGGTACCATAACCAGCTGCAGGGAAAAGGCATTTTTCGATGATAACTTTGCTCATAAAAATCTCGGTGCGATTTTAGGAAAGTTCAAGACTAGCAAAGCTCAGTGACAATTCAAATCGCTTATATAAAAAAAGCCAAGCGAATGCTTGGCTTAGTCACAATTAAATGAATTTGTTGCTAATTACAGCTCTTTAAGTATCGCATCAACGCTGGCTTTAGCATCGCCAAACAACATGTCGGTGTTGTCTTTAAAGAACAATGGGTTTTGAACTCCAGCATAGCCGGTAGCCATGGAGCGTTTAAACACAATCACGTTCTTAGCATTCCATACTTCTAGCACAGGCATACCTGCGATGGGACTGCCTGGCTCTTGTGCTGCTGGATTGACGGTATCGTTTGCGCCAATAACCAAAACCACGTCTGTGTCTTTAAAGTCGGCATTAATTTCGTCCATCTCTAGCACAATGTCATAGGGTACTTTGGCTTCGGCCAACAGCACGTTCATGTGGCCGGGCAAGCGACCTGCAACAGGGTGAATAGCGAAACGTACATCAATTCCTTTGGCACGCAGTTGTTTAGTTATTTCTGCAACCGGGTATTGCGCTTGTGCCACTGCCATTCCGTAGCCTGGGGCAATAATGACTGAACGTGCGTCTTTAAGCATCTGAGCGACTTCAATAGCACTAGCTTCGCTGTGTTCACCTTGGTCACCGTCGATGACAATGGTGCCTTCTTCGGTGCCAAAACCGCCGAGAATGACACTAATAAAGGAGCGGTTCATGGCTTTACACATGATATAAGACAGGATGGCTCCCGAGCTACCAACTAAAGCACCAGTTACGATGAGTAGATCGTTGCCGAGCATGAAACCTGCTGCAGCAGCAGCCCAACCCGAGTAGGAGTTCAGCATTGATACGACTACAGGCATATCTGCGCCGCCGATGCTGTTCACCAAGTTGTAGCCGAATACAAAGGCAATTAACGTAATCAGAATGAGCGCAAACATGCTGCCATTGCCCATATAGATACTACCTAGCCAAATAGAGACGAGTAGCATGCCTAAGTTTAGCCAGTGTTTACCGGGAAGCGACTTTGGAGAGCTTGAGATAAGTCCACGCAGCTTGGCAAAGGCGACCACGGAACCGGTAAAGGTGACGGCACCAATAAAGATCCCGAGAAACACTTCGACATCATGGATGCTTTTAGCCGCGCCAATGAGATCGGGGTGGTCAATTGCGCTAGAGAACCCAACCAAAACTGCGGCCATACCGACAAAACTGTGCAAAATCGCAACCAGTTCCGGCATTTCGGTCATTTCAACCTTAAGTGCCAATTTAACCCCAATCACAGCACCAATTGCCATAGCTAAGGTGATAATCCAGCTTCCACCGCTGACCTGTGAACTTGCAAGGGTTGCGATAACCGCAACCACCATACCGATGATTCCAAAAATATTACCGCGTTGAGCGGTTTCTTGCTTACTTAGGCCTGCGAGACTGAAGATAAACAATACAGCTGCAATTAAGTATGCAGCAACGAGTAGTCCTTGTGACATGTGATGTTTTCCTTAGTCTTTGCGGAACATTTTAAGCATGCGCTGAGTGACGGTGAAACCGCCGGCGATGTTGATGCTAGCGATTAGAATCGCAATTCCTGAGAGGAATAATACAATCCCACTGGCTTGTGCGGTCATCTGTACTAAGGCTCCAACAATGATAATTCCACTTATTGCGTTGGTGACACTCATCAAGGGTGTATGCAAGGAATGGCTGACGTTCCAGACCACGTAATATCCGACGACACACGCTAGAACAAAGACCGTAAGGTGTTGTAAAAATTCAACTGGTGCTGCGTTAGCAACCTTTGCAAAACCAAAAACAGCAATAGCAGCAAGTAGTGGTTTTAGCCATGGTCGTTTTGGAGCTTCTTCCACAACCGGCGCGTTTACAGCTTTCGCTGGCTGCGGCTTAGCTTGCGCACTGACTTTTATTGCTGGTGGTGGGAAGGTGATTTCTTGTTCACGAACAGTTGTCACACCCCTAATCACTTCATCATCGAAGTTTAGGTCAATATTTCCGTCTTTTTCTGGGCTTAAAAGCTTGAGTAGATTGACTAAGTTTGTGCCGTACAATTGGCTACTTTGAGCCGGTAGTCGGCTTGGCAAATCGGTATAGCCAATAATAGTGACGCCTTCGCGTTGCACAACTTCCCCAGGTTCGGTAAGTGCACAGTTACCACCGGTAGCGGCGGCCAAGTCTACAATCACGCTGCCTTGCTTCATGCTTTTCACCATTGCCTCAGTGATAAGCTCTGGAGCGGGTTTACCGGGGATAAGTGCAGTGGTGATGATGATATCTACATCTTTGGCTTGTTCTGCGAATAACGCCATTTCTGCTTCAATAAAGGCTTTGCTCATCACTTTGGCGTAGCCGTCACCGCTGCCTGCTTCTTCTTCGAAATCGAGCTCTAAGAACTGAGCCCCCATAGAGTTAATTTGCTCTGCAACTTCTGGGCGTGTATCAAAAGCGCGGACGATAGCTCCCAAACTTCCTGCTGCACCAATTGCTGCCAAACCGGCAACACCAGCCCCGATAACCAGAACTTTTGCGGGTGGAACTTTACCAGCAGCAGTAATCTGTCCAGTAAAGAAGCGTCCAAAATTGTGGGCTGCTTCGACAACGGCTCGGTAACCGGCGATATTTGCCATAGAGCTTAGGGCGTCCAAAGACTGTGCACGGGAAATGCGTGGCACCATATCCATAGCGAGTAGATTAATACCCTGGGCTCTTGCTGCTTCGAGATACTCGGGGTTTTGAGCCGGCCAAACAAAGCTGATGACAGTAGTACCGGCTTTAATAGCTTGGAGCTCATCTTGATTTGGAGCGTTGACCATCAAAATGAGGCCGCAGTCCAAAATTTGTTGTTGCTGAGTTATGGTTGCCCCCGAGTCAAGATAAGCTTGGTCGGTAAAACTGGCTTTTGAACCGGCGCCTTCTTCGACCAGAACTTCAAAACCAAGTGCTATGAGCTGAACCACCGTTTGCGGGGTCGCCGCAACTCGGCTTTCGTTATCGAAGCTTTCCTTCGGAATCCCGATTTGCATACTTCTATCCTTTAGTAAGTTAAATCCAATAATAATAGGGCGTCTGAGCCTTATCGTTAAATTCTGTTGGTTCTGCTGTGAGTCGAAAGCTGACACAGATGAAACTTGGAGAGCCAAGTCGTCTAGCTGGACTTTGTTATGCAAGGGCACAAGGTTTACACCACCTTATGGTTTAGTTTACTTGTGCTTGACGATGGTTTTGGCAATGCTTAGCCATCAAAACTTGCTGTGCAGCCTAGTAATATGGAAAGAACTAGGCGGGGAGTCAAGTATGGATAGATATCCACGCGATATCACGACAAAGCTGTTACACATTTGTGGCTAGGGGTCACATTTGGTTTCTAATTCGTGGACAAAGTGTTAACGCGGGACTGTCAATTTGCTAATCTGAACAAAGACAGAGGACTTAAGATTGACTTGGAAGGAATTTTAATAGCATTTGTTCTATCATCGATGAGCACAGATCACCAGGCACGGCTTGGCTTGCACCAAGTTTCATAACTTGCACAGCTTGTTTGACGCGGTCACATTGATAAACAACCACTAACATATCGCTGTTGTGGCACATCGTTTCAAATAGCTGAGATTCAAGATCGGCTATATGTGCATCAACTAGTATTAAAGATGCACAAGCTAAACTGTTGTTATCTATGTGCTCTAACGATTGTGACCAAAGTACTGGTCCTGCCATTCGTTCAATTTTTTCTAGGCAGGCTGCTGGAAGCGATGCTTTTGAGCCAAGCACCACCAAGCGATGATTGAGCATTTCATTCGCCTTTGCTGATAAGTATCAAAATAGTATGCTGATGTTTAAAAGCGCACAATTGGGGATAACCCCTACGCCGAATAGTAGTCTTGAATAAGGATGTTCATGTTTCGATTTCAATGGTGGCAACAGCATGTTTTAGCACGCAAAATGATTGTGGCCGCCGTTCTATTTAGCTCATGTGTGACCTTGGCAATGACCTTATTTCAGCTAGGACTTCAATACCGTCATCATATTGAAACCATTGAAAGTAGTTCGACCATTGTGCGCGGATCAATACAGAAGAGTTTAGTGCAAAGCATTTGGGATTTTGATGATGCGACTACTCGTTTGCAAGTTGAAGGGGTTTTACAACTTCCTTATGTTCGTAAGGTCCGTCTAAGCCTAAGTGATGGCCGCTTATTTGAATATGGTAGTGATTCTACAATTCAGCGTCGTAGTGAGCGCATTCCTTTAGTCTTTGATCAAGGTAACGATAGACGTTATCTCGGAGAGTTGTTCATTGCGGCCGACTTAGAAAGCGTGTATTGGGATCTATCTAACTACGCAATGACGGTATTATTCTCGAATTTCTTAAAAACGCTATTAGTAGTTGGCTTCCTAAGCTATGTATTTGAGCGAAATGTTGGACGTCATCTAAACAGGCTAATAGAGCACACGAAAACTCGTAAACTAGCCGGTTATGGTCGTCCTCTGCACTTAGAGCGATTAGCAAACGAACAAATTGACGAACTCGATGTGTTAGTCGATTCCTATAACGAAATGCAGCAACGCATTGAAGACGAACACGATCAAACCTTGGCGGCTTTAGAAACGCGTCAAGAACTGCAACAGCAGTTAGAGCAGCTTGACCGGCAAGTCATGATGGGCGAAATGGCAACCAGCCTCGCGCATGAGCTTAATCAGCCACTGGCGACAATTACCGGTTATGCCGACATCGGTCAGCGATTTAATCGTCAGGGTGAGCAACAAAAGCTAGCAGAAATTTTGGATAAAATTGCAAGTGAGGGACTTCGAGCCTCCGAAATTATTGTCCGTACCCGCGAATTTATTAAAAGCCGTACCCATACCTTAGAGCGTATCGAAGTTAGCAAGCTTGTAGCGCAAAGTGTCGAATTAGTGTCGCATGTGGCATTGCAACAGCAAATCGATATTCAAATCGTAAAAATGGTCGACAACTGTTGGGTCAATGGGGATATTGTTCAATTACAACAGGTGCTTACTAATTTATTACGTAACGCAATCGATGAACTTAAAGATCTCGATTCGGCAGAAATTTGGATTAAAGTGCGAAGCGAAGACGAAAAAGTATGGATAGACGTCCACGACAATGGCCCAGGGATTGCAGACAATATAATAGGTAAGATTTTTGACCCCTTTGTGTCGACTAAAAAAGATGGTATGGGCGTCGGTTTAGCAATTAGTTACAACTTAATTGAGGCACATGGCGGTGCCTTAAGTGCCAGTAATCGAAAAGCAGGTGGTGCGACTTTTACCGTGTTGCTGCCCACAATCAAGTAATAAGGAAAAACTAAAGACTATGAATGATACCCAAAAAGCCAAAATCTACATCGTTGATGATGATGCGGGTGTGCGCGATATGATTGAGTTGATGGTCAGTAGTGTCGGGTATGACTATCAGAGTTTTCCGGATGCCAACAGTTTTTTGAACGGCTTTGAAGATACTCATGGCTGCTTGTTGCTTGATATTCGTATGCCAGGGATGTCGGGTATGGTTCTACAAGAAAAGCTTAATCAGCAGCAAGTGCTATTACCAGTTATTTTTATTACCGGGCATGGTGACATAACGATGGCGGTTGAGGCGATTCAAAATGGTGCTTTTGACTTTATGGAAAAACCATTTCGAGAGTTTGATTTACTTAATAAAATCGAAAAAGCCATTGAAAGCGATCTCCAAAACCGGGTTGATTTAGAGCAACGACAAGAAATTGATAAGCGCATTGGCAGTTTAACGAAGCGTGAGAATGAAATTATGTTTCTGGTAACCCAAGGTAAGGCCAACAAGGTCATTGCCATTGATCTGAATATTGCGCAAGGAACGGTCGAAATACATCGCTCAAGAATTATGCAAAAAATGGCGGCGCGAAGTTTGCCACATTTAATGCGTATGTTGGTCGTTGCGGGACAGCTTTAGAATTTTGATTGCTTTATGTACAAACAAACTCAAGCCTGTGAATTACTTCACATTTTTGAAGGTTTTTTTTGGGGGGCCATCAAAAAAATCGAAGCAAGTCAAGTGAGGCTCTAAAGTGCTGTTTTTGGAGCTGATCTCAGAAATCAATGGTTTTTATTTTGCTACTATTCAATATATATTCATTTTATGGGTTTTATTTGGTGCTTTATTTTTGGTTTTGCATCAGGTAGTTTGTGCCCAGCATTTGCAATCGGACTGCAAATCTAAATGCTCTGAAGTTGTTATCGACCAAGCAGAGTCATTTGGATAGTTACGAAAATGGATACTAAAAATGAGCAGATGCTGTTATTGAATTGCAAATAATCAAGGAGATTTAGCAATGGAAACTACAAGTGAGCAAAAAACACGTTGTTTCGCAACGGGTCGCGGCTTTTTCGTTCGATTACCTATCACTCAAGATGTAGATATTAACGAAGCCGAGCTACAAGAAGAAGACGAAGAGTAAGCTCCCCTGAGCACATGCCTTAAACTCTGAACTTCGTACAAAGCCTGCATAACTATGCAGCCAACAAGCCGCCTCATTTGAGGCGGTTTTTTTATGCCTAATTGTCAGTTAACACTCTGTTTATGAAATAACTATGAAGCAAATTTGGCTTGTTTCAACATTCACTTGAATACCTGTTATAGAGTGTGCAAGATCAACGCTCATTATTTCGAAATTGAGCCCTTTATACTTCGATGCCAACCATTAAAGAAGTCGCTGAACTTGCAGGCGTTTCCCAAGCAACTGTATCAAGGGTCATAAATTCCAACCCTAAAGTTGCCCCGGCAAATCAAAAGAAAGTTCACGCGGCAATGACCAGTCTTGGGTATCAACCCAACTCGTTTGCACAAGCACTAGCAAGTAATCGCTCGTACAGCATCGGAATGGTTGTTGGCACATTGTCTGGGCCCTTTTATGGACCTTTAATGCATAGTGCTGAAGAAGGCCTTCGTGCTCAGGGGCAGCACTTGATCGTCACCAGTGGTGGTGACCGCTTAGAGCAAGAACGTGATGCGATTCGTTTTTTATTGTCGCGCCGTGTTGATGCGCTAATCTTGCATTTAAGCGCAATGGGTGATGAAGAGATCTTAGAGCTATCGCGGGCAAAAACCCCGTTGGTGTTGGTTAATCGCTATATTCCTGAAATTTCGTCCCAATGTGTCTATTTCGACAATGAATATGGTGGCTATTTGGCAACCAAGCACTTGTTAGAACTTGGGCATCGACAAATAGCAACTATAACCGGCCCCTTAGCTAAGCATGATAGTCGAGAGCGACTCGCTGGTTATCGACGCGCACTGCATGAATTTGGCTTGGATTTAAATCCTAATCTACTGGTTGAAGGTTATTTCGAAGAAGATGGCGGGCGTCTGGCTATGCAAAAGTTACTCGATCGCAAACAGCGCTTTACAGCTTTATTCTGTGGTAATGACCACATTGCTTTAGGGGCCTATGATTTGGCGGCAGAGAATGGCTTGGTGATTGGCAATTCATTGTCTTTGGTCGGCTTTGATGACATGGTGTTTTCGAATTACCTACGTCCCAAGCTTAGCTCTATTCATGTGCCCGTTGCTGACATGGGTTCAGCAGCGGCTGCGAAAGCATTGCAGATGGTCAGCGGGACTATGCCTCAATTTGAGACTCAAATACGCCCACGATTGGTACAGCGAGACTCGAGCGCCAAACTTAGTCTTTAGCAGCGGGCTATTGCTGTTTAACCCAAATAATATCTTCAATCGCAAAACCTTTGTCGCTCGCAACGTCTAAGAAGTGCTGTTTTTGTTGCTCACTAACATTTGGGCTACGGGACAAAAACCACAAGTAATCGCGACCCGGTCCACTTACGAATGCATAGCTATAATCTTCCTGCTCGAGTTCAAAAATTACGTAGGAACCATAGAAAGGTCCGAAGAAGCTTACCTTAAGGTAGCCAAGATCACTTTCCTCAACAAAGCAGGCGTGACCGCGCGCTTGTTTCCATTCGTCTTGCTCGGCACGGTAGCCTCGATTTATCACCGTAAGGCAATCATTGGTTGTCGCTAAATAATTGGCGGTAACAAATTCTAAATCACGTTCAAAGCTATGGTCTAACCTAGCAACTTCATACCATTGTCCAAGGTACTTGTTTACCTCAAAATTAGTTACTGGTTCTATGCCTTGGGGGAGTTTGACGCAAGCTGAGAGACCGAAGCAAAGAAAGCTAACGATGGTGAGCATTTTGATTCTCATGGAATTTCTACTCCTAGTCTATGGTCAATGATACGAACCAAATACGATAGATTACTGGCGTCTAAACCGTAAGGTTGTATTTGCCATTCTATCGAGCTGGGCAAGCGCTGGCTATGGCAACGTTGCACAATGGACATATCTTTTCAACAATGACATTTTATCGCATGTACGCCGCAAGCTTTTTGTCGCAACTAACAAGCTCAGTTTAGCGACGTCTAGCTTTTATCGAATAGGTTAATGGGCTGTTATGTTTGATATCCCCCACATGATGCACATGATGATAGCGCCCATTACCAGCGCCAATTAGCCCTTCAAAGCAGTCGTAAGGGCTATAGTCAAACTCATGTAGGAACTCAATGTCGAGTCCAGCGTCGATAAGACTGGTTATAACGTCACTTATAGGGTGTGCCCAGGTTGCCATTTTTGATTTTCCATCGCCATTAGGATCGACATAGCTGGCTTCTTCACTGATGTCGGGTTCAGATTGATGAAAATAGTCGAAACCTACCAGTAAATCGTAGATGGGGTGAAACTCGACCATATAGAATATGCCGCCCTTTCGCAGTTTACTGGCTATCGTATCGGCCCAAGCTTGGATATCAGGTAACCAGCAAATAGCCCCATATGAGCAATAAACAATATCAAACTGCTGTGTGTTCGACCGGGCAAACTGATAGATGTCAGCTTCAATAAACTGGGACTCGATATTAATTTTCTGGCTTAGCTCTCGTGCTGCTTGAATGGCCTTGGGAGAAAGATCTACGCCGGTGACATGAGCTCCCAGACGAGCCCAACTTAGGGTATCAAGACCGAAATGGCATTGTAGATGTAAAAACTGTTTGCCTTGCACCAGAGGTGCAAGTTCACTAAGTTCTATTTCCTTGAGCGAACTGTTACCAATTAGAAATCCACTTACATCATAAAACTTGGAGCTTAAATGTACTTCGGTTCGTTGATCCCAAGCTTTGCGATTCATTTGAAGGTAATCCATCTATAATCCTAAAGTTGTGAACACTTACGCTATGCTAGAACACAAATTGTGGTATCAGCAATGCATAGGCGAGTGTTTTACGGTAAATTGTAATAGCTGGTTTAACCATCCTGAGGGGATAATGGAATATAGCGCAACCTATCTTGCAAGTCTGGATAATAAAGAACATCGTATCTATGATCTTAGCTACCTAATCAGTCAACTGGCGATCCAACACAATGTGGAACCAGAGCTTGCGCTAGAAGGCAGCGGCATAAAGCTAGACCAGCTATTCGATACACAAGCGCTAGTGAGTTTTCGACAAAAGCTTGTCGTACTAGAACAGGTTAAAAAACTAAGCCCAGATGACGATTTTGCACTTAAAGCAGGCAAAGGTATTCGGTTTAGTGATTTTGGGTTTTTAGGTGAGGCTGTAATGAGCAGTGCTACCTTGTTAGATTCTCTGCGTTTGGGCATCGATGTACTAAATCTAGCTGGGCCTGTATTCAAGAAGCGGATGGCCTTGGAGGGCGAAATTGGAATCTTTGCTGGCGAACTCGGCATTGATATTGGTCGAGGATTACCATTTTGCACTGAATTTTGGTTAAGTTCGATTCAAAGTTTATGCTTAGACGTGTTCCCGACACCCTTAAAAAATATCAGTTTGAGTTTGCCATACCCAGCACCAGAGTACTCTCAGATATATAGAGAGGTATTTAATTGCCCAATTCGCTTTGATGCGTCTGAAGTTATTTGGAAATTTGATGCTACTGATATACATCCAATCGGCCTAAGCCCAAATCCGATTAATGTTCAGCTTTCCAACTCAAGCTACCTTAATTCACAACCAAACACGGTACCATCTGGAATTGAAGTCGTTGTCAGTCAGGTGTTCTCAGAATGCAGTTACCACTACCCGACCATTGATGAGCTCGCTCATCAATTAAAAATGTCCTCCGCGACCTTGGTGAAAAGCTTATCCAAGCAAGGTACTAGTTATCAGCAGCTGCTCGATAACACCAAACAGCGTGTCGCTTTGCAATACCTTAGCACTACCGATATAGGCCTAGACGAAATCGCACGGCGACTAGGCTACGATAACCTAGCTAGTTTTGAGACCGCTTTTAGGATCTGGACCGGTAGCTCTGCCTATGGTTATCGCTAAAGCAAAAACTCATCAATCATTGGCAGGTTTCTCAATTTGACTATCGCAAACATCGTGGATTTTATAGTTAGCGCCATTAATTGAAGGCGTGCGAATCAAGTCAGTGGTGCAATCGTTGTGATTAGTCCAATTTTCGAAGTCGTTTTCGGGGGTCTGTAAATATCAGCTCTACGTCGTCAATCTCAGCCTCAAGACGAGATTGGTCGACAATTCCAATGTATTTTCGCTCTAAGGAAATAAACCCGGCCCGAACAAATTCCTGCAATACCTGATTTACCCGTGGCCTTGATAGGCCGCAAGCTAAGCCTAAGTCGTGTTGGCTAATAGGAATGCGTGGATAGGTATCAATATAGGACTTTTGCAGCGCAAGTAATTCAATTAGTGCGTAAGCAACGCGCTGCTGCTTATTGTGGTTCAACATCAATTGAACCTGACCCCACTTATATTGAATTTCTTGATTAGCAAAATACAAAAACTTATACATTTCCAAATGCGATTGGCTTAGCCTTTCAACGTCGTCAAAGCCAATAAATAAACAATCCAGAGGCTGAATAGGACGCATCCAGATCCCTGGTGCATGGTTGTAACCACCTTTCATCCCTGCTGCTCCAGCCCAATCTCGGGGAGAGATTAATCCACCGAAGATGGTTCGACTATTTTTGTCTAGAAAATAGAAACAAGCGGCTCCAGCCAATATATAGACTAAGCCTTTTGGCCGGTTGTAGGACGGGTTACTATCGTTTTGCTCAAATAGAGTTCGCCGTTTCGCGCACTTTAGAAGATCATATTTAAACTCGTCACTAAGCTCGCAAGGCCATTGAATGGTGCTGATTTGTATACTTGTACTCATGGCTTATCCTTTTGGTAGCGGGTAAGGACAATGCTAACAGGGTCATAAATCGTGAATTCAATACCATCGAGCTTTTGGGCTAAGCCTTCTAAATCTAAAAAGGTGGTCTTTCGGGATTCGAAACTAACCAGACCTTCATCACTTAAACCTTTGATTACCTGATTAACTCGAGGGCGACCAACGCCGCTGGCAATAGCTAATACAGTTTGGCTAACGGCTAAACTTGGAAAGCTACCCTTAAGCGGAGTTTGGGTTTTGGCGAGTAAATAAAATAAGCTATAAATAATGCGTTGTTTAACGGAATAGTTCTGTAAAAAATTGAACTGGAACAAATTGAAACTCATTTGTCGAGAACACGAGAACAGCCATTTATGGCATTCTGGCTGGCGCTCACAAATGTCTTCAATATCACTGTAATTGAATAAAACAAAACTGAGGTCGACTATGGGTTCATATTCGATGGTTAGATCTTGGAAAAGGTTATCTTGAAAACCGCTTGCACCGAGCCAAGATGTTGATGCCAATAAACCAACATAGGAACAATCTTTAGGACTGGAGTGAAAATAAACGGCGGTTGCCCCTGAAAGAACATACACAACACCTTTTGGCACGCTTCCTGATTTGTTATATCCCATCTCATTGAAAGATTCGAAAAACTGGGCTTTATCCAACAGTGCATTTGTTAAGCCTTCACTGAGTATGCATGGCCACACAACTGATGATCTAATATCATTTGGGATCAAATTCTATGTCCATTCTAAGCAAATCTTTATTAATCATAGAATGAATGGTCCAGGTGTAAAAGCTTTAGAGGTACTAAATCAAAGCCGGTTATCAGTTTGTGTAGCTGTAATGGCGAAGCTCAATTAGAATAAATTCGTGTTTTAGTAATTATCGATAGGGAAGTACTAGAATTATTGCATGGAGTTCTAAACTAAAACCGTCGTCGACCATTATAGCAATGGTTTAATCGGACAAAATATTTTGAGGTTATTATGCATAAAATTTCCCTAGCTCTTTTTGGCGTTATCTCACTGAGCGGTATTGCTAATGCAGATGAAAAAGCTGCCGACCACATGTTTGCAGAATCGTTGAATGGTTTACAAAAGTACAGTGTTGAACTGCCAATGCTGGAAGATGAAAACGTGGTGAAAATTGAGTTAGTGGTCTCTAAAGCGGGTGAGTACGACTGCAATGAGCGATTTATCAGTGGCAGTTTGGATCGCAAGTCGCTTGAGGGCTGGGGCTACAGCTACTATGAGCTTGCTGAGTACGACAAACCAATGCCACAAACCTTGATGGCTTGCCCGGAAGATATGCCGAAACGTAGTTCTGCTTCCATCGTACCGGGCGAGTTGCGTAACTATAATAGTAAAATACCACTGGTTGTATACCTACCTGAGGGCTACGATCTGGCTTACAGAGTATGGAGTGCGGGGCCAATGGTTGGCGTCGAATAGGCGCCATGGCCTTGGGCAAGTCAGATGAACATTTGCAATACTGACGCCTTTAAGTCCTATGACATTCGGGGCACTTTGCCGACACAAATTAATGAGGTGTTTGCCTATCGATTAGGACGTGCATGTGCTTTGTTTTTGTCGGCGAGTCGTATGGCGGTTGGCTATGATGCACGATTGAGCAGTCCTAGTTTAGCGCAAGCCCTTATGGAGGGGCTTGTTGATGGTGGGGTTAAGGTTTTGGACCTCGGACTAGTGGGAACAGAAGAAATCTATTTCGCTAGCGCCTTCCTTAAACTTGATGCGGCGATAATGGTCACCGCAAGTCACAACCCCGCTCACTACAATGGTATGAAGTTGGTAGGCAAAAAAAGCAAACCAATTAGTGGCGATAACGGACTAGAATCGATACGTAAATTAGTAGCGTTAGCTGATTTCCCGAAGCCCAGCGGTATCGATTATTCACAAAGCATAACCACGTTTAATATTTCAGATCCTTACACCACTTGCATATTGGGGTTTATCGAGGTTAAACACTGTAAGCCACTAAAGATCGTCGTCAATGCGGGTAATGGTGTAGCTGGTCATATGCTCGATGCTTTAGCGAAGTATTTGCCATTTACCTTCATCCGCATTCATTTTGAGCCCGATGGACATTTCCCAAATGGCATTCCTAATCCGCTGTTACCCGATAGACGGCAGTCAACAAAAGATGCAGTGATTGAACATCAAGCCGATCTTGGAATCGCGTGGGATGGCGATGCTGATCGTTGTTTCTTGTTTGATGAACAAGGGCGATTTGTAGATGCCTATTATGTTGTTGGCTTACTCGCCGAAGTCTTTTTGCAGCTAGAACCTGGCGCTTGCATTATCCACGAGTCGCGGTGTTCGTGGTTGGCACAAGATCTGGCGCAGCGTTACAAGGGGAAAGCACTGTCTTCGCCAGCAGGCCACGCCCTAATTAAGCAGAAAATGCGGCAGTTTGATGCTATTTATGGCGGAGAGCTCAGTGCACATCATTACTTTCGAGACTTCAATTATTGCGATAGCGGTATGATCCCGTGGTTGCTGGTGGCACAACTAATCAATACTCGCGATCTGTCGATGTCAAAGTTGGTTGAAAGCTATCAACAACAATTGGTTATTTCTGGAGAGATAAATATGCAGCTTAATAATGCCGAGTTGGCTACATTAGCCGTGTATGAGTTCTACGCTGGGCAATTTGAAAGCGATGATAATAGTGACGGTTTAAGTTTGGAATTTAAAGACTGGCGCTTTAATTTACGACAATCTGCAAGTGAACCCTTGTTGCGCTTGAATATAGAGTCTCGATTGAGCCAAGCGTTTGTATCGGAAAAAACCTTAGAAATACAGCGCATCCTTAAACCTTTTATGTAATACCAATCACAGTAATTTATTGATCACTATTGTTTGACTAAAACACCAATCTTGTCGTCATAACTCTTGTCATTAGACCGCTAATAACCGCTACTTCTTCCTAAAGCTAAGCGTTTTAGTACAACAAGTAAAAGACCAAAAATATAATGGGATAGGTATCACTTCGGCCGAACTAAGGTCTTTAATAAAATTCTGTATGCCGATTCTTTAGCGCAAACACTCACTACGAGTGTCACCAATATTGAGATCTTAGCCATGTTTTCAACAAAAACTGGTAGGAGCTCTGTCCAGGAGAGGTGAAAGCAGTTATGTTGTGGCAGCGTTAATTCATTGTCAAAGGAATGTGAATGAATCCAATGTCGCTCTGGAAGCATATTTTTATGCCCAACCAACATAACTGGAACCGGTCGCAATTACGCGCCGTAGATACAATTTTGTTTTTTAGCTTTTTAGCCTTTTGGGTCGGTGTTTATAGCCTAGTTAAATGGTCGAAACACGATCAACAAGCCTTAGTACTTAGCTCTATGGTGTTGGTCTGTGCTCAACTAATGGCGGGTATCCTGCTTCGATTTAGACATCGCCGAATTGCATTAAATATTGGTTTTTTGGGTATGGCGGTACATAGTCTAAACATCGTTTTTCAAGACGGTGGGATTGTAGCTAGCGACCAAATATTGTGGATGCCAGTGGTTATTGTGGCATTTTATATTTCCTCTAGCGTTGTTAGCGCAAGTGTTTGGGCAAGTATCGTAGGGCTTGGTTGCATATGGATGTTGATTTTATCATCGCAAGCTTACGAGTTTCCTAGCATTGAACTTAGCCAAAGCGCGCAAACAGTAGAGCGTTATTCCGGTATTGTGTTGCCTATGCTGATTATCGCGATTGCTCAAGCGTTCAGCGCTCGCTCTCGTTATCAAGCCATTCGTAACTCGGAAATGGCGCAGCAGCAAACCTTAAGTAGCGCTAAACAAGCTAAGATTGGGGAGCA
The DNA here is from genome assembly GCF_003610775.1 of Alginatibacterium sediminis. Lineage (GTDB taxonomy): Bacteria > Pseudomonadota > Gammaproteobacteria > Enterobacterales > Celerinatantimonadaceae > Alginatibacterium > Alginatibacterium sediminis. The sequence continues at coordinate 170,488 of NZ_RAQO01000012.1, read as the reverse complement.
GCAGTTAACCACGGTGTTAACTCAAGTAACTGAGAACCTTGGCCAACTTAACGTGGTATCGGATCAACTTAATCAGCAATCACAAGCCTTGCATCAGCATGTTGGAGAACTCACCAGCAACTGTGGGAATCAGTCTAGCTCCGCGATACAAATGGCGCAGCAATTACGCCAAATGACCAGTGATATGGCTCGCTCAGATCAGTTTGTTACCGAATTAAGCCAACACAGTGAGACCATCAATCAACAGGCTCAAAATAGTTCTAAATCCCTTAACGCATCTATCGAAGCGATAGGACGTATCTTATCGACGAATGAGCAAATCACTTCAGTGGCTGACTTAATTACCTCAGTTGCAGAGCAAACCAACTTGCTTGCGCTCAATGCAGCAATTGAAGCTGCTAGGGCTGGCGATCACGGGCGAGGGTTTTCAGTGGTAGCCGAGCAAGTTAGGGAGTTATCAAGTAAAAGTACTGCAGCCGCTACTGACATTCGTCAAATCTTAGATACCAGTCGTAAAGAAGTGGTACAAGGGCAAACTATCATTGAAACTACTGCGTTAGAGGTTGAAGGCATCATTACGCAGATTGGGCAAACTCGCTCAGGGATTGAAGAGCTAGCTCAACTTATTGGGCAACAGTTAAGCGCGGTACATATGCTAAATGACGCCAGTGTTGAAGTAGAAAAGAGTGTCGGAAGCGCTCAGGACATTTCTGATAATGTTGGCCAGCAAGGAGCAATGTTGGTCGAGCAGGTTGATAGCCTGCGGCAATTAGCCACAGGGCTTAATTTGGCTTTAAGCTCTACCAACTAGCGTTGCGCTAATAGTCCAGATCTAGGGCAAAGCATAGGTAAGCCATTAAGGCTTGGCTATGCTGTACTTGAGCTGCGAAAAAACTGTCAAAATTAGTGGCGCAGATTTGCTCCGGTGTAATGGTCTTTAATGCGATAAAGTCTTTACGCTTGAGTTCATCGATTAGCGGGTGCTCTTTGTCGAAGCCTCGCGGCGGACGCACCAAACTTGCACCAACCATCTCAAAATCAGCAGCTTCTAAGGCCTTGAGGGCTTTTTGGTAAGCTTTAGGGTTTTCATCAATGCATTGTCGTATTGCATTGAGAGCCTTTGCATCGGGGTGCCAAATTCCAGCTCCAATAAAACAACCATCGTTGGCGATATGCAAATACAACCCAGGCGCATGAACGTCTTTGCCTTGAAAATGACGAAACTGAATACCAACGTTGAGCTTATACGGAGTTTTATCTTTGCTAAAGCGGCTATCTCGTTGCGGACGCATCATACTGCCGCCGACTTTCTTTGCTACTGCTGTTAGGCGGGGAGACAAATCAAGAATTTGAGGGCGAATCGTTTCGATAAACGCTAAAGCAGGACTGCGCACCTGGGCTTCGTAGCGCTCTTGGTTTTCTTTAAACCACTCGCGTTGGTTATTGTTTTCTAGCTCTGCTAAAAAAGAGAACGTATCCTTGATAAACATATTTACCCACAGCTCTATCCATTTATCGTGCAACGATAGCAGTTTTAGAGCAGTGGGCAAAATTTCAAGCTTCAGCGAATGTTATGGTTAAAACCGTCGACACTCGGCCAGTGCTGCATTGGGTCGGACTCCCCGAGGAGCTGTCCATTGCTAGCAATGACGTCGCGATACCAAAACCCTGAATCTTTAATGGTTCTTTTTTGGCTTGCATAGTCAAGATGAACCAGGCCAAAACGTTCTCCATAGCCTTCGGCCCACTCAAAGTTATCCAGAATGGACCACTGAAAGTAACCCATGATATCTACGCCGGCGTCCATGGCTTGTTTTACCCCTAACAAGTAGCGATTGAGGAAATCAATCCGCTTAGGATCATGCACTTTGCCATCTAAGCTGACCCAATCATTGAGGCTCAGGCCATTCTCTGTCACGACAATCGGTAGCTTGTATTGTTCGTACAAAAACTGACTTCCCCAGCGCAGAGCTTCGGGTGTGACTGGCCATGAAATAGAAGTTTTAGGGTAGTCGTTCGGATATTCAACATGCTCAGGTAAACCGTCGCTGTCGGCTTTAATGGTTGCTGATTGGTAACAATTAAAACCTGCAAAGTCTAAAGGCTGACAAATTATCTCCATATCACCGGTTTCGACTTTTGGCGCGTCTTTTCCAAACAGCTCCAGACCGTCTTCGGGGTAGTGCCCTTTAATCGCCGGGTCCATCCACCAACTTACGTTGAACATACTTGTATCGATAACCGACTGACATGCCTTACGCGCCGCTTCGATGTCTAGTGGGTTATGGCTTGCTGGAATAGACGTTCGAAAACAAGGAGCTGCGCCAACCATGGCTTCTTGTTTAGAATACTGTCGGATAACTTGGACAGCTTTTCCATGGGCCATAAGCGCATTGTGCCAAGCTTGATTGACTTCTCGTGTCGGTAGTTTGATGCCAGGAGCGTGATTACCAGACTGATGACCCAGACCAATAAAGCAGGCTTGCTCGTTAAGCGTAAACCAATGTTTTACGCGGTCAGATAGTTTTTCCACAATAACTCGGCTGTAATCTGCAAACCAGTCACTTGAGTCACGATTAAGCCAACCACCGCGATGGAACAAGGCTAAAGGGTAATCCCAATGAAAGAGAGTAACCCAGGGGTCTATGCCAGCGGCCAAGAGCTCATCAATGAGTTTGTCATAATAGTCCAGCCCCTTTTGATTGACCGCCCCTGTTCCTTGAGGGATTACCCGAGGCCACATAATGCTTAGTCTGTAAGCTTGCAGGCCAATCTGTTTCATGATGGCGACATCTTCGGGATAGCGATGATAATGATCGCAAGCTATAGAGCCGGTATTTGCACCTTTAACAAACCCGTCCTGACGGCAGCTCATATCCCAAACTGATTCTCCGCAGCCATCGATGCCTAGAGTATTTCCTTCAATTTGATACGCTGCTGCTGCGGCGCCCCATACAAACTCTTTTGGAAACTGCATTAAACTTCTCCATCAATAATCGTAACGTTACAAATCAATTGTATATGGTTTTTAGGATAAAAATTGTGAACGTTATAACACTAAGGGGTTCGAAAATGATTGTTTGTCTAATTAGTTAGGAAATTAGGATCAAAACCTAAGTTCACAAAGCTTACCGTCGTTATCGGGGTCGAAATTGGTATCGGGGCAAAATTCGTGGAAAAACTCGGCTTCCTCTAATGTTTGCATTTCTAGACAGCGATAACGACCATCACAACGTTCTGGAATGGTTTCACCAAAAATTTTAACTTTAAAGTCATTCACAGTTTGCATGAAAGGATTGTGATCAGGTAGTGCGACAGAACCACTTAAGTCCTGAGGCTGCGAGTTGAGTAAATCCCAAGTCACCATAATTGCAAGTAATACAAAAAGAAGTTTTTTCATTAGGCTTAGACTTCGACAAATCCGTGTTGTTAGTCACTACTGACAATCTGATTTCGGCCAATTTCTTTTGCGGTGTAAAGGCGTTGATCAGCTATTTTAATCAGCTCATTAAGCCCTAAATTGTGTGAACTGGCAAATCCTATGCTGACCGTGACTTTTACGGTAGCTTGAACTACCGATACCGCTGTATCTTGTAAATCTACCCGAAATCCTTCAAGCACTCTTAACGCCTCGTTACGGGAGGTGTTTTCAAAAAACACTACAAACTCTTCTCCACCAAAACGAGCAATACATTGTTCGCCGAAATGACGCTGCAATAAGGTGGCGCTATGTTGCAGTACGATATCACCAATGTCGTGCCCATAGCGGTCGTTGACAGATTTGAAGTGATCGATATCCATAATGGCAAACATACGCTCTGTACTGGGGCGTTTGTTAATCATGTTTTTGCAAACATGGAAGAAATATCGGCGATTTGGAAGCTGGGTTAGGTAGTCGGTGTTGGCTTGGCGATGTATGGTTTCAACTTGTTCGAGTAAAGTGATGTTTTGCAATACCCGGCAGTAAAATTCTTCGGTGCAAAAAGGTTTCGCTAAATAGTCATTAGCACCATTCTTAATAAAACGAGCAGATAAGGCTTTATTGTCACTGCTCGAGACACCAATTATGCCCATATTTTCATTACTAAAATTCTTACGTAAATGGGTGGTTAAACTAACCCCATCCATCTCTGGCATCTCGTGGTCAGTGATAACCAACTTTATATCAGGATGTTGCTCGGTCATCTCTAGCGCTTCAACGCCATTGTTGGCATTAAAAACGTTAAAATAGTGACGTTCAAGAAGCGTAGTGATGTAGTTTAACGTTGCTATAGAATCATCGACAACCAACACTTTAATACTAGCATTCTTTTGCAGTTGCACTAAAAGCTTACGTAAGTAGTCGAAGGCCTGTATGTTCTCTTTAGGAATATAATCAATAACTTCACGCTCAAGAATATGCTCTCTGATCGCATTCGAGAGTAGGCCAGTCATTGCAATAGTCGGAATGTTTTCTCGAATACAAAAATCGATACTCTCCCCCCTAGCTGCGTCAGGTAAAACATAGTCAGCTATAGCTACAAAGTAAGGTTGTGGGCTGTTTTTGACCAAACTTGCGGCTTCGCGCAAGCTCATGGCAACGTCTACTTCGTAACCTGATTGGAAGGCGATAGTTTGTTGTAGACGAGAGACTGTAGAGGAGTCTTCAATGATCAGTATTTTGTTCTTCATGGGGGTCTACAACAGTCCTTTGGCCTTGGCTATGGATTAAACCGTCTTCTATTGGCGGATAGTAGCAAACAAGTGCTTAACTTCTACTCTATATAGTGTCTTTTTCAGCGTGGACTTAAAGTTTATGTGCAAATTTCAGGTAATTGTTTAAAAAATAGCCAGTAACAGCTGCGCTTTAATGCTTGAAGTTACAGTTTTAACTTGGATTCGATTTTATCAAAAATGTCATCGGCCGTGTTGATGTCTTTACTTACTTCAATAGCGGCAAAGCTAGGGTGAACACGCACGCTATTATCGAAATCATAATCTTTGAGACTTTGCATTATCCTTTGGCGCAATAGTAAGGCTTGTTCCATTTGTGTATCAGGTAGCAATATAGCGAACTTTATTCCAGAAATACGGGACACGATATCGTACTCACGTACTTGTTTTTTGATTAAATAAGCGGCGTCTTCTAAAATCATATCGCCATAAAAGTTACCTTGCTCGTTGTTGAGTTCTTTAAAGTTATCGAGTGAAATACCAATAACACAAAAGGGTACTTTTTTGCGCTTGTACATAGAGATTAGGTGCATTGAGGTTTCAAAAAAATGACGCCGATTAAACACACGAGTTAGCTGGTCTGAGCGCGACTGCTTTTGGATCTTGGATTGCAATTGTGAATTAACAGTCACATCGGTAGATACGCCTAAAACGCCGATGATTTTCCCGCTAGCCGAATAAATAGGGCTTTTCTTAACAATAAAACGACGCTCGATGGTATCGATGATCAGCCCCTCTTCAGATTCAATGTGCAATCCAAATTCGAGGACCGATAGGTCGCTTTCTTTGATACTACTGTAGTGTTTACTACTAAAAACGTCTTCATCGCGCAGCCCCGGCGGGATGTGCTTTAATCCAAAAGCATTTAGCGCACTGTCACTAAGATAGCGATAGTAACGATTTTCATCTTTTACGAAAACGTAAGCTCCAGTTTGGTTTAGAGCGTGCAAGTAAATTGTCTCGTCGATAACGAGCTGCTCACCAGCTAATGCAAAAGGTTCAACTTGAGGAGTAGTAATAGATGTATCCTAATTTTGGCGTTCTATATTTAGTTTAGTCCCAAAATCCGTTTTGGTTGTTAAAATATAACGTCAGATCTCCTAGGCTTCAATTGTTCTCTCCATGGTTTTGCGGGTTTAGCTCACTATTTTCTTACGCTTTTGTGCTTATCGGCTTGAGACTCCGGTTTATCTTGTTAAAATCAGCGCAGATTAATAAAAAATAGAGTTTGGTGTTATGGGACGTAGTTACGAAGTGCGTAAGGCCTCGATGGCCAAAACCGCGGGTGCGAAAACAAAGGTTTATTCAAAATACAGTAAAGAAATATACGTAGTTGGTAAAAATGGCGGCGCAGATTTAGACGCTAATGTTCAATTGCGGAGTTTAGTGGAGCGCGCCAAAAAGGATCAAGTGCCCTCACATGTGATTGAAAAAGCTTTGGAGAAGGCTCGTGGCGGCGCTGGCGAAGACTACGAAGCGGCGCGTTATGAAGGCTATGCTGCCGGTGGAAGTATGGTGATTGTAGATTGCTTAACCGATAACAACAAACGAACCTATGCTGAAGTACGTCAATGTTTTGTCAAGACCGACGCTAAATTAGGTAGTCCGGGTTGTGCTGCACATATGTTCGAGCATCAAGCTATTTTTGCCTTTGCGGGTGACGACGAAGACGCAGTGTTAGAAGTGCTAATGATGGCAGATGTTGACGTCACTGATGTCGAAGTCGAAGATGGCGTTGTCACCGTTTTTGCTCCGCATACTGAATACGGAAACGTTAGAAAAGCATTGAGTGAGGCCTACCCAGATCTTAATTTAGATGTTGAGCAAATTACCTTTGTGCCGCAAACTTTTGTCACACTTGAAGGTGAAGACCTAGAAACCTTCGACAAGTTTCTAGGTATGCTAGAAGATTGTGATGATGTACAAAACGTGTATCACAATGTAGAAGCCTAACGCTTCGCCGGCATTGTAACAAAGGGAGCCTCTGGCTCCCTTTGTTGTTTATGTAGCAATAACCTTTTATTGCTACTTGCGCAGAGATGATTAACAAATAGTCTTTTTCCTCAATAACTTGCGCTACTTTGGTGCAAGCTGCGTCTTGTGTATTAGACAAAAGTCTAAATGCTGACATATTGTAAACAAAATGAGTTGTAATGCAGATTTGATTAACAAATAATCATAGCCAATTGATTCCAAACATGGATGCTAGGAGTTCAGTGCTATGGCAGGTGCCTCTACAATTAATACCGATCAGTCGTTGTTAAGTCGCAGCGATCAACTTTTTTTTCGTCTTGAAAGCTTTCTGACTTTAGTCGGTGGCATTACCATTTTAATGCTAGTTCTTCTAGCTGTGTGCAATATTCTTGGGCGTTGGTTGTTCAATCTTCCAGTCATGGGTTACATCGACTGGGTAGAACAGTTCATGGCGATTTTTGCCTTTGCCGGAATAGCTTATTGCCAACGCGAAGGCGGGCATATTCGTATGGATATATTCCTAGCTCAACTTAAAGTTCCGCGAATTTGGATTGCGGAATTTGCCTCCGTTCTATTCATGCTGTTTATAACGTTAGTTATTATCTACGGTTCTTTTCTTCATTTTTTGCGCGCGTTTCAAAATGGTGATAGCTCAATGGATGTTGGCCTACCTATATGGCCAGCCAAATTGATGATCCCGTTTGCCCTTAGCTTATTGGCTATCCGTTTGATGTTGCAACTTTGGGCTTATGGACGCGCTATTCGCTACAGTCTGGAAGCGCCAGTTGCGGTTCCATTAATTGAAGATGCGGCTACTCAAGCTGCCCGCGAAGCTGAATCAGTGCAAAGCAGTGTTGCTAATAGTCAAGACACTGCACAGGAGAAAAATGATGCTTGAGTTCTTTAGCAATGCTGAGAAGTTTGAAATTGGCCTTGTCGTATCCGGTTTTATGCTGTTTTTAGTTGTGATTGGGGTTAGGGTTGCATTTGCTACTGCGGGCGCAGGTTTTATTGGTCTCGTTTGGATATTTGCCAGCAAAATGGGATTTGAACGCGGGTTTATGGTGGCGGTCAAAATGGTTGGTACTATTCCCCACTCGAAAGCGACGACTCTATCACTATCGCTGATCCCAACCTTTATTCTGATTGGTTATTTGGCCTATCATGCGGGATTAACCAAAGCCTTATTTGAAGCAGCCAAGCGTTGGGTTGGTTGGTTGCCAGGCGGCCTTGGCGTGGCTACGGTGTTTTCAACGGCGGGTTTTGCAGCCGTTTCGGGCGCATCCGTTGCGACCTCGGCAGTATTTGCGCGGATTGCGATTCCTGAAATGCTCAAACTGGGCTATGACAAGCGTTTCGCCGCCGGAGTTGTGGCTGCGGGTGGTACTTTAGCGTCCTTAATACCCCCGTCGGCAATTTTGGTTATCTACGCAATTATTGTAGAACAAGACGTTGGAACGCTGCTTATGGCAGGGTTTTTACCGGGTATCGTGTCGGCAGTTATTTACGGCGGCTTAGTGGTTGGTTTGGCCTTGCTCAAACCTGACCTAGGACCGCCAGTTAGAGGATTTACTTGGAAACAACGCTTTGAGAGTTTACCGGCAACATTCCCCATATTCTTTGTTGTTATCATTATTTTTGTATGTATCTATGGCGGCGTAGGCACCCCCACCGAAGCCGGTTCTTTAGGTGCATTTGTGATATTAAGTATGGCTTGGTATCGCGGCATGCGCTGGAAACAATTAAGCAGCGCATTAATGGAGTCTGCCAAGCTAACGGTAATGATTTTCACCATTATTTGGGGAGTACTAATTTACGTCCGCTTCCTTGGCTTTGCTGACCTACCCACAATTTTCGCAAATTGGATATCAAATTTAGACCAAGCGCCAATGCTGACTCTCATCTTTATATTGTTGGGCTACGCGGTACTGGGTATGTTTATGGATGCCATCGGTATGTTACTGCTGACCTTACCCGTGGTTTATCCAGCGGTAATTGCGCTAAATGGTGGTGAAATGGTGAGCGCAGCAGACTCTGCATTTGGCGTCTCAGGTGTGGGGTGCGCCATTTGGTTTGGTATTATTGTGGTCAAAATGGCTGAGCTGTGTTTAATCACGCCACCAATTGGTCTCAACTGCTTTGTCGTAGCCGGCGTTCGCAAAGATATATCTGTACAAGATGTATTCCGCGGGGCTAGTCCGTTTTTTGTTGCAGACGTAGCGACAATCGCAGTGCTGATTGCGTTCCCAAGTATTGTACTGTGGTTACCCTCAATGCTCTGAGTTTTCGTCAATAGATAGAAGCAATAAAGCAAAAGCCTAGCAACTCAAGCTAGGCTTTTCTTTGTACCAACGGTATCAATAGCATTGAAAACAGCTTGCTAAAGCTGCGCTACTCGCTCACTTCACGCACTTGCAGTTGCGCGCAGATCGCCGCATGGTCTGAGCATTGGCGATCACGCTCAAACTGATTGTTAAGCAAGTGACGGTCAAAAACCATTGCATTAGTGACGCCGGCCAAGGCAAAGTCACTGCTGCTCACAAACTCCTGTGATAACAATATATGGTCGATCCGTTGTCCGTGAGGCCCCCAGTAGTGAGTGGGTCGCGGGTGAGAGGGCAGCTCGCTGATATCAAACATAGAATGCAGGCTTATTTGCTGAGCATAGCTATGGATCTGATGGCTTAAATGTTTGTGTTCAATACCTATAAACGGCGGCCGTTTTCCTTTAGCGAAGGTTTCCAATACCGGGGATAACTCATGGTCATTAAAGTCACCAATAATTGCCGTTGGCAATTCACAATCGGCCTGTTGTTTGGCGAAATCAGCCAGTAACACTAAGGCTTCATGTTGACGTTGCACTTGCGACAAACTGCGGCCTAACTGTTGGGCTATGAACCAATCGTGGCTCGGGGTTTCAACGAGCTTGAGTTCATCTTTTAGCATAGAGCGGCCAGATTTAAGATGTAATACGTAAATGCGCATTCGCCCTAAGTGCGGTACATCAACAATTGAACGCAGCACCTGGCGGCTAAAACCAAAACTACTCAAGCCCAATTGTTCGAGCAGTTGTGGAGAAGGTTGAACTGCTTCTGCGCTTATAATGGGATAGCGACTTGCTAGGGCGACCACCGGGTCACTAAAAATGTAGTCATGTTCCAAGTTTGGGGTATCGACGCAAGCAAAATGACCTAGCTCGTGTTGTCCGGCGAGTGTTTGCAGTTGCTCAATACTAAACACCTCCTGAAAACCAATAATGTCGGCTTGCAGCTGTTCAAGCATGCTAGCGGTCCAGTCCCACTTATGCTGCCACTGTTGCTGATCAAGTATGTTCAGCGCTTCGTAGCTGGCATGGGGAGGCGCTGCAAAATTAAGCAGGTTGAGGCTTGCGAGGCGAAAGCTAAAGGACAAAGGTCACCATGATTGGACAAAGAGGTATTCATCTATATTAACAAACAATGAGACATTAGCGCAGTGATGGCTTTAGCGGTGCTAGAAATGTCACTACCTATTCGAGTACAAGATAGTAGATGCGTCGTAATGAACGCATGTTGGATATAACGTCCAATCCATAGAACTCAACTCCCACATTGTTTAGAGGCACGTATCATGAAAAAATCAATTATCGTATTGGCTATCGTTGCCACAACTAGCATTGGCTTTTTTGGTAATGCTAGTGCTAGTGCTAGTGCTAGTGCTTGTTCGCTAATGTACAAGAAGTTGTCGACTTCTTTGAAGCTGGCCGTTTTCAAACGGCGTGGATAACCGGCATTGGTGGCGTGCAGCATGGCTTCCATTTCTCTGTTCAAGATAAGTCAGGCGATATAGCCTTGTTCCAGCTCAATGAAGGCGGCGAAATGTTGATGCATCGAGGTGATGTCGACAGTGATTTGCGGGTGATGGCGAATGCGCCACTACAACAAGATCATCGCGCCTACGTAAAAACCTTTGATATGAATGATTCTTCTGCACTGCCTGGTTCGATTAGTTCTGCGGACCGCAATGTAAGAGGCTTGTATGCCACAGCCAATACCAATTTTGATAACGCGGATGCACAGTGGATAGATGTGCGTGGAAAAATGAAAGCCATGTTCGACTTTGGTAATAAAGTTCCCCAAGACCTAATTGACCCTAGCAACGATGAGTCTTACACAACTTGGGGAAACGTACGTGTACAACTTAAACTCCGGTGACATTACTTATTACAATGAAGGAAATGCCAGCCAAGTATCCTTAAACCTGAATGAGTTTACGGGTCTTGTCTCCGCCGGTGTGTGCTGATATTTACCAACAAGCAAAAACGACAGGTCAAATAAGCTTTAGTACTTGCCAGTCATAGAGCGTCCCGTATAGCTTGTTCTCTAGCAACTTCGTATAGACACAAAAAAGCCAGTCAATTTGACTGGCTTTTTGCTTAGAGTGCCAAGCGCTTAACCTAAGGTCACAACAACGTTATGCTCTCCACTATTACTTATCGGCAGGGTGTTGCCATCAATCAACTCACCGTTTAGTGAAACGCTAACAACGCCTTTGCTTACATGCTTAGGATTGAGTACTTCAATTTGGTATTTCGCACCGCGGAACATGCGCGTTACCTTGAAGCCTTCCCAAGACTTTGGAATACAAGGGTCAATTCGCAAGCCTTGCAAGCTGGGCTGAATGCCTAGTATGTGCTGGGTGCCAGCAACATAGGTCCATGACGACGTACCGGACAACCAGGCGTTACGACCCATACCAAATTGCTTGTGCTCGTCTCCCAAAATGTTCTGTGGATAGCAATAAGGTTCTGATTCAAAAATGTCTAGATTTTCATTGTGTGACGCCGGATTAATCTGATTGTAGTACTCAAAGGCGCGGTCGCCGTTGCCAGCAATCGTTTCTGCAATCATCACCCAAGGGTTAGAGTGCAAGAAGATACCACCGTTCTCTTTAGCGCCTGGAGGATAAGTACTCACGCCACCTAAATCGGGATCAAAGCCATTGTAGCCAGGGCCTGATAGCTTAATACCATATTTTGTGTTTAGCTTGTCAAATACCGATTGCAAGCCGCTAAGCATACGCTCGCCATCTGCAAATCCTGAGATTACTGGCCAGCTTTGACCATTAGTATAGATACTCCCATACTGGTTTTTAGACGAACCAATCGGCTCACCTTTGTCAGTGAAGTAGCGAACCCACCACTGACCATCCCAAGCATGCTGGTTCACTCGCTCTTTCATAATGGCGTGGTAGCTTTGGATTTTCTCAAGGTTGGCAGTGTCATCGATAGCGCGGCAAACTTCACTCAGCTCAATGATGGCTTTACCAAACAAGTTAGCGACAAATAATGACTCCGCGCCGGTCGGCAAGTTAACGGTATCATTCCAGTCGGCAAAACCCAGCAGTGGTAGCTGATGTTGGCCAATGTTATTCCAAGTGAACTCCAACGCGCGAAGCATGTGCTCGTATACGCTACCTTGCTCGCGTTCTTCTAATGCAAGGGTTTTGCTATAGAAGGGAATCGACTTGTTTAGAAACTCTAGGTCTCCAGTTTCTTTTAAGTATTGGCAAACCGCCAGTACGCTCCATAAATGATCATCACCGTAGTAATCTGGCAAGTGTTCTTCGTCACGAGAATCGCCTTCATTGGCTTCCATCGTTAATGGGAAATACTGATGCATGGCACTGCCATTCGGATTTTGAACCGACAATAGGCGTTCAACAAACTCGCGCGCTTCTTGAGGCATGTGTGACATAACTCCCAAGAGATCTTGCGATGAGTCTCTAAAACCGATGCCGCGGGCGCCATAACCGAGTTGATACAAAGACAAGTATCGCGACCAGTTTTTGGTGGTATGGCATTGACGTGGATTGTGTACGTTTAGCATGGAGTTCATGGCGGCATCAGGCGTATCAACTACCATAGTGGTTAAGTAGTCTTGCCAAAACTCACTGAGCTCTTCAAAAGCGGCGTCAATGTTCGCATGCTGACGGTAGCGTTGTATTTCATCTTGCGCTGCAGCCACACTGTCCGCTTGGCCCAATTGAGTAACGGTACGCTCAGTTTGCTCTGGAGAAAGCTGACCTAACTTGATCATTAAGGCAGCAATATTGTCACCACGATCACACTCTGAGTTGCTTAAATGCTCATTGTCGAGCGACAAAGGATGGGCCCAAGAGCCAAATTCATTGTCACCAAGAAATACGCGTCTATCGCCATCAAAACTGTCTACCGGCCGATCGCAGCTAACATAATTAATAGCCATGTCGCGTTTCATAAACGCATATTGCTCAAGCACTAAATGACCGCTGTCTTGCTTGTGAGCTTTAAGGGTCATGGTTTGTGGAACCCAATCGGCGTTAACCAGTTGCTTTAATGCATCAAAGTGCGTGAATTCATATACAGGAATAACATCGACATCGAGTACGTCATCACTGATGTTCGTTACTTGAATGTCTTGGGCTAAAGTATGCGAGCCTTGCGGTACAAACACAGTGATTTGAATACGAACGCCATGAGCTTCAACAGTCCAACGACTGTAGCTAAGACCAACGCGGCACTCAAAACTATCTAATGGTGTAAGCGTTGGCGCGAAAAAGGGAGAAAAAACCTGATAGCCTTTTTTGGTCTTTACGCGAACATAAATGGTTGAGCCTTTAAACTCAGATTGAGGCATCTGGGCAATGTACTTGGTAATTCGGTTAAGGGCAGGATCTTGCTTACAAATCAAACTGCCGCCGGTGCAATCAATAAGACCACCGAAATCAAGAGTTCCAACGTAGTTAGCCCACTTAATTGGCGTTTTAGGGGTATTAAGAACATATTCTTTGTTGGCATCATCAAAGTAGCCATATTGCTGTGACATAGTAACCTCGGAGCAAAGGAGCGACGCCTGCCGCTCAATTAAATTGAATGTGAATTAAGCTAAGGCTGAACCTAGTAGCATAGGTAAAGCGAAAATCATGCCTGGTCTAAAGTAGCGCCCAGCGGTATAACGCAGCCCAGTGTGATGCAGCAATTGGAACAAGCGTTGCTGTTCATCAACGCTTAAGTCGATGCTACTGACTACTGCGCTATAGGCTTCGAAATCTCGAGGGATTTCGGCGCTAATACGTCGGTCGTCTAGTACCAAGCCGCAGCTTTGTAGTTGTTCAAGCAGGCTCTGGGCAGGGATTGCAAATCCGGTTAATTTTTCAAGCTCAATACGGCTGGTTCCGTTAAATCCTTCGGGGGCTGCGAATGGTATGCGTGCATCGTCGTATAAGTTCTGATAACTGGCCTCTAGTAGCTCTAACGCTTGTTCATTAAGTCCAACTTCGTACATGGCGCAAACCAAAGAGTATTGAACCCCAATCCAAACATCGTGCGCTTGAAAGTTAAACCATTCCTTGGGTTCACCATTGAGGCCAACCAAATTTGCAGCGCCTATGCGGGCACTATTGGCTTTAAAATTGATATCGAACACCCGTTGAAGACTGCGAACTTTTTGTTGCTCACTGGCGATTGCTTTAAGACCTAATAGGTTGCAGTAACTGTCAGCCAGTAATTGATCGGCAAAGCTGTCATCGCTATCGTTGCGGATTTTGTTATAGAAGCTGGCGTTCCAAAAATCACCGGAGGCAAGCAAGGCCAGTTTTCTCATGCAGCGTCGTTGGCGGCGATTGGCTGTTTGTGGCCATGCTTCTTGGCAATGCATGTTCCAAAGCAACTCAAGAGCTTGGTATTCCTCGGTGGTCCATTGGTGGTCTGTATGCAGCCATTGATTGATGGCTCGAATAAAGCTGGCATCGTCTTGGACCTGTGTCCAATTTAAGCTCTGGGCGTGTACCGATGATTTTAGCGCAAACTCTAATTGGTCACGTTTATGCAGTTGTACATCTTCCATTTGCAGCGGTGTGACATAGAAATGATAGTAACCTTCATCTTCATCCCATAGCGCGGTATTGAATTCGATGCGGGCACTGTCAGCAAGCAGTTGGTACTCACTACTCAAGGCGGTTTGCTCCATCAAAGACGCAATTTCAGCGTAAGCTTGCAATCCAGCTATCCACAAGGAGCCACAATAGACAGAGATACCGTGTGAAGATAAATTGTCGAAGGTGTCATCTGTGCCGCGGGTTAGAGGGAACTGCTGACCATCTTCAACCATTGCACGTAAATGCTGCATGGCGGCTTTACAAGCGTTCCAACAGTCAGTGATCACGCTAACATCACCGGTTAAGCGATAATGGCGCAGTACCATCAAAATGTACTTCGGTGCTAGATCTTTCCATTCTTTAACGTTGTGCCAGTCGTAGGCATCTGGACGCGCATCAAAAGGGCTGCCTAAATCGTGGATAACGGCGCCAAAGACTGAGCGCGGACCTTCCAATTTTGGACTCGGCAAATCCGCATAGTCGTGCCCAACATATTCGTGATGACGGCGGACATCGTTGCCACTAGCAATGATGGCTTGGCCAAAATGACGCATGACCATACCGTCAAGTTGTGGTAACAAAGCGCACAAGCCAAAGGATCCGTAAAAGTAGACATCAAGCGAGTTGAAGAAGGGATAATCAGCACACTCACGCACCAAGAAGCGTTGTTCGCAATCCCAAACCGTCGCCTCAGCCAGAAATGACAAGGTGTTAAGTGCTAAGGTTTTCATGCGCTTGGATTGGGCTGGTTGTTCGCTGATTTGAGTTGCGACATTGTTTGGATATAAACGTTCTAACTGATCGACAAAGTCACTGCGAAGTTTAGCTTCATGGCGCAGTGCAAACTGAGCGATATTTAGGGCGCGCTGCTTAGAACTTGGAAACTGTAAGCAGTAGTTCTTTTGGCTCTGTAAGCCAGGCAGATTGATACTTGCGAAGTCTAGGCTTAAGCTAAATAGTACTTCTACACTTTCGCCTGGAGCAAGTTCACCGCTGACACAAAGTGCCGAACTACTAAGCTCTCGTCCGCAATGGATACCCACATCAAAGTGCTCGCTAATGTGGCCGCTAGCCAGCGCTCCAGATACCACCCGTTCTTGATGACAAGAATAAAAGTAGGGCTTAGCGCTAATACAGCAACTATCGGGGGCGCTAATACTCATGCACACTTCGCCGGCAAAGTCGCTGCGCTCCATTGATTCGCCTTGCTGTACCAGGTGCTTGATTTTGTGTCCAGGCAGTTGGTCATTATGAACACTAGTGTTTTGGTTTTTAGCGCTTCTAACCAAGGTAAAACTAGCGTCTTGAATACCGGGTCTATCTTTGAGTACTTGATAGCCACATATGTTTTCTAAGCAACGAACTAAATTAAAGTGACGGGTGTGTTTACTGTTATTGGTTAGCTTAATTCGAGTAAAGGAAATTGGCAGCGCGCACATTTCAGCGTTGCCAGCAACGATAGGGCTATAGTGGTACTTACTAATACTGATCCCATCTTCGTTGTTAAAGCCCTGGCGTGCGACTGGGTAGAGCGCTTCATAATCAACCTCAGCACTAGGCCAAGCTTGTTGACCCAAGTAGCTTTCTTGATGCCAGTCTGTCGTTAAGCTACTTTGCTGCTCGCTCTTGATTCCAATTGCGCCATCAAAATAATCCAGAATCCAGGCTCGATTGCGTTCGATGACACTGGATTTAGGGTCTGCTAGCAAGCGCTGGGTTGTCTCTGATAGCTCAATGCGCCAACGACTTAATGAAGCACGGTTCCAAGAGTAAAAGTGACTTTCTTCAAGTGCGGTATTTAGTTTTTCAAGGCTACGTTCAGGGCTGTCTTCGAAGGCATTGAGTAGCGCTTGCTCAAGGGCATTGAATAATGGATAAAACTTTAAGCGTTGGCAAAAATCGGAAAAGTTGACGATATACAGCTCTTGTTTATCGCAGCTGTATTGCGAAAAGTAATAGTCTTCAAGGCGCAAACCGTCATGGCTGCTATCTCGAACCTGTATTCCTGGTAACAAATTAAACACCGGGGTCGTACCGGCGGGGGTTAAAGTGTAGCAACTGCCAATACCGCCCAATGCAATACCAGTGCTATCTGGAGAGGTATCAAGAGGTGTGTACCAAGGTTGTTTGAAATCATCGGCAAGCCCAGCTTGCATGAGTTTAGAAACTTTACCTGCGTAGCTTCCGTGACTTAAATATTGGTCTAACATAGTGAACCTTTCAGCTAGCGGCCAAACTTTTACTGTGGATAAAGTAACAAGCAAAAGTATAGCGGATTGACAATGCGCATCTCATGTAAGCGCTTTCACGAAATTGTAGACCATGTTCTCCTATTTTCCGAGCTGAAAAGTGATGTTTTTCGTGATCAAACCCTATTTATTAGACTTTAGAGAGCGAATTTCCGTAACTAATCGAGAAGTTGAGCGAATTAAGTGAATTTAATTCGCTCAATTGGCACGCTTTCGTGTAAGCGCTTTCTTGGGGCGCTTTTAGCTTGTGAGATGTTTATCGAGATACAGTGAAATGAATAGTTTATTTAGACAAAGGCGTTGAGGGCCAATGGGAGCGCTGTTGTTTTTCGCAGCTTGCAAGGACTTTGGCAAGACTAGCAATAAGGTATTAAACAAGGTTGAAATCTAGACCGCTAGTTGCTGTAAAGCCTCAATATAGCGCCGAGGCACGCGGTCTAACTTCTGCGCGGCATATATTTTGTCGATAGGACAACTACAACGCATCGCCAATATGGATGCTGGAATACCTTGCTGACGCATTTTACGTGAAAATTGTTTACCGTTGATGGGGATTATGGCTGCCATATTTCTTCCTAATTCAGAAAACGAGCGTATTACAGCAAGGATTTATGACTTAGTTGTGACAGTTAAGCGTCAGTTAGGAGACAGCATCAAAAATGGTGATTTAGACAGTCATCTCCATTTTTACATAGGCAACATTGTGCTTATAAAAGAGTTTTGAGTTTTGCGATAGACCAAATCGTTGATAAAACCCCAGTGCATCTTGCCTCGCGTCACACCAGAACGTATCAATACCTGGATTCGCTTTTGCCATACGAATAATTTCATGTAGCACTGTTGAGCCTAAGCCTGAGTTTTGTAAACTGGTTTGACAGGCGAATTTGCGCAGCCTCAGTTTTCCTTGCTGCAAAAACAAAGAAGCAACGCAGACCAATTCTTTTTTGAAAAACAGTCCTAAATGCAAGCCAAAACCATCATCATCTACGCGGCTTTGGCTTAGTGGATAATCAGGCCATAGCACCGCTTGGCGCAACGCAAGTGTTTGCTCTGCGGTAATGGATTTGAGCTCAAATTCATGCTCTCCAATTAACAGCTGCTTAGTTTCAAAAGCGACCGTTTCAAAAATACGCGTTGGTATTTCCATTGCATCTTACCTAACTGATCAAAAGTGATTCGAATAGGAATCTTTACCGTTATTCGAACTAATAAAGCAGTCCGTAGACTGCCTCCAGTTTGTGCTATTTAAAGCTGTGCGACTAGTCCATCAAACAACGCACTATGTTTACTGGCCTTGCGATAAAACACGGGCGGTTTTCCGATTGGTGCTGCTATCGTGATCCAGCCACCTAGGAAAACCTCTCCAGTCCAGGCATGTACCCATTCATCTTTTGGCAAATAAAGTTCCCATTCGCTTTGCTTGGCTTGATGTACCGGTGCAACCAAAATGTCAGGCCCTAACAGATATTGATACTGGATATCATAGCAAGTTTCATCTTGCTCGTAGTGCATGAACAATGGCCGCTGTACCGGCGTGCCTTTGCCAGCGTTTTGGGCAACAATTTGTTTTAGGTAAGGTTTGAGATGCGTGTAGACTCGCGTCATTGAAGCGAGGTGCGCCATGCTTGCTGGGTCGTCAAAGTATTGGTGATTATCGTTAGGCCGATTACCTTCGTGACTGCGCATGATCGGCGTAAATGCAGCCATTTCGGTCCAGCGTAGCAACAGCTCTTGATCGCGTTTGTTGCCGTGTAGCGTTGTATAGCCACCAATATCGCTATGGTGAATACCGTTGCCGGTCATGGCTGTGGATAAAGCCCCCGGAATTACCGATGCTAAGCCATCATCCATTGACCAATCAACGCTTTGGTCACCAGCCCAAAGTGTATGACAGTAGCCCTGTATACCCGTGTAACCAGCACGCATAAAGAAAAGTATGTCGTCGGTTTTGCCAGACTCTGCAATAGCTTCATGGTTTATCTTAGCCCAGCGCCTTGGCCAGTCGTTATGCTCAAGTTCTGCGCTTTTTCCATTGTGCAGCACGCAATCAGTTGGTAGGTACTCGCCAAAGTCAGCCATCCAACCATCAAGGCCAAAGTCGATCATTTCACGCTTGATCACCTCTTTATACCAACGCTCACCTTCGGGATTGGTAAAATCGACAACACCGCAATCGAACTCTCCAAAATCTACAACATAGTCGCTACCGTCGATTTTCTTTGCTAGTAAGCCGAGTTCTTTGGCTTCATTGTAGAGCGGGTAGTCTTGCAGCACATATGGATTTATATACCCTAAAAAGCGAATACCATCTTCTTTGAGTTCATGGATGCGCTTGTCCAAATCGGGGTAAACCTCAGGGTTCCACTGCCAGTTCCATTGCAACCTTTTGCCGAAACTGGTGAACTTAATACCTTGCCAATCTTGGCACCATGCTGCCGATACTTTGATCCCGGCCTTACGCGCTTGTTCGACACGCTCAACAGTGAAGTCGGTTCCACCTTGAATGCCAAGGATAATACCGTTATAGACCCATTCGGGGAGTTCGGGCTGTCGGCCAAAGAAATCACTAAAATTTTCCATCAGGTCGATGTAGTTGTCTTCCATGCCAAACAGCAAATACTCCGGAATTTCCCAGCATTGCAGTTCATGGAATTGGTCATGACGGAAATCGAAATTAGCCCAAGCCGTGGTTTGTAAATGACAGAAATACTTTTGACTGGAGATAAAGGTTGGTTGAGGATAGTTGGTGGTGTAATAGTCACCGCCTGCTTTGTCATTTACGTCCGCTTGCCAAGTGGTGTAGGTTTCTTTGTTGCGACCAACTCCGGGCTCTGATGTCCACAACGGGAAGTCTTTACCGCGGAGATTGAAATGCGATAACTGCGCACCGCATCCATAAATGTTGTCGCTGGGCTTGGCATCAACACGAAGCCAAATTCGGTTGTAATCATCGCTAGCAGCTTCGAAGGCAATTTTTAGGCGTCCTTGCGCTGTGCTAGTCACAATGAGGCTTAGTTGAGTTGTACCTTCAATACTCAAATCGATTCGCGTGTTGTCGCTATTTTCTTGAATGGAAAATTGACGCAAGGCTAGGCGTTCAGTTAAATAATCAGCAATATCAAAGTTACCACGATACATATTAAACGTCGCATCGCCGCGACCTAAATAGAAAGCGGGCCGGTTATGGGAATGAGCAATTATAGTTCGCCCTTGGTGGCTAATTTGAAATTCACTTGTAGAGTGCTTAATGTCCATTTACTAACCTATTATTTTTATGGTTTAGATTTACCAATTGCTTGGTGATACTGACTAAAATGGGCGCAAAGCGCCCATATATCGAGTTATGGTTATTTTCAGCGCCCAATTTAAAAAACGCGTGATGATCGCTTCTTAGCCATAGGGCGCGTGTTGTTGCAATGCAATAAAAGCATCAAGCTCTTTTTGTGGCTGCACACTAAATTGAACTGAAGACATAATAGCTGCGCCGTCGACAACCGCTACTAGATAGTCTTGGAAACAAGAGCTGCATCTAGTTCTCCGTCAGCGGTCTTAAATAAGAATACGAAAACTTAAGTTAGTTGATGTAGCACAAAGGCTAAGCCCAGCTTATAGGTGGCAATGTTGGTGACGTCGTTAGTTCGACATATTAGCGGTTAAGATAGTTTACGTTTAAGACTCTTAAACAGTCATGTAAGAAAATAAAGAGCGATAATAAGATCGTAAGTCAGGGCTGAAAGCTATATCCACCTCGACTTAGGTTAGCGGTGTCACTGCTACAACTTGTGGTTTACCTGACTCAGTTATAGCTTATCGCCGATCCTTAACATAGTCGTGCTAATGCGCCGCACCGCGAATCCTATTACTAACTAAGTAAACCAAGTACACCAGCGTTCCCACCAAAATCCCTAGTCCAAAGTTGAATAAAACTGGGCTTATCGGCCCCCAAAATTGTTCTATCGTGGGTAGATGATCGAAAGCATCGGCTTGAGAATTGGACAAATGATGTAGCCAAGGGATCCCATGACTGAAGATACCTCCGCCAACTAGGAACATGGCGATGGTGCCAATTACACTTAAGGATTTCATTAACCACGGAGCAAAGTTAAGTAATCCCTGGCCGATGGACTGGTTAAGTGAGTTATCATTTGCTCGCCCGCGTTCTAACATCCATAAGCCTAAATCGTCGATTTTGACAATCAGAGCGACCAAACCATACACACAGACTGTAATTAAAATGGCGATGGTAGCGACAACAATAGCTTGCATTTGTAAGCTTTGATTTTGAACAGTGCCCAATGCAATAACCACGATTTCAGCCGACAAAATAAAATCGGTTCGAATTGCGCCTTTAATTTTTTCTTGCTCAAATTGCTGAACTTGCGCTTTGCTCATTGTTTGAGACTGGGCTTGGCTTGATTTCTGGCCTGGTTGTAGCTTGCGATGACGCCACCAGTGGCTAATTTTTTCTATCCCTTCAAAGCATAGAAAACAGGCACCACATAATAACAGTGGAGTAATTAGCCAAGGAATCAATGCACTAATCGCTAAAGCACTTGGGACTAGTATAAATTTGTTTTTAAAGGACCCTTTCGCGACTGCCCAAATCACAGGAAGTTCGCGGTCTGCTTTGACGCCACTGACTTGCTCAGCGTTTACAGCTAAATCGTCACCCAACACCCCAGCAGTTTTTTTGACTGCAACTTTGGATAGTATCGCTACATCATCTAGCAAGCTCGCAATGTCATCGAGAAGTGTTAATAAGCTGGCTCCAGCCATGGAAACTATCCTTGTAAGTTAGGTGGTCACTCTGAGCTTATACTAATCCCACTAATTCTATATCAGTTTAGTCGACTACAGTCACTTATCTCAGCGTCAAAAAAACTTGTCATTAGGTCAACTAGTAACTGCGCATTTTTTCTTGATCCAAGCAAATCTATATACGGCTAATGACGACCAACTAATGAGTAGGATTGGTAATAGTGGGGTTTGTGCGCTAGTACAAATTATTACCTTGATAGGTGGAAGTGGCGAGTTTGTCTTTAAATAGCAAGTGATTGGTACTAGCTTTCAACTGCATCTGAGACGAGTGTATTGAGCTTGTTAATTCGCTCTACAATAAACTTAAGAGCATGTACTCTTAAGTTTATTGAAAGAGCGCTTAGAGCGTAAATTGATGGCTGTGTTGATCTTGGGATTTAGCCAATACTTGTAACTCTTGTCCAAGCCCATTAAGTTCGTCAATCCGATTCTGATTCTCGTTAGAATCATTCGAAATAGCGTGAATGTGCTGAGATACATCACTTGCTGTAGCTGCTTGTTGGTCTGTTGCAAGTCTGATTTGTTCACTTTGTTGCGAAATCTCTCCCAGCAACTGATGGCTGGTTTGCATGTTTTCGTTTACTTCCCTGATCTGAGCCGCGTTGACATCGATTTGCTCGGCATTTTGGTGCAAGGCGACGGTTACCGCACTGCTGTCTTTTTGCAAACGATTTATTAACGTTTCAACTTGTTCGACAGATTCCCCCGTACGTTTTGCTAAGCTGCGTACTTCGTCGGCGACCACTGAGAAGCCGCGACCATGTTCTCCAGCGCGAGCTGCTTCAATTGCGGCGTTTAAGGCCAGCAAGTTGGTTTGATCCGCTATTGAAGAGATGACTTGTAAGATTTGGCCAATGTCTTTACTTGCACCATCTAGGCTTTTGCTATTTTCTAATGTTGCTTTTATTTGCTCAATGAGACTTGCTGTTGAACCGATGTTTTGCTGCATAATTGCTTGCCCTTGTTCGGCAACTTCATGCAATGTTTCAACCTGTTTTTGAGCTTGTTGAGCATTGTTGGATACATCAGTAAATGAGGCTTCCATTTGCGTGATCGCTGCAACAATGTTGTCTATATCACCACGTTGTGAACTGGAGGCTTGCTGGCTAGCGGCCGAAATTGCACTATTACGATTAGCAAGAGCCTGCATGTCCGCGCTGTCTTTGCTTAGCTGAGAAATAATAGCGTGTAGTTGCGAAACAACAGTGTTGATTGCAGTAGCGATTTGAGCGAATTCGTCTTGGCCTTGAATGTCAGTACTACGACTTAAGTCCCCACGGCTAACTTGATTTAAAACTTCAATAATATGCTTGAGCGGCTTTTTGATCGCGCGTCTTAGTCCTAGCATTGCCAAAAATGAAATAACCAAGGATACCAACAAAGCTGTGACCAGTGTTGAACTGGCTCTCATATTAGTATCATCAAGGTTTTGTTTTACATTTTCAGCGAGCTCCCCAACTAAATCTGAAAAGTTAGCTTGCTCATGCAGAGCGAAATCAACTTCTTTCGCAAACTTTTGTCGCTGAGTATTACTAGTTTCGATTGTTTCTAGCACCTGCAAGCGGGCAGCAAAAAGACCTTGTTGGTCGATGAATGCGCTATTAAGCAGCGCAATGTAAGGGCCCAATTTTTCGAATACAATTTCTGAGCCTTTTTCTAGCCTATCCATGCGCTGGGCGACTAGTTTTAAATCACCTTCAGCGGTAGCTTGAATGTCTAGTATTTCTGATACAGTTTGGTACGCGTAAATTTTGTTAATGTCGCCGCGCAAGCTAGCAACTTTTTGCACAGTATAGGTAATATCTGCTGCCAAGTTGGCTTTGGAGTAGTCCTCTTGTTGACCTAAGATCTGGGAAACTCGGTCTACAATTTTCATGTCATCGGTATAGCTTAGCCAAGCGTCACTTTGTCCTTGGTACTTGGTTTGGAAGTGCGCTTCTTTCTCAGCCAGTAAGTTCTGCGATTCAATTAGGCTTTTCCCGGTACTAAAACTCGCTTGCGCTTGTTGATTGATTTGTTCAATTTGGGCTTGCCACTGAGAATTGGATTGCATGAGTTGGGTTAGTGCAACTCGGCTAGTTTCGAATTCGGATATAGCTTGGGTAAAGGCTTGCTCTTGGGTTAACTTTAAGTCTGATTGCTTGGCAGCGCTATGTTCCGATACGGCCTTATTGGCATTTTGTGTTTCAAGCTGAATCAACGCGCTTAAATGCAAGGCTGGTAGCATTTCGTCGGTTAGGCTAGCCACTTGACGTGCAGCGTTGTTTTGGTTGAAGAATGCAACCACCGAGATGAAACCCATAAGCATTATAATAACTAGAATGACCAGAGTAACCTTTGCGATAAGAGTTCGCGTAAATGGGATGCGAGAGAGTATGGCACTCATTGGATAACTCCAGATAGTAATCGAGGGACGAATGTAGAGCTTAACGCAGCACGCGAGTACGTGCTGCGTTATGACTTAAAGGTAAAGAAACGACACTCCTTTATTATCAAACACATGCAATTTATCAGCTGGTGCTGTCAGGCTGATTTGGTCACCCTTTTTAACGTCAGCAATACCAGGTAACTTAGCTACAACGCTGTCTTCACCACCGCAATCAATATGCAGTAAAGTCACTTCGCCTAAAGATTCAATAAACATGACACTGCCGCTAAGTAGCTCGGTGTCGTTGTCTTGGCAAATCAACATATCTTCTGGACGAACGCCCCACTCAAGATCTTGCCCTTCAAGACCAGCAGCGCTAGATATAGGCACTTCAAAGCTATTGCCATTAGGCAGCGCTAACACACTTGAATCTCCAGCCTTGCTTAGTTTTGCTTTAGATATATTCATGGCTGGTGAACCAATAAACTTAGCCACAAAGGTGTTGGCAGGCTTATTGTAAAGCTCAAGTGGTGTGCCTACTTGTTCGATGAGTCCCGCAGACAAAACTACGATTCTATCGGCCAAGGTCATTGCTTCAACCTGGTCATGGGTTACATAAACCATGGTTGTGTCTGGCAAGCCTTCTTTTAGATTAGCAATTTCAATTCGAGTCGCAACCCGCAGCGCAGCATCCAAATTCGATAGCGGTTCATCAAACAAAAAAACTGTTGGATTGCGGACAATAGCACGACCAATCGCGACACGCTGACGTTGACCCCCTGAGAGTGCTTTTGGCAAGCGATCTAGATACGGCGTTAGCTGCAACATATCTGCTGCGTCTGTCACGCGTTTTTCTATTTCGGCTTTGTCAGCTTTTGCAATACGCATTCCAAATGCCATGTTGTCGTACACGGTCATGTGTGGGTAAAGGGCGTAAGTTTGGAAAACCATCGCGATACCGCGCATAGCGGCAGGCAAGTCATTTACTCGTTCGCCGCTTATTTCTAAGTCGCCGTCGGTGATGCTTTCAAGCCCTGCAATCATTCGTAACAATGTTGATTTACCGCAGCCCGAGGGGCCGACGAAAACAATGAATTCACCTTTTTGTACTTCAAGGTCAACCCCATGAATTACATCGGTTTTCCCGTAAGATTTTTTAATATTAGTAAGCTTTAATCCAGTCATAATTTTTGACTTCCCAAAATCTATTTAACAGAGCCGGCTAGCAAGCCGCGCACTAAGTATCGTTGTAAGGTGAAAAAGACAGTTATTGGAACAATCATTGTCACGAAAGCCGAAGCCGTTAGAATTTCCCAGTTACCACCGCGTGAACCGAGTAACTCGCGAAGACGTCCGGTTAGCACTAGGAATTCGTCGCCGTTACCTAAAAATACAGTTGCGACCAGTAAGTCATTCCAAACCCATAGGAATTGGAAAATGGCAAACGATGCCAATGCTGGAAACGACAGCGGCAATACAATACGGCGGAAAATATCAAAGTCAGTTGCGCCATCAACGCGAGCCGATTCAATGATTTCGCGCGGTAAGTTAGAGATGTAGTTGCGCAATAAATAAATCGCTAAAGGCAAGCCAAACCCAGTATGGGCCAACCATATGCCCAAATAGGACTTAGCACCAACTCCAAAGTACATGGCTATTTCGTTATACAAACGCAGTAAGGGAATTAAAGACATTTGTAGTGGTACAACGAGCAAACCAATGACGACCGCCAGTAGCAGACCTCGAAATGGCATTTGCATCCAAGACAGTGCATAGGCGGCGAAGGCAGCAATTAGAATTGGAATAATGGTTGCAGGAATGGTTACCGTTAAAGAGTTGATAAACGATTGTCCCAGGCCTTCTGAACTAAGTACCTCACGGTAATTATCTAATGTCCATCGAGGCTTTTCGACCGCTTGGTAAAATATACGTTTACCGCGGCTACCAGTAAATTCTTTTTCAGAACTAAAAACGTAATCACCATTTGTTTCAACATTTAAAGTATTGCCGTTGCGCAATGTGCTTGTGGTACCAGGTTCAAAGGCTGAAGGGTCCTGTGAGGAACTACCAAAGGCTAATACTTCAACGCTTTCACCCTCAGGCGCAATGTTCCCTTTAAGAATGTAGACACCATTTTCAAAAACCTGAGTGCTCGGAGCATTGGTGCGTGCAATTAAGTTTTGCTCTGATGATGAAAGTGCTGTCCACCAACCACTGACCGCGAGTTGATCTTTGTCTCGTATAGAAGAAACCAACAAGCCAAAGGTTGGAATAGTCCACATGATAACTAACAATAGTACTGACAGATGGACCACAATTGTAAGTGGCGAAATACGCTTCATACGTTGAACCAAGGTGGAAGAACGCGCTTGTGTTTGAGTTGCCGACATCTTAACGGTCCTCCATTTGTGCTTGGGCATTTCTAATATTCCAAACCATGATTGGAACAACAGCAACCATGATAATCACCGCAATTGCCGCGCCTCGTCCAAAGTCACCGCCTCCGCGGAACATCCAATCGAACATCATATTGGCGAGTACTTGGCTGTTCCATTGCCCGTTGGTCATCGCAAGCACAATATCGAAAACTTTGAGTACTGTGATGGTAATCGTCGTCCAAACAACGGCGATCGTCCCCCAAATTTGAGGTACTAGAATTTTGAAGAATATTTGTAGGCCATTTGCACCATCAAGAACAGCAGCCTCAACAGTTTCTTCAGGAATACCACGTAGCGCCGCAGATAGAATGACCATTGCAAAGCCGGTCTGAATCCAAACCAGAATAATCATTAAGAATAGATTGTTCCAAAAAGGTACTGCAATCCATGCCTGAGGCTCAAAGCCGAGGTATTCAACGAAGGCATTTAGCAGACCAATTTGGTCGCTGCCGGTTGGACGATAATCGTAGATAAACTTCCAGATGATCGATGCGCCAATGAACGAAATAGCCATCGGCATAAAGATAAGGCTTTTGGCAATGTTTCCCCAGCTAACTCTATCGGTAAGTGCAGCGATGATTAAACCAAAGAATGTAGAAGCCGCAGGAACGATGAGAAGCCACAGGACATTGTTTTTTAATGACTCTTGAAACTCAGGGTCATTGAATAGCCAAACATAATTACTGATACCAACGAATTCTTCGCCGGAGCGGCCCATAAATGAAAGACGCAGCGAATCAATGACTGGATAAACTAGGTATAAAAATAGGAAGAATAATGCTGGTCCAAGGAATAACCAAGGACGTACTGAGCTGGCAATACGTAGATTACGCGCCGCTTGCTCATGGCTTTGACCACGGAACGGGAAAATAATTCCAAGTAGCCAATTTGAACCCCAGAAATACAGGATACATCCTGCAACTCCCAAGCTCATTGTTAATAAAGCGGAATAAATCTGGTCCATTTGAACCTCTATAGCTGACCGGGTTGAAAGTCACACCAAGCCCTGAGGCTTGGTGTGATTGAGCTTACTTGATAGCGTCCCAAGTACCTTGGATACTATCTGCTACTTCTTTTGCAGTTTTGCCACCACTATAGTCGACCATTCCAGTCCAGAATGCGCTTGCACCAATTTTGCCAGGCATTAAGTCAGAACCGTCAAAGCGGAAGGTTGTTGCATCAAGCAAAATTTGACCTTGCTTCTTAAGTGTTTCGTTTGCGTAAACTTCAGTATTTGCAGTTTTAAGCGGCGTTAAGAACCCTGATTGCGCCATCCAAATTTCGTGGGCGATCGGTGTTTGGAGGAACTCAAAGAACGCTGCAACAGCAGGTGCGTCTTGGGTAATACCCCAAACTGTACCGGCACCAAGAACAGGCTTACCTAAGTCCTTGCCTTCATAGGCAGGGAAGTAGAAGAAGTCAGCATCTTCACCCAAAACCGTACCTTCTGGGAAGAACGATGGGATAAATGAAGCTTGGCGATGCATGTAGCATTGTGCAGGAGAAGTAAACATACCTTTAGGGCTGTCACGGAAGTCAGTTGTCGCTACAGCAGCTGCGCCACCATAAACGTAAGCATCATTCTTAGAGAACCAGCCATAATCTTCAATTGCTTCGATGACTTTAGGATCGTTGAACTTAAGTTCGTTAGTAACCCATTTGTCATAGTCTTCTGGTGATTGGGTGCGCAACATCATGTCTTCTACCCAGTCAGTAGCCGGCCAACCAGTTGCACCACCACTACCTAGACCAATACACCAAGGTGTACCGCCATCATCAACAATTTGTTGGGTCAATTCTTTTAGCTGTTCCATGGTTTCAGGAACTTCGTAGCCTGCATCTTCAAAGTTTTCAGGTGAGAACCAAACTAATGATTTCAAATCAACTTTGTAGAAGAAACCGAATAAATCTTTGTTACCCGCCTTATCAGGGTAGGTACCTAGGTCAACCCAAGATGAACCAGCAGCATAGTTTTCTTCAACCCATGCACCTGTTGAATCAGGAAGAGGTGTAAGGAAACCTTTGCTAGCCAAATCTGCCGCTAAACCTGGTTGTGGGAAGATTGCAATGTTCGGTGGGCTACCAGCTTGAACATCAATTGCAATTTGTTGTTCAAATGAGTCTGAACCAGCGTATTTAACCTCGGCTCCGGTAGCTTCACGGAAGTAGGCAAGAACTGATTCGATCAACTCACGGTCTGGACCGAGCCATGGACCGCTAATTGTAAGAGTTTCGCCAGCTAGGTCAGTCTTCTCTGCAAACGTTTGGTAGCTTTCCCAACTGAAATCGCTGTTTTCTCCTGGTGCATATTTCAGGTGCCCATCAGCAAGAGCCATGTTACTTGCGAGTGTTAATGCAATGGCACTGCATAAAATAGTGGGTTTCATATCGCTTTTCTCCTTAAGCATTTTACTTCACGTAATTACGCCCACCAAAACGAGGAGCGCAACAATGCGCAAACATTTGCGCGGTCAGCGAGCTGACAAAGAACTAAACAAGAAAGGAATAACTGAACCGGTTTAGTTTCGTCTTTCAGTTAAAGACTAGTTCGAATAAAGAGCAAGTTATGCAATGCATTTTTGTGCGCTAAATCATACGCAGGCAGTCATTAGTGTTACATTCGTCACGTTTTTGAAATAAATGATTGAGTGGCGACTGCTGCCAATGAGACTTAACCGGTTCAGAATAATTCGTGAGCAACATCACAAAGGTTTAGTAATCTATTAGCCATATAGACGATCTGTGCGCAAACTAAGATGCATTAAATGCTTAATTTAGATCTTTAAGGAACTCTGTATGGGTCAGCAACTACAAGACAACTCCCTAGAACCCAAACAACTTCTGGTTAACGAAAGTTTATTTGCCCAAGGCAACGGCTACCTTGGTGTACGGGGTAATTTCGAAGAAGGCTATGCCGAAGACATGGCTTCAATTCGAGGCTGTTACGTCAATGGATTCTATGAAAATGTAGATATTAGTTACGGCGAAAAGTGTTTTGGTTTTCCTGAGACAATGCAAAAACTACCGAATATTCCAGATGCTCAAACGGTTGAGCTGTATTTAGGTCATCAACTAGAACGGTTCAGTTTATTTTCTGGTGAACTTTTGGGCTTTGAGCGAAGCCTTGATTTTGACACCGGAATCAGCCTTAGAAAAATTCATTGGCGTAGCCCATTAGGTTTAGAGATTGAGCTTGAAATTAGGCGCATGGTGTCTTTTGTAAAACGAGAGCTTTTTGTCATCGACTATCAAGTTAAAGCCTTGAACTTTGATGAACCCATTGAGATACGCAGTAGTATTAACGCATCTATCGAGAACTTTACCACCGATGATGATGTTCGGGTTGCAAGTGGGCACGCTAAGTTATTGTGGCCTACCGATTGCGTTGCCGGTGGGTTTGCACAAGTTGTCGCAAAGACGCATTCATCTGCGCTTGAAATTGCCTTAAGTAGTTATCATCGCTGTAGCGAAACCCAAAGCCAAGAGTTTAGCTCTGCGGAGAACCAAGCTAAAACTGTTGTGCGCTTTGCTGCAGGTTCAGCTGTGCGGATGACCAAATACGCCGTATTTACTGATACTCGACGTCACCCCATGCCGGCGCAACAAGGATTAGAACTATTACATTCCTTCAGTGCTTTCGACTTTGAAGCCTTGGCCAGTGAGCAAGCCCAGTATTTGTCGCAGTTTTGGAATCGCTCGGCGATCGCGATCAAAGGGGATGAGCAGCTTGAGCTTGGCCTGCGCTTTAACGTGTTTCAATTATTGCAATCACTTGGCCAAGATGCGGTAAGCAATATAGCCGCAAAAGGTTTAAGTGGTGAGGGCTACGAAGGACATTATTTTTGGGATACCGAAATCTACGTGTTACCGGTGTTCATTTTAACTCAACCTGAGCTAGCTAAAAACCTACTACGTTTTCGCTATAATACGCTTGATCAAGCACGAGCGAGAGCACGGGAATTGGGCCACACAAAGGGTGCATTGTTTCCTTGGCGTACCATTAATGGTGACGAGTGCTCTTCATTTTTTGAAGCAGGTACCGCTCAGTATCATATAAGCGCAGATATTGCATGGGCTTTTGCGCAGTATTGGAAGGCAAGTGCCGACTTTGACTTTATGTGTGAATGTGGCGCTGAAGTTTTATTTGAAACCGCTCGTTTATGGCTCGAAACCGGTCATTTTAATCGACAAGGACAATTTTGCATCGATTCAGTTACCGGGCCTGATGAATATACGGCCATCGTGAATAACAACTTTTATACCAATTCAATGGCGCAACACAACTTGAATTGGGCCGTAAAAATGCACGCTGAACTGGCAAACAAAGCTCCAGATGTTTTGGGTCGGATTTCAAGTCAAATTGGCCTAGATGCCGCTGAGTTAAAGCAATGGCAAGCTGCCTCAGACGCAATGTTATTACTTTTTGACGAGAGCTTAGGAATTAACCCTCAAGACGATAGTTTTCTAAACAAAAAAGTTTGGGATTTTGAGAACACACCGAAATCGAAGTACCCATTGCTTCTTAATTTCCACCCTCTAGTTATCTATCGCCATCAAGTGAGTAAACAACCAGATGTGATGTTGGCTCATTATTTACTAGATGGTATCAGTGACGAACAAACCATGGCCAAATCCTATGATTACTATGATCAGGTAACGACTCATGACTCGTCCTTGTCATCGTGCATATTTAGCATCATGGCAGCGCGGATTGGTCGATTGGATGTCTCTGGTAAGTGGTTTGCGCAAACGGCGCGCTTGGATCTGGATAATACTCATGGCAACACGCGCGATGGCTTGCATATTGCCAACCTTGCAGGTACTTGGCAGTGTTTAGTCTATGGCTTTGCAGGAGTGCGCTTAGCTGACCAGCATCTTAAATTAGCACCAGCCCTCGCACCCGATTGGCAGGGCTATAGTTTTTGTCTGACATGGCGCGGAAGACAGATAGAGATTGACGTTAATCCAAAGCAAACCCAAGTTCGTCTCTTAAGTGGTGACGCAATGGATATTGAAATTCATGCTAAGATGCGCCGCTTGGAAACGAGCTTGAGCGTCGAAACCCTGGGCTCAAATGACTAAATACATGGATACGTATTGATGGAAAAAACGGCAGGCCGCAAGCTAACCTTGAAAGAAATGGCTGAGCAGATAGGTGTTTCAAAGGCGACAGTTTCCAACGCTTTTAATCGCCCCGATCAGTTATCTAAACAGCTCCGAGAGCGCATACTTGCGCAGTGCGAAGCGCTTGGATACAGCGGGCCCAATATGAGTGCGCGCAGTTTGCGTACCGGTAAAACTGGGATTATTGGCGTGTTGCTTGCCGACACTTTGTCGTTTAATTTTTCCGACCCCGTCGCCAATCAATTTTTGGAAGGGCTAGGTAATGCACTGGATAAGCAACATGTAAATATGTTGCTGCTGCCGAGCTGCGAGGAGAACTATCAAAGCAGCCAAGTTCAAACTATCCCTGATGGGTATATCGTCTATGGGCAACCTCTAAAAGAAAGCTTAATGCGTCGTTTGGAGCATCAGGGCAAGCCTTTAGTGACGGTTGACTTTACGGCGAGTTTTGGGCAAAGCGTTTCGGTACATGTTGATAACCAGAAAGCGGCCTGCGAAGCTGCTATGCACGCGGTAGCGCCGGTTGAGCATCCACGAGTAAGTATCTTTGGATTACGATTAACATCGGCTATTCAAGCGGGACTAATTGCAGATAAAGAGCTTTTCGGTATTGAAGAGTCGATTTCTAGGCGCCGCTTAGAAGGTTACCGAGAGGCACTGGTCAGACTTAAAGTTAAACCTGACATGATTAGTCTATGGAACTTCCCACATAACGACCAGCAGCAGGTTCGGGTGATGGCAAGGGGTATCTTGTCGGCGCCAGAGCGACCAAATGTGCTGCTATGTATGAGCGACAAAATTGCCCTGGCTGCCTTGGATGCTGCACGAGATCTTGGCATCAAAGTACCGCAAGAATTACGTGTGGTCGGGTTTGATGATATCCCTGAAGCGATGGAGCGACAACTCACTACTGTGCATCAGCCACTGAGAGAAAAAGGTCGGATTGCCGCTGATATTGTGTTGCAGCTACAAAGTTTCGAAGATCACGTGTTGTCTACCGAGTTGTTAGTACGTAATTCTTGCCCTTAAACAAGTGCTTATGGAGTCTTGTTGTTTACCGCTGACCGAGAATGATAAGCCTGTTTCGTTTTTTCTTGTAAAGCCCGCGTTTTCTAGAGTGTTTTTGCGTATAAACGACCCATTTATGAGCTGTTAAACATAGGTGTGAATACTCGATGTTGGAGTACTCCTCTTTACTTTTTTACCCATTCCCGAAAAGACCACATAAAACAGAAGCTTATAATTCAGGGGTTTTTACTCTAAATTATGTGCATATGTTGCATTTTTATTAATTGTAGTAACGAGCGGCTTGATTAGGAATTGACTTTAGTCGTATAAAACCCTAACTTTTACGTGGCGCTGGCAAGGTATAGCAGCGCACAAATTGATTCGCTCAGCGTGGAGTCTTAACACCGCGATGGTGGTTTGATTTAAATAAATGGTGCTGGACCAAGGATTGGTTAATGGGTAGTCGTAAAGATCTTATTAGGGCTAGTGGAATTGAGTTTGCAGCGATTTATCGCCTTACCGACCTAGCTATCGTGTTTATTGTTCTAGAAATTGCTCTTGAACTTAGGGGGGTAGCTTTAGAAGCACAGTATCAATTAATGGGCGTTACTATGTATGCCTTATTTTTGATCATTGCCGAGTACTTGCAATTGTATCGGCACATGCAGTCTATAGACCTATTCTCTCAGCTAAAAACTGTCGCCCTTACTTGGATTTTTTCGGCACTAGTACTCACATTCCTCGGCTATTTCTTAAAAGTTTCTGAGCAGTATTCTAGATTTGCAATTGGTACTTGGATAGTCATTACCCCAATTGCTTTGGCGGTTGCGCGGGTTGCCTACCGACAACTGCACAATATGATGCGAACTCAGGGTTATATGTCTCGAAAAGCTGCAATTATTGGTGCGACTGATTGTGGAAATCGATTATTTCAAGAGTTTGAAGCCAATCCACAATTAGGGATCGACTTTGTAGGTTTCTTTGATGACCGAAGCCCGCAGCGCCTGCCTCAACTTGACGAAGGACAGTATCAAAGTACTAAGCGCGCCTTTGAACTCGCTCGTGAAGGCGAGATTGACGAAGTATATATAGCCCTACCAGTACACTCTGAAGAGCGTATCGCTGACTTTTTAAACCAACTTTCAGATACCACGGTTACCACCCACTTAGTCCCTGACTTTTTCGCCTACAACTTGATGCAAAGCCGCTGGGTTCCTATCGGCAATATCCCCACAATTAGCGTTTTTGACAGCCCATTTAGTGGGGGGAGCGTATTGGTTAAACGTCTGCAAGATATAATACTGTCTGCGGCAATTTTGTTGCTGATAAGTCCTTTGCTGTTGCTTATTTCGATCGGCGTAAAATTGAGCTCAGCAGGGCCTGTTTTATTCAAACAAGACCGCTACGGTCTCTATGGCAAACCCATTAAAGTTTGGAAGTTTCGCAGCATGTCTACCCAAGATAATGGGGATGAGGTTCGGCAAGCTACCCAAAACGATCCTCGAGTGACAGCCTTTGGTAGTTTCCTTCGCCGCACCTCACTTGATGAACTTCCTCAGTTTTTTAATGTACTTGCAGGCAGCATGTCTATTGTCGGACCTAGGCCACACGCGATAGCGCATAACGAAGAATATCGTCAACTGGTACACCGATATATGCTGCGTCACAAAGTAAAGCCTGGGATTACGGGTTGGGCACAAATTAACGGGTTTCGTGGTGAAACGGACACCCTTGATAAAATGGAAATGCGGGTCAAATATGACTTGGAATACATACAGTCATGGAGCTTGTGGATGGACGTTAAAATTGTCGTTCTGACCGTGTTTAAGGGCTTTGTGTCTAAGGCCGCTTACTAAATGAGATGGCTAAGTCTAGTCTTCGTTTTATTCTTAGTCCCAAGCTTAGTGTGGGGGCAAGAGAATACTGACTATCGATTAGGTCCTGGCGATGTGATAGACATTATTGTTTATGAAGAACAAGATCTTAGCATGCAAGTCATGGTCAGCAGCAGTGGCTTGGTCAATTATCCTTATCTCGGAAAAATAAAAGTTAGTGGACAAACGCCCGAGCAGGTCAAGTTGAGTCTCGAACATGGCTTGGCTGGTGATTACCTTATCGATCCGAAAATCGCCGTAAATGTAGTTAGCTATCGGCAGATTTTTGTTAATGGCGAAGTTGAAAAGCCCGGCGCATATGCATATCAACCTGGATTGACGATAGAAAAGGCGGTCGCCTTAGCGGGAGGGTTTTCGCAACGCGCTTACGATGGAAATATTACCTTAACCCCTGGTAATGGGGCAGATGATAAAAGTAAGGTCAGCTTAAAACTCAGTATCGATCCCGGTGACATTATCATGGTAGGAAGGCGCTTCTTTTGAAACCAGCACTTATAAATAAGGCCAAAAACAAGTTAAATGGCGTTCCCAATACCGACCTGATCGATCTTAATTTCTATTTTGACGTTCTTAAGTCTCGCTGGTTTTTCATCAGTCTATTTACGCTCTTGGTATTGGTCGCGACAATCGTTTCTCTGATGGCTGTGCAGCCGATTTATCGAGCGACTGCGGTCTTGCTAATTGAGTCTGAACAGCCTAAAGCAGTGGTTAGTATCGATGAAATATATGGTATTGATTCGAGTAAGAAAGAATACTACTTCACACAATTTGAGCTTCTTAAAACTCGTAGCATAGCGCGTAAGGTTTCTAGACAGTTGGATTTGTATAGTCGGGCAGAGTTTATTGGCGTGAACGACCGTTTTGCAAGTTTAAAAGCGCTTGCTCGCCATTGGGAGCCTACAATTGGCGACTATATTGATGTTGAGTATTGGTTAAGTTTCTTACCTAAACCGGCTAAGTCGGATCCCTTGCTTGCAGCCCAGCGTCTTGAACAACGAGTATTAAATAAATTTAAGCAAAGCCTCACCATAACCCCCATCAGAAATACTCAGTTGGTTCGAATTTCGTTTGATTCTATTGATCCGGAACTCGCCGCTGCCGCCGCCAATGCTGTTGGTAAAACTTATATAGATTCGAATCTAGAAGCTCGTTTAATGGCAAGTCGTGAAGCCACTGAATGGTTAAGCGTTCGGGTTGAGACATTAAAGCAATCGGCATTAGATTCTGAAGATAAACTCAGTGAGTATCTAGAACAAGAGGGTCTAGTTGATGTCAGCGGGATTGATAGTTTAGCGGGTACGGAATTGACAGACCTAAGCCGTAGATTATCTGACGCCAGAGACAAGCGGGTTGCGGCTGAATCGATATTTTATCTTCTCAAAGAGAATCAAGGATCTGGCTTGGCAGGTTTAGGATCGTTAGCCGGTAATGCAAACCATCCGCAATTACGCGATATTCGTTTAGCAGAGATTGATGCAGAGCGCCGGGTATCTGAGCTTTCAAAACGATACGGCCCAAAGCATGATCGAATGCAGCAAGCCCAAGCTTATCTGCAATCGGTTAGAGCGAATGCTAAAGAAGTGCTACAAGACTTAGCCTCCGGGATTAGTAAAGAGCTGCGTAGTGCCCGGCAACAAGAAGCCTCTTTAAAGGCTGAACTGGATGCTAAAAAACAAGAATTTCAGTCGCTTGCAATCAAACGTGCTAGTTATGAAGCCTTAAAGCGGGAAGTTACCAGTAACCGTAGTCTTTACGACCTATTTCTGACGCGCCAAAAAGAAACCTCGGTGACTGGAGATTTCCAAAGCGCAATCGCACGTTTCACGGACTATGCAACAGCACCTTTAGAGCCAGCAAAACCACGTAAAAAATTAATTAGTTTGGTGGCTCTGATCCTAGGCTTTATCGCCGCAGTGCTGCTTGCTTTTGCCAGTCATAGTTCAAACGACACGATTTCCCAAGCATCTGATATTGAAAGCCGCTTACGCTTGCATCCATTGGGCGTTATCCCAATGTTGAAAAAACGTCGCTTTGGTAGCCAAGAACTTAGCGATGCCTCGGTACTCTATGATAAACGGCAAACTCGATTCTCTGAAGCGATTCGCACCGTTCGGACTGCCATGATGTTAAGCCTAGCGCAAAGTAAACGAAAGTTTGTATCGGTTACCTCCTCGGTACCGGGGGAAGGTAAAACGACAGTCTCCATAAATCTAGCCCAAGCAATGGCTGGTATGGAAAAGGTACTTTTGATTGACTGTGATTTACGGCAACCTTCGGTTGGGGAGCGCTTTGGGCTTAGTAGTAGTCATCCGGGGTTGAGTAACCTTTTAGTGATGGGCGCAGACCTAGAAGATTGTGTATTTGTGCATGAAAAAAGTGGTTTGCACGTATTGGCAGCAGGCCTGCTATCGCCTTATCCGCAAGAGCTTTTGAGTTCTCCTCGATTTAGAAATTTGCTACGTGATTTAAGCCGCCAGTACAATAAAATAGTTATTGATACGCCACCCATCAGCGCGGTTAGTGACGCATTGATAGTTGGCCGGCTCACTACCGCTAGTATTTTAGTGGTAAAAGCGGATAGCACCCGTTTTGAGCAAGTGTCTCAAAGCATTGCGAAGTTGATTCACGTGAATGTGGCCGTCGATGGCGTAATTTTGAATCAGATTTCGGAAAAGAACGAAAAAGAATATAAGTACTACAACTATTACCGCGATTTACAAAAAGCCTGATAGCACTAAATTGTTCTGAGGGTTGCTATGCTGATTTTGGATAGCAGCTTCTATCGATGGCATCAGGCCAGACCTAAAGGATATGTTTTTGAACCAACCTAATTTGCTGCTTGCTGGTGCTCCAAAATGTGGGACTACATCTGTTTATGATTGGTTGATTGCTCATCCAGAGGTTGGCGGCGGTGTGGAAAAAGAGCTGTTTTACTTAATGGATAGCCATGATTGGAAATTCAATCCCCGAGCTAATATCAGTCAGCATGGCGAGGAAACCTACCACGCTTTCTTTAAGCAAAGTGCTAAGCATATAGTTGATGGGACAACCTTAAACTTATATCAAGAATCCGCAATTAATTACGCAGGAAAATACCAAACGAAAGGGGTGTTTTTCGTGCGTGAACCGGCTGCGCGGGTTTACTCTACCTTTCGCTATTTTCGAGATACCCGCACCATGATTGATAGCTCAATTAGCTTTGAGCAATTCTTAGGTATGCTGGAGCAAGGTCAACAATTTAATAAGAACAACCAAATATCGCAATGTATCGAGCAAAGTAACTACGTTGATTATTTAACAAAATGGCAGTCGGCGATTGGTCAAAAGAACATGAAAATTTTCGTATTTGAAGACTTCATTCGTAATCCAGAAGCGGGGATGCGCCGATTGTGTGACTGGTTAGAGATTGATGCGGATTTTTATAAAGACTTTGACTTTAACAAAGCTAACGAGAGCATCGTAATTCGCAATCGCAAGCTGAATAAGCTTAAAGAATTGTTTGCACCATTTGTGCGTAGTAAAGGGTTCAAGGATTGGCTACGGCCGCTATACTATCGATTGAATCAAGCACCTAGCAACCTTAGTGAAAAACAACAAGACAAAGCTATTATAGAGCAACTAAAGCAGCAATTTGATGGTAAGAATAGGCAACTCGCACAAGTCTTTGGATTGGATTTAAGTGCTTGGAGCAAAAAATGAAAATTTTGGTGTTAGAGCGCTGTGGCTTAATGTATGGCAGTGCTTTTAACATGTTGCAATGGGCTAGGCATTTCATCGACAGCGACTTAGCAAGTGTAGACATGGTGCTTGCAGAACCTGGTGATTTTGCTGTGCAAGCTGAAGAATCCGGCGTTTCAACCCAGATTTGGGGCTTACCAAACAAACTCAATAGTTATGGCAAGCAAAACTTAAAGTGGTTGAGCGCGCTAATCACTTTACCCTTGTTGATTTGGTTTAATTTCAAATGCATTCGTAACTATGCTAAGCAAAACGAGCCTTACCAGCTCGTCGTTTGTAACAATTATCGCAGCTATATTTACTTTTTTGGCTTGCTTGTTTACTTACGTTACTACAAAAAAAAGCGCTGTATTTTACGCCTACAGGTTTCTCATACTCCGATTAACTTGATGGCGAAACTGGCTCCTAAATTATTCTCTAACATTATTATTCATGGTACGCCTGGTTACGCTAAAACGCATGTGAACCCAAGCATTGCCTTGGCGCAAAACTCCTTGTGCTTGCCAAACCCAGTCGACACCAATGCCTACCGACCCATCCCTGAGCGGCGAGCCCGTTTGCGGGAGCAACTAGAGATATCTGCTAATGACTATGTTTTCATTTGCGTAGCGTCGATAGAGCCACGTAAAAAAGTTTTGGAACTGGTTCAAGAGTTTGTGCGAAGCGCTCCAAGCAATGCGTTGTTAGTGCACGTTGGCGGTAATGATGCCCATCCTAAGTATCAGCAACAACTTGAGCTTGCGGTAAGCTCTAGGGTTCGGCTTTTAGGTCAACGCAATGATGTTGTTGACCTACTGCAGGTCGCTGATGCCTTTGTGCTCTTTTCGGAGTATGAGGGGATGCCGTATGCGATTGTTGAGGCAATGGCTTGTGCGTTACCAGTGCTTGCGACAAACGTTGGCTCAAATTGCGAGGTCTTACAGGGTGTTGGCAAAGTAATAGAGGTTAATAATCAGCAACAGTTGGCGCAGGGGATGATTGAATTTGTATCGCAGCCTGAACTTCATCGAGATCAAGGTCTACAGGCGCGAAACAAAGTTATCCAAGAGTATTCTTGTGAAGAGTATTTAAAACGCGTTGAAGCCATTTATTGTCAAGGTGCCTAGTTTCAAATGCCCTATGTGTTGTGGTTAATCTATAGCGTAATTTTATCCTATGCGGTTTTAAAGGCGCTTAGAACCAGACGGGTCGCGTTTGCAGCCTCTAGTGGGTTAATGCTTATTTTGGTCGGTATTAGACCAATGCTTCTCCTCTTTGATCTCGATACCCCCATCCCTGACCACCAGTTCATCGGAAACTATAACGACGCCATGCTGCTAGCCAACTTGGCCATTTTAGTGTGGGTTTGTATATTGGTTGTAAGCTACTCACGTGGTAGTCAACTTGAAAAACTGATGGCTAGTTTTATTCCTAATCGCGCTCAAAAAAGTCACCCTTCGATTTTAATGATGCTTACGCTGACTTTGAGCGGTTTTAGCTTTCTGTGTACCGCGGTATTAGTTCTTCAAATGGGGTCGATCTCCAATTTCATGTACTTTGTAAAAATTGAGAAAGGCGCGGCGGGATTATACATTTTCCGTGAAATAGCCACCTTAGCGGCGGTTATTAGTGTGATTGGCTTTGTCGCAACCGCGAAACAACAGTTGTCTCGATTGCAGCGCTTTATTTTTATTGGCGCAATCTTGGTCAACCTAGCCATCATTTACAGTTGGGGTAACCGTACATTTGTAGGATATGTGTTTGCAGTGTTGGTGATATCCATGTATTACCTACTACCCAACATCAAAATGTCAAAGTTAATATTGATTGTGCTGGCTTGTGCCGTGTTACTACAGGGCTTGCGAGAGGGACGCGATCAATTGTTTGATAATGCGCGAGGCTATGAAGGCCCGACACTTGAGCATAGCTCACAAATCCGCAGTCTATCGCTATCAATGCACCTAGCCGAGTACGATGGCTTAGTTTTGGCAACACGGGACGTGGGGACGGTATTCCCTTATCGTTATGGAGAAGATTTTTACAATGGCTTGGTCAGCTGGATCCCACGATTCTTATGGGCTGGAAAACCAAGTACTTTTTTCATTGGGCAATGGTTCCGGCAAGTTTACGAAGACGAGAAAGTAAACGGATGGCCAATAACATCGATAGGTAGTTGGTATGTCAATTTTAGCTGGTTAGGTGTCGTTATTGGCGCTTTCTTAACGGGAACCTTACTACGCGCAATCGACAATAAATGTAAAACGACGAATAGCTGGAGCTTAGTCGTATCAGCAGTAATCGCGGTTTTTGTTATTGGTGATGGTGTAAACACCAATATGCTGCAAGCTTATTTCTTTCTAGGCATCCCATTGGCCCTTACCAGCTTGCTGTTTAGGCGAAAACAACGTTTAGCCGTGCTGTCTCAAAAGGAATATCATGAGCAAGACCAAAGTACTACACATCGCTGAGTCCTACGGTGGTGGTGTTACTGCAGCTATCCATAGCTATGTGAAACACAGCCCACACTGCGAACACTTTCTATTCGCAACGATCCGTGTAGATGATGCAACTGGTGAAGAAACCAGAGACTTATTCTCTGAGCAGCGTTTGGTTTCTCGTTCCTTGTCTTCTTTACTTGAGTTACGCCGGTGGATGCGAGATCTAGATCCAAATGTGGTGCATTTACACTCAAGTTTTGCCGGTGGCGTTGGTCGATTGCTGCCGTTTATTGCAAGGTCAAAAATCGTCTATACCCCCCATGGTTACGCTTTTTTCCGCAATAGTGCGCGTTGGAAACAGAGCCTTTACCGTAGCCTTGAGCAGCTGCTACTTAAACGAACGGCTGTGGTGGCTGGCTGCGGGGAACACGAGACCCTAAGTGCCAAGCAACTCGGTGCAACACACGCGTTGACACTAACCAACATTTGCGAGCCCATTGACAATTCGGTGCATAGTATTTCAGCGCCGATACGGACTAAACCTCGAATTGTGATGCTTGGACGTGTGAGTGAGCAAAAAGGCTATCGATACTTTGCCAAGGTTGCCAAATTTCTTGAAGGTAAAGCGCAGTTTGTGTGGATCGGTGGTGGTGAGACGGAAGGGTGTAGAGTCTTAAGCCAAGCAGGGGTTGAAGTTAGCGGCTGGCTTAGTCGAGAGCAAGCCTTACTGCAATTATCCCAAAGCGATTTGTATTTACACACGGCGGCTTGGGATGGCTTTCCTATATCTGTTCTTGAAGCCGCAGAATTACAAATACCAATTATGCTACGTGCAATTGGACCATTTACCAGCGAAGGGCTTGACTGTTTTTTCGATGTGGAAAGCGCGATGGATGGGGTTAAATCATGGTTAGAAGCCCAAACCAAAGCTCGCGATTTAGCTCTAGAGAACCTAAACCTCATTCAGCAACAGCATACGGCTGAGCGTCTACAATCAGACCTCAAGTTGCTCTATCAAGAGTTCAGTAATGCTTAAGCGATTTCGTGGACCAAACAATCTGCTGACGCAAGCGGTTTGGGCAGCTTTGGTTAAAGTTATCGGTGCGGTTGCGGCGCTAATTCTGAGCTTGATCATCAGCCGACAGCTTGGGCTAGAACAATCGGGTTACTATTTTTTGGCTTTCAGTCTCGTCAGTGTTTTAGCTGCATTATCCCGCTTCGGTTTAGATAATACAGTTCTGCGGTTTAGTGCTCAATTACATCAACTTAAAGACCGGCAAGCCATCATCGAATTGCTGCATCGTGCCTTGGCCTTGAGCTGTTTAATCGCATTGGCGCTATGCTGCCTTATGGTATTAGCCGCCGACGGAATAGCAAATTGGGTGTTTTCTAAACCAGAGCTTGCTCCGGTGTTACGTGCAATGAGCTTTGCAGTCGTTGGAATTGCTGGATTTAGCTTGTGTGCTATGGCACTGCAAGGCCTGTCGCGCATTGGTGCCAGTGTTTACAGTCTAAATATCGCTATGCCAATGTTATTAAGTATTTTAATTGTTCTTGGAGCATGGCATTTTGCTTGGCAAGCGGCTTGGTGCTTAAGCTTGGCAGCTTTAATTGCAGGTCTACATAGCTATTTACTTTGGCGACGAGCATTGCCTAAGACGAACAGCCCATCAAGCAGTCCGATTGCTTGGTCTAAGATATTCGCTAGTTGCATTCCACTATGGGTGGTTATGCTTATGAACCAAAGTAGCCAATGGTCTGGGCAGTTAGTTGCCGGAGCATGGGTTGATGCTGGAGAAATCGCTTTGTTGGCCGTGTCACAACGTATTGCACTTCTGAGTGCTTTGGTTCTGATGGCTGCAAACTTAGTATTAGCGCCTAAATTCTCTGTCTTATACCAACAACGCAATTATGTTGAACTACAGCGTCTTTGCCGTATAGGGGTGCGAGCCATGTTGTTGGTTGCCACTCCAATTTGTATCTTTATGTTGGTTTTCCCTCATTGGTTATTAGGTTTGTTTGGGCAAAGCTTTGTTGAAGGAGCTGCTTTGTTACAAGTATTAGCTGTGGCTCAGTTACTTAATGTTGCTACGGGTTCAGTGAGTTTGTTGTTGTCAATGTGTGGTTACGAGCGTGAATTGCGAAATACGGTACTGATTTCAGGTCCAATGGCTTTAGTTCTCTCGCTCATCCTAGTACCTAGTTTTGGGGTTATGGGCAGTGCGCTCGCCACAGCGATAGCGATCACTAGTCAGAATCTACTTGCGGTTTATTGGGTTAAACGCCGACTTGGATTTAATACGCTAAAAATATGGTGATTTTAGTATACTGCTAGCTCCAGATTGAATTTTGAGAGTCTTACGTTTACTCGTGTATATTTATCGTCGTCCAAAGATCAAGCACCTCACAGTACTTTCCATCAGCGTCATTAGCATCGTTGTTACTGCTAGTGTGCTTAAATCATTGTCGATGTTTCGTCCGACATTTCATGCGGTAGAGATGGCTATTGGAGGGGCATGGGTTCTGCATTTAGTGCTAAGTTTTACGATAAGCTTATTGTTAATGCTTAGTGTGCCGCCGCGTTGGTTCCATATGCGTTGGTGTAAATTGAGTTATGTGCAGTGGTTTTTATTATTTGCTTTTTGTTTTGACGAAGGGGCCCAATATTGGATTCCATCTCGGTATTTTTCTTGGTTGGATTTGGCAATAAATATCAGTGGGTTGGTGATTGCTACGTTACTTATTCGTTTGCTGAGTCGTCCTTACCTAAAGGATGGGAAAAAGGATCAAGCATAGCCATGCTTGATCCTAAATAACTTAGTTAGCTAAGTTAAGTTTGTAAATAGCAAAGCCTTCACTATCCACTTCACCAGTTGCTTCAACGGCACTTAGCTTTTTAGCAAACTCTGCTGTCTCAGCTGATGGTGATGACTTCAAGGTCACATTCACCGTATCGTTAATGCTTGCGAAATCCCAGTTGCCATCTGCTGATGGGTCAAAGCCATCAACGTTGGCAGCTGCTAGTTCAGCAATATAATCCGCAACAACCTGACGGTTTTCGTTCGGTGCTTTGATTGCGATATTAGCGTCGTTAACGTTAGGGAACTTGCCGCCGCCTGATGCACGGTAGTTGTTTGAAACAACCAAGAACTCTTGTTTAAGATCAATCGCTTTACCTTTATAGCTTAAGCCAACAATACGTTGTGCATCGGCGTTGTTGATGCTGCCGTCTTTGTTGTATTTAGCTGGTTGGGTAATATCAATTTTGTACTGCACGCCGTCAATGACATCGAAGTTGTAGCTTGGGAAGTCAACATTAACCAAGGCTTGAACTTCAGTGCTTGAAGCATCAATTTGATTAAACTGACCCGCGGACATTTCTAGCCATTCTTGAACTTGCGCACCGTTTAGTTTTAGGATTTGCAGAGTATTTGGATAGATATATAAGTCAGCTACATTGCGGTAGGCGATATCGCCTGCAGCTACGTTCGTAAAGTCACTTGGGCCTTGACGACCAGCACGGAACGGCGCTGCTGCTGATAATACTGGCAATCCATCATACTCAGTACCTTTGATAAGTTTTTGGCCATACCAAATTTGAGCATCACTTACGATTTGAATTGAAGGGTCGTCTTGTGCCAACGCAAAGAAGCTATTCACTGGCTCTGCAATTTTGGCAAAAGGTTCGCTAACCCATTGATCGGTCGCTTGGTGTGCATCTGCAACGGAGGCAAGTATATCGGCATCTGCGGTGCTGTTCTCAACAGAGCGAAGCTCAGTGGCAAAGCTTTCAACAGACCACTCTCCCGCTTGGTACTGTAGGTTTAAGTCAATCAAACCGATGTGGTTGGCCCAAAAACCAGGCATAACCGCTGGGATACCGTTTATGCTACCGTTTACGTTATCAATACCTTTATCTTCAAGGCCGTTATAGCCTTTGCCTCCAGGGAAGTTCTGGTGTGCATGACCAAATAAGATTGCATCGATACCTTCAACGCTAGCAAGGTGGTAGGTTGCATTTTCATCTAAGGATTGGTAAGCGCCGACACTTAATCCTGAGTGTGGGATCGCAACGACGACATCAGCACCTTCGGCTTTCATTTGAGGCACATATAGATTAGCCATCTCAATGATGTCTTTGCTAACC
The DNA here is from genome assembly GCF_003610775.1 of Alginatibacterium sediminis. Taxonomy (GTDB): domain Bacteria; phylum Pseudomonadota; class Gammaproteobacteria; order Enterobacterales; family Celerinatantimonadaceae; genus Alginatibacterium; species Alginatibacterium sediminis. The sequence continues at coordinate 125,703 of NZ_RAQO01000012.1, read as the reverse complement.
ACCTTTCCTTCCAAGTTAGCTTTGTCCCAGTTCATGATTTGAGGGGGAACAAAGCCGATAAAGCCGATTTTCAGTTGACGCATTTCGCCATTAGCATCTTTAACTGATTGCTCAACAATATGGTAAGGCTGAAAATATGGCTTTTCATTACCGTTACCGTCATCAACGAATACGTTAGCACTGATGTATGGGAATTCTGCACCGGCGAGAGTTTTAGCTAGGAAATCTAAACCAAAATTGAACTCGTGGTTGCCAATGTTACCTACGGCATAGTCAAGTTGGTTCATCGCTTTATAAACCGGGTGAACTTCGCCATCACCTAAGCCTTTACGGGCCATGTAGTCGCCCATTGGACTACCTTGGATTAAATCTCCATTATCAACCAAGACACTATTGGCTACTTCAGCGCGCGCTTCCTTGATTAAAGTGGCAGCTTTAACTAAACCAATTTTCTCGTCGGTTTTGCCTTTAAAATAGTTGTAGTTCATTAAGTTCATGTGGATGTCTGTAGTTTCCAACAAACGCAGTTGAACTTGAGTATTCTCAGGGATGTCAGCGGCAAATCCTAAGTGGCTTACAAGGGCTAGGCTAACAGCCAAACCTAGGGCATTTCGAGTGCTTTTCACGACGATGTTCCTTATTGTCGATGGATAAAAATAGATTCTTAGTGTCAGTAGCAACTATTACAGTTAAATGACAAACACCAAGAGTTTGCTCTTTTCCACCGAACTCTGTCAATCCCTAAGCACGGTAGCGACTCAATCAGAACAAAAACTGACCCCATGGTCAACAATCATTCATTGATTCTGTCGGGTATGCCAAGGAAATAATCATTGGCGCAAAAATCTCCAGAGCTAGCTATTTGTTGGCCCGCTAGCACTTCAATTATTTGTGTAATTGCGCCTTGCGATAGTCTCTTGGGGCTTGTTTATAGAAAGCGTTGAACCGATGGGTAAAGGTAAAAGGATCGTCATACCCCAACTGACTGGCGATACTGCTAACCGACCAATTGGTAAATGTAAGCAACTCAGCGGCTCGTTGCATTTTTACCTTGAGAAGATACTGCTTGGGGCTTTGTTGATAAAGCTGCTGGCAGATGCGGGTAAAATGGGCATTACTTAGGTGTGCTTGTGCGGCCATTTCACTAACGCTTTGGGAGCGATGTAAATGCAAACTAGCATCACGGATGATATGTCGAACGCGGTCACTCGCATCGGGCTTAGAGTGACTTGCGAGGCTAAATTGTAATGCATCTTCAAGCTGTTCAATCCAAGTAGAATTGTGGGATTTTCGCTGCTGCATATCGTGAAACATTACTGTTAGTAAACCCCACAGCAGTTCAGCATGAGGGGCTGAAGTGACATAGGCATTGCGTTCACTCAAAGAGGCCCACAATTGTGAGCGGTCTAAGATAAGCCATGCCATATCCCAATGGCCCGATTGCGGGTCCAGTACAAAGCGAAATGGCTTATGTGCAGGTAGAAACGCTAAATGCCCACTAGGAATGGCTAATTGCTCATCTTCTACATATAAAATTCCAGCGCCATGAATACTATAAATCAGCGTGTGATAACTCGGATTTGCACGTTCCACATGATAACTATTACGCAAATTAGCCAAGCCAGCCATATGAATATGGCTGCTTGATAGCTCGGGGATATCGCTCTGAGTTAAAAATCGCTCGCGACACTCCGGATCCAAATAGACTTTATCGTTCCATTGCATGATGTTTGTTATTAACAGGTATGTGGTGGTTTTTACTATGTTAGTTTATCGCTACTAAAATTACCTTAGCCTTGAGCATATTTCTTATTTATCGAATGCTATTTTTGACTTCGAATCGCTTTAATCTGGATTAAAATCATGACCTTTCTAGGCTTAGACTCGCAACAGTATAAAACCATTTCTGGGATCGCATTACCGATCGCCTTACAGTCGGCTATTTTGGCGGTACTTTCTATGGCGGACGTGTTGATGGTTCATGACCTTGGGCCTGCTGCTATAGCATCAGTTGGTGCAGCCGTTAAGTGGCACTTTGTTGCGATTATGATTATGGCAGGCTTTGGTAGTGCCTGTGGTAGTTTAGTGGCTCAATATTGGGGCAAAGGCCAACGCTCTAAAGCCGCATGGATCAACTGGTATGCGGTGCGCAGTGGTGCTTGGGTAATGCTTCCACTCACCGCAATGGTCTTTATCTTCGCCGAACAAATGCTGTCGGTTCAAAGCACCGATGCACAGGTGATTGCCTATGGAAGTTCATATCTAATCTACAGTTTGCCCTTGTTGTTGCTAACGCACGTTATTATCGCCATCGAATCGAGTTTGCGTTCGAGTGGACAAACCTTACTACCCATGGCTTTAGTTACGTTTACTGTCGTCGTCAACATTGTATTGAATTATGTATTAATACCGATTTATGGTGTTAAGGGAGCTGCAATCGCCACGACTTTGGCGCGAGTGATGCATCTGTGTGCGTTTTTACTGGTTTTATATAAAACAAAAAGTTGGTTGTTTGAGGTCTACCAGGAAAAAATATCGCCTCAATTAAAAGGTGACTTTAAGGCCTTGGTGTTGCCATCGGTTGCCGCGTCATTGGTATGGGGGCTAGGTACCTTGGTGTACCAAATTGTGATTGGGCGTATGGGAACACAAGAGCTGGCTGTGTTTAGTTTACTTGGTCCTTTTGAGTCTCTGTGCTACTCGATATTCTTTGGTTTAGCCGCAGCTTGTTCCGTCTTGGTTGGCCAAAGCCTAGGACGCAATGACTTTGCTAAAGCACGTTTGTTTGCACGTTTCTTTATCGTATCGATTCCAAGTATTTGTGTGGTTTTGGGAGTCGCCCTTTGGCTAGCTCGAGAGCCAGTATTGGCGTTATTACATTTGGATGGAGCTGAGCTATTGCCGGTTGCGTTGCCAACCTTTGCTATTTTTTGCGCGGTGATGTGGATGCGGATGGGTAACATGGTGATGGTGATGGGAATACTACGCGCTGGTGGGCAAGTTAACTTCTGCCTACGTGGTGATATTATCGGTATGTGGTTAATCGCTGTACCATTGGTTTTCTATGGTGCCTTTATAGGTAAATGGGATTTTCAGTGGGTTTATTTAGCGCTTTGGACAGAAGAGATCTGTAAATTTGGTATCTTCTTTTATGGTTATCGCCGCGGTCTGTGGCTGCGCAACCTAACCCGTGATGACGAGGAACTAGAAAGTTTAGTTAGCACAGCCTAGAAAGCGGATTTACCAGGTTTACCGTTTTTGGTTTTCCAGCATTCGAACGCATTTGCATGGGTTTTAAATGCGAAATCTTGTGCCTTAATGCTAACGATTGGCAGCCACAAAACTTCCTGAACCTCCGAAGGTTCAGCTTTAAAATTGTGATCAAGCACTTCAACTTCAAAAAATGCGTCGCTGGTATAGTACACAATACCAGCGTACTCATAAGGGTTGCAGGCTGAATACAAATAGCTCATCGCACAGCAGTCCAAGCCGATTTCTTCTTTCACCTCGCGCGTTAAGGCTCTTTCCAAACTCTCGCCTGGGTCAACAAATCCTCCGGGGAAACCGAGCTTGCCAAGGCCCGGTTCTTTGGCCCTTCGAATTAATAATAGCTGCTCGTCTTTTACAATGAGCGCTGCTGTTGCAGCGGCTACGTTTTGGAAGAACACTTGCTGGCAATCGGGGTTAACACAGCTAAATTGCTGGCCATGCTGCTTTAAATCCGAACTTGCACAGCGTGGACAATAATGAAAAATGTGGGTCATAATTATTCCTGATGCTCATTCTGTTTGCGCTGGACTATTTTACTTACTCTATACAAGTTGCGCCTGCATCCAAGGTTTTTATTTCTGCATTTTGGCTGGCCATCAGTGAGGAGTAGTGTCTAAGTTGGCTTAACAATGTTTCGTTAACTGGACTCGAAGGGCGCGCGTAAATCCCAATGGGTGCCCAGGGCGAGGGATTATCTAGCGGCAAAGCCAGAATGCCTTGCTTGCGAAACTGCACTTCGAGTGCGCTAGGATAAGGCATCACAGCATCACTATTTAACAGCAAATCTAGACTCGCCTTGTAACTATCCACTTCCATGATGGACTGCTGTGATTGCTGTCGTTGCCGCATCATATATTGTTTTGGCAATGGATCATCGAGCAAATGCTGCATTGAATCTCGGTCTGGAGTTACAGCGATCAAGGGATATCGTTGCAATGGGTCTACTGACATCGGGGCTGAAATATTACTGTTGAGTAATAGCGGATGTTGCTCTCGAGCGTAGTAGCTGTCGCGAGCATAGAAAAGTGTTTCGAAAGCAATGTCATTTTGGTGGCTTAAACCATCAATTTGATGGCCAATAAATAGATCAAGGTCAGCGGCGAGCAGTTGCTCCATCAATTCCAAGTGATTGCCAAAACTCAAACGTATGGTTGGGGATTGAGTACTTAAAAACTGAGTTACACTATCCCGGGCAAACAGCTCCCACCAGGCGTCACCGCAACCGAAGCGAAGTTTGCCTTGCCGACGTAGCTTTAAATCTTCAAGTGCGACATGAAATCGCTGCTGGCTATGTTGTAGCTCTCGGCAGTGTTTAAGCAATAATTCACCATATTCACTAAGTTCAATACCACGACTTAAACGTGAATAGAGTTTTACGCCCAGCTGCTGCTCCAGCCGCTGCATGTTAGCACTAACCGTTGGCTGGCTTACATGTAGTAATTGTGAGGCTTTGGTGATGCTTCTGAGTTCACCTACAAACAGAAATTGTTCGTAATAGCGTTCCATCAGATGCTGTCCTTCGATTGGTTGTGATATAGATACTATCTATATCATTTGGTGAAAAAGCAATTATTTGTTTAGTATGGAAAGAACTACACTAGGGGTATTATTGTGAACTTTATAAGTGGTGACTCGAATGCAGACCCCTCCAGTTGAACAAACAACTAAACCAGTAACGTGGTGGCATAACAGCGTTGTATATCAAATTTACCCGCGCAGTTTCTGCGATTCTAATGGAGACGGTATTGGTGATATTCCGGGCATTATTTCTAAGTTGGACTACCTTGAGAAATTAGGTGTAGATGTAATTTGGTTGTCTCCAGTTTATAAGTCGCCTATGGATGACAATGGCTATGATATTTCTGATTACCAAGATATCGCTCCGGAGTTTGGAACTCTAGAAGATATGCTTGAGCTGCTCAAATTAGCTAAAGCTCGAGGAATTCGAATCATTATGGATTTGGTTGTCAATCATAGTTCTGATGAACACGAATGGTTTAAGCAAGCACGTAAATCGCGTGACAACCCCTATCGCGATTACTTTATTTGGCGTGATGGAAAGGGTGACGGTGATTTACCCGATGACCAAGGCTCTGTCTTCGGTGGCCCTGCATGGGAGTATGATGAGCAAACGCAAGCCTATTTCTATCATCAGTTTTCCAAGCGTCAACCCGATTTGAACTGGGAAAACCCCAAGGTTCAAGATGAAGTACACAAGATGATGAACTGGTGGCTAGATAAGGGCATCGGTGGATTTCGACTTGATGTTATCGATCTCATTGGGAAAGATGTCGATAAAGGGATTCGTGGAAATGGTCCCCGATTGCATCCGCTCTTAAAAGAGATGAACCTAGCAACATTTGGCAATCGAGATGTACTAACGGTTGGTGAAACATGGGATGCAACTCCCGAGACGGCTAAGCTTTACTCCAATCCAGAACGTAATGAGCTGTCGATGATATTTCAGTTTGAACATATTACCTTAAGCTGGAAAGGAGGTGATAAATGGCAGCCGATCGAACTTGATCTTAAAGCGTTCAAACAAGTAATGACCCGTTGGCAAACTGAGCTATCCGATCAAGGATGGAATTCTCTCTTTTGGAATAACCATGATTTACCTCGTGCAGTTTCCAAATATGGGGACGACGGCGAGTACCGGGTTAAATCGGCGAAGATGCTAGCGACCGCTTTGCATCTTCTAAAAGGCACGCCGTATATCTATCAAGGCGAAGAGTTAGGCATGACTAATGTCGCCTTTGATAGCATTGATGATTACCGAGATATCGAAACACTTAACTTATATGCCGAACGGGTTGCTCAAGGGGTTGATCCCAAAGCAATGTTAGCCGCGATCCATGAAAACAGTCGTGACAATGCTCGAACACCAATGCATTGGAACAATCAAATTCATGCAGGCTTCACGACCGGACAACCTTGGCTAGCTCTAAATCCTAACTATCCACAGATTAATGCAGCTGATGCTTTGGGTGACGAGAATTCAACTTTTTATCATTATCAAACGCTAATTTCGCTTCGTAAGCAATTTCCAATCATTGTCTATGGGAGCTTTCGCGCGGTTGAACCTGATCACGAAGCTGTGTTCGCATATCTTCGTGAGTTTGAAGGGCAGCAGTTATTGGTGGTGGCAAACTTCAGTGCCCAGAAACAACAATTGTTATTACCAAAAGAACTCCATGGCCGCAGCGGTGAGTGTTTAATCCAAAATCAGCCTGTAGAAAGTCAGTTGGTAGACAATTTGTCGCTAGATGCTTATGAGAGCTTCGCTTTATTGCTTAACTAATTAAGTACAGAGGAATCTTTTTGATGCTAAAAACTGAAAAGCAAAAAATGTTGGATGGTGAGTTGTACTTTGCGTTCTCAGAGCCTTTAAACTCAGAACGAAAGCAGGCAAAGCGTTCTGTTTTGCCCTTAATCAAACCAGTCCTGACGAGCGCGATAAACGCAGTGAGATAGTAGAAGAATTACTAGGTAGTGATGATGCGTTTATCGAATCGCCGTTTTATTGCGATTATGGCTATAACATAAAGCTGGGTAAGAATTTTTACGCCAATCATGGTTGCACCTTCTTAGATTGTTGCGAAATTAGCATTGGCGATAATGTTCTACTCGCACCAGGAGTTGTGATTAGTACCGCTTCTCACCCTCTCGATGCTGATACCCGCAATACAGGACAAGAGCTAGCGGCGCCAATCCAAATTGGAAACTCGGTTTGGATTGGTGCCAATGTCACCATTTGTCCAGGGGTAAGTATCGCAGACAATGTCGTTGTTGGTGCTGGTTCAGTTGTTACCAAAGATCTGCCTGAAAATTGTGTTTGCGCCGGTGTACCGGCGAAAGTAATTCGCAAGCTATAGGCTAATAATCAGTGCCAAAACACTACACCTGCCAGTTGATAGGAGTTCTGCCTTGTTGCGTCAACAAGGCATTGGCGGCAATGAAATGATCGCAGCCGAAGAAACCTCGATGAGCTGATAACGGTGAAGGGTGCGGGGCGCTAAGAACATGATGACGTTGGTTGTTAATGTTGAGTCCCTTTTTCTGAGCATGACTGCCCCAAAGTAAAAAAATAACGCCTTCACAGTGTTGATCAATGGTAGCAATGGCTGCATCGGTAAATTGTTCCCAACCCCATTTAGCATGCGCATTTGGCTTGGCTTGTTCGACACTAAGAACCGAGTTGAGTAGCAGTACTCCTTGCTTCGCCCAGCATTCTAAGTTGCCATGTTGTGGTTGCTGCCAATCCGCATACTCATTTGCGAGTTCTTTATATATATTGCGTAATGAGGGGGGAATTTTTTGACCCGGTTTTACGCTAAAACTAAGACCGTGAGCTTGGTTTTCGCCGTGATAGGGGTCTTGCCCGATAATGACAACCTTTGTTGCGCCTAAAGGTGTGTGTTCAAAGGCAGCAAAGCGTTCGCTTTCTGGCGGATAAATAATACGACCGGCACTCATTTCGCTAGCTAGTCGCCTTTGCAAAACACGATAATAGTCTTGGCGCTGCTCTGTGCTTAAAAACGTGTCCCAATTCATAAACTAACCTCTACAATTAATCGAAAAGCGCTGTTGAAGAGCAAGCACCGTGTTTTTCTTACAGGCTAGACTATCGAAGCTTTGCTGAGCAGTCTACAATGCTATTGAACAATGATGAGTGTTTATGCCGATCGCAAAAAATATCATGCACAGCAAGAGCTTAATAATCCGTATCGTGCAAATCTCAAGGTATAATTCTATGGAAGTGGAAAGGTGTTATTGATGAAGTATTTACATACGATGGTTCGTGTCGAAAACCTCGATGAATCACTAAAGTTTTATTGTGACCTACTTGGATTAAAATTATCTAAACGTAATGATTACGAGGCTGGACGCTTTTCTTTGGTGTATTTAGCCGCCCCCGCAGATATTGAACAAGCACAGCAAGAGCAAGCCCCCTTATTAGAATTGACCTATAACTGGCCGAATGAAGGTGAAGTGGGTGAGCGCTATTCTGGGGGCCGTAACTTCGGACATTTAGCTTATGAAGTTGATGACATTTATGCCTTATGCCAAAAGCTTATGGATGCCGGTGTTGTTATTAACCGTCCGCCACGCGACGGGCATATGGCGTTTATAGTTTCTCCTGATGGAATTTCGGTGGAGCTACTGCAAGCTGGAGAGCGACTAGCTCCAAAAGAACCTTGGGCTTCAATGCAAAATACTGGAAGCTGGTAAACCTAAACACCAACAAAGAGAGAATATTATGAAACGTTTTTTGTTACTAATTGCTGCTGTTCTTTTGAGTTCTACAGCGATTGCAGATGAATTCGGTAGTACGATATCGACTTTTCGTCAAGCTTCTCAAACGGCTCCTTTTTTTGAAGGCGCATATGGTTACGCTGTATTTCCATCCGTGGGCAAAGGGGGCATTGGCTTAGGTGGAGCTTATGGGCAGGGACAAGTATATCGCGGTGGTAGCGCTGTGGGTAAATCAAAACTGGTTCAAGTTACTTTTGGTTTTCAGCTTGGCGGTCAGGCCTTCAGTCAAATAGTCTTCTTACAAGATAAGCGCGCATATGACGAATTTACTAGTGGAAGCTTTGAGTTTGGAGCGCAAGCTAGCGCTGTGGCGATTACTCTAGGCGCATCGGCGCAAGCTGGAACAACAGGCACCGGTGCTCAAGCCGGAGATAATCAAGCCAAAGCCAACTATGTTAGTGGCTACGCAATATTCACTTCAGCCAAAGGTGGACTGATGTACGAAGCGACGATTGGCGGGCAAACTTTTACCTTCGACCCTTACTAGAGCAAAACATGGAGTGTTAGCAATGCGCGTTGCGTTTGTTGGATTAGGAACGATGGGCTACCCAATGGCTGGTCACTTACTGGCCTCGGGTTTTGAGGTTTGCGTATACAATCGAAGCGCTGATAAATCAGAGCGTTGGTTGGCCGAGCATCCCCGGGGTGAAATCGCCAATACACCGCGAGAAGCGGCGATGAACGCTGATGTAGTGTTAAGCTGTGTGGGAAATGATGACGATGTCCGGTCAGTTTATTACGGCGATGATGGAATATTTGCCGACCTAAATCGCGGCGCAATTTGTGTTGACCACACCACCGCTTCGGCAAGTCTTGCTAAGGAATTAGCAGCAGCAGCAAAGCAACTCGATTGTGGCTTTTTAGATGGGCCGGTATCGGGTGGTGAAGCCGGTGCTATAAATGGTGTGCTTACGGTCATGATGGGTGGTGAGCAAGTTCATTTTGATAAAGTGGAACCCGTGCTCAAAGCCTTCTCTAAAGCGGTAACTTTAGTGGGTGAACATGGAGCTGGGCAAGTTTGTAAGATGGCCAATCAGCTTTGTATTGCTGGAGTGCTGCAAGGCCTCAGCGAAGGGCTTAAGCTTGCTCAAAGCGCGGGATTGGATATTGAAACGGTGCAAGCTGTTCTGAAACATGGTGCCGCTGGCAGTTGGCAGCTTGAGAATAGAGCCCTTACTATGGCCAAAGGTGAGTTTGACTTTGGTTTTGCAATTGATTGGATGCGTAAAGACCTTAGTATCTGCTTTGAGCAAGCTGTTCAGTTAAACGTTGAGTTGCCATTGGCAAAGCAAGTTGATCAACGTTATGCACAACTGCAAGAGCGAGGCTTTTCGCGTAGTGATACATCAGTCTTGATCAAACAATTTGATCAAGACCAGCACGCTTAGGAAAATTTATGCTGCAACAGCTTAGCGCTCTAGAGCAACGGGTTATTGGTGTGCTTTTGGAGAAAGAAGAAACCACGCCAGAGCAATATCCGCTATCTCTAAATAGTGTTCAAACGGCTTGTAACCAAAAGAGTAACCGCGAACCGGTTATGGAATTAGACGAAGCTAGTGTGCTAGATACATTGCAGTCACTGATGGATAAGCACTTACTTAGTGAGGCGCCTTTAAGCGGGCGGGTTATTCGTTATCAGCATCGTTTTTGCAACACTCAGTTTGGCGACCTGCAGCTAAGTCGTCAGCAAAAAGCCATATTGTGTGTGTTATTTTTACGCGGCCCTCAAACTCCAGGCGAGCTCCGCACGCGTTGTGCTCGTCTAGGCGAGTTTACCAACGTTAGTGAGGTAGAGTCTTGCCTCCAAAGCTTAAGCAGCTATGAAGGCGGTGCTCTCGTGCTGCGTTTGGAGCGGCAAGCTGGAAAACGCGATGCGCGCTATTGTCATTGCTTTATGGATACCGAAAATCTGGCGCAGAATACTTTGGTAGTTACTACCAACATTGACGGTCGTGCTCAGCATGATGATTTCAACGAGTTAAAGCTAGAAGTGGCCGCACTGCGTGAAGAACTTGATGCCTTAAAGCGACAGCTGCAAGATCTACTTTAAGCACTTTTTATCCATTAATAAAAAAGCCCAGTAACTTTTGGTCACTGGGCTTTTTAGTAAGCTGAATTTATCTCTTAATGGAAAGGAAATAGATAGTTAACCCAACCTTGCATACGCAGCAGTATTTTCCGAATGATAGACACATGGTGGAAATGCTCAGTGTAGATGGCAACTTGAGCGCTTATGCCTAGAGGAAAGTCGTATTCCGCAAACTCTGGGTCTGGAGTAATGGATACAATGGCTCGACTATGCATAAATAGTTTTGAGGTTCCGATGAGGTTACCGTGCGCTTGGTATTCGCCTTCAGATATCGTCGGAATAATTCGTTTGACCTTACCTTTAAATACCTTACCGGGTAAAGCGGTTACGATGAATTCAGCCTCGTCGCCTTCTTTGAGTCGGTTGAGAGAGTTTTCCCAGAACGCCCCAATAATGACGGGATCTTCTGACGGAACAAAACTAATGACTGGACGAAGAGGCGCAGGTACCGCCATCATTCCTCGGCGCAGCGTAAGCTGAGCGACTATACCGTCGACGGGTGCCTTAACCGTTGTCTGTTCGAGATCGAACAGCGCTTTATCTAACTCCGCACGTAGTATAGCGACTTGCGTATTCTCGCCATTGATATTGCTTTTAAACGCAAGTTCTGCGGAGCGTTCTTGAGCCTTGGAGTTGGCAAGTGATGCCTCTGCTGATAAGAAAAGTTGTTTACGGTTTTCAACTTCAAGCTCAGAAAAAGGACTATTCGCGCCACCTTTCTTACGTCCGGTTTCGTAGCGTTCATAGCTTTGTTTGGCACGATCCCGGTCCGCTTCAGTAGACTCGCTGCGAGCTTTGGCTGCAAACCAATCCGCTTCAAGTTGCGGCACTTCATTGATAGCTGTTGCTAGCTGTGCTTGCTTTTGGTCAACGATAGCCTGATATGGACGAGGGTCAATCTGGAACAAGGTTTCGCCTTTCTCGTACTTCGACTCCACCTCTACAGGCACGTCTACAACCATGCCCCGAACTGCGGGCATAATCGGTATTGAGACAAAAGCTTGGCGAGCGTTAGCCGAGAACGGGTGATTGTAGTTCATAATCACAAGCAGCGCCCCAATCAAAACAATACCACCGAGGATGGCTGTTGGAACTGTCCATTTGTTTAGTGGGATATTGAATATTTTAAAAATCGCTATACAGATACCGGTGTAGGTCAATATAAGTAACAAATCCATGCTTATTGTTCCTTTTGCGAGCTTGATTCGTCGAGCTGATTTTGACGGCTGAGTAACACCATTTGGCGCTGTAGCAATTGCAGTTGCTGCTCTAGCTTCTCAATTTTTTCGAGCTGAGCGGTATCAGTTGCCGCAGGTAACTGCGTGTCTTGCGTTACCGCCTCTTCATTATTGTTAGCCTGCGTTTTGTCGACAAAGCCCCAACCACGATCCTCGCGGTATAAAGTTGCCCATATCCACAAAAACGGCCACAGTACATGCAAGGTAAATAGACTTACCCAGCCTGCAACATGTAACGCATCTTGTTGGGGGTGATTTCGTTTTTTGGCAATCTCATAAGGGATATCGTGGATTGCAATAACACCATAAAAAATGGTTAAGCCTACAAAGACCAGTAAGCCAAGGGCAAAGAAATCGAGGAACATACCTGTCACCTGTGATTTATTTAAGAATTAGAAAGATAGTAGCCGAAATCAAGCAAAGCTGGCTAGCGCTAATACAATGTTTGTAAAGGCTAAGCCAATAATTGTAGCAAAGGTAGTATACATCCCCCAGCTTCGACCAAACGAAAGTCCGCGTGAGCGAGAATATCCCCAAGCGTGAAGTAGACGAGAGATTAAAGCCAGACTTCCGAATCCCCATACCAGTAGCTCGGGGGCTCCATTGAGCTCTGCGATAGCCAACAGAATCAAGCTGATTGGCATATATTCACAGGCATTTGCGTGAACTCGTTGTTGGTGTTTAAGGTCGTCAGGACTCGTTTTGGTCTTGTACAACTGTAGTGCTCGCCTTTCTTTTACCACGGCAGCTGAGAGGCCTAGTAAGAGTAAAGCGCACAATGATGCGAATAGTGCGGAGATGGGGAGCATTGCAATTTCCTTATGCTAAGTTCGTAGTTGCCGTTACTATAGCAGAGCAAGTAGTTTAATTAACTGAAACTAGAAAGGTTTTGAGGTCTACATGGAATCATTTGTTGATGTTGCACGAATATGGGATCAAGGTGAGCATAATGCATTTTGTGATCTCTGTGTGTGGAATGACAGTTTAGTTGCGGTTTTTAGAGAAGCTTCGGCCCATGTATCTGTGCAAGGCTCAATTAGAGTGCTTCAAAGTACTGACGAGAAAAGCTGGCTTTCGGTGGCGCTTCTGCAAGCTGAGAGCTTGGATTACCGAGACCCCAAACTCACTGTGCTCACAGATGGTCGTCTGATGATGAATATTGCGGTGGTTAATCGAACCGGAGAAAATAAAGGCCTACAAAGCGCTGTGTTATTTAGCAAGGATGCGCGTAATTGGAGCGATCCAAAAACCGTTGGATTAGCAGGGGATTGGTTGTGGCGCAGTACCCAGCTCAGTGACGGTATATATAGCATGAGTTACCAAAAAACCACTGAAGTGAATCGCTTGTACAAATTTGATGGAAAAGATGCTTTTGATCTTTACCTAGATCCGATGTTTAGTAAGCAGAATAATGGCTTAGGTTACCCAAATGAGCATGCGATGTGCTTGCTGGAAGATCAACGCGCCTTATGTTTATTACGGCGTGACGCGGATAGCAGCAGTGCCCAATTAGGCATCGCGAGTCCGCCATACACCGACTGGAGCTGGCAAGACTTAGCGATTGCGATAGGGGGGCCTGAACTATGCAAATTATCGCAAGAGGTGGTTCTTGCCGCGGTTCGTTTGTATGAACCCGCCCGCACTAGTATCGCAATGCTTGATTATACCAATGGGAGCCTTCGAGAACTATTCAGCTTACCATCGGGCGGAGATAATTCGTACGCTGGACTGAAACTATGGCGAGGACAGCTTTATTGCGTTTATTACTCGAGCCATGAACAACATAGCTCGATTTATTGCGCGGTAATAAGTTTAGAAGGTATAGCTCAAGCCAAGGCTTGCGACTAGTGCTTTGCTGTCGTAGAAGCTTATGTTCGCATCGTTATTGGTATAACCTGCAAGGGCGTTAAAGCTAACATCTTTCCAAGAAAAAGGTTCTTTGTAGGCGTAAATAGCAAACAGGTTCCAATGCTTATCTTCTTGGGTGCGTCCGTCGAAAACAGGATTTGAGCCATCGTACTTGCGTTGTCCATAACCAAGATTAGCACTCACAATATGCGCTTGGTGACGATACACTGCATTCGCTGATAATTCCCAGTCATCACTACTCATGGCTGTCCCATCGGCTTTGGTTTGGGTATAGCTTAAACGAGGTTCAACAAACCATTGCTTCGATAAAGGCACAAATACACTGGCCGCAAATCGATGAATATCGGCATTACGATTAAGTGACGATTGCTGCGCCGAAGACAAACCGGCGCCACTACGTTCTTGTTCAATATCACGTTTAGCGTAGGCGTACTTCAAACTTACTGGGGATTCTGCGATAAAGTCCCATGCAACCCTACCCCCTAAGTAGTTTTCTTCGGTTTTGCTACGAGCACTGTTAGTTAAATATGGGTCTTGCCAAGTTTCGTTGGCGAATGGCAAACTTGGGAAAAGCGCAGCTGTAACACGGCTGTTCTCACCTAACTTTCTTGTATACCCCAACTCGTATTGAAATTGTCCTCGACCGACGTTTTCGGCACTGTTACCAAAAAATAGCTGATCTTGCATTGACTCGAAAGTATATGAGATGCGGCCAAGGGGGTAGACAATCGCTGAGCTACTAGATTTAGGGTCCTGTTCTAGGTCGCTGATCGTGGCATTGTCGTCATCTGTTGAGAATTGCGAGCTACTTTGAACAACACCAACGTTTAAACCAAGAGTCACATCCCAGCCAGGCTCCTGAGCCAATGGTCTAGCATTAACTAAAGAGCTACTTAGACCTATTACTACTAAGGGCAGTACAACTGTCTTCATGGTCATCATCCTTTAAATACCTAATGTCCTACTATTCGCAAGCGAGATGCAAATAGATCAATGTGCAATACGATTAATCTAGTTCATGGAAAAATCTGCTATCAAAGCTTTTCTCACAGTAGTGACATTTTAGTTTCACTTCATTGATATTTTGACGCAGTGCAAACTTACTTGCGACGGATTCACTGTGAGTAATGCAATTGCTATTAGGGCAATCTAACACTCCTTTGATTGATTCGGGTAGTGCAACATTGAACTTGTTTACCACTTCATACTGGTCGATGACATTAATGGTTGCTTTTGGAGCAAATAAAGCGAGTTGATTGGCTTGTTCACTCGTAAAGGCGATGTTCTCAACTTTGATAAGGTCCTTTTTACCGCCATCGTGGGTGGGTAGATTAATTCCAACCGTCAGGCGCTGGTCATCATCAGCGAGTTGGAAGAATTTTAATATGCGGATGCCTTTGCCGGCAGGGATATGATCAATAACGGTGCCGTTTTCAATCGCTTCAACTTTTAGTTTACGTTTCATGTTAGACCCCATATTGATTGGTTAGAACCAGTGCAAGTAAGGCTTGTCGTGCATAAACACCATTTTGCGCTTGCTGAAAATAATAAGCATAAGGAGTCTCATCGACGTCAGAATCAATCTCATCAATACGCGGCAGAGGGTGCAAGACTTTAAGGTTGGATTTTACGCGACCTAACATTGAGGCATTGAGAACAAAGCTAGATTTTATGTGTTGGTATTCGGTTTCGTCAAAACGTTCGCGTTGTACCCGCGTCATATACAGCACGTCGAGTTCATTAACAACGGTTTCGATACTTTGGTGAATGGAAAAACGGATCTGTTTTTCTTTTAGCTCTTCAATCAGATAGTCGGGCATTGCCAGGGCGGGTGGGGCAATAAAGTAAAATTCACAATCAAATAAGGATAGAGCTTGAGTCAAAGAGTGAACGGTACGACCATATTTGAGGTCGCCTACAAATGCAACTTTTAAGCCCTCAAGGCTACCTTGGGTTTCATAGATACTAAATAGGTCGAGCAGGGTTTGGGTGGGATGTTGGTTGGAGCCATCACCGCCGTTGATAACCGGTACACTAGAGAACTCGCTAGCTAAACGTGCTGCGCCTTCTTGCGGGTGGCGCATAAAAAATGCATCGCTGTAGGATGAAATAACCTGAACTGAGTCAGCTAAGGTTTCCCCTTTTTTACCTAACGAGGTATTACCACCGTCATCAAATCCAATAACGCTGCCGCCAAGCCGTTGAACAGCAGTTTCAAATGATAAACGAGTACGGGTTGAAGCTTCAAAAAAACAGCTAGCTACAACCTTGTTTTTCAGCAGTTCAACTTGAGGTGATGCTTTAAGTTTAGAAGCTGTGGAGACAATGAGCTCAAGTTCTGAGCGAGACAAATCAGCAATTGAAACTATGTGCTTTTGATAAAGCGGGTTATTCATGCGAGGTCCTGGTCCGATTGGTTGAATCGGACCGGAATTATAGCAGTGCTAAGGGCTTTGGAATACGCTTTTTTAGCGCATACTTCCATTTGAGCGTTCACGAACGTCTTGGCAATCAATGCAATAGCGAGATTCAGGGCGAGCATTGAGGCGTGGCATGGAAATATCATCACCACAACTTTCACAGAAGCCGAAATCGTCTGAATCAATGCGTCGTAGTGCATCCTTTAAGCTTTTCATAAGCTTAAGGTCATGTTGACGACGATTTAAAAGCAATTGTTGGCTTTCTTCCTGATTGGCACGATCAACTTCGTCACCGGTCTCAGTCGCATCACGCTTAACTGCTTCATGATCTTCCAAACGCTGCGTGACATTATTGAGTTCATCCAGCAATTTTTGCTTAAAAACATTAATTTCTTGTTCGTTAATCATCGTTGAGCAATCGGCCTTGGTTGGGAGCATTTCAAAATTCAAGCCGTCTATTATATGTAAAACCTTTGCATGAAACTAGGGCTAGCAGTCTTTTTGAGATTATATTTCGCTCAAATTGTCTGTTTTATCCCAATAATGATAAGTCGGAGGTATAAAAAAACGCCGAACAATGTCGGCGTTTAAAGGCTTGTACATGCTAAGTTATGGGTTACTTCGCTTGTGGTCCTGCTGCAACTAGCGCCTGGCCTTCAGCATTGTCAGTATACTTATCAAAGTTCTTAATAAAGCGGTTGGCTAAATCTTGAGCTTTGCTATCCCACTGTAGAGGATCTTGGTAGGTATCACGAGGATCTAAAATACCACTGTCTACACCACGTAGTGTGGTTGGGACTTCCATATTAAAGACGGGTAACACTTTGGTATCAGACTCTTCAATAGAACCATCTAGAATAGCGTCAATAATAGCGCGCGTATCTTGAATAGAAATACGTTTGCCTGTGCCATTCCAGCCGGTGTTCACCAAGTAGGCTTCTGCACCAGCTGCTTCCATACGCTTCACTAGTACTTCTGCATATTTGGTAGGGTGCAAGGTTAAGAAAGCTGCGCCAAAACAAGCCGAGAAGGTTGGTGTTGGTTCAGTGATTCCACGCTCTGTACCCGCTAGTTTCGCGGTAAAGCCCGAGAGGAAATGGTACTTCGTTTGCTCTGGTGTCAATTTAGCCACTGGTGGTAGTACGCCAAAGGCATCAGCTGTTAAGAAAATAACTTTCTGAGCATGACCCGCTTTTGAAACCGGTTTAACGATATTATCGATGTGATAGATAGGGTAAGAAACACGGGTGTTTTCGGTTTTAGAACCATCATCAAAATCAATCGAACCATCATTACGTACGGTCACGTTTTCAAGCAAGGCATCACGACGAATAGCATTGTAGATATCGGGTTCAGCTTCTTTACTAAGGTTAATGGTTTTAGCGTAGCAACCACCTTCGTAGTTAAACACGCCGTTGTCATCCCAGCCATGCTCATCATCACCAATTAATTGGCGTTTAGGGTCAGTTGAAAGGGTTGTTTTACCTGTGCCTGACAAACCAAAGAAAATTGCAACGTCGCCTTTTTCACCAACGTTAGCACTACAGTGCATAGATGCGATGTCTTGCAGCGGCAAGAAGTAGTTCATCATGGCGAACATACCTTTCTTCATTTCGCCGCCGTACCAAGTACCGCCAATGATTTGCATTTTCTCGGTTAAGTTAAAGACTGTGAAGTTTTCAGAATTTAGACCGTGTTCTTTCCATTTTTGATTGGTTGTTTTGGAACCGTTCATCACTACGAAGTCTGGCTCATAGGTTTCCAACTCTTCTTCAGTTGGGCGAATGAACATGTTGGTTACAAAGTGCGCCTGCCATGCTACCGCGACAATGAAGCGAACTTTTAGACGGGTATCTGGATTTGCTCCGCAGTATGTATCAACTACAAATAGGCGATTTTCCGATAACTCGTTAGTAACATTCTGTTTGAGATCGTCCCAAACTTCTTGTGTGATGGCTTTATTGTCATTTTTTGCTTTTTCACTGGTCCACCACATGGTGTCACGAGTGACGTCATCTTCAACAATAAATTTATCTTTTGGCGAGCGACCAGTGAAAATACCGGTATCAACTGCTACTGCACCCATGTTGGTTACAACACCGCGCTCATAGCCCACCAAATCATCGCGAGTTTCTTCAGCAAAAAGCACTTCATAAGATGGATTGCGAAGAATTTCTTTCGCGCCCTTGATGCCGTATTGTTCTAGGTCGACGTTTACTTTTTCAGCCGTTTCGATCATTTTTTTCTCCTAGGGTAGAGGTTTTATTTTTTTAGTTCGAATCTGAGTTTGATTTTATGGTTTTGGGCGGGGGAAAAAGAGATAGAGTTCAAAAAAAAAGGACAATGTAGTTAACTATCGACAAAATGAGCGAGAAATGAGCAGTAGATCTCATTTCCCGCAGTTTACTAGTGGATTTGTGGATTGTTTTCGGTTGTTGTTTTGTTAAACAACAACTCAATATCTTCAGCGTTGAAGCGGTATTCCTTGCTGCAAAAGTCGCAATGCATAACAACTGCACCAGTTTCGCTACAAACTGCTAACAACTCCTTAATATCCATACTGTGCAAAGCATTTTCGCAACGTTGACTCGAACAAGTACATTTGAACGAAACATCCAAGGGTTCGTAAAGCTGAACCTCTTCTTGATGATATAGTCGATACAGCGCGTCTTGGTTACTTAGGCCAAACAACTCTTCTGCGCGAAGTGTGTTTGCCAGCTGCGATAAATCCTCAAGTTGTTCACTCGATTGCTCTGACTCGCCAGGTAGAACTTGCAACAGTTGCCCACCACAATGAGAGCTATCTTTGCCAAGTAAGGTGTATAGCCAAATACGCGTAGGAAGTTGCTCAGATTGCGCAAAGTATGCTTCTAAACTCTGAGCCAAACCACGCGGATCAATAGCGACGATACCTTGGTAGCGTTCACCTTTAGTTGGGCTGATGGTGATTACAATATGCGCTTTGCCGACTAATTCAGTAAAACTAAGGTCTTCGACGAGCTCTTCTTCGTAGCGAGCGGTTCCACGTAGTTGTTGTAAATGATCTCCGCTTACCGCAGCAAAACTAAGTGGACCATCGCCTTGAATTTGAACGGTTATGTCGCCTTCAAATTTAAGAGTTGCAGTCAGTAGTGAGCTTGCTGCCAATAGTTCGCCAAGCAGAACTTGCACGCATTGCGGGTAGTGTTTTGTTTGCAGAACTTCAGTGAAGCTCTGTTTTAGTTGTACGAGTTCGCCGCGAATGTTTTTATCTTCAAACATAAAACGCTGCAAACTATCTTTGGTTTGGCTCATGCTAGTTCCTATTGCTCACTTTTAAACTGAATTATTTTACGCCGTTGCTTCTTGTCCGGTCGCCCTTCACTTCGATGGTGCTTTGCCAGCAA
Organism: Alginatibacterium sediminis; assembly: GCF_003610775.1. GTDB lineage: Bacteria > Pseudomonadota > Gammaproteobacteria > Enterobacterales > Celerinatantimonadaceae > Alginatibacterium > Alginatibacterium sediminis. Next base: position 106,115 of record NZ_RAQO01000012.1, on the reverse strand, counting down.
TCGTCGCTGCTCAGCTTCAGCATTTCGTTTTTCTATGCTGCCTTGTGTTTCAAGATAAAGTTCTTGCGCAATGCTGGCTTGGCTGCGTTTATCGCTAAGCGCTATCACGGTTATGGTCTTTCGAACATTGGACTGCCAGAGCGTAATCTCTGCACCAATGTCTACCGTTTTACTCGGCTTACAGCGTTGTTCATTATAGTGGACTTTACCACCTGCAATCATTTCTGTGGCTAAGCCGCGAGTTTTATAGAAACGAGCAGCCCATAACCATTTATCCAGTCTAACCTTCATCCACTTAATCCTGTTTACGCCTCAAAAACCATTTTAAGCTAAAATTGTTGTTGTGAGGCAGCTGGCCTAGCTATATGGTAGCATTTGCTTTCAATTTCAAGGTTTGTCGCTTGGTATGCGAAGCATTTTCCTAACTAAGCTTAAGTAAAAGCGTTTTATTTTGTTGATTTTCAACACTTAGATGACATGGACTGTGGCTCGCAAAAATACATGCAAAAAATAGATTTTTCGGATCAACTAAATCGTTTGGCGCTTTCAACGCAGCTTAGTCGCTGGATATTCCTTGTTTTGCTGATTAGTGGAGCGTGGATCGTCGGACGAAGTGCTAGTCTGTTATTGCCCCAAGAACCGTCGCGTGGTCTCATAACGAGCCATACAGGCTCGTTGGTTCAAAGCCCGCTCTCTGAGGGGCAAAGTATGGATTCTGTGATTGCCTTGCATTTGTTCGGTGAGGAAAAGTCCAGCTCAACGGTCATTAAACAAGTTAGTTCAGAAGCACCTACAACTCAGCTCAATTTGCGTTTAAGTGGCTTGGTTTACAGTACCGACCCTAGTCGAGCAAGTGCCTTGATTGATTCCAAAGGTAAGGAGCAAAGCTACCGCAGCGGTGAATCAATTATAGGAACCCAGGCGAAGTTAGTTGAAGTTCAGTTAGACAGAGTCATCATAAGCCATCGTGGTAAAAATGAATCCTTGCTCTTGGATCCGCCCAAATCTAAGAATTCCAGTAAAACTCCTGCTCGACAAAGCAACAACACCAATCGTTCAACTAGAACAAAAGTCGCAGAAATTGCCTCGACCCCGGGGAAATTGAGTGACTATATTCGTATCTCTCCAGTACAGCAAGACGGTGAAGTTCGAGGATATCGTGTCAATGCAGGCAAACAACAACAGTTTTTTGAAGAATCGGGTTTACAGGCTAATGATTTGGCAATCGCTATTAATGGTTATGACTTAACCGATAAGGAACAGGCCATGCAAATCATGCAAGAATTACCCTTACTAGTGGATGCAACCGTGACGGTTGAGCGTGAAGGGCAACTTGAGGATATTTATGTGCAGTTACCACAAGAATAGGAACCACAAATAGACATGGGAAATAATACCGTTTGTCGCTGCTTGTTACTGCTAGTACTAAGCTTGAGCAGTGTTGCACAGAGCACAGAATTCACCGCCAGTTTCAAAGATGCTGACATTAACGAGTTCATCCTAACTGTGGGGCAGAACTTAAATAAAACCATAGTGGTGGACCCAAGTGTGCGCGGTAAAGTAAGTGTGCGTAGCTATGATTTACTTAATGAAAAACAGTATTACCAGTTTTTTCTCAATGTATTGCAGGTTTATGGGTATGCAGCTGTAGAGATGCCCAATGGCTTAATTAAAGTAATAAAAAGTAAAGATGCAAAAATTGCTGCCATTCCGGTACTTGGAGATGATGGTTATGCGCAAGGCGATGAAATGATAACTCGTGTTGTTGCGGTTAAAAATGTATCTGTACGAGAACTAGCACCACTACTACGCCAACTAAATGACAATGCTGGCGGTGGTAACGTCGTCAATTATGACCCTTCAAACGTGATTATGATTACGGGCCGCGCCGCTGTGGTCAACCGATTAGCAGAGATCGTTCGTCGTGTTGATAAAGCTGGCGATCAAGATGTTGACATCATTCGTCTGCGCTATGCAAGTTCAGGAGAAATGGTAAGGATAGTACAAAACCTCATCGCGACTACCACAGCCAAAGGTGCTGCACCGAGTCTGTTACAGCCAAAAGTGGTAGCTGATGAACGAACCAATAGCTTGATCATTTCGGGCGAGCCTCAGCTTCGTCAACGCATTTTGGCTTTGGTTAGTCAATTGGACAATGAACTCGAAACCTTTGGTAATACGCGGGTGTTTTATCTTAAGTATGCCAAGGCCGAAGACCTTGTTACTGTGATAACTGGGGTGCAAAGCTCCTTAGCAAGCGAAGAGAAAAGCGCAGCGAAAGGCCGTACTAAAAATGGAACCTTTTCTGTGGTTGCGCATTTAGAAACCAACGCGCTAGTGATTACTGCCCAACCCGATACGATGCGCACCCTTGAAGGTGTTATCGGTCAATTGGATATACGCCGTGCGCAAGTGAATGTAGAAGCAATAATTGTTGAAGTCGCCGAAGGTGATGGAGTGAGCTTAGGTGTTCAATGGGCAACGCAAGCTGGTGGTACTCAATTTAACGATGGCATTAATGTTCCAATAACCGAAATAGGTGCTGGGATCTACGATGCACAGCCTACTGAGGGAAGTACGGTTATTTCTGACAATGGGGCGACTACAATCAATCCAGATACCCCGGGTGACATTTCTGCATTGGCTAGCTCGCTAGCTAAAATATCGGGAGCCGCATTTGGATTTAGTGGTGCAAACTGGGGTGTGCTCATTCAGGCTGCAGCTAACGATTCGCGCTCAAACTTGTTGGCAACACCATCCATCACCACTTTAGATAACCAGGAAGCTTTTTTTGTTGTTGGAGAAGAAGTGCCCGTGTTAACCGGTTCAACTTCCGGCTCCAATAATGACAATCCGTTTACAACTGTTGACCGACGAGAAATCGGCATCAAGCTTAAAGTGACGCCGCAAATTAATGAAGGCAACGCAGTTCAGCTGACCATAGAGCAGGAAGTATCTAAGGTTCAGGGGCAAACAAATCTAGATGTGGTATTCGCGACTCGCCAACTGAGAACCACTGTATTAGTTGATAGCGGTGAAACGGTCGTGCTTGGTGGACTGCTTGACGATCAAGTTGAAGAAAGTGAAAGCAAGGTTCCAATTCTTGGAGATATTCCAGTGCTTGGGCATTTATTTCGCTCAACAGGCTCCAAAAAAGTGAAGCGCAATCTAATGGTTTTTATTCGCCCAACGATTATTCGCGATGCATCAACCATGCAGGACTTGAGTGCTCGAAAGTACTCACAAATTCGTGCGCAACAGCTTATGCGTAGCGATATAGGTATTGCCCTGATGCCGAATACTAGAACCCCCGTTTTACCAGAATATGGCGTTATCGATGAAGTTCCAGTGGAAGTACAAGAATATTTGGACTACATAAAACAGAAGGAACTCGAGGAGCAAGCCGAGCAGGAGACGCAATAGTATGTCTCATTTGCCAGTAGAGCAAAGTCAGCAATCCAAAGACCTCGATTGGCAGTTGCCGTATAGTTATGCGAAAGCGCATGGCGTATACCTACACCGAGAGAACTCTCAACTCGAATTATGCTATTGCCAGCAGCCATCATTAGATGTCCTACTAGAAGTATCACGATTTGTTGATGAAGACTTTCTTCACATTGAGCAGGATCAACAAGGTTTTGAAAACGGACTAACTCAGTGTTATCAACGAGACAGCTCGCAAGCTCGAGAATTGATGCAAAATATCGGTAATGAGATGGACTTTTTCACCTTAGCCGAAGAATTGCCAAACAACGAAGATCTACTCGATAGCGATGATGACGCGCCAATTATTAAGCTGATTAACGCCATGCTAGGCGAGGCCATCAAAGAAGGTGCCAGTGACATCCATGTTGAGACCTATGAGCGCCAGTTAGTTATTCGCTTTCGTATCGATGGTGTCTTGCGTGAAATATTGCGGCCTCAGCGCCGCTTAGCCTCTTTGCTTGTTTCTCGTATTAAGGTTATGGCTCGCCTCGACATAGCCGAAAAACGGTTGCCACAAGACGGGCGGATCAGCTTGCGCATAGCAGGAAGAAATGTCGATGTTCGTGTTTCAACCATGCCCACCGCGCATGGTGAGCGGGTTGTGTTACGTCTGCTTGACCAAAACCAAGCGCGTTTAAGTCTGGGTAACCTCGGCTTACAAACGCATTCGCAACAGAATTTACACGATATATTATACAAACCGCATGGCATTGTTCTGGTGACCGGTCCAACCGGCTCTGGTAAAAGTACCACGCTATACGCAGGGCTAAGCGAGATCAATGGAAGTCAACGTAACATCCTTACGGTTGAAGACCCAATTGAATACAACATCGAAGGCATTGGTCAAACTCAGGTAAACACCAAAGTTGATATGACCTTTGCCCGCGGCCTAAGAGCTATCCTTCGTCAAGATCCAGATGTGGTTATGATCGGTGAGATTCGTGATCTGGAGACCGCTCAAATTGCTGTGCAGGCTAGTCTCACTGGACATCTAGTGTTATCTACATTACACACCAACACTGCTATCGGCGCCATTACTCGGATGCGTGATATGGGCATTGAACCTTTTTTACTCGCGTCAAGTTTGCTTGGGGTGCTAGCCCAGCGACTAATCCGGTGCCTGTGCAGGCAATGCCGTCAGCCGCATATGGCAAGTGAGCAAGAAATGGCCTTGCTCGGTATAAAAGAGAGTCTCGAAATATATAGCCCTCGGGGTTGCGAGCAATGTAACGGAACAGGATACAGAGGTCGAGTCGGCATCTATGAACTGTTGCAGGTAAACGATAGGGTCCGAGACTTAATTCATAGCGATGCAAGTGAGCATCAATTTATACAAGCGCTTGGAGACGAACACCTTTCGATTCGGCAAGATGGTATTTCCAAAGTTCTTTCTGGTGTCAGTACGCTGGAAGAAGTATTGCGTGTGACTCGAGAGGAGTAAGACGTGCCTGCGTTTGAATATCAAGCCATTGATGCTAAAGGTAAAACTTGTAAAGGAGTATTTGAAGCCGATACACCTAGGCTTTTGCGCAGTCACTTAAGAGAACAAGGCTTACAGATATTTGATTACAAATTAGTTAATCAACAATCTAAACATAAACTTAAAGGCGGCTCAAAAACAACGGTATCTGCCGCAGACTTGGCATTAATTACTCGCCAACTGGCAACCTTAATCAGCGCGGGATTACCTATCGAAGAATCTATCGAAGCGGTTTCCCAACAGTGTGAAAAACCAAAGTTACAAGCTGTCATTGTCGCTGTGCGCTCAAAAGTACTAGAAGGTCATAGCCTTGCTGAATCGATGCAGGAATTTCCTCGGGTATTCAACCACTTGTACTGTGCAATGGTAGCCGCCGGAGAGAAGTCTGGACATTTAGACGGGGTACTTGAACGTCTCGCCGATTACACCGAACAGCGTCAAGCTCTGCGTTTAAAGACGCTGCAAGCAACTATCTACCCTGCAGTGTTAACCCTGGTGTCGATAGCGGTGGTGGTATTGTTATTGGTGTCAGTGGTGCCCAAAGTTGTTAGCCAGTTTGTCAACATGGGACAGCAACTACCATGGACAACTCAACTCCTGATCAATACATCTGAATTTATCGCAAGTTACGGCATCGTTTTATTTATCGTCGTTGTTTTTGTGCAGCAATTAGTAAAGCGTTTGTTGCTAAACCCGCCGCTTCGGTTGGCTTGGGACAAGCGAGTGTTGTTTTTACCGGTGATTGGTCGAGTGAGTCGGCAGTTGAATACCGCCCGTTATGCTCGAACCCTAAGTATCCTGAATAGCAGTTCAGTTCCTTTGTTAGAAAGCATGGCCATTTCAGCCCAAGTGCTTGGCAATATGCATATGCGAAGCTTATTGTTGACCGCAGCTGAACAGGTACGTGAAGGTAGTGGTTTATACCAAGTTCTAGACGCAACTCACTTGTTTCCACCGATGATGTTGCACATGGTGTCAAGTGGAGAACGCTCGGGGGAATTGGGACAAATGCTCCATCGTGCTGCTGACAATCAAGATCAACAATTTGAAGCACAAGTTAGTATTGCGTTAGGGGTATTTGAACCAGCGCTGATCGTATCGATGGCAGGTATAGTCCTATTTATTGTGATGGCAATTCTACAACCAATTTTAGAACTTAATAATTTGATGGGGATGTAATGAAAGCAGCGAATAAACGTCAAGCTACACTAGGATTTACCTTGCTTGAAGTGATGGTTGTGGTGGTCATTCTGGGCATACTTGCCAGTGTGGTCGTGCCAAACTTAATGGGTAATAAGGATGTCGCAAACCGTCAGAAAGTTAAATCAGATTTAGTGAGCTTTGAAAATCAATTGGATTTATATCGCTTGGCTAATGACCGTTATCCTACAACCGAACAAGGTCTAGAAGCTTTGGTTGAAAAACCTACCATTGAGCCGCTTCCGCGACGTTATCCTGAAGATGGCTATCTACGTCGCTTACAGCAAGATCCTTGGGGTAACGATTACATTCTAATTAGTCCCGGCGAAAATGGGAAAATTGATGTGTTTTCAATGGGGCCGGACGGTGAAGAAGGCACAGAGGACGACTTAGGGAACTGGGATATGGATTTTTAAATAGACCATGATAAACGCGACGGCGCGAGGATTCACCTTAATGGAAGTGATGCTAGTAGCACTAATCATGGGCCTACTAGCAACAGCCGTTGCGGTTCGTATTGTACCAACGCAGCAAGATAGTGAACGCCAACTACAACAATTTTCTACAGTACTCACTTACGCGCAAGAGCAAGCCTTAATCAGTGGTCGTCCGATAGGGATGCACGTCAATGCTCAGCAGATTCACTGGCTAGTTTTAAACATCGAAGACAAGATTACGTGGCGCTGGAGTATCGTTGACCAAAAGCCTTTGTTACCGCAAACTTTTGAAGCCTTGGAACTGGAGTTACAACTAGACGGATTCGATCAAGGTGAAGATTTACGACTTAGTAGCGATACACTAGCTAGCGGAGATTTTGGTGTTGCTAGTCAACGTATATTCGAGCGTGACTTTGTCACCGAGCAAACCCAAGAGCTTAGCCCCCAAGTGTTGATTTCTCCCGGTGGAGAAGTGACACCCTTTGTGTTGCATGCCAGAGATGAGCAACAACACTGGCGTATAAGTGTTGATGATCTTGGCCAGCATCAACTTGAGCCTATTAAATGAAAACGTTGAATGTGCCAAGTCGTGGACTTAAACATCAACAGGGAATGACCTTGCTCGAGGTGATGGTCGCGATGGCAATTCTTGCGATAGCAGGCGTGACTATCGCGCAAAGTGCATCAGGGCATCTGCGTTCGCTACAAATGCTAGAGCAAAATACCTATGCCTTGTGGGTTGCTGACAATCAAATGGCCGATTTGGTACTTACCCAAGACTGGCGTAGCGCCGCTGGTGATAAAGGCACAGAACAAGTTGCACAACAGACCTTTTTTTGGCGTTGGGAGCGCGTGGCGACGTCCGATCCCGAATTTTTAGCGTTACGTGTATTCGTCTACGAAAGCGAAAATCTGCTAAATAAACGCGATAATCCAATTGCCCAGCTGCAAACCTATGTTTGGGACGGATCGTAGATGCGCCAAATTCAGCATGGATTCACCCTTGTGGAACTAATGGTCGCTGTTGCGATTTTCAGTTTCTTGAGCCTAGCTAGTTATCAGATGCTGCAAGGCGTTTTGAATACTGATAAACAAGCAGAAGTACATGCTAAACGATTGGCTGAGGTGAACCGTGCCTTTGTACTCATTGGCCGAGATATTAACCAATTAGTTGATCGTCGCATTCGTCAAAATGGAGAGCAACATCAAAGCTCTTTTAATGCGGGCTTATTTGAGAACGATAGTGAAAGTTACGGCTTGGAAATATTACGCAGTGGCTGGAGTAACCCTCAAGCAATGCTACCTCGTTCACAATTGCAAAAAGTTGAATATATACAACAGCAAGACAGTCTTCTTAGGCGCCACTATTACTACGCGGATACGAGCGTTGGCGATGAGGGAAGAGCCCAAGTAATATTGAGCGAAATTGAATCGTTTGAACTGCGTTTTATGGACGATGGTCAGTGGTTGGAAAAATTTGACAGTGAACAATCAAAGCTACCAAAAGCGCTGGAAGTTAACATACAACTTAAAGACTTAGGAAAGCTAAGACGAGTGTTTATGGCTAATGATATTACGACTCAGGTAGAAAGCTTGTGATGATTAGTGCGCAGCGACAACGCGGTGCCGCATTGGTTACCGTGATGCTTATTGTCGCACTGATGGTTATTGTCGCTAGTGGATTTGTGCAGCGAACCTCAACCTCAATTGCGCGTGTCTCCTTGCTAAAGGAAGATCGCAAGCTCTACTGGTATCTTGAAGGGGCGCAGCAATTTGTACTAAAAATATTGGCCCAAGACTTATCGGATAACGAACAAGTGAGCTTGGGTCAGTATTGGGCCACCGAGGGTTTAGTTTTCCCAATTGAAGATATACAAGTTGCTGGCGAAGTGCTTGATGCACAAGCGTGTTTTAATCTAAACGCATTAACTACGATCAGCGGCGATGAAACGTTTGAAGCGACCGATGAGCTTAGCCCAACAGAGCTGTTATTTAAAAACATACTCATGAGTGGAGATATTGATGAGTATCAAGCTAGTCAGCTACTGCAAGCTCTTCAAGATTGGCTAGACGAAGATACAGTACCTCGAGAACTTGGAGCCGAAGATGGAATTTACGAAGCCAAAACCCCACCTTATCTTCCGGCCAATCAAGCGCTATTGGAAATAAGCGAATTGCGGGCAGTTGAAGGTTATCAGCAGAGCATTTACCACTTCCTCGAACACTTAAGCTGTGCGCTTCCAATCACTGAGTTAGTTATCAATGTAAATACGTTAAAAGCTGAGCAAAGCCCGATATTGATGGCTTTGTTTTATCCAAGTTTAAGTCAAGATGATGCTATAAGCTTGTTAGATGATCGACCGCGAGAAGGTTACGAGAGTATCGAAAGCTTTGTTGAACTCGCATCAGCGAAGGGACATTCTTTGGCCCGAGAAGACTTTAACACTCTACTAGGATTAAGTAGCCAATACTTTAAATTGCGTTTAGTCGCGCAGTCCGACAATAGTCAACAAGAGCAATCAGCACTGATTTATATGCAAGACGGGCAAGCGCAGATATTACGACGACAATTAGGAATACAATTGTGAATGAAACCTTGATCTTACATTGGCCGGCAAGCAAGCAATCAAGTGTGATGTGGGTAGTCTATGACAATCTTGGGGCTAAGCTAATCTCTAGCGGTCAGTGCAAGATTGAACAGTTAAGTGAACTGCAAACTAAAACTAAACAACGTCAAGTTATTGTACTCATGCCTGCGAGATTATGCCGTGTCATTAGCCTAGAGTTAGCCAAAAGTGCACAGCGTAAATGGCGGAAATTAGTTCCTTACATGTTAGAAGATGAGCTTGCGCACGACCCTGAAGAGCTGCACTTTGCTTTATTAAAACGCCAAGCAACAACCATGTCATTTGTGGTCTGCCAAAAGCAGTATATCAATCAAATATTAGACCAACTAAATACGCTTGAAATTAAACTTAGTCAACTCGTTCCTGATGCCTTATTGCTTGAGCAAGAAGGGGACAACTATACCGGTTTAAGAATCGATGATGAATGGCTTCTACGTGGCCCCGAACTGCTATTTTGTGGGGTTAAAACGAAACAAATTGAGTTCGTCCTGGCGGCTATTGCAGCCCAAACTAAGCTTACAGACAATTCAGGTTCCGAAATAGTTGATGAAACTACAGAGGATGCTGCGCAGCCTTTGCGCCTACAGAGCTATCATGCGCTGAAACTGAGCCCTAGTTTAGAGCAAGACTGGGAAGTTCATGCTTTGGAGCCGCAACTCCCACTTGAAGTGTTAGCGCAAGGCCTACAAGTACAACAATTCAGTTTGCTTCAGGGCGAATTTGAAGCGGAAAATCCTTGGCGAGAGACGTTCGCACATTGGAAAAAAGTACTCGTTGCCGCGAGTATCTGTTTAGCCTTATTAGTTGGGGAACAATACCTTGAACTGAGGCAACTGCAAGCGCAAAGCCAACAAACAACTGAGCAGCTGCGCGACCTTTATAAAGAGGTGTTTCCAAATGCAAGACGCTTTAGAGACTCCCAAATTCAACGTGATTTTAAACGGGTATTAGCTCAGCAGGCTAGCGGTGGTTTAAACCCAGACATTGAGATACTAATTGCCTTAGAACCGGCGTTTGCAAAGGTACCGGATCTAGACGTAAGCTCACTGCGTTTTGACCAATCACGCGGCGAGCTCAGGGTTCAAGCCCAAGCGGATAGCTATCAAAGCTTTGATAAATTTTCTAGGATCGCCAGTGATTTTGAGGTGGAACAAGGTGCAATGAGCCAAGGAAAAAATAAAGTGCAAGGCAGTTTAGTCATACGGAGTCGCCAATGAAACAGTGGTGGGTACAACTGCAAAAAAGAGAGCAACAACTGCTTATTGTTGCTTCAATGTTCGCGTTTTTTGCCTTGGTATATTGGGGGATTTGGCAACCATTGAGCAGTCAAAAAGCAAACCTGAGTCAGCGCCTACAAACTCAGCAAGTTCTATTGGACTGGGCCTTGGACAATCGAGATCGCTTAAAACAAGCACCGCAACAAGCTGACGGCAGCTTTGACAATTTGAACCAGTTGGTAAGTAGCACAGCAAGAGCCAATGCAATTACTATCACTCGTTTACTACCCAAGGAAAATCAAGTTGAGTTGTGGATTGATGCGGTTCGATTTGAATCCTTACTTACTTGGTTGGAACAACTAAAAAAGAACCATGGTGTTAGCACACTACTCCTAGAAGTCGAAGAAATTGAACAGCGTAGCGCGTGGGTAAAAGTTCGGCGTTTGAAACTAGGAGAGTCTCAGTGAGCAAGGTGCTTAAGCCAATAGTATGGGCTTGTTTGCTAGTCTCGATTGCCATCTGGGGATTTATAAAACTATTGCCGGTTAGCGCTGTTTTGGCATGGACACCAAACTCAACTCCCTTAGCTTGGAAACAAGCAAAGGGAAGTTTATGGGAAGGTAGCGTTAAGAGCTTAGCCTATGCGGGGCAAGAGTTAGGTCCGATCCATTGGCAATGGTTGGCTGGCGACTTGTTAAAAGGGCGCTGGGCATATCATGTCCAAGTTGGAAACGGACGGCTCGGAGGAGGTGAGGGTATAGTCGCTAAATCATTGTATGGTTGGCAATTAACTGATGTGAATGTTTACTTACCTGCACAACGCTTAAACGACACCGTTGCGCTTATGCTACCTGTGAGCGTTGATGGACTTTTGGAGCTACAGATAAGGCTGCTTGACTGGACCGAGTCCTGCCAGCAAACGATTACTGAATTTACCTGGCGAGGACCACAGATTGCCAGTCCGCTTGGCGTACTCGAATTTGAAAATGTTGTTGGTCAGATAAGCTGTGACCAACAACAGCTGAGTTTGGAAATTAAGCATAATGACTCTAAGCTTGACTTAGAAGCAGAGATTTTGGTTTCGTCCTCGCAATGGCTTAGCAGTGGTAAACTTAAAGCTGGTGCCGGTCTTGATAAGCAGTATCACGATTTACTGCCGTATATAGGGCAAGCAGATGCGCGTGGCTATTATCGTTTTAATGATAGTGGCCCATTAATGTGGTGAAACTGGGTCAAATAGTTCGTTATATAAATCTACAGCGCGGTGGCGCTCAAAAACTTTGCTTTGGTTTTGGCTATCTGGAGTTTTAATACCTAGGGTATATGCAATGCCAAAGTTTGACGCAGCATCTAGCAGGTGCTCATTATCGTCAACAAATAGACAACGACTAGGATCGAAGGGGTAGGATTTTTGCAGTGCGCTCCAAAGCTCAGCTGCTTCTTTTGGGTATCCAAATTGATGGGTCGAAAACATTCGATCTAAATGAGTATCAATAGCTGTTTGTTGAATTTTTAGTTCCAGGCCATCGGGATGGCAATTGGTTAACAATACTCGCTGGATCCCTAGCTGCGATAATTTTGACAAAAAATCCTTGGAATCGGCTCTCCAAGCAATACGGGCACTAAGCTCAGGGCTTGATTTAAGCGCTCTCACATCGAGCTGAGTCACTTGGCTCCAATGATCAAGACAATACCAATCCAAGCTACCAGCAACAGCTTGATAGTGCTGGTAAAGGACGGCTTCAGCTTGTGCATGGCTGATTGCGTGTGCCTTGGCATAACAAGCTGGCAAATGCTGCAACCAAAAATAGTTGTCGTAGTGGAGGTCGAGTAAGGTGCCGTCCATATCGAGTAAGACAGTGTCTATTTGTTGCCAGTCAAACATGTAGATGCGCTTTTTCTTGTCAGTTTAGGCTTGGCAGTGTAACAATGTTGTAAACATAAAATAAGGTTATTGAGTGTTATGCGTCGCGGACCACCAAAGATCCATCGCAGTCATACTGTTGCCCAAAGTCGATTTTTTCAAATTGAAGCCTTGGATCTTGAGTTTAGCAATGGTGAGCAACGCGTCTACGAACGCCTCAAAGGAGGTGGACGTGGCGGGGTTATGGTATTACCTCTGGATGAAAACGATGAGCTAATCTTGATTAGCGAATACGCCGCAGGCAGCGAACGCTACGAACTAGGATTTCCTAAAGGCTTAGTTGACCTTGGCGAAGCCCCTCTTGATGCTGCTAATCGCGAGTTACAAGAAGAAATAGGCTATAAGGCCGGTCGTTTGGATTTGTTGTGTGACTTAAGTGTTGCCCCAAGTTATTTTACTAGCTCTATGTCGATATACTTGGGCCGGGACTTAAGCCCAAGTCAGCTAGAAGGTGATGAACCTGAGCCATTGGATCAAGTGAGGGTCCCATTGGCACAAATTGATACACTATTACTAAACCCTCAATTTAAAGAGGCTCGTAGTGTCGCTGCCTTATTGATGTTAGAGCGTAAGTTACGCTTCGAACAAGGAGATACGGATGCCTAATATTGACCAACTATTAGAGCCAGCGATAACGATATGTCAAGACGCTGGACGTCTCATAAAAGCGATCTATTTGGAAAATAGCTATCAATCTGAAACCAAGGCCGATGATACCTTGGTTACGAGTGCCGATATTGCCGCTCATCATCAAATTATAGCGGCGCTCAAACGTTTAAGTCCTGAGATTCCAATCCTCTCAGAAGAAGATGCTGACATTGCGTATGAAAAGCGAAAACAGTGGTCGAGTTATTGGATTGTTGATCCACTCGATGGCACTCAAGAATTTGTAGCACGCTCCGGTGATTTTGCTAGTGAATTAGCGTTGATTGTAGATGGTGAGCCTGTTCTAGGTGTGGTTTATGGTCCAATGCAAGATGTTTGTTATTTCGCAGTTAAAGGAAATGGCGCATTTAAGCGCGACTCCGGCGGTACCAAGGCGATAACCGTTCAGCAGCATCATCAGCATCCTGCTCAAGTTCATATTGCGGTTAGTCGGGTACAAAAACTTGCCATACTGCATTCAGGACTCGATCCTGAATTTGATTATCGATTTACCCCTTTAGGCAGTGCGAGTTTGAAAAGCTGTTTAGTGGCTGAAGGTAAAGCTGACGTCTATGTACGCTTAGGTCCAACTGGAGAGTGGGATACAGCTGCGCCGCAGATTATTTTGCGCGAGGCAGGCGGTGATTTACAAGATTTAAGCATGCAACCACTTAGCTATAATCAACGTGAAAGTTTGATTAATCCAAATTTTGCAGCGCTTGGTGATTTGAATTTGCCATGGCTAAAAATATTAGCAGGATTGGAACGACGTTGATGACAGGGTATACTGCCAGATATCAAGGATGTACCTACTTAGATAACAATCTAAAAACATAATAATATTCAGGAGAGACCCCTAGTGAAGCTGATCCACAAAGCCGTTGTTGTCAAAACCATCGTTGTCGCAGCCCTCATGGCGATGAGTTCTAGTCTTTTTGCTGCGGACATGAGCGATGCTGCAATCGCTGATCGTATTACACCTGTTGGTCAGGTTTATCTCGATGGTGAAATAGATGTTAACAAAGCACCAACAGCGAGTGCTGATACAGGTCCGCGTGATGGTGCAAGTGTTTATCAGAGCTTCTGTTTCGCATGCCATGGAACTGGCGCAGCCGGTGCTCCGAAAAAAGGCGATACAGCTGAGTGGGATGCTCGCCTAGCTCAAGGCGAAGATACCTTATTTGACCACGCTTGGAATGGTTTTACCGGCGCAAAGGGTATGATGCCGGCTAAAGGAACGTGTATGGATTGTAGCGAAGATGAAATTAAAGATGCAATTGCGTTTTTAGTCGCTCCTTAGAGTATCTTTAGCAGTATAGCTACCAAACTATACTGCTGTTCATAATGACCCATATTCACCAAAGCCTACAATCTCAGTTAAAGGCCGCTAGTATTGATACGCAGCGGCCTCTACTTGTTCATTCTTCAATGAAAGCCATTGGACATGTTGATGGTGGCCCGCAAACGGTACTAGATACATTTTGTGACCACCTTAATGTCGAACAGTCGAATCCTGGTTTACTCATCTTCCCTAGTCATAGTTGGCTCGACGAAAGCAATCCTGGTGGTGTTTTCAAGGTGCAAAGCGAGCCTTCATGTGTGGGTTTGCTTTCAGAGTTGTTTCGCCAGCGCAGTGGGGTTCAACGCTCAAAGCACCCTACCCATAGTGTATGTGCTATCGGCAAAGGTGCTGAGGAATATCTTGCGCTTGACGATCAGGCTCAAAGCCCTTGTCCGCCCAAAGGGTGTTGGGGGGAGCTCGCTAATATGCAGGCGCAGATCGCCTTTATTGGCTGCACTTTGAGTAGTAATACATTTATACATAGCCTAGAAGAAAAAGCCAATGTACCCAATCGGTTAGGAAATCCTTTGCACTTAGTAATTGAGTCGCAAGCTTATCGCCGGCAAGTGCTTATGCAACGCCATCAAGCTCCAGTAAAAGACGTATCCAGGCACTATGTGAAGCTTGCACCAGCCTTATACAAGCATGGCGCACTTAAGCAATTTGAGTTTGGTGACGCTGCTTGCTATTTGCTCGATGCAGCTAAAACGCAGGCTATCTGCCTAAAGCTTTTGAATCGCGATAGCGACCTATTTGGAGATCCAGCCCCAATTCCAAACGACTGGTTTTAATGTCAGATAAACGCTAGTAACGACGCGGTCTTTTACGGCGCTTTTGTTTATTAGGATCGGCAGCTTTCTCTGCCAACATGATGTCCACGGCAGCTTGTTCAGCAACAGCCATCTCGGGACTTTCAAGCGTAATTCGGCCTAAGGTCGCATCCCTTAATTCATTAAGTACAATTGTCGATACTTTGGTGAAATCAATATGTCCGCCGCGCACTAAACAACCCCGTTTTCTTCCTATTTCTTCGAGCAGTTCAATTTCAGACTCAGGCAAACTCTCAAACCCGTAGCGTTCTTTAATGAGTGTCGGGTAGGCCAACAGTAGGTACTCTGCAGCAAAGGCCGCAACTTCATCATGACTGATAGCAGTGTCTTTAACTGCCCCTGTTACTGCTAATCGGTAGCCGCTGGCTTCATTATCGAACTTGGGCCAAAGCATGCCCGGAGTGTCACGCAGTACTATATGCCCATCTAAGCGAATTCGTTGTTGAGCTTTGGTAACGGCTGGCTCATTACCGGTTTTAGCCACAATGCGGCCCGCAAGGATATTGATTAGCGTCGATTTTCCAACATTGGGAATACCACAAATTAAAGCGTTAATCTGTTTATCTGCGCTACCTTTATTGGGCACTGTTTGACGCACTAGCTTTAGTAATTGACTAGCCATTTGTGGTTGTTGGGCACAGCTAATTGCAAACGTTTTGATGCCACGCTCTTTTTCCAAATGAGCTTGCCAGGCTTGAGTCAGCTCTGGATCCGCCAAGTCACTTTTGTTAAGCACTTTAATACAGGGTTTGTCACCTCGAAGACTCGATACCATCGGGTTTTCGCTGCTGTACGGGATGCGAGCATCAAGTACTTCGATAATCACGTCAACGCCAGGCATAATTTCGCCGATCTCTTTTTGGGCTTTATGCATATGCCCGGGATACCACTGAATGGCCATTACTTGTCCTCACCTATCGTTGTGCGCGAAGTTTAGCTGAAAATGCCGATGAACTCGAATATTGAATATAGTTAACAAATGTGTAGGACATTAGCATGAACTGCCCGATAGTGTGCCCACGATTGAATTAAACGTTTACGCTAAGACTCACAACAGGATCCCTTGAATGCGAAATAGTATTAAATTTCAGATGACAGTATCGCTTGCGGTGATGGGTTTAATGCTCATTGTGGTTGCCAGTCTAGGTTTTAGAATGGGAAGTAAAACAGAATCTGAATTGAACTCAGTAAACCAAAAAATCTTACCAGCACTTGAAGCGGTTCTAAATGGAGACCGAGATTTATACCAGGCGCAGCAAGCTTTACTTCAGGCACTTATCATCGATCCTAATTCGTCCGAACTATCTCAAAAAGTTAACAATTATGAAGGAAACGCAAGGCAAGCTAAGAATTTAATGAATCTTTTTGAGCGTTTGTTTGCCGAACAACTTAATGCTTCGGAAACAACATCATTTCGCAGAGACTTTGAGCGATGGGAACAGGCTTCGAGGCTAGTATTTACCAAAGTTAAAAAGGAAGGAACCGCGCAAGCGATTGCGTACACTCAAGCTACGGTAGAGCCGCTTTTCGAAACGCTAAGAGAACACTATGATACTCGGACTGAAATTGTTGAAGTGTTTGCTGATCAAGTAAATGTCAAAGCAATGGAAAACATTTCCGAGAACAAGACGATTATGGTTATTGTCACCCTAATTTCTATAGGCTTCTCCATTATTGTGGCGTATTTTGGACCAACCTTAATGGTTCGGGCCTTAGATTTAGTGCAGACCCGTATTGATGAAATCGCCAGCGGCGATGGCGATCTAACGCTACGTATAGCGTCCACCCGCGAAGATGAAATAGGCAAACTATCCAATAGCTTTGATGCCTTTGTAGCAAAGCTAGAGACCTTGATTAAATCTATAAGTGACCAATCAAGTACCTTAGAGATGTCCATGGGTGACCTAAATAGCTCAACGCGTCAAAGTGCTGATATAGGTCAAGAGCAAAGTAAATCGGTTGAATTGGTTGCGACGGCGGTCAATGAAATGAGCGTTGCGATTCGAGAAGTTGCCAATAACGCCAGTCATACTGCTGAAGAAATAAACCAAGTGAATTTGCAGGCTGAACAAAGCCAGCAGGTTACCCTACAATCAAAGCAACAAATCGAATCCTTGTCCGAGACTGTAGCTGCAGCCTCTAAAGTAATTCAGCGTTTATCTGAGGATTCTAATAGTATTGCTTCGGTATTGGATGTAATTAGAGGTATCGCGGAACAAACCAACTTACTTGCGTTAAATGCTGCTATTGAAGCGGCGCGAGCGGGAGAGCAAGGGCGTGGTTTTGCAGTGGTTGCCGATGAAGTACGAAATTTGGCTAGCAAAACTCAACAATCTACCGAAGATATTCAAAAGATGATTGAAACCTTGCAAAACCGCGTGACTGAAGCCGTTGACTCGATTGCACTTGGCAGTTCTGCAGCAGAAATGACAGTAGAGCTCGCGGATAAGACTCAGCTATCGCTGGCTCAAATTCTCGAATATAGCTCAAGTGTTGCTGAAGTTAGTGCGTCAACTGCGACGTCTACAGAAGAGCAAAGCCATGTAACGGAAGATATTGATCGCAACTTGGTTGAACTGGCAGATAAAACGAGAAGTAATAGTGAGCTATCAGCGCAGACTACAGCTGTAGCTCAGCGTTCACTAAACCAAGCTCAGCAATTAAAAGCGATGTTATCTCAATTTAAAACTAGCTAGGTAAGTGACTCAGTTTTCACTTGTTCATGAGTATTAGGGCAGCGTGTCCACGCAGCCCTAATGTTTTTATTTCAGAAAACGCTCAAAGATTTCTGCTTGCATGCGCTTACCATCGGGATCGGCTTGGGTTTTGAACTTGCAAAGGTCTTCGGCCCATTCCGAGGTTCGGATTCGGATCGGCGGTTGTTCGAGGCTTGCAATTTTAGCAACCACTTGCGCTACTTCAAGTGCGGTTTGATAAACAGCGTGCCCATCGGTTGCAGCACGTTTTTGTGCATTACCGATATAGTTTTCTAAAATGCTCTGATAAGCATCTGCTTTCATACCGCCACCATCTTGAAATTGGCGCAGTGCGCTATTGGCAAATTCACTTTGAATCCCGCCTGGCTCAACCACTGTAAAGTGAATGCCAAAGCTTGGGCTTATATAACTAGCCATTGATTCGGTGTAACCTTCAACCGCAAACTTAGCCGCGCAATAAATCTCATTAAAAGGTTGACCAACAAGCCCCCCAACCGAGCCGATGTTAATGATATGGCCGCTGTTTTGGGCTCGCATTTGTGGCAAAACTGCTTTGGTAGTACGAACAATTCCTTTGAAATTTACATCCAAAACCCATTCAACTTCTTCTTCGGTTGCTTGTTCTGTCGTACGTACAAATCCAGCTCCTGCGTTATTGACCAGCAGGTCTAGTTGCCCTTCTGCGCTAACAATAGTTTCAATGCAACTGATTACACTAGTGGATTGGCTAACATCAAGACTGACTACATTGATGTTAGCTGATTCAATTAAACGCGGGTCAGCTTTGGTGGTATCACGCATCGAGGCGTAAACCGTCCAATTTTGTTGCGCCATTAGTAAGGCCAATTCTAAGCCTAAGCCTGTTGAAGTACCGGTGATTAATGCAACGTGTTTCATTTTGTACATCCTTGGATTCGAATTTACTGATAACGAGCTGGGCCAGCTTTCGTCAGCCCAAAGTATTGGTATTAAAGTGCTGTCGCTACTGTATCTAGGTGTTTAGCACTTTGTTGAGTTTGCAACGATTTCCACCAAGCCTGGGTTGGGGTTAGAGGTTCTAAAGCTAGGCGCGATCCGATAGTCGGCGTGACTAAAGGAATATTTAGCGCGTGAGTTAGCTTTTCGATGCGATTTAGCGGTTCGTGCCACGCATGTAAGGCTAAATCAAATGTAGAGTTGTGGATGGGTAGCAATGCGCCAGCTTGTAGATCAATATGGGCTTGAACGCTTTGTTCAGGTGTCATGTGAACACCTTCCCAAGCTTGATCATAAGCGCCGTTTTCCATGAGGCTCAAATCGAAGGGACCTAAGCGTTCTCCAATTTCTTTAAATCCTTCAAAGTAGCCACTGTCACCGCTAAAAAATATTTTTCGATGTTTGCTTTGGATGACCCATGATGCCCACAAGGTTTCGTTCTTGTCGCTTAGGGTCCGTCCTGAAAAGTGTTGCGCAGGGGTAGCGGTTAAGATGGTATTGGTTGACTCAACTTGAATGCTTTGCCACCAGTCAAGTTCTACAACGTTAGCACTATCCACACCCCATTTGCGTAGGTGTTTGCCTACATTTAGTGGGACTATGAAGGTCTCTACTTTGTCTGCAAGCGCCTTTATGCTTGATTTATCTAAGTGGTCATAATGATCGTGAGAAATGATGACAGCTTTGATTTCTGGCAATTGATCGATTGTGAGTGGAGTAGCATGGAAACGTTTAGGGCCTGCAAAGGACACCGGAGAGGCGCGCTCGCCAAACACAGGGTCAATCAAATAGAATTCTTGATCTAAGTTCAGCAGCAAACTGGAATGGCCGATTCTATATAATGCATCGCCAAGCTTGCGCTCCGCTTCCAAGCTTTGTTGACTCATCGCTTTAACCGGGATTTGTGTTTCAGGGCTGCTTTCTGGGTCTTTTTCAAATAAAAATCGTTTGGCGCTGTTCCAGCTATCTTTAAGGGAAAACGTAGATGCATCTGATTTTTTATTGATGAACACGCCATCAGAGTATTGTGCGGAGGCTTCGATCGCCGTTTTGGTTTTTTCGGGGGTATTATTACAAGCGCTTAAAAGGACCATGATGACTCCGCTAATGCTGATGTGTTTGATATTCATGTAGACAACCATAAGTAAACTATACGGTGTAGTTTACATTCTGTTTTACAAAAGTAAACTCATTAGTGTAAAATAAATTAAAATTTAGTTTGGAATGACACATGACATCTCTAAGTCCTATCGCAATACCGCAGTCAGAACTACGCACTTTAAGCCAGCGAAAACGCGAAGCTGTGGTTCAAGCAGCGCTATCTGAGTTCCAATCTAAGGGATTTCAAGCCGCGAGTATGGATGCTATTAGTAAGGCTGCTGAAGTTAGCAAGCGCACGGTCTACAATCATTTTGAGAGTAAAGACGCCTTATTTGAAGAGATTGCAGGGCGCTTGTTTAAGCATAGTGCAAAAGCGACTGAATTCGATTATCACGCGACAAAAGCGTTAGCGCCACAATTACGCGATTTTGCTCATAAAGAGTTGTTGATGTTAAGTAATCGACAGCATCGTGAGTTAGTTCGTGTCATGTTGGCCGAGTCAATTCGCTCTCCAGAGCTTTCTGAGCGAGTGATGTCACGTATTGAAGTGATGGAGTCTAGTCTTGAGAAGTGGATGAAATCAGCATGCGAAGATGGTCGCTTGAGACCAGTTGAAGCCAACTATGCGGCAACGATGTTTTTAGGCTTGCTAAAGTCTAATGCATTCTGGCCGCAGTTATTAGCTCGTTTAGACTCACCAAATGCCGAGCAAAGCGAAGTGATTATTGAAGATGCTGTTCAGATGTTCTTAGGATACTTTGCGACGTAAATAAACCTAAATAAGGCCAGAAACGTAATGTTTTTGGCCTTTTGACAATATTTAGCAATTACGACAGCGTTACAAATTCCTCTGCCGAAGTTGGGTGAATCGCGACGCAAGCATCAAAGTCTGCTTTAGTTGCGCCCATCTTCATCGCCACTCCAAAGCCTTGCAGAATTTCGTCCATACCAAGGCCAATACCGTGTAAACCAACTACTTTTTCATTATCGCCAGCACAAATTAGTTTCATGCGTGTGATTTGGCGATGCGAGGTAACCGCGGTGTACATCGCTCCAAACGTAGAATTGTAAACCGTAATATTGTCCTTACCATACTGCTCAATTGCTTCAGGTTCGGTAAGGCCAATGGTACCAATCGCGGGATGACTAAAGACGACCGTTGGAACGAGATCGTAGTCCATTTTGGCATGGGTTTGTCCGTTAAACAGACGTTCCGAAAGTAAACGACCGGCTTTAACCGCTACCGGAGTCAGCTCAATTTTACCAATGTTGTCGCCAAGAGCATAGACACCCGGTACGCTGGTATTAGAGTACTCATCAACCTTAATGTAACCACGTTCGTCACAAGTTACGCCAATTTTATCTAAGCCTATTTTGTCGTTAGCTGGCTCACGTCCAATGGCCCAAATGAGACTGTCTACTTCAAGCTCCTTTCCGTTTTCAAAGCGTAGTAATAAGCTTCCGTCAGCTTGCTTGGTTACCGATTCCGGTGTGCTGTGGGTGTGCAAAGTAGGACCATCTTGTTCCATCAACTCAACTAAGGTTTCACTCAGCATAGGATCAAAATTACGCAGCGGCGCATGTTTTCGCACAGCTAAGTGGGTCTCACTGCCTAGAGAGTGTAAAACACCAGCAAGTTCAACGGCAATGTAACCAGCACCGATAACAACAACTCGTTTCGGCTGGTGGTCAAGAGCGAAAAATCCGTTTGAGTCTATGCCAAGTTCAGCGCCGGGAATTGCCGGAATACTCGGGCGACCTCCAGTGGCTACGAGAATGTGTTCAGCGCTATAGTGCTCGCCATTTACCTCAACAGTATTACGGTCGACAAAGCTGGCAAAACCGTTCACAACCGTGATCCCATTTTTGGCAAGAACCGTGTCGTAAGAACCGTGGATACGCTTAATATAGGCTTCGCGACTGGCAACTAAAGTTGCCCAATCAAACTTGTTTAATGTGACATCAAATCCGTAATCTGCAGCATAAAGGTTAATCGCTTCTGCGACTTGCGCGCCAAACCACATCGCCTTTTTAGGAACGCAACCCACGTTCACACAGGTGCCACCGACTTGCTTAGCTTCGATAAGAAGAACTTTTTTACCATGACGAGATGCGCGATTCGCTGAAGCGATCCCGCCGCTACCTGCGCCGATACAAATATAGTCGAATTGTTGCATGAGTCTGCTTCCTAGTTGATCTGGATAATTGGTTAAAAGATGGGGGTTATTTGCCCTAAATCAAATTCTTTTTGTTTTCTTCGAGTGGCAGCACAATTTTTATGCGGCTACCGGGACCTTCGCTGAGGTCGATGGATATCTCCCCGCCCAAGAGTTGACGCACTAAGGAGGCGATAATATGGCAACCCAAGCCATTAGCGCTCGCCTGGGCTGAGCTCGGGCTAGCTGAGAAAAGTGTCGCCGCCATCGTCGGCTCAATCCCTTTACCGCTGTCTTGATATATGACGCGTAAATGGCTGCGATAAGTACTAATTTGGATATCGATACGCCGCTCACCAGACCATTGATCAAAGCCATGAACCAGTGAGTTGCTAATTAAATTTGAAAATATTTGAGAAAATGCTGCTGGATAACTGTGAATTTCAAGTTGAGGATCGCATTTAATATGACAGCTGACATGCTGATTTTCGAGGCGATCATGCATGCTATGCAGTAGTTGCTGGATGTTGTCATTGATACTAAATGCATAGGCGATACGTTGCTCATCATCTACGACTAATTGCTTGAAATTGCTAGTGACGTGCGCCAGTCTTTCAAGCTGTGATTCAAGATGCAGATGTTGTTGCTGTTGCTGGTCTAAAGTCTCAGCAGCATCCGTTATGGTTACTTGCTCAGATATTTTTTCACAACGCAGTCTTAAGTCCTGTGCATCGCTAAGTGCTGATGCAATGGGTAAATTGAGCTCGCGACTGAATATTTGGAACAACTGGTTAAAACTAGCTTGTTTTTCTGCAGCTATTAGTGACTCTTGGGTGTCTTTTAGTTCTTCTAGTGTGGAGGCTAATAGGCGGTTTCGTTCTTCTAAACGCTGGGTCCGTTGGCTAACCTTAGCTTCCAGTTGTTCGTTAAGTTCCAACACTTGCTGCTGGCTACTTCTAATACTGGTAATTTCGTGACCAAAAGCGACGATTGATTTAACGCGTTCGTGCTCGTATACCAAGGCAAAACTCCATAGTAAAGTCTGTTGTCTCCCTTGAAGATCTGTGAGGTTTAGTTCGATATCTTGTAAGTTTTTACCACTGGCTAGTAAGGGCTCAATGATATTACGCTGTTCATGGTCTACAAATAAGCTGATCCAATTTTGGCCGCGCATTTCGTCTTGCGTAAATCCTGTTAGTAAAACACCGCTAGGATTAACATCTTTGATTTTGAATTTCTTATCTAGAGTGATGATGACTGCATTACTAGAATCAATGACGGTTTTAACAAAATCGCGCTCTGCTTGTAAGGCTATGTTGGTTGCTTGATTGGCTCTGAGTTCGCTATGAATTCGTTGATGCATTTGATCCAGCGTTTCAACTAAGGAGTCGAGCTCATCTTTGCGGCTAGAAAAGGCAGGGCGTTGTAGTTTTAAGCCTGGCGCACTTTTATCTAAATCTAAACTGCGAGTGTGTTCGACAATGCGATTAAGGTGGCGAATCAGCGAAAAATAAATAATCAAAAGAATTGCAATGCTAAGGCATAAAGTCTGGATAATTTGCGTCAGTAGTGAGATCCAAGCCTTACTTTTAATACGCTCAATAACTGAGTGTAAAGAGCTTCCAATAATGAGTTCCCCAACCGGTTGCCCTTGATAAATAAGCTCAAAGCTTTTCTTAGTTTGTTGCGGCGCGTTAATATCGCCGCGCAATAAAATCGGTACACCGTTACCGTCGATGAGCTCTCGTACTTGCACCGATTGCACCGTTGCCAGCGATAATAAACCTTCAACTTGGATTTCTAATTGTTGCTCGTCTAAATTCCAAAGGCTTGCAGCCATGGGTTGCGCTAAGCTAGATTCAATTTTTATAGCTGTTTCTTCAATGACGGATAGATCTTGTTGGTAATCGAAGCGTAATTGTACCAAGGTGCTCAAAATGGCAAAGATGGTGCTTACCAAAATGATGTAGACAAGAATTCTGAGCGATAAGCGGCTGAGGGCTGGCTTAGCGTTGGTGCTGTTTTGAGAGTTAATCGCGTGTTGGGGCATCCACTCTCCTACAAGGGTTTGCTCATCAATGATAGTTAGCAGAATAGAGTAAAATCGTAATTAGATAAATATGCTTGTTGCTTGAGCATTGAAATTTGGGAGCAGAGTCTTCATCTTATACACAACATGTGTTGACAGATAAGGTCTCGAAATGTCCAACCCTTTACTAGAATTACCTACGCTTCCAGCGTTTTCCAAGATTAAAGTAGCACTAATCCAGCCAGCTTTGGAGGCTTTACTAGCCGAATGCCGTGCTGAAGTTGAGGCCGTATTGCAACACGAGCAACCAAGTTGGGAAAATTTTATTGAACCGTTGGATGCCGTCAATGATCGTCTAAGCCGCATGTGGTCTCCTGTGAGCCATATGAACTCGGTCGTTAACAGTGATGAACTACGAGAGGTTTACGAATCGTGCATCGCGTTATTGTCTGAGTATAGTACCGAAATGGGCCAGCATGCTGGATTATATAAAGCGTACTTGGCACTAGAGCAATCTCAAGCATATAGCAGCTACTCAACAGCTCAGAAAAAGGCAATTGAAAATGCCCTGCGCGATTTTAAGTTGTCGGGAATTGCGTTAGATGTAAATGATCAAAAACGCTATGGTGAAATTAGCTTGCGCTTAAGCGAGCTTGCCTCTCAGTTTTCTAACAATGTACTAGATGCCACGAAAGCTTGGACTAAAAATATCACTAAACTTGAGTTGCTCTCGGGCATGCCTGAATCGGCTTTGGCCGCGGCGGCTCAAGCTGCAAAAGCTAAGGATTTAGACGGCTATTTATTAAGTTTAGAATTTCCAAGCTACCTACCGGTGATGACTTACGCAGATGATGCCAAACTGCGCGAGGAAATGTACTCGGCGTTTTGTACTCGTGCTTCGGATCAGGGCCCCAATGCTGGCGAATTTGATAACAGTGACATTATCGCAGAGCAGCTACTATTGCGCCAAGAGTTCGCCACCTTGCTCGGTTTTGAAAGCTTTGCACATAAATCTTTAGCAACCAAAATGGCGAATAGTCCAGATCAGGTTGTAGGCTTTTTAGAAGACTTGGCTCAACGCTCGCTTCCTGGTGGGCGAAAGGATCTCGAGGAGCTACAAAACTTTGCGAAACAAGAATTTGGCATTGAGCAGCTAAACGCATGGGACTTAGCCTATTACAGCGAAAAACTTAAACAACATAAGTACGCTATTTCCGATGAAGAACTGCGCCCATATTTCCCGGAAGAAAAAGTCGTAAATGGCCTATTTGAGGTGGTTCAACGTTTGTTTTCAATTCGCGCTGTTGAAAGAGATGATGTGGACACTTGGCACCAAGATGTTCGCTTTTTCGACTTGTTTGATGCGCAAGACAAACACCGCGGTTCATTTTATCTCGATTTGTATGCACGAGAGAACAAGCGTGGCGGGGCATGGATGGATGATTGTGTTGGCCGTAGAGTTCTCGCCGATGGAAGTGTTCAACTACCGGTTGCCTATTTAACCTGTAATTTCAATGGACCTGTAGGTGACGCGCCTGCGCTATTTACCCATGACGAAGTCATCACATTATTTCATGAGTTTGGTCATGGTTTACATCACATGCTTACTCAAGTAGATGTCAGCGATGTAGCTGGAATTAATGGCGTTGCGTGGGATGCCGTGGAACTACCGAGTCAATTCTTAGAAAACTGGTGCTGGCAGCCGGAAGCCTTATCATTTATTTCAGGGCATTTTGAAAGTGGTGATCCACTACCGCAGGAAATGCTGGATAAAATGCTTGCAGCAAAAAACTATCAATCAGCAATGGGTATGCTTCGTCAGCTAGAGTTTTCGTTATTTGATTTTAACTTACACTTAAAAACCAGCGATTTTGATGTCCCGGCTGTTCTCGCAAAAGTGAGGGAGCAGGTGTCGGTATTAACACCACCAAGCTTTAACCGATTCCAACATAGTTTTGCTCATATCTTTGCCGGAGGTTACAGCGCCGGATACTACAGTTACAAATGGGCTGAAGTTCTCTCCGCTGATGCTTTCTCGCGTTTTGAGCAAGAAGGTATATTTAATCAAGCAACGGGGAAAGATTTCTTGGACAACGTGCTTGAGCAAGGCGGGAGTAAAGACGCTATGCAGTTGTTTGTTGGGTTTATGGGGCGCGAGCCACAAGTTGATGCTTTATTGCGTCATAGTGGGATATACGCTTAGTATGTTGTAAAAACCCAAAGGATGAATCGATTGAACTTGAATCCGCAGTTATCTCAGATTGCTAGCAATATAGATCAGCATCTTTTGGGTAAGTCCCAAACCGTTAGGTTAGCTTTAAGCTGTTTGCTTGCTGGGGGTCATCTGTTGCTAGAAGACGTTCCAGGAGTAGGGAAAACCAGCTTGGCTAAATCCTTGGCCGGCCAGTTTGGCTTAAGCTTTCAACGCATACAATTCACTAGCGACATGTTACCTGCAGATATACTCGGCGTTTCTGTTTTTGAGGCGGCCGAGCATGCGTTTCGATTTCATCCCGGTCCGATTTTTAATCAGCTCTTACTTGCCGATGAACTAAACCGAGCCAGTCCGCGGGCGCAAAGCGCGCTGTTAGAAGCAATGGAGGAGCGTCAAGTCAGTATTGATGGACAAAGCTATCCACTCGAACAACCTTTTTTTGTTATCGCAACTCAAAACCCAAGTGAACAGTTAGGCACCTTTGAGTTACCCGAATCCCAACTCGATCGTTTCGCCATGCGTTTGGCTATTGGTTTTCCTGACCCCAAGTCTGAGTTACAGATGCTTAAAGGAATTAGTACAAGTGACGTCCCATCAACTAGCCTGAGTGCAGCCGCATTAAGAGCGCTACAAAGTGAAGTTGGACAAGTGCATGCCAGTGATAGTTTGCTTAACTATATACTGCGTCTGGTCCACCTGAG
This sequence comes from Alginatibacterium sediminis, assembly GCF_003610775.1. GTDB lineage: Bacteria > Pseudomonadota > Gammaproteobacteria > Enterobacterales > Celerinatantimonadaceae > Alginatibacterium > Alginatibacterium sediminis. The sequence goes on along the minus strand of NZ_RAQO01000012.1, from coordinate 79,033 downwards.
CCGACATACTGAGAATGCTCGAGGCTTATCGCCGCGAGCGAGTAAAATACTGCTGAGTTGTGCCCAGGCTTGGGCATTTATTCATGGCTCTGACCATCTTTTACCTGAGCATGTGCAAGCGGTATTTGTAGCCGTGAGTAGCCATCGTCTAGCCAGTGGCGACAATGGTGCCCAGATGGCACAGTTGCTACTCGAACAAGTAGATCCTTATCGCGAACTAAGCTAATGAGTTTACGTAGGCGCTTTAAGTCGTTTCGACAAATGCGGTACCAATCTTGGATTGAACGAAGAATTCCGGCGAGTCATTCAATTGTTTTAAACCGTAATAACTTGTTTATCCTACCCAGCCATTTTGGCTTTCTTTGGTTAATACTAGTAATCCTGCTATTGCTGTTAGGCAACAATTACCAGAATAACTTAGTGAGTTTGATGGGTTTAATACTTCTAAGTATTTGGTTGTTGTGTTTAGTGCTTTGTCATCAAAATATGTCTGGTTTAGAGCTACGCTTAAAACAACATCCAGAGGCACAGCAGGGGCTAATGGCTAGCCTCAAAATAGCTATTGAGGCTGATAAGCAGATATTACCGATTGGGCTCAATTTAAATCTACCCAAAGATTGGGGGCAAACCAATAGCTTACACAATGATGACGAACTAAGTTTGAGCTTTACTGCGGGTCAACGAGGAGAGTATTTGCTACCTAGGGTCCGAGTGTGGAGTGTCTTCCCGTTAGGCCTGTTTCGTTGCTGGTCACACTTGAACTTCAAGGCCAAAGCCTTGTTCTATCCAATGAGTCGGCCGAGTCGAGTTTGTCCTGCAGACGAAGCTCAAGGGCAGGGAGAACAATCGTTGGCATCGGGACCATTAATGGATGAATTTAGCGGTTTACACGCCTACCGGCCAGGTGATCGGCTTAGCCATGTGGCTTGGAAGCAGTTTGCTGCTGGGCATGCAATGCAACGTAAAGATTTTAGTAGTCGCAGTGGCCAAGGGCTTATCTTAAGCCATCGTCATTTAAGTCACCTAGCTTACGAAGCTAGACTCGAAGTTCTGTGTTATTGGGCACAACGTTTAAACCAAGAACACAAGCCTTTCGGTTTAGAGCTAAGCCATCAACATTTACCTGCTGGGCATGGCTCGGTCCAGTTAAACCTAGCGCTGCAGGCCTTAGCTAGAGAGCCGCGTCGATGAATGGCTATCTTTCCGCAAGCACCATTAAAATTGCGATGGCTTGCTATGCATTAACGTGCTTGGTATTACTTACAAACGTGCTGTGGCTGTTGCCTGTTGTTGGTCTACTAAGTTGTTTTTGGTCCTATATGGCAGTGACGGGGAAGTGGTCACTGCCCAGTCGAAAAATCCTGCGCTTTGTTACCATCGTAGCCGCGATTCTCGTGCTTTACTTAGGTCGAGACCTACCGAAGTTTGAGTTATTTACTTGTATAATATTGCTGGGTTACGGGCTAAAGTTTGCTGAACTCAAACTGCGGCGGGACATCGAAGCGCTGAGCATGTCAGGTATTCTATTGGCAGCTTTATCCTTAGTTATTTCGAGTCAGATTATCGATGCTGTGTTTGCGCTAATAATAATAGTCATGCATCTATTACTACTGCTGAGTTTAGATAGCAAACTGCAAAAGCTGCGCTTTTCAACGGCCATTAAACCTGCGCTCGTGGTTATTCCCTTGAGCATCACTTTATTTTTACTCCTTCCGCGTTTGGCCCCACTTTGGAAAATGCCAAGCGCCAACCAGGCTCAAACCGGTTTATCCGATGAGGTGCAAGTTGGTGATATTAGTGAGTTGATCCGCTCAGATCGCTTGGCGTTTCGAGCGTCCTTTGAAGCACCGCAGAACTCGAGCCAAGCATGGTATTGGCGAGCGATGGTTATGGACCGTTTTGACGGGCAGCGCTGGTTTCGAAGTCAAGCCACACAATTAAAGTCGAACCCACCCCGAGGTGCTCAAGGTGAGTCATATCAAGAATATAGTTTAATACTCGAATCCAATTCTCAAGCTTGGCTGCCAAGTTTAAAATATAGCCAAAGTACTGATGTTGGGATTTTTTATCGGGCGGATGATAATTGGGAGTTTGAAAGTCCCCCGATGAATCGGCAGCAAAAATCAATGCGTTGGTTGGGCAGCTCGGGTAACAGTGATATCAGCGAGTCAAATTTAACCGAGCTCATCGATCTTCCGCCACAATATCGAGTTGAGTTAGAGAGCTTTATTCAAGGCTTTCGAGCTTACTCAAGCGCCTCTCAACAAATGTCGGCCCTCAAACAGTGGTTTTTAAGTCAGGAATTTGGCTACACCTTACAGCCGCCAGCATATTCTGGATTGCAGGGTTTTTTAGATTTCAGTTTCAATCAACAGCAAGGCTTCTGTGTACATTACGCCCAGAGCTTGGTTGTATTTGCTCGCGCGCTAGGCATTCCGTCGCGTATGGTCACTGGTTATCTTGGCGGCGAGTGGGATGATAACGGTAAGCAGATAACCATTCGTGACTTTGATGCGCATGCCTGGGTTGAGTATTGGGATGGCGAGCATTGGCAGCAAGTAGACCCAACGGCTTGGATATCACCACAACGGGTTGCGCTCAACTACAGTAATAATCCCGACACCGCGCAGCAATGGCAACAAACAGCTGGAACCTGGAATCGTATCTGGTATTCACAAAGCTTGAATCAGTTAAGGCAAGGACTCGATCAAATTGATTACTGGTGGGCAAGTTGGGTGCTGAACTTTGACTCACAACGCCAGTTTGATTTTTATAATCGCCTACGTACCTTGTTGGGCAATAGTAGTCTTATTGTCGCCACCGCATCGGTACTTGCTTTGGGCATTTTAATAAGTGTGCTGCTTTGGATGCAACCGTGGCACTGGCGACCCGCCCCAAAAACGACGAGAGAGCTACGCCGACAGTTGAAGCGTGTCAAAGCCAAAGGCCTCATTCGTAAAAAATCTGAAAGCCTGCAAGATTTTAGCGCTAGAGTCGCTAAGCAACAACCGAATGAGTATGCGCAGCTCAAGCAAGCCATTCATAAATATGAGATGTATCGCTATAGCGCACAATCTACAATCGACAACTATAAGGATAGCTAAGCACGATGGAAGTTTTATTAGACTGGATTGATCAACGCCATGCTTTATTGCAGCAATCAAACTGGTTGTTAGAAATTGGCATTGTTTTAGGAATGACTTTATTTTGCTTTATCTTATGGCGAGTATTAGCCGGTTACGTGTCGAAATGGACTGAAGCAACCCGCTTTGCTTGGGATGAGATTGTATGGTTTGCACTATGGAAGCCGATGAACTGGGCTATCGCAATTATCGGTCTTTCTATGGTAGCGGCTGTTTTTGCTAGGGCGCTAGAATCAAATCTTATGGGGGTGATTCCAACGATACGTTATGTGTTGATGAGCTCCATGTTACTTTGGGCTGCGATTCGAGCGATAAAACTTGGAGAGCAAAAGCTGTCTGAGCAGCATGATCCCACAACGGTATTTGCGGTTGGTAAACTACTGCGTTTCACCAGTATCATTTTGTACTTATTGTCTGTATTTCAGAGCTTAGGCTTTAGTATTTCTGGCGTCTTGGCCTTCGGTGGTATGGGCGGGCTTATTGTTGGAATGGCAGCTAAAGATCTACTCTCCAATTTTTTTGGTGCCATCGTTATCTATCTCGATAAGCCTTTCAAAGTTGGGGATTGGATACGCTCTCCCGACCGTGAAATCGAAGGCACTGTCGAAAAGATTGGTTGGCGGGTTACGCAAATTAGAACCTTCGATAAACGACCCTTGTATGTTCCCAATTCAATTTTTTCCACTATTGCGGTTGAAAACCCATCACGGATGAGCAACCGACGGATTAAAGAAACGGTAGGTCTACGTTACGCTGACGCCAGTAAAATGAGCGATGTTGTGGCTCAAGTAAAGCAGATGCTTAGCGAGCACGAACAAATCGACACCACTCAAACTTTGATCGTCAACTTTGACAAATACAATGCGAGTTCAATCGATTTCTTTATTTACACCTTCACCAAAACCACGGATTGGGTGTTATTCCATGAAATTAAGCATGACGTGTTAACGAAAGTAATGAAAATTGTCGAAGATAATGATGCTGAGTTTGCATTTCCAACACGCTCTTTGCACCTTCATCAAGCACCATTGGATGCTGAGGCGAAAATAAACGAATAATGCGTACAATATCGAGATGTCCGATCAGTTGATGCTCCATCCCGGTGCAGGATGTTAATTAAGTGTTATTGCGGAGTAAATAGCCAGATGATGCTCATTTATAGCATTATCTACGGGTATACCTAAAACAACTGACTTTAAAGCATGGGTCTTTATAGGGATATATTTTAGGCGGATCGCAAAATAAAAGTTTGCGACTGCCTTTTGTTTAATTTCCAGTCTATATAACTGCTCAATTGTTAAATATATTTCGCTTAATCTAACAATGTGACCTAGCGCAACATTTTAAGCTGAGCGGTGAAGGTCAAATTGCATCAGTTCTAGAATTTCTGACTTGTTCTTAGTCAATCCAACAGGTAAAAATGTCGTAACGATGGAATGCGATCACCCCATTATAAAGCAAAAATTATGGGTGACGGTCTATCGCAGCAGCACACATAAAATACTTCATGGAGAAATAATAATGACAAAATGGACAAAAACTGCCGCTGGTGTCGCAGTAAGTTTTGCTCTTTTCGGTAGTTCTTTAGTTAGCGCTGAAACGATTAAAGTTGCCATCGCTGGTCCACAAACGGGCCCTGTTGCTCAATACGGTGATATGCAATTCACCGGTGCAAATATCGCCGCAGAACTTATTCAAGGCGACATCACCATTCAAGCCATTTCTTATGATGACGCGTGCGAGCCGAAGCAAGCAGTTGCTGTAGCAAACAAAATCGTAAACGACGGTATTCAATATGTTGTTGGCCACTTGTGTTCAGGTGCAACTCAAGCTGCTAGTGATGTCTACGAAGACGAAGGCATTTTGATGATTACTCCGGCATCAACTAGTCCTGACATTACCGCTAACGGTTACGAATATGTATTCCGTACTATTGGTTTGGATAGCGACCAAGGCCCAACCGCAGCGCGTTACATCATCAACTCTGTTAAGCCGGAACGCGTAGCAGTTATTCATGATAAGCAGCAATACGGCGAAGGTATCGCAACTTCAGTTAAACTTGAATTGGAAGCAGCTGGCGTATCGGTTGTAGCATTCGAAGGGGTTACTGCGGGCGACAAAGATTTCTCAGCACTGATTGCTAAACTGCAAAAAGAGAAAGTTGATTTCGTTTACTACGGTGGCTATCACCCTGAATTGGGCTTGATTTTGCGTCAATCTGCCGAGAAAGGCCTTGATGCTAAATTTATGGGTCCAGAAGGTGTTGGTAACAAAGATATCTCCGCTATCGCTGGTGATGCATCAGAAGGTTTATTCGTTACTCTTCCTAAGAAATACGACTTAGATCCTGCTAACGGCTTTATCGTTGATGCAATTAGTGCGAAAGGTGAAGATCCAACCGGTCCTTTCGTTTGGACAACTTACGCTGCGATGCAAGCTATCGCTACTGCAGCAGCCGTTGATTCAGATCCAGAGGCAATTGCAAACTACTTACGTAGCAATACTATCGAAACAGTTGCAGGCCCACTTCAGTGGGACGAAAAAGGCGACCTTAAAGGTTTCGACTTTGGTGTATTTAGCTGGCATGCAGACGGTACCTCGTCAGTAGCTGAGTAATTTGTAGTTCAAACACCAGCTTTAGGGCTGGTGTTTTTTTAGTTATTGTTTCTTGTTCGTCGCTTTTTCAGCCTTGAGCAAGGAAATCTTGAGGCACCTATGTCTGAGCAGTTCTTCTATTTTTTCCAACAGATGGTTAACGGTCTAACAATTGGCAGTACCTATGCGTTGATTGCGATCGGCTATACCATGGTTTACGGTATCATCGGCATGATTAACTTTGCCCATGGCGAAGTGTATATGATTGGTAGCTACGTGGCGTTTATGGTGCTTGCAGCACTAGCAATGCTAGGTATTGATGCGCTACCTGTTTTGATGGTCGGTGCATTTGTGATCAGTATGATTGTAACCAGTGCCTATGGCTGGACAATTGAACGTATCGCCTATCGCCCTTTGCGAGGCGGCAATCGACTAATTCCATTGATCTCAGCAATCGGTATGTCGATCTTTCTTCAAAATTTAATTCGTCTTGCTCAAGGCAGTCGCGATATTGCGATGCCAAGCCTAATCACGGGTGGTTGGAGCTTTGGTCCTGAAGACGGATTTAATCTCACTATTTCTTACATGCAGGTCATCATTTTTGTGGTGACCTTTGTGGCGATGACCTTGCTTACTTTGTTTATTTCGCGTTCTCGTATGGGGCGCGCATGTCGTGCGTGCTCAGAAGATATTGGAATGGCAAATTTGTTGGGCATCGATACTAATAAAGTTATTTCAGTAACCTTCGTCATTGGTGCTGCATTGGCAGCTGTTGCTGGCGTCTTGCTTGGGCTCTACTATGGCGTAATTAACCCGTATGTAGGCTTTATGGCGGGTCTTAAAGCATTTACAGCAGCTGTTCTTGGTGGTATTGGCTCGATTCCCGGCGCGGTATTAGGTGGCTTATTGCTTGGTATTACAGAAGCAATTACCGCGGGCTACTTTAGTACTGAATACAAAGACGTGGTTTCGTTTGGATTGTTATGTTTTGTATTGTTATTTATGCCTACAGGTCTACTAGGAAAACCGGAGGTTGAAAAAGTATGAGTTCTTCAGCCTTAAAGAATGCATTAATTTCTAGCATTACTTTTCTCATCCTTGCCGGTTGGATGCTTGGCGTGCGCATGGAAGCCAGTAGTCAAGGGATTCAACTGTCATTAGCGTCAGCGAAGTCCCTACAGTGGCTCTATATTGGCGTGGCGGCAGTTTTCTTTAGCCAGCTATTTCATCAGGCCATTTTTGGTCGATTTAAAAAGAAACCTGGTGATGCGAGTTCTGGATTTAAACTCAGTTTTAAATTGCCGACCATGGAGAGTAACCCTAAGGGGTTTCGCTTAATGGTCAGTTTTGTTCTGGCGGCATTGATTATTTGGCCTTTCTTAGTCACACGCGGCTCTGTAGATTTAGCAACCTTGGCGCTTATCTATATCATGCTAGGCCTTGGGTTAAACGTTGTGGTTGGCTTGGCTGGCCTGTTAGATTTGGGCTATGTCGGCTTCTATGCAGTAGGTGCTTACAGCTATGCATTACTTAGTGAGCAGGGTTTAGGTTTTTGGACTTGCTTGCCAATCGCTGGTGGTTTGGCAGCTTTGTTTGGTTTAATACTGGGCTTTCCCGTGCTGCGTTTACGCGGTGATTATTTGGCGATTGTAACCTTGGGGTTCGGTGAAATAATCCGTCTGTTGCTAAACAATCTAACCCATTTGACCGGCGGTCCTAACGGAATAAGTGGAATTGCAAAGCCGACTTTCTTCGGTCTAGAGTTTAATCGTAAAGTTAAAGATGGTGGCTGGGATACCATGCATAACTTCTTTGGCTACGACTACTCGTCGACCCATAAAGTTATCTTCTTATACTTAATGGCCGTTTTGTTGGTAGCAATAACCTTATTCGTGATTAATCGTCTGCTGCGTATGCCGATAGGACGCGCATGGGAAGCCTTACGTGAGGATGAAATCGCATGTCGTTCGCTGGGTTTAAATCCAACAGTGATTAAACTTAGTGCCTTTACGATTGGTGCAGGCTTTGCAGGTTTTGCGGGCAGTTTTTTTGCGGCGCGCCAAGGCTTTATTAGCCCTGAGTCTTTCACCTTTATTGAGTCTGCGATTATCTTAGCTATTGTTGTTCTGGGTGGTATGGGATCACAATTGGGTGTGGTTTTTGCCGCCATTATTATGACCGTATTACCTGAGCTGGCTCGCGAATTTAACGAGTACCGGATGTTGATGTTTGGATTAATGATGGTATTTATGATGATTTGGCGGCCACAAGGTCTGTTGCCAATGAACCGACCGCACTTAGAACTCAAGGAGGCGAGTTAAGATGAGCGCCTTACTTAAAGTTGATAATTTGACCATGCGTTTTGGTGGTCTACTTGCGGTAAACAATGTTGCCTTGGAATTACATCCGGGCGAAATCGTGTCTATCATTGGTCCGAATGGTGCCGGTAAAACGACAGTCTTTAATTGTTTGACTGGTTTTTATAGACCGACCTCTGGTGAGATTCACTTCAATGGAGAAGCCATCCAAGGAATGAAAGGACACCAGATCGCACGTAAAGGCATTGTGCGTACCTTTCAACATGTTCGCTTGTTTAAAGACATGACGGTAATTGAAAACTTGCTGGTTGCTCAGCATCGTCATCTCAATAACAATTTTATCGCCGGCCTGCTGAAAACCCCTGCGTTTAGACGCAGTGAACAGGATGCTATGCAGCGAGCGCTTTCCTGGTTAGAAAAAGTAGGCTTAGCCGAATTCGCTAACCGTAGCGCGGGCAACTTAGCCTATGGTCAGCAACGGCGTCTTGAGATTGCGCGCTGTATGGTGACGCAACCACAAATACTGATGCTGGACGAACCCGCAGCTGGTCTAAATCCTAAAGAGACAGACGATTTAGATAATCTGATTGAAGATTTGCGCAGCAAAGAGAACGTATCTGTTTTGCTCATTGAGCATGACATGAAGCTGGTTATGGGAATTAGCGACCGTATTTACGTGGTTAACCAAGGTTGTCCACTAGCAAATGGCAAACCTGCAGAGATTAAAGATAACCCGGACGTCATCAAAGCCTATTTGGGTGAGTTTTAAGAGGTATACATGCTCGAATTTAAGAACGTATCGACCCACTATGGCCCGATCCAAGCTTTGCATGATGTCAACATTAAGGTTGAACAGGGTGAGATTGTTAGTCTGATTGGTGCCAATGGTGCTGGTAAAACCACCTTGCTTATGACGCTGTGTGGCGATCCTCGCGCAAGTTCAGGACAGGTGCTGTTTGAAGGCCAAGATATTACTCAGAAAAAAACCCACGAAATTATGCGTGGCGATATTGCAGTGGTTCCTGAAGGACGGCGTATTTTCTCGCGGTTAACGGTTGAAGAGAACCTACGCATGGGGGCTTTCTTTGCCACCAGCGAGCAAGCCGACGAGCGAATAGAAGAAATGTATGAGTTGTTTCCTCGTTTGAGAGAACGAATCTCCCAACGGGCAGGTACCATGTCTGGTGGGGAACAACAAATGCTAGCCATTGGTCGAGCCTTAATGAGTGAGCCAAGATTGCTGTTACTCGATGAACCTTCGCTGGGTTTAGCCCCAATCATCATTCAACAAATTTTTGATATTGTGGCCAGTTTGCGAGATAGAGGCATGACCATCTTTTTGGTTGAGCAAAATGCCAACCAAGCCCTACGTTTAGCCGATCGTGGCTATGTACTCGAGAACGGTAGAATTGTTCTTGAAGATAGCGGCGACGCGCTGTTGACCAATGAAGATGTACGCAAAGCATACTTGGGTGGCTAAGCTTCATTTGTATCGAAATACGGGCAGCTTCGGCTGCCTTTTTTGATGCATCTTTTCCAGAATATAGTATTTTTGAAATAGAAAAGCGTGGCACTATGCTTCAACATCCAGCATATTCTGTGTTAAGCAGTTTGGAATAGGAATTACAAGACGATGGAACAATTTGAGAGCATCGAGGTTGCAGACGCAGTTACACTGTTAGACACCGGCACGGCGCGCATCGTAGACATTCGCGACCCTCAGTCATATGCGCTGGGACACCCAAAGGGAGCAATGCATTTAAGTGACGGCACAATAAATACACTGCTTAGTGAGACCGAGTTCGATACACCAATAGTCGTGTGTTGTTATCACGGGATAAGCTCACAAGGCGCTGCGCAGTACCTTATACAACAAGGTTTTGAAGAGGTTTATAGTTTAACTGGAGGCTTTGAAGCATGGCAGCGTAGCAATGGTCCAACAGATATTGATATCGAGGTCTCTTGAAAACATTAGTGGTACTTAAAAACGCGCGTTTGGCTCAAGCTTTTGTGGACTATATGCGAATTCAAAATATTGAATGCCAGCTTGCTCCGCATAATGACGCGATTGCTATTGTACTCATCGACGAGTCAGCCTTGGAGCATACTGAAAAAGAACTACGTGCCTTCATGGATAACCCCGGTGATAAAAAGTATCAAGCCGCATCTTGGGAGCGCAACGACGTTAGCGGTGCGCCGCTGAGTTACCCCAAAATGGGCAGCTCCTTTTGGCAATCATTGAGCGCTCATGCGGGGATTGTCACCATGTTGGTAATGGCGATTTCTGGTATAAGCTATCTGCTAATGAACATTGGTTTTCGTGGCGAGGTTTTTATGAGCCTACGAATTCCAGAGCTTGATCAAATTACCTTGAGCAATAGTTGGCGGGTGATTACTCCTATTTTTCTGCATTTTTCAATTTTACATATTGTCTTTAATAGTTTGTGGTGGTGGCAACTCGGTGGCGAAATAGAACGGCAATTAGGTTGGCAAAAACTACTACTTGTTACTGTTGTAGCAGCGGTGATTCCTAACCTTGCACAGCTAATTGCAACGGGCCCTAATTTTGGTGGATTATCGGGTGTTGTCTATGCGTTGCTAGGTTATTGCTGGTGGACTGGTTGGTTACGTCCGGAGAAGGGCCTAACCGTTAGCCGTTCGATTGTCGGTTTTATGCTGGTATGGCTAGTCATTGGTTTTATGGATCTCGCGGGACCACCAACGGCTAACCTTGCGCATTTGTTTGGTTTAATCGTTGGTTGTTTACAGGCAGTTTTTGACCGTTTCACTTCCAAGAAAAATTAACACTTACGTACTTAGTTTTACTCATAGAAATAGGTTGTAAAAAGTAGGTCATTGACAAGTTTTTTACCGGTTTCTTGGACGAGCAAATCATTGACGCGGACGAGGCATAGTTGTCGGATCCGCTCTTTTCCGTCTATTGCTCGCACTTCATCTTCAGTTTGCTGCCCAAAAATTTCGATAATGGCATCGCGTAACAAAGGGTCATGTAACTCTACCAACGCAAGGTCTGGTCCCGCGTTAACCATCAGTTCAACCGAGGTTTTCACATAACCTAAACGGCGACCACTACTGATATAGTTGGTAACAATTGCAGGTTGCATACGATGATAAGTCCAGTTGTTAGTCGTTGTTTCTTGCTCTGCATGGGCAGAAAGAACAAAAAGGCTAAGTAGCGAACATAGAAAAAATGCGGGCATTTTCAACATGATGGTGGTGTCCCAAAGCTATATCAGTCGAGGACTGATAAATTAATATCCATTAGGTACATTGTTTAGATATTCGTAGCAAGCGTCAAGCAAGCATCGTGTTAAGTTCCGATCTAGGCTGTGCTTTCTGTAAAATATTGGTGATAATGGCTCGCTGTTTCAAATCTATGGTCGTACTTTGTTATATACCAAACCAAATATGCAAATTTCTGAGCCGACTTGGCTTCCAAGTGCGTCAACTGAAAGCTTGCCGTCATCCTTGAAAAGTTGGTTACTTGACCCACATTCATTAACCGCTCGACTGCGTAAGCATTGCCAACACTTTGCCGTACGAGTTCTTAGTGAAGGCTTTGCACCTTTGTACCAAAGTGAAGCCGCGCTTTTTGACCAACAAGTACAACAGTTTTGGGTTCGAGAGGTTGAGCTTCTTTGTGATGGGCAGGTTTGGGTTTTTGCACGAAGTGTTATTCCTCAATCAACCTTAGAGCAAGAAGCACAGCAGATCCCAGATCTTAAAACCAAACCTTTAGGCGAGTTTTTGTTTAATCACCCTAAAGTTCAACGTCAATCAACTCAAGTTGCTCAACTCAGAGGTAATGATTATGGGCTTGAGCCAACCCGATATGCGCAACGCGATTCGCTTTGGTCGCGACGCTCTTTATTCCATCTCGACAGTGCGCCCTTATTGGTAACCGAAGTATTTTTGCCGCACAGCGCAGCTTATTGTGATTTTCTAAAGGACTAGCAATGCTTAAGCAAAAGCTAACGAGTTATGCGCAATTGATGCGCTTAGACAAACCCATCGGCACGCTGTTGTTACTGTGGCCATGCTTGTGGGCGCTTTGGTTAGCAGCCGAAGGGGTACCGGATATAAAGGTATTGGTTATTTTTTGCCTCGGCGTGATTGTTATGCGCTCCGCAGGGTGTGTCATCAATGACTATGCTGACCGTAAACTTGATGGTCATGTTAAACGCACGGCTAATAGACCGCTAGCCAGTGGGCAGATAAGTAGTCGCGAAGCATTACTATTATTTGCGAGCTTACTATTGTTAGCCTTTGTTTTGGTGTTGCAACTAAATTCCCTAACGATTGCGTTATCGTTCGCTGCAGCAGCCTTGGCATTTGTTTATCCATTTATGAAACGCTTTACCCATCTTCCTCAGTTTGTACTGGGGCTTGCTTTTAGTTGGGCTATTCCAATGGCCTTTGCTGCTCAAACTGGTGCTGTCCCTGCTTACGCTTGGCTATTATTGTTGGCGAATGTACTGTGGACTGTTGTGTATGACACGATGTATGCAATGGTTGACCGGGATGACGATTTAAAAATAGGGGTGAAATCGACAGCGATTCTGTTTGGTCGCAGAGATAAACTTGCAGTAGCACTATTGCAGCTTGGTTTTTTGCTTTGCTTGTTCTGGCTTGGACAACAGCTAAGGCTAAGTTTAGTTTTCCAACTTAGCCTGTTAGTTGCGTTCTTTATGTTTATTTATCAGCAATACTTAATCAAAGACCGTGATAGAGCCTTATGTTTTAAGGCCTTTTTGCACAACAACCAAGTAGGCTTGGTTGTTTTTATCGGAATCGCGGCTGTCTATTCGTTCTAAAGCGCCTCTATGGTATCAAATACCCCATCTTCGAGTAGTGGTTCCAAAACGGAGAACAGAGGTGCTGCTGAATTGGCTATTTCGTTGTCGTAGCCTTGTTCCTTCATTTTTGCGAGTAGACGGCTATTGGTTTTCTTGTCGTAGAGAATGGGTCTGTCTACTTGATGCATGGCTGCTAAACGTTGGTTGGCCGCCAAGCAATGTTGCTCTAAATCGCTGCGAGAGCTACCGGTTTTGGTATTAATGGCCATTGCCATTACCGCGTAACGATTAAGCGTATCGTCTGCCATACGTCCCAACAAGGCCAAGGTGCCGCGGTGTTCGCTGCGTAAGGTATGCACGCCGTCCTCACTGCTAATTAACTGTAAATCAGCAAATAATTGCAAGTATTGCTGACAGACTGTACTCAGATCGTCTAACTCATATTGCATAAATAGCTCGTCAGCAATCATCGGGTAGAGCGTTTTGAGGATATTATCTAATTGAGCATCACGCACTTTGTTAATACGCACGAGACAGCATGCGAGAATTGCTGGTATCACGAGCAAATGATGGATGTTGTTTCGATAGAAATTCAATAACACCTGCTGGCGTTCATCCAAACTTATCATTTTCCCAAGGCTATCTTCCACAACCTCAAATTTATCCAAGCTGATCGCGTGGGTCAGTACGGCTTCGCTATCTCCTTCGGGGAAAGTGACGTAAGGGCTGTAGGGGATTTTCCGCAAAAGGCTTAAGCATAAATCAACTTGGCGCTCCATCTGCGAATAGGACAATTTACGTTTTTCACTGGCAAGTAGCACACTGGCACAAAGAGCCAGTGAAGATACCGCCGCCGCCGAGTTAATTTTTACCATCATCTCATCAGCGATTTGGTTCACCGCTGGAGTGAGCCATGTTGGCCTAGATAGTTCAATCGGATCGATACTGTCACGCCATTGAGGCGCAAGTTGATTTAGACGTTGATTGAGCGGGATTGGCTCGCCAAAATTCACGTAGCCATGGCCAAAGTTACGCAGTTTGCGCACCATGCCAAACAGTGAGAACAGTGATTCTTTTTGCTTTGGTTTGCCGCGAAGTTCTTCGAAGTAAGTGCCTACTTCCATTACATGTTCATAACCAAAATAGACCGGAACCAAAGTTACAGGGCGTTCCATGCCTCGAAGCATGGCTTGTAGAGTCATTGCTAACATGCCAGTTTTTGGTGGCAATAGACGTCCGGTTCGGCTTCGGCCTCCTTCACTAAAGTATTCAATCGAATAGCCTTTAATAAACAGCTGACTGAGGTACTCGCGAAAAACCGTAGAGTACAGTTTATTGCCTTTAAACGAACGACGAATAAAAAAAGCACCAGTACGGCGGAAAAATGGTCCTGCTGGCCAAAAGTTCAAATTTACACCAGCGGCGATATGCGGTGGAACCATGCCCTGGTGATATAAGACATAGGACATTAGCAAATAGTCCATGTGACTTCGATGACAAGGCACGTAGACGATTTCATGGCCATCTTGAGCCAGTTTGCGGATGGGTTCGGCATTGTTGACTTGTACGCCAGCATAAATTTTGTTCCACACCCAACTCAGCAGAGCGTCGGCGAAGCGAATTTGTTTATAGGAGAAATCAGTGGCTATTTCATCCAAATAACCTAGCGCCGTTTCGCGTGCTTTATCATTGGAAATATTTTTAACTGACGCTTCGTCCTGAATGGCCTTACGCAGCGCTGGTGATGCCAATAGTTGTTCGAACATATGGCGTCTTTGCGGTAAGCGCGGTCCTTGGGCAATGCTTTGCATGCGGCTAAAGTGAATACGCGCTACTCGCGCTAGCTTTTGAGCACTTTTAAGTTCAACACCTTGGCGCTGAGACATGTCGCGTAAACTAACGGCTTGGCTAAACCGAATTAGATTTTCGCGGCCTTTGAATAAGACCAAACACGATTGTTTAAAGAAACCAGGGGGTTTTGGGCTGCGTCGTTGTGCTACATCATGGATGCTTTCGCGACCCGGGTGTCTGTCCCAAAAAACTTTGACTGGCAGCATTTGCACATCCAAGCTGTCATCACCTTGATGTAAGCCTAGAGCCAATTGTAAGTTCTGGATTAAGCTGGCGCTGGTTTCACCGCGACGATTAATTAAATATCCATAGCGAGGGTAGGTGTTGCCATTATGCACAATTGGGGATAATGGATCTGGAAGTCCTTGTTTGGCACAGGTTTGTTGAAGCGCCAATAAGTCACTTAAAGAGTCCCCGGCTAACACATAGAAAATAGGTTGCGATAAATTGAGATTAAACTCACTAACAGGATTTTCAGGGACAACTTTGCCGCGCGCTAATAACTTAATCGCTGGACGAAATAGAGCTGATACTACTGGGGAATTCGATGACATGATGAATGCATTTCAAGGGTATTAATTCTGTCATTAGCCTAGCATAGTTTTGAAAAAAAACAGCCACAACTGTGAGTTGCGGCTGTTACTTAGCGTTGAACACCATTTAAAACACTACGCACCTAATTCATGCGCCGTTAAAATGGCTGAAAGTACTTTAATTGGTGTAACTTCAAATGGCATGTTATGGATAGTTTCACCTTCCGCACATGACGCTTCAGCGACTTCTAACAACTTGTCTCGATTTAGCTCTTTAACGCCCATAGCAAATAGGTTCGTTGGTAAGCCAAGCTCTTTACAGAAGGCAATTACAGTGCGGATTTCTTCGATATCGGCGTTTTCTAACACTAGCTGAACCAAGGTGCCGAAGGCAACTTTTTCGCCATGGAATAAGTGGTGACACTCTTCCAGTTTAGTTAAGCCATTGTGGATGGCATGCGCAGCAGCAAGGCCACTACTCTCAAACCCGATACCACTAAGATAGGTGTTGGCTTCAATAATGTTTTCAACAGCTGGTGAAGATAAACCGTTTTCGACCGATATTTTCGCTTTAAGGCCATCAGCTAACAAGGTTTCATAGCACAGTTTAGCTAGTGCTTGAGCCGCGCGAGTTGGAGCGCCGCCGGCCATTGTTGATTTACCTGAAATTGCGTTAGCACGTGCTTCAAAATAAGTAGAAAGTGCGTCACCCATGCCTGATACCAATAAACGGCTTGGGGCTCCAGCAATGATCTTGGTATCCATAACGACCATATTTGGATTGGTAGGGATCATCAAGTATTCGCTGAACTCGCCGTCAGGGGTATAAATAACCGCAAGGGCGCTGGTTGGTGCATCGGTTGATGCAATGGTTGGAACAATCACAACCGGGACTTTTTGATAAAACGCCATTGCTTTAGCTGTATCGAGCGTTTTGCCTCCCCCAATACCGATAATCACATCAGCTTTTGCACTAGCGCTAATTTCGCGAAGACGATCAATTTCTGGACGACTACATTCGCCGTTAAATTCTTCCATCGACAATTCGATGTTCTGCTCGGAAAAGCTTGTACGAACTGTATCTCCGACGAGATTGGTTACAAAAGCGTCAGCTATCGCCATTGGGCGTGAGCCAATTGGGGCAACGTACTTAGCTAAGCTGGCTAGAACATCTTCACCTTGCACATACTTACTTGGAGAAATTATTATTTTGTCCATTATGGGCTTCTCAATTTGTAGGAACGAAAGTTAGCTAACGCAGCAGAGGGATATGCACGTCAACCTTGGATTAAGTTTAGATTATTCCCATTGGCGCAAATCACAATTACTGTCGCACTGTGGAGATTGGAATCTGTGAGAGTCAACTCAAACTCGCTAAGTCCCTAGGGCTGAGAATCTAGCAAAGTTGAATCTGATCACAGCAAGATGATTTTGAAGACTCGTGCGGTTCATTATGAAACACAGGTAATGACAGGTGGTTTCATTATGAAACAAATTTGGTTTTGTTTGTTCCTTGCTTTGGAATATGAATACTAGAGCCAAGTTTAACGATCTTTTTCAGCTCAACGGACGACATTTAGTTAGCTTAATGCCTCGGCGTTGCCTGACTTAGCTTCAAACACCTAATCTATAATTCTTAAGAAGGCTCTACAGATGAAAAAACTTATTAATAATGTTGACGATATCGTTAAAGAGCAGCTCGAAGGCATGGCCTTAGCGCATCCGGAGCTTAAATTTAATGATGAGCCGCGTTATGTTTGGCACGAACCGAAACAAAAGCAAGTAGCCTTGTTATCCGGTGGCGGCAGTGGTCACGAACCTTTGCATGCAGGGTTTATCGGAGATGGAATGCTTACCGGTGCTTGCCCAGGGGAAGTCTTTACGTCACCCACACCTGACCAAATGTACGAATGCGCGCAGAAAGTTGATGCCGGTGAAGGTGTTTTGTTTTTTGTTAAGAATTATACCGGTGATGTGCTCAACTTTGAGACGGCTGTGGAGTTACTTCATGGTGATGACGTGAAAGTAGGAAGTATCATTATCGATGATGATGTTGCGGTCAAGGATAGCTTATACACTGCTGGCAGACGCGGCGTTGCGGCAACCGTGCTGCTTGAGAAAATCGTAGGTGCAGCAGCTGCGCAAGGTCAAAGCTTAGAGCAATGTGAAGCGCTAGCACGCCGAGTCAATAATCAAGCCCGCTCTTTTGGCGTAGCCTTACAAGCGTGTACGGTCCCTGCTGCAGGCAAGCCGTCCTTTGTATTGGCCGATAATGAAGTTGAATTTGGCGTAGGTATTCATGGCGAGCCGGGAATAGAGCGTCGTGAATTTACCGATGTAAAAACTCTAGTTGAGCAAGTGTTTTCCGAGTTAGTGGACTGCCCAGATTATAGCCGAACCCTGCGTGAGTGGGACCGTGAAAAAGGTGAATGGACGGAGCTTGAGACAACAACAGAGCGCTTTGACTTAGACAGTGAGTATATTGTTTTGGTTAATGGGCTAGGCGGAACACCGCAATGCGAATTACTTGGTGTGTATCGTGAGTTTGCTCTTAAATGTAAAGCCACCGGTTATAACATTGGTCGTCAATTGATAGGCGATTATTGCACTGCTTTAAACATGGAAGGCTTCTCAATTACGATGCTAAAAGCCGATAAAGAACTTCTGGAACTATGGGACGCAGCTGTAAATACCCCAGCGTTACGTTGGAAATGCTAAGGACACTATGATGACTATCGAAAAATCACAAATTCTCAACTGGCTCAATAGCTGCGCCGATATCTTTGCCAAAGAACGTGACTACTTAACCCAACTTGATGCCGACATTGGGGATGCCGATCACGGTATTAATATGAATCGCGGTTTTGAACGGGTAAAAGATAAAATCACGACTATTGAAGACCAAGATATTGGTACGATCTTTAAAACAACCGGTATGACCTTGTTGTCTAGTGTTGGCGGAGCAAGTGGCCCACTTTACGGTACGTTCTTTATCCGAGCAGCTGCGGCTGGTAATGGTAAACAAAGCATTGACCTTAACGATCTGTGTCAAATATTTAGTGATGGTGTTGATGGTGTTGTTGCACGCGGTAAAGCGCAACCAGGTGACAAAACTATGTGCGATGTTTGGTGGACAGTGGTTGAGGCTTTAGAAAAATCTAAAGATGAAGGCCAAGACTTGCAGCAGGCTCTAGTTGCTATGGGCGAAGCTTCGGAAAAAGGTGCGGCTGCCACAATAGAAATGCAAGCGAAGAAAGGCCGTGCTAGCTATCTTGGCGAACGTAGTATTGGACATCAAGATCCGGGTGCAACATCGAGCATGATGATGGTTAAAGCCTTGCGAGATGTCGTTGTAGGTCAAGCATAATGGTTGGGATCGTAGCTGTTTCACATAGTGCAACCTTAGCCAAAGGGCTTGCAGAACTTGTGAACCAGATGACTCAAGGCAAATGTTCACTTGCGGTTGCAGGTGGTGTTGACGACCCTCAGAACCCGATTGGAACCGATGCTATTGCAGTGATGGATGCGATCACAGAGGTTCACGACGAGTCTGGTGTATTGGTGTTGATGGATTTGGGCAGCGCGCTTTTAAGTGCTGAAATGGCCTTAGAGCTGTTACCTGAGGATATTTCGGCGTCGGTCCAACTTTGCTCAGCACCTTTTGTTGAAGGTGTCATGGCAGCTGCGGTTGCCGCAGCGGCCGGCCTACCAATAGCGACGGTTAAAAGCGAAGCCTATGGCGGTTTACAAGGTAAACAGAGTCATTTGCAAGATTGCGAACCGGCGACTGTGGTTGATAGTGAAACTAAGGCCAGTGACGAACCGTTTTTGTCATTTGACTGGACCGTCGAAAACCCACATGGCCTGCATGCGCGTCCGGCTGCTAGTATTGTTACCGCTCTGGCATCGTTTAAGGCCACACTTGAACTGGCTAAAGGCGAGAGGCGTGTCAGTGCACTTAGCTTAAACAGCATTGCAACCTTAGGGGTTGTCAAAGGTGATGAAATCACTTTTATTGCTAGTGGTGAGCAAGCACAGCAAGCCATTGACGCATTTTCTAGTTTAGCTAATCAACACTTTGGCGAAGCACAACTTGTTGCAAACCCTAGTGCTCAACTTGATGCGATTGATAATAAAGTTGAAGAAGCTATCGATATGCATGAGATTGCGGGTGCATTGCGAGGGCTGGCCGTCAGTGATGGAATAGCTAAAGGCCCTGCTGTGTTTTTTAGTGTCAGTATGCCTGAAGTACCAAAGCGCGAATTCACCGACGCCAAAACTGAGATCCAGCGCTTTCATACAGCACTCAATAGCAGTGTCGATGCTTTGCAGCAGCAGGCTAGTGCCAGTGCAGTTGATCCGGAACATGCGCAGATTTTTAATGCACAAGCCTTAATGTTGAGCGATCCGGAATTAGTGGTTAATGTTGAGAAGGGGATTCGAAGCCAACTCATTGCTGAACAGGCTTGGCTCGATGCTGGTAGTCAATTAGCAGACAGCTATCAACGTGCTGAAAGTGAGTATCTCCGAGAACGTGAAAGCGATGTATGGGATATAACAAGGCGAGTGATGAATCAACTCTGCGGCGTTGAAAAGGCCAGTCTAGAACTAAAGCAGCCTTCAATATTGTTAGCAAAAGATTTGTCACCATCTGACACTATGGGCCTCGACCCTGAAATGGTTATCGCTATATGTTTAAGCGAAGGTGGTAAAACATCGCACAGTGCCATTTTAGCTAAAGCAATGGGTATTCCTGCGATAGTCCAAGCTAATGATTGCATGAATCGTGTTAAAGCTGGTCAGCAAGTTATTGTTGACGGTTTCAAAGGCTTGTTGTGGTTGGAACCTAGTGTAAGTACTGAAAACGAATTGACGTTAGCCAGGCAACAGTGGCTTGAGAAGCGCGAACTCGAATTAAGTAGTGCACTGCAAACGGCAACGACATTAGATGGAAGAGCGTTTGAAGTACAAGCCAATATAGGCGGTTTATCTGATGTCAGCTTAGCGCTTAAAAATGGTGCTGATGGCGTAGGTTTATTGCGTACCGAGTTTTTATTCCAAGCATGTAGTGAGTTGCCAAGCCAGCAGTACCAATACGAAGTGTATCGGGATATTGCTAAAGCACTTGAAGGCCGCAGTCTTACTATTCGTAGTCTTGATGTGGGTGGAGACAAGCCGCTAGCTAGCTATCCTATGGCCAGCGAAGAAAACCCATTTCTTGGTCACCGTGGCATCCGGATGTGCTTAGCTGATCCTGAGCTGTTTAAGACCCAGTTGCGAGCGGTTCTGCGAGCATGTGCTGAGTACTCTAACATTCAACTTATGATCCCAATGATTGCACAAGTTAGCGAGCTATTAGCCGTTAAACAGCTGATTGCCGAATGTCGGCTTGAACTCAAGCTAAATGAACAACAGGCGCCATTAAAACTTGGAATCATGATTGAAGTTCCAGCAGCAGTACTTAATGCTGATGAGCTAGCTGAACATGCAGACTTCTTTTCTATTGGTACCAATGATTTAACTCAATATGTAATGGCAGCCGATCGTGGTAATCCATCGGTTTCTCAATTAGTAGATTATCAGCAGCCTGCGGTATTAAAGGCCATTGAATTGACCTGCAAAGCCGCTAATCAAGCGGGTATTCCTGTTAGCATGTGTGGAGAAATGGCAGGCGACAGCGAGATGGTTGAACGATTGCTTGCTATGGGCTTAGATAAGTTCAGTGCCAGTGCCGCTTTAATCCCTGCGGTAAAAGCCAAAATTAGAACTCAAAATTTAGTTTCAGTTAACTAAGAGTTTCAGCTCTCCCAGCCCGAAGACCTTTACTACTGAGTTAGTAAAGGTCTTTTTTTTAGTATTGCGAACAAAATCGGTCGTCGATAAGCTTGCACCTTGCACCTTGCACCTTGCACCTTGCACCTTGCACCTTGCACCTTGCACCCTGAAGCAGTCTTGACTGCGCCCTTGTACCCTGAAGCTGTCTTGAATGCGCTCTTGTACCTTGAAGCTGTCTTGACTGCGCTCTTGTACCCTGAAGCAGTCTTTGACTGCGCTTTTGTACATTTAAGCAGTCTTTGATTGCGTACTTTACCTACCGTATACCGTACTGTTTCAGCTTACGCCACAGCGTTGTGCGGCTGACCCCAAGTGCCTGTGTTATTGGCTTAATCTGACCGTCAAATACATCCCAAGCATGTTGAATTGTTTGGCGCTCAACGGTTTCCAAATTTTGTACAAATTGCCATTGTTGGTCGTGTTGTTGAATTGAGCTTGCAAAGCATTGCTGAGGTAAATCGTTAACCGTGATTTTCTCTTGAACACAACTTTGCAAAGCCGAGCGCAAGTGGTGTTTAAGTTCAGCAATATTGCCTGGCCATTGATAACGCTGCAATATTTCTAAGGCATCAGAGCTAATGGATATTGTTGACTGAGTGTTATCGCTTAGACGGCGCAATTGGTGGTTAATCAATGCCGATAAGTCTTCGGGACGATGCCGCAATGAAGGGACATGAAGTTCAATACTGCTGAGCTCAAAATACAATTGCCGTCTGAATTCACCAGCTGAAATAGCTTGTTGAATATCGCTACAAGAACTACAAATAATACGCAAATTGGGCAATGCCAAATCAGTATTGGCACTGTAGACACTACTTTTACATATTTGAAGTAACAAGGACTGTGCATCGCTGGGTAAAAATTCGATTTGTTCTAGGTATAAAGTGCCTCCGCCGCGCAGATTAATGCTGGTTGATTCCGCATCATTGGGACGCTCAAGCAAGCCTTGTAGTTGCGCTAACACATGAGAGTCTTTTCCATCAAGAATAACAAAGGGCGCATCTCTATTAGGGGACGCGTAGTGAATTGCTTGAGCAATTTGATTTTTCCCAACCCCTTCTTCACCAACGAGTAAAACATGTTGCAAGCTCAAGGCTGCTTTACGTGCTAATTCGACCAATTGTTGCATGTTTTTGGATTGAGCAATTAGTGAAGAAAAACTACGCTCAACACGACTACCCTCAGCGATACTTGGGCTCTTATGGTCAACCTGCTCGGGATGCATAAAGAATAGCCAACTGCCATCATTGAGTGGTCTTACAGTTACTTTTGAACTCACAAAATCATTATCGCATTCAAAAGTAATGTCTACATGTGACAAACTGCTGCGTTCTTGAAGTGCATGCATAATCAGTGGTGGAAATCGAAATAACTCAGAAGCTTTACAGCCAATAATGCGGTCGCGCTGGCGATTAAATAGGTTTTGAGCTTGTCGATTTATAAAGCTAATCCGTTGATTCTCGTCCCATGCGATTAAGCCATCGTCGATAGACTCCAACACTGCATCACGCTGGCAAATCAAAGTATTACGTTCAGAAACACTGTTTTCTAAGCTAATGAGATTACCAATTTCTTTGGCATACGAAGCGACTAAAGCCAAATCGCCACCGTGGTGGTTACTTATATCGCTTACTATCATCACCGCTGCATAAGGCTTACCTTGGTCGTCAAAAATAGGGGCGGCATGGCAACTGAAAAGGTGAAGCGCCTGTTGAAAGTGCTCACTGGCAAATACGCTGGTGGCTTCATTGTTGTGAAGTGCTAGGGCTAAGGCATTGGTGCCAATTTGGTCTTCGTTCCAATAGCTGCCGCGGGCCAACCCAAGTGCCTGTAAGTTTTGAATCAGGCTTTGATCTCCCCAAAACTTGAGGCAACACGCACTAATATCGCTAACCACTATAGCTAATCGTCGTTGGGGTTGATATTGCTCGCTATCTTCTAGCACGGCTGCGCTTAGTGTGGTTAAGTCTTTACTGCGTTTGAGTAAGGACTCTAAGGTCGCGCCGGATGCGATAGCTGGCTTGTTCCATTGATAAGCATTAGAGCGGCGACAACAGCGCTCCCAAGATTGAATAACAGGACTAAGAGCATGCTCTGGAGCCACCCAACGATGCTTTTGAAAAAACTCCCAGCGCGACAGTTTTTCTTCTAGAAGCGTATTTAAACTATCGCTGTGCTGTGCAGACATGGACTTGCTTGACATAGACTCGGGATTTAAAAGGAACTTGTCACCAGTTTAAAGACAAACTCAAAACTGTCATTGATAAAATACAAACCAAGTTCAAAAATGTGTGTCGTATGGGTTTAGTAAAAGGAAAGGTAATAGCTAAGCGGAAGTTGAAATTTATAGCAAACGTATACCATGCTTTTCTATATGATCAATTAAGTCCGGGTTTTCGATCTGATGTTTTATGAGCACATCAACTTTATAAGGGATGGTGGTTTGATCTAGTTGATCAATAACGGATGCGAGATCATTGATACCCAGATCGTTACCTTCGAGTGCAATATCAATGTCAGAACTATCTTTATAGGTCCCGATTGCCCGAGAACCAAATAACAAAGCGCCGTCTAGATGCTTCGTTTGAGTCAGAATCTGAATTAGTTGACGATGGTGCCGATCTTTTAGCCCTGTTCTAATCTCAAAGTTATTCATCGAGATTTTTTTTCACAAGGTAGTTAGTAACATTAGTAATGCAGGGGCCATAGCTATTCACGATTAAAGCTTGTGCTTCGAGTACATGCTTTTCATCGTAAGCATGGCTTAATAGATTCCTTTTTATCAGCGCGTCTAAAAGAGTTTCGCATTGAACCGCATTAAGGTGTCTTGCTTCAAGACTAGTGCGAATCACATGGCGGGGCGATGCTACATCGTAACCCTCAAATTCAAGTAAATCCTTTAAGGTCTTCCAACTTAGCTCAAAAGAAAACTCAAAGGTTTGAATTAGACCTGCCAACTCTAGCTCGTTATAGCTTTCTTGTTCGCAGGCCTTTGATAGTCGAGCTTGCGCACGTTGAAGGTTTTGTAAACGTTGTTTCCAACGATCTGGATTTACTGACATTGAAAGACTCATTCGTAAGGGTTAACAGCAGTACTTTAACATAAGCATTGTGCTCATTGCACAGCCCAATGCTGGGAACCTAGTTGGCGCATTTGTCGTTGGATCCATACTCTTCTATTTTTTAAATGGGTACTGGGCTGTAACACCGAATAGCGGTAAGGCGAGGGAAGGATCGAAGCTAGGGCAGCGCTTTGTGCTTGACTTAGATTGCTAGCGGAACGTTTAAAATAGTGTTGGCTCGCCGCTTCAACGCCATAGATCCCGGGTCCAAACTCAATAATGTTCAAGTAGATTTCTAGAATTCTGGTTTTATCGAGGTTCAACTCCAATAGCAGTGCAAAGTAAGCTTCGACCAGCTTGCGCACAAAGCTATTTGATGGCCACAGGTATAGATTTTTTGCAGTTTGCTGAGTGATAGTACTGGCACCTCGCAGTTGTCCACCTGACTGGCGCGCAAGAATCGCATTTTGTAATTCAGTCCAATCAATACCATGATGGTGCGGGAATCGTTGGTCTTCGGAAGCGATGACGGCTAATTGCATTGATGGGGCAATCTGCTCAAGATTATGCCATTGATAAAGTACGGCTGTGGGATAGCTCTCAGGGGGATTGATGCTTCTAGCGATTCGCCACATCCACATCGGGGGATCGATAAACTTGAGCGACAGCACGGCTAATTCACTGAGAATAACCAATACAAGCGTCACCATTAATAGCTTTTTAAAGAGATAAAGCATCTTAGCTTTGAGATTCATTCCTTGGACTCAGGTGACCATAATAACTTGAATGTTAGCACAAGCATCGTTTAGATATTACTGTGTAACATTGCAAGAGTCTCATTGGCTATTTTAGAACTTCAATCCGCTATACAATTGTATTACTTAGTTTAATTCAGTGTATGTGATAAGTGGCTTGCTCCAAGGCTTGTCTCATTGCGCCTAAAGGTTAAATATGAATTATTGGTCTAAATTAGCATCGTTACTATTACTTACTATTGGAGGTGCGAGTCAGGCTGCTCCTAACCTTTGGCATGCTCGAAGTGCTAACAATGAATTGATTATCTTAGGTTCGATACACCTAGGTGATGATTCGATTTACCCCTTACCATCATTGTATCAACAGCATCTTGAAAGCAGTGAACGTTTAGTTGTTGAGACTGATATCAATGCTATCTCCAAGCAAGATAGAGCTTTGATCGCTAGTCTTACGACACAAACTGACGGAAGCCTGCTCTCAGAGCAGCTTAGCGCTGAGTTAATGAATAACTTGTCGAAACAAACACAAGCGCTAGGTATCTCTTCCGCAAGGTTCGAGAACTTCCAAGCTTGGTATGTGGCCTTAAATTTAACGCAGTTGAAAATGAACCAGCTTGGGTACGATGCGCAACTTGGTATTGATCAGCATTTTCTACAGCGAGCTCAAGACCTAAGTTTGCCTATTTACAGCCTAGAGACGGTATCTGAGCAATTTACCGCTTTATCAGTATTACGCGAAGGCCAACTTGAGTTACTGAAGCAAACATTAGAGCAATTGCCAAATTTAGACCAAGACTTTTCGCAATTGATAGCATTGTGGAAAGCGGGAAAGGAGCAGCAACTGTTCGATCTGCTTTCAAGCGATGCCATGTTTGATAATGAAGACCAAGGTGTTCTACAAAGTTTGTTATACGAGCGTAATTATAACTGGATAGAACAGTTGCTTACTTTATCGGGTAAAAGTTTTGTGGTTGTTGGCGCAATGCACTTACAATCTGAGCAAGGCCTGTTAGCTCTACTGGAGGCTCAGGGCTATGAACTTGAGTCCTTAGATTCCGAGTAAGTCGTGGGATTGGTATTAGTATAACATTTGGTCTTCTTCGCAGCCGAGGTAGCGGGTATCAAACTTTTGTTCTCGTTCCAGCAATGGGAAATTTGGATTGATTCGCCCTTGGTTTGCCCACACCCTAGGCCCAATGTTGCGATCGATATACTGATATTGGTAGTAAATGCTCATATTACGCCATAACCCGGTGATCAATTGAGCTGAGTAAATCATTTGGTCTGAATACTCGGGGCTTCCTTCAATATACACCTCAATCTTTTCCGAATTTATGCGTACATAGTAGACAAGACTTAAAGGCCCTAAATCTGTATTAAGCAGTTGTGCTGTGCGTTGCGTAGCTTTCAGCGGCCCCTCTCGTTTAAGTGAGGCTTCAATTTGGTCAACTGTTTCTTGTTGAGCCACTATTGTGAATATGTGCCGCATGAATTTTTACCGCTGCGTTCGTCTATCTTCATAATACTAGCGCTTTGAAAAACCGGCGGATGTGATCGGGAGCACTGCCTTGGTAAATATGATTTAGATTATATGTATCTGCGGCTTTAGTACTTCGGTTTCGGTTCGTGTTGCTTAAATGCCTTCGTTCTGTGGCTAATTGCTGGTCTGAGCCTTTACTTGAATATTGAAATACCACTGTGCACTTTGACCAGGCTCGATAATGGCGCAGCGTTGGTGAGTATAAGCATCATCAACCGCGTCATAAATACCGCTACAAGGCTCAAGCGCGAAGTTAAGGTCGCCTTTATAAGCCCCTTGGTTCTTCCAAATTCCTAGATAGGGAACCGTTGCTGCATCAACTTGCATGACGACTTGATGGTACTCATCACTAAAACCAAAACTGTCATCTGCTTGCAGCAAACTATCAAAATAATACTTCTCGCAAGTGTTACTGCTTTGAGATCGCAATAATGAGAAATCCATAGATTGACCATTAACTGCTGTAGCGACAGGATACGGATGTTGCGACTCGTAGATGCCCAAACTGGGGCAACCATCAAAGGTGTTGGTAATGCTTTGCATATGGGAGGGGACTTCAAGTTGAAGCCTTGGAAAAACTTGAAATAGTGCGTGCGGTGTCCACACAAAGGGCAAGCGAGGAGCGCTTGCAGCCAAATCAACATGGTAACTCGACAGTAATTTGTCTTTTTCTAAGCGCACGCTTTTACTCAATGTGTAGCCAAGCTTAGGACTTTTAACTTCGAACACTAGCTGCGAAGAACTTAACTCTATGAGTTTCCAAGCCAGCGCCCAAACTTCTCCATGATCAGGAATGTGTTGTAAAAGCGCAGGACTAACTAAGTTGTCACAGCGATTGATAGTTGGAAAGCACTCGTCAAAGCCACTGCTATCGTATTGGCTAAAGTCGTCGGCGTAGTTTGGAATTTTAAATTGTTCATCACCTGACTGCCAAAGCAATTCGCGCCAATTCTCGCCATCAAATCGTTTTAGTGAGCACAATTTAGAACCATATTCGGGTAACCATTCGCAGCGAAGTAATCCGTTTTCGAGAATTACGCTAGCGACGCCCTTAAAGCTGCCATGGCTTACAACAGATGACATTCCAAAGCCTTATTTTGTTAAAAGTGCATTGTGTACCATTGCAGCTGCGAGTTGCAAGTTCCAAGGGCGCTACTGCGTAGCTTCAAGGTACAAGTTTCAAGGGCGCGGTTTCACCGCTTCAAGGTACAAGTTCCAGGGGCGCTACTGCGTAGCTTCAAGTTACAAGTCCCAAGGGTGCGGTTTCACCGCTTCAAGGCAAGATAAAGTGAAAAGTACGCCGTTGCACGGCTGCAAGTTTAAAGAGAAAAGTTGAAGGTAAGCAAGCTGCTGAAAGTAGGTAGAACAATACAACTTGAGGGGGCTTCTCTTGTCTTCTAGTTTCTTTTAGGAGAGCAGCGACGAACTTTTCTACTTTCAGCCGTGACAACGGCGCTCTTTTATCTATTCCTGACCTTCCTTGAAGGAGCGCAGCGACGCACTTGCAACTTGCAGCAGCACTGCTGCGCTCTTGAAGCTGCTTTGTAAAAGCTGCAAACTTTTCACTTTCAGCCGTGACAACGGCGCTTTTGTAGCTTGAAGTAGCCTGTTGGCTGCGCACTTTAAGCTTTTCTCTAGCGACATTGAGCTTGCTTGGTTATGATTGTGTTAATCTTGGTCAAGGTTGACCACAAAATTCAAAGACGAGTTAAGCGTATCATGAAAATCCTTCTCACTGGCGGTGCTGGTTTTATTGGCTCCGCAGTCGTTCGCCATATTATTCAAAATACTCAAGACAGTGTTGTCAATCTAGACTCCTTGACCTATGCGGGTAACTTGGAGTCTATCGCTGAGGTGTTCGATAGCCCTAATTACAGTTTCGAGCAAGTAGATATTTGCGATAAAAATGAACTTAAACGAGTTTTTGATTTGCATAAGCCGGATTGTGTTATGCACCTTGCCGCTGAATCTCATGTTGATCGCTCAATTGATGGTCCGGCAGCATTTATTGAAACTAATATTGTCGGCACCTATTGTTTATTGGAAGCAGCTCGCAGCTACTGGAGCCGATTACCGGCCTCCAAAAAAGATGCTTTTCGCTTCCATCATATTTCCACCGATGAAGTTTATGGCGACTTAGAGGGGGTCGACGATTTATTTACGGAAACTACTTCTTATGCACCAAGCAGCCCATACTCTGCGTCTAAAGCATCAAGCGATCATCTAGTTCGCGCTTGGCAGCGTACTTACGGGATGCCAACTTTAGTGACCAACTGCTCGAATAATTACGGGCCCTATCATTTTCCAGAAAAACTAATCCCTTTGATGATTCTTAATGCACTAGAAGGCAAAGCCTTACCTGTTTATGGCGATGGTCAGCAAATTAGGGATTGGCTATACGTTGAAGACCATGCCCGTGCTTTGTATACGGTTCTAAATAAGGGTGAAGTTGGGCAAACCTACAATATTGGTGGTCACAATGAAAAAGCAAATATCGATGTGGTTAAAACTATCTGTTCGTTGTTAGAAGAGCTGGTGCCCAATAAACCCGAGGGTATTGCGGCATATTCAGACCTGATTACCTATGTCACCGATCGCCCTGGACATGATGTTCGATATGCGATTGACGCTTCAAAAATCGAGAAAGAATTAGGCTGGACTCCAGAGGAAACTTTCGAGTCCGGTATTCGTAAAACCGTTGTTTGGTACTTAGATAATCAACCATGGTGGTCTCGAGTGCTTGACGGCTCGTATGCACGAGAACGCTTAGGAGATCAAGCATGAAGGGAATCGTACTAGCTGGTGGTTCGGGTACTCGGCTATATCCTCTAACGCGCGGCGTATCAAAACAGTTGTTACCTATTTACGACAAGCCGATGGTTTTTTACCCAATTTCTACGCTGATGTTAGCCGGCATTAAAGATATTTTAATAATCACCACCCCCGAAGACGAGCAAGGTTTTCGCCGTTTGCTGGGTGATGGTTCCATGTTTGGTATCAATTTAAGTTACGCCCAACAACCTAGCCCTGATGGCTTGGCGCAAGCCTTTATTCTCGGTGAAGAGTTTATAGGCAATGATAGTGTCTGCCTCGTGCTGGGGGATAACGTATTTTATGGGCAGTCGTTTAGCCAAACATTACGTAACGCAGCGGCTCGCACTTCAGGGGCTACGATTTTTGGGTATCAGGTGAAAGATCCTGAGCGCTTTGGTGTGGTTGAGTTTGATCCGAATATGAAAGCTATCTCGATAGAAGAGAAGCCGAAACATCCGAAATCTGATTATGCTGTAACAGGGCTATATTTCTACGATAATCGAGTTGTCGAACTCGCCAAGCGGGTTAAGCCTTCTGAGCGAGGAGAGCTTGAAATTACCAGCCTGAACCAGATGTACCTAGAGGATGGTTCGCTTAGTGTTGAACTGCTCGGCCGTGGCTTTGCTTGGCTAGACACAGGAACCCATGAAAGCTTGCACGAAGCTAGCTCCTTTGTACAAACTATTGAAAACATACAGGGCCTCAAAGTTGCCTGCCTTGAAGAGATCGCTTGGCGACAAGGGTGGTTAAGCGATCATCAGTTGTTGGAGTTAGCGAAGCCCATGCAAAAGAATGATTACGGACAATACCTCACTCGCATCGTTATGGAGCAACAAGCTAAAGGTCGCAATAAATGAGAATTCTAGTCACCGGCTCAAATGGGCAAGTTGGTCAAAGCTTGGTTCAGCGCTTAAAAGATAAAGTTGAATTATTGGCAATTGATAGAGACCAACTGGACATTACTGATGGCAAACAAGTTTCGGATTTTGTCGCTAAGTTTTCACCTGACTACATTATTAATGCTGCTGCGCATACAGCTGTCGATAAAGCAGAACAAGAAATAGAGCTCTCCTACGCAATCAATAGAGACGGCCCCCGATATTTGGCAGAGGCCGCGCAGCTTTGCGGCGCTACTTTGCTGCACATTTCCACGGATTACGTATTTGATGGCAGTAAGCTTGACGAATACAGCGAGACCGACAAACCAGCACCGGTAACGGTTTATGGGCAAACTAAACTCGCTGGAGAAAATGCGGTATTTGAAGCCTGTGATAAGTCGATAGTCATCCGCACAGCTTGGGTATTCTCAGAATTTGGAAACAACTTCGTCAAAACAATGCTCAATTTGGCTAAATCAAAAGACGAGTTAGGCATTATCGACGACCAATTTGGTGGCCCTACCTACGCCGGAGATATTGCTGATTGTCTAATTGGCATGATAAATCAACTTGAAAGTAAACCTGAGCATGCCAAATATGGTCTGTACAATTTTTCGGGTTTACCCCATGTAAGTTGGTGTCAATTTGCCCAAGAAGTATTTACTCAGGCGAAGCAGCAAGGGGCTTTAGCATCTACGCCAATGGTTAAGGCGATAACGACAGCGCAATATCCAACGCCAGCTAAGCGCCCAGCAAACTCTCGTTTAAATTTAAGTAAAATCTCAGGCGACTATCAAATCGTTGCTAGTAATTGGCGTGATGCCTTAAAAAATATTCGTAATTATCAATAGGTATTGAACTCAACATGAATGTTATTGAAACAAGTATTCCAGATGTAAAAATTATCGAACCACAAGTGTTTGGTGATGAACGTGGATTCTTTATGGAAACTTGGCAGCAAAAGCAATTTGAAGAGCTTGTAAGTGGGCAGCCAACCCAATTTGTGCAGGATAATCACTCAAAATCGTCGTTTGGAATTCTGCGTGGCTTGCATATTCAAACGGAGAACACACAAGGTAAGTTAGTGAGAGTGGTGGCAGGCGAAGTCTTCGATGTAGCAGTAGATCTTAGAAAAAACTCAGCGACGTTTGGTCAATGGGTAGGCGTGCTACTTTCCAGTGATAACAAACGTCAGCTGTGGGTGCCAGAAGGTTTTGCGCACGGCTTTTATGTAACTAGTGAGCATGCAGAGTTTGTGTATAAATGTACTGATTATTACAACCCGAAAGCCGAGCTATCTATTGCTTGGAATGACCCAACATTAAACATTGAATGGCCAAGCATGAGCAAGCTGCCTTCGCTCTCGGCGAAAGACGCAGACGCCGAGGCATTTGATCTTGAGCGAGATTATGGGTTCTGAAAGCAGGGTCAAGGGCGCTACTGCGTAGCTTCAAGTTACAAGTTACAAGTTACAAGTTTCAAGGGCGCTACTTCG
>NZ_RAQO01000012.1:39486-47341 GCF_003610775.1 Alginatibacterium sediminis | reverse complement strand
CTTGCTCCTTGCTCCTTGCTCCTTGCTCCTTGCTCCTTGCTCCTTGCTCCTTGCTCCTTGCTCCTCTTATTGTTTTGATCTTCCTTGAAGGAGCGTAGCGACGCTCTTGAAACTTGCAGCAGCCTGTTGGCTGCGCTCTTGTACCTAGAGTCTAAAGCGCCTTCGGCGTTTTAGATCTCTTCACATCCCCACTCAGGGAAATGCTTACGAACATAGGCATTTAGGTCTTTTTCAGATTGACTATAATGGCGCGTTGTATCTTGACCATCTGCCGTGCTTTCTACGACGCCTGCACCTACTGTTACGTTGGTGTGACGATCGATGATTACGAAGGCACCGGTTTGCGGCAATAGTTTATAGCAATCAACGGCAACTTTATCGGTTAGCAAGATGCTCGCTAGCGCAATTTCGTTGAGCTCTAGTGACTCACTATTTTCAGCATGTTGTTCGAGGGTATTCACATCAATTTTGTGTGGTAGCTCGGACACTTTGCCAGTGCATGATTTGGTCGCAAACTTAAAGGTGTACTCTTTATGGGTTCGCAAGGGGTTTTCATCCATCCAAACCACATGCGCATCAAGTTTGTTGGTCACGCTTGGCTCATGACCGACATGCACCAACATATCGCCTCGCGAGACGTCGATTTCGTCTTCCAAAGTTATCGTGATTGCTTGTCCTGGTTGCGCACTGCTTAATTCACCATCTTGAGTGTAGATGGTTTTAATCTTAGAGCTTTTACCTGACGGCAAAGCTGTCACTTCGTCACCTACTTCGACTATTCCTGAGGCTAAGGTGCCGCAGAACCCACGAAAATCCAAATTAGGACGGTTCACATACTGCACTGGAAAGCGCATATGGGTTAAGTCTTTATCTTGGTCAATTTTAACCGTTTCCAAGAGTTTCATTAAGGTGGCACCTGGGTACCAATCCATCACTTCACTTGGAATAACCACGTTATCGCCGGTCAGTGCTGAGATAGGCACAAAACGAATATCGTCGATATCAAAGCCTTTTGCCATCTCACGATAGTCAGCTTTAATTTGCTGGTAAACCTCTTGGCTGTAGTCAACTAAGTCCATTTTGTTAATAGCAACAATAATGTGTTTAATCCCGAGCAAGCTACAAATGAAGCTATGGCGACGCGTTTGGGTTTGTATACCGCGACGGGCATCAACCATTACAATTGCTAAGTCACATGTGGATGCGCCGGTTACCATATTGCGGGTGTATTGTTCGTGACCCGGGGTGTCGGCAATAATAAACTTGCGTTTGTCGGTTGAAAAATAGCGATAGGCAACGTCAATAGTAATGCCTTGCTCGCGCTCAGATTGAAGACCATCTACCAACAATGCTAAATCGAAGTCTTCATCGGTGGTATTAAACTTTTGAGAGTCTTTTTCAATCGCCGCCATTTGATCTTCATAGATAAGCTTACTATCAAAGAGTAGGCGACCAATCAGCGTTGACTTCCCATCATCAACGTTGCCGCAGGTTAGAAAACGTAATAAATCTTTGTTTTCGTGGACCTTTAAATAGGCTTCAATATCTTCGGCGATTAACTCTGAACTATGTGACATTTGTTTTTCCTTTAGGGATTTAGTCCAAGCTTAAACTAAAGCTACAGACAATCTTTCTTCCAAAAAATTAGCTATAAAAACGATGTAGCGTTTGAATAAATTGTTGTTTTTGTTCAAGTGCTAAGGCATTTATACCGGCGGCTGCTTTTCGACCGCCACCGGTCGCAAACTGTGAACAAATCTCATCAGCACCAAGCCGGTTATTAATCGGAGCCCGCACACTGACTAAGTAGTCTGTTTTACTTGCATTGAGTGTCAGCACTGCATGCGCCTGGTCGGGCGCTTGGTTTGCTAGCTCATTGCCAAATACGCCTGAAATGCGTCTTGCCCACGCTTCACAAGGCAATTCAAAAATACGGCAAACCGAATCATTTTGAATTGGCTCTAAGGCCGTAACAAAAGCGTAATCTTTGTCATACCCAGCTTTGAGCTGATAGAAAACTGAGTTTGGATCATCTCGTAGTGCCAGTGGATTTGGAAATGCCAATAGTTGCTGGTACAAATCGCGAGGTGCAATATGCAAGTCACCCAAAGAGTTGCCATAGCCGTTATAGTTGATCAATGTGCCTAACTCTTTCAAGAAAGCGCTATCCGCTTCGCTAATCCCATGTTCTATGACTAGTTGTTGCGCTTTCGCATGCAAATTGTCGCCAAAAGCAGCGGTTATAGCCCAATGAATATAAGGGTTGCCTAAGTATTCGCTAATCAACAAGCTCGTACAAACCTGGGCATCGAGGTCGATTAAGGCTTTGAGCTTAGCTGAACTCGGAATTTCGCCACTACGATGATGGTCGCAATAAAAGACTTCAACACCAATAGTTAGCAGTTGCTCCAAAGCCGCGGCATTTTTTTCCATCGAGATATCCAGCACCGTGACCGATGCTGCATCACCTGCGGCAACGACTTGCTCAAGCAATTTAATATCGCGCTTAACACCCGTAATCAAAGTACTCGCCTTAGGGGTATGTAATCGCATTTGAATCAAAGCGATAATACCGTCAGCGTCGCCGTTAAATACATCGTAATGCATTGTTATCCTCTTTATCTTCGGCCGATAGTGTTAAACGGCAGAGAGTTTTAAGTAGCCGCGCTGTTCTAGCTGGGCCACGATCTGTTCCGCGCATTGCTCAACAGAAAATTCAGCTGTTTTTACATGTATCTCAGGTGAAACTGGTGCTTGATACTCTGAATCAATACCTGTGAAGTGCTTAATCTCACCAGCACGAGCTTTTTTATACAAGCCTTTAGGGTCGCGCTGTTCACAAACTTCGATAGGCGTATCGATAAATACTTCTAAAAACTGCTGCGGCTGTAATAGCTCGCGAACCTGCTGGCGATCGCTAATAAACGGACTAATAAATGCTGTTAAAACAATACTGCCACTGTCGACGAATAGCTTAGCCACTTCGCCAATGCGGCGAATATTCTCAATGCGATCTTGGTCGCTAAACCCTAAGTCTTTATTTAAGCCATGACGAACATTATCGCCATCAAGCAAATAACTGAACTTACCAAGACTAAGCAGTTTACTTTCAACCGCGTTAGCAACCGTAGACTTACCTGAACCACTTAAACCGGTGAACCAAAGTACTACCGATTTCTGCTGCTTTAGCGACTCACGATCCGCATGGGTCACAGTAGCGTTATGCCAAACAATGTCGTCACTAAGTGATTCATTGTCTTTTTTGTTATATGGAGAATTCATAAAATCAGCCAATTAGTAAAAAGGGAAAGTGAAAAGTGAAAAGTTGAAAGCAATAGACCTCGCATTGATTCAATCCTCACTGATCGACTTAACTAAACCTGAAATCATTTTGGATATTTCTTCTGCTTCTGTTATCCAGGCTTTTCCAAGGGAACTCGGTATATAATTAATATCGATCCCTATATAAATTTGAGTTCTTAATTCGCCGCTTGAACCCTTTGCATAAGAGAGAAAATTAGCAAACTCCTTTGTGGTTCGTCGCTCGTGCCCCTCGGCTATGTTGGACGCGATAGAAAGTGAAGAGCGTGTTATTTGGTCCTTAAAACCAAAGTCCCGGCTATCAGCAAAGTGTTTATAAACTTCACATGACAGGCGAGCTGAGCGTTTCCAAACCTCTAAGTTTTCAAATCTCTGCATCGAACAGTTTACCTAAATCAACCTTAAAGCTTGGTCAGGGGGTTACTTTTCACTTTCCACTTTCCACTTGCAGCTACAGAGTAGCGCCCTTGTAACTTGCAGGCGTTTACGCCGCCCCTTATTCCTAACCGTAGATTAGAAATATCCCTCGCGTTTCTTCTTCTCCATCGACCCTGAACTATCATGGTCAATGGCGCGGCCTTGGCGCTCTGAGGTTGTTGTAAGCAACATCTCTTGGATGATTTCAGGTAGCGTTGTTGCTTCTGACTCCACCGCACCGGTTAGTGGGTAGCAGCCGAGGGTGCGAAAACGCACCATTTTTTCTTCGACAACTTCGCCTTCTTTAAGCTCCATGCGTTCATCATCTTTCATGATCAACATGCCGTCGCGTTCAACCACGGGGCGTTTCTTGGATAAGTAAAGCTCAGGAATTTCAATGCTTTCTAGGTAGATATACTGCCAAATATCAAGTTCGGTCCAGTTGGATAATGGAAATACGCGGATGCTTTCGCCTTTATTCACTTTGCCGTTGAAAATATTCCAAAGTTCTGGACGTTGGTTTTTTGGATCCCAACGGTGATGTTCATCTCTAAACGAATAAACACGCTCTTTGGCGCGAGATTTCTCTTCATCGCGGCGTGCGCCACCAAAAGCAGCATCAAAACCATGTTTATCAAGCGCTTGTTTTAGCCCTTGAGTTTTCATTACATCGGTATGATAAGAGCTACCATGGACAAATGGGCTAATATTCATAGCTACGCCCTCAGGATTTTGATGCACAATGAGCTTCATGCCAACTTTGTCGGCCATGTAGTCACGAAAGGCGATCATTTCCTTAAACTTCCAAGTGGTATCTACATGCATTAATGGGAAAGGCGGTATACCTGGTGCAAATGCTTTTTTAGCCAGGTGCAGCATTACTGATGAATCTTTACCCACAGAATACAGCATCACCGGGTTATCAAACTCAGCAGCTACTTCACGCATGATGTGTATTGACTCAGCTTCAAGTTGCTTCAGGTGAGTCATTCGTTGTGGAGATATGTTCATCTCGTATTTCCCTATTTAGTTAAAGGCCGATAAACGCATTTATCGAAGCTATTACAATAATTCCGTATAACAGACACATTGGCGCGCCTATTTTAACAAAGTCTTTTATTCTATACTGACCGGCGTTATAAACCATTAAATTAGTTTGATAACCATAGGGGCTTATAAAACTTGCACTGGCCCCATATGCCACCGCCATGATGACAGCCATTGGGTTCATACCAAGACTACTACCTAATTCCATCGCCACCGGAAACATCAATGCGGCGGCTGCATTGTTTGTTACCAACTCGGTAAATAACCAAGTAAGAACGTAGATGATGATCAGAGCTACCAAGGGGGTTAATATACCTTGATTAGCTTGAATTAATGTATTCAAACCATCAAATGCCCCTGAATTTTTGAGTGCTTGAGATAGTGCTAATGCTGATGCAATGATCACCCAGATATTTTTTGGCAGACGCTGCATAATTTCATTAGAGCTCAATGCTCCGCTGAATACTAAAGCTGCTAACAACATCAACATACCTTTAAATAAAGGCAGGATATCAAATGCGGCAAGTGCGATTGCTGCGAAAAAACCATAAATAGCAATTTTCTCCTTCCCGCCGCGTAACTGATTTTCGGTTTGTACATCGCTGAGTAGGAAAAAGTTTTTGCTTAGATTATGTCGAGACTTAAAGTCATCACCTACAGCAAGCACTAAGTAGTCTCCAGCTTGAAGAACAACGTCACCAAGCTTGCCACTGACATTTGTTCCGTCACGTTTGATCGCTACTACCGCTGCATCAAAAAGTGCCCTAAAACCAACTCGTTTTAGTGTGCGCCGAACTAACATGCTTTCAGGTCTCACAACTACTTCACTTAAATTGCTCAAAGGCAGTCCGCTCTCATGGGCGAACGAACTTAGCCCATCAAACCTATTCAGTAAGGTAACTTTTTTGATATCACCACTAAAAATCAGCCTATCG
Organism: Alginatibacterium sediminis; assembly: GCF_003610775.1. Lineage (GTDB taxonomy): Bacteria > Pseudomonadota > Gammaproteobacteria > Enterobacterales > Celerinatantimonadaceae > Alginatibacterium > Alginatibacterium sediminis. The sequence goes on along the minus strand of NZ_RAQO01000012.1, from coordinate 41,621 downwards.
TTCGCCTGAATGATTTCTGTTGGAGCTACGGGAGAAATAAGACGCTCGTTGCGAAGTATTTCTACCAAGAAAACCGATTCCAAATTTCGAAGTCCATTAACATCGATACTTTTGCCAATCAAAGATGAGCTTGTGCTTACCTCCATATCAATTAAATAGTCTGCCGCTAAAGTTACTACTCTTGCATTACTAGGTAAAAACCGACTCATAAAAAATAGCAGTACACCGCAACCACTCACCAAGCAAATACCAACGAGAGTAAAATCGAAGAAACCTAGCGAGGGTAGGCCATAGTCTATAACCATAGAGTTCACAATGAGATTTGTTGATGTGCCTACTAAAGTTAGGGTGCCGCCAAGAATTGCCGCATAGCTTAGTGGCAGAAGTAATTTGCTCGCAGGGTGGTTAACATTATTGCGAATAGGCGCAAGCATAGTCGATACCACAGCGGTATTGTTTAATATTGAGCTCGAAAGAGCAGTTAGAATGTATAGTCGAAACCACGTGGCTTTGTAGCTGCTTCGGATGATATAGCTAGTAACTAGCTGCAATAACTTGGTTTTCTCCAATGCTAGAGAACAAACCATTAGTAGAATTAAAGTCAATAAGCCTTTGTTTGCAAAGCTGTTAATAACTTGTTCCGTGCTTATGATATTACTTACAAATAGTAGGCATAATGCTGCCGCGAATATTTTTTCTGGTGAGTTTTGAAACCTAATCAGCCCTGCGACGGTTAAGCCAAATACAGCAACAACAAAAATGGCGGTGAGAGACACGGCTAATTACTCATCCATGATAAAAGTTAACTTTAAAAGTGAGCCTTGAGGATAGCCCAATGAGTTACGGAATCAAGCAACATATTATTCAATAAAATACTAAGATATATATCATTGGTAATGAAACCTTCAAGGGAAACAGGGATTGCATACCATTAATTAACTTTCGTTTTGCGAACCGTCTAGTAAAATTGACCTATATCGTTTCTATAATTCGAAATTTCAGATATATGAATTGGTAATCAATCTTCTCGTTTTTCTTTGCAAAGCTCGAGTTCCAATCAAGGCGCTTTTGATAAGAAGTTAAAAACAAAAGCAACGACACATTATCTATTCTTCGAGTATCGACGAGTCCTTACAACGTGTATTTGAAACTAGCACTTGCACCTTTTTTAATACTGGATACAATAACAGTTGCTGTATATAAAAACAGGTAAAGCAATGAAGCCCTTAACGAAACGACAAACAGAAGTCTTTGAGTTAGTCAAAAGCCATATTCAAGAAACTGGAATGCCTCCCACCCGGGCTGAAATAGCCAAGCATTTAGGGTTTCGTTCGGCTAATGCGGCTGAGGAACACTTGCGAGCTTTAGCCCGCAAAGGCGTTATTGAGATGGTTCCAGGAACCTCTCGCGGTATTCGTTTAGTTGAATCAGCCAATACCGAAGTGCAAGACGATGCAGCGAATGACCCAAGCATTGAAGGTCTGCCGCTTATTGGGCAGGTTGCTGCTGGTGCGCCAATTTTGGCATCGCAACATGTTGAGTCTCGTTACGCTGTTGATCCTAACTTGTTCCACCCCGCAGCAAACTTCTTGCTACGCGTTCAGGGTGAAAGTATGAAAGACATTGGGATTATGGATGGTGATTTACTGGCCGTACATAAAACCCAAGACGTTCAAAATGGGCAAGTGGTTGTTGCACGCTTAGACGATGACGTAACCGTGAAGCGCTTTGAACGTGAGGGTAAACGGGTATTTTTGCACGCAGAAAACGAAAGCTTTAATAGCATTGAGGTTGATCTAGAATTCCAGCAATTGGAAATCGAAGGCTTAGCCGTCGGTGTAATCCGTAACGCAGATTGGATGTAGCAGCGCTAGCGCGCAGGTAAAAGTGCGCTACTGCGTAGCTTCAAGGCTCAAGGTCGCGGTTTCACCGCTGCAAGGAAAAGATAAAAGTGCGCAGCCAAGCTGCTGAAAGTTAAAAGCTCCAAGCGCGCTACTTTGTAGCTTCAAGATATAAGTTTCAAGAGCGCGGCTGAGCCGCTTCAAGTGAAAAGTTTAAAGTGAAAAGTGCGCAGCCAAGCTGCTGAAAGTAAAAAGCTACAAGAGCTCTACTTCGTAGCTTCAAGATATAAGTTT
>NZ_RAQO01000012.1:0-39425 GCF_003610775.1 Alginatibacterium sediminis | reverse complement strand
GCTCCTTGCTCCTTGCTCCTTGCTCCTTGTGCTTATTGTTTTGAACTTCCTTGAAGGAGCGCAGCGACGCCCTTGTAACTTGCAGCCGTGCAACGGCGCACTTTCAACTTTTCACTTTATCACCCGCTTGCAGCTCGGCTGCGCTCTTGGAGCTGCTTAGCAAAAGCGGCGCACTTAACCTTAGACTAAAGTCGTATTCCAATTTTACTTCGTGTTGAACAATTCCAATTTATTGATACTTTAGTGAAAAATGCGCAACAAAGTCTTTACAAGTATGTAACTTGCACGCTAATTTATACGAGTAATTGAACGCTTGGGTTGCCTAAGTTAGGTGATAAAGGACATTAGCTACATAGCAAATGCTGCCCAAGAGCTGTCGTCTGTTGCAGAGAAGTTAAATTTCTCAACCCATTCAGCGCCTCGTCGTGTTGAATTAGCAAGCTGTTTGCAGATGCTGTGCATATATCATGATAACTACAATTAACTTGTTGGTTTGATTGTTATTAACGTTAATTCGGCTCGAAGATCTCTATGAGATATTTGAACTATTAGCGCATCAGCATTTGTGTAAATAAATTGGCTACAAGCAAAGGAGATAGCTGTGAGCCGATGGATACCGTTGAGCCTGTTGTTATTGTTTTCGAACTCGCTCTTCGCTGGCGAAATGATGTTTAATTTACGACCCGGCGTAACCTCAATTAGTCAGCAGGTCTATGACCTGCATATGACGATCTTTTATATCTGTGTTGCTATAGGGCTGGTGGTCTTTGGCGTGATGTTTTGGGCTATGTACCATCATCGGCGCTCAAAAGGTGCTAAAGCTGCGAACTTTCATGAAAGCACCAAAGTTGAAATTATTTGGACCATCGTCCCGTTTATCATTCTTATTGGTATGGCGATCCCAGCGACTAAAACTTTGTTAGCCATGGAAGACCCAAGTAATGCGGACCTCACCATTCAGGTGACTGGCTCGCAATGGAAGTGGCACTACAAATACTTTGACCATCAACTCGAATTCTATAGCAAGCTAGCGACAGACAATCGCGAAGTTGATGGCTCGCTTGAAAAACGCCCCAATTACTTACTTGAAGTTGACTACCCCTTAGTTATCCCTACAGGTAAAAAGGTTCGCTTCTTAATGACGTCTGAAGACGTGATTCATTCGTGGTGGGTTCCTGATTTTGCGGTTAAGAAAGACGCAAATCCAGGCTTTATCAATGAAGCTTGGACGGTTGTGGACACCCCTGGCATCTATCGTGGTCAATGCGCCGAGCTTTGCGGGAAAGATCACGGCTTTATGCCAATTGTGGTCATCGCTAAAGAACAAGCCGACTACGACGCGTGGCTAGCTGAAAAAGAACAAGCCTTTGTCGCTAAACAAGAAGAAGAAAAACGTTTAGTTGCCATGACCATGAGCGAGGATGAACTTATGGAACTGGGTGAGAAAGTTTATATCGATCAGTGCGCAGCTTGTCACCAGCCTAACGGTGAAGGTTTAGCCGGCATTTTTCCAGCACTTAAAGACAGTCCAATTGCTATTGGCGATATGGGCGCACATATTAATGTGGTGGTAAATGGTGCTCCTGGTACAGCGATGCAAGCCTTTGGCAAGCAGATGGGCGTGAAAGAATTGGCTGCGGTAATCACCTATGAGCGTAATGCTTGGGGTAATGACACCGGTGATTTAGTTCAGGCGAAAGATGTTGCCGCTTATTTGGCAGAAAAGTAAGTGTCAAGGATGAGGAATTTTTATGTCTACCGCAATTGATGTTCATGACCATGACGGTCATGACCACAAACCCAAGGGTATTACCCGCTGGTTATTAACCACTAACCACAAAGATATTGGAGCCATGTATCTGTGGTTCAGTTTCGCCATGTTTATCACTGGCGGCGCAATGGCGATGGTTATTCGAGCTGAATTGTTCCAACCGGGACTGCAGCTTGTTGACCCTAACTTTTTTAACCAGATGACCACTATGCACGGTCTGATCATGGTCTTTGGAGCCGTTATGCCAGCCTTTACTGGCTTAGCTAACTGGCTAATTCCGGTGATGATTGGCGCTCCAGATATGGCGCTACCGCGAATGAACAACTGGAGTTTCTGGATCCTTCCATTTGCATTTGCAATCTTACTTTCATCGTTGTTTATGGAAGGTGGTGGTCCAAACTTTGGTTGGACTTTCTACGCGCCGCTATCAACAACATATAGCCCGCCAAGTACGTCTTTGTTTGTGTTCTCGGTGCATATTATGGGTATCAGTTCAATTATGGGAGCGATTAATGTCATCGTAACTATTATGAACATGCGTGCGCCAGGTATGACTTACATGAAATTACCATTGTTCGTGTGGACATGGCTAATTACTGCGTTCTTGTTGATTGCGGTAATGCCGGTTCTTGCAGGCGCTGTAACCATGGTTTTGACCGATAAGTTCTTTGGAACCTCTTTCTTTGACGCCGCAGGCGGTGGTGATCCAGTCTTGTTCCAGCATATATTCTGGTTCTTTGGACACCCTGAAGTTTATATTATGATACTGCCCAGTTTTGGCATTATCTCAGCGATTGTACCTGCCTTCTCCCGCAAAAAAACTGTTTGGCTACGCCTCCATGGTGTACGCAACTGCATCGATTGCGGGCTTAAGTTTTGTGGTTTGGGCGCACCATATGTTTACTACGGGAATGCCAGTGGAGGCAGAGCTGTTCTTTATGTTCTGTACCATGCTGATCTCGGTACCTACGGGAGTTAAGGTCTTCAATTGGGTGGCCACCATGTGGCGCGGGTCGCTCAGCTTTGAAATTCCAATGATGTTTGCCATAGCCTTTATCGTGTTATTTACTATTGGTGGGTTCTCTGGCTTGATGCTGGCAATCACTCCGGTAGATTTCCAGTATCACGATACCTACTTTGTGGTGGCGCATTTCCACTATGTATTGGTAACGGGTGCAATCTTTTCGATTATGGCTGCGGTCTATTATTGGATACCAAAATGGACAGGCAGAATGTACAACGAGCGTATCGCTCAGTGGCATTTCTGGTGCTCTCTTATTTCGGTGAACGTGTTGTTCTTCCCAATGCATTTCTTGGGGCTTGGCGGTATGCCACGCCGAATCCCAGATTATGCACTGCAGTTTGCTGACGTTAACGCCATTGTAAGTATTGGTGGCTTTGCCTTTGGTTTATCTCAGTTCATTTTCTTGTATTGCATTATCCATTGCATACGCAAGGGCGAGCCTGCACCCGCTAAACCGTGGGATGGTGCTGAAGGTCTGGAATGGGATAACTTGCCATCACCAGCTCCTTATCACAGCTTTACAACGCCACCAGAGATTAAGTAGATGGGAACAAATGCCCGATTAGTTAGCAAACTTAGTATCGCAGTGGTGCTGATGTTCGGCTTCGGCTACGCATTAGTACCTTTGTATGATGTCTTTTGCAAAATTACGGGTATTAATGGCAAAACAGAAAAGCAAGCAAGCGCGGTTTCTACTAACGTTGATCAACAACGGTTGATCAACGTTGAGTTCATCACTTACGTGAATAAAGATTTGGCTTGGGATTTTGATGCCGTAACTCAAAAAGTTAGTGTGCATCCCGGTGAATCGATAACCGTAAACTTTAGCGCAACTAATCTTAGCCATGAGACGACGGTAGTACAGGCTGTACCTTCAGTTAGTCCAGGGCGCGGTGCGAGCTATCTTAAAAAAGTAAGCTGTTTTTGTTTTGAACAACAAAGCTTGGCTGCCGGCGAGAGCGTGGACATGCCTTTGCTGTTTTATGTTTCCCCTGACTTACCAAGCGATATTTCGACTTTGACCTTAGCCTATACGATGTTCCCCATCAGTGGTGCGCAGGTAAATGTTTCAACAAATTCACAGGAAGTGAGTAATGACGCAACCCTATGAACACTATTACGTACCCGAGCAAAGCAAATGGCCCTTTATTGGTGCCATTGGTCTATTTTTAATTGCAGTTGGTGCCGGATTAACCGTCCAACAAATCGGAACTGAACAAAGTAGCGGTAGCTGGTTACTAACAGCTGGCGCGGTAGTGATGTTCTGCATGCTGTTTGGCTGGTTTAGTAACGTTATCCAAGAAAGCATGGGCGGCTTATATAGTGCTCAAATGGACCGTTCGTTCAGACAAGGTATGAGTTGGTTTATCTTCTCTGAAGTGATGTTCTTTGGAGCGTTCTTTGGTGCACTGTTTTATGCACGGATGATTTCTGTGCCATGGCTTGGTGGCGCCGGTAACAACGCCATGACTGGAGAAGTACTGTGGCCTAGCTTTGAAGCGATTTGGCCCTTGGTTACGACTCCGGGCGGTACCACAACTGAAGCGATGGGTTGGGGCGGCTTGCCATTGATTAACACGGTAATCTTGTTGATTTCATCCGTCACTTTGCACAAAGCACATCATGCCTTAGAGCATGACCAACGAAAGGCCTTAGTCCGTTGGCTTGGTGCAACCATCGTTTTGGGTTGCATATTTTTGGTGCTTCAAGTGGAAGAATACATTCACGCCTATCAAGAAATGGGTTTGAAATTAGATTCTGGCATTTATGGGAACACGTTTTTCCTACTAACAGGCTTCCACGGATTACACGTAACACTTGGAACCTTGATGTTGTTCATCATGTTCTTACGCATACTCAAAGGTCATTTTACCGGTAAGCAGCATTTTGCATTTATGGCCAGCGCTTGGTATTGGCACTTTGTTGATGTGGTATGGCTGTGCTTGTTCTTTTTTGTGTATGTTCTATAAATTAAGAGTAACTAGGGTAAATACTCCCTAGTAGGGACGCGGGTTGGGTTGAATTAAACCTGTTGCCAGTGCAAGTAAAATTAAAGCAATAATTGCGGCACTAAACCATAGGCGACGGCCAATGTAGTGGCTCATCGGTAGTTTTGATGGGTTTAGCATGCCGCGCATCGCCAAGCCTAGGTTTACGATGACAAAGAGTAGTAGTAACGCGATGAGTAATTTTAATAGCACCCAGACTTCCTTGTGGATGAACGCCGTAACACATTGGCGTTTATTGAGTTTTGTGACCTTGATGTTGGCCTTAGTACTGCTGATGGTCAAGCTTGCGTTTTGGCAAATGCAACGCGCAGAACAAAAACAAGTGATTCTAAGTGAATATTATCAGCGTTCAGGTGATGTTTTTAGTTTGTCATTGGCAATTGGTCGCGGTTCAGAGCAATGGCGCCGAGTGGAAGTTGGCAGTTTGCATTGGAAAGAACAACTCGTTTATCTCGATAATCAGTTTGAGTCCGGACGCAGTGGCTACGCCATTTTTCAACTGGCAAATACTCCCCAAGGAGCGGCGTTGGTTAAAACGGGTTGGGTGCCATTTACTGGAAACCGAAAGCAACTTCCTGAGCTTAAAAACTCCATTTCGCAGTCTCAGTTTTTAATTCGTTACCCAAGCAAATCGATTGTGTTGGATGCAGATCATTGGATCGAAGATATGGGCGTTGCCCAACGAGTACAGCAACTCAATATTGAAGCACTCTCCAAATTATGGGGGATAGAACTGCTGCCTTTTTATCTCGACCCAAACTTGGATCTCAATCCTGAACAACTCATTGCCATGCCAGCCGAAAAACATCAGGCCTACGCATTGCAGTGGGTGTTAATGGCTATAGTAGCCAGTATTTTAACGATTTATGTCGCGACAATTTGGTGGCGTGGCAAAGGAGATGAACAATGAGCGAACTTGCGCAAGGGCAACATTCAGCGCCTATCAATCCAAAGCGCTCTAGACGTACCTTGTATGGGATTATTTTGGTCTTTGTATTGCCGATTGTGCTGGCTTGGTTGGTGCTTCGTCTTGGTTGGTTTGAATCTGGTGTTTTAAGCCATGGTGAGTGGGTTGAGCCAGCGGTTCAACTTACAAACTATCCCGAAGGTAAGTGGTCACTGGCGCAAGTGAATAGTGGCCCTTGTGATGAGGGAGCTTGCCAACAACAATTGCAATGGCTTGATAATGTATGGCAGGGCCTAGGTGCAGCCAAGCTTAAAAGCCAAACTTTAGTTCTTGATGTGGGCACTAGCTCGTCGTTAGCGGATACAACTTGGCAAGGACTAACGATGCCGGTTGACTCCAAGCAACTTACCGACATTAAGGCTTATTCAGGGCACTGGTTAATAGTAGACCCAACCGGATTAGTGATTCTTAGTTACCCACAAATGCAAAATGTTGAGGATTCATCGATAGCAATGGGCCTAAATCGAGACCTTAAAAAATTGATTAAAAATTCGCGCTACCAGTAGTAAGTAGTTGTTATCCTCAAGGAGATAAGCGTGCAGAAAGGGATTTTAGTCGCAATTTTATTGACCTTAGTCGTCATATCGCTAGGCGCATATACCCGACTAACTGATGCTGGGCTTGGATGCCCAGATTGGCCAGGTTGTTATGGACAATTATTAGTCCCAACCAGTAGCGATGCTGTCGCCAGTGCTCAACAAAATTTTGAACGACCTTTAGAGCAACACAAAGCTTGGAATGAAATGATCCACCGATATGCTGCTGGTACTTTAGGTTTTGTTATCTTGGGCTTGTGTATTGCTGCATGGCGATACCGGCAGAAGCGAGCTCTTGCGACCGCCTTGTTAGTTTTAGTTATATTCCAGGCTGCCTTAGGAATGTGGACGGTGACATTGGGCTTGTTACCGTTGGTGGTAACCGCCCATTTACTGGCAGGTTTTGCGACCTTGAGTTTGCTGGTCAGTTGGTATTTTGTCCGCCAGCGCAGCTTTAGTGGTTTTAGTCGCATGAGCCCATTTCTATTTCTGGGCCTGTTGATTCTAATCGGGCAGATATTTCTTGGCGGATGGACCAGTACTAACTACGCTGCGATGAGTTGTCATGCGCTACCTGTTTGCGAACAGGGTTGGCAAGAGTCATTTGACCTAAGTGCATTTGAACCTCTGCCAGATACGCCTCGAGGCGATTACGAATATGGTGTCTTAAGCCATGCCCAACGCACGACCATTCATGCCAGTCATCGTATTGGCGCGGCTATTACTACAATTTATCTACTCATTTTAGCCCTAATCCATATTCAACGTCGCCATAGTGATTTTGAACGAGGGCGAGCTGCAAGAATGATTTGGGTATTATTACTGCAAGTAGGCCTAGGATTAAGCAACGTAGTTTGGCAAATACCGCTACCCATTGCTGTGGCACATAATGTAGTAGCGGCCTTGCTACTAACCAGTTTAATCAGTCTTATTGTGGCGCACCATCAACGCGTACAACCCGCACTAGTAAAGGAGTCGGACTATGAGCAAGTCTCTAAACCTGCCGTGGCAGCTTGAACAACCTGATTGGAGAGCGCTCTATAAACTAACCAAACCTAAGGTCGTTGCACTCATCGTGCTCACGGCTGTGGTTGGCAGTTGTTTGGCAACCTCAACCTTACCACCGCTGCTACCCTTCATTTTAGGTAGTTTGGGAATAGCATTGATGTCAGGTGGTGCGGCTGCGTTCAACCACTGTATTGACCAAGAAGCCGATGCTCGCATGGCGCGTACCCATAATCGACCGCTGCCAAGTGGTAGTGTTAGCCCTGCAATGGCACTAGCATGGGCCTGCCTATTATCACTATTGGGCTTTGTGATTTTATACGCTTGGGTAAATCCCCTCACCGCATGGCTAACCGCAGCTAGTCTTGTAGGCTATGCGGTGGTTTACACCTTATGGCTTAAGCGGGCTACGCCACAAAATATTGTGATAGGTGGCTTAGCGGGAGCAATGCCGCCACTTTTGGGCTGGACCGCAATCAATAACAGTATTTCAGCCGAACCATTGCTGTTGGTGATGATAATTTTCACCTGGACACCGCCACACTTTTGGGCGCTAGCAATTGCCAGACGTGACGATTATGCCAAGGTCAACATCCCAATGTTACCCGTTACCCATGGAATCAAATTTACGAAAAATTTGATTATGCTGTATAGCGTGTTGCTGTTTGCCGTATGTTGTTTACCATTCCTAGTCGGCATGAGCGGTCTACCTTATTTGGTTGGTGTGGTGGCACTTAACGCCATATTTCTGAAGAAAGCTTGGACTCTATACCGAGGCAACGACCAAAGTGATGCGATGGCCTTATTTGGTTACTCAATTGTCTACTTGATGCTGTTGTTTGTTGTATTACTCGCAGACCATTGGATTTTTGCCTGGTTCTAGCGGGCAAATATACTTAGTGTTTTAACTACCGGTTTGGGTTTCATCAACCCAAACCTCTATCCACTGTTGTTCAATACTTTGCGCAACTTTTGTGGTGTTTGATGATTGCTCAGGAGCGATTCCTGACATCAGTATTAGGCCAAGAAGTGCTGCGGCCATGTAATCCCACAGTTTCATCGTGTATCCTCGCTATCAAATATCTTTAATAGCTTAGCAACACTCAAACGGCATACTATTGCTAGTTGCTATAGCACGCATACTCAGTTACCACTATCTACTTAGTGTTATTACAAGCTCTATCATCGAGGTTTCATGCGCCCAAGCTCTATAGACTATCGCCAGTTGCTTTGGATGGCCTTTCCTATGATTCTATCGAATATAACCGTCCCATTATTGGGAATAGTCGATACCATTGTTGTAGGGCATTTAGCGCATGCGCATTATCTAGCAGGGGTTGCCGTGGGGAGTATGATTTGCGGTAACTTGTTTTGGATGTCTGGATTTTTGAGAATGTCGACCACGGGTTTAACGGCGCAAGCCAATGGCCAAGGCAACGTTCATGCGATGACCCAAACGCTGGTACAGGCATTATTAGTGGCAGTAAGTATTGCGAGTATACTGCTTTTACTACAAGTTCCTATTCTAGAATTCGCGCTTAAGATCACCGGTGCGAGTGATGTTGTAAGCGCGTATGCTGCCGACTATTTTTCAATACGGATCTGGAGTGCACCAGCCGTGTTAAGTAACTATGCCTTGTTAGGTTGGTTGCTCGGTATGCAATATGCGCGGGGGCCCTTAATCTTGCTCGTGATTACCAATCTGGTGAATATTGGCTTGGATCTACTATTTGTGTGGGGCTTTGAGTGGGATGTTAAAGGCGTTGCTGCAGCAAGCGTGGTTGCCGATTATATTGCATTGTTGGTGGGCGTTATTCTCGCTATACATATCTTAAAACGTCAGCATAGCGGGTCACTTAGCCCACTACTTTTTTTAGCTGTTCGGGAAATTACCTGGCAAAAAATGCACGGTTTTATGGCCTTGAATCGCGATATTTTTATCCGAACGTTAGCACTACAAGCATGTTTCGCATTTATCACTATTCAAGGGGCTAGGCTAGGCGACAACTACGTAGCCGCGAATGCTGTATTACTTAACTTTCTAATGTTTATTTCGTTTGCAATGGACGGCTTAGCCTACGCAGTTGAAGCACAAGTGGGTCATTCAATTGGGGCAAAACAAACTCAGCGAATGCGCAGACAAGTGCGTGCAGCTCTAGAACTAGCCTTTATTGGCGCTGTTATTTTCGCAGTGTTCTTCTGGTATTTTTCTGTGGATATCGTGTCTTTGTTAACGAGCATCGATAGTATCCGAACTATCGCTTTAGACTATATTTTCTGGATAGCATTACTTCCGCTAATGGCATGTTGGTGCTACGTCTTTGACGGTGTGTTTATAGGCGCTGCTGCAGGCAAGGTTATGAGAAACTCAATGCTGGTTTCCAGTCTCGGGGTGTTTTTCCCAGTATGGTGGTTTTCTCAAAGCCTTGGAAATCATGCTCTTTGGCTTGCGCTATCGGCCTTAATGTTAGCTCGCGGTCTAAGCTTAGGCTGGTACTACCGACGAACTATTTTTGTAAAAACAGTTAATTAGTGTATTTAGGCGCACGAATTCGACAAGTGCATGAAAATCAGCTTTGGTTTACTACTCTAGTTCTGTAGTATCGTTGTACTAAGCGCGCAAATAGGGAGATTGGCCGCTGTTATTTAAGATTTTCAGTGCGTTGGCGATGCTCATGGCATTATCGGTACAAGCTAACGAGCCTGTGCAAGGTCAGTGGCTACAGCACTCTACAGGAAACGTAAGCACCAGCGCTAAAGCTTACGGCTTCAATTATCAATTCAGTGGCCCTGTTTCGTTGTTCGCTGAAAATCCGAGTGTGTTGGTTTTCTCAGGCAGCAGTGCATGGGAATATGCCACAGTGCGTCTGCTAAAAGACGAGCTGATCGTATTTGAAACAAGCACTGGCATCATGTCTGACCTCGACAGCGACTATTTCCTGCGTAACGATCTTAAGTTACCAGCGATTAGTGGTGACTACCTTTTGGTAGTCGACTTTGAAAGTCGCTTCACAATTACTGTACCAACCTTGTATTTATGGTCCCAGAGCGACTATGCAGGGAGAACCACCCCCATTGCTATATTGACCTTGTTGGCGTTAGGTGTGTTGATTGCTCTAGCCATTCAGTATGCAGTGTTTAGCCTAGGTCGAATTGAACGCAGTATCGCTTACTACTCTGCTTTTGTTTTCCTCAATATCGTTTTTTTCGCGAATTCTAACTTAGTCATAAAAAGCTTCCTTGGCTGGAACAACTTTGAACTAAGTTACGCGCCCATCCTATTTAGCAATGTTTTCTATATTTTGTTCGTCAACCGATTATTGCGAATTACACCGGCAAGTGACCCTAAGCTTTGGCGCTTAAGCCGGGTGATTCTTGGTGTCATGATTATCAGCATCCCAATTGCGTTTTGGAACGATACAATTGCAAACGAGCTAAATCGGGTTAATGTCAATTTGTTCCTCATTTATGGACTGTTTTGTGGTATTCACAGAACCCGTCACCGCGACCGTGTTGGTGCATGGTATCTATTAGCAAATTTAACGTTTGTTGTGTTTGGTATATGGTCAACACTCAGTACCATTGGCGCGCCAGAATTGTTTTTACAGGTCGAACAAATTGGTTTGGTTGGCATGACTTTGGAATCGTTGCTTTTAGCAATGATTATGGCCTACAAGCTTCATTTGGTTGAGCGCCAACGTATCTCTTATCTGCAACAAAGCGAACATGCTTTAAGTTTGGCACGCTCTGACTCACTTACCGGGATTGCGAATCGATTTGCATTCGATGAAGTGCTTCCGAGCCAAGTTGAGGGAACCTTGCTTGCCATGCTCGATTTGGATGATCTTAAAAAGTACAACGATGTTCATGGGCATCAACGTGGTGACCATTACATTAAAAGTTTTGCCAACCATTTGTCTAAGGCAACCCGTGACAGCGCAAGTTTGTACCGAATTGGTGGTGATGAATTTATCATATTGAGTACTCAACTCGATGAACAAAGCTTGAAAGAAATCGTTCAAAAAGTAATTACCCAAACGCGTAAATCAGGATTCGATGCCGCAGATGCAAGTGTTGGGGTTGCGCTACGCGAGACCGACCAAACGGTTGGTCAGTGGATTATGTTAGCTGACCAGCGCATGTATCATGATAAGTACTCAAAGCGCGATCAACGCTCAGCGTAAGGTTGTAAAACTTGTTCAGCTTAAACGGCGTCGGGATATCCAAGTTGTCGCCAAGACTCGTATACAAAAACCGATACCGCGTTGGATAGGTTCATACTGCGGCTCTCAGCCAACATAGGGATCCGCAAGCGTTGCTCTGGAGGTAAGCTTTCAATAATGTCAGCTGGCAAGCCTCGCGTCTCGGGTCCAAACATTAAGTAGTCCCCGTCTTGAAAACTAAAGTCACTATGGTACTTACTCGCTTTGGTGGTGCAAGCCATCAAGCGCTCTACCGGTTCTGAACTCAAGAAAGCTTCATAATTGGCGTGACGTTTTACATTGGCAAACTCGTGGTAATCAAGGCCGGCCCGACGCACTCGTTTATCATCCCAAGTAAAACCTAAGGGCTCAATTAAATGCAATTGATAGCCGCTATTAGCTGCAAGGCGGATAATAGCGCCAGTGTTCTGCGGAATTTCAGGTTGGTACAACACAATGTTTATCATAAAACTTTAGACTCACTCACAATAGCTGCGGCTATTGTAAGGGGATTGTAATCGTAAGAGCCAGCCCTTTCTGTGTTCGATTGCGTGCCGATATTTGTCCCGAATGCTGTACGACGGCAGACTCTGCAATAGCTAAGCCCAATCCAACACCTCCAGAATCCCTATCGCGCGCTTCGCCACTACGATAAAACGGCCTGAAAATGTCAACCAATTCAGCTTCTGGTAAACCCGGACCATCATCTTTTACAATAATGTTGAGTTGTTGGTTATCGGTGGTGATTTCAAGTTCAACTTTATGACTGGCGTATTTGAGCGCATTTCGACAAATGTTTTCAACAGCGCTAGCGAGTAAGTTTGGATAACAATGAACAATAACTTGAGGGCATGAACTATGAACAAACTGTTTTTGTAACTGGCTGGCTTCAAACTCGCAATCTTCAATAATATCTTGGAGTAAGTCAGGCAATTCCAAACTGCTTTGTTCAGCGTTTATCTGGCTTCGAGACAATGATAATAACGCCGCGATCATTTCTTCTAAGCGCGCGGATTCACGCTCAATCCGAGCAATTTCAGGTGTTGACTCGCTACGTTTACGATGTAATGCAACAGCCATGTTTAGGCGAGTTAGTGGAGAACGTAGCTCGTGGGATATGTCACTTAACAAACGTTGCTGGTTGCTAATCGCGCTGTTAAGAGCACTCAGCATTCGCTCTAGACTTTCGCCCAGTTGGCCTATTTCATCACCGCGTTTGAGCTGTGGTAGTCGGGTTTGCAGTTTACCCATAGAAATTCGATTGGCTGCGCTTTGCAATTGTCGTAGCGGTTTTACAAAGTGATTTGTAAGCAAGTAAATCAGCACAAAACTAAACAATATGGCTACCCCAACTAAGGCCCATAGTGGTGGACTTAGTTTGGTAAACGCTTGTAGCTGTTCGTCGGTGGCGCGCTTTTCTAGATAGAACAATGAAGGGCTACTACGCACTGATACTTGATACGGGCCAATCACAATATTGTTGTCAATTAGGGCAACCCGCGGGTCCATAGGATCGGAGTGATTGGCAATAAATCGCCGGGTGTTACGCCGGACACCGCGTTTATTCAAAAACTCGCCCTCAAGACTAACTATGTGGGCACGACCATATTTTTGAGCGAACATATTTGGAAATTTCGCATCAATGAATTCGGGATTTAATTGAATCATCGACAAAGCACTATTGGCGCGCTGAGTTGCCCAGCTTGGAGCGACGAAGTTGTCGACGCTAGCGTGCCGCGCAATACTGATAGTTAGCCAAGATGTAATGAGCAAGATCGCCCAAAAAGCTAAAAATATTTTTACAAATAGGCCATTGAAGGCTGGTAACTTTTTTAGGACCATAGTAGCCACATATAGCCTTTTCCACGTACTGTTTTTATGCGCGGATGCCCATCAACACGCTCGGGTATTTTTCGGCGTAGGTTACTCAGGTGCATGTCTAGACTTCTGTCAAATGCTTGTAAGCGCTTACCCAAGACACTTTGGCTCAGCTCGTTCTTATCGATCACTTCGCCTGGGTGACTAATTAATTGCTGCAACAACAAAAATTCGGTGCTGGTAAGATCTAGCAGTTGTTCTTGGCACAGTGCCTGTTGGGTGCCTATATCTATGTGTACATCATGTTGCTCGATGATATTGTCAGATTTTGACGAACTGTCTTGCTTTGCTGTACGGCGTAAAATGGCGCGAATACGAGCCAATAACTCACGCTCACTAAAGGGTTTGGCCAAATAGTCATCGGCTCCGAGTTCCAAACCTAGTACACGGTCAAACTCATCACCTTTGGCGGTAAGCATTAGTACCGGCTGTTGGTTTGAGACGCGAAGTTCACGTAATACATCAAAACCATTTTTTTCAGGCATCATGACGTCCAGCAATACTAGATCGTAGCTTTTTTCTTTGAGGCGCTCTAAGGCACGTTCACCATTATTACAAATTTCAGTGTGATAGCCTTCGAGCTCCAGTAGTTCACTGAGTAACTCACTTAGTTCGCGGTCATCATCAACGAGTAGCAAATTCATTTATTTCTCCAAAACTGTCGCGTACGTAATTCACAAACAACGACTTTATACGGCGATTGTACCGTTTTTTTGTTTAACTAAGTGCTGTTTACATTGCATTTACACAGCTTTACACAGCTCTGACTGTTCTTTGCATGACTTAGAATAAACTTAACTCGAATCCAAAAACAAACAAGGTCCAACCAATGAAAAAGTTAACTCTATTGCTTGCAGCTACGCTTATCGCCGCCCCTACAGCTTTTGCGGCATCTAACGATGGCGGCCATCATAAAGGTGGTAAAGGTCATGGCGGTAAAGGTGAAATGCGAATGATGCGCCAACTTGATTTAAGCGACGAGCAACAAAGCCAAATTAAAGAAATAATGCAAACTCAGCGTGACCAGCGTCAAGCTGACAAAAAAGACTTTAGTGAAATGCAAGCCTATCACGCTCAGCACATGGCTGTCGTGAGTAGTGTTGAGTTTGATGAAGCAGCAGCTAAAGCTCTGATTGACCAGCAATTAACTAAGCAAAGCGAACGAAAGCTTGCAGCGTTAAAAACGCAGCATGAAGTTTTCCAAGTATTGACGCCAGAGCAACAAGTAAAGTATCAAGAGATACACACTGAGCAAATGGAAAAAATGCAAGATAAAATGCAGAAGCGTCAAGGCGGAAAAGGTGATGGGAAAGGCAAAGCTAGTAATTAATTGGTGAGAAATCAGCTATACTCAAGGGCTTTATAGTTTTAGCGGAATAGCGTGTGAGTCAACAGCATTCAAAATTAGTTACCATCGCAACATTGGTCGCAACTACGGTTGCGATTTTTTTGTTGGTGATTAAGTCAGTTGCCTTTTTCTATACCGGCGCGGTAAGTATTTTGGCCAGCATGATCGACTCCTTAATGGATATCGGCATGTCGTTAGTCAATGTATTTGCGGTGCGTTATGCACTAATGCCGCCGGATAAAGACCATCGTTTTGGGCATGGCAAAGCCGAGTCTCTTGCTGGACTTGCTCAATCCTGTTTTATCGCCGGATCTGCGCTCGTCTTACTCTATAGCGGTGGTACAGCTTTAGTACAGCAAAAAGGTATCGACTCTAACAGCATTGGTGTTTGGGTGATGCTAGCTTCCACTTTTATCACCTTTGCTTTAGTAGCCTTCCAGCGTTATGTGATAAAGCTTACCAATAACGCCGTTATCAAAGCCGACTCATTGCACTATGTCATGGATATTATGATGAATGGTGCAGTATTACTGGCGCTATTGTTAATAGATTTTGGCTGGTGGTGGGCAGATGGGCTGCTCGCGGTATTGATATCTCTCTACATAATGAAGAGTGCTTGGGATATCGGCTATCAGTCTATCCAAGATTTATTGGATAGAGAGTTATCTGCGGAAATACGCGAAGAGATTTTGGAGATTGCGAAAGATTCGGAAGGTGTTCTTGGAGCCCATGATTTACGCACTCGCCAGTCGGGTAACACCAAAATTATTCAGTTACATATCGAACTGCTTGATAAGCTGTCTTTGTTTGAAGCCCATGAAATTGGCGACCGTTTGGAAGCGCGATTAATTGAGCGCTGGGAAGGCGCTGATGTTATTATCCACCAAGATCCGCGTAGTATCGTACCCGCTAATCGCCAAGGTCTTTTTGTCGAGTAAAATTCGAATAGGGAAGTTGTAAGTGAACTTAAATAAAGCAAAGCAGTTTGGCTATGAGCAACCTTTGTCGGAAACCATCTGGCTACAGGTTCGTGACGAAGCCAGAAGAATGGCCGACGACGAGCCAATGCTCGCTAGTTTTTTCTATTCGACTATCCTAAATCATGACAGCTTAAAGTCCGCCATGAGTTATCAACTTGGAAGTAAGCTTGATAGCGCAAACATGCCTGCGATTTTACTGCGAGAATTTATCGAAGAAGCATTTAGCGCTGAACCGCAAATACTTGAAGCCATCGCGTCTGACATTGTTGCGGTTAAAGATCGCGATCCGGCGGTAAAGTATTACGCTATCCCTTTGTTATACCTTAAGGGATTTTTAGCTATACAAGGCTATCGCGTTGCAAACTGGCTTTGGCGCCAAGGACGATTAGCACTTGCTCGCTATATTCAAAATCAAATCTCAATGGTATTTGCAGTCGATGTTCACCCAGCAGCAACAATTGGTTGCGGTATCATGTTTGACCACGCGACCGGAATTGTTGTTGGTGAAACTGCCGTTATTGAAGACAACGTGTCTATACTGCAATCGGTCACTCTTGGCGGTACCGGTAAAGATCGTGGCGATCGACATCCGAAGATACGCTGCGGCGTTTTAATTGGAGCCGGTGCAAAAATTTTGGGCAATATTGAGGTAGGTACTGGCGCAAAAGTAGGTGCGGGCAGTGTCGTACTAGATGAAGTGCCACCACACACTACTGTGGCCGGTGTTCCTGCTAAAGTTGTCGGTACACCTAACTGTCAAATGCCAGCTGAAAACATGGAACAAAACATTTAGTAGCCGCTCAGCGTACTCGATATTTTCTAACAGGCCTAAGGCCTGTTTTTTTGAGTTTTAAGAGGGTTCTATCAGCTCAAAACGAGGTACTGGTTCACCGTCAATGGATACCAACTCCTTAAACATAGCGATTGGACGTACCCAAAGTTTACCTTCCCCATATAAGGGACGATATAAAACCAAGGTTTCTTCGGTTTCGCTGTGGGTTACCGTGTCGATGACTTGATAGTCAGCGCCTTTATAGTGGCGATATCGGCCTAAAGTGATGCTCATGGATTACTTTTTCAACAATTAAAAAATGAATGACCTTTCTACCCTTGTTGCATCAAAATGACAAGAGTATGCTTTCGTATTAATCAAGCCAACTAGGAATTGCAAATGTCTTTTGAAGTATTAGAAAAACTTGAATCCAAGATCCACAATGCCGTCGAAAGCATTGAGCTATTGCGCATGGAAATCGACGAATTGAAAGAACAGAACAGTCAACTTGCTGATGAAAATGGCCAATTGAAGCAATCACAACAAGCTTGGCAAGAACGCCTAAGTGCGTTGTTGGGAAAGATGGATGACGTGCAGACCGATTAGTTGGCGGCTGTGGTTGTTGGCTTAGTTTGCTCTTTGAGCAGGCAAGCCAACAAAGCCTGACCTTGTTGTTTATTCGATGTCTAGCGGCTCAGGTGACAGAATCATTCCGGTAGAATCAGCATAAAGGTGGTCTTCTGGTAAAAAGCTAACACCGCCGAAATTAACCGGCACATTAAGTTCACCTTGCATGTTGTCAGGATCGGCACCAACGGGAATTGAAGCAAGCGCTTGTATACCTAACTCTAGCTCATCAATAGCGTCAACATCGCGTATACAGCCATATACAACAATACCTTCCCATTCATTTTCTGCTGCGGCCTCTGCAATACTAATATCGACCAAAGCACGGCGAAGTGAACCGCCACCATCAATCAACAATACTTTTCCGGCACCAGGTTCTTGTACCGTCTCCATGATTAGCCCACTAGTTTCAAAACACTTGATCGTATGTACGATGCCACCGAACGAACTACGGCCACCAAAATTGGCGAACATAGGTTCAACCACGTCAATGGTCTCCGCATACAGGTCGCATAATTCAGAAGTATTATATTCCATTTGGAGAAATCCTAGTTGGGTCATTGAGTAAGCCACGAACTCTAGTATAAGCTTTCAATAGGTCAAATCAATGACATAGGCAACGAGATTGATGAATACTTTAGATTGGTCGAGACCAAGTGTTGTCTGTTGATTGACTAAAGCCCATTTGACTTAAGTACTTACTGTGTCGAGCATCACTTGAGACAGCGCTTAAAGATTGGATCTGGTGCTCAGCAAAGAAGTCATGATTTTGGTATAGGTATTTGCCAATTTTAAAGTCGCGATATTCAGGCATAACAAAGTCTAAGTAAATCTCCATTTGTCCTTGCTCGTCTACATGGCCGACAAACACGCCAATGGGCAGGGCTTCTTTAAGCATCAAAAAACATAAGGGTGATTGCGCCAAACTGCTTTTATCAAAGTGGGGAAATATTGCTTTTATTTCGGGCTGATAGTGCTCCACAAAAAAATTCAAATAGTGAGAATCAGAAGTAACCTCAAGCAGCCTGTATTGCGATGTTTGAGTATAAATACGGCGTAAATAGTAAATATTGGCGAATACGATAAAAAGGTTTAGCAATGCAACAGGTAAAGCACCGATGATAAATCCATAGGCACTGAAAATAGCCGCGCCAAACATATTTAGCCATCGTAGTTTTACGATAGAGCTCATGGTTAGTGAGATTGCAACTACGATAGAGGCAAAATATCCAAACCATTCCACTGCGGGGATCCCGAGCATTGTTACATCCTTGTCGTTTATCTAAAGTTGAAAAGGTCGATTACCAACTACTATAGCTGATTTTTTCCTTACCAATTGGTCAGCTATTGTAGCCTGTTTACAATTTAGATGTTACAGATATAAAAAAACGCAGTGGGCAAAAGCAACACTGCGTTTAGAACTTGTGAGCTAGCCTACAAAATAAATCGGCTAAGATCCTCGTTAGTGACCAGTTCTTCGAGATGTGAGTTCACATAGTCGGCATCGATAGTGACACTTTCGCCGTCACTCTCAGATGCACTGTAGCTCAAATCTTCCATTAGTTTTTCCATGACTGTATGTAGACGACGGGCTCCGATGTTTTCAGTGCGCTCGTTTACTTGCCAGGCTGCATCTGCAATACGACGGATGCCATCTTCGGTAAAGGTAACGCTGAGTCCTTCAGTTGCCATCAGAGCGATGTACTGCTCGGTCAATGAAGCATTTGGCTCGGTTAAAATACGTACAAAGTCTTCGGCTGTTAAAGCATCTAAAGTTACTCGAATAGGCAAACGACCTTGTAGTTCTGGAATTAGATCCGAAGGTTTAGCTACTTGGAAAGCACCAGAGGCAATGAATAGGATGTGGTCAGTCTTAACCATGCCATATTTAGTGCTAACCGTTGACCCTTCTACCAAAGGTAACAAGTCACGTTGCACACCCTCGCGGCTTACATCTGGTCCTGAACTCTCACCACGTTTACAAATCTTGTCAATTTCATCCAAAAAAACGATGCCGTTGTTTTCTAGTGATTCAATGGCTTGTTCTTTGAGGTCTTCAGGATTAACCAACTTGGCGGCTTCTTCCTCAACCAATAGCTTAAGAGCTTCTTTAATCTTAATTTTACGCTTTTTAGGTTTTTGGTTGCCTGCCAGATTTTGGAACATACCTTGAAGCTGATTGGTCATTTCTTCCATGCCCGGAGGCGCCATGATCTCAACACCCATTTGAGTTTGGGCTACATCAATTTCAATTTCTTTGTCGTCCAGTTTAC
Source organism: Alginatibacterium sediminis (assembly GCF_003610775.1). Lineage (GTDB taxonomy): Bacteria > Pseudomonadota > Gammaproteobacteria > Enterobacterales > Celerinatantimonadaceae > Alginatibacterium > Alginatibacterium sediminis. The sequence continues at coordinate 20,033 of NZ_RAQO01000012.1, read as the reverse complement.
CTTCACGAAGCTTCTTACGAAAAGTTTGACGGGTAGAGCTGTCTTCTGGCTTATCGTCTTCGCCTTCAAAGCCACTACGAGCAGGTGGAAGTAGGGCATCAAGGATACGATCTTCAGCGAGATCTTCGGCGCGGAAACGATATTTTTCCATTTCGTGTTCGCGAGTCAGTTTAAACGCAACATCAGCTAAGTCGCGGATAATGGTTTCTACTTCTTTACCAACGTAGCCGACCTCGGTGAACTTGGTGGCTTCAACCTTGATAAATGGAGCTCGCGCAAGCTTGGCTAAGCGTCGAGCTATCTCGGTTTTACCTACCCCGGTTGGACCAATCATAAGAATGTTTTTTGGGGTAACTTCTTGACGCAACTCGCTATCGAGCTGCATACGGCGCCAACGGTTTCTTAAGGCAATCGCCACTGCTCGTTTTGCTGAGGCTTGACCAACAATGTGGCTGTCTAATTCTGATGCGATTTCGCGTGGGGTCATTTCGGACATTTTAATTCCTTACCTACTAAGCTTTAGTACTTAGTTCTTCGATAGTGTGGCTAAGGTTGGTGAACACACAGATGTTGCCGGCAATGGTCAGGCTTTTTTCTGCGATTTCGCGGGCACTCAATTCACTGTTTTCCAGTAGCGCAGTCGCGGCAGCTTGAGCGAAAGGTCCACCAGAGCCAATGGCAATTAAATCATTCTCTGGCTGAATAACGTCCCCGTTACCGGTAATGATTAGCGAGGCTTCGCTATCCGCAACGGCTAGTAAGGCTTCAAGCTTGCGTAACATGCGGTCGGTGCGCCAGTCTTTCGCCAGCTCAACTGCTGCTTTGGTTAAGTGGCCTTGATGCATTTCCAACTTAGCTTCAAAACGTTCGAATAATGTGAAGGCGTCAGCTGTGCCGCCTGCAAAGCCAGCTAATACTTGGCCGTTGTAAAGGCGACGTACTTTACGCGCATTGCCCTTCATGACCGTATTACCCAACGAGACTTGTCCATCACCAGCGATGACGACTTGGTCTCCGCGACGCACAGATACAATCGTTGTCATAGTTACTACCTTTTTTCAATGAGCTGCTTTGATGCAGCGTGATATTCAAAAGATGGGGGGACTTATGCGGATTTCAAGCGTTAGTAATGTAAAAGTATGTAGAGTCAGCTTGTTTTGCGGATGTGATTGAAGATGCTCGAGAGTTGTTGGATGTGATTAATCAAGCTGCTTTAGACAGTGGTGTTTGTGTTTCAGTCTTCAGTTTTCAGTTTTCAGTCAAGCTAGGTTTGAGATCAAAGCAAACCTAGCTTATGAGATAAGTGATTAATCCCAGTTCCAATACCAAATACTGCAGCCGTCTATTTTAGCATTTTGAAGTATATGACGGTCTCGTTCGGCATCTCGTTTACGTGGATAAGGACCTAGTACCACACGATACCAAACCCCATTTTTACCTTCACTGCGTTTGATCGAGCTTTCTAGGCCAGAAAAAGCAATCATGGCTTTGGTTTCTTCAGCTTTATCGCGACCGCGGAACGAAGCACACTGCATTTGATAAGGTTTACTTGCTTGATTCAAATTTGGATTGCTTTCGACAATCACTTCTCTATTCTCAAGCTCTTCAATATAAGCGCGTTGTTGTGGTTTTTCGGGTAAAGCATTCGGTTTTTTAGTGGTGGAGGGCGCTTTAGCCGGAGCTTTTACCACTGGTGTTTCTTGGGTTGGGGCTGATCCCTGAATGGAGTACAAGCCCCAAGCAAAGCCCACAATCGCAATCAGTACAACAACAGCTAAACCAAATGGAAAGCCTTGTTTGTTTTTAACTGGGCGCTTCGACTTACGTCGATTACTCGTCCGTGGACGAGCAACATAGTCTTTTGCCATAGTGGCTTACATCCGCTCTAAGGTTTCGATACCAAGCAAGTCCAAACCTTGGTGAATGACTTTTGCGGTAATCGTAGCTAATTGTAAACGGCTATTCTTATCGGCTTCACTTGTGCCATCTTTAAGAATAGGGCAAGCCTCGTAAAAGCTCATAAAGCTACCTGCCAGCTCATATAAGTAATTACACATCATGTGCGGCATGCCTTTGTTTGCCACCGCATTTACGGTATCCGAAAACTGCAGTAGTTTTTGGGCTAAGGCAACTTCAGCATCGTGCTCTAAAATAATGGGAGCACTAAAACCTTGTTGATCAATCTCAGCCTTGCGGAATATCGATTGAATACGTGAATACGCATATAGAAGATAAGGTGCAGTGTTGCCATTAAAGGCCAGCATATTGTCCCAATCGAAGATGTAATCGGTGGTGCGGTTTTTGGATAAATCCGCATACTTAACCGAAGCTTGAGCTAATACGCTTGCAACGTGCTGGCGTTCTTGCGGTTCCAAATACTGTGATTTCTCTTCGACAATTTGGCTGGCGCGTTCTTGAGCTTCATCAAGTAGATCTACTAGTTTTACCGTGCCACCACTACGTGTTTTGAATGGACGCCCATCTTTGCCCAGCATCATCCCAAACGCGTGATGTTCCAATGGCACATTTTCAGGAACATAGCCTGCTTTACGTACGATTGTCCACGCTTGCATTAAATGCTGATGTTGGCGCGAGTCAATGAAGTACATTACGCGATCAGCGCCTAATTCTTGTACCCTATACTTCGCACAAGCGATGTCGGTTGTTGTATAGAGATACCCACCGTCTTTTTTGCGGATGATAACGCCCATTGGGTCGCCATCTTTGTTCTTATATTCGTCCAAGCGTACAACGATTGCACCTTGGTCTTCTTCGGCAAGTTTTTGAGCCAGCAAGTCTTCAACGATACCTGGTAGCATGGCATTGTATTGGCTTTCACCCATAACGTTTTGCTTGCTCAATGATACGTTCATGCGGTCGTAAACCGCTTGGTTGTGGTCAAGCGTAATATCGATTAGCTTTTTCCACATTTTTTGACAGTATTCATCGCCGCCCTGCAACTTAACTACGTAGTTACGCGCCCGCTCAGCAAAAACCTCATCACTATCGTAGCGCTGTTTTGCTTCACGATAAAAGGCCTCTAAGTCAGCTAAATCAATGTTGTCTTCGCCTTGCCCCTGCTCAAGATCTTCAAGGTTTGCAATCAACATCCCAAACTGCGTTCCCCAATCGCCAATATGGTTGGCGCGGATAACGTTATGGCCTAAAAACTCAAGAGTGCGTACAACAGCATCGCCAATAATCGTTGAGCGAATATGCCCAACGTGCATTTCTTTGGCAACGTTTGGCGCTGAATAATCAACAACAACAGTCTGTAATTGCTGCGCTTTGGCAACATTGCAACGCTCAGATTTAGCCATTTGGCTTACTTGTTCTGAGAGCCAGTTGGGGTTGAGATAAAAATTAATAAAACCAGGTCCGGCAATTTCGGTCTTCTCAACTAAAGCTGAGCTTGGCAGGTTATCCACAAGGGCCTGCGCCAGAGCGCGTGGGTTCTGTTTTGCGGGTTTGGCCGCCATAAGGGCAAGGTTAGTTGCCAGATCGCCGTGGCTAATATCTTTAGTGCGGTCAACTTGAATGCGAGGTGAAAAATCTTCGGGTAGCACGCCTTGTTGTTTTAGTGCTGATAGACTTTGTTCTAATAGGTGCTGGAGTTGTGCTTTCATGCGCTGAAATACCAAAGATTCAAATTTTTTAACAGGGTCACAGATTTTAGCAAAACTCCTATAAAACATCAGCCTTTATTGCAGCTGATTTAGTCTCGCTATTTTAGATAGCTTTGCGGACTGCTCTGAGCTCGAAAACAATGGCCATGCTAATACAAATCGATGGGGTCAACATCGATAGACCAACGTACCTTTCTAGCCATAGGGTGATGCTCTAAATAGTGTACGCTGTGGTGTAATACGCGATGCAACAATGGACGCGTTTGGGCTTGCAGTAACAACTGCATCCGATGCTTTCCAGCAAGTCTTGCTTGCGGAGCGGTGTTGGGCGGCAGCACTAAGCAGTTTAGATCGCTAAGTGACATAATATGTTGGTATAGCTGGTTACTAAGTTGTTCAACTTGATCTAATTGCATCGCTGAAAATCGAAACAGTGCTTGGAAGCTCGCTGGTGGCAATTGTGTTTGTTGTCGCTCGTTTAAGGCAAACTTAGCGAAATGCGCATAGCCGTTATTGACTAAGTCTTGCAAAAGCTCGTGTTCAGGGTGATGGCTTTGCAGCAATACTTCACCTTTTTGAGCGCCGCGGCCGGCTCGACCAGCAACTTGCGTGACCAGTTGCGCTAGTTTTTCCGACGACCGAAAGTCATTGCTATACAAAGCGTGGTCCACATCAACCAGCGCTACTAAGGTTACATGCGGGAAATGGTGCCCCTTAGCTAGCATTTGCGTACCAATCAAAATTTGATGCTGGCGTTCACTTACTTCGGTGAGCAGTCGTTCAAGGCTTCCTTTACGGCGGGTACTATCGCGATCGATCCGTGCAATAGAGTACTGCGGGAAATATTCGCTCAAAAAGCTTTCTATTTGTTCGGTACCAAGTCCAGTGGTCACTAGATTCGTTGAACCACAGCCGCCGCATTGCCGCTCAATTGCTTGTTGATTACCGCAATGGTGGCAAGCGAGATGACGTTCCTTTTGATGCAGAGTAAAAAAGGCATCACAGCGAGGACAGGTACAAACAGCGCCGCACTCATGGCATAACAGCGCGGGGGCATAACCACGACGATTCAGAAACAGCATTACTTGATGTCCAGCTTCTAGTTGCTCGCGCATTTGCTTGAGAAGCTGCGGGGCCAAACCTGCTTGCATCGGCTGGTGGCGCACATCGATGACTCGCTGGCGAGCCATCACTGCTCCACCTGCACGCTCGGCTAAATGTAAATGATGATAGCGACCGCTCATGGCATTATGTAGCGTCTCTAGTGCGGGCGTGGCGCTACCCATAATAATAGGTACGTTGGCATTCTTTGCCCGAACAATGGCTAAGTCGCGAGCGTGATAACGAAAGCTCTCTTGCTGTTTGAACGATGAGTCATGCTCTTCATCGATAACAATGAGTCCAAGGTGTGGTAAGCAACTAAATACCGCAGAGCGGGTTCCAATAACTAGTGCCGCTTCGCCACAACGTGCCTGTTGCCAAGCTAATAAACGTTGCGAATCATTAAGCCCAGAGTGCATAGCGACAATTGGCACATTGAAACGCTGCTCGAATCGAGCAATGGTTTGTGGCGTGAGTGATATTTCGGGAACCAAGACCAAGACTTGTTGTTGAGCTTTTAGGACAAGTTCGATTAGTTGCAAATAAACTTCTGTTTTACCTGAGCCGGTGACCCCTTCGAGCAAAGCACATCCAAAGCGGCCTAAGAGTTGGCTAAAACTAGAAACGGCAATGGCCTGCTGAGTATTGAGTTGCAGTGGTTCTTGGGCTAAAACCTTGTCACTAGACCAAGGCTTAGGGCTGTAAGCAATAGTCTGTTTGAGTAACAAGCCTTTATCGATTAGTGCTTTACGCGGCGCTGGACTTGCACACATCACTTTAAGTTCTGCGTTGCTAATGTCTCGTGCTTCAGTTTGCAATTGCTTTAATAATTGTTGTTGCAGTGGTGCACGCTTTAATTCTTCGCTGTTGGTAACTAATCCTAATTCGCTTAAGCGAAACACAGTCTTATCTTGGGGCAATAAAGATGCGCCTTGGCGAAAGGCGACCGGTAAAGCTTGATTGAACACATCTCCAAGCGGGTGGTGGTAGTATTCACTAGCCCAACACAATGCTTGCTCAAGGTTCGGCTCAAAAATTGATTCGTGATCTAAATATTCGATAATAGGCTTTAGCTTTTCCGGGTCATACTCACTCTCGGACAGGTATTCCAAGACAATGCCTATCAGTTGGCGAGAGCCAAAAGGTACCCTTACACGTGCGCCAACATAGGCAATATCGAGTTCTTCAGGAACTAGATAGTCAAAGGTGCGACGTAGTTTTAGCGGCAGAGCAACGCGGACGAACTTCACTAAGCTCAATATCCATTTAAATATTTATGTTGAGGCTATTGTAGGGTGCGTAGCACCCTGAACCAAGCATCGAATCATATCTTTGTTTACTGTTGGATTTTTGCACAAAATTTGCTTGCTTGTGACGCATAGATCCATTACTATCCGCAGCTTAATTTTAGTAGGCACTGATAGTGTTTCTGCGTGTGGTGTTTGGTGCGGTATAGGGGTTCCTTGCTGTGACTGGATGGCGACACGGCCCAATATGAGGTAATCCCATGAAAGATAGTATCCATCCTGAGTACGCAGTACTTAAAGCAACTTGTTCTTGCGGCAACGTAATCGAAACTCAATCAACTCGTTCTGGCGAGATGTTTTTGGACGTATGTGACAAATGTCACCCGTTCTATACTGGTAAGCAACGTGTAGTTGATACTGGTGGTCGTGTTGATCGTTTCAACAAAAAATTCGCAGTACTTGGTGGCAAGAAGTAATTCTTACCCAATATTGCAGAAGAAGCGCCTAAGGGCGCTTTTTTATTGCCTGTTGATCACCATCGTTATAACTACTAAACCCCGCTTAGATAGTGTAAACACCCACTTGTTATGAAAATGTTAAGTTATTTTATCTTTTAGCTTAAATTCTGCTTTTGCTCGCCTTTTATTTCGCATAACATCAGCAAGTGAACGTGATGTTCGTCACGTTCTATAAAAAACTATAACAATAAGAAACCTAGGAACTACCCATGACCGACCTCAGAGAACAAGCCCTTCATTATCATGCTCATCCGACTCCCGGTAAAATTGCAATTGAGCTTACAAAAAGTGCCGAAACCGCCCACGATTTGGCCTTAGCGTATAGTCCAGGTGTTGCAGAGCCGGTGCGAGAAATCGCCGATGACCCAGACAATGCCTACAAATACACCGCAAAGGGCAATTTAGTTGCTGTTATCTCTAACGGCACCGCAATTTTGGGTCTTGGTAACTTGGGCCCACTGGCTTCTAAACCAGTGATGGAAGGTAAAGCTTTATTATTTAAGCGCTTTGCCAACTTGGATGCGATTGATATCGAAGTGACACATCGCAGCACCGAAGAATTCATTGATACGGTCGCAAATATCGCTGACACCTTTGGCGGTATTAATCTTGAAGATATTAAAGCACCAGAGTGTTTCGTTATTGAAAAGGCTTTGGTTGAACGCTGTAACGTACCGGTATTCCATGACGACCAGCATGGAACCGCAATCGTAACTGCCGCTGGTATGCTCAACGCTTTGGAAATTCAAGGCAAAAACATAGAAGACGCGATCATCGTTTGTATGGGAGCGGGAGCAGCAGCGATAGCCTGTATGGAACTCTTGATCAAGTGTGGTGCGATGCGTGAGAAAATCTACATGTTAGATCGTAAAGGCGTGATTCATACCCGTCGCGACGATTTAAACGAGTATAAAACCTTATTCGCCAACAACACCGATATGCGTACTCTCGAAGATGTTATCGAGGGAGCCGATGTGTTTGTCGGAGTATCAGGTCCAGACGTTTTACCACCTGAAGCCGTAGCACTAATGGCGGATAAACCAGTTATTTTTGCTTGTTCAAATCCAGATCCAGAAATTAAGCCAGAGCTTGCACATGCGGTTCGTGATGATTTGATTATGGCAACAGGACGTAGTGATTATCCTAATCAGGTGAATAACGTACTCTGTTTTCCATTTATTTTCCGCGGTGCCTTAGATGCACGTGCAAAAACAATCAACAATGCTATGAAAGTTGCGGCGGTGAATGCAATACGAGAAGTGGCCAAGTTGAGTGTTCCTAGCGAAGTTCTAGCAGCTGCAGGGGTAAGTCATTTGGAGTTCGGTCGCGAATACATAATTCCGAAACCGATGGACCCACGTTTATTACCACGAGTTGCCAAAGCGGTTGCTCAAGCGGCCGTTGAATCCGGCGTTGCTCGCATTGAATTACCCGATAACTACATGTCTGAGCTTTAGTGCTCAAATCAGATGTAAGCAATACCAAAACAGCGGCCTAGGCCGCTGTTTTTACATTCAAAAAAGTCTATTTCGGCTGCGGAATTTCTTCGATGCGATCTTTTTGTAGATCTTCATCGTCTGGAAGTGGCTGTCCAGTGTAAGCGTGTAGAAACGCTTCACAAAGTAACTCACTATTGGTGGCGTGACGCAAATTATTAACTTGGCGACGCGTACGTTCATCGGTGAGTATTTTTAATACTTTTAATGGGATAGATACGGTGATCTTTTTTACTTGTTCGCTTTTCTTACCGTGTTCGGCGTAAGGGCTTATCCACTCGCCATTCCAATCTGTCGACATAGTATTATTCTTTATTCAAACCTGCGCTTATTGTATCAGCGTAATTTGATTTAGCAATCCATAGGGGTAGACATTTAGACGTCCAGAAGTGTTGACGTCTAGATTTGCGATGGTAGAGTGCTCTTATTCGTATTTAATTAAGGCTGATGCTATGAGTCGCCCATTGCAAGCTGCAACGCTTGCCGTTCGAACCGGAATCGAATCTGATCCTGCGCAAGGTGCGGTTGTACCTCCTATCTATTTATCAACCAACTACGCATTTAAAGGTTTCGATCAAAAGCGCGACTTTGACTACAGCCGCAGCGGTAACCCAACTCGCAGCGTGTTAGCTGAAGCGATGACTAAGCTTGAGGGTGGCTGTGATTCGGTTATCACCAATACAGGCATGTCGGCAGTGAACCTAGTAACAGCATTGCTTAACCCTGGTGATCTGCTAATCGCTCCTCACGATTGTTATGGTGGTAGTTACCGACTATTCGATAGTTTGGCCAAAAAAGGGGCATTTGAAGTCGTTTTTATTGACCAAAGTAATGAAAGCGAGCTGCAAAAAGCTTTAGAGCGAAACCCGCGCTTAGTTTGGTTAGAGACACCAAGTAATCCTTTATTGCGCATTGTGGACGTTCAAAAAATTTGTTCGATGGCTAAAAGCGTTGGTGCTTTGATAGCTGTTGATAACACATTTTTGTCACCAGCGTTACAGCAACCATTGCTGCTCGGGGCAGATATCGTTGTGCATTCAGCTACTAAATACCTTAATGGCCATTCGGACGTGGTTGCCGGAGTTGTGGTTAGTAAAGACCCTGAATTAGCTGAAAAACTCTCATGGTGGGCGAACTGTTTGGGCTTAACTGGCGGGGCGTTTGATTCCTACCTTATTTTACGCGGTTTGCGTACGCTTAATGTACGCATGCGAACGCATCAAGAAAACGCCTTACAATTAGCTCACTACTTGACTGACAATCCTTGGGTAAGCCATGTCTACTATCCCGGTCTTGAGTCAGACCCAGGTCATCAATTAGCTAAAAAACAGCAAGCAGGATTCGGTGGCATGCTCAGTTTTGAATTGGCGATGGACCTTGATCAAATGAAACTGTTACTCGCTAGTTTAGAATTGTTTTCTTTGGCGGAGTCCTTAGGTGGTGTCGAGAGTTTGGTTTGTCACCCTGCAACCATGACACATGCGGCTATGTCAGAAGAAGCACTTGAAAATGCGGGCGTATCGCAGCGCTTGATACGCCTGTCAGTAGGTCTCGAAGATGGCCACGACTTAGTCGCCGATTTAGCTCAAGCATTTGCTAGAATTGCGTAACGTAAGCCTATTTTAAATAACACTGATAACGATAAAGAGTAAGCCATGCATTTAAATCGACATGTTCACAAATTTGGCGGGAGTAGCCTTGCAGACCCAAGCTGCTTTAGACGAGTCGCCTCGATTGTGCAGCAACATACCTTCGAAAACGATCTTATTGTTGTGTCTGCAGCTGGCAAAACCACCAACCGTTTACTCAGTGTCATTGAATTAGCCGAGCAAGGTGATCAAGCCGCTGTTGATGCGTTAGTCTCCTTGTTTGAATACCAAGGAGGCCTAATCGACGAATTGCTTGATAGCGAGTCCGCGAGTGAATTGAAAGTGGAGTTGGAAGCCGATCGCCACGAGTTAGGAAGCTTGCTTGAAGGCGCCTTAGATGAGTTCAATCGTAATCAAATATTATCCTTTGGAGAGCGCTGGTCTGCGCGTCTGCTTGCAGCTTTATTACGGCAGTTATCAGTTCCCTCATTGTGGCAAGACTCTCGAGAGTTTTTTAGAGCTGAATTTAGTGCTCAGCCGCAAGTAAATGCGCATAGCAGTGCCCCGCTACTAAGTGGCATATTAAAGAGCAAAGGCCAACAGCGTTTAGTGGTTACTGGATATATTGCGCGTGACTCACAAGGACGAACCGTAACCTTGGGTCGAAACGGCAGTGATTATAGCGCAACAGAATTGGCCGCTTTGGCTGATGCGGCATCAACCACAATTTGGTCCGATGTTGCCGGCATTTATAGTGCAGACCCTCGCCAAGTTAAAGATGCGGTACTGCTAGAAAAACTATCATTAAGTGAAGCCAGTGAGCTCACGCGTATTGGTACGCCCGTATTGCATTCGCGAGCCTTAGAGCCATTACATCGCTCGCGGCAACGGCTCACGCTTCGCTGCAGCTATGCTCCAGATGACGGACAAACCGTTGTACATCGTCAGCATTTTAAGTCTCAAGGGGCAAAAATTGTAACTGCTGTTGATGATGTTGCCCTGATTGAACTGAAATTGGTGGGAGATGCCGCTACAGATAGCGAACAGTTGTTAAGTTATTTGGCTAGCCATCAACTTGCACCGGCAACCAAGCACTTAAACTTGGATAATGGGCGGTTACAACTCGCGTATAGACTTGATTTAGCGGCAGAAGCACTGGAGTTACTCCAACATCAGCAGCAATTATCTGTGTCAGACATTCGTTATCGTGAGGGCTATTCACTGCTAGCCTTAGTCGGAAATTGTGTCACTGAGAATCCGCAGCACTGTTATCGGTTTTACCGTGAGGTTGCTGAACAATCATTAGAGTTTGTTTACTCAAGCCCCGACAAGCTCAGCTTAACCGCGGTGATTGCTAAAGCTAGCTTGGAGCCGTTACTTAAATCATTGCATTCAACCATGTTTAAGCAAGCCTTGCGTTTGGGTGTGATTGCCTTTGGACGCGGTAATGTCGGTGCAACTTGGCTGCGCTTATTTGAAAAACAAGTAACACAGATAAAAAAAGACCATCATGTCAGCTTAACGCTTGCGGGAGTATTTAATAGTAAGGGTGGTCTTCTCGACTATTCGGGTTTAGATGTGGAACATTGCCTGCAAGAGCCTTTTGAAGGTCAAAGCTTTTTGTGGACTGAGTTGCTAGAAAAACTGGAATTACATCCTTTTGATGAGCTGGTGGCTGTTGACTTAACGGCAAGTGAAAGCCTCAGCCGTTATTATCCTGAGTTTGCACGTCGCGGTTTACATGTGATTTCTGCTAATAAATATGCAGGTGCAAGTGAACCTGATTTTTACCATCCTTTGGTTGAGCAGTTCAAGGAACATGGCAGTTTTTGGCTTTACAATGCAACCGTTGGCGCAGGTTTACCTATTCAACATAGTATTCGTACCTTACGCCGCTCTGGCGACAAGGTCGAATCGCTGTCTGGAGTATTTTCAGGCACCTTGTGTTGGTTATTTGAAAACTTCGATGGTCAAAAACCTTTCTCTCAATTATTGCGAGACGCGTGGCAACAGGGCTTAACCGAACCTGATCCGCGTGAAGACCTTAGCGGCCAAGATGTTGCCCGTAAGCTTCTAATTTTGGCGCGAGAGTCAGAGTTTGATATCGACTTGGACAATATTCCGGTTGAAAACCTGGTACCTGAAGACCTTAGGAATGTAAGTTTTGAAGACTTTATGCGTCGCTTAGATGAACTAGATGAACCAATGGCGGAGCGATTGCATGCAGCTCAAGCTCAGGTGAAAGCTATTCGTTATACCGGGCATATAGATATCAAAGGTGAAGGACAAGTTGGACTTTCGCAATTAGACCCAAAGCATGCATTCGTTGGGTTAAACCCATGTGACAATGTAGTAGCGATCCATAGTAATTGGTATCAAAGCAACCCCTTACTTATTCGTGGCCCGGGCGCTGGTAAAGAAGTAACGGCTGGTGCAATTCAAGCCGACTTAGTGAGCCTTATGGTAAAGCTTGGTCATGCCTAGTGCTAGCTAACAGCATAGAATCGCTGAGCTAAGTAATTTCGAACTGCGCTATCACTGGCTTCAAAATGAGGTTGAGGTAGTGCGTTCATATTTACCCAGCGCCACTGCTCGCATTTCTCTGGTTCCAATAGCTGGGGCTCTGCACCGTTATGCTTTGCATGCAATATTACCGATATACTGTGATAGCCCTCCTGTTCATAAGTTTGTTGGTTGTTACTAACGCTAATGACTATGGGGTCTTGAATATCGAGGCCGGTCTCCTCTTTTAGTTCACGAATCGCGGCACTTTCAAAGCTTTCGCCGAGGTCTAAATGTCCACCTGGTATTGACCAGTAAGGTGCGTGTGAGCCACGTCGTTTGCCAACTAATAGCTTGCCTTCATGGTTAAGAATAATGACGCCGACCCCAATTCGAGGGTAAAGTGTTTTTTCTGATTTGGCTAAGGTCTTGGTTTCCATGGCGCATCGACTTAGAATGAACGAATTGTAATTATATAGGAAAAGGGATGACGGGCGTAAGAGCGCAACAAAAGGAAAAAACTCGGCGTGCAATTATTGATGCTGCTTTCCTACAACTTAGCCCTGAACGCGGTTTGTCCGGCTTAAGCCTGCGCGAAGTTGCGCGCGAAGCTGGCATCGCCCCGACATCTTTTTATCGCCATTTTCGCGACATGGAAGAATTAGGTCTCACCTTGGTTGATGAAGGGGGGCTGATGTTGCGTCAATTAATGCGTCAAGCGCGCAAGCGAATTCAAAAACAAGGTAGTGTAATCCGTATTTCAGTGACTACATTTATGGAATTTGTGTCACAGAACCCGAACATATTTCGTTTATTGTTACGAGAGCGCTCAGGGACATCGATGGCCTTTCGAGCTGCAGTGGCTCGAGAAATACAGCATTTCATAGCCGAGTTGACCGACCATTTAGAGAATTTGTATCAGTGTCACCGAGAAGACGCCTACATGCAGGCAGAAATGATGGTGATATTGGTATTTCATACTGGGGCCAGTGCCCTAGATGTGAGCGAAGAAGAGCGCAGTATTCTAGCTGAACGTACTATTGAACAACTTCGTATAGTAGCCCGTGGCGCGGCATTATATAATCGCGCTAAAGATCAAACGATAGAGACTAAATAAATGAACTTACCTCGCGTACCGTTATTATTGACCTTTTTCATTGGCCTTAGTGGAAATGCAAGCTTGGCCGCCCTTACAATTGAACAAGTTAATTTTTCTATATTTCCGTTCATCGCTTGTGGCTTGGCGGCGTACCAGTTCTACATGGTTTACCTAAAAACACCAATTGAAGGCCTGTTGTCGAAAGCTAGCTTAGCCAGCTTTTTGTTAGGCGCTTGTGGTTACTCGGCTATTCTTCGAGTGCAACACCCAGAGATTGGCAGCAACTTTTTATTGCTGATGGTGTGTTTAGGATTAATTATGTGGCTTGCGTATAAACTAGAGTGGTTCTCAGTGAAGTAACTCGGTCTAAATACTTAGCCTAAATAAAAAAGCCAATCTCATGATTGGCTTTTTTGTGCGGCGCTTATAAACCTAGCGACGGGTTAGGTAGACGCCCATCTCAATATGATGGGTATACGGGAACTGATCAAACATTGCCCATTGGCTTACCTCATGGGTTTTACTTAGCTCTTCCAAATCTCGATGCAGGGTATCGGGGTTGCAAGAAATATAAACAATAGCTTGATAATTGCTCACCATCGAGCAAGTTTGACTATCCAGCCCTGCTCGAGGTGGATCAACTAAAATAGTGTCACACTCATAACTGTCTAAATCGACGTCCGCTTGTTCCAAGCGCCGAAAACTGCGTTCTTTATTGATAGCCTGAGTAAACTCTTCGGCAGAGAGTCGTATGATTTTTAAGTTATCAATGTTGTTCTCTTGGATATTAAACTGCGCTGAGTTTACCGAGGGCTTGGCGAGTTCGGTTGCTAGAACTTTAGAGAAGTTTTTAGCTAACGCGATAGAGAAGTTTCCATTTCCACAGTACAGCTCTAGCAAATCACCTTTGGCATTGGTGGTGACCTCGCGAGACCACTCTAGCATTTTCTGATTTACCAAGGCGTTAGGTTGGGTAAAGCTGTTTTCAACTTGTTGGTAGGTAAGAACGTCTTCGTTCACCTGTAACTTTTCGATGACGTACTCGCGCTCGAGGCAGACTTTTTGCTTTTTGGCACGACCAATAATATCAATATCGAAGTCCTGGCGTAATTGTTCAAGAACTAAGGTAGCCTGTTCTTGCCATTGCTCATCAAGCTGTTTGTGATATAGCAATGAAACCAGAATTTGGCCGCTTAAACTGGATAGAAAATCGACTTGAAACAATTTGTGACGCAAGCTTGGATTAGGTTTAAGTTTGTCGATCAGCGCTAACATGACTTGGTTGATTAATGCCGAAGCCGGTGGGAATTGATCAACGCGAAATTTTGCTCGGGTTTGAGGGTCGAACATAATGTAGTACAGATCGTCACCATCATGCCAAACTCTGAATTCAGCACGCATTCGATAGTTTTTAGTCTGCGATCTTACAATTTGAGGATCGAGAGAGGTATAGTTCGAAAATTGTTCAATTCGTGCATTGACTTTGTTTTCAAGCAGTTGCTCATATTGTTCGGGATAATAGGCGATTGAGCTCATGCGCTCTCCAAAATTATTGCTAGACCGGGGATTCTAGAGCAAGCAAAATTGTTGTCAAAATAAAGCTAAAGTTTTTTAACTTGCCGCCGATAGGCGGGAGATAGCTCAAAACGTTTAGGAATATTATGGATAAAATGAACAGTATCGGCCAGCAGTATCAAATGCCGTCCATGCGACATCAGGCCATGAATTCGAAACAAGCCGAGCATGCACAGCCGAGTCAGCGAGGTGACCATGCGTCACTGCATTCGCGTCCGCAGGTAGCGCAGCATGTTTTGTTTAGTTCGGTGCAACGAAACATGATTTCTGTCAGTTCGGGGAACTTGACACCCATTGCGAGTCAAATTGTTGATCCAAAGTCAGTGGAACCAAAACCGCTTTTCGATAGTGAAGAGGTCGCTAACAACGTTCTTAGCTATGTTGCAAGCGCACTAAAAAAAGCCAGTAGCGATGGCGCGAGCCAAGAAAAGCTTGACCAGCTGATGCTACAAGCGCGAGCCGGCGTTGACCAAGGCTTTGCTGATGCGCGTACTGAGCTCGAAGATAGCGATATGCTTGACGATGAAATAAAAGCCGGTATCGACAAAAGTTACGATCTAATTCAAAACGGATTAGAAGATATAGCAGATGGCGACTACTCTATTCTAGAAAAAAATAAAATCCAGCAAGAGATAGCCGCCTCTGATAGTCGCAGTACTAGCATTGAGCTAGAAACTACTGACGGCGACAAAGTTAGTATTTCGTTTTCACAGATGCAGCAATTTGAATACTCGCAGCGACAATCTGAAGGCGAGCGTTCGTTTTCAGTAAGCATGCAGCAAGAGCTCAATTACAGTATTTCGATTCAAGGCGATCTTGATGACGATGAACTTGCGGCCATTCAGTCTTTGATTGAAGACGTCTCAAAAATGGGTAAAAGCTTTTTTGATGGAGACATGGAGAAGGCTTACGAGCAGGCCCTTGAAATTGGCTTTGATGACGAGCAGCTCCTAGGTGTGGCTATTAACATGGAACACACCCAGACCGTAAGCGCGAGCAATTACTCGAACTATGCTTCGGAAAATGAATCACCGCTAAGTAGCTTGATTCCGAATCTTAGTCAGTTCTTGCAGGAACTAGACGAGGTTGAGCAGAAAGCTAAGCCATTGTTCTCCGACCCTGAAGAAGCCATTGCGAGTATTACCAGCGCCTTGTTTGAGCAGCGCCAAACCATGCTAGATAGTATTGATGAGCAATCTAAGGCACGAGAAGACAAAAAAGATGACGATGATGGAGATGACGCTGTCGTTAAAAACAGCAACCCATTGTTAGAATTCTTAGAGCGAATCCGTCAGTGGCGTAACGAAAGCATTGAACCACTTACCGCGAGTAGTCTCGACAGCACTAGTAACAACAACGACAACGACGATTAAAACTGTGATGTAGCCCAAAGTTTCTGGGCTTTTTATTATTGTTATGCCTATAATCCTAGCCGCTCCGACACAGGGAAATCTGGTGTAAATCCAGAACTGTCGCGCAGCGGTAAGGGATGACTATCTTTTCAAACAATTCGGTACGCCTAAGTATCGTCTTTAACGACTAAATGGCCCCAAGTCCGATTACCTGTGTCGCACATAGCGCAGCATCTGTTGCTGCAACCTCGCGATAAGGGAATACATAACAAATGAAAGCACTCCAATACAGCGCCTTAGCTCTTGGCGTGGTATCCGCAATAGCGGCTGCCGAATCTAACAACGACTCAACAGAAGTCGAAACCATGGTCATTACTGCCAATCGCTTCGAACAAACAGAAGCATCCGTTCTTGCTGCAACCAATGTTGTTACTCGAGAAGATATTGAAGTTCTGCAAGCTAAATCGACTACCGACGTTCTTAAAACCCTACCAGGTATTGAAATTGGACAAAACGGTGGCAGAGGTCAAGTAGCATCGGTTTTTGTTCGTGGCTCCGAATCAACGCATGTATTAGTGCTTGTTGATGGATTTCGAATGGCACGTTCTGCTAAAGGGTCCGTTGACTTCAATCAAATTCCCTTGATTCAAATAGAACGTATAGAGCTCGTTCGTGGTGCCCGAGCGTCAATGTATGGCAGTGAGGCAATCGCAGGGGTTATTAATATTATAACCCGAGCGGAACCTGGCGAATCGCTTAAAAAGCTTAATGCTGGAATCGGTTCTTTTAATTCCTATCTCGCTGAAGGGCTGGGCAATTTTGAAGTCGGTGATTCTGGACAACTTAAACTAGCTGCCGGCGTTGAAGACACTGAAGGATACAATGCCTATCCAACATCAACCAATCAAAGTGATAAGCACGGGTTCGGTTCTAAGAATGCAATGATCAGTTATGAGCACCAGTTTTCAAACGCTTTTTCTGCTTACATTGCTGGTAGGATTTACGATAACAATTCTAATTATGACGATCGCTTCGGTAGCTATAAAACTCTTGAAGTGAACTCCAAAAACATCGACGGTTCAATCTTATATCAGAGAGCTAGTTTCGACTCTCAAGTTAAATTAAGCTTTGCAAGTCAACAAAACAAAGATTTCGTTGGGAGCTATTCAGCTGACTCTTATCGTTCTCTCATGGTAATAGAACAACTCAATGCTGCATGGCAAAATACGATGTATGTATCCGACAATACCACGCTGTCAGGAGGTATAGATTGGAGAAACGAAGAGATTTCGGAGGACTCCTTAACTTATGGTAGCGCAGATGGTGGAGCAGGTAAGAAGCGATCAAATACCGGTATTTATTTACTAGGACTTCATGAAATTGGTCGCTATACCTTGGAGCTTAGCGGGCGTAGTGACGACAATAGTGTATATGGTAGAAATAATACTTGGGGAGCAGCCGCGTCAGCATCCATAACTCCTGAGCTAGAAATAATTGCTCTAGCTGGTACAGCATTTAAAGCGCCGGACTTTACCCAGCTATACTATCCGTATGGCGGAAACGAAAACTTGGAACCAGAGGAGTCTCAGAATCTTGAACTTGGGCTTCGAGGAAAACAATTTTTCCGCTCTTGGAGAGTTTCGGCATTCCAGAATCAAATAGATAACTTAATCGACTACGTTTGCTTTGACGTACTTTGTTATTCAGGTGAATACCAGCAAGTAGAAGGCAAGTCACAAATTAGAGGGCTTGAATTCGAAGGTGAGTTCAATACGGGTAAGGTTCTGCATTCAGTAAGCGTTGAGTTTCGCGACCCTAAAGATAGCGATGGGGAGCAGCTGCTTCGCCGTGCGAAGCAGATATTTAAATGGAATGCAGAGTACTCTTTGAACCAATGGCTATTTACCGGAGAAGTTCTATACCAAGGGGAGCGTAAAGATATAGGGGATATAGATTTGGAACCTTATACAACGGTTGGAGCAGGTATTTCTTACGATGTTACGCAGAACTTGGAACTGAAGTTAAAAATAAACAATCTATTTGATAGTTCATATGAAACAGTTAATGGTTACCCCTCACCAGAGAGAAACTTTCTTGTTAGCGGACGCTACGAGTTCTAAGCTCAATTCCAAATAGGTTTTGTTTCAAGGGCAAGTTTGTATAAACTTGCCCTTGTTGTTTTAAGGCTGGATTTTATGAGCGCAAATATTCTTGTTTTTGATTCGGGTGTTGGTGGGCTATCTGTCGTCGACAGCCTTAAGCGCCGCTGCCTTGATGCGAAAATCGATTACCTCTTTGATGAAGCCTTTTTTCCTTATGGCGAATTAGAACAGCAACAACTTATTGATCGTGTCTGCGTTCTGATTAAGGATGCGGTTATACGTTTGCAAACTGATTTATTGGTTATTGCTTGTAATTCCGCAAGCACCCTGGCATTGCCTAAACTTCGCGCTATCTTAGATATTCCTATCGTAGGTGTTGTGCCTGCGATTAAACCCGCAGCAAATCTCAGTGTCAGTAAACGCATACTTGTGCTTGCAACGCCCGGTACGGTGAAGCGGCAATACACTGATCAATTGATACAGGACTTTGCCGCCGATTGTGACGTCAAATTACAGGGCAGTACTCGCCTGGTGGAGCTTGCTGAAAAACAGCTTCGAGCTGGCAGCATTGAGCAAAGTGACGTTGATGCTATAGCGCTGCAACTTTGTAGTGATAGCTGGTATCCCGATGTAGTGGTGCTTGCTTGTACTCATTTCCCTTTGCTTAAAACCTACCTACAAGCAAGTTATGGAAATACGGTGACGCTGTTAGACTCAGGCGATGCAATTGCCCGGCGCGTACAAAGCTTGCTGGCATTAGAAAGTGATGGGACTGAAGGAATGGTGACCGGTTTGGGGCTTGCATACACAACAGCGCCCAAGGTGGACGCTGTTTTGGCTTCATCTTTAATCCAAACTGGCTTTAAAGATTTAAGACTTTTCGAATAGTTTAAATACTATTCTCCTTCGGAGTACTCGTCTTCACCAGCTTGGGCTGGGCGTTCGGCACGTTCGTTGGCTTCACGTACTTTCAAGGTACGCTGTTGAAACTCTGTATCGTTTAAAGCTGCAATAGCACTCGCTGCATCTGAAGCTCGCATTTCTACAAATCCAAAACCACGTCGCTTACCCGTATGTTTATCTTTTAGAAGACGAACCGAAACAACTTCACCATGTTCAGCAAATAAAGTACGAATGGTAGACTCATTAGCTTTATATGGAAGGTTACCAACATACAAGGTTTGGCTAGGGCCATCCGAGGCTGGCTTTGCTTTACTTGGGGCTTTGGAGTTTGCTTTTGGCGCTGCTACTGGGCGAGCTACCGTGAAACTAAAGACCAAACCACCGATAACAACAGCCGCACCTACCATAATAGGTGTAACAACTGCTCCGCTAAAAATAGTGAGAATGGTTAATGCTAGGGCTGCGATGACTACCGCTACCCATGGAACGTAAGAATTATTCATAATACTTCAATGCTCTTAATCCGTGAGAGAAAATCCGATTGCGGTCTATAAACTTACCGCAACATAATGTTAACCAGCTTTAACTTAATAGGCTAGTAAGAATTTGCGCAAATTTGAATCAACACTAAGTGTAGCTCAAATAAAGCGCTTGGTTTTTATACCGATTGTGGATAATCCTGTGTATAAACTGTGATTTATACGGGGTTAAGCTGTCACTAGAAAAAAAGGCGATATAAATCACAAAAAAGCCTTGCGCTCCAAAGTGTGATCCCTATAATGCACCCCACTGAAACGCGGCAGCCACTCCTTGTTCCATAAGGGATAGCGGGGGCTTCAACGGCTCAGGACGGTATACGAAGCTTGCTTCAAACCACCGGGATGAAAACTGCAAACTTTCTTGAAATTAGCGGTTGACATCAA
>NZ_RAQO01000011.1:35267-35626 GCF_003610775.1 Alginatibacterium sediminis | reverse complement strand
CCACCATTTCTTAGCTTCAACTCAATTGTAATTTCGGGCATCCGCCCTACTCGATACCAGTCTAAGCAAACACTCGCACTAAAATTGTCGAATGAAAATCATCAAGGTCGAGAAAAAAATTGCAGTCGCTAGCGGGTCTAACGACAAAATTTTTGACGATGAGATTGGCGATTTTATTCGGCTAGATAGAGTTAATGTTTACTTGGATTGGTATACATAAGGCGAGAATCTCTAGCTCAAGCCCAGTAGCGACCACCATTTCTTAGCTTCAACTCAGTTGTATTTTCGGGCGACCGCCCTACTCGATACCAGTCTAAGCAAACACTCGCACTAAAATTGTAGAATGAAAATCATCAAGG
>NZ_RAQO01000011.1:0-35156 GCF_003610775.1 Alginatibacterium sediminis | reverse complement strand
GAAAATCATCATGGTCGAGAAAAAAGTTGCAGTCGCTAGCGGGTCTAACGACAAAATTTTTGAAGATGAGATTGCCGATTTTATTCGGCTAGATTGAGTGAATGTTTACTTGGATTGGTTTACATATAGCGAGAGCGCTGGTTCCAGTTCCGTTGCAACACGTACATATTAAATGCAGACAAAGTGATATTTCAGGAGTTCATTGTAGTTTGAGGGTCAACTAAATTGGACCATTTTTATGCGTTTACCTACTTGATGTCTATACTTGGATTATCAATAAATTGGACAGCCTTTTCAAAAGAATGCCCATTGCTTAGAATTCAACTTAGCCCCTAAGCTCAATCGAAAATGCATCGCTATTTCACGTAGCATTTAAGAGGAAGAAACATGCCTTTGAGCGACGCAAAATCCATCGTTCCTATCTTTGCAGGAGGAGGAACTCGTCTTCCCGCGCACATTGGCATTCTTGCAGCTTTATCCGAGCTAGACGTTCAATTTTCACATATCGTGGGGGTGTCCGGCGGAAGTATTGTCAGCGCGTTGTACGCCAGTGGAATGAATGTAGAACAAATAAAATCCATAGCGATGAATACGGATTTCGAAAAGTTTAAGGGCTTTTCTTTACTCAGTTTACTTCGACATGGTGGCTTGAGTTCAGGTGATAAGTTTGAGGCCTGGATAGACAAATTACTTAATGGCGTAACCTTTAGTCAGCTCCCAATTCAATTGCACATCGTCGCGACTGACGTTCGGTCTGGGTCTCCAGTTGTCTTTGATGCAAAAACCAGCCCTGATGAAAAAGTGTCTCGTGCCGTTCGTTTTTCGATGTCAATTCCGCTTATTTTTTCTTTTAAACCTTACAAAGATTATTTGATGGTCGACGGTAGTATTTTATCAGAGGACGCTTTACACCAAGATTGGGCCGCTAACGGAACATCAGTGATTTGCTTTCGATTACGGGGTGATAACGATACAAAGCCATTAGAAACAAATGGGATGTTTCCTATTGCCGCTTACATTTCATTGTTGATTCGTACCTTTATGACGACCATTTCTCGAGAATATGTAAGCGATAAGTTTTGGCATCAGACGATAGTTGTAGAAACCGGAAATACCTCCCCTGTCGACTTTCATCTTAATAGCCAAGACAAACTCCGCTTATATGAGATTGGATATAGAACGGCACTTGATATCGTTCCCAAGAAGTTTTTAGATGTCCAAAGTAACGTTCAGATACTTGATGGCCAAGACTTCAGTCTGCTTTAGCCGGTCTTTGCCTTAAGGATGTTTTTAGCTTGAGCTCATTTTTTAATCTAACTTGCTTCGTCGCCAGCATCAGGATGACCCGTCCTATGATCATATCCATCTAAATGACGAATGAGATGGTCACGGGGTAAACTAGGGCTGTCAATAAAACACAATGTTTGATGGCCGTCTGAGCTGGTCTTCAATTAACCCGGATACCAGAGCCAACATTCGGATATTGCAAAAAAATGATTAGATAGTTTTGACGCTATTTCGAATAACTAACGTCGGTTCCAATTGAACTTGCTTTAACAGGGCATCCTTATTCTCAATCCGTTTGAGCAAGGTATCTACAGCCGTACTTCCAAGCCTAAACTTGGGCTGATGAATGGTAGTTAATGCCGGCACCATATATTTGGCAATATCGACGTCATCATATCCAATGAGTGATATGTCTTCTGGTACTCTAATACCTTTCTTATGGGCTGCATTAATGACTCCCATAGCCATCATGTCATTACAAACAAATATAGCGCTTGGAAGCTCAGAGCTTGCTAACAGAGTATTGAAGGCCTCGTATCCCCCATCGCATTCAAAGTTTGAAGGAATAATCCACTGCTGTTGTAGAGCTAGCCCGGCTTCCTTGAGTGCCTGTTTAAATCCATTAAAACGCTGTTGGGCTTGTTGCCGGTCTAAAGGCCCAGTAATACAGGCTATCTTTTTATGTCCATGTTCAATTAAGTATTGAGTGGCCATATAGCCCCCCAAATGCGAATTGTCTTTTATTTTGTCGCTAGGGAAATGAGTATCCCCCCAATCCATAACGACAGTCGGAATATCTTTATAACAATCGAACACATCTAGATGTTGCCCTTCTAGTGTTGAACAAAGCAAAATCAAGCCATCAACTCGACGTTCCAGCAAGGTATTAACGGAGGCTTTCATTCGTGTTTCGTCACCCTCGCTATTACAGAGTATCAAGTTATAGTTTTGCTCGTAACAGCGTCTTTCGACGCCCTTAACTACTTCAGCGAAAAAAGGATTTGTTGATGTCGTCAGTAACAGACCAATGGTCCGTGTACGATTAGTTTTTAGGCTACGAGCTAAAGCTGATGGTGAGTAATTGAGTTGTTTAGCCGCTTTTAGTACGCGTTCAGTAATCTCTTCGCTTACATATCGTGATTTATTAATGACATGACTAACAGTGGAAGTAGATACCACAGCTAGCTTTGCAACATCTTTCATTGAAGCCATGATTTAACTCAAATTGTCAGTGAATAGATAAAACTTAAGCTTATGTTTTATTAGCCGTTGTTGTCTAGGAACTTATCGACTTCTTGGCGTTTCGGTATTGATGTTTGCGCACCAAAACGTGTTACTGAAATAGCGGCAGCGGCATTGGCAAAAACGATTGCGTCTTCCAGTGATTTACCCTCTATCAAGGCTGTAACCAGCGCACCGTTGAACGTGTCGCCTGCAGCAGTTGTATCACAAGCTTTAACTTTAAAACCTGCAATCATTTTTCCAACTCCAACTTGATTACTCAGCCACACTCCTTTCGCTCCCAATGTGATCATAACCACACTAACCCCTTTGAAAAACAGCACATCAGACGCTTGTTGGGCTGAAAGAGCATCGCTTACTGTAACGCCTGTAAGCAGCTCGGCTTCCGTTTCGTTGGGAGTTATAATGCTAATGTGCTTGAGAAGTGCATTACTTAATGCCTTGGCGGGTGCAGGATTAAGGACGATGGTAACTCCTGCGGCGTGAGCTTTTTCAACGGCTAGTTCCACACCATCCATTGGTGTTTCTAACTGAAGCAATAAATATTTTGCCGATTCAATGCATCCTAAATACGGTCTTAATCGCTCAGCATTTAATTGCCCATTCGCCTCAGCGGAAATGCAAATGCTATTTTCTCCAGTATCTGCAACTTGGATCATCGCGATGCCAGTTGGCATTGCTTTTTCTATGAGCACGGCATCGACATTGATTCCATCTTTCACAAATTCTTTGACTGTCATTTGGCCAAAAGGGTCGTCACCTACACAAGCAATAAATCCAATATCAGCCCCTAATCGAGCCGCTGCTACCGCTTGATTCGCACCTTTACCGCCAGAAATCACCTGGTAAGCCGAGCCATGTAAAGTTTCACCGGGTCTGGGAAACGAAGGGACTTTAACAACATGGTCAGCATTTACACTGCCAAATACAACTAGCTTACTCATAACTTACCCTTTAAGGCATTGGGATATTGTACTAAGAAACTACATCTTTAATTGTCCGCAGCTGTGGGACATTTGCACCACAGCGTTTAGCAACAACTTCACCATGGGGAAAGCGTGAACTCTCCCCATGTATACGCTTATTTGGTCACAATTTTTAAGGGCACAGGTATATACGATTCAACGCTTTCACCTTTTAGTATTTTATCCGCTGTTTCAATGCCCAAAGCACCAATTAGCTCTGGCTGCTGGGCTACGGTTGCAGCTAAATCGCCACGATTCACAGCAGCTAGCCCATCATCAGTGCCATCAAAGCCAACAATCATAATTTGCTTACCTGAAGCCTGTACTGCCTTAAGCGCGCCCAAGGCCATTTCGTCATTCTGCGCAAATACAGCCTGAACATCAGGATTTCCAGCCAAGAGGTTCTCCATCACATTCAATCCCTTGGTACGGTCGAAATCAGCTGGCTGACTGGCTAACAAAGTTAAGCCATTAGCTTTTACTGCTTTCATAAAGCCTTCACCTCGTTCTCGCGCTGCAGAAGTTCCGGCAATACCTTCAAGTTGAATCACTTTTGAATCAGCACCTAGAGCCTCAACAATGTAATTCCCTGCAAGTTCTCCGCCGACAATGTTATCCGATGCAATATGACTCGCAACGTCACCACGACTAGCTCCGCGGTCGAGCGTTAGTACTGGGATATCAGTTCGGTTTACCATGCGGATGGCATTCGAAACGGCATCTGAATCGGTTGGATTGATCAAAATCGCTTTAACACCTCGAACCGACAGATCTTCCACATTCGATAGCTCTTTACTTGGATCATTTTGAGAGTCCAGAACGATCAGATTGTATCCTAGTTCTTCAGCTTTTTTCTCAGCGCCATCTTTCATGGAAACAAAGAATGGATTATTCAATGTCGATACAACTAAAGCCAACGTATCTTGAGCAATTGCACCGGTACTCATCGTCGCAGACAAAAATGTAGCAGAGATTAAAGTCGCAAGTTTTTTCATGTTATTGTCCTTTCTTTCAATAGTTGAGCAGCTGTTTAAACTCGCTCAGTTGGTAGAGTTACTTATTTTTATTATCAACTAGTACTGCTAACAAAATGACCACCGCTTTAGCGATCATCTGGTAGTAGGAAGATACGTCTAGGAGGTTTAACGCGTTGTTCAAAAAGCCTATGATCAAGGCTCCGATTAGTGTGCCCATAATACGACCACGTCCGCCAGCAAGACTGGTACCTCCAAGAACAACTGCCGCAATAGCGTCAAGCTCATAAGCCATGCCTGCTGTAGGTTGCGCGGACGATAGGCGAGACGTCACAATGATGCCTGCCAATGCAGCAAGTAAACCGCAGATTGAGTAGACCGCTATCTTTACCCGATCCACGTTGATACCCGATAAGCGTGTAGCAGGTTCATTGCCGCCCACAGCATAGACATAGCGCCCAAAACGGGTGTGATTTAAAACGTACCATGCAAGGGCAAAGACAAGAACCATAAGCCATACAGGTACTGGGATACCCAGCGCATATCCGGTACCAAACCATGCAAATGCATCAGCGGTATCAGTAAAGCCTGCAGAAATTGGCCTTCCATCGGTATAAACCATGGTCACACCGCGTAATAAGGTCATTGTGACCAGGGTGGCGATAAAAGCTTGAACTTTACCCTTAGCGATAATCAAACCACTTATCGCTCCTAATGCTGCCCCCGCAATCAAGGCGGTAGGCACAGCTATAAATACCGACACTTCCATGGCAACAAGACTCGCGGCAAAAGCGCCACAAAGAGCCAAAACTGAACCAACGCTGAGATCAATACCCGCAGTCAAAATAACCAATGTCATTCCAACAGCGATGATGGCGTTAACCGACGTCTGCCGAAGAATATTCAAAATATTATCGGTCGTAAAAAAATTAGGGCTTAAAAACGAGACAACAACAATCAAAAATAGTAATGCAATGAGCGACTTTTGTTCAATTAACCAAGCTTTTGACAAGCGTCTGCGGTTATGAAGTTGTTCAGATTTATTAATTGACGAACTGCTCATGCTGCGACCTCTTTAAATTCTTTACCTACAGCGCAAGCCATGAGCTTTTCTTGATTGGCATCCTTATCGGTAAACTCTCCGCTAATTCGGCCTTCATGCATTACGATTATTCTGTCACTCATGCCGAGCACTTCGGGCATCTCTGAAGAAACCAAAATAATACTCATACCTTCAGCTTTAAATTGATTGACCAATTGATATATTTCTTTTTTGGCGCCAACGTCGACGCCTCGTGTCGGCTCATCCAAAATAAGCACTTTAGGTTTGGTCATTAAACCTTTGGCAATAGCGACTTTCTGCTGATTCCCACCCGATAAGTTACCAATAGTTTGGTTTCTTGAAGGCGTTTTAATATTGAATATTTTGATGAAATCTTCGACAGCAGTTGCTTCGTTCTTATGTTGGATTTGCCCCATATTGCTCAATTCGGCTAGTGCACTCAGTGTCATATTCTCTTTAACCGACAAGCCTAGTACTAGGCCCTCACCCTTGCGATCTTCAGATATATACGCGATACCACAGGCCAAACCTTCCTGAGGTGTTTTACAATGGATCGCTTTCCCGTTGAGGGTCACTTCACCTGCATCTTTTTTTAACGAGCCATAAATCACTTTTGCCAGTTCCGTTCGACCTGCCCCCATCAAGCCAGAAATCCCTAAGATTTCGCCATGATTCAAGTAAAAGCTAACATCCTTTACGCAACTCCCACTTAAATGCTTTACCTCAAGGCAAGTTGTACTAAGGCTGGAATCGATACGAGGGTATTGTTCTTCTAGTTTGCGGCCCACCATCATCTCGATTAACTTTTCTTCGTTAGTGTCACTAACGGCACACTGGGCAACGAACTTTCCATCTCGCAATACTGTAATGTCATCACAGACTTGGAAGATCTCTTTGAGACGGTGGGAAATATAGACAATACCGCAGCCTTGTTGACGAAGCTCTGCAATAACTTCAAATAAAGATTGAGCTTCGGTATCTGTTAAGGCGTCTGTCGGCTCATCCATGATGATAATTTTGGAATTAAAGGACAATGCTTTAGCGATTTCCACCATTTGTTGCTCGCCTAAACTCAAGTCTCCCAAGGGTATATTTGAGCTGCGCGATACTCGCAAACGCTTCAGTAAGGCATCAGCCTCGCGATACATTTCGGACCACTTGATACGTCCCAAAGCCGAAACTTTTTCTCTACCTAGGAAAATATTCTCTGCAATCGTAAGCTCCGGAATCAGATTGAGCTCCTGATGGATGATGCTAATTCCTGCCTCTTGGGAATGCTTTGGCCCGGTAAAATTTACGGGGGTATTTTGATAGCGAATATAGCCTTTATCCTTCGAATATATGCCAGTCAAAACCTTCATTAACGTGGACTTTCCTGCGCCATTCTCACCCAATAAGGCCATAACTTTACCTGGGTAAACTGACAAACAAGCATTATCCAAAGCTTTCACTCCAGGAAAAGCCTTGTCTATCTGAGCAAGCTCTAAAAGTGCTTCAGTCATATTCGCTCCCATTTCATTATTGGCCTTAAAAGGTCACGCCAGATTGAAAAATGACATTGGCATAAGGGCTGCATTCTCCCGTGCGCACAACCGCTTTACTGTTGTTGGTGCGCTGTTTGAAATCGGCGTGGGAAACATAAGAAATGTTAATCGTTTTCTCACTTTTTTTAGCTTCTTCCGATATCAATTTCAGTAATTGTTGGTGAACCGGCAAATTAAAGCTTTTCATTTCTTCAGCTACCACAACACCTTCTATTTGAAGCTCACTAAGTATCGCGGTGACCGTTTCTATAAAGCTTGGTACTCCATGCGTTAACGCTAAGTCAATTCGCTCTACTTCAGCGGGTATTGGTAAGCCTGCGTCCGCGATCGTGACTTCGTCAGTGTGTCCAATTGACGCGACTAAAAATGAGATTTCAGAGTTGAGTAAACGCGTCTTTTTCATTTATTAAAACCTATGATGAAGTATTGACAACAAACCATCGAAACGTTTCGATGGCAATCCAAAAAAATTCCTTAAACTGAAATAAACATAACGCTCATCTAAACAATATGCCGCTTTCTTATCAAAAAATTGTGATCTTCGCTCAAAAACATACCTAAGTTTCAAGCGTAACAGTGAGCTTTATCACTTTTGGATCCTAAGCTTTAATACTTTTCTAAGTGTTAAGAACGCCTAACATACCGATGACAATAGTCCATACATTCTATTACTTGGCTAAAAAGCCCTTTTTGCCATTTAAGCTATTTTAGTGAAGGCATGTCTAATGCTGAATCGGCATCAAAACAACCAGCTTTGATTTTATCCCCACGCATTTATTAGATTCCAAATATTTCTTCGCTAAAGCGTAGTTATAACGACACATTGGACCTTTAGCCCAAATATGAATTTCTGTAACCCCTAGTGCTAACTGCCATTCAACCGTACGCTACGCGCATAAACTCATTAGCAACGAAATAGCACCTCATCCATTTCCAACACTTAACGCCAAGAAAAATACTGATGAACGCAAGCTCTAAAACTAATACCGAGAGTTACTCACTTATGAAACCGAAACGTTCTAAAGCGCCTCTAAACTATTCCGCCCGCTGGAAATATATTGTGCTAGCAGTCACCGTGATTACCATGCTCTTAAGCGCCTTGCCATCTGTGTATGGGGAGCGTGAAGCGCTACATGTATCGAATCGCAACGGCACACTCAATGCTGTTGACCTGTCATTATATTTAAGCCAAGCCGGTGTTGAGACGCATAGCATTACCCAACAAGATGATAGTTTTGTTGTTGCTTTTGCATCCCCGGGTCAGCAAGAAAACGCGCGTCAAATTCTAAGCCAACATATCGACAACCAACACACTATTGCCCTCGCCTTGGAGGCCGCAGCACCAGACTGGTTAGGCAATCTAGGCTTTAGTCCAATTAAACTAGGGTTGGATTTAAGAGGTGGTGTTCAGTTTTTACTCGAAGTTGATGTCGCGTCGGTTTATCAATCCCACGCTCAGGCACTGCTCGACGAATTACGCCAAGATAATCGCCGTTTAAGTGGTAGAGCTAACAACGGTGAGCTAATCCTTAGCTTTCAAAACGACGCTGATTTGCGGGAAACAAGAACTCAAATCCGACAGCACTTTTCACAGTGGTCTATTACCCAAGACGATTCTCAGCTTCGTTTAGTGCTAAGCACAGAAGAACAAGCCTCAATCCTTAGTTTAGCTGTGCAACAAAATCTACAAACCATGCGTGGTCGAATTGAAGAGCTCGGCATAACCGAAGCCATTGTCCAGCGCCAAGGTGAGAACAGAATTCGTATTGAACTTCCAGGGGTGCAAGACCCAGCCGCAGCCAAAGACATTATTGGTGCAACTGCTTCCCTAGCATTCCATGCGCTTCACAACCAAAACTCAGCTAGGAGTTTAGTCGTCAAGGATCAACATGGGAACCCAATAAATTTAGTACGCAAGCCAATACTAGGCGGTGAACATATTATTGATGCGCGGGCTAACATTGGAGAGATGGGCAGCGCAGAAGTCAATATAACGCTTGATGCAGCCGGCGGGCGCTTGATGACTAATTTCTCGCGTTCGAACATCGGTAACCCCATGGCAACAGTCTTTAGTGAATACAGCCGCGGGCAAAATGGTCAAAGCCAGAAAGCCAGTGAAGTGATCAGTATCGCAACCATTCAATCACAATTGGGAAATCGGTTCCGAATAACAGGTGCGGGCTCTTTGCACGAAGCACAAGAGTTGGCCTTACTGCTAAGAGCAGGATCTCTGACTGCACCTGTCACCATTATAGAAGAGCGAACAATTGGTCCTACATTGGGTGCCGAGAACGTGAAAAGTGGATTTGCTGCTTTGGCGCTTGGTCTTAGTTTGACTCTGGTATTTATTGCTTGTTGGTATCGTCGTTTGGGCTGGATTGCCAATTTGGCATTGCTGATCAATATGGTGTGTCTGTTTGGGCTCATTGCATTGCTACCTGGCGCAGTGTTAACGCTCCCTGGAATCGCAGGACTAGTGTTGACGGTGGGCATGGCTGTCGATACCAATGTTTTAATCTTTGAGCGTATTCGAGACAAACTAAAGCAAGGACGAAACCTTGCACAAGCAATTGATAGTGGCTTTGCTAGCGCATTCAGTTCAATTTTTGATGCCAATCTTACCACCATGATTGTTGCCATCGCTTTGTATTCAATCGGTAACGGTCCTATCCAAGGTTTCGCGTTAACGCTTGGCTTAGGGCTATTGACCAGCTTGTTTACTGGCGTATTCACCTCTCGACTACTCATCAATCATTTTTGGGGAAAGAACACCTCACGCGAGGAGAAAATATAATGCAAAATTTCAATAGATTGACCCAAGTACGCAGTCTTATGAGTTTGGTTTCAGTGGCTCTTTTGCTCGCGTCCCTATTTTTCATGATTGAACGAGGCTACAACTGGGGCCTTGATTTTACTGGTGGCGTAGTCGCTGATATTTTACTTGACCCTAATTTAGAACAGACAGATATCAAAGCGCATTTAGAAAGCGACCTCGGTCATGAAGTTCAAATACTATCAATGCAGGGTGACGGGAAATGGCAGCTGCGTTATGGCGTGCAAGATAATGATTCAATTGCTGCGCTTAACGATTCAGTGGCCTTGTTAAGTAGCGAATTTCAAATTCTAAACAGCAGTGTAATTGGCCCGCAAGTGGGTCAAGATATGATTGAACAAGGTAGCTTAGCAATCCTACTTTGCTTTGTTTTAACCATGATCTACTTAAGTTATCGATTCGAGTGGCGCTTGGCTTTAGGCTCAATTATTGCTCTAAGTTATGACATATTATTGGTCTTAGGATTATTCGCTTGTTTACAGCTTGAATTCAATCTAACCGTACTCGCGGCTTTACTAGCTGTCATGGGCTACTCGCTCAATGACTCAATTATTATCTCAGATAGGATCAGAGAAGTACTTCGATCCCAACCCAACGGCGATATCGATACATTACTCGATCAATCTATCGCGTCCACAATATCAAGAACCATTGTCACTTCCGGAACCACCTTAGTCACCGTATCGGCACTATGGTTGCTTGGAGGCCCAGCGTTAGAAGGATTCGCAATCGCCCTATGTTTAGGTATCGCTAGTGGCACATGGTCGTCGATATCAATTGGAACTGTTCTACCAAAAATGATGGGCCTACAAGCGCAGCACTATCAAGTAGTTGATGATAAAGACCCGATTGACGCTATGCCTTAGCCCCTACTGCGCACGCTAGCTTGGGATTGCTGAAGTTACTTTAGGACTCCCAAACAAGCACCTATGACAAACCAATATCAGCGGCGTTAGTGCATATATGAATTTCTATAATTCATGTTGTTAACGCCCTGCCTAGTTCAAAATTAAACGCATAAATCCTGTGTACCAACGACAAAACCTACCCAGTCCCATTGAAAACGAGCCTAGAGCGAAAATTTATTGTTAGAAACAGCTAAGAGGTCAAGATGTTAAAAGTTTTACGAGAAGAATACATACTCATCATCGGTATCGTTGCCGTTGTGTTTTTTAAAAGTGTAGGCGATCAACTACTCACATCTGGTCTACCAGCACTAGCTTACATGGCAACAACCGGTGTTTTATTTTTCATCGTATTAAGCACTATTTTTGCTGTGGTGCGTCACTCTGACGCATTGGCTATTAAATTAGGCGACCCCTATGGCACCCTAATACTTACGCTGGCGGTGATTTCTCTCGAAGTGATTATGATTTCATCCATCATGATGACCGGAGACGCCAACCCAGTAATGGCCAGAGACACAATGTTTGCGGTGATCATGGCGGTACTCAACGGCTTGGTTGGCATTACCTTGTTGATCGGTGGCATCAAGTTCCACACCCAATCCTATAACCTCGATGGTATTAAATCCTATTTAGTTGGGATTATTCCATTGGCCATGCTTTGTTTGATTCTACCTAATTTCACCAGTGTTGATGCTTTCGGAAATATGTCCACCAGCCTAACCTTGACCTTAGTCATCGCGTCAATTGCCTTGTATGCTGTTTTCCTATTCATTCAAACTCGCAGCCATACCCATTTTTTTATCGACGAAGATAATAAAGACGAAGAGCACCATTACGGCCCAATAAAAAGTACCACTTACCATAGTCTGATGCTGCTCAGCTACTTGGTCATCGTGATTTTACTGGCTAAAAGTCTTGCATTACCGATAGACACCGCCATTGGTGAAATGGGTGCGCCGGTTGCGTTGGGAGGGTTGCTAGTCGCTCTAATTGTACTTGCACCAGAAGCGGTTGGAGCTGTTAAAGCGGCTCTAAATAATCAATTACAACGCGCAATGAACTTATTTTTTGGTTCAGTACTGGCCACAATAGCCTTGACCGTACCAGCGGTTCTTCTGATATCCACTTTAATGAATGAGCCGATCCGCTTGGGATTAGAGGCTGCAGAAATGGTACTTCTGCTTGCGACCTTGCTCATGACTGCAGTTAGCTTTAGTAGCGGCAAAACCAACACCCTTAACGGAGCCACACATCTAATACTGTTCTTCGCTTATGTGGTCTTAATGTTTGATTAAGTTTGGCTGATTCAAGAGTTTTTAGCCCATCGTGGATTTACTGAGGAGTTTGTTTTGCAAGAAATTTTTATCGCCATCTGGCAACAAGACTTTGATGCTTTATTAGCGCTTAGTTCGTTGCAAGTTCTATTACTGCTACTGGCAATCGTACTGTTGGTGGAGTCGAGCCTGGTATTTTTGCCATTACCTGGCGATGGTTTGGTTCTTTTTGTTGGTGGCCTAGTAGGTATTGGAGCGCTAGATTTACAAGCGGCGGTCATTGCGCTTTCTTTTAGCGCCTTTCTTGGAAGCGTGTTTGCTTATTTTCAAGGACGATGGCTACACAATACTAGTTTTATGCGTAAGATAGAAACAACACTACCTGACGACTCTTTGCCCAAGGCCAAACATTTACTCGACAAGTATGGCTTTTTATCGCTGTTTGTATCTCGATTTATTCCGTTTGTGAGAGTGCTGACACCCATGTTAATGGGGGTTGCTCAGCTTAGTTTTTGGCGCACCCTTGTGATTAGTTTGTCCAGCTCAATTATTTGGGTGGTTAGCTTATTGTTGACGGGTAAGTGGCTTATGCGACATCCATATATATCTCAATACCAAGAAGGTATTACCAAATGGTTTGTACTTATAAGCTTGGCATTAATGCTAGTCGCTTTTCTGGCTTTAGTGACCCGTGTTATCAAGCGTAATCTAGCGCTTAAAACTGTTAAACAATCAACTCAGTTTTAGTCTGTTGTTCAGAATTATGGCCTAATTTTCTAATAGGATTTTATCTCGACGCCGTCTTAGCTTACTCTAGCCACTCAATTGCGATTGAACGATATCGGTTCCTTTCGCCATTATGGGTTTTGCTAGGAATGCTGGATGAAAGATTTACACGATTTAGACCTTAATTTGTTGAAATTACTGCAAGCTGTTGTCGAAACTCGCAATACCCATGCGGCGGCAGAAAAGCTGGGTATTTCTCAAACCAGCGTAAGCCGAGGGCTCACTAAACTTAGAGAAACCTTCGACGATCAACTATTTATTCGAAAAGCCCATGGCCTAGAGCCTTCCGAGCTTGCTGAAAAACTAGCTGAAGCCGTTGCCGAAATGCTCGACCCTTTAGCTAAGGTTGTAGAATCGTACCAAAACTTTAGACCTGAGCGTTTTGAAGGCCAAATTACTATCGCGCTAAATGTTTTCTTTTTAGACCAATATGGTGATGGCATATTTAGCGTACTAAGAGAGCGGTTACCTAAAGCTGATTTTAGAATCATCCATTGGCAAGAAAACTCACTTTCTGAAATGCTAAATGGCAAAATAGACTACATGGTTCACTTTGAAGCCTACACGCTTCCTCAGGAAATCTATCAGCATAAACTCACTGACCTCAAGCTATATTTAGTTGCACGAGAAAACCATCCGGTTCTGAGTCAAACCAGTGATTGGGAGGCGATACACAAACTACCACTGACTCGTATTATCGTCAGTGGCGTTAATTCTAAACGCTCTATAGTTGGCGATCTTTATGCATCAAAAGGTTACGAAGCTAAAATATCCTTAGCGACCCATAGTACTCGGGTCTTAATCAATAAACTCAAACACTCCGATGCGATTTTCTTTGGTAGCAAGTTCATTGCGAACATGAGTGAGGGAATCTCGAGCTACCCGCTCCCCCCTGGACCCAAAGATAAACGTCAGGTACAAGTTAATGGTGGGTATTTGCAGTCGAAACGTGGCAATCCACTAAACCAATTGATTCACCAAGCGCTTCAGAACTACTTTGATAGCGTCGAGTAAGCTTCTCAGGATCTGAGCTGTCACTAAATCAGCGGTTTTATCATTATATTACTTAGAAGAACGCTTGATCTTAAGCAGCTAAGTAAGCACTCGATTTAGGTAAAATTGGCAAAAAAAGGATAAGTACAACGATGCCAAGCAGCAACAATAGTTATGTTAAGCAAGATTTTACCGAGCAAGACCTGAGTTCGCAGCGATTCGAAAATTGTAAGTTCTTCGAGTGTGACTTCTCGCGTGCCAATTTAATAGATTCGAAATTTATAAACTGCACGTTTATCGAGCCTGGTTCTGAACATGGTTGTAGCTTTGAGTTTACTAAACTTAATGATGCTAGTTTTCAAGATTGTAATATGAGTCTGGCCAATTTCGCTGGCGCGCATTGCTTTGGTATCGAATTACGAAGCTGTAATCTTCAAGGAGCAAACTTTGGTCGAGCTAGCTTTAGCAATCTAATCTCTCATCGCTCGTACTTTTGCTCTGCCTACATTACCGGCTGTAATCTCAACTACGCCAATCTTGAGCGTCAAGTATTAGAAAACTGTGAACTATTTGAAAATCGTTGGAATGGTGCCAATTTAAGTGGCGCTTCCTTAAAAGGCTCGGATCTTAGTAGTGGTGAGTTTTCTAAAGATCAATGGGGACAGTTTCAGATGGAAAACTGCAATTTATGCCGCGTCGACCTAGAGGGGCTAAATATACGGCACGTTAATCTTAACGGCGTGCGCATTAGTGACTGGCAACAAGAACAATTGCTAAATCAGCTCGGTATTATAGTCTACTAAATGACTCATGTTTCGCATGGCAGTTTAGCCAAACACAAACCAAGCACACTCGAACATATAGCTCAGCTAGAAAATATGACTGAGGTATTAGCCTATTTGGAAATTGATGCTGACCGCTCGTTTGTCGAAGCGC
Source organism: Alginatibacterium sediminis (assembly GCF_003610775.1). Classification (GTDB taxonomy): domain Bacteria; phylum Pseudomonadota; class Gammaproteobacteria; order Enterobacterales; family Celerinatantimonadaceae; genus Alginatibacterium; species Alginatibacterium sediminis. The sequence goes on along the minus strand of NZ_RAQO01000011.1, from coordinate 20,351 downwards.
ATCAGCAGCAACTCATGCGCAGATTTAACGGGTATCTAATATTGAGTAAAGCTGACGACTGGTTTTCATGCCGCCGAGCTTTAAAAAACGCGTATTGTCGTATCCAGCGAACAAATACAAATTTACAAACTGGTCGCCAAGCTTGCCGTGGATGTACCTCTTGTGAGCGGCGATAAGTATTTAGTTTCACATCCAAAGCAGTGCAACACAGGCCAAAGTTAAGCTAGACATCCCTACATTAAAGTAGCGCATGGTCTTAGGTTGGCTAAGAAAAGAAGCTATAAAATGGCCAAAACTAAGCCAGATACTTCCTGTAATAGGATTAACAATCGCAAATGCCAATACTAAGCTTGCAATTGAAATCCAATATTGTTCACCCGGTATCGAGAAACTTGCAACCGCCGAAGATGTCATTAACCACGCTTTCGGATTTAAGTACTGAAATATAAAAGACTCACGAAATAACATGGGACGTTGTTGCTGCCGTTTAGATGAATGAGTCTGACTTTGTTTGAGTATGCGATAGGCCAGATAAGCTAAATAAAAGCTGCCGCATATTTTCAATCCCCATTGCATCAGTGGATAGGACTGAAATACCCAACTTAACCCTGCTCCCATCAGCAAAATCATCGAAGCAATTCCAAGGACAATCCCAATTAACTGCGGCAGGCTGCGTTTATACCCAAAATTAGCACCTGAAAAAGTCAGTAGTACATTATTCGGTCCTGGGCTACCTGCCATTGCAAAGGCGAACACGATCATTGCTAAAAATATCTTAAGTTCCATAACCACTCCATTGTATCGATACAATTTAGCAAAATCGCTACAAATTCTTGTTTAACTCGTACAATCCACGCTATTATGAAGCTTATTGAGAGTCAAAAGGTTTATTGTGATGATGACAATTTGGAGCAAGCTAAACGACACCGGGCTCAAATCTGAGCAAATAGCCTTTCAAATTCGGAGTCATATTGAAGCAGGATTACTCAAACCTGGTGACAAACTACCAACCCAACGTCGGTTGGCTGAGCACCTTGAAATAACGGTTGGTACTGTTACCCGAGCCTATGCGTTGGCCCATCAACAAGGTCTAGTAGAGACAAGAACCGGAAGTGGTAGTTATGTAAAATCCATACAAGCGCGTAGTCACTACTGGGGTGAGAAAAGACCGGATCAACAACATTTAGGCCTGTGGCAAAACACTGCTGTCGATATGCAGCGAGCCCCCAAACTACAAACCTTGTTTTCCAGCTACCTTGATCAAGACGATTACCTCGAAGAACTACTTGATGACGACTTTAGCCAAAGTCCGTTGCAAGCAAGGAAAACCCTATGCCAATGGATGCTAAATCATGGAATCAACATGCAGGAAGAGCATCTTTTCTTTAGCTACGGTGTACAGCACGGCTTAAACCTTTCCATATATGCCTTAGATTTAGTTGGAGAATCATTGTTGTGCGAAGCGCAGGTCTACCCTGGACTGATCACTTTAGCCAAACAGTTAAATATACGCTTATATCCAGTGCGCTTAGATGAAGATGGTCTTTGCCCTTATGACTTACAAACTCAGCTTGAGAAGCACCATTGTCGAGCAATCTATCTAACGCCAACCTTGCAAAACCCGACAACTGCGGTTATGCCATTAACCCGCAGACAACAAATCCTTGAGCTGTGCCAACAACATAAAGTGACCATCATTGAAGACGACGTATGCGGTTTGCTTCCGGCGAAACGCCCTACTAGTTTTATTAATCTTGACCCCGACAGTGTTATTCATTTAAATGGATTCTCTAAAGGAGCGCTCAAAGGTTTACGCTTTGGGTTTTTACATTGCCCTGCCTCAATGATAGAAAGCTTTAAATCAGCTATTCGTGCTAGCGCTTGGAATACTAGCCCTATGTTAGTTGACCTCGCCATGCAGTGGATTACGCGCGGATATGCAGACCAAGCACTTAAACAACAACGCGAGCTACTTCAACAACGCGCACAGCTATTGCGGCATATTCTAAAACCCTTTGACTATCACTATCATGACGGCAGCCTTCACGTTTGGCTGCGATTACCCGATATGTGGACCAGCCATAGCTTTGCAGCTCAAGCGAAGCTCAAAGGTGTTGAAGTAGCAGATGCGGAACATTTTTGTATTAATCGAAAATCAATACCAAATAATGTACGTTTATCTTTAGGGCAAGTGAAAAGCAATGTGGAGTTAGAGACGGCTCTATCAATTATCCAAGAGTTGCTTCTATCGCCCCCCGAAACAAAATTCGAATTGATGTAGCTAGAGCGTCATTTCATCTAACAAAAATCGCTTTGGCCTGTTCATCTCAGCAGCTATAGTGTTTTGACTTATAGGCATAAGGTCATCATTTGAATTATTTAGCACATTTTCACTTAGCCCAACGCACGCAGACTTCGATATCAGGGGCTCTACTTGGAGATTTTGTAAAGGCAGAACGTTGGCAACAGTTTAGCGATGATCAGGTATTCGGTATCAAGTTGCACCGATACATCGACAAAACGATAGATAAACAGTTAATCGATATTCAATTGATGAATAAGTTTACTCAAGGTCAGAGGCGCTATGCTGGTATTGTAATTGACCTCTATTTTGATCATTTACTTTGCAAGCATTGGGCACTATTCAATGCAGAGCCATTAGATCAAACAATCCAAAGTTATTACCTTAAGCTGAATCAGGAACTTAATCACATTGACAACTTACCGGTTCGCCTACCGCAAGTACTTAGTTCGATGCAGCACCACAATTGGTTATTGAGTTATAAAAACACCGGGGTCACTCGGCATGCACTTAAAAACATTGGTACTCGGCTTAAACGACCGGTCGCTTTAGAACTAATTTATGATGATGTGCTCGTACCTGAACATGAACATTTCGAAGCTGTGTTTCTCGAACAGTATCCTTGGTTGCTTCAACAGTGCATTGATTGGGTGGCTCATCAACAAGCTCAAGGAAAAGTTTAAAGACACCCAACAAAAAACAGCTCAAAACAATTAGTTAAGAGCTGCATAAATGTAGGACCTTGTCAGATGGTTCTGATCTTTTTATTGCTTAAACAATAGGAACGTAGCGTCTAAAACTGTTCTTCTTCTGTTGAACCGGTCAGTGCTGTTACCGATGAATTGCCACCTTGAATGACATTTGTCACGTGGTCAAAATAACCCGTACCAACTTCTTGTTGATGAGCTACAAAAGTGTAACCACGATCAGCCGCTTCAAACTCTTTTGCTTGTACCATATCCACGTAATGCTTCATGCCTTCACCTTGTGCATATTTATGGGAAAGCTCGAACATGTGGTACCACATGTTGTGAATACCAGCGAGAGTAATGAACTGGTATTTGTAGCCCATATCACTTAGCTCTTGTTGAAAACGCGCAATGGTGGCGTCATCTAAGTTTTTCTTCCAATTGAAGCTTGGAGAGCAATTGTAGGCAAGCAACTTACCAGGAAACTTAGCGTGAATTGCTTCAGCAAATTGACGAGCTTCATCCAGATCTGGCTTAGCCGTTTCGCACCAAACCATGTCTGCATATTCGCTGTAAGCCAATCCGCGAGAGATTGCTTGGTCAATACCGGCTCTTACTTTGTAAAAACCTTCAGCTGTGCGCTCACCCGTTGTAAATTCAGCATCGTACTCATCTACATCTGAGGTCAATAAGTCCGCGGCGTTTGCATCTGTACGGGCAATCACTAGTGTTGGAACGCCTGCTACGTCTGCAGCAAAACGGGCTGCAGTTAGTTTTTGGACTGCTTCTTGGGTTGGTACAAGAACCTTGCCACCCATATGGCCACATTTTTTAACCGACGCTAGTTGGTCTTCAAAGTGAACCCCAGCAGCTCCGGCGTTAATCATAGACTTCATAAGTTCGAAGGCATTAAGAACCCCGCCAAAACCGGCTTCAGCATCGGCAACAATAGGCAAATAGTAATCAATACCGCCATTTTCAGGGGACAGGCCATTTGACCACTGTATTTGGTCTGCACGCTTAAACGAGTTGTTAATACGCTCTACCACTTTTGGAACTGAGTCTACTGGGTACAGGCTTTGATCCGGATACATGCTAGCTGCCGAGTTATTGTCGGCCGCAACTTGCCAGCCTGACAAGTAAATAGCTTCTATACCGGCTTTTGCTTGTTGAACTGCTTGACCACCTGTGAGTGCGCCTAAACAATTCACATATCCTTTTTTGGCTTGTCCATTAATTAAAGACCAAAGTCTCTCGGCACCACGGCGAGCTATTGTATTTTCTGGAACAACTGAACCCCTTAGGTTTACAACTTCTTCCGCAGTATAAGTTCTTTTTACACCTTTCCAACGCGGATTCTCTTGCCAGTCCTTCTTTAAAGCTTGGATTTGTTGTTCTCTAGTTAAGCTCATGGTCCATTCCTTCCATTGCATGCTTGCTAAACACATGTTTTAAAACGGTCGTTTCAAACTCACAACCCACTCTTATAATTATTGATTTCGTGGGCGAGTTAGGCTTTGGTCAGCTATATTTATTAAAATGAATCTTAGTAAGATACCGCTTAAAACTTTCAAGAATCAGACATTTGTAACAGGGATTTCACAATTATCTACTTTACTCTTGTCAGAAATATCGTTGGTAATATAGTAGTCTTCTTGCCACTTAAGTAACCAACAACAGCCAACACCTCTTAAGTTCATGTTTTTTATATCATCGCACTTTTCATTTTGAAACTAATTTTTAAAGCTTTTACTCCAAAAACCAAACAATTCGACAACATTCCGTCCAAGCCCAAAGTATGAGTTGGTAGTTTAATTACGAATAAAAAGAACAAGGCTTACGTATGCGTATATTACGTTAAACACAACCCTATCGCTTACGTTAACGGAAGCCATTCTTGCAGCCCTAGCGTTTAAAACAGTTGTATAAATATAAGCTATTGAATTAAATAGATAGGAATAGAAATTCGTACGCGAGTTCAATGAACAAGAAATGGTCAATAAAAGACTGAATGAGGATAAAAAACTGAACCAAGTTGAGGTCTACAAGCGAGTAGGAGAAATAACAACAAAACCAAAACTCAGAGATCAGAGCAGCAATTTAGGATATACAAATAGAGAATTGTTAATTATGTGATATGTATCTCATTCATGTTTAGAGGGTTTACATGAATGAGATATTTATTTGGTGGGTATTAAAGCGCTTGTACTATATTCGATCTAGTTCAAATAATGCGAAACGGTGCTCTACGAAATCAAATATATTGTTGGCTAGACTTAGCTTGTAATATGCACGTGCTAGGGCTATATCCCCACGCTGCTGTGCCGACTTGGCCATGTAGAAATAAGCTTCACACAATCGTTCTGCCAGCTCTCTATTGTTTTGCTCAGAATTAAGAGCCGATTGTAAAAGCTCATTGTCACTAACTTGACCCGCATAATTTGCAACTAAATACCAAGCCCATTCGTTGCTGTCCCGGCCCTCAAGGTCATCCCTTAAGCTCGATAGCGCCAATTCGCTATCTTGTTGACTCAAGACTATGTAACGCCATAGAACCCGATAAGGGTCCTGAGGGTTCTCTTCATAGTAATATTCCATATCTTTAATCGCGAGCTCGGTTTTTTCTGCATAATACAAAGCCAACGCTCTATAAAAATATGAGAAAGCGTAGTCGGGTTGCAATTCAATGGCCGAGTCGAATGACTCGTATGCTTCATCAAAATTGCTTTCTAAAGTGGCATATAGACCCATGAAATTGTAAGCAGGTGCAAATGTTGGCTGTACTTGCAAAGCTCTTGCAAAGTCAAAGCGCGCAAGCGAACGTAAACCTGCGCGGTCAAATACCAGGCCGCGTTCGTAATATAGTTGAGCCACGTTCTCTTGCTCATACTCCCCACTGCTTAACATTTGTCCGAGCTTGGCCAGAGCAACTTCTGTTTCGTAGCTAACTTGCTCCGGAGTGGCTAACACTAACGTTGGAGCGACTGATTTTGGAGAGGTACATGCGACTAAACCGAATAGGCAAAGTCCAATAGCTAAAAATCTGGTTTTCAAATTCGTATTCCATTTTGATGAGTCGATCGTCAGTGCCACTCAACGACATAACTGTCAACCCTAGCAGGACTTCGCCTAATTAACTAGCTAGTGATAACATTTGCTATCACGCTACGGCCTTATTTCAACATGACAAACAACGACTAGCTTTCTGTATTTAGCTCGGGCAGTTGTTTAATTAGGTCATCGATTAACTTCATCTGTGCAAGGAAAGGTTCGAGTTGATGAAGCGGTAATGCGCTTGGGCCATCACATAAAGCGTTGTCTGGATCAGGGTGCGATTCCAAAAATAGTCCAGCAAGCCCAGTTGCCATTCCAGCTTTAGCAAGTTCTGTAACCTGCCCTCTGCGCCCCCCAGAAGCTGCGCCTCCAACATCTCTGCATTGCAAAGCATGAGTCACATCAAAAATCACCGGTAAGCCGGAACTTACTCGCTTCATGATCCCTATACCGAGCATGTCGACAACTAGATTGTCATAACCAAAATTAGAACCACGTTCACACAAAATTAGTTGGTCATTTCCACACTCTTTGAATTTATCTACAATATTTCCCATTTGGCTAGGGCTTAAAAATTGTGGTTTCTTGATATTGATAACCGCTCCAGTATCAGCCATTGCTTTAACCAAGTCAGTTTGTCGGGCCAGGAAAGCAGGCAACTGAATAACATCAACCACTTCAGCTACCGGCTGTGCTTGTTCAATTTCATGAATATCGGTGATGATCGGGCAGTTGAATGTTTGCTTTATTTCTTCAAAAATTCGCAAGCCTTGCTCAAGGCCTGGGCCACGATACGAATGTATTGAAGAGCGATTAGCTTTATCAAACGAGGCTTTAAAAACATAAGGAATACCGAGCTTCTCAGTCACTTTTACGTAATGCTCGGCAATAGACATTGCCATATCACGAGACTCAAGCACATTCATTCCTGCAAACAAGGTAAAAGGCTTTTCGTTTGAAACAGGAATATTTTTAACATTGATGGTGCGAGATAAAGTCATATGTTTCTCCGCATTTATAAACTGTGAAACAGCTTAAATTTGATTAATGAAGTGTCAAAGCCTGTGAGTCGAGCTCTGTAATTTGATGTTTAAGTATTTTTGACAAAGGATCATCAGGTCGTTGGTCAATAAAGTACTCGTAATCCGAAATGGCCATATTAAAGCATTCGAGCTGTTGATAGATAAATCCGCGATCACGAACTTCATCTGGATCGCCGGGTTTAAGCTTCAATAATACTGCGCAAACTTTAAGTGCTGACTCAAAGTTCTCTTCGCGGATAAAGCCTGCTTTAATCTCCATCAGCCAACGCTTTACAAATTGTTTGCTACTAATTGCTTCTAGATACTTGGGCTCTAATACCGTTAGGTTCCCTTTGATACCTCTAAGCTTGAGCTCCAGCTCAGCTTTACTCACCACTTTTCCAGTAAAGGGGTCAAAATAAAATCCACCCTTCGGAGAATCAACCAGTAAAATGAGTTGGCTAGGGAAGCTAATCGGGTCTATATCGAGGTCAAACTTACGCGCAAAATAGATAAAAAGTATCGCTAGTGCTGTTGAGTTTCCACTATGACTATCCATTACTTTAGGTAATAACAGATTATCGCTGTTGAAATAGTCTTGCCAATTACCACTAAATCCAAATTCGGTATAAAACATTTCAACCAACTGTTCAAAGCGCAGCTCTTCTTCATCAGCAACAATGTTGTTTTTTTTCCAGTTCAACCATAGATGGTGAAGTTGCTTACGAACCAACAGATACCCTTCGCCGGTTATCTCTTCAGTGAAGCCTAAAACTCTAAATAACAATGTGTATCCTCTTAACGCCATTAAGCGTTAATTCTAATCTATGAATTGTCCAACTGTGACTCGGGGATTTCCACCGAAGTCCAAGTGATTGCTTACATTTTTAAAGCCTGCAAATTGCATCCGCTCTGCAACTTGCTCGCTTTGCTGGAAGCCATGCTCTAACAAAAGCCATGCTCCGGGCTTTAAGAACAGCCGCGAGCGTTCAATAATAAGCTGTAAATCTGCATAACCCTGGTCAGCTGCACTTAGAGCTGAAGTTGGCTCAAAACGAACGTCACCTTGAGACAAATGCGGATCATCAGCATCTATATATGGAGGATTACTCACAATTAAGTCAAAACGGTCGTGATCTTTTGAACTTAAGATACTAAACCAATCACTTTGATGAAACTCAACATTAGAGATTTGATTACGATTGGCATTGGCATTGGCTAGTGTTATTACTTCTACAAAAAAGTCTAAGCCGAGAACTTTAGCATTTGGTAACTCTTTAGCAAGCGCTAGGGCGATGGCACCGGTTCCGGTTCCTAGATCGAGTATTTGCTGAGCTTGTGAACCCAGTTCAAGCGCAAGTTCTACCAATATTTCGGTATCAGCGCGTGGAATGAGTGTATGGCTGCTCACCAATAAATCTAAATCCCAAAATCCTTGATGGCCAACAATATATGCCACGGGTTCGCCATTGAGTCTTCGTTTTAACATAGACTCAAAACGCGTAGTTTGCTGCGGGCTCAATAGCTTCTCGGGCCAAGTCATGAGATAACTTCGCTCTACTTCTAAACAAGAACACAACAAATGACGAACATCAACTCTGGGACTGATCAGTTCACTTGCCAGATCTGCAAGCTGATTTTCACCAAATGCTAAGGCTTGTTCAATGTTCAGATTAGCTTTCACTTTCGGCAAGCGCTGCAAGTTGATCCGCTTGATATTCTTGCAAAATCGGCTCTAGCAACGCATTAAGATCGCCTTCCATTACATCAGCTAATCTATAAAGCGTTAAATTGATACGATGGTCTGAAACACGACCTTGTGGGTAGTTATAAGTTCTAATTCGTTCGCTTCGATCGCCACTTGCGACTAATTCACGACGCATCGAATTTTCTTCAGAACGACGACGCTCGTCCTCTGCGGCTTGTAGACGTGCAGCAAGTACCGACATCGCTTTGGCTCGGTTCTTATGTTGCGAACGCTCTTCTTGACACTCAACAACTAGGCCACTAGGTAAGTGAGTCAATCGGATAGCAGAGTCAGTTTTGTTGACGTGCTGCCCACCAGCTCCAGAAGCACGGAAGGTATCCACTTTTAGGTCCGCTGTATTGATTTTGATTTGCTCAGCCTCTGGTATCTCGGGCAATACTGCAACTGTGCATGCCGAGGTATGAATTCGACCTTGAGATTCGGTTTCTGGTACCCGCTGTACTCGGTGACCGCCAGATTCGAACTTCATCAAGCGATAAACGTCCTCGCCATCAATCTTAACAATTACCTCTTTGTAGCCTCCATGTTCACCGTCATTGCTGGTAACAATGGAGTTTCTCCAACCTTGTTTTTCACTATATCGAGTATACATACGATATAGATCACCGGCAAAAATAGCCGCTTCATCCCCACCTGCTCCAGCGCGAATTTCTAAGAAAACACTTCGCGAATCATTTGGGTCTCGAGGTAAAAGTAAAAGCTGAAGCTCTTCACTGAGTAACTTAATAGAAGCTTTTGCGCTGTCAATTTCTAATGCTGCCATCTCGCGCATTTCGGCATCATCATCTGCGAGCATTTCTTTCGCTGATTCCATGTCTTCAGCGGCACCCTGATAGCGTTCAAAGCATTGTACAATTTCTTCAAGTTGAGAGTATTCTTTAGTCAGACCCCGAAATTTATTTTGGTCACTTATAATTTCAGGTTCACCCAACAAGACTTGCACCTCTTGGTAGCGCTCTTGCAGTGTTTCTAATTTGGTAATAATTGATGCTTTCATGAATACTCTCTGTAGGCTAGCCACACGTGTAGCTAACAATTTATATTACTTGCGTAAGCCAATGACATCGCGAATAACCGCAAGTTCATCAATACGTCCATCTCTTCCGGCACGATTAATGGCCAGGGTAGGCGCATGGATTAATCGATTAGTTAACTTAAACGCCAACTCATGAACGACGTCTTGCGGGTCTTTGCCGTTGTTTAAAGCTTCAATAGCCTTATCAACGGCCTCATCGCGAATTTGCTCACTATCACTTCGGTAATCTTTGACGGTCGCAACCGATACTAAGGAGCGCTGCCAAGCACAAAATTCTTCTGCTTGTTCGATGACAATCGATTGCGCCTCTTTTGCTGCAATTGCTCTAGATTCTAAATTTTGCTCAACAATGCCTTGCAGGTCATCTACGGTATAAAGGTAGGCATCATTTAAACTATCAACTTGCGCTTCTATATCACGAGGCACGGCAATATCAACAAAGAACATCGGTCGATAACGACGTGCTTTTAATGCTGTTTCCACCATACCTTTACCAATAATTGGCAAAGGACTCGCTGTTGAACTAATTACAATATCAGCACTGGCTAAATGATCGGGTATGGCATTAAGTGCAATCATTTGCGCCCCAAAGGCGTCCGCTAAAGGTTTCGCTCTTGCCACCGTGCGATTGGCTACAATCATCTGAGTCACTCCTTGATCAAACAGATGCTTAGCCACTAATTCTATGGTTTCACCAGCGCCAACAAGTAATACTTTTGACTGACTTAAATCGGCAAAGATGCTTTTTGCCAAGCTCACTGCCGCAAATGCAACTGAAACAGCGTTTACGCCAATCTCTGTTTCAGTTCGAATCCGTTTCGCAGCAGTAAATGAATGCTGAAACCAGCGCTCAAGTACAGAACTAACCGCTCCCGCTTCTTTTGCTTCGGCAAACGATTGTTTCACTTGCCCTAAAATTTGTGGCTCACCAAGGATTAATGAGTCTAATCCAGCAGAAACACGCATTAAATGTTCAACGGCTTGCTGATCTTCATAGATATATAAACTTGGACGCAGTGAATCTAGCTCAATATTTTTGTGCTGACACAACCATTGCAATACAGTTTCTTTATCTAAATTAACTGCACTTAGGTATAATTCTGTACGATTACAGGTTGAAACAATGACTAGCTCTGAATTTAGGGTGCGCGCGCCCTCAAGCAGCGCTTGTTGTACTTGCTCGGGATCAAAAGCAACACTTTCGCGTATCGCAACTGGTGCCGTTTTGTGATTAAGCCCAAGGGCCAACAAACTCATAAAAACTTAGCTATTTCGAATCATTAGAAGACTAGTCGCGAATTGTAAGGGATAGCGCGCCTAAATAAAAGAACTTCACCCTATCGCGTGGTCTTGTTATAAATAGCTCCAGACCTCAAACAGAACTTGGAACAAACATGCGCTTTTCATGGGTTGTTGTTTTACTTAGCTTAATGCTTGCTGCTTGTAGCCAACAGCCAAAGCCAACGGACGCAGTAAGTGTCTGGAAAAACCATCAACAACAATTGGAAACATTAAATCAATGGCAACTTAGGGGAAAAGTAGCCGTAATAGAAGCAGATAAGCGTCAAAGTGCCAATATGGTCTGGACACAACAAGGTGAGCAACTTGCAATGCAATTACTTGGTCCCCTCGGCGCTGAAGCCTTGAGTCTAGAATTTAGTCCAGGAAACCTTGAAATTAAAGCTGGCGAACAACGCTACAGCGGAGCTAACGACCCCGAACTACAGCTCCAGCAAATGACCGGTTGGTCAGTGCCACTAGCTGATTTACCGCGTTGGTTAATTGGACTACCGGATACAGAACAATACCTACTAAACGACCAAAACCGAGTCTCTGAATTTGTCAGTGCTCAACAATGGCTCATTGCTTACCCTAGCTATATGCAAGTTGGCGAGCTCATTCTTCCTCGGCAAATCAACGTTGAAACTCCCAAAGGTCAGTTAAAAATTCGGATCAACCAGTGGCAAATAAATGACGACTAACTTAAATGACATCGAATGGATCGCTCCGGCAAAACTAAATCTTTTCCTATACATAAATGGTCAACGCAGTGATGGTTACCATGAGCTACAAACGCTTTTCCAATTTCTTGAGTTTGGCGACCGATTACGTTTTGAAGCACGCAAAGACGACAAAATTATAGTTGAACCCGCTATTGAAGGTGTGGCCAATAGTGACAACCTTTGTGTTAAGGCCGCTCGCCTTTTGCAACGCAAGCTAGGTTTGAATCAAGGTGTCACCATCCATTTAGACAAACAGCTACCTATGGGAGGAGGTTTAGGCGGTGGTAGTTCAAATGCCGCCACTTGTCTTGTGGTTCTCAATCGTCTATGGCGGGGCAACTTGAGTCTCGATGAACTCGCGAAATTGGGATTGAGCTTAGGAGCTGATATACCAATTTTCGTACACGGTTTTGCCGCATTTGCACAAGGCGTCGGAGACAAATTAGAAAAGGTAAAGCTGAAAACACCCTGGTATTTGGTGGTAGCACCAAAGGTCCATGTCGCCACTGCTGCTGTTTTTGGCGCCAAAGATCTTAAGCGGGATACACCTAAAAGAAGCTGGGAAAAACTAAAATCAAGCACTTGGGGCAATGATTGTGAAGAATTTGTCCTCAAAACGCATCCCGAGGTTGCACAGGCTTTATACTGGTTGCTAGAATATGCGCCATCTCGAATGACTGGAACCGGTGCATGTGTCTTTGCAGAATTTAAAGACCAGGCGTCGGCGCTGCAGGTAATGGAAAAGCTACCAGCAACGTGGACAAGTTTTGTTGCAAAAGCTTCGAACATAAGCCCCTTGCACCATCAGTTGACCTTAAGCCTTTCGTGAGGCAACTGCGTAATCAAGGAAGTGAACGCAATGCTAAACCCCGAATTTGAATCGACTCTAACTGAGGTTTCGAACGTGCCTGACATGAAGCTCTTCGCTGGTAATGCAACACCTGAACTCGCTCAACGTATTGCGGACCGCCTATACACTAATCTAGGCGATATTCTTGTTGATCGTTTTAGTGACGGTGAAATTTGCGTACAGATCAACGAAAACGTACGTGGTGGCGATGTATTCGTCCTCCAATCCACTTGTGCTCCAACAAACGATAACTTGATGGAACTTATCGTTATGGTTGATGCTCTACGCCGCGCTTCCGCTGGACGTATCACTGCCGTTATCCCTTACTTTGGATATGCTCGCCAAGATCGCCGCCCACGCAGCGCTAGGGTTCCAATTACAGCAAAAGTTGTAGCGGATTTCCTATCTAGCGTAGGTGTTGACCGCGTTCTTACGGTAGATTTACACGCAGAACAAATCCAAGGTTTCTTCGACGTGCCTGTTGATAACGCTTTTGGTAGTCCGGTGTTGCTGCAAGACATGCTCGACAAGAATCTAGAGCGTCCGGTAGTTGTATCTCCTGATATCGGTGGTGTTGTTCGTGCTCGCGCCGTTGCAAAAATGCTTAACGATAGTGACCTAGCAATTATCGATAAACGTCGTCCTCGTGCAAATGTTGCCCAAGTGATGAATATTATTGGTGATGTTGATGGCCGTGATTGCATCATGGTTGATGACATGATCGACACGGGTGGTACGCTTTGTCAGGCAGCTGCTGCGTTAAAAGAGAAAGGTGCAAAACGCGTGTTTGCTTACGCTACGCACCCTGTATTTTCTGGTAATGCACCGCATAATATTACTAACTCGCTACTTGACGAAGTCATCGTCACCGACTCAATTCCATTGAGTGCAGACATGCAAAAAGTAGAAAAAGTACGCATGCTATCACTAGCTCCTATGCTAGCTGAGGCAATACGTCGCGTTAGCAACGAAGAGTCTATTTCGGCAATGTTCTAAGCCCAAACAGCTCTCGATTAAAAAACGCCGCTTTTAGCGGCGTTTTTTATTGGCAGTCGTACCAGTCGATGGTAGAATGCCGCGCCTTGAAAATCTAAGATTAGGCTTTCAAGCATACAACCCGATTTTTGGTCGCAAGAAACCGGGATATTCTTTTTTTGGAGAAACAAAATGTCAGATTTTACATTGAACGCAGAAGTCCGTACCGATTTAGGGAAAGGTGCGAGCCGCCGCCTACGTCACACGGATAAAGTTCCTGCGATCGTATATGGTGCCGGTAAAGAACCTGTATCTATTACTCTTGAGCACAAATCGGTTATTAAAGCTACTGAAGCTGAAGCCTTTTACTCAAGCATCATCACTCTAAACATCGCTGGTGAAGACACTCAAGTATTGTTGAAAGATATGCAACGTCACGCGTTCAAGCCTAAGGTAAACCACCTTGACTTCCTACGTGTTGATGCATCAGTTGAAATTCAAACTAATGTACCTTTGCATTTCATCAACGAAGATTCTGCTGAAGCAGTTAAAAACGGTGGTAAACCTCATCACCTAGCAACTGACATCGTAATCAGCTGTCTTCCAAAAGACTTGCCTGAATTCATCGAAGTTGACGTATCTGCAGCACTGTTAGACAGCGCTCTACACCTATCAGATGTTAAACTACCTGCAGGCGTTGTATCGCTAGAATTGTCAAAAGGCGACGATCACGACCAAGCTATCTTCGTGATTAATACTCCTAAAGGTGTTGACGATTCAGAAGCTGATGCAAGTGCTCCTGAAGCTGACGCCGAATAACTTCGGTTATTAAATAAAAGTGGCGTCTTCTATTCGCTTACTTGTGGGCCTGGCAAATCCAGGCCCTGAATATCAAAACACGCGACACAATGCAGGTGCTTGGCTAGTTAGTGAGTTAGCTCGGCTACACAACACCCCCCTCAAAACCGAATCAAAATTTTTTGGTCAGTGTGCGCGCATTCAAATGGGGTCTAATGAAGTTCGACTTCTAATCCCAACAACCTATATGAATCTAAGTGGCAAGTCAGTTAGTGCCTTAGCTAAGTTTTATCAAATTGCACCAGAAGAAATAATGGTCGCACATGATGAACTCGACTTATCTCCAGGTGTCGCTCGCTTTAAACAAGGTGGCGGGCACGGCGGGCATAATGGACTTCGCGACATTATTAGCAAACTAGGTAACGACAAGAATTTTTATCGCTTGCGGATAGGCATAGGCCACCCTGGACACAAAGACCGAGTTGTCGGCTATGTTCTGGGCAGAGCTCCTCAAGCAGAGCAACAGCTTATCGATGCAGCCGTTGATGAAGCAGCACGAAGTTTCGACTTACTGCTTCAAGATTCACTGAGTAAAGCGATGAATCGCCTGCATACGTTTAAAGCTATCTAAACTTTAAGGGTAAGACTATGGGTTTTAAATGTGGCATTGTGGGCTTACCCAATGTTGGAAAATCAACACTATTCAACGCCTTGACACAAGCGGGCATTGAAGCAGCAAACTTTCCATTTTGTACGATCGAACCAAATACTGGTGTTGTTCCTGTTCCAGATTTACGTCTTGATGCGCTTGCTGAAATCGTGAATCCTCAGCGTATCTTGCCGACAACCATGGAATTCGTTGATATTGCTGGCTTGGTTGCTGGAGCGTCTAAAGGTGAAGGCTTAGGTAACAAATTCTTAGCTAACATCCGCGAAACCGATGCCATTGGTCATGTGGTTCGTTGTTTTGAAAACGACAACATTGTTCACGTGAGTGGAAAAGTAGATCCCGCTGAAGACATTGATACAATCAATACCGAGCTAGCCTTAGCTGATTTGGAAACTTGTGAAAAAGCAATGATACGAGTTGGTAAGCGCGCCAAAGGTGGTGATAGCGAAGCCAAATTCGAACTAGCGGTACTCACGAGAGTTTTGGCCCATCTTGAAGCCGATGAAATGATTCGTAGTCTGGATTTAAGCAAGGAAGAATTTGCAGCGATTGGCTATATGAACTTTCTTACCGCAAAGCCTACCATGTATATTGCCAATGTGAATGATGATGGCTTTGAGAACAATCCATTTCTTGACACTGTAAGAGATATCGCAAGCAAAGAAAATGCTGTTGTGGTTGCGGTATGTGCCGAAATAGAAAGCGAAATTGCAGAACTTGAAGCTGAAGATAAAGCCGAATTCATGCAAGATATGGGCATTGAAGAGCCTGGCTTGAATCGGGTGATTCGCTCAGGCTATGAGCTATTAAACCTACAGACTTACTTTACCGCAGGGGTAAAAGAAGTTCGAGCATGGACTGTCGCTATCGACGCTACCGCCCCACAAGCTGCAGGTGTGATCCACACGGACTTTGAACGCGGCTTCATCCGAGCAGAAGTCATCGCCTATGATGATTACATACAATTTCGCGGCGAAAGCGGTGCTAAAGAAGCAGGTAAATGGCGACAAGAAGGTAAGGCTTATCATGTAGCAGATGGTGACGTTATCCACTTCTTGTTTAACGTTTAATTTGTAAACAGCTAAGCACGACTACCGTAAAACACAGATTTATGTTAAAAAGCTCTGATTCTTATCAGGGCTTTTTTATTGAATGCGAAATAAAACACCAACTCTCGATGATGTTGCTAAGCTCGCTGGGGTTTCGCGCATTACCGCTTCACGCTATTTTCGTCAACCTGAAAAGCTCCGGTCGACAACTCAGGCTAAAGTGGCAAAGGCTATTGCCGATTTAGGCTTCTCACCAAATCTAGCTGCTAGCGCGCTAGCAGGACAACCCAGCAAGATGGTACTTGCCTTAGTCTCCGCCTTAAGTAATCCTTTGTTTGCAAGCTTGGTTTCAGCCATGCAATCCAAGCTCGCAGAACACGGCCTACATTTGCTTATTGCCGATACTCAATATGACCCCGACCAAGAGTTCCAACTATTACTTGAGCTCTTAGGCCGTCGCCCAGACGGTATTTTACTGAGTACCATTTTTCATAGCCCCAAAACCCATAAGTTACTACTTCAATCCGCTATCCCCGTGGTAGAAGTTTGGGACTATCCAGATTCTGGTGTCGCCATCAACAGCGCCGTTGGATTTTCAAATCACGAAATTGGCTATATTGCCGCCAAACACTTGTGTCTAGGGCCAAACCCAAAAGCCGTTTTTTGCGGCGCCAATGATGAGCGTGACGAATGGCGCTGGCGAGGCTTTACCCAAGGATGCAATGAACTAGGTGCGCCACCTCCACAGCGTTACGAGCTTCCACTGCTACCGGACATAGCTCAAGGGAAGACAGCTCTTAAACAATTACTGGCTAATCAACATGACTTCAATGCTATATTTTTTACCAACGACTTACCTGCAATTGGCGCTGTTCAACTGGCAAATGAACTCGGTATTCAACTGCCCAATCAACTTAGGATCTGTGGATTTGGCAACACTGAATTTGCGGCTCACCTTCAGCCATCACTAAGCAGTATTTCCGTGCCCATAGAGCAGATAGGTAAACAAGCCGTTAGCGAGCTTATCAATATGCTAAATGGCAAAGCGCCGCAAATGCATAAACTGCCAGCAAGCTTGATCCAAGGCCAAAGCTCTTAGTTAAGAACTAAGCAGTTGCGTATGTCTGATTAACACAATGCCATTACTACCCACCATTTGAGTGCTTTGTGATGGTGCTTATCTAACAACGCTGATTATCCGCTGTTACAAATACGTGCCAATTTAAATCATTATTGAACTTTACAATGACAGCATTTTACACTTTAATGGTAGCGCTATCATTTAGACCTAAAGGCATCTTTTCATACTCGCGAGCCTTTATAATTTAACTAACATATGTAGGGATTTGGTTTGACAAGCAGCGATATTTTGAAGGCCAGCAATGCGCTAATATTACAACTTGTACCTGATTATATTCAAAACCTAGAAGCTTATCAGTCTGCAAGGCGCATTGGTGGTAAAGGACGCTATTGGCTAAATGCCAACGAACTAGCCAATTCGCCTCTTGGGCATTTGCACACCAGCGAGTTGAATCGATATCCGGATTTTTTACCCGACCAATTGGCCCAAACTTACGCAACTTACGCCAAGCTTCCGGCTGAATACTGTTTAGCTACACGCGGTGCCGATGAAGCCATTGAACTGTTAACTCGCTGCTATAGCCATGCTCATGGTAAGCATGTGGTAATTAGCTCTCCAAGCTACGGAATGTATCAGTTCTGTGCTCAGGCGAATAACAGCAAGCTCTATGACATTCCGTTGAAAAACAGCTTCTCGTGGGACATTGATGCATTAATAAGCCAGGCCCAGAATTCCAGCATTATTTTTATCTGTTCTCCTAATAACCCAAGCGGCAATGCCATAGAAAAACACGAACTAGAGCGCCTATTAAGTCACACTCATGATCATTGCCTTGTGGTTGTCGATGAAGCGTATTTGGAGTTTTGTCCACAGCAAGAGTTTGTGGAACTTTTGAATAATTACCCGAATCTTATGTTGATTCGAACCTTATCGAAGGCATTCGGCCTAGCTTCACTTAGAGTAGGCTTTTTGTTAGCCAACCCAATACTATTGCAAACCGTGCGTAAACTAATCGCGCCCTATCCAATACCCGATCCAAGCGCCCAGATAGCGATTCAGGCACTAAGTTCTTTAAACTTGAGTACCGTCCAAGATTCTACCTACTGTCTAAATCGACGCCGAGACCAATTCTCGCATCAATTATCGAACATAGCCTGTGTTGAGAAAGTCTTCCCCTCGTCCACTAACTTTGTATTAGTTCGAGTCAAACAGCCGAGTCCTAACCATTGTTTTTCTTTTCTGCGAGAACAGCAAATTGTGGCACGCAATCAAAGCCACGAGCCGAGTTTAGCCAACTGTATTCGCATTTCTATTGGGCAGCAGCACGAGCTTGACGCTGTTATTGCGGCCTTTCAAAAATATAACCAAAATCAAAGCAATTAAAACAAGTTTATCCATTAGCGAACCTCTAACACCAACAAGGAATGTTTATTATGAGAATTAAGTCCAAACTTTTAATACTTACCTCACTACTAAGTTTGAGCGCTTTCAGCAGCGCTCAAAACGTAAAATTAGCTTCAGATTTCACCTATCCACCATTTAACTACATGGATGAGAACCGCAACCCTGTTGGTTTTGACATAGAAATCGCGGACGCACTATGCCAACAAGCTAAACTAGAGTGTGAGTGGGTTACACAAGATTGGGACGGTTTGATCCCAGGCTTATTAGCACGTAAGTTCGATGTAATTATGGCTTCAATGCGCATTACTGAAGACCGTAAAAAGAAGGTATTATTTACCGATAAATATTACCAAACCCCAGCTCGCTTCGTCTCTGCCAAGGGCCAATTAACAACCGTCGATGAAAATAGCTTGAAAGGTTTAACGATTGGTGTGCAGCGCGGTACCATTCACGACAACTATGTGAGAGACAAGTTCGCAAATGTTGCCACGATCAAGACCTATACTGGGCAAGATGAAGTATTCACAGATCTCACACAGCAACGATTAGATGTGATCTTTGGAAACTCTGACCAACTAGCTTTAGCCTTTCTTGAAAAAGAAATGGGCCAAAACTTCGAATTCGTGGGTGAGCCGGTGACCGATAAGGCTTATATTGGCGAAGGTACTGCACTAGCGCTCCGTCAACGCGACAATGAGCTTGCGGCTAAGTTTAATCAAGCTATTGTTGATATACGAGCTAACGGCACTTATCAAAAAATAGCCGATAAATACTTCAGCTTTGACATCTATGGTGAATAGTTTGTTACTTTATCTACGTTCTTGCCAAGGATGCGTTTAGAAAGTAGCCAAACACGTTTTTTTAGCGTGTAATGCACAAAAAAACGGTTGACGCTCCCAAAGCAGATACGCATAATACGCGCCGCAACGACGCAAAGCGTTGATGCGTTGGCTATGTAGCTCAGCTGGTTAGAGCACAGCACTCATAATGCTGGGGTCGCAGGTTCAAGTCCCGCCATAGCCACCAACTCTTTTGTTTAGTTTTCTAGACTCAAGGGTACAATGCGGAAGTGGTGAAATTGGTAGACACGCTGGATTTAGGTTCCAGTGCTTCACGGCGTGAGAGTTCAAGTCTCTCCTTCCGCACCATTGTAGGGATATCGCCAAGCGGTAAGGCAGCGGCTTTTGATGCCGCCATTCGTAGGTTCAAATCCTGCTATCCCTGCCAACCTTTTGCTAGGTTGTAAAATATAAGTATGGGAGAGACTTTTTGATGCGCGTTATGTCGTAGGTTCAAATCCTGCTATCCCTGCCAACCTTTTGCTAGGTTGTAAAATATAAGTATGGGAGAGACTTTTTGATGCGCGTTATGTCGTAGCTTCAAATCCTGCTATCCCTGCCGACCTTTTGCTAGGTTGTAAAATATAAGTATGGGAAAGACTTTTTGATGCGCGTTATGGCGTAGATTCAAATTCTGCTATCCCTGACAATCTTTTTCTTTGATTTCATTCGAAGTAAAAGGCAACGAGTTAGCATTCTCGTAAAACGATGCATTGTGTAGGGATATCGCCAAGCGGTAAGGCAGCGGCTTTTGATGCCGCCATTCGTAGGTTCAAATCCTGCTATCCCTGCCAACCTTTTGCTTGGTTGT
>NZ_RAQO01000010.1 GCF_003610775.1 Alginatibacterium sediminis | reverse complement strand
CATAATAATAACGGCGAAACCGATGGCTGATTGGAACGTTGCTGATGTTTTAAATATAGTGGTTAAGTCTTTCATGGTGGAACCTCGTATGTAGTTGATGGAGCTACTATAGAATGGTTCCGGTTACGGCATAATCTGTAAAATTACTAGTCGGTACAGGAAATTTTACCTATCAATAACTAGGGCTTACCTGATGGGAAACACGATGTTCCCAGCTCAATCAATTGATCTCGTCAAATTTTATTGTGGACAAAAGCTGACACCGACTAACGACACCGTTATTACTTGCTCTTTATCAGGCGGGCGCCTGATTTCTACCCGATCTACAAATTATATAATTAGCTTAGTGACTAAGTAACTTGTCTCATCGTTAAAACGGTGTCTCTATTTAAATTAGTAATTGCGATGCTTTTCATGATCTAAGTAATTATTAAAACGACTAAAGAGCAACTAACGAATAGGGTTAGGGTTAGTTTTTGTTAGTAGATTTAAAGCGCCAAGCATTTTCTAGTGATGTGTTGATACCGAACTGCGACAATAATTAGGGCATAAGGTCTTTAAAGAACTGTTTAAGAGATGTTTGTTTACTAAATTACTACGGCCTCTAAGGTGCTTTGATTAGTTCTAGTTCTTGGCCGTTCTGTTTTACAGTCGCAAAAAAGTTGTGGTTTTAATAGCATATTTTAAAGATAAATGTTCGCTTTCAGCTTGGGGACTAAGCTATTGCTCTTAAGCTACTTTTCTTAAGCAAATAAGCCCTTGCTCATGCTGCTGTTGCACTATTCGTTTAGTCATATTCGCGCAGCGACCACAATTACTTGCAACGCCAAGCTCTCGTTTTATTTGTCCAAAGCTCACAATCCCTTGCGCAACACAGGCTTTGATTTGAGAGTCAGTTATCGCATTACATACACAAACATACATCTTAGAATTACTCGTTTCGCACCACACAAGCTAATAGTAGTGCGAATCATTGTCATTTGCAATCGTTAGATACTAACTATTAGGTTCATACTGGATTATCAATATCGACAAATTCGACATCTAACTTGTAGTTTTCGCTTAACCAATGACCAAGCGCTTGAACACCATAACGTTCGGTAGCATGATGACCTGCAGCAAAATAGTCAATTCCCATTTCGCGCGCGGTATGCACTGTATTTTCAGAAATTTCTCCGCTGATAAACGCATCCAAGCCTTGTTCAGCTGCCAATTGAATATAGCTTTGCCCGCCCCCAGTACAAATTCCTACTTTTTTGATCACACGGTTTCCACCACTGATATGCAGCGGTTTTCGCCCCAAAACGGTCTCAATACGTGTACTCAGCGTTTCAGGTGCAATAGCTTCTTCAAACTGTCCAACCATCGCAACACTGCGTTTATCCCAAGGCTCTAAACCTCGCTTCAACTCAATCCCCAAGCGCTGAGCCAACTGCGCGTTGTTACCAAGTTCGGGATGAATATCTAGCGGTAGATGGTAAGCCAGTAGGTTGATTTCATTGGTGAGCAGTGATTGTATACGCTTGCGTTTCATACCCGTTATTTGCGCAGCTTCGTTTTTCCAAAAAAAACCATGGTGGACTAAGATTGCATCCGCATTGCGTTCAATTGCGATATCAATCAGTGCTTGGCAAGCGGTTACACCGGTGATGACTTTGTGAGTGTCGGCGCGCCCTTCGACTTGAAGACCATTGGGGCAATAGTCTTTTATGGCTGGGGATTCCAAAAGTGCGTTGAGTACGTTATGCAGTTTTTCGGTTTTCATGGGTTGGCTTTTGGCTAAACAAGATAAGCCAATATTAACGCATCAGTACGCGGATAAATAGTTAGAGAATTGAATTGTCTTTAAGTGTCACAACATAGCCTGGATGGCTATATTGTGTTAACAACCAAATTTAGAACCAAAGCGTTGATTGCTGTTTTTCACTTTGTTGCAACCAAAGCGGGGTCGAGGAACTAGGGCTCCACTGACGATACAATTGACTGTAAAAAGCACTGCGCTGACCTTTAACACTAACCCATGGGAAGGCAAGCACACCCAACAACACGAGGCCTAAACGACGAAAAAACAATGCAATATCGGAATTAAATTTCATATCAAACCCACCAGTGCCAACAATTGGTTTAATAATACTCAATCCGGTGTTTTTTAACCACACTTTAATGCGCAACATCACAAAAAAAGCCCATCGATGCTAAATTATTGTAAATATAAAACAACAATTCAACATATGGGCATTTTTCAGGTATTCGTCTTTACGAATATTATTTAGGTGCGTCCTCTGGAGAGTACTCACGCATCATAGATTCGGCTTTGTCGACCATATCACTACTTCCGCAAAAAAATGGTACCCGCTGATGAAGCTCCTGAGGTTCAATATCCATAATTCGCGTAAAACCATCGCTTGCCTTGCCACCGGCTTGCTCTGCCAAAAACGCCATAGGGTTACATTCGTACAACAAGCGCAGTTTACCGGTAGGTGCTGATGCAGTTGAGGGGTAGATATAGATCCCGCCTTTTAATAAGTTACGGTGGAAGTCAGAAACTAATGAGCCGATATAACGAGATGTATATGGACGTTGAGTCGGCGGATCGATTTCTTGGCAAAACTTCAGATACTTTTTAACCCCTTGCGGAAATTTTAAGTAGTTACCTTCGTTAATCGAGTACATGCTGCCGGCTTTAGGTAAGCTCATATTTTCATGGGATAAGTAAAACACGCCTAGTGAAGGATCGCAGGTGAAACCATGCACGCCATGTCCAGTGGTATAAACCAGCATGGTTGATGAGCCATAAACAACATAACCCGCGGCCACTTGCTCACGTCCTGGCTGTAAGAAATCACGTTCCTGAACAGATTCACCTTGCTCACTAATCCGCCGGTAAATTGAGAAAATAGTACCGACTGAGACATTCACATCAATATTTGATGAGCCGTCAAGAGGGTCAATCAAAACCACATATTTGCTGTTCTTACCACGCTCACTATCAAAAGCAACGAATTCGTCTTCTTCTTCACTGGCAATACCACACACTTCGCCACGCGCTTCAAGTGCCGCTTTAAATTTTTCGTTCGCGTATAGATCTAGCTTTTGTTGCACTTCACCTTGGACATTTTCAAGCCCTGTTGAACCAATGATATCAACTAAGCCAGCTTTATTAATCTCGCGGTTTACCACTTTAGATGCAAGACGAATTGCGCCTAGCAACTGAGTCAATTCTCCAGTGGCCTCCGGGAACTGATGTTGTTTCTCAATGATGTATTCACCAAGAGTAATCATGTATCGCTTCCTTTGTGAGGGGGTGTCTTATTATCGTTAAATATTACAAGCCTATTTATTAGACCAGATTTGCATAAAAAAAACACACAAATTGCTTGCAATCGTGAACAATAAAAAATACTGTATATCCATACACTGTATAAACAAACAGTAAACGGAGTCATATATGTCTGTCGCATTAAAACATCAAACTATTAAACCTAAAGCCGTCCAAGATAAAAAGTCGACTTTAGACCAATTGTTGCAACAGCAAAGCCTATGGAAAGGCCAACAGTGGTCCCAACAAACCAAGCAAGGTCAAAGTAGCGGCTACGCTCAACTCGATAATCAGCTACCGTCGAAGGGTTGGCCTAAAAGTACTTTGAATGAGGTTTTGACCCGTCAATCAGGCCAAGGCGAACTACAACTATTAATGCCCGCTTTAGCGAAAGTATCTCAGCAACAACGTTGGATCATTTTCATTGCTCCGCCATTTATGCCTTATGCTCCGGCATTAGAGCAATACGGTGTTGATAGCTCTAAAGTTTTGGTGATTCGTAGCGAGCACGTTAAAGATAGTTTATGGGCTTTAGAGCAAGCCCTAAAGTCTGGTCATTGCAGTGCCGTATTAGCTTGGGTTGATAAAGCTGATAACAAAGCAACTAGACGCCTGCAACTTGCAGCAGAAGCTAGTGACTGCCTTAGTTTTTTGTTCCGCCCAGACAATGTCGCCCAAGAATCAAGCCATGCTGGTATGCGTATCCGTATTGAAGCGAGCAGCGACCCACAGCAGCTCAATTATGACTTACTTAAACGTCGTGGCGCTTGGCCATTGGCACAGCAAAGTCTAAAACTTCAATCACCCTTAGCTCCTCTACATTGAAATTTAACCGTACCGAGGCCTTGCTCTGTAATGGCAAGGCCGTCGCTGTAATGCGCTACTAGTTATACTATGTCCTGGTTATACCTCTATTTATGCCAACCCGACTTGGCTGCTCGTTGTCAGCAGCTTGATCCCGCTGTAGCCTATGCTGTGCACCATGATCAGCAGGTGCTTCAGTTTAATCAAAATGCCCAAAACAACGGCCTTAAAAACAACATGAAACTAGCAACAGCGTTTCATCTGCAACCTAATTTGCAATTATTTGAACAAGACAAACAACTTCGACTTGAACACCAATTCAATTTGGCCCAACAGCTATTAGACTTTTCGCCACAAGTCGCTCAAGACCAAGAGCAAGGTTTTTTTGTCAATCTAGAAGGTATGCAGAACATCTATCAGGATGTACAAGCGCAACAACAAAGCTTATTTGATTTTTGCGCTGGGCAAGGCTTCGATTTCTGCTTAGCCATAGATAAAACGCCTTTAGCCGCGCGCTGGCAAGCGCGCCAACACGCGCAAGTTAACCAACAGCAGCAAGCTAAAAAACCCTTAAGTCATCGTCAGCTACACCTTGTCAACTGCGACTTAGAGCCGTCGCATATCAACAAACTTGCGGCGATGGGTATTTACAATCTTGAACAATACCAACAACTACCGCGTCCAGAATTACGCAAACGACTCAGCCAAAGTGCCTTGACCTATATGCAACAGGTTTTAGGGCAATTAAGTACCCCTATGCTGTTTGTCGAAACCAAGCAGCAATTTATTCGAAAGTTTGAACTGTTACACGAGATCAGTTATTCACAAGGGCTTTGCTTCCCATTAAATCAAGCTTTTGAGCAGCTGCAACAATGGCTAATTCAATCCCAACTGCAATGCAGCCATCTTCGCATTGAACTCAATGCCCGTGAACATGGCGCGCAACATATTGACCTGCGCAGCGCTCAAGCTCAGCAGGCCAGCCAAAGCTGGCATACGCTTTTACGTCTAAAACTGGACAATTTTCGACTCAATCAAGCCGTTATTCGATTTCAAGTTGAGGCTTTAGATTTGATTCCTGTAGGCCAACAATCACAAGACCTGTTCGGCACAAAGCATAATAGCCCCGACTTAGACTTACTAGATCGCTTACAAAACCGCTTAGGACCAGATGCAGTGCTGCAGCTCGGTTTGAACAGCGACCACCGCCCCGAGAGAAGCGGCGTATTACAAGCTTACGGCCAAAGCTTAACAAGTGCCCCACTGCCTCAATTTAGGCGCCCTTTATGGTTATTACCACAGGTCAAGGCGCTTAATATTCATCACTATCGGCTGCTTAGTGAAGTTGAACGGATAGTTTGTGCTTGGTGGGATACCCCCTCGGTGCAACGCGATTATTACCTCGCACAACATCGTCAGCACCATGGTTTGGCTTGGATTTTTCAGGAACTACGCTCCCCAGGTCGCTGGTTTCTACATGGTTGGTTTTCTTAAATATACTATCGCTAGGTCACATCTATGTTTGCAGAACTTAATGCACGCAGTAATTTTTCGTTTCTGTTTGGAGCGTCTCATCCACATGAATTGGTAAATCGGGCAAAGCAGCTTGATTATCAAGCTATCGCCATCACTGACGAATGCAGTTTATCTGGAGTAGTTCGCGCCTATCAGGCCTGCCAAGAGTCGCAATTAAAGTTAATTGTAGGTAGCGAGTTTAAACTTAACCAACACGGCAGTTTTGTATTGCTAGTGACCAGCCAACTAGCCTACCAACAATTATGTGCATTAATCACGCTTGCCCGGCGCCGTAGTGGTAAAGGCAGCTATAGCATCGAGCTTGAAGATCTACGTATAGCCAATCAGTGTTTATGCTTATGGGCTGCGCCTGCTCAGCCTAGTTTGCAAAGCTTGGCGTTTATAAAACAGAATCAAAGCCGTTGTTTCATGCTCCTTGGTGAAACCCTAAACCAACCACAACAAGGGCTTAGCAATCAACGAAGACTAGCTCAAGAACTAGGGATCGAATGCCTCGCTTCAACCCAGGCGCGCATGCACCATGCCAGTCGTAAACCACTTGCGGATGTCTTGGACGCCATTCGAAATCATACCACGGTACAAGCGGCCGGACAGATCCTACAAAGCAATGCCGAGCAACGTTTACTTCCATTAAGCACTCTTGAACAACGCTTTCACCCTCAGGAAATTGAGTTAAGCCTCAAGCTGAGCCAGCGTTGTCAGTTTTGTCTGAGCGAGTTGAAATATCAATACCCTGACGATCTGGTGCCCGAAGGGGAAGATGCCAGCGATTATCTTCGAAAACTTGTCAGCGAGGGAGCAGCTAAGCGCTACCCAAATGCCATACCTAGCGCCGTCCAAGCCCAACTAAAACACGAATTAGAGCTAATTGACGAGATGCAGTACTGTCATTACTTTCTTACCATTTTTGATATTGTACGCTTTGCCAAGCAGCGCGAGATTTTGTGCCAAGGGCGCGGATCGGCAGCCAATTCCGTGGTGTGTTATTGCTTAGGTATCACCGAAGTTGATCCAACCAAAGTCAATTTATTGTTTGAGCGTTTTATCTCTCGAGAGCGCAACGAGCCCCCCGACATAGATGTCGACTTTGAACACCAGCGCCGTGAAGAAGTGATTCAATACATCTACCAAAAATACGGGCGTGAACGCGCCGCTTTGGCCGCTACCATAATCAGTTATCGCAGTCGCAGCGCACTACGGCAAGTTGCTAAAGCGCTAGCCATCGAAGAGCATCGGGTTGTTCAATTACTCAGTGAGATTGACTGGCGTGACAAAAGTACAAGCTGTTATCAAAAAATAGTCGCGAGCCAGGCAGTCGCGATAAGTATTCGAGAGCGTTATGCAAGTTTAGTTGAGCAGCTAATTGGCTTTCCTCGGCATCTTTCGCAGCATGTTGGCGGCTTTGTTATCGCTAAAACAAGCTTAAGTCACTTGGTTCCAGTTGAAAACGCAGCCATGGTTGATCGAACCATTATTCAATGGGACAAAGATGATCTAGAGGCGCTACACCTAATGAAAGTCGACATTTTAGCTTTAGGCATGCTCAGTGCTATTCGCCGCTGTTTGGCATTAATGAGTGAGCGAGACCACAAAACCTATCAACTCAGCGATATTCCGCGAGAAGACAGCAAAACATATGACATGTTGTGCGAGGGTGACAGTGTCGGTGTATTCCAAATCGAGTCGAGAGCTCAAATTAACATGCTGCCACGCTTAAGACCGCGCAACTACTACGATTTGGTGATAGAAGTAGCCATCGTAAGACCAGGTCCGATCCAAGGCGATATGGTTCATCCTTTTTTGCGGCGGCGTCAAAAATTGGAAGCCGTTGATTACCCCTCAGATTCGGTTAAATCGGTTCTTGAACGCACCCTCGGCGTGCCTATTTTCCAAGAGCAAGTCATAAAAATAGCCATGGTTGCAGCCAACTTTAGTGGTGGAGAAGCCGATGAACTTCGACGTGCGATGGCAAGTTGGAAACGCAATGGCAAGCTTGATTATTTTAAGCACAAATTGTTAGACGGTATGCTTAATAATGGCTATGAACTAGAATTTGCCGAGCGGTTATTTTCACAAATCCAAGGCTTCGGCGAATACGGATTTCCTGAATCACATGCTGCAAGCTTTGCTTTACTGGTCTACATTTCTTCGTGGCTCAAATGCCATGAACCGGCTGCATTTTGTTGCGCCCTACTCAATAGTCAACCCATGGGTTTCTATTCACCAAGCCAGTTATTGCAAGATGCTAAGCGCCACGGCGTGGAGATCCTACCGGTCGATATTAATTACAGTCACTGGGACAGTAGCCTCGTACATCGTCAACCCAGAGGTGCACAACAAGCAAGTAGCGCTATTCGCTTAGGAATTCGTTTGGTGAAAGGCTTACATCGAGAAAAGTTTATAGCCCTTCTAGAACAACGACCCGAACGTGGCTTTGTTGACTTGGAATTACTAAAAAGACATTTGGATGCCACCAGTCTTGAGTCTCTAGCATCCGCCGATGCCTTACTCTCGTTAGCCGGGAACCGTCATCAAGCCCGATGGCAAATGGCAGGTTATGAGCCCCCTTTAGTGATAGGCGCAGACATCATTGAGCAAGCCGTTGAGTT
This sequence comes from Alginatibacterium sediminis, assembly GCF_003610775.1. Classification (GTDB taxonomy): domain Bacteria; phylum Pseudomonadota; class Gammaproteobacteria; order Enterobacterales; family Celerinatantimonadaceae; genus Alginatibacterium; species Alginatibacterium sediminis. The sequence goes on along the minus strand of NZ_RAQO01000010.1, from coordinate 114,602 downwards.
AAGCGCGCCCAAGGAAGTAGAATCAGTGCTACAAGATTATCGAACTACGGGTCTTAGCCTACGTCGCCACCCCATGGCTATATTGCGAGCGCATCCAAAACTAAAAAATTATCGTAATAGTCAGCAATTATTTCAGGGTAAGCACGGTCAATTGGTTAAGGTTGCTGGTTTGGTCGTTGGCCGACAGCGACCGGGATCTTCAGCTGACGTCACATTCGTTACCCTAGAAGATGAAACCGGGAATATCAATGTGGTAGTCTGGAGCGCAACAGCTAAGGCTCAACGCAGTACCTTAATTAATGCAAAACTAATGATGGTGCACGGCGTTTTAGAGCGTGAAGCCAAAGTGATTCATATTATCGCTGGAAAACTCATCGACAACTCCAATTTACTCGAAAAGCTAAATTTACCTTCTCGAGATTTTCGCTAACAAGGACCGCATGCATGTTAGACCGTTATGCAATCGAAGTGATTCGAGCGCCGCTACACCACAGTGCCAAAGTACTAAACAAGTTTTCAATACGTCCAAATCAAGTCACCCTCGCCGGTTTTGCATTAGGGTTATCAGTCTTACCAGCGCTTGCGTTTGAGCACTACGGATTGGCTTTAATCATTATTTTGCTCAATCGGATAATGGACGGCCTAGACGGAGCATTGGCTAGGATCCAAGGGCCTAGTGACTTTGGCGGCTATCTCGATATTGTTTGCGATTTTATTTTCTATTCAGCAGTAGTACTGGGGTTTGCGCTTGCAGATCCACAAGCCAATTCCTTGGCGTCAGCAACACTCATCTTTTGCTTCATGGGCACCGGCTCAAGCTTTTTAGCTTATGCAGTAATGGCCGCTAAGCGTAATATCGAGAACCCGATTTACCCGCATAAATCCTTGTATTATTTAGGTGGTCTCACGGAAGGCAGTGAAACTATCGCTGTGTTTGTGATTTTTTGCCTATTACCCAATTACTTCGCACCCATTGCGCTTGGATTTGGTGCACTTTGTGTGATTACCACTGTCACTCGAATTCTAAGTGCAAAAGCTACGTTCCAAGCTCAGCAGGTCTAGCTAAAAATCCGCCGACGGTTCAATTCTGTCGGCGTAAGCAGCTTGTGTTTAACATAAAATTAACTTACACCAAGTAAAAACTCGAACTAAACGCCCCAATTGATGCTCACCCATGTAGGCTCGCGAGCTCAAGCCACAATCAAACCAAGTAATTCATGACCCAGCGCACATAATCCAACCTATAAACAAGCGATTAGACTAAAGATTAATACTCGGACTGTTATGGCTTTGTTAACGTTGAGTAGCTAGAGCTCAATTGGTCATGTTGTTGTATCAGTTTGAACATGAACAAACGATATACCCAATGCTCATCTGGTTTTAACATTTTTTTTACATACTACATGTATTGCAATACTCGGTATTGCGTGGAGACAATCATGGAAGAGAAGCAAACATATTGGCAAGAAAATCTGCGCTTAATATTTACCTGCCTCGTAATATGGTTCGTAGTTTCATTCGGCTTTGGTCTACTACTTGTAGAACCACTGAATGCAATTCGCATCGGCGGGTATAAATTGGGATTTTGGTTCGCACAGCAGGGATCGATTTATACCTTTGTCGCGCTAATATTTTGGTATACCGCCAAAATGAACAAGCTTGACAAAAAATATGAAGACAAGGAGTAAGGAATGGACCAGCTAAAACTCTATACCTATATCGCGGTATTTGGCTCGTTTGGCGTATACTTCGCGATTGCTTGGTGGGCTAGAGCGTCCTCAACTAGCGATTTCTATGTAGCCGGTGGTGGTGTAACACCGTTGCAAAACGGTATGGCAATTGGTGCCGACTGGATGAGTGCTGCGTCGTTTATTTCGATGGCAGGCTTGATTGCATTTTTAGGCTATGGTGGCTCAGTCTTCTTAATGGGCTGGACCGGCGGTTATGTGTTACTAGCTATGCTACTTGCGCCATATATGCGTAAGCACGGTAAGTTCACAGTGCCCGAGTTTATCTCTGATCGCTACTACTCCAAAACAGCACGTATTGTGGCTGTTGTTTGTTTAATCATCGCTTCATTGACCTACATTATTGGTCAGATGAAAGGTGTTGGTGTTGCTTTCTCACGCTTCCTTGAAGTTGACTATGACCTAGGCTTATACATCGGTATGGGTGTGGTTTGGGTTTACGCTGTACTTGGTGGTATGAAGGGTATTACTTACACGCAGATTGCTCAATATTGTGTACTAATTTTTGCTTATACAATCCCAGCTGTCTTTATCTCGCTTCAACTGACGGGCAACCCTATCCCACAAATTGGTTTGGGTAGTACTTTAGCTGATGGTAGTGGCGTTTACCTACTTGATAAGCTTGATATGGTTGTTACTGACCTAGGCTTTAAAGAGTACACCACAGATAACTTGGGCGGCACACTTAACATGTTTGCTTATACCATGTCTCTGATGATTGGTACCGCAGGTTTACCTCACGTTATTATGCGCTTCTTCACTGTACCAACCGTACAAGCTGCACGTTCATCAGCCGGTTACGCGCTAGTGTTCATTGCAATTTTGTACACAGTTGCTCCAGCGGTAGGTGCAATGGCACGTTTCAATCTAATGAACACTATTGAGCCAGCACCAGGTGAAAACCTAGTTTATGCTGAGCGTCCACAATGGTTCAAAGATTGGGAAAAAACAGGTCTACTTAAGTTTGAAGACAAAAACGGTGATGGCAAAGTTCAATACGTAGCTGATGCAGCAACCAATGAAATGGTTAAAGTTGACCGTGACATTATGGTACTTGCTAACCCTGCGATTGCTAACTTACCTAACTGGGTTATTGCCTTGGTTGCTGCCGGTGGTTTAGCCGCGGCCCTATCAACAGCCGCAGGTTTGCTGCTCGCGATATCCTCATCGATATCACATGATTTGATGAAAGGTGTACTCACCCCTGACTTGTCCGATAAGAACGAGTTACTTGCCGGTCGGATTGTAATGACAATTGCCATTATGGTATCCGGTTACCTTGGTTTGAATCCGCCTGGATTTGCCGCTGGTACGGTGGCGCTAGCCTTTGGTTTGGCAGCCTCATCAATATTCCCAGCACTTATGATGGGTATATTCTCAAGAACAATGAGTGGTCCAGCTGCTATCGCGGGTATGTGTTCAGGTATTGGTGTAACGATGTTGTATGTATTCCAACACAAAGGCATCATGTTTATTCCTGGAACGTCATTCCTAGGTGGCATGGAACCAAATTGGTTCTTAGGTATTTCACCTAACGCATTTGGTGTTGTTGGTGCTCTAGTTAACTTTGGTGTAGCGTTCCTCGTACTCAAAGCTACTGGCCCAGCTCCTGCTGAAATTCAAGACCTTGTTGATAACATGCGCAGCCCAATTGGTTCAACTAGTGAAGCTCACAGTCACTAAGCGAAACAATTAACTAAAACGATAAAGGCTCCCTAATCCGGAGCCTTTTTACCTTAAGAGCACTGCGCAACAATCTCAATCAAGTCAATTGCAGATTATTAACACCATAGCCATTTAATTTTAGTCTGAGTAAATGACCCTAGCAGATAAATAAAGTAAGCTTGAAGCACGAAACTGAGTAATGAATTAGTATACTATTAACATTCATCCATAAAAGATGTAGGAAACGTTAAGCTCATGAATCGCCATACAAAAGTAGCCTTAATGGTTGCCCCCTTTTTAATACTTGGTGGTTACATTGCCGCTGAGTTCTATCTCGATTATCAAGCTAAGCAAGAACGTATATATGTAATGAAGCCACTTGGTCATTGTGACGTAATCAATCAGAAATGTGTGCTTGAATCCGGTGAGTTTCAAATTAATGTAAGTGACAAAGACGGGGTTACTGAAATTAATTCAACCTTCCCTCTTGATACGGCAACCCTATTTTTGGTTGATAGTACTGACAAGGCCACTCCGTATCCATTGGGTATGCAGCAAAGCCCATACTATTGGCAAAGTCCTACTGAACTGCGTGCTCTAGCCCCAAACCCAGGTGATAGCTATAAATTACGCATTATTGCCACGATAAAAGGTGGCCGGTATCTCGGCGAGTTTTATACCCAAGCCATTGGTCCTGAATAATTCCCAAAGCGGTTAACATGATGCGTAGGCTTGTCTTACGCATCGTTATCGTTTTCGTTTACAATTTTCCTTCGGCACTATTCTGTTTTTACTCGCCCAACAGTTTCACCGGGTTTAATCTCGCGCAATATTTTGGCCGGGTTTCCAGCAACTAACACTCCAGCAGGTACATCTTTGGTCACGATAGAGCCCGCAGCTATCACGGCACCATCACCAATACTTACCCCAGCTAATACCACTGCGTGGCCTCCTATCCAAACATCATTACCAATACTAATCGGTGCAGGATAATCAATACGTACGTCCTTACCCCGCTCGTCTTGATGGGTAAAGCGTAATTCAGGGCTTAAAGCGTGATTAATAGAAAATAGGCTGACGTTGGGCGCTATCATCACTCGGTCACCGATGGTAACTTTTGCCGAGTTAACCAAGGTGAAATTACTATTAATGAACACATCGTCGCCAATAAATACTGTATCGCCATAATCGACAGTCAGTGGCGGCGAGATTTCGACATTTCTGCCCACCCTTTCAAACAATTGGAGAGCTATCGCAACGCGTTGATCCTCTTGTTCTGGGGGGAGTTGATTGAAGCGATAAGTCAATTGACGGGTACGTAGGCGCCTAGCCTTTAAATCATCATCCCAAACATTAAAAGGATAACCATCAATCATACGTTCAAATTCAGTCTTCATTTGTACTCCTTTTAATACTAGTCCAAACCATACGCAACTATTTAGTATCGCTAAAGAAAAAACCTTGCTCGTTGATAGCTTCTCTAAGCTTTGTCACAAATAGTTGGTCTAATCGAAACTATCGGACGTAAGCTAATTTGAACTTGCAACCATTAAAGAGTAGATTGCGAGTTACATCTTGTTAACAAGTGGGTGTGTCATGATAAAACTAAAAACGCTATTAGGAAGTTTAATACTACTGACGCTGCTTAGCGGCTGCGCTGAAGGCTGGCTATACAAAAACCCTCGCTTTGTCGTTGCTTGGTATATCGATGACTATGTAGACCTTAATAAGCAACAGCAACAGATGTTGAATGAGCAACTCAATGCACTACAACTATGGCATCAAAACCAAGAACTTCCTTTATACATTGACCACCTAAGCGAACTTGAAACGTGGTCACAGCAAGGAATACAAAGCAGCGATGTAATCCAGCATGGGCAACGCTTCAATCAGCATTGGCACCGTTTTGTTGAACGAATTGCACCCAAATTATATGCATTAGGACTTAGCTTAAGCCCGCAACAACACGCCGAATTATTCGCAAACATTAATGCTAAATACCAAGAACGTGAAGCCGAATATCTAGAACAAACTCAGCAGCAACGTCAGGAAGAAAACTACGACAAAATTGTCGAACAGGCTCAAAAGTGGATGGGTGAACTAAATTCCCAACAACTAGAAGAAATAGAGCGATTACAAAGTCAGTTGCGACCAACCCAGCACGCCTGGATGACTTTTCGAAAACAGCGCACACAAGCTCTAGAAAAACTACTGCAACAAGCATATTCAAGTGAGAACCAGCAACAGTTCATTCAACTGATGATATATGATGAGTCCAAGCTTAGCCCGCAATTACAAGCCGATCTGGCTTTTAACCGAACGCAATGGCAGCAAAGTATTACTGCGGTTATCCAAGCAGCTAAACCTGAACAGCGCCAGCATTTAAAAGAGCAGTTTGCGATTTGGCGAGAGCGTTTCGAAGACTGGGTTAGCTAAGCCTAAATCGTCGGCTTAGCTTTCGCTTTAAACTGCTGTTTATAGGCGTGGTTTGAACTCCAGCCCGCTTGGAGCTTATTCACAAGCTTGAGGTTTTTCTATGCCGTAGCCTTGTAAATAATCTACACCGATTTCTTGTAGCACTTTAATAATGTCATCATTCTCAACAAATTCGGCTACAGTTTTCATGCTCATCATCTTGGCAATCGAATGAATCGCTTCAACTATAGCCCTATCACTTGAGTCGCTAACTATATTGCGGATCAAACTACCATCAATTTTCAAGTAGTCGACAGGCAAGTTTTTTAAATACCCAAAAGATGATGCCCCACTGCCAAAATCATCAATAGCAAATTTTATACCTAGGGATTTCATCTCAGATATAAACTCTTGCGCTTTACCAAGCTGCGAAATTGCCGCCGTCTCGGTGATCTCAAAGCATATTAATTCGGGGCTTACCGTTGATTGAGTCAGTAACCGCTTGACCTCTGATACAAAATTCTCGTTACTAAGACTCATACCCGAAAGATTAATAGAAACCTGAGTATTTCCCTGAGGGAAGAAATCATCATAGCGGTTTAACACCGTGCTTAAGACCCATTGGTCAATCAGTGTGATAACACTATGTTTCTCTGCCGCCGGAATAAATAAACCAGGTGCGATGATTTTTCCTTGTTCGTCGCGATAACGAATGAGCATTTCGTAATGGCTTTGATTCTTGTGCATAGAATCGCTGGATTTAATTAGCTGCTTCACTAAGTAAAATTGATTTTGTTCAATTGCTTGGGCTACGTTGGCAATATAGCCCATTTGCAATTGTTCATCATACAAATCGTCACTATCCAAATTCGCAATATAAACTCGGCCTCTGCCAAGATCCTTCGCCCTATAACAACACAAGTCAGCTTTACTAAGCAGCTCCGTAACGCTGAGTTCTCCGGTAACGGGTACCATGCCAATGCTAATTCCCACGTTGAACAAACGCTGGTTCCAGTGAAAACGGTATGCATTAATTTCTTCAATTATCTCTTCGCAAAGGCTTTGTGCTTGAGCCTGACTTTGATCAAGGATGATCAGACCAAACTCGTCCCCGCCTAGTCGCCCCAGAACGCCGTGCTCGCCAATAGTTTTTTCAATGAGCTGGGCTATTTCAGCCAGCATAGCGTCTCCAACTAGGTGTCCAGCGGTATCATTTACCAGTTTAAAGCGGTCCAAATCCAGAAAGCAGATATAACAAGATCCACTTCGAGAGTCCTGCTCAACATGGGCTTTTAAACGACTATTAAAACTGTAGCGATTAATTAAGCCTGTCAGTTCATCATAATTAGCTTGGTAGGCCAGTTTTTGGGACAACAAATGCTCATGGGTAATATTTTTGCTAATGCCTCGGTAACCTTGAAACGCGCCTAGCTTGTCAAAGATGGCTTTACCATTAATCACGAAAATATTGATGTCTTTAGTTGGCAGTCTTACTTTAAGAATAAAGTTATTTAGTGGTTTTTGTGCCGCTAAGGCTGACTCATACTTGCCCCACTCAAAATCAATCCTTGGGTTTCGCTTACAAAGCTGATCTAATGTTTTCCCCAGTATGTTGGAAATTTCAGTACCATAAAATAAAGAGGAATCTCCTGACATATAACTAAAACGATTATTTGGGTCCATTTCCCAAAAGATGTTTGCACCAGCATGCGCCAAATCGCGATATCGGGCCTCATTTTCTTCCAGAATAGTGCGATTTTTATTGCCGCGACGAATAACTTCAATCAACAAGACGATAATCAACAGAGAAATTACAAAGGCAGCGGTAACCAATCGAACCATTAATTTGTATTTTTGATAGAAGCTTTCTTCTCGATTTATTATACGGCTACCATCCGGTAAACCTTGCTCTAAAAGTTGGTATTGCTGTAGTTTTTCCCAGTTAAACACCCATTGGCTTTGAGCAATAGTTATGGGCTCAATATCCTCAACCGGAACTCCAGATAACAAACGTTTTAATAGCTCTGCTGCTTGCTGAGCATGTTGATGAGCATCTAGCTCATCAGCGCCTAAAGCCCCATGAGGGAGCGTAGAGATTGCAATTGTATATATAGGGTTTTTGGTCCACTTCACTAGCTGATCTGTGCCTTGATCCCAACTTAAAAGTGCATTGTTGCGCGCCGGACTGGTCATTTGCCCTATGAGTAATATTGGAATGTCGCGATCAAATTCGCTAAATTCTTTGACGATATCTTGGTCAATTAGTTCATCAAATATAAATACATTGCTAGGCGCATCAGGACTGTCAAAAACGGCTTCGGCTTTAGCAAGGTTGGCTTGGCCGGTAGCGGTTTTATCTACGACTAAGATTAGATTGTCATTGCCAGTATGCTGTTTAATATCGGTGATAGTGCCTGCGATATTACGGTTCTCAAAGATCCCTGTCATATTAGGGCTATTAAGAACCTCATCGGTGACTCGGTTTATGCCTAAATAGATGATAGGTACCGACTCAAAAAACACCTTACGATTTTCACGAATCAAGTTAAAAGCAGGATCATCCGAAATAACAATGCCATCTAAATTAGTTGCGGAATACTTATGTAACAAATAAGACAAAAAGCTTTCGGAGTATTCGCCGTTTGGATATCTTTTTGCATCCATATATTCATGAAATAGCCGTACTTGGGGATTGTCCGAAAACGAATCATCCAATCCCCGTTTCAGATTGCCTGTCCAAAAGTGCTCTTGGTGATAGCTATGTATCACGAGTACATTCTTATTTTCGGCATACGCATGGCTAGTTAAACTTGTAAATAACATCCAAGTCATAAACAAAACAAAAATATTTCTAAACAAAATCCCTTTCAATATAGACAAAACGGTTCCCTATCTTACTGATATTAAAGTAGTAGATCTTCTTTGTGCATTACCCTTTCCTATATTAGCATTCTAGCATCCAATAACGATTGTGGTGAACCCTATCTTTGTTTAACCCACTAACGACAGAGCATCTGCAATTATTCTATGCTGAATAAAGTTCATTCAATCCAAATAATTATGCATAGCGATATTAAACTCAGTATACTGCGCACGCCTATTTATCGACTGCAAAACACTAGGAGTAGCTCGTGACTTCAAAACCTGGGATCCGCCTTAACAAATTTATCAGTGACTCTGGTTATAGCTCGCGTCGCGAAGCCGACAAGCTTATAGAGAACCAACTGGTTACAATCAATGGTAAGATTCCAGAATTAGGCACCAAAGTTCAGCCCGGTGATGAAGTTAAAGTTCGCGGTAAACGGATAGGATCGAGCGCCAGCAATAAATCTGACCGGGTATACATTGCCTACAACAAGCCCGTTGGGATAACTTGTACAACAGAACGTGATGTACGGGGCAATATCATTGACGCCATAAAGCACAAGCAGCGCATCTTCCCCATCGGTCGCTTAGATAAACCATCTGAGGGCTTGATTTTTTTGACCAGCGACGGAGATATCGTCAACAAAATACTTCGCGCGGGAAACGACCACGAGAAGGAATACCTTGTTACTGTCGACAAACCGATTAGTGAGCGTTTTATCCAGCGTATGGGTCGCGGGGTGCCAATTTTAGATACCATTACTAAACCGTGTAAAGTTACCGTTCAAAGTCGCTTCGTGTTTAAGATTATTTTGACTCAAGGGCTAAATCGTCAAATCAGACGTATGTGCGAGCATTTAGGTTACGAAGTACAAAAGCTTAAGCGTACCCGGATTATGAATGTTGAACTCGGTAATCTTAGGTCAGGGCAATGGCGAGATCTAACGACGGCAGAGATGAAGCAAATTAACAATGCCGTACGCCATTCAAATAAACACTTTGAGTGATGACTAGCCCCTGAGGTTGATAAAATTAAAGTGGGTTCTAACCCAAATTATCGAAGCGTACCGGACAAAGCTTGCAATCTTTGCTTAATTTCTCTACCGTTGCGCAAAATTCAAAGCTCAAATTGAGCTTAAGCATGCGAGAAATATAAATGAATGTCATCCAAGTTCCAGTATTGAATCAACCCGAAGCAAAAAGCCATCACAAAGCACGCCACCTAAAAAAAATGGCGATAGGCCCTTTTGCTCAAACATGCATAGAAGTTCGCTTTGAAGCAGATATTGAACAATTTGATAGCCTTGACGATGCACTTGGTCAACTTCAAGAAAGCCAAGGTTGGGACCTATTCGTTGCCTACTTCAACAATCAATTCCATGCTGCTGTTTATTTTTATACTGAACAAGCAACGTTAGATAGTATTTTAGAACCGCTAATGGCCGTTGTTACCAATAAGCTTGGTGATATTGAAGTGAGTCTACTCGCTGGCGATGCCAACTATGGTGATTGGGATAGTGTTTACGAGTAAGCCTAATTGAAAGAGGGCTTGGTGAGCCAAGCCCTAAATGAAGCTCATGTTATGGATGAATATGAGCTTCCATTTCTGCCCCAATTTTTTTCCGCATATCCATCAATCTAATAGCGCTGTCGCGCATTTCTATATCAATTTCCGACGTCGGTACCCACTCTGGAATTTCAGTCGGCTTGCCATTACTGTCTACCGCCACCATAACAAGCACACAGTGAGTGGTTAAACTACGTGTAGACTCTTTTGGATCGCCTGCTTTCACATCAACACCAAGGTGCATAGAGCTGCGGCCGGTATAAATAACTTTAGCTGATACTTCAACGATATTCCCGACATGAATAGGCTGAACAAAACGAATACCACCAGCATAAGCTGTAATGCAGTACTTTCCGCTCCATGCTGCCGCGCAAGCATAACCAGCTAAATCAATCCACTTCATTACCGCGCCGCCATGAACTTTTCCACCAAAATTCACATCGGCTGGTTCAGCTAAAAACCGTAAAGTTAACTCTCTTTGTAGTCCTGCCACATTATTCCCTTGATTCAAACTGTGCGATTATTGAAGGCATACTAACGCGAGAGTCCAAGATCCGTCCATCTCGAATTGGAGAATCCGTTTCTATAACTTGCCAATTCTTCTGATACTTATCACGAATCAAACAGACTAACTCATAAAATGAGATACCTGGATTCCCATTGAGATGATAAATTCCTGGTTCATGTTGTTGCGGGATCTGATAGATGTATTGGGCGGTATCGCCAATAAAAGAAGTCGCCAAAATCCATTGCGAACTGGCTTCTATTTTTCCTTGTTCGAGCTGGGTCCTCTCAAGAAAACTTAGAATATTGTTCCCATCAAAGTTCTCCCCTAACTGCCAGCCTAAACGTAAAATATAAGCTTTCGGGTGACGAGCACTAATGCCTTGCTCTAACTCAATTTTGTAGCGGCCGTATTCACTATAGGCGTTCGCTTCATGCTCTAGTGTATAGGGTCCATTGCTATGATCGCTAAACACTGACTCAGTACTGGTAAATATAAAACTACAATTGCATTCAAATGCAAGCTGCGCTAAATCCAACTGCCATTGCACCGGACCGGTAGCCAAGTGATAAATTGTGCTTATGTTACGGGATTGCAGCAAATCTCGAATTTGCTCTGTCTTATCGACATCAATTTGATTGCGGTCTAGGTAAACAGGCGCGTAACCGAGTCCCTGTAATACCTTGGTTAAATAAGGGGCTATGGTGCCATTTCCCCCAGTTATCAAAACTTTTTCCATACACTCTCATCCCTAAAATCAGCGTAAAGTAATTTTTCGCTAATTGAAGAATAGCGATACAAGCCTGTTTGATCTTTCTTCTCACTAATTTTAGTTTTAAGCTAACACAACTAAGGCCAGACCAGTAAACTAATGGCCTTTATGCCTATTGTTTCGTATTTCCTTAAAGATAAAACAATCTAACAATCATGCATCTTAGGACGTTTGATAATCTCCTTTTTCAAGCATATAAATTGCATGGTTGAGTAAATCACCGTTGATGAGTTCAGCCTTCAACGCTATGGTTTTAAAATCAAAGCCTAAGCGCTGCGCCACCGCCCGACTAGGGATATTGTGTTCCGCTGCATTGATCTGAATCCAATCCAAGTTTAATTCTTCAAATCCATATTGAATTAAGCGCTTTGCCGCGCTGGTAACTATCCCTTTACCTTGGAATTTAGAGCACAGCCAATAGCCAATTTGCGCCGACTTAAGCGCTTGATCTATTTCATTAAAACTGATATTTCCGACCAATTCGTTTTGATAGATCATGGCGCATGTTAGCGATTTTCCATCGGCGTAATCACGCAGAGAGTTTTGAACAAAGCGTTCAAAGAATGCTTGGTTGAGCGTCAGACTTGGCCAAGCTAGCCATTGCTTTAAGTAATCGAGGTCCTCGCTCACTAATTGCAGGTAAATCTCAGCAAAGCTAGATTGTACCAATGCCAATTTTAATTGCTCATCAACTTGCAAACAAAACATCAAATCACTCCTTTGATTCTGTAACCAGCAATAGATGCAAATAAAAAAACGCGTTCAATCCATGAACACCTTGAGTTATTGGCCATGCTTTTGTCTAACTACTGCAAGTTTAGTGTACTACCCATTAGAAGTGTCGCCGCAACATTCCTAGCCGTGCGTTGCAAGTTTGAATGCGCTTCACTTAAGACTTGATCTAGCTGCTGAGGGCTGCGCACAGTACCAAACACGCAATCAATTTTGCTGTACAAATCATCAACCTCAGTCCCCAAAGAGCCTGCAATCCCAATCACAGGGATACCTAGGTTTTGGGCACGTTTTGCGATCCCATAGGGTGTTTTCCCTTGCAGCGTCTGATTATCCATTTGGCCTTCGCCAGTAATGACTAAATCTGCATCTTGTAAAAGAGCATCAGCATCCAAACTATCAAGCACCATATCAATCCCGGACTTCAGTTCGACTGTAAATGCTAAAGCTAATCCAAGAGCTGCCCCCCCTGCAGCACCAAAGCCTTTAGTTGAACCATGGTGGCAACCCAACACTTGATGCGCAAGGTTAGCGAAGTTTTCGAGACCCATATCAAGTGCCGAGACTTGCTCTGGAGTGGCACCTTTTTGAGGTCCAAAGACAAACGCGGCCCCCTCTTCACCACACAAAGGATTTGCGACATCACAAGCAATAATAAACTCAACATCTTTGCAGCGCTGATTCAAATTACTCACATCTATTGATGCCAATTGGTTCAACGCTAAGCCACCAGGTTCAATTTCCTGTCCCTGAGCGTCTTTTAGACTTGCGCCTAAGGCTTGTAAAATGCCAGCGCCACCATCAGTTGTTGCGCTTCCACCTAAACCCAAAAGTATTCGCTTTACACCATGATCCAAGGCCGATTGAATAAGTTCACCGGTGCCAAAACTTGAAGCTGTCGTCGCCATCCGTTCTTGCTTCGGGATTAAATCGAGACCCGAAGCCGCCGCAATCTCAATTAAAGCCGTTTGGCCATCATCGAGTAGCGCCCACATAGCGTGCACTGGTTTGCCTTGCGGGCCTTGAACCCAATTATACATCGCTTGGCCTTGCAGGCCTTCTAGTAAGACCTCAACCGTACCTTCGCCCCCATCAGCAAGTGGTAATAGATAATAACTAGCATTGGGGAAAATCTGACGAAATCCAGACTCGATAGCGCTAGCCACGGCGGCTGCGCTGAGAGACTCTTTAAAAGAGTCGGGAGCAATCACTATTTTCATATTAGACCTTTGCGCCCCAAGCACTTGAGGCGCGTTGATTCAAGAGTTTAAAATTGCGCTTTAAACGTTTTTGCTTGGCAAGGTGCTATCGTACCAAAACTACCCGCTTGTTGCTTCTCTTGTTCAAGTGGTTTTTCATCTAAACCTGTTGCTGTCCAATCACTTAGTGAATGACTAAAACGAATATCATCGTGCAATGCGTGAGTTTCACTAGGGTTATATACCCGAATGATTAGCGCATCCTCATCTTCCGCTTTTTTGAGCACACTCAGGACTGCACCCGGCGCATCTTTATTAAGCAAACTAAAGCTCATAGGAACGCTGCGTTTTCCAACATTCAGTTTCATCGCATTATAAGGAATTTTGTTATAGCAATGGATAGGCGTGACATAGTCTCGTGCCGCGGCCATAACCTTAGCTTCAATATGATTGCCATTGAATCCATTTAAACTAAACTCACAAACTAGTTTTCCGCGCATTTGTGAATCAGGCGTAGGAATTTTTATCCCTGAAGGGCGACCTGGACGAGTCAATAGCTCTTCCTTGCCTAGAACTCCAATCGAGCGGAATAAGGTTAATGCCAAGGTGTCTTTGTCTTGGTTTTTCTGACTTGAAATTACTTCAAACTCTCTGAGTCCATTGGTGAATACAGCCATACCTCCAATGTCGTTTTCAAGCGCTGCAAAATTCATAAGCTGGTAAATTGGTACCGGTGCTTCTTTCCAGCCATCACGCTCCCAATTTTGCATTTCTGCATCATCAACGGGACGAGTGATACAGCCAAATTGGTTATCAGCAACAACGGTTTTACTTATAAAAGGTGTCGGTATTAGCACTCGAACTCGATGATCGTCGGCTTGATTATCAAGCTCAATGCGCACTTCAATACGTCTAGAATCGGTTTTCAAAACAACTTGCGCTTGCACATCTACATAAGCACTACGAACTTTATCTTGGCGCTCTTGCAAGTTTAGCGGCACCGGCATACGAGTTTGTATGTGTGCAATACTTTGTAAGGCTTGATGCTCTACACGTGTTTCAACAGTATTGTCACTTGAATACAGCAACCACTCATGTCGAGACGGTGAATAATCGTACTCATCGCCATCATCCGAACCTTCCTCTAGTTTGAGCACTTGTTCGTAACTATGGCCGGATTCTTTGTCATGGATATTTAGTGTACCGTTGGCATTGATATCAATACGGTAAAAACAATTCTCGAGAACGTCATCTTTGGTTTCAACTGTCAGTAAGTTACCTTGAGCCTGTGCTTGAATGTGCAGCGTTTTGAAACCCATTGCAGGAACACTTTGTTTGATCTGAATATCAAATTCCATGAAGGGGTCATAGTTTCCGTAGTGCACAATTTGACGATCTACTTTACCAGGGTCAATTTCACGCTTGTCGCTAATAAAATAGTCAACCGTTTGGTCATTCTCATCAACGATTGAGAACTCTTGAGCCCGAATTGTGATCGTTGTGTTGATCACTTCCGTGCGTTCATATGGCGATAAATTAAACATCGCTAATTTGTCACACCCCTCACGATTTGGCATGTGATCTACAATTTTTCTTTTATAGAAATGAATGAGGTTGGTGGCCATATCATCAGCAAGAACGTAACGGTTTAGAATTTCAGCATGTACTTTATCGCTACAACAACATCCGATGCTGTCGTGGGCATGGTTTTTCATGCTTTCTTTCCACATTTTCTCGATCAAACCGTGGTGGTACTCGAATCCCAAGGTCCAAGCTATCGATGCTAATGGTTCTAAGATATTAACGATTTTGTTTTCTATTTCCGCGTGGATCAGCTTGATATCCATACGCGTTGAACTGATGCTGCGGTGGACGCGCATATATTTACCATCGTTGAATTCACCTTTGATGGTATCTAGCTCGCTGCTCATCGCCTCTATTTTTTCAAATACATCTTCAAAGCGGCTCATATGAAACTCACGATCAGGGTAAACTTCGCGTAGTTTTTCCATCACTTCAAAAATATTGTCTTGAATTGGCATTTGGTCGTGACCATTCGGTAACAAAATATCCTTGGTCACACTTGCCTTTTCTAAAACGGGAAGATATTTGTCTAAACGTGCCCGCAAGCCGGCTTCATCTTCTGGCAGATACTTACCAATAGCGTACCCCAAAGGTAAAACCTGAGAGGTCACTTGACTACCGTCATTACTTTGCCACAAAAACTCAGTTTTGTTGGTGCCGTGACGCTCAGAACAACCTCGCCAGAACATGGCGCGATCGATGCCAAAACCATTGTAGATCATGGGCAATTGCGAACTCATGCTAAACGAGTCCGGTAAATAACCAATTTTCATGGCATCACCAAATTCCATACAATCACGAATGCCGTACATCATATTACGTACAATCGATTCACCAGACACTTGCATGGTATCGGTTTGAGAATACCAGGGACCAATAATGAGACGGCCAGCTTCAACCAAAGACTTAACTCTCTGTTTATGTTCTGGTTTAATAGCAAAGTAATCTTCAAGAACAGCTGTTTGTCCGTCTAATACATAATATTTGTAGTCTGGATCGTTTTCCAGACGTTGCATAATTTCTTCCATGTTGTTCACCAATAAAATCCGAGATTCTTCGGTGGTGAAATACCATTCACGGTCCCAGTGCATGTGCGGAGTAATATGAACGCGAGATGTAGTCATTGTGAGTACCTGATAATGAATTCGCTGATGCGAAAGAAAAAATTATATAAACCTATTCACTAATGCTGACACTTCGATGCCAGCATTAGGGTAGAACTTAGCTAAACGTTAGGGGCAATTTCAGCGTTAAATTTTCCACGTTTTGCCGCGTGTGCTCTCCAAGAAATAAGAATCATGGTTGAAATGATAGTGCCTATAATTGCAGCACCAAACCATATAGCAGCCGACATAAATGCTCCCATACCAGCGTCATGCAACAAGAAAATAGAGAAAATACCTGCACCTGGCGTAGATAATCCAATGCCGGCTGCGCCAATGATGGCACCTGTCACAATCGACCCAGCAAGGAAAGAACCAATAACACGAATCGGGTCTTCAATAGCCATTGGGATTGCTCCCTCTGTGATGCCTGCGAGCCCAAGTAGCCAAGTTGATTTACCGGTCTCAATTTCAAAATCTTTAAACAAACGCGGAGCTATCATTGTCGAGGCTGTCACAGTAAAAGCCGACACCATTTTTACACTTCCAAAGATGGCATACGGTCCATAGACACCATTTGCCATTGCCCCAAGGCAAAAGGCGTAAGCTGCTTTGTTAACCGGGCCACCTAAGTCGAATGATACAAAACAACCAATCACTGCTCCTAGTAGAATAGCGTTGGTGCCAGACATACCATTTAGCCAATCGGTTAAACCTTGATTTAGCATGGCAACCGGCTTACCAATAACAAACAACATCAAGCTACCGGCTACCAACGTTCCTATGACAGGGTATAAATAAAAGGTAAGGAAACCATTGAATGAAGGACTTAGGCGGATATTTTCCTTGACCCATCGCATCACATAACCAGCAATTAAACCGCCGACAATGCCACCGAGAAAACCCGAACCAATAAGGTTTGCGGCTATCCCCGCAGCAAAACCTGGTCCTAAGGCTGGTTTATCTGCCAATGAGTAAGCGGTGTAAGCAGCAAGTACGGGTACCATTAAGGTTCCCAATAGACCGCCACCAAGTTTTCGGTACATCCACAACCAAGAGCCTTCGGTAGCATATAGATCTTGTAAGTCGAATATTTGCGCTAGCAAAACTGCAACGGCGAGAACTGTACCTCCAGCGACAATCAACGGAACCGCATACGAGATACCACTGAGTAAAGCTTGTTTAAGTTCGGTCTTTAGCGGCAATTTTTTAGGCGCCTCGTCAACAGCAAGCTCACGCTCCTGACCGTTACTATTTTTCGACAATTCAAGGGCATCTTGTAAAACTCGCTCTCCATGTCGAATGGGCTCGGCGACAGGAACCTCTATCCGAGGAATACCTTTAAATCGTTCAAGATCTTTAACCGCAACTTCAGCAGCAAAAACAACTGCAACAGCGTTGTTTAACTGCTCAGCAGTTAAGCGGTCTTCAATGCCATTCGCGCCCTGCTTTTCTACGTGAACATGATAGCCAAGTT
This sequence comes from Alginatibacterium sediminis, assembly GCF_003610775.1. Lineage (GTDB taxonomy): Bacteria > Pseudomonadota > Gammaproteobacteria > Enterobacterales > Celerinatantimonadaceae > Alginatibacterium > Alginatibacterium sediminis. The sequence continues at coordinate 96,970 of NZ_RAQO01000010.1, read as the reverse complement.
TACGACCGGCTTTCTCGAGGTATTCAGCAGCCATGTACGTATGAGCGATGCCCGCAGGACATGCCGTTACACAAACGATTGTAGGAGAATTTGTATCTATGTTGTCTTGTTTTCTAGCAGTGACTTTCTCTTCACCTGACAATAATGCTAAAACCTGTTCTGCAGTATCGGCATTGAGCACAGCTTCTCGTACATCATCATCAACTAAGGCGGTAGTCAGCTCAGTCAACAATTGCATATGAGTTGAACCCGCTTCAGCATTTGGAATGGCAAGTAAAAATATCAGATTTACATCTTCATTTTCGTCATCTTCAATACCCTTCCAACTTAAATCTTGTTTTAAAGTAGCGATGGCAAAGCTTGCTTCTTTAACAGCATCGCTTTTACCATGTGGTACTGCAAGTCCTTCGCCTAATGCGGTTGGCCCCTGCTCTTCTCGAGCAAATACCGCATCTAGATATTGTTGTTTGTCATTTAACTTGCCTTGCAATTCTAGTTGCTCGGCCAGCTTCTCAATCGCTTCTTCTTTTGATGAAAAACTAGTTTTCAATGTAATAAGCGACTTATTTGTCAGAGTCGTAAGTTTCATATCTATGTCCCAATTCACGATTTTGCTGGCCGTTAATGTACCAACGCAACAATGATACAACTTCAATACAAATGATCCGTGATCCGATTCACAAAACAAACACCACTTGTATTTAAGTTGTATTAAACTCTACCTCTTTAATGCCAAAAGTAATACAAATAGCTTGCGAAAACTATTTTTATTTGTATTATTGAAACTAAGTATTTCCATTATAAGTTCGAGATTGTATGGCTAGGCTGCCCCTTTATCGTAAAATTGCCGACGATATCAGAGAAAAGATAAGTATAGGCGACTATAAAGTTGGTGAGGCACTACCAACTGAAGCCCAACTGCGAGAGGTGTTTAGTGTTAGTCGTGTAACCATTAGACAAGCCTTAAAGCTATTAGTTGAAAACGACGAACTCAATAGCGTACAAGGAAGCGGTACTTACGTTAAAGAAGCCAAGGTCAATTACGACATAGATCAGCAGTCAAGCTTCAATGAGAAATGGGCACACCTCGACGTTGTAACTCATAGTGATGTCATCGCGTTCGAAATTCAAAGCGCAACGCTTACGATTGCTGACCAACTTGAAGTAGAAGAACATGAGAAAGTTTTTTATGTGAAGCGCGTTCGCTATATCGATGATCACGCGATTACGGTTGAAGAAACATGGTTACCGCTAGCCCTTTTTCCTGATTTAAGTTACCAAGTAATGCAACACTCAAAATATGACTATATAGAACAACAAAAAGGAATGGTCATCGATCGCAGTGAGCAAGAACTAATCCCTATATTGCCTCCAAAAGAAGTTGCCGCATTGCTGCACATTGACCCTAATCAGCCGATAATTGAAAAACGCACCCGCGGCTACTTACTCGACGGCACTGTGTTTGAATATAGCCGTAACTGCTTTACATCAACCGATTACAAATTCACTTTAGTTGCTAAGCGCAGAAAAAAAGGTCTTAGCAAGGTGTAGGCATAGCTTAAGCGCAACTCAAAGACTGGTGCACCTACACCAGTCTTTATCGCCAATATTTAGTTGAATAAATGACAACACCTTGGACTGGCTATATAAAAACGCGATGAAGCCGAGATAGTTTTTGATTCAAAACTGACGCCGGACAGCCTAAATTTAAACGGATAAACCCACGGCCTTGATCGCCAAAGCTATGACCCATAGTCGGGATAACCCCTGCTTTATGAATTTGTGTCTCGAGTTCATCATCACTCAAACCTAACAATCTGCAATCAAGCCAGGCCAAATACGTCGACTCCTGTTTTCGGTAGCTAACGCGTGTCAAATTAGTCTCTACAAAATCGAACAGAAGTTGATTATTGTTTTCCAAATACTTCAATGTGTCTTCAAGCCAAAGATGGCCATTTCGGTAAGCGCTCTGATTCGCGATCAAACTTAAAGCGCTATAGACATCTATTCCGTACGCAAGTAGTTTCGATTTTAAGGCTTTCGCCTCCTGTTGATTAGGTATCATAGTATTGGTAAGACGCAAAGAAGGTAAGCCAAAGGTTTTGGTACCTGCAATACAAACCGCCATTTGGCTTTGAAGAACCGGGGCCACCCGTAAGCAGCTATAGAACTTATACCCACTGAACACGATGTCAGCCCATATTTCATCAACAATTAAATAGGTCGAATATTGATGGCAAAGCTCACAGACCCGTAAAACCTCTGTTTGAGTCCAAACTCGACCTCCGGGATTATGAGGATTGCAAAACAGCATAATCTTTACCCCAGATTTAAGTTTTGTTTCTAGTTGCTCAAAATCTATTGTGTAATATCCATCCTCATTATTGAGCGCGGAAACAACTAATTGACGATTAGTATGTTCTATTGTTCGATAAAAAGCGTGATACACGGGACTAAGAACAAGTACCTGATCTCCAACGTTACTCCAGCTTTCAATCAGCATTGCAATCGCAGGCATACTTCCGGGCGTAGTGTGGAAATACTCTTTTCTTAAGTCAACTTGATGTCGAGTAGCCCACCAGTCGATAACTGAACTAAAATATTCATCACTGCGTTCTGAATAGCCAAACACCCCGTGGTCAATTCGTTCTTTGAGCGGCTGGGTTATAAATGATGGTGCTTTGAAATCCCAATCCGAGACCCAACTAGGTAAGGCATCTCCTTTCGCTACGCCGAGCCACTTTTCCATGTAATCCCATTTCAAACTGTCAGTGCCATAGCGATTGATGAGGGTATCTAATTCATGAGTCATACGGTTCTCTCAAGACACGGATCGGACATGTGTCTCGATCTAAATGTATAAAGTTACAATTTCGAAAGCTGTATTTGCGCAGCTTTCGAACCTATATAGGGCTAGTTTCTGCTAAATATATGAGTTCTATTGATCAATAGCATATAAAGCAATAGTGCGGTCGGTTCACTACATAATAGTGCTAACGCCCCTCATGAAGCCAAGACAAATAACACTATTAATCAAGGCTATAGAATGACACCCGCAAATAGGAAACCAAGGCATACACTAGCAGTGATGGTGACCAGTCCAGGGATCATAAACGGATGATTAAATACGTACTGTCCAATTCGCGTGGAGCCCGTGTCATCCATTTCAACCGCTGCAATGAGCGTTGGATAAGTAGGTAGAACAAACAAAGCACTCACCGCGGCAAAGGAAGCGATAGCGGCTTCTGGACTAACACCTAATGCAATTGCTGTTGGCATTAACGCCGCCGTAGTTGCTGCTTGTGAATATAAAAGCATAGATGCAAAAAACAGGATAATGGCCAGCATCCACGAGTACTGTTGCAAAATGGTACCTGCGAGTTCTTTGATTTCGTCAATGTGTGCGGAGACAAAGGTATCCCCCAGCCAAGCAACACCCAAAACACAAACACAGGCGCTCATACCAGACTTAAAAGTCGCCGCATTGACTATCTCAGCAGTATTGATTTTACAGTTCATCACAATCAAGGTCGCGGCACTGAGCATAAACACCATAATGGCTTCGTTACGCGGCAAACTTGGGTCTTCAATCAGTCCCACTAAGGGACTAATTGCGGTGGCATAGGCAACTACAGCAACAATACTGGCTAAAAAAATCCAAACTGAACGCTTGGCATGCACCGGCAGTTCTTTTTTATCGGCGCTGTCGGTCGTCACCAAACCATCTTTAAGTCGCTGCTGATAGATAGGATCGTCCGCCAGTTCTAAACCAAGGCGTTGCGCGACAAAAGCTCCCACCATACACGCTAGAAAGGTTGAAGGTATGGCAATAGCAAGCAATTGCAGGTAGTCCACCGAATGACTTGTCTCAAGCATGCCACTTAGCAGCACTACCGCAGCAGAGATAGGCGACGCTGTAATTGCAATTTGCGATGCAATGACCGCAATACTTAATGGGCGCGAGGGACGAACTCCAGCATCTTTGGATACTTCGGCAATCACTGGCAAGGTTGAAAATGCCGTATGTCCGGTTCCCGCAAGTAAAGTCATTACATAAGTGACAACAGGGGCCCAAAAGGTAATTTGTTTAGGGTTTCGACGTAAAATTCGCTCCGCGATTTCGACCAGATAATGCAGCCCACCAGCCACTTGCATAGACGCAATAGCCGCAATGACCGACATAATAATCAGGATGACATCGACAGGAACGGTGCCCGGTTCTAGGCCCAACACCAAGGTTAAGGCGAGCACACCCATACCACCCGCAAATCCGATCCCAATCCCACCAAGGCGAGCGCCCAGGTAGATTGACATAAGTACAACAGCAAACTCGATGATTAACATCGTTTGACTCCAATTATCAGTTTATTTAAACAGCTTAGCCGTATATTTAGGATTTTTAAGGTTTTCGACCGAAAGGATCTTATCGATTTCATCTTCACTCAACAGTTGTAGCTCTAATACAACTTCACGCACCGTTTTACCGCTTTGAGCACAGATCCGCCCAACTTTATCGCCATTGTGGTGGCCTATAAATGGGTTAAGGAAGGTAACCAGTCCGATTGAGTTTTCAACATAACTCATGCATACATCAGCATTGGCTGTGATGCCGTCGACACACTTTTCTTTAAGTGCAACACAGGCTTTTTCTAACAGGTGGATAGACTCAAACAATGACTGGGCGATCACAGGCTCCATCACATTGAGCTGTAACTGACCAGCTTCAGCTGCCATGGCGATGGTTAAATCATTACCACACACTTTAAAGCAGACTTGATTGACCACTTCAGGGATCACGGGATTAACCTTCGCTGGCATAATCGAGCTACCGGCTTGCATCTCAGGTAAATTGATTTCATTAAATCCCGCGCGCGGTCCAGAACTGAGCAAACGCAAATCATTACACACTTTTGACAACTTCACCGCGCAGCGCTTTAAAGCACCCGATAGCATCACGTAAGCCCCGCAATCTGAGGTCGCTTCAACCAAATCTTCAGCCGGAACAAATGGCCACTTGGTAATCTCTGCTAGTTTACCAATCGCTAAGTTTGAGTAGCCTTGATGCGTATTCAAACCAGTGCCAATGGCTGTTGCACCAAGGTTTACTTCTAATAATAAGCTTTGTGCCATGCGTATGCTTTTCAGCTCTTCTTTTATCGTTACAGCAAAGGCTCTAAACTCTTGGCCTAAGGTCATAGGAACCGCATCTTGCAATTGGGTACGGCCCATTTTAAGCACATCTTTAAACGCATCACTTTTCTTGAAAAATGCGTCGGATAATAGTTCTACGTCTTCCAAAAGCTGATTTATGTAGTAAAAACTCGCAACTCGAAAACCAGTTGGATAAGCATCATTGGTCGACTGGCTTTTGTTAACATGATCGTTAGGGCTAATAATGTCATAGTTCCCTTTTGCCTCGCCCATTAGCTCTAAGGCGACATTGGCAATCACCTCATTGGTATTCATATTCACCGAGGTACCTGCCCCTCCTTGAAAAACATCAATTTTGAATTGATCTAGATGGCTTCGGTTTTCAAATATATAGTCGCACGCTGCAACAATTGCCTTAGCTACATCATCAGGTACCGTGCCCAATTCTCCATTAGCCAAGGCTGCGGCTTTTTTGGTTATCACCATACCCAAAATAAATTCGGGGAAATCACTAATCGTTTGAGTACTAATATCAAAGTTGTTGATCGCGCGCTGGGTATGTACACCGTAGTAAGCATCAACAGGAATATCTAAACTTCCAAGCAGATCTTCTTCTTGGCGAAATTGGGGGGTTGGTGAGCTATTCATTCGCATTTCTTCTGGCTAGAGGGAGTTGCTGATAAAGGTATATGAATACCCACATTTTTCAAATGGCATACGTCAGTCTTTAGTCGTACTTTAAGGTTTTAGTCCTTCTTTTTATGGCTTTTGTGATTCACCTTTACCATGCCTGAAGCTAAGGAGAAACCAAGGACCGATTAGCGCAGTATTTGGATATTAGGGAAGGTTATTATTTATGACCAATTTATCGAATCAACTCCGAGGCATAAAGCAAGGATGCTAATAATGGTGATGGCTTCCAACGTTGGGTATTGCGTTTAATACGACAGAAAACTAACGATTACATAAATTTCGCGTTAGCATTTGTTTGGGCCCGTCAAAACAATTATATAACTGCAGGTGCGCCGTTTTAGAAAAGGTATCGCTGCGTTCATCATACTGAGAAATCCATTCAATAAGCATGTTTAGGTTTTGATCTTGAGCTGCTTTGGATTGGTATTTGTGCGGTTCCCATTCCCGCATTTTTGCATTTTTTATGCATATCGGTATGGGTAAGTTTAAATAAATGATATCCGTTGCAAACGGCAGTGCGATAGTGAGTAAGTCCGCATAGCAGCCTTCAATGACCCAAGCGGTGTTACCATTCATAAAATTATGAATGGTCTTTTCTGACTCAGCTAATGGTGCTCGAATCACCGCCTCACCTTGTTTCCAGGCCAAAGTATCCAAGTCCAAATGAACCAAGTTTTGTTCAGTACTCAATCTTCTGGCTAGAGTAGATTTACCCGAGCCAGAGTTGCCAAAAATTAGGACTTTTCTAAACAATATAACTTGCCCTTCGACGAATTTAAGACTTTAGAAGTTCAAGGATATCTTGAGTTTTAGCCAACATTAGTGCGTTATTGGCGCGGCTTTCAACATTCAAACGAACCACGGGCTCTGTATTTGAGCTACGTAAGTTAAAGCGCCAATCTTCAAACTCCATACTTAAGCCGTCAATACGATCCATACTCAAACTTAGTTTACTATAGCGCTGATAGACTTTTTCTATTGATACTGAAGGCTCATCAAGCTTCAGGTTTATTTCCCCAGACGAGGGGAACTTAGCAATGCGATCGGCAACCAAAGACGACAAATTACATTGCTTGCGACACAAGAGTTCAGCAACCAACAACCATGGGATCATACCGCTATCGCAATACCCAAAATCACGAAAATAGTGATGAGCGCTCATTTCGCCGCCGTATACGGCATCTTCAGAACGCATACGCTCTTTGATAAACGCGTGCCCAGTCTTCGAAACAATAGCTTTGCCACCATTTTGTTCAACAATATCAATGCTATTCCAAGTTAAACGAGGGTCATGAATTATTTTTGCTCCCGGTGTTTTTTGCAAAAAAGCCTCAGCCAGTAAACCTACAATGTAGTAGCCTTCAATGAATCGCCCTTGTTCATCGAACAAAAAACAGCGGTCAAAGTCGCCATCCCAAGCTATCCCCATATCCGCTTTATGCGCTAATACCGCTTCACTAGTTGAACTACGGTTTTCAACCAGCAATGGGTTGGGAATACCATTAGGAAAATCCCCATCGGCTTGGTGGTGCAGCTTAATAAATTCAATCGGAATACCACGGGCTATAAATTGCGCCTCTAAAGCGTCAACAACATGGCCAGCAGCGCCATTACCAGAGTTAACCACCAATTTAAGCGGAGTTATTTGTGAGGCATCTATATATGTAAGGAGATGTTCGATATAAGGGGCAAGGTTGTCTTGAGTGGCGTAGTTACCCCGCACGTTAACTTGTTCAAACTCGCCACTTTGCGCGAGCGTCTTGATATCGAATAAACCACTATCTCCACTGATTGGACGCGCATCTTTACCGACTAACTTCATACCATTATAGTCAATTGGATTATGGCTGGCAGTAATCTCTATACCGCCATCTAGGCCTAGTGCCTGAGTAGCGAAATAGATTTCTTCAGTGCCCGTCATCCCCAAATCAATGACATCGACTCCAGCATCTTGCAAGCCTTCGCCAACCGCTGCTTTTAAATCAAGTGAGGAATGACGAATATCGCCACCCAAGACAACCGATTTGGGTTTAAGCAATTGTCCAAAGGCGCGTCCAATACGGTACGCAACTTCTACATCTAACTCGGAGCCTAACTTACCGCGTATATCGTAGGCTTTAAAACAACTTAATTCTTTCATCTAGCAAAGACCTTGGCTAATAAGGTTCGTAATGCCGTATATGATAAGGCTTTTTCCCCAATATTGTAGTTCTGATTGACCATTTCTTTACGGTATTGTGCATCAAATAAGTACTTGATGGTTTCATGAACAGCAGTTGCGGTTTGCTGTGGATCGATGTAAGCCAAACCTTGCTCATCAATTTGGTGCTGCCTACCGAGATCTATGATATTAAATTTGTAGTCGTTTATGTCTAAGTCATATACCGGATAGCGATAAACAGCCATCGGGAGTTTTGCTACTAAACCTTCAAGAAACTGATTGCCCCAGCCTTCGAGTAAACTAGGGTACGTAATCATATCGGCCTGCGTATACACGTCCCACAATGAATAAACGTTTTGGCCATCACGTATATCACGAGAGTGCTCAACAGCGTCACTCATAATCACTAACTCCACGCCAAGTACTTGGGCTTTATTGAGCAATTTAGTTAAATATGCAGGTTCTTCGCACAGTCCTGCAAAGCATAAAACAAAGCGGCTATCTTGCTCAAACGTCTGAGCGTTATAAAGCGTTTTACCCACAAATTCTTGTCGCCGAGAGTTAAGCTGAGCGAGTAAATCGATCGCCAGCTCTATACCTTTTCTAGCAACGACACGGGTGGCTTGTAAAAACATGACATCGTTAGGGCGAATTCCAAAGCGCTGTCTTAGATCGCTGTTGTAATCATCAATACGCCAATCACTACCGGCAAAATCAAAGACGTTAGGCACGACAGTAGCCTCAATACCACGACGCTGCATAAGCTCATGTTGCGCAATACGATTAATCACACAGTGCTGTACCAGCGGATTTTTGGGAGGGAAATGAGTTTCCAAAAGTTTAGCAACACCAGGGCCTGTCGGTTGCGAATATTTCACGCGTTCCCAATGAAAGTCATGATGGTGGCAAACAACTCGAGTTTGGGTTTGCTCAACCGCCTGCAATAATCCAAGTGCAGCAGGTAGGTGATAGCCCAAGGACCACATATTATTGGGCACAACTATATCGATGTTAAGCCGGGTAATTACCTCACTTATGCCGGATGCAATTAGCTTGGCTTGTTGTTCGATTGCGATTAGTAAATCATCGTCACTGTTAAAGTCACAGCGTTCTACATAGGCATTGTGAATAATCGTGTCGTTAAATGGGTCCAAATAGTGCAACTGCGGAACCATTTCAGCCTCACAACTACCGGCACTTCCTGCTAAGTAGAACACCTGGTGGCCCAATTTCTGCAATGCCCATTTCCACTTATCCATTTCGAGTGAAACGCCGTCAGTTTCGCCGACACGAAAATGTGCGAGTAATATGTTCATAGGGTTCAATGACCTAAAATGATTTCGATGCTTGCGATAGTAGTGCCTTTGAAACGCCTCGAATAATAAACATTAGTAGATTTAAGAGATGGCTCACGTTCTTTTCAAAACCGGTTTGGATTTTGTGTATTTGTGATCCAGATCGGCTTAATTGCCCTGACACTGGTCTATGCTTAGTTTGTTTTTTAATCTTATATATCAATTTTATTCAAGAACGGGGATTGCTCCCGTTTTTTTAGAGTTAACACCAAAACCGGTTTTGTACATAAGGGATTCATCAATGCCAGCAATTGATACGTCAATGGCGACACTAAGCAAAGACCTACAGCAAATTCTGGCTGGCGTTTATTCGCCCGCCCAGCTTAAAAGCTTAGTCCCAAGCTTAATTAGCAAAGCCAATGCTTTTAGCATCACCAAGCCTCAAAAGCTCTCTTTAGACCAAAACGACATCATGCTGATAAGTTACGGGGACTCTATCAAGAAAGACGGTGAGGCGCCGTTGCATACCTTGCGCATGTTCTTAAACCAGCACACCCAGCATGAAATCTCTGCTGTACACCTTCTGCCTTGCTACCCTTTCACCTCCGACGATGGATTCTCTGTCATCGATTATTGGGAAATCAATTCAGAACTTGGAGGCTGGGAGGACGTTAGAGCGTTGTCAGCTGATTATGACTTAATGTTAGACGCCGTGATTAATCATATCTCTCAATCCAGTAATTGGTTTCAAGGTTATCTGGAGGGCTCAGAAGAATATCAGGACTTTTTCTTAGAAGCAGACCCTCAGCTCAATTATGGAAGTGTCACCCGGCCACGAGCCTTACCACTTTTAAGTGCCTTTGAAACAAGCCGCGGCCTTAAGCATGTTTGGACAACGTTTAGCAGCGATCAAATCGATCTTAATTATCGCTCTCCAGCCCTGTTTGCCAAAGTTGTTGAACTATTACTTTATTATGTTGAACAAGGTGCGCGTTACATTCGCCTAGACGCGATTGGTTTTATGTGGAAAGAATTATCAACCCCATGCATTCACCTGCCACAAACTCATGCGTTAGTCCAAGCCATGCGTGCAGTGCTCGACGCGCTTGCCCCGCAAGTCAAACTAATTACCGAAACCAACGTCCCTCACCAAGACAATATTAGTTACTTTGGCAATGGTTTTAACGAAGCGCACATGGTTTATCAATTTCCTCTACCACCACTAACCATGCATACCTTGCAAACTGGCAATAGTGATAAAATAGTCGCTTGGATGAGCAGCCTAGATGCTTGCTCCGCGTCCACGACTTTCTTTAATTTCCTTTCTTCACATGATGGCATCGGCGTGCGACCAGTCGAAGGTATTTTGAACCCTAGTGAAGTTCAACATTTACTAGATGTTGTCGATGCTAATCAAGGACGAGTTTCATACAAAGACAACGGTGATGGTACTCAAAGCCCCTACGAGCTCAATATTAACTATTTCAATGCAGTTGCTGATAAACAAGCTTCTATGTCGACCAATATTGATCGTTTTATGGCTGCTCAAACCATTTTAGTTTCTCTAGCCGGAGTGCCTGGCATATATATTCATAGCTTATTGGGCTCTGAAAGCGACCTTGAAGGCCTAGAGCGACACGGCTACAACCGAGCCATTAACCGCGCCCAATTATCAGTAGATCAATTACAAGATGAACTCAAGGATGTTGACTCTCAGCGCAGCCGAGTACTGGCTAGATTTAAGCAGCTATTGGGCACACGAAAGACACTCGCGGCTTTCGCGCCCAGTGCATCACAACGCATTGTCAAAACAGACTCGCGGGTTGTGAGTCTGGTACGCGATGAAAGCGTTGCTGTTGTGGTGAATATCAGCAATCAAAGCCTTGATTTCGACACCCGCTTATTACTACCCGGCTTAAGTCAGGATTTACTTAGCCAGCAAAAAATAACCAGCGTAACAACTTTAGCTCCATATCAAGCGATGTGGCTATCGGCATAACAATAAATACCTAAAAGGACCTTACACATGAAACTTAATACACTCACCTTAGGACTACTCAGCGCCGGAATGCTAGTGTCCAATATGACTTACGCGACAACGGTTGAATACTGGACTACCCAGACTCAATCAGACCGTATCCAAACCATTGAAGTCATGGCGGAAGTATTTGAAGCGCTAAACCCCGGTATCGACGTAAAAATCATTGCTGTTGATGAAAACGATATGCCAAAACAAATAGCTGCTGCGGCTGCCGCAAATACCCTACCCGATATGATAGAAGTTGGCTCTAACCTATCCTTAGCATTTGCCGAAGAAGGCATTGTTGATATGGATGCCACTTCAGAAGTCGTTGATAAGATCGGTGTTGATCGCTTTTATCAAGGCGCACTAAAACTAATCGAAAACCCACAAGCGCAAAAATACGTCGCCGTACCTTACCGAGGTTGGGTACAAGGGATTTGGTATCGTGCTGATTGGTTTGAAGAAGCAGGCCTTGAGCCACCAACCTCCTGGGAAAGCATTGAAAAAGCGGCTGAATATTTCTATAAGCCTGAAGACAACCAGTATGGCATTCTAGTTGGCACCAAGGCTGACAGCTATGCGGAGCAATGCTATACCCAGTTTGCTCTGAGCAACGATGCTGGACAATTTGACCGCGATGGTAATCTGATCTTTAACTCTGAAGCTCAAGCTGAAGTACTTGATTACTATAAAACTTTAGCCAAGTACAATCCTCCAGGCCCGCAAACGTGGCGCGCGCGCGACTACTACTTACAAGGCAAGCTTGCGATGTTCTTCTACTCGTCTTACATCCTCGATGATATTGCTTTAGCCGAGGCGGCAGCCAGCTCCTTAAGTAGCGAGAACTTCAGCGATCTTAAAGGCGCAAGTTTTGACCCTGATCTGGCTAAAAATACTCGCTTAGCAACCACCATTACCAAGACCTCACCTTCTACCTTTGGTACTTTGGTTGGCTTTTCTATCATGACCAATGATAGTAAAGAAGAAGTCGCAGCAACTCAGGCCTTTATCGAATACATGAACGAAAAGGATCAAGTTGTTGCCTATTCTCACATGGCAGTAGGTGGTCATTTACCGGTACTTAAAGACATTGCAGAAACTGACGAGTTTTTAAACGACCCGAAAGGAATTTTTGCAGCCTATGGTAAAGAGTCAATTAAGGAAATGGTTGCCGGATTTGAAAATATCCGTAACTTCTCCGTTGTTGATGGCAAAACGTTCCCAGATTCTGGCGAAATATTTGCGAAGCAAATCATTCCTCGCATGGTTTACAGCGCCACAATTGAAGACAAAGATACACAAGCTTCTTTAGATTGGGCTGAAACGCAAATGAAGCAAATCACTGACCAATAGTGACGTAATCGCTTTGTTGTAACACCAGGTAGGGGAGCACCATATCCCCTACCCACAAGGAACTTAAATGAGCCCATTAGAAAGAGCCGAGGCTAATTTTGCTTGGAAGTTGGTTCTTCCAACCATTGCAGTACTGAGCTTACTCATTCTTTATCCATTGCTATACAACATCTATCTCAGTTTTTTTGATGTACAGCTCAACGGTGATAAAGCGTTTGTTGGCCTTGGTAATTACACTAAATTACTCGCAAATCCAGACTACTACTCAGCCATCGGCACGACAGCTCTTTATCTGTTAGGAACGGTTGTCGGTACCACCTTACTTGGATTGGCGATGGCCTTGCTGCTCAAAGACCCATTTCCAGGACGTGGGTTAGTTAACGCGGCTATTATGCTGCCCTATGTGGCTCCGGTAATTTCAGTTGTATTTGGTTGGCAATTCCTATTTGACCCCATCTCAGGGGTGTTTAATTACCTGATGGTGGATGTACTACATATTTGGACTGAAAGGGTCAATTTGATAGGCGATCCAGATAGCGCTTTAGGTGTGGTCATTTTATTCGATATCTGGAAACACGCACCTATCGCTTATATGTTAATTCTTTCCAAACTGGTTTCTATACCCCGAGATCAATACGAAGCAGCCTCTATCGACGGTTACGGACCCGTTGGACGCTTCTTCCATGTCACCTTACCAGAACTACATTTTGTACTGGCTACGGTTATTTTACTGCGCTTAATCTGGAACCTTAATCGCTTTGAAGATGTATACCTACTCGCTCCAAACGTGCAAACCCTGCCAATATTTACATATTACCAGGCGTTTACCGGTGTTATTGACCAAGGATTGGCTGCAGCAACCTCAGTGATACAACTGGGTGTTTTGTGCGTCTTTATTTGGTTTTACATTAAAAAAGTAATGAAATGGTGATTGTTTATGCTCGGTAAACGCACAATAAAAGGGCGCATCGGCTTTGCTTTTGCCGTGGTAATGCTGGTTTGCTTCAGCTTATTACCTTTTGCCCAAATACTATCAACCTCGCTCAAACATCAATTTGATTGGGGTAATCCTTCGCTAATCCCACAAGCGCTAAATCTAAATGCTTATAAAGAGCTGCTTGGATTAACCGAGGTCAAAAAGGTTGAGATCCCGGTGGCAATTCAAAAAATTCTTGATAACCCGAAATTGCCACAAGATAAAAAAGACGCAATTGCAGCCAAATACGTCGCCAATGATAATTTATTCCCCTTCGGTAAATATATGCTTAATAGCATTATGTTCTCGGTAGGAGCTGCGTTCATTTCTCTAATCTTTGCGGTTATGGGCGCCTATGCGATAAGTCGGCTGCGGTTTAAAGGGCAAGTAGTGATTCAGCGTTCTGTGCTGTTTGTGTATATGGTTGGCGGCGTATTGTTAATGGTTCCTTTGTATCAAATGGCTATGAATATCGGCCTAGCTTCGACCATGTGGGGCAGCGTAGTTTGTTTGTTTCTGATTTACATTGTGCAAACACTACCGGTGGGCATGTACATGCTTGGCAACTACTTTAGAGGCATTCCATTTGCGCTAGAAGAAGCAGCAATGATGGACGGATGCTCGCGTACCGAAGCCATCATCAAAGTGGTACTTCCACTTTCTCTGCCAATGCTGGCTACGGTATTTATCTATTGCTTCATTATCGGATGGAATGAGTATTTATTCGCTTCGGTTTTTCTTAAACAATATCCGGAGTTTCATACCCTACCACTGGCACTACAAGAATTGTTTGTCTCTAAAAATGCAATTTGGGATCGCATCATGGCAGCTTCAATGTTGACCCTCGCACCAATTGTAGTTTGTTTCCTTTTTGCATCTCGCTTTATGAAAGGCGGGAAAACTGACGGCGGCGTCAAGGGTTAATAATATGGCTTCTATTTCTCTAAAAAATATAGTTAAGAACTACGGAAAAACCTCAGTGGTTAAGAATATTGACCTAGAAATCGAAGATGGTGAATTCGTGGTTCTTGTTGGACCTTCTGGCTGCGGTAAATCAACAACCTTACGCATGATTGCAGGGCTTGAACAAGCCAGCTCTGGGGACATTGTGATTGGCGACAAAGTCATGAATGACATTGAACCTCAGCATCGTAATATCGCCATGGTCTTTCAAAACTACGCGCTTTACCCACATAAATCAGTTCGCGAGAACATTGTGTTTGCATTGCGCCGTTTAAAAGTCGACGAACAAGAACTACAACGACGTCTAGTTGAAATATCTGAAATGCTGCAACTAGAAGAACTACTGGATCGTAAGCCAGCGGATCTATCGGGCGGGCAACGCCAGCGTGTGGCCATGGGTCGGGCAATCATTCGCGATGCCGATGTGTTTTTGTTTGACGAGCCCTTATCCAACTTAGATGCCAAACTGCGCGGACATATGCGCACTGAAATTGGCAAAATACACAACAAGTTTGGACGAACCAGTGTTTATGTCACTCATGATCAGATTGAGGCTATGACACTAGCCGATAAAGTGGTGGTATTGCACGATGGCTATATTGCTCAAGCCGGAACCCCAATGGAAATCTATTTGGATCCGGTCAACATATTCGTAGCACAGTTTATCGGTTCACCATCGATGAACATTGTTGACGCCACATTGCACAATGACTATTTACAGTTGGGCGAACACAAACTGCCGAGAAACAAACTTAGTGCGGTGAGCTTTGATGACGAGATCCCAAGTGAAGGTCAGCCGGTTAAAGTAGGGATCCGTCCCGATTTCTTTAACGATAAAAAATATTTCACGCAAAGTGACAGCAGTTTCATTTTTGAAGCCATGACCATCGAGTTAGTTGAACCAATGGGATTTGATAAAGAAGTTCTGTTTAATCTTGCGGGCGCATCAATTAAAGCTCGTTTAGATCTACGTTCAGATGTTAAACGTGGTGAAAAATTAGATTTGTTGATTGATTTATCCCGGGTACTTCTTTTCGACACGAATAGTGAATTGCGTTTGTAAATAGTCGTCGTACCTCCTACGTCAGCGTAAGGGGTACGTTTAAAGGACCAACTATGTCAGTGCTCTCTCAAATCTATCAAGTCCTGCATCAAAGCAATCAGTTTGATTTAAACCAAACTCAAGATTTATCATCGCAGCTATGTATGGCTTGGCTTATCGCCAATACCGAAAAACACCCTCAAGAACAGCAAGCTGCTGCCCTACTCGTTGCTCATAAAGAACACCCCGTACTGCGTTTATGTATTCACACAGAGCCGTTAATGTCAGACGAATGTTCGAACCTTAGTGAGCTGCCCTGCAGTGAAAACCCTCTGTGGTCACTGTTTAGTCCAGAAGCTTTGGAGTGTAAGCAACAAGCCTCAGCGACGAAAACTAAAATCCGTAAGCAACGTAGTTTAACGAACATATCGCTAGATGGAGCGGCGATTACCGATGTCGCACAGCAAGTCCTTTTAACAAGTAACGTGTTGCTGAGCTTACCACTTGACGGTGACGACGTTAGTCATATCGATTTGGGGGTTGATTTTCATACTCAATTGCAAGAAGCTCAACATCAATCACAGCAATATTGGTACGATCATCCAATTCCCATTGGTATTTCGCCCGCAGAAAATGAGATCCTATATGGCCTCAAGCACCTCGATGCTGCGTTAGATATTGAGCGCCACCGTGGTAATTTAGCCCCGGCACAAAAACTAAACGTGGCCTTGTCCTGCTCGGTAACCCACAGCAAACTGTCGTCCATTGCTAAAGCATATGTAGAATATGAAATCCGTACTCATCTGCAACTAAAAAACCTGCAAATCTATGTATTTGCAGAACAAGAATGTGAAGCAATCAAAGCTGCTGTATTTCCAAACGCTAGTCATGACCTCAAGCAAGTATTTGGGGTCAACGGCGCGTATGGACGTCACTATAGCTTTCTAAAGGCAATTGCTGCACTTTGCCAAAAATATCTACATCCCAAACTGAGAGCCACATTCAAAATCGACCTTGATCAGGTATTTGACCAGCCACTGTTGCTACAATATAGCGGCAAAAGCGCTTTCGAACATCTGTTGAGCTCTAACTGGGGCGCCAATGCACTCGATGCAAGTGGTCAATCCGTATCTCTAGGTATGATAGCTGGCGGACTTGTCAACGAAAAAGACGTGCGACACGGTTTATTTACTCCCGACGTAAGAGCTCCCAATGGCAGAGATTACCTCACATTTGAGCAGCTGTTTTGTGCGCGTTGGTCACAAGCACTTTCAACCGAAGTTGAAGTTGTCAATCAATGCTCTGATATTCAACGTATTCACGTGACCGGCGGCACCAACGGTATTCTAATTGATGCACTCTATCGATTTCGCCCCTTTACCCCCGATTTTATCCACCGGGCCGAAGATCAAGCTTTGTTTCTATCCGCATTAGCACAACCCGACAATGGCCAATATCTCGTCTATGCACATCAACCTGGGCTAATAATGCGTCACGACAAAGATGCGTTTGCCGACAGAGCCATGCAAGTAGCCGAAGATGGAAAAGCTTTAGGCGATATAGAGCGCATCTTGCTATTTAGTTGCTACGCTAAGCATCACCCAATGAGCATCGATGAACTTAAAGACAAGCTCTATCCATTTACAGGGGTATTTATTGCCGAACGCCCGATTACGCTCGCGATTCTGCGGTTTTTATTAGAAGGCATAGAAAAAAACCAAAATTACCTGGACCAGGGTGCAGAGAGGTTGTTCAAATGCATTGATTTCTGTCACAATTCGCTAAAACAGCAACTCGATTCCAACACTCGGGCTTGGGACGAGTACTATTCAAGTTTAGCCATCATTAAACTTGATCCTTTGGTCACCCAGGTGCTCAACAACTGTCAGCTAAAATTAGAGAGCACATGTCAATAAAGAAGCTCGCAGAGCACCTCAACTTGTCTAAGTCTACCGTTTCGCGTGCGCTAAATGGCTACACCGATGTAAGCGCAGAAACTCGGGCAAAAGTAATGCAAGGCGCTAAAGATATTAACTATCGAGCCAACGCTACCGCAAAACGTTTAGCCAGCGGGAAGTCTCGACACATTGGCATTATATTACCGTCCAATGACGACATGTTTATTTCTCCGGCATTCTCTAAAGTTTTGGCCAGTGCTTCTAGTTTACTAGCCAAGCATGACTACTTACTAATTGTGACGACAATTGCGCCCTTCCAAAACGAGCTAAAAGTTTATCAAGACTTTATGAATGGCGGCCTTGTTGATGGCCTCTTTGTAGTTCGTACCCGTAAAGATGATGAACGCATTCAAATGCTTAATCAGCGAAAGTTTCCTTATATATGTCACGGCTACTTGCCTGGATTTACCAGCGAGATGTATGTAGATGTGGATAACGAGCAAGCGTTTTATGAGATGACTATAAAACAAATACTCGCAGGACATCAGCAGATAGCTTTTCTGGACGGTCCTAGCGAACTAGCCTTATCCCAAAGCCGTCTCGAAGGCTATAAACGGGCAATGAACGAACACAACTTAAGCATTAACCCGCAATGGATCCAAAATGGCCGTCTTAGTGAAGAAGATGCAGCCAATATGGCCAAAGAAGTACTCTCGCTCGCCAAACGGCCGACAGCGATACTTTGTGCGGACGATATTATGGCAGTGGGTGCAATTGCAGCAAGCGAAGCACTTGGCTTTAACGCCGGCAGCGACTTGGCCATTGCAGGTTATGGTGATTATAGTGTCGGTCGTTACAGTAAGCCCCCTATAACCAGCATGCGCTATGATACTGAGAAGGTGGGCGAAGAAATGGCAAAGCTGATGTTAAACAAATTGGAATCCACCGCGTTTGAAGTTCAAAACTGGTATAAAGCGAGTATCGTTGAGCGACAATCAGACCAAGTTACCACCGCCTAACTCGACATCTGAGGCTATCAATGCAAAAAATAGTCTGCGTTACTTTTAATCCGGCCTTAGACCTAAGCGCTAGCCTAGCTCAGATTAATTTGGGACAGCTTAATCTTGTTGAACATGCCGATTTACGTGCCGCTGGCAAAGGCATTAACGTAGCCAAAGTGCTATGCGGCTTGGGAACCAAAGTGTCGGTTACCGGTTTTATGGGCCGAGACAATACCAACCTTTTTGACCAATTATTTGAAAGCCATTGCATCAACAATTCCTTTGTACTGGTTGATGGGCCAACGCGTACCAATGTAAAACTACTCGAATCTGATGGCCGCGTCAGTGAGATTAATTTTCCGGGGATGCAGGTTTCCAGTTCTGATGTTGCAAAGCTCGGACAACATTTGCTTAGTTTGGCGATGACCCATGACATCTTCGTTATTGCTGGCAGTCTCGCGCCAGGGTTAAGCCCGCAACAGCTAAGCGAGTGGATACAAGCGCTAGGCAACTTAGGTAAACAAGTTATCTTTGATAGCAGTGGCAAAGCCCTTGAAATCGGTTTACAAGCCAAACCGTGGCTGATCAAACCCAACCACCATGAGTTAGCTCAGCTGATGGGTAAGAATATGGACAGCGTTGAACAATGCCTACACGCGGCAAAAACAATTGTCGGCTCAGGTATAAGTAACGTAGTGGCGTCTATGGGGGAGCACGGCTTAATATGGGTAAACCAACAACAAGCGTTTCACGCCCAGCCTCCCAAAATGAAAGTAGTGAGCACCGTTGGGGCCGGGGACACGTTAGTCGCGGGCTTATGTTGGGCTCTAGCCAATAACTTGCCAATGCTTGATGCGCTTAGGAGCGCCACTGCTTTATCGGCCATCTCAGTGGGTCAACTTGGTGTTAACCTTGCTCAAAAAGATCACCTTAAAGAAATTGAAGCTCTGATTAAAACTTCAAAGTTAGCTTAAACCCGCCTGAAATTGGTTACTAAAACAAAGCTAGACGCCACTTTCACCCCCAACCTGTTCAGTTTCGTTGATTTAGCTTATTTAATTTGCCTATAAACCAAAATCTATCCTCGATTCAATAGCTATCTACCGACTTATCATTCAATCGCTCTCCACTACAATCTTAAAATGTAAACCAAAATCAAAATAGGTTAACCATTATCACAAAAATAAGATTAAACCGTTGCTAAATTAACCAAACAGATCAACCATAAGCTCGATATTGGACAACCAATTTCGATCGCTAGTGTTCGACATCGTTGTTTTAGATATCTAGGCGCTGTTTGATTTCCAGTTACTACTTGGGTTCAGCGCGATTATAAAAACAAATAAAGAAGGAAAAGATAGAGATGGAACTTAGTATGTCTACCAACCGAATCGCAAAAACAGCCGCAGCCCTTAGTTTGGCTCTAGGATTAAGTGCCGGCGTTCAAGCTGCCACAGAACTAAAATGGGCCCACGTATACGAACCAGAGCATCCCTACCACACCAATGCCTTGTGGGCTGCTGAACAAGTGAAAACAAGAACCAACGGTCGGGTTGAAATTAATGTATTCCCTAGCTCATCACTTGGAAAAGAAATAGATATTAACGAAGGCCTTAACTTTGGTGCGGTGGACATTATCTATTCCGGCGCGGCATTCTCGGAACAATTCTATGGACCCGTCTCTATTTCAAACTATCCGTTTATGGTTCGTGACTACGATCATTGGAAATCGTATCGCGATAGCGATTTGTTTAGTGAAATAAAAGAAGGCTATAAGACAGCGACTGGAAATGAGATCACCGCTTTAACCTATTATGGTCAACGTCACGTAACATCCAATAAGGCGATAACCAAGCCTGAGGACATGGAAGGTTTGAAAATCCGTGTACCTAACGCACCGCTATTCATGTTATTTCCAAAAGCTACAGGTGCAAACCCTACACCGCTTGCATTCTCTGAAGTGTATTTGGCTTTGCAGCAGGGTGTTGTCGATGCTCAAGAAAATCCACTACCTACAATTAAATTCAAGAAATTCTATGAAGTCCAATCTCACATCAGTTTAACCGGACATATTACGATTTCATCACTAACCCTCATATCTCCAATAACCAAAGGCAAAGTTGGAGACGAAGACTATGCAATTATAGCTGCTGTTACCGACGAAGCGTCACTTAGAGCATCGGAAGAAATCAATCTTTCTGAACAGCAACTTGGAAGCTGGTTTGAAGAGCAAGGACTCACCGTTCTTGAAGTTGATAAGCAAGCATTCCAAGATGCTGTCGCGCCAATGCTGACTGGCGATGACTTGCCATTTACGCAAGCACAAACGCAGCGACTCAAAGCGCTATAGGCCCAAAGCAGATGAAGCACTCAACAAAGGGTTCAGCAGCGTCTGAGAGCGAAATGCTCTCAGACGCTGAGCGTATACCACCTTC
Source organism: Alginatibacterium sediminis (assembly GCF_003610775.1). Lineage (GTDB taxonomy): Bacteria > Pseudomonadota > Gammaproteobacteria > Enterobacterales > Celerinatantimonadaceae > Alginatibacterium > Alginatibacterium sediminis. Next base: position 75,979 of record NZ_RAQO01000010.1, on the reverse strand, counting down.
GAACGATACCTTAGACTTGGCTTGGATCGATTTCCCCGGTTTGGTCTTTTTTTGGATTTTGATGGTGGTAGTCTTTTTACAGTTTTTTACTCGGTATGTACTCAATGACTCATTAGGTTGGACCGAAGAAGTAGCGCGTTTTCTATTAATTTTGGTCGCATTTTGCGGGGCGATCACAGGCGTTCGCAAACGAACGCACATTTTTCTAGAGTTTTTTTATCGCTATATTCCGGTTCGACTATGCAAATACCTGACGATTTTTGTGGAGCTTATTAATATTGGCTTCTATAGCTACATGGCCTATATAGGGCAACAACTTGCTCAACAAACCCATCAAAACATGGTTTCTTTACCGATCCCCAAAAGCCTTATCTATTGGGCGGTTACAGTAAGCTTCGCAATCATGGCCTTTTATTCCGTGCTTTGGTTAATTCATATGCTTAAAACCGATGGCCAAGAAGTACTGGCTGAAATCGAAAAACAAGTCATTAACGAGTAGGTCACCCCATGTCCATTGCACTGCTTTTTATCATTCTATTCGTTCTTTTGATCATCGGCTCTCCAGTTGCCGTTGCATTAGGCCTTTCTTCCTTAATCTTTATTTTGACCCAAGGGATCCCAGATCTTGTCGTGCTGCATAATATGATTAACGGGGTCAACAGCTTCCCGCTCATTGCAGTCCCATTTTTTATTCTTGCTGGTCATTTGATGAACAGTTCAGGAATTACCGACAAAATATTTGGATTTGCTCGCGCAGGCGTGGGTTGGATGCATGGCGGTCTTGGACACGTAAATGTCGGCGCCAGTGTTATTTTTGCTGGGATGTCTGGGGCAGCCGTTGCTGACGCAGGAGGTCTAGGGAATATAGAAATTAAGGCCATGAAAGACGCCGGCTATGATAAAGATTTCTCGGTTGGAATTACCGCAGCTTCGTCGACGATTGGTCCAATTATTCCGCCTTCATTGCCGTTAATTGTATACGGTGTAACCGGAGACGCGTCTATTGGGCAACTATTTGCTGCGGGCATTATCCCAGGCTTAATGATGGCCCTTTCCTTAATGGTAATGGTTTGGTGGATATCGCGTCGCCGCAATTACCCTAAAGATGACAGTTTTCAACTTGCCAGACTGACAAGTGCTTTTGCCGAAGCCTTTGCGCCATTAATGACACCAGTTATTATTGTTGGAGGTATTCTATCCGGTGTTTTCACTCCTACTGAAGCAGCCATTGCAGCCGTCGCTTACTCGTTGATTTTAGGTGTTTTTGTTTATCGAACCATCACATTTAAATCATTGTTACGGGTATCCATGGAAACCCTAGAAACCACAGCATCCATCATGATGATTATCGCTGCATCATCGATTTTTGCTTGGATACTCACGGCCAATCAAGTGGCCCAAGATTTTGCAGATTATCTACTTGCATTCACCGATAACAAAACGGCAATACTATTAATCATTACCTTAATGATCCTCGTCATTGGTTGCTTTATGGAAACCCTTGCTGCGATCACCATATTGGTTCCAGTGTTACTTCCAGTTGCGGTACACATTGGGATTGATCCCGTGCATTTTGGTATCATTATGATATTAAATTTGATGCTGGGGCTATTAACACCACCCGTGGGAATGGTTCTTTACGTATTGTCTAAGGTTGCCGATGTACCTTTTGAAAAATGCGTGATGGCAACCCTACCCTTCTTAGTCCCTTTGATTATCGTATTGCTGGTATTAACTTTTGTACCACAGTTAACGATGTGGCTACCGGAATACCTCTACCGATAGCAATGGTCAGCAAGAAACTGCCACGAACAACTTCTGCTGTGGCAGTTTCCTTATTTGCGCAAGCCCATACCCTTTAAAAATTAGCCTGTAGGCGCTGTTTTATGTAGTCTTGGGCGCTTATTGCTGGGTATTTTTTTTTCGGTCCTTGGATCATTTGGTTTTTATTGGCCTGACAAAAGAAAGCAATACTATGGCGCGCCTTTTGGCCTTCATCCGGATTAGGCATTCTTACTCGATGTAGCGTTGATTTAAGTTGGTCATCACTCCACCGCATGAGCATATCCCCAATATTGCAGGTAATGAGATCTGACCTAGCTTCAACATCTGTCCAAAGCTGTTGTCCTTGTGCATCTTTGCCGGGACAGGCTTGCAGGCCACTTTCACCATCTTGTTGAAAAACCATGGTAAGGCAATCAAAATCCGTATGTGCACCTGCTCTCCATACGCCAGACTTAGCAGCACCTTGTAAAGGCAAGTAATGCAGTAAGCGCAACGTGGATTGATAGTGCTGGGAAGCACGGTCGTGGGCTTGGCTAAAAAAGTAACGATCCATACCCAATTTTTCAGCAAAACAAGAAAGAATGTCCATGCCCAAAGCCCAAGCTTGATACTCAAAATCCATAAAAATAGATTTGAAATAAGGTAGTTGCTGTTGCTCTGGCCAAAGTGCATTCATTTTAGGAAGGGTAATTTGATAAGACTCTTTCTCATCTGCATTCCCTGTAGAAGGACGAACCTGCTTTTTATATTCCCAGCCAGCATTTTCACCCGCTAACAAACTCAGCGCTTGTTTGGCTAAGGGATCTTGACCAAAAAATGCTCGGGATTGCTCGAAAGCATTTTTTACTAACTCCAAGGGAATGGAATGGTGACTAAGTTGGAAAAAACCCACTTCTGTCGCCGCCTTCCATAGCTCGTCACTTATTTGCTGACGTCGCTGCTCAAAGTCGCTCACGTCAATAACAGGGATCTTGCGACTATTATCCAGCCCGCCTTGCGCCCCTATTGTAGTTTCAAACTTAAGCTCGTCTAATTGATAGTTCATAGTGACTCCATTTTTTATGTGATAACAAAATGGAGCAATGCCAATCAATTTGATCTGCCGCTTCTACTCCTTTTACAGCTTTATTACTTTCCAATACTCCAAGCAAAAAATGTTTTCTGGATCAGTTTGATACTGTTAAACAGTAACAGGCTAATAACCGACAACAACATCAGTGAGGCAAAGGCTTGCGGAATTTTAAAATAAGATGTGGAAAACTGAATAAAATACCCAAGGCCCTTCTCAGCCGCTACAAACTCAGCAATAACCGCTCCAATAATCGCTAGGGTAATCGCTACTTTTAGTCCACTAAATATATAAGGAACAGCGAATGGTAAACGAATTTGCCAAATCTCACGACTAGGTTTAGCGCGCAAGGATTTCGAAAGCTCTATTAACTCCTTTGGCGTTGCCTGCAAACCGGTGGTAGTTGCCACAACCAGCGGAAAGAAAGATATCAGAAAGGTTATCGCTAACCGAGGTGCATCGCCGGTACCAAGAATTACAATCAACAACGGAGCAATCGCAACCACAGGTGTCGATTGAACCACAACCAAGATTGGATAAAGGGTTCTATTTAAGTAGTCAGAACGAACCATGATAATTGCAATCGGAATACTCAGCCCAATGGCGATAATAAATCCTAAAATAGCAATGTATAGGGTTGCCCATAAATGGCCAAACCAGCGACTTAATTCAACATTAAAAAAGGCTTCAAAAATAGCGCTAGGGGATGGGAAAATATACGACGGTACATCAGCCAGCACGCATACTAACTGCCACAGTGGCAAAATCATTAATAAACTAAGCGTCGGTGAGTGACGCCGAATAAACGTTAACATGCGAGCTCCTAAGCTACGGTTTTAAGCGGCGAGTCATTTTCACTTTGGGGGTTAGGCGAAACCTGCTTGGGTTGATATATGTGTTTTCGAATGATGTTGGTATATTTGGCAAACTGCGGATCGTTAATGGTGTCAATATCGCGTGGCCTTGCCAGATCTATATCAAGCTCTTGCGCTATCGTTCCTGGTCGATGACTCATGATCAGCACTTTATCGGCGAGTAACACAGCTTCCGAAATTGAATGGGTGATAAACAACACGGTCTTTGGCTTTTCTTGCCAAATGCGTTGCAGTTCAAAACCCATTTCTTCTCGACTTAAAGCATCAAGTGCCGAAAACGGTTCGTCCATAATCAAAATGTCAGGGTCGAGTAACAGAGCCCGCGCAATCCCAATGCGTTGTTGCATACCACCCGAGAGTTCCTCAGGTTTTTGGCCCAGAAAATCACCAAGTCCAACCATTTCGATAAGGCCAATTGCGCGCTTTTTGTCCTTCACACTAACAAAGTTGTATTTGTGCTTTAACGGAAATAGTACGTTATCTAAAATACTTAACCACGGTAGCAACGTTGGTTTTTGAAAGACAATACCGACATCTTCTCGGGGTTCAGTGACAGCATGCCCATAAACGTTGACCAGCCCCTCAGAGGCTGGAATAAGACCTGACAGTAGTCGTAGCAAGGTTGACTTCCCGCATCCCGAGGGACCCACAACAGCGACAAACTGATGTTTGTCGATGCTAAAGTTTACATCGTTCAGAGCAGGGACAGGCGTCCCTTGCTCTGTGATATAGGTATGCGAAACCTGCTTAAATTCAACAAATTTCGCCATTACTCAAGCCCCGTAAAAAAGCCTCGATTAAGCGCGGTTTCTGGATCAAAGCTGTTTTCATCTATGCCTTGCGCGGCCGAGGTCCATTTCCAAGTTGAAGCTAAGTGCTCGGCATCAAATGCGCCTACTTCACTGGCTTTACTTACTGAGTTGTAGACCAAATCGTGGATAGAAATAATCGTATCCTGAGCCACCTTAACATCAACCTCAGGAACAATTTTATTGATTGCTTGTGCACTTTCTAAAGGATAAGCCCAGGTGTACTCAACAGCCTGTGCATAAGCCTCTACGAAACGCTTCGCAACATCGGGACGCTCAGCCAAAAAGCGATCGCTAGCAATAACAGACGTTGCATATTGTTCTAGGCCGACTTCATGCCAAGGCATTACCTTTAAGGTTTTACCGGCTTGTTTTGCTTGGCTAATAAGACGTTCTTTACTTGTTAACCAAGAAATAAGCACATCGGTATTACCCGTAGCTAGCATAGGCCCTAATGCCCCAGGATCCGCTTTTACTAACTGAATATCGTCCTCAGTGTAGCCACTTTGCTCGAGTACTAGCGGAAGGTATAGATTCGAAGAGGTAAAGGGTGAGGTTGCTACTTTCTTACCTTTAATGTCAGCGATGGAGTTTATTTCACCATCATCAACAACAAAAAAAGCATGCGGGGCTTGGCTAAAAATCGAGTAAATCGCTGACACGGGTACATCGTCAGTCGCTTTGGCAACCATGAGTGCCGAAATATCAGCAATACCCACATCTGAAACACCGGTTGCAAGTTTGGTGATCGCCTCGGTAGAACCTCGTCCTTGATTAATCGAAACGTCCAAATCGAATTTGGCAAAAATGCCTTTCTCAATACCGACATAAACGGGAGCTTTGTCACCGCCAGGAAGCCAATCAAGTTGAAAGCTTACCTTGTCTGCTGCGAATGAAGAAAAACTAAGGCTTGCAAATAGTAGCGAGGTGCTAAAGGTCTTAAACATAATATTGATTCCTTCCACTTTACGTTTATTAAAGCTTCGGAAAGACATGGTCGACACAAGCCCACCCAAGCAAAAAAGTTGATGTCTTTCCGGCTAATGTGAGCAATGTCTCTAGCTTGGCTTATGATCCAAGGTAAACGCTTCTACTCTGAAATGTATTTCTAACAACTGCACTGTTATGCACAGTGCCTACCTCTAATGGAGCAATAGCTATGCCATCCTTGCGTAAATGCTCTTGATCCCTTTGCCAGCTGCTGATCGACGAATTTCAAGGTTGCATTGAGGTTGCGAACTCATCAGCGAAATGAAACAAAATGGTACGCGCCTGCACAGTTGTTGTGCTTTTGTTGGATTAATGTAGGCGTAGTAAGGGCTGGGTAAAACGGGTAAGTCCTAAACACAAGCACCTCAACAAGTCTGCGACAAAGGGTAGTTGTGGCGTAATAATTGCTCTAGCTAGAGAGTAAGCTTTTGATTTATCAACTCGAGTAGAAGCGGTCAGGGTTCCCCCGGGACATTGCTCAAAAGGAGAACCCTGTGAACTATTTGATTAAAAATGCGCAAACAATATTCCAAGATTCCAAGCTTAATAGCTCAACTAATGCCAATGACATTCGAATAAGTCAGGGTGTCATTACAGAGATTGGAACTCAGTTATTGCCCAACACCAGTCAAAACGAGCGCCTTATTAATGCCAAAGGCTGCGTGGTGTATCCCGGCTTTGTAAATACCCATCATCATCTTGCTCAATCGGTATTAAAAGGCGTACCAGAGGGACTTAATCAAGATCTAGGTCAATGGTTGGCCGCTGTACCCTATCGTTTTTGGCCCAAAATTCCACCCCGCCTGATGTATCTGAGTGCCAAACTAGGTATCTATGAGTTAATACGCTCAGGGGCTACGAGCTGTGCCGACCACCATTACTTATACCATGCCAACAGTTCAGCTGAAGTCGAAGCAGCGTTGTGGCAAGCAGCAAGCGATATGGGGATACGATTCACACTTTGTCGCGGCGGAGCAACACAGGTTGGTAAACACAAGGGAATGAGCAGGCTAAATCTGCAACCGGAGTCGATAGAGCAATGCTTAGAACGCATGCAAGACTCGCTGAAACACCACGATCCAAGCCCGCTTTCCATGAGCCGACTTTGCGTTGCCCCCACCAGCTTAATCCACTCGGCCAGTAAGCATGATCTCATCACTCTTGCCCAGTTTGCCCGAAGCAATGGGCTAAAATTGCACTCTCACTTACTAGAAGTTGAATTTGATCAGCAACAAGCATTAAAAAACCACCAAATGAGTGCTATTGATTACGCACACAGTTGTGATTGGTTAGGAGCAGACGTGTGGTTTGCCCACTTGGTAAAAGCCGATCGGCAAGCCATAGAGCTTCTCGCGCAAACCAATACCGGAATGTCTCATTGCCCAACATCTAATTGTCGCCTCGGTAGCGGTATTGCTCCTGCCTATGCCATGGATAAAGCGGGTATCAATGTATCCATCGGCGTGGACGGCAGTGCCTCTTCTGAGTCAGGCTCTATGCTGCAAGAGCTTAATCTCGCATGGTTACTGCAACGCGCCCAACATGGAGCGGCGAATGTGCCATTAGAACAAGTTGTACATTGGGGGACTCGAAATGGTGCCCACAGCCTCGGACTAAAAACCGGCAGACTAGAATTAGGCTACGCTGCCGACTTAGTTATCTATGATATTGAAGAGTTGCGCATTGCTAGTGTACATGACCAACGACTAGCCCCAATTTTATGTGGCGAACCGACGCAAGTGAAGTACAGCTTTATCAATGGGGTTCCGGTTATTGATAAGGGGTTATTTACACGATTTGATCCACAGGAGTTAGCCGCAGAACTTAAACAAGAGATGAGGACTTTTCTCGCCACTATCGAATAAGACCTCGATAAAATGGGACAATTCGATTGAAGGGTTAAATTTTGCAGTTCATTTAGGCAAACTAAGGATATGATATTCAAATACCGCCAATGCAGTGTAGCATTTTCGTATTTATCCCCAAGTATGAGGTAGCATAAATGACCTGGAGAAAAAAAGGTGAAGCCCCAGATTACCGATTTTCGTTGGCTAATGAGCGCACCTATCTTGCGTGGATAAGAACGGCATTGGCCTTGTTGGCCGGTGCCATAGGTATTGATCAGCTTGCTCCAAATTTAGCCAGACCTGAAGTTCGGATTTTGCTCTCCTTGTTTCTTTGTATTGGGGCGGGCTTAGTAGCTTTTTACGCCTACCGACGCTGGGCATCGAATGAACAAGCGATGCGTCTAAATCAAGAAATACAGTATACTGGGTTTCTAAAAATCACCAGTATTGTGATGGTAATTTTAGCCTTTGCCGCAGCGCTGGTCATTTTACTGTGAGTGATAAAGATCCAGGCCTACAACCTGAGCGCACATCCTTGGCTTGGTTTCGTACCATTTTACTGTTAGCCGCCATCTCATTACTAATGTTTAAAGTTGGGCAAAGTAATGGCTTCTATTTCCTGGTCAGTATGTCCGTTATCCTGTTAGCATTAAGTGCATTGCTGGTTCATTACTATCAAAACCGTTTCAGTGACAAACTCGACCTAAGTGACGTGGTCAAACCTAAAGACATTATCTTTAAACGTTGTTTAAGCATCGTTGTTGGAATTGCAGCAATGACTTACTTAACCTTCTTATTGATTTCCTTTTATACTGAAGTATTGATGTAGTACAGCATCGTTATTTTGCCTATCGATATAATGATGTTCGTAAATGTATTAATGTTATGTCGCAGGTAATTCAAGTCGGCAAATCAACCACCTATTGTAGTGACCTAACATGAGCCAACCCTATAGCTGCCACGTAATGGCTAAACCTTCGGGATCAATTTGTAACATTGATTGCCACTATTGTTTCTATTTAGAAAAAGAAAAACTCTATCCAGAACGAAACAGCAATTGGCAAATGAGCGATGAAACTTTAGAGCTCTACATCAAACAACAAATTGAAGCTCAGCCCGGAGACGAAGTAGATTTTGCTTGGCAAGGTGGCGAGCCAACGCTTCTTGGTATCGACTTTTACCGAAAAGCAGTTAGTTTTTGTAAACGCTATGGCAGCCATAAAAATATTCGCCACGCTTTTCAAACTAACGCTATTTTACTTAATGACGAATGGTGTACGTTTTTAAAAGAGAACGACTTCTTAGTTGGTGTATCCATTGATGGACCAGAACATTTACATGACCATTACCGCGTAACCTCCTCTGGTAAAGCAACGCATGCGAAGGTCATGCAAGGCATTTCATTGCTAAAAAAGCATAACGTTGAGTTTAATACGCTTACGGTTATTAGCGATAACAATGCAAAACACGCCAAAGAGGTGTATGAGTTTCTTATTGAAATTGGTTCTAGGTATTTGCAATTTATCCCACTAGTTGAGCGCGAAATTGCAACCAACAACGAAAACGAACTACGTTTAGTCGAACCGGGTAATAGTTTAGCAAGCTTAACCCCATGGTCGGTACCAAGCTGGCAATATGGCGAGTTTTTAAACCAAGTGTTCGACATCTGGATACAGCGCGACGTAGGTCGTATATTTGTACAAACTTTCGATTCTACGCTTGCTAGTTGGCTGGGTCAGAATGCAGGGATCTGTATCTTTGCTGAAACTTGTGGCCACGCTTTAGCGCTCGAAGCTAATGGTGATCTCTACAACTGCGATCACTTTGTTTACCCTGATCACAAGCTTGGCAATATTCACGACGTATCAATCTATGAAATGAACAATGGTGATAAAGCAGTACAATTTGGACTCGACAAAAAAGACAGCCTCACCGAAGATTGCAAGCAATGTGAATTTCGCTTTGCTTGTCACGGCGGGTGCCCAAAGCATCGTTTTGCTGTTTCAAAATCAGGCAAACCCAATCACAATTACTTTTGTGAAGGCTATAAACACTATTTTGCCCATACCAGCGTCCGCATGAAACAAATGGGACAGCTTCTACAACAGCAGCGACCTGCAGCACAAATCATGGACCATATTCGCGCTCAAAAACAGCAATCCTTGAAAGCTAGCCCCGGTCGTAATGACCCATGCCCCTGTGGTAGTTCGCTAAAATTTAAAAAATGTTGTGGGCGGTAAGCAATAAATGCCCCACTCTATTGATTGGAAACCCATCCTACTCGCCTGCCTAACCATTAGTATTGGTCAGCTTAGCATGGGCTTAGTGTTCCCGGCCTTGCCATGGATTGCGCAAGACTTTGGTATAGATCTTGACCAAGCTCAGTTGCTTATTGCTGTTTACCTACTCGGCTTTGGCCCCTCTCAGTTCATCTATGGACCCATTTCTGATGCGCTTGGTCGGCGTAAAGTTTTACTCAGTGGCTTGGTGTTGGCCTTAGTTGGATTGACAGTGGTTGTCATCGGCAGCAACAGTTTTCCTATGATAGTGCTTGGCCGGTTTATTCAAGGCCTTGGTACGGGTTGTTGCGCAGTTTTAGCTCGCGCATTAATTCGAGACTCTTACAGCGGTAAACAACTGCCGACCGCCTTAGCATATATTGCAATGGTCGCCTCGTTTACCCCCATTGTCGCTCCCGTGATCGGTGGGTTCATTAACCACCATTTTGGTTGGATCAGCATATTTGTTTTGCTGCTTAGTTACTTAGTCACAGTGTGGTTAATACTGTTTGTACGCTTTGAAGAAACCATGCGCAATAGAACGGTGCTTCCGTCGATACCCGCCGTACTAACAAGCTACGTATCCTTACTCAAGTCGCGCTACTTCATCAGTTTTGCAAGTATCGGTTGGCTCAATTTCAGCTTGGTAATCACTACAACCTCAGTGATGCCGTTTATCATGCAAATGCAGATCGGCATGTCATCAGATCGCTACGCCTTGTGGGCTTTAATCCCAGCGTTAGGCTTCTTATGCGGTACTTTTTTCTGCAATAAAATGCGCCCCAAGTTTGGCCTTAAAGCCATGCTTTATACCGCACCCTGCATGCAAGTTTTGGCTGCAATTTGGTTGATTATCGCCCCCTTAGAACCATGGGCGATGATGCTTGGCCAATTCTTGTTGGTATTTGGGAACGGTATCGCACTACCTTGCGCGCAAGCACAAGTCATGTTGCCGTTTAAAAATAGAGCTGGGGTTGCTGCAGCGCTCTCTGGCGGTGGACAGATGATAGTCTCGGCCTTGGTGAGTATGTTTTTAGTGAACATCGGGATTAATCAAGCTTGGGAGTTAGGCTGCCTGATTGGCGTATTTGCCTTAATAACCAGCCTTAATGTCTATCGGGGATTTCAGTCCACACCACCTAGCGGTTGATGTTTAGCCCGCGCTTGAGTTTTCAAACGCGGGTCAATTCATTATTCTTGATCCATAAACGCAATAATTTGCTCTTTGAAAGGTGCAACTGCTTGTCTGTCAGCGTCGGTGGTTTTTTCAGACACAGCTAACATCGTCTCAAGTGACGACAACGCTTCTGTCATGCTAGCTTTCATTCCATCGTCCAACATGCCGCTATCAAGCATAGCCCTACCTTGCGTCAAACCCTCTTTCATTTGAGCTTGCATCTCAGGGTCAAGTACCGCAGCAAAAATTTCAAAAGTACGCGCTTTTAATGATTGAAGACTATCGAAGCCGTATTGACTCGCAATACCCATAAACTCTTTGTAAAGCGGTTCATTTTTAAGTATAGCTTCCGCTTCAACTTCACTAAGACCCTGAACCTTGTCTTCAATAAGTTCCAAGCTGCCGTCATTCGCCTCAGACCACTGCTGTGAAGCAGCCACCGCTGATAGCCAATCTTGAACTTTGGTTTCATCTAATGCAGCGTTAGCTGACAGGGTAAACACTAGGCAAAATAAAGCGGTGACATATTTCATCGTTTGGATCATTCTTAACTCCATGTTTAAGGTAGGTTTTAAATAATACGGCTAAGGGTAGCCCAATTTATTGGAGATTGTTACACCGAGGATAAAAAGAAAAGTCCATCGCTACTTCACTCGCCACATACGAGAGATATAATATCCCCTTTATAACCACTTTAATCTTGGTAATGAGCTTGTCTGAAAACTATTACGAACAAAATGCCGATCAGTTTTTCGATGCTACTGTTGATGTAGACATGCGTTCCCTCTATTCCAAGTTTCTTCCGGAGCTGAGAAGTGGCGCGACCATTGTTGACGCCGGGTGCGGTTCAGGTCGAGATACAAAAGCTTTTTCTGAAGCTGGTTTTAGTTGTATTGCTTTTGATGCGAGTCCTACGCTTGTTGCTCAAGCTGAAATCTACGTAGGAAACACAATTCAGCATTGTAGCTTTCTCGACTTTGATTCGGCCGTTGAGGTAGATGCCATCTGGGCTTGTGCTTCTTTACTGCATGTTGAGTATTCGGAATTAAGTCGAACCTTTAGTCATTTATCATCATTTCTAAAACGCGGTGGGATTTTTTATTGTTCGTTCAAACATGGTGAACTAACTGTCGAACGTAACGGCCGGCGTTTCACGAATCTCAACCATGAACGACTAAAAGAGGTGATTGAACCAACAAAGTTGCAGATAAAACAGGATTGGATAACAGGCGACCTTCGTGAGGGCCGAAATGCTGAACAATGGCTAAACGCTATCTTAGTCAAAACCTAAGTTTTGAAATCTCGATACGTCCTTGTGAAGCATGCAAAGTCGTCTTCATGCAATTCGATGTCTAGCTTGCCATAATAAACAACCGCATCTTGTTTCATTTGTTCAAATACTCGGTCTAAAACTTTCAAATCGAGCTGGCTCCACAAGATAGTGTCAAATGCGATTACATTTAGATCGTGGCAGTGATGTACAAAACGCTTTCGTTCAAACTTCTCAAATGGATTCATTAGTAAGCTTCTACTGAGATAGGCTAGATCGCTCAAATTTTGATTGGAATTAAGTGGATTTTTTGGTTTTTCTGCCAAGCCATATTGCTGATGTAAATTTTGATAAAAGTCTTGGTAGCTTTGTGTAACCAAACTCAGATCAGCATCTCCTTGAGAATCTATATGCGTTAAAAACGACAGTATGAAAGCCAATTTATATGAGAACGTATAGTCTCGAAGTTCAATAAACTCTTTGAAGTCGTCCAATCGTGTTTGTTCATTACGTATTTTTAGCCCTTTTTCTTTTCGAAGTTTCTCCACAACGCTCTCGTCAAAATAGTATAATTTGCGACGCCCAAATTCTAAACTGCGCGTAACTTGAACGTCCCCCTTTTTTATCCAGCTTTTAATCGTTGCGGTTGAAACGAATAGCTCTCTTGCTAATTGCTCTTCATTTAGGAGCTCACCAATCTCATCTTCGAAGTTAAAAATATTAATCGGTTCTATTCTGCGCTCTCCCTCCCATAATCTATCCAAAACAATTAGCTCTTGCGTTGCTTGGCCCTCTGTTGGTTTCGTAACATCAGCGAAAGCTTGGTAAGAACTTAACCCAAATAAGTTGTGTACAGACCAAGGTTGTAGCTCTGCTCCATAATTGTCCACAACATCAATCACATATAAAGCTTCTTTCCCAGGGTGTTTGCGAGTACCGCGTCCTAATTGTTGTGCATATAATACTTTAGACATCGTCGGGCGAGCCATAATTAACAAGGATGTTTGTGGAGCATCCCACCCTTCATTAAGTAAGTCACATGCACATAAGAATTGTATTCGACCTGCATCATAATCCTCTAACGCACTTCGGTCTTTCCCCCAAACCGCTTTAGCCACAATGCCATGTTGATTCATTAGAACAGACATTCGCTGAGCGTGTTTGATATCAACACAAAAAACGACTCCCTGTTTAAATTTCAGATCATAAGATTCATCACTAACAAAGTACTTAAGTATGACATCGACGATCAATTGATCTCTAGAAGGAACAATCACCATCTTATTAAGATCAGATTTAACAAATTCTTTTCCGTTAAACCTAACTTTGGATAGATCGATGGAAGACTGAAGCCTAAACGCGCGAATCGAAGGGACAAGGCCTTGCTCGATTGCTTGCTCAAGACTTAAGTCAACTTCATAATTTCCAAAAATATCACTGAGCTTTCTTTTGTCATAGCGCTCATCAGTGGCCGTAAGACCCAATAAAAATTTCGGTTGAAAATGGCTAAGGGATTTTTTAAGCCCATGGGCAGCAGCTCGGTGTGCTTCGTCAACTACGATATAGTCAAAGTAATGGCTTTCTATTTGATGGTAATTACGCAACATCCAAGCACTTGTTTTAACGAGTATAGTTACTTCGTCCGAAAGCTCGCAACTAGCAACAACACCTTTAATTCTGGTCTCGAAGCGAGCTATCGTTTGTTCTCTTAGCGCAATGCTAGGAACAATGACTAAGGCTCGTTTGATCCAAAGCTCATTAAAGCCAACTCTTATATCCTCAATAAATACTTCAGTCTTGCCCGTCCCTGTGGGTAAAACTACCAGTTGAGCCTTACTACCTCCGAGCCTGTTATTGTGGATACCTTGTAATGCCTGCTGCTGATGTTGGTAAAGAGAAAAGTCGACATTCCGATGGGCTATAAGCATTGGAGTTGATAGAAACTCTCGATGTTCGCCAAAAAAATCTCGTACCTGATCAGCGAAGCGCTTGGAATCGGCCATGCCACGATTAGACCAACGGTAAACTTTATAACCATCCATCACTAATGAGTTTTGCTTAAATAGTTGTGATCGATACTTTTTGGGCTCAGACATGGTCAATAAAGGATGGTGGTACACCTCTCCATTTAGCTCAATAGCTACTGGACTTTGTTTTCGATGAAGAACAAAATCGACATATCGTCTTGTACCTTTCCTATCAATAAAAATGCATTCAGCTTCCAATGCATGAATATTTTTCGCTCCAAAGACGTCGCTAAACAACTCAATGAAATTATATTCTGGTAGCGTTGGTGATTGATGCGTCTCATCCCTAGATGAGCCGTAAACGCTAGCTTCATCATGTACTTCGTTATTCAAAAACCAACGCATGTCTTCAAGTAACATTTGAGTATCTCGGGCATCAAAACGCAGGAGTTTTGTGAAACGGTACATCAATAAGTTTTGTTCTGTTGTATATCGTACATAGGGAAACTGATGAACATCTTGTTCGAAAAGACTGATATCGAAATAAATAGCTTCATTGTTGGCGTTAGTAAAAAGATAACCTCCATCTGAGTTACGCCATTTGCTGTAACCAAACTGACTTAGCAAGTCCAGTACTTGTGAATTTAGTGGAAGTTCAAGGTTCAAATGATTGTCCTATTGCCCTATTTCGATTAACTACAATTTCAGTGTCTTTGGCTGGCTTCTAAACCCTTACAATAATCAATAACTTTCTAAAAATCAGTTAAAAATTAACAACAAACATGCAATGATGGAACTGCAAACCGAGCTCAAATGGAAATAGATGACAATAATCATCTTGATTAACTCGATGCTACTGAAGGCACATCAAATGCATGTTTTTTTGATTCTAATCTCGTTATTTTTATTTATATTCCCAACTTCAACCTATGCCTATGTTGGCAGCGAGCAATGCATAGAATGCCACGCTACCGAGTATGAGCAATGGCAGGGATCGCACCACGATATGTCTATGCGGCATATGGATGATGATGCGGTGTTGGGTGACTTTGACGATGTTAGCTTTGAGTTCTATGGCAAAACCAACCGTTTTTTTCGCAAGGGCGAGCAATATTGGGTAAATATAGAAGGTCCCGATGGAGAGTTTGCAGACTATCAAATTAGCTATACATTTGGTTGGAAGCCCCTACAGCAGTACATGGTTGAATTTCCCGATGGTCGAGTGCAACTCATTCCCTTTGCTTGGGACTCGCGAACAACAGCTGAAGGTGGACAAACTTGGTTCCACCTTTACCCGCAATTTACCGATAAAAAAGATGACTTTTTTTGGACCAATCCGGGTCAAAACTGGAATTTCATGTGCGCCGATTGTCACTCTACTAATCTTCAGAAAAACTACGATCTTGAAAACAACACATATGCGTCAACCTGGAGTGAGATTAACGTGGCTTGCGAAGCCTGCCACGGACCGGCTGAAGACCACATGCTATGGTCAAAAAGCAATGATGAGCTAAGCTCTAGCGATGACCATGCCGGCTTTCGATTAAACCTTGCACCCCAAGTTCAAAACTGGGTCTATCAAGAAGGTAGTAGCACCCTGGTTCCGGAGTCGCAAACGGCTAGTCAACAAACGTCGATGTGCGCGCAGTGCCATAGCCGGCGCTTGCAACTTACTGAAGAAAATCCGCATCTAGAGACGGGAAACTACTCGGATCGTTACCGACTCAACTTAGTCAGCGATGATTTGTACCATTTAGACGGTCAAATTTATGATGAAGATTATGTTTACGGCTCATTCTTGCAATCCAAAATGGCTAGCAGTGGCGTGGTCTGTACTGATTGCCATAATCCACATACCGCTGAGCTAAAACTACCGGAGCAAGTGCTGTGTAATCAATGCCACTTACCCGATGGGTATAGTGATGAGAATCACAGCAAACACCAAACAGGCACCGAAGGCGCGCAATGTACTAGTTGCCATATGCCTGAAACTACATACATGCAAGTGGACCCGCGCCGAGATCACAGCTGGCAAATACCACGCCCAGATTTAAGTCAACAAATTGGAACGCCAAATGTCTGCGTGGATTGTCACAATACTCCAGAAGAGGGAAATCAGTGGGCCATTGACACCTTAAAACAGTGGTTCCCAAATTCTCCGTACCAAGGTCAGGACCATTTTGCACAAGCCTTTGCCCAAGCTGCCATTGGCGATCCTAATGCGGCCTCAGCTCTTAGTTACCAGGCTCAAGACATAAATAACGCTGGGATCATTCGCGCCTCGGCCTTAGAGCGAATCGCAAATTATCCAAGCCGCAACGCTTTGGTTGCTTTAAGCCGCGCTATTCGTGGTGATGATGAACTTATGCGCTTGGCCAGTGTTGCTGGTTCTGCCAATTATCAACCCGCTGATCGCTGGCGTTTACTCTCACCTTTACTCAATGATCCAGTACTTGTGGTGCGCTCGGAAACCGCAAGTGTATTGGCGCAAGATTGGCGTGACTTAACGAACGAACAACGTGATTTACTCAGCCCGGCGCTAGATGAGTATCTAGCCATTGCTCGGTTTAATTCAGACCGCGCTTTTGGCCGCGTGAATACAGCCAATGTTCACTTGTACAAATCTGAATTAAGCGCAGCAGAACAAGCTTACAAAGGCGCGATTATGGTCGAGCCTTATGCAGCCCTTCCCTACATTAATCTTGCGGATCTATACCGAGCAATGGGCGACAATCAACGCTCGCTGAGCCAACTAAAAACAGCCATTGACTTAACCATCGAAGATGCCGATTTGGATTTTGCTTATGCGATGAGCTTGGTTCGCGTTAAAGACTACCCCAATGCCCTGCAACAATTAAAAAATGCCACCGAACGCGACCCTCAAAACCCGCAGTATTGGTACACCTTGGGGCTTTTGTCGCGTCAGCTCGGTGATGCTAGCGGTATTAATGCTTTGAAACAGGCTTATCAAACCAGTCAACAACCGCAATACCTATATGCACTTTGTGAAGCGATGATTCAAGATCGTATGCCAAATGCCACAACTTGCGTTGAACAATTTGCAACGATGGGTCCAGCAAATGCTGTAGAGCAATTAAAATCAATGTTAAGCGCCCCATAAACACGGGCGCTGTATAGTAGCGCTAATGCTTACGGCGCTAATAGCCCATGATTTTGAGTGCCACATAAGGCGCGAAGAAAAACAGTAATGTTAGGAGCTTAAAGTAGGCAATATACTGCATATACAGTTGGCGTAACTGTTGTGCATCGAGGTCAAATGCGCGGCTGTGTATTCGCACAATCACATTTTTACCCAAGTAGAGCCCTAGGGTTGAAAACAGCAACACAGCTGCGTTTATCACTACACACCAGCCTAAAAAGCTTGTGAATTCTGCGATAGAGAACATATTAAATCCTTAGCTAACGCCAGTTGTTTATCACTAGTGTATCGAGCTTAAAGCAAACGAAAATGCCGAGGATCAAAAAAAGCGACGACCACCATTGAAAAACATACCCCATTTCACTGTTTGTATTTGATTTCACTCTAATTGATTACATCATTCTTAATTTTGATAAACAATACAAATCCAGAAAACAGCAAGGTAAGCGCATTAGCGAAAATAATAGCGGTATCGGCTTTATAGACGCCATATACAAGCCAGAGTGCTACCCCAAGTACAAACAACAAATACATGCTTAGCGAGATGCTTTTGGTGTCTTTGGTTCTGATAGTCATCAACGCCTGAGGAACAAAAGAGATAGTGGTTAAGCACGCCGCGATTAAGCCCAAAATTGTGACTGCATCCATTTACGAATAACTCCGTGTGTTCTAGCCAAAATAGAAAATTGCTGGGTATACCTATTCGGACAAACCGAACAATAGAAGTCGACATTAATCGCCAATTTCGCAGCATTTAACTACGAATTCGGCGATTTTAGCTTAAACTACAAAAATACAGGCTTGATAAGCTTTGAGCTCTATAGAACTAGCCTTGCACTGGTAGTCGGCATAGTTATTACTAATGTTTTGCTTAAACTCCAAGCCAAAGTCTCTGCTTAATTGTTGGTCGGTAAAATTGGCCACAATTAACAAGGTTTGTCCCTTATAGCTGCGGGTATATGCATAAACTTGCGGGTCGTCGGCTTGTAGTAAACAGTGCTTACCGTAAACCAAGGTATCGCTATACTCCCCACCCCTACGCAAGTTGATGAGATGCTGGTAGTGATAATAAATGGAGTTTTCATCACTGGTCGCCAGCTGCGCGTTAACGGTTTCAAAGTTATCGTTAACTGCCAACCAAGGCGTACCAGTTGTAAACCCAGCATGTTCGCTGCCATCCCATTGGACAGGAATTCGAGCGTGGTCGCGTGAGAAATGATTTAGATACTCGAGTGCAGACTCCGGCGTGTCCCCACGTTCCATCATTTTCTTATAATGAAAGTGAGCCATTAAATCATCGAACTGTGAAATATCGCTGAACACTTTATTGCACATACCAAGCTCTTCGCCCTGGTACACATAAGGCGTGCCCGACATGCCATGCAACAGCGTACCTAGCATTTTGGCACTAATCACCCGATAAGCATCGCTGTCGTTACCAAAACGAGATACGCAGCGGGCTTGATCGTGATTATTCCAATACACGCTGTTCCAGCCCTTGTTGTAAAGCTCGTCTTGCCACTTAGACAACACTGTTTTGAGTTCAGTGAGATCCAGCGCTTTTGGACGCGCATTATGCTCCTCGCGATCAAGCCCCATATGTTCGAATGTGAAAATCATACTCACTTCTTTACGCGCAGGATCTGAATAGAAGCGGCCATCTAAGGTGGTTGTGAACGGGGTTTCGCCAACGGTTAGCACGTCGTAATGAGACAATACTTGTTGGTTCATTTCGCGTAAATACTGATGTACTAAGACGTTATTTGACCAATGCTCCCAGCCAGCAACGCCTTGATCAAAAATGGTTGCGTCAGGGTAATCTGCAGGCTTACCAATCATATTGATCACATCCATCCGGAAACCACCCAGGCCCTTTTTGAGCCAAAAGTGCATCATCTCGTATATGGCTTGGCGCACTTCAGTATTGGCCCAGTTCAAATCTGGCTGTTTTTTACTAAACAGGTGCAAATAGTACTGACCGGTGGTCTCGTCAAGCTCCCACGCTGATGGAGTAAAGAACGAGTCCCAGTTATTTGGTGCGCTGCCGTCAGCTTTGGGATCTTTCCAAATATACCAGTCCCGCTTTGGGTTATCTAAACTGGATTTGGATTCGATAAACCATGGATGCTCGTCCGAACTATGGTTAACCACCAAATCCATCACAATTTTAATGCCACGTACTTTTGCCTGAGCAATCAGCTCATCCATGTCCGCCATATTGCCAAACTCAGGTGCAATATCGCAGTAATCAGAAATATCGTAGCCATTATCATCCATTGGCGATTTATACACAGGACTCAACCAAATAACGTTCACGCCCAAGGTTTGAATATAATCTAGCTTTTGGATGATACCGGGGATATCGCCAATGCCATCGCCATTAGAATCATTAAAACTACGTGGGTAAATCTGATACACAACGGCGCTATGCCACCATTTGGGATCGTCAGCAATTGCAAACATAAGTATTCCTTCATGTAGATCTGTGACAGTTGATTTTTATCACAGTCAAAATCGTTCAAACTCGAATGGGATCGAATTAATCATTGAAGTGACTATCAATCTAGTTCAATTTTCTAATTTCGCTACTTCGCTCAAGTTTTTACCCAATAGATGTAAAATTGCCTCATCAGCTATTGCGTAAACGTTTACTTTTTCGTTATTCCGTGGTTTCCACTAAAATTAAAAAAGTCAAAAAGAGCTCTTGCAATCATTCTCAAATTGTACTAATTTTAAACCACACAAGATGTGAGTCTTAAAGATTCACTGTGTTTAGCCCAAACCTAATGAATTCGACCAATGCAAGGAGCATCAAAATGAAGTTATCCATTCGAATGAGTTTTGACGCCCCGAGTGCGTCAAACCAAGGTTAATCTAGGGCATCTTCTCAAATAAAGCTGGGCCCTACTTACGGGCTTAGCGTCGATATATAATTCCACGCTGTTTTAAAAGTCCGTTTATCGCGGGCTTTTTTGTATTGCTCGCAAAATTTTCAAGGAATATTGCGTGAATACATCACCTCATCATCATCAAATACTTGTTGAACTTATTCGTTCTAAAAAGTGGCTCTATATTGGCTCTGCACTTGCGCTAGCCTTCGCTAGTTTGTTTATGTTCTTAGTGCCTACCATTGGTCAGGTTGCAATCGACTTTGTGGTCAACAGCGATACACAACGCGAGCTGCCCTCGTGGCTTGATCGCTTTAACACTGAGTCGCAAGCACTTAGCGCCGAGTCGGTACTGGTTGCCGCTGGTTTATTAGTGGTTGTAGCTACGGTGCTTGGCGGTCTGTTTATGTATTTAAAAGACTACCTAGCAGCTAAAGCTTGTGAAAGCACCATCATGAGTCTGCGTGAACGATTGTTTGCACATATTCATCGCATTGAAGAGAGCTACTTAGCCCAATCCGATAGCGGTGACATTGTTCAGCGCTGCACTAGTGACATAGACACCTTGCGCGACTTTCTCACCATACAGGTGATGAATATTGGGCGTACCGTCGTGCTTGTCATTGTTATGTTGCCGCTTATGTTTTGGAAAAACGTGCCCATGACGGTGGTGAGTACAATTCTGTTGCCTATCGTTTTTTTGTTTGCCTGGAAGTTCTTTGAGCGCATCAAAATACTATTCCAAAAAGTGGACGAAGCAGAAAGCGAGCTGACTACCATTGTACAAGAGAACTTAACCGGAATTAGAGTTGTTCGTGCCTTTGCGCGCCAAGACTTTGAGTGCGAAAAGTTTGATAAGGGCAATCAACAATACAGTGAACTGCACCTTAAGCTGCTGAAAATGTTAGCCAATTTTTGGTCTCTATCCGACCTCATTTGTTTTATGCAGTCAGGATTGGTGCTAATTGGCGGCGCATGGTTAGTTATTCATAACCAATTGAGCGTTGGCGCTTACTTTGCCTTTATCGGCTACGCCGGTATGTTGATCTGGCCTATTCGTCAACTTGGGCAGGAGCTTAGCGAAGCCGGTAAAGCCACGGTTGCGATTGGTCGTATTCAAGAGATTTTGAACGCGCCTGAGGAGCAAGAGCTACATGCACTGCAAGCAATGCCAACCCTTAAAGGTGCCATTAAGTTCTCGAACGTGAGCTTTAAGTTTGACCAGCATCAACCGACCTTAAGCAACTTAAACTTTAGCATTAACGCCGGTGAAACCATTGCGATAGTGGGTCCAACGGGTGCGGGTAAAAGTACCTTGTTCCAAATCCTAATGCGCCTGCAAGATTACCAAAGTGGTAGCGTAACCTTGGACGGCTATGAGCTAAATACCCTTGCCCGCCAACAGGTGCGTGAGCAAATGGGGTCGCTGTTACAAGAGCCATTTTTATTTAGTCGCAGCTTACGCGAAAACATCAAGTTTGGTGAACTAGAAGCCAGTGACGAACAAATGTTTCAGTCTAGTACCGCGGCGGCGGTACACCACACCATTGAGCAGTTTAAGCATGGTTATGAAACTCGAATTGGCGAACGTGGCGTAAGCCTTAGCGGCGGACAAAAACAGCGAGTGACCTTGTCGAGGACTTTGATAAAGCAAACCCCAATATTGCTTCTCGACGACACTTTAAGCGCGGTGGATTCTGCAACAGAGCAGCAAATCATTGGAGCATTGCATCAGAAACGTGGCGAACAAACTTTAATGATCATTACTCATCGCATTAGTGTCTGTTTAAAAGCGGACCGAATTTTAGTGATGCAGGACGGGCAATTAGCAGCGTCAGGTACGCATCAAGAACTTATAAATACCCCAGGGTTTTATCAAGACCTATGGGCTATTCAGTCAGGCCAGCGCGATAACTTCAGCCAAGAAGTCGCGTTGAGCGTATAGGAGATAAAAATGACTGATTCATATAACAGTACACCAGCTGCGAAAGGCGCTTGGAAAGTTCTTTTTCGCATGTGTTATCAACCAAACAAAGCCTTGTTTCATAAATTAATTGTGATGGCTTTGGCCACGGCGGTCATTGATACATCATTTACTTTAGTAACCAAAGCTGTGGTTGATGATTTGGTCGAGCTCGGCGCTCAAACCAATCTGCTTGGCTACGGACTACTTTACTTGGTGCTATTACTAAGCTTTGTTGCCTGCGTATGGGCTTTTATTCGTCTCGCAGGTCGCTTATCAACCGAGCTGATGTATAGCTTGCGTAAACAAAGCTTTGAACATCTACAACGTTTATCATTTTCGTTCTATGACCAAAACGCTGTGGGTTGGTTACTGGCTCGTATCACTAGTGATAGCTCGCGCATTGCTAATGTCATTGCGTGGGGTACCTTAGATTTGTTTTGGGGCGTGCCACTCATCATCGGCATATTTGCCGTATTGTTGGTACTGAATTTCAAACTGGGACTCATTGTTTTAGGCATTTTGCCGCTGTTAATTGCTGTTGCATGGGTGTTTAACGTCAAAATTCTTAAAAGCTCGCGCGAGGTACGCCAAACCAATAGCCGATTAACAGCCGTATACAATGAAAGTATTTCAGGCGTACAAACCAGTAAGGTGCTGGTACGTGAAGAAGAAAACCTTCGTGAATTTAAAGGCGATACCAAAACCATGTATCACCAGTCAATGTATAACTTGCTGCTGAGCTCTGCCTTTTACCCATTCATAAACGTTTTCGTCAGCTTAGGTATGGGTGTTGCGTTATGGCTTGGCGGGCTTGAAGTTCTAGTTGGTACCTTAACATTGGGCACCTTAGTTGCGTTTATGACTTATACCCGCACCCTAATGGATCCAATGCTTGAAGTATCAGCCAAGCTTGCTGAATTGCAACGCACAACGGCATGTGTCGAGCGGGTGATCGGTTTATTAGAAGTGAAGCCAGAAATCGAAGACTCTGACGAGTTAAAAGCTGAAATTTCACGCTTGAAGGCAATGGGCATTGACATGGTAAATCATGAACAAGACATTGAAACTATAGAGTTTGTGGACGTTTGCTTTGCTTATAAAGCCAATGAACCGGTACTCAAAAACTTTAGCCTTAACGTTGCACCGGGAGCTTCAATTGCCTTAGTTGGAGCCACGGGCTCAGGCAAGTCTACGGTGGTCAGTTTGCTATGCCGATTTTATGAGCCACAATCAGGGCAAATCTTGATTAACGGCAAAGATTATCGCCAGTACCCTCTGGAGTGGCTGCAATCCAAACTGGGCATTGTTCTGCAAACACCATTTTTGTTCACTGGAACTATTATGTCTAATATTCGCTACGGAAACTTAGACGCAAGTGACGCCCAAGTTATTGCTGCTGCAAAAGCGGTGAATGTACATGACATTATTGAGCAAATGGAACACGGCTATCAAACCCAAGTACAAGAAGGTGGCAATAACCTAAGTACTGGCCAAAAACAGCTAATCTCGTTTGCTCGGGCTATTATTGGTGACCCACAAATATTGGTAATGGACGAGGCTACAAGTTCAGTAGATACCCAAACTGAGGAAATTTTGCAACGCAGCCTACAAGCGGTGTTAAAAGGTCGAACTAGCTTTGTGATCGCTCATCGCTTATCTACAATCCGCTCTGCTGATACTATCGTGGTTGTCGATCATGGTGAGATTTTGGAGCAAGGGAACCACCAGCAATTGTTAGCTCAGCAAGGTGCTTACTTTAACTTGTATCAAAAGCAGTTTCAGACGGAGCAACAAGAAGAGTTACTTACTCAAAGTTAGATCTGAGTGTACATTGTCCCATTAAGCCGCACGTCATGTGCGGCTTAATACTCGGTGAAGTAAACGGAACTTATCCCTAGAACAGGCCAAATTAAACTAGGCTTTACATGCCATCGGACTAGGTATTGGAGTTGTTTTGAATGAAGTTTTTTAAGTCATCAAGTACCAAGGGTTTTGCGAATAAATAACCCTGGCCAATATGACATTTGTAGTCACCTAATTGGTCACATTGTTCTTGCGTTTCAATCCCTTCCGCTACCACTTTAAGATCGTGTGATTCTCCAATAGCAATGATCGCTTTAACTAAGCTATCGCTCTGTTTATTAAACATAATATTCCGAACAAAACTTTGATCAATTTTAATTTCATTGATGGGTAGCGTGTAAAGATAATTCAGAGAAGAATACCCGGTTCCAAAATCGTCTAGGGCAATAGAAAAACCACTATGCTGTAACTGATTTAATACTGGTGTTACTAAGTCAAAATCGTTAATTAACACATGTTCGGTTATTTCAATCGTAATTTGCCCTCGTGATAAGCCATATTCATCAACGATTTCGATCAAGTCCTCTGTGAACAGCGGTTCTAGCAACTGTAGAGGTGAAATGTTTATTGAAAGTCCTAGCTGTTGTTGACTGCTAGCAAAGGCTTGCGCAACTTGCTCACAAGAACGCTTGATCACAAAACGCCCAATTTGATGAATCAAACCCGTTTCTTCTGCTTTTCGAATCAACTCAATTGGCGAAACCTGCCCAAGCTTAGGGTTTTTCCAGCGTAGAAGTGATTCTACCGCCATAATTTTTTTAGTTTCCAAACACACCTGAGGTTGATAATGCATGCTTAATTCTTGATTTTCTAAAGCCCCACGCAGCTCGCGTTCAAGCGACATTTCATACTGAAGCTTTTGTTGAATCGAATCATCGAAAAACAAATATCGACCTTTTCTATTTGCTTTGAGTGAATACAAGGCAGTGTCTGCTTTAGTAATAAGCTCATCGGCGTTATCAGCATCTGTGGGGCAAATTGCCACTCCTACACTACAAGCTGTAGAAATCGTTTTACCCATGATAATAAATTCATCATCGAAGACTGCCAATATATCCTGCGCAAACTGCTTCGCGGCTTGTAAGTTTTCTAGCTCTGGAAAACAAAAAACAAATTCGTCGCCTCCAAATCGAGACACCATTTGGTTTTCGTTCAATAAAGGGCCAAATCGTTTTCCAAGTTCAACCAATAGCGCATCACCTATTGGGTGACCGTAGGCGTCATTTACCTTTTTAAAGTCATCGAGATCAACAAACATCACAGCTAACAGTCGATGTTGGTCTTGACTGTTTTTTATAGCCTTGGTGATAAACTGGTTAAGCTGAATACGGTTTGCAAGTCCCGTTAAGCTATCGAAATGAGCCTGATAATGTAGACGGTCTTTCGCATCTTCAAGACGAGTCATGTCGGTATTAATTTTGCTTTGAAAACGAAGAAAACGCTTGCTCACCATTTCGCCAATGTATAGCGAAATAATTCCTAGTATAACTGCCATCAACGCACTTGAAACTATGATCCGTCCAAGCTTTTGAGAATTTCGATCTTTGATTTCGGCTTCTCTATTGCTTAAAAAAGTTTCGATCTGCCCTAGATAAACGCCGGTCCCTACCACCCAATCCCATTGTGGAAGGTAAACCACATAACTTAACTTAAGTGTATCTTCTGAACCCAACGGACTGAAACTAGAATGATAGCGTACAAAACCACCCCCTTGTTTAGCCTTGTCCACCAAGGCCTTAATATAGAGACTGCCAGTCTTGTCGGTGGCGTCTAAGCGTTCAACCCCTATCATTGCAGGGTTAGGGTGAGCTAAAAGCGCTCCTTTACTATTAATAATAAAAATGTAGTCATTATTTTCATATCGATAATTGGCCACAGTTTTAAGAACTTTCTGTTGAATATCCCTTGCGACATCAACAACATACTCTCCAGTTCCAATAAACCAGTTGTAAGGTTCAAAGTGCGTTACAAAGCCAATCTTTTCAAACGTTTCATCGAGCGCTTTTGGCTTAGTCCACCACCAACGATGAAACCCACTGCTATCATTGAGTGCAATACTAGATAGCTCTTTGATAACGTGATTACCCTGTCGGTCTTCCCATGCGATTAAGTTTTTACCTTCTAATTGAGGCTGAATAGGATGAACAACATTCGTCCCGTCTAAGTCATATACAAAATAGTATCCGCGACCTTGATTAAATCGAATAGGACGAAGTGCATCGATGATGAACTCTTTAGTCAGTCCAGGATGGGTCTCGTGGTGTTTGGCGTAAATATTAGTCGCTATCTGTATCGCGTCGTTAACTCTGTTTTCAATATCACGGCGCAAAGAATTTTCGGTTTGTTCAATTTCGGTAGTGATTTGTTGAACAACATTTAGAACCCGGTTCTGAATCTCAGATTGCTGAAAGGAGTAAAAATTATCTCGAAGTGAAGTGATGTCTTTCTCAAGAGAAGATCGGTTACTGCTGACTTGGAAATAAACAAAAACCAAAACAAAAATCACCATAAATGCCAATGGTAAAAATTTGATCATGAATAAAAGTTTTCGTTCGCTCGGTAAAGCCATCTCTACTTACCTAAAAAATTACTGGTAACTTCGATTTAGCTTATGTTCCACCCAATAAGCATTAGCCAATGCTACAGTAGCTCTTTATTTTGTAGGCAGTGATAATTTATACGATAGGATTTTGCGAGTTAATATGTGATCAATGTAACGTTTTTATCCATGAATCTACAATTGCACTTCCTTATATTCGTCGCAGTTTGCCTTACTCAAACCCCTGTAAACACTTTGGTGCGATGGAGGGTAACCAGATATCAGCTAGCATGACTTCAAGTGATGAGTAATCAAACACGCGACTAAATTAAAAGATTAACCCTCGCAAGCTTATAACCAAGCTCCTGAGTTATCTAAGTGAGGTGACAGTTCAACTCGGTCTTTTTGCACCAAAGAGGCTGTCTTTAAACCAATAATTTGCTCTATTGCAATAACTACATAACGCTGCGCTCCTTGGTAGCGATACCCAGGTAGTTCATCCCAAATGATTTCAGCGCGTCCTTTAATCCAAAACGATTGCCCACTGACAAAGTCTGGAAAATAAAGCCCAACTCGACTATCGCTTTCAATGTTGCCTAGCGTGTTAAAAAAGTTGTTCCCTGAAAAATCAGGAAAGATAAGCTTGCCATCGGCAAGGCGGGCAACAAAACCGGGTTTACCACCTCGATGTGAAATATCAACACCGCTGTTTTGTGCCACTCCAAACTGAGCGGAGCGCGAAGCAATAAAAAAAGTATCGCTGGCCATAATCGTTTGATTAAAACCTGTATCTGCAAGTGCGATCAAGTCAAAACTAGATGCCGTAATTACGGGTTCATTTGAAGAGCGGTTGACTAACAATTCACGCCCTTGAATATACTTTGGGCAATTGCCAAAACTTTGTTCAACTTCAAATCGAAAAGCTTGATCACTTACATAACTGACCAATCCATTGACGCGATTACGTCGCCGCGTATTAAATTCAAGCCCAAGTAAACCCAGTTTATCTCCCACTTGCATACAAAGAATGTTGCTAAACTCAATCAGTGGCCGCTTATCTATTTGTAAGGTTTTAGGATTACCGGACTCTATAAAACCTTGCTGCCCAATAATTGGAGTTGCCCATGGGTGACCATCATCGTCTAATACACCTGCATACAGCACACATTGATTGGTAAAAAACTCTCGATGTTGCTCTGGCATATAGTTGCGAATAAATTTTTGCGCAATTGGCCCTATGTGTTGATTGACGCCTAACCGCCGCTGAACTGCAATCTCACCCTTGTGAAAAACTCCCATGCCTTGCTCCTTTTTGTTCTATAACCCAAGCTCAGTTAAACTTGGATGCGAATCAGGTCTACGACCACTGGGCCAGTGAAACTTGCGTTCGCTAGCATCAATTTTTAAATCGTTGATGCTAGCAAAGCGCTTTTGCATCAAGCCATTTTGATCAAACTGCCAGTTCTCGTTGCCATAGGAGCGAAACCATTGCCCCGATTGATCTTGCCATTCGTAGGCGAAGCGCACTGCTATTCTTGACTCACTAAATGTCCATAGTTCTTTAATCAAGCGGTAGCTTTGCTCCTTACCCCATTTGCTGTTTAAAAAATCTTGGATCTGCTGTCGCCCATTCACAAACTGATCTCTATTTCGCCATTGGCTGTCACTGGTATAGGCCATGCTCACTTGTTCGGGATCTTGAGTGTTCCAAGCATCTTCAGCCAAACGCACCTTTGCAGCCGCAGATTGCTCAGTGAAAGGCGGCAAAGGTAGTTTTTGTTCAGCCATTTTCTATCTCCTAGTTATCTATACGCTAAGCGCAGGCTGGGGCGTGGCTTGCATAGCAATAAAGCCATCCAATTGTTCAACATTAGCGAGCCAACGCTGAATATTCTCATAGCTATCTAGACTAACCATCCCTTCTGGGGCATGTGCGATATAGGAATAACAAGCGACATCAGCAATGCTCGCCTTGTTGCCAACCATCCATTGTTTACCCTCTAAAAGTACGTTGATTACGGACAAGGTCTGGTGACTTGCTTCAATCACAGCATCTTGGTCAAACGTTGCACCAAAAACTGTGATCAATCGGGCCCGCGCAGGACCTTCAGCCAAGCTTCGTGCGGCTAAAGCTAACCATTGCTGGACCTGAGCTTGTTGCTCTCTATCTTGTGGATTCCAACTTGGGTCATAGTTATTCGCAAGGTGAACAATAATTGCTATCGAATCGCGAATGATTAAACCGTCATCATCCAGAACTGGAACTTGGGTAAAGGGATTAATAGCTCTAAATTCAGATTGCTTGTGCTCACCACTGCCCAGATTTACGTGTAATTTTTCGTAAGGCAAGTTCAACAAGCTAAGCATCAGGCGAGCGCGGTGGGCGTGGCCGGATAGTTCGAAATCGTAAAGTTTTAACATGATGTGTCCTTGATTGCGGTTAGGTATTCCATTAATAAGACGGCTTGCATCACTAAAGTATACAGGTCTGTCTACTTGATGGTTAATGTAGGAGACAAGTCTGTCTACGTCAATAGAAAGTTTAAACCGATTCAGAAAACCCTGCCAGATCTCGTTCTATCTAGCTGTTTTATATACGTATAAACTTTCTAATAAAATTCAGTTTATAACTAGATTGAAGTTTAGGGAGACAGAGCGGTATACTTCGTAAACTACAGACAGGATGAACTATGGCTAGCAGCAAACGCGATTTACTCATTGATACCGCCCAACAGTTATTTTACCAACATGGTTTTCGAGCCACTGGCATCGATACTATTTTGGCCAGCTCAGGGGTTGCCAAAAAAACCTTGTACAATCATTTTGCGTCCAAGGAAGCATTAATTGTGGCTTGTCTAAATCGACGCGACCAACAGCTTTTGGCTTTGTTATCAGAGAACATTGAAACCCTATCCGCTCAACAAGACTGCAAACCTGCACTTTCGCGCATAATGGCCTTCTTTGATGGCTTGTCCCATTGGATAAATTCAGATGGTTTTTATGGTTGTATGTTTATCAACGCTAGTGCCGAATATCCTCGGCATGAAGATCCAGTCCACCAGGCTTGCACGCAACACAAAAACTTAGTAATCGATTTAATTGAACAGCAACTCGTTGATTTAGAATTGGACAACGCTAGCGACACCGCTAAGCAACTGGCGATACTCGCAGACGGGGCGATTGTTGGGGCTCACACCACCAATAACTATGATTCAGCAATACAGGCGAAGTCTGTTGCGAAGGTTTTACTAAGTTCTTAGTCAAAGCGGTATTCTAAGCGGCTTGGGGCTTAGATAGACTTGCAAATTGGTGACAAAATATTACACCGTAACTGCGCTTATAAATTGATCTCAATACTAGCGATAGATTTGCACATTGTTGCATAGGCAACATGTATGCTAAGCTCAACCATAATATAATCAAATGAAGTAGGACTTTACCATGGTGTCCCAAACCAATTTACCGAACAATATTCCACGTATTGAGGTTCTTGAACAAAGCCATTTTTTTGCGATGACCGTTATCACGCGCTTACATAGAACCGCTTGCCAAGAGAGGCTTCGACCGCACTACGACATCACCTTAGAAATGCTGTTGGCAATGAATATCATTGAAGTGTATCAACCTATCCCCCAACAACAGCTAGCCAACCAATTAATGTGTGACCGAAGCGCTGCTAAGCGCTCTGTAGACCATTTAGTAAAAAGAGGCTGGGTTGATGTTTCAAAAAACGAAACCAATCAGAAACTTAAAATGATCAGTTTGAACGCATCAGGTACCGAGGTCATCGCCAAATGCATGCCCATCATGAGGGAAACCTATAGCGACTTTATGGATTCACTTGAACCCGATGAACAAACAGAACTACTGAGATTATGCAAAAAGATGATTAGCGCCAACACTGATCAAGCCTAGTATTTTGCTAAAATGCTGAGAATAAACATAAGCTCCAGCACCTCACGGGAGCTTATGTTTTTAATGTTCAATTAGGTGCAAATTAATACCGTAACACTTCTAGCTTTGTAAAACCTAAGACTAAGCCAGTGGTAGTTTAGGGTTACACTAATGGCTTACCGATAACTCGTAAAACGTAGCTTGCGCATAGTCGTCAGGTTCACCGCTTTTGTTTTGATTATAAACCCCTGCTTTAAAATACATATACTGCCCACCAGCATCATAACCGCTGCTAGACATATCATGTTCACGCACCAGATCATCTTTGCCAGGCCGCATAATGCTCACCCTTAAGGTGTTGCCTTCAACATCGATTCGATAAGAAAATTTTTCATTGAGTTCAATACCGTCATCCGGTTCTTGCGGTGTGGCGTCTTGTTCCCAGTAACTTGGCAGCATGCCACCAATCATATCAATCCACTGTTCGTCACCAAAGTCTTTACGTGGTTCGTGCGCAAAGTAAATAGAACCTTTAGTATGGTGCGGCAACTTGCGATAATAAAGGCGAATCGGTTCGTCCTTATTAGCATGGATTTGTCCGATGATAACTCGCCCAACTTGCCAGCTTTCGCCTGTAGTCGTGACATGGTTTACCGCCAATGTTGCTTGCATGCTGCCATCTATCCCACCAGCGCTATCTAAATCAGCCTGAGGTGCACTCGAGAACACCCAGTTGTTTTGGTTAACACCTTTAGTTTTATGGCTGGTATCGCCCCGGCGCATCATTTCGCGCAGCTCTGAGCGGGTATAAGAAGTGTTTTTTGAGGTTTTAGCACCTTTAATTGGTGCTTTGAATACCATGCCGCCGTCTTCGGCTAAATAGAAGAAGTTTGGATCGGAATAGCCCGCAGCAAGCTCTTTTTCTTTGATTTGGTCCGATTTTCCGTCACCGTCAGAGTCGACTGGCACGCTGATCGTCCATGCTAAAAGATCGAATTTATCGGAAGGGGCACTTTGCTCAGCCAAGGCAATATTACTGCTCACCATAAGCGCTAGCATGCCCAATAGCGGTACTTTCTTAAAGCTCAACGCCTTAGGAGTATTTGTATTCAAGTTTTTCACCATCAGCTCTATATGTATTTGTATGACAAATATAGTAAAGCTGTTGGTTAAGCGCTAGAAGATTAAGCCAGCGATGAGAATTTCTGTCTAGTAAGTCACAACTTTGGCCACCACAACAGTCAAGTAACGAGAAGCCTTGTTTGGAACAATCTAACGCAAAACCTTACTTCGCATACCTTCTTTTCATGCGCTTACCCCACACTTTTAGAGGGTACAAGGTTTGCCCAACAACAGTTCTCGGTAATCGTTGTGTCGTACCATAATCCGCTGGCCAATGTTGCTTAGGGAAGTGATAGGTTTTAAATAGTCGGTCAAAAACTATAGTATGCGCCGAGTAATTGGTATCAATTGCCGGCTTCTCTGAGCTGTGATGCCAGTGGTGAAACTGCGGTGTCACTAATATGTACTTCAGCGGTCCAAATGAAATACCTACGTTGCAATGAATTAGCACGGCTTGCAGCGCCGCGAAGGTAACATATATATTCAGAGCCGCCTGCTCCACGCCCAGTAAATAAAGTGGGATCATAACCATTGCGCGCTCAGAGAATACTTGTACAAAGTGACCTCGCGAACCGGCAAGCCAATCGATGTTTTCTATCGAGTGATGTACCGCATGAATCGGCCACAACAACTGTATTTCATGGTAAGCCCGGTGCTCCCAGTACAAAACAAAATCAGCGCAAAGCACAATCACAACAAATTGTATCCAAATAGGAATATCTCGAATACTTTGCTGCAATGTTGCGCTGACAGCCCAATCAAAATGACTTACATGGTAGTTGGCAAAAACTAAAATAGCTGAAATAGCGAGGTGATTAAAACAAAAGTAAAATAAGTCTACGCCCCACTCCGGTCTCATAATCAGTTGGTCTTTGTATTTAGGAAATAGTTTTTCTAGGCTCACAAAAACAACGATTGAACCTAAAAAAGCCAGAATCAACCAGTCAACACCCAAGGAAAGCTCTTTGGGCTCTACCGGTCCTACCGGAATCTGGTAACCACCCAATAAAAACGCGACAAGCGTTAAGCTTATTCCCGTCAAACCTAAGAACTTGTACTTTCCGTTGTTTAGAATAAATGTAAGAAAACCAAGGCCTATAGATGTGTACATGCCATATTTTAGAACAACTTGTAGCTGCTCTGCATCATAGAGCTTTCGCAGCTCTGTGGTGGTTAACATCGAAGGATATAGATAAGCGATAACCGCAAGTAGGCTCAAGCCGCCCAGCATCAAAGAGCAGTAGCCACTAATTCTGCCTTCGCCGAGTCGAAATTCTTTACCCTTGTTCTTCGCAACTTGCCGTTGTTTGTACTGGTACTCACTATCCATTTGTTCACTCGTATCCATTACTTTGAATTTTTAGTTTTGACTTCCCGTCATATTAATCGCTTTAAGAGATTGTAATTCATAAGAATTATTGTGTAGCTCTTAAAGCAATGACGCTCATAGTAATGGGTTTAAGCGGTATATAAAAGTGCAACTGTCGATTAGATAAATCCACCATGGCATCAGAAAAATTGCGGCTTAAACTTACAGCTTTGTTACTGGCTCCATTGAAGCCAAAAAGGCCTAGCAAATGACTAGACCTTTTGGAGATGGTTCGCGCTGCGCTTAGTTCTATTGTTCTGATTTGTGATTAGAAAGTTGGTCGAGCCCAACAGCTACCAGTAATACTAATCCTTTCACAACCCACTGCACGTATTCGTCGATGTTAAGCAAGATCATGCCGTTTGAAAGTACGCCCATAATCATTACCCCGGCGATCACTCCCATAAGCCGGCCAGAGCCACCCATAATGGAAACACCACCTAAGACTACAGCGGTAATAATATCCATTTCGTAGCCTGTGCCGCCACGAGGCTGGCCACTGTTTACGCGAGCCATCAATACAATCCCGGCAAAGGTAGACAGAAAAAATGCCAGTAAATAGACTTTAGTTTTTAGTTTCTCAACATTTACACCTGAGAGTCGTGAGGCTTCTTCGTTACCACCAGTCCCGTAGAGATGGCGTCCAAAGGCGGTTTTATTGAGTAATACATAGCCCAGTACGAAAACCGCTATCATTAGAATCACTGGGAAAGGGATACCAAACACCCAACCTTGACCTAAAAACTTAACCGACTCAGGTATGCCGTAAATCGGTAAGCCGCCATTAAGAATGTATGCCACACCGCGTAGCGCGGTCATTAATCCTAAGGTCGCTATCAAGGGGGGAATATGGATTTTATTAATCAATAACCCGGTAATACCACCAAACCCTAAGCCCATAACTAAGGTTAAAAAGACCGCCAGTACCGGTGGAATACCTGCTTGCAACATTAGAGCGCAAGCCATGCCGCTCACCCCTATCATGGAGCCAACCGACAAATCGATGCCACCGGTTAAGATAACCATGGTCATGCCAACCGCGCAGATCCCAATAATGGATACTTGGCGTAAAATATTAAGCAGGTTAATTTTGCTTAAAAAACTGTCAGACAGTAGTGAGAACGCAACGATCAATACGACCAATGCAATGAAAATCCAGTAACGAGAAAGAAATTGCAGCGATACTTTTCCGAAAGGCTGCTCTACTCGCAAACTTTTTTGAGTCGTGTCCATTGTTGTTTCCTTTTCGTTAGAATCCCGATGCATATTTAAGCACCGTCTCTTGACTGTATTCTTCAGGATGGAGCTCTTTAACGATGCTGCCATCGTGTACAACAAGTACCCTGTCAGACATACCCAGTAACTCAGGCATTTCGCTGCTAATCATAATGACGGATACACCGCGCTGTGTAATTTGGCGCATTAATTCGTAAATTTCAGATTTGGCTCCAACATCAATCCCGCGCGTTGGTTCATCAAAAATAAGCACTGAACAATCGTTAAGAAGCCATTTAGCAAGCACCACTTTTTGTTGGTTGCCACCGGATAAATTACCGACTAATTGGTCAATTGAAGGGGTTTTTACATTGAGCTTACTAACAAACTCTTGAGTAGATGCTCGCTCCAACTTAGGCTGTAAAATCCCTTTGGAACTGAAACGATCCAGAGATGAATAGCTAACATTGTCACTAATTGACATCGTTAACAGTGCACCTTGTGTTTTTCGATCTTCAGGTAATAGCCCTATCCCGGCGGCAATGGCGTCGTGTGGGCTGTTAATAAGCTTTGTGACACCGTCTATTGTTATTTCACCGGATTTGAGCGGGTCGGCGCCAAAAATAAGCCGCGCAATCTCGGTTCTTCCGGCTCCAACTAAGCCAGCCAAACCTAAAATTTCACCTTTTTTAAGGCTAAATGAAACATCCTTAACCAAACCAGAGTTAAGTGAACGCACGCTTAGATAGTCGTCTCCCAATTCATGGGTTCGTTTGGGGTATTCGTTGGTGATGGTACGACCGACCATGAGTCGAATTAATTCATCCTCGGTCACCTTATCGATGTCGAGTGTTTCAATGTAATGTCCATCTCGCAAAATAGTCACGCGGTCACATAAGTCAAACACCTCGTTGAGGCGATGGGACACATAGATGATGGTGACGCCTTGTTTTTGTAAACGACGTACCGCTTCATACATATATTTAACTTCTTGATTAGTCAGCGGAGCTGTTGGCTCATCCATAATCAGTAATTTGCATTGCTTTGAGACAGCCTTTGCAAGCTCAACTAACTGCTGAAATCCAATGCTGAGCGTTTTAACTTGTACCTCAGGTTTGATATCTGTACCTAGGCTTTTGAGCAAACTTAAGGCGTTCTCATTCATTTTCGCTTTGTCTAGGAATAACCCTTTATAGGTTTCATTTCCGTAGAAAATGTTCTCGGCAACGGTTAATTCTGGAAACAAACTAAGCTCTTGATATATTGCAGAGATACCCAGGTCAATAATTGCGCGAGGGTCTCCACTTGGGAGCGTTTGCCCTTGATAAACGACATAACCTCGAGTGGGTTTAATTGCACCCGTTACCGTTTTAATCAAGGTTGACTTTCCGGCCCCATTTTCGCCCATGATGGCATGGACTTCACCAGCTTCGAGCTCAAAGCTAACACCTGCTAGCGCCTGTACTCCGGGATATTCTTTAACAACAGACTTAAGGCATAAGATGGACATAAATAATTCCTAAATTGTACGTAAGAAGTCGAATCGGAGGGGCGCTGCCCCTCCTGCCTAGGACTATTCAGACAATAGTGGGAACATTTCAATTTTGACCATATCTTTGATCGGACCGTTTTTAGCAACTTGCAGCGCAACATCAACAATCATTTCGCCAGTCACAAAGGGGGCAATATCAACCGTGCCTTTATACATGGTTTTTTGAGCTATTTTCAGCTGAGCTTCTTCGGTTGCATCAAGACCAAACAGTGCAAATTCTTCTTCATTGACTCCCATGCCTTTAAGAGCTTCAAATGCACCCAAGATACCGGCGTCATTCATACCAACAAACACTCGTACGCTAGGCTTAGACTGCATGACTACTTCAGCAGCTCGCGCACCAGTTTCCGGCGTGTAACCACTTTGTTCTGCGGCAATTGTGGCACCAGGCGCATGATCAAGTACGCCTTGTTTGATTCCGCTTACACGTTCAACCAAAGCTGATACTTCAGGCTGTCCTAAGATGGCTACATCGGCTTTACCAGCCATGTGTTTAGTGATGTACTCACCGGCTAATTTACCAACAGCATAACCGTACTCAAATTCAATAAGACCAATTTGAGCATCAGCTCCTTCCATTGCTTGGTGGGCGTTGATAATTGGAATATTGTTGTCATGGGCCAATTTCACCATTGGCTCTACAGCTATTGCATCAATTGGGCTTATAACAATCGCGTCCATGCCTTGAGCAATAAAATTCTCAATAGCAGCTATTTGACTAGCAGGGTCTGATTTAGCGTCGTGAATGGTAACTTTTACACCGAGCGTTTCTGCTCGCTCTTTCACGCCACTGGTAACAGCAATAAAGTAAGGATTGGCTAGATCCATCGTTGTATAACCAATTTTCATGTCTTTAGCTGTTGCGCTACCAGCGACTGCACAGGCGCCGATTAACATACTTGTAGCAACTAGTTTTTTAAACATATTCATATCAAACCTCTATTCCATTTTTATTGTTGTCCTAATAGCCCAATACCACGTGACTATTGAATTCTTTGAGCTTCACAGCTGGTGTAGGCTCCAGCTTGTAACCATCTTAAATTGTTGAAATAGAGTTAACTGTGCAGTTTTTGATGAGCATAAGGCCGATTTTATCCCCTCGGACAAACTTAGAAATAGCTCACAAATTCGGCTAAAAATGAAAACTAAATAGGTATTTGCTAATCGCATCAGCTTAGTGTGGATTATCAAAGCAAAGTCTCTACTTAATATCTCCACAATTTCTCCACATTTTCTCCACCATTACTTCGCATTCTTTGTTTAAGCTAATTCAGTCTCTTATCGCTTGGTTCGGCTCAACTATCGGTTTGAAATAACTAAACATTTCTAAAACTAGTAAAGGAATATTTATGATAAGTTCGATTCAGGCAAGCCCCATGCAAGGGGCATTCTCTTCCACGCCACCAACCCCGCCAACTGCTGAGCAAACAGCGCTAATCCAAGAAAAATTGGCCAGTATTGACCCTGATAACATCACCGATGAAGACAAAGATGCCATCAACAGTATGTTTGAAGAAATGGGACTTAAGCCGAGTAAAGAAATTGCAGGTTTGATGAGTGATGTAGGGATTGACCCATCTCAATTGCGGCCTGAAGGTTCACGACCACCTCCTCCGCCTCCCCAAGCTGAAAGCTCAGCCGAAGATAACGAACTCACTTCGTTGATCCAAAGTTTTGTAGAACAGTTTGAGAGTGGCGATCTTGACGAGGCAGAGTTAAGTTCTTTTGTTCAAAGCTTGCAAGATAGCGGCTTTGGTAGCAGCGGTAACTTACTTGATATAGAAGCCTAAACCAAACCAGGAACACCAACATCGCGTTGGTGTTCTTGGTAAAATTGAAGGCTTTGACTTTAAGCGACTATACTTGAGAGCAACGACACTCACATCGCATGTCGCCTGTGATTATGACTTTAAAGCTTGGTAGATATCACCGCCAACAAAGCGCGCATCATCCCCAAGTTTTCTAGCTATCCGAATACATTCGTTCCATTTAACCATGCGTTCACTGCGAGTAAACGAACCTACTTTGAGCTGACCGGCATTTGTTGCTACTGCCAAATGACTGATAAACGCATCTTCGGTCTCACCTGAACGCGCTGACACCACCGGTAACCACCCAGCTTTTTGAGTCAGACGAATGGCATCAATAGTTTCACTGACACTGCCGATTTGATTCAGCTTAATCAGCACCGAATTCGCCATTTTTTGCGCTATCCCCTTTTCTATCAACTTCAGATTAGTGGTGAATAGGTCGTCTCCAATGATTTGAACTTTGTCGCCAATTTCTAAAGTTAGTTTTTGCCACATTTCAAAATCTGTATCCGCAAACGGATCTTCAATTGATAGCACAGGATAGCGTTGACACCAATCCAGAATAAGAGCGTAAAACTGCTCCGAACTATAGTCTTTCTTGTCTAAGGGTAAGTGATATCGGCCATCGCGATATAAATCGCTCGCAGCGATATCTAAAGAAATTGAGACCTCTTTTCCAGGAACATAACCTGCTGCTTCTATCGCTTCCACTACAAAACTAAAGATAGCCTCATGGTTATCAAAACTAGGCCAAAATCCTCCTTCGTCAGCACAGCCAGCCAATAGGCCTCGCTCTCTTAGTATCGCTTCACCCGCATGATAAACGTTATAGGTGACTTCTAGGGTTTGCTCGTAGGAGCTTGCACCGTTTGCGATGATCAAAAAGTCCTGAATATCGGTTCGCCAATGCGCATGTGCTCCCCCGCCAACCAATTGGATCTCAGGCAATGGAATAAGTGAACCAAAGTCATCATCCACTAAATTAGCAAACAAGGGCTTGTGATTGGCCTTAGCGGATGCATCGGCGACTGCTAGCGATATACCTAGAATGGCGTTAGCACCTAGCCTTGATTTGTTTTGTGTGCCATCCAGCGCGATCATCGCTTCATCGATTTGTCGT
The DNA here is from genome assembly GCF_003610775.1 of Alginatibacterium sediminis. GTDB lineage: Bacteria > Pseudomonadota > Gammaproteobacteria > Enterobacterales > Celerinatantimonadaceae > Alginatibacterium > Alginatibacterium sediminis. Next base: position 37,412 of record NZ_RAQO01000010.1, on the reverse strand, counting down.
TGTTGATGTACATCCATACCAATGACAAGTGTTGACAATTCGGTTTTGATGTTAGTAATGGCTTGATAAACCGACTTTCCAGCAAAGCATTTAGCATTGTTGTCACGCAATTCGAGTGCTTCAAACTGACCGGTTGATGCACCGGATGGAACTAAACCAATGCCTTCCATACCGTTTTCTAAACCAACAACAGCCTCAACCGTCGGTTGACCGCGAGAGTCGAAAATTTGATAGGCGTCGATACTGGTAATCTTCATTTGATACCTCTTAATTTGATGAAATCTGGTGGCTAGCCCAATCAAAAATGATGGTTATGTCTGAAACCTTTTCACTTAGCATTTGCAGAATATTCTGGCGAAGTAAATTCGTTGATTGCGGATCTAAGTACTCAACTGGCGACTTACCATCGATACGCGCTAGCATTAACATTTGGGTGATTAGACATAGATGACTTGGTGAGATCGTTGCTAGTTTTTTCTGGCCTAGTTGATCGACGTAAGATTGATAAAAGACCCGCGCTGCTTCGATAAAGCTTGCATCCTTAAAGGCGTAGCTCTTAAGCAATAAGTGATGCAACATAAACGCGATGTCAAAAGCCGGATCGCCATACCATGCGACTTCGCAATCCACGATCTTAATTTGCTGGCCATCTACCAATATGTTCTTGGGGCTAAAGTCACCATGAACCAAACATTGCTTGTTTTTAGCGATGCTATCGCACAAATCCTTTAACACCAGTTTAAGCTGTGGATGACGTTCAAACATGGCTTCAAAATAAGGCGACAAGCGCAATTCATGGAAATTTACATCACTATCAAATAAAGCCCTTGCTTTGGGATCATCCCAACTCAATGCGTGTATTTGTGCCAAACTTTTCCCTATTAACGCAGCAATCTTGTTATCCACTTGACGTTCTAGTAACCATTTTTTCCAATCGCGGAAATCACCGGATAAAAACTCCATAACGAAGAAATTATCATGCTCATAGGCGGCGATAACCTTGGGTACAATCTCGGGTAAATGTTCGCCTACATACTGAAGATAACGTTGTTCATAGCAATTACGATTGGTGTTGGCATACCAGTCTTGTTTCACCTTTAATTTAGCCAGTGCACGCTTAACAACAAACGTATCAGCTCCGCTTTCAACTAAATGAATATCGCAACTAACGCCCCCAGTTAGGGGGGTTAGTTGTACATCATTTGCCAACTGGAAACCTTTTTCCTTTAGCAAATCGAGCATTATCAACGCCTCTATCGAATTGCAGCAATAGATTGATGACGTAAATAGCCTTCAAATGTTGCCAAGCTATTCACACCGCCACCACAGCCACTTTTGTTACATGCGCCATAATGCAGACCATACTCGAACACATTGTGGGCATTTATCCAGGTGTTTCCACCAACTAGTTCATGTGCAAGAGCGCGAGCCTTGCTTGGATTTGAGCTCCAAATACTGTTAGCTAAGCCATAGGTATTTTGGTTAGCTCGCTCAATGACTTCTTGCTCATCACTGAACTTCAATAGGAAAGCGACCGGTCCAAATATTTCTTCTTGGGCCCATGGGTTGTCGTCAGAACCTTCAAGTAAGGTTGGCTCAACAAAATACCCCTTAGCTAAATCACCTTCGAGTATCCGTTTACCACCAGTAATAATTCTAGCGCCATTGGCTTGTGCATCTGCAATACAAGCTAATACGTGGGTCATTTGCTTGCGAGTACAAATCGGCCCCATTTGCGCGTCACTTTCCAAACCACGTTTAACCACCAGTGATTCAAAATTAGCAGTGGCTTTAGCTACAAAGGCGTCATAGATTGACTCGTGAATGTACCAGCGAGACGCGGTACAGCAAACTTGCCCAGCATTAAGACTAACCGCTCCACATAAACCTTCGGCACTTGCATCAACGTCTGCATCGCTACATACAATCGCAGCCCCTTTACCGCCAAGTTCTAGTTTGGCTGGTACTAAGTTAGCGCCGCAAACCTCACCAACATGGCGCCCCACTTCAGTGGAACCGGTAAAGGACATAAGCTTAACGCGCGGGTGGCTAATTAAGGCTTCACCTGTCACTGAACCCCGACCAGGTAGGATGTTCACAACGCCAGCGGGAAAACCCGCTTCTAGGCATAACTTACCTAAATATAAGGTTGAGAGAGGCGTCTCAGAGGCTGGTTTAATCACCACCGTGTTGCCCGCGGCTAAGGCAGGACCAATTCCCCAAGCACATAGGGTTAGCGGAAAGTTCCACGGAAATACAAACCCGGCCACGCCATAGGGACGCTTAATGGTTTGGCTATCAGTGACACTTAGTCCGAGTTCGACTTCAAACGTGGCTTTCTCTACAACGTCGGCGTAGAAATTAAAGCAATCGGCTGCAAATGGCACATCGAAACCAAGTGCCGCACTGACCGGCTTACCGACATCAATGCACTCCAACTCTGCCAATACTTGTTGGTCTCGAGTAATAAGCTGTGCCAGTTTTCTTAAACATTGGGCTCGAAACTCAACGCTACTTTTGCCCCAATCTTTAAAAGCGGCTTCTCCAGCGCTAACCGCATTCTCGACATCATCAGGACTCGCCGCGGCTATGGCGGTTATTAGTTCGCCAGTAGCAGGGTCGCTAACATCTATTTGCTCAGATGAATTCAACCATTGGCCATTGACTAAAAACGGTAGTGGCGAGGTTTCAATAAACCCTAAGGTAAGGGAATCAAGTTGTAGGCTGCTCATATCTAGCTCCATATCTGTTGGACGTTTTATTATTGTTGATTAGCTCAAGTTCAAACTTAAAACGGCTTGTGTTCGAGACTCGTTCATGACTTAGTCTGAACCTTGATGAGATAGAGCAATCTGCAAAAAATAACCCAAATACGTCGGAAATTACCCCAGCAGCAAAAGCGTTGTTTTGATCACAAAATGGCTACAAAGCGAACACTGACTTACCAAAAAGCGGCTTTCGAAGACTATTAGGCAGGTAAGCTCGATTTAACTTGCTAATAAATGGCTGGAACGGTCAAGGTTTAGTCGGAAATAGACATTCCAAAAATAAACGGAGAAATGACGCAATGCACCTTGTGAATAGTGGTCTAAGAAAACTATTGTGAATTGCCGGAATCTAATCCTGAATGGTCAGAATCACTTTAAATAGGGAGAATTTAGCAGCCGTTCGCAACGATTTTTGAAGTCCTACATAGAATTGTTGCATGGTATTTCGCTTAGCAATTGGGCCGAATTCAGAAAAACTCAATATTTATCATGAATTTAGATGAACATGGCCAAGTAAACATATTCCAAAAAAACAACACAGCAAGTGATTGTTTATGCTGTTTTCTTGATACAATTTCGACCATTCTCTTTAGCAAAGTAAAGTGCTTGATCAGCCCGACTGTATAATTGACTCTCGCTCTCAAAGCCGTTGAACTGCGCTATACCGAAGCTTGCTGTAACCTTGGTATCACGATACATCTGTGTAACAGCAGCTTTCAACTTTTTAGCCACAAGCTCAGCTTTTTCCAAGTCGCAGTCATCGAGCAATACTGTAAATTCTTCTCCCCCGACTCGAAAAATATAATCTTCGCCGCGCAATGCCTCTTGCATTTTGACTGCTGAGTTTTGTAGTACTTCGTCGCCGGCAACATGACCATACTTATCATTAAAGTATTTAAAATGATCCAAATCTAAAACTATTAAACTGAAAGGATGTTTGAAACGACGTGTTGACTTTGAAATAAGCCGCTTAATTTCGAGATCAAATCCTCGACGATTTGGTATCCCTGTAAGTGCATCTACTTGAGAAAGTTGCTTTAAAACAAGCTCAGTATCTTTAAATTTTTTAATATCAGTGAAATTAGCAACATAGGCTGGTGATGCTCCTCCCTTCTTAGAAGAAACTTCATTAACTTCTAACCAAACACATACTAGCTCTCCATTTCGGGCTCGATTGGTCACTTCACCACTCCACTTGCCATTGGAGTTTAAACTATCCCACATCTGCTGATGCAGATTGGTACTGTGTTTGCCTGATTGTAATATTTTAGGTGTTAATTGATCCAAATCCTCAAGTGTGTATCCAAACAATCGCGTAAAAGCCGGGTTCACAGCGATAATGCGAGTTCTATTATCTGTGACCAGAATAGCTGACATACTTGTAAGGGTTTTAGCTAAAAGCAATGAACGCTCATTAAGTCGAGAACGAAGCCAACAAAAAAACAAAGTACTCATTGGAACAGCAAACAGTATCAGCCTCGATACTGGTTCAGAAACTAAAGTTTTGTTTCCCGATAACGTATTCCATAGATGACCCAGTAAATCAGGTTTCAGCAACATCCAAATCATAAGTCCAACAAGAATAATAGTAAGAACCAATTTTGGATAAATCTCGTACTTTCTTAAAATATGAATCATTCAATTTCCTGAGCTTATAAAAGCGGATCGCTAGTATAGTTTTGATAATAAGTTATCAGCTTGGATATAAAAACAGCACTCATGGCATGCAAGAATTCAAAAAATGAAACTCAGCTAATACGAACTATTGATACAATATATTCAAGAGGTACCGCCTAAGGAAGACTCAAAATTACGAAAGTAGATGCCGTAGTCTTATCTCAAATTAACAAGTGATAAACGTCGATTAGGCTGCGGATAAGACACATTGAGGCAGCTCATTCATAAAAATATCGAGCTCATCTATGCATAAACGCTCATGCAGTGGTAAAAATTGTCGGTCTCTAAACACAATATAAGATTGCACCTGTTGACGATGGGCCCCTAGAAAAAGTTCGGTAAGTTTACCACTTTCAACCTCAGCCCTAACAACCAATTCAGGCGAAGATATGACCCCTAAACCACTAACCGCTGCCTGTTTAGCCCGTTGACCATTATCCACAATGATATCCGGCACAAGCTCAAGTTCACGCGAGAAACCATTTTCTTGATATGACCATGTCCCTAGTTTATCTTTGCCATTATCCCAAAGCACACAGGGTATTGCTTGCAAATCAGTAGGATGACGTAACTCCAAATTTCTTGCGATCAGTTCAGGTGCGGCGTAAAAGCTTACATAACTCGATACGAATGGTTTTGCGACCAGTCCTTCATCACTAGGAAAGTTAGCAATGATACGAATCCCCTTATCCAATGGGGTATGCCACGCATCTGACTTAAGCGTTATGATATTTATACCAATTTTAGGGTATTTCGTTTTGAATTGTTGAACAAAACCACCAAGTAACAAATCAGCCAAGACAGGTTCAGCTTCAATTGTTAGCAGCCCTTCAGGAACCTGTTTCGTTTGCAAAATAAAGCTATCAACATCTTCATATGCTTGCAGTAGAGGCTCAACTTTGCCTATGAACATTTTGCCAAAATCAGTAAGTATGCTTGGTGCGCGTCCTCTGTTAAAAATTCTTTGCCCCACATTAGACTCAAGGCGCTTCACTCGGCGACTTAACGTCGGCTGAGGAATATCTAGCGTTAGACTTGCATCACTTAGACTAATGCACTTGGAGAGCATAGAAAGAAGCTCCAAATCTTCAAATTTGATTCTCATGACAACACCTACAAATAGGAAGTTCTCAGCATTTAGTGTTAAGAACTTCATTGGATATTCTTCTACTATTTTGGCGCTAGTACAGTATTTAGACCACTCGAAGTTTTACTAGCAAATGAACAATTTTTTACTAGCAAAGAGGATTTAGCAGCATTCATGAAAGTCATGTTGCAATTCATTAAACGTCATATAAATCCTACGAGCATGGTTATAAACTAATCAACTAGTTTTTTATGGTGAAGTTAACTACCGATGGCAGAGAAACATGAAATACGCGCATATCCACAGGCGTCCACAATACTTGCAAGTTTAGTTTCTGAAAACGATATAGTTACTATTGCCAACTCTGCATTTACACAACTCAGCGGTATTTCGGTTGAACAAATACTTGGTAGTTGTATCTCTTTAAGAATTGTTGATCTAACCTACAAAGGCCAAAATTTTGCACAACTACGAAGCTTTGTAGAGCATTTTGGGAAACAAAACATAAATATTGAATGCCTAGCTTCGCTGGTAAATCAATATAGCTTTCGACTTCCTGTCAAGCTGCAAATCTGCGCAAACTTTCTCAGTGACAAGCATGTAAGCGTATATCTGCAATCGTTTAACAACCCTTCCGTTGATTCTATAACTGGATTACCAAACGGTTGCGCAATGCGTGCCTACGCCGACTCAATAACCGGGTTCAAAGCTAACGGTGTTCAAAATTCAGTACTTCTAGTCTTATCTGTCTCTCATTTTTCATCGCTCAACTTTCGATACGGATATCTTGCTGGCGACCGTTACTTACGCAACTTGGGTCAAAAGATACAAAAATTGCTGCCTCATTCGCTCGTTGTACGATATGCCAACGCGAAGTTTGGGATATGGCTTGAAGGCTCTACTTTAAATAAAAAGGAAGGCAATAGAGCTAGTATTGTAAGAATTTGCGAAAACCTTCACATGATAACGAAAGGTGGTATTGATATTGGATCTGGCAAGATTGTTGACAAAAACATTGCCATTGGTGTTAGTCAAACGAGAAAACAATACGATAGCTATCATGCGATGGAGATCGCCGCAGAAATGGCAATGCTTGAGACTCAAAAGCGTCATAAGGCATATTACACCTTTGCTCACCCTACACTCTCAAGCGAAATACTAGTCAAAAGTCTAATCATTGATGAACTTCCTCTGGCTCTATTGTCAAGTCAAATCCAAATTCATTATCAAGCTCAATTTAGTTTGGACCGCAATAGTTTAGTCGGATTTGAAGCGCTGTCCCGATGGTTTCACCCACAATTAGGTCACATTTCTCCAAATCAATTTATCACCATTTCCGAAGAAATAGGAATGCACACTGAATTTGATCTTTGGGTATTTGAAAGTGTATGTAAGCAAGCAATTATTTGGGAAAAACAGGGATTTAGAGTTCCGAAACTTGCAATTAATATCAGTCCTAAAACAGCAGAGTCACCTGACTTTATTGAGGAAATCAAGGCGGTTGTTACACGAACTCAAGCCAATGTAAATCTATACGAACTAGAAATCACAGAAACGGCCAAGGTGAACAATCCACCACAACTGAAAGCTAACATTATCTCATTACGGAATTTGGGTTTTCAAATAGCAATTGATGATTTTGGCGCGGGTTACTCATCACTTGATTTGCTACGTAATTTTCACTCTTACATTGAGACTCTCAAAATTGATAAAGCACTTATCGAAAACATAGCAGTGGCAGATTTTGACCGTTTATTTATCAAAAATGTAATCGAAATGGGCAAACTCTCAAACGTACTCATCCTTGCAGAAGGTGTAGAAAACGATGCTCAATTAGCCGTTCTTAAAACACTAAACTGCGATATCGCACAAGGCTATCATCTTGCGAAACCTGTCGACTGTTTCGGAGCACAAGCACTCATGCTTAAACATCGCAGAACTAGAAGTAAGTGCTTCCAATTGACACAGCCCCTTCAAATACAGGTTGCAGATCCAATAATTAGTTTATCAAATACTGCATGACTAACGAACTGATAACCGTTACTGAAATGCAGTTATTCATGGGGGGATTACCAAACCATAACGCTTGGGTCAAAAAATCACCTTAAATGAAAGACTAATAGAAAGAGTGTATGTATCGTTTCAAATACCATTTACAGCGAACTGGTATTTTTCAATATACTCACCGGTAGTTTTACGGGTACTGATAAAAAGACTGAGCGCTTAAAGTTATCCCATCAACTTTAGGAGCGAAGACGATGCACACGATTATATTCGGTAGAAATTCATTGACGGGCGTAGCGCGACTAATTAGCTATGCAGGACTATTAATTATTAGTGTGCTTAGCCTTTGTTTATCAGATGAAACATTTGGGCTCGTCCTTAGTAGTGTTTTAGTAGGCTCCGCGATAGCAATTACAATTACCGCTTTTAGAAACCCCATCTCAGATTATGTTTTAGTCACGCCATTTATAAGTTTATTTTTATTGATTGCAGCAATTGTAGTGGCATTAGACGCAAACATCTCACAAATAGCACTACGCTTGGTACTGATGAGTATTCTACTTAGTGAGTTTCTTTTTTCTGCTAGGGTATTGCGAGCAACTAATACCCTACTTAACCCGCGTAAAGGCTGTGCTTTACTATTCGACTTAGTTCTTTGCGGTTCATTATTCGTTAATATATATCCGATTGAGCAAAATTTAAACAGCGCTTTCTTTTGTCTACTATTGCTTAAGATCTGTTTAGCTGCCATTTTTCTGTTAATGCCTTACATCAGGCAGCTTACAAGTTATAGAAAGCCAATCATTATGTTCAATTCGTAATTTTCCTTCATTATACCAAGCCAGCGCTGTCCATCACCAACAAGCAATAACAACCCGAAAAATTGAATGAAGTGTCTAGATGATGCTTAATACAAAACAAAGTTTAAACTACAGATAACTTAGAGTTTTCTATCTATTTGGTATCATCTTGATTCGTAGCGTCGCCAAAGAGTAAATTCCACAACTTAGAACAGTAAAAAATTGGCATGTGATCACTCATGCTATAGCTCGTATCACCATGTACTTGTTTTAAGGTATCGCGCCATTGAGCCAAAGCATTACCAAGGTGATCATTAATAGCTTGGAACTGGATCGGGAGTTCTTTGCGCTGCTTTTCTTGTTCAGCCAAGGTGCTTAGCGCTAATTCTTTATAATGCTGAGCAGATTTCTCAGGTCTTTGGTGCATAAGTAATTGCGCATCCCCCAGAAAAACAAGTTCGCCAGTATCTTCGTAACCGAGATTAATTGCTGGTAGGTTGGGCGGCACAAATGGAATGGGGTCCCGTTTATGTTCTACGCGCCAAGCCACGCGTTTATCCAGCAAACTATTGAATTGTGCGTCTCCAACACGTGGTGAACCGTATATGTATAGCCCCTGTGCGTGTTCGATGTGGGCGAAGCATAGTGTGGCAAGTGCACCACCTAAACTATGCCCGGTAATCCATATTCTCCGCTTGGGATTTTGAGCGATGTGCGTAGCGAAAAAAACTTCTAGTCCGTCTTCACCCAACCAAATCTCAGCTAAAGCACTATTAAAACCTTGATGTACTCTCCCACCTTTTTCAAATTGACAAGGAATTGCATTTAAATCGGTAGCAAGCTCATACAAAGTCGACAAGGAGGTTAGTTCTGTGCCACGGAAACTAACAATCATCAAATCGTCATTCCAGGCAATCATGCATTCTGTACCTACACCTTGGAAGAACTTAAATTCATGGAGCCCTTCAAGCTTGTAGGCTAAACGAGCAAAGCCAGGGTGAGCATACGCCAGTAAAGAACATTCTGAGAGCCACAAAGCATTGCTCAAAGAAAAGCAATTTGAATGCGTATCAAACGGCTTCGCTTTTGAGCCTTCAAAGTAATGGTAATCCATGTCTGGCGGCAGCAAGTTTTTTTGTAGTACGGAGGGAATATTTTTCATTGATGTCCTTACCATAAAGGTTCACAAGATTGCCATTACCCAATTGGCATGCCTGTCTTCACTTGCGCGCCCTTCGATTGAGTGCGTTTTTTTAACCAGAATCTTATTACAAAAATAGTAAACTTATTTCTATATCCGTCAGAAGCATTTAACAAAGAGTTTATTAACCTAACTTTTATTATTGTCTCTGCACCGAGGAAAATAGACCCGTAGGTCTCCAATAAGCCACGTAACACTCAGCTAAACAAACGATACTATTTCGCATCAATGTCCATAAATTCGCCATCTGCGGAAAATAGACGAGATATCCACTGTAAGCCTTTAATATGTTGGCAAACTAAACTTGTAATTACCAACATTGGAACAGATAAAAACATACCGACAATCCCCCAAACCATACCCCAAAATAGCAACGCCAATAACACAACAAACGAGCTCAGATTGAGGCTTTTCCCAAAATAGGCAGGCTCAATGATATTGCCAATTACAAATTGTATGAGTGTTAAACAGGACGTCACGATAATGAAAGGGGTTAGGGTTTCAAACTGCACAAGTGACAGCACACTTGGAAATATAACCCCCATAATCGATCCTACCGTCGGGATAAAGTTGAGGAAAAATATAAGCAATGCCCATAAAGGCGCAAAATGGACACCCATCCATGCCAACACAATGTAGCTTGCTATACCGGTTAGCGCACTGACAACGGTTTTCATCGAGATGTACTTATTAATCGATCTTGCGATATCCCAACAAAGTTTTCGAACATACTGAGCTTGCTCAGGATCTTTTTGTAACTTGGCCATCTTGCTGGGTATTTTGGAGTCCTCGGATAATAAAAATGCTGTAAACAGTAAGGTTAGAGAAAAATTAGAAAAAACCACACTCAAAGAATCTCCTACCCAAGTGAGTACGCCTCCAAATTGGATGTTTTCACTAAACCAATCAGAGTTTGGTAGTTGCTCTAAACCTAAACTTGAAAATAGCTGCTCGCTCATCAAACTGAAGTTCTTTTCATAAACCGGAATATAGTCTTTAAACCCTTCGACTTGGCTAGTGAGTAGTACCGCCAATGACACATTTACAACGATGATTAAGATAATAGATAACAGCGTTGCCGATTTTTTATTAAGAATTCCTGACAACACTGGTATCTTAAGAAGTGCATCCCTTAGTGCATGAAGCAGCACGCTTAGAAACACAGCTAAGGCAACAGGAATCAAAAAGTCTTTGCCATATATCAACAGTACCAAAGTAGCCAAGCTAATAAACAACCAACAAGCTATTTTTTCTGGCTTCAACTCTACTGGCGTACCCATCTCCACCATGATTTTCCCTATATTATTTTTTGGATTTGGTTTTATTGAAGGTTTGCATAACAAGGCCAAGTAACGGGGAAGACAATGACAAGGCCTTTGAGGGCGAAAAAATATCTGACGCCGATTTTTCAAGTGATAGAGCGGTTTTATCTCTGATCTCTATCAAAATATCTTCCTCAGGTCCCGGTTTTATTCGTTGGGCTAAAAACCAAGGAATGAGTGCAATGATGACATTGATTAAAAGCACACTTAACGCCGCATCTCGCTCAACACTTGCACCGGTAAAATGAAAATACATTCCTACGTTAAGTGCTACAATTGCCAATAAAACACAACCGATCGTCAGACCACTTAACACCAATTGTGAACGCGTCCTGCGGGCTTCTGACTTAAGCAACGCGAACTCTGCTCGTACCACTACTCGAAGTTTTTCAACTAAATCATTCATAAAATCACCTCAAAAATTTCCCTAATAGTATTCCCGCTGTAAAAACCGCTAAACAGGCTTTCTTAGGTAGCTGTTCAAACTGTTGCTCAACTTCTTTTAAAATTTCAGCTAGTTGTTGCTTAGAGTTATCATCAAAAGACAGACTTTCTTCTACTTGAGACCGAATTTGTTGCATAAGCTCATCTGCATCAATATGATCTGCGCTATCAGTTGTTAGATCTTCTTCCACGACCAACGTTGCTTTATTGGCTTCAGCCAAGGGGGTTGTTTCTCCCTTATCTCGATCGACTTTCTGGTCTGTTTTTTCTGATTGTTCTAATTCGTCCGCACGCTGTTGTAATTGCCGAATTTCATCCAATAATTTTTGTCTATTCATGTTCAAAATCTCCATGACCTTCTTTGCCTGCATTGCATGCTTTTACAATACAAAGATACATTTGAATCTAACTGGTACTGAAATTAAGTATCTGATTACACTACAACTGTAGATCATTGCGACAAGAACACAAAGCTTAATTCATTTCAGCAGCTAGACGGTTGTGAAACATAAAAACACTAGCTTCTTTATATTAAACAGATGCTTAACTACTTAACGAAGAACCTTAACGGATCTCTTAAATCATATACACCCTAGCCATTTACGCCTTCCAACATGTAGCGTTACCAATCAGCATTTATCTCTGGAAATCCGTATTATTCAGCCAAAATCAACTAATTGAATTAAAACAATGCCGGTTTCTCAATGAGAATGGACCTTCGACATTTAACCTGTTTAAAGGTTTTAGCAATACTATATAAGCGGTTTGACTTTTTCCCAATAAAAACAGCGTAGGACTACATTTTAAAAACTCGAAAAAACTTTTACATCATCGTACATTTACATCTTTCCCACTAAAAACTAATGGGAAAACTATTAATACGCAATAATATACAATCCTAAATCCAAACTGAAAAGCTTATTACTCTTGAGTATTGTCGTACCAACTAACTGGTATTGCTATTATCACTTATTCTTCTATAGGCAACTGAATTTCTACTGTGGTGCCTGTACTATCAGATTCGATATTTAATTTTGCACCAATCAGACGTGCTCTTTCAGTCATACTTTGCAGTCCTAGACCGGGTGATTTCATCGCTTGTTGAACATCGAATCCGATTCCATCATCTACAATTTGTAAAATCAGCTGCTGATTAATAATACTCAGTGAAACTTGTACCTTTGATGCCTCTGAATACTTAGCAATATTCCGAAGTGATTCTTGGGTTATTCTAAATATGCTTAAAGCGCTGTCTTTATCAACATTAATCTGCTGGGAACTTGCGCTAAAATTAACAGCAATCATCTCTCGATCAACATAACTAGTTATTTCTGATTTTAGTGCATCAACTAAACCTAAATCATCCAAAATTGAAGGGTGTAGGCGGCGTGATAAGCCATGTATATCTGTTGCAACAGATATTATTCCTTGCTTTACATCGCTAAGCTTTTGTTTAACAGTTTTAAAGCTTTCATCTATCTCTAAGGTCCCAACGTTGATAGATAATACCGCGAGCCTCTGGCTTAGGTCATCATGTAGTTCACGAGCTACTCGCCGTCTTTCTTCCTCTTGTACATTGAGGAGTTTGGCGGTTAGTTCTCGTAATTCTTGTTCATTTTGAATAACTTGTAATTCAGCTATTTTTTGCTCAGTGATATCCTGAATAATGCCAGCAGCGCGTTTGAAATTACCCTCTGGGTCAAAAGATAACTCTGCAATTTCACTTATCCATTTCTCTTTATTATTGACAATAATTCGATGCTCGTGACTATACAAACCTGTCTTCAAGGCTGCTTGCCAGCACTCTTTACTGCTAGCGAGGTCATCAATATTTATCATCGTTTGATAATCTGCATGTGATAAAACTATATTTGGTGCTAAACCTAATATAATACCCGCTTGTTCAGATATCTGACTTATTTGCCCTTTCGCATCAAGCTCCCAGCTACCTACATTCGCAACACGTTGAGCGTTTCTTAAATGCTTACCATTTAACGCAAGTACTTTTACCGTTTTCTTTCTATTTTGAGCCAATATCAAACTTGCGAATAAAATAAGTATCAATGCAAAAAGAATTGACCATAAGACTGCTTGTTTCCAATCGGTTCGATTTACGACTTTTACATTGTTCCACTTCTGCATTAAAAGCTCTAATTTGCTTCGATCAAATCGATGTATAAACTTATTAAATAGAGTAACTAGCTCAGGCTTAGAAGGATGAATTGCATAAGCTATCTCAAAGGAGTAGTCGGTTTCTGCCGATGGTGATACGTTTTTAAGGCCTAAAGTATTCAGTTTGTAGTTAACAATATGAGGGTTGTCTATCAGCGCATCAATTTGGCCTTCTGATAGCGCACGCAGGACATCATCGGTACTATTGTAGGTAACGAAATCCAGATACGGATGATCTCGTCTTAACGTATTTCCTAGGGTTGACCCTTTTATAATACCGACTCTGAATCCCTTTAATTCGCTAATATTGTTGAAATAGGGAGCTCTAGTATTACTGAAAATGGCGTGGTTGATATGCATAACCGGATCAGAATACAAAATTTCTTTCTTTCTTTCTTCGGAGACGCTAATGAGTGGCAGAAAATCAATCTCTCCAACAACCAGCGCTTGATAAGTCTCGCGCCATGTTGGATATTTTATATAAATGCTATCAATCCCATATTCTTGTCCAAACATTTCCGTCAGATCAGAACCTAGCCCTCCCATTTCTCCTTTTTCATCAAGGAAAGCATATGGAGGGGCAGCCTTAGGCGATGAGAAAGTTAATCTACTATTATTTACAAGCCAGTTCTCTTCCTCCTCAGTCAGTGTTTCTATGGCCAATTTGTCACTTCGAATATTATCAAACCATTTTTCTTTTAGCTCTTTTTCCTCTGACGGCGTCACCGATAGAATTGCTTTATTTAAAATTGAGGTAAGCTCAGGCCAATCACTTCGTACCGCTATATAAGCCTGTTTATTTTTCTCTATTCCTTTTATGCCTAGATACCCTCTTGGTTCTACCCTAGAAAGAAAATGTTGAACTATATAGGTGTCACAGACACTGGGGTAGCAAAGAAAGTAATCAGCGTCCCCCCTTAGAACAGCATTTAATCCTTGACGAGTAGAATCAATGCTTAGTAAATTCAACTCGGGATGCTTCTGACTTAAAAAGCGTTGCTCTATGCTATCTCGAATGACAGCAATGACTTTGTCTTCTACTTGGCTCGAATCATTTATATAATCATGGCTACTCTTCCCATATAAAAGGTTTGGTGAGCCAGTGAAGTATGAGCTCGTATAATCAAGATACCTCTCTCTATCTGGGCTTTTACTAGCTAAATGCAAAATATCTATACTTCTATCTTCTACGAGTTGCTTGTATTCGCTCCAACTCTTCCCTTGTATGAATTCAAAAGTAAGCCCTGTTTTCTGTCCAAGTAACAGTAATAAATCAACAGAGTAACCTGAAGGTTTACCCTTTTCTGTGAAATCAAATGGAGGAAAGTCCGGTAAGTTTTGTGTACGTATCACAGGTGCATCATTTAGCCAGTTTTGTTCCTCTTTCGTAAGTTTTATTGATTGAACTACTGGCCGATTTAGTAACCACTTTTGTTGGAGGGTTCGCACGGTTTCGATGTCTAATTTGGCTCTCGCTTTTTCAAAAACCGTCATCAATTCTTTGGGAGACTTTTTACTATAGATAATGTGCACAGGCTTAAAGTATTGATTTATATCATTAAAAGTTGGGAGGATTTTAATATTGGTAAGTAACGCTGAATGTATAGCATGGCTTGCAACAGCATTATCTGCAAAAAGGATATCTGCTTCGCCTGAGGATACTTTAGACAAACCGTCTTCAATGTTTTCACAATCAATAATAATAAGGTCTGGGTAGTTCTTCTTAAGTAGATTGGTAACTTGGTAGGCTCGTGGTGATGCTATCTTCATCCCCTTTAAATCGTCAAAACTGTTAAGCTCTAAAATTGATGCTTTTCGGGTATAAGCATTAATAACGCGTGGAACGATAACATCACCAAAGTCAAAGTCTTTCTCATAATATTCAACCTTAGCGGCATGGGATATCATATCATCTGTTTCATCAGCGACGGCTTTGAGTACTTCAAAGCGACTATTGACAACATTCCAATTGACTTTAACCCCAGCGATCTTTGCAACGACATCAATATATTCAACGAGATAACCAGCGGGTTCACCTTTACTAACAAAAGCAAACGGAGACCAACCATATTCTGCAACACTAAGATTGATTTCCCCTTCATTATCAATCCATTGCTGTTCTTTTTCAGTTAATGATAAATCATTGGCAACAACCTTTTGTAAAAGCATCAAGGTAATTAGCAACATGAAAATTAGGCGAATAATGGGTGTCATATACATCCTAGTTGTTATCAATTATCGTACACGCTGTCCATTCGTGAGAATTAATACTGTAAACCAATTTAATAAAAATACAATTTCCCTAAGCACTACGATCCGCCTTTTTTCCTGCGACATTTCTCTTGTTCACCGAAATAAATACGACTGGCATATCGTTTCCGGCTAGGAAATATAGGCTTTCAGAAACGACGTTCTTATAATCAAAGAACCTAGTACACCGACGACGAGTGATGCGACGTTAACGACTAACATGGGAACTTCATCATCAGACATCGCAACTGACTTTGCTTGCCACTATTTTATCAACAAATGAAAGAGAATCTTAAGGCCAACAATGTTGACCTACTATATTTCATCGCCGAATGTTGTTGTCGTAATAGTTTTCATTCCGATATCCAGTCGAACAGAAGCCTATTTCTTTATGATCGTTCTTCACTTACCGATATAACTCGCCTGCATGCTTTTTACGCTCACCTAACCAGGCATGTCATAGTCCATGAATAGTGTCATCGTATGCTTAGCAGCGGCGCTAATAAAAACCAACCTAATACAGACATGTGTGAGAAAAACGTGAAGGGGTGAGTGTTAGGCTCTAACAACAGAGTTGTAGTCCCAAAAGATAAACTATCAAGTGACTAATACAGGGAAGTCCATACCATTAAAGATTTAACTATAGTATCTGTTGATACCTATTGATTATGCTACATGCTTACTCAAATCTGAGTATTTTTTTTCAAGCAGTGATTTGGATTACGATTGTCGAGCCGCAGATAAAAAGCTCCTCTGCTAATACAAGAATCTTTCTACGCAAAGCTGTAGCTAAAGTTAAGCTAGGTCTGTGGAAATTGATCGGTGATTTCGGCAAAAGATTGCATTCGGATGTCGCATACTTGTTGATGATTGCTTTTATTTTCCATCACTAGACTAATTTCAGGTAATGCGACATTTGGGGAATTTGAGAGTCGAATATCCCCCAAACGCGCCCCTAATTGATCAATCAGCAAATTAATACATGGGAATAGTACGCGTTGATTGCTTTGCAGCATTACATAACTGCCTTGCTGTAAAACTTCTGGGTGATCAAGACTCCATTGCAATCCATTTGCAAACCCACCAATAGATGCTTCCATCCCTAAAGCAAGACTGCGATCGGGACCACCGTCATAATCAGCCCAAGGGGTGAAATGCCGTCCCCCTTGCTGGTACCAAAAGTTAAAGAAATGCGCCAATCGTGCTTCTGGGTGTTTCCATTTTGGGATTAGACTAATAAAACCTAAATTAAGCGCTGAGTTACTACATGCGCTCCACTCCAAGCGATGATCAGGATGAATAGCACCGCAAACAAGGTCAGTTGCTCCAGCGTTTACGTCAAAACTGCTCATATTGACCCGAGAACCGTCGCGCAGTGGAACATCGCTAAGATCAGTAAAGCGTGCATCAGGAAATAAGCGTCCAGTGTCGTCAAACTCTTGCTGACTCGGACAAACCTGGTATTGCATCGACGAGCATGAAATATCACACCCTTGAGCTAATAAAGGCTGGCCTAAAGTGGTATGCCAAGCCAAGTTTGTGGCTTGTTTTACTGGCTTGCGGTTGCGAACGCCTAACATCATATAATGGGCACTATGTCCTTCGATCAGCCAATCCCATTTTTGATAATTAAAGCCACTAAGCGTATCTTCGATCTCCCAGTAAACCGCAACAATTTGGCCTAAACTGCTATCAATGACTTCGCTAGTAATATAGTGCCACGCTTGGTTGGCAGTTTCACCGTGAGGTGGATATAAGTCTCCACCAGCGCCAAAGGTTGGTGCACAAGGGAATGTACCCGCCGCTTCATGTAAGATTTTTACATGCCAGTAGTCTGCGTGTTGTGGATTTTCAGCTTCAAATTGACTACCGGCAATCCCTCTAAAATGGGGGTTCCAATAAGCGTTTATTGGGGTCATTCCTGTAGGTGACTGCTGGAATATCGAAAACTCAGGGCACATGCCACCATCGGCTTGGACAAATAACTGATGGCTACTGGTCTTTAACCAAACCCCACCTCGTCCGTGATAACTTGCTCGTTCGATGCTTGGCATGCTTTTCTCCCTGCGTATTGTTACTCGGCGATCATCTGCGCATATTTTTTAACTTCTTTGGTAATCTGAGGTAGTACTTTCTGCATGGTTATCGGCGGATACGCGCCTTGGCCATCAGCCTCAATTGCTGCGCGTAGCTCCTGCATATAGGTGGTGTGAATCGCTGTTCCAACATTAATTTTCACCACGCCCATAGCGACACTTTTACGTAGGTCACTAGCTTCAATTCCGGTGCCACCATGCAGTACCAATGGCGTTTTAACAGCATTTCGAATTTCATCTAAGCGTTGAAAGCTTATTTGAGGCTCACCTTCGTAAAAGCCATGAGCAGTTCCAATACCTACGGCTAAGATGTCTACACCAGTGGCAGCAACTAAGGCTTTAACATCGCTAACTTGGGCTAAGTAGTCTGCATTTTCGTCGAAATCGCGGCCTTTGATACGCCCCAGCTCAGCTTCAACCAACACCCCTTTGGCATGGGCATAATCCACAACTTCTTTGGTGTTCTTAATATTGCTATCAAGGTCTAGTTCTGAGCCGTCGTACATGACTGAGTCATAACCTAAATCAACCGCGGCTTTACACAGATCTATCTCGGGGCAATGGTCTAAATGAAGATAAATTGGGATATCAAATTGTTTGCGCGCTGCCTCAACCATCGCCACGCAGGTTTCCAAACCAACAGCCTTCACCATTACCGTATAAGTCATAACTAATACGGGTTCGTTTTGCTCTTGCATCCCTTTACAGATGGCCTGTAAATCCCAAATATCGTTAAAGTTAAAGCTTGGTATTGCTTTACCTTGTGCATAGTAGCTTTCGAACACTTGCTTGAGTGATTGCATTGTTTTTCCTTAAGTTACGCGATTACAGTAGCTGCTTGTTGCAACTGCTGATAATTTTGAATGGCTCCAACAGAGCCCAAAGATTGAACTACAATAGCGCCAGCTCTATTGGCCGTAGCTACTGCTTCAAAAAAATCTTGCTCACGAGCAAGCGCTGCCCAAAAACCACTAACAAAACCGTCACCAGCACCCGTTGTGTCGACCAAATGTGAGACCTTTTGACCTTTAACCCACTTGGCTTGGTTTCGATTTTGCGCATAGGCGCCTTTTGCCCCGGCTTTAATGACGACATTTTTAACCCCAGCATCAATAAAGAACTGAGCCATTTGCTCAACCTTACTGCAGCCTGAGATCTGCTGTGCTTCGTTTTCTGTCGGTAGAAAGTAGTCAAGAAACGGTAACAGTGGCGCTATTAGAGACAACCACTGCTCGCTGTTGTCCCAGCCAACATCTAAGCTAGTTAACTTATTGCTTGCCTGGGCTAACTCAAATATCTGTTGTAAGCCTCCCTGCTCCAAACCAGGTAATAGGTAGTAGCCACTGGCATGAACTACATCAGCCTTAAGTAACTCAGCTAGGTTTATATCGTCCAGACAAAAAGAGTCCGTAGCGCCTCCTTGATAAAGAAACACCCGTTCAGCATCTTGAGCGACTAAAGCGATACAAGTTGCTGTACTCACCTCGGTACTGCGCGTAATTCCAGTTACCGGCATTTCGTTATCCCGATAATAATCAAGCAGGAAATTACCCCAAAGATCATTGCCAACTTTTGCAAAAAGTGTCGTTGTTACGCCAAGTCGGTTTAGATTAATGGCGACGTTAGATGCATCGCCACCAGGCTTAGCGGTCATGTGTTCAACTAAGGTGACGTCGTCACTGAAATTAAAGCTTTCCACCGGCCCAACGATAACGTCGGCAACAGCCATGCCTAGGCAAGATATTTGATACATTTTGGCTCCTATTGCTTACCAAATCCGCAACTATCACCTGGGTTATCGATAGCGATTTCGTCAATACCAAGCCAGTAGTTAAACCCTCTAAGCGCCTCAATATAATGGCCACGACCCACTAACCAATGGTGGTCAAGGCCTTTATCCATCACGGTGCCAATAATTTGTGCAGCCGTTTCCTGTTTGGGGATGAACTGGCCATAGGTGCCACGAAATTTAAGTTCACTATCAACAATTTCGCCTTCAAATAACATCGCTTTGTCAGAGCTTGGTGCCATTAGTCGCATAACAGTTACCGGACCTGGCTGAACCAAAAATTCGAATAAAACGCCCCATGCTGTGGCTTCATCGTAGTTTTCAAGAATTCCGTGTTTACGGCATTCAAAGCCACTTTGGCTGTGACGCAAACGAGTTGCAGCGGAACCGTTGTGCCAAAGGCCTAAAGCGTTTTCTTGAGCATTAAAGTAGGAAAGGTCGGATAACATGGGAGGCAAGTCGCTATCGCCAAGCTGATCAAGCACAAGCATTGAGAGCAACGCTCCGGTATCGGCTTCATCAGAAACAACAATGCCTTGATCATTCATTAATGACATTGCACCGTCACCGGCTATTTGGAAATGGTCAAAAAGTTCTGGCCAGTTTTTTAAGCTAACTCCAATATAATCGCGTTCACGGGTATAGGTCATTAGTGCTAACGCAAAACGAAGGCTTCGGTCAAATTGGTCATCCGGTACATTATTAAACTTACAGTCATCTTCGCTGAGAATACTGCGGCGTAAAGACTCGATTGCGTCGTCAGAGTAGTTCCCCATTTGACTAGTAAATTCAACTAAATTCACCCGGTCAAAACCTACGCCGAAACGCTTAATGATGTCCATTTCGTTGACTTCGCAATCATAGAACCCAGGCACTCTGCCAGCGCCTGCAATTAAGGCCTTTTTGCCCTTAAAATAGCCGATAGCACGGCTTGCTTTAGCAAACAGTTGTACCTGATTTTGTAATTTCTCATCATCTTTTTCGCAAAATAACCACTGATACTTCACCTGCATATTGCGCAGTATACCCAGCACAAAGTTTTGCGAACAAAGACGGTTTGCAGTTAGATTTTTACCCGTAACTTCAGGCATTGAATAACTAAAAATTGGAACAGGGTGTGCGCGTAACCAAAGCCCTAAGGTAGATGCGATTTCACCGGTAGTGTAAGCAGCATGATAGAGAATTACGCCATCTAATCCTTTGGCATACTCAGCGCTTAAAAAGGCTTCCATTGCAGCATGATCTTCAAAAGGTTCTGCTGCCGCAACCCAGTCGTACTCGGAACTCGGTAGCATGCTTTTAATGTGGCTCGACATTTGAGCGTTTGCATCGCGTGCTTGTTGCCAGTCAAAATGGGCCTCGATTGCAACAGAAATAAATGCAATCTTCGATTTGCGTTGTTGTATTGGTGGCGGAATCATCGCCTCAATTTGCGCCTGGACAACGCCTTTCTTAAAACCACTGAACATAAATCACCACCTTTTGTACAAGATGGTCCTAGGCTACCGAGCAATGGCTGTCAAAACTGCGCTATTTTTATCGGTCATTCTTCACTTTTTAGCTGCTGTGATTGCTTGTGATCAAACTCAAAGTTTACGGCTAACGCTCTATTTCTTAGATAGTAAATACGCCAGTATGGAAGTAATACAAGTCATGGTTTTTTAGCAAGTTATTGTTTTTTAATGACTTGATACGCAAACGATACAATTGGGATCTTTGATTTGAAAGCCATACGTGAAAATATTCTATATACCACCGAGTCTTTTACAGCCTATTTATTTGAGGGAAAAAGCTTCAATCACCCTTATCATTTCCATTTTGAAAACGAAATCGTTTTGATCTACGAAAGCCATGGCAAAATTTTGGTGAGTGACCAAATGGCGGATTACCGTGAGGGGGACATTTTCATTTTGGGCTCCAACATGCCCCACTCATTCATTAGTGATTCCGACTCTGAAATAGCCAAGTCCTTAGTCATCCAATTTAATAACTCATGTTTTGGTGAACCATTTTTTCAACTGCCTGAGTTCAAGACAATTAGACAACTTTTAGAAAAGTCTAAATACGGCCTACGGATTGGAAATAACAAGCAATTCGTCGGTCAAATGATTGAAAACACTTGTAATGCGACAGGAGTCCAATCGGTTATTAGTTTAATCAATTTGTTGTACGAGATAAGTCAGATAGAAAATGTAGACCATATTCTACCAGACCATAGTTATGTCGATGCTTCGCTTGAAACCCATAAACTTAACGCGGCTATCGACTGGATCGATACTAACTATTTCCGACAAATTCAGCTTTCAGATATTGCCAACATCACGAATCTAACTGAGAACGCTTTTTGCCGCTGCTTTAAAAAAGCCACCGGAAAAACATTCCTACAATACCTCAACGACAAACGCGTACATGAAGCCGCAAAAAGCCTGATTGAAACCGAGTTATCCATCACCCAGATAGCCTATGAAGTCGGGTTCTCCAATATCAGTAGCTTTAATCGCTATTTCAAAAAACAAAAGAAAATCTCCCCTTCAGAGTTTAGAAAAGATGTTGGCGCATACTCCAATCAAGTGTAAATAAACCAGCAAGTTCTAAGGTAGCAAGTAGCTAGGCGCAAAACTCATTTAGAGCCAATTTTTGCTGCCAAATATTAGCTACTGTAATACCCTTCACAGTATATCGGGTCTAAGGCATAGGCCTGGTTTAGCCATTCTTGAACATACTCTCGCTGCAACAATTGTTGAACCCAACGCCTTGTGAGCGGGAACTCTTTTGAGACCGGGCAATGTGATTTTAAACGCAGTACCGAGGGAACTAAGGCTATGTCAGCTAAGGAGAAATCTCCAAATAAATAGGCTCCAGTGCTTTTTGTAAGATGAGCTTCCCAAATGGAGTAGACCCAGTTGGCAGTCTTTATTTCATTTGCTGTCAGTTGTTTCTTTTCTTTATAAAAAGCACTTTCAAATGATAGACAGGGACACACACGACTGAAGGTCGAATGTTGCCAAGCAACGAATGAACGAGCTTGTGCTCTTAAAACCAAATCTTTAGGCAGAAGCTCCCCTGCTCCAAGTTCATTTGCATACTCCATAATCGCAGAAGAGTCGTATATAACGCTTTCACCATCAAGTAGAACCGGCACCGCCGCTGGCGGAGAAAATTGTCCTATTTCAGATAGATTTTTCCATCGCTGTGGCCTTCTGATATCAACAATGATTTCGTCAAATTCAATATTTTGCTCACGAAGTGCCAACCAGGCACGAAAAGCCCAACTCGATGCATTTCGATTTCCTGAATATAGTGTACGCGACATATTTACTCCTTGTGATTGCGTGTCGATAAACGAATCAAGCGAGATACGCAATTTGAAACGATATCTTACCCAATATTAGTCGCCAAAACGCCGCAAAAAGAACTAATTAAAGTATGATAAGCTGCGAAATTATGAGTAGAACGCAGAAAACAACCGCATGGACGACTTAGATAAGAAAATACTCGGACTTTTACAGATAGATAACCGCATTTCATCTGAAGAGTTGGGCCTTAAGATCGGCTTATCAGCAACCGCATGTCAACGACGACTGAAAAAACTTCGGCAATCAAAAGTGATACGTAAAGAAATAGCCGTTTTGGACGGGGTTAAGCTCGATAACTACGTCACCGTCATTGTTGAAGTCACGCTAAAACAAGGTCTATTGAACAGTATCGACAGTTTCAAGAACAGAATGCTCGAATACCCTCAGGTTCAGCAATGTTTTTATGTGGTTGGGCAAATAGACTTTATTCTTGTGGTAACTGCTAAAAATATGTTGGCCTATGAAGAACTAACCAGAGAGCTTTTCTTTGCCGACGATAATATCCAGAAGTTTCGTTCAACAGTGTCCATGGAAAATGTGAAAGTTGGGTTGGATATACCTGTATTCTAGCTCAACCTGTTGTCTGAATTGTTTGTACTGATCTGTTTTATGTCGACACAAAAAAGCCGCGCAGTTTAGCTGCGCGGCTTCCATTTATAAGCGATATTTATTAGCGCTAATACTATACGTCAATTACGATTTTGCCACGAGTACGCCCGCTTTGGCTAAGCGCATGCGCTTCTTTAATTTGTTCAAGGCTAAAGCGATTTTCAATAAGCGGTTTAAGCTGATTTGAATCAACCAAAGCTCTAAGCTCGTTCAAAATACGACGGCTTGGTTCAATAAAGACAAAAGCGACACGGACGCTATATTCTTTGGCTTTCTCTTCACTTGGTGGCTCAACAATCGATACCACTATGCCATTGGCATTCAATAATTCCCAAGACGCAGCGAGTACATCGCCACCCATGCTGTCCAAAACAATATCAACTTTTGAAATTTGCTCAGCTAATGGCGCTTTAGCGTAATCGATAGCTTCGTCTGCACCGAGTTCACGTAATAGTTCTTGGTTAGTAGCCGATGCGGTAGCAATGACATACGCACCCTTAGCTTTAGCGATTTGGATTGCCAAGTGACCTACACCACCGGCGCCAGCATGGATAAGAACGCGGTCACCCGCTTTCACTTCAGCGACATCAACTAGGCATTGGTAAGCCGTTATTCCTGCAAGCGGCAGTGAAGCAGCTTGAGAAAAATCTAGTCCTGGTGGCTTAAACGCAACTTCGTCAGCTGTAACAGCAATAAAGTCTGCGTAGCTGCCATTTTTATGAATAGCTGGGCGTGAGAATACTTCGTCACCAATTTTAAAACCGGTAACATTATCGCCAAGTTGTGTCACAACACCGGCAACGTCCCAGCCCAAAGTCACAGGCAATTCATAAGGGATAAAGTCTTTAAGGTAACCTTCGCGAATTTTCCAATCAACAGGATTAATAGAACTAGCTTTAACCTGAATTAGTACTTCGTCTGCCGCTACAACTGGTGACTCGATGTCTACCAATTCCAATACTTCTGGGCCACCATATTCAAACATTCTTACTGCGCGCATCTACTGATCCTTTTGTCGACTTAGTCGATTGAATTTAACTTCATCGTGGCACATTGCCACCAATTGCAACTCAAACTGCTTGAGTGATGGGATAGATAGTATCGCGCAATTGAATTGCGCGCAATGTTTATTTTTAACTATTTTGAGTTTATCCCAAAGCAACTCATATCCCATTGGTTTCAGTAGAGCTCAAGGTCCTAATATCCAAAGATTTATAATCATCACGCAGTGGCTACACCAATAAGTTTAAGTTCTAAGGTTCACATTGCGTGCAATCATGAGTACTTCGTCTGCGGAATATAAATTAGCAATAGTTGCTTCGATCTCAGCCCCCAATGCACTGCGGTATAGCTTTTGAGCGTGATTATCCGCTCTCGTTGTAAGCATAATGTGCTTTATGCTAGAACCTGTATCCGACAGTTGCTTTTCAACCAAGACCAATGATTGCTTAATAAGCGCCCTACCAAGGCCTTTCCCTTGATAATTAGACAGCACCGCTAATTGCTCGAGTTCAAGCACGACCTCCGGACGAAAACCGCTCTTTTGAGCCCAAGAAATGTAACCGACAACTGTGTTATCGACTACAACAACATAACTAAGGAAACGAGGATATGCGCTCAAATTACATCGCAACCATTCCAACGATCGTTGCTGTCGCGCAAATTCACGTTGATGAACGAAAGCGGCGTCTTTTAGATCGGCTTCACTCATACTTCGAACCAACATAACAACCCCTACTTGTTTGCTAAAGTTTGATAATAGTCTTTAAGCTGGCAATCCCCATAGCTCGGTGCAACCGAGTCCTTAGCGATTATGCTCAAAAAGAACTCTGCGGGCCCTCCCCATTTTTCAGGAAGGCGCTTAACAACTGCAAGAATTAGCTTACGCAAACTGTCGGGATAATATGTGATACGCGATGGTTTATCCAAAGCGTCAAAGGCTAAATTTGCAATATCTCGCAAGGTAAGCGTCGTTGGGCCCCCAAGGTCATACTGCTGTTCATTGGCATCAATACACGCTACAACAAAGTTTGCCAAGTCTTGACCGTGGATAGGGTTAATCGCTTGCGAACCATCGCCAAATAGGTGAACACGCCCTGCTTTGGCCATATTGAAAATCTCTGTCATATCCGAGAAAAAGCCATTGGGACGAATCACACAGCCATCGACAACTTCGCTGGCAAGTAAGCGCCGAACGAACTTTTCTTTGGCTTTTAATATACGCACATCTTGATATATAGGCGCATTGAATGCCGAAATATAAATAAACTTAGATGCACCAGCTCGCTCAGCTTCTAGCAATAAGTTCAGGTTCGCTTGGTAGTCAATGTCCATATACCCCAATCCATCGCGCTGCCGAGTAATTCCTAAACATGATATTACGACATCGATGTTGTCGCAGACCCCCTTTAACTCAGATGGCTCGCTGACCTGCGCCAGACGAATTTGATTTGGGTGTACTCCTTGCGCGCATAGCTTTTTATCGTTGCGAGCTAAAGCTTTAAAGTCGGCGCCCATCCCTTGTAGATGCTCAATAATATGTAATCCTAAATATCCTGTGGATCCCACAACCAATATTCGTTTGTTGCTTGATTGCATATTATTCTCCTAGGAATTGGCATTCATTTGTGGGCGAAAAGGCGCTTCTTTAAGCAGGTGGCAGACCAGTAGTTTTAAATAGAACAAGGGGAGAAACCACTCAAGACCGGGCGCAGAATCAAGATAATGACTCGTAAGTACAACGCTTAAGGCATAAAGGCTCAATGCTACTGGGCGGCGCATGTGCAAACTGGTTTTCAAAATAATACCCGCTGATATCATCATATAAGAGCCAGTAATGAACACCCACCACAAGTCTGAGCCTAAGAATACCCAGCTAAATAGCGCTAATTGTGCAAAATGAATTGCTACAAAACCCAAGTGCTGCTTAACACCGCGGCCTTCACGATGAAACCAGCGTTTTGCGCTTGACGTTGAATTCGTAATAATGCCGCCGACCATATCCACAGCGAGAACATAAGCGACAAGGTATTGAGACCAGCTCCAGCTATAGCGGCCAAAATAGGCAACGCCTATCAGAGCAAGGCCGGCAAGTAATGGGACAAACAGCTGCAGATTCTTTTCATCCTTAGTTGCCCCTGGTCCAATAGATTTGTCGATTAAGCCCTTATACCCGGCTCTGGGCAAAGGAAAATTCCAATTAACTCGCATCGCATCACCTTATTTAGACCAACTGGTCTTTTAAAGGTAATGCAAATATTAGGCGGTGTAAAGTAATTTAGTCCAAGTGGTCTTTAATAAATAACTCTGCTATGCTTTCTGATGAAACCGAAGTCCAACCATGAGATTCATTGATGCCAAAGATTGTCGATCACGAGGGTAAACGCAGCGAAATAGCACTTAAAGCGGCACAGGTATTCCATGAGCATGGATACAAAGGTCTGGGAATGCGGCAGCTGTGTGAGTATCTTGGTATGAGTAAAAGCGCGGTATATTACTACTATAAAAGTAAAGATGAGATATTTAAGGCCGCCACTGAAGCTAGCGTAAACCTTGATGTTGACTCCATT
Organism: Alginatibacterium sediminis; assembly: GCF_003610775.1. GTDB lineage: Bacteria > Pseudomonadota > Gammaproteobacteria > Enterobacterales > Celerinatantimonadaceae > Alginatibacterium > Alginatibacterium sediminis. The sequence continues at coordinate 10,268 of NZ_RAQO01000010.1, read as the reverse complement.
AAGCTTCGCCCTGTCTCAGAGCTGTCCTTATTAGAGTTACGGTGCAGTAACTTCTATAGCATCTTCGAACTAATGGCCGAACGATACTTTCAAGAAATGAAGTTAGTGTCAGAGTATATTGAAGTTATCGGTCTGGCCAATGTCGCTAACGACCCAAGTATGCAATTGGCGAATAACAAGTACGCTGAAATGCTAGCGAACTACGTATCTAGAGCAGATAAGGACGTTTGTTACACCCTATTACTGGGCCTACTCACCCAGCAAACAATGCAAGGCTACCCCTTGACGAAAGCTTACATCATTCAAGTTATTGGCAAACAACTTAGCAAGGATTAAACCTCAACCGTTGAGGTTTAATCCTTCAATGATACGGTGGCTGATTATGCGTCTTTTAGCGACAACACTTTATCGATATCTTGCGCACTATGGCGCTCAGCAACTTGCTCCCACTCTTCACCCCAAGCGCAATTAACAACCCGTCCACGTTGCACACCTTGGCGACTTTCGAGCAATTTAGCCCAGCGCAACACATGGGTGTAATCTTCGACTTGAAGGAATTCAGAGGCTTCATACAAGCGACCTAAGACTAGATTTCCGTACCACGGCCAGATTGCCATATCAGCAATGCTGTAGTCGTCGCCGGCGACATAAGTGTTTTGCGCCAATTGCTTATCCAACACATCTAACTGGCGTTTAACTTCCATTGCAAATCGGTTGATCGGGTATTCTTGTTTCTCATCAGCGTAAGCATAAAAATGACCAAAACCACCACCGAGGAATGGCGCTGAACCTTGTGCCCAAAATAACCAATTAAAGGTTTGAGTTCTGGCAGAACCGGCTTTAGGTAGAAAGTGACCAAATTTTTCTGCAAGGTGAACCAAAATAGATGCCGATTCAAAGACATTTTGCTCTTTATCGCCAGACTTATCTAATAGCGCTGGAATTTTAGAGTTAGGATTAACACCAACAAAGCCAGAAGAGAACTGATCGCTTTCGCCAATATTAACCAAGTACGCATCGTACTCGGCTTCTTTAATACCAAGTGCTAATAGCTCTTCCAAAAGTATCGTGACTTTTTGACCATTTGGCGTCGCTAGTGAATACAGTTGCAGCGCATGCTCACCCGTAGGCAATTCTTTTTCAAATCTTGCACCGGACTCTGGGCTGTTAATGCTAGCCCATTTATTAGCGCCATTTGCATCATTAACCCAGACTTTTGGTGGGACGTAACTTTGATCTGACATGTTTGAGTTCCATTTTAGATGAACGCACACGCTGTGCATTTCGATAATCTATTTGTAGCATCTAATCGACTTAAAAGTAAATTGATAGCTATAATATTGTTCGCTATATAATATCTCACTTTGCTATAAACAGTCGCTTAAGCCTTTAACAGCAGGGCTAACAGGCAAACAGGCAAACAGGCAAACAGGCAAACAACTATAAAAACTTTTGAGCTAAGTCTCGCCACAACTTTTCCCAGTCCGATCGGTAAGAGAAGCTTTTGCCGTATTGTTGTAAGTTGCTTATCAAGCTTTCGGCGGCGCTACGATTGCCACTAATGAAATAGAGGTCGGCCAAATACAAGGCTTGCACGGCATGAAATATATTCGCGTAATCCGCATGGAGATCGGCATGTCGATTGAGCAATACTATAGCCCGTTCAGGCTCGCCATTTTTACCAAAAAAGTAAGCCAGCTCATTGAGCAGATAAAAGCCATTGTCAAACTCAGACTCCAAAATCAAAGGCAAGTCATCAAGTTGGTTTAGATATGCAAGGGCTTGAGAATGGCGCTCAAAGCTTAGGTTAATAAATGCCAAGTAAACTTGTTGTTCTTGCACATTAAGCTGCGACTGAGCTACCTGCTGCTGTACGGCCTGCCAATTATTTTGACTCGCGGGTATCCAGGCGTTTAAGTGTAATTTGCGCATTTCAAATGCTTGTAGGCCTTCGCTCTCTAGCAAGGAAAAATATACCTCAAAATCAGTTTCTAGATTGCTTAAACGGCTTACCACCTGCGTCCAATCTTGACGAATGATCGCCAAATCGAGCCCTTGATATGCGGAGTCATAACGGTAATCAAGCCGGCGCATACGCATGGCTTGAGATTGCATGTAACTGTCAAAATACTCAAATATTTTGGCGTTTCCTAAGGCTAATGCTTGTCCTTGCAAGAGCGTCAAATGAGTCATCATATCACCGTAGGTCGAGCCATAGCGTCGACGAAATAATCGAAGTTCATCACGCAGTCGTTCTTTTTCTGCTCCAGAGTCAAGCGCTTCACCAGAGATTTTAAGATCGGCAAGCTGCTGTATCTTGGCGCTGTTACTAAGTTGAAAACCATCGAGTTGTGTCTGAAGCCTTGTTGATATCAGGGCCCGAATAGCGGTCTCATTTAAGCTAGGATTTATTGCTAGTAGCGCATTGTGTAATCGGTAGAAGTCAGCAACACTAAGTTCTGGCGAGCTAAGCATAGCCAGCAATTCGGGCTCAATAGTTTGCATGTGTTGACGAAGTTTGCTGTTTCTTGCCAAGTCGTTTACGTCAGCTGATTGGTCAAAGAACGAACTCTGAGGCCCCCCTAAATAAATGAACTCAAGTAAATCCAGGCGTTGTGTTATTGAATAGAGACTAGCTTGCGAGATATAAGGTTTAACCTGTTCAAACAAGGCTAGGTACTGGCTCTTTCTAATCACTTTATCAAAGGGCATTGGAACTTTGAATGCGGAAATAAGGGCCTTTATCTGCTCTGGGTTTATCGGCTCGCTGGCCGTAAATTGTGCGATCAGCGAGCGCGCTAGTTTTGCAGCTGGGTTATTGTCAGGTATGAGCGTTGGATCGCGACGATAGTCATAAAAGCTATGGTCACTTTCGCCATAATCTTTATCTATGCCTTTGAAAGCATTAAATGCATGGGCGAGCATCCAGTAAGATTGCAGCTGCAATTGTTGAGTATCATTGGGCTTAAGTCTTGTATCTACACCAAGCACCTCAAGGATCGCTAGTATTTGTTCTACATTTTCACTGTATTGGGCAAACAGGCCCTGAATAAATAACAAGCCGGTTTGTCGCTTCGCAGACTCGGTCAGCGTGTGATGACTTGCTAGCCAATGCTCGGCACCTTGCACATAGAGCTGTTCAACGCTTGGTTGTTCAAAGCGGTAGCTAAGAACCGGAAAGTTATCGCGCAGCGTTTTTTCAAGTTGCGCCATTACCTGTTGATTGCTTAACTGCTCTGCTAAAAGTACCTGATTATGCCGCCAAGTAGTAATACTACTGCCTAGTATTAAACTGGCAATTAAGGCTATTGATAAACTCACTAGAGGGCGTCGTTGCAAGGCCTTGCGGGCTCGATAGGACCAGCGATTTGAATATTCGCTGAGGGCATATCCCCCTCGATAAAGGTTCAGCGCTTCGAGCAAAGCATTCGCATCGCGGTAACGATCTTGGGCTAAGGTCTGTGTTGCCTTACTTACGATAGCGCGTAATTCTTTATTGTTAATGGCAGTTAAGTCACCTGCAATCGGGGCAGAACCCGTGAGTAAAAAACACAAAATTGCGCCTAATGAATACACATCCGATTGGGACTTGTTCCACTTACCCGCCAATTGTTCCGGTGCGCTCCAATGTTTAGAAAACGCATGAATGTAGTGTTGGCTAAAGTCGTCTTCCGTTTGTGTTTCAAACTGTTTGGCCAAGCCCATATCAATTAAGGTGAGCTGCTCGTCAGTGTTTAACAATACGTTTTGAGGTTTTAAATCGCCATGATAAACATGCTTGTTGTGGGCATAACTCATCGCGTTCAACAGCTTTTCAAACTTGTCCAAGGCTTGCGATTCGGTTATTTGATTTTGTTGAAACCACCTATCTAAAGACATGCCATCAATATAATCCATGACGATACAGGCTTGATCCAATACCTGTGACACCCCATAGATCTTACAAATATTAGGATGGTCGAGCGTCATCAAACTAGCCGCTTCGCGATAAAAGAATTGCTGTTGTTGAGTTGGGTTAAGTATTTCAGCGCGCAAAACTTTTATAGCTGCCCTATGAGTTTTCACTTCATCGCTATCGGGTGCGCATAGGCGCTGTTGAGCGAGAAAGACCAGCCCCATACCTCCGGCTTCAGACAAAATCTCGGTGATCGTAAATCCCATGACCACCTGGCCAATATAGTCTTGGTAGTTTGTTGCTTGCGCGGATGACAATTGTTGGGCAAGTAGCTTACTACCATGTTGAGTTTCTTCACCTAACGCTAACATACTGCGCAGTTCACTTACCTGCGCTGGAAACTGTAACTCAAGTTTGCTTAAGCGCTGTTGGCGCTGTTCAGGTGATAGACTGACTAACTCAAAATATAAACTAACAACATCAATCATTTTTTAGTTTCGCTCTAAGCCATACCGTTGCGAACTTTAAATCATTATCTACAGTTCTTGCTGACACTTGTAATAGTTCAGAGATTTGGGTGTGGGAGACCATGGCAAAATGCTTTAGTTCAAAGACTTCTGATTGGCGCGGGTAGCTAACTTGCAATTGTGCTAGTGCCTTACTTAGATCCAAATTTTCATCCCACTGCGGCATGTGCCCAAGAACTTCGGTAATGTCGCGTTGCATATAGCTTTGCTTAGCGGCCTGTTTGTTTAATTGCGCTTGATGAGGTTGACCAAAGAGCAAGTGCCAAACTGAAACACGCACGTAATCAAAGAATTGCTTTCTGTTTTCAAAGCTTTGTTCATCGTTACGCCAGCGATGTAATTTGACAAAGGCTTCAGCTGAGAGCTCAGTCACTCCGGCATCATGTAATAAGGTTTCGTTGGGGCTATGTTGCTCCTGATACTTAGCCACAATTTGACGTATGTCTTGATAAGCGTATTGCAAAAACTCATTGCTTTTTTTATGGTCGCGGCTTTGCCATGCCAGTAGTAGTTGCGTTGCATTATCCAAATCTTTAATTGACATACATTCCCTTTAAAAGCTTATTTAACCCGTCGATTATCATCTATTTTCGTGATAAATAACAATGCTTTAGTATCAGGTAAATGCCCTTTTTACTTTTCTCTGTTTGGGGGCTCGACCGACAAAAAACACGCAGCTAGGCTTATATTTAATCTCTTATTGGCTTGGTAGGTATCAATCCAGTATCGATTGCGGTACTGAGTGATGTTAGCCACGGGGCTATGGCCATGAACAACCGCATCAACTTGCTTTATCGGTTCAATATAACTGGCTTTTAGAGGGCGGCTCCACAAACAACTCCACACTTCTTTCGCACTAAGATCACCGTGTTGTAGTCGCCCCCAGTGTTCAATCGACGAAGCGTGGGTGATGCCGATTTGTTTTCCATTAATTGCTATTGTAAAACTTAAGGGCATGCATATTTCAATTAAGGTTTTCCAACGCATCAATATGTCGAAACGATGCAGATGATGGCGCAACCAAGATCCATTGTCTTGAATCAACACATCCCAATATTTTTGATTGTCAAAGCCCATTAAAAACAATTGTTCATGATTCCCCATCACTGAAAAAAACCATTTTTCAGTTAACAAGTTAAGAACGTCGCTGGTATTTGGACCGCGTCCTATAAGATCGCCTGTACAAAAAACACGGTCGATATCAAAATCAAAGTTGTGCTGCAATAACTGACGATACAGAGCCTGAAGTTGACCATGTAGATCCCCGACAATAAAGTCTCTTCCGATGGTATTCGGTTGAACATATGCGTGCTGTTTTCTGGGCTTAAATATCATAAGTTAGCCTACGGCATCATTAATATAGAATTGCAATGGCCGTCTATGAACCTTGAACTATCTTGTTCCAAAGATTGGTGTTGGTTTGATATCTCGGCTTAAAAACAACAATAAGCAACAATACCAAGGCAACTAAAAAGACATAGAACCCAAAATCAAGCATGTCGACAGGCAATGAATAGGTATTGTGATTCCCATAGCTGCTCAATTGTATTAGATCTTTTACATACTGAGCCATTTTCAACACAATGGCGCAAACTAGCCCAGCACTTATTAATCTAGATACAAGTTGCTTCACCCCAAATAAATGGCTGACTAAGCCCAACGTTGCCATGATATACAACCACATTGGTGCAAACTCATTAAGTGACACACTGGCTCCCATGAAGCTGATAAAAGGAAGGTAACTGCTGATAATGAGCAAGCCATAGACAGCTACAGAAAATAGGTTCATCACCTTAAGGCCACTGTAGTCAAAATCAGACGCCTTATCTTTAGCTTTACCTACCGCCAACAATGTCGTTGCGTAAGCATCACTTTGTTTGATATTGCTGGCTAAATGTCCGGCGCTTTGTTTTGCATTCTCTGCCATCTCTATGGCTTTATCTTTATTATTCATGTTTGGTCCTTAAAATGAGTTATACATAGAAATAAATTGGCGACTTAAAGCTGGATAATGTTGGCTTGTAGCAATTCAGCATCAAGGTAAATCCCTTCATCTTCTGCGATTTCGACAATGCTATTTAGCTCGCAAGAATTAAACGTACGTTGTTGCTTGGCACTCATCTCTTCTGACATGCTTCGGACATTAGCTTGCTTAAAACAATTGTTGAGCATTTCCATTTTTTGTTCATACCGCGCAAAGCTGTCCCAATCATTAATCCATGCCAACTGCTCATCCTGAGTTGATGAATTACAGGCCATTAGCAGCGAGCATGTAGCTGCGACAAGTAACAAATTTCTAGCAGCTCGGTTTTTTGGAATATTCATTTTTTATCTTCCTTTTCAAGTTTGAGTTCAGGTTTGAACTGATGGACTTAGATTAAGGATTTGCGATGGTAAACAAGAGTGACGTTGCAGAAATATTTTTGCGCAAATAAATTTAAGAAAATATTTACGCAGTTTTATCAAGTTGCAAGTTATTGGAAAATAAACCATTGTTATCTTTTATCAGAATAGAGCAGAACGCTTATGAGTCTTTTACAGGAATTACTAGAGCACGAAACACAGCTTCAGTTTGATAGCTTTTCAAATCAAAGCGCGTGGGAGATCGGACAAGCACTAAAGCAGGCTGCTGAGAGTCGTTCAGTTAGTGTTGCCATTGATGTCACGCTCAACGGGCAGTGTTTGTTCAGCTACTCAATGCCGGGGACCAGTCCGGATAACCAGCAATGGATCCGTCGCAAACAAAATGTAGTGAACCGCTATCATCATAGCTCTATGTACATCGGTGAGTATTACCGCAGCAAGGGGAAAACCTTGGCTGAGTCGTCATTAGTGGACCCTCTAGAGTTTGCCGATCATGGAGGCTGCTTCCCTCTCATCATTAAAGGTTGTGGCGTTGTCGGTAGTATTTCAGTATCAGGATTACCACAACTTGAAGACCACCTTCTGGTGGTAGAAGTGATTGGTAATTATCTCAGTGCTAATCAATCCACTTAAAGTTAGCACGATCAATCCTTTGGGGAAGCTAAGTGCAATACAAGTAAACTGACGCGCTGGCGAAGTTGCTTATTGTTACCGTAAATTCTAGTCACAATAAGCCAACGAGTAGCAGGTATTCTTGAATACCGCTTATTCCATACTTTGCCAACGCTTAGAATCAATAAGCATCATATCGATGAATACAACGACTCTATATCGACACTGCGATCATATTCTCAAAATTGAACAATAACTTTCCAGTGTCATCAAAGTGACTGGCATGCAATTTAATTTCTATGCATTGAGTATCAAGATTAAACCAGAAGCCCTCGTCACAGGCTTTCCATTGCTCTTCATACAACACCTGGTCGATATTCGCAGAAGCGCACAGCAACTGCATCGGACAACCGCGATCGCTATAGATTTTGAATACAACCGCAGCTTTGGTCCATTGACTCAATTGTCCAACAGGACTCCAAGAGAGCTCGAAACCAGATTTATGCTGGCGTAGACAAAGCTCAAGTTCAAGTTTTGCACCGTTTTGATAGTCGAAACTGATCCCATCGTCCCAATAAAAGCTGAATATAGAGTCGCTTAAAGCCCCAATAAACTCAAAATCACTATGAGTTTGATCGCTAGACATGACCATCCATTGACCATGACGTAAAAACCAGCTTAGCTGATGCAATGGCGTGTTAATCACGTAACTACTACCGCCCTTGAACCAATGTCCTGTGGTGGTATCGATGAATGTTTCGCCCGACGGAAAATACTGCAGTTTAGTTTGCATATCAGCGTCGAGAACAGCGGGCACAAAGCAGGCATCTCCTAACATAAAATCGTGGTTTTGATCTCTACACAATTCATCGTTCCAAAAGTGATACAGCAAAGGACTACAAATCGGTGAGCCACTTGTATGGGCCGTGTAAGCCAATTGATATAGATACGGCAGTAAGCGGTAACGAAACTGCATAGCGTGTGCTATATCGCTTTTAACGCTAGCATGCATCCAAGGTTCGGAGACGGTGTTATCGCTGTTGGCAGAGTGAATACAAAAACGCGGATGAAAAACACCATTTTGAACCCACCGTAAAAATAATTCTGCGTCGGGAGCAGGCCCAGTAAAACCGCCAATATCCATACCGTTAAACGCAACCCCCGATATACTCATACCTAGCATGGTGCATACATTCGATTTTAAATACGCCCAACTCGAACCGTTATCGCCGCTCCACGTGTGAGCCCAATGCTGCATACCAGCAAAGCCAGCACGACTTAGAACAAATGGACGAACATTCGGATGTTGCTCACGAACTGCATCGTAGGCAACTTTGGCCATTAAGTTGCTTAAGATGGGTCGCATACCATTAACGTTTTCCGGTAAACCATCAGCGACACACATGGCTTTGGTATCGGCAAACTCAAACTCATTGTTGTCATTCCAGATTGAGTAAATACCTTTAGATACCAGGGAGCTTTTGAGTCGTTTCTTCCACGCTAGTCGCCCGGATTCCGCGCTAAAGTCCACATAAGCGGCTTCTCCTCCCCAAAATTGCTCAAGATGCACATCACCATTGTTACTACGTATAAACGCCTGTTCTGACTCCAAAGCTGTAAAATCAGGGTGTGATCTAAGAATTCCCGGTTTAATGTTTGGAGACAGCGCCAAGCCTTGTTGAGCAAAATGATTAATAAATTGCTCATGCTGAGGAAAGCGATCAGTATTCCAATTAAACGCATAGCGTTTTCCATCTTCACCGGTGGTATATCCTGACGACAAATGAAAACCAGATACCGGAATGTTTTCGAAATTGCACTTATCAATAAAGGCATTAATGGCAAGATCGGAGCGCTTAGCTAATTCGGTATAAAACATGGTCGAGCCTAGATAGCCCATCGAATAACGAGGCATCAATGGTGGATTACCGGTCAAATGAGTAAAACCTGTGATCACATCCTTAATGCTGTCACCGTGAATAAAGCATAAATCGAAATCACCACCATCGAAGCGCGCCGACCCAAACTCGCCCCAATACCCGCTGCGCGTCGCTCCTAGATCAAACTCGCTTGGCCAAGCATTATTGTAAAACAAGCCACAGAAAGCATTGCTTGCGCCAGCTCTCAATAAAAATGGGATGTGTTTGTAGAGAGGGTCACCGCTGCTAGGACTATAGCCAACTGCATCGGTGCTCTCCATTCGAAATCGTAAACCGGTTTTATCTAAGGGTCCTGTTTTCTCTCCTAGCCCAAGCCAGCGGTCTTGATCGCTGCGCGAAAAGCTATGAGTAAGTCGTTGGTTGCTGTCGACAAACAGTGCTCTATTGGCGAGATCTTGATGAAGGCATTTGCCATCGATGCTAAACAAGGAGAGCCGCCAGGCGGCCTTGTCGATGACCAGTCGAAGTTTCGCTGTAATTAGCACGATGTGAGTCGCGTTGTCGTCGACAGCAAACGAGGTTTGCGCTAAGCGTTGGCGGCGTTCAAATACAGGGTCGGTTAAATCATCCCATGTCGTTTGCTGAAACGCATAATTGCGCTCTGCAGCCAACAGCCCAAAGCAAAGACGCACCCGAATAACACTCGCAGTGAGTACATCGATTGTAGCTTGTGCGTTCTCAGTTGTGATGGATAAGCGAGTTTGCTTGCGCTCCACACTAAGTACTTTTCCTGGCTTGATCACCTTTGTTCCCTTACTTAAGCAAAATTATCTCGCTTGAGTCTATAGGATAGAAATTGCAATGAACATGTGATTAAAACGCACTAAACTGTTGATTTGACGCAGAAGGGATGAAAAAAAGATACAAAAAACCATCTCAAAGGCTGGTTTATTGCTGGCGGAGTGGACAGGACTCAACGGGGGCGCCCAG
>NZ_RAQO01000001.1 GCF_003610775.1 Alginatibacterium sediminis | reverse complement strand
CATCCCGGTGGTTTGAAGCGAGCTTCTAATACCGTCCTGAGCCGTTGCATCCCTCTCTATCCCTTATGGAACAAGGAGTGGCTGCCGCGTTTCAGTGGGGTGCATTATAGGGAACGCGCGGCGCGGCGCAAGCCTTAATTGGCATTTTTTTATAGTTTTTTGCACTCTGATTAAAAAACAGACTCAAAGTGCCAAAAATAGACTCAATTGGAGTGTTTTTGCAGCAGTTCCGTATACTCAATCGCAAACTTATCAACTTTAGACCAATCAGTTAGCTCTATATCTTTACTGGTATCCGTACTACCGCCGGTAATACGCATAATCAGTTGAATAATCTTGGTTTGCCAAAAATTGTACTTACTATAAAGAAGCGCACCCGCAAATACCGCCTGTAGCTCTGGCATCCAAACAGCGTTTAAATTTAGCTTTTTCATATAGACACTTGTTGTAGGCGTCGATTTTTCGGGTTTTCTCGCCGTGAGGCAGACACCAAAGAAAGCCACTGGCATAGATTCAAGGACTTGTTGATGTTTGGCCAAGAACTTATATAAGTTTGGTCGGAATTTACCGTATCGAACGGATGCGCCGATTAGCACTGAATCATAGTCATGAATGTTGTGTTGCGCGGCTAAATCATCTAAAGCAATAAAATCCGCTTGTTGCTCAACACCTAGTTGCGAGACAAGATGTTTTGCTATCTTTAATGTTTGACCTTCAATGCTTGAATATATAACCAATAGTTTCACGGTATTCCTTAGCTTTTCCAAAATGTCGGGGTGAATAATACCAGTAATGTAAATACTTCTAGACGACCAAATAGCATAGCTAGCGCTAATACCCATTTAGACCCGTCGCTTATCTCCCCATAATGCAGAGCAACTTCCCCAAGCCCTGGGCCTAAGTTGTTCAAACAAGCTACGACAGCAGAAAATGCCGATAACTCATCCATACCAAGCGCAATCAGAGCTAACATACAAACCACAAAAACCAGAGCATACGCGGAGAAAAATCCCCACACGGCTTCTAGTACCCGATCGGGTAGTGCTTGGTTGCCAATCTTAATTTGGTAAACAGCGCGAGGATGAACAAGCCGTTTTAACTCTCGCACCCCTTGCAACGACAATAGCAGCACTCGAATGACCTTTAAGCCCCCCCCCGTTGAACCCGCACAACCACCAATAAAACTAGAGAAAATTAGAAGCACCGGTAAAAACAATGGCCATTGCGAGAAACTATCTGTGGTAAATCCAGCGGTTGTAGAAATAGAAACGGCTTGAAAGAAGGCTTGGTCAAATGCCACGCCAACACTGTCGTAGATGTTTTGCCCCACCAGCACCATGGCACATATTAGTGTTAGGACTAGTTGTATACCAAGAAACACGCGAAGTTCTGGGTCTTGAAAATAGTGTTTAAAGCTAAGCTCCCGCCCACTAAAAGCGGTGAAGTGCAGCGAGAAATTAACACCCGATATAATTAAGAAAACGGCTGCAATAGTGTTAATTAAGGGGCTTTGAAAATGACCTAAGCTGCCGTCGTAAGTCGAAAATCCACCAATAGCAATGGTTGAAAACGAGTGTGCGATTGCGTCAAACAGACTCATACCGGCAAGCCAAAAAGCTAAAGCACAAGCCACGGTTAAGAATAAGTAAATATACCAGAGTACTTTTGCGGTCTCTGCTATTCGTGGCGTCATCTTCTTATCTTTAACTGGTCCTGGGATCTCAGCTCGATAAAGCTGCATTCCGCCGACCCCGAGGATAGGCAATATGGCCACAGCTAACACAATGATTCCCATACCACCCAGCCACTGCAGCATTTGTCGGTAGAATAGAATTGCTTTAGGTAGGTTTTCAATACCAACAATAACTGTGGCACCGGTTGTCGTTAAGCCCGAAAAAGACTCAAAGAACGACTCTGCAATGGATAAATCTGGGGTGCCGCTAAGTATAAATGGTAGCGCACCTACACTGCCCAGTACTGTCCAAAACAAAACAACAATTAGAAAGCCTTCTTTAGACTTCAGTTCTTTGCGTTGATCTCGTTGCGGGAACCAAAGTAAAAAGCCAGCAACCAAGCAAATGGCGAAAGCACCGAAAAAGGCCCGCCCCGCTCCATCTTGATAAATAGCAGCAACCATTGCTGGAATAATCATTGTTGAACTAAAGACCATCACTAACAGGCCAACAATTCTTATTATTGCCCGGATCTGCATTCCATCTCGCTCAGTGGCACGTCATTGTCTCTTTTTTTGATTTGCACAGAAGTTTGTCTGAATCAGAGCGCTATCACAAGCGCTGTATTGCAATATTGCCAGAGCAAAGGTGATTCAACTGATTTTCAATTTTGCTGCGCTGCTCGATCGCAAGTTCAATGTCCCAACTTAACTGTTGAGTAAAGTTTCGCGCAAGTACCACTATATGCTGGCTTTCTAAAAAGTGTTCTATCTTTCCACTATCATCATAGCTGCCCAATAGCTTTAAGCGGCAACTTGGCATAAACGGCTGGGTTTCTAATAATGCCAGAGCCTGCTGAACACCTTGACCATAAGCTCGGACTAAGCCACCGGTTCCAAGTTTCACGCCACCAGAGTAACGAACCACGATTGCCATGACTTGCCCGAGTCCACTGCCTTGTAATTGCGCCAGCATTGGCTTTCCAGCTGTACCCGTTGGCTCACCATCATCGCTAAAGCCAAGACATTGACTATCTTTAGGGTGACCGGCAATCATGGCCCAACAATGATGACGTGCAGAACTATGCTCGGCTTTCGTTTGTTGTAACAAGCGCTTTGCCATTTCCAGGTTAGGTGCATTTACAACGATTGAAATAAAGCGACTTTTCTTAATCAGTTCTTCGTTACTAATCGTCGCTTTGGGTATTAAATATGCGCTTTGAATCAGCTGCTCCAGTTAATTTCTCGACTTATATTGGTCACACTACTTTCACCTATATAAATGTTGTCTTCAATTCGAATACCACCGAAGCGACGTAGCAAGTCTATTTTTTCCCAATTGACTAAACTGCTAGCATCACTGTTGGCAAGCTCATCCAATAAACTAGCGATAAAGTACAAACCAGGCTCAATTGTTAGTACTTGTTTTGCACCTACCATTCGAGTGAAACGCAGCGCGGGGTCAGAATCAGGCGCCGCTTTAACTTCTCCGTCATGACTGCGCATAAAGCCCCCCACATCATGCACTTGTAAACCAAGAAAGTGACCTAATCCATGCGGAAAGAATACTCTACTAATACCCTTTTCAACGCAACAAGGAACGCTGCAGTTAACCAGATCAAAATCGACCAATATATGGGCAAGTAAATGATGTGCCTTGGCATGTAAGTCGATAAAGCATTGTCCAATCTTAATCGATTCGATCAAGGTAGCTTGCAATTGTTCCATAGCCAAAATTAGATCCGAAAACAAGCTCTTACGAAAAGCGTAAGTACGCGAAATATCCGCAGCATAGCCGTGATACTGAGCACCGGCATCAATTAACATAGAGTAGCGCTGTTTGTCTGGAATGCCTTGCTTTTGCAATTGTGTGTAGTGCAAAGTCGCAGCATGTTCATTTAAAGCGATTATATTGGAATAAGGCAGATCTTGATCAACACAACCGACTGCTTGTAGGTAAGCTAAGTGAATTTCAAATTCTGAACCACCAGCAAAAAAAGCTTCTTTTGCTGCTAAGTGACCTTTTACTGCACTTTTGTTGGCCTTCACAATGCAATCAAGCTCGTAATCGGTTTTCTCGGCTCGATAAAAGTGGAGATAGTTAAGAACAGATTCCGGGTTACGCTCACCAATTGCTAAGGCTTCAGCAAGTTCAGGATGGTCACCAATATAAGCGCATTGTTGCCGGTTATCAGGTAGCAAAGGCTCAATGTCTTGTGGATTAGCCAGAATACTAACTTCAAACTGTTCCAGCCAAGCCACATCGGGCAAGTCTTGTTTGGCATGCCAGTAATCTTGTGCCAAGTGGTAGATCAACTTCGGCTTATCTACGCCATTTACCACAAGCCAACAGTGGGCATGCTGGGTTAGCGGTAACCAATGCTTAAAGTGTGGGTTGCATTTAAATGGATAGTCTTGATCATCTAAGAATATCTTTGGGGCAAAACCTGAATGAATAATCAACGCTTCTAGATTATTGTGAGCCAACACATCTTGAGTGCGAGACTGAAGCACTTGAATATGTTGAGCAAAAATTTGGTTTAGATCCGGCATGCGAAAACTCCCATTTGCTTCTTAGTATTAGTTATAGCCCAATTCGTAATTTGGAAAGTAGATCTAAGCAGTGATTTTCCAGTCTAATAAACTTTTTAGTCTGCTTTTTCGAAGCAGAAGCAAATTAATTCAAAGACTTGAAAAAATGCCATGCATTTATCGGACACCTTAATCAACTCTAGCACTATTAACGAGTCCTTAAAGTCAACATCCGCCATTTACCCATTTAGCGCTAGAGGACATAAGCAATACCAGAACCCAACACAAACCTACATTGCCCTGATTTGATTTAACGGCACTCCTGCGGCAGATACTTACTAAGCACGTTTTGACCGTAGCATTCCCATGTCACATGCCCATCATCCCATTCAGGCTCGAGCACTATGTACCTCTCTTCGCCATCATTATCTACACCAACTTGCGCACCAATTATACCGTCTTCAAAAACACCAATCGTATAATTGCCAGCAATATCGCTTAATTCCTCCGAACCATACCCTAGATCTAGCATAGTTTCTGGCCAGTACTCGCTGGATTGAATGTACTCATCTACTTGCTCTGTCACCCGTAAAGCCACGGTATAGGCAGCGCTATATTGGGTTCTTTTTGAGTATTCTTGATAGGCTGGCAGAGCCACGGCAACCAAAACGCCAATCAACATCACTGTGACCATTATTGAAAGTATGCCATTGCTTGCAAATCGAGGTACAAAGCACGATATCAGGCAAGCTAGTTTATGCCGCGCCGGATGCCTAATATTTTCACCATTGCTAAACGCCATAGCGCTGGCCATTCGCTTACTAAGCCACGGGTAGTCATTATTGAGTTCATGAAACGACATCCAGAAGCCACTACTGGATTCAATTTGCGCCGTATAGGCATCCAAGTCCATATTGCGCCATCGCGTGTCTCCGGCTGCCATTGCAGCGATAGCAGCTTGTATATCGCCTTGCGACTGGCAACAATTAGCCCCATAACGGTCGCAGCTATACTCTTGCGCTCTACGTAAACCACTGCCAATGATTGGTAACACCGATGACGGTAATAGAAAGGCGTTCCATTTCAGGTGTTTTCGATGAATATGACCTAGCTCGTGTCCAATATAGAAATCCAGAGCACTTGTTTGCTCATGCAGTGCATCTAGAACATCTGTGTAGAGGACCAGGTAATTGCGGCCTAAAAAACGAGTTGCGAGCGCATTAAACGAACCACTTCTAAACATGTACGCTTCGGGAATTTCTTCCATCCCTACTTTTTCGCAAGCTTGCTCGATCATCTGGTGTAGGTCAGGGAATTGTTGCTCACTAATTCGAACCGCTGAGCCTTTGAGTTGAGCGATAAAGGCTGAATGAGCGAACAAAAAGAATAGATAAGCCACTAAAAAATAGATGAATACTGTTCCTAAGGTACTAAGGGTTAAGACAATCCAGAACACTATCGAAATGATAAGAGATACAATAAACAGCGGTTTTTCGTGCTTATAGACTAAGTCCATTAATTATTCCTTTAATTAACAATAAGCTGGGCAGACACAACCGTCACTCACCACGCCCAAATTCCAATTTGCTACAAATGACCTTCCAAATACCTGGAATCAGCTAGATTCAAACACGCTATAGATATCGTTGGGGCTCTATTGTGGTTGGCAACAAATTATACCTGAGGATTTGAAGTGCTGTTAAAGGAGTACATGCGCACTTCATCACGTGCAAACCAGCCTAACTTCTCATAGAAATGCTGTGCTTTAACGTTATCAACATGAACGAATAAATGCGTTTTTGAGATACCAATTTGAGCAAGTGCCTGAATAGTATGTCTGAGCAGTTCGCTAGCTATGTTACGCCGACGATATTCCTTAGAGACCGCTAAATGTTGCAAATAAGCGCGACGCCCATCGGTTCCAACTAGAACAGCAGCAATTACCTCTGATTCATTGAGCGCAACGAAGCTTAAACCAGGATTGCGCTTTAAATAATGAGCAATGTTTTCTGGGCTGTCTGCGTCTTTAAGACTGAGGCCTTCAGCTTCGCTCCACAAGAGCATCACTTCTGCGTAGTCTTCAATAGCCATTTCTCGAATAGTTATCACGTTTGCCTCTACTAGTAGAATGCCACTCAATTATTCATCTAACATCTGTTTGCATTGGTTTCAAGTTGAGCTAACAATCCTTCATTTTCTTGTTGGATCCAGTACTCGATAATTTTCCCATCTTCCACGCGATATACTGCGCTACCAACGGTATCTATAGGTAAACCTGTTGCCTCATATCCCAGAATGGTTGCGCGATGGTGGCCTATTTGACGCCAACGAACATACACTTTTGCACCCTGATTTATGAACTCTTCAATCTCAAATTGATACTGCCCAAAACACTCGAGAAACTCATGTATGTGCTGCGTATAGTTTTGGGGAGTACGTTCGATAACTTGCGCTTGGCCTGAATACACCTGATGCGCCATTACCATTGGAGCCATATACTTTTGTGCATGCTCCGGGTATTTGCCTGAGCGTACTTCTTGGATAAATAGTCGAACGACTTCACTGGCAGATTGATGCATACATTTCTCCTCATTCATTGCGCAACCTTAGACTTTCACATCGAAGACGATTGATTTTTAAGCCTATATTTCAGTAGTTTACACTTCAGAAATAAGAACAACTACCCCATACCTGTTACATAATGGAATAATTGTTCACCTCTTGAGGTTTAATCTTGGACAATAAACACTGTCCAATCGATTAGGAGAGAATATTCAACTTATTCATGTAGGAGCTGCATATAGTTTGCGGGCATAGTAGCTATAAAGGGCCCTTACACTAGCCTCAAAATAATCCTATATACTCCCTAAGTACAAACTATATTTGAAAACCTTATTATACTGCCGCTACTAGCTATATTTCCCATTTGGTAACACTGGACTTCCCAGCAATAACCATACAGTTTGCTGCTCCAAAAATCGCCTTGCTTAAGCTTTGCAAGTGGGGCTCCACATGTATGTGAGTGC
The DNA here is from genome assembly GCF_003610775.1 of Alginatibacterium sediminis. Taxonomy (GTDB): domain Bacteria; phylum Pseudomonadota; class Gammaproteobacteria; order Enterobacterales; family Celerinatantimonadaceae; genus Alginatibacterium; species Alginatibacterium sediminis. The sequence goes on along the minus strand of NZ_RAQO01000001.1, from coordinate 264,580 downwards.
CACTTTATCGGATAATAAAACATTGGTGGTGACGCCTAGTCTTCCAGACACGTCACCTTGTCAATATTGATAGTTATTTCGCCTAAACGAAGTACTGTTTTAAAGGGAACCAGTCGCCCCTTTTTCTAAACTGTAAATTTATTCGATATATCTAGAATTACTTTCGATTGGTCGTCTAAACGAGATATCTGTTCTTGCGTATCATCTGATACTTGATCAACCTTAGCGGCTAGACTTGCAATACCATTGACACTTTGTGCTACTTCCGCGGCAACCGTGGCTTGCTCATTTGCAGCTGTCGACACTTGAATGTTCTCCTCCGCTAGTTGGCGAATGGTACTGACACTTTCATCCACAATTGCTTGGATAGTAGACATCGCTTCTGTAACTGATTCTCTCTTAGCGGTAGTTTCTTCAAGATCACGCCGTGTATTAGACATGCTGTTGGTCAGCTGATCGAGTATGTGTTGAATCTCTTTGGTACTTTCTTGGCTGCGTTGTGCCAGCGTTCTTACTTCGTCTGCCACGACCGCAAATCCTCGGCCTTGCTCTCCAGCTCTCGCAGCTTCAATAGCCGCGTTTAAGGCAAGTAAGTTGGTTTGTTCTGAAATACTTTGAATGACTGCAAGCGATGTTTGAATTGAATCGACATTTTGATTCAACTCTCCAACCGATGAATCCACATTGGTCATAAGTGTTGTAAGACCATTCAACTCATTACTGCTGGTCGTTACTTGAGATAGTACTGAGACAATTTCCGATTCCGCTTTCTCGGCAGACTCTCGAGTATTCTCAGCATTGTTGGCGATCTCAGTGGTTGAAGCCGCCATCTGATCGATAGCCGTGGCAACTTGAGTCGTTTCGCGCATTTGCTCTTGTGCAACACTTTTCAACTCTCCAATTTGTTGATTAGAAAGCGTTGCAATATCATTGAGCTGCACGCTGGATAGTTTCAGCTTTTTAATGTCGCTGACGAGCGCTTCCAAGTATGAATTGAAGTTCTCTGTTATTAGATTTAACAGTCTAAGCTTACTTGGAGGGAGTTTTTGAGTAAGATCTCCCTCACCCTCAGCCAAGCTTGATACCGCAAGCTGCAAGCGCTCAAGGGAACTATATATGGCGCGAATTACAAACGGTAGAATCACCAACAGTACAATGGCACCTAAAACGATAGCTATAAGGCTCTTATTTAGTATGCTACTGCTAGTCTCGCCTAGTGATTCATCAATATTCGCTAATATCGGGTCAATACTATCTAGATAAAATCCAGTGCCAATATAGATATCCCATTTCGGAATCCAAATCGCGAAACCATATTTTGGAGAGGGCTCTTCTTCGCCTGGTTTGGTAAAATAGTAGGTGTAGTAACCATCACCATTTTTAGCCGCGTCCAAAAAATCACGAATCAAATATTGGCCATTGATGTCCTGTAAGTCCGAGAAGTTGGTTCCAATTCCTTTTCCTGAACCGTGTAAAACACGGACACCTTTTGAGTCGTAGCCAAATAGATATCCGGCTCCATCGTCAAAACGTAAATCGGTAAGAATGCTCATCGCATCTTCCATTCCAGTTTTTTCGGGTAAAGCCATTTGTCTTGAAACCAACGAAAGAGCCGAATCCATCACTGATTTTAGTCGATTTTTTTCAAGCGAAATAATAGCTTCTTCAGTGATGGTCGAAACTTCACTTCGTATGTCGCTGACGGTCCGCATTTGAGATTGCAATCCAAATAGTGCGATTGCCAAGAACGGAATGATAGCTAATAGATAAAACTGTGTTTTTAGCGAACTGAACATAGGTACAACTCCAGTAAACGTTTGATTTATTGAATTAACTATAGGAGGTTTTCTTTTATTTAGTAAAATGTTATCGGCGGGCGAGGGTTGACCTTTAATCGATTAAAACCGAAAGGAGTCAATAAAACTAAACGAGTAGCGCGTTGATGCCTCTGTGGTTGAAGTCTTAACTAGCAATTAGAGCACAAGGTTAAGGCTTAATAAGCCAGATTAACGGTCTGTTCTCAAACGGTGATGTTGAGTTAAGCCTAAAACCTTAGGTTTTTGCTAGCTAAAGTCGCGCTTGACCATCGCTTGCAATGCCTGCATTCGACTTAAAACGTTGCACAAATTTTGCTGTTCTATAGTGGTGAGATCGTCAATGGCTAATACATCATTCACTTTACGTAGATCGGTGTACTCCACCAGCTGATTCATGAATCTTAAGTTCCAAATATGGTCAAATAAATACATCATTTCTCGAAGCGTTTGGGTGTCAAATACATCATGGTGGTATAGCTGACGAAGACGCTCAATGGTGCTCACCTCTCTAATGTCATACTTGAGAGCATAGAGTCTACAAAATATTTCCATGGGTCTGAGGCACTCTTTGAGATTTATTGAGGTTTTACCATCAAATTTCTCGGTAAGCAGTCCACCATTGCTGTCTAAAGGGACAGAATAGGAAAGGCAATTAAGCGCATAAATACTTAAGAATTTTGACTGGGTTACAAGTACCGATTGAATATGCGATTGAATACCATCCACTAATGTGGCGTGCCCATATGTGGAGCGAATATCAAAAAACACATTGAGCTCTAGAATAGTATCGGGCGATGCGCTTTCAATCCAGCTGCTGAAGTTGTGTTTCCATTCTTGCTGGCTTAAGCACCATTGATGATTGGACGCCATAATCAGGCCGTCGCAATAGCTATAGCCGGCTTGATTAAGCAAAGCACATACTTTTTCAGCTAGATGTAAAAAGTAGCGTCGAATCGATTTAAGATCGGCATCGTCTGGGGTTTCAAACACTATTGCGTTGTCTTGATCTGAAAACAGCGTCATGTCGTGGCGCGCATTACTACCAAAACTGATAAATGAGAATGGAACGGGCGGCTCGCCTATGTCAGCAATGGTTAGTTCTATAAATCGGCAAATAGCAGCATCGTAGGTCGAACCAATCAATATGCGTAAATACTCAGCTCTGGTGCCTATATCAATTTTGTAGCGTATTTGGTCCGCAAGTTGGTTAAGCGACTCCACAACGGCGCTTTGGCTGTCAGCCTGTTGAATTTGCTTCACAATTGTTTGCTTAGCATCAGCGGTCATTAGTGAGGAACTCGTGAAGCTTGTTCCGTAGATTTTACGAACTATCGGGCGAAAGCTGACCACATGCCCGAGCTTTTCTGCGAGAAATATTTTTGATGTGCTTAGAATAATGTCGATGGATTGACCCTGTTTGGTTTTCAGTTGGGCTTCAAACTCTCCAGGTTCGGCTTGCTGGTTGAATAGATTAAATAAATGCTCAATCACTTTAGCGTTGTGCGGGGCATCAGTGAATATCGTCTGCCAAACGGTTTTAGAACTGAGTTCTTGTTGCTGGTAACCCATTAATAGACGCAGGCGGTTATTAGAGAAAATCACTTGGCCATCGGCTTCCAATATGTAGCCTTCGCTAGAAGATTCAACTAGAGCTCGATAACGATCTTTGGCTTCGAGAAGTGCAAGTTCAGCGCGTTTTTTCTTGATTTCACTTTTACGTGTTTGCGTAATGACGTAGCTCATTAACACAATAAGACCTAGGGTTATCGCCACAAAAATCCGCGATAAGGTGTTTTCAAGTTTGGCAATACCTTGCTCTACGTCTTCTATGTATACACCCGTACCAATGATCCATCCCCACTCTTCAATACCCTCGACGTAGGTCATTTTGGGGGCGGTTAATGTAGGGTCGTTTTTCCATTGCCATTGGTATTCTAAAAAACCTTGTTGATTGGCATTGACTAACTGGACAATTCTTACGAATACCGATGGGCCAGTTTGCTGTTCATTGTTGGTGTATTGAGTAAGATCGTGCCCGGTTAAATCACTGAGGTTGGGGTGCATTACCATATTGGGGTGCATGTCAGTAATAAAGAAATAATCTTTGTTTTCAGGTCCATAGCGCATCGTTTTTATCTCAATAGCGGCTTTGGCTTGAGCTTGGCTAAGGCTTAACACCCCCTGTTGCTCAAGTTCCACGTAACTGTCGACAATACTGACTGCGGCAGAGGTTAATTCTCTGAGCATTTGACGTTTTTGATCCACCATTGAATCTTCAACTAAAGGGACAATCACGAACACTATAGAGGTGATAAACAAGATAATTGCTGCAATGGTTGGCAATACAATGCGATAACTAAACTGTTTTAGAGCATGGCCTGACGACGGTTCCTGATTGTGTAAGCCGTCAAAATAATCAGCGAGCTCTCGTTCGTCGAGCACTTCGCCAAGTGTTTCTTGGTGAGTTCGGTCATGATATTTTGCGGTAAAGGTACCATTCTCGAAATCAGCTCTTAGTGGCAAATATCCGTCATAGTCGTCTTTGACGTGGGTTTCAAAAACGTCTTTAATCTGCTGGTGAGTATAGCGGCCGCCAAACTCGCGGTATGCTTCCGCAAGCGCTTCTTTACAATGCCTAAAACGCCTATGATCGTAAGGGTCGTAATCAAGATGCTTTGACATGTGCTGGGCATGGTCTTGTCCATTATCATCAAAAAAGCCATCGATCCATTTGTGGATGTCCTCAGCTCGGACGCCAAATAAAGCTTCAGTGCGTTCAGCATGCTCAGATATTTGCATATCGTATTAATGACCCATTTTGTCCGTTGGTGAAGAAACCCATCCAAAGTGTGCGCCAAGTAGCAACTTAGCCCAATAATCATACAATACACGCGTCCATCATTGCTAAAAATAATCTACGTCAATTTCTGTTCATAATGTTTATCTAAACTAACGCGGGTGCGAGTTACGCACTATCGTGGTCAGAATCGATTGACCATCTTTTTTTCAAGCTAGCAAAAACTCACTACTCCTCTTTATTTCTGTGACTGCATAAATAAAGAAGCAAGGTAGCGTCTGGGATGTCGTCTCGTACCAACTGAAGGTTGGTATGCCAAGCGTAAGTGAGAAGTGGCGTGAGGTGCTAAGCATTGAAACGTAATAAGGAAATGTTACATGTCTAAATCTGGAAAGAAATTTTATAGAGATCTGCGTAAAAAAGCGCAAGATTTCGATAGTCGCGAAGAATTTCTAAATCATGACCTGAAAATCATGAACTTTAAACGCTGGGGAATACATTTACCTTCGCGTGATTACAGTGTTGAAATTGAAGACTGGGTGCCAGCCCTTGCTGCCACAATTGGTAAAGTAGTCATGGTGACCGCTATGGTTTCTGTATTCGCCACACAATTTGGTTTATCTGCGGAGTTTGTTGCTGAAAACGTACGTTACGAATTACTTATCGCCGGTGCTTTGTTTGTAATTTTGTTCTCAGCCATTCTAAATCCAAATGCTAATTTGGCGGGTACTCATGGCCCAATGATCCCACTCATTCCTTTGATTGCAGCTGCTGGTGGCCACCCACTAGCGCTCGGCATAATGGTGTGCGTATTTGGACTAATACTTGCCTATACCAAAGGCGGCTCAAAACTTATGACCTTAACCGGAGTCGGTGTTCGGGGAGGATTACTCATTTATCTCGGGGCCGTCGGACTTATTGGTCAGATAAATAAAACCGAGGTTTGGGCAAATAGTACTGACCAAGGCTATATATCGTTCGCCGTTATCGGTATTACAGTAATGATTTACGCTTACCTAGCCAAAATTAACAAGCGGTGGCTTGCTATACCTTTGTGTTCAGCCTTAGCCGGGATAGTGGCATATGTATTAGGCGCTGACTTCTCATTTACTACCGAGCCAGGCTTGCCACACTTCAGTCCGTTCTATTGGTGGGGTGAAGACACGGGTTGGAAACTTGGTTGGCCTAATTTGGAACACTTTATTGCGGTTGTTCCTTTTGCCTTACTCGCGGTTGCAATGTGGTCTCCAGATTACCTTGGACACCGTGTATTCCAAGAGCTTAACTATCCCAAAGAAGCAAAAGGCGTCTTAATGGATGTTGACGACACGATGATGACCGCCTCTATTCGTCAAGGTGTTGGCTCACTTCTTGGTGGTGGTAACTTAGCATCTTCATGGGGCACATATATGATCCCAGCAGCTATTGCTAAACGTCCAATTCCGGGTGGAGCCTTGCTCACTGGGATAATGTGTATCTTGGCCTCTGTGCTGGGCTACCCTATGGATCTGGCAATGTGGGAACCGGTACTTCGTGTTGCGTTGATTGTTGGTGTGTTCTTACCGCTGCTAGAAGCGGGTATGCAAATGATCCACAAGCACAAAGACTCCTTAAGTGCAGGGATTTGTATCTTCGCTTGTGCCTTTGTCAATCCGGTATTTGGTTGGGCTACCACAATGTTACTCGATAACATGGGCTTAATTGGTGACCATGAGCGTGCCAAGTCATTATCTGCTCAAGACAAGTATTTGATTCCAGGGATAGCTTTTGTAATTTGTGTTGGATCGCTTGCGCTTGTTGGTCAATTACCCGGTATACCCGCGTTGATAGGCAACTAAAACTGCCGGTGAAACGCCTTGAAAGCATCGTTTTAGGACGGTGCTTTTTTTGTGCCTACTGCTGGACACTACTACAACTTATATACCTGTAATTATCTTCCCTGCAGCAACAGCTGAGCTAAAAATTAACCCCTGAATGTATCAATTAAACTATATTTTAGTGTGAGCTTCACCAATTCATTAGCCTCAGATTGATATGTAATTACGTGATTTTCACCACGCGATCGATCTCTTTTTTTTGCGATAAACTAAGGCCTTAGATTTCAACATTAGCTTTAACTGATTGTTTTTATTTCACAAAAACTACCATTTAGAATGAGATTATTCTCTTCTCAAACTGAAATAGACAAAAATGTTAATCGTAGTTTTGGGCGAGATCTTCGGAAAAATAAAATCAAGGAGTTGCGGGGTATTTCGCAAAAAGATCTCGTTTTGGAAAGTCGAATCTCGTGAGATCAAACTGCAAAATTTTGAATCTCATGAGACCCATATCCATTAACGTTCAAAAAACGACCACCAACCTCGCCCCTTGGGCTATTACTACAGCACAAGAACTTGAGAACACAGAGCTTCAAATTCACTATGTATAGAAATAAAGCATTAAAATGTCGATTTGCGCTTTTAAGAAAAAGAGCAACCGCAAATACATACGTTAGAGACATGATTTACGATTGATTTCCTGCTATCGCGTAAGGCCGACAATTATACGAGGGACTGATTCTGAAAATGGTTCTCTGATTTTTTGATAACCCTGTAGCAACCTCGAGTATCCTTTAGTGCTGAGCAAATAGCGCTCTGAATAGATAGAAGCATTTCTTAACAAGTGTATGGTTGGTAACAAATCAAATGAAACTCCGATAGCCAACACTATCGATGCACTAGAGATTAAACTCCTAGCCTCAGCTTGCCAATACGTTCGCTCCCCATAGCTCACAATATTGGGTCTTAATTGCTCTGTTGAGTTGGAGTTAAAGCTCAAATAGTTGTATCCAATATCAATGAGTAACTTCTGATCCGTAGGCGACATTGCCTGGGTGATATCACCATGCAAATGCCTAACGTCGGTCGACCCTGAACGCTCATGTAAATCATCGATATTTTGAGTAATGACTGTCACATCGTATTGATGTTCCAGTTGAGCAATTGCTAGGTAAGATTCATTGGGTTCGACCGCCAAAATGTATTGTTTTAATTCATTGTAAGTCGCGATGACTTGAGCTGGAGATTGCTGCCATGCATATGGTGAATAAGGGTAATTGGCAAGACGATGCTTTCCGTTTGGAGTGTGTGTTCTATGATTGGGCGTACCACAGTCCTGTGTTAACTCAGGACCAGTAAAGACGACAACCTTGTTGGGATTTATTAGTTCATTCATAAATGATTTCTCAATTATTGCGGATAGGATTCACCAGAAATTAAAAACCGAAAGGAATAGCGTCTAGAAAATGGGCAAACCTTCTTGCCTCGTTTTCATTAAGATTTATAGGGACCTCAAGTTTGGTTTTAAACCATTCGCGAATAGGAATTTCATAGGTTTCCAAATCATCAATGCATGAATCTTCTGCATAAGTGAAGCCCCTGACAATATTCCCGATCCGCTCTGCTTCATCACAGGAGATATCTATAGGCAATTCGATATAGATGGCCATGTCGATTCGTAAATGGAATTCATGTGTAATGACATCGCTTACAGTTTGGGTAAGTTTTCTTTTGATGTGTCGCATAATTGTTCCTTATATTTTTAGGCAACAAAAAAACAGGCACGCAAAAAAGCCCAAGTAGAAATATCCACTTAGGTGATTTTGGTGACGGTTTTAGTTTTGGTTTGAGTTCGTTACTAAAGGTGTGTTTTAAGGTGTTCTTTAAAGCAGAAATCTAATTTCTAGCTAGTTTACTTTATGATCTGTGTTTTCATTGTTCCTTAAATTTTGGTCAGAAAAAAACGTGCACGCAAATAGACCTTAGCAGAGAAATCCACTAGGGCACTTTGGTGAGGGCTTTAGTTTAGTTTTTTACGAATGGTGTATTATTAAGAGTGTTTTGCGATATTTTTTAAAGCGGCCCTAATATACAAAAAAAAGGTGCGAAATTCCACTAAATTTTCGTTACCTTTGCGCGACAATTCAAGTGGTCTAAGCTACTGTATTTAATGGTAAAAAACAAAAACATGGCGCATTGGAACCATCTAGACAAAAAAGCGGTAATAGTACTACTTTTAGCAACCATAAAACCCTATGTTATTGGTCCATTAAACGAATACATTTAAGTTATAGCGATTCGACTCAACTGTACTGGTCAACTCCAATTGGACACTTTAAATTAGCCAGTAGATAGTCGCTGTAGGAGAGACGTTTGATACTGTGGAGGCTATTCATTTACTTCGACATGGAAGCCTTTCTTCAGAGCGTTATTTTGTGACCAAAAAAAAATATAAGCGGCTTAAGTAATTGCTATCAAGTTCGTAAAGACCGAGTTTGCTTGTGAATTGACTTAAATGAAACACGGTGGTTTGTTAGCAATTATCTAGCTCAATCACAGTCGACTGCCAAGTAATTTAGTAACCTGCCAACTAGACAATAATTGATACTTGTAGAGGAATTTAATGGGCTTTTCTAAAGAAGTGCAAAAGCAGCTTGGCCACTATGTTTACGCTCTTGTGGACCCAAGGAATGATAGTATTTTTTACGTTGGCAAAGCTGGTTTTAACGCTCGACCTTTCCATCATCTTAAGATGAAAGACGAAAAAGGCAAAAGAGGAAGCAAAAATGACATTATCGAAGAGATAAGAAGTAGCGGTAAAGAGCCTCGAGTGGATATTATACGACACGGATTGGCTGATGAACAAACTGCTTTCGAAGTGGAAGCTGCGGTGATTGATGCACTCGGTCAAAGTAATCTAACCAATCTGGTATCTGGTCATCATAAAGAGCGTGGATATCAAAGCGGGGATAGACTTTCTCGAGTGTATGGTGCTGAAGAAATATCCGTAGATGACCTTAACACTAATGCCATTATCTTTTTCCTCAACCAAAGTTACCATCCTAAAATAGAAGAAGCGGAACTGTATGATGCTACTAGACAGTTTTGGGGGGTGAGTTGGGATAAGGTAACTAAGCAGTATGAAGATGATGAACTTGTATACCCTTTGGCTCTGGCCGTGGCAGACGGTGTGATTGTTGCAGCCTATGACATCGTTAATTGGTTCGAGGCGGGTGAAACATTTTCAACGAGGTGGCGTAAGAGAGAGGAATTCTTTGAGCTTAATCGTAAGGAAAATGATGATGCTAAATTAGAAAGTTTGTCAAATAAAAAAGATAAGTTTGAGTTTATTGGTAAACCCTCGGAACAAACTGACTTGTTATATAAAAAACTCATCGGCAGAAACGGTCAATTAATTAAAGCCAATCAGAATGGCTTCACCTATATCGATATACCGGATTAATAGGTGATAGCCCCTTTCAAAGGGGCAAAGCTTTTCCATTTTAAGCACAGAGTAATGCGCAAGCGGTAGTGTTCAGGAACTTGTGTTCTTTCAGTAGAATGAAAAAACTGAAAATGACATATGACCAAAAATTTCGGTTTAGAATAAGTCATTAAGGCTCAAAAATAAGGCCAATATTTGACTGGTAAAGGTGGTTTTTAACACCTCCGATGAAGCAGAACACCGAAGCTGTAACAAAGTAGAGCCTGAACAATATTTTGAAAATGGTGAAAAGCCAAACCTTAAGGTGGGTTCAAGCAAACAAATCCTTTGTCGGCTTATTTGAAGCCGACTCACCATGTGATCGTTCAGGTACGTATGTTCCTCAATTGGTCAAAACTCATCAGACCAAACTAACTGATGAGTTTTGCAGTCTTATTTAAAATCATTAAACACTAATCACTGTCTCTGCAAACAACAAGAACGTTAGTAATAGCCCACTGTTAGTCATAAGTCTCTTTCTAAAAGGATCTCACTGGACTTCCCAGCTTTCACTAGACATTTGACCAAATATTAGGTCTATACATGTACGAGTCACCACCACAATATAGGGCTGTAACAGGGTATGTGTTTATATGTATAGAAAAAATTATTGAACTGAAATAAATCACTATGCTTTCTGCCATTCTCGAAGGCACTCTATAAATGTATTAGCGCCATTAACATTGCTAACGACCAGCTTAACCACCGCGGAAGTTGCCAGTTGAGGGTATACCCTCAAAGCACTATGTCGGCCATAAACTGGTGAGGAATTGTCATATTCTTCGTATTCTGCTTTGAGAAAACCCTGCAGCGGTGCACTCATTACATCTTTTGGGATCCAAATATTCACTGTTTTTGAGGTAGAAATTTCAATACCAATTTCAATCCCATTATTCAGGAGGTATCCTTTTAGCTTTTTGTTTGCACGATAAGCAGGATGAACTACTGCAACATCTTTAAGTAGATTAGTGAACTCTTTAGGAGTAATTCTCTCAGAGCCTTCTTTGATGTCATTTATAGTAATTCTAGGGGGTCGGTCTAAAGCCCCCTTGTAGTTTTCTCTGATACTTTTTTGGGCGTCGTAAATTTCAATGTTTTGAACCAACTGAATGAAGGACCTCGTTTCTAGTGACAAAATTGCGGCTACAGAAGTAAGGTTTTGTGGTGCTGTAACGGACTTATTTAAGTCTATTAATTCGCACTGTAAAACCTGACAAAGGTGGTTTTCAGATATGCCTCGAAATTGCGCTCGTTCTAACAACATTGACGCCAGAATATCTTTATCGTCAATATTCGGTCTAAACTCTCCGAATCTGAAATTATCAATTTCAGCCGTTGGACTAAAATAAGACATTTTGACAAAGCCTCGCCTCAATTTTGCAAATTGGATTACGGCATCTTCATCATCTGGAACTCCCGCAGCGGATAAAGCGGTTCGAAAACTCGAGTACTTCATTCGAGCAACGGACGCCAAAGCACGAACGTAATAAGTCCATCCCCAAGTATCTTCTTTTATATAGACGTAGGTATATCCTAGAGCGGTAAACACGGCTTCCCATAAATCATCAAGTTCTCTGTTATCTGCTATTTCCGAGCCAAAGACTTCAACTAATGTCTGGGTGAAGTGAAACAACTCTTGTATGTGTAAGCTAGAGTCCAAACGACCAGTAGCCCTTAATTCGTAACAAATACGCAAATTTACAGCGATGCTTGTCTTCTTGTAGACATCGCTTTCATCATCGACAAGGCCTAGTGGTCCGATTTTTTCAGCGATATCAAGACAGAAAGCTTCAATTTCTTCTTCCATTTTTGAAACTTGATCCATGTGCATACGATTTATCCCTAGGTTTGATTTTATTTTTAGAATATACCATTAAATAATTTTTCCACAATTATTTTGGCCATTTATTTTTCGCATTATTATTGCCCAAAAAAAACAGCCAAAATGTTTGACAGGTTTATTTTTGTGCTTTAAAGTTATTCCAAGCCAATTACAAGGACGTAAGAAAATGAACTTTTACAGCATTCAGGACAAACAAAAAATACTGATAAACAATCCAAACCAACAACCATTTTCAAATAAAATGCTGTTGGTTGAACATAAGGACATAAAAGCATTTTATGCACCTTTTGACTTTGTTAATCATAAGTCCCGTTTAGTAATTATCGGCATCAGTCCTGGAAAAACGCAGGCTTCCAGTGCCAATTCCGTTTATTCCTCACTAGTGAATCAAGGCGTCTCACATATCAAAGCCGAAAAAATCGCGAAGGAAGTGGCAAGCTTTAGAGGACCTTTACGAAGTAATTTAATCAAACTCTTAGACTCTATTGGGATCCACAACGTTTTAAATTTGGCGAGCTCTTCAGCTCTATTTACCGAAGAGGCGAATCAACTTGTCCACTACACTTCGGCATTTCGCTACCCAGTACTTAAAAATGGGAAACCAATCAGCTCAGCTAAGGGCTATATAAATCAGCCAATTTTGGCCGGTATGGTGGATGATCTATTAACTAATGAGCTTCTGGCTCTTAAAGGGGCAATAATACTACCGCTTGGCCAGGGGGTTGCCGACTTAGTCTTAGATTTAGCCAGTAAGGGAATTATCGATGAATCTTGCGTTTTAACGGGGCTTCCCCATCCAAGTGGAGCAAATGCCGAGCGAATCAAATACTTTCTTGGAGAGAAATCAATAGATGAACTAAGTGTTAAAACCAACCCAATTACACTTGATATCGCTAAAGAAACACTTGTTACGAAGGTCATGCACTTGAAGAAATCGGTTAATTCGTGATAGCTTAGCTTTAAGCAAGCTATAGGGGATTTCACAGAGTCCCTTATGTCATGCTTGGTTGCATGGTCTTAGTAGTCACGCTGTAGAGCGTATCCGCTTTTTAGGATGAAACTTAAACGGCGGGTCAGGTGTTGCTGCACCCCTCGCAAGTGAAGTTCTTCTTTATATGGTTTGGAGAATGTTCGCGAAGAAAACACCGACAAGTCGGTGTTTTTTTTCGTCTGCGATTCGCCCCACGGCTACGTTTCAGGCACTTATCCCCGAATCTGTATACAACCTTGTTTATAACTCTCGTAAATCGAGTTAAAACAAAGCGTCTGGTTAGTTATCTAGTCACTCAAAGTAGCACACACATTAGAGTATAAATACAATAGCGAAATTCCATATAAAAACGATATTCCAATCAGAATGGTTAATTCAATCGATGATGTCTTGAGATATAAAGCTACCCATTTCGGTTTTACTAATCGTACCTGGCATTAGTGCGTTGTAACTCAAATGTCTCTTTTTCGTGAGGAGGCGGTTTAGATTCGCATCGAATGAGCCATCACCGTATTTAGGGTGTAAAGCAATAGGCAAATAAACATGTACATTTTTTTGCTGCCCTATTCTAAAAACTCTGTCAGTACTTTGGTCTTCAACAGCGGGGTTCCACCAACGAGTAAGATGAATTACATGGTTAGCAGCTGTTATTGTAAGGCCAACACCTCCAGCTTTAGGTGACAACAGCATGACATTAAACTCGCCGTCAGCGCCACTTTGAAACTCATCGACTAACTGCTTTCGCATGCTCCCAGCAATAGAGCCATTAATTCGAAGAGGTCTAGAAGGAAGTTGATAACGATGCTGTAAGTATCCTGAAAGATATTCTTGAACATCAATTGCTTCACAAAAAACCAAGGCTTTTTCGCCAGATTTATGAATAGTATCTAGAATTTCAATTGTGGCTGAGAGACGAGCAGATCGCTTTACTACTCCATCAGTTATTCCATAACCATCAAAGTCCTCAGCAATTAAGGATGCTCGGCGGATTCTCTGTATGATTGCTAATACTCCAACTTCAAGTTTTTTTTCTTGCTGAGCATCTCTAATGATATTCTCATATTCTGCAGCTTGTAACTCTGGCATCGTCCTAGTGACGAGGTGAATGTACTTATTTGGTAAGCCATCTAATTGATCAACCTTTAGTCTCCTGAGCATTAAAGCAGGGGAACTTTTCTCAACAAGTAATGACTTGAGTCGCCTTGCTTCAGCTGGGTCACTCTCAGCAGGTTTGACAAAATCATTGTGGAATTGGCTAAGTGAACCAAAAAATCCAGGTTGCGCTGTATCAACAATACACCACAGATCTTTGAGTTCGTTCTCTACTGGGGTCCCCGTCAACATTAGAGTAAAATCGGAGGATAATGACTTGGCCATTTCCGTCATACGTGACACAGGGTTTTTAATTTTTTGCGCTTCATCGAATATAGTAATCCCCCAGTCGATAGACAGAAAATACTTGATTTTGTCTCTTAGGGTCTCGTAAGTCGTTAGAACCCACCCACTACCGGAAAGGACAGAATTGCGTTCGATTACACTGTAGTCTTTGAATACTCTAATTTGCGGACCATAGGCTTCGAATATGTCACCAAGTGCGCTTCTATCAACATGGCGTTTTGCTTCATCTATCCAGTTTTTAAGAAGGCCTGACGGCGCAACAACGAGAAAAGGTTTAGTCGGATACTCGTTGTTGTTCATCAGAACTTTAACAGATGCTAAGAAGGCTAGCGCTTGAATAGTTTTCCCTAATCCCATATCGTCAGCGAGTAGCGCACCGATAGAGCCAGTTTCCCAGTGCTCAGCTAGCCAATTAACACCAGCTGTTTGATGTGGATACAAAGTCTTAGTTTTCAACGTATCTGGAAGCCTAGAGATCCTTGGCCTAAGTTTATGTTTAATCACAGAAAACTCTACATCCTCAATGTTATCCTTAAGAATCGGAGCGACAACTTCAACAGGGGCAACATGATTACCTTCTGTCTCTTCGAAGGGTTTAAGCATCCTAATAAGCAAATTTTTGGTTTCGAGTGATACGGGGACTCGCTGCTTTTGAAAAGATATCTCAGATACGTCTTCATCCAGTGATTCATTGATGTGCACTAAAAGCCTTTTCATTTCGTCAATTGTGAAATTCACGAGAAGGTCGTCGATAGGAAAAAACAATCGCTCATTGTCGTCGGGCACCCAATCACCATCTCGCTTTGCTGTATACGCACAAAGTTTGCGTGACCAGACACCGATTGTATCAATTCGTTGGCTAATAAAGTCAGGTGTTTCGATAAAAATGGCATCGAGATCTTCTGAATGTTCATCTTGCAGCAAGCGTTCGTTTATCACCTTATGTGGGTTTGATACAAAAGCCAAACGCTCCTGACTACCCTTAGCTTGGTAAGCTTTTATTACACTAAGAACCTTCTGCACACGCTTAGGAAGCACCACATAAGTCCCATTACCGATTGCATAATTGGAGCGTGTGGTACTCCAGCTTTTAAACTGATCTTCGAATTGTGATTGACGAGCTTTAGGAACTGCGTACTCAATATCTGATTGGCTTTGCACATCCCAATCTTTACTGGAATTCGGTTTAATAAGTAATGGCGCAAAGACTCCGTGCTCCTTAACGTCCAACGTAACTCGATCTGCTCGACAAATAGTAATACTCTGTAGCTGGCCATCGACAATGGACTCTTCGGGTAACAGTTCTTTGATCTGGCCCCAGCAAATAAATCGCTCATCTCGGTCTGATACAAAGGTGTTATTAAACTGCTCTATTTTACTGATAATTGAATAAAGTGGATCAAGAATTAGTTCAGTGTGTCGTCGCGATGACAACTGTATGCCGGATACTTTAGCTCCCATTATGGGCCTAGCATCGGCAGTCATTAAACGATAGGACAGCGAGAAGTCAGCTTGGCTAATCAGCCCATTCGCTACGATCTTAAGTCTGGCATGTGAAACTTGAGGCAGTGCTAGTTTTTGAATTTCTAGTTCAGTCAATGTAGCAATAAAACCCTCCGTACATTCAATCCCAGAACTCGAGATCACTGGTTTTGCTGTGCTATCTATTGTTCTGAATAGAGGGTCAACAACAACTGGCATATCGCCAGAAATCAAGTTGAATTTTGACCATTGATTTGGAGGGATAATCCCACTATCAAGCTCCACTTGAAACCAAAATCCAAACTTAGTTTTGTGCCAAGTTAGATTCGCTGAACTAGTCATTCATATACTCCCTACGTGGGATCGACACCCCTGTTAAATCATGAATAAGACTCGATAATCGTTGTTGCCAGAGGCCTCTTTCACTGCCAGAGTGGCTACCAGTATGGTCTGACCCATTTACTAGGTTGCCTCGCCGATATGAGCTCAAATATAATTTTGGCCGTTGTAAGCTGGTGTCCCATATCCTAAAACTTCCCGAGTGACTCCATTCCGTAATCAAAACACCGTTAATGACCATTATTAGAGCACTGTGTCGAGGTTGACCGCCTGAAAGACTCGCGTAGGTGCTTCGTCCACCTTGTAGAAAATTGCGGGCCTCACTATATGCACTGCTACCCAACGCCACCCATGCTTCTTGAATATAACCCTTCTTCAGATACGCATTCCAAAAACGCTTTCTAGATTTCCAATGTTTATCCGCCATAGGATCGGTTTTGGCGATATGACTAAGTAAGTTAAAGAAGTCATGCATTGTATTTTCAACCAGCCAACTTTTAATAACGCTCAGAGCTGTTGGTGTGACGCCTATCCACATTACAGCAGACGTTCTTGGATCGTTGTAATGATTAAGGAAGAAGTCTGTCAGGAGCTTTTTGATGTGAGGAATGATGTGATTATCAGCAAATGAAGACAACAAACCATCAGCGATATTGACTCGTAAAGCTGGATACTTAAGAGAATCTTCAGCAGTAATAAAGAAGCTAAGACAGCTAGATACAAGTTGAGACTGCGCATGTATATCAAGGGTACTTAGTGTAGATTTCAAATCTGCCAATAAGTAAGATATTGATTCCGAAGCAAATGCACTATGCTCCAGCCCTCTAGTTAACTTAAAGCTAGAGAAGGTTGACTGGAAACCCGCATTTCTAATATTTCCCGCACAAATTTCATGGCTGTTTTTCTCTAGTATCTGAGTGTTATCAATCCACTGTTTTATTGTAATAGCTTTTATGTCAGGGCTGTCAGTAACAAAATCATGAATCGCATTTCGAAGTAAGTCAAACCATCTTGAGCCAAGTGGGTACTCTTGCAAAAATACCTGTATTAAGGGGCTAGTAGTATCAAATTTTGACTTAATACGTTCGAATAGGAGCTGAATATAGTCCTCATTCTCATATAAAGGAGGATTACCATTAATCGACAACATAAAAGCCCATGGCACTATTCTCCACTCTTTTCTGCTGAAATTAAAGATAGACGAGTGAGCTTGAAGGTATTGTTTTAATTTGTCATGAACATGCCCGATATTGATGGAAGAAGGGGGTTCTGATATTACGAAGCCATATCGGTTTCGGAGTTTAAAAGCCTGTTCAACAAGTCGTGAATCTGAGATGTTTAATGATGTTCGCGTTTGCAAAGTCGGCATATCAAGAACTGTATCTTTGAATGACATTATTCAACCCCTTTTGCAATAAGCTCTTTTTGAGGCTCTGTAAGTACAGGCGGTGTCATAATAAAACGAAGGTCAATTCGACGATTGACTTTATCGGCCATTGGCTTGCTGTGGTTATGGCCTTCCACTGGTCTACCTTCACCGTAGCCACTGACTGAAAAAATAGGTTGCCCAGACATATTGAGAAGCCTCATTAGCTCACTATCTGGAACAACTAAGCGATAGGCTGCGATTGCACGACTAGCAGACAGTTCCCAGTTATCTTTCATTCGACTAGAACGCATTGGTACATTATCGGTATGCCCCTCAACGAATATTGCATCAATCTTACCCTTAGTGTTTTGGTAATCATCACAATCCGTTGTGGGAATTGGAGAGTGTGCATAACATGGAATTATGTCACTCATAACTAGCCCAATCATTCGAAGGTTATTTTGGTATTTTTCTTGGAGAGTATCGGCAGCAGTCTCAAATAAAACGGCTTTTTCTGTTAGCCTCAAGACACCATGTTGTGTATCAATTTCGACGTCTATTCTTACTTTTCTGAGCTCTTGCTTTAACTTACCAAGCAGTTCATTCCTGATCTGTTCAGTATTGGTGAGCTTTCTAACTACTTCTTTCTGAGTTTCCGTAACAAGATTCTGATTTTCAATTGAAGCTTCCATTTCCTGAACAAGCACTTTTTGCTCTTCAGTGATTTGCTCTTGTCTTTGAATCGCATCTTGAAAATTAATTATGAAAGCTACCAGCGTAATTATAAAAATTAGTAGCAAACCCGACATCATATCTGAGACTGAAATGAGATAGCCAGCACCATCATCTTCAAGGAGTTCATGATGATCGCTCATTTGTATCCTCCAATTACTCAGGTCTAGTATTAGTTTGTGAAGCTGTGCCCAGTTTGTCTCTAAATTGCTTTAGATTATTTTCTGCATTAAGAGAAATTGAAGTGACGGAAGTTTCAAAAACTTCAGTTCTGCGTTCTAAGGAATCTCCAAGATTTTCAATAGCGTCTGATATTTCTTGCGTTGCCGCAGCAAGGCTTTGGACAACATCAGAAGCGTGTTTGTCTAATCCCAATACATACTCGTCGGTTTGAGTCGCATAACGTTCAAGTCCACTTCCGATATTTTCAAAAACAGTTGTTAGAGTGCTATCTAGCCCATCAAATCGCTTCTCATAGCTTCCCCAGACTAATGCCATTTCATTCTGAACATCTTTAAGATGTTGCAATGTTGAGTCAATATTATCTGTAGAATCGCCAAGCTTAGATGAAAGCTCGTGTAACGTTGTCAGATAGGTGAGGAAAGTCGTTTCCGTCTCTTTGAAACTAGTATTTGCTAGACTCACCTTATCAGTAACATCAGCGATATCATCAATCGTCTGTGAAATATCTCGGAATAGAGTTTCATTCCTGTCGGTCATAGATTGATAGTGAGTCGCTGTTTCCTGTAATTTCAGGACAACACTATGAAATCCATTTAAGCTATCTTCCAAATGTGTAGATAGTTTCTTAGAAGCTACATCCAATTGGTTGGTGACATTGTCGACAGACTCTTGGACTGAGCTTAATAGAGAGTTTACCGCTTGCTCTATCCCGTCATTTATTCTTTGGCTACCATCTGACATAGCGTTAGACATTTCGGTCACAGCACTTTGAGCCGTATCTTGCATATCCTTCTGACCTTTTGTTAACGCATTAACCTGAGATTCCAAGCTATCACTCATAATTTTAATTGTAGAAGCTAAGGCTTGCATTTCATCACCGGCAGCTCCCGCAATTTTATCTGCAAACTCTCCCATCACTTTTGTGATTGTCTCGTCATTTGCAGATTTTTGGTCTTTCCTAAGCTCATCCATAGCTTCCACAATTGGAGCCGATACTTTTTCTTCAATGATTTGTCCCAAGGACACAGCAAAATCGTTGGCAAACGCTTGTAGCGCGATAGATTGTTTCTGGGATTCGGCCAAGTTTTTACTCGCCAACCTCTCAGCTGAAAAGTACTCAACTCGAGCATCCAACTCTGAATTAAGCCGCTGACACGCGCGGTTAAAACGGTGTACGTATCTCTTTTCATATGCTGAAAAAAATAATGAAGTGAATAGACCAACGATGGAAGTAATAAAAGCAAGCGAAGCACCATTGAGGAGTATGTTTAAAGCATTTTTCGCATCATCAATATGCTGAGAATTTAGTCCTGGTGCAGCAAGATAAATACCTACGGTTAAGCCTATGAAGGTACCAATGATCCCTAACCCCGTTAAGATGTTAGGTAATGCATTATAGAAACGCATGTTAACGTTAGGAAATAACAGGTTGCTCTGATTAAAATATCGCGATGGAAGGTGTGTATTCATGATTACTTCTCTTCCATTATCGAAGTCCTCACCTGGGAGCAGTAGTGTCTCCTCAAACTCGCGCCAAGAATCCTTTAGATGCTTGTTATCATTCATCCAACCTTGAAGCTCATAGTAATATGGGGGGAATTCTAACTTGTCTTTTGGGGTAGCTCGTATCGCAAACAGAGCAGCTGATATAGAACGGTTAACAGGAGAATATTTGAACCAAAATACTAAACCGTATATAACGGCGATGGCTAAAATTACCGAACAGTATAACGTGACAAATGCAGATGTTGTTACCATGCTCATAAGATCATATGTACTAATTTCTATCACACCTGCACCCTTGGATTTTATTTTGCTTACCAAATTATTAGCATTGCAATCAATACTATACACACCTGCTACATATAAAAGCACTAATGCTTAATAATAACTAGAGTGAATATTCAAAAGCATGATTAGTGTGCTTAGACCCGAGTAAAGCTTAATATAAAGCCGTTCCAAGCCTATAGAGCAACTACAGTTAAAGAATCACTAAATTTTTGGGGTTATGTGTGTTGGGTTACCAGTTGCAAAACTACAGTGTAATGGCTTCGACTCGGCACGCGACTTCATACAAGTCATCGATATTCCCTGAACTAATGATATCTATGGGCTTACGACCCTCAAAAAATGTATTACCATTCTCCATTCGCATAAACCCAGTCACATTTTCTTGGTTTTCAAATGTCAGCCTTATAGCCTGATGGATGTTAAGTAGATAACTAATACGTATCAATTGTTCTTCGTCTAATTTTACGGATTCAGGATTCGAGTTGTATTGATCATATATAACCGAGGATACCTTCAAAATGGATTGAATTTGTTGAGGTGAACTTCCCCATGACAACAAGATTCGATTCGCCGCTTTGAAGCCCGCTACAGACAAATTCTGCTGTTTTGGAACTAATGCAGATTTGACTTTCTTGTAGTCTTTAAATTCAAAGCATGAGGGTTCTAGAATACGCTCACTATGAACAAGAAAGTCCTCATCTATGATTTGATTTTGGTCAACACTAACCCGAACTTTGTCTGTTGGTGGGGCAATTTCATCAGCGCACGACATATACGGAGCCGGCCCCTTAACCAAATCATCTTTGCTTAACTTTTTCTTGCTCATAGCCAACTCTAATATTCTAGGATGTGTAAAAGCTGTTTCCAACTAACTCTAATTAACAAAGCTTCGGTGAACTCGACTTAAGCTCATTTATTGCGAATGTTTAACCTCAGGGTGGCGCTTTTTACTTAGCTGATGAAGTTCTCTTTGATCCTCCATCGGCAAAAGTACAGAGAATATTCTATCTTCATTGACGCAACTATAGTTCGCCGGTTTGATCTCATGCAGGAAGTAGTTATCGTCTTGAGTGAGTAACCAGTTCTCCACGATTTTCTCGTCAAACAAAATCTCGGTGTTTTTAGACATTGCCAATCTAAACCCATATGAGATAAGGGTTTCGGGAGAGCTATATTCACCAATCGATTTTAACGCCTCAAAAGGGATCGGTTTTAGGCATTTCTCTTTTATCTTTTTTCGGATCCAAACACAGTAGTCTTCAACGGGTACTTTTAACATCAATCTGCGGATTTGCGCTTGTTCTACGTATGCAACATAGCCTTCAAGGCTCCCCTCAAACACATCCAAAAACAGCTCGGAAATACTTGCCATCCCCTTGTCCGGCAATTCACTGGTCGATTCAAAATGAATGCAGTCACAGTGTAATGCCGCGCGATCCATTAAGGGACGAAGTCTTTCAAAACACTGCAATATATCAACCAATTGGTCATTCACGTCAGCATCAGGGTTAAGGGCTTCTAGAAACGACTCTTGGACGAAGTGTTGAATAACTTGAAGCTGAACACCCAAAATATTCGCAAAGGTTTGCAACGGTGCATGGAGCTCCTCTGGGGTATTCGTTTTCAACATCATGATGTGCCTTGGTTTATTCAAGCCTTGTTCATATTGGACTAACCTTAGCGCAGGTATATCCCGTAACTCATGAGCGTCATATTCAAACTCCTCCATACAAAGGCAAATATCATTCAAAGAAGAATTGGCATCAAAGGGAATATTATATTGCTTCCAGTAAACTGAACGCTGACGACACCAAGATTCTTTTTGAGACTCGGATGCACAAAGGATTAATGCTTGCTCTACGAGCTTACTGTAACCTTTGATGTAATTCATTTTTTTCAAGGGCTCCCAGCCGATATCATGCGGTCGTGCGGCAAGAACGATAGCGTACGCTACTTTCCGCACGCACACGTACAAATAGCCTATTGCTTTCTCGCCTCGCAGCATCGCAATAAGCTTTTCGTTTATATATGACTCTATTTTCATGTAGGGCGCATGATATATATCCTTACTCGGCCGATAGTCCTTCCAACGAGCTGCACACGCTGGGCAACCGTTGAATAGAAAGCTATCCCACGTTAGCGCCTCCCCGCAGTCAGGACAGCTGTCTAGGAGAGGAGTTCGGTGATAATGACAGCGGCCCACAACGGCAAAGGACCAATAACGTTCAATGACAGGCGATTTTGATAAGCATTGAGCACATATTCTAGGAAAGTCGAGTTCGAGTTTTCGAATAAACGCTTGCTCTGGATTCTTTTTAAAGGGCTCACGCATGTACTCCCCTACAATGCTGTCCTTAGGGCGGCCCCCTAGAGCCACCTCCAACTTTGCATGGGGGAAACGTCGAGATCTATTGGTTCCTAAGTAGTTTTGAAATTGTTTTAGGTTTACGAACCCATTCATCATTCCTAAACGCAGCAGGTATCCTTTGTAAGACTCTCCCAACTGCAGAAATGGACGCGCTCGAAGTTTTCGAGAACAACTCAAATTAGTACCCCCTCTACTCTTAGGCATCTCTTGTTTTTTCAATATGAAGTTTCTTATTCATCGCTTGTTCCACACCCTCGATCTTCATTCTAAATGGGTTCTTAACTCCGAGCTGCTTATTTACATCGACCTTCTCATAAGCTCTACTGAGATTGGCGATGTTAATTTCGAATTTTTCACCTGAATCAATGAGCGCATGAACTAGCAGGTTTCGGATTAATCGCGGCTTACCATAAGTCGCAAGTAATAGACGCTCTAGAACCAACGTTTCATGATTCGAAAAATCAATACATTTACCACCGTTCAAGGAGACTTTCTCTTTGAAGGCGTACATAAATTTCTGAAAGAGTCGCCTATTGGCAGCGGTGTTGATGTCAAATGGCGTAAGCGTCATAGAATTGAATCCTAATCGCTCTTCCAGCTCTGGATGTTTTTCCAATGCGGATTTACCGATTGGCAACCCAGCAAGAACCACCGCCAAATTAGAGCGGTCCATCAATAGTTTAATGAAGTTAAACGTATCCGTCGCAAATGTTTCTCGGCGTAGCAGGTGGTGAAACTCATCAAAGATAATCACCTCAACGTTGTAGTTTTCAATCAATGCGTACACTTGCCTTTCCATTTCATAGGTCTTAGACGATAGCTGAGCATCGGTTCCAAATTGATCGAACATAGCAGCCAACAATCTTCGCTGCGTCGCTTGAGCTGGAATAGAAACCACCATAATTGGCATGGGCGACAGTTCTTCCGATTCAGCTTGTTGAGCCAGGGCCAGCACAGAGCTCCGATAGGTATTTATAATCGTTGTCTTCCCAAGCCCCGGATCACCATCGAGAACCATGCCGAGTCGTAGTCGATGAGCCTCACTAATTTGGTTTAAGCCCTCTGTAAATCTCGTATGTTTAATGATGGTTTCTTGTATTTTTCCGACTCGTGGGTCTATCGGCTGAGCCGAGCCAAAAACGGGTACAAAACTATTAGTTGTATTCAAACGTATCTTCCTCATCAAAATCACTAGCCGATTGTAATTTTTGATTAAAGTTGGTTTGCTCCCATGCATTTTCTTCGGTAATCTCACTTCCTGCCAATAACGACTGTGTTGCATGCGACAACTTGCTGGCACTCGTGATAACCTGCTTTCTTGACTTCGTTTTAATGGGCCTCTGTTTAATCGCCTTCATTGTTTCGCTATTAAGAAACGTCCCAACTTTAGAAATTTTTGTTGTTTTACAATTAAGGTTATTTCGATCGCGAAGAAGTCGCCACTCATGACGTGTCATCCCAGGTGTAATAGCAGGTTCAACGACTGGAACATCGAATCGGTCCCCTAAGAACGGGTCTTCAACAGAGATTTTGGATACGTCAAGTTCATCTACAAAGCATTTCACTTTGGATGTGACGTTTTTTTGCTTCATCTGCAACCCAATGCCTTTGAGACGCCCGTTGTCGTTATATCGCGCATTATCAATAGCTACCCCTAAGTGACAGCTCTCTCCTAATATCTTACGTTCTTCAATTTCTCCATAAGATTGCTTCAACTTGAATTGGGTTTGCTCGCACAAAGCCAGTGGTACAAACAGATTCGCGGCAAGAGCGTCGTTCCATTTCTCATGAGGTGTTTTTCCATTGAGCCCTCGTAGCGTAGTTTGGTGATAATCATCTACAACCCACGTTTCAAACAGTTCTATAAATTCCGTTTTCGTCATTCGAGCATGAAATTTTGGATCGAGATCGATTGACCTTTCATTGTGGCCACAGTAACCAGGTAGCAGTTTTGCGAATTGCGCTCGAACAGTACCATTGAATCGTTCGACAAAAGGTTTTCGCCATCCTTCTCGGGTCTGCACCGTTGTATGAGCACTTCCTATTGCACACAAAAACACCGATGCTTCAGATGATTTGTAGCCAGATCCACCATCTGCAAAGAGGGATTCAAAACGCCCCTGCATAGGCCACTCGTTTTTGTAAGGCGCTTTAGATGCCGACAGCTTAGGTGAAACTGCATGTCTATAAGACTGAATAACCGCAGACGCAGACTCACTGGTGCGATGTGCGATGTCCAAGCTATAACCTAGAACAGCCCTGGTATAAGTATCTAAGACAATGAACAACGTGGGCTTACCTATGTAGTTTTTCTCATGATCGACAATTCCAACGGCTAAGTTCAAACCATCACATTCAACCCGCTCTAATGGCCTAGTTACAGAATATTGATTCCTAGCATTACGAGATAATGTGTTCTTTGACAAGCGTCCTTCTCGTTTATCAGCCATGTCTATTGGGCAAATATCTTTTATCCAATTTGAGAATGTAGAAAGACTTGGGGTGGGATAAGCCTCTCCTAGAGATTTTTCAACTTTGGAACAAAAGACAGCATAAGTCGATTTCATCGTAGGTCGGTTAAGCTGCAAATAGATATCGGTGATAACTTCAAGAGCAATCCCCTTTACTGCCTCATGTTTTGTACGCCGATATGGCGCAGCTGGCTCAAGATAGGTGCGGGCAACACCATCTAGACACTGTTTTTCGGCTTTGGCCCAACGCGCTAGCGTCGCTGGTGACGGTGGGCAGCAATCCTTGAGTTGCAATACCACTTGGTCGATGGCTTGTTGGCGTTTTTTTAGACCGCCCGTACTTGCGCCTAGACTCAATAGCTGTGCCACATATTTTCGTTTACGGTTTATTTCTAATTTTTGAATTTCAGAAAGTCTACCCGTAGAATTTAAAGTCGGTTTCTTGGACTCAACCAACAAAATGTCTTTATGCAATCGCTTATAGAAATCATCGATTTCTATAGATATGGGCTTATCCATACTAGTCTCAAAATCAATAACCACATAACGCTTACTTGTAGCGATAACTTTTCCACGCATCCCTCGAAATTGAACTTCAGTCCCGTTCTCTACAGTAGACATGCGACACTCCCTTCGTTACGTAAGCATTTCGTCCATGTCAGTTCAACCAAATCCCAAGGACGGGTTAAATCACCACGCAAAAAGCCGTGTGCTATCGATGTATACAAGATATCCAAGGGTAGATTTGCGCAACGGGCTTGATCAAATAGCTCTGTTAGCGAAGCTTGCGTATAAGGCAGCTGTCTTAAAAATCGCTTCAGTGATGTAACATCAAGAGTGTTAAATAAAGCTCTAAAGAGCTGCTTCAAGTTATTCGCCCGCTCACCGACACGTATGTCTTTTTCCGTGATGACTCGAAATTTTTTGGATTCTTTTGCGAAATGCTCTTTCAGTAGTCGAAATTTCAACTGATTCTCAGGCTTAATTGCATCTTCAAAATATTTAACCTCATCGATGTAATAGCAACCGTTGAAAATAGCCGCCGCATCCGCGGTATAGCGATATTGCTTTCTTTCGGCATTTTGATATCGAATGGATTCAGCTTGCATTTGAAAGAAATCTAGCTTGGGCCCAAACTGACGCAGAATGAAATAATCCACTTCCAAATCGCTCTCCATCACTCCTGTAATACCGTACACAGGTGAGTACATGGTGGTGGTTTGCCTAACGGGACTCTGTTTCGTTTGATTTCTATTTCTCATCAATAATCACCATTTGAATAACACTTCAGCTATAAGACACCTTGAAGAAAAGAACAAATTTGATACAGCTCAGATAACGCTATTAACGAATTTGTTATAAACCTAAAGTTGTCAAACTTTTGTTCTCAAATAATTGATTGATGTAGGAAAGAAAAAAGTAACAATTTTTTTAAAATTAAAATAATTATAATAAATAGCGCTGAGCGCAAATATGAATAAGACACTTAATATCAAGGAGTTGCATTGCAAAAAACATCTAGAAAAAAATTTGATGAATTTATTTCACGACCTACTCAATATGAGACATTGATCACGCAGTCAAAGAAGATAGCATCAACAAAATTGGGCGGTTTTGGTAACCCCGAACGAGATGGTCAAGATGCGCTCCTCAAAGGAATTACGACTCTTCTCGAGAAAATTGATAGCGAAGATTTCATCTTAGAGGAAATAAGCCGAAATGATGCTATTAAGGCAATTGCATCACAGAGCAGAGTCAAAATAAAAGCTTCTAGCAATGGTGTTTTAGTCAAAGGTAACGTAAACCTAAAGCAAATCACGGAAGAGGATATTGCAAATAAAATCGCGGAAAAAGAAGCTGCAATATTTGCTAAATGGCTACGCGATTTCATGGGGCACTACCTATACGAACGATATAAACGTCGCACAATTAAAACACCCTCCGCACATGTAGTGGAAGATACAAAATCTTCAAAGAAAAAGATTCCTAGGGAATCTCGGTTTTTTACTCTAGACGACAATGAATGTAAATCTGTTTGCTTAAGTGACGACCAAGTTGAATCTATTCGTGACCCCAAGTCTCATATTACTCAGCTTCTATCTAAGCTCGAGGTCAAAAAAAAGCATTTCACAACGATAGAGATGTATTTAGGCGATTACACCTATAAAGAAATCGCATCTGTTGTAGGAGTGACTGAAAAAGCGGTTGGGCAAAGGGTTCGTCGCTTTCTAGCTGATCAGAAAATTTCCAAAGAAGAGCTAATGAATAGAGATACACCGTAGCTCCACTCAAAATAACCCTGCTAGAGGAAAAGTCGGGTTAGAAACCCATGTTGATATATTTCATCGATTTGTCCCTTTTTCTCAACCTCAGGTGTCGTAACCTTGGTTGTGCAAATGAGGAATTAATCCAAACAACAAACTTAAAGGAAACTAGTCATGGCTAACTCGAAAGGCTCAAAATCTAGTAGCAATACACCAAACAACAATCGCTCAAATGCTTTGAACCCAAATAACGCGGCATATACTGCTCAAATGAATAATCGCTCAAATCAACTTAACCCCAACAGCCCTGTTTACCCGACAAATGTCATAAAAAAATAGGTGACCAAATTTATTGTGCCACTACAAGACAATAATAACTGTACGCATACTTCATACAACACCGCAGTAGTATGCGTATAGAAAGGAGTTTTTACATTGATAAATAGGGGAATTATATTCAATAACCTGATAAGCACTTGGGTGAAATCCAACCTACATAAAGATGCGAATGATGCTCTGTTTTGGCAACGCCTATTGCGAGTTACCACAGGTGAATCGATTGGCTCCGATAGTCAAATCATGCGTAAGTTTCGGCAAGGTGAAATCCAACCGCTGTTCAACGAACTAATGAAACAACAACGTTGGGATGACCAAGAAATTGCTGACAAAATAACCCGCTATGATGGCGTACCCGATAGTGAAATTGGTGCTTGGATATTGGTGCGTGATTTTTTTGAAACATATAGAGATGCAGAGGGGATGTCGGCATCTCATCAACACTATTTCAACTTTGTTTTGGCACACTGCCAACTTGAACGCTCACTACTGATGAGTAAATCGACGCTGCCATCATTTAAGGAGTGGCTACTCATAATACAAACGCCTAAACAGTGCCAAACTGATTTAGGCATGTGTGAAAGGGAAATAAAGCGATGTCTTTATTGGGCGGCTCTTGGCGTATTAGATATATGCATAGCGACCAATAAACGAGATAGCATTTTCAGTCCATTCCTACCAAAGCTAGCGAAGGGAAATACTTCTATTGTGTATTCATCTAAAGTAATGATTACAGAGATTCTAAAGAAGCTTAGCGATGGTCCAAAACCCTTGTCAAAAAATGAATTTTATAAACGAATATACATCAAACAAAGAACGAGCTCTGAGTACTGCAACTTCCATGGTCTAGAAACGTTATCTCCTAAGAGCCTAGAGCTGATAGACCCCGATTACGGTACCATCAAAAAGAAAATTCAACGCTATGAACGGTCTGGGTTTATTACAACCGAACACTACTTAGCATATCTGCGTATTCACTTTGAGGCTTATCCTGATAATGGAAAACTTCAAGATGGCCACAGCGCCATTTTCTGGTCCTTTCTTAACATGTTCAATTATTTACAACGTAAGTGGATTAACAAGGGCGTCTCCGGTTCTGTAATTGTGGAGTACTTTCAAACCTATGAAGACTATGTCAAATTAGTTTTCAAACGGTATGATGAATTTGTACTTACTGACGAACTGATGAGTTAACAAAAGCTTGCCATACTGAGTAATTTAAGCCCAAGTATGATTTTAAGAATAATATCAGCTCCACTCAATGGACGAGATTTCCCTATACAATGGCCAAGGTGACACGTAATAGCATTCAGCAACGCATTGAATTGACTAACTAGTCAGATAGCTAACTCTTAACGTACGCTAAACTACACATACAGTAGACATTTCGGAGATGATGAAGTGACAAAAGAAAAGGTTTTAGCATATGCAATAGAGGTTTTTGGCTCCACGCAAAAAGCCGAAAGGTGGTTAACCAAAGCGAAAAAAGAATTCGGTGGTGAGTCCCCGATGGCGCAACTTGAAAAAGGTAATACGAATGAAGTCAGAAAGTTATTAGATAGAGTAGCTAATGGATATTTCTGAATTAGTTCTGCCCCAAAATACTTCAGTTAAGTTTATCCGTAGAGTGAAGAAAGCGAAACCTAAGTGATACCTTTTGTCATCATTTGGAATTCAATGTTCCTTCCCTGTTAAGTGACTCAAGAATGTCTAGCAAAGTCTAGGAAGTCCAGTATTCAGCTAATTCGTCTCCTACTCATTTTATTTTGATACCCTAGACTGTTGCCTTTGCTCGCGTTGAGCCTCTTGTCGCCTCAGCTGTAGATATTCTTGATGTAATTCAGCTGCTGAATAAATAAAGTCATCGCACGGTTGTAGTTTCTGAGTTTCGGTCCTATAGCCTTTTAAGTATGATTCTCGTTCGGCATTAGTATTAACATATGACTCTAGCCAATTATAATCAGACTTATATCTAGCATAGGTTTCAGGATGAAATGATTTCTTACAATGTTCTAAATTTTTTGTAAAAAATCCAAGGGCTAAAGCCTCCGACGGATTCTCAATGAGGTCCTTCCCTAGTATCTCATCTGTGTATGCATCTACAAAAGCACTGCTACATCCAGAAATTGCAATGGATATAAATATAGGTATCAAAGTTATTTTTAAAGTCATAACTAGCTTTATTAATGTCATTGTTTTTCTTACATTTACGAGGAGCTAATTGCACTCAAGAAATCAATTTATACACTATTTAAACCCTTATTCTACTCCAAAAGCAGTTCTAACAAAATGCTTAAATTCGTTCCAGGTGCAAAAGCGCAGCTTCCACTGGACTGCAAAAAGTTGCTGTCTTTTAGCTAAATCGTTAACACCAACAGTTCCATAATTCCGCTAATCCGAAACACTTTTGAATAAGTGACCACCCAAACACGTTTATGTCCAAAAGTGGGTTTGTGCAGTTAATACACTTCTGCCCCATTCTGTGCCAGCAACATCCAACTTCTCATTCTACTTAGAGTGGCTTTGCCCTACTTTTTCATACCTTGGGTACACCAGTGGTAAGCATTTTTCCCTATAGGAATCAATTTCAGAGGTTGTAATCACAAGCATCATCATTGGTGAAGCATGCTTCGCTAGGCATTGAGGATCGAAGCTTACATGCCCACTAAAAAAGGATTTTTATACTCCTAAGCAATATCACAAAGAGATTCATGTCTCGGAAGTGGAAAATTCTCATTCATGTTGTTTGACAAAACTTACAGTATAAAACAGACTTCACAGTATATGTAACATTTACTATGAAATAAACATTATGAGCAAAGTAATTAGACTTCCAGAGAAAACCTATAAACGACTAGAGCGTCACTCGGTAGGATTTGAAACTCCAGTTCAAGTAATTGAAAAGATGATAAATTATTACGAATCAATGGAAACATGCGACGAAGTTCAATATGAATGTTTGGATTTAGAGCTGTTAGAAAAAGCATTTGAACGAGTTTTCGAAGTCAAACCTCGTAAATTCGGCCAAAAATCGAATCCAATTAGCGGGTTTAGTGACGATGCAAAAGGAGTACAATGGAATATTGGTCTTGTAGCAGCTACCAATAATATCAAGCTTGGAATTAACTTAGAGGGTATGTCTTACTCAAATACTTGGCCAATTTCAAGGTTTATTGAAAATGAATTACAAACGGGAGATCTTATCAAGCGTTTTCCGCTGAAAGATGTCGCGGTGAGATTTGACAGAGATGCATGGCAAGTATCCTCGCGCCTACCGATAGAAGAAAAAACAATTTTGAGGGAAAAAATCAGTTGTATTTCTGATGCTCAGTGGAAAGAGTCATTAGTAGCAGGATTAAATTGCTTAGATGCAGACAGGAAATACAAAGGCCGAACAAAGCAAAATGTCACTCTGATACCATCAGGAAGGTTGTTAGAAAGAGAGGTTTCACCTCATATTTCTTTCAAGCTCAAGCTTGTTCCTGAAGAAAACACTTTGGATTCTCTGTGTGAGGCTATTAGTGAGGGACGAAGTAAGCTCACTAGTCTTTATGATTACATCAAGAAAACCTCGTCCTAAATTGAACTAAAGGAGATGAATTGTGCCGCTACTAATAGTTATTTATCTAGTTTTATCTTACTACTATTCTTGGTGGCCTTTTGACGAAACTAAGCGTTCCATAAATAGCAGTGAGTTTAATGTTTACGTTTTCTCAAGTTCTGGAAGTGAGTATTTTCTTGGACGAGCAAAAGGTCTGGAGCGTTGTGGTACATTGGCTCGTTCCTATGCTGCATCAGATAATGCCTTAAGCTCTGACTGGTCATATGTTTGTTGTCGGATTGCTGATGGGAGTCAGTGTAAGTCAAAGCATCGATATAGGTAATGTCACAACTCATCAATACGAGACACCAAGCGGAGCGACTTTCGATCCCCCTAGTTATCCATAAATTGCGAGTTTAGCAAAGCCACTGAAACGATTATGTCCAGTTGTTTGTCACGATTTCAGTAAGCAGGTTGTACGATCTGCTTGTGATTCACTATCTGGTCTTTAATGTCGAGTAAGAGCTACAACAACTGATGACTCTATTCCTGCTTAGTTATACCACCCTTCCGCCAATACCTCTGCTTGCTCAAGAACAAGCTTAATCGCTTCTTCAGCGGCATCCGGTGGGTACTTCCACCGACGAAGTAAACGACGCACCAAATTGCGCATTCGTGCGCGTACGCTGTCTCGCTTTTGCCAATCTACTGTCGCAGATTTACGCAATTGACGCGTCAACTCAATGGCTAAACTTCGTAAGTTGTCATCTCCTAGCTCACGAACCGAAGACTCGTTCTCAACTAAGGCCCGATAAAAGGCTATTTCTTCAACCGAGAGGTTTAACCTTTCTAGCATTTCTGCATCTTCTTGCATCTCTTTGGCCCATTGAATCAGCTCTTCAATGACCTGCGCGGTTTCAACGCTTCGGTTATGGTACTTTTGCAACGTAGCCATGATGCGATCTGAGTACTTTTTCTCCTGCACTACATCATTTTTCATTCGAGCTTTAACTTCATCGCGTAGCAGCTTTTCAAGTAACTCTACCGCAAGGTTTTTCTCTTTCATGTTCTTCACATCTTCCAAGAACTCTTCAGAGAGCAACCCTATATTGGGTTTATCAAGCCCAACCATGCTGAAAATATCATCTATACCATCTGCGACTATCGCGTTATCTAAAATCTGTTTTAGTGCTGAATCGCGTTCCTCATCAATACGTTTTTTATCGACTGTAGAATGTTTTAGAAATGCGGTTTTGATCGCAGAGTAGAACGCTATTTCGTTTTTGTACCCCTGGACTTCATCCATGGTATTACATAGTGAATACGCTTTAGTGAGCGCAGCCATCACATCTAGGAAACGACGTTTTCCGTCTCGCTGTTCTTTTCCGCTGTGTTGGGGGGTGACTAAGCCAGAAATATGGTTCACGGCGCCAACAAGCAGCTGCAGACCTTGTGTTTCAAACTCAGGTCGATACTGGAAAACTTTACCGTCAACGGGGCTGGCAAACATGCCTCTAATAATGTCTATTTTTTCCATCAATACTGCAAACGCTTCCGCAGTATCAACTGTTGGTTGGCCTTTGCCCTGACTATTGGTATAGGTTTTTAAGGCATTCTTAAGCTCGCTTGCAATACCTATGTAATCAACAACTAAACCTCCGGGCTTATCTTTAAAGACACGGTTTACACGTGCTATCGCCTGCATTAGGTTATGCCCTTTCATCGGTTTGTCGATATACATTGTATGACAGCAAGGCGCATCAAAACCTGTTAACCACATATCACGAACAATAACCAACTTAAGCTCGTCATCCGTATCTTTATACCGTTTCTCAAAAAGCTTTTTAGTTTTCTTATCATGAATATGAGCTTGCATTTTTTCTTTGTCAGAAGCACTCCCCGTCATCACTACTTTAATCGCACCCTTATCTGTATCTGAATGATGCCACTCGGGTTTAATCGCCACAATTGCGTTGTAAAGGTCGACACAGATTTCTCGACTCATTGATACAATCATCGCTTTGCCAGGGAAAGTTTCGCCGCGAATCGTAAAGTGCTCCACTAGGTCTTTAGCAACTTGTTCAATTCTAGGTTCGGCACCCACAAGCTTCTCTAACGTCGCCCATTGCGATTTTACTTTCTCTCGATCAGCTGTTTCATCGTCTTCACCGATCTCATCTTCTACTTGGTCATTGAGTTGCTCAATCTCTTCTTGGTTAATATCAAGCTTGGCAAGACGCGATTCGTAGTAAATAGGCACCGTAGCCCCATCATCAACAGCATCTTGAATATCGTAGATTGAGACATACTCACCAAATACACCACGGGTATCTTTATCATCCATGGCAATTGGTGTACCGGTGAAACCGATAAATGATGCATTCGGCAGTGCGTCACGCAAATACTTTGAGTAACCAAACACATATTTTTGGCCAGTCGCTACGCCGTTCTTATCTTTTGTTTCTACCAGTTTAGACTTGTTACCGTACTGGCTTCGATGTGCTTCATCTGAAACTACAACAATGTTGCTGCGTTCGGATAGGATCGGATGCACCGTTTCGCTATCGAATAACGTAAACTTTTGGATGGTGGTAAAAATAATTCCACCCGATTGACGATTGAAAAGTAATTCGCGCAACGAATCCCGGTCATCGGCTTGTTGAGGGATCTGCTTTAGGGTTTCTTGGGCCATGCCAAAAGTGTTGTATAACTGGCCATCCAAGTCATTTCTATCTGTTACCACAACAATGGTCGGATTATTCATGACAGACTGCTGCAAGAGCTTGCTGGCATAGCAAACCATCGAAATGCTTTTACCACTGCCTTGGGTATGCCAAACAACTCCCGCTTTACCTGAGCCGGCTTGGATTTTTTCTAAACCTTTGGTTGAAGTCGTTCGATAATTAGGACTGTTATCGGCCACTTTCGGCAAATGAACATCTGCTTGCTTCGCTTTTACGGTCGCTTCAACGGCAGCGCGGACAGCATGGAATTGGTGATAACCAGCTATCTTCTTAATAAGTTTATCGCTGTCGGTTTCAAAGAGAACAAAATAGCGGATGTAATCAAGTAACAGGTCTTGCTTAAAAAAGCCTTTCACCATGGTTTCAAGCTGAAATTCAAACAGAGGCTTATCATCTTCGCTCGTGATGGTTTTCCACGGTAAGAATCGCTCCTTATTGGCTGTTAAAGAGCCTACACGAGCATTCACACCATCGCTAATGACCAACGCTTCATTAAACACAAACAAGTCAGATATTTCATCTTTGTAGGTTTGCAGTTGATTGTAAGCACTCCAAATATCCGCATGTTCATCTGCTGGGTTTTTTAGTTCGATAACTGAGATGGGCAAACCATTAATGAAAGCCACCACATCAGGTCGTCGATTTCCTTTGCTACCGGTGATCGTAAACTGATTGACCACTAGAAACTCATTGTTATCCGGGTTGTTATAATCCATCAAGCGAGCATGCGTATGCTTGGTCTTGGATTCACCATCTTCGAATACTGTGTATTCGATAGGAACACCTTCAATCAGGTATTTGTGAAAAGATCGGTTACTTTTTATTAGTACAGGGGTGTCTGGCGTTGAAACCACTTTAAGCACTTCATTGATTGCGTCGGCCGACAACTCAGGATTTAGGACTTCCAATTGATTGAATAAGCGGTGTTCAAGCACGACCTGGTGGTAATTATCACGCTCTGGAGACTCTCCGTCTGGCGCAATTTCATAACCATTTTTATAAAGGTACCCTTGGCCAGTGAACCAATCTAAGCATTGTTGTTCGAGTTTGTCTTCGGTGATCATCCCATGCTCCTATCTTGCAATTCATTACAAAACGATTGGAACGAATCACACCCAAGAATTAGTTCCTGCATTTCAGACATTTGACGAAAATAGGTCTGTTGCTGTTTATCTAATGTATTGGCATCACCAATAAATTCTGACAGGTTTCTATAGATTATTAGAGGGTGCCACTTGTTAATTCGATTTCCTTTCTCTGTACGATCGCTAATATGCCAGCCTTTGGGAATTTGTTTTCTTAAGTGGGCTACAAATCTATCGTAATAGCCCTTATCTTTTAGAGAAAGAAAGTGTTTTTGGTTAATACTGAGAACTACCGCTGCGATAGGACCCTCTTTCAATAAATCTTCAATCAAGTGATCAGAGCCATCCATAACAAAACCAAAAAACAATCCGGGTTTCCAAGCTGGGGGATTATCTTTGACAAACGAAGAAAATGTTAAACCGACGCGCCCCCATTGGTTTATTTTACGATTCTCGGGAATAGTGAAAACCGTTGCGTTTTCTTGATTCAAAAGAGGCCACGACAGATTTCTAGAACGTTCCGAAATATTCGTGAGTTGCTTATCTAGTCTTTTTACTTCGTTATAGTACGCGACAGATAGTGGATTTATTGGGGAAACATCTACCAATCCATTGTTCTTTAAGAGGTCTACAAACTCACTTCTAATCCAATCCAATTTGCCATTTTTACTATCAATTTTTTGTATTTCTTGGGCAACCTCATGCCAACATAACGCTATATTAGGGTTCTGCCTATGTTGCCCAACATGCGCAGAAATTAGGACAATGGCATGTCTTTTATTCAAGTGCTCTTCAGCATATGCTCTATAATTGTGAAGTTGTTTATGGTGAAGCTCAGACCAAACCTTATGTTCAAAGATGACACAAAATTGGTCGTCTTTTGAGTACCAAAGCATATCTGGATATTTGCCATTAAAGTTGACTTGGGTATCAAGCGAATCTGATTCTGCAAGCTGTTCAAACGACAAGCCTTGATCGCTTCCTTTAGATTGTAAAATTATACAAAGTGCTTCGCGAACCTGTTCGTCGTTTCTCAAAAGCCATGCGAAAGCTTCGGTAATAAAATTCTCTATTGGCGATGTCTGATGACTTGAAGCATATTTACTAATATTGACAAGTAGGCTGTTACTCATAGAAATCCTTCACAAATGTGTTTAACTCATTTTGTAGCTCAATATCTAACAGAAATGTCTGTGTACAAATCCCTGTTTATCTCATCGCTTATTTATGGTTTTAATGTTGAACAATCGTATCTAGCAAGTAGACATTTGCCCCATCCAATTTGACCAGACCCAACGACTCCAAATACTGCAACCTTTCTCCGACCTCTTGTTCGTCCATGGTTTTTAGGTTCAGGTGTTCAAAATTCCGTCGTTGCGATAGTAAAATTTCATCTATAGTGCTGGATTTTGCATAGTGTATTGAAGTTAATAAAACACAATCTCTTGGTTCAATAGCAATTTTAGTACCGAAAATGCCTTGGCATACTTTGTTTAGCAATCCAAGCGGAATCACATTGTTTACAATAAAGCTACTGCCATCAAGAATAACTCCGACAGCAGCATTTCCTGCTAGCTCATTATATCCACCGTCAATACTAGTAAGCTTATTCAGTGCTTTTATTGCTTTGGGGAGTCTTACAAAAGTTCCCCCTTCAGAACCATAAGGTCCTTTGGTACTCATAAAGCAAGCAATATCGCGATTGGCCGAGCTTGATTCATTTAGGTATTGAGAGAGATCGCTATACTTATCATCATGTTCAGGTTCAAAGCCTATGGCGTTTAGTAAATTATCAGCCAGAGTATCTAGGATTTTTCCTTCATCGTTTAGCTCGATTTCGCCGGAAAGCAATTTAGGGAGTAAGGTATCGCGTAGACTGGCTAAATCAATATTTTCAGCATTTTTGCTGTACTGCCCATCGAGTAAACTACCAACTAGCTTACAGAACTCTTTTTGAACATTTGAAGGTGGAACCAAAATGTCAATCGTATCGAGATCTTTACGCTTGATACTTGATTGTACTGTTGTAACTAACCTTGCATCCATGTCATGTTGAAAACGGTGAGCTTTGATTGTGTAAAACATATATTCAGGCTCAACGATTTTGCCGAAGCGTAGGCCTAACACATTCTGAGCTATACCAAAATTTGTGTTCTTAACAAATGATGTCCGACCTATCGTACCAACTGTTGAGATAAGAACATCTTTAGGTTCCACATGGACTCTGAACCAAGTATTAAATGTTTCTTCAGTAACTCGTTTATCTGTGTTCAACTTTGGAAATGCAGAACTTTCAGGTAAGTGTTTCACCTCAACGAGAGGTATTCCATTCTCAACGATTGGTGGTGTCTTTCCTCGATTATCAACATACTTGTCGATAACCTTCTTAAATGGCTTAACTTCCCATCCTTCAGGAATCAAACCCAACTCAGACTCAACGAGCTTTTCTGGGAATAGCGAGGCAGTAACAGCATCCATCCCCTCTGGGTGCTGACCGTTCATTTTGGCTTTAACTGGATCAAAATCGACAAACCACGATTTGAAGATGGCTTGTGCCATTTGTTCTAGGGTTTGGTTAGTTTTATTGTTCAATCCTATTTTGTGATCAAGTAGTGCAAGCTTATTTCCTAATGCTTCTCTTTCTGATTCAGTACCAGGAATTCTGATTGAAAGTGCGTGAGCATTATCTCTATTCAGCCCCGGCACGGCGCTATCAGAGTTCATTTTTTCCAAACCTAATGAACGAAGTAGGTAATAAGTAAACCTTAGCTCTCCTAGAGTTTCTTTCTTAACATAGAAGGCTGTATCTATAGGCCAAAATGAAACCTCTGATAAATGAACGGCACCGACACTACCTTTTCGACCAATAATAAGTCCGGGGCCATCTATAAAAAAGTCATTGTGATAGTCTATACAACCATTTGAACCAAATACTGGGTGCTCACCAACTTGTCGCTTTGTTTTGGGTAACCCCTTGCCATACACAAACGGGCTGTATTCACCTACGGTTGAATCAATCCAGTTCATAACCCAACCCCGCTAGGTTCTTCTTGATTTCAGCTTCTAGTGTTGTTGATTGAGCAAACTGTTCACTCAACTTAGAAGTCAGTGCGTTCATCTTCTCACCAAACGGAACACCGTCATCCTCTTCCTCAGCCGCACCCACGTAACGACCCGGAGTGAGCACAAAGTCATGTTTGGTGATTTCTTCAAGCGTTGCTGATTTACAGAAACCTGCTTGGTCTTCATAAGCCACACCGTGGACTTCTCCACCTGTTTTCCAAGCATGGAATAAATCAGCCACTTTCTTGATATCATCAAAGCTGAAATCACGTAGTACACGGTCTTTCATGAAGCCAAGGTTACGCGCATCAATAAACAGCACTTCACCTATACGACCGCGCAGCTTACGACCTGCCTTATCAACGCGAGAGTTCTTATTCTTAGTTAAGAACCAAATACAGGCAGGGATCTGTGTGTTGGTAAACAGTTGACCCGGAAGTGCGACCATACATTCAATCAAATCATTCTCAATTAATGCCTGACGAATAGCGCCTTCGTTGTTAGTTGTTGAACTCATAGAGCCATTTGCCAACAGCAGCGCCTGAGAGCCTTCAGGTGCTAGGTGGTGAAGCATGTGCTGCATCCATGCGAAGTTCGCATTACCAGATGGCGGTTGCCCGTATTTGAAGCGAGGGTCGTTATCGTCAACACCCGTGTTCCACTCTTTCATGTTGAATGGAGGGTTTGCCATGATGAAGTCAGCACGAAGATCAGGGTGCTGTACGTTGGTATAGGTACTTGCTGGCTCTTTACCAAAATCGTAATCAAGACCACGAATAGCCATATTCATCGCCGCTAACTGCCACGTTGTATGGTTGTATTCCTGACCGTAGATAGAGATCTTCTGCTTCTGCGTGACGGCATCTACCTTCTTCTCGTTTGCATGGCGCTCAATAAACTTCTCTGATTGAACAAAGAAACCACCAGAACCCATTGCTGGGTCATATACGCGGCCTTCGAAGGGTTCAATCATCTCAACAATCAACGTTACGATTGATGCTGGGGTATAGAACTGCCCACCTTTTTTACCTTCTGCAAGCGCAAACTGACCAAGCATGTATTCGTATACGTGACCTAAGATGTCTTTACTGTTTAGGGAGGCGTGGTCGAAGGGAATGGTAGCGATTAAGTTGATTAACTCGTTCAACTTGGCTTGGTCAATTTTCATTCCCGAATAAAACTTATTCAGAACGCCTTTAAGTTTTTTATTGTCCCGCTCAATGCCTTCAAGCGCGTTATCAATGAGGTGTCCAACAGAGCTTATTTTTTTAGT
This sequence comes from Alginatibacterium sediminis, assembly GCF_003610775.1. Lineage (GTDB taxonomy): Bacteria > Pseudomonadota > Gammaproteobacteria > Enterobacterales > Celerinatantimonadaceae > Alginatibacterium > Alginatibacterium sediminis. The sequence continues at coordinate 225,392 of NZ_RAQO01000001.1, read as the reverse complement.
TTTACCGTCAATTTCTAACTCTGCACCACCAATAACCAACGGGCCATTGTCTTGCAGAAACTGCCAGCGAGATTCAATGGGTAGCCAAAACACGTTTTTCTCGGTGTAGAAATCACGTTGTTCAAGCTCGATGGCAATCTCTGCCGCTAGCTCTTCTGCTGTGTAATCAGTAGGATCTAAGTAGTATTCATGTTTTGGGTTAGCTATATCAGCTTTAATTTCATCCTGACGCAGTTTAAAAGCATCAGAAACATATTTAACAAAAACAAGACCTAGAACAACGTGTTTATATTGTGAAGCGTCTAAAGAACCACGCAATTTGTCGGCAGCATTCCATAGCTTGGTTTCAAGGTCTTTCAAAAACTGCTGTTCGGTTTGATTCATTTAGATTATCTACTTAGAAAAATATTGCAGCAATCATAGCAAATCGACTAAACGCATTCCTGATAGATATCTAATTTAAAAGTGAATTTTTAACCATCTATGCCCAAATTCGGTATGCCTTATCCCTCCAATATTCAAATTGACTGTTCCATTTAAAATCACTAAATCTATTCAAGGGTTCAGCAAACAACAAACACTTTAGCAATTGCCCACTGTCAGTCCGAAATCTCTTTCAAAAAGGATCTCACCAGATTCTACGTTTTTATTGACTCTATTATTTTTAAGATCTGTAACTAGCTAATAAATAATGGGAAATAAAAAACAGCATGAGTGAGATCGATCTCATCGAAAACTACGATTAACAAAAACATTTCGAACTTGTGACAAATAATGTTAAACAAGTGTTTAAAACTAGTGTTATATTTGTTTTAATAATTCAGTTGTTAAACATAAGTTTCGAATCGCCGTTTGCGGTGACAATCGAACACCCCTACAAATGGTGCGGTAAAAGCTAGCACCGCAAGGAGAAAAGAATGATCTATCAGGGAGAAAACTTGCATGTTAAGTATGTTCGCGATGGTATCGCCGAGCTATGCTTTGATGCAAAACATGGGAACGTCAACAAACTAGACCGCTCTACATTGGTATCGCTTACTGAAGCTATCCAAACGCTTTCACAAGAGAGCTCACTCAAAGGTTTGATGCTTACCTCAGCTAAAGATGCATTTATTGTTGGCGCTGACATCACTGAATTTCTCGACATTTTTGACTTGCCAGAATCAGAGCTTAGCGCATGGTTGAATAAAGCGTATGACCTTTTCAACGCACTCGAAGATCTGCCTGTTCCTACTATATCTGCCATTAATGGTTATGCCCTCGGTGGCGGTTGCGAGTGCATTCTCTCTACTGACCTTCGCATAGCCGACACCACTGCAGTCATTGGATTGCCTGAAACCAAATTGGGGATTATGCCCGGTTTTGGTGGCACCGTTCGTTTACCGCGCGTTATTGGCGCTGATAACGCCATGGAGTGGATCACTACCGGCAGTAACAATAAAGCTGCCGCCGCACTCAAAGTTGGCGCAGTTGATGCCGTCGTTGAACCGACAAAGCTTTATGACTCTGCATTATTGATGCTGCAATCAGCCATCGACAACAAAGTAGACTGGCGTTCGCGCCGCGCACTTAAACTTGCGCCACTTAGTATGAATCAAATTGAGTCAGCGATGAGTTTTAACGTCGCTAAAGGTATGGTATCGGCCAAGGCCGGTCCGCACTACCCTGCTCCCATCATGGCAGTTAAAACCATCGAAGCAGCAGCGGGTTTGGATCGCAAAGGCGCTTTGGAAATAGAAGCTAAAAACTTTGTTACACTTGCCAAGACAGAAGTATCAACCAGTCTAGTTAGCATTTTCTTAAACGATCAATACCTTAAATCACTGGCTAAAAAGTCATCTAAAAATGCAGCACCAGTGAAAACAGCAGCAGTTATCGGCGCCGGTATTATGGGCGGCGGCATTGCTTATCAAAGCGCCAGTCGCGGTGTTCCAGCAGTGATGAAAGACATCAATCAAGCTGCACTTGAACTCGGTATGAATGAAGCTAGTAAATTGCTCAACAAACAACTCGATCGCGGCCGTATTGATGGGATCAAGTTTGGTAAAATTCTAGCCTCTATCACCCCTAGTTTAGATTATGCCAATATCTCTCGCAGTGATGTTGTGGTTGAAGCGGTGGTAGAAAATCCAAAGATTAAAGCAGCGGTGCTTGCTGAAGTTGAAGACCAAGTGAGCGAAAACACTGTCATTGCATCAAATACCTCAACTATTCCAATTGGTTTGTTAGCTAAAAGCCTAAAACGCCCAGAAAAATTCTGCGGTATGCACTTTTTTAACCCCGTACATCGTATGCCACTGGTTGAAGTTATCCGCGGTGAACATACTAGCCAAGCCACCATTGATACTGTGGTGGCCTATGCTGCCCAAATGGGTAAAACCCCCGTTGTGGTAAACGACTGCCCTGGTTTCTTCGTTAACCGAGTGCTATTCCCTTACTTCTTTGGTTTTTCTAGCTTGGTTGCAGATGGCGCAGATTTTGTTGCTGTTGATAAAGTGATGGAGAAAACTTTTGGTTGGCCAATGGGTCCTGCCTACTTGCTAGACGTTGTTGGTATTGATACCGGTCACCATGCTGCGCAAGTAATGGAGCAAGGTTTCCCTGAGCGCATGACTAAAACTGGCCCTGATGCGATTGACGCAATGTACCAAGCAGAACGATTTGGTCAGAAAAACGGACTTGGTTTCTACGCATATACGAAAGATCGCCGTGGAAAACCAAAGAAAACCGCAGATCCTGCAAGCTACACATTGTTAGAAACTCTACGCAGTAAAGCGCAAGATTTCGACAAAGACACGATTATTGCCAGAATGATGATTCCAATGGTGAATGAAGTCGTTCGCTGTTTAGAAGAGGGTATCGTACAAACCCCTGCAGAAGCGGATATGGCATTGGTTTACGGTTTAGGTTTCCCTCCCTTTAGAGGTGGCGTTTTCCGCTATCTAGATAATATGGGACTTGCTAACTACGTTGAACTAGCTGACAAATTTGCTGATTTAGGCCCGCTTTACCACGTGACCGATGCACTGCGCGCGAAAGCAGCTGCAGGCGAGTCGTATTATGGTTCACAGGCTTAAGAAAAGGATGACTAAAATGAAACAAGCTGTAATTGTTGATGCGATCCGCACCCCAATGGGACGCTCTAAAAATGGATGTTTTCGCCACGTACGCGCTGAAGACTTATCTGCTCACCTCATGAACGCACTAGTGAGCCGAAATAGCCAACTTGACCCAAATGAAATCGAAGATATTTACTGGGGTTGTGTACAACAAACCTTGGAGCAAGGGTTTAACGTTGCGCGTAACGCTGCGCTACTTGCTGGATTACCCCACACCATTGGTGCAACAACTGTAAATCGCCTGTGCGGTTCGTCGATGCAAGCGATTCATGATGCGGCACGCGCTATCGCATGCGACCAAGGTGATGTATTTATTGTCGGTGGCGTTGAGCACATGGGGCATGTCCCTATGAATCACGGCATCGATTTTCATCCTGGCCTAAGCCGTAATGTTGCTAAAGCTGCCGGTATGATGGGTCTAACCGCAGAAATGCTATCTAAAATGCACGGCATTAGTCGTGAACAGATGGACGCATTTGGAGCACGTTCACATCGCTTAGCCCATGCAGCCACAGTAGAAGGTCGTTTTGCCAAAGAGATTGTAGCCATTGAAGGTCATAACGCCGATGGCGTGTTGCAGTTGATTGAAAACGACGAAGTAATTCGACCAGAAACAACCATTGAAACACTAAGCCAACTGCGCCCAGTATTTGATCCTGCTAATGGTAAAGTGACAGCAGGGACTTCATCTGCATTAAGTGATGGAGCTTCAGCGATGTTAATGATGTCGGAGCAACGCGCCAAAGACTTAGGCTTACCAATACGTGCCAAAGTACGTTCTATGGCTATTGCTGGCTGTGATCCATCCATCATGGGTTACGGACCGGTTCCAGCTAGTCAAAAAGCACTAAAACGTGCCGGACTAAACATCAGCGATATCGATTTGTTCGAACTTAACGAAGCGTTCGCAGCTCAAGCCTTACCGGTTGCAAAAGACTTAGGTTTGGCTGATGTCATTGATGAGAAAGTTAACCTCAATGGCGGTGCAATTGCACTTGGCCACCCATTAGGGTGTTCGGGTACACGTATTTCAACAACCTTGCTCAACTTGATGGAGGAAAAAGATGTGAATCTTGGTCTCGCCACCATGTGTATCGGCCTTGGTCAAGGTATTGCAACGGTGTTTGAACGCGCTTAAATCACCGTTTTACGTACTTTAAGCGTGGTACAACGTTAGTTGTGCCACGCTTTTTTATTGCGTTGATGTTGCCTCGCCTATGTTTGCGGTATGCTACCCACTGCAAAACATAAATTCGCCGAACAAGGTAGCTATTAAACGATGATCGCGAGCAAGCAGTTACTCGTTGTTGATGACGACGTAGAAATTAGAACCCTTCTTGATAAATACCTAAGTAAGAATGGCTTTGATGTAATTACCGCAAACGACGGTATTGAAATGGCTGAACAACTTGAAGCACACGATCCTGATCTTATCATTTTGGATATTATGCTTCCTGGTGATGACGGCTTTACTCTCTGTCAGCGTATTCGTCACCATTCTAATGTTCCTATTATTATGCTTACCGCCAATAGTGACGAAATGGATCGCATTGTTGGCTTAGAGCTAGGCGCTGACGATTACATTGGAAAACCGTTTAACCCGCGCGAACTTTTAGCCCGCATTAAGGCGCTGTTACGACGAACTCAAATTATGAGTCCGGAGCCGCAGGCGACACGCTATATCCGATTTAACGAATGGCGTTTAGATACCCAAACCCAACACCTTCATCATGATGACTCGGAATCATTTGAGTTATCCAGTAGTGATTACCGACTGCTCCAATTGTTCCTACAGCATCCCAATGAAGCACTAGATCGCGATCAAATTAGCGATGCAACACGCGGCCGAGAAAGCTTACCCATGGAACGTGGCATTGACGTGCAAATCAGTCGCTTACGTCAACGCCTCAAAGATGATGGCAAAAGCCCGCGCATCATTCGTACGGTGCGTGGTGCTGGATACATGTTGGTTGCTAAAGTTAGTTTCGAACGTTAATGACTATTAGAAAGTTCATTGAGCGACTCAAACCAAAGTCGCTACTTTCAAGAATGCTATTGCTGATGCTGTTAGCTATTGCTCTCGCGCAAGGAATTAGTAGTTCAATATGGTCTTATCAGTTTCGTATAAGTGAAGACCAAGGACTTAAAGCAACCACTCACAACCTTGCTTTGAGTTTGGCCTCTACTGTGACCTTTTTTGAGTCATTGCCAGCAGAATATCGCCACATTGTGCTCGATCAGTTGCGAAATATGGGAGGAACACGATTTTTTGTATCACTCAATACCGAATATTTAATGAATGATTCGGTACCTGACACCCATAAGAAAAAACTCATCATAAATGAAGTAGAACAAACGCTGCATGAAAACCTGCCAAGCTATAAGCAGGTTTATGTTGATTTTTCGCCGCCTGAAACACTTCGCGTATTTAACAACGACATATTAATGCAAGATCTTCCACCGTCGTGGGCAAGCCATACATTATCTTTAGAGCCGATCAATCCGCCTATCTTGGTTACCCAAATTCATGTCGGCGATGGAGAATGGATTTATTTGGCTGCCTTACTTCCTGCACCCTATTTGACGCTTGAAGATACGACTTTAACGACGCAACATTGGATGTTCATCATTTTGATGACCGGTTTCTTACTTGTATTCACCTATCTAATCGTGCGAAGACAAACTAAGCCGATGCGTAACCTTGCGAAGGCTGCCAGCTCGCTAACCATCGATCTATTCCAAAAGCCCCTAGCTGAAGAAGGCAGTAGCGAAATTGTTCAGGCAACTCGAGCCTTCAATACCATGCAAAGCAAACTAAAACGCTATATTGAAGATAGAGAACAACTTTTTCGCTCAATTTCTCACGACCTCAAAACCCCAATAACTCGGTTACGCCTGCGTGCTGAATTACTCGACGAAGAAGAAGTTATCGATGATTTCAATCATGATCTTGACGAGCTAGAAATTATGGCCAAAGGTGCTCTACAAACCGTAAAAGATACTGATATACACGAGAACTTAGCGGATATAGATATTATGAAGTATCTACAACGCATTTGTGAGCCTCATGTTAAGAACGTGACGATTATAGGCCACACTAATGGGCCATATTACGGCAAGCCTTTAGCGATAAAACGTTGTATGGCTAACTTGCTCGAAAATGGAGTTAAGTACGGCGAACGTGTCGACATATTTGTGCTTGATGAACCTCTTGAACTTTGTTTGTTGTTCGTAGATATAGGTCCTGGAATACCAAATCAACGTCTAACGGACGTTTTTAACCCCTATGTCCGACTAAACGAAAACAAACCTGGCTCAGGTTTAGGTTTAGGTATCGCTCGCAATATCGCCCACGCACATGGGGGAGAAATCACCCTACAAAACTTGCCTCAAGGTGGCTTGGAAGTGAAATTACAATTACCGCATATTCACTGATTCCGCTCTAGGAGGTGCTCGAGATGAAAACAACAGTCATTCAAAAACTATCGTTATTAATATGCGGTGTTAGCTTCATTTCAAGCCCTATGGCCGACGAAATAGAGCTTTTACATTGGTGGACTTCGAAAAGTGAAGCCGGTGCCGTACTCGCTTTAGAAAAAGCGATAACCGAGCAAGGATATACCTGGAAACCGTTCTCTATTAGCGGTGGCGGAGGTGAGAACGCCATGACGGTTTTAAAAACCCGAGCCATTTCGGGGAATCCGCCTACTGCGGCGCAAATAAAAGGCGACGAGATTAAGGAATGGGCCAAACTTTCCTTCTTAATGCCACTTGATGGAATCGCGGCAGAACAAGATTGGGAAGCTATAATTCCACCCATCATTCTCGAGCGAGCTCGCTTTGAGGACCATTTTTATGCGGTACCATTTAATATCCATCGGGTTAATTGGCTTTGGGCCAACCCGATGGTATTTGAGCAAGCAGGCGCTGAGATCCCCCACTCCATTGAGGCGTTTTTTGTCGCTGCTGACAAGCTAGAACAAGCCGGATTTATTCCCCTAGCCCATGGTTTGCAAGACTGGCAAAACGCCACGATTTTCGAAGCCATTGCGCTATCAGTACTTGGTCATGAAAAGTATTTGAAAGCCTTCTTCGAACTTGATGCTTCAATTATCGAAAGTGAAGATATGGTTCAAGTTTTTAAGTACTTTAAACAAATTCGTTCTTATATTGATAAAGGTGCCAGAAATAGACAATGGAACGAAGCCTCTCAATTGCTTATTCAAGGTAAAGCAGGGATGCAAATTATGGGAGATTGGGCTAAAGGCGAATTCACAGCATCTGGAAAAGTACCTGGCGTAGATATCGTTTGTGCTGCGGTTTTTGGTACCGATGATATGTTTAGCCTAAACTCTGATAGCTTAGCCATTTTTAAAGGGGGTAAAGGCGAAGACTCATCTATGCAATTGGCCCTAGCTAAAGCCGTTCTTGATAAAGATTTCCAAATTGATTTCAATCGCCATAAGGGATCTATTCCTGTACGCCAAGATATCGATTTGTCTGATTTTGATACTTGTTCTCAAGAGTCGTCTCGCGCTTTCAAACAAGGCGAACTTACCGGGGCTTTAGTCCCAAGTTTTGCCCATGGCCTAGCGAATTCTAGCGCCGTTCAAAATGCAATTTTTGATATCGTTAACCGCTACTTCAATAACCCGGAAGCAAGCCCAGAACAAACTGTTTTACAATTGTCGCGGGCTGTTAAGGCAGTACGTTAATCATAACAAAATCATCTTTGACATTTTGACAATATATTGGCTGAAACTATTTAGTAACTCCGACATTTGGTACAGATCAATGCGTCTGAACATCGCTCGCGGCATTTTGTTACAGTTTAAGGTTTTGTTATTCCTCAATAGAATTTCAAGTACTTACAGCGGTTAATCTGCTATCAACAAACATACGATTCGCTAGGCGTGTATTCATCAAAATCAAACATACCCTAGACTATACCAAGCGCTAGTCCTACAATTACTAACTACTAGTTGATTAGGCCTGTTGTTATGAGCCAAGAAAATATATCAATCCAAAAACTTGAAATCGACTGCGATCATCATCTAGATGCGATAGGTTTGCGTTGTCCGGAACCAGTAATGATGCTGCGCAAAGCCATGCGCTCGATGGAGCCAGGGCATACATTAAGTATTTTGGCCGACGACCCGTCTACAACTCGCGACATCGCCAGTTTTTGTATGTTTATGGACCACACCTTAGTCAGCCAACAAATTGAAAATAAGCCCTATCAATATGTGGTAAAGAAAGGCAACTGAGGCTATACGTAACTTATTACTTTACTGTGTCTGTGTTATTGCCAAAAATTCGTTTTCAAGCGCTTGTTGTCTCAATAAGCGCCCTTAAATCTGACTTCTCTTAGAATCATCGCCAACAAATCTAAAAAAACGCTCAAATGCGCTGCTAATTGCAGCTAATTCAAACACAAAACGGTTAGGCTAAGGTATACTTTGACGTTTGATGAACCCTAACTAATCCAATAGCGTGACAAGCCACGATGCATAAATACGATATAAAAACATTTCAAGGTCTAATCTTGGCCCTCCAGGATTATTGGGCACGCCAAGGTTGCGTGCTTATTCAACCATTAGATATGGAAGTAGGCGCAGGAACATTCCATCCCCAAACATTCTTGCGCGCCATTGGCCCTGAGCCTATGAGCAGTGCTTATGTACAGCCTTGCCGACGACCAACTGACGGACGCTACGGAGAAAATCCAAATCGCCTACAGCACTATTACCAATTTCAAGTTGTGTTAAAGCCGTCTCCAGACAATATTCAAGAATTGTATTTAGGCTCATTAGTTGAGTTAGGTATTAATCCTGAAGTTCATGACATTCGATTTGTCGAAGATAACTGGGAGAGCCCCACACTTGGAGCCTGGGGACTGGGTTGGGAAATCTGGTTAAATGGCATGGAAATCACTCAGTTTACCTACTTCCAGCAAGTGGGTGGCTTAGAATGCGCACCAGTTACCGGTGAAATCACCTATGGATTAGAACGTCTAGCGATGTACATCCAGGGCGTAGATAGTATTTATGACTTAGTCTGGACTGATGGTCCTATGGGCCGCGTTACCTATGGTGATGTTTTCCATCAAAATGAAGTCGAGCAATCAACATACAACTTTGAACATGCTGACATTGATGCGCTTTTTGCAAGTTTTGACCAGTGTGAAAAAGATAGTCAAAAACTTATCGAAGCCGGGTTACCGTTACCTGCATATGAGCAAGTCATGAAAGCTAGTCATGCTTTTAACTTGCTTGATGCTCGCCATGCGATATCAGTAACAGAACGCCAGCGTTATATTTTGCGGGTTCGCGCCCTGTCTAAAGCAGTCGCTGAATCTTACTACGCTGCTCGCGAATCGCTCGGTTTCCCAATGTGCAAAGATGCAAAACAAAAGGCTTAACAGAAAATGATGGTTGAAAATCTACTAGTAGAAATTGGTACTGAAGAGTTACCACCAAAATCTCTGCGTCGACTTGCTCAGTCATTTGCCGACAATGTACAGCAAGGCCTCTCTAATGCAGAGATCGAATTTGATAGTGTTCAATGGTTAGCTGCTCCACGTCGTTTAGCGCTTATCATTAAGCAAGCAGCCGCTAAGGGTGCCGACAAACAGGTCGATAAACGTGGTCCAGCAGTTTCAGTTGCTTTTGATGAGCAAGGCAATCCTAGCAAAGCAGCACAAGGCTGGGCTCGCTCTAATGGAATTGAAGTAGCACAAGCGGAGCGTTTGGCTACCGATAAAGGCGAATGGTTACTTCACCGCTCGTTGGTTAGTGGTCAAGCCTTGTCAGCGGTTTTTCCGACAATTGTAAGTGAAGCCCTTAACAAACTACCGATCCCAAAACCAATGCGTTGGGGCAATAAAAGCACGCAGTTTATTCGTCCGGTGCATACAATTACCATGTTATATGGCGATAAACTAATTCAAGGCACTATCTTAGGTATTGAGTCAGCACGCACCATACGCGGGCACCGCTTTATGGGCGAAGCTGAATTTGAATTGGCGCATGCTGACAACTATATTCAAGACCTAGACCAACGCGGAAAAGTTATTGTCGACTACGAAAGACGCCTAGCAATTATCCGCGAGCAAGTAGAAGCCGAAGCGGTTCGTGAAAATGGTATAGCCCAAATTGATGAGGACCTACTAGAGGAAGTTAACTCACTTGTAGAATGGCCAGTAGCTATGGTCGGCGGCTTTGAAGAGAAATATCTCGAGGTTCCTTCTGAAGCGCTTATTTACACCATGAAAGATAATCAGAAATATTTTCCTATCTTGGCCAAAGATGGTGGTTTGCTACCGCGCTTTATATTTATTTCAAATATTGTATCCAAAGACCCTATTCAGGTCATTGAAGGCAATGAGAAAGTCGTACGCCCTCGCCTTGCAGATGCTGAGTTTTTCTATAAAACGGATCGTAAATTCACCCTTGAGCAACGTTTAGATTCGTTGAATAAAGTTGTTTTCCAACAAAAACTTGGAACCCTTCTCGATAAGTCTAAACGTGTTTCAGAACTTGCCGCATTTGTTGCAGCAAGCATTGGCGCAAGCAGCGAACATGCACAACGTGCTGGATTGCTTTGTAAAGCTGATTTAATGAGTGAAATGGTACTTGAGTTTCCCGATATTCAAGGTGTGATGGGCATGTATTACGCTCAGCACGACGGTGAGCACGAACTTGTAGCCCAAGCCTTATGTCAGCAGTATTGGCCTCGTTTTTCCGGTGATAAGTTGCCAGAGAGCAAAGAAGCCAGTTCTGTTGCTATTGCCGATAAACTGGATACTTTGGTCGGTATCTTCGCAGCAGGTATCTTGCCTAAAGGTGATAAAGACCCCTTTGCACTAAAACGCGCGGCAACAGGTATCTTGCGAATTGCTATCGAACAAAACCTGGATCTTGATTTAACCATTCTGTTTACAAATGCACTAAATTTGCTTCCAATCAAACTTGATCAAGCTCAAACAGAAACCTTAATCGACCAGCTCATTGAATTCGTCCACGCGCGCCTTAAAGCACAATACCTAGACCAAGGTGTCGATGCTACGATGATACAATCAGTACTTGTTCGCAAACCTACCAACCCGCTTGATATTGAACGTCGGGTAAAAGGTGTTGCAGAGTTTTGTACCCATGAATCAGCTGATTCGTTAGCAGCAGCTAACAAACGCGTTTCAAATATCCTTAGCAAAAACGCAAAAGATATAGCAAACAAAGTAGATCAGGCTCTGTTAGTGGAACCAGCAGAACTTGCGTTATCGAAAGCAATCGTTGCCGCCGAGCAACAAGTGGCTCCGTTATTTGAAGCAGGTGAATATGGGCAAGGTATGCAGGTGCTTTCAACACTTAGAGAACCGGTTGACCTGTTCTTCGAAAGTGTGATGGTTATGGCTGACGACTCTGCTATTAAAGCAAATCGTTTGGCGTTACTGGCCAGCCTACAAGGCTTATTTCTACAAGTAGCAGATATCTCAATTATTCAATAGTTTGTCTATCGCTATATAATCAAGCCGAGCAGCACTGCTCGGCTTTTTTGTATCGAAAATACCAATTTCTGATAAGCAACAGTACTTGGTATTGCTTATCAATACCCCTATCATGTTTATAAACATGCTTTCATCTATATAAAGCTAAAAACTGACCATTTCCATTAACAATCGGCACGCATATTATGTTAAAGGAAAATAGTAATAACTCTAGAAGGAGCTTCTTGTGACCAAAAAGTTAAGTTTACTTGTTCTTTCGCTAGCGGCATTAAGTGCTTGTTCTACGTCACCAATCATCAGTGATACTCCAAGCGTTACTAGCACAGATACAAGCAAGGCCATCTATTTACGCGGTGTATTTAACTGGTGGGAGGCTATAGAAGAAAATCGTTTACAAGAGCTCTCCTCAGACCCTGGCTTATTTAGAACCCGCACTGTAGAGCCTTTAATTGCCGACGGTCAGCCTTATGAGTGGAAGTTTGTCGACGCAGATTGGACTTGCGGAAGTAATTTTGGTCATAAAGAACAAAGTTCAACGATAGAGCTCGGTCAAGAGGTTGCTTTAGACAATTGTTCGCCTTTTAATAATCTCAGCTTTACACCAATAGAAGACGGATACTATGACTTCTATTTGGATTTACGTAATCCCAATCAAGCAAAAGCTTTTATTAAGCGCGCTGATAATAACTAGGAAGCCTTTGGATGCAGTTTTCGGAGTTTGGTAACAAGTTTGGTGGTGATAGCGGTATAACTCGCTTGATGGACGATTTGGATCAAGGTATACGAGCCGGTGATGAACTAATTATGCTCGGTGGCGGAAATCCTGCGTCAATTCCAGCACTTGACGAAGTTTTTGCCAATTACCTAGCTCAACTACTAGAATCTGGAGAGTTACTCAATCAACTTTGTAACTATGATGGGCCTCAAGGCAATCGCAAGCTCATCGAATCCTTGGCTACGTATTTGTCCGGTTTTTATGGCACAGATATCGGCCCTGAAAATATTGCTCTTACAAATGGAAGCCAAAGTGCATTTTTCTATCTTTTTAACCTGTTTGCTGGGGCATCTTCGCATCAGAGCATTTGCAAGAAAGTTCTTCTACCTTTAACTCCTGAATATATAGGTTACGCAGATAGCGGCTTATCCAAAGAACATTTTGTAGCTTGCCGACCAATTATTGAAAAATTGGAAAACCGTCGTTACAAATATCATGTTGATTTTGAAGCGGTCAATAGTACGCTTAACGACGTAGGGCTTATTTGTGTATCTCGTCCGACAAACCCTACAGGCAATGTTATAAGTGACGAAGAACTGTTCAAACTTGATGCTATTGCCCAAGAACGTGGCATTCCTCTACTCATCGACAATGCCTATGGCGCACCATTTCCAAATCTAATTTTTAAACCAGTAAAAGCCTTTTGGAATCAGAATACGATCTTGTGTTTAAGTCTTTCTAAACTTGGTTTACCTGGAACTCGTTGCGGAATAGTCGTCGCCAATAGTAAAACCATTAAGGCCATGACCAACCTAAGCGGTATTATCAATTTGGCTCCTGGAAGTATTGGGCCAGCGATACTTACGCCGATGTTAGAAGGTAATGATATTGACCGTATCAGCAACGACATAATCAGACCTTTTTACCTAAAGAAATCTCAACAAGCAGTAAAGTTGCTGCAAGCTGCAATACCATCTGATCGCTTCAACATTCATGTTAGCGAAGGCGCTATGTTTTTGTGGTTGTGGTTCGACGGTCTCCCCATCGATGATATGCAGTTATACCAGCGCTTGAAGATAAATGGTTTGCTAATTGTTCCTGGAAGCTATTTCTTCCCAGGATTAGCGGGCGATTGGAAACATCGTCAGCAGTGCATCCGATTACACTTCGCCCAAAGCGATGACGATATGATCCGCGGGATTAAAACCTTAGCCAGCATTATTAATCCACTTTTGGATTAGCCAAAAACAAAAAAGCCAGGCTTAAGCCTGGCTATGTGATCACTTACCTTGTTACGCGTCGATTAGTTTTTTCTCGGCTGCTTGCAATAAGCTTTCTTTGCTAGAGCCTATACTAATTTTACGCGGTTTCAATTCTTCTGGAACCTCTCGTTCTAGGTCAACATGTAGCAAACCGTTTTCTAGATTTGCTGCTTGAACTTTTACATGATCAGCCAACTGAAAACGACGCTCAAACCCTCGCTCTGCTATACCTTGGTACAAAAACGACTTAGCAGTTTCCGGCTTTTCTTTGTTTCCTTTAACAATCAAAGTATTGGAATGACTAGTAATGTCTAGATCATTTTCCGCAAAACCCGCTATTGCTAAGGTAATGCGATAGTGGTTTTCGTCAATAGATTCGATGTTATATGGTGGATAGCCTGCAGCTGTAGTGTTGCTTGAAGCAGTTTCAATCATGTTGACTAAACGGTCGAAGCCAACCGAAGTACGGAATAGAGGTGAAAAATCAATTTGTGAACGCATAGTATATATCCTCATTTGAGCAATAATTGTAGTGAGCCAGTTAATCTGCACTCTGTATTTGAACCCCTTTCGGCGGCTCATTAATATAGATGGGGACACTCATTTCACTTTCAATACTATAGACAAAAAAAAGAGCCCTAAAGGGCTCTTTTTTTCATCTATTACGTATTTTTACACATCTAAGTTTTCAACATTGAGCGCATTATCTTCGATAAAGTTACGTCTTGGCTCAACATGATCACCCATTAACGTTGTGAAAAGCTGATCTGCAGCAACTGCATCTGCTACAGTAACTTGAAGCATACGCCTTACTGCTGGGTCCATTGTAGTCTCCCACAATTGGTCAGGATTCATTTCACCAAGACCTTTGTAGCGTTGAATATACAAACCACGTTTAGATTCTGACATAACCCAATTAAGCGCTTCTTCAAATCGTTGTACTTGCTTAACTCTTTCGCCACGTTGAACATAAGCTCCCTCTTCTAGCAAGTTTCTAAGTACGTCACTTAGTTTAGCTAGATCTACATATTCAGTAGAGGTAAAGAACGGAGTTTCAAATGGATAATCATGATCGATACCGTGTTGACGCAAGGTGAACTTAGGATAGTAGCTTGAGCGCTCTTCGTCATGTAGTACTTCGACCGAAAAGAAGTTACCACTTGGCATCTCTATATTTACTTCTGCAATAAGTTCTTGAGCCCATTCGAGTACACGCGCTTCATTACTCAGCTCGGAAGGATCAATCGATTTAATCGTCAGAATTTGACTTAATAGTGACATTGGGTAGCGACGAGCTAAACGCTCAATTGTACGAATGCCATGACGATATTGAACCACGAGTGATTCAAATGCTTCACCCTGAATACCTGGAGCACTTTCATTTACATGTAGCGCTGAATTGTCCAATGCTAATGATGTTAGATATTCTTCTAAAGCAGGCTCGTCTTTAACATAGCGCTCTTGCTTACCTTTTTTAACTTTATACAAAGGTGGTTGAGCGATATAGATGTAACCGCGTTCTATGAGCTCTGGCATTTGACGGTAGTAGAATGTGAGCAATAGAGTACGAATGTGTGAACCATCCACATCCGCATCGGTCATGATGATAATGTTATGGTAGCGTGTTTTATCTGGATTATACTCATCACGTCCGATACCACAGCCCATTGCTGTAATAAGCGTTGCTACTTCTTGAGAAGAAAGCATTTTGTCAAAACGCGCTTTTTCTACGTTAAGGATTTTACCTTTCAAAGGCAAAATAGCCTGATTCTTACGGTTACGAGCCTGCTTAGCAGATCCGCCCGCAGAGTCTCCTTCCACTATATATAGTTCAGAAAGAGCAGGATCTTTTTCTTGGCAGTCAGCTAACTTACCTGGAAGACCCGCTAAGTCTAATGCACCTTTACGTCGCGTCATTTCACGAGCTTTACGAGCAGCTTCACGTGCTCGTGCTGCATCAATAATTTTACCCGTGATGATCTTAGCTTGATTTGGGTTTTCTAGAAGGTAATCACCCAATTGATCGCCCATCGTTTGTTCAACTGCAGTTTTAACTTCTGACGACACTAACTTGTCTTTAGTTTGGCTAGAGAACTTAGGATCTGGTACTTTTACAGAGATAACCGCTGTTAGACCTTCACGAGCATCATCACCAGAAGCGTTTGACTTCTCTTTCTTATTTATACCCTGTTTGTCCATGTAGGTATTTAAAGTTCGTGTTAGTGCAGATCTAAAGCCAGCAAGGTGTGTACCACCATCGCGTTGCGGAATATTATTGGTAAAGCAAAATACATTTTCTTGATAGCCGTCGTTCCATTGCATAGCAACTTCAACAGAAATCCCATCTTCTCGCTCAAGACAAAAACTAAACGGTTTATCGTGTATCGTTGTTTTATTGGTATTTAAGTAGTTCACGAAAGCCTGGATGCCACCATCATATTTGAAATGGTCAGTGCGGTCATCTCGCTCATCTTTTAAGATAATTGATACACCGGAATTCAAAAATGACAGCTCTCGTAAACGCTTAGCTAGAATTTCGTAGTGAAAATCAATATTAGTAAAGGTTTCATCGCTAGGCCAAAATCGAATTATTGTACCGGTTTTTTCGGTATCGCCAACAATAGCTATTGGAGCATTTGGCACTCCATGCGTATATGTTTGCTCATGTACATGACCATTACGTCGAACCGTAAGTTGAAGCTTAGTCGATAGTGCGTTAACTACTGAAACCCCTACTCCGTGTAATCCACCAGAGACTTTGTATGAGTTATCATCGAACTTACCGCCAGCGTGAAGTACTGTCATAATAACTTCAGCCGCTGATATTTTCTCTTCAGGGTGAAGATCAACAGGTATTCCGCGACCATCATCTGTCACTGATACGGATGTATCCGCATGGATTGTGACTACAATATCTTTACAGTGTCCGGCTAAAGCTTCGTCGATCGAGTTATCAACGACCTCAAATACCATGTGGTGTAGACCTGTTCCGTCATCAGTATCACCGATATACATACCAGGTCGTTTTCTTACGGCATCAAGTCCTTTAAGGACCTTAATACTAGAAGAATCATAATTGCTTTCAGCCATGTTCCGCTCTCGCTGTTGTGTTCAAAACGCGACCATGTTCCACGTGAAACATGTTGCATTTGGATAAATCAAATCCATCAAGCATATCCTTTTCGATCGCTGTGATGAATACTTGAGACTCATTTCTTTGCAAATACTCTGCAAACAGTTTTCTTTTATTCAAATCCAGTTCTGCGGCAAAATCATCGACTAAATATATAGTCCTTTTACCAAGTTTCTTGTATATGTACTCACCTTGTGCGATTAAAAGTGCACATACAAGAAGCTTTATTTGACCGCGTGATAAAATGTCATTTACAGCAATACCATTAGCTTTGATTTTCAAATCAGCTTTATGTGCGCCAACTTGTGTATATCCCAAGATTTGATCTCTACTCAAACTAGATTCAAATAAATCAGCTAGTTTTGAGTCTTGATTCCAACCTGCGTAGTAACCCAAATTGAAACTATACTCGGGAAGAAACTGCCCTAGTACTCGCATTACAACAGGTTCAAAGTCTTCTACGTAAGCTGTTCTATACTTGTTTAGTTCGTAAGCATGCTGCACTAATGACTTGGTCCAATAGTCCAACTGTTTCGAGTTTGCCTTAATACGTAATAATGCATTTCTTTGTTGGAGAACTTTTTTGTAATTTGCCCAACTCTTAAAAAATGATTGTTCCACGTGAAACACAGCCCAATCAATAAACGAACGCCTATTTTTGGGACCTTCCGTTACCAGGCGATACCCATCAGGGTGAATCAATTGCATCGGAAAGCGCATTGCCAAAGCAGACTGAGTTTTGACAATCTCTCCGTCTATCTTAATTTGGTATTCGCCATTACGTTGCCGTTGCAAACCAAATCGCTGCCCTTCACTTTCGATAAATACAACTAGCGCATCTTGTTCATGTCTAATCATATTCTGTGCGCGACGACTACGGAAAGAGCGTCCAACACCAATCGCGTAGATTGCCTCTAGCAAGCTACTTTTTCCGCTACCATTCTCACCGACAATTACATTTAACTGTGGTGAGCATTCCAAATGAGCCTGTTCTATATTTCTAAACTGGTTAAGCCTAAGTTGTGCAATACCCATACGATCTATAATCGCATAGGCATAACAACGTACATTGCACTACTAAGTTCATGTTCGGTATTGTCTTCGATCAGCGCACTACTATTACTATTACTCATCGAAAACTTAACTTGCTCGCACTTCAAAGTATTCAAAACATCGAGTACGTACGAAACGTTGAAGCCAATCTCCAAATCCTCGCCTTCATAGGCAACATCGACTACTTCTTCAGCCTCTTCTTGCTCAGGATTATTTGCAGTAATATTCAATAGTCCGCTTGATAAAACGACTCTTACGCCTCGAAACTTCTCGTTACTAAGAATTGCAGCACGGGCAAATGCTTGGCGAAGTTCTTCACGCCCAGATATCACCAACTTATCGCTACCTCGAGGCACAACACGTCGATAATCAGGGAACCGACCATCTACTAGTTTAGTTGTAAAACTATAGCCATTAACGATGGCTCGAAGGTTATTATCACCAATTTGAAGCTCTATACTTTCAGATTCGTTTTCAAGTAATCGCTGAAGTTCTAATACACCCTTGCGAGGAACAATGACTTGGTTCTGAGGCAAGTCAGCATCGATTTTGAGTTCAGCTAATGCAAGACGATGTCCGTCTGTTGCAACAGTCTTAAGGGTACCACCATCGGTCTCAAACAGCATGCCATTGAGATAATAGCGGACATCTTGACTAGCCATTGAAAATTGAGTTTTTTCGATGAGTTGTTTTAACTGTCCTTGAAGCAACTGCAAATTAGTTTCACAATTCCAATCTTCAATATTAGGATAATCACTAGCTGGTAAGGTTGCCAGACTGAAACGGCTGCGACCAGATCTAACAACCAATCTATTGTCATCGGCCTTACAAGAAATCTCGCAACCGTCTGGCAAGCCGCGACAAATGTCGACAAACTTACGAGCAGGAATTGTAATCTCTCCTTCACTGTAATCAGAAGAAATAGCTAAACTTGCTACCAATTCCACTTCCATATCTGTGCCAGTTAAAAACAAAAAGCCGTCTTTGATCACCACCAATATATTACTTAATATTGGAATTGTAGGACGGCTTCCTATTGCGCCGCCGACCAATTGTAGTGGTTTCAATAAAGTTTCACGATTCATCGAAAAATGCATGATTACAGGCTCTTTGATTTAAGACGACAAGGTACGGATGAGATTTTGATAATCTTCTTTGATATCGTGACTCTCTTCTTTGAGTTGACCAATCTTACGACACGCGTGTAACACCGTAGTATGATCACGTCCTCCGAAAGCATCACCAATCTCAGGCAAACTATGGTTGGTCAATTCTTTAGCCAAAGCCATCGCCATTTGGCGAGGACGAGCAACAGAACGAGAACGACGTTTAGACAGCAAATCAGCCATCTTAATTTTGTAATACTCTGCAACAGTTTTCTGGATATTGTCAATCGTGACTAATTTTTCTTGTAGCGCAAGTAGATCTCGAAGAGCTTCGCGTACAAAATCAATAGTTATGGCTCGCCCAGTGAAATTGGCGTTTGCGATGACTCGATTCAACGCACCTTCTAGTTCGCGTACATTTGACCGCAAACGTTTTGCAATAAAAAATGCAACTTCGTCAGGTAGTCGGATATTATTCTCATGAGCTTTGGTCATAAGAATGGCAACCCGTGTTTCCAACTCTGGTGGTTCAATTGCTACCGTTAAGCCCCAACCGAATCGACTTTTAAGTCTATCCTCTACACCGTTTATCTCTTTTGGGTAACGGTCACTAGTCAAAATAATTTGTTGGTTACCCTCAAGTAATGCATTGAAGGTATGGAAGAATTCTTCTTGAGATCGTTCTTTGTTAGCAAAAAACTGAATATCATCGATTAGCAAAGCATCTACACTACGATAATAACGCTTAAAGTCCTCTATCGCATTGTTTTGTAAGGCTTTTACCATATCTTGAACAAATCGTTCTGAATGCATGTAGACAACTTTAGCGTTTTTCTTACTATTGATAATTCCATTACCAACAGCGTGTAACAAGTGCGTTTTACCTAAGCCTGTCCCACCGTAAAGAAACAATGGATTATAAGCCCCACCAGGATTATTAGCGACTTGTGTAGCAGCAGCTCTAGCCAATTGATTGGATTTACCTTCGACAAAGTTATCGAACTGATAAGTAGCATTAATATTGTTACGGTGAACAATATTCACTTCAGCATTTCTAGCCTGGGAATCCCACGAACGAGAAGGTGCTTTTTCAGCCCTGCTTTGCCGAGTTGGCGACTCACTAGACGCCGGTTTAATTGGTGCTTTTACTTTGGTTGCAATAGGTCGACTACCAACTTCAAAGCGTAAGCTTGGTTGGTCATTGCCACAAAACTCTTCTAGCAAGGAATTGATTCCAAGCACATATTTATCTTTGACCCAATCCAACACAAAACGATTTGGGGCATATAAGGTTAATGAGTCATCACCATGATCCACTTGCAGTGGACGTATCCACATACTGAATTCAGTTGCTGGCAATTCATCTTGTAAACGACTTGAGATTTGTTGCCAAAGTGAACCACTCACCCGCGACCCCTGCAAGAACAAAAAAGACCGTCTATTGTATAACAATGGGGTTCAATAATGAACCGAAGAAAGGGATAAACAGCGCTTAATGACGCCTTTCTATTTATAAGGCCTATAATAATAACTATGTCGATTTTTTACCCATCAATATAAGTTTTTTATATCGTTATATCTTAGAACCAAAGGATTTTTGTAATGCGTTTATATATCAATTAGATTATACACCCACACAAAAGCCAATATTGCAGCTTTAGATACCGAGGAAACTATGAATAAGTCACTTTTACTAGCCATAGGACTGCTGCTAAGCAGTACTACGATAAGCGCCCAAGAATTAATTAAAGTCGGTATGTCGGGTCGATATTTTCCATTTACCTTTGTTAAACAAGATAAGCTGCAAGGATTTGAAGTCGATATATGGGATGAAATAGCAGCCCGTAATGATTGGAAAGTGGAATATGTAACATCAAACTTTTCGGGTTTGTTTGGCATGTTAGAGACCGGCCGCATAAACACGATCTCCAACCAAATAACCATTACTCAGGCACGCCTCGATCAATATATTTTTTCTAGTCCTTACGTTATAGATGGCGCGCAAATCGTGGTTCGTAAAGGTAATGACGAAATAACCGAGCTAAAAGATTTATACGGTAAAAAAGTTGCCGTTAACTTGGGTTCAAACTTTGAACAACTTCTTAGAAAAAATGACGTAAACCAAGAAATTAACATTATTACCTATGATACTGGCATTGAACAAGACGTCGCATTAGGTCGTTCTGATGCTTTCGTTATGGATAGAGTTTCTTCTTTAGCACTTATAAAAGAGTCTGGTTTACCCTTGCAGCTAGCGGGTGAACCCTTTGAAACAATACAAAACGCTATGCCATTTCTAAATAATGAGCAAGGCATTGCACTACAACAAAAAGTAAATGCAACCCTGGCGTCTATGGCCGAAGATGGCACCCTAACGACGATCTCGCAGCGTTGGTTTGATGCAGATATCACTCGCTAATGAGCGGATTTGATTTCAACTACATGTTTAGTTTGTTCCCTATACTGTTTAAGTATTTGGGGACAACCCTAGAAATGGCCTTTATTGGTCTATTTTTTGCGTTAGGTTTAGCATTAGTTTTGTCTATTTTCCGCGTATTTAAAATCTGGGGATTCAATCAGTTTGCTGTGGTGTTTATTTCCTTCTTTCGAGGAACGCCACTCTTAGTTCAATTATTTTTACTTTACTACGGCTTACCGCAAGTATTCCCAGTACTGATAGGAATAGATGCATTTACAGCATCTATTATCGGACTGAGTCTACATTTTTCAGCTTACATGGCAGAGAGCATACGCGCTGCTATTGATGCGGTATCAAAAAATCAATGGGAAGCCAGTTTTGCTGTCGGCATGACGCGTATGCAAGCTCTGAGGCGTATAGTGTTACCCCAAGCGTTTCGCATCGCCCTGCCTTCGTTGATGAATTACTTTATCGATATGATAAAGAGCACTTCGCTTGCTTTTACCTTGGGGGTAACCGAAATAATGGCCAAAGCTCAAATGGAAGCAGCCAGCAGTTTTAGATTTTTTGAGGCCTTTTTAGCTGTCGCTCTCATATACTGGGCAATGGTAGCTGTATTCACCCATGTTCAGACTTACATGGAAAAGCGCTTGGCTAAGGCTTATTAAACATGATCAAAATAAGTAATCTCAGTAAAGCATTCGATGGTACTAAAGTCCTCGACAACATTGATATCGAGATTAAAAAAGGTGAGATTGTCGCTATTATTGGGCCTTCTGGCACCGGTAAATCCACATTACTCCGATGCCTAAATTTTTTGGAAACACCAGATACGGGTGATTTTACCGTTGGTGAACTAAAAATAAATGTTCAAACTATAAAGGCCGCGCAAATTACACAATTGCGTAAACAATTTGCATTCGTTTTCCAAAACTATGCATTGTTTGCAAATCTTAATGCGCGCGACAATATCGCTGAAGCTTTACAAACGGTTTATAAGCAAGACAAACAAGGTGCACATTCCAAAGCAATGCAAATTCTTAAAGATATTGGATTGGAAAACAAAGCCTTAAGTTTTCCAAGCCAGTTATCAGGTGGACAACAGCAGCGTATAGGAATAGGACGAGCCATGGCCTACCCTAGCCAAGCCATTCTCTTCGATGAGCCTACATCAGCGCTCGATCCACAATGGGTTGACGAAGTACTAGGTCTGATAAAAAAGCTTGCGAACCAGCAACAAACTATGCTCATCGTCACTCATGAAATGGAGTTTGCTCGCGATGTTGCAGACCGCATTATTTTTATGTCTGAAGGCAGAATCGTCGAACAAGGATCGCCAGAACAACTGTTTACCAATCCAAAAGATCCACGAACTCAACAATTTTTAGCCAGAGCTACTAAAAATCAAACAAGATAGAACTTGCAACAACGCGCTTAGCCCCTATAATTGCGGCGCTTGATCAGTGATGATCACTCTTAGGTGAAATGACATATCTATGTTTCAAATGAGTTGACTTTGATACGTGGAATGATTAGAATTTCGCCTCTTTTTTGCTTGGTCAGACTTAAACATTAGTTTTTAGACTTTCCAACACAATTTAATACTTGCTAGCAACGGTAGTAATAATATGAAACGTACTTTTCAACCAAGCGTACTAAAGCGCAAACGCTCACACGGTTTTCGCGCACGTATGGCAACTAAAAACGGCCGTCAGGTATTGGCTCGTCGCCGTGCCAAAGGTCGTGCTCGTTTGTCTGCTTAGTTAGTGGCAGAACATTCGTTCGGCAGGGAGTTACGTTTGTTAACTCCCATGCATTTCAAACATGTTTTTAGTGACCCTCTTCGTGTCGGAACCCCCCAGCTACTTCTTCTAGCTAAACCTAATCAAGAACAACATCCTCGTCTTGGTCTCGCTATTTCCAAAAAAAGCATAAAATTAGCTGTTGGACGTAACCGAGTAAAACGTTTGGTTCGTGAAAGCTTTCGCTTACATCAACAACAACTACCCAATGTTGATATTGTCGCAATATCGAAACCTGGTGCTGCACAATTAAGTAATGCCGAGTTAGCTAAACTTCTGGAGAAGTCATGGCAGCGATTACTGCGCCGTTACGCTGGTTAGCAATTGGATTAATACAAATCTATAAAGTGACGCTCAGTCCATTGATTGGCCCACGCTGTAGATTTACACCAACTTGCTCCACTTATGCAATAGAGGCAATTAAAACTCACGGTTTGGCAAAAGGTTGTTGGTTAACTAGCAAACGTCTATTAAAATGCCAACCTCTAAACCCTGGCGGCTACGACCCAGTCCCAGACCCCAAACAACAAAAAAGTGATTAACTGGACTATGGAATCTCAGCGCAATATATTAATTATTGGCTTTTTGTTCGTTACATTCTTGCTATATCAACAATGGCAAAATGATAACAATCCCCAAGTGCAAGCAGCGATTGCACAGCAAAGCCAAACACAAAGCTCCGGCTCACTAACTGGCGATGTACCTAGCGCTAATCAAGCCGAATCTGAACTTATCGAATCAGCGTCTCAAACCAAACTAATTTCGGTCAAAAGTGATTTACTAGACTTAGAAATCAGTGTTCAAGGCGGTGATATTGTTTCAGCTAAACTTCTAGAACATAGATTAGAAGAAGACTCTGAAGAATCATTCCAACTGTTAAACGATTTGGCCGGCACAACTTACATTGCGCAAAGCGGTCTAATCGGTGCTAACGGTTCAGACGCTAAAGAGCGTCCAGTATACAAAGTAGCTCAAGACAGCTTTGTTATTGGAGAGACTGCAGATGAGTTGCGTGTACCCATGCAGTTTATTAACAGCGATGGAATCGTGTTCACAAAAACATTTGTTGTTAAACGCGGCAGCTACGCTGTGGATGTTGAATATAATGTTGATAACCAAAGTTCAACTAATGCTTCAGTGCAGGTGTTTGCTCAATTTAAGCAAACTATGAGTGAAGGTGAGTCGAGCATGATGATGCCGGTTTACCGTGGCGGTGCTTATAGCACAGCCGAAACTCGCTATAAAAAATACAGCTTCGATGACATGCAGAAAAACCCGCTAAGTATTGTTACTCAAGGTGGTTGGGTTGCTATGATGCAGCACTACTTTGTATCTGCATGGGTTCCTCAAGCTGAAGAAAGTAACGAGTTATACTCTAAAGTTGTCGGTAACTTCGCTTATATTGGCTACAAATCATCGGTGGCCACAGTAGCAGCTGGTGACAGCACAACTCTTAGTTCAACAATTTGGGTTGGTCCGAAAACACAATCTGAAATGGCTAAAGTTGCTAACCATCTTGATTTAACCGTCGACTATGGTTGGTTGTGGTTTATTGCCCAACCGATGTTCAAATTATTGAACTTCTTCCACGGTATTGTTGGAAACTGGGGTTTGGCTATCATCATGATTACCTTTACGGTAAAAGGCCTAATGTTCCCGCTTACTAAAGCTCAGTACACGTCAATGGCTAAAATGCGCATGCTACAACCGCAATTGGCCGAGCTTCGCGAAAAGCATGGTGATGACCGTCAAAAAATGTCGCAAGGCATGATGGAGTTGTACAAAAAAGAGAAAGTTAACCCGCTTGGTGGTTGTTTCCCTATCTTGTTGCAAATGCCTATATTTATCGCACTTTACTGGTCATTGATGGAAAGTGTCGAGCTACGCCATCAACCGTTCTTTGGTTGGATTACTGACTTATCAGTACAAGATCCATTGTACATTTTACCTGTGCTAATGGGTGCAAGTATGTTCATGATTCAACGGATGTCACCGACAACGGTTACCGATCCTATGCAACAAAAAATCATGCAATTCATGCCTGTTATGTTCACAGTTTTCTTCTTGTGGTTCCCTTCAGGTCTAGTTCTATACTGGTTAGTCAGCAACATTGTGACATTAATCCAACAGACTTTGATCTATCGTAACCTTGAGAAAAAAGGTCTTCATAGCCGCTAAAGCTGCTGAAAAAACCTACAAGTGATAAACTGCCACTCCTTGGGAGTGGCTTTTTTTTGAGAGAAATAAAATGCAAACAATGGACACTATCGTCGCGCAAGCGACAGCACCTGGTCGCGGTGGTGTTGGTATCGTTCGAATTTCTGGTCCTAAAGCAGAACTTGTTGCGAGCAAAATACTAGGCAAAATACCTAAAGCTCGTTATGCAGACTATTTACCTTTTAGACAACTTGATGGACAAATTCTCGACCAAGGTATTGCGCTCTTTTTCAAAGGGCCGAACTCGTTCACTGGCGAAGATGTATTAGAGCTGCAAGGTCATGGTGGTCCCGTTGTTCTAGATTTACTAATCCAAGAAATTAGTCAGATTGATGGACTAAGGGCGGCTAAACCAGGTGAGTTCAGTGAACGAGCATTTTTGAACGACAAACTCGATTTGGCTCAAGCTGAAGCGATTGCCGATCTAATCGAAGCGAGTTCAGAACAAGCAGCGAAAAGTGCAATGTTGTCACTACAAGGCGAATTTTCAAATAAAGTTAACGCACTTGTTTCTAGTGTGACTCATTTACGCGTGTACGTAGAAGCAGCCATCGACTTTCCTGATGAAGAAGTAGATTTTCTCTCAGATGGTAAAATTTTAAGTGATTTAAAAAGCATTCAACTAGAATTAAAACAGGTCCAATCTCAAGCACAACAAGGAACATTGCTGCGCGAGGGTATGCGAGTGGTTATTGCGGGTCGGCCTAATGCCGGGAAATCAAGCTTACTTAACGCACTTGCTGGAAAAGAGGCTGCAATTGTAACGGATATTGCAGGAACAACGCGTGACGTCCTGCGTGAGCATATTCATATCGATGGTATGCCGCTTCACATTATTGATACCGCAGGTTTGCGTGATGATGCCGACACCGTAGAACAAATTGGTATCGAGCGCGCATGGCAAGAAATTCAAAACGCCGATCAAGTATTGTTTATGGTTGATGCAACCACAACCGATCAACTTGACCCTCTTAAAATATGGCCTGAATTTGTCGCTAAATTGCCCAAGAATATGGGAATGACCGTCGTTAGAAATAAAGCAGATCTAAGCCAAGAAAGCTTAGATATCATTCTCGACCATGGCCACCCAGTTTATCGTATATCAGCAAAAACAGGTCTAGGTCTAGATAATCTCAAAGCTCATTTAAAAGACATTATGGGCTTTAAAGGCGGTAATGAAGGCGGTTTTATGGCCCGTAGACGCCACTTAATTGCTTTAGAACTTGCAGCCCAACATTTAGATTTTGGTCTAACTCAATTAGAAGTATATCAAGCCGGTGAACTTCTAGCTGAAGAACTACGGCTTAGCCAATTGGCCTTAAGTGAAATAACCGGGGAGTTTAGCTCCGATGACCTACTTGGGGAAATTTTTGGAAGCTTCTGCATTGGTAAATAGTACTAATAATTAACTAGATACAGACTATTGTAATCAACTAGATACAAACACTAGTGAGTACGATTGGTATACATTTTTTTACCTGGCCATCGGCCACTAGGATATAACGTGAGTTCAACTCATTTTTCAAATTTAGAACTACCTAAGGCATTGCTGGATAACTTAGAAACACTGGGTTACCACGATATGACGCCAGTACAAGAACAAAGCTTACCTATAGTACTTGAAGGTAAAGATTTAATTGCACAAGCAAAAACCGGTTCAGGCAAAACCGCCGCGTTTTCTTTGGGCATACTTAGTCACTTAGAAGTAAAACGTTTTCGAGTCCAAGCGCTAGTCTTGTGCCCTACTCGTGAACTTGCGGATCAAGTTGCAATTGAGATCCGCCGCTTAGGAAGACAAGTTCATAACATTAAAGTACTGACTTTGTGCGGAGGCACTCCGGTTGGCCCACAAATAGGTTCTTTGGAACATGGCGCTCATATTATCGTGGGTACACCAGGTCGAATAGAAGATCACCTTAAAAAAGGGCGTCTAAATTTAGAAGAACTTAAACTTTTAGTTTTAGATGAAGCCGATCGTATGCTTGAAATGGGTTTTCAAGACGCCTTAGATACGGTTGTTGAACACAGCCCAAGTCAACGTCAAACCTTATTGTTTAGTGCAACTTTCCCAAAACAAATAGAAACAATTGCAAATTCAATTATGAAACAAGCTCAACGGATACAGGTTGAAGCAACGCATCAACATGCATCCATAGACCAACATTTCTATAAAGTAGAGCCAGAGCAGCGTTTAGAGACCTTACGTCGCCTTTTACTATCCTATCAGCCAGGCTCTAGCATTGTTTTTTGTAATACCAAAATTCAAACTCAAGACGTGGCCGACGAACTCATAAATATGGGCTTTAATGCCCTCGCTTTACATGGCGATTTGGAGCAACGCGCCCGCGACCAAACTTTAGTCAGATTTGCCAATAAGAGTGCATCCATTCTAGTCGCTACTGATGTCGCTGCTCGCGGACTGGACATAGACAAACTTGACGCAGTTTTTAATTTTGAAATTGCTCACGATACTGAAGTTCACGTACACCGAATAGGTCGAACCGGTCGTGCTGGAGAAAAAGGCTTGGCTTGTACACTATTTAGCGATCGCGACAGCTATAAAATGGCTCTACTATCAGACTACTTAGGTCATGATATAGATCCAAGTCCTCTACCCGACGACTCAGTACTACGTCAAAAAGTAATGACAGCTCCGATGATGACTTTGCAAATAGACGGTGGCAAACGTCAAAAATTGCGTCCAGGAGATATACTTGGTGCTCTAACAGGTGATCAAGGTATTGCTGGTGACGAAGTCGGTAAAATAAAAGTATTAGCTAATTTTGCTTATGTAGCTGTAAAAAGAGAAAGCTTTAAAAAAGCTTTAGCTTGTATTGAACAAGGACGAATGAAAGGTAAAAAGTTCCGAGTTCGTGTAATCAGGGGCTAAAACAATACACAATAAAGAGGCATATCATTTGATATGCCTCTTTATCAACTAACCATCGTTATTAATTGTATTGATTAGGTCTGTAAGTACTTGTTCTGACTCTGCGGTTGCAATTTGGCAGGTACCTGCCGCATTATGCCCCCCGCCACCATACTTAAGCATCAACTCGCCCACATTGGTTTTACTCCCCCTATCAAATATCGATTTTCCAGTAGCAAAAACAATGTTTTGTTGACGAAAGCCCCACATTTTATGAATCGAAATATTACATTGGGGAAACAGGGCGTAAACCATAAAACGATTACCTGAATAAATGACTTCTTCATCACACAAATCCAGAACTACCAAGTTGTTATATTCGTGTGCACAGCGCAGAATTTGATCTTTAAATTTTTGCTCATGTGAACGATATAGATCAACGCGTTCTTGAACATCTGGCAACGCCAATATTTCTTCAATCGTATGATTTTTACAGTACTCAATTAAATCCATCATCAAGTTGTAATTTGATACTCTGAACTCACGAAAACGACCTAAACCGGTTCGCGCATCCATTAAAAAGTTGAGCAAGTTCCAACCGTCAGGGTTAAGTACTTCATCGCGATTAAATTGGGCTGAATCTCCTTTATCGACAGCTTCCATCATTGCCAGCCATTGCTCTGGGAAGGTATCAGTACCACCATAATGCTCCCATACAACTCTGGCTGCCGACGGTGCCTCTGGGATAAGGATATGGTTATCTCGGTTGCCAGTATTGCGAAGCGCTTCAGAAGAGTGGTGATCAAACACTAAATGAGCTTGTTCAACATAAGGCAAGTTCGTCACGATATCTTGGCTAGTGATCTGAACTTTACCATCCTGCATGTCTTTAGGATGTACAAAGGTTATTTCATCGATCAGATTTAACTGTTTTAGTAAAACAGCGCATACGAGTCCGTCGAAATCACTGCGGGTTACCAATCGATAGCTATTGTTCGACATTGTTGCTTCCTTTTTGTACGTAAACTTTAATACTTAAAGCACGATACTATATCTTTAAGCAGGCTAAAAGCCGCGTGCACTAGTTAACCTAGTATGGATCAACTTCGTGTAAAACTGTCAATCAATATAGATCAAAACCTCAAATAAGATCATATTTGGGTATAAGTATTGTCCACATTTTAAAGATCCTTTATCTAACTGTTTTTATGGGTTTAATTATGATGACCGAGTGTAATTATTGAAATAACAAGACCAGTTATACAAAGCATACCCACATTTAATCCCACGGTTTTAAATAGAGTTGATAAACGCTAATATGTATCAAACAAGCAAAGAATAACGATTAAATGCATGAAAATTGAGATTATTGTTGGTTCTACCATGGGAGCTGCTGAATACGTAGCTGATGAATTAGCCGCTTCACTTGAAACAAATCATAGTGTAGACATTCATCTCAACGCCAGTTACCAGCAACTAATGGAACAACAAGACAGTTTCTGGTTGTTCTGTTGTTCTACTCATGGAGCCGGGGATGTACCCGATAATCTAGCTCCTTTTATTGAGTCCATCAAAAATGACGCAAAAAATCTAAATCTAAACTATGCGGTTGTCGCTATTGGTAGTCGAAGCTATGACACTTTTTGCCAAGCTGGACTTTCTATTGATCAATTACTAAAACACAAAGGTGCTACCGCATTTATTGATCCACTTTGTATAGATGTTGACCAAGAACCAGTGCCTGAAGAGCCGGCTATCATCTGGTTAGATCAATGGAAAGACAAATTAAACTAAGATCGTCCTGTGTATAAGTATTGAATTAACACCAGAACAACCGGTGTTTATCCAAGGGTATAACTTTACTCCCATACCAGCCTGTGTATAAGTAGCTGTTTAATACTCAGGATGTACGCAGATAGATCATCCTTTTCACACAAGGTTTGATCAAAGCTAAGCTCATGATTGATCATAAATAAAATCACTTATACACAGATCTAAGCGATCCTAATAATAGATCTAATAAAAGATCTCTTTAAAAAAGATCTATATATAATTAGTAAATCGACCTAAAGATCAAAACGGATCTCTTGTTCCATCTGCTCGCCATTCGCTGTAGAATACGCCTCCCCCAATTCAACGGCTTCGACCGGTAAACAGGCACACTATGTTTTATCAACAAATTTTTGATGTGATCGTCATTGGCGGCGGTCATGCAGGAACCGAAGCCGCTAGTGCGGCTGCACGTATGGGACGCGATACACTTTTACTAACTCACAATATTGAAACTTTAGGGCAAATGTCATGTAATCCGGCTATTGGTGGGATTGGGAAAGGACATTTGGTAAAAGAAATTGATGCGCTTGGCGGCTTAATGGCCAAAGCTACAGATCTCTCAGGGATCCAATTCAGAACACTCAATTCGAGCAAGGGTCCAGCGGTACGTGCAACCCGAGCCCAAGCCGATAGAATTCTTTACAAAGCAGCGATTCGAACAGCCCTAGAGAACCAAGAAAATCTAAAGATTTTCCAGCAGGCTTGTGATGATCTAATCGTTGAAAACGATCGCGTTGTAGGCGTAGTGACACAAGCGGGTTTAAAAATCCGCGCCAAATCAGTGGTGCTTACGGTAGGAACCTTTTTAGGTGGCCGTATTCATATTGGGCTTGATAACTACTCTGGAGGACGCGCAGGTGATCCGCCATCCATTGCCCTTGCTGATCGCTTGAGAGAGCTCCCACTGCGTGTGGACCGCCTTAAAACAGGTACACCGCCACGTATCGATGCTCGAAGTATCGATTTTAGTGTTATGCAAGAGCAAGCAGGTGATAATCCAACCCCAATTTTCTCCTTGGTTGGTTCTAGAGATCAGCAACCAGAACAGATTTCGTGTTACATCACGCATACCAATGATCAAACCCATAACATTATCAAAAATGGTCTAGATCGCAGTCCAATGTTTACCGGTGTAATTGAAGGGATAGGGCCTCGTTATTGCCCATCGATAGAAGACAAAGTTACTCGCTTTGCAGATAAAAATTCTCACCAGATATTTATTGAACCAGAAGGTTTAACGACACACGAAGTGTATCCAAACGGTATATCGACAAGCCTGCCTTTTGATGTTCAAGTGGCTTTAGTTCATTCAATGAAAGGACTTGAAAATGCGCATATTACTCGTCCAGGCTATGCCATTGAGTATGACTATTTTGACCCACGAGATCTTCGCAACTCACTAGAAAACAAATATATATCAGGGTTGTTTTTTGCTGGTCAAATCAATGGAACAACAGGATACGAAGAAGCCGGAGCACAGGGCTTAGTTGCTGGTATGAATGCCGCATTATTTGCAAACGATCAAGAAAGCTGGTCACCGCGACGCGATCAAGCCTATATGGGGGTTATGATTGATGACCTTGCAACCTTAGGTACCAAAGAACCTTATCGTATGTTCACTAGCAGAGCCGAATACCGGTTGTTGTTGCGTGAGGATAATGCCGATATTCGCCTAACCGAAGCCGGCCGAAAATATGGGTTAGTGGATGATACTCGTTGGGAGCTATTTAATACAAAATTGGAATCGGTCGAACTTGAAAGACAACGGCTAAAATCAACATGGGTACATACACAATCGGATTGTTTAACACAACTTAATCCGCTTTTGAAAAATCCTATTTCAAAAGAGCATAGTCTTGAAGAATTGATCAGACGACCAGAACTTTCTTATGCAGGTGTGATGAACATAGAAGGTTTTGGGCCTGGTTTGCAGGATGTACGAGCTGCAGAGCAAGTTGAAATACAAATTAAGTACGATGGATACATCAAGCGTCAACAAGACGAAATAGCAAAAACCAAACGTCATGAGATGGCTTTGATCCCTCTCGATATAGATTTCGGTAAGATTAGTGGTTTGTCGAATGAAGTTGTTGCAAAACTTGAACAAGCTCGACCAGAAACGATAGGGATGGCTTCTAGAATTTCTGGCATTACTCCTGCGGCTATTTCATTGCTGTTGGTGTATATGAAAAAACATGATTTATTAAAAAAGAGTGCCTAGCTAGCAAGCAGGAATAGAACCTAGTTTTTATTCCTGCTGTTTTATAACGCTATCTGATCTTGGCATCGTTATCTATTCCTATGCATCCTAACATTTGGTATAAAACCCTTTCTCTATCTAATTGATAGTATTAAATTAAACAAATTCGAATGATGGAGATCTGCTTTAATTTAATTGTGTTAGTAAGCCATCGTTTGCTGATGGTATCTATACTGATATGGAGTTAAGACTGTCTTCGAATTATATTTGTCGATGCTAACCGTTTTTTCAGATCAAAATTACTTAGAATGTAGACAAATTTTAAATGTTAAACTGCCTACATATTTTAAATACAGCAAAATATTAAAGGAAAGGGCGTGTTAGAAGCTCATTTTGATCACCTTGTATCACAGACGTCATTAGTGATTACTGAAGACCAAAAGCAACAATTACTGGCTTTGGTTGGCTTGCTAGATAAGTGGAATAAAGCGTATAACTTGACCTCTGTCCGTGATCCTAAAGATATGCTGGTTAAGCATATACTTGATAGTCTAGTCGTTAGCGAACACTTACAAGGTGAACGATTTATTGATGTGGGCACAGGACCTGGTTTACCAGGCTTACCGTTGGCCATTATCAATCCTGATAAACAGTTCGTGTTGCTCGATAGTTTAGGTAAACGGATTCGTTTTATTAAGCAGGTTTGTTTTGAACTAAAAATTGATAATGTTCAAACGCAACAATGCCGCGTTGAAGCGTTTCAAGATGAACATGGTTTTGATGGTGTTTTAAGCCGAGCCTTTGCTTCTTTAGATGATATGTTGAGTTGGTGTTCTCACCTAAGCTCAAAAAATGGTAAATTCTATGCATTGAAAGGGCAACTTCCTCGTGAAGAGCTCGAAAATCTTCCAGATCACTTGGAATTAGAGCAGTCTATTGCGCTGCAAGTTCCCACCTTAGAAGGTGAACGTCATTTGGTTATCATTCGCGACAAGTCAAAATAACTAGGATCCTATTGTGGGCAAAGTAATCGCAATTTCCAATCAGAAAGGCGGTGTCGGTAAAACCACGACCAGTATCAATTTGGCAGCCTCAATGGCTGCTACCAAACGTAAAATTTTGTTGATTGATTTGGACCCGCAAGGAAATGCTACTATGGGTAGTGGTATTGATAAATATTCAGCTGAAAAAACAGCTTATGATTTATTTGTTGATGACTCGCCAATTGAAGAAGTAATGCAATTTTCAGAGTCCGGTGGTTATGACTTAATTGCTGCGAATGCAGATGTAACTGCTGCTGAAATTAAATTAATGACGATGTTCGCTCGTGAAGTTAAGTTAAGAGCAGCCTTGGCTCCAATCCGTGATGATTACGATTATATTTTTATTGACTGTCCACCGTCGCTAAATATGTTGACCGTAAATGCGATGGCTGCAGCTGATTCTGTATTGGTTCCGATGCAATGCGAATATTATGCACTTGAAGGGCTTACTGCACTTATCGATACGATTTCAAAATTAGCTTCGGTGGTAAACCCAGATCTTAAAGTTGAGGGTATATTGCGAACCATGTTTGACCCTCGTAATCGATTGGCTGCTGATGTTAGTGACCAACTTAAGCAGCATTTCGGACAAACCGTTTATCGCAGTGTAATTCCTCGAAACGTACGTTTGGCAGAGGCTCCAAGTTTTGGTAAGCCTGCAATGTACTATGATAAAGCATCTAGTGGCGCTAAAGCTTACCTTGCGCTGGCCGGTGAAATATTGCGTCGCCATGAACAACAACGCTTGGCAACCGCTAGTTAGGAGCTCAAAGCAAAATGAATAGTAAAAAGCGAGGATTAGGCAAAAGCCTAGATATTCTTCTAAGCACCAGTACTAATGCTCGTCAGCGTCAGATCCAAGAGGATGTGAGGGCTGAATCAGCACAACAAACAGTTGACGATAATCGTGGAGATCTTCGTCGACTTCCGATCGAATGGCTAAGTCCTGGTAAATATCAACCTCGAAAAGACATGTCGAGCGAAGCACTTGATGATCTTGCTCGCTCAATTGAAGCACAGGGCGTTATACAACCAATTGTGGTTCGCGAAATTGACCCTGAAGGCGACGAGTCCCGTTATGAAATTATAGCGGGAGAAAGACGCTGGCGTGCTGCTCAGCAAATTCATTTGCATGAAGTTCCGTGTTTAATTAAAAACGTGAGCGACGAAAACGCAGTTGCAATTGCGTTAATTGAGAATATCCAACGTGAAGATCTCAATGCTATGGAAGAAGCTGTTGCACTAGATAGACTCATGGTGGAGTTTGAGCTTAATCATCAACAAGTTGCTGAAGCAGTAGGTAAATCTCGTTCCACTGTTACCAATCTAATGCGACTCAATAGCCTTCATGAAGAAGTTAAAGTGCTTTTGGAACATGGTGACATTGACATGGGACATGCACGGGCTGTGTTAGCTTTGGAAGGCGAGTCACAAGTTGATGCGGCGCGCGTGGTTGCTGCTAAAGGCTTAACGGTAAGAGATACCGAAAAACTAGTTAAAAATTTACTTAATCCTAAACCAAGTAAAGACCCTGTTTTAGTTGATCCCAATATTGAACAATTAGAGCAGCGCGTTAGCAATTCTCTAGGGACAACTGTAAAAATCAGTGATAACGGCAAAGGACGCGGTAAAGTGCTTATAAATTACAGTAGTCTGGAACAACTAGAAGCGCTTTTAGCAACTTTTTCTGAGCCTGAATAGACCGCTAAATATAGTTTTATTACACAAAACGCCATGATTTCGTAATATTGTTTCGAACTGGCGTTTTTTTGTGCTGAAAAATGGGGTTTTTGCTAGAATTTTGTTTCAATTATGATGCTGAATTTAACTAAGCTATAAACCTACATTAAGTGCGACTTATGTCGTGGTATCGAAGGCATTGCATTGCACTCCAAGCTACGTATAATCGTAGTGCTTTTCGCTGGCTATGATACACATCAACTTTTACTTAATTAATGTGAATCATTAGTCAATACAATCTAGAAGAGGTTTTATGTCTGGTTCATTGTCAACTGGTATACGCAAAAAAGCGTTGTACTTTGTGGCGTTTCAGACGTGTTTTGTAGGACTTCTATCGCTGAAAAGCGGCTTCTTTTTTGATCAAGAAGTTGCTCGTTCAGTGTTAATCGGTGGAGTTGTTTATTTAATTCCAAGTGCTGTTTTTACCGCTATGGCTTTCCTATTTGTAGGGGCTAGAGCACGGCGTTTGGTTGTTGTAAGCTTTTTTGTCGGTGAGTTTTTCAAAATGTTTTTAACAGCTTTATTATTTACGTTGGTGTTTGTATATCTTGATATAGTCGCACCAGCAGTATTAATAGGTTACGTTCTGAGTACGTTTACGCAATGGACTGCCTCTATATTTCTAAGCAACAAAAATGGGATGATAAATGGCTGCTGAAGGTGAAGTGTTAGACGCTTCGGGTTATATCCAGCATCACCTTACTAACGCAAAAATGTGTTCTGTCGATGGCAGTATTGCATTTAATCATGCGTGTGAGGATGCCGGATTTTGGACATGGCACATTGACTCTCTCCTGTTTTCAGTTGGCTTGGGGGCTCTATTCTTGTGGGTTTTCTACAAGGTTGGGCAAAAAGCAACGGATGGCGTTCCGGGAAAACTTCAATGTTTTGTCGAAATGGTCGTTGAATTTGTCGATAATATCGTCAAAGACACAATGCACCGTAAAGATCCCGTCATTGCACCACTAGCTTTAACTATTTTCGTCTGGGTTTTCCTGATGAATGTTATGGATTTGGTGCCTGTTGACTTTATACCTCATGCCGCCGCACTTATGGGTGTTCCTTACCTAAAAGTTGTACCGACAACTGATCTAAACATTACCTTTGGCCTTGCGCTTGGTGTGTTTGCATTAATGTTGTTCTACAGCGTTAAGGTAAAAGGATTTAAAGGTTTTGCTCGCGAGCTTACCTTTACGCCTTTCAATCATTGGTCGATGGTTCCTTTTAACTTTGTGTTAGAAACTGTCACTTTGGTTGCGAAGCCTTTTTCGTTAGCGCTTCGTTTGTTCGGTAACTTGTACGCAGGTGAGTTGATCTTTATTCTAATCGCACTTACACCATGGTGGTTGCAATGGGCTATGTCAGTCCCATGGGCAATTTTCCACATTTTGGTGATTGTGCTACAAGCGTTCGTCTTTATGATGCTAACAGTCGTGTATATGGCTCTTGCACATGAAGATCATTAATTAACCTATTTATTAATAAATAACCTGAAAGTTAAATTGGAGTAAATCATGGAAACAGTAGTTGGTTTTACAATCATTGGTGTAGCACTCATGCTAAGTATTGCTGCACTTGGTACGGCAATCGGCTTTGCGCTACTTGGTGGTAAGCTACTTGAAGCATCAGCACGTCAGCCTGAATTGGCCCCTGCTCTTCAAACTAAAATGTTCGTTGTTGCTGGTCTATTGGATGCGATTCCAATGATTGCTGTTGGTATTGCTTTGTTCTTCGTTTTTGCGAACCCATTCATAGGGCTTTTAGGCTAATCGAGTCCTGAATTAAGGAGGTTTCGTTGTGAGTATCAATGCAACCCTGTTAGGACAAGCAATTTCGTTCGCGCTTTTCGTTTGGTTTTGTGTCAAATACGTTTGGCCGCCACTGATGAAAGCTATTGAAGACCGTCAACAGAATATTGCTGATGGTCTAGCGAACGCAGAGCGTGCTGGTAAAGATCTTAAGCTTGCCCACGCCAAAGTTAGCGAGTCTATGAAAGACGCCAAGCTAGAAGCTTCGGCTATTATCGAACAGGCGAATAAACGCAAAGCTCAAATTGTTGATGAAGCTAAAGACTTGGCAAATGTCGAACGTGACAAAATTATTGCCCAAGGCCAAGCGGAAGTTGAAGCTGAGCGAAATCGCGCCCGAGAAGAATTGCGTGCACAAGTTGCTGCGCTAGCTATTGCTGGAGCAGAAAAAATTATTGCGCGTTCAATCGACGAAGAAGCCAACAAAGATATTGTTGACAAGCTAGTCGCTGAGCTGAAATAAGGATATAGGTAAGAGCTTATGGCTGAAATAACTACCATTGCTCGTCCTTACGCCAAAGCGGCGTTCGAATTCGCTCTCGAAAGCTCTGAGTTAGATAAATGGGCCGAAATGCTAAGTTTTAGTGCGCAAATCGTACAAGACTCGCAAATCGCCTCAATTATTGAATCGGAGCGACCGACAACTGTTGTGGAAGTTATTGCTTCAGTTTGTCAGGAGCAACTTTCTGAGCAGGGGCTTAATCTAATTAAGCTTATGGCAGAAAACGAACGTCTAGAAGCATTGCCTGAAGTCTTAACATTATACTTAGAGTTTAAAGCAGATCATGATCGCGAAATAACCGCTGAAATTGTTTCTGCCTCAGAGTTAAATGCACAGCAACTAGAGCAAATAACTGCTTCTTTAGAACAGCGTTTAGAACGCAAGGTTAAGCTGGACTGTAGTGTTGATCCAAGCATTGTAGCCGGATTTATTATTCGTGCCGGTGACTTGGTAATTGATAGCTCTGTTCAAGGGCAATTGGCCAAACTGGCCGATACACTGCAAGCGTAATTGGGGAACGGAGCATGCAACTGAATTCCACTGAAATTAGTGAACTGATTAAACAACGCATAGCGCAGTTCGAAGTTGTTAGTGAAGCTCAGAATGAAGGTACTATCGTCTCAGTAAGTGACGGTATCATTCGTGTTCATGGTCTTGCACAAGTAATGCAAGGCGAAATGATCGAGCTACCTGGCAATCGCTATGCCATCGCACTCAACTTAGAGCGAGACTCTGTAGGTGCTGTTGTTATGGGTCCTTATGCCGATTTGGCAGAGGGCGATAAAGTTAAAAGTACCGGGCGTATTCTGGAAGTTCCAGTTGGACGCGGATTGCTAGGTCGAGTGGTTAACACCTTGGGTGAACCAATTGACGGCAAAGGTGCTGTAGACAATGACGGTTTTTCACCTGTAGAGGTGATTGCACCGGGCGTAATGGAACGTAAGTCTGTTGATAAGCCAGTTCAAACTGGTATTAAAGCAATTGACTCAATGATTCCAATTGGCCGAGGTCAACGTGAGTTGATTATTGGTGACCGCCAAACGGGTAAGACGGCTATCGCTATCGATGCCATCATTAACCAAAAAGCATCTGGTATTAAGTGTATCTACGTAGCGATCGGCCAAAAAGCGTCGACCATCTCTAACGTAGTTCGCAAATTGGAAGAGTACGGCGCAATGGAATACACCACCATTGTTGCGGCAACTGCTTCTGATTCAGCGGCGCTTCAATATCTTGCACCTTATTCTGGCTGTGCAATGGGTGAGTATTTCCGCGACCGTGGTGAAGATGCTCTAATCATCTATGATGATTTGTCCAAGCAAGCTGTAGCCTATCGTCAAATATCACTACTACTTCGTCGCCCACCGGGTCGTGAAGCTTATCCTGGTGATGTTTTCTATCTTCACTCTCGTCTACTTGAGCGCGCGTCTCAAATTAACGAAGAGTATGTAGAAAAGCTAACAAACGGCGCTGTGAAAGGTCAGTCAGGTTCATTGACGGCATTGCCTATCATTGAAACGCAAGCGGGCGATGTATCTGCTTTCGTACCGACCAACGTTATTTCGATTACCGATGGTCAAATCTTTTTGACCGGTCAGTTGTTTAACTCAGGCGTACGTCCTGCTGTTGACCCAGGTATTTCGGTATCGCGTGTTGGTGGTGCTGCACAAACTAAGATTGTTAAAAAGCTATCCGGCGGTATTCGTACTGCATTGGCACAGTATCGTGAATTAGCGGCATTTGCTCAGTTCTCATCTGATCTAGATGAAGTAACTCGCAAGCAGCTAGACCATGGTCAGAAAGTTACTGAATTGATGAAGCAAAAACAATTCAGCCCGCTTTCAGTTGCTGAGCAAGGCATAGTTTTATTTGCTGTTGAAAAAGGCTTCCTTGGCGATGTAGAAATTGCTCAAGTAGTAGCATTCGAAGAAGCACTTCTTTCGTATGCACGCAGCGAATACGCCGATCTGTTAGCGACTATTAACGAAAAAGGTGATTACAACGACGAGATTGCTAGCTCTATTCAAGCTTTGCTTGAAAGCTTCAAAGCAAGTCAATCTTGGTAATCAACCAGTTATAGGAGCATACAGATATGGCCGGCGCTAAAGAGATTAAAGGTAAGATCGCAAGCGTACAAAATACGCAGAAGATCACCAAAGCGATGGAGATGGTTGCCGCAAGTAAAATGCGCCGTACGCAAGAGCGTATGGAGCACAGCCGTCCCTATGCAACTGCAATGCGCAAGGTAATTGGTCATATCGCTCTCGGACGTCTTGAGTATCAACATCCGTATGTTGTTGAACGTGAGGCGAAACGAGTCGGTTATATTGTTGTTTCAACGGACCGTGGTTTGTGTGGGGGCTTAAACATTAACTTGTTTAAGCAAACACTAGATGCTGCGCAAGATTGGAAACAACAAGGAGTTCAAGTTGAACTAGCAGTAATTGGCAGTAAAGCGACAGCTTTCTTTAATGCTAATGGCGGTAATGTTGTAGCTCAAAATTCAGGACTTGGTGATGCACCAAGTATTGAAGAGCTTATTGGTACCGTTAAAGTGATGCTGGACTCTTATGATGAGGGTAAATTGGATCGCGTATTTTTGGTATATAACAAATTCGAAAATACTATGGTTCAAACTCCTGTCATTGATCAGATTTTACCGCTGCCGAAGGCAGATGATCAGGAAATTGCAAATCACTCGTGGGATTACATATACGAGCCAGGAGCCGAAGAGATTCTCGACGGTCTTTTGAGTCGCTATATTGAGTCTCAAGTGTATCAGGGTGTGGTTGAAAACCTCGCTTCTGAGCAAGCGGCTCGTATGGTTGCAATGAAAGCTGCAACTGATAATGCGGGTAACTTAATTGACGATCTTCAGTTGATTTACAACAAAGAACGTCAGTCTGCAATTACCCAAGAACTTAGTGAAATTTCTGCGGGTGCTGCAGCCGTATAGGCAAAGCAGCTTGCAAAGTAATTTAGAGGAATCAACATGAGTAACGGTAACATCGTCACAGTTATTGGCGCTGTTGTGGACGTTGAATTTCCACAAGGCAGTGTACCTAAAGTATACAGTGCATTAGAAGTTCAAAACGATGTAAAACTCGTACTTGAAGTTCAACAGCAAATTGGCGGCGGCGTAGTACGTTGCATCTGTATGGGTGCATCTGACGGCCTTCGTCGCGGAACTGAAGTTGTTGATACAGGTATTCCAATTAGCGTACCTGTAGGTGAAGCAACGCTTGGTCGTATCATGAACGTACTTGGTCAATCTATTGATGGCAAAGGCGAGATTGAAACTGAAGAGCGTTATGGTATTCACCGCGCAGCACCTTCATATGAAGAACAATCAAACTCAAATGAGTTGCTTGAAACCGGTGTAAAAGTCATCGATCTAATTTGTCCATTCGCTAAGGGTGGTAAAATTGGTTTGTTTGGTGGTGCTGGTGTTGGTAAAACCGTCAACATGATGGAATTAATTAACAACATCGCAAAAGCACACTCGGGCCTATCAGTATTTGCTGGTGTAGGTGAGCGTACTCGTGAAGGTAACGATTTTTACTACGAGATGAAAGAAGCCGGCGTACTTGATAAAGTAGCCATGGTTTACGGTCAGATGAACGAGCCGCCAGGAAACCGTTTGCGCGTAGCACTTACGGGTCTAACAATGGCTGAGCGTTTCCGTGATGAAGGTAAAGACGTATTATTGTTTATCGATAATATCTATCGTTATACCCTCGCCGGTACTGAAGTATCTGCACTGCTAGGCCGTATGCCATCAGCGGTTGGTTATCAACCTACTTTGGCTGAAGAAATGGGTGTTCTACAAGAACGTATTACTTCAACTAAAAGTGGTTCTATTACCTCAATTCAAGCGGTATACGTACCTGCAGATGACTTGACGGATCCATCGCCAGCGACAACCTTCGCTCACTTGGATGCTACAGTTACCTTGAACCGTAGTATTGCTGCAATGGGTCTATACCCAGCAATTGACCCTCTGGACTCAAACTCTCGTCAGCTTGATCCATTGATTGTTGGTCAAGAGCACTATGATGTAGCACGTGGCGTACAAGGTGTACTTCAACGTTATAAAGAGTTGAAGGATATCATTGCTATTTTGGGTATGGATGAGCTATCTGAAGAAGATAAACAGCTTGTTTCTCGTGCTCGTAAAGTTGAGAAATTCTTGACTCAAGACTACCACGTAGCTGAAGTATTCACTGGTAACCCAGGTAAGCTGATTGCTCTTAAAGATACTATTCGTAGCTTTAAAGGTCTGTTAGCTGGTGACTACGACGATATCCCAGAGCAAGCATTCCTTTATGCCGGCGACATCGATGACGTGCTAGAACGCGCGAAAAAGATGTAATTGAGCCTAAAGGTATAACAGGAGGCTAATATGGCTGCAATAACTGTACATTTGGATGTGGTAAGCGCCGAAGAGAAAATTTTCTCCGGTAAAGTTGAACATCTCCGAGTGACAGGTGAAGAAGGCGAGTTAGGTGTGATGTATGGTCACGCACCTTTATTAACTCCCATCAAACCTGGTATGGTGCGCCTAGTAAAACAGCACGGTAAAGAAGAAGTTATTTATCTTTCCGGTGGCTTCCTTGAGGTCCAACCCAATAATGTAACTGTACTTGCAGATACAGCTATTCGTGGTGACGACCTTGATAAAGCCAAAGCTGAAGAAGCTCGAGCCGCTGCCTTGGATGCAATTACAAATCCAAGTAGTGATATCGACTTTACCAGGGCTCAAGTTGAGCTTTCCAAAGCAATGGCACAGCTACAAGTCATTGCATTGTTAGGTAAAGCTCAGCGCTAATTTATAGCGAGAGTCAAAAAACGCTCCTTAATTGGGGCGTTTTTTTTGTCTTGAAAACTTGGAATTAGTCGAGGTATTAGATATTGTAAATTAACCCAGTAAAGATAAGGTTTTTGCTTGTCTCTACTCTTTTCAGCCCATGAACAAGGCTAATAATTAATGCCCGACTCCCTCTCCATTTCCCAACCTAATAAAGCGCAACTTGCGCAGCGCATACAATCACTAAGTCAGGCCCTAA
This sequence comes from Alginatibacterium sediminis, assembly GCF_003610775.1. Taxonomy (GTDB): domain Bacteria; phylum Pseudomonadota; class Gammaproteobacteria; order Enterobacterales; family Celerinatantimonadaceae; genus Alginatibacterium; species Alginatibacterium sediminis. The sequence continues at coordinate 182,999 of NZ_RAQO01000001.1, read as the reverse complement.
GTCATGGCATATTTGAACGTGAACAAGCCATTCGTTTGTGCTTGCTTGCTGCGTTATCTGGTGAAAGTGTATTTCTACTAGGGCCCCCTGGTATCGCAAAAAGCATGCTAGCCAAGCGAATTATTCAAGCGTTTGATAGTGCTCGTTTTTTCGACTATTTGATGACACGTTTCTCTACACCAGAAGAAGTGTTTGGGCCCTTGTCGATTCAAGAGTTAAAGGACAATGGTCGTTACTTGCGCTTAACAGAAGGTTACTTGCCTAAGTCTGAAGTCGTTTTTTTGGATGAAATTTGGAAAGCCGGGCCGGCGATACTAAATACCTTACTAACAGTTATAAATGAGCGCACTTTTCGCAACAGCACCAGTGTGGATAAAGTACCACTTCGTTTATTGGTTACCGCGTCCAATGAACTACCCGATGAAGACTCTGGATTAGAGGCTCTATATGATCGGATGTTGGTGCGTGTGTATGTGAATCGTATACAAGATAAGAAAAACTTTAAGTCGATGCTTCTTGGAGAGAGCCAGAGTGTAGACGTACCGCATCAACTGAGAATAACCGATCAAGAATATTTCGACTGGCAATCCCTAATCGAGAAAATAAAAGTTGATGAGTCTGTGTTCGAGCAAATCTATTCGATTAAGCAAACTTTTGAGAGTTCAGAGTCGTTTGAAGACTCCAAAGATGGCTTGGTTGTATCGGATAGACGCTGGAAAAAATCATTACGCTTACTTAAAGCTAGCGCCTTTTTTAATGGTCGCGATAGTGTCAGCCCGCTTGATCTATTTTTGCTTGAAGATTGCGTGTGGCAAACGCCCAATCAACGTCAGCAGATCCGAGTATTAATGGAAGGATTTGCAAAAAATAGCGCATTTAAGCAAGAACAAATAAGTCAACAATGCTATCAAATACTAGAGCAGCTAACTGATGTACAAACGAAGATAAAGCAAGCTCTACCTATTAAAGCGATTACGGATAGCAGCCGGCGTAAGGACACTTTAGAGCTTAATCTGAAAGACGCTAAAATGTTTAGTGTTGGTCCAACGCATGATTTAATTAAGTTAGTCATACTTGATTCAAACCTTTCAGTGAACGAAAAAGTACGGGGCGATAGCAGACAGGTTTATGTAATCGCCAAAGAGCTACAGAAAAAGCTCAAGGATGGTCAATTTGAACTCTTAGGATACATCGATCAAAGTAAAGAATTGTCGCGATTAGTATTTGAAGTTGATGTTGATTCGCGCTTGGTGATTAAAGACATTGCCAACAGAGATCTAGCCATAGCATTAGTGGGGGATCCTAAAGCTGAACAAGCTATCGAAGAAAATCAAATTCAAGTTAATCAATTGGAGCAAGAGCTAAAGAGTTTAGAATACTCTCTTCGCCAAGCTCGTAGCCATTTTAATTCGGCGCTTCCGCATTTGTTTATTGATTCGCATTTTGCTGAAGTGATTGAGACAAGTTTAGTCGAAACCCAAACCAAATTGAGTGAATTACAAAGTCATAGTCAGCCAGAATTATTTCGTTTGTCCCAGTTACCTGAATTTTTTAGCTAGGCTAAAACCATGATTGATAGCTTGCAGCTAGGCGCAATGCTGATTGAATCAGGTGTCATCGACGAGGTTGTTCGAGAGATGATGGTGCGTCCTCAACTTATCGCAGCTGCCGAGTCCAGTAGTAATATTAAGCGTTCAATGAAAAGCCAACTGTCACGTTGGCGTTCTCAAGTTATGGAACAAGTAAGCGAAATACCAAATGAGCAGCGCTTTGCCGATGAAATTGTACAATACCAACGCGCAATAGAAATGTCAGCAGACCAGTTTGTTGAGCAAGTGGATATTATAACCTTAGGCCTAGAAGGGAGCTCAAGCTACTACATTGAGGCTAAAAAACTCTGTGATGATCCCAATCATCGTAAAAGCCCTATGTTCCAAAACTATTTTTGTAATCAGTGGTTTGATTCAATACTAAACGATTTAAAGCAGGCCCAGATTGCTGAAGTTGAGAATGAAAAAGAGCAACTGTTGACCGACTTATACCAGCGTATTGATACCATGCAAGACTTAGAAGGGATCAGTGAAACTGGCGATCAAAACCATCTAGGACGTCTGTGGGATATGGCGGCGGCCAAACTGAGTCGTCGCGACGTCAATCACTTGCACTTCTACACTCAGTTTTTAAAAGACCAACCCTTGCTATTGGAAATAGCAGAGAGTCTTGGTCGAATGGCGCTTGATCAAGCGCCTAGCGAAATTAAAGAACCGGAACACGAAGAATTACAAATGGTCGAAGAACAAAGTGATATGGCCATTGACGATATTGTTGGCATTCATGAAAGTGACGATCTATCGAAGTTATTACCTAGTGAAACAATGTTTTTAGCTTATCCAGAACTGGAAGTGGTTTTTTACAAGCATTTGGCAGATAAACAACTACTTAATTACCGCAGCCAAGGTAAAAGCCGAACCCTAAAACGGGTAAAAACAGTGACTGTTAAAGCAAGTCATGAACTTATCCATCCGGGACCCTTTATCTTAGCAATTGATGCTTCTGGTTCTATGCAAGGTTTTCCTGAAAAGTGCGCTAAGGCCTTCGCTTATGGACTTATGCAAATCGCTTTGGCACAAGAGCGTGACTGTCGGGTGTTAATATTTTCCAGTGAGTTGATTGAATACCAACTCACCCGCCAAGATGGACTAAAAGAAGCCTTAAGCTTTCTTAACTATAGCTTTCTCGGTGGAACTGATTTTAATGCTGTGTTTGAAAACGCAATATCGACCTTAAGCACCCAACAATTTGAAAACGCCGATCTAGTGGTCTTATCAGATTTTATTGCACCAACGCCCCCGGCTAAACTACAGACTCTTATTGAAGCGCTTAAGACTAAAAGTAATCGCTTTCATGGGCTAAATTTATCGCGATATGGGAACCCTGCCTTAATGGATGTATTTGATCATATATGGCAGTATCACCCCTCGATAATGGAACGCGCTAAAACGAAGTCTAAACTTGGTAAAAATAAGCTACATCGCTTGTTTAATGAACGTCAACGCAAGTTCTAAAAAGCTATAACGGTAAAGGAATGCTGTTTTGGCTGATCAATCAATTTAAATAACAGAGAGAAAATAGATGAGTTTTGATGTTGCAATTTTAGCTGCAGGAAAAGGCACACGGATGCGTTCAAATTTGCCAAAGGTTTTACACCCTTTAGCGGGTAAACCTATGGTTCAGCACGTTATTGATACGGCTAAATCCTTGCAAGCGCAACAAGTTCACCTCATTTATGGCCATGGTGCTGAGCTTCTAAAAGAAAAAGTGACCGATCCTAGTCTCAACTGGGTTGAACAAGCCGAGCAACTCGGTACCGGTCACGCCATGCAGCAAGCTGCACCGTATTTCACCCCTAATCAAGCTGTGGTAATGCTTTATGGTGATACGCCATTGATTACCAGCCAAACGATTAACTCCTTGTTAGAAGCGCTCCCAGAGGGTGGTATTAGTTTATTGACCGTAGAGCAAGACGACCCAAGCGGTTATGGGCGAATTATTCGCAGTGGCAACGGACAAGTAGAAGCCATTGTAGAACACAAAGATGCTAGCGCTGAGCAGTTAACCATTACCGAAGTAAATACCGGTGTGCTGGTAGCGAAGGCAGAAGACTTTCAAGCGTGGCTTGCGAAACTGAGTAATAACAATGCTCAAGGCGAATACTATGTCACAGACCTAATTGCGATGGCAGCTGGTGATGGCAAATCTGTAGTTGCAGTTCAACCCGCTGACACTATTGAAGTTGAAGGTGTGAACGACAGAGTTCAACTAAATCGTCTCGAACGGGCTTATCAATTGCAACTTGCAAATAAGGCCTTAAGAGAAGGCTTGAGCTTAAGCGACGCTACTCGTTTTGATATTCGAGGTGAGCTTGAATTTGGGAATGATTGTTTTGTAGATTTTAACGCTTTGTTTGAAGGGAATGTGAAGTTAGGTGAAGCTGTGCATATTGAACCGAACTGTATTATTCGCAATTCAGTTTTGGGCGATGGTGTCCGAATTAAAGCTAACTCTATTATTGAAAATGCTTTGCTTGATAAAGACAGCGCGGCTGGCCCCTTTGCTCGTTTACGACCTGGCGCAAAACTAGAGCAAGGTGCGCAAGTTGGTAATTTTGTTGAGATGAAAAAATCTACTTTGGGTAGAGGCTCTAAATGCGGACACTTAAGTTATCTTGGTGATAGTACTGTCGGTGCAGGGGTTAATATTGGTGCGGGCACCATCACCTGTAATTATGATGGTATAAATAAGTTTCAAACGATTATTGAAGACGACGTTTTTATTGGTAGCGATACTCAATTGGTGGCGCCGGTACGCGTTGGTCGCGGCGCAACTATTGGGGCAGGCACGACTGTAACGGGTGATATAGCTGCTGATGAACTGGCTATATCACGAGTTAAACAGAGAAATATTCAAGGTTGGAAACGACCAACAAAAAAATCCTAGGATAGAATATGCGAGCAAAAATATTAGTGACTGGCGGCAACCGTGGCATTGGGCTTGCGATTGCCACAGCGTTAGCTGAACAAGAATATGAAGTGTTACTGGGTTGCCGCGACATCCTTGAAGGTGTTCAAGCGGCAGCAAATATCCGTGGTTCTGTGTTTCCAGTACACCTAGATCTCAGTAATCCAGTTAACTTAAGCCTACAAGTTGAGAAGCTGCTTTCTATTCATCCACGTATTGATGGACTTGTGAACAATGCTGGGGTGCTTGATAAAACCCAGACCAGTGAACTAAATGCGGCTCAAATGGTATCGTCCATGCAAGTGAACTGCTTTGCGGCACATGAATTAATGCGCCAGTTAGTCCCACTGATGAACCAAAGAGCATATGGCCGCGTGGTTAACGTGAGTTCTGGTTGGGGTAGTTTTAATGAGGGCTTGCAAGGGCCAACTGCGTATAGTGTAAGCAAAGCGGCTTTAAATGCCTTAACGCTTAGTTGGTCTAAATCTTCGGAAAAAGGCGTATTAATTAATAGTATGTGTCCAGGTTGGGTTAAAACCCGTATGGGCGGAGATGATGCTGAATTGGCACCCGAAGAAGCCGCCAAAACTGCACTCTGGCTTATTAACGCTGAAGAAGATGGCCCCAATGGCGGCTTCTTTAGAAACCAAAAAGCGATTGATTGGTAAGCACTGAGGATTTTTTTACTCAGATACTATAAAAAACGGGCCTTGAGCCCGTTTTTTGTAAAAGAATGTAAGAGCAAGCAAGCCAAGGTAAATCCCCTCGTAAAGCAAACCTAGAAGCGTAAGCTGACTATGTCTTTAGTAGTAAAAAGTTTATCAGCTATGCAGTATTTCTTTAGTAAATTTAGTGCCGTTATCGTTGGGTTTTGGGCCCTTTGTCTGATGTTCCAGCTTCCTGGGGAACACAGTTTTCTGTTCTGGCGCCATCAAATAACGCTATTAACCGGTGCACTTGCTTTGGGGTATATGGCGGTGTGCATGCTACTCGCTGTTCGGCCCGGTTTTTTGGAAAACTTTTTCCAGGGTCTCGATCGAATGTATGTTCAGCATAAACGATTTGGGATTGGTGCATTGGTGGCTGTCATCTTGCATTGGTTGGCAATTAAGTCGGTTAAAGTTGTCTTCGCTTTTGAGTGGTTCGCTCGCCCAGAGCGGCGAGGCCAAAGATCTAGTATTGAAGGCATCAATTGGCATGCTGTTGGCAACCAATTAGGTGAAATATCAATGTATTTGCTGATCGCCTTGGTACTTGTTAGCTTGCTACAGGTGATTAACTATAAGCGTTTTCGTTGGCTGCACAAAATATCTGGTGTGGTATTTATTATTGGCGCAATACACGCTTTATTGCTTATGGATCAGACGTTTGCCTCTATTCCTTTAGATGCTATGCTTATCGTCTTTACTATTATTGGTAGTGTTTGCGCTTTAATTTCTATGAGTGGCCGTATTGGCCGAAGTCGTCAGCAGCCAGGGCAAGTGAGTGCGATTCAATCTTATGGTGATACTTTAAAAGTAACGATTACCCCAAAAACTCAAAGTAGTAAGTCACCTAAAGCGGGTCAGTTTTATTTCGTTAAATTTGAAGATGGTGAAGCGGCTCATCCTTTTACTTTGAGCAATTTCATTCAAGCTAAGAATGAATATGAGTTCTCAATCAAAGCGCTTGGTGATTATACAGCAGGTTTAGTGAAAAATTTAAGTGTTGGTGCTGCGGTGCAAATAGAAGGGCCTTATGGACGTTTTCAAGCACCTAACGAAGAAAGGCAAATTTGGATGGGGGTTGGGATCGGTATTGCCCCGTTTATTGCTTGGTTAGAGGCAAACTATCGTAACGAACGTGAGATGCAAAAATTAAAGCACAGTCAGATTGATCTCTATTATTGTCCTGGTACTCGTGATCAAGCCTACTTTTTAGAGCGTATCGAGTTTCTCACTAAAGCGTTTAACAACATTCAAGTTCACGTTCTGTATTCTGCTCAGGGGCAACGCGTTGATGCAGCATTGCTTAAAAAGGAACTTGCGGGAGAGCAATATAGCTTAAGTTATTGCGGGCCAAACCAGCGTCTAAAACAACTAAGTAAAGGTTTGAAGGAAAATAGAATTTTGCCAGAAGCTATTTATTCAGAGAACTTTAACCTGCGTTAACTAAGTCTCACTTTAACGAATAATAAGACACCTAAGCCGCTAATCCAAAGGAAGCGGCTTTTTGTATGATTGAGATTTATCAAAACCTGATCAGCATTTTTAATGCAAGCTTAAACTGGGCTTGAAAATAACGAATACCACTCTTGTCTATTTTATGAGGTGCATGCTTGACTCTCCCCATACAGGAGGCTGCAAACTCCTGTTTGCAATGACGATAAGGACTTAAGGATGTATACGATTGGTGAGTTTTCTAAAATCACAGCAATAACAATAAAAGCTTTGCGTCATTACCATGAAAAAGGTGTGTTAGTCCCAGCCCATATTGATATGGATTCCGGTTACCGTTTTTATTCTGAGCGCGAGATTGAGCTTGCGAAAGTGATTAGTACCATGAAGTCGATGAAGTTTACGCTCGCGGAAATTACGGATTTGCTTAAAAGCGTTAAAGATGAGTCTGATTTAAGAGATTTGCTTGAACAAAAAAAGAATTCAATAGACCAGGATATTGTAAAACTTAGCCTCATTTCAGAAGCAATTGATCAAGTCTTGGTTAAAGAGAACTCTGTAGAAAAAGGCTTATCCTATTCTAATCAAATCACAATCGAAGAATTGGGACAACAACAGGTACTTATCTGTGATTGGGAAGGTGAATACAGGGAAACGGGTAAAGCGATGGCAAAACTTTATCGGGTCGCTGGTCGACAGTTAAATGGCGCACCGTTTAACCAATATTTCCGAGCTGAGTTTCAAGAGCGAGCTAAGTTTCAAAGCTGTTTGCCTATTAAAAAACCAATGGACACAGATACTGCTCAAAGCCTGTTGGTTGGTGGATGCTTTGTGTCTCTTGTTCATGAAGGCTCCTATGAAAGCATAGGTATCGCTTACAAGAGGGTTTTTGATTACATCAAAGAGCAGGACTTGAAGACCGAGCTGCCTATACGAGAAGTTTATTTAAAAGGCCCAGGTATGATCTTTAAAGGCAATAGCAAAAAGTATCGCACGCAAATACTCGTTCCTGTGCTTGATTAGTTTTATTAGAGAGTGGCTAAACATTTCAACAAGCTATAGGGAAGTTATGACTGAAAAACAACAGTGGCGTAAGCACGAAAAATCTAGGTATTTGCCAAAAAATAAGCCGGAACTCATAGAGCTGAAAAGCTTCAAGTTCATTTGTCTTGAAGGAGAAGGTAATCCCAATAGCGAAGCTTTTTCTAAAAGAGTTGAGGCTTTGTTCTCATTAGCCTATGCGATAAAAATGCAGTTAAAGAAAGCTGAAGAAAAACCAGCTACTTATTGTGACTTTAGCGTATACCCTCTAGAAGGTGTGTGGGATATTAACAAAGAAGCTAAAGCCAGATTTAACGGTGTAGTCAATAAAGATGATTTAAGCTATACCTTGATGATTAGACAACCCGATTTTGTAGATGAATCGCTTTTTAATCAGCTGCGAGACTGTGTTCAAACCAAGAAACCATCGCCGTATATATCGTCGATATCCTTTGAAGAAATCGAGGAAGGTCGATGTATTCAAATGCTTCATTTGGGATGCTATGAGAACGAGTCGGTAAGCTTTGCACTGATGGAAAGCTTTGCTGAGCAACAAGGATTTTCGCGCAACTCTAAAGTACACCGAGAAATTTATCTCTCAGATGCAAGGCGAGTTAGTCCTGACAAGTATAAAACAGTACTTAGGTTTTGCGTTCAAGACAGCTCCACCAGCGAGTGAATGCCTTTAGTTTATTTTGTAGCTAAAAACGTCATGCTTAGCCACTTGCTAAACCTTAGAGAAAAACCTCGATCACTGTATTGATGGGATACAGTTTGTAACTATGGAGCAAAGCCTTAAGCTTAGCTCCATAGCGCTAAGTATTATGCTTGCAGTAGTATTCTTGCAGCTTCAACCACAATTTTAATGCTGTGGTTTTCGGTTTGCTTCATTAAAGCTTCATCTGGGATTTCTTGCTGAGTTCGATTTACAATCACGCCGGCAACACAGGCGCTGCGTAAGCCTTGTGAGCTGCACTGAGTAAACAAAGTTGCAGACTCCATTTCGTAGTTCAGAACCCCCATAGATTGCCATTCTTTAAGCGTTCCTTGGAAGCGTTGGGTTACGCGACCTGAGACCGTATCATAACGTTCTTGACCGGGATAAAAGGTATCGCTAGATGCAGTTACCCCAATATGCACGGTTGCTCCAGTTGCTTTTGCAGCTTGTACCATCGCTGTGGTTGCTTCGAAATCAGCAACGGCTGGGAACTCCAAGGGGGCAAAATGCTGACTAGCCCCGTCAAGTCGCACTGAAGCGGTTGTGACAATGATATCACCGACATTTAAGTGACTCTGAATAGCCCCTGTGGTTCCAATGCGTAAAAAGGTAGTAATACCAAGCTGAGCAAGCTCTTCAACAGCAATAGATGTTGAGGGACCACCGATCCCCGTTGAGCATACAACCACACTATGCCCATCAAGCTTACCTAAGTAACTCGTAAATTCGCGATGGCTAGCTAAGGCTTTGGGTTGGTCCATAAGGGCCGCAATTTTGTCGACTCGCTTAGGATCACCAGGGATAATTGCTAGCGTTGCGCCTTCAAGTTGGGTTTGATTTAATCCGAGGTGAAATACTGAGGATGCTTCCATGTTTGTCTTCGCATTGGCTTAATAATCGCTCAGCTTAGCTTATCGCGACAAAAAGAAAAAATCTGAATACCAAGATTTAGACAATAAAGTACAAAATCCTGACCAAACGCACAAAAAATCATTTAAAGCGAACACAAATAGTGATGAATGAGTTAATTCGACATGAGCTGTGCATCAATAAAGCTAGCAATGCTTTGCACTGCTGGATTTGCTTGCTCCTGGGCGCTGAAGATCCGATAGATAGTAGCACTGCGTCGACTACTCATACTCAAACTGACTTCCTTCAGCAAACCGTGCTCAAGTTCATGTTTGATGTGGCTAATAGGAATAAATGCAAAGCCAAGTCCCTGCTTTACGATCTGAATGGTGGTTCCAAAGTAACTTACAGTCCATCGCTGGTCTGCTTTTAACCAACCAGCATCTTGGTTACGCTTTGTGCCTGAGTCGCGCAAAACAATCTGTCGATGGTCTTGTAATTCATCAGAAGTTACAGCCCTGTCCAATTGCGCTAGCACGTGATCTGGACTGACAACACAGGGCATTTCAAATGTTCCAACGGTACTAGATAAAAATCCAGGTGGTACGCGTGGACCGTAGACGATATCAGCTTGTCGTTCTAACAAGGCATCGTCACTCGATGAAAGGGAGGTCTCGAGTATTCTCACGCGGGTTGCGGGATGCTCAATAGAGAATGCTCTCAAGCCGCAGATAATGGCCTGCATTCCCACCACTGCATCGACCGCTATGGTGACTTCGCTTTGCCAACCACTGGCGAGGTAAAGTGCGTGATCCTCAACTTTTTGAGCATGCGCCAACAGGTTGCTTGCGTGGCGATACATCACCTGTCCGGCATCGGTCAAACTTGATCGTCGACCATCTTTCTGTAAAAGAGGGGCTGGCGAACTTTGCTCAAGCTTGGCAATTGCGTAACTAATAGCCGATTGGCTTTTATTTAATTCAATGGCGGCTTGGGCGAATGAACCGCTATCGATCACGGTCTTAAAAATAGCCCACTGTTCAATACTTATACTCGGAATTTTCATTATTCATCTAATTTTCTGATGTTTAAGGCCTATTATTAGCATTAATCCATCGAAAATAAAGTTTATTATGGGTTTAACTTAATCAATAAAGATGAGACCCAATATGAAAAACCTACTACGAATCGATTCAAGCTTGTTTGGTGAAAATGGTGTCAGCAGTCAATTGGCGTCGCATTTACAAGTTCAACTCGAGCAAAAACACCCTGATTTGGAAACTCAATTGTTAAATTTTAGCCAAAGCCCTGTGCCTCATTTAGCGGGGGATTTTATTGGTGCATTATCAACTGAGTTAGAGCAACGAAGCCAAGAGCAACAGCAGCTGGTGGCTTATGCAGATGATCTGATCGCGCAGCTCAAAAATGCGGATGCCTTGATCATCACAGCCCCCATGTATAACTTCACCATTCCATCGATGCTCAAATCTTGGTTTGATTATATTGCTCGAGCAGGTGAAACCTTTAGTTATACCGAGCAAGGTCCTAAAGGCTTGTTAGCAAATATTCCTGTCTATGTGATTAGCACTCGCGGCGGTAAGCATAGTGGCGCAGCATATGACACCATGGAAACCTACATTCGTACCATGTTAAATTTTGTGGGCTTAGATCAGGTACATGTTATATATGCTGAAGGGCTAGCGATGGGTGATGAAGCACGTGAGTCGGGCATTAATCAAGCTCAATTAGAGTTAAACGCTGTGATTTAGGCAGACACTTTGATTGTTCAATACATGTAAGGAGATACGTAATGAAACGTAGCTTAATTGAATCAAGCTTGGCCATTCCCACTAGCGATGGCGACGGGGTAAAGCTAAACCGAGTTTTTGGTGGGGCTGATCTGCAGCGCTATGACCCATTTTTAATGATGGATGATTTTGGCTCAGATAATGCTGATGATTACATTTCGGGTTTTCCAGCGCATCCACACCGTGGATTTAGAACCATTACCTATATGCTTGAGGGACACTTTGAACATAGAGATAACATGGGGAATGTTGGGGGGATTAAAGATGGTGGCGTTCAGTGGATGACTGCCGGTCGCGGAGTAATTCATTCCGAAATGCCTAAACAGACTGGTGGCAAGCTAAGGGGTTTCCAATTGTGGCTGAATTTACCAGCCAAAGATAAAATGATGGATCCAGATTACGAAAACATTGAGTCTGAAGACATAGCGCTGACCCGCATTGATGACTTAGTCATCAAGTCGGTCATGGGAGCTGGTGTTATAAATGGCCAAAACGTTCTCAGTCATAAGATTATCCCTGACGTAGAAAGTTGTTACTGGGATATTTCTAACCCCGAAGCTGAGCTGAGTACTAACCTCAGCGCCTCGATTCCCCAAGGGCATAACGCGCTAGTATATGTAGCGCAAGGACAGCTTACATTCGAAGGTAGGTCTTACGGTGCAAAAACCTTACTGCGCTTTAGTGACGAAGGTGAACTTGATTTAGAGATGGCACCAGAGAGCAAAATAATGCTGCTTAGTGGTAAACCTTTGAATGAGCCTATTGCCCAATATGGTCCCTTTGTAATGAACTCTCAGGAACAGATCCAAGAGGCCATTCGGGACTATCAAGCGGGCACATTAACCCAAGCCTAAGACTGATGTCGCTCAAGCCCTTTTCTGGTGTTTGAGCGTGGTTTTACTTCAGGTTTCTTTGCACGATACCCATTAATTTATAGGTTAGCAGTGCTGCGGAAAAATCGTAGGCGTGGAAACCATTAATTGGTGCGAACTCCATAATATCAAAACCAATGATTTCTCGTTGCTTTGCAACTGACTCAAACAGTTGTAGTGTTTGATACCAAGATAAGCCGCCGGGTACCGGCGTACCAGTTGACGGAAATACTGATGGATCGAGACCATCTATATCAACGGTGAAAAACACTTTTGATGGAAAGTCCTCAGGCAGTTGTATTTGATTGATGTTATTGGGTACTAGTTCATCGGCATCTTGGAAATACACACCGTGTTGCTCGCGGATGTCTATTTCTTCCTCGCAAAAAGCACGAATACCAAGTTGGTACAGGGGGATCCCCATATCTACCACTCGTTTCATAACGCTGGCGTGACTATAGATATCACCTTCATAGGCTTCTCGTAAGTCGGCATGTGCATCAATTTGAACGACGCCAAAGTCCGTTATACCTGCTTCAACTAAGCCTTGGATGACGCCCCAAGTAACCGTATGTTCTCCACCTAATACAACTGGCATTTTACCAAGTTTGGCAACTTTTCGGGTTGCCTCGGCTATGTTAGCGACAGCTTGTTGTGATGTCAGTGGACTGTGCTTTGAACCACATTCGACCGTTGGGTGAGTATAGATCCCTAAGTCACAAGGTTTGCTTTTACCATCCCATTGTTCAAGTTGATCGGAAGCTTCTATAATGGATGCTGGGCCAAGAGCGGTTCCTGCGCCATAGCTAACACTGGCTTCAAAAGGAGCGGCGATAACGTGAAAAAATGCTTGGCTAGCTTCCGGTTGCTCTATCTCTGAGCCTAAAAATATAGGGTAGTCTGGTTTTTGCATAATTGTCCTATAAGCCTACGAAAGGCGCATTTTAAAATCGGAATAGTCGAAGTTTCTAATCACCCGCACCTGCTGAGTTTCACTGTTATAAATCGCTAATGAAGGAAGATTTATACCATTAAAAGTCGATGTTTTAACCATGGTGTAGTGGGCCATATCATCAAACACGATCCGTTGACCTACAGTAAGCGGGTCTTCAAAGCTGTAATCATTAATGACATCACCGGCTAAACAGGTCATCCCGCCTAATCGATACTGGTGTTCAAATTCATGAGCCTCGCCAGCGCCAAAAATATCAGGACGATAGGGCATCTCTAGAGTGTCAGGCATATGGCATGTTGCGGATGTATCAAGAATAGCCAAATTCATTTGATTAACGGCTAAGTCCAGTACTTCAGTGACGAGTACGCCGCTATTGATCGCAATTGCCTCGCCTGGCTCTAAGTAAACTTGTAGCTGGTAGCGTTGGCTAATTTCTCGAATACGGTTAATCAGAGCCTCGGTATCATAGCCCTGGGCTGTAATATGATGACCGCCTCCAAAGTTTAGCCATTTCATTTGATGAAGTAGGTGTCCAAACTTGGCCTCAACCACGTCTAAGGTTCTCGATAAGGGCTCAAAACCTTGTTCGCACAAGGTATGGAAGTGCAAACCGCTAATATGATTTAGTTGGCTTTCATCAAGTTGTGTAAGCGGTATACCTAGTCTTGAACAGGGGCTACATGGGTCGTATATCGGGGTGGTACCTTCAGAGTGCTCTGGGTTTATTCTTAGGCCAAATTCGAGATTCGAACGAAGCTCCTTGGCGGCTAGACATTGCGACTGATAGCGTTGCCATTGCGAGCAAGAATTAAAAACAATATGGTCAGCAAACTCAAGTAAGGTTTCTAATTCTGCAGGCTTAAATGCCGCTGAAAAAACATGGACTTCTCCGCCATAGTAGTCGCGCCCGAGCAGTGCTTCATTTAGGCCACTAGCACAAGTTCCGCTTAAATATTTAGCCGTTAATGGTCCTAACTCCCACATAGAAAACGCTTTAAGCGCTGCGAGAATTTTAGCACCGCTGCGCTGTTGCACATCATTGAGTATCTTTAAATTGTTTTCTATAGCGACTTCGTCAACCACAAAACAAGGCGAAGGAACGCTATTGGGATCAAATGAGTGAAAGCTTGAGGCTGCGGGCATGGCTATTCTCTGATGGATTCAATTGGTATTGAAACGGCTTAAGTTTGCGAGGTGCATAACTTAATCCGTTTAGTTTTCGTTAAAGCGCGAAGTCACTCAATTCAACTTCGGTCCAAGGTAGACCATATTTATTAAGATCTGCCATAAACGCATCGGGGTCGAGTTGTTCGACGTTGAAAACACCCGCTTTACGCCATGTACCTTCAACAATCATTTTTGCACCAATCATGGCCGGTACACCGGTCGTGTAAGAAATTGCTTGTGAGCCAACTTCTTTGTAGCATTCTTGATGGTCACAAATGTTGTAGGTGTACATAATTTTTTCTTGACCGTCTTTCACGCCTTTAACCACACAACCAATGCATGTGCGCCCTACCGTGCGAGGACCAAGACTTGCGGGATCAGGCAGAAGAGTTCGTAGAAACTGGATAGGAACTATTTGCTGCCCATTAAACTCAACGGGTTCAATGCCTGTCATTCCGACATTACCCAAAACCTCTAAGTGGGTTAGGTAGCTCTCAGAAAAACTCATCCAAAACTGAGCCCGCTTTAAGCTCGGGTAATGCTTACTCAGAGACTCTAGTTCTTCGTGGTACATACGATAGATGTTGTAGTTCCCAACTTCTTCGGGGCACTCAAAACTAGCTTTCTTAGACATAGCTGGCGTAGTAATGAATTCGCCATTTTCCCAGTGACGACACTCAGCGGTTACTTCGCGAATATTAATCTCTGGATTAAAGTTAGTTGCAAAGGGGTAGCCGTGATCGCCACCATTGACGTCAATAATGTCCAATTCATGAATTTCATCGAAGTGATGCTTGGCCATATGTGCGGTAAACACGTTGGTTGTGCCTGGATCAAAACCACATCCCAATAGTGCCATTAAGCCGGCTTTTTCAAATTTTTCTTGGTAGGCCCATTGCCAGTGATACTCAAACTTAGCGGTATCTAATGGCTCATAGTTTGCGGTATCCATGTAATGCACGCCTGCTTCTAAGCAAGCATCCATGATACTCAAATCTTGATAAGGAAGTGCAACGTTAATCACCAACAAGGGTTGCTCTTGCTTTAGCAAAGCGGTGAGTTCAGGTACGTTGTCTGCATCGACTTGAGCGGTGCGAACTTTGCCACCACCAATTTCTTTCGCAATCGCAATACATTTGGATTCTGTACGGCTGGCTAAAATAATGTCTGTGAATACTTCACCTAGTTGCGCGCATTTGTGTGTGACAACACCGCCAACACCACCAGCACCAATAATCATGACCTTTGCCATTGATTGTTCCTCTAATGTTTGTATTTTTTGGGTCTGCTAGCACTACAATATCTGCAAGCTAAACACACCTATTTTTCGTAGTAAGTATAGCCGCTTAAGCTGGCGTTGAAATCGCTCATCATTTGGCGTCGTTGCGCAGCATTGATTAAGCCACTACGGACACCTCGTTCGGCATTACGTCTAAAGTTATCCATGATTTGTTTTGGATAATATTCCACATAACTCAAGACGTCACCAATGGTATCGCCTTCAATTTCGTCAACATAGTCAAAACTTCCGTCTGCGTGAATACGCACACTAACAACGTTAGTATCTCCAAAAAGGTTGTGAAGATCGCCAAGCGTTTCTTGATAGGCGCCGACTAAAAAGGCGCCCAAAAAGTACTCGTCATCACCACTTAAAGGGTGCAAAGGGAGTGTGTTTTGGGTATTGCCATTAACGGCAAACTTATTGATTTTCCCATCACAATCACAGGTTTGATCAGCAATGATAGCGTCGCGAACAGGGGCTTCATTGAGGCGGTGAATTGGCATTATTGGGAAAATTTGATCTATTGCCCACGCATCAGGAAGTGATTGGAATATTGAGATATTGCCGTAGTAAATATCAGCCAGCTGTTCACTTAAGCTTTCAAGCTCTTGTGGAATTCGCTTCACTTGGGGCAATAAAGCTTTAATTCTATTTAAAATAGCAAGATAGAAGTCTTCAGCTTGGGCTAGCGTTCGTAAGTTGACTAGGCCGCGGGCAAATAAGGTCCGAACCTGTTCACGATAGTAGATAGCATCGTTATAGCACTCCTGAACATTTCGTGGCTTCAATGATTTATAAGCCGCTTCTAGACCGACTAGGTTTTCGTCGCATTCTGGGTCTAAAGATTCAGGGATAAACTTCGGTTCAAAACGGTTCACATCCAAAATATTAAATAGAAGTACCGATGAGTAAGCGACAGTAGCACGCCCACTTTCAGAAACAATAACCGGGTGTGCAACATCAGCGGAATCTAGCGTCTCTTTAATCGCTTCGACTATGTCAATGCAGTACTCGTCTAAACTGTAGTTCATACTATGGGTATCGTTGGTTCTAGCCCCTTCATAATCAACAGCTAAACCCCCACCCAAGTCGATATAACCTAAAGGTGCTCCCTCTTGAACAATATCAATGTAGTAGCGACATGCTTCAAGAACGCCAGTACGAATATTTCGAATGTTCGGGATTTGCGAGCCTAGATGGAAGTGCAGAAGCTGCAGACAATCGAGCATATCTGCGCGGCGCAAATCGTCAATAACATCGACTAACTGACTGGTACTTAATCCAAAAATACTGCGGTCGCCACTATCGTCTTTCCAATAGCCATCAACTTTAGAAGACAGCTTTAAACGAACCCCGATTAATGGTCGAATACCCATTTCTTGGCTTCGTTTAATAATGATTGGTAATTCAGCCGGCGTTTCGAGTACGAAAAAACATTGATAACCAAGCTGACGAGCATGCAGACCTAAAGTGATGAACTCTTCGTCTTTGTAGCCATTGCAAATAATACAAGCCTGGGTATCTTCCAAGGTTGATATAGCTATCATCAGTTCAGCTTTACTTCCAGCTTCAAGACCGTGGTGATATTTTTCACCAAAATTGGCGATTTCTTCAATAACGTGGCACTGCTGATTCACTTTGATTGGAAACACACCACGGTAATGATTTTGATATCCAGTTTTATCGATAGCATGGGCAAATGCTTGGTTGAGTTTGCCGATGCGTTCATCAAGTAGATTCTCAATGCGCAATAGCATTGGCATATCCATACCGCGCTCGCGCGAACCCTGCACGATATCCAAAAGCGGAACTTCGACTTTATTGCCGTCAATTGAAAGATTACAATTGACCAAACCATCTTGGTTGACGTCAAAATAACCAGCACTCCATTCACGGACGTTATAAAGTTCCGCTGAACGCTGACTATTCCAGTTCTCGAAGTTGGGTTTATTCAATCTTTCTCTCCAGTTATCGCCAATCAATGCCATGCAAAGATCTAAATTCTAATGCGGCGCGTTTTGTACTTGATTGCCGAATTTGAGTCAAGACAATAGTGTAATTCAAAGTGCCTTATAGTGAACTTTTTTATGGATAATAAATATGCAAAGAAAACTGTTGTTAGAACAAACACCTAGTGAGCCTAGAATGCACGTTGTTTTTGGTTTTAATTATGAGTATCAGCAAAAGCTTGGATGCTAAGCCAGTGTTGGGTAAAATAGACGGTCGTGTAGCGCAAGTCGCTTTAATCGAGACGTTTATTTCAGTTTATGTAGCTGCGATTATCGTGTCGTATTTTATCCCTATATTGTTCGAAAATTAACAGTGAAGCTCTATAGAGTCTAGCTAAAGGTGATTCCCTAAGATGTCTGAAATTCGTCAAAAAGCTTTGCAAAAGATTGCAAAATGTTTGGAGCTAGGGAACTCCGCCAATGTACATGAAGCGGCGCAAGCAATCCGTATGGCGCAAAGCTTGATGCGTAAGCACGGTTTGGATCAAACCGATATTGAACTTATCCAAATGGGTAAAACCTCAACTCAAACCTTACTTCCAAGCGATGTTGGGCAAAATATTTTGCGGATAATTCGCGGGATTAATTCTCGATTTGGCGTTGAAGCCGTTTTAGTTAATCACAAGGGTCTAAAGCGTGCTGAATTTGTCGGCAACGCTGATCGCGCTATTTTTGCGGCTTTTGCTTTTGATATTGTCTATCGAGAAATGAACCAACAAGTGGGGAGTTTTCGTAATAGTTTTGCGGGCAGCGGTACGGATAATTTAACGGTCTCTCGTCGAACAGCCTCATTTACAGCAGGCTGGCTTGAAGGAGCCTTAGAGAAACTACCGGACTTACGCAGTGGTGATCGCAGCTCTCATATGGATGACTACCTTGATGAGATGTTTGAAAAATTAGATAGAGAAACCTTTAAAGCTCAGCTTAAAGCGTCTATGGCGAAGGTCACACCAGATTTTGAAAAAGGCATAAAAAAAGGGCGAAAAATCAGTGTTAGTCGCCCTGTTGAAGGTGCTCGCGCAAAAGCGCAAATTGGTTCTAGCTAACTTTAAGTATTTTGCAGGTATTGGTACTACCGGTTAAGTCCATGCTGTCACCATGAGTCAGAATGACTAAATCCCCACTCGCTAAGTAGCCTTGCTCACGCAGTGTTTCAATGGCTTTGTTCGCTACTTGAATAATGTCGGCATTCACAAAATCAAAGTAAATCGGGTAGACGCCGCGGTATAATGCGCATCGACGCAAGCTATTTTGATGACGCGACAATGCGAAAATAGGTAAGCCAGAACTCAGACGTGATGCAAGTAAAGCACTGTTGCCAGACTCAGTTAAAGAAATAATAGCCTTCATTCCCTGCATGTGGTTCGCAGCAAACATGGTTGCCATGGCCATGGTTTCAGAGATCGTTTCAAAGGTATCATTAATTCGATATTTAGAGACGTTAATACTGCGCTCTTTTTCAGCTCCAACACAAACGTTTGCCATCGCTTCAATGGTTTCTTGTGGGAATTGCCCAACCGCTGTCTCGCCAGAGAGCATCACCGCGTCGGTGCCATCAAGCACTGCATTAGCCACATCCATGACTTCTGCTCGGGTTGGTAGTGGCGCGCTAATCATTGATTCCATCATTTGAGTAGCAGTAATAACGGCGCGGTCATATTTACGAGTAAGGCGGATTAGTTTTTTCTGTACGCCCACCAGCTCAGGGTCGCCAATTTCAACACCCAAGTCACCACGAGCCACCATTACAGCATCACTGGCCAGAATGATATCAATCATAGCGTCGTCAGATGCCACGGTTTCGGCTCGTTCCACTTTTGCGACCAAATGGGTTTTAAGACCGGCTTTTTTGCATAATTTGCGAGCATACTCCATGTCGCGCCCACTTTGTGGGAAAGACACCGCTAAGTAGTCAACGCCAATTTCAGCGGCGGTCATTATGTCGGCTTTGTCTTTTTCTGTAAGAGCCTCGGCGCTAAGCCCACCGCCTTTTTTGTTAATACCTTTATTATTTGATAAAAAGCCAGCGACAGTAACTTCGGTAAGCACTTTGGTGCCCTGCACCTTTAATACTTTGAGTTGAATACGTCCGTCATCGAGTAAAAGCATATCATCTGCAACGACTTCACTAACCAGTTCTTTATAATCTAGGCCGACTGCTTGTTGGGTACCCTCACCTTTTTCTAGGCTAGAATCGAGGGTGAAGTGGTCGCCAATTTTTAGTTCAACTTTGCCATCTTTGAAAGTAGACACTCGGATTTTTGGACCTTGAAGATCACCAAGTATCGCCACACTTAATCCATGCTGTTTAGCTAATCGATGTACCAAACGAGCGCGAGCTTTTTGGTCATCGGCGGTGCCATGGGAGAAGTTAAGACGAACCATATTGACGCCGGCCAGAAGAATTTTTTCGAGCATTTCTGGTGAGTCAGTAGCAGGACCAAGAGTGGCAACAATTTTTGTACGACGTAGCATGCGAGTTCCTTAAACATTAATAGACTTCACTTAGCATAACTGGCTGATGCAATAAGCTACAGCGAAATACACAACAAACATTGATTCCGAAAGGTATGCTTGTGTAAAGTGAATGCAGGTGCAGTATTAAGGATAGACAATGAAACAGCATATTTTGCAAGAAATGCGAGTACAAGCTTCAATTGATCCAGAGTTTGAAGCGCAACGACGCATAGAATTCATTCAAAAGCGTTTGATAGACGCGAACCTAAAAACTTTAGTTTTAGGGATTAGTGGCGGGGTCGACTCCACCACAACCGGGCGTTTAGCTCAGCTTGCTGTTGATGGGCTGAACCAGCGCTTTGACACCAGTGATTATCGGTTTGTGGCCATGCGTTTACCCTATGGTGCGCAAAAAGATGAAGCGGATGCTCAATTAGCGTTGCAATTTATCCAGCCTAGCCACACTGTTAGTACCAATATAAAAGATGGGGCAGACGGCATCCATGCAAGCGTTTTGCAGTCTTTAAGTACTGCCGATATTGGGCCTGGCGAGCAAGCAAGCATTGATTTTGCTAAAGGTAATGTTAAAGCGCGCATGCGTATGATTGCCCAATATGAAATTGCAGGCTTACTTGGAGGTTTGGTGATCGGTACTGACCACTCAGCTGAGAACATAACCGGCTTTTATACCAAGCATGGTGACGGAGCTTGTGATTTAGTTCCTATTTTCGGATTGAGTAAACGTCAAGTACGTCAGCTGGCTCGCTATTTGGGAGCGCCAGAAACCTTAATCGAAAAAGCACCAACTGCCGATCTTGAAGACGACCGTCCCCAACTACCTGATGAGGTAGCGTTAGGGCTAACGTATACGCAAATCGATGATTTTCTTGAAGGTAAAACGGTTAGCCTGGATGTTGAACAAAAACTGATCGCAATTTATCAACGCACTCAGCACAAACGCTTAGCTGCGCCAAGTATTTACGATTAAGCGCAGACGAAGTCATTCAACACGGCAATACTAGTTTGGTATTGCCGCAGTTAAAAGTAGCTGCGCGCTAGTGACAATAGCTTTAATCATCCCCCTAGAAAAATGAAACCTCTAGGTGTATAACCTGCCGCATTAGTTGGACTTTTGGACTTCATATTGATTTATTGGCTGGATCTCTTTGGCACCGCTGTTTTTGCAATTACGGGCGTTTTAGCCGCGAGTCGCTGTCGCATGGATTTGTTTGGTGCGTTGGTGCTCGCTAGTGTGACTGCAATTGGTGGAGGTACTATCCGTGATATGGCTTTAGACGCGGGTATGGTGTTTTGGGTCCAAGATCCCTTGTATTTATGGGTTATCGTACTAACAAGCTTAGCAACGATGCTTTTGCTTGGCAGAGGCTTTGTTGCCAAACAAGGGCTGCTCGCAATCGCAGATGCGATAGGAATGGCTGTATTTATGATAATCGGTGCCAGCAAAGCGCATGCATATGGTGCTCCGATGATAGCTGCCATGGTTATGGGGATCCTCACGGCTTGTGGCGGCGGAATTATCCGTGATGTGCTCGCCCACCAAATGCCTTTAGTGTTGCGTCGTGAAGTTTATGCTACAGCTTGTTTAGCTGGTGGATTAGTCTGGGCATGTGCTTTAGGTTTGAACTTAAACGATAACATTGCAAACCTTTCGGGCATCATAACAGCACTTACAATTCGTCTTATCGCCATAAAATATCATCTTTCTTTACCTCGGTTAGGTTGATTTGCTTAAATAATAGCCAGATAAATCAAACGTTTTTATTCTCATCTCCTCTTCAAGCTATTCCTTTCGAGGCATGTCTGATCAAGCTGTAAGAGATCTCGCACAAATATGTGCGTAATACCGCAAAAGAACTACATCCGTGTTTATATATTTTAAATAAAAACAATGAGTTACTGTTTTGGTGGTGAGGGTTTATCCTTCGTTGAGCTATTTTTTAGTGAAAGCATCTGTTTGGAGCGCTTGTAGATACGTATTATGACTCCATCGACACACGATACGGCGCACAAGGAACAGCGCAGGTAAGGATGCCAAGTGTATTGTTTAGTCAGGTAGTTGCAGGAGTAACTAGGACTTAAAAGGATGTGTCAGGACTTACTGCAGGATGTAGTAACGACAGGATGTCAAAGTAAGGATGCTTTGGAGAACAATTTACAGGACGTAATTGCAGTACCAAGGATACCTCCAGGAAGGAGATGAGCGGTCTCTCAGGATGAAAGACCAAGCTAGGATGGCTAAGGAAAAAAAAGGAATTTAGCGTAGGAAAAGCGACAGGATGTCAGCGAAAGGAATCGAAAAAAATAGCTTACAGGATGGTAAGTTAATAGATGGAAGCCTTTAGGATGAAGCGCATTAATCGCTCGGGACGATCGATTAGCTAGGAAGCATAGGACACCAACGGAGTTTGGCTTAAGGAATTGCGACAGGATGTCAGAGTAAGGATGCGTTGGAGTACGGCTTACAGGATGTAGGAGTAGTACAAGGATACCTCCAGGATGGAGATGAGCGGTCTTTCAGGATGATAGGCCATGCTAGGATGGCTTAGGACACCCAAATGGAATTTGGAAAGGGGAATTGCGACAGGATGTTCAGTCATTAATGGAGTGCATGGAGCACTAACGATTCAAGGACTAAGAATCAATTGACTGCATAAGGGCGACACTTCGGTGTCGCCCTTGCTGATCTTGAGCAAGCAAAATCTTGAAGTCCTCGTTAAATCGATACTAAGTGTTAGATTTAGCATTAGACTTGAGGGTATAAACGGCCTTGTCAGGGTTATCTATTCTATGCTTCATCACCTTCTGCTATGACTAAATTACCGCGCAGTAAACTAAAACCAAAATTGAGCAACTCTGGCTCCAATTAATCGATTCTTTTTCGAGTGGCATAATCGCGACTTATATTGCTAGGTATTAACTTGGTATCTAGTTCTCTATTAATTAAGTTCAACCCTAAGCCACCTGAAATGATTGATAAGAATAGTCATCAGGTTTAGATAAATGACGTGGCTTAAGTACCGTACTTTTTGGTGACTGGCTAACGATAGAAAATAAAACACCGCTCTGAAATGATTGTGCTGCTCGATTATCGTACAGATATTGGAAAACCGGTACACCATTAGGGGATGCTTATTAGTTATTACTCCTTAGCCTTGTAAGAGATCTCGCACAAACCTGTAGGATAGAAGATTATCTAGCTCTGTATAATTAATAAACTTATTCTTTTTAATCAGTGGTTTAGTGCGGTGGGTGGCCTAAGTGAATAAAAAAAAGTGATCTTTTTTCTAGAAGTAGGTTTTATCCGGCTCTGCTAAGCGTATTATGAATGTCGCACGGAGGCAATGAACCACCATTCAGGATGGAAGGTGAGGCAGGAGCCAAAGGACAGTTACAGGATGTAACAAAAGGACACCTCCTAGGAAGGAGACGTGCAACCGGTACGGATAACTGGTTATGCCAATGAAGGCTAAAGGACAGCTCAAAGGATTTGAGAAAAGGATAACTACAGGAAGTAGTAACTAGTCAAAAAGGATTGCAAGGAGCATCAAACGTTCACGGAGCAGAGCGAATTGACTACCAGGGGCGACTCAATAGAGTCGCCCCGACTTTTTCTAAAATATGAAATTATCTAATCTAACAACCGCCTTCAAATCTACCTAATTCTTTGCCACCATGATTGTTGCTTATACAAACTTAGCATCGCTATTAACGCTGCGATACCGGCCAGCAAGTGAGCGCTACTCATACTCAGAAATACCAATTGAATGAATTGCGTCTGTACACTTAAATACACTGCAGGTACCAATAGGGCAAATAGCCGAACAGCGTTGACTAGCATGCCCCAAATTGGTTTTTGCAAGGCGTTCAGCGTTTGCGCCAATATCAAAGCAACGCCAACTAAAGCATAACAAAATGGTACATATTTCAAATAGTAGCCGCTAAGCCATATCACCTGTGGGTCACTGCTTATACCGCTTGCAATCCATGGACCTAATATAAACATGATAAGTGCTAAGCTTAACTGCCAAAGACAGGCTATCGTCACTGATGTACTCATGACCATTTGCGCCCGTTTAATATTACCCGCACCAACATTTTGCCCTATCAGCATTGCGACGACAGAAGAAATAGACATCACCCCAATGAGTAATAAAGCTTCAATTCGACTAGCAAGACCGTAAGCTGCGATGGCGTGGGTGCCTAAGCTTGCCAGTAACGTTAAGATAATAAAATTAGCCAGCGGTGCCATAAGTTGTGACAAGCAAGCCGGAATTGCAAAGGTGAGTAGTTTTCTCCAGTCTGAAAGAGTGCTTTTAGACAAAAACGTACTCGACTTCACTAACAGCGTTCGTCGCTTAAGTATGAATAAGCATGCGATTAAACAAATTGACCAACTTAAGGCTGAAGCGATGGCTGCTCCAGCAACTCCCCATTGCGGGAAAGGTCCAAGGCCAAAAATAAATAGTGGATCTAACAGACCGTTTAGTATTCCAGATGTAAGCATTATGATGCTTGGAGTTTTGGTGTCTCCACTAGCGCGCAGCGCGGCGCTAGCAACCATGAGCATTACGAGTAAGGGAATGCTGAGGTAAAATATCCGCATGTAAGATTCAATAAAGGGCAGTACTTTTAGCTCAGCCCCCATGCTAAAAAACAAGCGTTGAATGTTGGCAAAGCCTAAGCTTGATATCAACACCATGACCAGTAAGGCCAAATATAAGCTATTACGGGTAAAGCGTGCGGCAAATTTGGGATCTGAGGCCCCTAGAGCTTGTCCAACCACCACCACTACAGCGGTACTAAGACCCATGGCTATACTCGTCAGGGCAAAGGTAACCGGAAAGGTAAAAGAGATCCCTGCTAGCGCTTCAGTGCCCAGCATTGCGATGAATAGCGTGTCGACCAAATTGAAAAAAATAATGCTTAAAATTCCAAGCATGACCGGTAGCGTTTTTCGAATAATCAATGGCGCAAGTGGTGCTGAGAGTAGTTCTGCTTGCACGAAAGTCCGTTTCACAGCGAAGTATGACAACATTTTACGCATTGTGAGGCGGAAATTCACCTAATGTTTCTTTTGCGAGGCTTCTTGCGTGGCTATTAAAAATTAACGGGATACAATAGCTAGGTATGGTAGATAAATAGTCTGATGATCATAGAGTACTGCAATTTTATTGTTAAAAAATGCGCAACAAGGTAAGGTGCGCCTGCATTGTTAAGTGGAGTTTGGATTGAGCCGTAGTATGAGTTCCTTTGAAGATATTCGTCCTTATCGTGATGACGAAGTTAAAGTTGTCTTAAGCAAATTGCTTCAAGAGGATGAGCTTGTTTCCATGTTATTGAAATTTCGCTTTCCAAAATCGGCACTTTGGCAGCGTAAACTCATGAAGGCGCCTATCCGTTTATGGCTTCGTTATAAAATCAGAAACCTAAATAGCGTATTTGATTTTCAGTGCTTAGTTGAACGCTACATGCAGCGCATGATTAAAACTACGACCGATGGTCTTAGCAGTAGCGGTCTTTCGAAACTAGATCTAAGCAAACCCCACCTATTTATCAGTAATCATCGAGATATCGCTTTAGATCCCGCGTTTGTAAATTATATCTTGCATATTAATGGCCAAGATACGCTGCAAATTGCTATTGGTGATAACTTACTCAGTAAAACTTGGATCGCTGATATCATGCGTTTAAATCGGTGTTTCATCGTTAAGCGTGGTGCTGATTCTAAACGAGAAAAATTGGCTAACTCGAAGCAATTGTCTGCGTATATTGCCAATACTTTGGGTGAACAAGGCGATTCGGTTTGGATTGCCCAACGTGAAGGACGTGCTAAAGATGGTATCGATCGCACAAATTCAGCGTTGATCTCAATGTTGGGTATTAATCGTGACCGTGAAAGTGATTTTAGTAGTTATATCCATAGTTTAAATATTGTTCCAGTGTCTATTTCTTACGAGTTCGATCCTTGTGATGTAGCCAAAGCCCAAGAAATGGTTGCTCTGCGAGAAACGGGTAGCTATGCCAAAGAGCAAGATGAAGATATTCACAGCATTAAAACTGGGATTGTCGGCCGTAAAGGTAAGGTTCATTTGCATTTTGGAGAAGTGCTTCGCGGCAGCTATGACAATGCTAAACAAGTGGCTGAAGCAATTGACGAACAGGTTATTCATAACTATCGTTTGATGGATAGCAATTGGTTAGCTTTATCTCACTTAGATACTCAAGCGAAGTCTGAACAACCAGAGTTAAGTCGTGAAAAATTGAGTGAAAGCTACTTTAAAAGCATTTGTCAGGATTTGCCGAATTCGGTACGTGACCAATTGCTGCAAATGTATGCGAACCCAATTTTGCAATCTCAACGCCAATCCGGTACTAGTCTTTAGTTAAACCTAAAGGTATGGTTATTGAGCGCACCGAACAATCAACCGCTTAATGCTTAAGACGCTATAAATCCAACTATTTAGTGTAAGTTTAGGCTAAACTAGCAAACGCAATCGATATTGGTTTCGCATTACATAATAAAACCAAGTCAGCAGCGGGATACTATAAGAGCCAAACATGCTAATAATTAAACAGGGAAAGTCCTTTCCACTTGGGGCTACAAAACTATCAGACGGTGTTAACTTTTGCTTGTACAGTAAAGGTGCTACCGCTGTTCAATTACTTCTATTTGATGATATTGAGGCGAAACAGCCTTATCAAGTCATCGATCTCGATCCTCAGGTAAATCGTACCGATTTCTACTGGCATCTAAAAGTTGAAAACTTGGAAGCCGGAGCTTTATATGGCTATCGCGTCGACGGACCATGGATGCCTGAGCGTGGCCTACGTTTCGATAAAAGCAAAGTCTTGCTCGATCCTTATGCAAAAGTTGTCCATTTTCCAAGTAATTATCGCCGTACATATGCCGCTCGCCACGGTCGTGACAATGTCGACCAATGTATAAAAGCTGCAGTGGTCGATCACAGTGGCTTCGATTGGCAAGGTACGAAGCCTATCAATCGAAAGTTAAGCGATACCATTATTTATGAAATGCATGTGGCGGGATTTACTAGCCATGAATCATCGGGAGTGAGCGCAGATAAGCGCGGGACTTATGCCGGTGTCATCGAAAAAATACCTTATCTTAAAGAATTAGGGGTCACTGCTGTTGAATTAATGCCTGTGCAGCAGTTTGATGTTCAAGACGCCCCCAATGCAAAACTCAATTATTGGGGCTACAGCCCTATCGGATTCTGCGCGCCACATGCAGCATATAGCTCCGATAAAAGCGTGACCGGAGTGTTCGACGAGTTTCGTTTAATGGTGCGTGAACTGCACAAAGCGGGTATCGAAGTGATTCTGGATGTGGTGTTTAATCATACCGCAGAAGGTGGCCACGATGGGCCTGTATTGTCGATGAAAGGCCTACAAAACGATACCTATTACATGCTTGAGAATGAGCAGCGTTGGTATAGTAACTATTCTGGCTGCGGCAATACCTGTAATACCAATCATTCTGTAATGCGCCGTTTAATCCGGGATTCATTAAAATTCTGGGTTAGCGAAATGCACATCGATGGTTTTAGATTTGACCTAGCCTCAGTCTTTTCGCGCGACTCACAAGGGCATGTCATGAAAGAGCCGCCTTTGTTGTGGTCTATCGATAGCGATCCTCACTTGGCTGGTACAAAAATTATTGCTGAAGCTTGGGATGCAGCGGGTCTTTATCAAGTCGGTGAGTTTGTGGGTGACCGCTGGAATGAGTGGAATGGTAAGTTTCGCGACGATGTACGCGCATTTTTTCGGGGCGATGAAGGTTTTGTCGGACGATTTGCTGATCGATTACTAGGCAGTCCAGATATTTATTATAAGGACAACCATGCCCCGCAGCGCTCAATTAATTTTGTGACTGCACACGATGGTTTCACCTTGAACGATTTAGTTTCGTACAGCGAGAAGCACAATCAACACAATGGCGAAAATAATCGTGATGGTGATAACCATAATATTAGCGCCAACTATGGTGTCGAAGGTCCTACCTTAGATCCGCGAATTACCAAATTACGCGAACAGCAAATGAAAAATATGCTGGTAACCATGATGGTCAGCCTAGGTACACCAATGATCACCATGGGTGACGAAGTGAAGCGAACCCAGGGTGGCAATAACAATGCGTATTGTCAGAACAACGAGATATCGTGGTTTGACTGGGGTTTAGTGAATAAGAACCAAGAACTTTTACGTTTTGTTCAAGAGCTGATTAAGTTTCGTCGTTACGATGATGTACTGGAAGAGAAAATCCATTCCACGCTGTCAGAAGTTATTCATGATTCTAATTTTGAGTGGCATGGAGTGCGTAGAGGAAATCCGGATTGGTCTGACTCAAGTCGTACTATTGCGATGACAATGCGCGATCCGCTCTCATCTGACCAAATGTATATGGTGTTTAACGCGTTTTGGGAAGATTTAGAGTTCGAAATACCGCATATTGATGGGCATTGGTTTGAATTGATTAATACGGCTGCCGCTTCTCCCAACGACATCCACAATTTCTCTAATGCACCGTTGGTGGATAGCGAAACCATTGAAGTTGCTGCTCGCTCAGTTGTTGTGCTGGTGGCAAACCCAATGATAGAAAAGCGATTGCGTTAAAATAATCCCAATTGCTGATCAGTTAAAGCGCCAAAGTCGAGGTCGACAAAAGGCAAAATAGCATCAGCAATGGGTTTAAGTTGTTTGTCGAGATAGTGCTGATAATCAATGGCACTATCTTGATATTCAATCGCTTGCGGTCCGTCCATTGTCATAATGTATCGAATCGAACCTCGATTTTGATAGCGCAAACGCTTGCCTAGGGCTTGGTTCTTTTCGTCCGCACCACGAGCGGCGCGAACTTGCGGTGGAATATTCTTTTGATACAAATCCAACTTACGGCGCAAGCGCTTTTTATAGATGAGTAATTCATCGCATTGACCCTCTAGTAGATTTGCAACGCTCGATAGTACGAATTCAGTGGTATCAGTTCCTGCAAATACACGTTCTAATAAACCGCGTTGAAATTGCTTTGCGAGTTGGGTCCAATCTGAACGTACAGTCTCCAGTCCTTTGATAATTATTTCATCGTTTTGATCTAGTCCCGCATAACGCTTTTTGCTACCCAATTCCGAATGGCGAATGGTGGGCATTAAAAACTGTTTAAAATGGGTTTCAAATTCTATCTCGAGATGGCTTTCTAAGTCGAAATGCTCGCGTAAATAATTGTCCCAAAGCTGATTGATGTTTTGAGCTAGTTCACGGCCTATCGCTTGAGCATCATGGTCGCCTTCCACGGTTTTAAGCCATACGAATGTCGAGTCAGTATCGCCATAGATGACTTGATAATGCTCGTTTTCTTCAATCCAGCTTGCCGTTTGCTTCATTAGCCAATGCCCGCGCATGGTAATGGAACTGGCTAATCGAGGGTCGTGAAAACGACATCCCGTGGAACCCAATACACCGTAAAAGGAATTCATTAAAATTTTGATGGCTTGTGAGCGTGGTGCATCCTTATTGCGCTTGGCTTCATCACGCTGCTGCCAAAGGGTGTCGATGATGTTAGGTAAGTAATGGTGATCGCGACTGAAAAGACCACCACGGTATCCTTCAATGGCTGTCTCGGGACTCTTTAAGCCTTCGAGTAAACCCACTGGGTCTATTTTAAAAGTGCGGATAATAGACGGATAGAGGCTCTTAAAGTCTAAGACCAACACATGCTGATACAAGCCAGGGCGTGAACTCATAACATAGCCGCCTGGGCTGTCGGCCACAAAATCTCGGTTTAGATTTGGTGCTACATAGCCGGCACGATGCAGACGAGGTAAGTACAAATTACTAAAGGCAGCGACACTGCCTCCGCTACGATCTAATGCAAGCCCAGTGAGTTGACTACGCAAACACAGAAAGTCGACAATTTGTGTATGTTTAAAAATGTCTAGAACTAAGCGGCAATCTTCAAGATTATAGGCTGCAAGCTTCGCTTTCTGATAGCGAAAATTATGTTCAATTTCGAACAAACGATTTTCAACATCCTCGGCTATTTTTCCTCGGCCAAGTAACTGTTGTGATACAAAGTCTAGGCTAAAACTCTCGAAGCTATAACTGGCCGTCTTTAGCGCATCGATACCATCGACGATTACCCGTCCGGCAATATTTACAAAACCTTGTTGTGAATTCTGTGCTTCTCTCCAATTGATGGGGCTTTGGTTGCGCCCAAGTTTGAGTTTTAGCTGGTAGATTTCTGCACGTTTAAGCAATAATTTAAAATCGAATCCAACCACATTCCACCCAATAATAAGATCGGGATCAAGTCGGTTTATCCAGTCATTGAGTGCGAGAAGCAGTTGTTCTTCATTGTCGAGCCAATGCACTGGCGTGTCACAAACTTGCGCGGCACCGATCATTAAAACAATGCTTTGGGTGTCACTGTACAAACCGATGGAAAACAATTCACCATGGCGAGAGCATTCGACGTCGAGTGACAATAGGCTTAGTTTTGCTTGATAGTCGCAAGCTTTGAGCTTGGCTTGGTGTATTTCGATAAAGCCTTGGCGCTGTTGTGCTTGGCCCGAGAACTCAACACCAGCATTAGCGAATCGTTCCATCAAATACCGGTCGACATGACGAACATCGCCTTCAAAATAGGTGATTTCGGCCTGTTTAAGGAGTTTTTGACTGTCGTAAAGTTGGGCGCTACTTTCAAAATATAGGCCGGCAATTGACTGGTGCTCAAAGTCTTTGAGTTCGAGTTCAGTGGCGTGATAATCAATGTGGTGTTTGGCTAAAACTAACTGGATTTGGGTTAGTTGATCGCTATGGACAAACAAGACACAACGTTGGTCGCTGATGTTGAGTTTTACGGGCCCATTATCAGTACTTAACCAGTAACTTAGCTGCAGTTTCCGTGAGGACTCAAAACTATGCCGCGTCAGTAGGAAGCCTTGTCCGAGGTAGTTTTGAGTTGTGTTTTGCATGAGGTGTAAGCCAGCGCTATAAACAGCGCTGGCCTTAGGCTCTTATGACCAAGCTTTAAACGCGTTAATCAAGCCATTGGTTGAGGTGTCGTGGCTAGACACTTCACTATCATTTTGGAGCTCAGGCAAAATTTGATTCGCTAATTGCTTACCAAGTTCAACACCCCATTGATCGAAGGTGAATACGTTCCAAATTGCACCTTGCACAAAAATCTTGTGCTCATACATGGCGACAAGTGCGCCAAGTGTATAGGGAGTAATCTTTTTCACCAACATTGAGTTGGTTGGACGATTACCTTCAAAAGCTTTAAAGGGAACTAAATCAGCAACCTCAGTTAAGTCTTTACCCGCGGCAACAAATTCGGCTTCAACGGTGGCCTTGCTCTTACCAAACGCCAGTGCTTCGGTTTGTGCAAAAAAGTTAGACATCAACTTAGAGTGATGGTCACCAATTGGATTATGGCTTTGTGCAGGAGCGATGAAGTCACATGGAATGAGCTTCGTTCCTTGGTGGATCAATTGGTAGAACGCGTGCTGTCCATTCGTACCGGGCTCACCCCAAATGATAGGTCCAGTCTCATAATCAACTTGTTCGCCATTGCGGTCTACGCATTTACCGTTGGATTCCATATCACCTTGTTGGAAGTAAGCGGCAAAGCGATGCATGTACTGGTCGTATGGCAATATCGCTACACTTTGTGCACCATAGAAGTTGTTATACCAAATACCCAATAAGCCCAAAATAACAGGGAAGTTATCTTCAAGTTTAGTTTGGGCAAAGTGATTATCCATTGAATGGGCACCACTAAGAAGTTCTACGAAGTTATCGTATCCTACGCAAAGTGCGATTGGCATACCGATAGCAGACCATGAAGAATAACGACCGCCTACCCAGTCCCAGAACTCAAACATGTTATTGGTATCAATACCAAATTCAGAAACAGCAGTGGCGTTGGTCGATAGTGCTGCGAAATGCTTAGCAACAAACGCTTCGTCTTTGGCATGCTCTAGGAACCAGCTTCGAGCTGAGTGCGCATTGGTCATGGTTTCTTGAGTGGTAAACGTCTTAGAAGCGACTAAGAAAAGTGTTGTTTCCGGGTCTACTTTTTTAAGTGTTTCGGCGATGTGAGTACCGTCGACATTGGATACGAAGAAGCATTCTATGTTTTCAACTTGATAAGGCTTCAAGGCTTCGGTAATCATCACTGGACCAAGATCTGAACCGCCAATGCCAATATTGACGATAGAGCGGATTGCTTTGCCAGTGAAACCGGTCCAGCTACCACTATGGATTTGCCCGCAAAAATCACGCATCTTTTCAAGTACAGCGTTCACTTTTGGCATGACGTCTTCGCCATCGACCATTACCGGGGTATTGCTACGATTACGTAACGCAGTATGTAGAACAGCGCGGCCTTCAGTCCGGTTTATTTTTTCACCATCGAACATCGCTTTGATGGCACTCTCAAGCTTAGTCTCTTTTGCTAGTGCAATTAATTTATCGAAGGTTTCGCTGGTGATAAGGTTTTTAGAGAAGTCGAGTAGGATCTGCTTCTCAAAATCGCGTGAAAAGGTAGAAAAACGTTGTGGGTCCGCTTTAAAAAGCTCGGCTAACGAAGTACCTTGTTGGCTTTCGAAATGCGCTTGAAGATCTTTCCAAGCTTGGGTTTGGGTTGGATTAATATTTTCCATCATTTAGAGATTCCTCGACTTAACTTTTGTTGACGATTTAAACTGCGTAAACTTTACTGCGATTCAAGACATTAGTAACGAAGCAGATCAATTTCTAGAGAACTTTTTTGTATCCGACGCCGTATTCTAGCCACTTGGGCTATGGATGCTAGCATTGAGTGTGTTTTGTCCATAATCAACATCGATGAAAACTGAGTAAAATGGCCCAAACTATCGTTGAAAATCAAGTACAGCAGGAGCGTTACCGGCACATAGACGTGAACGGTCGCTTGGCTTCGTTGATTCATTTAGTTTATGCGCTACTTTGGTGGTTATTGTTTAGTAATAACGATTTAATGGCTGCCCCCACGCTGTGGTTACTAGGCATTTTTGTAGTTTCTTTACTGCGTATTTTTATTGTTAAGCGTGCCCGAAGCTTTAAAAATGATGTATCAACCCCTATTTTTGGTATTGCGTGTAGTAGCGGATTGGTATGGGCAATTGGGATTTTGATTCTGATGCCAGCTTTAAGTGGTGACATGCGATTGATGTTATTACTGATGTGCTTGGCTTTGTTAAGTTCAGTTGTATTTGCATTCACTTTAAGTCGGCGAGCAATCAACGGGTTTTGCTTGCCTCCGCTTTTAGCCCTTTTGATTTGCTTGGATTATAGCAACCGACTTGAACTGGCAGCGATGATGGTGGTGCTGTTTAATTATAGTTTCATTTTACTCTCTACCCGTCGAGCCATGTTGTTGTTAGATGACAATATGCAGCGCCTATTTCGCCATCAAGCTCAGGTTGAGGAACTGGAAAGCTCTCAACAAAAAATGTTGTTTCAAAGTCAGTATGACCAACTGACCCGATTGCATAATCGCCATCACTATGAAGAGCAATTGGAGCATTATTGGAGCCTGTGTCAGCGCGCAAATAGCCCGCTTAGCGTTATACTCATCGATGTTGATTTTTTTAAGCCATTTAATGATGCCTATGGGCATGTGGCTGGCGATCGGTGTTTGTCTGAAATTGCAGCCTTATTAAAGCGTGCGATGATTCGTCGTCATGATGTATTAGCACGCTACGGTGGGGAGGAATTTGTAATTGTGTTGCCTAATACCGATGCCATAGGTGCGCAAACCCTAATCCAGCGTATTCAGAAACTAATCTTTGAAGCCCATATTCAACATCAATATTCAAAGGTATCGAATCAAGTCACCGTAAGTATGGGGGTTTGTTGTATGATACCTAGTGCACAACAAAGTGCTCGACAACTCGTCGAAAAAGCCGACCAAGCCCTTTATAAAGCAAAAGAAACAGGCCGAAATTGCTTCGTTATTTCTGGCCGAGGAGAACAGCATGAGCATGCAAGAACACAGAATAGAAGAGTTAATTGAGTTACTAACCCCTGTGTGGAAAAAACAGCCTGATAGTAATTTGTGTGAATTACTTGCTCAATTAGCACAACAAAGTGGATTTGAAGGTCCGCTTAAAGAAATTACCGATGACGTGCTTATCTATCAATTAAAGATGGATCCTTTAGACAAAGATCAGATGATTCCTGGTATAGCCAAAGACTGTGAAGACGACTTTCGCACCGCATTATTAAAGGCGCGTGGCATTCAATCGTAGCTTTATAGTATGTAATTTATTTGGAGGGAAACATGAGCCAGAATATACCTATCAAGGACATCACACCGAAGCCACGTAAGAAAAAAAATAAAACACCGGTCGATCGTTACAATCCTAACGAACAAATTTATGTTCGCGCCCAGTTTGGCCTTTTCCAGAAGTTGAGAAAAGTGATGGGTTGGGTGCTTATCGTTGGATTTTTTCTCGTCCCATTTATTAATTGGGACGGTCGCCAAGCGATTTTATTCGATATTGCTGGGCAAAAATACCACATCTTTGGCTTAACGTTGTGGCCACAAGATCTATTACTGTTAGCTTGGATCTTTATTATTGCTGCCTTCGCACTTTTCTTTATCACCACCTTTTTAGGCCGAGTTTGGTGTGGTTATTCCTGCCCCCAAACCGTTTGGACTTTTATTTTCATTTGGTTCGAAGAAAAAATTGAAGGAACAGCGAATCAGCGGCGAAAACTTGATCAAAGCCCATGGAGCGCCAAAAAACTCTCCAAAAAAGCTGCGAAGCATAGCGCGTGGGTGGCTATATCCGTGCTTACTGCATTGTCTTTTGTCGCTTATTTTGTACCGGTTCGTAGTTTGTTCTTTGATTTCTTCAGTGGCTCATCTTCAGTGGCTTTGTATATGACGGTTGCATTTTTTACCGTGGCAACTTATGCGAACGCCGGGTGGATGCGTACCATTGTGTGTACTCACATGTGTCCCTATGCACGTTTTCAGTCTGCAATGTTCGATAAAGACACCTTTATTGTTGGTTACGATTCTAAGCGTGGTGAGAGTAGAGGTCCCCGCAAACGTAAAGATGACCCGAAAGCTTTAGGTCTAGGTGATTGCGTTGATTGTGATCTGTGCGTGCAAGTTTGTCCGGCCGGTATCGATATTCGCGATGGGTTGCAATATGAATGTATTAATTGCGGGGCCTGTATTGACGCCTGTGATATGACCATGGAGCGAATGAATTATGAAAAAGGCTTAATTCGCTACACCACAGAACATAACTTGGCGGGCGAGAAAACGGATGTGGTAAGGCCTAAACTAATTGGCTACGGAATAGTTCTGATAGTCATGTTAGTTGCATTTGTGATGACCATCATTAATGTAAATCCGATGCAAATTGATGTACTTCGAGATCGCCAGGCTCTGTATACCGAAACTAACGAAGGTTTGATTGAAAACACCTTTACCTTAAAACTTATCAACAAGTCAGATTACCCGCGTGAAATGCGTTTGAGTGTGACTGGACTACCAGAAGATTATGAATGGATAGGTCCGCAAGTCATTAAAATCAATGCGGGTGAAATTAGTAGCTTACCGATAAGCATTGCTGTTGACCCTTACGATCTAGAATTGCCAATTTTAGATATAGAATTTGTACTTGAATCTGAAGACTATCGATTGGTCTCACCTAGCCGCTTTATTGGTGGGCAATGAGTACTCATGGAACGCAGACAAATGCTTTTGATTTTACCGGCCTAAATCCAAGCTTACTGCTAGATGCCATTGAATCTAAAGGCATCTATGCCAGTAGCGGTTTATTGGCTCTCAATAGTTACGAGAATAGGGTATATCAGTTTATCGCTGAAGATGGCCTGCGTTACGTGGCCAAGTTTTATCGACCGCAGCGCTGGTCCAGCGAACAGATATTAGAAGAGCATCAATATAGTTTGGAGCTACAAGCCGCTGAAGTACCTGTTGTTGCTCCTTTATTACTCGATGGCCAAAGCCTTTTTGAATACCAAGGGTATCAATTTACTTTGTTTCCTAGCATGGGAGGGCGTTCGTTTGAGCTCGATAACTTAGAGCACTTAGAGCGTTTAGGGCAGCATTTAGGCAGAATGCACCAGGTGAGTCTCGCTAAGCCCTTTGAACATCGTTTAGCCATTGATCTTGAGCGATATGTAGAAATTCCACTTGAACGATTGCGTAAATGGGTGCCTAAATCCATAGCGTTGGCATTTTTCACGATTGCTGAACACGTTGCTCAAGCATGCCGAGAACAATACCATCCAAGTTCTATGATGCGTCTACACGGCGATTGCCATGCGGGAAACGTCCTATGGCGTGATGGTCCAATCATTGTTGACTTGGACGACTGTAGCTCGGGTCCAGCGATTCAAGACTTATGGATGTTGCTTAGCGGCGAGCATGCTGAACAGCGCTTGCAGATGGAAACGGTGCTTGAAGGTTACGAAGAGTTCGTTGAGTTTGACCGTGGCGAACTTAAGTTAATAGAACCTCTTCGAGCTATGCGAATGATTCATTATATGGGGTGGTTGGCGTTGCGTTGGGAAGACTTAGCTTTTCAGCAAGCGTTTCCGTGGTTTAATACTCAAAATTATTGGGAACAACAGATCTTAAGTCTAAAGGAACAGTTGTCTCGATTACAGCAAGCTCCCCTGCAATTAATTCCTCTCTATTAGTGCTCTAGTTTCTACGAAAAACATGTGAAATTAATGTAAATAAAGCCGCAAGCTTCAATGGGTAATATGTCCAAAGAAGCCTGCGGCTTGTTTCAACAAACCCCTATTTAAGACTGTAACTGGTTGGACTTGTAGAGCTTGATCCCGTTTTTGGTGTTAGTGCGTCTAAATTTGTTGTACCTATTTGGCTTCCTAGTTAGTCTAAATTTGTAAACAAAACGTTAAATATAACCAAAGAGTTATATAAACACCTTAAAATGGGAACCCACATGACCACATTTAGAACGCCCGTTGATGCCCTGCTGCATTGGGAACAAACTGTCCCAACTCAAGTTTATTTACGTCAACCAATTGAAGGTAGCTACCATGAATATACCTGGTCGCAAGTGGCCTCCATGGTTCGTAAAATGGCGCAAGGTATGCTTAATGAAGGTGTGCAAGCTGGAGATCGAATTGCCATTTTAGCTAAAAATAGCGCTGAATGGTTTATCGTCGATATGGCGATCACTTACATCGGTGCTGTTAGCGTGCCGATATATTCAACCGCCAATGCGAAAACGATTCGTTATGTACTTGCCCACAGCGGCGCAAGGATGTTGTTTGTTGGGAAGTTGGATAATTGGGAAATACAGCATGAAGGGGTGCCTAGTAATATCCCGATGGTTGCTATGCCTTACCCAACGATGCCGGCCCAGTTTCAGTGGCAACAATGGTTAGAAAACGAAGAAGCCTCTCAGCCTTTCCAATGGAGCCCTGAGCAAACCATGACTCTAATCTATACCTCGGGTACAACAGGTGACCCTAAAGGTGCAGAGATCAGCTTCAATGCCTATCAATATGCCTGTGAAAACATCATTGTGTTATTAGGAGCGCAGGCCAGCGAGCGTTTGATGTCCTACTTACCTTTGGCGCATATTACCGAGCGCGTGTTTATTCAAGGCAGTAGTATTTTCCATGGCGGTATGTCGGTCTCTTTTGTTGAATCATTAGATACCTTTGCCGATAACATGCGTTCAGTACGGCCTACCCTATTTATCTCTGTTCCTCGTCTTTGGGCGAAGTTTCAGCATGGCGTATTTGAGAAACTGCCGCCTCGGAAGCTAAATATTTTACTTTCCATTCCAGTTATTAGTGGCTTAATTAAAGCTAAAATCCATAAAGGTATTGGTTTAGATCAAGCACGGATTTTGGGATGTGGCAGTGCGCCAATTGCACCAAGTTTGTTACGCTGGTATGAGCGAATTGGTCTTAATATCTCAGAAGCTTGGGGCATGACAGAGAATCTAGCTTATGGAACCTTAAATATTCCATTTCGCAGCGATAAAGTTGGCACTATCGGCAAGGCCGCACCTGGTGTCGAACTGAAAATTAGTGATGATGGTGAGATCTTGTGCCGTTGCGAAGCCAGCATGAGTTCGTACTACCTTAATACTGAGAAAACCGAAGAAACCATTATTGATGGTTGGTTGCATACCGGTGATAAAGGCCAGCTTGATGACGACGGTTATGTGACGATTACCGGTCGCATCAAAGAAAGCTTTAAAACGACTAAAGGTAAGTACGTAGCTCCGGTTCCGATTGAGCAATTAGTTTCGCGTAACTCGATGATTGAGCAAGTTTGCGTGGTTGGAGCGGCCTTAACTCAACCAATCGCTTTGGTCGTTATGGCGCCAGAGGTCAAATCACATAGCCAAGCACAAGTAAAATCTAGTTTGGAGCGCACTCTGGAGATTGTGAATAAGAAACTAGAAAGTCATGAACGTCTGGGGCATATCGTGGT
Organism: Alginatibacterium sediminis; assembly: GCF_003610775.1. GTDB lineage: Bacteria > Pseudomonadota > Gammaproteobacteria > Enterobacterales > Celerinatantimonadaceae > Alginatibacterium > Alginatibacterium sediminis. The sequence continues at coordinate 144,641 of NZ_RAQO01000001.1, read as the reverse complement.
TCTAAACGAAGAATGGAACGTAGAAAACAGTTTATTAACGCCAACGCTTAAGATTATTCGTGAAAACATTGAGAATAAGTTTGCTGAACTCATCGCTCAACAAAGCGACGATAAAGTGGTATTTGAGCCAAAGTAACAACGTAAAGTTACGTCAATTACTAACAACAGACATTGCTAAGCGACTTGCATGGCTTTAAGCTTGGCGCTATCTCTAATGTAGAAAGGATTTGAAATGAAAAAGCTGATGATTGCAGCCTTAGTTTTCTGTTTGAGCCCATGGGTTCAAGCGGCAAGTTTTAAAGAGGGAACTCATTACGAGGTCGTTAATTCCCAAGCTAGTGCAAGCCCTGAAATTGTAGAGTTTTTCTCTTACTACTGTCCTGCTTGTAAAAACTTTGAAGGTGCAGCAGCTCAAATTGAACAAAACCTACCTGATAACGTGGCATTCAAAAAGAGCCATGTTAAGTTTTTAGGTGATTACGGTGCTGAGTTGGTGCGTGCATATGCTGTTGCAAAATCATTGAAGGTTGAAGAAGAATTTAGCCAAGTTGTTTTTTCAATGCTAGGTGGTCATGGTCTTCCAATAAAATCAGAAGATGACTTACGTAAGATATTTTTGTCGATTGGTATTGATAACGACCAATACGATTCAGCTAACAAGAGTTTCATCGTTAGTGGTATGACGACTAAAATGAACAAAGACGCTGAAAAATTTGACATACGTCGTACCCCTTCGTTATTGGTCAACGAGAAGTACTTGGTTACTTTAAGCTCAATTACAACCATTGACGAACTTCAAGATTTATTAGTCTATTTAAGTAAAAATCCTTAAGTAGCAGCGAAAGCTGGTGTAAGTTCAAAGGGCCTTCGGGCCCTTTTTTTGTTTAACCAGAAATGACATTTCTCACATTTTGTAGCAATAGCGACCTACAAATAAAGCTATACGACTAAACTGAGAGTGGATGGCTTGTACTTGGCATAACAACGTTTTATGCTGCTATGCCAACGGATTACGGATTTAGAAGATGTCAGACTTTAAGCTTCACCCTCGACTAGAGAAAGATTGCTACGTTCTTGGTGATTTCCCATTATGCCAAGTATTAATGATGGATGACCATCAATACCCATGGTTTATTTTGGTGCCCAAGCGTGAAGAAACTGAACTTTACCAACTACACAGTTGTGATCTCTCTCAGTTTTGGCGTGAGTCAAAATGGCTAAGCCAAGCCTTGGTAGACGTATTCTCGCCAGACAAGCTTAATGTGGCTTCACTTGGCAATGTAGTACCGCAACTGCATGTTCACCATATTGCACGTTACGAAACAGACCCAGTATGGCCTGCGCCAATTTGGGGACAACGTCCTAGTCTTGATTACCCGATGGCAGAAGCTGAAGCTCGTCTGGATCTAATTCGAGATAAACTATCTGAACGATTAGAATCAGTTCCAAGTAACTCTGAGTTAGAACTTTAAGACTAAATCACCCCATAATAACTGGTTAACTTAGGAGATGGCGATGGCTTCTCAAGGCTCTGGCGGCAATGTGATTGCGGCATTATGTAATGTGTTTATACCTGGACTAGGACAATTGATACAAGGGCGTCTGTTAGCAGCAATTGTGTTTTTCGTATTGATCGGCGTTTGTTATTGGTCGTGGGTTTTAGTTGTTCCAGCAATTATCGGTGCGTGTCTACATTTATGGTGCATTATTGATGCGGCGCGCTTTAGCACCTGATGAGTATTACTTAGTTAAAAGTTAGTTGTAGCAATCAAAGAAAACAAAAAAGGAGCCGAGGCTCCTTTTTTTGATCATGCTTAAGTCCGCGCCTATGGTGCTTTAGGCGGACGACCTGCACGCTTACGATCGTTCTCGCTTAGCAACTTCTTACGCAAACGAATGCTCTCAGGTGTCACTTCTACCAACTCATCGTTATCAATAAACTCAAGAGCTTGCTCAAGTGTCATTACAATTGGTGGTGACAAAATTTGAGCTTCATCGGTGCCTGAAGCACGAATGTTGTTCAATTGCTTACCTTTAAGCGGGTTCACGGTTAGGTCGTTGTCGCGGCTGTGGATCCCGATCAACATACCTTCGTATACTTCTTTACCGTGTCCAATGAACAAGCGTCCACGTTCTTGAAGGGTAAACAAGGCGTTGGTCAAGGCTTTACCTTGGCCATTACTAACTAAGACGCCATTGTTACGTTGGCCAATTTCGCCGCCTTTGTGCGGACCGTAATGGTCAAATGTATGGTAAAGCAAACCTGAACCTGAGGTCATCGTCATGAATTCAGTTTGGAAACCAATTAAGCCGCGACTTGGGATCATAAAGTCCATACGAATACGGCCTTTACCATCTGGAGCCATATCGGTTAAGTCGCCTTTACGCAAACCAATTTGTTCCATGATGCTACCTTGGTGCTCTTCTTCAACATCAATGGTTAGCGTTTCATAGGGTTCAAGCATGTTGCCATCTTCATACTTGATGATAACTTCTGGACGAGATACTGCTAGCTCGAAGCCTTCACGACGCATGTTCTCGATTAAGATACCGAGGTGGAGCTCACCGCGACCAGAAACACGGAATTTATCTGGATCGTCAGTTATTTCAACACGTAGTGCTACGTTGTGGACAAGCTCTTGTTCAAGACGCTCAAGGATATTACGCGAAGTAACATACTTACCTTCTTTACCTGCAAACGGTGAAGTGTTGACTTGGAAAGTCATGGTAACGGTAGGTTCATCAACGCTAAGTGGGGGCAAGGCTTCAACTTTGTTGACGTCACACAAGGTGTCAGAAATCTTAAGTTCGCCCAAACCGGTGATTGCTATAATGTCGCCAGCAGTTGCTTCATCGATTTCATGGCGCTCTAGTCCTAAATACCCAAGAACTTGACCAACTTTACCGTTACGGGTTTTACCGTCGTCACCAACAATAGTGACTTGTTGATTGGTTTTAACACTACCACGAACAATACGACCCACACCGATAACACCAACATAAGAGTTGTAGTCCAGTTGCGAGATTTGCATTTGCAGGCCATCACCTTCGTGAGTAACAGGCAATGGAACGTGCTCAACAATTGTTTCGAACAATGGCGTCATGTCTTCAGAAGCAACGTCTTCATCATTACTAGCCCAACCATTTAGTGCTGATGCATAAACGACTTTAAAGTCTAGTTGTTCATCGGTCGCGCCTAGGTTGTCGAACAAATCGAATACTTGGTCCATCACCCAATCAGGGCGAGCACCAGGCTTGTCGATTTTATTAATCACAACAATAGGCTTTAGGCCCTGAGCAAATGCTTTTTGGGTTACGAAACGTGTTTGTGGCATTGGCCCTTCTTGAGCATCCACAAGCAATAGAACTGAGTCGACCATAGATAGTACGCGTTCTACTTCACCACCGAAGTCGGCGTGTCCGGGAGTATCTACGATATTAATGTGGTAATCGTTCCACTCAATAGCGGTATTTTTTGCGAGAATTGTGATTCCGCGTTCTTTTTCCAAGTCATTCGAGTCCATTACGCGTTCTTGTGCTTCGCCACGAGACTGAAGCGTACCGGACTGTTGTAGCAACTTGTCAACGAGAGTTGTCTTACCATGGTCAACGTGCGCGATGATCGCAATGTTGCGTAACTTGTTGAGATTACTCATTTTTCATAGGGCCTTATAAAGGTGTTTTCACACTTAGTAAATCAAAACACCAAGCGTATTGATCTTCGCCTACGGTGGGCGAAAGCAAAAAGTGCGGTATTGTACAATTAAACGACACAAGAAAATAGTTTTAAGTAGATCACGGTTTTGACATTTTAGTAATGCGGACTGGATTGTGATCTTCAGCTCTTTTAAGATGGCTGCTAAGAGTTACCTAATTAGTGATGCACCATAAGTGTGCGCTAACGACCTTATTTGGTGCATTCGATTGCACCAAAGCGGAACTTTTGCACGTTATTTTTGCGTTCTATGAGCTATATCGTTGATTTAAAGGTGGTAATTTTATTTGGCACGTTTTTGGCATTTAAGCGTTTAGTCGTTATAGGTCGTATTCTGCTCGACACATGACAATTAATCACTTACGTCGAACGAGCCATCAAATTTTGATGACACTGGAGGTTATAAATATGTCAGCTGAAGTATTAGCTTTGATTGAACAAGAAGATGTTAAATTCGTAGATCTTCGCTTTACAGATACTAAAGGTAAAGAGCAGCACGTTTCTATTCCATTTCACCAAGTAGATGAAGATTTTTTCGCAGACGGAAAAATGTTTGATGGTTCATCAATTGCTGGCTGGAAAGGAATTAATGAGTCAGACATGGTTTTGATGCCTGATGCTGCAACTGCTGTTCTAGACCCATTTACTGAAGAAACCACACTCAATATTCGCTGTGATATTCTTGAGCCTGCAACAATGCAAGGCTATGACCGCGATCCTCGTTCTGTTGCAAAGCGCGCAGAAGAGTTTATGCGTTCTACTGGTATTGCTGATGCTGCTTTCTTCGGTCCAGAACCAGAGTTCTTCCTTTTTGATGACGTTAAATACAAGTCTGACATGTCAGGCTCTATGTACAAAATTGACGCAGATGAAGCGAGCTGGAATTCAGACAAGCATTTTGAAGATGGTAACACCGGTCACCGTCCAGGTGTAAAAGGTGGTTATTTCCCTGTAGCTCCTGTTGATTCGTCGCAAGACTTACGTAGTGCAATGTGTTTGGTTCTTGAAGAAATGGGCCAAACTGTTGAAGCGCATCACCACGAAGTGGCGACTGCCGGTCAAAACGAAATTGCAACTCGCTTTAACTCGATTGTTGAAAAAGCCGATGAAACTCAAGTGCTTAAGTATGTTGTTCATAACGTAGCTCACGCTTACGGAAAAACAGCAACCTTTATGCCTAAGCCTGTCGTTGGTGATAACGGTAGCGGTATGCACGTGCACCAATCAATTTGGAAAGACGGCGAAAACTTGTTCTCAGGAGACCTTTATGGTGGTCTTTCTGAAACGGCGTTGTTCTACATTGGCGGTATTATTAAGCATGCTAAAGCAATTAATGCCTTTACCAATGCTTCAACCAACTCTTACAAGCGTTTGGTACCTGGCTTTGAAGCCCCTGTTATGTTGGCTTACTCAGCGCGTAACCGTTCAGCTTCGATCCGTATCCCAGTGGTTCCATCACCAAAAGCACGCCGTATTGAAGTGCGTTTCCCTGACCCAACGGCAAACCCATACTTAGCGTTCTCTGCTATGTTGATGGCTGGCCTTGACGGAATTAAAAACAAAATTCATCCTGGCGACGCGATGGATAAAGACTTGTATGACTTGCCTGCTGAAGAAGCAGCTGCAATTCCACAAGTAGCAACGTCATTTGAAGATGCACTGCAATCTCTTGATGCAGACCGTGACTTCTTGACCGCTGGCGGTGTATTCAGCAATGATTATATTGATTCATACATTGAACTAAAATCAGCAGACATTGAGCGTCTAAACATGACTACTCACCCTGTTGAATTTGAAATGTACTACAGCGTTTAATCTTAAGCGTATGATTTAAAACCCACTCTTTGCAGTGGGTTTTTTTTTGCTTCCAATCCGGTATGCTCTATATCAAGTTAGAATTGAAGCCTGTGCTTTCGAGAGATGATAAGCCCTAAGCTTTAGTCCAATATAATTCATTGTTTAGTATAAGAGTTGATGTGCATATGAAAGCCAAAAAAATATTTTTAGTTATCTCGCTGATGATGCTTAGTGCCCAAAGTTTTGCTGACAAAGTCTACACATGGACCGATGAAAGCGGCGTGACTCATTATAGTGATAAAGCACAAAGTGGGGCCAAGCAGATCAAAGTCTCTGTTGCTCCTCCCGCAAGCCAAGGCCCTATTGTAGAAGCTCGTGCTCCGCTGAAAAAAGCTGAAGATCTTAAGCAAAATAATAATTACAAATTAAGTTTTGTTAGTCCGCAGGATGAGGGCTCTGTGCGCAATAATGAAGGCATTATGAATGTCTCAGTGTCTAGTAATCAAGCACCTAGTGCTGAACACGGGTATCGGATTGTACTGGACGGAGTACCGCAAGGATCCATTCAGGCGCAGCCTCAATTTGTGTTGCACAATGTTGATCGCGGAGAACATCAGCTGCAGGTGCAATTAGTTGATCGAGCAGGCAAGGAAATTGCATCTACCCCTACAATTACTGTGTTTTTGCACCGTACTGGTACAAGCCAACCCGTTGCGACTCCATTTGCGGGCTAAACAATTCAATTTCACTTGAGTTGTGATGAAGGTATGATTGCCAGTGCACTAATTTGGTGCATAACTAAGGGGCTTTATCGTGCACAGCAACTCATTATTAGAAACCATTATGGCCAATCAGGTCTCGGCTGTGGTATTGCTCGATAGTGAACTCAAAATTTCCTATCTCAATGCAGCTGCGGAGCAACTGATTGCTCAAAGTGCCAAGCGCTTAAGTCAAAAACGTTTTCCTGACATTATGGTGCATAGCAGTCTTAATATAGAAAAGTTAGCGCAGCTATGTGAGTCAGGGCAAAGCTTTACTGATAACGAAGTCACCCTTGTATTCGACACGAAGTCCGTCTTAGTCGAGCTTTCGGCTACGCGTCTTTCCTTCGAGGAACAGTTGTGCATCTTGGTTGAGCTTCGGCCGATAGGGCAACAAAAGCGTATTACCCAAGAGCTTTATCAGCACGCGCAACAACAAGCCGCCAAGGAACTCGTTCGAGGGCTAGCCCATGAGATAAAAAACCCTTTAGGCGGTCTTAGAGGGGCGGCGCAGTTATTAGAAAAAGAACTGCATAATGAAGATCTTAAAGAATTCACAGGCGTCATTATAGAACAAGCCGATCGGCTAAGGAATTTGGTTGATAGGCTGCTAGGACCGCAGCGGCCAGGCAAACATGAAGTCCACAATGTGCACTCTGTACTAGAGAAAGTTAGGCAATTGGTTCGTATGGATTTGCCTGAAAATGTCAGTATTGAGCGCGATTATGATCCAAGTATTCCAGACTTTGAAATGGATCATGAGCAACTACAACAAGCGTTTCTAAATATTGTTCAAAATGCGGTACAAGCCCTAGGAGCAAAGGGTGGCAATGTGTTTATCCGCACTCGTACTGCACATCAAGTTACCATTGCTGGCGAACGTTTTCGTTTGGCGGCAGAAATAAAAATCCAAGATGACGGCCCTGGGATCCCCCTTGAATTAGCCGACACTCTGTTTTATCCCATGGTTACCGGAAGGGACGGCGGCAATGGTTTAGGACTATCAATTTCTCAGAATTTGGTGAATCAGCATAAAGGCAAAATTGAGGTCAGTTCTTGGCCAGGCCACACTGAATTCACAATACAAATTCCACTGCGACGTTAAGGAAGCGACAACTATGGCCGCAAATGTTTGGATTGTAGATGATGACAGTTCTATTCGATGGGTACTTGAGAAAGCATTAAAATCCGAAGGCTTCCAATGTGAAAGTTTTGCCGATGGTAACTTGATGTTGCAGCAGCTCGATTTTGACCAGCCCGATGTCGTGGTATCAGATATTCGAATGCCAGGAATCGATGGTTTAAGTTTACTGGCCAAAATACAAGTACAAGCACCAGGGGTTCCTGTCATCATAATGACTGCGCACTCGGACTTAGATAGCGCCGTTAACGCCTATCAAAAAGGCGCGTTTGAGTACCTACCTAAACCATTTGATATTGACGAAGCCGTTGCATTGGTTCGCCGCGCTGAGAGTGTTGCCAAAGAGCAAAAAAGTAAAAGCCGACCTATTAAAGACAGTTCTCCGGTACCTGAAATTATTGGTGAAGCACCTGCAATGCAGGAAGTGTTTCGTGCGATCGGTCGGTTATCGCGCTCTAGCATAAGTGTATTAATCAATGGTCAAAGTGGCACCGGTAAAGAGCTTGTGGCGCATGCGCTGCACAAACATAGTCCACGTTCTGAGCAAAGTTTTATCGCATTAAACATGGCTGCAATTCCTAAAGACTTGATTGAGTCAGAGTTATTTGGCCATGAGAAAGGAGCGTTTACCGGCGCAAACTCTGTACGCCATGGACGCTTTGAGCAAGCCAACGGTGGTACCTTGTTTTTGGATGAAATTGGCGACATGCCACTGGACATCCAAACCCGTTTATTGCGAGTGCTTGCAGATGGCCAGTTTTACCGCGTAGGTGGTCATTCCCCGGTTCTGGTAGATGTACGTATTATTGCTGCAACCCACCAGAATCTTGAACAAAAAGTAGCTTCGGGGGATTTTCGAGAAGATTTGTTCCATCGGCTTAATGTGATTCGAGTTCACTTGCCCTCGCTTAAAGAGCGACGTGAAGATATCGGTGAACTCGCGCAGCACTTTTTGGACAGAGCCGCCAAAGAACTTAACGTAGAAACTAAGATACTTCATAAAGACACCCGACTTTTCTTAATGAACTTGGCATGGCCTGGCAACGTTAGGCAACTTGAAAATGTTTGTCGCTGGTTAACGGTGATGGCGAGCGGTCAAGAAATTTTGATCAGTGACCTACCACCCGAGCTTAGTCAACCGAGTCTCAGTGAAGCCACCGAGGGTAGCGCTGGACATTGGCAAGATTTGTTAAAGACATGGGTTGAGGCGCAACTAAGGGAAGGCGAAACAGCATTACTAGACGATGCCTTACCCGAATTTGAGAAAATAATGTTAACCACAGCTCTAGAGCATACGCATGGGCATAAACAAGAGGCTGCTCGTTTGCTGGGATGGGGCCGAAATACGCTAACTCGTAAACTTAAAGAGTTAGACGTTCAGGAATAGCAATAAGGTTAGTGGGTCTAGTCGAGAATTGGACCTTTATATGCGCAGTTTTTTTGTGCACATTGTAAACGCCGCCCTTGGGCGGTTTTTTTTTCGATTAAAAGCGGCCAATCGCACTCCGGACAGGCCTGTTCTATTGGCTTATCGTTGAGTGCATATTTACATTTAGGATAACCATCGCAGGCGTAAAAGGTTTTACCAAAGCGAGAATTACGGCTGACCAACTTACCCTTACCACAACTTGGGCATGTTGGTTCTGCTGTTGTATTGGTTTGGGATTGCTGCGATTCAATGTGATGACATTCAGGGAAGTTACTACAGGCGATAAACATGCCGTAGCGCCCTTGGCGTATCATCAATTCACTTTTGCATTTAGGGCACTCACTGCCTTCAAGTACTTTCTCGACGCTTGAATCATGGGGGTGGCTGCTACGAATATAGTCGCAACTGGGGTAAGCGCTGCATCCAAGAAAGGCACCAGACTTACCACTTCTATGAACGAGTGGCTGACCACATTTAGGGCAGGTGTCAAAGGCTTGCTCCAGCGCATGTTCATGCGCTGAAAATAGTGGTTTGTCGTCTTTGCTCATGGTTAGTGAATCAGTCCTTCACCCATATCGAAGATTAAATCCTCCATTTGCGCATAAGCACTTTCACTGCCTGGTACGTTAAACAGAACCATCAAGATGACCCATTTCAAGTCTTCGAGTTCCATATTAACGATATCCAATTCCATGACTCGGTCTATTACCATTTCACGGGTATCAGCAGTTAATACCTGCATTTGTTCAAGGAACAAGATAAAACCACGACAAGCGACATCCAATTTGGCGCCTTCAGCAGCTGTATAGATGCGCATCGAGCTTAGGTTCGATGAATTTAAGTATGGGTTTTGTTCATTGTCTTGCAAGCTAGAGAGCTGCTCTAGCCAATCTAAAGCTTTGTAGATTTCAGCCTTGCGAAATCCAGCACGACTTAACTCTTCAGTGAGCTCTTCTTGATCCATCATTAACTCTACTTCGCTGTGGATGTAGGTTTCAAATAAATACATGAGGATGTCAAACATATCACCTCCGAATGTAACCACCGGGTACGGCTTGAATCAAACCAGCGAGTTCAAGTTCTACAAGCTGCGTGAGCACTTCAGCAATTGGGTGTTGACTGCGAATAGCAATAACATCAATTGGAGTGACGGCGTAATCTACGTTATCCAACATTGGGTTAAATGGCAATTTTTGTTGGGCATGATTTACGCAAGATGGAGCATTTTTCTCGTTCTTAGTGCTTATATGGGGACACAAACTCAAATCTTCAAGGATTTGCTGTGGCTCAGTGACCAATGTAGCACCGTCTCGGATTAAATGGTGACAACCTTTTGTGTTTGGATTACTAATTTCCCCGGGTAAGGCCCACACTTCTCGTCCTTGTTCTAAGGCATATTTAGCGGTGATCATTGTACCGCTAGGTAAGCCGGCTTCTATCATGATAACCCCTTGGCTCAGTCCGCTAATAATTCGGTTGCGACGTGGGAAAAATCCCGCTTTGGGTGGCGTCCCTGGCCTGAACTCACTGACTAAGGCACCGTGCTCGCAAATATGTTCAGCAAGATCATGGTGCTGTTTGGGGTAAATGATGTCACAACCACTCGCTAGCACGGCCAAGGTAAGCCCTTTGGACTGACTTAAAGCGCCCTGATGAGCTTTGGCATCAATACCGATCGCCAATCCACTGGTAATTGTAAGTGACCGTGCTAAGTAATGTGCAAAGCAATAAGCATGTTGTTGGGAGCTATAACTAGCATTGCGACTACCGACGATCGCAACTTGCGTACCTTGCAAGCAACTTAGATTTCCTTTAACAAAGAGTAAAAGTGGTGGCTTATCTATATGGCGCAATTGTTCAGGGTATGTGGGGCAGAAATAACTTATACAGTGGTGTCGGGGGTTGTAAAGCCAACGTAAGACGCGATCGATCCGCTTAGTGTTAGGTTGCCGAAGACTTGTAATTTGCTTAGCACTTAAACCAAAGGCTGTTAATTGTTGGTCACTACAGTCATAAAGTGCTGCGATGTTTCCGGTTTTCTCGATTAGAGCTGTAAGTTGTGTGACTCCGAGTCGCGCTACTGCATCAATGCGTAACCAGAGCTCTAGATTAGCTAGAGCCATGATTTGTTCCTTATCTAAGTTGTCGGGTGTTGCTGCCCGACAACTTAACTAAGCAGCACTACAAGTTTTTGACTTGATAATGCAAACGAATCTGTGTTTTTGACTCGATTACAAAGGCGTAAGCCGTTTTTTCGTAAACCTTAAAGATCATTAATTCGCCAACTTTTTCGTCTGGAAGTGATTTTTTAACGGTGTCTCCAGAGAACAATTTGTCGTAAGCAGAGCCGTTTTCCAAATACGAAATTCTTTTGCTGGTGTCTAAGACTTCACGACCTGGCTGGTTTATCGCAAACACATGACCCGGTTCTAATCCATCTCGCTCACCTTTGTTAATGATAATAACATCATTAACGCTGGCAACGGAAATATCATTTGCGTTGGCTAGTAACAAGCCGTGTCCGTCAAGATGCCCAGGCTGCGGTGAAAAGTAGGCGGGTAGTAATTCTTCTTTAGGCACGGGTAATAGACGGTCACCCAATCGAATCTCTCGTTCATACTGTGTAATGCTTAACTGATTAATGTCTTGGTCTAAGTTTTTTTCTACAACAGCGACACCCAAAAACGACATCGACTGTCCGAGCACTTCTTTAGTTTCGGGGTCAATGTATATTTCGCCTCCGCGGTAAATACCATAAAAGCGTCCCAACTCTAAGTCGCCATGCGCGTATGCGGTACGATTACCTACTAAACGCGTTTGAGCTTCGTTGTCGCCCAAGACATAAGGCGAATTAAGGTACATTTCTGGATCTGTAATGTGATCTTTGTTGATGAAGGCTTTTATTGCTGACAACGGCAAGGTGGGAATCGCACTTTCTTTAGGCTTAATACGACCACTTGGGCCCATTTTCACCACGCGTTTACTCACCAAACGGGGCTCTCCGTCAACGTAAATAAGGCTGAGACGGTCGCCAGGATAGATTAAATGAGGGTTTTCAATTTGACTATTTGCTTGCCATAAACGAGGCCACAGCCAAGGAGAGCGAAGATACAAACTAGAGATATCCCATAAAGTATCGCCTTTTTTGACGATATATACCTCCGGGAAATCGTCTCTGAGCTGCAAGGTATCAGCAAAGATAAAGTTGGACCAAGCCATAGAAATAGCTAGGACAACACCCAAGATTTTTTTCATTAAACTTTCCCTGTTTATGCAAATGCTCGTAAAACTGTCAATTAGCTTCAGAAATGACTAGAATTACCGCTAATCTAAAGCAAAATATGAATTGAATAAAGTCATGCCAGCCATGGAAGTATTGCGTTTCCCAGATGAACGCCTAAGAACCGTAGCAAAAAATGTTACAAAATTTGATGATGAACTACACAGTATAATCGAAAACATGTTTGAAACCATGTATTCCGAAGAAGGTGTAGGCCTTGCTGCTACCCAAGTTAATTTTCATTATCGTCTTGTTGTAATCGATGTTTCAGAACAACGTGATGAACGTATCGTTTTGATTAATCCAGAAATTATAGAGAAAGACGGCAGTATGCTCAACGAGGAAGGTTGTTTATCTGTCCCTGAGTATCGAGCTCAGGTCGAGCGCGCTGAAACTTTAAAAGTTAAAGCTTTAAATGCACAAGGTGAAGCTTTTGAGTTGGAAGCGGATGGCCTATTGGCTATTTGTATTCAGCACGAGCTTGATCACCTTGTAGGTAAGCTTTTTATTGATTACCTGTCACCGTTAAAACGCCAACGTGTTCGCAGCAAACTTGAAAAGATGGCTCGTAGAGAAGCACAAGAAGGTTAGCCTTAATTTGAAACCCTTACGTATTGTATTTGCTGGTACGCCAGATTTTGCGGCTAAGCATTTATTAGCTCTGATCGAAAGTAAGCATGAAGTTGTCGCTGTATATAGCCCGCCGGACAAGCCCGCTGGGCGTGGGAAAAAACTGCAATCTAGCGCGGTTAAACTGCTCGCACAAAGCCATAACTTACCCATTTATCAGCCTCAAAACTTTAAGAACGCTGACGACATTTCCCATTTATCAGCTTTAAATGCTGATGTAATGGTGGTTGTGGCTTATGGTCTTCTGCTGCCTAAAGCGGTGCTTGATACACCTCGCTTGGGTTGCATCAATGTGCATGGATCCATTTTGCCTCGTTGGCGCGGCGCCGCTCCTATTCAACGCGCAATTTGGGCTGGAGATAGCGAAACGGGTGTGACTATCATGCAAATGGATGAGGGTCTTGATACCGGAGACATGCTATTGATACAACGTTGTGCTATTAGTAACGATGAAACCAGCGCCAGCTTGTACGAAAAACTAGCTCTAGCGGGTCCAAGTGCCTTGGTCGATGCAATGAATCAACTAAGCGCTGGTCAATTGGAGGCAGTGGTACAAGACGATAGCTTATCTAATTACGCTAAAAAATTGAGCAAAGCTGAGGCTAAGGTTGATTGGAGTGATTCAGCGCAACACATTGAGCGCTGTATACGAGCCTTTAACCCTTGGCCAATGAGCTATTTTGAACATCAAAATCAGGCCATTAAACTCTGGCGTGGAAAAACCCTAAGTAATGATTCAAATGCTAAGCCCGGAACGATTGTTAAAGCCGACAAGCAAGGTATTGAAATCAAATGTGGTGACGGATCGTTGTTGATTGAGAGCCTGCAATTGCCTGGGAAAAAAGCAATGTCAGCGCAAGATGTTCTGAATTCTCGTAGAGAAATGTTTGCCGTAGGTAGCACTCTCAATATTGGTGAATCGCAATGAGCAATGCTGATCGACCAGGCAAAACGTTAGCTGTTCGTGCCGCTGCAGCTCAAATTTTGTTCCAGGTTGTTGATCAAGGGCAATCCCTAAGTCAGATGTTAGCTCGCTATCAAGCTCGAGTTGAAATGCGCGAGTTCGCGTTGCTGCAAGAGCTCTGTTATGGGGTGCTTCGCTGGTTACCTCGCTTTGAGCACTGCATACAAGAACGCATGGAAAAGCCACTTAAAGGCAAGATTCGCTGCCTACACTTCCTATTAATGGTTGGGCTTTATCAACTCTACTTTATGCGGATCCCAGCCCACGCCGCCGTTTCAGAAACGGTACAAGCGTGTCATAGCTTGGGTTATGCCAATCTTAAAAAGCTGCTAAATGGCGTACTGCGTTCAATTGAACGTGAATACCCAGACCTAGAGTTTGAATCGGGCCCGCAAGCGTTGATTGATTGTCATCCTTCTTGGATACGCAAACGTCTACAAGCGACTTATCCGGATACTTGGAAGAACATTGTTGATGCAAATAATCAACGAGCTCCAATGTGGCTGCGAGTTAATTCAAACAAATCATCTGTTGCTGATTATAAAAAACAACTCACCGAGCTTGAAATTGATAGCTATACCCACCCCTTTGCAATTGATGCACTGCGTCTTGAAAAGCCGTGTGGTGTAGGTAGTTTGCCTGAATTTGAACTCGGTGTAAGCTCAGTTCAAGACGCTGCGGCTCAGTTTGCTGCTCATATTCTAGATGCGCAAGCCGGAGATGCTGTACTCGATGCCTGCGCCGCACCTGGTGGTAAAACCTGCCATATTATGGAGCGACAAGGGCAACTTAAATCAATGCTTGCTATTGATGTTGATGCTCAGCGCCTAGAGCGGGTGCAACAAAATTTAGACCGCATTGGTTTAGATGCTAAATTGATGGCCGTTGATGCGGCTAGCGCAGACGCTTTTAGCGATATGTGTTTTGATCGGATCTTGCTTGATGCCCCCTGCAGTGCAACGGGTGTTATTCGTCGTCATCCTGATATTAAATGGTTGCGTCGCGAGTCTGATATTGCTGCGTTAGTAGCGCTTCAGGCAAAAATTCTAGATAACTTGTGGCATTTTTTACGTCCTGGCGGAACATTGGTATATGCAACCTGTTCGATATTGCCGGATGAAAACAGTCAGCAAGTCGAAGCGTTTTTAGCGCGTCAAAGCGATGCGAGCCTAGAGGCCATTGAATACCAAAGTGATCCAAGCTCTATCGGTTGGCAATTGCTACCTGGAGTTGAGCATAGCGACGGATTTTATTACGCAAAACTAGTCAAAGCAAAAGCTTAGTGGGTAACTTAGTGATGCTTAAACAACGCGAGACGGTATGAAAATTATTATTCTTGGTGCTGGTCAAGTTGGCGGCACTTTAGCCGAAAACTTGGCTGGAGAAAAGTCAGATATTACTGTTGTTGATCAAGATTCCGCTCGGTTAAGTGAATTGCAGGACAAGTTTGATATCCAAGTGGTTGCTGGACATGCAACTCATCCCAATGTTTTGCGTGAAGCCGGCGCTGAAGATGCCGATATGCTAGTGGCGGTCACTAATAGTGACGAAACCAATATGTTGGCCTGCCAAGTTGCATATACATTGTTTAATACGCCCAATAAAGTTGCACGGATCCGCTCGGAAGAGCTACTCGGTGAGAAAGACACCTTGTTTTGTAATAAAGCTATCCCTGTTGATCATCTAATTGCCCCTGAGCAGTTAGTGACCCAGTACATTAGCCGTTTGATCGATTATCCGGGTGCACTGCAGGTGATGGAATTTGCCCATGGCTTAGTAAGCTTAGTAGCAATTAAAGCCTACTATGGCGGACCTCTGGTCGGTAATGCTTTGTCAGTATTGCGCCAGCACATGCCTAATATTGAAACCCGAGTTGCTGCCATTTTTCGCCAAGGTCGTGCGATCCGCCCGCAAGGAACCACGGTTATTGAAGCTGATGACGAAGTCTTCTTTGTTGCTGCTACAGCGCATATCCGTGAAGTTATGAGCGAACTGCAACGCTTAGAAAAACCGTATCGCCGCTTAATGATTGTTGGGGGCGGTAATATTGGAGCAGCGCTAGCTAAGCAGCTAGAAAGCAGTTATAGCGTCAAGTTGATCGAGCATCGACAAGAACGCGCCGAAGCTCTCGCTGAAAAACTAAATAATACCATCGTATTTTGCGGTGATGCATCTGATCAAGAGCTGCTTCATGAAGAAAATATTGAACAAGTTGATGTGTTTATTGCGGTAACTAACGATGATGAAGTAAATATCATGTCTGCCATGCTCGCAAAGCGTATGGGGGCAACAAAGGTCATGGTGCTTATCCAGCGTGGTGCTTATGTTGATTTGGTTCAAAGTGGCCCAATTGATATTGCTATTTCACCACAACAAGCAACAATATCAGCACTTTTGACCCATGTCCGTCGCGCCGATATTGTTAACGTCTATTCACTGCGTCGTGGCGCAGCAGAAGCCATTGAAGCGATTGCGCATGGCGACCAAAACTCCTCGAAGGTTGTTGGTAAAACCATTGGCGAGCTTAAATTGCCGGCCGGTGCCACTATTGGAGCGATTGTTCGACAAGATCAGGTACATATTGCCCACGACAATACCGTTATCGAACAAGACGACCACGTAGTGATGTTCTTGATGGACAAAAAACATATTCCAGAAATAGAGCGCCTTTTTCAACCTAGCCCTTTCTTTTTGTAGGAAAAACCAATGCTCAACCTAAAGCCAATAGCATTTAGTACCGGTTTGGTATTAAGTAAATTGGCAGTGGTGATGTTGGTGCCGCTGATAAGCGGCCTGCTTAATGATGAATCCAGCTATATTTATTTCGTATATACCATTGTAGTGACCCAAAGTGTTGGGGTACTGCTAATTCAATATGGGCGAAATGCGTCATTTCGCCTCTCAGTACGAGATGTGTTCTTACTAACCTGCGTGGTTTGGTTAGCTGCTAGTGTCTTCGCATCGCTACCATTCATATTCATTGAACACATCAGTTTTGCCAATGCGTTTTTTGAAACCATGTCAGGCCTCACCACCACGGGCTCAACTGTTTTATCAAACTTGGATAGCCATCCAAGTACCGTATTGCTTTGGCGCTCGTGCTTGCAATGGATTGGCGGCATAGGTTTTATTGTTCTTGGAGTCGCCATTTTGCCGTTTTTGAATGTCGGTGGAATGCGGTTATTTCAGTCCGAGTCTTCGGACTGGTCGGACAAAAGTGCTCCTCGTATGAAGCAAGTTGCAACAAACATGCTAGCTGTATATGTGGGACTAAGCATTGCATGCGCGGTGGCGTATCGATTTAGCGGTATGAGTAACTTTGAAGCGATTAATCATGCGATGACGACTCTTTCCACTGGTGGGTTTTCTACCTCTGACCAATCCATGTCGCATTTTTCATCGGCAAGTCACTGGGTAGCCAGTTTGTTTATGTTACTTGGCGGTTTACCCTTTTTGTTGTTCATTCGGGCATTTAGTCATCGTGATTTAAAAGTGCTTTTTCATGATCAACAAATACGCGGTTTTATTAAGCTTGTTCTCGTTACTAGTTTGAGCATCTGTTTATGGCTTTATGTACAGCACCGCTTCGAGTTTTGGGATGCCTTGCGTATTGCAATATTTAATGTGCTCAGCATTGTAACGACCACTGGTTTTGGGTTGGGGAGTTTTGACCATTGGACCTTCTTTAGCACCGTTGTATTTGCCTTCTTGATGGTGGTTGGTGCGTGTTCGGGATCGACGTCCGGCGGCTATAAGATTTTCAGATTTCAACTCGCCATTGCGTTGTTTATCCGCCAGCTTAAGCAACTGATCCATCCGGCAGCCGTTTATCCAATTCGTTACAATGGGCGCAAAGTTAATGACCAGCATATTCGCTCACTGGTCGCATTTAGTTTTGGTTTTGTGCTGAGCATTGTGGTGATTGCTTGTTTGCTGTCGTTGTTAGGCTCAGACCCTGTGACTGCAATTTCGGGAGCGATTACTGCTGTGGCTAATGTTGGCCCAGGTTTTGGCCACGTCATTGGACCCGATTCAAACTTTGCGAGTCTAAGCGACGCTTCAAAGTTGGTGCTCTCGATGGGTATGCTTATGGGCCGCTTAGAAATATTAACCGTGATGGTTCTATTTATTCCTGCGTTTTGGCGTTATAGCTGATTAGAGGCGGGAAAATTTAAGTGCGATGCGTGTGGTACAAGCGCAAAGCGTTGCAATTGAGCCATTTCCACAGACAAATATACAAGATATATAACACTACAATGGCAAACTTGTGGGCGTTTACTCCTTCGTCAAATTGGTACATAGGTGTTTGAATAAACGCACTATATACCCAAGCAATAACCCAAAACCCATACAAAACTGATAGGTTCCAAAGGCTTGTCAAAATAGGGCGAAACAACGCCCAAATTAGATTCATGCCAGCCATCCCCAGGCATTGTGTGTTATTGCAATCTTATAGATTTGGCTGAACGAAGCAATGGCGGCGATCCCACAGATAAACTTCCCAAGTTTAGTAGGGGCTCGTTTTAAGGCAAAAACCCCAAAACCAATATAAATGACCAACCATAGCAGTTTGGCACTTAACCAGTGGTTATAAAACGGCGCTTGATTGAGAACCCAACACAAATAAATAGCCGCGCACAGTAAAAAAGAATCGATGATATGCGGTAGTACTTTTATCCAGCGCTTTTGCAACCAGCTTGAACCTTGCAGGGCCAGAGCCCAACGAAAGATAAAACCGGCAATACTCAGTAGCGCCAGAGTCATGTGTAGATGTTTTATCGGTAAGTAGAAAGACATAACCATGCTTTGTAAATGACAATGCTGCATAAAGTGCCGTAAATTAGCGTTTGCTTCAAGACAAATCTAATACCAATCACAGTAATTTATTGATCACTATTGTTTGACTAAAACACCAATCTTGTCGTCATAACTCTTGTCATTAGAAGTCTAATAACCGCGAGTTCTTCCTAAAGCTAAGCGTTTTAGTACAACAAGTAAAAGACCAAAAATATAATGGGATTGGTATAAGTTCACCGAAGATTAGACATTGGTATGGTCTGACCGTCTAATGTGAGATTGATCACCCATATGATCATGGATTGTGTGCCAAAGTGATGGGTAACGTATAAAAAGCTGAGGGGCTAGCAATGGACAAGGAACAAATACATGGGCTAGGTGCGCAGCGTGGCCTCAATGAGATGATGCCCGCCATCGATATGCTGATGTGTCATGCGGGTAAATCGTTTAGTGAAGCCTGCGTAGAGCTTGGCTTAGATCCGCAGCAAGTGCAGAGCCAATTACATCACTCTGAAGGGTTTTCTCAACAGCACCTTTAATTAGTAATTTTCATAAGGGCTTGTTGTACAACAAGCCCTTATAGTATTAATCACTTCTTAATCCAATCCCCAGCAGCATTTTGTATATACTCACCACTGTCACTGCGCTCTATCGCCTTTTTACCGGCTAAAACAGAGACTTGATCAATACTTAAGCCGTTTTGCTGAGCTATTTTCTGATACTGAGCTAGGCGTTTGGTATTTATATCAGTGACCAGGCTACCGACTTCTTTGGAATGACTCACAATCCCTAATAAGCCATTAGTTTGTTCGCCGATCCAGCCATTTTGCTTCGCTTCATCAAGGCTTAAAGCATGAGCTTGAAGGCTAAGTGCCAGAAGTAAAAAAGCTAAAATTTTATTAAAATGCATCATTGCCTCCTAAAACAGTCCGCTGTCGTCACTGAAGATATCATCAAGCTGTTTATCAACTCGAACTCGAATTTCGTGATCTATTTTCACGTTGAGATTAACGGTTATTGGTTTGTCTACTGCAACTTCAACGCGAGGTGCACAGGCAACGCTTGCCAAAGCCAGTAGGCTTGCAATTATTCCTAATTTGAATAGCGATCGATCCATTCTTGAAGTTTTCCTGATAGTTCATCGCCAATTCGCAAACTGCGCATCAGCTGATAGATGTTTTCTTGGTGAGTATAGTTCAAGTCAATACGCCGCGGTGTCACGCTTTGGTTAAATCCTTGAATACGCGCTGCAAAACTCATTTCACCTTCTGTACTTAAACTAACATCTGCGTGCAGCTGTTCAAAGCTAAAATCTTCAAGCAAACTTAAGGAAAAATCCAAACTTTGATGTTGAGTCTTCATCTCTAGTACGCTGGGATGGCTTAAACGCACATAACCACGTGCTGGATCGAGCCTTACATGTCCATCGTGTATGCTCAGGCCTTGTTGGCTAAGTTCCAGTGGAAGTTGACCCCGCAGTGTACCCTGAGCCGCTAAGGACAAATCAGGATACAATTGAGTGAGCTGACTCATCTCTAAGTTACGAAAACTAAGAGAAGCTTGACTCGGAAGTGGAAGATGTAAGCTAGGAATACTAAATATGCCTTGTAAGACTTCAAACTTTAAGGCTTGCACACGTAAAGCGCTGATATCATCAATGGGGCGTGCTAGAGCTTGCCACCATTGGGCGTGAATATCTGTAACGGGTACACCAATATCAAGCTGATGAAGTTTTAGTTGTCCTTGATGAGTCCACAAACCTTGAGAGTTTTGTGTTGCTTTAGATTCAATGTTTAAGCCATCAATACTGATGTCGTCCCAAAGCGCATGTCCATCGGATAACGCAAGCTTGAGTTCAGGCAGATGAAGTCCTTGACTCTGCCATGATCCATTGATGGCAGCATTTAACAGTTGCAGCGCTTTAGGGAACTCTAAATTAGGTATGTAATTCAACCATAGCGGATTGTAGTTTGCTTTTAGAGTGCCCGTAGTTTTAAGTGTGTTGATGTGTCCCATAGTCGGCCAATGCCAAGTTCCTTGAGCACTGAGTTGCAGTTCTGGGGCAGAGGCGGACCAAGTTCCTTGCTCTTTTATAGAGATGCTAAAAACCGGCAGTAACCATTGTTGAAAATTAAAATCTGTTTTACTCTCAAGTTTAATAAGACTATTTTCCCAGTGTTTGATACTAAGGTTGATGGACTGAGAAGGTTTTCTTAAACGGGTTTGCGCCTTGAGCGATAATTGAGGCCATAGTGACCCCTGAAGCGCAATGCTGCTTAGTTCGTCAGCAAGGCTGAAGCCAAAGGACTTTAGAAAGCCCTCGTCTACACGAAGCTTGTTGATTGACAATTGCTGCGCGTCTATAAGGGCTTCAAGCTCTAAACCTTGTTTGCTATTAAGTTTTAAATCGAAGTGCCCGGCATCATGGCTTAGATACAGTTTTGTGTGATAACTGCGCGTAGCATCAACGATGCTTAGGTTTTCAATGCTAAGATTAAAGTCTGGAAGCTGACTACCGAGGTTTTGGATCTGATTCAGCGAGCTTTGAATTAAAGCTTTTAGGGTTTCTCGGTTTAAGGGCTGATTGCTGGTTGAATTTTGCAAACATTGTGTATCGAGATTGAGATTTGTAATGTGGATTTGTAGACTTGTTGCTAACTGAGTAGTTATGCCATCTATTTGCAGCTCAGGGCAATCAGCCCATTCAAAGTTCTCTAATGAGAATACATTCTGAGCATTAAGCGTGGGTGTTGAAACAAGGCACAGTATCCAGAGTAGAACTCTGGCCCACATTTTATACGGAGACCTTGGCGTGAATCCTTTAATTCGATATTCCTGCTTTCTTTTTATCGCTTGGTTTGGATTAAACCTTGCTAGTGTTCAGGCCCAAGCCCGAAGTTATCAATATACCGATGCTCACCTTCACTATGTGAATTTTTTCCAAGAAAGTGAAGGGATCCAAGCGCTAATAAAGGCCATGGATAAAAACAATGTGAGCAGCGCGATGTTGACAGGACTTGGTCCGATAAAAAAATGGGACCAAAAGTCACCACGAAAACCCAAATACTATATGGCTGATGATGGCGCTGTATATTGGTATAGCGCAACCGACGTTATTGTAGCACGGGCAGTTCTATCTCTACCAAAGTCACAGCAGCAACGGTTTCACCCCTTTATTACTGGCTTCAACCCTAGTGATTTAAATGCAGTGAACCATGTAGAGCTTATGCTAGAGCTTTACCCTGGGCTTTGGCAAGGTATTGGGGAAGTAATAACACGGCATGATGATTTAACCGCGTTAACTTACGGCGAGACTGCAACGGCTGACCATGAAGCATTGCGAGCCGTGTTTGATTTAGCCGCAAAGCATCGAATGCCAGTAAATATACACAGCAATCTCACCAGTTCGCGTATCCATGAACCTCAGTACCTGTCCGAGATGGAGCGAGCATTACAACGTCATCCCCAAACGATATTTATTTGGGCACATGCTGGAACATCAGCTGCGGTTAATCGAGGCGTTATTTTGGATGATTTGGATAAGCTGCTTGCTCGCTTGTTAAATCAGTACCCTAATTTGTATATTGATCTGTCTTGGAGCGTATTGGATGACTATATTTTGGATAGCAAAGGGCGGCCCAAGAACGAGTGGCTTAAACTGATAAACGCATACCCTCATCGCTTCGTTTTGGGATCTGATTTAGTTGGAAACTTCAGCAATATTGGCAAAGAGCTGCGTACGTTTAATACTTTACTGGACGCGCTTTCAAGTGAGGTAGCTAACCAGCTTGCTCACACTAACTTTTTACGTTTGCTTCCAGCGGCACAAACACCGAAGTGATGCCTAAGCGTAACTAATAATAAGGATACAAGATGCCTGGATGGTTTATTGGACTCGCGGTTATTTTCGTTGCTTTTGGCTTGGTTCATGCTCGACGAAAACAGAAGCAGCGCCAGTGGGACGCCAATCAAGAACTTCGAATCGTGGAAGCAGTGTTAAGTAACAAACAGTGTTATGGGCAATCTAAACGCGACAATGTAGAACATTTATTCTCTAAGGACTCCAGGCAAGGTGCTGGTCCATTTTATTTGTTTTTTTCGCCAGCTGAAGGTGGTGAAACGCGAAAATTCGAAGTTAATGAACAGCAGTATCAATCTATAGATGAAGGAGTACAAGGCCAGCTTCATCTACAAGGCAGTCGACTAATTTTGTTCACTAATCCCGAATTAGAGATTGAGTTTAATTCACCGCTCTAGATGTGTGGCTATTGGCTTTGTCGGAAAGTTCTGGTAGCTTGCGTCAACTTAATTTGCAAAGGCTATCACTGACGTGATTCTTAGACCATGGAGATCGGCAATACATGAGCATAGCTGCGGCAATTAACGAGGGCTTACACGTTACGGCAATCGTGTCGTTATCGGGTTCTTTGTATGCGCAATTTTTTCTATTTGGTAGTGGCTTAAGTGAAACCGACGTGCGGCGCTTACTCACTTCAGCCAGTGTGCATGCCTTTTCCCTACTTCTGATTGCCAGTTCAGGGATGCTCCGCTTGTACGTCTTTGAACCCGAAATGCTGAGATTACTCGAAAGCAGTGTGTTTATGCTTAAGTTGCAGATTTTCATAGTTTTTGTACTGTGTTCGCTGTACCCAGCCTTTACTTTCTATCGTTGGCGAAAAGAGCTAAAACAGGGCCAACCGTCGATGATAAGCTATCGACAACATACTGCCGTACTATGGTGCATCCGATTTGAACTCGCTGCGTTGATGTTAATTCCAATGTTGGCGGCTTTTGCACGTGTTGGATTCGGTATTTCCAGTTAAACTATAGATTCATTTTTTCGCAAGGGTAAACAACATGCGTCCATGGATCGGAAATAGCCTTATTGCTTTAGTGTTTAGTATTGGAGTTCCTATGCTTGGTTTAGCCTCAAATTCTCAGCAATACTCCAGTGAACAACAATTCGAACACCAGTTATTAAAAATTGATGAGTTTTGGAAGCAACACGCTAGAGCCGATAGCTTTGTTGGGCAACAAGAGCTCAACATCCATTTCGTTGTAATCTCCCATCCTGAGCAAGCTGATAGTGCCATTGTTGTTTCTCCCGGACGTACTGAAAGCTATTTAAAATACACCGAACTTGCTTACGATTTATTTATGCAAGGCTTTGACGTTTTTATTATCGATCATCGCGGTCAAGGTCTTTCGGATAGAGAAACAGCTTATCGACAATACGGTGATGTGGCTGATTTTCAGTACTATGTTGACGATTTCTCACAGCTCATTGAAACCCAAGTAAGCCCTTTAAACTACACTAATACATTTTTACTTGGTCATAGTTTAGGGGGGGCAATAAGTACCCGTTACATGCAACAAAATCCAGATACTTTCGATGCAGCAGTTTTGAGCGCTCCAATGTATGGTATCGACTTTGGAAACTTACCTAAATGGTTGGTCTCTGGATTAAGCAGTGTGATGAGCATTTGGGATAGTTGGTTTGAAAGTCAGACCGGATATGCCTTTGGTCAAGCTGATTATCAGCGAGCAGCCTTCGAAGATAATCAATTGTCTCACAGCAAAGTGAGATACGAATATTCTAAAGATATTTACGATCAACAGCCTTTACTGCAAATTGGTGGGCCTAGTAACCGTTGGTTAAAGAATTGTATTGCTGCCATGGGGACTATTTATGATCAAGTACAACAACAAAAAACGCCGTTACTGCTTATGCAAGCGCAGCTAGATACAGTCGTTGATAATGCGGCACAAGACCGATTTTGCCAAAGCGTTGTGGACGCTGGTACTGCTTGTGAAGGTGGAAAAGCCACAGTAATTGAAGGCGCATGGCATGAACTGTATTTTGAAACCGATCCAATTCGTTCTCAAGTTTTAGATTTAACATTTGAATTCTATGCTAAGCACAGGAAGTAGCTCGGCTTTACTATGACTGGATGCATAAACTTAAGGTCAAATTATGTATAAACTGATTGCTTCCGATCTCGATGGCACTTTACTTAACCCGCAACATCGGATCTCCGAAGCTACAAGAGAAGTGGTTGAACGTTGCCGTGAACAAGGTGACAAATTTGTAATTGCCACCGGTCGCCACTACTTGGATGTCAAAGAAATCGCTAAAAACTTTAGCTTTCCAATGTACTTAATTACTTCTAATGGCGCTCAAGCACATAATAAAGATGGTGAAATACTCTATTCCTCTAACTTAGATCAAGCGCAAGTCAGTCAGTTACTAGAGTTGTCTAAGCCTTTTAAATCACACCGTAATCTCTACACTGATGACGCCTGGTTTGTTGAAGAAGTCGATAGTCGCTTGGAGACTTTTCATACCGAATCTGGCTTTGCATACCAGCTCACATCGTTTGATACATTTGAACACTCAAATGTGCTTAAACTCTTTTTTGTTGGTGATCATGACGAACTGATGAATATTGAAGCGGCTGCAAAAGCTGTATTCGGAGAAAGTCTCAACATTGCATTTTCTTTGCCGCACTGTTTAGAAGTGATGAATGTTAGTGCAAATAAAGGAATAGCATTAAGTAAAGTTGTTGAATCTAAAGGCTTATCTTTGCAAGATTGTATTGCCTTTGGTGATGGTTTTAACGACAAAGAAATGCTGGAAGTTGCGGGTAAGGGGATTGTTATGGAAAACGCCCACTATAAACTCAAAGAAGCCTTACCCTATTTAGAGCGCACTAAAAGTAACACTGAAGATGGTGTTGCTTGGTATCTAAACCAGCACCAATTCTGATGCTTATATGTCTTAAATTACAAGGAACGTTTTGATGAAATTACTTTTATCCTTGCTTGTTGTCGCGACAAGCTTACTAAGTGCGTGTACTAGTGAGCCTAAAAGTGACAATTCTCCAGACGATTCAATGCCAAATGTTGCAGCTATAGAAAGTGCAGTGCTGAATTTGTTTGGGCAGCTCAACTATGAGCAAGGGAAATGGTATTTCCGTAGTTGCAGTACTAGGCAAGACAATGCGCTCGAATTCCAATTATTACTGAGTGAAAAAGACCAGAAAGTTCTGCAAAATTTCGAAGCGCGACCAGCTTTTGTCAAATTAAAAGGGCAGTTTTCAGTCCTCGAAGATAAAGCAGTTATACAACCTAATTATTGGCACTTTATTTCCAATGAAGTGGATACTTGCCGTCATAATAATCAGCAAATTGTTGCGTTTGGAAATGAGCCTGCATGGAACGTTGAGGTTAATGCTAGTGAGCTTAAGTACAGTAGCATCAGTAGAAGTCGTAACCTTGAGGTGCTTGAACAGAAGACTGCACAAGGAGTTACCAGCTGGAAGCTAACTGAAGGCAATAGCTTTACCATTTCGCCAGGTGCTTGTTATGACACAATGGCTGGCAGTTTCTTTGCACACCGCGCTGAGCTTAAGCTGGATTTAGATACCTTTAGTGGTTGCGGAAGTTTGCCAATCAATGCTGTTGGGAAACAATGGCAAGGGGTTTATCAGAGTTTTCCCGGTGATGAATTAGATTGGCATCAACTTCGATTAAATGATGACTGGAGTATGTCCTGGGAGCTGCAAAGCAGAGCAAATAATGAGGCATATCGTGCACAAGGCTTTTGGTATGTGGTGTCGGTAGATGATATTGATTTGGTACTACTCAATTCTGACGGGAGTATCGATAAGCGTCTCAGAATGCGTTGGGATGGCCAACAGCTTAGCCCTCTTGAGGACCTAAGCCTTGGTTTAGCCGTACTACCGTGGCAACAAACGCTGATGCGGGTAGACCAACCTAGCTCAAGACCAAACAGCAGCGGCGAGATAAATTTACCAGTATTGTCAGCGCAAACGCTGGTAGCTAGCAATCAATACGATCCGCAAGTTGAGCAAGCACTGCAACGCTATTTCAAATTACATCGGACAAGGCCTCGTGGCGAACGTTACCTATGGTGGAAGTTCGATCTTAATGGTGACGGCCGTCAAGAAATTCTGACTTATTTAAATTGGTGCAATAAAGCAAGTTGTGAGCTTCTTATCTTCGAGCCTGTAGCAGGTAAAACGCATCAATTTTTAGCTAAAATTTTACAAATGCCAATGAGCTTTGAGCTAGCGCAAAGTAGTAGCCGGGGTTGGTATGACATTATCGCCGCCCAAAAATTGCTGCAATTTGATGGTTTAAGTTACCCTGTTTCAGCGCAATTATCTTCGGCGAATATGGCTGTTCAATCTAGTGGCGTGCAATTTACAATGCCAAGCTCTGGATTTAAAAATGCGGCCCGTTTGCGCTAACGCGAGTTACTATGTCCACACCTAAAGATTATGACGTCATTATTATCGGCGCAGGCGCAGCTGGGCTAATGTGCGCTGCGACCGCAGCCTATCGTAGTCGACGCGTGTTACTGCTTGACCATGCTAAACGAGCAGGGCGAAAAATACTTATTAGTGGCGGTGGACGATGTAACTTCACCAATCAGCAGGTTGCACCACAGAATTTTGTTTGCTCAAACCCCCATTTTGTAAAGTCAGCGCTTGCTCGCTATCCATCTCAGAACTTCATTGAGCTGGTGGAACGTCACGGTATCGAATACCACGAGCGTGAGCATGGGCAATTGTTTTGTAATGACAGCGCTAAAGAGATTGTTGAGATGCTACTCACCGAGTGTGAGTGGGCTGGCGTACAAGTACGACTACGCGAAGAAATACAAAGTGTTAGACAAATTGATGAACAAGGGTTTGAACTGAACTTAGTGAGTGGAAAACTCAGTTGTGATTCACTGGTTATTGCCACTGGTGGATTGTCGATGCCCAAACTTGGCGCAACTCCATTTGGCTACAAACTTGCAGAGCAATTTGGACTTAAAGTCCTCGATACCTGCGCCGGCTTGGTACCTTTCACTTGGCACGCAGATCAAAAACAGCGTTTTGAAGAACTGTCAGGCATCGCAGTGGATGCCAATGTTAAGGCTCAGCATGGCCCGGCATTCAAAGAAGCATTGTTATTCACTCACCGAGGTCTCTCTGGGCCCGCAGCCCTGCAGGCGAGCAGTTATTGGACACCTGGTGAAACCATTGAGATCGATTTACTTCCCGATAGCGATGTTGCGCAATTACTAATAAACGCAAGAGAAGCGAGCCCTAAACAAAGCTTAAAACGTGCCTTGTCACAACTGCTACCCAAACGCTTAGTCGAAGCATTGTTTGACGAACAACTCAGTAGTAAATCCCTTAATCAGCTTGAACATGCCGAATTGGATGCAATTGAAGCACAACTTAAACATTGGCAGTTGTTGCTTAATGGTACAGAAGGCTACCGCACTGCCGAAGTGACTATGGGCGGTGTGGACACCGATGAACTAAGCTCAAAGACCATGGAAAGTAAAAAAGCCCCAGGTTTGTACTTTGTGGGTGAAGTTATGGATGTTAGCGGTTGGTTGGGCGGCTTTAATTTCCAGTGGGCCTGGGCTTCAGGTGTGGCGTGTGGTTTGGATTGTTAGTTGTGTTGGTATTAGTGAGGAATACTATTAATATAATTATTTACAGAGTATTTACTCTAACTTACCTTGCGTGACGGACACTTTACGTTTAATTCATTAATCTAATGTTACTTCCCAAGCAAAAAAAAAGGTAACAATATGAAAAAGTTAATCGTTATAGCAGCAACAATACTCCTTTCGGGCAGCGCCTTAGCTACAACTGTCAACGCCAGCAAAGCGGTATTAACACAAGGCTACACTAGCCAAGCGCAAGCATATGAAGCTGGTTTCGATGTTATCGACCAATATCAAGAATTATCCGCAGTTGAGTTGAGTAAAGCGCTTAACATGAACATGCTGGGGGTTGATCAGTACTCCTTTGAGTATGCCGGCGCAGAAGTAAAAATTGAAGAATTTGCCCAGGTTCGTGATGAGCTACAATATCGTGCGGTAGTGGATGTGAACTACCAATATGATAATGACAATTAGTCCGAGAACCTATCGCTAGATTCTTAAATAGTAATAGGCGAAGACAGTCCTAGTCTTCGCCTTCTGTTGCGTAAGCCAGCTCTAAAATGCAGTGAGAGTCTCAATTTCGCGGATGCGAAATAAGGTCTTTTAAAGTGCTTTTGATTAAGGCTCCAAACCATTGGTGGGCTTGGCTATCAGCGCTGCGCTTGTGTTCAATTAAGTAGATAGGAGTAATCAGTTCTTCTATGTCGCCTAATCGTAAAACTGGCCGGATGCTTTGTTTGAATCGAGGCAAATTGGCCAAGTGATGCGACGATACCAAAATTGAATTACTGTCTTGCATCACCTCTACTAAACTACTGAGCTGGCCGCTTCGATAAGCAATATCCCGATGTAAACCACGCTGATTCAAATACAGGTCTATTGGATTTTGTATCCCTTCATTTGATCGAATATCTAAACTTAGATCAACAAAGCGAAAGTTGAGGCAGTCTTCAATACATGGATTCTTGATGCTCAACAAAGGATGATCAGTTGATCCATAAAATACCGGGAACGTTTCACCTATTATATGAGTAGGGAATTCTTTTAGATTATTTGGCATTTGTACATGAATGGTGAAATCAACAATACGTTCACTCAGCTGGCGAGTGGGATCTTTGGCTGTCGGGTATTCAACTAAACTTGCCTGTGGAGCTTGGTTCATCAATTGTTTGGCTAAGGGGACCGAAAGCAGTTGGCTCATTAATGGGGGCAGTGATAGTAAAAAAGTAGTGTCACAGTGCTCGGGTTTAAACGAAATTTGCGTGACTAGCTGTTGCATAGATTGCAGCAATACGTCTAAAGGGGCTTCTAAGCTCAGCGTTTTTTGCGTTGGAATAAGGCCATTGGACTCGCGGTAGAAAAGTGGATCGTTAAATAAATCGCGCAATCTAGCCAGAGTGCGGCTCATGGCCGGTTGTGAGATATATAAAATTTGGGCCGCTCTGGAGACGTTCTTTTCTTTAATCAAAACACTTAAGGACACCAATAAGTTGAGATCCATCCGCGATAGCTGCTGCTCTATTGTGCGCATGTGATATGTCCTAAGTGAATATCAGATATAAGAATAAGAGATTAGGTTAAATATCACATCTTGTCTATATTAGTTACAAGTTTACTTGAACCGGCACACTTGGTGTCACTGGGAGCAAATAATGAACAAGCTTAGTATTTTTTCAAAGTCTTTGGTTGCGATGTCTATTATGACTATCACTGGTGTTAATGCTGCACCTGCAGATTCACTGGATGAGTTCTTTGTGCCTGGTGCAACGATAGTGACAGCGGAAACTTACCCAACGCTAGAGACTTCGCATCAACTGTTGAAAAACCAAGATATTAGTGGCGTAAACAAGTTTCAGCATAAAAGACAGCTAACCCCAACAGACGAACAACCAGTGGTGCGAATGAACCGCGACACGTATTACTCCTTAGCTGTCGTGGATGTTTCAAAAGGTGCTAGCGTGACTATCCCGCAAATGCCAGAGGGCAAGTACGTATCTGTGCAGCCGGTTACTGAAGATCACCGAATTCAACCAATGTTTTACGGGGCCGGAACATTTGACTTAGAAACACACATTGGAACGCACTTGTATTTGGTTGTTCGTTTGGACTCGACTCTTTCAGAAGCTGAAGCCGCTGAGATTCAAAATCAAATGACCATTAACGCTAATAGCAGCCAACTATTTAGTGCCCAACCGGTTGATGAACAATCGTTTAGAGCTGTCGAAGATGAATTGAAAGCTAAAATGCTGGAAATCACTGAGCGTGATGGTGCTCAAGCTTTAACTGGTATGTTTACCGCACCTAATGATGATTCAAATAAGCTGTTCACCCAAGAAAAGTATGAAGTGGGGGCTGCTGTTGGTTGGGGCGGAGCGCAAGAGATTGACAATATTTACGAATTGTCAGGTGAGTTTCCAGCTGATACTTGTTACCAAGCCAATTTTGATGATCCAAACAACCAAGCGTTTTGGTCAATTACGGTCTATGACAAAGCCGGCTTTATGTTCAATGATTTGGCAAACTTAAGCTCAAACAAAATAGACCCTAATGCTGATGGCACCTATACCGTGAGCTTTGGTTGTGGTGATGACGCTTTAAACAATATTGAGACTCAAAACGACACCGGTGTTTTCACATTGGGAATACGTCACTATCAGCCTAGTGATAAAGTTCGCCTTGAGAGTTATCGAGTACTACCAAGCGTAGTTCAAGTGAAGTAAATGGGATTGCTCTAGATTCAGTAACTTGGGTCAAGAGCGGCAATCACATGCACACATCCGTATCCCAAATTAGCGATACGGATGTTTTTGGTTTTGCTTGTCAGTGTTTTAATCTTTAAACCGAAACAATGGGAATTAGCTCACAACAGTTCGATTTCTTCCGCAGGATTTAGCTTCATACAGGGCCTTATCTGCACGATGGAACCATTGTGGGAATGATTCACCGCTTAATAAGGTAGCCATTCCGGCGCTAAACGTTAAGCTGTCGACTGGGTCGAAATTTAGCGTTAGCATATTGCTTCGGATATGCTCTATTTGCTGAAAAACTAAATCTGAATTTGCTTCTGGAACCAAAATAACAAACTCCTCTCCACCCCACCGACAAATAGTATTTTCTTTACGTGTTGCTTGGGTTAATTCCTTTGCTATACGACACAAAACGTCGTCACCGACAGAGTGCCCAAATTGGTCATTAATCTTTTTGAAATGATCGATATCTAAAACGACAAGAGTGACAGGCAGATTGTGTCGTCTAGCGCGAGAGACTTCTTTTTCAACTAAGGTGGTAAAGGCTCGACGATTGTAAAGTCCGGTGAGCGAGTCTTTCGATGCAAGCTGTTCAAGTTGGTCATTTTGCTTACTGAGCATTATATTTCTTGATGTGACTTCTGCAGTTCGTTGTTCAACAAGTTTTTCTAAGTGATTGGTGTGTAAGTTTATTTTACCTATAGTCTCAGAAAACACTCGAGAAAGCTGTCCTATCTCATCGTCAGTATCAATGATGCCCAGCGTACGATGCCTGTTATCAACACCGGCCTTTACTTCTTCGGTAAGCTTGATAATGGGCTGCGTTATTCTATTTGATAAACGGGAGATTAATAGTAGGAACACTAACACTAGAACAACTGTAATGATTAGAATATCGTACAACATTGAATAGATATCTTGGAAAATTTCAGACTCATTTGTAGTTACGAATAATGTCCAACCGGGCAAGTTTTCTATTTTGGAAAAGGTGACGATCTTGGTTTGGTTTATGTTGGTATCCTGATATTGGCCAAAACCGCTATTTTGAGTTTTCGTTTGCTCAAATATTTTATAGAAACCTGGAAATCCTAAGTCTTCAGCTACTTCGAGATTGACACTCATCACAGCATTTTTGTTCGGGTGAGAGACAATTACGCCATTAGCATCCGCTAGCCAAGCGAAGCTGCCTTTTGTAAGTTTTATCGATGACAGTTTACTAGATATCACACCTAGTGGAACGGCAGCGGCAATCGTCCCTATCCAATTTTTATCAAGATTACGAATCGGCACCACCACCATGATGACTGGAGCATCTTCAAATGCACTCATAATTGGGACGGTAATATTGAACTCTTTGTTCAACCATTGATCACCTTTCAAGAACAATGGATGGGTTACCTTGGTCGAGCCTCCTTTTGCATCGATTAAGTTCAGATCACTATCGACATAGACGGCGTTGATAAAGTCACCATCGCTGATGTCAACTAGCCTAATTAGATGCTGCACGATGTTCGATGGGCTTTCGTCTTTTAGTTGAGGGGCGCCGCTTAACATTTTAAGCATGGTGATGTATTTCGATATTTCTTGGTTAAGAATTTTGGCGTGTGTTATCGATATTTCAGTGGATTTCTCTAGCTCTATTTCTAGCAAACGGTCCCGTTCGCTAACATATACGGTTAATAAAAGCGTAGCTGTGAACACAATCATCACAACTGAGAATAAAACTACAACTTTGGCCTTAATATTTCGAAACTTGTTCAATCACTCACCTAAGTATTGCTGATGATTTGGCTATTGTGATGTTTCGGTCCAAGTCGTTTAAAGATTGGCATTTCCTTTAGCCTCTTAGTTATTAATGAGCATACTAAATTGTATGACAATAGAAGTATGTACTCATTAACCACTATATTAAGTGTAGTCAGAAATCATTATTGAAGAATGATTATGGCTTAGGTTTCATCCAGAACCACCAGATAATTAGAACAATCAATGCTAAGCCGAGTAAATTTATAATCATCTCTACCATACTCCTATCGTTTGGAACTAGGTTTAAACCAACGTAGCCGATTGGCGTTGGTAACAACGGTAAATGATGACAAGGACATAGCCGCGCCAGCGACGATAGGACTTAGTAACCAACCGGTAATTGGGAATAGTAATCCAGCTGCAATCGGAATACCCAAAGCGTTGTAAATAAATGCTCCCCACAGATTTTGCTTAATGTTGCTTAAGGTGGCTTTGCTCATTTCGATCACATCCACGATGCCATTGAGCGAGCTTGAGAGTAAGGTTATATCGGCGCTTTCTATAGCGACATCGGTGCCGCTACCAATAGCAAAGCTAACATCTGCTTGAGCCAACGCTGGTGCATCATTGATACCATCACCGGCCATTCCCACAACAAAGCCTTGTTGCTGAAAAGCGCGCACTTGTTCTAGCTTTTGTTCAGGTAAGAGATTGGCGAAGACCTGATCAAGGTTTGTTTGGCTTGCGACACTCATCGCAGTTGCGTGGTTATCTCCGGTTAGCATAACCACTTTAATACCTTGCGATTGTAGTGACCCGATTGCTTGCACCGCATGCTCTCGAATTGGGTCTTTAATCCCAAACACAGCGCTAAGCTTGCCATCAATGGCAAGATAGACAAGTGTTTGAGCGTCGTTCTCCCAGCTTTTTCTCATCGTTTTGAAGCTATCAATGTCTACATTAGCTTCTTGCATTAAACGCTGATTTCCAATGAGCAAGGCTTGGTTTTGGTAGCGTGCTCGAACGCCGCGTCCTACAAGTACTTCAAAGCCGGTAAGTTCTGGTAAGTCCTGAACTGAGTTTTGCGCTTGGCAATACTCAATGAGTGCAGTAGCCAAAGGATGATTAGAACCTTGTTCTAAAGCTTGAATTAAGTCGAATAGATCTGAGCTGCTAGTGATTTGAACGTTCGGTTCCAAAATCTGGCAATTAACCACACTTGGGCGACCTTGAGTAATGGTACCGGTTTTATCTAATACGATAAGCGTAATTTCGCTGGCCTTTTGCAAGGCTTCACCGTTTCGAATGAGCCCACCAAATTCAGCTGCTTTGCCAACCCCAATCATTGTGGAAATGGGCGTAGCCAGACCTAGAGCGCAAGGACAGGCTATGATTAATACTGATGTAGCCGCTACCACCATATGAATTCCAATAGGCTCAACGCCAAAATTGTACCAAGCTAAGGCGGTGAGCACGGCAATGATCATCACGCTGGGAACAAAAATCGCGGAAATTTTATCTGCCAGTTTGCTGATTGGAGGTTTCGAATTTTGAGCTTTGGTAACCAAGGCGATGATATTGGCTAACACTGTATCTTTGCCCACCTTACTGGCTTTAAAAATAACACTACCTGAGCCATTTATAGTTCCGGCGTAAACTGAATCACCTACTGCCTTGCTGACTGGTATTGCTTCACCACTTAGCATGGATTCATCAACGCTGCTCAAGCCCTGCGTCACCACACCATCAACTGCAAATTTTTCTCCAGCGCGAACCCGTATTAAGTCGTCGCTTTGAACATCTTCGATCGGGACTTCAATATCCCCATTGGGTTTTACAAGTACAGCTGTTTTAGCGCCCAAATCGAGTAAACGGCGCACCGCTTGTGATGTTTTCCCTCTGGCTTTTAGCTCTAGCGCTTGTCCAAAATTGATCAGTCCAACAATCATTACGCTGGCTTCAAAATAGAGGTGGCGAGCATTCATTGGAACCCATTCAGGAGCAAGGATTACAAACATGGAGTACAACCAAGCACTTCCGGTGCCAAGCGCAATCAGAGTATCCATGTTGGCGTTGCGGAGAAAGAATGCCTTGCGGGCTCCGGTAAAAAAATGTCCCCCAGCACGATATAGTGTATATAAACAAAGTAAGCCCATGGCAAACCATAAAGCGCGCTCGAAAGGCGTTTCCACTAGCATTGGTCCACCCGCAAGACCATAGGCCATTAATGGAATACCAAGTCCTAAGCCCGCCCAGCTATGCTTTAACTTTTGTTGGTACTCTTGCGCTTCACGTTGGCTTTGCTGTGCGAACGCTTGTTGTTCATCTTGAATAAGTTCGGCTGAGTAGCCTGCTGCTTCGATAGACTTTATGAGCTGCTCAACATTAGCCTGCCCAATAATAGAAGCACTGCGATTAGCGAAGTTAATTGAAACATGATTGACCTTAGCTGTTTGATAGAGTGCGCTTTCAATGCTTGCGACACAGGCGGCGCAAGTCACACCGCTTAAAGCGAGGCGAATTGGAGTTTGGTTTTGCTCAGCTGTAGTTTGCGGGTTAGATATAGGACTAGTCAGGGCGACATCAGGTTGGGTAGGCCCAGGTAGCTTCTCGCTTGAAGTCACAGACTTGTTTTCAGACGCAATCAGATTTGCTTCAAAGCCACTGTTCTCGATGTTAGCAATAATGGCTGCAGTACTTAGAGAACTGTGTACAAGGGCCCGATCTCTAGTGTCATTGACAGCTACCTCTAATCCTTGGTCAAGCTCGAGTAATGATTGCGTAAGCTTTGCTTCGCATTTCCCACAACTTAAACCTGCAAGCTTAAATTCTCGTGCTTCTAATATTGTCTTGGCCTTTGGTGTTGAATTCGGTTGGTTTTCATTGTTGATTAGTGTTGCAGTAAAACCAATAGCCTCGATGGCCTTGATGGCTTGCTCGGCCATCATAGTTGTTTCTATCTTAGCGAAGTCTTTACTGGGACTGATTTCCAAATGAAGATCGGCATCAAGAGCTAACAGTGCTTGTTTCACTTTTTCGACACAACTTCCGCAATTTAGTCCGCTGAGTTCAAACTTATAACTTTGGGGTTTCATCTAGTCTTCCTCTTGAGCGTCTGGCTCCGACCACTGCTCTATTAAGCGACAAATCGAATGCCCATCGGGGGTGCTTTCGGCTTGATTGCTCCAGCTCTGTAAGGTGTTTTGCATGCTTACTAAATGGCGCTGCAGCTCTGCTATCTGTTGTTGGGTTTCCGGTATCTTCAATGATAAGAGCTCTTTAACGCGATAGCAGGGAGAGTTTGCTTGGTTTTCGTATTCAAGAATTTCAGTGATTTCCTTCAAACTAAAACCTATTTGACGAGCTTTTCGAATAAATCGCAGCCGTGTTAGCGCTTGGTATCCATACTCACGATAACCGTTGCTGGTATTGCGAGAAGCTACCAGCAAGCCACTGCGGGTATAGTATCTAACCGTCTCTGGACTAACCTGCGCTTGTTGTGCGAGTTCTGAAGTACGCATTTGACCACCTTAATAAGACGAACGACTTTTATTATCAAATAATCACAAAAGTATCGTTTAAGCGCTAGGCTAAATATAAATGAGCATAACACTATGAATTGAAGCCGGCAGATCTCTAGTCCCATAATTCGTTTTGAAACCTAGGGTGTTAACAAACACCTCTATCTGTGGCATGTCATAAACTCAATTCTAAAACCTATGTGTTAGACATCGGTCAAGAGTTTAATACTGAGTAAATTTTGACAAAAAGAATCTAATTCATCAAAAAATTCATATTTAAATTATTCTATTCACCCCCTATTTAGGGGTAAGTGTGAAATCTTTAACGTTTTAGATCACGATAATTGAGGTTTTGTGCTTTATTATTGTGATGTTTGCACCATTTTGTTCAATAACGCGTTGCTCGGTTAAATGTAATACAATAATCTTATGTCACAGCGTTAAGTTGAGACAAATTAGTGAAAAGCCATATTCAAATAGCTGAAGAAGCTATCGACATGCTAAGGCCTTCGATTGAATCCTTATTCGAACGAACCAATCGTAAAGAGCTGCACATTGTAGTGATGAACCCAAGTTTAAAACCTTGGGAGTCGGACTTCGAGAATGCGGTTCTATATGAAAAATCAATAGGAAGTCCAGAAGATTGGACGATTCCATTTGATCAGTACGCACGCAATAAAGCCAAACAGGCTTGGCGTAATAATAGCTCAAATGTTAATCAGCAAAGTTTACACCCTTCATCACTTCAGGATGACGATCTATTGTTTTACGGATCGTTCGTCTATGGCGACATTGTGGTTGCTTGTAGTG
This sequence comes from Alginatibacterium sediminis, assembly GCF_003610775.1. Taxonomy (GTDB): domain Bacteria; phylum Pseudomonadota; class Gammaproteobacteria; order Enterobacterales; family Celerinatantimonadaceae; genus Alginatibacterium; species Alginatibacterium sediminis. Next base: position 107,831 of record NZ_RAQO01000001.1, on the reverse strand, counting down.
GTGTTCAGCAGTGGTTTGACATGCTTGTTAGCGGTTGGGTAGCAGTTGCTATCGAACAACTAACAATTGCGGAATATCAAAGAGTTAAAACAGAAGCTGGGTCTCAGACCCATCGAAAAATAGCAGACTAAAGGAACTTGAAATGAACACAATTCTTAAATCAATGTTAGTTGCTGGTGGCATGATGCTAGCCGCTGGAGCTTCAGCCGCAGATTACCCAAGTAAGAATATCCGCCTAGTTGTGCCTTTCGGTGCTGGTGGTGGAACAGACGCTGTTGGCCGTACTATTGCAAACAGTGCGAAAGACTTTTTAGGACAAAATATTTCGGTGATGAACCGTACTGGTGGTGCTGGTGCCGTAGGTATGAGTTTTGGTGCGCAACAACGTGCAGATGGTTATACCCTAACGGTTGTAACCCGTGAAATAGCGTCACTTCCTCAAATGGGTTTGATGCAGCATGACCAAGACGACTTTAAACTTATTCGTTTGGTAAACCTTGATCCAGCTGTAGTTCTTGTAGCGGCTGATAGCCCCTATAATACTATTAATGACTTGATCGCTGAAGCGAAAGCAAATCCAGGTAAGGTGAAGTTTGCTTCAACTGCAGCGCCTAACTTCTATTTGATGGCGTTAGAGAAAGACCAAGACATTAAACTGAATGCTATTCCTTATAACGGTGCGTCTGAAGCAATTCCAGCAGTACTGGGTAACCATACCGATGTAACGATGGTTACACCTGGTGAAGCGATTTCACAATTGCGTTCTGGTCAATTGAAAGCAATCGGTGTGATGTCTCAGGAGCGAATTTCTTATATTCCAGATGTCCCGACTCTTACAGAACAAGGTGTTGAAGTGGTAACGGGTACTTGGCGCGGAATTGGCGCACCGAAAGATACGCCAGATGAAGTAATTGAAATTCTAGGTAAAGCGTTTGATGACGCAATGGCTACCGAAGAATTTAAAGAGTTTATGGCAAAAGGTGCAATGACTATCCATAATCTAAATGCTGAAGAGTTCACTCAATTTGTTAAAGAAGATACCGTTGCTTTAGGTACTCTTGTTAAGTAGTAGAACATCGTCGCACTAGGTCAGCTTAGTTAAGCTGGCTTAGTGTTTTACATCAAGGAATAACTTCTATGTTTAATCGTCATGTCGTATTTCCAACACTGTTGCTCATCGTGAGTGCGGTTGTTCTTGTCTTGGTGGCCCAGTTTGATGCGCCGATGTATCAACAAGATGCGAGTGTCGATGCCAAATTCTTCCCCGCAGCTATTGCTATCATTCAAGCTATCATCTGTGTTGTATTGCTCATTCAAAGCAAGTCACAAGCAGCTGTTGCAGTAAAAGAAAAGATATTCTCAAAAATGGCTTTGATGGGTGCCGCCTATCTAATTGGCTATGCCATTTTGATTAGTTTTGTTGGTTATTTGATTGCCAGTCTAGTGGCTTTCGTCGCTTATCTTTTGTATTTCCGTATTAAAAAACCCAGTTACTACATTGTGGCTGTGTGTTTTGTCGTTTTCATTTATTACCTATTTGGTCAGGTGTTCTATATAGCCTTGCCAGAAGGTTCCATTTTTTAGGAGAGTAGCAATGTTAGAACACTTGCTTAGTGGCTTAGCTGTCGCATTTAGTCCAGCAGTGCTGCCCATCCTTATTTTCGGTGTATTGGGTGGCATCATTCTTGGTGCATTACCGGGTTTAACCGCAACCATGGGTGTTGCAATCTTATTACCCTTTACCTTCGGTATGGAAGCAACGCCAGCATTGGTTATGCTCATTGGTGTATACATCGGGGGAATTTATGGGGGGTCAATTGCAGCCATTTTGCTAAAAACCCCCGGAACCCCGGCCTCTGCCGCCAGTGTACTGGACGGTCATACCATGGCTGTGCGAGGACAAGCGGCTCGAGCTCTAAGTATTTCAGCGGTTGCTTCATTTGTTGGTGGTTTAATTAGTACCATCATCTTGATAGCTATTGCGCCGATGCTTGCAACGTTTGCTTTGCGCTTTAATGCACCAGAATACTTTGCACTTGCGCTATTTGGATTAACCATTATTGCCAGTGTTTCGTCTAAGAATATTTTAAAAGGTTTATTAGCCGGAACAATAGGACTATTGGTGTCAACGGTTGGTTTAGACCCGATTAGCAGCGTGCCACGCTTTACCTTTGGCAACATGGACTTGTACAGTGGCTTTAATGTCATCCCGGTATTAATTGGTTTATTTGCACTATCAGAAGCATTATCACAATTAGAAAAATTGGTTGGCAATAAGCATACTCCACCACCTAAGTTTGACCATAAGCTGTTAAGCAAACAAGACTTAAAAGACATGCTGCCTACAGCTATTAAGAGTGGCCTAATGGGTACTACGATTGGCTCCGTACCCGGTGCCGGCGCTGATATTTCAGCCTTTGTTTGTTATAACGAAGCCAAGCGGGTTGCGGAAGATCCTGACGAGTTCGGTAAAGGTTCCGTTCGGGGTTTAGCTGCAGCAGAAGCAGGTAACAATGGCGTAACTGGAGGATCTTTAGTTCCATTACTAACGCTAGGTGTACCTGGTGATGCTGTGGCGGCGGTACTATTAGGTGCCTTGATTGTTCAAGGGCTCACACCTGGGCCGTTACTGTTCGCTCAAAATCCTGAGGTTGTTTACGGCGTCTTTAGCTCAATGCTAGTGGCTAACGTGATCATGCTTGGTATTGGTATTTTTGGAATACGCTTCTTTTGCCGTATTATTGAAGTGCCAAAAATCATCATGATCCCAATTATCATCTTCCTATCAGTTGTTGGTGCATTTGCGATAAACAACTCTATGTTTGATGTTGGAATTGCGATTTGTTTTGGTTTACTTGGATTTGTACTCAATAAAATAGAGGTGCCCTCGTCACCGATATTACTGGCGATCATCTTGGGGCCAATGGCGGAAACCAACCTGCGTAAAGCATTGCTGATGTATGAAGGGAGTTGGTCATTTTTGTACGACCGTCCAATCGCACTCGCGTTTATCTGTTTAGCGGTATTTTCGGTATATTCAACGCTTAAGATTAACCGACGCAAAGCTCAGTAAGGCGAATGTTCGTGTGATAAAAAACCCAGCCTTGGCTGGGTTTTTGTATTGTGTGGCCTAGCGAGTTGAAATGTTATGAATAATCCAAGCCGGGCCTATCAACAAAAAAAACACGTCTTTGAAAAACGACGGTTTTTTACCTTCTAATTTATGTCCGTAAAATTGTGCTATCCACATGACCACAAAAACAGCAATGCACATAGCGGTAACTGAACTCAAACCTAGAGCTTGATAAGCGTAAAGAAGTGCGACACACGCTCCAGTAAACAGGCTCATAAGCAAACCAAGTCGCAATGACAGTGTAAAATAAAACAACATTATTGGAACGACCAGCAATGATAAGCCATTAACAAAGCCTAGTTCAGCTAACCATGTTGGCGTTGGTATTGACCAAAGCAGCCCCACAACCGTGAAGTAGATACTAGGCACGGCAATAAAGTGAATTCTTTTATTTTGGGGGTTCTGATGGCTTTGTGCATATTCATCCAGCCATGATTGCAGTGAGCGCATACTCATCGGTCCTCTTGTTAATTGTTAAGCAATTGTAAATTAGATGGCTGATTGACTCAATATGCGTACTTTGGGTGATGTTCAGCAGCCCGCGGACGGGGGCTATTGAGTAGACTGTCAGCTTTTTTAGCACATAGGTTCAAATTCCATCAACAAGGTTAAGTTTGTTTACATCTAAGAGCGAACACACTGAAAAATAATACTCAACCATACCAATTTAACCTGTTGTTATTAATGGGTTTATTATAGGCTTCAACATAATTAAAAGTGTTTTTGTACATACATTTAGCAATTGCGTATGTTTATTGCATGGTTGTTAACAAGTTCTACTGATTTAGCTTTAAGGTCGTCAAATGAAAATACAATCGCAAACCTCACTGTCCTGTCTTGAATTAAGACGCTTAGAAACTGGTGATGCGATTCGTTTAGCTGTTTTTTTTGAGAGCTTGAGTGAAGACAGCCGCGCTTTTTTTTATCCACACCCCTTAAATAAAGGCACGGCTTTCGATCTGTGTAAGTTAGATAATGACAGCGCCATGCGTTTTATTCTTGAAGATCCCATTGAGCAATCCATAGCTGGCTATTTCATATTAGACTTTAAAGTCGATAAGCATGAGGCGGAACGTTACCGCAATTATGATGTTGATCTTTTCAGAGGCCGAAATGCGATGTTAGATTTGGTTGTTTCTGAGCGTTATCGTCGTCAAGGTTTTGCCTACAACAGCTTACAAGAGCTGTTAGTTTTGCTGGAGCAAACAGACGCGGAGCAGGTGATACTGCGTGATGGATGTTTGAGCCAAAATCAACCCGCGATCGGCTTATTTACCAAGTGTGGTTTTAATACGCTTGGTAGTTATTGGACAGTTGAAGAGCACCGAGACATGTGCTTAAAAATGAGCGAAGTCTCTATTAATAGAACTTAAACGGTCTGTTCATTAGCACCTTGCAACATGGCATTGATTAGCTCTTGGCCATCAAATTTAGTGAGCGCCATATTTGCACCAACTTGTTTCGCTCGGTCTACGCTAATCTCGCTTGATAGCGAAGTGTGCAAAATAATAAAGGCCTTTGCGATAGCTGGTGCACTTCTTACTTCAAAGCAGAGTTCATAACCATCTAATCCAGGCATTTCAATGTCACTAACCAGTATATTGATCGGTTTTTCTTCTTTTTCTTTCTCCTGCATTAGTTCAAATGCGGCTCGACCGTTGTCCACTATGTCGTAGCCAATTTCCAAACGATCCAGTACTGATGACAGCTGCTTACGAGCCAGAACTGAGTCATCAACCAATAATATCGATTGACGCGCCAAAGTTGCTTGCTCGGCTAAGCTAATGCTGACATTAAATTGCTCTTCGCTTTCCGGAAATATACCTAAGAGAAGTTTTTCAACATCCAGTAACTGTACTAACTGGTCATCAATATACGTAATGCCGTTTACAAAGGCATTACTACCAAGATTCGCCGGCGGTGTTTCAATTTCACTCCAACGGCAGGCAGTGATTTTTTCAATTTTGCGCACCATCAAACCAACCATGTTTCGGCTGACATCCGTGACGATTATTGAAGCTTTTGCGTAATCTTCGGGTTGCAGCGCGCGAAAACCAATAGCTGCGGCTACGTCAATGACAGCAATGGTTTTTCCCCGGATCGACATTGTTCCTAGAACATTTGGGCTCGATTTCGGCAGCGAAAATAATTTGGAGAAAGGTACAATTTCTTTAACTTTCAGTGTACCGATTGCAAAGGGTTGCTGCGAGGTAATGCGAAAATGCAACAGTCCTTGGGTATTACTGATTGAACTACTCATATACATCCGGATATTTAGCTATTATGAACATTAAAGCAGAAAATTCCTGCATGTATATAGATTAGCATCAAGCTTAGTTAATCCATAGGTATAGCGAATCAAATTGATAAATTTAATCGTCTTTACGAATTAATCGGTCTGGTAGATACTATAAACAATTCAACAAAACAGTTAATCAAATAAGGAAACATTATGTTAGAGAATCGTGAAGGTCAAAATGTACCAAGTGCAGTTTTCCACACTCGCCAGGGTGAGCAATGGGTTGATGTAAGCACAGAGCAATTATTTGCTAACAAGACAGTAGCAGTATTCGCTCTTCCGGGTGCGTTCACACCCACTTGCTCATCAACGCACTTGCCACGCTATAACGAACTTGCTGCAAGTTTAAAAGAAAATGGGGTTGACGATATTGTGTGTTTAAGTGTCAACGACACTTTTGTGATGAATGCATGGTTGGCTGACCAAGAAGCTGAGAACATCACTGTTGTTCCCGATGGATCAGGTGAGTTTACTGAAGGCATGGGAATGCTAGTCGACAAGTCTGATTTAGGCTTTGGTAAGCGTAGCTGGCGTTATTCTATGTTGGTTAAAAATGGTGTGATTGAAAAAATGTTTATCGAACCTAATCAACCAGGCGACCCATTTGAAGTCTCTGATGCGGACACTATGCTCGATTACATCAATCCAAAAGCGAACAAGCCTATGCCAGTAAGTATTATCACTAAGCCTGGTTGCCCATTTTGTGCAAAAGCCAAAACTTTGTTGAAAGAAAAAGGTTATGGCTTTGAAGAGATCGTTCTTGGGACAGATGCTAGTAGTACTAGTTTAAAGGCTTTGTCGGGTCAAACCTCTGTCCCACAAATCTTTATCGATGGTAAGCACATCGGTGGGTCAGAAGAACTTGAAAAGTTCTTTGCATAAATTATAAACAGTTAGCATATAAGTCTAGAAAGGGTGGGCGTAAAGATGGCACAGAAACAGCCAAATATTTCAGTCGATGTTGCAGTTATAGGTGGCGGAACAGCAGGTCTTGCTGCGTATAGAGCCGCTAAACAGCACAGCGAATCAGTTCTTCTAATTGAAGGTGGCGAGTTTGGTACAACATGTGCGCGAGTTGGTTGCATGCCAAGTAAGCTTTTGATTGCAGCCGCTGAAAACGCCCACCAGTATCATCATTCAGCACAATTTGGTGTGAATTTAGGAAAGCCTAAGATAGATGGCAAAGCAGTCATGCAGCGCGTTAGGTCTGAGCGCGACCGCTTTGTAGGCTTTGTGCTGGAATCGGTAGATTCGATACCAAGCTCAGAAAAACTAAAAGGTCATGCAAGCTTTATTGATAACAACACCTTACAAGTTGGCGATAGTATCGTAAATGCCAAACGCATTGTTATTGCTACCGGTTCGCGACCAGCGTTTCCCGCAGCCTGGCAATCACTTGGGTCGCGTTTAGTTGTTAATGATGATGTATTTAGTTGGGAGGAGTTGCCAAGTTCAGTGGCAGTGTTTGGCCCAGGAGTTATTGGACTAGAACTTGGGCAAGCGCTTAGTCGACTGGGTGTCGAAATCAAAGTCTTTGGGGTGGGTGGGCAGGTTGGACCATTGTCTGATCCGACAGTGATGAACGCCGCAAAAGAAGCGTTTCAAGCTGATTTCTATTTAGATGCTGATGCTAAAGTTGAAGCCATTGAGTTAGATAACGATCAAGTACGTATAAGCTTTACAGACTTAGACGGAGAGCCACAACACCAGCACTTTGATTATTTGCTAGCCGCAACCGGAAGACGAGCCAATGTCGACCGTTTAGGGCTAGACAAGCTAAGCATTGAACTTGATGAGCGAGGTGTGCCCGTAGTTGACCATTTCACCATGCAGAGCAGTGTTGATAACATTTTTGTAGCCGGTGATGCGAATAACTTGATCCCTTTGCTACACGAGGCCGCCGATCAAGGTAAAATTGCTGGAGATAACGCGGGCCGTGGAAAAGATTTACGCGCTGGCTTAAGACGAAGCTCAATCGCTGCAGTGTTTACCGATCCGCAAATTGCGATGGTGGGAGAAAGCTACAAACAGATTGAGACCCGCTTAGGTAGCTGTGGGTGCTTTGAAATTGGTACCGTAAGCTTTGAAAATCAAGGCCGCAGTCGGGTAATGTTAGTCAATAAGGGACGAGCTCACTTATACGGCGAGCAGGGTACCGGACGCTTTTTAGGGGCAGAAATTGTTGGCCCTAATGCTGAGCATTTAGCCCACTTGTTGGCATGGGCACATCAGCAACAAATGACGGTTTCCCAAATGTTAGACATGCCTTTTTATCACCCTGTGATTGAGGAAGGCCTGCGAACAGCTTTACGAGAGCTCAATGCAAAATTACATTTGGGACCAGAAATGATCGATGCATGCATGGAATGTGGTGTTGGGGCTTAATGAATTTCGATAAAGAAAGCGTTGGGTAGTGAAAGCTACCCAAGTACAATAATCAGATTCTTTATTTTGGAGAGTCTGATGTCTATTTCCCCCCTTTTGTCGGGTAATGTTGCTCGCAACTGTCATCCAGTAGGCTGCCAAGCCTATGTTCAGCAGCAAGTTGATTACATAAACAGTTTGCCGAAGCTCCAAACGATTAAAAATGTGCTTATTATTGGTGGGTCGTCAGGCTTTGGTCTCGCTAGTCGGGTGGCTTTGACTCAAAGTTGCCATTCCAATAGCTTATCGGTTTCGATGGAGCGAGGTCCATCAGAAAAAGGTATGGGTAGTGCAGGTTGGTACAACAATGTCTTTGCAAAGCAACAGGCTGAAGCATTGGGCTTGCGCAGCGACAATATAATTGCAGATGCTTTTAGTCTCGAGACTATGCAATCAACCGTTGATTACTTTAAAGCTAACTATGCTGGAAAAATAGATTTAGTCATCTACTCGCTCGCCAGCGGCAAACGAATAGATGGCGAGCAAACATGGTTCTCGTGCTTAAAAACCGCCGAGCAAACCATGCATGGATATTCCTTAAATTTAGAAACTGATAGTTTGACTCCTGACCAAGTTGGCCCTGCGTCCCAAGATGAACTTGAAGCGACGGCCAAAGTAATGGGTGGGGAGCCGTGGTTGCAGTGGATTGAGGTACTGGCTAACGCTGATTTATTGAACTCGGGCTGTAAAACCTTAGCTTTTTCCTATATCGGACCGGAGTTGACCGCGCCGATATACAGAGACGGTAGTATCGGTTTTGCCAAGCAAAATCTTCACTTACACGCGGGTCTTATCAATACAAAATTTAGAGACTTAAGTATTCAAGCGATGCCATGTGTTGCTAAGGCTTTAGTTACTAAAGCCAGCGTTTTTATTCCGGTAATGTCTCCTTATATTGCCGCCCTTTATGACGTCATGAAACATAAAGAACTGCACGAAGAAACCATACAGCAAGCCTATCGTTTATTGAGTGAGCATTTATTTCCGAAAAGTGGTGAAGCGCAATTAGATGATGAAGGCTGTTTGCGCATTGACGATTGGGAGTTACGAGAAGATGTGCAGGCTCAGGTTAATAAGCAGCTTGACGGACTAAGCCCTGAAAACTTCAAGCAGCGACTAGATTATCAAGGCTATAAGCAAAGCTTTTTACAGCTTAATGGTTTTGGATTTGAGCATATCGATTACTCAAGTGAACTTGATAGCCAATGGTTAGCCCAACTTAGACCATAATTTAAGAATTCAATTCGATTAGAAAATTTGAGCCAAAAAAAACCCTTCAGTGAAGGGTTTTTTATAGTTTTGTCGGTCAACAAAGGTCAGATGTTATCTCTTTCCATACCACTGCTTATCTTGCAGCGATATTTAGAGATTATCGACAGCCTGATTTCTTTGCAAGCGCTTTCACGGATATTGCTTTGTAAGTGTCTAGAAATAAGATCAAGCTCACTGTTTCCGCTTTGTTACATTCGACAAAACAAAAATTTAAGTCTTGTCAGCTGATATTGTTGAATAAATATCAAAACGATGACTTTTGGTTGGAACAAATGTGGAGGTTTTGTGCTGGTTTAAGAATGGCGCATAATCAGGCCGTTTCACAACCACACGCTTAGCTGCACTTTGCAAAGCAAAAGGTAATAGCATATCTGCGTCTAAGTCCTTTCCAACTAATAGTTGAAAAATCCGCATTTCTTTTTTGATTTGGGCTTTTTTCTTTTTTTCTGGGTACATAGGATCTAAGTACACTACGTCGGCTTTATAGTTTTTCAGCTCTGATAAGTGTTTGGTATGGATCAGGTGCATGCGTTCGCCGACCCATGCGCCAATGTCTGGGTCATAAGCAGCACGTCTAAGTCCATCTTCTAGCAAGGCTGCCACAATTGGTGAGCGCTCTAGTAAGGTAACCTTACAACCGAGGCTTGCAAGTACGAAAGCATCGCGACCTAAACCGGCTGTTGCATCTATGACTGAAGGCGGGCACGCTTTTGAGTAAGCCACTGCCCTTGCAATAGCTTCGCTCCCCCCAAACTTTCTACGATGTGCTGTTTTTCCTTGCGTAAAATCGACGCGCAATGGCTTGATTTTTGGCTCTTCTCGCCAGTGCAAACCAAGGCCATCTTGATCTAGTGAAAGGAAGAATTGGCTGGTATCTTGCGAACTTGGATTGAGCTCCAAGTTATAACGACTGCAAATATCAGCAGCTAAGCCCAATTGAGATGTCGTTGAGCAATATAATGCTGTTGTCGTCATTTAGTGAGTGTCCAAGCGTTGTTATTGTATAACCAGCATTTCAAGCGGTGCTGGTTTAGAGAAATGATAGCCTTGCGCAAAGGTTACGCCTATTTCTCGTAGTTTTATCGCGATTGCTTCGTTTTCAACAAACTCAGCCACTGTCTCTTTACCGGTAACTTGTGCTAACTGATTGATACTGCGCACGATTGCCTCATCTTGTGTGTCATGGGCTAAGTCTCGGATAAAGATGCCATCAATTTTTAGATAATCAATTGGGAGTTTCTTGAAGTAGGCAAACGAAGACAGCCCCGAGCCAAAATCATCGAGCGCAACTTTACAGCCAAGGTTACGCAAGCGATCAAATAATTGCGTAGCGAGGTCTAAATTAGATATGGCGACGGTTTCAGTTGTCTCAAAACACAACTTGCTTAAAGGAAGCTTACTTTGTTCAAGGACTTCTAATAGCCAATCGACAAACTCGGGGTTACTCAGCGATTGACCACTTAGGTTAATAGAGCAATTGGAGAGCCTAGCCAGGTGAGCCGGATTTTCTTCGAGCCATAAAAGAGTTTTGTTAACAATCATGCGATCGAGAGATTCCATCAGGCGATAATTTTCTGCGGCCTCCATAAACGCTCCCGGCGCAATAACTTGGCCGCTCTCATCGATCAACCGTACTAGAACTTCATAGTGCAAAGCGTGTTGGCGATTTGGGTCTAAGGGAACAATTTGCTGAGCATATAATACAAATCGGTTTTCACGCAGCGCTGCTTGGATTCTTGCAACCCACTGGCTTTGCCCTTGTTGTTTCAAAAAGCTTTGGTTGGATTGTTCGAAAAACTGATAACGTCGGCCTCCATGCTTTTTAGCTAATGCTGAAGCACTTTGGGCTTGCGCCATTGCGAGCTGAAATGAGCCTAATTCCTTCAAGCACCTACTGATGCCAATACTGCAACTGATCTCAACTATATTTGCATCAAACACTATTTGTTCATGGCTAATGCTTTGAATAATTTGTTCGACAAAACTTAGCAGTTGTTCTTCTGAAGACTCAGGCCATAGAATTGCAAACTCATCACCGCCGATACGAGCGAGCTGACAGTTCTTAGGGGTCAACTTCTTAAGGAGTTTTGCGACAAGTGTTAGTACGGTATTACCTGCGTGGTGTCCAAAGCTATCATTAATAGTTTTAAACTGGTCAAGATCTACTAGCACTAAAGCGAATTCGGTATGGGCGTCTGCATTGGTCTCCAAATGTTTAAAATAACGCTCGAAGTAGCCACGGTTGTACAGTTGGGTTAGCTCATCAAAGTAGGCATAAAATTCGATTTCAGATTGCTGAGCTCGGATATCAGTAATATCTTCAATAACCACATGAAATAGGTTTTGTTCAGCCACGAAATTAATAGATTCTTTGACCAAGTGGCTTTGCTTAGCAATTTGATATTGTACTTCTCGGGTAATAAACGTTGAGTCGGTTTGCGTGTTCTGTAGAAGCCGTTTTAATTCTATTCGGTCTTCAGTATTACGATAGAAACCATTGAGTTGGGATAAGTTAAGTTGTTCAGGGCTCTTGTATGTAAAAAAATCTGCAGCCGCTTGGTTGGAACTGCGAACAACCCCAAGACGATTGACCGCAAGTAGTGGCCAAGGACTGCGTTCAAACAAACTTCGATAACGCTTTTCTGAGCGCAGCAGTTGCTGATACTCCTGAGCTAATCGACCAACGCTGATCGCCTCAATCAGGTAACGTCCCTCTTCAGCGGGTTCTAGTTTTGAAATTGTCACTACGACCGAGCTTTGTTCGCTATTACTCTGGTTATTAAAATACAACAGTAACTGCTGATTCACATTGGGTTCACAGCGAAGTAAGGCTTTGGAAATGAGTTCGACACAACGTTGACTATTGTCGCTGGCGAAGGACAAATAGGTATTTGTACGAGTACGGGGAGACAGTGGGAGGCCGGTGCCAAGATTGTTCTCGATACTATCGATCAATAGCTCTTGATCAACAACGAGACGCTGAATCTTTGAACTTGCGGCCAACTTTGAGTTTAGGGCCTGTTGTTGCTTGATGCCTCGCAGTTCAATACGTTTTGGTGAAACCCGTAGGATGAGCAATACAGCAGCTGAGGCAAGCGCTAAACTGATAAGTATGAAGAACAATACCGGAATCTGTTGTCGATTTCCGCTGTTAAGTAAAATGCTGTTTTGCGGGAGATCTGCCTTGTTTAACCCAAAACGACTGAGCTGATTCTCATCGAAGACTAATTGCTGAGTTCGGCTGTTCTTTATGCCAAATTGACTGATAGATTCCCCGTCGATTAATCGACGTACCAGCTTTGCCGTCTCGAAAGCGAAAGGCCCAGCAGGTTGACGATAGCTTGCCAGAGCCCCATTTCCTAAAGGGTATTCCCACAAGGAGTAAACCGGGTAGTCCAGTTGTTGCTGCCAAATACTATAGCTTTGATCCTTTACGCTTTGTAAGCGTGCGCTGATATTATCAGCCGCAAGTAAAATGACATCGTTATCGGTAAGTGAGTCTAGCCACTGCAATAAGTTTGAATCAGGTTCATCGATGAAAATATCAGTTTCGATGTTTAAAGACCTGCTTATGTCGAGAAATCGAGTGGACATATTTTTTAGTTGCAAACTATCATTTACAACCAAATGAACTGTGCCTAAATTTGGATGTAATTGTTTAATGCTGCTAAGCAATGGAGCTAGATTTAGATCTTCAGAAAGTCCTGCGAGGTTTTGCGCTCCTAGCCCGATATAAGCATTTAGATTGGCACCAGTTGCAATAACAGGAGTCGTCACATTGCCCAGATGTGTGAGCTTATTGACTGAATGAAGCGCTTCAGCACCGAGCGTAACAATTAAATCAAATTGATAGTAGAATAAGGTTTCTTCGAGCAGTTGATTTTGCGAAAGACTTAGCCGTGCTTTTCGGCTGTCCATCCGTTGATATGGGAAATAACGCACCCAAATATCGCGGTCGCTAAGAGCTGAGCGAAATTGCTCAGTGTAGTCGTGGCTCCACTGCATCGAGCTAGGGTAAGAATCAACAACCAAAATGCGGTAAGATTGTGGCTGTAATGCTAAGGCTCGACCCTCTGTAAATATAATGCTGGTCAAAAATACTAGGAAAAATCTTTTCAACATTGGCTGTGATTAAATTTTTGGCTCGTACTATTAAGGTAACATTTTGTGAAGTGTAGGAAAGAAAAATCACTCCTAGTCGGTGTTAGATCTGCGTATTTGGCTAGCGGCGTTATTTTCATCGATGGTTTGTTGGGGTTTGGAGTATGAATAGGTGATGAATAGCTATACTGTTTTCGTTATACACGTATCAGAAGGTTACAATGAGCGGAAAGAACACATAGACAGAGAGCTGCCTAAAAATGGTATTTCTAACTATGAGTATATATTGGATGGTGACATCAAAGATCTTGATAGCCCAGTCGGGAAGCAGCTATTTAGTCGATCTTCAAGAACAAAAGCGGAGCAATCTTGTTTTTACAAACACTACCTAGCATATAAGGAGATGGAGCGTAGAAATATAGAATTCGCTTTGATTCTCGAAGATGACGTTATATTGGCAAGAAACTTCCCAAGGAATATAAACAATATTTTAACGGAAATAGAACATAAAACTAATTACTTAATAAATGTAGAGCGAGCTGAACTTTGTGTACCATTTTATTATCGGAAGTTTCGCAATTATATATACCCTGTTAACTATTCGAAACTAACTGGGGGATACATTATCCACAGAAAGGTTGCAGAAAAAATTACTAAAGATGTAGAGCTTAATGGTGCCACTATACCTATTGACACTTTCCACGGAGATATGAAAAACAAGCTCAATTATAACCTATATTGGACGGAACCGTGTTTAGTCGATCAAGGCAGCAAGGATGGAACCTTTGCTAGTTCGATTGATGGAAAGTTGCCATCAAAAATAGAAATTTTTAAAAGTAGAATAAAACGGAGGTATCGGTTGTTAGTTTGGTGCCATGTGAATCGTCGAGTGACCCATCTATTTAGAAATGTTAATGAATATAAATAAAAGTAATTACAAACCCTTTCTCGAAGTATTGTTCGTTGCTATACCTTTCATTTGGCTTGCAACTGGATTTCAGTGGGATGGTGATGGAGAAATGCGGCTTCTTATTGCATTAATTCCTATTCTTATTTGGTCACTATTGGGGAATAGAGCTAAAAATGAATTTAAAGAGTTTCTTGCGGATAGATGGTTGCAACTTATCGCATGTTTAATCGTATTGGTAAGCATATCCTACTTAACATACGGGCATAGTTCCCGGGAGCTAAGAGGTTTAGTTGCTGTATTTTTGCTGTTAATTTTAACGCCAAGAACATTTTTCAATACTAATAACTATAGTTGGTTCATTCTATTTTATGCAATTAGTTCTTGTGCTCTAACGTACTATTTCACAACTATTGAAGTTACAAACAGAGGAGCGTGGCCTGTAAACGCTGTTCCTTTTGCAACGAATATTGGGCTTTGTATTATTATGACTTCTTCTGTTGTATACAAATATAAGCTGACTGTTGAACAGAAATTCAGATGTATAACGGCCATTATCGCTCTTATTATTGCTTTGATAAATAGCCAGTCCAGGGGGCCCATACTCGCATTGTCGTTTGTGAGTGTTGTCTTTGTGTTATATATCGTCATTACTAATACATCCGCCCTTAAATATAAAGCGATCATAGTTCTTTCCTTTATTACTGTGGTTGCTGTGATCGTACAAGTACCTTCAATAAACAATAGAATTGGCGCCACGCTTTCTGAAGTTAAGTCAATACAGGATGGCAATTTCAAAGGATCCATCGGGATAAGGCTGTCAATGTATAAAACGGGTTATCAAATTTTTAAACAAGCTCCTATTATAGGGATAGGTAAAGATGGTATCGACAGGACTCTAGATCAGATGCTTTCAGAATCTCTGATTTCTCCAAGCGTTCACCGTTATGCTCGTATGACATTACATAATGGATATCTTGACTATCTTGTTCGAAATGGGGTTGTTGGTTTAATTGTATTTTTAATGGTATTGATATCTCCCTTAGCTATCATAAAAAACAATGGAAATAAAGATATTGGCGCTGTATTGGCATTATGTACATTTCTAGCTGTTTGTAACGTTTCTGATTTCCCATTTATCAATGCGCAGTGCGTTGTCATGTATTTTTTATTAATTGGTTTTTGTTTATTAACCTTTGTGCAGAATAAAACAGAATGAAACTACTCTATTACGCAAAGCATTTAGTTCTAAATTTACAACCTAAGTGGCTATACAATCGACGCTATTTGCTGCTGGAGCGAACCTTTGCACAAAAATCTGAGTATGTAACTCAAAGAGTTGATTACTATGTAAAAGGCGTTAGTAGACAGGCTATAGATGGAGAGGGAACCCAAATAGCTAACTATCGACGTAAGGGCTTCACATCCTATTTTTTTGATCTGCAGGAGTTCTTACACTATTTCCCTAAAAGTAAGCGATTTAAGTATTACTTTGGAGATGAAACTCATAAAGAAAAGTCTTTGACCTTGTTTAAGGCTCGACCCATAAATCGAAAAGATGAAACTTCGGTTCTATTTAAACTTGATAAGCGCCGACATTTTAAATTTGTAAAAGATACACTTCCGTTTCTAGATAAGCAGAATAAGTTAGTTTTTAGAGGGGCTGTAACGCAAGTTCATCGAGAACAATTTCTGGAAGCACATTTTAATAATCCCTTAGTTGATGCAGGGCAGACGAACCCTGAGGGTAGTCAAAGGGGATGGAAAAAGCCTTTTATGTCCATCAAAGAGCAGTTGGGCTATAAGTTTATCCTTTGCTTAGAAGGCAATGACGTTGCTTCAAATCTAAAGTGGGTGATGTCCTCTAATTCGCTAGTGTTTTGTCCGAAAATGAAATTTGAAACGTGGTTTATGGAAGGCAGTTTAGTTGCTGGCCAGCACTATGTAGAAATAATGGATGACTATTCAGATTTGGATGAAAAAGTTGAGTTCTATATTCAAAATACAGATGAAGCTCAAACCATTATTCAAAACGCACATGATCATGTTAGCGCATTTTTAAATAGCGACTTAGAAGACTTCATCTGCATTAAAACCTTAGAGCGCTATTTTGAGCTAACTGGGCAGGTATAGGTATAATTGATGCATACTTTTATTATTCATGTGAGTAAAGGCTTTGAAGCGAGACGCCAACATATAGATACGCATTTGCCTGCTATGGGAGTTCGTAATTTTGAATATGTTTTAGATGGTGATATCGATTTTGTTAAGTCTAAGGTATCTGAAAGCTTTTTTTCCGAATCCTTGAGTTGGGCGCAACGTTCTTGTTTTTACAAGCACTATTTGGCCATGAAAATGGTAGTGGATCGCGGCCTACCATACGCATTGGTGCTCGAGGATGATGCCCTACTTGTAAAAGACTTTAGCGAAAAACTGCAACGTATTACTGAGCAACTTACTGCGGAAAAGAATTACTTCGTGAATATTGAGCAAGCTTCTAACGCAGTCCCATTTTCGTTTCGAAAACCAGGCAAGTTGATATATCCGTGTAAAGTTAACAAACTTTGTGGTGGCATTTTATATGATTACACCTTCGCAAAAGCTTGCACGGAGTATATTGAGTCAAAAAAGGTTACCGCACCGATAGATGGTTTTATCGGTAATGAGCGATGCTCTATAGGATTCAATCTTTTTTGGGCCGAACCATCTTTAGTGAAGCAAGGCAGCAAAAGTGGTTTGTTTGATAGCGGCATTAGTCAAGAAAAGTCTGGCGTATACCTTAGTACCAAAAGTCTATTTAAAAACCTGTATCGAATTTATGTTTTGAGTAATTTTAAAAAGAAACAAAAAGAACTTTTTATGAATGTTGAGAGGTTTTAGTTGAAGAACTATCTCGTATATATCCTTTATGGTAGCGATGATGCGTACTATTTGGGTGCTAAGTTTAGTATTCTTTCGTTTATATCTAGATATCAATCCGATACCGAGCTGGAAGTCATAGTTCTTGCTGAGTATCCAGAGAAATTTGAAGGGTTCGATATTTCAGTTCTGAAACTAACTGACGATCAGCTTGCGCAATGGTCTCTGCAGGGTAGCTATCATTTTAGGATTAAGAACCGAGGGCTTCATTTTATAGCGCAACACTTGGAGCTTCGTGCTGTAGATAAAATCCTTTTTTTAGATACAGATACATACTTTACTAAAAATCCTTCCGCTATTTTTGACTTAATTAACGCTGAACATTCCGTTATGCATCAACCTGGGAACTATATTGAAAAAGAACCCGCTGGATCTGAATATAGTAAACTATGGGGTTTTTCGAAAATAATGGGAGATGGAAGTACTTATAAGCTTAATCCATTCTCTCGGAACTGGGGAGCATTAATGATAGGCCTCCAAGGGAGTAATGTAGATACACTGGATGTAGCTGATGAGTTGATGTTAGCGTTTATGGAACGAGATTGTAGAGCACATACCATTGAACAATTTGCACTTGCCGAAGCGATTGTAAGACAGCAAAAATTGGTTGAAGGGCGTGCACTTGTTGAGCATTACTCAACAAGTGGCAGAAAGGACTATGCGATTTCAGTATTAAAAATATTTTTTGCGACCCGCTATAACTCTTTTCAAGAAATGCTTATTGCGTCCAGAGCTATTCGGTTCCAACGCCCTTTGCGTGTGGTGATTGCAGGTCATTTTTACAAAAAGAGCAAAAAGCTTAGGGCTATGCTAGGGCTTAAGATTAATGATTAGTTTGCGTAGCCCAAAAATCCTTGTTTTGGCCATTCATTGTATAGGCGATTCATTGCTGACGACCTGTCAAGTTGCTAGCCTAAAAAAAGCATTCCCATCAGGTAATATCGATGTTTTAGTTACTGCCCGTGGTGCAATGGTGTACGACTCAAACCCTGAAGTTAATAAAGTTATTTGTTTGCCACAGAAAATGGGATTGAAGCAGTATTGGCGCTATTTGTTAAAGCAATTTCGCTCATATGATTTCGTTGTCAATGAGCAAACCTCTGATCGTTCAGCGATTTATAGTTGGATACTTGGTAGGCGTCGTTTAGGGATCATTAACCCTAGCGAGAAGAGTGCATGGCTAAAAAAGCTTGTCTATACAGATTTTGTGCTTGAACAAGAGCAATATGAGCACAAAATCATGCGTAATTTGCGCATGCTCTCACCGCTGAATATTGCTTCTTATCCTTCGGTGGTTAGCCCTCAACAACGGATACCATCTGAGCTTATCGTTAAGCTTCCACAAGATTATATCGTGGTTCATGCGCCATCATCGAATACAATAAAGCAATGGCCTGAATCATCTTGGATTAAGCTTATTGATGGCTTGGTAGCTAGAGGCTATAACATTGTTCTAACCGGAGCAGATAGTGAGCGAGACAAACAGATAGTTACTTCAGTGCTAAGTGGGATTCAAGCAAGTGAACAAGTGTTCTCTCTAGTCGGTCAACTGAATTTCGCGCAAACGGGCACTTTATTAGAACAAAGCATCGGGTTTATCGGTCCAGATAGTGGCCCTGGACATTTGGCTGCCGGCTTTAATATACCTATCATTTCAATTATAAGCGTGGCTCCGGCTAGTGTTTGGTCTCCTTGGCCTAAAAACGCAGTCATTCCAAAGCGGGCTAGCAGTATTTACCAGGATCGAATACCAGTGATCCAAGAGAATAACAATGTGACAGTTTTGCAGTCAGATCGGGCTTGTGTGCCGTGTTATCAAGATTTATGCAAGTATGTGGACCAGCCGTATTCACCTTGTCTTACTGACATTTCGGTCGAGCAGGTACTAAATGCGACCTTGGATAAGCTAGACCACCGGGAACCCAATTCATGAAGATACTACTTTATATCCGCGCGAAGTTACCGGTCGTCGAATATGGGGGAACAGAGCGAGTCGTTTGGGATCTTGGATTCGCTTTGCAAACTATGGGGCATCAGGTGACGTTTCTGGCATTAAAAGGCACGATTTGTGATTGGGCTTCGGTACAAGAGTTGAATCCAACTCAGTCTTTAGAATCGCAAGTTCCGGATGATATTGACCTAGTTCATTTTCATAGTGACTTTGAAGATATTAGTAAGCCTTATGTCATAACCCAGCATGGGCATTGTCAAAGCGAGATCAACCCAAACACAATATTTGTATCTAAAAAGCATGCTCAAATTTATGGAGCACAATGCTATGTATACAATGGCTTAAACTGGAATAATTACCAAGGTTTTCAAACGAAGACAAAACAAGAGCGGTTTCACTTTTTGGGGAAAGCTGCTTGGCGAGCAAAGAACGTCCAAGGTGCAATCGATATTAGTAAAGCAGCTGGGAAGAAGCTGGACGTTATGGGGGGATATCGTTTCAATTTCAAAATGGGTATTCGTTTAAGCCTTGATAGCCACGTACGTTTTTGGGGAATGGTAAATGATCACCAAAAGGCTGATGTCATGCAATCTTCGAAAGGCCTAATTTTCCCTGTTACTTGGCATGAACCTTTTGGTTTGGCCATCACTGAAAGCCTTTATTATGGTTGTCCTGTTTTCGCAACTACCCATGGCTCACTGCCAGAGTTGATTGATAGCGATGTCGGATACTTGAGTAATGTGGAATCAGAGTTGGTGCAAGCAGTTAGCGATCTACAATTTAGTGCTTTGCGTTGTCATGAATACGCTCGCGATCAATTTAATGCAGATGTTATGGCAAAGGCTTATTTAGATAAGTATGAAAAAGTTCTCAATGCTGAAGTTCTAAATGAACTCGGCCCTCGCAATTTAAACAACTACAAGAAACTCGCTTATTTGAGACAATCCTAAAGATAAGGATTCTAACAAGCCTTGAGTTCAAAGCGACAATTACAGTCAATTTCGATTTCTGCAGTATTTGATATTTATACGCGCAATCAGCCCTAGTTGAAGACCCAAAGCCAAAATCATGGGTTATCTCATCAGTCTAGATATTGGACTTTAGGCTTGCAAATGCTTCTATTTAGCCAATTGCTTAATTTTCTGACCATTCGTCTTTCTCTATAGAATGATGGTATTTTTTCAAAGTCGATGTCTTCAATAGCTGAGAGTTCTTCTTGTAACGTGCGGTTTTCCAGCAAACTTGTTGCACCAAATTCGTTAATTAATGCATCCCACTGCGGTTTGTTTCCCCAATAATGGATGATGGTTTGCTCTGCTGTTTTTAATTCTGTTTGGGACAAAACCATTGAAAAAGCTAATTGCTCTAAGAGTGTCCGATCTGCCGAAGTGCGGCATAATCCATCGCAAACATCTACTGCGGCTTTGGCCAATTGTTGAGCTCTCCCTTTAGGGAGACCAATGACGCCAGCGTTAAACATCGATGTCTTGGCGTTAAAAACATAGCTCTCGTGATTAAAGCCTGAAAGATCGTTATAGAGAGTTTTCCAATAACTATTCTTTGATGAGGCTATGTTCCTTTCGAAAACGTGCATAAATTTCTCACCACGATCTAACTCATCGAGCATCCAAGAAATATCTTTCGCGAAAACAGTATCTGAATCAACGTATAGAACGTTCTTCTCTGGATACATCGAAGTAGCATGCTCGATAGCTTTCATTTTAGCCCGCCATAGGAAATTCAATTCTCCTTTCCACTCTTCAATTCGTTCTATTGAAATATGTTCAACCTCAACAGTTTCCTCAATTCCGCGTATCGCAGCTGGATTGTCTGTAATAATGGTAACTCCGACATTGGAGTTTCGCCAAAATTGAAGAGAACGGACTGAAAAATAAATTTGTCGGTAAAGGTCTTTCCTAGGTCCAAAAGCTAAGTAAACGACTTGAGTAGACAAATTGATTCTCCTGTTTTCAACATTGGTTTGGCTGATATAGTGGCGTACTTTTAATTATTAGGACTACCAACTCAAAACGACCTTACCACTTTCACCTGAGCGCATGGTGTCAAATCCCTGTTGATAGTCTTTTACATCAAAGCGATGTGTGATGATAGAGCTAATATCCAATCCGGATTGGATCAAAGATGCCATTTTATACCAGGTTTCGAACATTTCTCGACCATAAATACCTTTTAAGATCAGACCTTTAAATATGACTTGGTTCCAATCTACACCCATGTCTTTGGGTGGGATTCCTAGCATCGCAATTTTTCCGCCGTGGTTCATGTTGTCTAACATTTGGCTAAACGCACTGGGCACGCCTGACATTTCCAGTCCGACATCAAAGCCTTCGTTCATGTTTAGGCTTTGCATGACATCTTCTAGGCTTTCTTCGAGCACGTTTACCACGCGAGTTGCGCCAAGTTTTTTGGCGAGCTCTAGTCGGTAAGGGTTTACATCGGTAACAACAACGTGCCGAGCGCCAATGTGTTTACAAATTGCGGCAGCCATCATACCAATTGGACCCGCTCCGGTAATCAATACATCTTCGCCAACCACATCAAATGATAGAGCGCAGTGCACAGCGTTTCCGAAAGGGTCAAACACAGCAGCGAGTTCATCACTAATTTCGTCAGGTAGTTTAAAAGCGTTGACGGCAGGCACAACTAGGTATTGCGCAAAACAACCCTGACGATTGACGCCTACGCCGATAGTATTGCGACATAAATGAGTACGGCCACCGCGGCAGTTGCGACAATGTCCACACGTAATATGACCTTCACCTGAAACTCGGTCGCCAATAGCAAAGCCTCTAACTTCTTGGCCCATGCCGATGACTTCACCGGCGTACTCATGCCCGATGACCATAGGTGTTGGAATAGTTTGCTGTGACCATTCATCCCAATTGTAGATATGGATATCAGTGCCACAAATAGCCGTTTTGGTTATTTTAATCAGTAAATCATTGTGCCCTGGTTTTGGGATTTCAACAGTAGTATCCCAAATGCCAGGTTTGTTATGTAGTTTACTTAGGGCGAACATGCTCATTGGATGACCCCTAAGTCTTTACCGACACTGATGAACGCTGCTACAGCAGTTTCGATTTGCTCAGTACTATGCGCGGCCGATATTTGAGTTCTAATTCTGGCTTGATCTTTAGGTACGACAGGAAACGAGAATCCGACTACGTAGATACCTTTAGCTAGCATTTGTTCTGCAAATTTGCCTGCTAGTTTTGCATCGCCCAACATCACAGGAACTATCGCATGATCAGCGCCTGCTAAATCGAAGCCAGCTTGTTGCATTAAACTGCGAAACAAGGCCACATTTTGCCAAAGCTTATTTCGGCGCTCCTGCCCGGTTTCAAGTAACTCAATTACTTTTATTGATGCGCTAACAATGGCTGGAGCCAATGAATTAGAAAACAAATACGGGCGCGAGCGCTGACGTAGCCAAGCAACTACTTCCTTTTTACCTGAAGTATACCCTCCGGAAGCCCCGCCCATTGCTTTGCCTAAGGTTCCGGTAATTATGTCGACGCGATCCATCACCTGGTGATACTCGTGGCTGCCCCTACCGTTTTCGCCAACGAAGCCCACTGCGTGCGAGTCATCGACCATCACCAGTGCGTTATACTTCTCGGCTAAATCACATATACCGGGTAGGTTTGCAATAATGCCATCCATTGAAAACACACCATCGGTGACCACTAATTTGTGACGACAACCCTGTTCATCAGCATCTTTTAGGCAGGCTTCGAGCTGCTCTAAATCATTGTTCGCATAGCGAAAACGCTTAGCTTTACACAAACGTACACCATCAATAATTGATGCATGATTGAGAGCATCGGAAATAATAGCGTCTTCAGCACCTAAAATTGTTTCGAATAGTCCTGCATTTGCATCAAAGCATGAACTATACAAAATCGTGTCTTCCATCCCTAGAAACTGACTGAGCTTGTCTTCTAACTGTTTGTGAATATCTTGGGTCCCGCAGATAAAGCGTACCGAAGCCATTCCAAAACCGTGGCTGTCCAAACCAGATTTTGCAGCTTCAATCAGACTCGGATGATTAGCCAAACCCAAATAGTTGTTGGCGCAAAAATTGAGAACTTGGTCCTGCTTGACTTGAATGTGAGCATCCTGCGCTGATTCGATAATACGCTCGTCTTTAAACAGTCCTTGTTCTTTGAGCTCGATGAGTTGCGTATTTAACTGCTGGTAGAATGCTGACGCCATAAGTTGACCTAGTGTGTTTTAGGAATATTGGCGCCATTATAGTCAAGCAAAGCATACCGTCACAACTAAGATCGACGATAAAGAGATATGCTGTTTAAGAATGCCTAGCTAGTTCTTGATAATGAACTATTAATCTTTCGGAGTGTGGACGGGAAGTAGGGGTCGAAAATGGCAGCATAATATGCAGCACTTTTACTAAGCCCAAATAGAGAGTGGCTTGATCAACTTTAAAATCAGTCGACTTTGAGGCTTGAAATGGGATCCAACTTACAATAACCAGACGAATTGTTTCTGATAATTGTAGGATGTCGTTATCTTTACCATCCAAATAACGACTTGCTCTCAAGCGCTGCATAAGTTCCATTATCCAAGTGTCTAAACGTCGTTGAACGCCTTGATACCGCTCGCGTAACTCTTCATCTCGAGAAATTAGCTCAACTAAGTTCATATACAAAAATCGAAATTCCCACATTAATGAAAACGTACCATCAAGGTAGTTCATCATGCGCTCGAAGCTTAAGCTAGGGTCGCTGGTTGGTTTAAACAGTTGTTCAAGTTGCAGCGCGTATTGTTCGAAAATACAACAGATTATTTCTTGCTTGTTGCCAAAATGGTAATAAAGATTACCGGGGCTAATTTCTAACTGGGCTGCAATATGGTTGGTCGTGACTTGACGTTCGCCCTGTTCATTAAACATCGCTAAAGATGTTTGAATTATCCGATCTCGTGTTTTCATAGCAGCCTTGTTTTCCCGCACTCTAATTGAGGCTAGCATGCTTTGCCTTATGGTGCATCTTCGGCTTGCTTAAGCTTTTAACTCAATTGATAAATTGCTATTCGATGACTAGAACCTTAAAATTTAGTTAATTGTATAAATTGGAAAGGTAAAGACATGATCGTAGTCACTGGTGGAGCTGGTTTTATCGGGTCTAACATTGTTAAAGCCCTAAATGACCAAGGACGTACCGACATTATCGTCGTTGACGACTTAAAAGATGGAACCAAATTTGTAAATCTAGTTGATTTGGACATTGCCGACTACCTAGACAAAGATGACTTTATTGCTCGGGTTGTTTCCGGAGAAGAGTTCGGTGACATTTATGGTAGCGATATTGAAGTCATGTTCCATGAAGGTGCCTGCTCTGCCACAACCGAGTGGGATGGCAGGTACATGATGGAAAATAACTACGAGTATTCGAAGGAGATTCTGCATTATTGTTTGGAGCGAGAGATTCCATTTTTATATGCGTCTTCAGCTGCTACTTATGGCGATACCAAGGTTTTTAAAGAAGAAAAGCAATTTGAAGGGCCGCTTAATGTTTATGGTTACTCAAAGCTGCAGTTTGATAACTATGTGCGTCGACTTAGACCACAAATCACATCGCAAGTGGTGGGGTTTCGCTACTTCAATGTTTATGGTCCTCGCGAACAACATAAAGACGCAATGGCCAGTGTCGCCTTTCACTTGAATACACAAGTTTTAGCGGGTGAAAACCCTAAGCTTTTTGAAGGCTATGATGGTTACGGCAATGGCGGCCAAAGCCGCGACTTTGTCTATGTTGAAGACGTATGTAAGGTAAATCTTTGGTTTTGGAAAAACCCTGAACAAAGCGGAATATTTAATTTGGGAACCGGTAACGCAGAACCGTTTTTGAATGTTGCCAACGCTGTGATCAACTACCACAAGCAAGGTGAAGTTGAGTTTATTCCTTTCCCTGATCATTTAAAGGGCCGTTATCAGAGTTTTACCCAAGCTGATATCTCTGCATTGCGTAGCGCGGGTTATAAAGAATCCTTCAAAACAGTTGCGCAGGGCGTTGAGCAGTATATGGCTTGGCTTAATCGTTAGATTATTGGGATTTGTGATGGGTAGGAGTATTGCTTGAAAATATTAGTAGTAGGGCCTTCATGGGTTGGCGACATGGTTATGTCGCAAAGCCTCTACAAGATGTTAAAAGCAATGCACCCTAATGCGCAATTAGACGTATTGGCGCCCGATTGGTGCCGACCTCTTTTAGAGCGCATGCCAGAGGTTGATAATGCCCTGCGTATGCCCCTAGGGCATGGCGATTTTGGCTTAAAACAGCGCTGGAAGATTGGCCGTAGCTTAGCAAATCAAAACTACGATTGGGCAATCGTACAACCTAATTCTATGAAGTCTGCACTTATCCCGTGGTTTGCCAGAATTCCACGCCGTAGTGGCTGGAAGGGTGAGAGTCGTTATGGCTTACTTAATGATTTACACCAAAAGAAACAACGTTTTGCTTTAATGGTCGAGCGCTATGTTGTGTTGGCCTTGGGTAAAGATGCCGCTGAAGATGCGTCAGACATTCCTGCATATGATTACCCAAGACTAGTAGCAGACCAACATAATCAGCAACAGGCGATGACGCAACTGGGGCTTGACCGACAAAGACCTATTCTGGCACTTAATCCTGGCGCTGAGTTCGGGCCAGCAAAACGGTGGCCAGAATCTCATTATGCGACCGTAGCCAATGATTGGATACAGCGGCGTGGCGGGCAAGTTTGGTTGTTTGGCTCAGCAAAAGATCAAGAGGTCACTCAAGCGATTAAACAAGCTATCCAACAGCCTGAGTTCTGCTTTGACCTAGCTGGTAAAACCCAGCTAGCCGAAGCTATTGATTTAATGGCGGCTGCAAGCGCGTCTGTAAGCAACGATTCTGGGTTGATGCACGTTGCGGCGGCGTTAGGATTACCATTGGTCGCCGTTTATGGATCGTCGTCCCCTAAATACACGCCGCCACTAAGTGAACACGCTATTCACTTAAATACTGATATCGAATGCCGCCCATGCTTTCAACGGGTCTGCCCGCTTGGGCACAATCAGTGTTTAACGCAGCTAGAACCTAGTCGAGCGATTGATGCGCTTGAGCAATTGGTGGTTCGATAATTTTGGCTCGATTATTCTATAACCTATTTAGCATCCTACTTGTCATTCCGATGCTAGTGAAACTGTATAAGCCTAAAAACGATCAACCGCAGTTTGGGCTGCGCTGGGTAGAGCATTTTGGCTTTGGCTCGAAGGGCTGTTTCGACATATGGGTACACGCGGTGTCGGTTGGAGAAGTCATTGGTATTACACCGTTGATTGTTGAGTTAAAACAACAGCAACCTGAATTAAATATTTTAATCACTACCACCACTGCCACAGGTGCTGAGCAGGTCGAAAAACAGTTGTCTGCGCTTGTCGAGCACCGTTATGCCCCTTTAGACTTTTGGCCATGTGTGTGGCTGTTCTTTTCTCGCTATCAATTCAAACAATACTGGATAATGGAGACTGAGCTTTGGCCTAATTGTTTAGCGTTTGCTAAGCGTAGGCGAGTAAAGGTGGTGTTAGTCAATGCCCGAATGTCGCAGCGCTCGGAAAAACGCTATCAAAAGCTTAAATTCACCCGCTCGATGGTGTTCTCAAACTTAGACCTTGTTTTAGCCCAGACCGAAGCGGATGCTCAGCGTTTTGAAAGCTTAGGATCCACATTAGTAAGCACTACTGGTTCGCTGAAATTCGATCTAAGCGATCCGAAGGCCTGGCAAACTCAGGCTGTAAAACTACAGCCATCATTGTTTGGAGAGCGCTCCATATGGGTTATTGCAAGCTCACACGAAGCTGAAGAGCCGCAAGTGCACCAGCTACTAATGAAAGTGTTAAAAACGGAGCCTAATGCACTATGTATTTGGGTTCCGCGTCATCCCGAGCGTTTTTCGGCAGTTGCTCAAACTTTGGAGCAGAACAAAATTCGCTATTGCCGACGTTCACAGCAACAACAACCGTCATTCGATACCCAAGTTTATCTAGCCGACACAATGGGAGAAATGATGTTGTGGTATTCAATGGCAGAAGTGGCATTTATTGGTGGGTCTTTGTGCCTGGTCGGCGGTCATAACTACTTAGAGGCTGCAGCAGTTGCATGCCCATGTGTTGCAGGCTGTTCCGATTTTAATTTTGTTCTAATAAGTCAACAATTACAGGCGGTTTCGCATTTGTACCTGAGTGATGATTTAGACTCGCTTTGCCAAAAGATTACCGATTATCTGCAAGACCCAGTATTGGTCCAACGCGATGGGCAAGCGGGACTACAAATTGTTCAACAAAATCGAGGCGCCCTTCACCGCACTTTGGAAGCCTTAACTATTAATTCGAAGTAAGCGGAGAAACACCTTAGTCGTTGCCAAATAAATCGCGGGTATAAACTTTATCTTGCACACTGTTTAGCTCATCAACTAGTCGGTTAGCCACTATCAAATCGCAGGTTTCTTTAAATAGCTCGAAGTCTTTTATGAGCGGGGAGTTTAGAAACTGTAACTCCTTGATTACGGGCTCATAAATTACAAGGTTTATCCCTTTCGCTTGAATGCGCTTCATAATCCCTATAATAGAACTGGACCTAAAGTTGTCTGAGCCTGATTTCATTATCAAACGATAAATACCGACCGTTTTCGGTCCTCGCTTTAGAATTGATTGGGTGATGAAATCTTTTCTGGTTCGGTTGGCATCTACAATGGCGGCAATTATGTTATTTGGAACATCCTGATAATTTGCAAGCAACTGTTTAGTATCCTTGGGTAAACAATAGCCTCCATAACCAAACGATGGGTTGTTGTAGTGATTTCCAATTCGTGGATCTGAGCCAACTCCTTGAATTATTTGACGACTATTTAAGTCATGAGCTTCAGCATAACTGTCGAGCTCGTTAAAGTAGGCTACCCTCATTGCCAAATAGGTGTTCGAGAACAGTTTTATCGCCTCCGCCTCGCTTGAGTCGGTAAACAATACTGGACATTTCGATGATACAGATGCTTCTAGTAAAAGGTTAGCAAATCGCTCTGCGCGTTCACTTTTTTCGCCGATCACTATACGAGAAGGGTGTAGATTATCAAAAAGAGCTCTGCCCTCACGTAAAAATTCTGGTGAGAAAATGATGTTGTTATTTAGGTATAGTTGCCTTGCTCTTATGGTAAACCCAACCGGTACGGTTGATTTTATGATCATGGTGGCGCTTGGATTGAGGCGAGCCACATCCTTGATAATTGTTTCAACAGTGCGGGTATTAAAAAAGTTGCTCTGCGGGTCATAGTTGGTCGGTGTGGCTATAACCACAAATTGAGCGTCGACATAGGCGAGTTCTTTGTTGGTCGTTGCAGTGAGATGAAGTGGTTTATGTAATAAAAAGTGCTCAATATCTTTGTCTGCGATGGGGGAGCGTTTGGAGTTAATGCTATCAACACGTTCGGGGTCGATATCAAGCGCTATCACCTGAGAATACTGAGCTAACAAAACCGCGTTGGCTAGACCCACATACCCAGTACCGACGACTGCTATTTTCATTTTGACCCATATCTGAGTTTAATCTTCTAAGATATGTTAGCCACCCTTAATGACAGTTTTTTGAAGCTTATAAGTTGTTTCAAAACCATCCCAATCGCTTTCTTTCCAATGTAGCCCCTTCCCCTTAGCAAGCTCTTTGATTAGTGAGCGTTTTAAGCGCTCGATATTGGTCTGAGCGATTCTCGCGTTAGCGTTTGCAATCGTGCCGCGGTCGAAATCTATAAGCCACACTTGTTCATTAGCGTCCAGCATGATGTTACGTAAGTTCAAATCTGGGTGGTTAACTCCATGATTATGAAATTGAGCGACAGTGGCAGCAATGTCTTGCCAAACTTTTTGTGGTAGGGCCTGGGCATATAAACGTTGAGCTAAGTCTTGGGCCTTGGGGATTTTTTCAGTGATTAGATCGGCTCGGTAATAAATGCCGTTACGGACAATACGCGCAGCAATTGGACGGGGGGCATTTAGTCCAAGCTCTTGCAAGCGAAGCAACAGTTTAAGCTCTTGATACGCGCGGCTTTTACGGGCCCCAAGATAAAGGTACTGGTCTTCACTTATTTTTGCTGCCATTCCTCCTCGATGGTAATGGCGCAAAGCAAACTGACGTTGTTGATGCTCAAAAAAGACAGTGGTTCCGCGACCTGCCGCTTTACCAATAAGGGCATCGCGTTGCGACCAAAAGCTCGGGTCAAATATGTTGTCCAGTGCTACTGAAAATGCGCTGTCATCGCATAACCAGATTAGCTGTTGGCCATCTTTAAGTTCTTGCATCGAATGCCTTATAAGGTCTTTTGGCTTTGATTTTACATTCAATCTTCAGCCACGCATAATGCTTGCAGTGATTCTTTCTCGATTTAGCTAATTTTGAGCAATTCCCAAGCGCTTCAACACATTTGTATTCTTCGTTTATCCGCTATTGGCGATGTATGCCATTGCATTTCGGTTGTCCAAAGCATTCAACGCCACTACCCCAAGGCTAGCATTACTTGGATATGCGGAAAAACTGAATCTGGTCTTATTTCTGATTTACCCGGCGTTGAAGTGCTGGTCTTTGATAAGCGAGCAGGGTTTAAAGCTTATCGTGATTTGTGGGCGCAGCTGCGTGGACGACGCTTTGATGTGTTGCTGCATATGCAATTGGCCTTGCGAGCAAGCCTACTAAGCTTAGGAATAAAGGCCACCCAAAAAGTAGGGTTTAGTTGGAAGCGCGCACGCGAAGCACAATGGTTGTTTACTAATCGTAAACTACGCCCCAGTCAAAGCATGCATGTCTTAGATCAGTTTGCTGAATTTGCATCATTTTTGGATGTGGAGAAACAAGCACCAAGTTGGAACATTCCTCTGTCATCTAGCGATCTTGATTTTGCCAAGAAAACCGTAACTGAACGCAGTGTTGTGATTTGTCCCTCGGCAAGTAATGTTGAACGCAACTGGCTAACACAAGATTATGTGAGTTTGTCGGATTGGCTAAGCAGTTTGGGTTTTCAAGTTGTTTTGTGTGGTTCGCCAGCAGCTAAAGAGGTGGCTTTAGCTGAGACAATTCAAGCGAGCTGTAAGCAACCACTGACCAATATCGTGGGGCAAACAAGTTTGAAACAATTGACTGCTGTGTTAAGGCGTACATGTGTTGTTGTTGCTCCAGACTCAGGACCTGCGCATATTGCAACAACGCAAGGCACACCGGTTGTCGGTTTATATGCACATAGTAACCCCAAACGAACCGGCCCTTATAATAGCCAAGATTATGTTATCGATGTTTACACTGCTGAAGCCGAAAAACAGTTTGGAAAACCACTTGAGCATTTAGCATGGGCAACTAGGCTAAAGGGCAAGAACTTGATGAGCAAGATTAAACTTGAACAAGTACAGGATAAGCTCAAGTCATTGTTATCAACATCGTAAAATTGGCCATTGAGCTGTAAACAAGAGATTTTAAAATGAAGAAAGTACTGTACCCCGGAACCTTTGATCCAATTACTAACGGCCACATGGATATCATTCGCCGAGGGGCTTTATTGTTTGATAAATTGATTATCGCTATTGCGGCCAGTCCTAGTAAAAAACCCTTGTTTGATTTAGAACAGCGGGTGCAGCTGGCGAAATTAGCCACTGCAGACTTTGACAATGTTGAGGTCTTAGGCTTCTCCGGTTTACTGGTCGATCTTCATCAAAATCAACAAGCTGCAGCGGTACTCAGAGGTGTACGTAGCGTGAGCGATTTTGATTATGAGCTACAGCTTGCCAATCTTAATCGCAAACTAAAGCCGGAGTTTGAAACTATTTATTTGAGCCCGATAGAAGAAACCGCCTGTATCTCTTCAACATTTGTGCGCGAGATATCCCTGCATGGTGGCGACATTCAAAATTTAGTGCCAAATTGCGTGTTTGAAGCCATGGCTAAACAAAAGCTTAATTAACGTTATCCTTAGTCAAAACATAGGAACCACTAAAGCTGGTGAAAGCTTTTTGAGGCAGTACAATTTAGCCATTGGTTTATCTGTTTAGCGCATAGTACGGGATCGATTGAAGACAGATCGTCAGGAACGTTTTCTTTAGTGTCTGGGCTGAAGGCGAGGCGATTATTGTCACTATTGAGTGTTTGCCAGCGTAATGGCGTTGAACTTCGCTTGGCTGGATAGAAGCCCACAGTAGGGACATTGAGTGCACCAGCAATATGCAATGGACCAGTGGAGCCTGCAATGAATAAGTCTGCACATGCTATTACTTGGCAAAAATGCTCAAGACCACTGGTAGATTCGAATACAAATAATGGAAGCGCTAGCTTGGTGGCTTGATCGGCTAGTTTTTGTGTCTGTTCAAGTTCCCCTGGCCCAGCGGTTAAACAAAAAACAAAATTAGAATCTAATTGATACATGGCAAACATGAGCTTAGCGTATTGTTCTAGACTTAAATTGTTGGCCGATCCCCCGCTGCCGCAGTGAATCATAATCAGCCGTTTGTTTAGCGCAAATTCCGGTAGCAATGCTTGTTTAACATGCTTCAATGATTCTTGTTCAAACTCTAAATACGCCGGAGCGCCTTCTATACTAGAGAGCTGGTGTTTACTTAAGTAGTACTTGATGAGATCAACGTTATAGACATGTTCAGGCTTTGCTGACTGAGAGCGTTTTTGTTTGAGAGTATCGGTGAATAGAAACTGGGCTAACTTTGTTGCAGGGGCTAGGCGATAAGGGATTCGGCACTTAAAACCAAGTAGGGCATTTCTTGTATTTGAGAACAAGCAAATGTAATCGTCAAAATTGTAGTTCCTTATGGTGCTTACCAGTTCTTGTTGCTGCGCTTTACTCCCACTCTTAGTGCAGTCGGTAATTACTTCGTCTATCCATGGACATAACAGCGCAAGATCACGGGTATACTTAGGAACTAAAGCCACAACAAGGCTGTCGGCTTGGCTTTGTTTAAGCGCAGCAAAACTTGGCCATGCTAGCATGAAGTCGCCAATTTTATCGTTACGCACCACCAGTATTCGTCGCATTTTATTCCTTAAGTATAAAGATTCAAGCCTTAGAACTTTTAATCTTTCAATTGCTCATTATAGTGTCGTCAGCCAGTTGATAAAGCCTAGCGACTGAAAAAGGTATTCAACTGACTTTTTGAATTATGTTGCGCCACAGCGAGTGCCAAACAAGCCGATTAGCGCTGACAATTTGGGCAGAAGAAACTGTTACGCTGGCCGATTCTTGTAGCTTGTATATGTTCGCCGCAACTGTGGCAAGCTTGGTTCTGCCGGCCGTATACCGCCAATTCTTGCTTGAAGTAGCCAGGCTTTCCATCGGCGTTGGAGAAGTCCTTAAGGGTGGTGCCACCTTGTTCTATGGCTTGTGCGAGCACTTCTTTGATGTGTTGGCACAAATTGGCATAACGGGTAGCGCTTACTTTATTAGCGGCTTTTTGTGGATGGATACCACTTCGAAACAAAGCTTCGCATGCGTAAATGTTACCCACCCCAACCACGACATGATTATCCATGATCAATTGCTTCACCGGAATACTACGTCGTTTTGCGCTCTGAAATAGCAAGCTTGGAGAAAAGTCGTCGCTCAAAGGCTCTGGACCAAGACTGGTGAGCAGTTTGTGCTCTTGCCAAGGTAACTCAGTATAAAGTACTGCGCCGAAGCGTCGAGGGTCGTTGAGACGCAAACACATACCCGAGCTTAAACAAATATCGACATGGTCATGTTTTAGAACCGTTTCGTGTTGCGCAAGTACTTTTAAGCTCCCTGACATACCCAAATGTATCAGTATGGTGCCGGCCTGAGTTTCTACCAGTAAATATTTTGCGCGGCGTTTAACGGCGGTGATGCGATGTCCAATACAGTTGGTGATTATTGAGGGGATCGGCCATCTCAGTTTGGGGTTTCTGACCACAATCTCAGTTATCTCGTGACTAACTAAATGCGGCTCGATGCCGCGACGGCTAGTTTCTACTTCGGGTAATTCAGGCATTTGTACTCGATATGCAATAATTTACTGGAACAAAGTGTGGTAAGAGTCGAGGTCTAACTCAAGGATTTGCCCTTGCCAATTACGAATCACGTAGCGATCTTCAGATTGAAATAGCGATAGTTGAATTGGCTCTCGACTGCCAGCGATATAGATTTGGACCTTAGTCGCTTGAGAACTGCCGTTAATTGAACCGTTCCACACCGGTAACTGAATGTGCATCCAAGCATCGATAATCTGTACCAGCTTATTGGGTTCGAGTTGTGGTTCGCTTTTCCAATCGACGCCTGCTCGCTCTATACGTAATTGCGGCAGATTGAGCTGCAAAATAGTCGCTTCACTAGGCAACAGACTATAGTAATTACTTTGTGGTAGCTCTTCTGACTCAGATTGACGGTATTCCATCAGCTGAAAAATCAAAATCATGCCCCCGACAGCAAAAATAATGACATTGTTCCATGCGCGGCGCGATAAACGAGGCATATGCTGTGAAGCCAAGAAAGGATGATACGTTGATGATAAAGAAATTGCAGGCATAAAAAAACCCGGAAAAGACCGGGTTTTTCACAAAGGGGGGGCAAATTACTTAATTTTGCCTTCTTTGTACATTACGTGCTTGCGAACAACAGGATCAAACTTTTTGATCTCCATTTTCTCAGGCATTTCACGTTTGTTCTTATCAGTGGTGTAGAAGTGTCCTGTACCAGCTGAAGAGTTCAAACGGATTTTTTCACGAATACCTTTAGCCATGACTTACTCCTTAGACCTTTTCACCGCGTTTACGCATTTCAGCTAATACAGCATCAATGCCTTTTTTGTCGATGATGCGCATACCTTTAGTAGATACACGTAATTTAACAAAACGTTTCTCAGACTCAACCCAAAAGCGGTGAGAATGAAGGTTTGGCAAAAAACGGCGACGAGTGCGGTTTTTTGCGTGTGATACGTTGTTACCAACAGCTGGTTTCTTACCAGTGACTTGGCATACTCTAGACATGTCGTCTTCTCCAAAAATTACTTCTGCTCGAGCATCTGAATGCCCCGTTTGGCCGTCGCCCGGGACGACAGAAAGGCCGCATTTTATACAGGAACTTAAAGACAAGATCAACTAAAATTTGAACAATTGATCAGATCCATCCGCGCTGAGCGAATGAAACTGCGCTTCCTTGACCCACAACAATATGGTCTAAGACTCGCACATCAATTAGCGCTAAAGCGTTGATTAAGCGTTCCGTGATTTGTCGATCAGCCTGGCTCGGTTCAGCCACCCCAGAAGGGTGATTGTGAGCAAGGATCACTGCGGCTGCATTATTTTCTAGTACCTTCTGCACTACAATTCGCGGGTAAACGCTCGCTGCATCGATCGTGCCGAAGAATATCGGCGCGAATTGTAACACTCGGTGTTGATTATCCAAGAGCAATAATGCAAATACCTCACGTGTTTGATGAGAAAGTTGCGATTTTAGGAAAATTTCTGCTGATTTGGTGTCTTCGAGTACCGATTTTTTAGTCAAATCCTGAAAAAGACATCGATTTGATATTTCAACACTGGCTTTTAGTTGAGCATATTTTGCCGGGCCGAGCCCTTTTTGTTGATAAAACTGCTGTTCGGAGCTGTGTACTATGTTGGCCAAACTGCCATAGTGGTTGAGCAAATGCTGGGAAAGCTCAATGGCATTCATTTCGGTGGTTCCGGTACGCAAAAAGATGGCGAGTAGTTCGGCATCACTTAGTGAGCTTGCTCCCAAAGCGATCAACTTTTCGCGTGGGCGTTCATGTTTTGGACAGTGATATAATTTCATAATAAGCACGGTTATTGATAGAACTATAAATATAGCTACTGATATGGCTTTTGCTTACTCGACACCTTATTTAAGATAAACTGCGTTTTTATTTGAACACGAACTAAACCTTTCACGGTCTAGACATCAACGATTAAGTAAAAGAGTTAAGCAAATGCTGGCAGGAAAAAAAATTCTAGTAGCAATGAGTGGCGGAATCGCTGCTTACAAGATCCCTGAGTTGGTTCGCCGCTTAAAAGACCAAGGGGCTGAAGTTAAAGTTGCAATGACCCAAAACGCAACGTCGTTTATAGGTGCATTAACCATGCAAGCTGTGAGTGGCGAAGTGGTTGGGCAAAGCGTTATGGACCCTGCCGCTGAAGCCGCTATGGGTCATATCGAATGGGCCAAATGGCCAGATCTCATCTTGCTTGCTCCTGCAACTGCTAATACCATTGCCAAATATTGCCATGGCTTAGCGGATGACTTGGTTAGTACACTATTGCTTGCCAGCAGTGCAAACGTTGCTGTAGCTCCGGCAATGAATCAGCAAATGTACGCAAGTGCTGCAACCCAAGACAATCTCAATACGCTAAGGCAACGCGGTGTTCAAATATGGGGCCCTGCCAGTGGCGAACAAGCTTGCGGCGATGTCGGCATGGGACGAATGCTTGAATCAGCTCAGCTATTAGAACTAGTGATTGAGCATTTTAACCCTTCGCTTAGTGAGCAAAGTTTGCAAGGTAAAACAGTGGTTATTACCGCTGGGCCAACGCGCGAAGCTATCGACCCAGTACGTTATATCTCCAACCATAGTAGCGGGAAAATGGGATTTGCATTAGCAAGCGCCGCCAAGGGCTTGGGGGCCACGGTCAAAATCATTAGCGGCCCAGTAAATCTCACAACACCTAGCGGCTGTGAGCGCTTTGATGTTAGTTCCGCACTGGATATGCATCAACGATCTTTGGAGCTTGGTGCAACTTGCGACATCTTTATTGCTTGTGCGGCGGTCGCCGATTACCGTGTTGCTGAAGTCGCAAGCCACAAAATTAAGAAAACCGATAATAATGACGCTTTGCAAATCAATCTATTGAAGAATCCAGATATCGTTGCAGACGTTGCCAAGCTAACGCCCAAGCCTTTTGTGCTGGGATTTGCTGCCGAAACACAAGATCTAGAGCACTATGCTCGTGATAAAATGCAGCGTAAAGGTTTAGATATGATTGCCGCTAACGATGTGTCGATACCAGGGCAAGGCTTCAACAGTAGCGACAATGCATTGCAAGTGTATTGGCCTAATGGGCAGTCAGTTTTAAGTCTCAATGATAAGCAGCGACTAGCGCAGCAACTAATGGACTTAGTTGTGCAACAAATTGATAAATAATTTCAACCTAAAAGAAGAAAACAGAACGCATGAAAGCAATTTCTCTTAAAATTTTAGACGATCGTATTGGCACTCAATTTCCACTTCCCGCTTATGCTACTGATGGCAGCGCAGGTATGGACTTACGAGCATGTATGGATGAAGCCATTACGATTGAGCCCGGTGAAACAGTATTACTAAAAACCGGACTTGCGATTCATATTAATGACGCAGGAATTGCGGCGACTATATTACCGCGCTCCGGACTTGGCCATAAACATGGCATTGTTCTTGGTAATTTAGTTGGCCTTATCGACTCTGATTATCAAGGTGAGTTAATGGTGTCGTGTTGGAATCGCTCCCAAAGCGCCTATACGGTTACTCCAGGCGACCGAATAGCGCAATTGGTGTTTGTACCGGTAATCCAGGCGCAGTTCGAAATTGTCGAGTCATTCGACGATAGTAATCGCGGTGAAGGCGGGTTTGGTCATTCAGGAAAAAGCTAAAAAGCTTACTGAAGGTATGTCTTTAATAAGTAGTAGGACAAGGTATGACCACTAAAAATCGAGTAAACCGACGCGAGCAGATTTTGCAAGCCTTGGCACATATGCTCGAGAACCAGCATGGGCAACGTATTACGACTGCTCGCTTAGCTGCGCAAGTCGGTGTTTCGGAGGCGGCTTTGTACCGTCATTTTCCGAGCAAAGCACGAATGTTCGAAGGCCTCATCGAGTTTATGGAAGAGACCATATTGACCCGAATCAACCGTATCTTTGAAGAAGAAAAAGATACGGTGGAACGTAGTTTGCAGATTGTTCGATTAGTAATTGGGTTTGCCGAACTCAATCCTGGGCTGAGTCGCATCTTAACTGGCGATGTATTGTTGGGTGAAAACGAACGTCTACGCCAACGAACATCACAATTGATGGATAAAATTGAATTGCAACTCAAGCAAGTCTTACGAGAGAGAAAACTGCGTGAAGGTAAAAGCTTTGCCTTCGACGAAGCAGTGCTGGCAAACTATATTATGGCGTATCTAGAGGGTCGGATTGCACAATATGTTCGTTCAGATTATCAACGTAAACCGAGCCAAAACCTCGACCAACACTTGAGCTTCATTAGATCGCAACTCATGAGTGTTTGATTTAGAAAAAAATGAGATCTAATTCACAAAAAATTTAGGTGAAAAACTTCATCTACTGCTAGAGTAATGCCGAAATTAAGACTAAGACCCAATTGGTTCTTAGTTGTTTAACTACAAGAGAAAGGAAAAAACATGGACGTGCTTGATAGTTCAATGTCTTGGTTTGAGAAAAACCAAGAAGTGTTGCTGCAATATGCGGTAAATATCGCGGCTGCATTAGTCGTTTTAGTTGTTGGTTTTATCGTGGCCAAAATTGTTGCATCAAGTATTGAAAAAGTACTTGATAAGCGCAATGTCGACCACACAATTAGTCAGTTTGTAGCCTCAATTGTACGCTACGCGTTAATAGCCTTTGTTATTATTGCAGCTCTATCACGAGTTGGTGTTCAAACCGCTTCATTCGTGGCCATTGTCGGTGCGGCTGGTTTAGCAATTGGTTTAGCCTTGCAAGGATCTTTAGCTAACTTTGCTGCAGGTGTATTGATCATCAGCTTTCGTCCGTTTAAAGCGGGCGATTTTGTTGAAGTTTCAGGCACATCAGGCGTAGTAAAATCAGTTCAAATCTTTACAACCATCTTAACCACTGGTGACAACAAAGAAGTCATTATTCCGAACGGTTCTATCTTGGGTGGCAACATTGTCAATTACTCTGCAAACGATACGCGACGTATCGATTTGATTGTTGGTGTTGGTTACGGCGCCGATTTAGCCAAAACCAAGCAAGTACTGCGTGATGTTTGTGAAGCTGACTCGCGAGTGCTTAAAAACCCAGACATTACCGTTGGTGTACATGCCTTAGCTGATAGTTCAGTTAACTTCGTTGTACGCCCTTGGGTACGTAGCTCGGATTACTGGGGCACGTACTTTGATTTAAATGAGAATATAAAGAACGCGCTTGATGAGGCTGGAATCGAAATTCCATTCCCACAAATGGGTGTTCATTTGAGCAAAGATTAAGTCTTAGCTTAGTTGGCTGTTCTCATTAGAAAGAAGCCCTTATATGGCAATGTATAAGGCTTCTTGTTATCTGGGTTTCGTCGTTTACATATCATCTAAGCGATGTACTGCGTGTACTAACTGATGTTGCCTATTGTTGTGATGCTCAATGACTTGGCCTAAGCTTTCTTTCGCGTGTCCTAAACCTAAAGATTGTTGGGCCTGTTCAAGTAGCGCTAATAATTGATCTTCAATCAACATGACCCAAGTCAGGATAGCGTCAGCGTCCATATATTGGTTTAGATTCACATCTTTGATTTGCGCCAAGGTGTCAGTATCACTGGATAAATCGACCCACGTTTGCGCGATATCGTTCGGACTATCGTCAATCAAGGTCTGGTAATAACTTAAGCCTTTGCGCTCTCGTTCTTCCAAATAATGCAGCAATATTCGAGTTTTCTCAAAGCTCGCTTGAGCTCCAAGCTGGTGGTAGCTCGATGCTAAGCTTTCGCGGCAAACTAACATGTGTTTGAACAGATCGCTGAGTTGTTGAAATCTCATGCTCAATTCCTCCCTTGCTATATATTTTAAGTGTAGGAATTGAAAAGCGATGTTGGATAGGAATTAGCCGGGTCATTGACCCGCGTCAATTATTGAGTCGAGCAAGTTGAGAATTCGTGATGTAAGGCTGGTTTTTGAGCTATTAACATGGCTGAGCGAGAATGCTCAGCCATGTTTGGAATGGCTTAGATCCCGTACTGTTGCTGATAAGCACTAACGCTGGCTAAAGCGTCGTCTTGATCGCCCTGTTGCGTTAGATAACTAATTAAATCAGCAAGATTTACAATAGAAATAACCGTGGCATCGTAATCGCGCTCAACTTCTTGAATCGCCGATAGCTCACCTTGGCCACGTTCTTGTCTATCCAGCGCAATCAGCACGCCAGCTAGGCTGGCGTCGTGATTGGCAATGATATCCATGGACTCGCGAATCGCAGTACCGGCGGTGATGACATCATCGACCAACATCACGCGGCCCTTTAGCTCAGAGCCTACCAAGCTGCCGCCCTCACCATGTGTTTTAGCTTCTTTACGGTTGAAGCAATAGGGCAAGTCTTTGCCATGATGCTCATCTAAAGCGACGACAGTGGCTGTCGCAATGGGGATTCCTTTATAGGCTGGACCAAAGACTAGATCATAGCCAACGCCGGAATCTTCTAGCGCAGCGGCGTAGAATTTACCAAGCCTATTCAGGTCGCTACCGCGATTAAATAATCCAGCGTTAAAAAAGTACGGACTCGTTCGACCTGATTTTAAGGTAAATGAACCGAATTTTAGTACGCCGCGTGCGAGTGCGAATTCAATAAACTCGCGTTGGAAATCTTTCATGATCCGCTCCTCTTTCCTACTTAGATTCGGCAAGGGCCAGTTTTTGGGCTTCGATAATTTGCTCGATACCACCCTTAGCTAGGCCGAGTAGTTCGAGTAGTTCTTCATGTGAGAATGGTTCGCCTTCAGCGGTGCCTTGAACTTCAATCATGCGACCATCTTCAGCCATAACCACGTTCATGTCGGTATCAGCAGCTGAATCTTCGACATATTCTAAATCACAAACCGATTGGCCATTGACCACGCCAACAGAAATCGCAGCAATCATTTGCTTTAATGGATTAACCTTTAGTTTCTTGTTTTCCATCAACCACCAAATCGCATCTTGCAGCGCGACACATGCACCAGAAATAGCAGCGGTGCGAGTACCGCCGTCAGCTTGAATCACGTCGCAATCAACCGTGATGGTGAACTCGCCTAAGGCTTTAAGGTCGACAGCGGCGCGCAAGGAGCGGCCGATTAACCGTTGGATCTCTTGAGTGCGTCCACTTTGTTTTCCACGGGCAGCTTCTCGGCCCATGCGGCTGTGTGTAGAGCGTGGCAGCATACCGTATTCAGCAGTGATCCAACCTTGATTTTTCCCTTTCAAAAAGCGCGGCACGCTTTCTTCTACCGATGCATTACAAAGCACTTTAGTATCGCCAAATTCAACCAGCACTGAGCCTTCAGCATGGGCAGTATAATTTCGAGTAAAACGAAGTGAGCGCATCGCTTCGCGAGCACGGTTGTCTGGACGCATGATATTTCCTGGGATGATTTGTAGATAAGTGCGCGCATTATACCCAAATCAAGACAAAAAGCAGCTACGAGGCAGCTGTTATCCGCTTCGCTTGCCGTTATACTGAGGCATAAATCAACGAGATGAGATAAACCCATGATCCAAAGTATGACCGGCTACGCGCGGGTACAAGTTAAGCACGCCTGGGGAACAGCGACTTGGGAAATTCGTTCGGTAAACCAACGCTATTTGGAAAGCTACTGGCGTATGCCTGAGCAATTCCGTGGACTTGAGCCCATTTTACGCGAAAAACTGCGTAAGAAAATCCAGCGCGGTAAGGTTGAATGCAATCTTCGCTTTGAAGCGGGTAACGACGTGCAAACCAATCTGCAACTTAACGAAAGCTTTGCAGCGCAAATTCTGCATAGTGCGAAGTGGGTTCAAGAACAAGCCGGTGGTCAAATCAACCCCGTGGATATTCTAAACTGGCCTGGTGTGATGCAAGCACCCGAGCAAGACGTTGAAGGTCTGAATGCCGATTTGCTCAAAGCCTGGGAACAAGCGCTTTCTGAATTTGTAGCCAGCCGTCAAAGTGAAGGTGAAAAACTTCATGAGTTAGTCGAAGCGCGTTTAGCTGGAATATTTGATCAAGTGGCGATTGTACGCACTCGCATGCCTGAAATATTGGACTGGCAACGTGAACGCCTAACGACTCGTTTGCAAGAGGCGCTAGCCGAACTAGACCCAGCACGTGTCGAGCAAGAAATGGTGATGCTGGCCCAAAAAAGTGACGTCGCCGAAGAGCTAGATCGTCTCGATGGCCACGTAGCAGAGTCGCGTAAAATTTTGAAAAAAGGCGGCGCTATCGGGCGTCGCTTAGATTTTATGATGCAAGAATTCAATCGCGAAGCCAACACCCTCGGCTCCAAATCTATTCATGCTGACATCACCCAAGCAGCCGTTGAGCTTAAAGTGCTGATTGAGCAAATGCGCGAGCAGATCCAGAATATGGAGTAAGCATTTTACAGACGTTTTATCAAACAAAGCCTAGCAAATGCTGGGCTTTTTGTTGGTCAAATACATTATATTTGCCATTACCAAGTTTCATCAAGTTCAGCATACAGCTGAAGCTCACCTGTAATATCATTCCAGTGCTTAACCTCTTTAAGGTACTCCGCTTTAGTCAGCTTAAACTTAAAGTGTTCTTCGTAAGGTAGCCTGATTTCACTTTCAAGCTTTGTTGGTTCGCCTGAAAATTCAAATAACCAATATAATCGTTCAACTGTACTGGCTTTACCCGTTAGTTTTTCGTCAATGCTATGCCTTGGCATCAGCTTTACATTTGCGACACGGTAAAGGTATTTGCCTACCTGAACCGCATCAGAATCTTCATTACGAACCGTTACGATAAGATACCGAATCTCCCGAATGATATTACGATGAATATTCTGACGATTGGTTCCTAGCAATTGAGTGTGGTACCCCTGTAAATTTCCTTGTCTCGCATGCACTAAATATTGTTCATCACGGCTTATCTCATTAAGCGGTGCCACCATAGTCAAACCCATATGGCGAATCGCGTTTTGGCCATAAGGAGAGATTCGAGCAGCATCTTCAACAAAGTAATAATCATGACTACGAACGGGAGACTCATCTGAAATCATACCTAGTTTCTGCTCAAGATAATCTTGCAACCATACCCGATGATTTTGCTGGTCTGCATTACTAGGCAATAAAGCAAACGCGCCAATACCAACTTGTTCAATGGCATCTTGATAGGGGTTATTGCAGTTAGTTTGATCACAAAATCCGGGATATAAAGCAAAGGCTCCCATTACGGGGCGGCTCTTAATTGGCGCTTCATTTGTTATTTTCTGCTGATGAATAATCGCATCTCGATAACGGTGCATCTGATTAATGGCTTCTTCAGGCACTGCGTCTTTATCATTAATTTGAGTATTATCGATACGGTATTTAGCATCAAATATAATGAAAAACGATTCCTGATTTTTCAGTGTTACTTGCAACACAATATCAGGGCGTTGATTTGCCAGCCAAGTGCGATTTTCAGCCTCGTGATTAGGGGAAAAGGTAGGTTCATGTGCAAGCTTTATCACCACCCCATCACTGCGATAATATTCAAAAGCCGCCGCCATACCATTTTTACTAAAGTGTTTTTCAAACTGCACTTGCTTTAACTGAGCTAGCTCTCGTTTTTGTTCTTTAAAGCCAAGGCTTTTAATTACCTCCATTACCTCAACAAAGCACCAAATTTCATATAGCTCTGCCACTGACTTAATGGAAATATCAGCATGACCCCCCGCCTTATTAAGGTAGAATTTTAATTGTTGCCATACTTTGTAAACCTTGGCGTAACCGTTACCTTGTTGCAGCACCTTGGAGTCACTATTTAGCCCACTAAAACTTCCAACTTCTCGCCAGAGTTGTTGCTTCGCCATCTTGCTAAATACTCTTTGCCACGTTTTTAGCTTATCGATAAAAGAATCTGATATCTTTGCCTGTTCTTTAGCATCAATCTCAATGATAAAGCCTTTCAAAGTATCATTAATCCGATTGATCACCATTTTAATAAAACGGTTTTCAGGAGTGTCTATATGGAGCTTTTTATAACTAACACTAATACGTGGGTTAGCAATGCCACTCTCAATGAGTTGTAGTGCCTTTTCAATTTGTCTTGGCTTTTGCTGCTTACTAATGCGATCTAGCTTTTGCTGCTTAGTAAATGACTGCAATCGGTTGTGAGGGGAATTAATTATCTGCTTAACGCTACGCTCTAATCCCGCCACTAACCTTTCAAATTGGGCTAACCAAAACAGTTCAAACTTGTCAGTGTTTCTGCTTGATTTAGTGACCTGTTGAGTGGTTTTACTAATTAAACTGTAGCGCCATAGTGGGTAAACTTTATCAATGGCTAGATTAATAAGGTTAAGGTCTTGCTCCATCACCATCTTAGTCGCAAAAATATTAAAACTAATATTAGCCGAGCAAAGCTTGCCATCAATTTGATATTCAACTTTAAAACCACAACGGCCAACATCATTACCAAAATTGAGCGCAGCTTGAAGCACATGGCCTTTGCGGTTTAAGTGGAAAGCCCCCTCAATTAATCGATGCTTATGATTTACAATCGCAGAGTTTGTAGTAACCGCTGGCTCAAAATCAATTTCAAACCAGTATTGGCGATTTTCAAAAAAGAACGGACTGTCTAAAGGCAACCCATCATCAAATGTGGCCGTAACATTATCCGCCAAGACAGCAATAACATCCCCTGATGGCAATGGGACACTGCGCTGCGAATAGGTATGAGTCAGTTTTTTAAACGGACTCGCGATATCATCGCAACTTACATAAACAGTAAAGTCTGGATGCTTAAGCTTGATGGTCGCGCGTTTACGGTTTGTCATTGCTTCGACTATTCCTAATCCACTGTTATGGCCAGAATGAAGTAAAGCCGCTATCTAACTGAGTTTGCATACACTCAAGTTTAATCTTTGAGCGACACTTAACTTTAATCACACTATCATCTGAGCCTATAAATTGACGCAGTAAGTCGACACGATCTCCTTCCCAAATACTTTCAAGCTCATTGGCTATCACGTCTTTAAACCTTTGCAGTAATGCCTCACCTTTAAGCGTCTGTAATTTGTCCTCATCACCTTCGATACGAGGCAGCACTTTACACATCAAAAAGTCATCAAAAACTGCCGCTAACTGCTCATCATTTTCAGGGGCAAAACTAATCACTGATAAACACAGCTCG
This sequence comes from Alginatibacterium sediminis, assembly GCF_003610775.1. Taxonomy (GTDB): domain Bacteria; phylum Pseudomonadota; class Gammaproteobacteria; order Enterobacterales; family Celerinatantimonadaceae; genus Alginatibacterium; species Alginatibacterium sediminis. Next base: position 63,667 of record NZ_RAQO01000001.1, on the reverse strand, counting down.
TTAAAGGCGCGAAATGCCAATTCAAAAGGCGTACCTTGCAATACGGCATTAATGGCCTTAAAAAACGCCTTGGCCTTTTCGGCTGCAGGGTCTGCTGTAATCGATGAAAACTGCCCAAACTCAGCTTGGCTATATATTGGGTAGCTGAGTTTTTTGGGTTCAGATTTAGCCTTAAAAAACTCATCAATATTATTTGGGAAAAATTCGCCAAAATCGAACGTCAGCGCACGGTCAATCACCTTGCGAGAGAAACCATGAGTGGTTTCATCCATATTGACTGTGCCAGCAACAATTAAATTAAATGGAATACTAATGCCATGGGCACAAAATAGCTGCCATAAGCTATCATATTGAGCCTCTTCAAATCCAAGCTGCTGACGCAGTTGTTCTGAATAGTCATTATGATTGATAACAGATGCACTTAATAAGGCATCACAACCATAAGTAAACTTACCACTGTCATCCCAATACCACTGCCTTGTTTCAATAATCGATAAATAGTCAGCAAAATATTGTTCAACTGGAGCTAGGTTCATCTCATCCAAACACAACCAGTAAGGCGCTGCCGTATTCAAGACAATACTGTCGCCTTGTACCACTAATTTGGACTCACCATTGTCATCCACTTGCTGACTTACAACAAAGCCATTATTAACAATCGCGCGCCACGCTTTAGCCAAAAACGCTATGACATCTGTACTGACATATTCAGCTTTGCCTTTTATGCGCGACACATAGCCGAGTAAATCACTGGGTTCGTGCCAATCAGGGCGTACTGAGGTGAGGCAATATGTCTCGCTTAAAGAGCCAGTAGCTTTGACTTGCTCACGCACAAAGCGTGTTTTACCTGTGCCTGAAATGCCAGCAAGGAGGAGGAAGGGTTTGGATAAGAATTGCGAGTCTCTAACTATCTTACTTGAATGATTATTCGTCCCCAAATTAACACCCGCATATACTTCTAATAGTTCTTTTAGATCAGAAATAAGAACAATTTCATCAGGCATACTTTCTAAAGGATAAAACTTTGCGCCGGCTGAAGCCCACTCATAAGACTTTCCTAATGTTGTGTTAGACCGCAAATCAACTCTCTGGTCCCAATTATTTAGTCGTTTATCTAAACCCCTTATGCTATTGCGCAGCTCCTCTGCTTTCTGTTTTGCTAAAGCGGTTCCATATTGCCTTTTAAGCTCTGTAGTTCCAAAACCTAGCGATAGATAGACACCACTTCCATCTGAACGGAACAAATAAACAGGGTAAATACCTGACTGCGTTGACTCTGTTATCGATGGATTGAGAATCGACAACCAAGGAACGTCAGCCCAATTTCCCGCCCCAGCACTCGCCTTTACTAGATAATTGGTTGTAGATGGCAGCGTGTTTTTTATCGCTTTGACTAACTCTTGTCTTAGTAAAGTGGCTATAGGGTGACCAGTAAACTGCTCATTTTTAGCTTTTGCCCAACCTCCTGCTATTTCTGTTAAAAGTTGCCTTAAACTCATATGTATTCCTTATACCAAGACCAAGAATTTGTGGTATTCCATTTCTATTTTTTTCTTTTGCATATCCTGAAGATAGCAACCTTACGATCCCCAAACCATCTAATGTTTCCAGTGTTCTTGATACATTGCTCACTGCACGTCCTGTTAATGCGGCCTGCTCAGTTACTGATTGAGGTTGTTGCTCTGCGATCACTTTTATTAAAGGCAGCCCAAACGGCCACTAGCCGATAAACAATGATGCTGGTACACCAAAACGTGCCGATAGTGCCTTAATGTGCTTGAGCGTTAGGGAACGCTTTCCACTCAAGATCATCGATACCGTCGATTTGGCACCTATCTCTTCTTTGAAATCACTTAAGGTCAATTGGTGTTGATCGATAATAACTCTTAGCATGGCGATACCTGGCTTAAGCTTGTCAATAGCTTGATTAAATTCACTAAACTGCTCCGCTTCTTCTTCATACCGTTCAATCACCGGAAACATTAAGTCGATCACTGGCTGATGAGCATCATAATCTTCGATAAGTACTTCCATCGTGGCAATCAGCTCTTGATATTGCTCAGGTGAAGATATACCACTCACCCAAGGCATGACTTGGTTCAGTTGGTTAGCGGCTTTGTCTAAAACTGCAATATCTAACATAGGGTTACCTCTTCAGCTCCTTTTCACGGTACTGCTTTGTAATGCGATCGTACTCGGCATGGCTGACAATGTTCTTAATGAAGCATCGACCTCCTACAAATTCGATAAATGCAATAAGCCTAAGGTTGTTGCCGCCAATATCAATCACCCACCACTTATCAACGTATTTAAAGTTGTCTAGTGAGGGAAATACTTTCCATAGCTCATCAGGGCTTTTTGCTTTACTCTCTTTTAACACCTTGTACGTTGCATCTAGTGCGTCGGAATCGTTTGGATAGCGTTTTTTCGCATTTTCGCATTTTCGAAAGGTTGCTTACTTATAACGTGCATGTACTATCCAGTTTGTTCACTATATGTGAACATAACCAAAAAGCCCAAATGATTAGCTAGGTAACTAGTGGTGGTCAAATTGATGGTTAATACGAATATGTAATTATAGCGTAAGAACTTGATTATTAATAAATTAAGCTCATTACTCTACGACTAGATCCAAAACTTGGAATAAATCTTGAACACTCTTAATAGCAAGGCCGTTAGACTAGCAACCCAAAACTGGGTCGACACCTTTGTGGTGGGCATGAACTTGTGCCCGTTTGCCAAACGAGAGGTAGTGAACAATCGCCTTGCATTAAGATCTTGAAGCTGAGCTATTACGAGCACTACAAAAGCAAGAGATTGAGACCTGTTTGCTGATCCACTCCTTGGTTTTAACTCACTTCTTTGACTAAAACCACGCTTGCGCTATTCAACACCTTCTAACTTCCCCTTGCTTGAGCGCAAGAAGTAATCAGTGAGCACATCTAATGCTTTCGTAAGCTTAAGCAGGTTAGATCAAGAGGTCGTAGTTGTGCCATGTTTGTACTTCTTAATGGCGTTAGCAGACAGGCCAATTTCACTTTCTAACCAAGCTTTTCGCTTGCCCATTGCGACGCGTTTATTCACTCAAAGAAGTACAATAACATTCAAAGTAGAAGTGCTGCGTTTTCTTGTCTTCGTTGAGCTAGCGTTTTCTCTATCGCTAACAACGTGGTCCTGCTGACCGCTTGTTGCTTGGCAAAACTTGCAAACTGGCTAATGGCATCAACTACTTCATGAATGCATTGTTGCGCTTCCTTCCATGTAGCAAAGCCTGCACTAGCAGCCAGCTTTTGCATCACATTAAGTGGCGGCGCTTTTCCGTATCCAGCAAAGGCGGTGGCATGTTCATTAAAGGGGTGAGGGCTAAAGGTTACATCGTAAAATGGTGCGAGTTGCCAGCTTCCATCATCTGCTTGTAAAAAGCCCCAGTTTTTACTGTGATCGTCTTGGTTCGCGGCAAATAAGTTAAACATTGCGCGTCGAAATTGAAGTTGCCCGGCAGCAGGTGACTTACACAATTGGCGGCTGGCCTTAATAAGATCGCTATAGTCTAAGCTAGGGCTTCGAAAGTCGGCATCCAATAGGCCGCAGGCGCTATGCATATGTAATCGGCCAGCCTTATCAAGCGCTGGTAAATAATCGAAACGCTTTAACGCAAGCCATGCTTTAGCACCGCTACTTGTTGGTGCTTCAATTAACTGCCAAATCGGTGGTCGACATTTTGCCTGCTCTGCCATTTGTAAATAGACTGCTTCACACAAACCTTCTTCGTGGCCCAATGCTAAGTTCTTCGAAGTAAACTTAACTAACCATGCTTCATCGCCAGATTGTGCATAAGTGCGGCATTGCGTTGCGTCTCCAGCAGGCATATAAATTTGTGCTTTAGGGCGAGCACCGCCGGAGCTTCCTACGGCGACTAAAGTGGCGAGTACCTGTTGAGTATTATCATCTAACTCGTCAGGAAGAGATTGATCAAATAAGGTTTGTGCTTCCAATCCGAGTGTTGCCAAATCAATATTTGATCGCTGATCGAATGAAAACTCTGATACAGGCGTAAAGGACAATGCTCCCATTCCTTGCTGACCAACAAAAGCCAGTCTATCCATTGCTGTCACTTGCGCAGGTAAAATACCTTGTTGGCGGAACACGCGATCTTGCAACAACAAGCCCCAACCATCGGGAAGACTATCACCAAAAACTCCGTGAATGCCTTGGTGTGGCTCTTTCGGTGCTTGCTGTAATCGCATATCGCCTTGAAGTGTAAAAGGAGATAAATTGCCAAACCTGCCTAGATAACTTTCATCGTACTGAAAAAAAACATCTTGGCGGTTTTGCGCTAATACACCCACCGATACAATTTCGCCCGTTGTGAGAGTGCGTCCAACATTCAGCTTTTGAATGGATTTAAAGCTCATCTTTAAGCACCTCTTCTATACTGGTCGGTAAAGCGGAGCGGTCGGGGTTTGCTTGTGTCAGTTGATAGAGCCTGTCTAGTGAATCCAGCGACTGCCACAAAAGTAGCAGCTGTCGAAATGAAATTTGTCCGGTGAGTTCAAACTTTTTTATGGTAGAAGCTGGTACACAACTACGTTGGGCCAGTGCTTCTCTCGATAGCTTCGCTTGTTTACGTAAGTCACGCAGATGAGTAGCAAAGGCCTGGCTCACATCGGTATCATCTAAAAGTGAAAAGTTCATACGCCACCAAAATGGATACAATAATATCTATTATAGCTATATTTTATTGATTATGGATACCATGGTGCCCATAGGGTGTAAATAACGATCCACGTTCAGATTCAAAATATGGAATAGAAAGCCGCGCTTACCCAACACGAACAATTCTTAAGCTCCTATTTTTAGGGGCTTTTTTGTATCTGCGCTTAGGTAAACAGGCCAGATAGGCTACGTTGATTAATGCAAGAGTGTGAGAAAAATACGCAGGGAATTTGAATATATGCGAGATATGCCTAATACTAAATTTATCAATAGTGTGGCGCTAGGCCTACACTTCTCTCAAATTACTTGCTTATGCCCGAGCTTTACTGCGAGTTCCACGAGCTCATTTATAGGAACGATAATGAAATCACTTAACGTCTTCTGGGTTTCGTTGTTGTTTGTATTTTTACTTGTACTCGCCTTTATAATGTCAGCTACGAGGAAGGGCTACTCGAATGTTTTTATTGATAATAGGTGTACGAGCGTTGATTTCAACGAGATGTCCGAGACGACCAAAATACCAGCGTCTCACACGGCGAATTTTCTACTACCAGGTATGAAACTATCAACAACAATTGATTCAAGCGACATCAGTGCTGTTGATACTCGCTGTACCGAGGTTTCAGTTAACTGTGGCGCTTGCCACAACTGAGTTTGGGTTATCGTTTTAATCGTGGGTTTTTTTATTCTGCGTTGTGCTGTAATGTCGACGCAAGGTTCAAAGTAAATCTCCAACTCTAGTTATAATGCGTAAGAAGCAGGCACACTATCGTTTGTTGCTGTTCAATTTATAGTAGGTAAAAAGTGAAGCAAGGTGAATTTAAAGCGGTAAGACAAGCTACCCAAAACTGGGTCGACACCTTTGTTGTGGGCATGAACTTGTGCCCGTTTGCCAAACGAGAGGTGGTGAACAATCGTCTTGCTTTGGTGGTCAGTGAGGCGACTAGTGAGCAAGACTTACTTGAAGATCTTGAAGCTGAGCTATTAAGGGTGCTGCAAAACCAAGCGATCGAAACTAGCTTGCTGATCCATCCCTTGGTGTTGACCCACTTCTTTGACTACAACCAATTCTTGTTTCTGGTTGATGAGCTGCTTATAAGCATGGAGCTGGACGGGGTGATACAAGTGGCAAGCTTTCACCCAGATTATCAGTTTGGTGGCAGCCAAGTTGATGACCCGGATAACTATACCAACCGCTCCCCCTATCCTATGTTGCATTTGATTCGTGAAAGCAGCTTAGAGCGTGCTATTGATTCCCACCCAGATGTTGCAGGTATACCACAGCGCAATATTGAGTTGATGCAAGCCATGGGCTCGCAGAAAATTAAGCTGCTGTTACAAGCCTGCTTTGAAACGAGTCGTCACACTGATTAGTGTGCGTACAACAAGCCTTGCTGCTTAAAGAAAATACGACTGATAGGCTTTTGGGGTTGTGGCTAAGCGGCTTTTGAAATGACGTTGAAAGTGGGCTTGGTCGGCAAAACCTAAGCGGGTTGATATATCGATAATGGTGTCGCCATTTTTTAACATCTGCTTTGAGCGTTTTATACGTTCATCGAGCAAATAGGCATGCGGACTTAATCCATATTGTTGTTTGAAACTACGGATTAATTGATAGCGACTTAACCCCGCTTCTTGTGCCAGCTCTACCAGTTGCTGATTACAGTCTATTTGGTCGAGTAACTTGTCCCTAACACGGCTAAGTACCGGTAAGCTTGTTGTTTCTATCGGCGTCACTTCGCTGGCAAAACAGTGCTCTAAAAAAGACAAGAGATTGCTTTCTATGTCTAAGGCACTATTGTCTTCTTCAATGCTGCTCACCAGCGTATCAAAGTAATAGTTGAGCCGGCGACTGCTTTCAAAATCATTTAAAAACTGAAAATAATCTTGGTCTTGGCGGTTAAACAACTCTTGTTGTAAGCCACCAAGCCATTGGGTATCAATAAATAACATTCGATACGACCAAAACCCTTGCTCTGGGTTGCAGCTATGCACGTCATTCGGATTTATAGTCACTAAGTCGCCGGTCTTGATTTGATGAGTCCGCTGCCCATTGATGTAACAAGCGCTACCTTGATCAATTAAGCCAAACGAAAACTCGTCATGGGAATGTGCGTGGTAGCAGGCCGTCGATGCCCACGCTTTACGCAGCTCTATTTGAGGACAAATGAGACTTTGTTTAAAGTCGACACTAGCGTCATGTTGCATTTGGTTTCCTAGCTTATCCACATATTGAGTACCGAGGCGCAAAGTAATGCAGCCATACTTAGATTAAATATCAGTTGTTGACGCACGCTTTGCAAGTATTTGCCGATTAAATGACCGGCGCCCGCCCAAGACCCAACTCCCAGAACACAGATCACCAGCGACACTAGGCTAAATACAAGCAAGGCTTGTCTAGGTTGGGCGGCGTTTATCACAAATAAGCTAGCACCCGACATAGCAACTAACCACGCTTTGGGATTAAGTAATTGTAGTGCCGCGCCACTTGTCATATTGGGAGTTTTGGTTAACTGATTGGACTGTGTGCGGTGAGTGCTACGCAGGATTTGATACGCTAAATACAGTAGAAACAAGCTAGCTCCAATTTGCATGTAGATTGCGATCTGAGGTAATAGCTTTCCTATCGACTGTAATAATAAACCTGAAATAAGTACCACTAAGGCGTAGGCAATTGATGCCCCCATAACATGTTGGAATGCTGGCCTTATTCCATATTGTGCAGCGCTATGGCTTGCAATCAGGTTAACCGGTCCGGGCGATATAGCGCCAACAAAAGCAAAACTGACCATAGCTAGCAGCTGAAGCTCCATAAGAAATCCTTAAGATAAGGGGCAAGATTGATTAGCAGGTTAGCGTCAAAGGATTTTTAAGTATTGAATGAAATTGCGGACTAGCGAATCGATATTCCTGGCTACTACTTTGGTCGTATAGGAAAGGCTTAAGGTTCGTGGCCTACTAAAATAACCACAATTTAAATATGCCTACTAGATGTTTCCCGATTCAAGGAGCGTTGACCCATGCCTGAAATTACTCATCCCAAATATGATAACCAACATACCACTAAGATCGTTGGCCTCGTTTTAGGTCCTTTGGTTTTGTTACTTACTTTAATCGCTCCAGCACCATTTGAAGGTTTGTCGCCAGCGGCGTGGCGGACGATGGGATTAGCAACCTTGATGGCGATATGGTGGGTGACCGAAGCGGTGCCCATCCCTGTGACTTCATTTTTACCGATGGTGCTGTCGCCTCTATTAGGGCTTGCCAGCATTAAGAGTGCTACAGCATCTTTTGCACATCCTTTGATTTTCCTATTTATGGGAGGCTTTATTTTAAGCCTAGCTATGGAGCGCTGGAATTTACATAAACGTATTGCTTTAGCAACTATGATTGCTGTTGGTGACAAACCAGCGCAACAAGTTGGTGGCTTTATGTTGGTGACCGCTTTTTTAAGCATGTGGATGAGCAATACCGCAACCGCGGTGATGATGCTTCCGATTGGCTTATCTATTATTGGTATGATGTCCAAGGGGGAAGAACAATCGGACTTCTCGGCTGCGATGTTATTGGGTATTGCTTATTCAGCCAGTATTGGCGGGCTGGCGACCTTAATTGGAACTCCACCTAATGCCTTATTAGCGGCTTATTTGGCCGATAGCTACGATATTCACTTGGGGTTTGGCCAGTGGATGTTAGTTGGCCTGCCTTTATCGGTCATTATGCTTAGCATCACCTGGGTTTGGCTGACTAAAATTAATTACAAACTTCCCAGCCAAAGCCAAGGTCACTCCAAGGATATATTGCAGCAACAGCTTAGCGGACTGGGGCAAATGAGCTTTGCCGAAAAAGCAGTTGCGGTGGTGTTTGTCTGTGCCGCTTTAGGCTGGATATTCCGGCCGCTCATTGCCTCTGTGAGCGGTTTAGCCATTAGTGATACCGGCATAGCCATGTTAGCTGCGGTTAGTCTGTTTCTAATTCCTGTCGATTGGCGTAATCAAGTGATGGTTATGGACTGGGACACCGCCAAAAAATTGCCTTGGGGAGTATTGATGCTGTTTGGCGGCGGCTTAAGTTTAGCCGCTCAAATTAAGAGCTCTGGATTGGCAGACTTTATTGGGGCTAGTTTAGGCAATACAGCGTATCTACCGTTACTCGCTGTGATAGCGATTGTCACAACAGCGATTATTTTCTTAACCGAAGTCACTAGCAATACTGCTACGGCTGCCGGTTTTCTTCCTTTGTTAGGGCCTATCGCTTTGTCTATGGGAGACAGCCCTTTGTTATTGGTTGTGCCCGCCGCACTTGCTGCCAGTTGCGCGTTTATGATGCCTGTAGCTACGCCGCCTAACAGTATTGTATTTGCCTCGGGTCAGTTACATATCTCGCAAATGGTCAAAGCTGGTTTCGCACTCAATTTGGTGGGAATTGTGGTGATAACGCTACTTTCATATTGGTTAGTTGCGGCTATTTTGATTTAGCGCAATTTAAAACGGCAGCGCCATGCTGCCGTTTTAAGCTGCATAAGCTTACTTGTTCTTTTTGTTGTTTTTATCTTTGTTACCCTTGCCTGGGTTATCATCTCCATGCACGCTGCGATTGTCGTTATTTCCTTTGTTTTTGTTTTTTGAGTCGCTACATTCCTCGGACTTAATCGAGACATTGTCACCACTTAAACGAAGGCAATCCTTGCTCAGTTCTATCCCATCTCCCTTGATGGTAATATCAGCGGCAAAACTTAGGCTGCTAAATATAAGCGGCAAAAGAATTAGTAAACGCATGTGTGTACTCCAAGCTAGTATTTGTTTTAAACAATACGGAAAGTCGCATTCCTAAATTGATTATAGTTTAGACAGTTATAAAAACTTACCATTTGATGCCAATTTGATATTTATTGGTGGTTCTTCTAAAACAACAGGTCGTATTTAATGTTGGCGAATAAGCAAGAAAAGATGATTTGGGTGGTACTTGCTGGTGGCCGAGCAACGCGGATGTTAGGTCAAGAAAAGGGCCTAGTTGAGCTAAACCATCGACCGATGATTACGTATATTATCGATCAGTTACAGGCGCAAGGCGTTGATGTTGTCATTAATGCTAATACTCAGATGGAGCAGTACCAACGATTAGCCCCAAGCTTTAGCGATAATAATCAAAACTATGAGGGGCCGCTATCCGGTATGTTGGCAGCTTTTGATGCGTATCCCGAGCAGCAATACTTAGGTTTTGTGGCCTGTGATGTACCGTGCTTGCCGGACAATTATGTCGAGTTAATGTGCTCGAGCCTTGATGCCCAAACACAAATTGTTGTGGCGCAATATGAAGGACGAATGCAGCCGGTGTTTAATGTTATGCATCGCAGCGTTGTTGACGAACTACGCAGCTTTCTAGCTAAAGGCGAGCGTAAAGTGGGGTACTTTATAAAAAAACACCAGTTCAAAGAGCAGCCCTTCAAAGATGCCGCCCCGGTGTTCAGTAATATTAATACCTTAGCTGAACTTAAAGCGATTGAGTCATTGCTATAAGTTTAGGATTTAGAACAACTCCGGAACAAAGCTTTGCTCTTCTATAGGCGCTCGTTTGTAACCCTTTTTGTTTATCTCTGGCAGCTCAATTTCTGGTTGTTCGAGCTCTTGGTAGTCAATTTGTGTGAGCAGATGACTAATACAGTTAAGCCTTGCTCGCTTTTTGTTATCAGAGTTAACCACCCACCAAGGGCTTATTTTGGTGTCAGTATGTAGGAACATCTGATCTTTGGCCTCTGAGTATTCAGCCCAACGGCTGCGGGACTCCAAATCCATTGGGCTGAACTTCCAGCGTTTAATCGGATTATTAATCCGTTCCATAAAGCGCTTTTCTTGTTGTTCGTCGGATACCGAAAACCAATACTTTACTAAAATGATGCCGGAGCGAATGAGCAGGGTTTCAAAAACCGGGCAGGCATGTAGAAAATCTTGGTATTCCTCTTCGCTACAAAAGCCCATTACCTTTTCGACCCCTGCTCGGTTATACCAAGAGCGGTCAAATAAAACGATTTCGCCTGCGGCAGGAAAATGAGCCGTATAGCGTTGGAAATACCACTGGCTGCGTTCGCGCTCGTTGGGGGCCGGCAGTGCTGCAATCCGGCAAACTCGAGGATTTAGTTTTTCAGTGATTCGCTTAATGACGCCACCTTTACCTGCGGCATCACGACCTTCAAAAACAACCATTACTTTCAACTTATGAGTGACTACCCATTGCTGCAGTTTTACCAATTCGGTTTGTAAACGCTCCAGTTCTTTTTCATAGCTATCTTTGTCGAGTTTCTTCATCCTTGAACCTCTAAATCTATGCCTTTAAAAAACAGCTTGGTATATACAGGCAATTAATTCAATCGCTTGATTTGAGATCTGTGTTTGTAACTGCACTTTAATTAAAAAAATGCTAGTCTATGCCGCCTTATTTGTTCAAACACTAAACATTAAATGGCTATTGGCACTCTGTATATCGTTGCCGCCCCAAGTGGCGCTGGCAAATCCAGTATGATTGGCGCGTATCTCAATCGTAACCGTAAGTATCCTGCTCAGGTTTCGGTTTCGCATACCACTCGTGAGCCTCGTCCTGGAGAAGAAGATGGTATTCATTACCATTTTGTTGACCACGCGAGTTTTGAAGCCAAGATTGCCCAGAACGATTTTTTTGAATACGCCCAAGTGTTTGGCAACTACTACGGTACTTCTCGAGCCACTATTGAAAGCTGCTTAAGCCAAGGTATTGATGTCTTTTTGGATATTGATTGGCAAGGCGCTCGCCAAGTTAAAGCGCTTATGCCTGAAGCCGTATCAGTCTTTATTTTACCGCCAAGTCGACATGAGCTTGAACAACGCTTGCATATGCGAGGACAAGATAGTGCAGATGTTATCGCTAAACGCATGCAAGAAGCGCATAGTGAGATGTCTCATTTTGATGAGTTTGATTACGTCATCGTCAATAAAGTATTCGACGAGGCAGTTAATCAATTACAAGCAATCGTTATTGCTCAGCGTCTTCGTTACACGCACCAACGACTAGCGCAAGCGAAAACAATTACTGACTTGTTAGGTGACCAATAGTAAGTCAGTGTTAACTAATGCTTTTAGTTTCAAGACTTTGTTAGGACATCAATGATTCTTACAAAGAAGGGTTTAGGACTTAAAGTCAGCGCTAGTATTTAGCATTGGTGATAAGATATATTTTTGCTAGTATATTGACCACAGATCAAGTAGGATCTTGCGTCATTTTGATTCAACGGAGTAGTGCATGGCACGTGTAACAGTAGAAGATGCAGTCGAGCAGGTAGGCAATCGCTTTGACTTAGTGTTAATCGCGTCGCGTCGCGCTCGTCAAATCGCGGTCGAAGGTAAAGAGCCTCTAGTAGACGAGGACAATGACAAACCAACAGTTATCGCTTTACGCGAAATTGAGCAAGGTTTGATCACCACAGAAGAAATGGACGCTCAGGATAAAGTTGAACGTCAAGAGCGTGATGCAGCCGAGTTTGCAGCTGTTGCAGCAATAGCTGATCGCCGACTATAAATCTAATCGTTGATTTATAGCGTTACTCGCACTGGTCATCAGTGCGAGCAATTTTAGTAAGTTCCTTTCTTTATTGCCTTTGTCAGCTAGTCGCGACATAGTGGTACCAATCAGAATCAAAACTATAACTCGGCTCATCGCCACTAAGTGCATGTCATTTAAGTCAAAAATATCGACATCTAATTTTAGTAATTGGTATAAAATGACGGCTTAGTTATATTTTAGTTCGAATTTGGGTCTTTTAAGGAGAAAGCAGCATTGTATTTGTTTGAAAGTTTGCGAGAAATTGCCAGCACCTATTTAGACGAATCTCAGGTAGAGATACTTCGTCAGGCCTATATTGTTGGTAAAGAAGCACACGAAGGACAATTTAGAAGCAGCGGTGAGCCTTATATCACCCATCCACTAGCAGTAGCACGAATTCTCGCTGAACTAAACCTAGACCATCAGACGCTTGCCGCCGCCGTTCTGCACGATACCATCGAAGATACTCCGGTAACCTATGAACAACTAAGTGAGCAATTTGGAGATGAAATTGCTCACTTAGTTGAAGGTGTGAGTAAGCTTGATAAAATTAAGTTTCGCGATAAAAAAGAAGCTCAGGCCGAAAACTTTCGGAAAATGATCATGGCGATGGTGCAAGACATCCGCGTGATCTTGATAAAACTTGCCGACCGTACCCATAATATGCGTACTCTTGGCGCACTAAGACCCGATAAAAAGCGTCGTATCGCTAAAGAAACACTCGATATATACGCTCCCATCGCAAATCGACTAGGTATTCACAATATAAAGAATGAGCTAGAAGAGCTCGGTTTTGAAGCCTTATATCCTATGCGTCATCGAGTTCTACGAGAGTCGGTAAAAAATGCTCGCGGCAATCGTAAAGAGCTTATTTTAAGCATTGAAGATGAAATCGAAGGCCGTCTTAGTGATGCAAATATAAAAGGTGTTGTGAGTGGTCGTGAGAAACACCTTTATAGTATTTACAAAAAAATGGTCAACAAAGAACTGCAATTCCATGAGGTCATGGATATCTATGCATTTCGGGTCAAAGTTGAAGATTTAGATACGTGTTACCGCGTACTTGGCCAGGTTCATAGCTTATATAAGCCCCGTCCGGGCCGCTTTAAAGACTATGTCGCTATTCCTAAAGCCAATGGTTATCAAAGCCTGCATACCTCCTTGGTTGGTCCACATGGGGTTCCTGTTGAAGTACAAATACGTACCGAACATATGGATCAAATGGCTGATAAAGGTGTGGCAGCCCACTGGACTTATAAAAAAGCTGATGAAACTCCAGGCACCACTGCCCAAATTCGAGCTCAACGTTGGATGCAAAGCCTGCTTGAGTTGCAGCAAAGTGCTGGTAGTTCATTTGAGTTTATTGAGAACGTAAAAACCGACCTATTCCCAGACGAAATCTATGTCTTTAGCCCTCGGGGGCGCATCATTGAGTTGCCAGTCGGTGCCACCGCGGTTGATTTTGCATATGCGGTGCACACCGATGTCGGAAATGCCTGCGTCGGTGCGCGCGTTAATCGTCAGCCTTACCCATTAAGCAAAGCCTTGAGCAACGGTAAAACGGTTGAGATTATTACTGCCCCGGGTGCACGGCCTAATGCTGCCTGGTTAAACTTTGTGGTGACGGGGAAAGCACGCGGGAAAATTCGTCAAATTCTTAAGAACTTACGTCGTGAAGAGTCTATTTCGCTTGGACGACGTCTTTTAAATCACGCTTTAGGTGATGTATCAATTGATGAACTAGAACCCGACAACGTTGCGCAAGTTGTTGAAGACTTAAAAGCCACTACTATCGATGATGTTTTAGCTGAAATTGGCTTGGGCAACGCAATGAGCATCGTTATTGCGCGGCGCTTGCTAGGAAATTCAGATCAATTGACCAATGACAACGGAAACCGAAGTATCGCGATTCAGGGAGCTGAGGACATGTTGTTAACCTATGCGAACTGTTGTCGTCCTATCCCTGGCGATCCTGTTGTGGCACATATTAGCCCCGGTAAAGGTTTGGTGGTGCATATTGAGAGCTGTAAAAATATTTATGGTTATCAAAAAGAACCTGACCGTTATATCGGTGTTAATTGGTCTCAAGATGCCGATGCTGAAGCCGAATACAAAACAGAAATTAGTGTAGACCTCGTAAATCACCAAGGGATCTTAGCTAATCTAACCAACGTGGTGGCCAGTACTGGCGCCAACATTTCTAATATCGTGACTGAAGAGAAAGAAGGTCGCGTATACACCGTAGATTTACAAATTACGACACATAGTCGTGTGCATTTAGCGTTAATCATGAAGAAAATCCGAGTGATGCCAGATGTGCTGCGAGTATTTAGACAACGTAATTAGTAACATATCGTTCAATATTGAGAATACTATGAGTCCAGAACGCTTCGAGCGAATCCAATTGATGCTAAGTCAGCGTCAGCCCGATTTAACCGTATGTATGGAGGGTGTGCATAAACCGCATAATCTCTCGGCTATTATTCGTACTTGCGATGCGGTTGGAGTCAGTGAAGCACATGTGGTTTGGGCTGATGCCCAGTCTAAGCTTTCTGGTGGCACTGCAATGGGTAGCCAAAACTGGGTTCAAGTCAAACCTCATGCCAACATCGCTGACGCAGTGGCGACTCTCAAGTCACAAGGTATGCAGGTTTTAGCAACCAATTTGTCTGAAACTGCGGTTGATTTTAGAAGTATTGATTATACGAAACCTACCGCTGTACTCATGGGCCAAGAAAAGGACGGCATCAGCCAAGAAGCATTAGCTCTAGCTGACCAAGACATTATTGTACCGATGGTTGGAATGGTGCAGTCGCTAAATGTTTCAGTTGCCTCGGCATTGATCATGTACGAAGCACAGCGTCAGCGCGAAATCGCAGGCATGTACCAAGGGCCTTGTCGTTTAAGTGTCGAGGAACAAAATAGAATTTTGTTTGAGGGCGGACATCCTATTTATACTAAGGCATGTCGGCGTAAAGGTCTGGCATATCCTCAAATTAATGACGAAGGCCAAATTGTTGCTGATGAACAGTGGTGGTTTAAAGTTAAACATGAGCCAAGTGCTTGGCCCGAAAAATAGACTGAACTTGCGTGACTAACTCGCGCGTTGGTTGCTTTCACTACGATAGGGTTCTACGGCTTCACGATGATTTAACATAACGATGTCGTAGAATTGGGGCAAATTGAAATTGATCGCTGATTCTTTTTGCCCATATTGCTCGCGCGACGACGTATAAAAGCGATTAATACCCTGCACTAATTCTTCTTTACTGCCGTCAAAGTCTTGGTATACCTCAACTCTGTTTTGCTCGTCTACAATATAGATATTAAAACCAGTATCGTGATTTTCGAAGAAGTATTGGACTAAGCCTTCACTAGCTTGTGCATCAACGATTGCAGGAATATTTTTACGGTCACCGGCATTTAGTTGTAGAGGTAAGCGCTGTAACTTATTGTTTGAGATCTGCGAGTAGAACTCAATGGCATTTTCGAGTTTCTTAACCGTAACCCCACGATTTTCGAAGAAAATACCATACTTGTCTTTGCCTAGTACCAGGGTCTTAACGACTTTCTGATTCTGCAGGTGTAGGCGATGCTCAATGCATTCGACTAACAACTGGCGAAAGCGTTTTTCAATCAAGTCATCGAAATACTGGCTATAACAAAAGACGTCGATATGATCTGGGGCATTCGCATCGCGATGCATTTTACCCATCACTGTGGTTAAGGCATCAACTACGCAGCTGGGTCCGTCAAAGTTTAGCGTGCGTATTTCATTCCAAGAATTGCGATACACCAAATCAATAGATTCGATTAAACAATCTTGCTGACGACCAAAGGCTAAAACGTCAGTAGTATGAGCGTCAAACTCAATGACCTTGCCTGCCCAAGAGGCGGTAGGATCCTTTTCAAAATTAATGAAAATACCTAAATGACGAATTTCGCAGGGACGAGTCAATGCAATGTTACTGGCACTCGGGTAATTCACAGGGAAGGCTTGTTTTAAATCATTGCAAAAACGTTCCAATGTTTGGGGACTTATAGCACGAGTAGGGGCGTGCATGTGTAACCTGCTTACAGGACTATATAGCTCATTGAAATAACTCCAAGCGACAAGCTTGCTTAGGTAAGGACTATGCTCCAGCGCTTTCTCGCCTATCATTTGTGTACTGCCCATGGACTGCTTATATAAATACCAGCCAGCACGACAACTATGGTTATCGGGGACGTGAATATAGCTTAAATCGCTTTCGTTCAGATTAGGCGAAATCTGTGGATTGATCAGAGTGACTTTCCCAGGAAGACTTTCAAAAGCGGCATACAATTTTCGCGATAAAATGCCTATATCTTCGGGGTTAATCGACTCACTAATGTTGTTTTGACGGGCAAAGCGGATCAGATTTCGATAACTTAACATTAGGGCGTCGATTAATTCAGCATGGGCCTTTTTGACATCGGTCGCTTTCCAATGTGAGCGCCGAGAAAGATGCTTAATTTTATCTTGATCCCATTCCCAACTTTCGATGAGTTGGTAAATAAACTGTTGTTGCCATTTACGTTGCCCGCGTTGGGGCAAAACCATAATCTCTTTGTTTTTCAAGAAGAAACAGCGACGGACTAAGTCAAGACGAGCTTGGTCGCCAATGCGGGTTAAGTAAGAGGTAACTGTTTCAAGCATTAAGTAGTAAGGATCGTGATTGAGGTCACCAACCGAACCGTTTTGAGCCAACTCTTTTTGTTGTACCGCTAGAATTTTGGTATTGGGATAGTCGGCAGAGTAGGCTTCCATCAATAAGGTTTTTAGCACTGCTTTATAAGGCGAATCAATACCTTTATAAAGTTGCCACAAGGCCGAACCAAAGTATTCTTCAGCTGGGATCTGATCGAGCCCGCCAAGATCGAGCCACTCTTTATCATTAAAAATACCGGTGGCGAACTGTTGTTCAACAAACGCATCGTAATTGCCTTGAGCCTCTGCAGGTACACAATGCCAAACCAATTGTTTGCCTGCTAGGGGTAAAGCGGTGCGATAGAACTCGTCAAGCAACAGTAGATGTTGAGCGCTACCACAGTTATCTTTGGACAATTGGCTAATTGCTCCCGATTTGAACTGTTGCTCTGAGACCATAAAGAAGCTTAGCTCAACACCTTGGTGTTGCGCCCACTCACTAATTAAATCGCACTTTGATGCGAGTAATTCGACACGGTGAGCTGGTAAATCATCAGCGTGACATACCCACATATCTAAATCACTATCAACGCTTTGGCCTAAAGACGCTGTCGAGCCCATAGAATAGAGGCCTAGAATCTCACTCTTAACTGATGGTTCTGGGTTGCAGGTGAAATGTTGGCTTAAATAGATATAGTGTCGGGCACTAGTTTCAAAACAATGGATGCCTGAGGGAACCGCCGCAGCAAAAAAGCCAGGTAACGAGGGGTGGTGGTAATGCAAAAGTAAGGGCAATAGCTCAAAGACACGCTGTGCCGGCGCCGGCATGATTTGCAGCGCAAGTTGCTTTCGATGTGTCGTTGATTCACGCGCTAGAGCACGCAAGCTATCGATTTGGTTTTGCACACACTCTCTCAGGTAGCTGCTAGCTATAATTTGAAGTTGCTAACAATTTTGGGTAAGGAACAAGTTTTTATTGTGATCATTGTAACGGTTTTGTAGTAATTCGCCAATAAAGGGATGCATGATTTTTAGTATCGACTACGTCAACAAAAATCGAATGTTCAAGGCGTGCAAAACTTGTGCTTGCGCAAGTGCTACACTATGCATATTAAGGTACCAACACAGCTAGTCATCGCCACTGGTTTGAGTTTCAAAAGGAGTTAAGTTGTTGAAAAAAATTAGAATAGCAACTCGGAAAAGCCCACTAGCTTTATGGCAGGCCGAATTCGTCAAAGCTGAGTTAGAGCGCCATCATTCGGCGCTCGAAGTAGAGTTATTACCGATGTCGACCCGTGGTGACATCATTTTGGATACCCCACTGGCGAAAATTGGTGGTAAAGGTCTATTTCTCAAAGAACTTGAACATGCGATTCTAGCCAATGAAGCCGATATTGCTGTGCATTCAATGAAAGATGTACCGATGGAATTTCCCGAAGGATTAGATTTGTTGTGTATATGCGAGCGAGAAGACCCGCGCGATGCTTTTGTTAGTTCAAACTTTGCAAACATTGAGGAGTTGCCGCAAGGCGCCGTCGTTGGTACCTCTAGTCTACGCCGACAATTTCAGCTTAAACGTCGCAGACCTGACTTAGTTATCAAAGATCTTCGTGGAAATGTACAAACGCGATTATCGAAATTGGATGCTGGCGAGTATGACGCTATTATATTAGCCGCCGCAGGACTTCTTCGTCTTAAACTTCACGAGCGAATTGCTAGCTTTCTAGAGCCTGGATTGATGTTACCCGCAGGGGGCCAAGGTGCGGTTGGCATTGAAGCCCGAAGTAATGACCCCGAGCTAGCTCGTTTACTGGAGCCGCTAAATCACAGTGACACAGCACTACGTGTGGTTGCTGAACGCGCAATGAATGCCAAACTCCAAGGTGGGTGCCAAGTTCCTATCGCATGCTATGCAGAGCTCGAGGACGGGAAATTATGGTTACGAGGCATGGTAGGTGCAGTTGATGGTAGCCAATGTTTAGCAGCCGAGCTACGAGGGAACCAACAAGATGCCCAAACGATTGGCGAACAAGTTGCTCTGGATTTATTAGATAAAGGTGCTGGCCCATTGTTGGCAGACTTAGATAAAGCCTAACGCTCAATGAAACCGAATGTTTTAGTCCTACGTCCAGAACCTCAAAACAAGCAATGCCGGAAGGTCTTGCTCGAAGCTGGTTATCAACCCATTGGTCAACCTTTGATTAGCTTTGAAGCGGGTCATGAACTAAAGCTTTTACCGACATTGTTGCCAAGCTACCAAAACATAAATCAAGCCATTATTGCTCTGAGCCCACGCGCGGTCGAGTATGCGAATACCCACCTCGAGCTAAACCATAAATCTTGGCCTCTGGCCGCTAATTATTTTGCTGTTGGTCGTGCAACTCATGAAGCCTTTAGGCGCTGTGGCATCGAGAGTGATATTGCACCAACGCAAGATAGTGAAGGTCTGTTTGCTCTGTTAGAAGACACCGGCGTGGATTTAGAGTCTGTGCTCATTTTGAGAGCGCAGGACGGACGAGAAAACCTAGGTGAGTGGCTAAGGGCGCGACACACAGCGGTACGCTATCTGTGCTGTTATCTCAGAGTTAGCTGTGAGATAGAGCCGCAAACGATAGAAATATGGCCGAGGCAGATTAACGCTGTTTTAGCTACGAGTGGTCAAATCACTAAACAATTATGTCAATTATCGAGTAATGTTTCGTATCAGAATTGGCGGCAACACTGTCCGATTGTTGTCCCGAGTCTACGAGTAGCTGAACTTGCTCAAACTTTAGGTTATTATCGGGTAGTTGTAAGCGATGGCGCATCGGATGAGGCGATGCTTCAGGCTTTACAATCTTTGCCCCTACTCTCAAGGAAACAAGATGAGCGATAACAATAAAACTGAAACGCTTGCTGAGAAGCCCGAATCGGATGGTACGTCTAACGTGACTAAAACCAGTCGTAAACCTCGAGCAGCTCGAACCAACAAGACCAGCGCCAACAATAAACCAACGCCGCCTAAAAACGACAAGGCTGAAGCTGTAAGTAAAGACGCTTCAGAAGAATCGAATTCAAAAAATAAAACAACATTGATAGTCGCCGTTATCGCCCTGATTATTGCGATCCTCCTACCATCGGTATTGTATTGGCAATTGCAACAATCGGAAATTAACGCGCAGTCGCTGAATTTGGATCTTCGACAAGGATTGGCAGAGGATGCTGCTAAGCAGCAGGCTGAAATTACCCAATTGAGAGCCTTGCTCGGAGAGCAGAGTAATCAACAAGCGCTTGCAGAAGAAAAAATTCAAACACTAAGCCTTTCGCAAGAGCAAAGTGCACAGCAACGATTAGATGTTGAGCAAAAATTGGCGCAATTAAATATCCAAGATATTAATCATTGGCGTTTAAATGAAGCTGAGTATTTGATTCAATTAGCAAGTAAAAAACTAATTTTAGAGCAAGATGCAGCAAGTGCTTCAACCTTACTTAAACAAGCTGACAGTAGCGTTGCAGCTGTAAATGACCCGCAACTACTGCCATTGCGTAGAGCAATTGCAAAGGATCTACAGGCCATCGCGGCACTGCCCTTTGTTGATTCGTTAGGTGTGGTTCTAGAAATAGACAGTTTAATGGATGGTATTGAAGCCCTTCAACTATCGCAAATTGATTTACCAGAAATTGAAGCACAACAGGACTTAAACGTTAGTGCCTCTGCAGATGATTGGCAAAGCAATTTAAGTAAAAGTTGGCGTAGCTTCACGGAGAATTTCGTCACGGTTCGCAGACGTGATGGAGAGGTAGAAGCCCTCGTTTCTCCGCAGCATGCTTGGTATCTAAGAGAAAACCTACGCATGCAACTTCAACAAGCGCAACTTGCTCTATACCGTGATGAAGCAGAACTATTCCAAACGAACTTGGTAAGAGCTGCTACCTGGGTTGAACAGTATTATCAGCAAAATGCGCATGCCAAAGCTTTAGTTCAAAAACTTAATGAACTAAGTACTCAGGATGTAACAGCAGTAGTACCCGATAGCTTTGCCAGTCTAGACATTGTGCAAAAGCAGATCCGTGAGCGTAAATTGCGTTTAATTAGCTTAAGCGAGGAGTAATACATGTTAAAACTAATTGTGTTGCTCATTGTTATCGGCTTAGGTATGGCATTGGGTCCCCAACTAGCAGGCAATAAGGGCTACGTTCTTATTGCCTTCGATCAATATACGGTCGAGATGTCGGTGACTAGTGCTATATTTTTGGGGTTTTTGGCCTTGTGCGCTCTGTTCTTAATCATTTGGATTATACGTTGGTTATGGCGTGCTTTGGTACAAAGTAGCGGCTGGTGGGGATCTCGCCAACGTAAACTGGCGCATAACAACACCCAAAGTGGGATGATGGCAATGATGCGCGGCGACTATCAACATGCTGAAAAACTAGTCAGTAAAGCTGCCGTACACAGCGAACGCCCGGCTTTAAACTATTTGGCAGCTGCAGAAGCGGCGCAAGAACTTGGCAATGATAAAAAGCGCGATGCCTATTTGGATCAAGCAAGTAAAGTCGCCAAAGATGATAAAGTGGCTGTAGTTATCACTCGAGCCCGCCTTGCATTGCGTCAAGGTAATCAAGAACAAGCATTGAAAGATTTAGAAACCTTAACTGATGCCGAGCTAAAACAACCTCAAGTTAAACAAATGCGCGCTCAGCTTTATCAGCAATTAGGGCATTGGCAAAAACTTGTCGATTTACTTCCTGAAATGCATAAAGCGCATCTAATTGGTGAAACGGAATATCTGGCTCAACTAAGTAATGCCTACCAGCAATTATTTAGCCACATGGCGACAACTGAAGGTTCCGATGCTGTTGCTGCAAGTTGGAATCGCTTACCGCGTAAACTCAAGAAAGCTCCACAAATTGTTAAAGCCTGCTGTTTAGCTTTAATTGAAGCTGATGATAGCCGTGCCGCTTATCAAATTTTGGGTGATTTGTTGTCAAAAAATCAAGACCCTGAACTTCTTGAAGCTTGCGCAGAACTTAAGCTAAGTGATAATCATCATTTGCTTCTTCAATTACAAAAGTTAGCGCAAAAGCACGCCCAAAATCCGATGCTCAAAGAGCTACAAGCACGGTTTTTAGTACGAGAAGAACGCTGGGACGAAGCGAGTACTTTGTTACAAAGTGCCAACGAGCTTGAAGAAACGTCACAACGTTTAAGCATGCTAGCTTTAATCAGTGATAAACAAGAACAACCAGAGCTTGCTCTTGACTACTACCGTCGAGCGTTAAACTTTAGTTTCTAAGCTGATGCTAACTTAAAACAAAAAACCGGCAGCTGCCGGTTTTTTTATACGGTCTGAAAGTCTAGATGAATTCGTAGGCATCACCATAGAGGTGTTCAGTATTGAGCCCAGCTTTAACGAAAGCCTCACGAGCCACACCGGCCATTTCAAAGCGGCCTGCAACGTAAACATCGAGTTGACTCATGTCACTAAAGTCTTCCAGCACAGCTAAATGAACAAGGCCTAGTTTGCCGGTCCACTGTGGTACTGCGTTTTCCAAAACTGGAACAAATACGACACGATCAAGCTCTTCCCATTGATAAGCAAGTTCGTGCAAATATAGTCCACCAAGATTTCGTCCGCCCCAATACAGGTAGACTTTTCGGTCCTGCTCATTATCGATGATGTGTTCTACAATCGATTTAGCATAAGAAAAGCCTGTGCCGCCAACCATAATCAACACGTCGCGGTTACTTTGTTCATTAAAAGAGGCTTTGCCAAATGGCATCTCGATGTCGATTTCATGGCTCGATTGCAGCCTTTCAATCACTTGTAGCGCATAGCTATTGTTTTGTGGTGCTCCAATATGTAGTTCTAACAAATTAGGATTTTTTGGAGAGCTAGCAATTGAGAATGGACGTTTGTCGTCTTCGGCCATCACGATTTGTAAATATTGGCCAGCTTCAAAGTCTTGTGCCTCGGCTGGTTCTAACTCAACATTAAAAATATCGTCCAATATTGGTGAGACCGATTTTATCTTACAAGTGGTTCGCTTCATGCTGTTTGTCCGTTTCCATTAGTTAATAGCAGCTTATATTGCTGTTTTAATAGTCGTTATGAGTCTATGCCCAATTGGTCCCAAATGCCATCAATGCGATCTTTGACATCGCTCGACATTTCAATGACTTCGCCCCATTCTCGATTGGTTTCGCCAGGCCATTTGTTGGTTGCATCCATCCCCATTTTACTGCCAAGACCAGAGATTGGGGAGGCAAAATCTAAGTAATCGATTGGGGTGTTTTCGATTAATGTTGTATCGCGAGATGGATCCATCCGGGTTGTCATTGCCCAGATAACATCCTGCCAGTTGCGAGCATCGATATCGTCGTCGCATACGATAACAAACTTGGTATACATAAACTGGCGTAAATATGACCAAACACCGAGCATTACCCGCTTCGCATGCCCAGGATATTGCTTTTTGATGGTGACGACGGCAAGGCGATATGAACAGCCTTCCGGGGGAAGATAAAAATCGACAATTTCCGGAAACTGCTTTCGCAAAATGGGTACAAAAACTTCATTCAGCGCCACTCCTAGTACTGCTGGCTCGTCAGGTGGGCGGCCGGTGTAAGTGCTGTGGTAAATGGGGTCTTTGCGATGGGTGATATGGGTGATTGTAAACACCGGAAAGTCATCAACCTCATTGTAGTAGCCGGTATGATCGCCATAGGGTCCTTCGGCCGCAACTTCTCCTGGGGTTAAATATCCTTCCAAGACGTATTCGGCGCTAGCTGGAACTTCCAAATCATTGCTAATGCATTTAACGGTTTCGGTACGGCCACCTCTAAGTAAGCCAGCAAAGGCATATTCAGATAAGGTATCGGGTACGGGAGTAACAGCCCCAAGTATAGTTGCAGGATCAGCACCAAGCGCTACCGCAACAGGGTAAGGTTTACCTGGATTGGCTTCTTGCCAATCACGATAGTCCAAAGCGCCACCGCGATGTGACAACCAACGCATTATTAGCTTATTTTTACCCAATTTTTGTTGGCGGTATATACCTAGATTTTGTCGTTTTTTGTACGGGCCGCGGGTAATCGTGAGGCCCCAAGTGACTAAAGGAGCTACGTCGCCAGGCCAGCAGGTTTGAATCGGCAGTAAATCTAAATCGACCTGCTCGCCACTTAAGACGACTTCTTGGCAAGGCGCTTTGTTTACCGTTTTAGTCGGCATATTAAGCACTTGTTTAAAAATTGGCAGCTTTTCCCACAGGTCTTTAAGACCTTTTGGTGGTTCAGGCTCTTTTAAATACGAAAGCCATGTACCCACTTCGCGTAATGCTGAGACGGATTCTTGACCCATGCCTAGGGCGACACGTTCGGGAGTGCCAAATAAGTTCGCTAATACAGGGACATCGTAGCCAATTACATTTTCAAAAAGTAATGCCGGTCCGCCTGCTTTAAGGGTTCGGTCGCTAATTTCAGTGATTTCAAGTTCGCTAGAGATGGCTTGGCTAATTCGTTTTAGCTGACCACGTTGCTCAAGCAAGGCCAAAAAGTCGCGTAAATCTTTGTATTTCATTTCGTAGTCCATCAATGATGAGCGTTATTGAATTTATAATCGGTGTTACAAGCTTTGTAACTCTTGCATCACAATACCAACCAATTCGCTATCACTGCTATTGCGGTATTTATCTAATAAAAATTTAGCTGCTGGCGGATAAGAGGCACCCAGAGCGCCAATATGCCAGTAAGTGTAGTAACGTAATTCTCGATTCTTTAGACCACTTTCAAGAATGCTTAGAGCTGAGTCAGGTTCTTGGGTGGTTCGCAGCCATTCGAGTAAATCGATACTGTTTTGATCAATGGGTAAGGCCAGAATTTGCACGTGCAAACTTGGGCTATTGATCTGTTTCGCAAACGCCGTTGCGACTTGATTGTCGGGGAAATAGAGGTTGTCGTCGAGCCCATACCAAGTGGTCACTAGTTGCTGTGCTGGTAGTTCCCGAAGTGCCAAGATTAAGTCACTTTGCTGGGCGAAAAGCTCAGGATTATTGGGATTAAACACTGAACCCCAATTGAAGTTTCCTTCCAACAAGCGGTGTTGATAGTCCTGCGCGCGTTGTGCTGAACGGCGATTATAGAGAAGCTTTCGGGCTTGAGCGGGATAATCAAATTTTGGCTTTACAACTTCGAAGCCATCCATCACATTTACTGAGCGCACTTTGGGTTGCTGAGCGGCTAAGCCCATGAGCCAGTCTTTGCTTTTTCTGCTGGGCACATGTTGTTGCTCATTGAGCAAGGCTAAACTGCTGTATACGAGTTGTTCTTGAAGTTCGGGGGAGTGTTGTGAGAGAAAGTCTTCGACGCTGGCAAATTGCTCGGTCTCGATCTGTTCACTCAGATATTGGGTTAGTTGAGGACTAATAGCTGATTCCCCGGCATTGGCTGACAATAAAGCTGGCAGCCAAACAACTGAAAACAAGGCCTTAAGACAAGCCTTGTTGTTCAATATCCGGGTGAGGACAAACAATTTTGATTTCATCGCTATTTAGCTCAACGAGCCTGGATGAAGCTACTTCTTTTGTGCTTTCATAGCATCAAAGAATTCATCATTGGTTTTCGTCATCGCCAATTTGTCGATAAGGAATTCCATTGCACCGGTTTCATCCATCGGATGGACAATCTTGCGTAAAATCCACATTTTTTGTAGTTCATCTGGTTTCGTAAGTAGTTCCTCACGACGGGTACCACTTCGATTGATGTCAATCGCAGGGTAGACGCGTTTTTCAGATATTTTACGGCTTAGATGCAACTCCATGTTGCCGGTACCTTTAAACTCTTCATAGATAACTTCATCCATTTTAGAGCCAGTATCGACAAGCGCAGTTGCAATAATGGTTAAGCTGCCACCTTCTTCAACGTTACGCGCGGCACCGAAGAAACGCTTAGGACGATGTAATGCGTTTGCGTCAACACCACCAGTAAGCACTTTTCCTGATGATGGAATAACGGTGTTGTAGGCTCGAGCTAAACGGGTAATTGAGTCAAGTAAGATAACCACATCTTTCTTATGTTCAACTAATCGTTTGGCCTTTTCGATAACCATTTCAGCTACTTGTACGTGACGGCTAGCAGGCTCATCGAAAGTTGAAGCGATAACTTCACCACGCACTAAGCGTTGCATTTCGGTTACTTCTTCAGGTCGCTCATCGATCAACAATACAATGAGTTCACATTCCGGATAATTAAAGGCAATGTTTTGCGCAATATTCTGCAGCAACATTGTCTTACCCGCTTTTGGCGGAGCTACAATCAGACCACGTTGTCCGCGACCAATTGGTGATGCTAAATCGAGTACTCGAGCTGTGATATCTTCGGTCGAACCATTACCACGTTCCATGTACATGCGCTTGGTTGCATGTAACGGGGTTAGGTTTTCAAATAAGATTTTATTGCGAGAGTTTTCAGGCTTGTCGTAGTTTACTTCACCGATTTTTAGCAAGGCAAAATAACGTTCACCTTCTTTTGGTGGTCTAATTTTACCGGCGACAGTATCACCTGTACGCAAGTTAAAGCGTCGGATCTGGCTTGGTGATACGTAAATATCATCAGGTCCAGCTAGATACGAGCTGTCTGAACTACGTAGAAAGCCGAAACCATCTTGCAGAATCTCGAGAACACCTTGTCCAAATATGGCTTCCCCGCTTTTAGCGTGAGCTTTAAGGATCGAGAAGATGATATCTTGCTTACGTAAGCGAGCTAAATTTTCCAGCCCCATTGACTCGCCTAAGGCGATTAACTCAGAGACAGGGGTATTTTTTAATTCAAATAGATTCATAGTGGCGAATAGTTTTTATAACTATGGCAGATCGAAAGTCTGCGTAGTTTGATGATATTTCGTATGGTGCTGCTGGGACAAAGACACTAACAGCGCAATGACATGAAGTTCGAACTGAATTCCGTTGCCGAACGGATATAGATCTAGCAATAAAAAAGCCGGTTTGTCAACCGGCTTTGAAATTTAGGCTATATTTTCATCTAAAAATTGCGTTAGTTGTGCTTTTGATAGCGCACCAACTTTGGTTGCTGCAACTTTGCCATCTTTGAAAAGTAGCAAGGTTGGGATGCCACGAATACCGAACTTAGGCGGTGTATCTGCATTTTGGTCGATGTTTAGTTTACTAACAACAACTTTGCCATCGTACTCGTTGGCAACTTCTTCAAGAATCGGCGCAATCATTTTGCAAGGCCCACACCATTCAGCCCAAAAGTCTACAAGTACTGGGGTTGAAGAACTCAATACGTCAGCTTCAAAGCTGTCGTCACTTAAATGAACAATCTTGTCACTCATTGTATACTCCATGTTTATATTGGTTTCGAGAAAGGCCTCACCAAAATTTAGTTTATTTGAATAGATTGCGCTTATTATTGCAAGCCCAACCTGATATGCTACGCCGATGAGTAAAACACACTTAACAGAGCTCAAATTTTCTGAGCTAGGCTTGCATGAGCAAATACTCCAAGCCCTGAACCAGCAGGATTATCAATTCTGTACCCCTATTCAAGAGCAAAGCCTACCTATCTTGCTGCAAGGCAAAGATATCGCAGGTCAAGCGCAAACGGGGACAGGAAAAACATTGAGTTTTTTACTCGCATGTTTTCATTATCTGTTGAACAACCCATCCGATGCTGAACGCAAAACTAATCAGCCAAGAGCCGTTATTTTGGCTCCGACGCGAGAGTTAGCGATTCAAATTCACAACGATGCACGCTTTTTAGCGAAACACACCGGACTAGCCCTTGGTTTAGTATATGGTGGCGAACCCTACGAAAAGCAACTCCCTGCACTTCAGAAAGGTGTAGATCTGCTTATCGGTACTACAGGCCGAATGATAGACTTTGTAAAACAAGGTGTTATCGACGTTGGCGCAGTTCAAGTAATGATTCTTGACGAAGCCGACCGTATGTTCGACTTAGGATTTATTAAAGATATTCGATATCTAATGCGTCGCATGCCAGAGCCTAAGCAGCGATTGAACATGCTGTTTTCTGCGACACTTTCGTTCAAAGTTAAAGAACTTGCCTTTGAACACATGGAAGAGCCAGAGCATATTATTGTCGCGCCAGAGCAAATGACTGCGGCAAAAATTGTCGAAGAATTATTTTATCCATCTAACGACGAAAAAATGGTGTTGCTGCAAAGCCTAATCGAAGAAGATTGGCCAGATCGCGCTATCATTTTTGCCAACACTAAACACCGTTGTGAAGACCTTTGGGGTCATTTAATTGCTGATGGTCATCGTGTTGGTTTGTTAACCGGTGATGTACCGCAACGTAAGCGAGTTCGTATTCTTGAGCAGTTTACTCAAGGTGAAGTAGATATTCTTGTCGCAACTGATGTTGCAGCCCGCGGCTTACATATTCCGTTGGTGACACATGTATTTAACTACGACTTGCCCGATGAAGCCGAAGATTATGTTCACCGTATCGGTCGAACCGGTCGTGCTGGTGAAGAAGGACACGCAATTAGTTTAGCTTGTGAAGAGTATGCGTTTAACTTACCTGCGATTGAAGAGTACGTCAGTCATGCAATTCCGGTGAGTCAATACAACTCTGATAGCTTGCTTTCAGATTTGCCGCGAGCTAAACACTACCCGCGTGCAAAATCAGCTAGTAATAGTCGTGGTGGTCGTGACCAACGCGGTGGCGGTCAACGCCGTCGTCCAAATACACGACGCTAAAGCGATGGAGATCGTTCGTGCCTAGTTCTACTTGCCCTTTGTACGCCGCAATTGACTTAGGTTCGAATAGTTTCCACATGTTAGTTGTACGCGAAATCGGCGGCGGGGTGCAAACCCTGTCAAAGATTAAGCGTAAGGTTCGCCTCGCTTCTGGCTTAGATGCCGACATGCGCCTCGACAAAGAGTCGATGATACGCGGCTGGCAATGTTTAAGTCTTTTCTCTGAGCAATTACGCGACATCCCTATTGAACAAGTCCGCATTGTAGCCACGGCAACGCTTCGCTGTGCTAGCAATGCACAAGAATTTTTAGACAAAGCCGAAGAAATCCTCAATAACAAAATTCGAATCATTAGTGGTGACGAAGAAGCCAAGCTTATTTACCGCGGTGTCGCTCAAACTAGCAGTGGTAATGGTAAGCGTTTGGTTATCGATATTGGGGGAGCAAGTACCGAGCTGATCGTTGGCGAAGACAATGAAGCCTATTTGCTGAACAGTTTGGACATGGGATGCGTGACTTGGATGAAACGCTATTTTCCCGACGGCGAACTTAGTTCATCTAACTTTGAAGCGGCAAAAGAAGCTGCTTGTAAGGTCATCAACCCAGTTTTAAGTGATTATCGCCGCTTAGGTTGGAATAGCTGCGTTGGTGCATCTGGAACCATACAAGCCTTAGTTGAATTGTTTACTGAGCAAGGTTTAGACGAACGCATTACCCTGGCCAAATTGAATAGTGTTAGTGCTCAAATGATAGAAGCTGGTTCACTCGCTAATCTTGAGTTAAAGGGATTGGCGGCAGATAGAAAGCCAGTGTTTGCGGGCGGAGTTGCAATTCTCACGGCTATTTTTGAACAGCTTTCAGTTGTGGATATGACTGTTGCTGGCGGAGCTTTGCGAGAAGGTCTTGTTTATAGCATGCTTTCCCAGCGCGAGTTTTCAACCGTTCGACAACGGACTATAGACAGTATTATCCATCGTCATTCAATGGATCCATTGCAAGCTAATCGCGTAAAAGATTGTGCTTTGTCGTTAGCGTTGCAGCTTCAACAACCTTTATCTAAAGTTGGCTATAGTATGTTGCACTGCGCAGCAATGCTGCATGAAGTCGGCTTAAGCATAGCCTTTAAGCATGCGCCGAGACACGCCGCCTATATTATTGACCATGCAGATCTACCTGGTTTCACTCGCGCTCAACAGCATTTACTGTCAGGGTTGCTATTAAATCAACGTGGCCCTTGGGAAAATAGTGGTTTAGAGCAGCAAAATGCGATTCATAGTGATGAGACGATTGTTATTTCGAGAATCTTACGGCTTGCGATAATCATATGTATGCGTCGGGTTGAAGGTTCGGTGCCGGAATTTGATTTCCAACAACAGCCAAAACAAGCTTGGCTATTGTCGTTTCCAGAACAGTGGCAACGCGATCATCCACTACGCGCCGCAGAGTTACATCTTGAAGCGCAAACCCAACAGCTTGCGGGCTACCCGCTATCGCTTAAGTAGAACCGGACTTATAAAGGGTGGCCATCTAGATTCAAAACCACACCGCTTTGTTTTTCAATTGATTCAGCTAAAAAACTCCAGAACTCGTTCCCACTACGGTTACATATCCATTTGTCATCATGGCGTTCAAAATGGAATCCGCCAAATTTTGTCGCTAACCAAAGTTGCAGCAAAGGCTCTTGCTTATTGATCACCATTTGGGTGCGATTCTCAAATTCTAAATTAAGCACTCCAGAGTGCAGTTCGCTGTCGATATCGGCTTCTTGCACATCGATGCATTGGTCGATAAAGTTGAACGAGTCTTCGATAATTTGGTGATATTGCAATTCATTCATTTCACTATTCCTGTGGACTATTGCTTTTGTGCTTCTTTACCGAGATTATACCTAGTCGCGGCTCGCAAGCTATTAAGTTTGCACCTTTACATCGTACTTAATTATAGAGAGATTGAATTCCAATGAGAGTTTTCATCGCGATCATCGGTTTATCGGGAGTGTTATTGCTTTCTGGCTGTGGGCAAACTGGGCCTTTAGTGCATCCTCCTAAGCAAGAGCAGAGCTCAGAATAATTTTGTAGTTGAAATCATCGTAATCATAAAGTTGTTTAGTTTTATTCCATGAAAGGACTTATCAATGGATTTTTTTAGTTATCAGAACCATCAGTTGTCGGCCGAGCAGGTTGCTATTTCCGATCTTGTCGAGCGCTATGGTACGCCATTATTCGTCTATTCAAGGGCGACCATTGAACGTCATTGGAATGCATTCCACAACGCAGCTAAAGATCGAAAACACTTGGTCTGTTATGCGGTAAAAGCAAACTCAAATCTAGCGGTCTTAAATATTATGGCTCGTCTAGGTTCTGGTTTTGACATCGTCTCTGGTGGCGAATTAGCGCGGGTTATTGCTGCCGGTGGTGACCCTAAAAAAGTAGTTTTCTCTGGTGTCGCTAAGACCGAACTAGAGATCGAACAAGCCTTGAACGCTGAAATCTATTGCTTTAACGTTGAGTCGCAACCAGAACTTGAGCGTATCTCGGCGGTTGCAACTCGGCTTAAGAAAATTGCACCTATTTCACTTCGCATTAACCCCGATATTGATGCTGGAACTCATCCTTACATCTCAACCGGATTAAAAGAGAACAAATTCGGTATTCCAATTGAAAAAGCGAGTGATGCTTATCAATATGCATCGAAACTGCCAAATCTAAACATCGTGGGTGTCGATTGTCACATTGGTTCGCAGTTAACCGAAATATCGCCGTTTGTTGAAGCGATAGATAAGTTATTGGCCTTAATCGACAACTTGGCCGAGCAAGGAATTGTGATTCATCATTTGGACGTCGGTGGCGGCTTAGGTGTTAATTATGATGATGAAACTCCGCCTCTACCTGATGCCTATGCAAATGCTATTGTCGAACGACTAGGTAACCGCGATTTAACATTGTTGTTTGAACCGGGTCGCGCAATCATGGCCAATGCAGGCATTTTGGTGTCTAAAGTGGAGTTTATTAAAGAAACTGAGACTAAGAACTTCGCGATTGTGGATGCAGCAATGAACGACCTCATCCGCCCTGCTTTGTATAGTGCGTGGCAACGGATCATCCCGGTGATTGAAAAGCCTCAAGTCGCTTTAGCCAACTACGATATTGTTGGGCCAGTATGTGAAACGGGTGACTTCTTAGGCAAAGATAGAGAGCTTGCGATTGAGGCTGGCGATTATATAGCCGTGCGTAGTTCTGGCGCTTACGGTTTTACCATGAGCTCAAATTATAATACGCGCTGCAGAGCCGCAGAGGTTATGGTTGATGGCGTTCAGGCCCACTTAGTTCGAGAGCGTGAGCAGGTTGCGCAACTATTCGCTGGTGAATCGCTGTTACCGGAGTAGAACACTCGCTATACTCACTGTATTGATGCGGTACCGCAGCACTATTAGGTGCTGCGTTTAGGAACATACATGTTACTTAATTTTTCGAAAATGCATGGTTTGGGTAATGACTTTATGGTTGTCGACAATGTCACCCAAAATGCATTCTTCAGTCCAGATCTGATTAAGCGCTTAGCTGATCGAAATTTCGGCATAGGTTTCGATCAAATGCTAGTCGTGGAGCCGCCTTACGACCCTGATCTCGATTTCCACTATCGTATTTTTAATGCTGATGGTGGGGAAGTCGAGCAATGTGGCAATGGTGCGCGTTGTTTTGCTCGCTTTGTAACCCTTAAGGGTTTAACTAATCGTAAACGCATCGCTGTTAGTACCAAATCCGGCAAAATAATATTGCATTTAGAACACGATGGTCATGTGACCGTGAACATGGGTGTCCCCGATTTTGTACCCGCTAACATTCCGATGCGGGCGCAAAAGGCCGAGAAAACCTATTTATTGCGTAGCCAAGATCAAACCTTTCTGGTTGGAGCGGTCTCTATGGGGAATCCCCATTGTGTGCTAGAAGTGGAAGATATCGATAACATCGACATAGAAAAAATTGGCCCAGCGCTTGAGCGGCATGAACGTTTCCCAAAACGAGCGAATATTGGTTTTATGCAAATTATAGACGCCAATACGATTAAACTGCGTGTTTTTGAACGCGGCGTTGGAGAAACCTTGGCTTGCGGCACAGGTGCTTGCGCTGCAGTAGCCGTTGGACGTCAGCAAGGTAAGTTGTCCGAGCGTGTCGAAGTACAATTACCCGGTGGGAAACTAAAAATACAGTGGGCAGGAGAAGGCAAAAGCGTCAAAATGACTGGCCCTGCTGAACACGTGTTCGATGGACAATTACAATTATGAATGAACCTGATTTAAATCAAGCACTGCGGGCTAACGAAAGCCTAATTGTTGAGTATCTTCAAGAGAATCGCGACTTTTTTGAACGCAATCCGCAATTGTTGGATACCCTCAAAGTCAGTCAAGCACATAAAGGCGTGGTATCGCTAGTTGAACTACAACAACATCGTCAACGCGATAAAATTCAAGCGCTAGAGCAGGAAATTAGTGAGTTGATGGCAGTCGCTAGTCATAATGAACGTATTTACCAAGTCTATGTTGCAACCCTACCTCGCTTACTCGAGTGCGATTCCTTTGCTGAGCTTCAGCATCAACTACGTCAATCACTAATTGAAGACTTAGGGGTTGATGATGTGGGTTTGGTACTTAATTGCGATAGTTTTCAAGAATTAGACGCAAACGCTGTTCATTGTTTGAGCAGCGATTTGATCAAGCGAATTCGGTTAACTCGACTCGGCGAAGCACCCCATTACTTTGGTCGCTTGAGCCAGGGTGAGCAAAACGAGCTCTTTAGCGAAAGCTACGGTGAAGGCTCTGTTGCTATCATGCCACTTGGAGCTAATGCGCAGTTTGGTTTTTTTGTAGCTCGTAGCCGCGACACCGACCACTATGTAGCTGGTATGGATAGCTTATTATTAACCCAGCTGTGCGAAGTATTAGCCAGTTTATTACCTAAATTGCTGGTTCCCCAAGAGCAAAGCAAACGTGCAAAGCTGCGTTGATTCATTCTTATCGTATTTAGAATCCCAGCGTCGCGCGAGTCCAGCGACGCTTAAAACCTATGGCTTGTCTTTAGCCCAACAGCAGCAGTTTTTCAGTCAATTACAGCGCTCTAGCTGGTCTGAGCTTAGCGCAAGTGATATCGAAAGTTATTTAATGAGCCTAAAGCGTCGCGGTCTAAAAGCGCGAAGTATTTCTAATAAGCTATCAGCGCTACGCAGTTTTTATGACTATCTACTACGTATCAAACAGGTTGAAATTAACCCATGTATGCAGGTTCAGGCGCCGAAACTCGATAAACCACTACCCAAGAATCTCGATGTGGATAGTGTTGCGCAACTACTCGATAACCCCAATGAAGCCTTTCTAGACTATCGCGACGCGGCCATGGTGGAGCTATTTTATGCCAGTGGTATGCGATTAGCGGAACTGGCGAGTCTAAATGTAAGCGATTTGGACTTTGAGCAGCTACAAATATTGGTGACCGGTAAAGGCAGTAAACAGCGTATCGTACCCTTTGGTCATAAGGCCAAAACTGCAATAGAAGCTTGGTTAGTTCAGCGCCGGCTGTTAGTCATGGATGAAGATGAACCGGCCTTGTTTGTGAGCATGCGCCAGCTACGAATAAGTCACCGTTCTATCCAGCAACGCTTAAAATTGTGGGGGCAAAAGCATCAGCTAAGTAGTCAGTTACATCCGCATAAGTTACGCCATAGTTTTGCCACGCACATGCTAGAAGGAAGTGGTGATCTACGCGCTGTTCAAGAACTTCTTGGACATGAAAATTTATCGACTACTCAGGTTTATACCCACTTGGACTTCCAACATCTTGCTGCAAGCTATGACGCAGCCCATCCTCGAGCCAAAAAGAAGTAATCACCATGATTTGTTATCGACCGTGGAAAACCACAAGCGCCCTTAGTTTTGATTTAGACGATACCTTGTATAGCAATGGTGATGTGATTAGAAATGCGCAAAGCTGGTTAATGGGTGAGCTTAAAAACCAATGTCGCGAAGTTGCACATTGGGGGAATAGTGATTGGGCTGGTTTACGCAGACAAACCTTATTGGAACAACCGCATTTACGCCAAGATGTGACCGAGCTTAGACGACAATGGCTGCTCAAAGGCTTAAACCAACATGGGGTAGTCAATGCTAAAGCTTACGTAGAGCATTTGCTTGATGGTTTTATTGTGCAGCGAAGCCAAGTGAGTATTGCGGATGAAGTTCTCGAGCTACTTGAACACCTTCAAAAAAAGTACCGATTGATTGCAATAACTAACGGTAATATTGATTGTAAAATTGCAGGTTTAGATGGTTTTTTCGAAACAGTGATTCAAGCCGGCTCCGGTATCGCGGCTAAGCCACAATCTCAGCCCTTTGAAATAGCTTCTCAAGCATTAGGGCTTAGCGCTCAAGATATTACTCATATTGGCGATCACCCCTATTATGACGTATTAGGCGCTATAAACGCGGGTTATCAAGCCATCTGGCTGGATAATGGGGACCGTAGGCAGAAAATTCGCTGTTTACCCCATTTACATATTCATAGTATTTTGGATTTATCTAAACTGCTTTAAGGCTAGCGCCGTTGTCGACGCTAGCTGTGCTGCAACTCGATTAGCTTCGGGTAAATCGATAACGCTGGTTTAGTTTTTCCCCTTCATCGCTCATCTGAAAAGCTTCGATGATCCACATGTCTGGGCTGATTACTCGCATTTCTATCCGAGCTAATTTGGTCTGTTTACTGTTCAAGGGATGGTAATTGACGCGATTCATTTGAGGCTGAAACTCTCCAGCATATATCGATTCAAATTCGCTGCCGTTTGAAGAGATCTTAAGTTGTTGCTCGCCCAGGTTAGTTTGAACTATCGTTGCTTTTGCGTTTGTATCAAAATCTTTGAGGTCTTGACTGACGTTTGCAATCCCTAAATCAAATTGACCGCTAAGCACTTCGGTCACTAGAGCGGTTGCGTCGCCTTGCTGGGAATTTCCTTGGTCATCAAGTGCCCATACACTTAGGTTCCATTCACCCTTAATACTATTGAGTGCTTGCACGGGTACTAGCTGCTCATGACCATTGATCACAATAGTATTGGGTTGCGCAATAGCGCCTGCAGTGATGTCGGTGCGTTTATTCTCGTGAGCGTTTTCTAAGTCTGACATCGCTCCTGCCGCGGCGCCGGTTGTCGCTCCTACCATAGCGCCTTTCATCGCAAGATTTGCGTCTCCAGTAACTGCTCCCAACACTAAGCCAATGGCTCCTCCCCCTAGAGCACCTAGTTTAGCGCCCTGATTTGGATCAACTTCGGCTTCTGGAGTACTGGAACAGGCCGACAAGAACATAGTGAGTACGGCCGGTAAAAGTAGGTGTTTAGGTGTTTTGAACATTTTATTTCCTGAAAACTATAGAGATTGGCAGTAATATAATTATCCAGAACGACGATATGTAGGTCATGCTCGAGTTATTTTTTGAAAGCAGATGCCTAGTTGGAGACAAAAAGGTATGACAAAGCCGATAGACCTTAAAAGCTATATTCGAAATAACAGGCTCGAACATGGGCTGACACAAGAACAACTCGCATACGCCTTGGCTGATTATTCCGATGAGTTAAGTGATATTGACGCACTAACGATTAGTCGCTGGGAACTAGGAAAAGTTGAACCTAGTTTGAATCGATTGAATTCAATTATTTACTACTTTGGAGACCAGCCGCACCAGATTCTAGGTGATGCCGGCTTACAATTACGCAATCTACCCAGCAGCAGGTGGCTCGATAAAAAGTTACATGAAAAAGTAAAAATTAAGCACTTTATAGGCTCTCACCCCTATTTACCTAAACGTATAGAAAAATTAGATCGTTTTGAAAAAAATAGTGATTTTGCACGTGAAAGTGTTTATCTAGTTCAAGCTTACATAGAAAACGTGTCCCACGGATTATCAAGCTGGCAGAGTGGAAAATTACTAGCGTTACAGGCGCATGCGTCAAGTCAGGCCTACTACTTTGCCTATCACGGTTTGCTAGCCTGTCATTGTTTGTTTGTAACCCTGCCGCTAAATGTGTATTCGAAGATTTGTGAAGGAGAATTAGAAGAAAATCAGATAGATGACGACTTACTAGTTCAAACAGATCAAGCTTCGGTTTGCTATATTATTAGTATTTATTCGGGCCGAACCGACACTCTAGAACAGATGCTGTGTTTGCCGATAAACTATCTAGTCCAACATCCTTTGGTTGAACGAATAAGCCTCAGGGTTTACCGGGATATATCTTCGATTTGGATGAATCTACTGCCATATACGGTTATTCGTTATGGGCCTATATGCAGCAATGAAGGCGAGGGATTCCGCTTTCAAGGAAAACGCTATAGCTATCTACTTATTGAGTTTGAGCGCAATACCTTACTTAGCTCTCCAACGGTGATAAATATGTTGCGTAATCAATCAGCAGAATAATCAATTCAAGCAATCTGCAATAAATTACTGTTATAATATCCAGTAGTTTATTTTAGTGAAGTGTGTGCATGGATATTTCTCATCTGATTGATGGCTTAAACGATAAACAGCGCGAAGCTGTGGCAGCGCCATCCCAAAATATGTTGGTACTCGCTGGTGCGGGTAGTGGTAAAACGCGTGTTTTGGTGCACCGCATTGCTTGGTTAACCCAAGTCGAGGGCTACTCACCAGCTTCCATTTTAGCGGTTACCTTTACCAACAAAGCTGCGGCAGAAATGCGCTCTCGTGTCGAGCAACTTAGCGAAGGCCGTACCTTTGGTATGTGGCTAGGCACCTTCCATAGTCTTGCACATCGCCTGCTTCGAGCCCATGCTCGCGACGCAAAACTGCCCGATGATTTCCAAATCTTAGACTCGGAAGATCAATACCGTCTCATTCGTCGCATTTTACGAGCGATGAACATTGATGAAAAACAATGGCCGGCGAAGCAATTCCAGTGGTATATCAATGCCCGTAAAGATGAAGGACAGCGTCCCGGCGATATTGGTGTTAGTGACAACCCCAATGAGCAAAAACATATTGAAGTTTATCGTGCTTATCAAGAAAGTTGTGATCGCGCCGGTTTAGTTGATTTTGCCGAGTTGCTACTTCGTGCTTATGAGCTTTGGAAATTTAATCCAGCCTTACTGGCGCATTATCAACAGCGTTTTCGCTATATTCTGGTTGATGAGTTTCAAGATACCAACACCATTCAGTATGCCTGGTTGCGCTTGTTGCAATGTCCAAGCAACCATATGATGATCGTGGGTGATGATGACCAATCCATCTATGGCTGGCGTGGCGCTAAAATAGAGAATATCCAAGATTTTGGCTCGAACGCGGATGATGTAGTCACCATTCGTCTTGAGCAAAACTATCGTAGCAGTGCAAATATCCTGAAAGCTTCCAATCACCTGATTGAACATAACCAAGGGCGCTTGGGTAAAAGTTTGTGGACTGATGACAAGGATGGCGAAGCGATTTCTGTTTATGCCGCTTTTAACGATGTTGATGAAGCTCGTTTTGTGGTTGCGCGGGTTCAACAAGCGGTGGAACAGGGGCTTAGCTTAAGTGACTGTGCGATTTTATACCGCAATAATGCCCAATCTCGAGTGCTCGAAGAAGCGCTAATGCAAGAGCGCGTAGCCTACAAAATCTATGGTGGACAACGCTTTTTCGAACGCCTTGAAATCAAACATGCGCTGTCATATATGCGTTTGATCAGTAACTCAAGCGACGATGCAAGTTTTGAGCGGGTGGTTAATACACCGACCCGTGGCATTGGTCAACGTACCATAGACATTATGCGCCAAGTTGCCCGAGAGCAACAAATCAGTATGTGGCAAGCAGGTATTAAGGCTGCGGAACTTGGATTGCTGAATGCTCGGGCTGCCGGCGCAGTGGCTCGATTTAGAGATTTAATTGCTCAATTGGCAGAACAAACACAGCACTATGACTTACATGAACAATGCGACCATGTGATAAAAGGTAGTGGTTTGCTAGCCATGTTTCAAGCCGAAAAAGGTGAAAAGGGACAAGCGCGAGTAGAAAATTTAGAAGAATTGGTTACTGCAGCTCAGCAATTTATTGCACCTGAAGAAACTGAAGGTATGACCCCACTGATCGCATTCCTATCTCACGCTGCACTTGAGGCTGGTGATAATCAAGCTGAGGCTGATGAATCGGCGGTTCAGTTGATGACATTACACAGCGCTAAAGGGCTAGAGTTTCCGGTAGTGTTTATGGTTGGGGTTGAAGAAGGCATGTTTCCTAGTCAGCAATCGTCTGAAGAAAGTGGGCGCTTGGAAGAAGAGCGCCGTCTTTGTTATGTTGGCATGACTCGCGCAATGCAAAAGCTATATATCTGCCATGCGGAAAGCCGCCGTCTGTACGGCAAGGAAGTATTCCACTCCCGTTCACGCTTTATTCGCGAGCTACCTAGCGAATGCCTCGAAGAGATCCGCTTAACCACAAGTGTTTCGCAACCGCTGACCAGTGATAGCCGTTTTTCAAGTATTCGTGAGTCGCAAGCGTTTGGAGATACTGGCTTTGCATTAGGACAGCGGGTACAACACCCTAAGTTTGGCTTTGGCGTCGTATTAAATTATGAAGGTAGTGGTCAACAAAGCCGAGTGCAAGTGCAGTTTGAAGAAGCTGGCAGTAAATGGTTAGTGACTGCCTATGCACGGCTAGAAAGTGCATAGGCTAGTGCGATTTAAGCCTCGGCAGCTATAGACTGTCGGCTCTTCTTTTGAAAGCGATAAGCATCAAAACTAAAGATCGCTAAGGCCAACCAGATACAGGCGAAAGTTCCCATCTTCTCTTGAGAGAATGCTTCGCCGTAAACGGTCACTGCAAGAATAAACATTAGTGATGGCCCAATGTATTGAAAGAATCCAAGGGTGGACAAACGCAAGCGAGTTGCTGCACCTGCAAAAAACAACAATGGCACGGTTGTTACAAAGCCTGCCGACACTAACAGCACACTCAAGCTCCAGTCGTTGCCACTTACTTGCAGACTTTCACTATTGCTGAAGGCGAACAAGTAAATTAGGGCTATCGGCAGCAGCAAGATCGTCTCAATAAACAATCCTGGCAGCGCCGATAAATGCAATTGTTTACGCAGTAGTCCGTAAATACTAAAGCTTACCGCTAACACTAATGCAATCCAGGGTACTGCACCAAACTGTATCAACTGAAATAATACTCCAACGACGGCCAGTGCAACCGCCAGCCATTGCAAGGGCCTAAAGCGCTCGCCTAAAAAGAGCATGGCGAGAACTATATTGATCAGTGGGTTTATAAAGTAGCCAAGGCTTGCATCAAGCATACGGGAATTGTTAACCGCCCAAATAAAAACCAACCAATTAATGGCGATAAGTACCGAGGTGACGACTAAAACTTTAAGCTTAGAAGGCTGCTTAATAATATGACGAACTTGGGACCAAGCTTTAGTACTAAAGAGTAGAACCGCAATAAATAAGCATGACCAAATCACACGGTGAGCTAAAATTTCACCCGGAGGGACGGCTGAAATGGCTTTAAAATAAATTGGAGCTATGCCCCAAAAGGTATATGCACCAAGTGCGAAAAGTACGCCTTTCTTGGTTGTATCTGAGTACATGGGAACGCCAATTGCGGGTCAAGAGGCGCATTGTAGAATGAACAGCTCGCGCTGTCCTATTTTCTTTTCTTAGCCGACCAGATAAGTACCAGTACCGAATGCTATGTGAACATTGTCTTGATTGTGTAGCTCCATGCGCGCAACAGCAACTTTGTTGCCAGTACGAATGACTTCCGCTGTGGCATAAAAACACTCACCAAAGCCAGGGCGTAAATAATCAATCCGCAGATCAATGGTTCCCATATTTGCCAGCCGCTTGCTTAATTCTTCGCGGGATAGTTCAACATTTTTCTCAATTGCGCATGCAGCAACAATCATTCCACCAGCCACATCTAGAATACTAGCGGTGACTCCGCCATGCAGGATGGATTGGATAGGATTACCGAGTAGTTTCTTTTGCATTGGCAGTTTAATCTCAACACGCTGAGCATCGTAGTGCACCAGTTCTAGACCGAGCAACTGATTGAAAGGCATGTTATGGATGAATGTTTGAGCTACAGCATCGCGCCATTTATCTGATCTCTTTTGATGTTGGTCCGATAGTTCAGTCACAGTACGCCTTTAAATGGAGTGTAAACAAATTGTAGGCCCAATGTTAAACGCGTGTTTGAAAAATAACAAGTCGATTGCCAATAGACCTTAGTTCTAAATCCGCTACAATAGCGCTCCTTAACTGGAGTATGTATAAGCAATGAACCGCGCACTTAAAGTGCTCGAAGATGTATTTGGCTACACCGAATTTCGTCCTGGGCAAGACACTGTCATAGAAAAAATCCTGCAAGGCCAAGATTGCTTGGTGATTATGCCCACTGGTGGGGGGAAGTCGCTTTGTTTTCAGGTGCCCGCTTTAGTCTTCCCTGGGTTGACGATTGTGATTTCCCCTTTGATATCGCTGATGAAGGATCAGGTCGACAGTTTGGTTCGTAATGGTGTCGAAGCGGCGTATATCAATTCAAGCCTAGATGGCGACGAAAGCCGAAAAATCTATCGGCAGTTACACCAAGGTGAGCTCAAATTATTGTATGTGTCACCTGAACGCGCGTTAAATCCTGACTTCCAGCGGCGTTTGCTTGAGTTGCATATTTCTCTAATTGCGATTGACGAAGCCCATTGTATTTCGCAGTGGGGGCATGACTTTAGGCCGGAATACAGCAACCTTGGTGTGTTAAAGCAACGATTCTCACATGTACCTATTGTTGCACTTACAGCCACCGCTGACCATGCAACTCGCGATGATATTCAGCAGCGACTTAGCCTAGTAAGCCCTTATATACATTTAGCTAGCTTTGATCGACCTAATATTCGCTATCGTCTGGTTGAGAAGTATCGTGCCTGGCAGCAACTGCGCGATTATGTTGCCAGCCATCGTGATGAAAGTGGGATTATTTATTGTGGCAGCCGCAAAAAAGTTGAAGAAATTGCCACCAAGCTAAGCGCTGAGGGGATCCGGGCGGCGGCATACCATGCCGGCTTAGATTTAGCGACTCGTAGACAGGTTCAGGATCGT
The DNA here is from genome assembly GCF_003610775.1 of Alginatibacterium sediminis. Lineage (GTDB taxonomy): Bacteria > Pseudomonadota > Gammaproteobacteria > Enterobacterales > Celerinatantimonadaceae > Alginatibacterium > Alginatibacterium sediminis. The sequence continues at coordinate 21,863 of NZ_RAQO01000001.1, read as the reverse complement.
TTTCAACGTGATGAACTTGAAGTGGTTGTGGCTACGGTTGCTTTTGGAATGGGCATTGATAAACCCAATGTGCGCTACGTTTATCATCAAAACATTCCTAGAAATATCGAAGGTTATTATCAAGAAACCGGCCGTGCCGGTCGTGACGGAAGCGATGTCGAAGCGGTTATGCTTTATGACCCAGCGGACGCTGCTTGGCTGCGACGTATTATCGACGAGATACCGCAAGAGCAGCAACGCCGCGTTGAGAGCCATAAGTTCAATGCCATGAACGCGTTTGCTGAAGCACTGACTTGTCGTCGTCAAGTGTTGCTAAATTATTTTGGGGAATACTTGGCTCAGGCTTGCGGTAATTGCGATATTTGTTTGGATCCTCCGAAGCAATATGATGGTCTAGAGGACGCTCAAAAAGCCTTATCTGCTGTTTATCGTCTAGGACAACGCTTTGGTATTGGATATGTGGTCGACGTGCTACGCGGCAGTATGAATCAACGGATATTAGAACAAGGTCATGACAAGCTGTCAGTACATGGTTTAGGTAAAGACCAAAGCCATGAACATTGGGTTAGTGTCTTGCGCCAGTTGGTACATCAAGGCTATTTGCTACAAAATATTCTACGTGGGTCTGTCTTAGAGCTCACCCAAGAGGCGCGCCCAATACTGCGTGCAGAGCAAACGCTACAACTCGCACAACCGCGTATTGAATCCGCCAAACAAAGTGCCAAGAAGTCGAGCCGGGCAGTTTACGATAAACTTTTGTTTGCTCACCTGCGTAAACTACGTAAGGATATTTCTGACCAAGAAGACGTGCCTCCATTCGTAGTCTTCAATGATGCGTCACTCATCGAAATGTGTCAGATTCTACCAAGTACCTCTTCTGAGCTGATGTCGGTTAGTGGCGTAGGTATCAAAAAGTTGGAGCGTTATGGGCGACGCTTTTTAGATGCAATAGAAAGCTATCAACTCGAAGGCGAAAGCTACTAGAAACCCAGTTAGCAAGGAGGCTATATTGTTTATCAATCGTTTAGCGCAGCAAATGCCTGAGATTTGTTTTTCTCAACTGTCAACACCAATGCAAGACCCGCAGTGGATCATTGGCAGTCAGAAAGCTGCCCAACTATTAGACTTCAACAACCCTCAAATGGGATTATCTTGGCTTAGCGGGCATAGTATAGCGGTAGGTATGGACCCGGTATCTACTGTTTACTCGGGACACCAGTTTGGTGGCTATACACCGCAGCTTGGTGATGGTAGAGCGCTGTTATTAGGTGAATATCTTAATGAGAGCGGGCAAGCATGGGAGCTGCAGCTCAAAGGCAGTGGCTTAACGCCTTTCTCGCGCCAAGGTGACGGTAAGGCGGTTCTTCGCTCAAGTATTCGAGAGTTTTTAGCCAGCGAAGCCTTAGCTGCGCAAGGTATACCCACCACTAGGGCATTGGGGTTGGTCACTGGTTCTGGCAAGGTAGTACGAGAGCAACTTGAGTTTGAGGCGATGGTATTGCGTTTGGCTCCAAGCTTTTTACGCTTTGGACACTTTGAATACTTGTATCACCAGCAGCATCATGAAAGCTTAAAACGTTTAATTGATTTTAGTCTGAGGCATTATTTTCCTCAGTTGCTTGATAGCCCTAATCCGGTGGCTGCCATGTTGCAAGAGATTAGCCGCTTAACAGCGGTGATGATTGCTCATTGGCAAGCAAGCGGGTTTTGTCATGGGGTGATGAATAGTGACAACATGTCGATCCTAGGTCTTACCATTGACTATGGCCCCTTCGGCTTTCTAGAATCTTACGATCCCACCCATATCTGCAATCATTCTGATAGCTATGGGCGCTATGCCTTTGACCAGCAACCGGCCGTTGGTTTGTGGAATTTACAACGACTAGGGCAAGCACTCTCAGCTTTTGTGAGCCCAGAGGAACAGCAGCTGTGTTGGCAAGTATACCAAGCTCAAATCAATCATAGCCTTCAGCACTTAATGGCCCTGCGCTTGGGACTCGATGAGTTTAACGAGTCAGATGAAATACTAATTCGAGAGTTGTTAGACATCCTTCAAGAGAAAAAACTCGATTATCATCAATCGCTGCGTAGTCTACAGAACTTAGACCAAGCAAGTTCCAGTTTTGGGCCCGTATGGATGCACAAATATCTTGCTAGAATCTCAAGCAGTGCCTTAACTGAAGTGCAACGAGTCGCTCAGATTTGTGATAACAACCCCTGCTATGTGTTACGTAATCACTTGGCGCAATCATGTATTGAAGCTGCTCAGCAAGGTGATTACGAAGCATTGATCACACTGCATACGGCGTTGGAAACACCTTACCTACAAAACCCAGAGTTTCTGCATTTGGATAAAGCAGCACCGGATTGGGCTGCAAATATACAAGTTTCGTGCAGCTCTTGAAAACGCAACGCTTTCCATCAAGTTTGGTGATCGAACTAAACTGTAACGAAGACAATTTCATGGAAGTTGGCAGCGAGCACCTATTAGCAATGTCAGCAGAAATTTGTGAGCAAATCGTTGGCGCTGACTGGCTCCGGATTCGATTCCGAATGGATGAGTTTGAAGGCTGTTTGCATTTTGACGGACTTAGTCAAATGTGCTGGTTTGAAGCCGATGGTAAGCAGGAGTTTGAATCCATTTGTAAGCTAGTGTTAAACAAATACGAGCAACCGAACGTGAACTAATTTCTGTGTTGTGGTTGAAATGTGATCTAAACGAAGTTTTAGTAAGCGATAGTTCTCTATATTACCTGCTGGCTGAAAAATGCCCGACTAAGTCGAATGGCGTGACGAATTTTTGACCCTTATCTGTTTAAAATTCTAGCAAGATGTATTTGTGGCTTAGATGTTTAACAACGATCACAGAGTGATCATTGTTGGCGAGAAGAGTTAACTGCGACAAGGAAAGGCGCAACGCGAAATTAACATGTAAACTACATGTTCTGTATGATTTCCACATTCCCCTAGCACATACGACTCCCTGAAAAAGTTATTAGCTTTACTCTTAAGCTACTGATTTTGCATTACTTAAAAGTACGTTGTCTTCTGGGGTCTTTGATTCCGGAAGAATTCTGTGTGCGCTATGCACAGACTTATCCACAGCTACTTTCTAAGCATAATGATGCATAGGATCCCTTTATTTACAGTGTATTGAGGGATTTCGATGTATTTCACGTTTGGGATCATTACTGAATATGGCATGATGAGCGCTGGTTTTTTTTCCGGATTCTCGCGCATGCCCAACTCAAGTGAAAGCCCGCTCATCCTCGTGGATGGTTCGTCCTACTTATATCGAGCTTTTTATTCTCCTCCTCATCTCACTAACTCGAAAGGTGAAGCTACAGGAGCGGTCTATGGCGTAGTGAACATGCTCAGAAGCCTCATTCGTCAATATAGCCCGAAGCGTATGGTTGTTGTATTTGACGCCAAAGGCAAAACCTTTCGAGATGATATTTATCCAGAATACAAAGCTAATCGACCTTCGATGCCTGACGACTTAAGATCTCAGATAGAGCCTTTACATGCGATTATCAAAGCATTGGGTATCCCAATGATTGCTATCGAAGGTGTGGAAGCCGACGATGTTATCGGCACTATGGCTCGCGAAGCTAGTGAGCGTAAAGAGTCGGTGATAATCTCAACTGGTGATAAAGACATGGCGCAGTTGGTGAACGAACACGTCAGTTTGATTAATACCATGACGGATACATTTTTAGACCCGAAAGGCGTGGAAGAAAAATTTGGTGTGCCACCTGAATTGATAATCGACTACTTGGCTTTAATGGGCGACAAAGTTGATAACATTCCTGGATTGCCGGGTGTTGGAGAGAAAACTGCACTAGCCTTACTGCAAGGGATTGGTGGTGTGGAAAAAATACTGGCAGATCCCGACTTCAGCGCAACCTTAAGTTTTAGAGGCTCAAAAACGATGCCTAAAAAACTGCGTGAGCATGGCGAAGAAGCGCGCTTGTCTTATCTATTGGCAACCATTAAAACCGATGTAGAGTTTGATCTTAAATCTGAACAGATGCAACTTGCCGACATCGATCGAGATGCGCTTATTCAGCTATACGGGGAGATGGAGTTCAAGCGTTGGCTTGCCGAAGTTCTTGATGGCGGCGGAGCACTAAGTGCACCCGATGCTGCGCAAGCTGGTGAAGCTAAAGCTGAGATTACAACACCAAGTATACCAACCAATTACACAACCGTATTAACTGAAGCCGACTTGGATCTATGGCTTAAAAAGCTACAATCGGCACCATTAATCGCAGTGGACACCGAAACAACGTCCTTGGATTATATGCAGGCTGATTTGGTTGGGCTATCGGTGGCGGTAGAAGCAGGTGAAGCGGCTTATATTCCTATCGCTCACGATTATGTTGGTGCCCCGCAGCAATTGCCAGCTCAGTACGTATTAGAAAAGTTCAAAGTGATTTTGGAAGATGAGAATATCGCTAAGGTGGGCCAAAATCTAAAATATGATATGTCGGTATTAGCCCGTCATGGTATTGAACTAAAGGGTATTGCCTTTGACACAATGCTTGAAAGTTACATTCTCAACAGTACTGGCACACGCCACGACATGGACTCATTGGCGCTTAAGTTTTTACAACACAAAACCATTCATTTTGAGGACATTGCGGGTAAAGGTGCTAAACAACTTACCTTTAATCAAATTGAGCTTGAGCAAGCAGGGCCCTATGCTGCAGAAGATGCCGATATTACGCTACGCTTGCACCAAGAAATCTGGTCGCAATTAGAACAGCATCCAAGTTTGGTTAAATTGTTTAATGATATTGAGTTGCCATTAGCGAGCGTTCTGTCTCGTCTTGAAAGAAATGGGGTTTGTATAGACGCCGACAAAATGCGTCAACATAGCCAACAATTGGCAGAGCGAATTGAGAGCCTCAAAACTCAAGCGCATGAAGCCGCTGGAAAAGAATTCAATCTAAGTTCGCCCAAGCAGCTGCAACAGATCTTGTTTGAAGAAATGCAATTACCAGTGGTCAAAAAGACGCCTAAAGGCGCGCCTTCTACTGCCGAAGATGTGTTGCAAGAGCTTGCGCTCGACTATCCCTTGCCGAAACTAATTTTAGAACACCGAAGTCTAAGTAAACTCAAGTCAACCTACACCGATAAATTGCCTTTGATGGTGGATAGCCATACTGGGCGAGTACATACGTCTTATCATCAAGCGGTGGCTGCTACCGGTCGATTGTCATCAACCGATCCTAATTTGCAAAACATCCCTATTCGACATGAAGAAGGGCGCCGAGTGCGGCAAGCATTTATTCCTGCACCTGGCTACACAATGGTTGCGATCGATTACTCTCAAATTGAACTTCGAATTATGGCGCACTTATCCGCAGATGCTGGCCTAATTAAAGCCTTTGCAGCTGGTGAGGATATTCACAAAGCGACTGCTGCTGAAGTTTTTGGTGTGGAACTTGAACAGGTGAGCGTTGATCAACGTCGCAGTGCAAAAGCAATTAACTTTGGATTGATCTACGGTATGAGTGCTTTTGGTTTGTCTAAACAATTATCGATTGGCCGTGCTCAAGCTCAGACCTATATGGATAAATACTTCGAACGTTATCCCGGCGTACTTGAATACATGGATAAAACTCGAGAAAACGCCAAGGATAAAGGCTACGTCGAAACCATCTTCGGACGCAGGCTCCATTTACCTGAAATAAATGCACGCAATGCCATGCGCCGCAAAGGTGCTGAACGTGCAGCGGTAAACGCGCCGATGCAGGGAAGTGCTGCAGATATTATCAAGCTTGCGATGCTGGCTGTTGACGCGTGGTTGCTGGAGCGAAATAACGATGATGTTCGAATGCTGATGCAAGTTCACGATGAATTGGTTTTTGAAATCAAAACTGAATTAGTTGACGACATTGCTCCTAAACTTAAGCAATTAATGGAGTCAGCAGTCCAAATTGATATCCCTATGATTGCAGAAGTAGGGCAAGGCATGAACTGGGATGAAGCACATTAAAGGGCGCTGCCTGTAATAGAATCAAGCTGTGCGCATATTGCTAAGTGTTGCTTAGGAGTTTTAGGGTTTAATTCGCAACCTAGATAAAATGCATTCTGTGCAACCCGTCGATAATAAACGATACGAGCTGGAGTCCTAACGTGGGCTCCTTCGTTATCCGAGAAATCAATCCCTACTTCCAATTTATTATTGGGGTCTTGTTGTAAGATCTGGGGTTTGAAAGTTTCTACAACTTTTGAGCTCACCTCAAGTAAGCATCCAAATTGAGAAATATTTCGCATTATTGCGGTACTTTCACCGCCCTGGTGGCGAAGGTTAAGTTCTTGGTCACAATCAAAGCGTTTTGCGCGTCGTAACTCAGAGCTAGGTTTTGGTGTTAAGCCCATAATACACTTCCATTTTGTTTTTCAAATACGCTTTTTGTTACATAAAGATACCACAGATGTATCGCAAGTGACTGATTTGCGGTTGTTGGGCTAGTTCTTATCGTTTTCTGAACGGTTTAGTAAGCAAAATTTTGTCAAAAAAACATATTGTTGAAATTAACTTACGAAAAAGCTTGAGTTTATGTGAACTGGATCGTATAATTTTTGATGTAGGGTACAGAGGTAAGATGTTCTATCTTTCAAACCTTTTATTTCACGTAGTGAAAAGGCTTATATAGCCGCCTCGTCAGAATATGACGGGGCGTTTTTTTTGCCTAAAATTCAGACTTACAACAATAATTGTGATGTTCTTCACAACAAAACGTTCATTTCACTAAATTAGCACCGTCTCATTATATTCCGTAATTTTGTTACATTTTGTTTACATAGGCATGATGAGATTTGTAGCAATGCTCGATAACTGCCTACCGAGCAAGGTTTTTTAGTCAACTTGGCTTTCTGTATCGCTTTCAGGCTCTTGATGATCTTCGAACCATCCTCCGAGAACACTTTGTACGACATCCAATCCACTACGTTTTAAAGAAGAAAAGGTCTCAACCTGGATGTTGCCACCCATGCTTAGCAGCTCTTCACGACACTTAAGCAATGTGGACTTGCGCGGGCCTTGCTTAAGTTTGTCGGCTTTTGTGAGTAGTGCTAATACTGCAATATCGCTGTCCACTGCCCATTGAATTAGGCCAAGATCTAGATCTCGCAACGGGTGGCGTATATCCATCAAAATTACGATGCCACGAAGGCTTTCGCGGTTCTGCAGATAATGTGACAGCGATTTTTGCCATTGTTTTTTTACTTCTTCAGGCACTTTAGCAAACCCGTAACCCGGCAAATCGATAAGTCGATAGCCGTCCTCAACTTCAAAAACGTTGATTAGCTGAGTTCGACCCGGTGTTTTACTGGTTCGAGCCAAGCTTTTTTGCCGCGTTAAGGTGTTTAAAGCACTAGATTTTCCGGCGTTGGAGCGCCCTGCGAAGGCGATTTCAATACCGCTATCCTCTGGCATGGCGTCCAAGTTAGGGGCACTTGTGACAAAATGTGTGTTCTGAAAGTTAAAACGAGGCATAAACTTTGTTAGCTCCCTTGGGGATAAGCGATTACGTTTTTGATAAATTCGTGTAAAATAACGCAGTTACTGGGATTGGTAACGTCGCAACGCGTGATTGTACCATGTCAGCGCCGTATGTGGTTTGGAAGAGTCAAAGAATACTAATAAACGGACTATTATGAAAAAAATTACGTTTGTCATTTGGATGTGTTTGGGACTAACTAGTTTAGCGCAGGCACAAGGAGATATCGCTCAAGGCGAAGCGAAGTCGGCAACCTGTGTTACTTGTCATAATGAAAATGGCGAAGCACTAGGTTATCCCAAAATTGATGGCCAACATGCCAGCTACTTAGAAAAACAGCTGCATGAATTTAAGGCTGCGATGACGGGTGGTACTGGTCGTGCTAACGCGGTCATGGGTGGTATGGCTATTGGTTTAAGCGATGAAGACATCAGCGATTTGTCAGCTTATTTTGCCAGTAAAACGATGTCACCTAACACAACTGCCCCTGAGTTTGTCGACGCAGGTCAAAGCTTATATATGGGCGGTGATTTAGAGCGTGGGATAGCAGCCTGTACCGCATGCCATGGTCCTCGCGGAAATGGTCAAAGTTTGGCTAATTTTCCAAAAATTTCGAGTCAATATGCACCGTATATTAAATCTCAGCTTGAACTATTCCGAAGTGGTGAGCGTAATAATGATTTAAACGGAATGATGCGCAATGTCGCGGCTAAACTTAGTGACGATGACATTGAATTGTTATCACAGTATTTAGGTGGATTACATTAAGTTGTAGTTCCGAAATTTAAAACTGTGTTTACCTAAGGGGCAAAGTGTATACTTCGCTCCTTTTTTGTTCTGGGCCATTGCCAAGAACAAGGTCTTTGTTTGGTGTTAAAAGGTGAAAGTTAAGCTTTTTATACCCAAATGCAGACGTAATGCTCCTCGGTGCAAAGCTTTCAACTAAGCTTTATCTGTTGAAGCTGTATTAACCAATAACGGTAGGTAAATGAAATGAGCCGATCAAAAAAATCTCGTTCGGGAGGCAGTTTAGCTGCACGTAAGGAAGCGGATTTTAAAAGCAAACGTAAAGTTGCGGTGCAAAAGGCGAGCATTGGTAAAGGAAAGCCAAGTGGGAATCGTCAGCAAGAAGCCCAAACGAGTCAACAACAGCAACAAAGTAATGTAGTAGTAGATAAACGTATTGGAAGTAAAAAACCAATTGCTTTGGTAACACCTAACAGTCAAAAGGCTGCAGTAGCGCCGCCTAAAAAACCGAAACCAAAAGCAAAAGTATTAAGTCCAGAGCAAGAACTAGAGTTGTTGGAAAACAATACGCGTTTAGCCAACTTGCTTGACGAAAGTGATGCTGGCCAAGAGTTAAATGACGTTGATCAGCAATGGCTTGATAAGCAACTTGCTCGTCATCAACAATTGATGGAGCAGCTTGGCTTAATTGAAACCGACGATGAGCCGGAAGCTCGTAATGATGAAGACCGTCTATGGAGTTCACTTAATAGCGGTAGTCTCGATCAATATAAGGACTAACTCGTGTCACTGATGCTCGTATTGGGCGGTTTAGGATTAATCGTTGTTATAGGCTTAGCGGTTTACGCAGGGCGTTTACTTGCGCAGCTTAAAATTCAGCAAAATGTGATAAAGGCCGCAGTTACTAAGCGCAACAACAAAATTGTAGCGGATATTCAGTATATTGCTTTGGCCATGTTAGAGGGCCGCTGCGAAATTAGTGAAGGCGTGATACGGCAATACCATTTGCTTAACGCCCTTCAGTCATCTAAGCCATTGTTGTGGTCATCACATTTCCCTTCAACTTATGCACTGTATGAGATTGTCGGTGATTTGGCGCGACTTGAACAACGCAAACAGTTAAAAGCCAATCAGCGTTTTGAAGAAGACAAACAGCGTTTAGAAGCTGAAGAACAGTATCAGGAATCAGTACTGCTTGAAGCAAATTCTTTGAAAGAGCTCGAACTATCGCAATATATCGTCAAGTAAAAGAGATAATATGTCCAACGATTTGAATCACTTTACTCCCGTGTCTTGGGACCAGGAACTAATTGAAAAGTACAATTATTCTGGGCCGCGTTATACCAGTTACCCCACGGCATTGGAATTTAAGCCCGACTATAGTCAGCAAGACTTTACTCAGGCGGTAGAGAGTTACCCTGATCGACCTTTATCTCTGTATGTGCACATCCCTTTTTGTCACAAGCTTTGCTACTACTGCGGGTGCAACAAGGTCATCACTAGACATCAACACAAAGCTGATGACTATTTGGACTTTTTGGAGCGAGAAATTTTAGCGGTGTCTGCGAAATTTGCCAATCGCTCGGTTAGTCAGATGCATTGGGGCGGTGGCACACCTACCTATTTAACGCCGGTGCAGCTCAAACGTTTAAACGCAATGCTACATGACAATTTTAACTTTGCGCAGTCATCTGAAATTAGTATTGAGGTTGATCCGCGCGAGATTGAAATCGAAACGATAGGATTACTCAGTGAACTTGGCTTTAATCGGCTTAGCCTCGGTGTTCAAGATTTTGACAAGCAAGTACAACAGGCGGTAAATCGCGAACAAGACGAAGCCACCATTTTTGCACTCATTGAAAAGGCACGCGAAAGTGGGTTTAAGTCTATTAATATTGATTTGATTTATGGCTTACCTCATCAAACGCCAGCGAGTTTTAACAAAACTTTGGTACGTGTGCTCGACCTAGACCCTGATCGTTTGTCGGTGTTTAATTATGCGCATTTACCGAGTCGTTTTGCTGCACAGCGCAAGATAGACGAAAGCCAAATGCCGAGCCCAGATCAACGCTTACAGATTTTGAAAGATAGCATTGAGTTTTTAGTCGAGCATGGCTATCAGTTTATCGGTATGGACCATTTCGCAAAACCAGATGACGAATTAGCAAAAGCTCAACGTAATGGCGAACTGCATCGAAATTTTCAAGGTTATACCACACAGGGAGAGGCTGATTTACTTGGTTTAGGTGTCTCGTCAATATCAATGATTGGAGATAGCTACTCTCAAAACCAAAAAGATCTCAAAACCTACTACCAAGCTATTGATGATAGCGGCAGTGCCCTGTGGAAAGGAATTGGCCTAAACCAAGACGATTTGATTCGTCGCGAAGTGATTAAGACTTTAATTTGTAACTTCAGTTTAGATATGACTTCGATTGAACAGCTTTTTGACTTGGACTTTAAGAGCTACTTCGCCGAGGATTTAGTTTTACTACAAACCTTTATAGATGACCAATTGGTAGAGTTGCACGCTGAACAAATCCAAGTCACAGCCAAAGGTCGACTGCTTATTCGTAATATTTGCATGTGCTTTGACCGCTATTTTCGCGATCAAGCACGTCGTCAGCAATTCTCACGAGTTATTTAAGCTACTTTAGGCAGCTCGTAAACGATTTTGCCATTTCATCAATAAGCATGAAGTAGCCATCGGCATTGTTAATTGTATCAATGCCCAATGGGTCAAGAATACCAATCGTAACCTGCGTGTCTTGCGCTAAGCGCTGCAACATAGCTCCCTCGAATTGTGGTTCAGCAAAAATGCAGTCTGTTTCACCATTGGCAAGCGATTGACGAATACTTTGAATCGTTTTAGCCCCAGCTTGCTGTTGTGGATTAATGGTGAACTCACCGAGTCGTTTAAGACCAAAACTTTGCTCAAAATAACTATAGCCGTCATGAAATACAAAGAAGCCAACATTCTGGATCGGCGCTAGCTGGTCTGATAGTTCTTTATGTTGTTGTTCTAAACGAGTCAGGAATGTTAAGAGTTGCTCTCTTCGATGTGATTCAAGCTCTGGTTGTAACCGTATCAATTCCTCGGTAATAGCTAACGCAGCAATTTGAATTTGGTTATATCCTAGCCAAATATGAGGGTCAATATCATGGCTATGACCTTCATGACTATCGTTCTCTGATTCATGGTCATCGTGGCCATGTTCAATGACTGGCATATTTGGCAATGAGAGTAGCGGCAAATTGTTGGATTTGTTTTGGGTTAAAGGCGCTTCTAGAAATGGTTCTAAGGAATCTGAGACCCAAATAACAAGATCGCTTTGACGCAATGCCCGCACATCTGATGGACGCAACGCGTAATCGTGCGGTGATAAGGACGGATCGATTAAGTACTCGCCTTTAATTTCGCCTTGGGTCAAGCTTGTGACTAGTAGCGCTAGTGGTTTAATCGAGCTAATTACCTTAGGCTCTTGCTGGTCGGCAACGCTGTGGCTTGAAATCAGAAAACTGAGAGCGGCGAGCATTGCAAGTCTGAAGTTCATTATTTGCGATCTGTTTAGTAAATTTGGCCGCTAGTGTATCATTAGTTCCCGCAAAAATTGGCACACAACAAAGAGAGATATGCTTGTCCGTATCATTATTGACCCTGCAAAACGTTTGTTTGAGCTTCGATGAGCGCAGAGTCTTAGACCGAATCAACTTGTCATTATTTCCAGGGCAGATCACAACGCTTATTGGCCCTAATGGATCAGGTAAAAGTACGCTGATTAAAGTGATATTAGGACTAACTAAAGCTGATAGCGGTGAAATTGAGCGTCGAGCTAAGCTACGCATTGGATACGTACCTCAAAAAGTTAACGTTGACGAATCACTGCCACTAACGGTTAAAGGTTTTTTAAAGCTCTCACGTCATGGTAGCCAACAAGATCTACCGCAAGCAATTGAGCTTTTGGGCATTGAAAGCTTAATGACTCGCCAAGTGTCAAAGCTCTCTGGTGGTGAAATGCAGCGGGTTCTGTTGGCGCGTGCTATTTTGGCTCGCCCGCAACTATTAGTTTTGGATGAGCCTGTACAAGGGGTTGATATTAATGGCCAGATTGAGCTTTACCAATTAATCACCCAAATTGCTCAAAGCTTGAATGCTGCCGTGTTTATGGTCTCTCATGACTTACATTTGGTTATGGCTTCAACCGATCATGTTATATGCCTAAACCACCATATTTGCTGTGAAGGGCAACCGGAAAGTGTTGCTCAACATCCAGAGTTTGCCAAACTATTTGCCGGTGAAGAACAACAGCAGCTCGCCGTTTATACTCACCATCATCATTGCGATGACCACGATCACGAGCACCTAAACCAACATCAAGTCGTTACTGAAGAAGACAATACGGAACACTCATGATAGATGGATTTTTAGTTCACGCCTTGTTGGCTGGTCTTGGTATCGCGATTCTGGCCGGACCTTTAGGCTCGTTTGTTGTATGGAGAAAGCTCGCATATTTTGGCGATACTCTGGCGCACTCGTCATTATTGGGTCTCGCGATTGGTCTATGGTTACAAATAAATTTAACCGCCGCGGTTGTAATGTCCGGTGCAATTTTAGCCTTGGTCCTAGTGAGCCTACAAAAACAAAAACACCTAGCTAGCGATACCTTACTTGGGATCTTAGCACACTCGGCTTTATCGCTAGGACTAGTCGCTGTGGCATTGATGGATAATGTCCGTGTTGATCTTATGGCCTATTTGTTTGGGGATTTGCTTGCCGTCGGCATCACCGACCTGATTTGGATTTGGGGTGGAGGCGCAGTGGTTATCGCCATTTTAGTATGGAAATGGCGCGATTTACTCTCTGCTACCGTCAATGAAGAAATCGCAGCTGTGGAAGGGGTAAATGTTGCTTTAATGCGGGCTATAATATTGTTGCTACTCGCTTTAGTTATCGGTGTTGCCATGAAATTTGTAGGGGCTTTGATAATCTCTTCTTTGTTATTAATCCCTGCTGCGAGTGCGCGTAAATTTAGTCGTTCGCCAGAGCAAATGGCCGGTTTAGCGATTTTATTTGGTGCCAGCGCAGTATGCTTGGGTTTAAGCTTATCATGGTTTAAAGACACGCCAGCAGGGCCTTCAGTAGTGGTTATGGCGGCTCTGCAATTTGTATTTGTTCAAGTACTACCGGTGTCCAAACGGACATAATCTGAGATTTTGATTCGAGCCGTATTTACAGCTGAAAAGTTGTCGATATAATAGGCCGCTTCTTTTGTGACAATAAAACAAGGAACACCGATGGCTAAGCCTTTTGTAGCAGTTTTAATGGGATCTGATTCGGATCTTCCAGTGATGATGGCAACTTTAGATGTACTAAAGACATTTTCAATTGAGCATGAAGTTAAGGTGACCTCTGCCCACCGCACACCAGCGGCGACTCACGCGTATGTGAAAGACGCGGAGCAACGTGGTTGTAAAGTCTTTATCTGTGCCGCTGGTCTAGCCGCTCACCTTGCCGGCGCGGTTGCGGGTATAACTACGCGTCCAGTGATTGGTGTTCCAATTGATAATGGACCATTGCGTGGTAACGATGCATTGCTATCTACAGTCATGATGCCTGGTGGCGTACCTGTAGCAGCGGTAGCAATCGGTAGTGCTGGTGCAAAAAATGCGGGTTATCTTGCGGCGCAAATGCTAGCCGTTGCAGATGATGCCTTAGCTCTTGCTGTAAAAGAAGAACGCGCTAAATCAGCTCTAGCGGTAGAAGCCAAAGATGCTGCATTGCAGGTAAAACTTAAAACACTGTAATGACGAATAGCGGTTCAATTCCCGGCGCTCTTGCATGTTTGCGCGCCGAAGGTGTTCTCGCTTATCCAACGGAGGCTGTTTATGGCCTCGGTTGTGATCCCCGTAGTTTGCCCGCCATTGATAAAATTCTAAGTATTAAGTCTAGGCCTGCAAAGAAAGGCTTAATCTTGATCGGCTCTCAAATAGAGCATTTTGACGACTATTGTGATTGGCAGCGCTGCTCTAAGCAGCAGCTATTACAGTTACAAAGCCCGACACAACGCCCTACGACTTGGCTCGTTCCAGCAAAAGCAAGTGTTAGTGAACGTGTTCGAGGTCACTTTGATAGCGTCGCAATCCGTATTACTCAGCACCCTTTAGTGCTTGAGCTTTGCCAGCAGTTTTCGCACTGTATCGTATCGACTTCAGCTAATTTGGCTGGTGAGCCCTCGATTACTGAAATGACTGAACTCAATTCTCTGCCTGGTATAGATTACATACTTGAAGGATCTTTGGGACAATCCAAACAAGCCAGTCAGATCATTGACCTTTTGAGTTCTGACATCATACGCAGCTAAGGATTAGGCATGGACAATTTGGACAAAGAGGCGGTCAAACGAGCGCTTTTACAACTGCAAGACCAAATCTGCAGTCGTCTTGAGCACAGCGATGCTGGTGCTACTTTTATGCATGATGATTGGCAACGAGAGCCTAGCGATAAACTTAGTGGGTTTGGTCGCACGCGTGTTCTTGAGAATGGCCGCGTATTTGAACAAGCTGGGGTAAACTTTTCCCATGTCCATGGCTCAAAAATGCCCGCCTCGGCAACGGCGCAACGCCCTGAATTAGCCGGGCGTAGTTTTGAAGCGATGGGGGTGTCTTTAGTGATTCATCCCCATAACCCATTTATACCAACCAGTCATGCCAACGTTCGTTTCTTTATCGCTGAAAAAGAAGGCGAAGATCCAATATGGTGGTTTGGTGGTGGATTTGATCTAACGCCGTATTACCCATTTGAAGATGATTGCGAGTCTTGGCATCAGCAAGCTTTAGATATTTGCGCACCATTTGGAGATGAAGTTTATCCGCGTTATAAGAAATGGTGTGATGAATACTTCTATTTGAAGCATAGAGACGAAACTCGCGGTGTCGGTGGATTATTTTTTGATGATTTAAATCATTGGGAATTTGAAACCTGTTTTGAGTTTACTAAAGCTGTAGGACAAGGGTTTTTAGCGGCCTACTTACCTATCGTCGAAAAACGCAAAGACATGACATTTTCCGAACATGAGCGAGACTTTCAATTGTACCGACGTGGTCGCTATGTTGAATTTAATTTGGTTCATGATCGCGGAACTTTGTTTGGATTGCAGTCAGGTGGACGAACCGAGTCAATCCTGATGTCACTCCCTCCTTTAGTTAAGTGGCGTTATAACTGGAAGCCGGAAATAGGTAGTCGAGAAGAACAACTCTATCTGCATTTTCTTAAGCCTCGGGAATGGCTATAAAGTAGTCTTTTCATTGCTTCTAAAGCAGATAGAAATTTGGAATTGCTATCTGACTCACAAATGTCATCAAACAACTCTTGCACCGAAAAAAAATATGGATTAAAAACGCTTTAACGGTTTTTAAATTCTAAGTTTTTAATTAGGAGAGGGTTGATGAGCCAAGCATTTGAGAGCAATCGACGTTTCTATGATGACAAAAAATTTAAGCGAGGATTCTCGCGCAGTGGTGCTTTTACAATAAAGGAAGCCGAGTTACTCGAACGCAGCGGTCATGCTTTCAAAGCCCTAGATATGGGGGAGCGCGAACCTAGCAACGAGGCTGAAGCGTCATTTGTTGCTTGTTTTAGAGGCTTATCTGAAGCAAGCAATGCTGAAGAAAAGGTATGGGCTAAATACAAAAAGCTTACCGGACGGAAAAGTTTTCATGGCTTAGTTAGTAATCCGGCCAAAAAGGCGAGTACTAGCGCTGTTACGAGTGATGAGCTTGACGATATCGACGAAAGCGAAACTGTTAACGATGACGATGATTAGTCTTTCGATCACGCGACACTGAATATCGACTAAAAGGATGCGGTTTACTGGCATCCTCAATCCAAAATACGGTACAGTTGTTCATCGCTTTCAATTCTGAGATTTTATGGACCGCTACGCTGTCATCGGTAATCCGATCGCTCAATCAAAATCCCCATTTATCCACACCTTGTTTGCCCGGCAAACTCAGCAAGACATGGTCTATGACGCTAAACTTGGAGAGCCGGGTGAGTTTGACGATCTCGTTTCCAGATTAAGAGGCGAGGGTTATAAAGGCTTCAATATTACTGCCCCCTTCAAAGAGGATGCTTTTGCCTTTGCAACGGGACTATCTAAACGAGCAAAATTAGCCGGTGCGGTGAATACCCTCAATTTTACTGATGATGGCCTAGTTTTTGGCGATACTACAGATGGCGCTGGCTTGCTACAAGATTTGAAAGACCAGCATGTTGAACTAAGAGACCAGCGTATTTTGTTACTTGGTGCTGGTGGCGCAGCACGAGGTGTTCTGCAATCGCTATTGCAAGCTCAACCGAAATCCTTGCTGATTGCTAACCGAAGTGTCGATAAAGCCGAGCACTTAGCACAGCTCTTTAGCGAATTTAAAGGTGATTGTGAGCTCAGTTTTACCCCTTTGGATGAGCTGTCACAAAGCTTCGATCTTGTGATTAACTCCACATCTGCAGGCTTGCACGGAGAATTACCGCAAATCCCAGCAGCGATTTTTGGTAGCACAACCGTTAGCTATGATATGAGTTATAGCGCAGAACTTACGGGTTTTAATCGCTGGGCTCAAAGCCATGGCGCTGCAAAACTTGTTGATGGCTTGGGTATGCTGGTGAATCAAGCCGCTGAAAGTTTTAGCATTTGGCGCGGAATTCGTCCCGGTACTCGTTCTGTTTATCGGGAATTACGCCGCAATATGAGCAACTAACGAAAACCTTAGCGTTGCATTTGAATATGTGGGATATCGTCTTCAAGATAGCTTTCGCCGACGCTTTTGAATCCAAACTTGGTATAAAATGGTTGCAGATGAAATTGTGCCGAGATGTGGATTGAAGGTTTATGCCACAAGCGTTCAACCTCATTCACTGCTTGGTGCATCAAAGCAATGCCGAGTTTACTTGATCGTTCTTGGTAAGCGACAACAACGCGCCCTATATGAGCAGGCTGGTTAGGTCCGTCAGGGGCAAATAATCGAGCGTAGGCAAGTAGACGTGTCTTCTCGAATAAGCATAAGTGCATTGCTTGTTGATCTTTATTGTCGCAATCTTGATAGGGGCAATCCTGTTCAACCACAAAAATCTCGGCGCGAAGAGCCAAAATTTGATAAAGCTGAGTTGTGTTGAGCTCTTCAAATTTAAATAGCTGCCAATTTTTTTCGTTTGGGTTAACTATGATGGTCAATCTTAAACTCCAGGTTAAGCAAGTCGATGTTCAGTACTAGTTGTTTAATACGCAGACTATTGTTGTTGATGATGCAAAGCCTTAACTTTGAACATAGCTTGGTCAGCCTGAATCAACATGTCTTTAATTGTTGTTTCGGATTTCGCCTCGCGAGTGCTGACTCCAAAGCTATATGAAAGCTTAAAAGGTTTATTACTGGTATTGTTGTGTTCTTGCAATTGGCTATCAAAGCGCAACACTGCTGAGGTCACGCTATTTTCCTCGACACATGAAACCAGTACCACGAACTCATCGCCAGCAAAACGAGCGATAACATCTGACTCTCGAAAAGATAAGGTTAGCAATTTGGCAAATACACTCAATGCCTGATCGCCTTCATCATGTCCGTATTGGTCGTTTATCTGCTTAAAGAAGTCTAAGTCAAAGAATACTAATGCCGAACGGGTGTTGCTTCGATCCCAATGGGCAATACTCTTTTTAGCCAAAACATCGAAACCGCGCCGATTGGAGATGCCGGTAAGAGCATCAATAGTGTTTTGTTGCAGCGACGAGAACTCAGATATAACCATTTGACCAAGATCTTCAAGGGCGATTCGGTCGTCTTTACCAAAAACGCGAGGTTTATCTGAAATAATGCAAAGTGTTCCGATACGTACATTATCTCCCAGTTTTAGTGGGAAACCGGCGTAAAAACGTATAAATGGAGCTTCAGTTACCAAGGGGTTGTCAACAAACCGTTTATCTTCAAGGGTATCTTCAATGACGAATATGTCATCTTGCAAAATAGCGTGGCCACAAAATGAAATATCACGTGCAGTCTCGGTAGCGCTCAAGCCAAAACACGATTTAAACCACTGACGGTTTTCGTCGACTAAGCTGACTAAGCAAATTGGCACATCGAATAAGCGTTTAGCTAAACGAGTAATTCTGTCGAAACGCTCTTCTGCCTCAGTATCTAAGGTATTCAAATTTCGCAGAGTCGTAAGGCGTTCCGCTTCATTGTCAGGTATTGGGGCTAGCAGCATGTTAGTTTCCTTGCTATTGCACGCTTACCATCTTCGAGCATAATTGGTAAATATCAAAGAGATAGTACGAATTAATTGTGAGCTTGCTCAATAGGTAATGCTTCCATTAAACCACGAATTTGTAGATTTTAGGAATATTGATGAATCAACAATTGATTATTAATGATAGGGGAAATTGGGACAAAGATTTTCAATTCTTTGTGCTAGGGGCTCAATTCTCTGGTCAGGACCGACAATTTTATATCTCGATGGCCTCGATGAGCGAACTCTATGGTCAAAGCATTAACAAGCGTCAAGCCCCAGACATAGCCATAGAACTGCATTTTGATATTGAGGATTTCATTGAACAATTAGATATAGAAGAAGAACTAGCGTCACAGTCGGTAATTTATTGCTGAGTTTTTAAGTGTTGTCATCTTACGTGGTTTAAAAGGGTCAAACCTTAAGGTCTTACCCGGCTTTATATGGTTTGTAGCTAACATTGATACCGCCCGATGGCTCGAGTATAGCGTCGAAGTATCTTGTCGATCGCGGTCAATGGCCGATCATCAAATTAGGACATTGCTGGACTAGCTAGTGTTGACTGTGATTTAAGAGCGCACCAGTCGACATTGGAAACTATCATTAGAAACGATTTAGACTAAATGGGAGTGCACTAATGCAAGGATTTTATGTAACGTTTTTTACTGAACAAAATAGAAAACACCAAGGAAAGCCTATTGGTGAGTGGCTGATACAAAAAGCACTTGAGCTTGGACTTGAAGGGGCGACCATGAGTACGATGAGCGAGGGCTTTGGCCATGACCACAAGCTGCATAGTGCCCATTTTATAGATCTTAGTGACCAACCAGTTAAAGTCATGCTGGCAAGTCATCCTGAAGGGATAAGCCAATTGATGGATGCGATTAAGCAAAGCAATCTAAATGTGGCTTACGTTAAAACACCGGTAGAGTTTGGCATGACACTAACAGCGTAACTAAGCATTCCTGTAAAAACACCAATGCATCCGTAACTGATGCATTGGAGAGTTACGAGATTTGAGCTGTAAGTTTAACCCTCAGCTAAGTACACATCTTTCAAGCGTACATAGTTCTGGGCCGACTCAACTAGAAATGACTTCTCACTTGATGTCAAAGCGCGAGCCTGCTTTGCTGGGGAGCCAACATACAGATATCCAGAAGCTAGGGTTTTACCTGGGGCTATTAAGGAGCCTGCACCAATAATTACGTCGTCTTCTACAACAGCGCCATCGAGAACGATTGCTCCCATTCCGACTAAAACTCGATTGCCTATAGTACAACCATGTAGCATGCACTTATGCCCAACAGTGACATCTTCTCCAATAACGAGCGGATGACCGTCAGGTTTATCGTCTGTTTTGCGGGTAACATGTAACACGCTTCCATCTTGTACGTTGGTTCTTGCACCAATCCTAATTTCGTTTACATCGCCACGCGCAGCGACTAAGGGCCAAATGCTGACATCATCAGCAAGGCTGATTTCACCGTAGAGCACACTCGATTCTTCGACAAATACTCGGTTTGCCAAACTTGGGCTTTGTCCTTTAAACTTCTTAATCACAATTGACCCCTAAAATTTGTATCCTACACGTAGAAAAATTGAGTCAAACTCAATGCGCCGCAATGTTTTAACGTTATCTTGGTCGCGTTGATAATAGCTATAGCCTAGTGCAGCATCCCAGCGTTTGTTGAAGAGGTAGTTGACGGTAGCATTAGCACTAATAACATTTCCGTCACCATTATTTCCATACTCAGCAGCTAATACTGCAGCCCACTTAGGATCGAACTGATAGCCTATATTAGCGTTAAGCATTGGATAGAAAAGCCATTCTTCGCCAACAGTATTGAAGTTCTCGAAATGTGCTGCGTCCGAGATCGCTGTTTTAGCATATTGCAACATTAAGCCAGCGCCTGCGCGAGCTATCCAAGCATTATTAGGTGCCAAGTCGTAGCTCCAATTTAGAATGTTATCCCAAACTTGATACTGCGCGTATTGTTCCTGGCCACTGGCTGCTTTGCCTTGACTTCGGATTTCAAAAGGTTGTGTAAAAAAGCTAAAGTCATTTCGAGAATCTAATGCATAGGTCCAGCGTACTGCAGCGGTTGTGATCCTGTCATCGACTTCCAAATGGTCATGGTTATCGTAACTGATACTATCACTGGACTTTAATTGGCTTGGCCCCATATAGAAATCGAACTTAAACTTGGGGTTAAATCGGGTATCAGGTGCTTTGGCACGGCTACCGCCTTCAAAGAAACGGTTACTAAAACTAAATTTAAGTCCTTTTGAGTCGCCGTTTATCATTGGCGATACGGTTATATCCTCAGCAATTGGGTTCACAAAGAATAGGTTTGTGAGCACCGCGATACTTGCACCACCGATGACATCATCCCAATAGTGTTTATCGGAATATACACGCGACCAGCCTGTATAGGCTGCAACAGCGTACGCTGGAACACCCCAAGTACTGCCATAGCGGGTATGTAGAAACGATGCACCACTAAAAGCGGCTGTGGTGTGACCTGAAGGAAACGACGTTCGAGCTGCGAAGTTAGGTCGCTGCTTTGCTGCAACATACTTGATGCTCTGGCTAATAACAGTTGAGGTTACGAAAGAACGCGTTAGTTGCCAGGTACCTTCTGTATCCCCTTTGGCTAAACTAACACCGAGTCCAGTTAAAGGAAGCAAGACTTGGGTATAGTCGCCAGCGTGTTGATGGCTGAAGTCCGCATTTGCTTGAGTCGCAACTAACAGCATGCTAGATAAGGTTGTTTTTATGAGTAGTTTCGAAGTCGCCATGCTCAAGTCCTTTGAATAGTGGCTTTACAATGTAGTGCTTGATTCTCTAAGCGTAGCTATTAGGGTAATCGAATGTGCAAAAAAACCAAACTAAAAGTCCCATTACGGGGTGTATTCTATAACTTTTGTTCAAACAATGTTCACTTAAGCAATAATTTGAATGTTTTGAATGAAAAACACTTGCGCTCAAAAGCGTGATCCCTATAATGCACCCCACTGAAACGGCGCAGCCCCCAAGGCTTCAACGGCTCAGGACGGTATAAGAAGCTCGCTTCAAACCACCGGGATGAAAATCGCAAATTTCTTGAAATTAGCGGTTGACATCAAAACATGGAAGCGTATTATACGCATCCGCTTCGACGAGAAGCCTTCTGGTGTGACCGGAAGTAAAACGTTCTTTAACAATTTAATCATGCAATCTGTGTGGGCACTCGAAGATTGATGACGCAAAAAAACTTTGCTTGTCATTATTTAAGAGTTCCATACAGCGACTTTAGCAATAGAGTCAAAAATATGTTAATTCAGTA